>NZ_LOJP01000001.1:0-94984 GCF_001553785.1 Actinoplanes sp. TFC3
CCCGGCGCCCCGCCCGATCCTTGGACCGCCTTTGCCGAGACGCCGGTTGAGCGGGAACCCGGCCGCCTGACCCGAGCGTTACACAGGACCGGACGGGCGCTCAGGCACGAGTACGCCCTCGTCGTCTATGGCTCCTTGATCCTCGCCGCGGCGTTGACCTGGCCTACGTTGCGGTATCCGCTGCACACCGTTCCGCAGGATGTCTGGGATCCGGCTAGGCAGGCTTGGCAGGTGGCCTGGGCCGGGCATGTGCTGCTCACTGAGCCGGCGCGGTTGTGGCAGGCCAACGCCTTCTTCCCTGAGCACTACAGCTTTGCCTTCGGTGACAGTCTGCTCGGGTATGCGCCGGCCGGGATGCTTGGTGGGGGGCCGCTGGCTGCGGTGCTGCGGTACAACCTGCTGTTTGTGCTGGCTCATGCCTTGCTGGCGGTGGGCGGGTATGCGTTGGTTCGCCAACTGGGGGCGGGCCGGACCGGGGCGGTGCTGGGGGCGCTCGCCTTTGCCTATGCGCCATGGCGGTTGGCACAGGAAGGGCATCTGGACATTGTTTCGGCGGGGGGGATTCCGCTGGCTTTGGCGATGTTGGCGCGGGGGCACGGCTATTCGTTGCGGTACGGGTATCGGGCCGGGCGGCGGCGTATTGGATGGGCGGTTGCGGGGTGGGTTGTTGCGACCTGGCAGGTGAGTCTCGGCTTTTCGCTGAGCCTTCCCTTTGCCTATGTGCTGGGCGCGCTGATTGTTGCCGTTGGCATTGCGGTGCTGGTCCAGCGGTTGCGGCGGCGTAGGCAGGGGGCCGTTTTCGGGTGGCGGTTGCTGGTCACCGATTTGCTGGGCGCGCTGATTCTTGCGGGTGTGGGGGCGCTTATCGCGCTTCCCTATTTCCGGGTGCCGGCGACCGGTCCGGCGGCTGAGGAGATTTCCTTCTTCTCTTCCCCGGTACGAAGCCTGCTCATCGGTCCGGCCGAGTCGCGGATCTGGGGGGCGCCGCACGCTGTGGCCCGGGCCTCGCTGGCCTGGCCGGCCGAGATGAGCCTGCTGCCCGGCTTCGTGCTGTACGCGCTCGCGCTGGCCGGTCTGCTCTTCTCGGTCTGGCGGGTGTGGCAGCGGCTGGTGCTGCTGGCCAGCGCGGTGATCAGCGCCATCTTCGCGCTGGGCACGACGTTCTTCGAGGGGCGCTGGACGTACCTCCCGCTCTTCGGTCACCTGCCGGCCTCGTTCGGGGTGCGCATTCCCGGGCGGCTCATGCTGTGGGTGACCTTGTTCCTGGCGATCCTGGCGGCCGGAGCGGTGGCCGAGTTCGTCCGGCGGGCTGAGGGGCTGGCTGCGGCGCGGCGGCAGCCCTGGCCGAGTCCGTGGCTTCGGCTCGCTACGTTCGTACCGCTGCTGCTCGTGCTTCTGGAAAGTTGGAACGCGACCGCTCATCCCGTGGTGCCGGATCAGCCCGCGGCCATGCGCACGGCTCAGGGGCCGATGCTGGTGCTTCCGACAACGGCGCTGGCGGATCAGACGATCATGTTGTGGTCCACCTCGGGCTTCCAGCAGATGGCCAACGGCAGCGGTGGCTTCGCGCCGCAGCGTCAGTCCGAGCTACGCCAGGCGGTGGCTTCATTTCCGGACGCCGCGAGCATTCAGTATCTGCGGGCGCTGGGTGTGGGCACGGTGTTATTGCTGCGGTCCGAGGTGACGGGTACGCCGTGGGAGCGCTCCGGCGACATACCCGTCGACTCGCTGAACATCACCCGACGGGATCTGGATGAGGACTCGGTGCTGTTTCAACTGGGGTAGGACGGCGTTCCAGGCCCAGCCGCTGGCGCAGGTTCACGGTCCACGGCGCGTCCGCGTGGTCGTTGAGCATGCCGCCGTCAGGGTCCTGGTCGTACGAGGTGCGCACGACGTCCAGCTCGGGCCGCCAGATCTCGCGGATCACCAGGCCGCACAGCACCGCCACGGTGATCAGGCGCAGCGTCGACGCGAGCACGAACGTGCCCTCGGGGATGACCGGCTTGCCGCCCGCACCGAGCAGCTCCGCGTAGAACGCCGTGAAGTAGCCGATCTCGGCCACCGACCAGGCGATGATCGCACCCCAGCGCGGCCGGGCCAGCACGATGAGCGGGAGCAGCCACAGCACGTACTGCTGCGACCACACCTTGCTGAAGATGAGGAACGCCGCCACCACGAGGAACGCGATCTGCGACAGCCGGGGCCGGCGCGGGGCGAGCAGGCAGAGCACGCCGATCGCCGCGCAGGCGAGCACGGTCAAGGCGTACGAGAGGTGGTTGAGCGTCGGGATGTGATCGCTGAGCCACTGGAACGGCCCTTGATCACCCGCGGCGCCGCTGTTCCACTTGGAGTCCAGGAAGCGGCCGATGTACCAGAGTGTGCCCCAGTCGACCGGGCGGGTGTCGTTGAGTTCGAAGAAGCGGTTCCAGCTTTCCCGGTACAGCAGGAAGACGGGCAGATTCGTTGCCACCCAGCCGAAGACCGCAGCACCGAGCGCCAGCGCGAACGCCTGCATCCGTTTGGAGCGCAGCGCCAGCACAAAAAGCGGCCCGAGGATGAACAGCGGCCACAGCTTCGCCGCACCGCCCAGGCCGAGCAGCAGCCCCGCGACCAGCGGTTGACGGCGGGCCCAGGCGTAGAGGCCGAACATGGCCAGCCCGATGGCCAGGAAGTCCCAGTTGACAGTCGCCGTGACCAGCAAGATCGGTGACAGCGCAAAGATAGCGGCGTCCCAGGGCCGGCGTCGGCGCAGCGCGAGGATCACCGCCGCCGAGGCCACCGCCAGGATGGACAGGACCAGGGCATTCGCGTTGTAGAACCACTTGCCCTGGTTGATCTCCGGGTATTTCTGACCGAGCGCGTGCACCGGCAAGCCCAGCGCGCCCATGAAGTAGCCGGTGACGACCGGGTATTCGACAGCGTGGTCCTTGTAGGGGACCTTGCCGTCGTTGAGCCCCTCGGCGTAGTAGAGCGCCAGCACGTCGGTGTAGCAGAACCGGGTGTACTGGACGTTCTTCTGCCAGTCACCGTCCTGACAGGGCGACTTCTGCACCCAGCTGAACGCCAGCGTCAGGCAGACCAGCGCGATGATGATGCGCGGCGCGGTCCAGAACCGGCCGCGACGCGCGCCCGGCGGGACGGCGTGACTGCCGACCGGTCCGCCGATCATCTGCGACAGCCCGCGGACGAAGCCGTCCGACTTGGCCGGCTGGTCGGTCCGCTCGGTCTCCGGCGATGGCGCGCTCATGACTTGGCATCATGCCGCATCAACCTTGGCTGCGGTCGTTCAGCTCGGCCAAACCGGCGTGCGAGTCAACGAGAAAGCGCCCGCGAAGATCCGCGGGCGCTGCTCAATGACCAAGGCGGAAAGGCTCAGCCACCCTCGTTCTCGGTGTTGTTCTGCGGCGTGTTCTGGTTGCCGCCGGTGCCGGGGAAGGTGATCCCTCCGTTGCCGTTGTTGTTGCCACCGTTGTTGTTCCCGCCGCCGCCGTCGTTGTTGCCGCCGCCGTTGTTGTTGCCGCCGCCGTTGTTGCCGCCGCCGTTGTTCCCACCGTTGTTCTTGGGCTGGCCGTTCTCGCACTGCTCCGGGAACAGCACGCAAGTCGGGTTCTGGTTCTGCGGCTGGGGGTCTGGCGTCGGCGCCGGGGGCGGGGGCACCTGACCGGTCTGCAACTCGCTGTTGGGGTCGCCGGTCTCCTGGCGCGGCGGAAAGTCCTCTTGTTTGAGGGTCTTTGCCTTGGTGACGGCGTTGATGAAGTCTTCCCAGATCTGCGCGGGGGTACCCGAGCCGAACATGTCGCCGCCGCCCTGCGACTTCGGCTCCTTGAGCTCGAACGGGTTCTGGTTGCTGCCGACCCAGACCGTCGCCGCCAGCTGCGGAATGCCCCCGACGAACCAGGTGTCGCCGGAACCGACGTGGCTGTCCTTGCCGTCGTCCCACTCCCAGGTGCCGGACTTGGCGATCGACTCGCGGCCGTTGCGCAATGTGTTCTTCGCGTGCGCCGGGATCTTGGACATGACGCCCTGCAGGTTGGACATCTGGTCCTCGGGGAAGACCTGCTTGCCGGCCAGCTTTTCGCTCTTGTAGTTGACCAGCTTGCCGGTGTTCTGGTCGATCTTCTTGACGGTCTTGATGAAGTGCACGTCGTGACGCACTCCGCCGTTGACGATCGTGGCGACGCCCTCGGCGTGCTCAAGCGGCGACACCGCGTACTGACCGAAACCCACTTCGTTGTCGAAGCCGGACAGGTCGGCATTGGGCTTGGTCAGGTCGATCATCTTGCCTTCGTTGGTCCACATGTGCTTGATGCCGGCGTCACGCGCGGCCGCAATCACCTTGTCGACACCGATGCCCTGGGTGATCTGGTAGAAGGGGAAGTTGTAGGAGTTGATCGTCGCGGTTTCCAGATCGCAGTACCTGATCTTGCCGTTGCAGACCGCGTTGTCATCGGCGCCCGCGTTGCTGATCGCGTCGCCGTTGGCCTTCTTCTTCTTGCCGTCCCACGTCGTTTTGAAGGAGACGTTTTCCTTCAGCGCCGCGGCCAGCGTGTAGATCTTGAACGTCGAGCCGGGCGACTTGCCGACGCCGCTGAACCCGCTGCCGTCGCCCTTCATGTAGCTCGCGAAGTCGATGCCCTGCGGATTGTCACCGCCGAAGTAGCCGAGGACGCGCCCGGTGCCGGGGTCGATGCCGATGACCGCCGCCTGGTACTTCTTGTCGCGGCCGTTGAGCGGCGACGTCTTGCTGTTGCGGGATCCGGCTGCCTCGGCCGCCTTCTGCACGTCAGGGTCGATCGTGGTGGTGATCGACAGACCGCCGCGCTGGTATTCGTCGTTGGAGATGCCCATGGCGGCCAGCTCGGCCTTGACGTGGCGCATGATCATGCCGACCGGCTTGTCAGCGGCACACGTCTTGCACGAGTCGGTGGTCTTCTTCCGGATGTTCTCCGGGTACTTGCGGGCGTCGAACTCCGCCTGCGAGATCCACTTCATCTCGAGCATGTTCTTCATCGTGTACTCCCACCGGTCCTTGGCGTCGGGGAGGTTCACGTTCGGGTCGAAACCCTTGTGCCCGGTTTTGGAGTCCAGTTCCGGCTGCTTGATGATCGAGGCCAGCACCGCTGCTTCGTACGGCGTGATCGCGTTCTTCTGCCCCGGCGGGGTCAGCACCGACTTGCCGAAGTAACCCTGCGCGGCGGCCTCGATGCCGTAGCGGCCCTCGCCCAGGTAGATGTAGTTGAGGTAGAACCCCATGATCTCGTCTTTGGAGTACTTCGACTCCAGCTTGCGGGCGATCACCGCCTCGCGCAGCTTGCGGTTGTAGCTGATCTCCTTGAGGTCAGCAGCGTGCCGGGCGTACTGCTGCGTGATCGTCGAGGCACCCTGCTGGCTGCCACCCGTGAAGTTGTTCCACGCGGCGCGGACGATGCCCTTCATGTCGATGCCGTTGTGGTCGTAGAAGTTCTTGTCCTCGGCCGCGGCAACGGCGTGCTGCACGTACAGGTTGACGCTCTTGATCGGCACCAGCGTGAGGTCCTCGCCGGTCTTGGCGAGCACCTGGCCCTTGGCGTCGAGGATCTTGTTGGTCTGGTTCTCGGTCTTCGGGGCGGGCAGGTCGACACCGTCGAAGAACCAGGTGCCCACGACCACGCCGCCGCCGGCCAGGATGACCAGGACGGCGGCCGCGGCGGTGAGGATGTTGGCCCGCCGGCGCTTCTTGGCCGCCTTGTTGAGGATCTTGGCCGCGCCGCCGCGCTTGCCGCCGGGCTCGTCGGGACCGAGGCCCGCACCGCCTGCCGCCGGGGACACCGGACGCACGGCCGCGCGCGCAACCGAGGCGCGGCCACCGGACGCAGCCGCCGACCCGACCGAGGCTCGACCGCCGACGGCTGCACGGCCACCCACGGAGCCTGTGCCTGCGCCCACTGAGGCCCGGCCCGGAGCCACGGAGGCGCGTCCGCCCGCTGCCGCCGATCCGACCGACGCCGACCCCACCGAGGCGGCACCACGCGGCACGGATCCGCTCACGCTCGCGCGGCCACCGGCGGGGCGCCGGTACGCGTCGGGCGCGGGACGATCGTCGTAGCCGGACGGATCGTCGTCAGGCGTGGAAGCAGCGGACGGCCCGGGCACGCTGGCCCGGGCACGCGCAGACTGCGAATCGCCGTACGAGTTCATTCGGTTACACCTACCGGTCGCGGTGGCACGCCTGCGGAACCCTGGAGGGGTTCGGTGGGGCATCGCCACGGACGGACGTTGTGGGCTGCATCCGCGCAGCCGCCCTGTCGGATGTCAAGAATGACCGATTGCGGCGCTGGATGCCCGTGTCGGTCCGGATCGAGTCAACGTTAGCGACGTTGAGGGCGATCACTGTCTGCCCTCCCGGCGATGTGACGACGATCCTGTCTCGCGGTGGCGGCCCGAGGCGGACGCAGCGACTGCAGCCGCGCCCTTGTCCAGTTCGTCGGCAGTGAGCGCGTCCCGGCCGAGCAGGTATTGCTCGATCAGATGGTTCCACGCGCAGGATTGGCACACCTCGACCACGAAGACTTGAAACTCACGCAGCGTCATTGCCAGGACCGGCAGCTCCGCGAGCTTGCGAGCCTGGCCGGCGGACTGTTTGAGCTCGTCGCCGTAGATGTAGTGCACCAGAGTCAGGTTGTCGCGGCGGCAGATCGGACAACGCTCGTCCGTCGGCTCGCCGTGGAACCTAGCTGCGTTTTTCAGGTACGGCGAAGCATCGCAGACCTCAAGAGTCCCGATCTTGCCGTTGTGCACGTCACGCAGCAGCGCTCGCTTCTGAAGCGAGTAGTCGACGACCTGCCGCTGCGTGCGCATGGCGACGAGAGTACGCGGTCCGCTCGCGAAGGGCGACCGCCATCACGCAGCGTGGCGTGGCGACCGCACCGCATCACGATCTTGCTCTTTTCGGGAGACCCGGTCTACGGTGAAGATGTATCGGCCCGATACATCGCGAACAAGGGAGGGACCGGATGCTTGAGATGGCCATCCTTGGTCTGCTCCAAGAAGCGCCGATGCACGGGTACGAGCTGCGTAAGGAACTAGCCGCCAAGCTCGGCACCCTGCGCGCCGCGATCAGCTACGGCACCCTCTATCCGACCCTCAAGCGGCTGAACACCGCGGGTTGGATCAGCGAACAGGCCGCCAGCACCAGCATCGTGCCCCCGATGACCAGCAAAAGGGGCCGCATTGTTTACAAGATCACTGCCGAAGGCAAGGAGCGCTTCGCCGATCTGCTCGCCCAGGCGGGCCCCGAGACGTACGACGATGCGGGCTTCGGTGTGCATTTCACCTTCTTCTCGCGCACCGACCGGGCGACCCGTCTGCGCATCCTCGAGGGCCGCCGGCGTCGCATCGAGGAACGCCGGGAAGGCCTGCGCGACATGATGGCGCGCGCCGGGGACCGGCTCGACGCGTACACCCTCGAACTGCAGCGCCATGGCCTGGACGCCTGTGAACGCGAGGTCCGCTGGCTGGAGGAGCTCATCACCAACGAGCGCTCCGGCCGCAGTCCTGACAGAAACAACCCCTCTTCCGCCGCCGGCCCGGCAGTGGAAACACCCCCCGTAACACCGGCTCCGCACTTGGACCGGCCGTGATGAACAAGGAGGCAAACGCGATGGGTTCCGTCCGCGTCGCCATCGTCGGTGTGGGTAACTGCGCCTCGTCCCTCGTGCAGGGCGTGGAGTACTACCGCAACGCCGACCCCAACGACCGCGTCCCGGGTCTCATGCACGTGACCTTCGGCGACTACCACATCTCGGACGTGGAGTTCGTCGCGGCGTTCGATGTGGACGCCAAGAAGGTCGGCATGGACCTCGCCGAGGCGATCAATGCCAGTGAGAACAACACCATCAAGCTGACCGACGTGCCGCCGACCGGCGTCAGCGTCCAGCGTGGACCGACCTTCGACGGGCTCGGCACCTACTACCGCGAGATGATCGAGGAGTCGTCGGCCGAGGTCGTCGACGTGGCGCAGGCCCTGCGTGACGCGCAGGTCGACGTCGTCGTCGCGTACCTGCCGGTCGGCTCGGAAGAGGCCGACAAGTTCTACGCGCAGGCCGCGATCGACGCCGGTTGCGCGTTCGTCAACGCGCTGCCCGTCTTCATCGCTTCCGACCCGGTCTGGGCGAAGAAGTTCGAGGACGCGGGCCTGCCGATCGTCGGCGACGACATCAAGAGCCAGGTCGGTGCGACGATCGTGCACCGCGCGCTGGCCAAGCTGTTCGAAGACCGGGGCGTCGAGCTGCTGCGTACGTACCAGCTGAACTTCGGCGGCAACATGGACTTCATGAACATGCTGGAGCGCAAGCGCCTGGTCTCGAAGAAGATCTCGAAGACCCAGTCGGTGACCAGCCAGATCCCGCACGAGATGGTCAAGAGCGACGTGCACATCGGCCCGTCGGACCACGTGCCGTGGCTCGACGACCGCAAGTGGGCCTACATCCGGCTCGAGGGCCGCAGCTTCGGCGACACCCCGCTGAACGCCGAACTCAAGCTCGAGGTGTGGGACTCCCCGAACTCGGCCGGCGTGATCATCGACGCCGTGCGCGCCGCGAAGATCGCCAAGGACCGCGGCATCGGCGGCCCGATCCTGTCCGCGAGCTCATACTTCATGAAGAGCCCGCCGGTGCAGTACAACGACCACGACGCCAAGGCGGCCGTCGAGGACTTCATCAAGGGCGACATCGAGCGCTGAGCCGAGTAGCACCGACGAGGCCCGGATCGCAGTGCGGTCCGGGCCTCGGTCATGACAAGCCCCAGCTCTGGGCCAGGCTGACGCGAGCTTCGAGTTCCAGCAGGATCCGCTTGCGTTCCAGCCCACCGCCGAAGCCGACCATCTTGCCGCCCGCCCCGACCACGCGGTGACAGGGCACGAGCACCGGCACCGGGTTGCGGTTGCAGGCAGTACCGACTGCCCGAGCCGCTCCGGGCTCACCGAGCGCGGTGGCGATAGCACCATAAGTGCGCATTTCGCCGTACGGAATCAGCGCGATCTGCTCCCACACCGCCCGCTCGAACGCCGAGCCGCCCCGCACGTCGACCGGCACCGTGAAATCTGTCACCGTCCCGGTGAAGTAGCCGGCCAGCTCGGCGACCACCGGATGATCGTGCGAACTCGTCGGAAGAGCCGCACCGAAGCGCACGCCAACCACGGTGTCCCCGTCCAGTTCCACGCCCAGCGGCCCAATCGGGGCGTCGACCACCAACCTCATGACGTGATGCAAGCATCCGGGCCACGCCGGCGTCTACAAGGATGGAGGTGGCCGGGCGACGCAGCTCGACAACTACCGCCTCAGCGCCGGACCGGCCTAGTGGTAGGCGCTTATGAAATGTGGCCTTGCTCACGGGCCCACCGCAGCAATTCGATCTCGGCCTCGTCCCGCGGCAGCGGCCCGCGGTCCAGGCGCAGCTCCTTCAGGAAGCGCCACGCCTGGCCCACGATCGGGCCGGGCGGCACGCCGAGCAGCTCCATGATCGCGTTGCCGTCGAGGTCAGGGCGGACCCGGGCCAGGTCTTCCTCGGCCTCGAGCCGCGCAATCCGCTCTTCGAGCGCGTCGTAGTCAGCCGCCAGCGCAGCCGCCTTGCGCTTGTTGCGGGTCGTGCAGTCCGAGCGGGTGAGCTTGTGCAGCCGGGACAGCAGGGGACCGGCGTCGGTCACGTAGCGGCGCACCGCCGAGTCCGTCCACTCGCCGCGGCCGTACCCGTAGAAACGCAGGTGCAAGGCGACCAGCTGGACCACCTCGGTGGTCACGTCCTTGGGGTATTTCATGGCCTTCATGCGCTGCTTGGTCAGGCGCGCGCCGACGACCTCGTGGTGATGGAAGCTGACCCGGCCGTCGCGGCCCACCGCCTTGGTGGCCGGCTTGCCGACGTCGTGCATCAGCGCGGCCATGCGCAGGATTAAGTCGGGGCCGGTGTCGCCTTCGAGGCGAACGGCGTTGGAGACCACGATCAGGGTGTGCTCGTAGACGTCCTTGTGCTGGGCGTGCTCGTCGATCTCCAGCTTGAGACCGGACAGCTCAGGCAGGAAGCGGTCGGCCAGTCCGGTGTCGACCAGCAGGCGCAGGCCACCGATGGGGTCGGCGCCGCAGAGCAGCTTGGTGAACTCGTCGCGGATCCGCTCGGCGGTGATCCGGTCCAGGTCGGTGGCCATCGCCTTGATCGCCGTGAGCACCGTAGGATCCACTGTGAACTGGAGTTTCGCCGCAAACCGGGCGGCCCGCAGCATCCGAAGTGGATCATCGCCGAACGACTCCTCGGGCCGCGACGGCGTACGAAGGATCTTCTGCGCCAGGTCCTCGAGGCCGCCGTGCGGGTCGGTGAACACGTGCCCCGGCAGGCTGACGGCCATCGCGTTGATCGTGAAGTCGCGGCGGCGCAGGTCATCGAGCAGGTTGTCGCCGTACTCCACCGTCGGGTTGCGCGTGACGCCGTCGTACGACTCGGCCCGGTAGGTGGTGATCTCGAGCCGCAGCCCGTTCTTCTGCACGCCGATGGTGCCGAACTCGCGCCCGGTCTCCCAGATCGCGTCGGCCCACCCCTTGACCAGCGCGAGCGTCTGCTCCGGGCGAGCGTCGGTGCAGAAGTCGAGGTCGTCGCCGAGCCGGCCGAGCAAGGCGTCACGCACCGAGCCGCCGACCAGGTGCAGCTCATGGCCGGCGGCACCGAAACGGCGCCCCAGCTCGTCGGCGACGGGGGAGACCCGCAACAGCTCCTGGACGGCGTTGCGCTGGGCCGAGTTCAACACAGACATGGGACTACCAGGGTATCGGTCGTGGCAGTCCCCGAGCGCAGCGGGCAGGATAGACGTCGTGCCCGTACCCGAGGCGCTGCGACGCCTCAGCGAAGAACCGGATTTTTGGTCCTTGCTGCGGGCGGAGGGCGGCGCGATCCCCGATCCCGAGCAGGCCGAACTCAGGGTCTCGCTGCCGGTTACCGGCGGCTATGGCCTGGTGCTCGACATCGGCTTGACCACCGGTGAGCAGGCGCTGGGCCTGCGCGAACCCGCGACGAGCGAGCCGGTGCAGCTGGGCTGGGTCGCGCCGGGCCGCCCGTTTCCGGCCGCGCTGCGCTGGGACGAACTCGATCTGTTCGCCCGGGTGATTGCCCTGGAGGATCCCACCCTGCCGCATCCGGGCCTGGTCGTGGCGCTGCTCGGGCCGTTCGCTCCGACCACCGCCGAGGATGACGAGGGCACGGTCGAGGCGGTGCGTGAGGCCGCTTACCGATCCTTGCGCCGCGAGGTTCCGCCGCCTGCGCCATCGGGCCCCGAACAGGCCCCGCTGCCGTTGTTCACGGGCGACACGTGGTGGCCGAAGCCGCCGCAGCCCTCACCGCAAGTGCTCGACGAGGCCGCGATCGCGGCGTACACCTCACCCTCCGTGCCGCGCCTGCAGGTCCGTGACAGCTCCCGCTTTCCCCAAGAAGGGCTGTTCGACCTGGTACGGCGGGCATCGCGCCGGCTCTCCCAAGTGCCTGAGGAGAAGGTGTACGACCAAAGCCGCCCGCTCGCCCGCCAGATCGCCGCCACCGGTGACCTACGCACGGTCAACCACCTGCTCAACGTGCTGACCGAGGCCGGCTGCGACCATCCGACAGTGCTCGATGCGCTCAGCGAGCCCCTGGTCCCGCTCGAAGCGTGCTGGATGGTCGAGACGCTGGCCGGCGCCGTACCGGGCACCCTCGTGCGCCGACACGTCTGAAGCACCCGGTAGCTAGGGTGGCGTCTGTGTTGGGGTACCTGGGGAGGTCTTGGTGAGCGGCGGCATCTACCGCAGCGTGAACGCCGTGCCCGGCGACGAGCCGGACCGACCCGATGAGGGCACGTTCTTCGTCGCTGTCGACAGCACCGCCACGCTGCCCACCGCGGCGTCCGATCAGCCGTTGCCACCCGAAGTGATTCCGCCCACACCGGCAGGAACCGTGTACGGGCGCCCCGCCGTTGCCGAGGATGTGGAAGAGCAACCCGCGGTCAAGCGCAGCACGCTCGGCAACAGCGCCGTCATGGCGGCTGGCAGCCTGGTCAGCCGGATCATCGGCTTCGTGCGCAACATGCTCATCGGCATGACGCTGGGCAAGGCGATCGGCGACCCGTACACCAGCGCCACGTTCCTGCCCAACCAGATCTACGAGCTGCTGCTGGGCGGGGTGCTGACCAGCGTGCTCATCCCGCTGCTGGTCCGTAAGCGCAAGGCCGAGCCGGACGGCGGGCAGCTTTTCACCCAGCGGCTGCTGACGCTGGCTGTGGTCTCCCTCGGCGCCGCCGCGTTGATCGTGACCGTGCTGGCTCCGGTGATCACCGTGATCCAGGCGGACGACAAAGCCGGCCCGGCCTACCGGGACCTGGTCACCTCGCTGTCCTACTGGATCCTGCCGATGATCTTCTTCACCGGCCTGTCCGCGCTGATCGGCGCCGTGCTCAACGTCCGCGGTCACTTCGCCGCGCCAATGTGGGCCCCGATCCTCAACAACCTGGTCGTCATCGCCACCTGCGGCGCCTTCGTGCTGTTCTACGGCACCGCGTCGGGCCTCAAGCCGGGCGACATGTCCCCCGGCGAGATCGCGCTCATCGGTGGCGGCACCCTGCTGGGCATGATCGTGCAGGCCATCGGCTTGGTGCCGGCGTTGCGCAAGGTCGGCTTCAGCTGGAGCTGGCAGTGGAACCCGCGCGCCCTTGGCCTCAACGAAGTCGGCCCGCTGGCCGGCTGGATGCTGCTGTGGGTGGCCGCCAACCAGATCGCGGTCTCGGTGCTCGCCCGGATGCTCAGCGGCGTCGGTGGCGGCGACGAGAACGCCGGCCTGCTCGCGTTCAACAACGTCTTCCTGCTGACGATGATGGCGCACGGCATCATCGGCGTCTCGGTCATGACCGCGTTGCTGCCCAAGATGAGCGCGGCCGCGGACGAGGGCCGGTTCGCCGACGTGAGCGCCGACCTCAGCCGGGGCATTCGGCTCACCACCACCGCCCTGGCCCCGATCTGCGTGATCTACGGAGTGCTCGGCGTACCGATCGCGGTGACGCTCTTCCAGGGTGGTGCGCTCAAGTACGACCAGGCGTTCGCCACCGGCAATGTGCTGATCATCGCGGCATTCGCCGTCATCCCGCTGTCCATCAGCTACCTTTGCAACTACGCGTTCTACGCGCTGCAGGGCAACAAGACGGTCGCGTTGATCAACTTGCCGGTTGTGGCCGTACGGATCGCCGGCTATTTCTTCGTCGCTGAGGTCATGTCCAAGTCGCTGACCGCGGCGGGGATGACGGCGGCCAACGCGGTCTCGTACCTGTTATCGGCGGTCATCTCGCTCTCCCTGCTGCGCCGCCGGATCGGCCGGCTCAACCTCGGCTCGGTCGGCCGCGCCCTGATCCGGGTGATCATTGCCGCCGCGACAGCCGCGGTGGCCGGCCTGCTGGTGGTCAAAATCCTGCCCGGCGGCGACACGCCCGGCCGCATTCCGGCGCTTTTGCAGGTAATTGTCGGCGGCGGGGTGATCGTTACGAGCTACCTCGTGGCCGCTACGCTGCTGAAGGTCCAGGAAGTCAGTCAGGTCGTCGGCATGGTGCGTCGCAAACTTGGTCGCTGATGTGACGCATCTCTTCACTACCTGCGCTGAACAGTTGATTCTTAGTCTCCGAGCGGCCTAAACGGTGCTGGCGGGCGGCCTCGGACGAGTGCCGCGCCCAGGGATGACCTGTAGGACCTTGGCCCCGTACGGGTAAGGTCGGGGGCGACACGAGCGGACTCACCGAGGGAGGACGGGTGACCCAGGTCGGCGAAGGCCACGAGACCGCGGCCGACGAGGCCGGACCGGTCATGACCTTCGGTGCGCCCACCGTCGGCGAGATCCTGGCCGAGCGGTACCAGCTCGAGGAGCACGTCAACAACGACAGTGCTGGCCGGCAGGTCTGGCGGGGCATCGATGTCATTCTCCGGCGGCCCGTCGCGGTCGTGCTGCGGCACCCTGGCGGCGACTCCGCCACCGAGATGCTGCAGGCGGCGGTCGACGCGAGCCGCGTGATCCACTCCAACCTGGTCGGCGTCTACGACGCGATCGACGAGGGGGAGCGCGCCTACGTGGTGCGCGAGTGGGTCGACGGCGAGTCCCTGCGCGAGCTGGTGACCCAGGAGGGACCACTCGACCCGCGCCGCGCCACCGCCATCGCCCACGCGCTGGCCGACGCGCTGGCCGCAGTGCACGCAACCGGGATGGTGCACGGCAATGTCCATCCCGGAACGACGCTCATCGGCGACGACGGCCGCGTGGTCTTGGCCGACGCCCGAGCCGACTCCGCCGACAGCGCCGAGATGGACGTCCGCTCGGTTGGCGGCATCCTCTACTACGCGCTGACCGGCCACTGGCCGCACGCCGAGATCGCCGCGTCCGCCCTGCCCGACGCCACCCGCGACAACACCGGCGCGGTCACCACCCCCCGTCAGGTGCGCGCCGGCGTCCCGGCCTATCTCGACGACCTGACGATGGACCTGCTCGACAAGCGCGTTGCCGCCCCGGAAGCCGAGGCCCTGACCGCCGAGCTGTCCCGCCTCGACTCCTCCGCCGACGACGACTACGAAGAAGTCGGCCCGCTGCGCTTCACCCAGGGCACCTCGGCGGAACCGGTCCGCAGCACCCGCAAAATCGTGATCGGCGTGGCGGCCCTCGCCGTGATCGCCATCCTCGGCCTGGTCTTCGGCATCCGCGCCATCAGCGACTCCGGGGGCGACCAGAACCCCAGCACCACGCAGGCCAACTCGGCTCCGCAAAACGGTGGTGGCAACGGCTCGACGCAGGGTTCTGACCCGAACAGCGGGGGCGACACCGCCACTACAGCGCCGAAGAAGATCCCGCTGACGGCCGACATGGTACGCATCGTGGACCCGCCCGAAGGCAGCCGGCAGGACGGCCCGGAGGCGAAGAACGTCGTGGATAACGACAAGGACACCGTCTGGAAGACCCAGGGCTTCAACGAGGCGAAGTTCTACAACAAGCCGGGCATGGGCTTGCTGATCAACCTGGGCGCTCCGCACACGATCTCCGAGGTACGCGTCGAGACGACGTCCCCGGGGATCGGGATGGACATCCGGACCGGCACCAGCGACCCGGGCGACAGCTCTTCCGGGGACGCGAAGGTTGCCAAGGACTTCAAGAAGCTCGGCGACGGCGACACCGAGAAGACCGACGGCACCAACACGCTCTTCAACGTGTTCGACGCGCAGACCAAGTACCAGTACATCCTGGTGTGGGTCACCGAACTGCCCCTCGACAACGACGGCAAGTACCGCATGGAGATGTCCAGCGTCGAGGTCTACGGCAACTGATCAGTTGCGTTCCGCGCTGGGCGGGGCGGGACGTAGCTGTATCTGCTCGGCTAGATTGCACGCGTGACCACTGGCGGCGACAGCAGCGGCGCGGGCCCGGAGCCCAGCGACGCCGAGCTGCTGCGGGCACACGTCGACGGCGACACCCAGGCGTTCAACGAGCTGGTCCGGCGGCATCGGGATCGGCTCTGGGCGGTGGCGCTGCGGACCATCGGGGATCGCGAAGAGGCGGCTGACGCCGTACAGGATGCTCTGCTTTCGGCTCATCGCGCGGCCGCTCGTTTTCGCGGGGAGTCCGCGGTCACCACGTGGTTGCACCGGATTGTGGTGAATTCCTGCCTTGACCGCATCCGGCGCCGGCAGGCTCATCCAACCGTGCCCCTGCCCGATGGCAGCCACACCGCCGGTGGTGGTCCGGAACCGGCGGCACCGGTCCAAGACCATGACACCGCTTTGGTGGTACGGGCGGCGCTGGCCAATCTTCCCGCTGAGCAGCGAGCCGCGTTGGTCCTGGTGGACGTGCAGGGTTATGCCGTTGTCGAGGCCGCGGAGATTCTCGGGGTGGCCGAAGGCACCATCAAGAGCCGGTGTGCGCGGGGAAGGGCCCGGCTCGCCCTGGCGTTGAAGCACCTGAAGGACGGCTCGGAGCCCGGGAACCCCAGCGCGGGCGGGCGCGTCTCATCCGGGTCGAGTGCGACCGGGCCGGTTCCTGGCCCGGGTGACAGAGGGGAACGGCCGTGACCGGGGCAGAGTTCAGCGGGGTCGACATCGACCTGCTGGCCGACTTCGTCGGCGGCGCGCTGGACGGCACCCCGGACGAGGTTCTCGTTGCCCGTCGCATTGCCGATGATCCGGCCTGGCAGGAGGCCTTCGTCGAGCTGTCCGCCGGGTCCGGCGCGGTCTCCACCGCCCTCAAGGCCTGGGGACGCGAGCCCGAGCCGATGCCCGCCGATGTGGCCGAGCGGGTCGAAGCCGCGCTGGCCGCCCCACCGCCGCCCCGCCTCGTCGCCGTCCCCAACGACCCGCCGGTCACCAGCACCGGCAATCGGCCGGTCAGCAGCGACGGTGACCGACCGGTTGTCAGCCGCCGGTCGAAGCGGGTACGCCGGTTGAAGTGGGCTGCTCCGCTCGGTGTGGCGGCCGCAGCTCTGGCGTTCCTCGGCTTCGGCCCGGACCTCGGTTCGTCGGACTCCTCCGGCGACTCCCTGTCAAGTGCTGCCTCGGTGCCCGAGGCGGCGACGCTGGCGGCCCTGCCCGCGCAGACCGAGAGCGGCATCGACTACACCCGGCAGACCCTTGATCAGGCGGTGTCGCGCACGCTGCTCGGCTCCAAGGACGCGCGCGCCTACGGGGAGGGTTCCCCCGACGTCGCGACCAGCAAGGCGAGCACCACCGAGGGGGCGCTGGGCCGGCTCCGGCTGGTCGAGGCGCTGCATGCCTGCATCGAAGCCATCAACGCCGAAAGCGGGGCCGCGCCGATCACCGTGCAGACCGTCGATTACGCCCGGTTCCAGGGCTCTCCGGCGCTGATTGTGCACTTCAGCGCGACCTCCGGGGCCTGGGTCTGGGCGGTGGGACCGGAGTGCGGCACACCCGGGACGGGCAGCGGTGCGCTGGCTTCCGTACAGGTAGGCTGAACGGATATTTCATCGTTGTGAGGCCGCCCACCTATGCTGCGGCCCACAAGCCGTGCCGCACGGGAATGTTGCTCTTCTACCATGGCGTTCTAGCGTGCGATGTCGCCGGATCACGGCGAACCAGACTGAGGAGTCGGCAGTGGACGAGGTCCGCAATCTGATCATCATCGGCTCGGGGCCGTCCGGTTACACCGCGGCGCTGTACGCGGCTCGCGCGAATCTGAAGCCGCTGGTCATCGAGGGCGTCCAGTCCGGTGGTGCGCTGATGACCACGACCGAGGTCGAGAACTTCCCTGGGCACCGCGACGGGATCATGGGTCCCGAGCTGATGGACAACATGCGCGCGCAGGCCGAGAAGTTCGGCGCCGAGTTCATTACCGATGACGTCACCCGCGTCGAGCTCGGCGACAAGCCGACCGAGGCCGGCACCGAAGGCCTCAAGACTGTCTGGGTGGGCGAGAAGGAATACTTCGCCCGCGCGGTGATCCTGTCCACCGGTTCCGCGTGGCGGCCGCTGGGCATCCCCGGCGAGCAGGAGCTGCTGGGCCACGGCGTCTCGTCGTGTGCCACCTGTGACGGCTTCTTCTTCCGCAACCAGCACATCATCGTGGTCGGCGGTGGCGACTCCGCGATGGAAGAGGCCACCTTCCTGACCCGCTTCGCCGAGACCGTGACGATCGTGCACCGCCGCGACTCGTTCCGGGCGAGCAAGGTCATGCAGCTTCGCGCGCTGAACAACGAGAAGATCAAGGTCGAGTGGGACTCCGCCGTCGAGGAGATCCTCGGCGAGGACGGCAAGGTCTCCGGCGCGCGGATCAAGAACCTCAAGACCGGCGAGACCAAGGTGCTCGACGTGACCGGCGTGTTCGTCGCGATCGGCCACGACCCGCGCAGCGAGCTCTTCAAGGGCCAGGTCGAGCTGGACGATGAGGGCTACGTCAAGGTCGACGCCCCGAGCACCCGCACCAACGTGCCCGGCGTGTTCGCCGCGGGTGACCTGGTCGACCACACCTACCGTCAAGCCATCACGGCGTCGGGCACCGGCTGTTCCGCCGCCCTGGACGCCGAGCGCTTCATCGCCTCGTTCGTCGAACTCTAAAGCTGTAGGAACACCGGCAGAGCAGTCCAACCAGGAGGTCCTAGTGGGAGCAACCAAGGCCGTCACCGACGCCACCTTTACGAGTGACGTGCTGCAGTCCGACAAGGTGGTCCTTGTCGACTTCTGGGCCGAATGGTGCGCGCCGTGCAAGAAGGTCGACCCGCTGCTCGCCGAGATCGCCAAGGAAATGGGCGACAAGGTGGAGATCGTCAAGCTCAACATCGATGAGAACCCGGAGACCGCCCGCGCCTACCGGGTGATGTCCGTGCCGACGCTGACCCTGTTCAAGGGCGGCGAGCCGGTCAACTCCGTGGCCGGCGCCAAGCCCAAGGGTGCCCTGGTGAACTTCATCGAGTCGGCCCTGTAAGCAGCTTCACGCAACGCCTCGCATCCGCACGGGTGCGAGGCGTTGTCCTTTGCGGCGCTAAAGCCGTGCTTCCCACCACGGAGTACGCTCCCGTGAGTTGCCCCTGGTACGTCCCCCTCAGTTCTTAGGAGCCGCGCGTGCGATCGATCCGACGTGGAGACACCGGTCCGGCCGTCGAGGAGATCCGGTCGATCCTGGTGGATCTGGAGCTGCTGGCCGATGGCGGGACCGACTTCGACGACGCCACCGAGACCGCGGTCCGCGCGTTCCAGCAGAGCCGCGGCCTCGGCGTGGACGGGCTGGTCGGCACGGAGACCTGGTCGGCGCTGGACGGCGCCCGCTGGAAGCTCGGCGCTCGCACGCTGTTCCACTCGGTGCCCACCTTCCTGGTCGGCGAGGACGTGCGCACGCTGCAGGAGCGGCTGCTCGAGATGGGCTTTGACACCGGGCGGGCGGACGGCATCTACGGCCCGCGCACGGCTCGCGCGGTCGCCCAGTTCCAGCGCGAGGTGGGCCTCATCCCGGACGGCTCATGCGGCCCGAACACGATGAAGGCGCTGCGCCGGCTCGGCCGCAAGGTGGTCGGCGGCCGCCCCAACTGGCTGCGCGAGGCCGAGGCGTTCCGCCAGTCCGGCTCCAGCCTGGTCGGCAAGACGATTGTGATCGACCCGGGTCACGGCGGCGCCGACGACCTGGGCGTGGTCGTACCCGACGGGCAGCTGCGGTGGACCGAGGCGGACCTGGTGTTCGACATCGCCACCCGGCTTGAGGGCCGGCTCGCCGCGGCCGGGATGCGCGTGCACCTGACCCGCGGCCCGGCTCCTGCCCAGCCGTCGATGACCGGGCAGGAGCGCGCTGCGCTGGCCAACAGCCTCGGCGCCGACCTGCTCATCTCGCTGCACCTGGACGGCCAGGAGACCCCGGCCGCCGATGGTGTGGCGACCTACCACTACGGCACCGGCAACGGGCTCACCTCGACAGTGGGGGAGCGGCTGGCCAACCTGGTGCAGCGCGAAGTCGTCGTGCGCACGGGCATGCGGGACTGCCGGATCCACGCCAAGACGTGGGAGTTGTTGCGGCTGACGCGCATGCCCGCCGTACGGGTGGATCTCGGTTATCTGTCGTCGCCCGTGGACCGCGAGCGGCTGGTGGATCCACTGTTCCGCGAGCAGATCGTCGAGGCCGTCCTGGCCGCCGTCCAGCGCATGTACTTCCCGGTGGAGGCCGATGTGCCCACGGGTTCGATCGACGTGCGCCAGCTGCGTCTGGCGCTTGCGTCTCGCAACGCCTGACGGCGGCTAGCTCTCCGTTGACGTCGTTGCTGTGACCGGGCGCACCGGTCGCAGCAACGTCTCCGGGCTCATCGAGCCGAGCAGCTTCTCCAACGCGTATTCGACGTCGGACTTCCAGGACAGGGCGGTGCGCAGCTCCAGCCGCAGGCGGGGATAACGCGGGTGCGGCCGGACTGTCTTGAAGCCGACCGACAGGAAGAAGTCGACAGGCGCGACGCAGCCTTCCTCGCCCTCGCCGGCCTCGCCGAACTTCTGGTCGCCGAACGCCTCGATGGCCTTGATGCCGCGCTTGGTCAGGTCGCGGGCCACGCCCTGCACGAGCATCCGGCCCAGCCCGCCACCGGCGAACGCCGGCACCACATGCGCGATCATCAGCAGAGCGGCATCGGCGCTGACCGGTGAGGTGGGGAACGCCATGGACCGCGGCACGTAGGCCGGCGGTGCGAACATGACGAACCCGGCCGGCATGCCGTCGACGTAGGCCAGCTTGCCGCAGGAACCCCACTCCAGCAGGGTCTGCGAGACCCAGGCCTCCTTCTCCAAACCCGGGTCGCCGGAGGCGCAGGCGCGCTCGGCGGATACCGGATCGAGCTCCCAGTAGACGCACCCGCGGCAGGGCCGGGGCAGGTCCTCGAGGGTGTCGAGGGTCAGGTTGACCAGGCGTCGCGACATCGGCGGGCCCCTTGAGAAGGTGTGGATTTTCGCAGTGGATCCTACGCCGCAATCGCCGTGAACGGCAGCGGATCGGACTCGGCCGGGTGTCCCGCTCGGTGGTCAACCCCGTTGGCACATGGTCGGACGCGTCTAGCATGGACCCCACTTGTGACCAGCCGCATCGAGGGGTGAAGCCGCATGACCGGCACGACTCAAGACGATTACACCGACCGCTACGCGCGGCGCGTACGGGGGATGACCACCTCCGAGATCCGCGCCCTGTTCGCCGTGGCCAGCCGTCCCGAGGTGGTGTCGCTGGCCGGCGGCCAGCCCTACATCGCTGCGCTGCCGCTGGACGCGGTGGGCGAGATGATGAACAAGGTCGGGGCCGACCTGGGCACCACGAGCCTGCAGTACGGCATCGGCCAGGGCACCATCGAGCTTCGCGAGCACATCTGTCAGGTCATGGAGCTGTCCGGCATCACCGGTGCGTCGCCGGATGACGTGGTGGTGACCGTCGGCGGTCAGCAGGCGCTCGACCTGGTGGCACGGCTGTTCCTGGACCCGGGTGACGTGGTGCTCGCCGAGGGGCCGACCTACGTCGGCGCACTCGGCGTGTTCCAAGCTGCCCAGGCACAGGTCCGGCACGTGGCAATGGACGCGGACGGCCTGATCCCGGCAGCACTCGAGGAGGCCATCGTGGCCACCGGGGGCCGGGCGAAGTTCCTGTACACGATTCCGACGTACCAGAACCCGGCCGGTGTCACGCTGACCGAGGAACGCCGCGAGCAGGTGCTCGACATCTGCGAGCGGCACGGGCTGCTGGTGGTCGAGGACGATCCGTACGGCATGCTCAGCTTCGAAGGGGAGACCCCGCGTCCGCTGCGGGCCCGGCGCCGGGAAGGCGTGTTCTACCTGAGCACCTTCTCCAAGACGTTTGCGCCGGGGCTGCGGGTCGGCTGGATTCTGGCCCCTCATGCCGTACGCGAGAAGCTGGTCATGGCTTCCGAGGCGAACATCCTGTGCCCGAGCGCGTTCGCGCAGTCCGCCGTGACGCAATATCTGGCGACGATGCCGTGGCGGGAGCAGCTGAAAACGTATCGGGAAATCTATCGGGACCGGCGCGACGCCATGCTTGATGCTCTGCGCGACCTCATGCCCGCAGGCACCACCTGGACCCGTCCCAACGGTGGCCTGTTCGTCTGGGCGACCATTCCTGATGGCTTGGACTCCAAGGCCATGATGCCGCGCGCGATCGCCGCCAGGGTTGCCTATGTGCCCGGCACCGGGTTCTATGCCGACGGCACCGGCACGAGCAACATGCGGCTCAACTTCTCCTTCCCGCCGCCCGACCGCATCCGCGAAGGCATCCGCAGGCTCGCCGGCGTGATGGAGCAGGAACTAGCCCTGCGCGCGGTCTTCGGCCCAACCACCCCCCAGCGCCGTCGTGGTCCGGCCGCCGCGGACACCCCCGGCCCCGACTTGGCATGATCAATTCCATGGGTACGTCCACAGAGCCACACATCCTCGTCCTGGCCGGCGGCCTCTCCTACGAACGCGACGTATCCCTGCGCTCCGGCCGCCGCGTCCTGGACGCCTTACGCGCCACCGGCCTGTCCGCAGAACTTCGGGACGCCGACGTCGCCCTGCTGCCCACGCTTCAGGAGGACCCCCCAGACGCGGTGGTCATCGCCCTGCACGGTGCAACCGGGGAGGATGGCTCGCTGCGCGGCGTGCTCGACCTCTGCGGCATCCCCTACGTCGGCTCCCCAGCCGCGGCAGCCCGCCTCGCTTGGGACAAGCCGTCAGCCAAGTCCAGACTGAGGGAAGAGGGAATCCTCACACCAGACTGGGTAGCCCTGCCCCACGATCGATTCTCCGAGCTCGGGGCTGTGGCAGTGCTGGCCCGCATCGAGGAGCGCCTCGGCTTGCCGCTGATGGTCAAGCCGGCTCAAGGCGGCTCAGGGCTAGGTGCATCGGTGGTCCGCGAGTCCACCGCGTTGTCGGCCGCCATGGTCAGCTGCTTCGCCTACGACTCCACGGCCCTGGTGGAAAAGTACGTGACCGGGACGTCCGTGGCAGTGTCGGTACTCGACCTGGGGGAGGGCCCGTTCACCCTCCCGGCCGTAGAGATCGTGCCGCGCAACGGGGTGTACGACTACGCGGCCCGGTACACGGCCGGCCTGACAACGTGGCATACCCCGGCGCGACTGCCGGCAGCGATTGCTTCGGCTGTGGCTGGGCGGGCGCTGGGTGCGTACCGGGCGCTGGGGTTGAAGGATCTGGCCCGGGTCGACCTGATCGTGGACGCGGAGGGGGAGCCGCACGTGCTCGGGGTGAATGTATCGCCGGGGATGACTGAGACTTCGCTGCTGCCTTTGGCTGTTCAGGCCGGGGGGTTGGAGTTCGGGAAGGTGCTGGGGGAATTGGTTCGGCTGGCCGTGGAGCGGGGGGCCTGGTAGGAGGTTGCGCTCGGCTGGGGCTGTTTGAAGCGTGAGCTGGGTGGCCTTGGAACGGCGGATCGGGGCTTTGCTGCGTCTTGCCGTGGGACCGGCTTCTGCTGTGGGGCTCGCTGTTGCCTTTGTGCACTTCACGACCAGGTGAACGTCGGCCTGTGGACTTCGCTCGCGCGATCGCCGCCTGGCTTGCGTCCGACCTCGCCAGTCGCCGGCTGCCGCGTTCCGTGCCACAGCTTTGACGCCAATGCAGTCCCCGCGGCTCCGCGGCTCCAGTCCCCGCGTTCATGGGTTCCGCGGTTTCTCCGTCGCAGGCTTGCGCGTCACTACAGTCTTAGCTTGTAGCGTCCTCAGGGCTGGGACCTTGGGTGTCCTCGCGGACATGCGTAGTCGGCCCGCTAGCGGCTGTTGAATGTTTCTCGCCGGGATGAGCAGTCGCCCTGCTCCTGAGGTCGTGAGTGTCTTCGTCGTTCGCCGCCGTCGCGGCTTCCTCAGCCGACGCCGTTGTCGCCTCGGGGGTTTCTGAGGGTTCCGGCGCATCGGCGGGTTCAGGGCGCTGGCTTGCTGAGGCGTACACCGAGCCCCAACCGCTTACAGCTTCGTTGTTCTCCCGGCTGCTGTCGACGACGTCCTTGATGGCGTCGGGACCTGCGTGATGGACGGCTACTGTCGCTGGCAAGCCGGTTGCTGAGGAGCTGGCCGAAGTCGCGGGGTCGTCCATGGCCGCCGAGGCGGCAGGAGCTCCTCGGGTATCGGCGGGTGATGGGCCAGCGGGGGCTGGCGGGTTGATGTCGAAGGTCGCCGGGGATTCCCATTGGATATGGGCTGGCTCGGCGATTGCTCGGCCGCCGAACCCTGCTAACCAGGCGGCCACGAGGGCTAGGTTGTCGAGCCACTGCTCTTCGGGGATGACGGGGAGGATGTCGTCCCACAGGGAGAGGAACGTTCCGCGCAGTTGGAGCTGGCCTTGAGGGCGGGCGAGGAACCACATGTGGAGGTGGGCTGAGCCGTCGCCCCACCGGTTCACATGGACCCTGGCGACACCGTCGAGGGAACGGATGGCGCGCTCTAGTCGTACCGTCATAACTCCCAGCTCTGCCGCCAGAAGATTGGGCAAATCTCCAAGATCGAGATGCGAGCGGCACTCAAGGATCAGGACGATCGGCAGGCCAGTCGGACGGTCCAAGCCGCGGACCCGCCACCGTTCGCTGACCCAGATGTACGAGTCATCGGGCGTGTTGCAGGCGACACAGTCGGCGGGGTCCTCACCACTGCGAGCCGGCTCGACATCCACGGGCGGGTGAAGGGGCTTGACGCGCATGTCGCCTTCGAACGGGAAGGACGGCCAGCGGGTGAAGTCGGGAAGTGGATGCGTTTCGTCGAGCACGACGCTGACCCTAGTGCAGGTAGACGGCCATGTCGTGGGTCAATTTTCCGCCTGTGGACAACTAGCTAATCGTCAAGCAAGACCGGACGTGATCACCGCGGGTAGGTGCCCACCCACAGTCCAAAGTTATCCACAGAAGTTATCCACAGGTGCCGCCGTTTCACGTGAAACACGACGTCGCAGCGCTGCGCACCCTGTGGATACTGCCGTGCACAACTCTGGTCCATTGGCCCTGTTTCACGTGAAACGGCGGGCAGACCGTCGTCAACAAGCGTTGCGCACAGGTTGTGGATAGTGCTTCTCACCAATGCCTTGGCGCTTAGTGCCCGCCACTTTCGTAGATGAAGACCTTGCTCGTAGCTCGTGAGAGATGCTCACTTACTCGTTGCGTGCCCAAGATTGCTTAGCAGCGTTCGTTGCTCCTACTGCTAGGTCGATGGCAGGTAAGCGTACGAGCTGCTACCGCAATTAGGTTCGAGGTGATGCTACGGCGGTTCCCATGCTTAGTCCCGCTACAGCTTCAGCTAAGGCATCTGGATGGCCTAGCGGCATGCAATGGGCGGGCTACGTAGGCAGTGGTCTCAAAGACGTAAGTCGGGGGAGTTTGGCGTTCAGGCTGGGACGGCTAGGTGGGGGGAGAGGCTAATCAGCTATGCCGGCGGTATGGGCGCCGCGTTGGTGCCGACTTCCGGCCACCAGCCCGGATGGACTCTGATCCGGGTTGGCGCTCTCTTCACAAGGTGACACCTTCGTCAGCCCTGGGACGTCCGCCCGCGGTCATCGCTGCTCTAGGGTGGGTGTCAGGGGGCTTATGGCCACAACTGCGATCGTGTCGACGCTGTTTTTGCCAGCTTCGCCTTGAGATGTTCGACAACTGGAACCCTGACCTCACCGCCTCATCACAGCCGTGTTTCTGCTCGGTCATGCCCCGACTCTTTGAAGGTCGACCTGCATGACCGCCAGTGGGCCTGAGTTGCCGTCCGTCTTTGTGGCTCACTGTTCGTCTCCGGGCTTACCGTCGGTCTCCCAGTCGCTGGGCCCGTTCATCTCCCAGTCGCTGGGCCCGTTCCCGAGGAGTGGTCACCACAGGGCCGGTTCAAGTATTTCTTGGACTTGCCTTGTCATGGAGCTTCAGGTCGGCCGGTCTGGCGGCGCATGCATACGAAATCCTTGTCCCATGGTTCAAGCCAAGCCAGGGTTACTCCTCCCACTCGTCCGCGTGACGGGTTGAGGGGGTTACCGCTCAACCTCTCAGCCGTACCCCGCAGAGAGTGCGGAGCATTGTCGGGTGTGCTTCGGTAGTCGGCGGTGATGGCCACGCGGTTGTGGGTCCGGCGCTCTAAGTGCCCCCCAACCGTCGCTCCAGGGCGTCGACAATGCGCCGTGCATCCCTCTGTGCCAACCCTGTTCACGGCGCTCAAAGGAGGCGTCGGTAAGCGGGGTGTGGGAGGCAACCATCGCGGCGAGCGATCGAGCCACTCGTGGTGTGCCCCGCGGCCTCTTGCCCGTCTCGGCGATCGAGATGTCCCTCCGAAAGTTCACGCCAGCTCGTGGGCGATATGGGGTACCGGTCGCCGTCACCGCAGATGGCCATCCCGCAACGGAGTCACATCCACCGCGTACTTCGTCAGGGCTGTGTCCTAGTCGGAGCTTCCCTTGAAGAATCGGTCGTCTCTTGCCGCCGGCCTTTGCAGATCCGGCGCGCCTCTTACCGCCGTTCCTTCCTAGAACCTCGGCCACCGGAAAGCGATCCCGGCCTCGGGCGCCGCCGACTCGGCAGGGCGTTATAGACGGCCAAGTTGGCGCGTCCCTGGTTAGTTCAGTTTGGGGGCCTGTACCTAACTGCTCTTGCGCGGTCGGATGTACGGCCGAATAGTCATTAGTCAACGACGTGGCTGCCACGCATCGAGGGTCGAGTTGGCATAGGCAAACCTAGGATTCGAATACGAGGTTCACCATCCTCCGCCGAGAGAATCTCTGATCCCTTGGCATTGGATCCACCGGGCCGCCTTAGTCGCTCCGATCCTTGTGCAGCCGCCCGTCGTAGAGGTCGTGCGTACTACCCAATGAAGCTGCTTGACGGCCTAGGAATGCCGCGCCGAACGACCGGGGTTGCCAGCACTCCTTCGGCCAGTTCCTCAATTGCCGTTACCTCGTATGTAGGTTCGAGATCGCGCATCAGACGAGGCTTCTTCCCGGCGACCTGCTGATCGCACACGAGGTGAACGCTTCAACGAACTTTCGGTCGGACTCATGATCCGCCGACCCGACTTGGTCCCGAGCCGGCGGGGCTCCAGGGTTCTCAGCGGGGGCCCTGGTGGCTTGGTGAACGAGTGGCCGTGGGGCCGCCGTGCTCGCAGAGGGGTTCTGATGAGGCACCGCCCTTTAACCATCTCCTGGTTTAAAGGGGGCAACCACCCCGAATCCCTAACCGGTCGTTCGTTCCGGCTGTCTATGGATGACGCGCAGAACGAGATAACCCGTTGACCGGCTCTCATCGCAACTGGGTTCCGGTGATGCTTACGGTGGCGGTCAGCGGACGCAAGGATCCAGAGCACGCTGTTCCGACTTTTTAGCCGCTTCTTCGCCTACGCCCGTAGTGGACGTCACCGATGGGCAGGAGCTCGGCCTGGCCGGTCGTGCCCGCCGGTGTCGACGGCCGTTTCACGTGAAACGGGACAGGGCTGCCTCGCTCGTCAGGGCGGGCCCGATTGCTACAAGCGGGTCACGTGTCGGATGGTGTACGTGTGCCCTTATCAATCTGGTGACGACTGTTCGTTCGCAGATTTCGAGAGGCTGCGGAGTTCGACGAACAAATGAGCTTGCGCGTTCGGTTAGGCGGCCGCTTTGGAGGTGGCGGCATAGGCCTGCGCGCCCGTGGTGTGCTGGACGTGGATGCCCCGCGCCCTCGGCCCTCGAGAAGCACGAGCAATTCGTTAGACGTCAAGGAAGGAGATCGGTCAACTGGCGCCATTCGAGCCCGCCTGCGAGTGTGCGCTTCTCGAAATAACGTAAGACTTCGGCGGCGCATGCCCACCCGCCGAGCCACCCACTGGACGTGTTCTCGTTTCACGTGAAACCGGGCTCCGGGCTCCGGGCTCCGGGCTCCGGGCTCCGGGCTCCGGGCTCCGGGCTCCGGGCTCCGGGCTCCGGGCTCCGGGCTCCGGGCTCCGGGCTCCGAAAGCGTAGGGGCTGTTTCACGTGAAACCAAGGAGTCACAGCCATTTGAATGGTTCGGAGAGGCATGCGTTTATAGATTGAAGAAGACCGCTCATCCCCCTAAGAGCGAGGGAGAGGACTTGGAGGAGGTGGGCTGCTTAGGGAAACCGAGCTGACCACCGGATGCAGTTCCGCGACTCAAGCTCCTGAAGCGTAGGTGAAGCTTGTGCTGGAGCGGGTTGGCTAGAGCGGTGGGGTGCCATCGATGGCTAGTCCGACAGACCGCGCGATCGAGTGTCGGGGCTCTTCGCGACAGATAAGGGGTGGGGATACAGCGGGGTCGTGCAAGGGTTCATGGCATGGCGCCTACCAACCTGGGCTGAGTCCAGCGGCCGGCTTGAGGAGCGGACCCGCCTAACCACTTTGAAGAGAGAGTGAAGGCGGAGCACCATCGTTAGCTGGACAACGCTCGACCTATCAACGAAGGCACCCTCGCAGACAGCGACTCAGCTGATAGCTCTGCGATAGGACCCAGCGGTCAGCATCGACACTTGCCCTCGATTAACGCTGCGCTACCACGCCCGCTGCCGATATCGAACGTCGCGGACTGGCGAAGGAAAGGCGGCTGACCGCCAGCGGTCAGTGATCTTTCCGGCATGCTCGCATAGGGCAACTCGACGCGGTTTGTTCGGGACGGTCTTCTTGCTTAGCTAAGAGACCAGCATCAGAGCCCGGGTAGATCTGCGCGGGTGAGGCGATGACAGGCTGCGCCCAAACCCAAAGGTATCTACATTGCTATGTCACGAGGTGGGTTCGTTATCGGCCAATAAAGTAGGTCCCAAGTCGGCTTCTCCGCGTCCAATGGATTTCACTAAACAACCGGTGAGTCAAAGCAGGCGAAAAGGGGCTTTCCGAACCGGGCCAACTCCAACTCTTGGAGATCAGAAATCCCAGGAGAATCGTTCTGACAGAACCGAAATCTCGCCCAGGGATGAGGGCTAGTCACATTAGTCGTCGTAATGTAAGTCCCTCGCAACGTTGGGTTGACCCATCCCTAGGCTGCTATGCGGCTCCACCGGTCCTCGACGTTACGCGACGTGGCTGCAGCCGCGAAGCCAACCGCCACCCGAACCAACCCCCCCACCGAGCCAACCACCACCCGAGCGAAGCCACCACCGAGCGAAGCCACCACCCCCGGGGCGCAAAGCTGCCACACCCGGGCGAAGCCGCCACCCCGAACAAAGCAGCCACTCCGGAGCGAGGGTAGTCCAAGCCCAGACGAAGGCGCCGCCAAGAGCGCCGACTCTTGAGCAACTAGCTAACCAAAATCTGGGTCAACCGAGCTGACCCTGGGGCGCGATGATGTTCGACGCCCCAAGTGATCTGTCTTCCCCGCCACACGAAAAGGCCAAAACCAGGAACCTGCAGGCCAACCTCTACAACGGTCAAACCGAAGACGACCCCGGCCGGCCCAACCGCGGAGTATCAACCGAGCTAGCGAAATTTGAGAAAAGGCCTGAGCGGAGAGGACACCGACAACCCGCCAAGTGAAGAGACCGCGCTCAAACACGAACGCCCATGTCGGTTCTCTGAGGAACCCAAGCAGCTAGGCGCAAAGCAGGACGGACGAAGAACCAAACGAGGACGACAGCGAGCACTCGTCCACAACTGACATACCGCGACCCAAGCGAGAGCAAGGAAAAGGCACGTGATCCGCCGCATCACGTGCCTGTCGCTCATCGCTGATGATCGAACCTATTCAGCAGGGGACCCCGCGCCCTCTTCCTCCACGCCGATCATGCCGACGATGCGTTCGAGGTCGTCCACTGTTGCGAACTCGATGGTGATTTTGCCTTTGTTCCGGCCGATGTCGACCTTGACCCGGGTATCGAAGCGGTCCGACAGCCGGTCGGCCAGGTCGTTCAGGGCCGGGGCGTGGACCTTGGCCCGTCGGGTGGGAGCCGCCTTCTTGGCTGGGCCGTCGGCGATCGCGAGGCTTACGAGTTCCTCGGTTGCGCGTACCGAAAGGCCCTCAGCCACGATTCGGAGCGCGAGTTTCTCCTGCGCGTCATGGTCGTCGAGGCTGAGCAGTGCCCGTGCATGTCCGGCCGACAGAACGCCAGCGGCCACCCGGCGCTGCACCGGCGACGGCAGGTTCAACAGCCTAATGGTGTTCGAGATCTGCGGGCGGCTCCGGCCGATGCGCCGCGCTAGCTCCTCGTGGGTGGCACCGAACTCCTCAAGAAGCTGCTGGTACGCGGCCGCCTCTTCCAGCGGGTTGAGGTTGGCGCGGTGGATGTTTTCCAGCAGGGCGTCGCGGAGCATGGCGTCGTCGCGAGTTTCGCGGACGATCGCGGGGATGGTTTCCTTGCCAACTGCCTGGGCTGCTCGCCACCGACGTTCACCCATAACCAGCTCGTACGTACCGTCGCCGGCATCTCGTACGACGATGGGCTGGAGGAACCCGACCTCCTGGATGGACGTCTTCAGCTCTTCCAGCGCCTCCTCATCGAACACGTGACGAGGCTGCTTGGAGTTGGGCACGATCGCCGTGACCGGAAGTTCCGCGAACCGCGCCCCCGGCACCGGCGCAAGCCCTTCCGAAGGAACCGCCTCGGCTACAGCGCCCGCATCCGAAGGCGCAGGAGACCCCGAACCCGCGGGCGAAGCAGAGTCGGCAGGAGACTCAGAGTCCGCACGAGACCCAGAATCCGCAGGCGGCTCAGACGGTGCAGGCCTCGCAGGCCCAGGCACCTCAGAGGCAGGCACCGCAGGCGTTGGAGCAGTCGCGGGCGGGGCTGGAGCGGCTGCCGGGGGTGTAGCTGGTGCTGGCGGCGCTGTCGGAATCAGCGCCCCCAATCCGCGGCCGAGGCCACCCCGTGGACGGTTCTTCATGCCGTGCCTCCCGTGTTGACCCCGCGCATCGCAATCTCCAGCGCAGCCTCGAAGTAGCTCGTGGCGCCCCGCGAACCCGGATCGTAGGTCATCACAGATTGGCCATAGCTTGGTGCTTCCGACACACGGACATTTCGAGGAATCACCGCCTCGAGCACCTTGGAACCGAAGTGATTCCGCACGTCCTGCTCCACGGCGTCCGCAAGGCGGGTCCGGCGGTCGTACATGGTCAGCAGGATCGTCGAGACGTCGAGCGTCGGGTTGAGGTGCTGCCGTACGAGATTGATGTTGTTGATCAGTTGATTGAGTCCCTCAAGCGCGTAGTACTCGCACTGGATCGGAATCAGCACTTCCTGCGCCGCGCAAAGGGCGTTGACCGTCAACAGGCCGAGCGAGGGCGGGCAGTCGATGAAGACGTAGTCGAACTTTTCCGGGTGCGCGGCGATCGCACGGGCGAGGCGGGACTCACGCGCTACTACCGATACGAGTTCGATCTCGGCGCCGGCGAGGTCGATCGTGGCCGGCACGCAGAAGAGGTTCGGGATGCCCTCGACTTGCTGCGCGACGTCGGCCAGAGGCTCATTGTCGATCAAGCAGTTGTAGACATCAGGGACGCCGGCGTGATGCGGCACGTTGAGGCCGGTCGAGGCGTTGCCCTGCGGGTCCAGGTCGACCACCAGCACCCGGTTTCCGTGCAGCGCGAGCGCAACTGCGAGGTTCACCGTCGTCGTCGTCTTACCGACGCCGCCCTTCTGATTCGCGACGCACAGCACCCGAGGGTGATCGGGTCGCGGCATCTGAATGTCGCCGCTCGGGTTGAGGATCTGCACAGCTCGCAACGCTTCCATGGCCAAGGGTGGATCGTCCTCATCCTGCGTCGGCGTTTCACGTGAAACATGCTCGGTCGCCGCCGAACCATCGCTTTCATCCGCCGGCGCCGAGGTCGGCTGAGCGGCATATCCATCCGGAGCCGTCTCAACGGCAGATTCCGAAGCCCCCGATGGGGGTACGTCCACAGCCCCCGAACCAGACCCACCCGCAGCGATACCCGGGTCGGAGCTCTGCGCCCCTACCGCTCCAGCACCCGAAACCGGGGCTGCCAAGGTGTAAGCCGTATCCGAATCGCGCGCGGCGGCGGCCTCCGGCTCCGCTTCGGTGCTTTCAAACCCAGGCCGACGCTCCGAAATCGGTGCGCCCCCGGAAGCCGGAGCCGCACCCGAGACCGGAGCAGAGGCCGCTACCGGAGCGGGCGGCGCCGAACGCGGAGCCGGAGCTGGACGCCGTACATCAGTGCCCCCATCCGGCGCATTCACCGGCGTGCCGTACACCTGCCCCTGGCCGGCTCGCGGCTGCGGAACACCCTGTTCGCCACTGTTGAAGGTCACGGTCAAGCTCACGCTCCGATCGGGGTCGGCATGGGGCTCGGTTTCACGTGAAACACCGTCCCAGCCAGAGTCGCCGTCGGGCCCCCTGCCATACTCATGCACCGTTTTGTCCCTGCCTGGTTGGATGGAGTCGGCACCGCAAACGTGCGGTCCGGCAGGAAGCGGCGGCGCGTCACCCGCGCCCGCCATCCGGCCCACACTATCGACGCGCGGCCAGCCTACGGCCGTAGAGCGAGCCATGCCACGCTTGTCCGCCAGTTGAGTTGCGCCCGACGGACGACTATCGGACTCGAAGGTCATGAATCCAGCTACAAGCCGCAGTCGACCGCCGTACCGAATCATTCTCCCGTAAGGCCACCCAACCTCCGACGGCGACCTCCGCAGTCCAGAACCTGCGACGCCGCCTTCTGAAGTGCTGGCGGGGGTCCGGTGTGGGAGGTCACTCGAAAGAGCCTTCGAAGGCGCCCCGGGTAGGGGGTGCTGCGCAGGCGATCGATCATCGGCGCCTTTAACGGAAGGGGCTGAAACGGCTTCCTCGACGGAGGTCGGAGCAGAGGCACGCTCGGTGGTGAGCACGCTTTGGGGCGTGTGCGTCGGGTTCGGCACTCCGAGGGCAAGGTGCGGCTCGGCGAATCGAGCGCTGCTGGAGAAGGAAGAGGTGGCATCCGACCAAGGGGCGGGGAGTGGACCGGTACCTTCGGCCGAGCCAATTTGGACATCCACGTCGAAGGCCAAGGGGATGCCTCCAAGCATGGGACTTACGGCGGGTTGAGACTCCGCGTGGGAACCGGTAGCTGCGCCCGATCCGGCAGAGGCACCCGCCGTCGAGCTGGTTCGGCCCATAGAACCCGAGGCCCCATATAGTCCGGCGGCTGAGCCCGAGGCCGTACCGCCCCGGGCGCCGGAATCCTTGACCGCGTCGTGCCCGGCTTCGGCACCTACGGCCGAACCGACTTCCGGGATCCCTGCACTATGCGAACCCAAGCTAAGCCTGGTAGGTCCGGGACCCAAGGTCCTGCGCGATTCCGCTTCGGCGGTCTTGCCCGCCGAAGGCTCACTGCCAGAAAGCTCGGCATCCGGGTCGGAGGTGCCGGCGGCGTCGAGGGACAGCCGCTGAGGATTGCCGGGCGGGGGAGTGGTGCGTGGAAGCTTTGCCGTACGTTTCCGCGCGCCCCGCCTGGCCATCAGTTCCTCCGCGATCTCCTCTTATCGGGTCCGCGGCCGCCGGAGTTGCCGGCGGAGCGGCCCGGGGTGGTCGTCCGCTGGGACAACCCTGGCCGTGGTGCCACGACGTCGCGTTCCCGCACGATCTCGACGACCGTGCTGGGCGGGTCGATCACGCCGGCCCCGCAGAGCCGGACTACCGGATCCCCGCCGCCGAGCCGGTTGATCGCCTCGCGGTGCTCTGCCACTTCTTCCGCGGCTGAGGCACCTTTGAGGGCCACCAGCCGGCCACCAATCGCGGCAAGCGGGAGGCACCAGCCGGCGAGCCGGTCGAGGGGTGCCACTGCGCGGGCGGTGACGACGTCGACGGGGGCGGGGGGCCCACCGGCTAGGTCTTCCGCGCGACCCCGGACGACCGTGACAGCGTGGTCGAGGTCGAGCGTTGTCACCGCTTCGGACAGGAATGCGGTACGTCGTGCCAGTGGCTCGACCAGTGTGATGCGCAGATCCGGCCGGGCCACTGCGAGCACGATACCGGGCAAACCGGCACCAGACCCCACGTCAATCACCGAAGCACCGTAAGGGATTGTTTCGGACATAACACCGCAGTTGATCAGGTGGCGTTCCCAGATGCGCGGAGCCTCACGAGGACCGATCAAACCGCGCACTACGCCGTCGGTGACCAGCAGCTGGGCGTAGCGCCCGGCCAGCTCGAGGCGGTCGCCGAAAACCTGCTGCGCTGCCGCTAGGGATTCCGGTGGGGGCGCAAACGCAGACTCGCCCGGCACGCGCTCGGAGGAAGAGGACGGTGACGCGGGCGCAGGAGACTCTGTAACGGAGGGCGCCGGGGAGGCTTCAGGAACCGCGGACAAAGGCCCGGGGACCTCGGGCACGGAAGACGCCGCGTCTGAGGACTCCGGCGCGAAGGACGCCGCAGCAGGAGAGGCCGCACCGGAGCGGCCAGGAAAGCCCCGCAACGGCACACCGCCCCGGCGGCCACCGGACTTGACCGCGGGGGTGCGCTGTGGACGTACCGGAGAAGACAGCGACGGCCCGGGCTCAGCACCCGGGCCGTTCTGTCCCTCGCCTGAGCGTGGGTTGGTCATTGGGCTGGTCAGCCGGCCGACCGGACCACGATGCGACGGTTGGGCTCGACGCCCTCCGACTCGCTCTCCACGCCCTGGATGGCGTTGACCACATCGTGGACGCACTTGCGCTCGAAAGCCGACATCGGCTCGAGGCGGACCGCGTCGCCGTGCTCCTTGACCTTCTCGACGGCGTTACGGGCTACCGCTGTGAGTTCCTTGCGGCGGGTGGCGCGGTAGCCGCCGATGTCGAGCAGGAGGCGGCTGGGCGAACCCGTGGCCCGGAAGATCGCGAGGCGGGTGAGTTCCTGGAGCGCCTCCAGCGTGGCGCCGCGCTGGCCGACGAGCGGCTGCAGGCGGCCGCCTACGACCTCGACCATGGGTCGACCGGCCGACACGAGCTCGTCGATGTCGCCGTCGTAGTCCAGGATGTCGAGCAGTCCTTCGACGTAGTCGGCGGCGATTTCGCTCTGCCGGAACAGGTCGGAGTCGGATGCCACGGTCTCCGACTTCTTGGGCTCCTCGGTACCGGCTGACTCCGCGGTCACGGCCGGGGCCGTCTCCTCGGTGCTGGGAGTGCTGGTGTCGGTCACGGTTTCATCTCCGTTGTCTCGGGCCGGACCTGCGCGGTCCGCTGTTTCCCGTGCCGGCGGGGTCCATCGCCGTCGCGGGGGAGTCTTTGTCGCCGCCCGTAGGGCCGCGCGCGGCCCGGCTCTCAGGCCGGGCCGCTGCACCGTCATCCCTTGGGTTTGGTCGCCGGTCGGGCGCCCTTCTTCGGGTTCACCGGTTTGGCGCCGGGCTTGGGGGCCAGGGCCTTGGTGTCGACTACCGGGCCGGTGGGCTCGGGCTCAGCTTGCTTGCGGCCGAACAGACCACGCTGGGCGGGCTGCACCGGGTTCTTGCCGGCGTTCTTCGCGGCGGCGGCGCCGGTCGCGGGCCGGGCAGCAACCGAGGCGGCCTTGCTGTTGGCGGTCTTCGGCGGCGGGAACTTGCGCAGCACCCACTGCTGCTGCGCCAGGCTGAACGCGTTGTTCGTGACCCAGTAGATGACCACACCGATGGGGAACAGCGTTCCGGACACCAGCAGCGAGAGCGGGATGCCGTACAGCATCAAGCGCTGGATCATCTTCTGCTGCGGGTCCTCAGCCCAGCCGGTCTTGAGGATCATCTGGCGGCTCGTGAGGTACGTGGTCGCCATCATGGTCAGCACCAGCACGCCGGCGATGATCTTCACCGTGGCCGAGCCGCCGGTGTAGCCGAGCTGAGAGAGCTCAGCGCCGGTGGAGCCGAACTTCGCCGGGAGCGGGACCGTGAACAGCGCCGAGTGGGTGGCGCTGTCGAACTGGTCGACCGTCCAGCCGTACAGCGTCCTGCCCGGGTTATCGGGGTTGAGGCGCTTCAACACGTGGAAGAGGCCCAGGAAGACCGGAATCTGCAAGAACATCGGAAGGCACCCCATGAGCGGGTTCGCCTTCTCGGTCTTGTAGAGCTCCATCATTTCTTTCTGGAGCGTCTCGCGGTCGCCCTTGTGCTTCTCCTGCAGCTCCTTGACCTTGGGCTGCAGCGCCTGCATGGCCCGCTGGGACTTGATCTGCTTGACGAAGACCGGGAAAAGGATGACGCGCAGCGTCACCACGAGGAAGACGATCGAGAGGATCCAGGCCCAGTTGGTGCCCAGCACCGGTCCGTCAGGAATGCCGATCGCGTCCCAGAGGGCATGCCAGCGCAGGAGGATCCACGAAATCGCGTAGTAGATCCAGTCGAGACTCAATTCATGCTCCAGTCACATCGGCAGGACGGTGACGGATCGGGTCGGGCACGGGGTCGTACCCACCGGGGTGGAAAGGTTGGCACCGCAGCAGCCGCCAGACCGTCAGCCGGGTTCCGTGAATCGCGCCGTGCTTCGCGAGTGCCTCCTGGGCATACGCGCTGCACGATGGGTAGAACCGACAGCGGGCCGGCAGTGCCGGGCTCACATACCGACGGTACGCGACGATTGGAAGGGTCAGCAGGCGGGCAACGGGTGTCACCGGCGCCGCCGGGAGGATCGAGCGGCTGTCAGCGCCGCGTCGAGGTCGGTGCCCAGCGTGTCGGACGACGCCGAGGCGGCTGCGGGCAGGGCCCGGACCACAAGAGAGGTGCCCGCGGGGAGATCGCTCAGCCTCGACCGTACGAGATGGCGGAGCCGGCGCCGGACCTGGTTGCGGACCACCGCGTTGCCGACTGCTTTGGACACGACAAAGCCGGCGCGTGCCTCGGGGGCTTGCGCCGGCTCGTCGAGAAGCAGGTGGACGACCACGGTGCCGCGACCGGCTCGGCGGCCGCTACGGACCGCTGCGGCGAAGTCGCTGCTACGCCGCAGTCTTTGCGCCGCGGCCAGCACAACTACCTGGGCATCCGGCCCGCCAGTGTCGGCTCAGGCCGACAGCTTGGCGCGACCCTTGGTGCGGCGGCCGGAAAGGATGGCACGGCCGGCACGGGTGCGCATGCGCAGCCGGAAGCCGTGGGTCTTGGCGCGCCGGCGGTTGTTCGGCTGGTAGGTGCGCTTGCTCACGTCAACTCCGTCTTCGTACTACGTCCAGGGGGCATCAAGCTGCAAGACGCCACTTTACCAGAGCGCGGCGGAGCAACCGTTCGACCCTACGCAGGGCCCCGCCCTTGGTCAACTGTGCGCCGAATCCGGCGCGCCGCGTGCGGTACCGTCCGTCACTCGAGATGGTGCTGGTGCGCACGGAGTGAATCTTTTCGTGCCAAGCCTGCCCTGGGGTGGGTACCGCCGGTTGATGCCGGGATGGCTGCGCTGTTAGCGTGCCCGTTTGCTGGTCTTCAGCGATGTGCACGAGAACCGCCGCCGGGGACTGGGCGGAAAGGCTGGACAGGAACCGGACGAGGCAGTGAATCGTTCGGCACGGTGGGCCTGTTCTACCGCGCCAGCACAGGCTCCGGGAAAGTCTGCCGACCATCCGGCCGGGGAGCGACCGCCGACGCGTGCACAGGTTGTGGATAACCTGTGGACAAGCCGGTGCCGCCATGTGGGTTCAGCACGTTCGAAGTGCTGGATCGAGGGGAAGCTGGTCTGTCGCCCGTGCGGGTGGCATAGCGGCAAGGGCGGAAGCCGAACAAGGCCTCCGGGGATTTCCGGTGGCGATGGGGGTGGCGCGGCGGTGGCCGACACGGTGGACCTTGGCGGGGTCTGGGCTGCGGCTACGGACGAACTGGCGGATGAGATTGCGTCCGCCCAGCAGCGTGCGTACCTGCGGCTGACGCGTCTGCGCGCCATCGTCGAAGACACGGCCTTGCTGTCCGTGCCCGACACGTACACCCGCGATGTGATCGAGTCGCGGCTGCGGCTGGCGATCACTGAGGCTTTGTCGCGCCGTCTGGGCCGTCCGATTCAGGTAGCTGTGACGGTACGGCCACCCGAGGACGGTTCGGGACGCCCCGGTACCGTGTACGGGACCCCGCCACCCGAGTCGCCCACGCAACCGCCGGCCCACTATGCGGACCCTCAACCCCCGCCGTATCTGGATCGTTATCCACAGCCGTCAGCGAGCGTGTTCGACGACGGACCCACCGGCTCGGCTCAGGTGCCGTTCGCCCCTGGCGTGCCCGTAGCGCGCGACGCTCAGGAGGCTCTTTTCGCCGCGCCGCTACCCATGGGTCAGCCCGAGCCGGCCAAAAGCACCGTCGCCGAGGAAAAGCCGAAAATCGAGGCGCCCCGGCAGCTTCAGCACTACCCGGATGGCCAGAACGACGCTCCCGGGCACCGGATGGCCAACGAGCCGGCCCACCTGCGCGAAAATCAGCGCCGCTCCGAGGAACGGCCGGCGATGGCCGTACCGGATCGGCGCGACGACACGATGCAGATGCGTCACGGCGGCGACAACGGTCCCGGCCGTTCGCCGCTGGGAAGTCAGCCCGCCAGTGCCAGGCCGGGCGGTAATGACGGCAATCGTCTCAACCCGAAGTACATGTTCGAGACGTTCGTCATCGGCTCGTCAAACCGTTTCGCCCACGCGGCGGCGGTCGCGGTCGCGGAATCCCCAGCGAAGGCGTACAACCCGCTGTTCATCTACGGCAGCTCCGGGCTGGGGAAAACTCACCTGCTGCACGCCATCGGCCACTACGCCACGACCCTCGGGCACGCTCGCAGCGTCCGGTATGTATCGACCGAGGAATTCACAAACGACTTCATCAACAGCCTGCGCGACGACAAGACGCAGGCTTTCCAGCGCCGCTACCGCGATGTCGACATCCTGTTGATTGACGACATCCAGTTCCTGGAGAACCGCGAGCGCACCCAGGAAGAGTTCTTCCACACGTTCAACACCCTGCACAACGCGAACAAGCAGATCGTCATCAGCTCGGACCGTTCTCCGCGCCAGCTGGCCACGCTCGAGGACCGCATGCGCACCCGTTTCGAATGGGGCCTGCTGGCCGACATCCAGCCCCCCGACCTCGAAACCCGCATCGCGATCCTGCAGAAAAAGGCCGCTCAGGAACGCATGTACGCCCCCGATGACGTGCTCGAATTCATCGCAAGCCGGGTCTCCAACTCGATTCGTGAACTCGAAGGCGCCCTCATCCGCGTCACCGCGTTCGCCAGCCTGACCCGTTCCTCCGTGCAGCTTTCCCTGGCCGAAGAGGTCCTGCGCGACTTCATGCCCGACGGCGCCGGCCCCGAGATCACCGCCGACCAGATCATGGTCTCCACCGCGGACTACTTCGGCGTGAGCCTCGAAGACCTGCGCGGCCATTCCCGCTCCCGAGTCCTGGTCAACGCCCGCCAAGTAGCGATGTACCTCTGCCGCGAGCTGACAGACCTATCCCTGCCCCGGATCGGCCAAGCATTCGGCGGCCGCGACCACACCACAGTCATGCACGCCGACCGTAAAATCCGCCAGCACATGGCCGAGCGCCGCTCCCTCTACAACCAAATAGCCGAACTAACAAACCGCATCAAACAGAACACCTAACCCTTCATCCGGTACGCCCACAGCTCCCGCCTGTCGCTTGTCGCCTTCAGGGGTGATAACGGGCTTGGTCGTGGGTGGGCTGTCCACCGGATGACGTGGGCATGGACATTTGGTGCTGACCTCCGATTGTCGAGGTGGTCGGCCGGCCAGGCCTAGTTGCTGGCTCTATTACTAGTGGTTCTGGAGCGCTACGGGCTTGCACCTGTTGGCTTCGGGTCCAGCCGCGCTTTACGTCGCTGGCCTTTGCCTTCCTCTTGCCGCAACTGCTCCCAGTCGAAGACACGGTTGTCGCCAACGTGAGTAGGAGGTAGCCGGGCCGGCACTATCCCGGCCCTGCTGCGGAGCGGGATCTCAGTGGCTACGACCAGTGTCCTTCCCCACCGGCCAGGTTGTGCAGTCGGTCGGATCGGTGAACCAATACTTCGACTCCTATCTCTGCCTCTACCTGAGGCTGCTGTCTCTGCCGCCACTCAGGCTGCTGCTGGAAGTTCTCGCCACCAGTTGCGCACGCCTAAGCGGATGCGGGTGTCCACCGTTTTCTGTTGGCGGGTTTCTGCACCGCTCGTGTCACGCCGGATCGGCGCCCGCAGACCACGGCTCTCCGGCTGATGAAACCTGCGCACCCATGCTGCCGATGCAGCACTGCCCCGACCTGAGCCGGCTGAGCCCGCGTTGCCCTGCCGCCGGCGGAACGCTAGCCGCAGCCTGGGCCAAGTGGGCTGAGCCCGCGTTGCCTCGCAGCCGGCGGAACGCTGCCGCCACCGACAGCATCGAGCCCATGGCGCCGCCGAAGATAAGCGCCTGAGCCGAGTGGACTGGGCTTAGCTCGGCAGTGAGTCCGCCGTTCCACCCACGCATCGAGGCTTAGTTCGGTCACCGCGGAACCTGGCGCTGCTCGTCAGGGTGGTCGTCGGCGTCGAAGCGGTCTGCAGGCTTTCGGCATGGACGAGCGGCCACTAAAAGCTGACTCCGGGACCGGGGGCTACGCGGTGAGGGCCCAGAAGCGCTCTGTGGGCAACTACGGCCCCGGTTGGCGGTAACAGGCGTGTTGAGCTGCGGAAACACAAACTTGTCCACTGGTTATCCACAGGTTGACCCACAGGCTTGCGGCGGCGATCATCGCGAGAAGCCTGAGGGCCTATGCATGCGACTAGGGGTTTGTCAACGGTAGGACGGGACGGTTTCGTGCCAACGTTATCCACACTCGTCCACAGGCATCCACAGGAAGTTATCCCCAGCGGTGGACAACTTTACGCTTGACTACCCACAGATGTGGAGAGAGGCTGTGGAAACCGATGTGGACAATCACCGTCGGTTACAAAATTGTCCCCAGGCTGTGGGTGCCTGTGGATTTCCTGTTGAAGGATCTGGGGAGAACGTAGCTGTATCGTCCCGCCGTTATCCCCAGGGCGGGGGACAAACCCTGTGACTATCCGGTGGATAACCAGTGGACAACGGTGGATAACCGGTGTGGAGAGAACGGCTGTGGACACCGGCCGGGGTTTGTACCCCGGTTACCCACATGTGAATCACCGGTGGATAACTCGTTGACCTGCGAAAACTCGAGTTATCCACAGTATGCACAGGACCGATGATTACGACTGTTATCTCTCTCGGAAAATTTGAAGATCAATAGTCAGGGCTGTGGATGGTGTGGATGAGCCGCTTGCGGTCCGATCCACCCCTGGTTCGAAACTTCTCAGCAGCAGGAGCGAAGGAAGTCCAGAGCTAGACACCTGCAGGAGCCAAGGAACTTCTAGAAGCCACGGAACCAGCAAAGCCCAAGGGGCCATCAAGAGCCCGAAGAGCCAGCAAGATCGGCGAGCAGGTAAGACCGGCGAAGCAGCAAGTCTTCAAGAGCTGGCACCAGCCGACCCACGCAAGGCAGCAAGAACCACCACAAGCGCGAGAGACCGCAGCCGTCGACAAACAGCCAGGGGTCGGGAAGAGGCCGTGCGACCCCTCGCCATAGAGTTCAGAGGGCACCACCATCGTCAACCAGCAGTTTGCGCTACCCGGTAGGTTGAGCGACCCGGTTGAGCAGGACTGACCCAGTGACTTGATCAGCCGTTGCGGGTTGAACGGCATGAGGAACCACGAACGGGGCTGTCAGCCGAGGGGCTCGACAGGTCAGAATGGCCTGCTGGGACTTGCGGCTCGGCGAGGTTGTGCAAAGCGGGCTTGCGAAAGCAGCCGGCGCCAGCCAAGCGAGTAAGGACCGAGCGAAAGCAAGCGGCCAAGCGAAGCAGCCCACCACGGGCAGCCGAGTAAGCACCAAGGCCGAGTAGCACCAGAGGCATAGAAGCACCAGGGCCTAGAAGCACCAAGGCCGAGTAAGCGCCAGGGCCGAGGAAGCACCAAGCTAGAAGTCACGAAAAGCGACTGCGGAGGGCATGGCATGAAGTTCCGGGTGGAGCGAGACGTACTCGCCGACGCCGTGGCGTGGACGGCCAAGAGCCTTCCCAGCCGCCCGTCGGTGCCGGTTCTTGCGGGCGTCATGCTCCGCGTGACCGATGGCAAGCTGCAGGTCTCCGGCTTCGACTACGAGGTCTCGAGCCAGGTCAGTGTGGAAGTTCAGGCGGACGCCGACGGTGCTGCTCTGGTTTCCGGGCGCCTGCTGGCCGAGATCACCAAGGCGCTGCCGGCCAAGCCGGTGGACATCGCCGCGGTCGGGTCGCATCTGGAGCTGGTGTGCGGCAGCGCCCGGTTCACTCTTCCGGTGATGCCGGTGGAGGATTACCCGACTCTACCGGACATGCCGTCCAGCGCCGGCACCGTCGAGGCTCAGGCGTTCGCCGTCGCTGTCGCCCAGGTAGCCATTGCGGCCGGGCGTGATGAGACGCTGCCGATGCTCACCGGGGTCCGCGTCGAGCTTGACGGCTCGACGATGACCATGCTTGCCACCGACCGCTACCGGCTGGCCATGCGCGAGCTGGAGTGGTCCCCGGACGACTCGGAGATCAGCTTGAACGCGTTGATCCCGGCGAAGACCCTCAACGACACCGCCAAGGCCATGGGACCGGTGGGTGGCGCGGTCACGCTGGCGCTCTCGCAGGGCAATGCGGGCGAGGGCATGGTCGGCTTCGCCGGAGGAGCTCGGCGTACGACCAGCCGGCTGCTGGACGGCGCCAACTACCCGCCGGTGCGCTCGATCTTCCCGGCGTCGCACAACTCACAGGCGAACGTGAGCGTGGCCGGCTTGGTTGAGGTCGTCCGTCGGGTGGCTCTGGTCGCCGAGCGCACCACTCCCGTGCTGCTCAGCTTCAGCGAGGACGGGCTGGTCGTGGAGGCCGGTGGCACCGAGGAGGCCCGGGCCAGCGAGGCCATGGAAACCACCTTCACCGGCGAGCCGCTGACCATCGGGTTCAACCCGCAGTACCTGATCGACGGTTTGCAGAACCTGGGTGCGCCGACCGCCGTACTCTCATTTGTCGACGCTTTCAAGCCCGCTGTGATCTCCCCCGCAGATGAAGACGGCGAAATCAAGCCCGGATACCGCTATCTGATCATGCCTATTCGGGTAACTCGCTGATACTGGGCTTGAAGAAACACTCATCTAGGGGGAACACCATGCAGCTCGGCCTTATCGGGCTCGGCCGGATGGGCGGCAACATGCGCGACCGTCTGCGCGCCGCCGGCCACGAGGTGGTCGGTTACGACCACCACCCGGAAGTCTCTGACGTTGCGAACCTGGCGGAACTGGTCGAGAAGCTGGCCGCGCCTCGCGTCGTATGGACCATGGTCCCGGCTGGCAAGATCACCGAGGACACCATCACGGAGCTGGCCGGCCTGCTGTCGGACGGCGACGTAATCATCGATGGCGGCAACTCCAAGTTCACCGACGACGGCCCGCGAGCCGAGCGTCTCGCCGCTCAGGGCATCGGCTACCTGGACTGTGGCGTGTCCGGCGGCGTCTGGGGTGCCACCAACGGGTACGCCCTGATGGTCGGCGGTGACGCCGAGCACGTCGCCAAGGCGCAGCCCATCTTCGACGCCCTCAAGCCGGCCGGGGAGTTCGGCTTCGCGCACGCCGGCAAGGTCGGCGCGGGTCACTACTCGAAGATGATCCACAACGGCATCGAGTACGCGATGATGCAGGCGTACGCCGAGGGTTACGAGATCCTCAAGGCGGCCGAACTGGTCGACAACGTGCCGGCGGTCATCAAGAGCTGGCGCGAGGGCAGCGTCGTCAAGTCCTGGCTGCTCGACCTGCTCGACCGGGCCCTGGACGAGGACCCCGAGCTGGCCAACATCCGGGGCTACGCCGAGGACACCGGCGAGGGTCGCTGGACCGTCGACGAGGCCGTGCGCCTCGCCGTGCCGGCCAACGCGATCGCTGCGTCGTTGTTTGCGCGCTTCCAGTCGCGGCAGGAGGACTCGCCGGCCATGAAGGCGATCGCCGCGCTGCGCAACCAGTTCGGCGGCCACGCCGTCAAGCGCTGATCCATGTACGTGCGCCGGGTCGAGCTCACCGACTTTCGTTCCTACGAGCGGGTGGCGGTTGATCTCGACCCGGGCGTTGCCGTGCTGGTCGGCCAGAACGGCATGGGCAAGACGAACCTGATCGAAGCCCTCGGGTATGTGGCCACCTTGGACAGTCACCGGGTGGCCACGGATGCGCCGCTGGTCCGGGCCGGTGCCGCTGCGGCGGTGATCCGCTGCGCTGTCGTCCACGATGGACGCGAGCTGCTGGTGGAGCTGGAAATCGTTCCAGGCAAGGCAAACCGGGCAAGGCTCAACCGGTCGCCCGTACGACGGTCGCGCGAGATCCTGGGTGCTCTGCGCATGGTCCTGTTCGCTCCGGAGGATCTTGAACTGGTCCGCGGCGACCCCTCCGAACGCCGCCGTTACCTCGATGACCTGCTGGTTGCCCGCCAGCCTCGCTACGCCGGGGTACGAGCCGACTACGACCGGGTCATCAAGCAACGCAATGCTCTGCTCCGTACCGCATATCTGACCCGCAAGGTCGGCGGAAACCGTGGCCAGGACCTGTCGACGCTTGCCGTCTGGGACCAGCACCTGGCGCATCACGGCGCCGAACTGCTGGCCGGCCGGTTGGAGCTGGTCGCGGCGCTTGCCCCGCACGTCACGAAGGCTTATGACGCGGTCGCCGCCGGTCGCCGGTCCGCCTCTGTCGCGTATGCGTCGCGTCTCGGTGACACGCTGACGCCGGACCGTGCCGAGCTGGAGAAGGCGCTGCTGGCGTCGCTGGAGGAGCGCCGTCAGGCGGAGACCGAGCGTGGCGTCACGCTGGTCGGCCCGCATCGCGATGATCTGACCCTCGCGCTCGGAGAACTGCCGGCGAAGGGGTACGCGAGCCACGGCGAATCGTGGTCGTTTGCGCTGGCGCTGCGGCTGGCGGCGTACGACTTGCTCCGTACCGATGGAATCGAACCTGTCTTGATCTTGGACGATGTGTTCGCCGAGCTTGATGCCGGGCGGCGCGAACGGCTGGCCGCCCTGGTCGCCGACGCGGCACAGTTGCTGGTGACCTGCGCCGTGCCGGAAGATGTCCCGGCAAGCCTCCAGGGCGCCCGCTACGACGTCGGACCAGGAACGGTGACCCGTGTCTGAGGACAGCTCCGAAAAGCCGTCAGCGGCGCCGGCAGGGCCATCGGATGATCAACAGGTGGCCGGTCCGGAGCTGGCCCGCGCGGTTCTGGACGCCGCTCTCGCCAAGCGCCGGGCGGCTCAGCAGCAGCCCAGGCGTCGTACCGGAAGCGCCGAAGGCTCCGAAAAACGCCTGCGCGGCTATTCCGGTCCGGGCCCCGACCCCCGCGACCCGCAGTTGTTCGGCGCGGTGCTCGAACGCATCATGCGCCAGCGCGGCTGGCAGAAGCCGGCGGCCGAGGCGACCGTGTTCGGCGCGTGGGAGAAGGTCGTCGGCGCGGACATCGCCAAGCACAGCAACCCGGTCAAGCTTGAAGGCGGCGTGCTGACGGTCGAGGCGGAATCCACCGCTTGGGCGACCCAGCTACGGCTGCTCGCCGCGAAGCTGCTCAAGAGCATCGCGGCCGAGGTGGGCCACAACGTCGTGACGAAACTCAACATTCACGGCCCGGCAGCACCGTCGTGGAACCGGGGACCGCGAAGGGTGCAGGGGCGCGGACCGCGGGACACGTACGGCTGAGCACGGTCTAGTAGTCGGCGTAGACGGCGAAGCCCCGGTCGGCGCAGCGGCGGTAGAAGCCCGACAGCACGGCAAGCTCGGTGCGGGCAAAACTCCAGTGCGGAGCGTTTCCCGCGTCGTCGCGCAGGGCGGTGAGCCGGTGGTCCAGCCAGCGCAGTTGCTGCTCGACGAGGCGCCCGTTGGCCACCGCGGCCCGCATCACCTCGGCGACGCTGTCAAAGGTGACCAGGTCGCCGTACGGCGTATGGCCCTCGACGAAGCGTTCCAGGCCGCCAGCGATCCAGGCGCAGCCGTCCGGGTCGATCACCGGGTCCTCGTCCTCGGCCGCGGCGTCAGTGGCGTAGAGCACACCTTCGAGTCCGAGCAGCAGGTCGACCAGCTCGGTGTAGGCGGTGGCGCGCACGGTGCCGGTCTTGGCGATGTGCAGCGCGAGGGCACCGGTGGGTGCGGCGATCTCCGGCCGGTCCGCGACGGCACCGAAGTCGACGAACTCCGCCGGGGCCACCGGGTCGTAGAACCGGTTGGTCCGCGGCCAGTGCACAGCCACGTTGTCCAGTCCCTTGTCGTGAGCCATGAGGGCGTCACCCTTTCTCGACCTGCCGGCTGCAACCTCCGGCCCGCGCGGGCGAGGTTACGACACTGCCGTGCGTGGCCGCGAGCCAGTGTCGCGGTGCTGCGGTCGTCGCGGAGCAGTGTCGCAGTGCGTTGTGCCGGGCGGTGGAAGGCGCGCTGCGACAGCCACCCTCCCGATGGTTCGCCGTTGCGGACGGTCCGCAATCCGTGTAGGGGGACTCGTGGGAGCGACCCTTCTCGGCTGTATGGCAGTCTGAGGTGCCCGCACGAGGGTGCCGGACCCTCGATAACTCGCTTCGACGGAGTAGAATCGACGGAGACCGGGAAAGTTGGTTCCGTGGCTGCGCGTCGATGCCCTTGAAGTGGCACCGGCAGTTGTCGTCACGCTACGCATTTCCCAGCCGATCACGATCCGCGGGACGACCGCGGCGACCGGCGCGCTCGGCTCCACCGGTGGTCCGCCTCCTTTCCCGCGGCTCGCTCATCTGTGGCCAGAGTCCTGCGCGCCTGCCGTCCGCCGGCCGCCCGACAACCCCGTGACCGGGACCTTTGCGGGGACCGGTGCGAGAAAGTGGCCGAGGGTGGCAGAGAACAAGCAGGAATACGGTGCGGAATCCATCACCGTGCTCGAAGGCCTCGAGGCGGTCCGCAAGCGTCCCGGTATGTACATCGGCTCCACCGGCGAGCGTGGTCTGCACCACCTGGTCTGGGAGGTTGTGGACAACGCGGTGGACGAGGCGCTCGCGGGCTACTGCGACACCATCGACGTGGTCTTGCTGGCCGACGGCGGCGTTTCGGTCACCGACAACGGCCGTGGCTTCCCGGTCGACCTGCACCCGAAGCTGAAGAAGCCGGGTGTCGAGGTTGCCCTGACCGTGCTGCACGCCGGTGGAAAGTTCGACGGCAAGGCGTACGCGGTCTCCGGCGGTCTGCACGGCGTGGGTGTCTCGGTCGTCAACGCTCTCTCCACGAAGATGGCCGTCGAAATTCACAAAGCGGGCTTCGTCTGGCGGCAGAAGTACACCGCTAGCAAGCCCTCGCCGCTGGAGAAGGGCGAGACCACCACGACCACCGGTTCTACGGTGCAGTTCTGGCCAGACGCGGGGATCTTCGAGACCGTCGAGTTCGACTTCCAGACGATCTACCGGCGGCTGCAGGAGATGGCGTTCCTCAACAAGGGGCTGACCATCAACTTCACCGACCAGCGCCCCGAGTCCGCCGACGAGGAGGGCAAGGCCCGGGAAGTCACTTTCATGTACGAGAACGGCATCGCCGACTTCGTACGGCACCTGAACAACACGAAGAACCCGGTGCACAAGTCCGTTATCGAGTTCGAGGCCGACTCGCCCGAGGAGGGCATGGCCATCGAGATCGCGATGCAGTGGAACGAGTCGTATGGCGAGTCGGTCTACACCTTCGCCAACCGCATCAACACCCACGAGGGTGGCACCCACGAAGAGGGCTTCCGCGCCGCGCTGACCAACACGATCAACCGGTACGGCGCCGAGAAGAAATTCCTCAAGAGCGACGAGAAGCTTTCCGGCGAGGACATCCGCGAGGGGCTAGCCGCGATCATCTCGGTCACCCTGGCCAACCCGCAGTTCGAGGGTCAGACCAAGACCAAGCTCGGCAACACCAGCATGAAGAGCTTCGTGCAGAAGATCGCCAACGAGCGCATCGCCGACTGGTTCGACCGCAACCCGGCCGAGGCCAAGACGATCATCACCAAGGCGTCGCAGGCCGCCCGGGCGCGCATCGCCGCGCAACAGGCGCGCAAGCTGGCCCGGCGCAAGTCGCTGCTGGAGTCCGGCTCGATGCCGGGCAAGCTGGCCGACTGCCAGTCCACCGACCCACGGGTGTCGGAGCTGTTCATCGTCGAGGGTGACTCGGCCGGCGGCTCGGCCAAGCAGGGCCGCGACAGCCAGATCCAGGCGATCCTGCCGATCCGCGGCAAGATCCTCAACGTGGAGAAGGCCCGCATCGACCGGGTGCTCAAGAACAACGAGGTCCAGGCGCTGATCACCGCGCTCGGCACCGGCATCCACGACGACTTCGACATCGCCAAGCTGCGCTATCACAAGATCGTGCTGATGGCCGACGCCGACGTCGACGGCCAGCACATCCAGACGCTGCTGCTGACCCTGCTGTTCCGCTTCATGCGGCCGCTGGTCGAGGTCGGGCACGTCTACCTGGCTGCCCCGCCGCTTTACAAGATCAAGTGGAACAAGCGCGGCGACGACGCCCAGTACGCCTACTCCGACCGCGAACGTGACGGCCTGATCGCCCTGCGCCAGCAGAAGAAGGCGAATGCCAAGCCGGACGACATCCAGCGGTTCAAGGGTCTCGGCGAGATGAACTTCCACGAGCTGTGGGACACGACGATGGACCCGTCCACCCGCACCCTGCGCCAGGTCACGCTCGACGATGCGGCCGTCGCGGACGAGCTGTTCAGTGTGCTGATGGGCGAGGACGTCGAGGCGCGGCGCTCCTTCATCCAGCGCAACGCCAAGGACGTTCGTTTCCTGGACATCTGAGTCCGAGGTGAGCGGCGTCTCAGGAAGCCGCTCACCTCGGGTTATGCACAGCGTTCCACTGCTTTCCACAGCGTTATCCACAGCGAGATGCGGCGTTAGTGCCCGAATGTCGGGTTTGGCCCGCGAGTAAGGGTTAACTGTGACGGATATCCCCGAGAACCCCGCCGAGGAGCCGCAGGACGCGACCGGCGGCGGTGTCGGCCAGCGCGTCGAGCCGGTCGGCCTCGAAGTCGAGATGCAGCGCTCGTACCTCGACTACGCGATGAGCGTCATCGTCGGGCGTGCCCTGCCGGACGTGCGCGACGGTCTCAAGCCGGTGCACCGCAAGATCCTCTACGCGATGTACGACTCGGGCTTCCGCCCCGACCGCGGGTACGTCAAGTGCGCCCGCGTCGTCGGCGACGTGATGGGCAACTACCACCCGCACGGTGACTCGTCGATCTACGACGCGCTCGTGCGTATGGGGCAGCCGTGGTCGCTGCGCTACCCGCTGATCGACGGCAACGGCAACTTCGGCTCGGCCGGTAACGACCCGCCGGCCGCCATGCGCTACACCGAGTCGAAGCTCTCGCCGCTCGCCATGGAGATGCTGCGGGACATCGACGAGGACACCGTCGATATGCAGGACAACTACGACGGCCGGGCCAAGGAGCCCACGATCCTGCCGGCGCGGTTCCCCAACCTGCTCGTCAACGGCTCCGAGGGCATCGCCGTCGGCATGGCCACCAAGATCCCGCCGCACAACCTGCGCGAGATTGCCGCCGCCGTGCAGTGGCGCCTCGACAACCCCGAGGCCGACGAGGCGACGACGCTCGATGCCCTGCTGGAGATCGTCAAGGGCCCCGACTTCCCGACCAAGGGCCTGATCGTCGGTCAGCAGGCGATCCAGGATGCCTACCGCACCGGTCGCGGATCGATCCGGATGCGCGCGGTGGTCGAGGTCGAGGAGGACGCCCGGGGCCGGCCGTGCCTGGTCGTCACCGAGCTGCCCTACCAGGTCAACCCCGACAACCTCGCCGAGCGGGTAGCGGAGTTGATCAAGGAGGGCAAGCTTACCGGCATCGCCGACATCCGAGACGAGTCCTCCGGTCGTACCGGTATGCGGCTGATCCTGGTCCTGAAGCGCGACGCCATCGCCAAGGTTGTCCTCAACAACCTCTACAAGCACACCCAGCTGCAGGAGACGTTCGGCGCCAACATGCTGGCGCTGGTCGACGGGGTGCCGCGCACGCTCAACCTCGCGCAGTTCATCACCTACTACGTCGATCACCAGATCGAGGTCATCCGCAGGCGTACGGCGTTCCGGCTGCGCAAGGCCGAGGAGCGCGCTCACATCCTGCGCGGCCTGGTCAAGGCGCTGGACATGCTCGACGAGGTGATCGCCCTGATCCGGCGCTCGCCCACCGTCGAGGACTCCCGCCAGGGCCTGATGCAACTGCTCGACGTGGATGAGATTCAGGCCACAGCGATCCTCGACATGCAGCTACGCCGGCTGGCTGCCCTCGAACGCCAGAAGATCATCGACGAGCTGGGCAAGATCGAGATCGAGATCGCCGACCTCAAGGACATCCTCGCCAAGCCCGAGCGGCAGCGGGCGATCGTCTCGGAGGAGCTGGCCGAGATCGTCAGCCGCTTCGGCGACGAGCGCAAGACCCAGATCATCCCGTTCGACGGGGAGGTCTCGATGGAGGACCTCATCGCCCGCGAAGACGTTGTGGTGACCATCACACGAACGGGTTATGCCAAGCGTACGAAGGTCGACCTGTACCGCTCCCAGAAGCGCGGTGGCAAGGGCGTGAGCGGCGCAACTCTGCGTCAGGACGACATCGTCAGCCACTTCTTCGTCATCTCGACGCACTCCTGGATCCTGTTCTTCACAAACAAGGGCAGGGTCTACCGGGCCAAGGCATACGAACTTCCGGAAGCTGCCCGTACGGCCAAGGGTCAGCACGTCGCCAACCTGCTCGCCTTCCAGCCGGACGAGCACATCGCCCAGGTCATCCAGATCCCGAACTACGAGGTCGAGCCCTACCTTGTGCTCGCCACTAAGAATGGCCTCGTGAAGAAGACCCGGCTCACCGAATTTGACTCCAACCGCAGCGGTGGCATCATCGCCATCAACCTGCGGGAGGATGACGAGTTGGTGGGCGCCACGCTGGCAGCACCGGAGAACGACTTGCTCCTGGTCTCGAAGAAGGCGCAGGCCATCCGGTTCAACGCGACCGACGAGGCGCTGCGCCCGATGGGCCGGGCGACCTCCGGGGTGATCGGCATGCGCTTCGGCGAGGCCGACGAGCTGCTGGCGATGGAAGTGGTCCGCGAGGGCCTTGACGTTTTGGTCGCGACCAACGGCGGGTATGCCAAACGGACGCCGATCGAGGAGTACCCCGTGCAGGGGCGGGGCGGTAAGGGCGTGCTGACCGCGAAGATCACCGAGCGTCGCGGTGGCCTGGTCGGAGCGCTTGTCATCGACCCGGAGGATGAACTGTTTGCCATCACCAGCAATGGTGGTGTCATCCGGACTCCCGTGAAGCCTGTACGGCGCACGCGGGATCGGAACACAATGGGGGTCAAGCTGATGGACCTCCCAGAAGGTGTAACCATCGTGGCGCTTGCTCGCAATGCCGACGAGCCTGACGAACAGGACTAGTTGATGCCGGAGACACAGGCGAAGTCGGGGGCGGGGGCTTCGGCCAGTCCCGTCGATGAGGAGCCGAAGAAGGACGGCGCCGCATCGACCGGGCGCGAGGCCGGCCGCGCGTCGGTCCCCGCGGAAGCCCCGTCCCCGCCGAAGTTCACCCGCGCCCCGGGCATGGCCCCGCCGCCGGGTGAACCCGCCGCCGACACCGAGAGCCAGGCCGATGGCAAACGGCCGGGCGGCCCCTCGGTCGCAAAGGGGTCGGCCACCGTGCCGATCGTCACCAAGGGTAAGAGCGGAGGAACGGGTCCTCAAGGTGCGCCGGTCGGGCGTACCGTGACCCCGCCTCCGGCCAAGCCCGCCACGGCCCCGCAGCGGCCCGGTGACGCCCCCAAGCGCCCGTCCGGGTCGGCCCCGGCCGCCGGTGCCGCTGCCGTGGGCGCCGCTCGGGTGTCCGAGGCGGTCCGCTCGGCGCGCTCGACGGTGTCGTCGGCCGCTGCCCGCGGCCCGCGGCGCGCCCGGCTGAACCTCAAGCGGATCGACCCGTGGTCCGTGATGAAGTTTGCCTTCGCCGTCTCCGTGGTCCTGTTCATCGTGGTGGTCGTCGCCACCTCGGTGCTCTACCTGGCCCTGGACGCCATGGGCGTCTGGGGCGAGGTCAACACCAGCCTGCAGTCGCTGGTGAACGCGTCGGGAGGCACCGACGGCAACACCGGCGGCGGTTTCCGGATCACCGCCTGGGGAGTCATCGGCACCTCGATGTTGATCGGCGCGGTCAATGTGGTCCTGTTCACCGCCCTGGCCACCCTCGGCGCCTTCATCTACAACGTCTGCGCCGACCTGGTCGGCGGCGTCGAACTGACGCTCGCCGAACGGGACTGACATATGCCGGACCGGGCCCGCTTGCCGAGCGGGCCCGGTTTCGTGCTGTCCGGGTCCAGGTTCCGTTTCGCAGGGGATGGCCGGGCTGCGGCGGCGCCTTGCGAAACAGAACTGGCCGTCACACCTCGGTCGACTCACCCCAGGCCAGGTTCTCCAGGGCGATCCCGGTGAGCCCGTCCTTGCCGAGGAACCTGCCCGCGGAGTTCTGCCCCAACTCGCTCAGCATCAGCTCGTGGATCTGAACGGTCCGGCCCGGCGCAACCGCCCGGACGAAGTCGACGGCCTCCCCGAACTTGGTCCAGGGGCCACTGGTCGGCACGAGCAAAGTCTCCACCGGTACGCCCGGAGCGCCATACGAGTCGCCGGGATGGAACACACGCCCCTCGACGAGGTAGCCGACGTTGGCGGAGACCGGAAGGTCGGGATGAATGACAGCGTGCCGCTCCCCATGAACGCTGACGTTGAAGCCGGCCGGTTCGATGCGGTCGCCGTCCCTAACCGCCGAGCCGCGGCCGCCGAGCTTTGCCACCATGTCCGCCGGGGCGAACAAGGCCAGTTCAGGGCGGCGACGTAGCTCAGCCACCAGCGCCGCCTCATCAAAGTGATCGAAATGGTCGTGGGTCACCAGAATCGCGTCGGCGGCCGCGATGAGCTCGGCTGCGTTCGGCGTGAAGGCACCGGGATCCACCAGCAGCATCCGGCCTCCCTCGGTGAACGTCACGCAGGCGTGGGCATGCTTGGTCAGATGCATGAAACCTCCAGATGCGCAGCAGAGCTGTACAACTAAACTATACAGCCCTGCTGTATAGTAGCCGAGTGACCGACGAAGACATCGCCGAACGTCTGCGGCAATCGATCGGCCGCTTCGTGCGTATGGCGCGGGCACAGGCGGACACCCTGCCGCAGACCCACGCTGCCGCGCTCGGCGCGCTTGACCGCGAGGGGGCGCAGACGATTGCCCAGCTCGCGGCCGGTCGAGCAGTCAAGCATCAGAGCATGAGCCGTACGGTGGGGGAGCTGGTGTCGCTCGGTTTGGTGAGCCGTTCGGCGAGTCCCAGCGATGGGCGCGCTTTCCTTATCGCGCTGACGCCGGCGGGGGTGGAAGCGCTGGAAGCCGACCGGGGGGCGCGGCGGCAGTGGGTGGCTGAGGCAATCACTACTCGGCTGAGCGCGGATGAGCGGCGGATGCTGCTGGCTGTGCCGGAGATTCTGGATCGGCTGTCGGATTCGTCGCGTCCTAAGCGTCCCTCTGGTCCCTCGGGTCCATCGGGTCTCCCGGGCCCTTGAGCCTCCGCGTCCCCACGCCATTGTTCCTGAGCGAGGCTGCCTTCTTCCGTAGCGGGATTTACCAGACTTATCAGGCGTCCGTGCTGGAGGTGGATGCGACTTGCTGGGCGGGTCCGCCCCCGATTTGGGCGGCGTGAGCCGGGTGCGGTAATCTTCATTGTCGCTGTCGCGGGGCTATAGCTCAGTCGGTTAGAGCGCAGAGCTGATAACTCTGAGGTCGCTGGTTCGATTCCAGCTAGCCCCACCACGCAGTCCTCCACCGCACAGCCAAGGGGACCGGCCATGTTCAAGAAGCTTCTGATCGTCGCTGGCCTAGTCGGCGCCACCGCCCTGGTCGCCAAGAAGGTCAAGGCCTCCAGCGACGAGCGTGCTCTCTGGCACGAAGCCACCACCGCACCCGACCTGCGATAGGTCATCCCGGGGCCCTAGCTCAACTGGCAGAGCACCGCCTTTGCAAGGCGGGGGTTAGGGGTTCAAGTCCCCTGGGCTCCACGTAACCGCCCTTTGACCAGGGCGAACGCAAGGCCAAGATCGTTGGGACCACATCGGGACCCACATCAGCCAGACTTGGCATGGTCCCGAACGGGCTGGCGAAGAACCTTGCCGACGACTCCACGACGCCGTTCGCGGCGCGGCCAGAAGTGGACGTAGGTCTCCAAGGTGATCTGAAGCGTTGCATGGCGTAGTGCTCGCTGGACCTTCTTAGGGTCCGAAGGGTTCGTAAATAGCGTCGTAGCGAAGAAGTGCCGCAGCGCGTGGAAGCCGCTGTGATCCTCAGGCCAGCCGGCCTTGCGCCGCCATTTGATCCACTCTGCCGACCGCGTCCGGTCCGTAAACGGATTGCCGTGGGCGTGGTGAACAGCAGCGGTACGGTACGGCGCACCAGAGGGCCACCCGTGATGTCCGGCATTTCGATTTCGACCAGCGGAAACTCTTTCACGTGCTGCCGGAGTGCGTCCGCAACCATGGGGTCCAGGTCGACGGTGCCAGACGACCCGCTCTTGGGCTCGCTGAGGTAGAAGCCGCCGTAGTCGCACGGCGAGTACCGCAGTTGCTGGACAACGTGCAATTCCTCATTCTCCGCATCTAAGCAGCGCACCCCGTCTTCGAAGCCGAGCGCTACGCTGATCCTCAGCCCTGCGCCCGGCACCCAGCCCTGTGTAGCTTGGCTGCATTTGAGTGACTAGCTAGCACTACAGCAGGAGATCCGTTCCCTGAGTTTCGCTCCGCACCTTGGCTGGCTTTGGTGGCGGCTTGATAGCAGCACCGGTAGGAAGCTCAAAGGGTGGACACGTTTGTGAGCGCCGTCCCGCGCGAACGGAGGACGGCCAACAGCCGGGCCTGTTCGGTCGCGGTCAAGTCGGCGGTCGGGATACCGGACATCCGGAGCTTGCTGTCGGAGAGCCCGTGGTGCGAGAGCAGAATTTGGCCGCGTGCCCGACGCACCGCCTTGATCGCCGACCAGGGCAGCGTGTTTGTCGAGAAGCCATGAAAGGTGTGCACACCCACCGCGTCGATCCGATAAGCGACCAGCCCTCCGATCTTGTGGGCGTCCCGCGTCACGATCTGCTGCGGCACTGCGAACAGCGTGAACAGCATTGCGAAAGCGCCGCCAAAAAGGATGAATGGCGCCCAACCACCTGGATTGCCGGCCCCGTACAGCAGCACAGCGACAGCCAGCGCGGCAACTGCAGCCCCTGTACCGACCGGAAGTAGGGAACGCCTTAGCAACGCCTTCACCAGCTTCGAATCCATCCGGGCCTGAAAGGTCAGCTCCTCCGCATCTTCCATGCGCGCATCATAAAGACGATCATGATTGTTCTATGGGGAGGGGTCGAATACACGCATCAGGATGTCACCGGCGAGCACGGACGGACTGATCGCGATCACCGTCAAAGAACTACGCCGACTGTTTGACGCCCTGGTCATCGACCCGGTCCGACGAACCGCCGAGGTCATCGCCTGGTCTGTCTACCGGCGACGATAACAAGATCAGGCCAAGGCAAGCACAAACAAGAGGGATGCCCGAGCGGACGGCGTATCGACCAAGACGCGGTAGGTGGCTCTGGCTCTTCAGTTCTAGCTCTGACGAACTGCCGAAACAGCCTTATCTGAATCTAGCCGCGCCACGCGAGCGCGGAGCGGCTGGCTGCGATCGGCTGGCGCACCGACCAGTCCAGCCTTGGCGATCGAAACGTCTTGAGCCTCCGGCGGGAGCGCTCAGGCATCTGGTATGCGTCACGTCCACCATCGATCCAGGCGAAGCCGAGCAGACATGCCCCAGGGCGCAAGGTCGTACGTCCAGTAGGGCGCTCCACCTTGGCGCCCTGGGGCATGTCCGCACCACGATGTGTGGGTCGACGGTGGACGGGATGGCTAAGAGCACGTTGGGCGAACAACGCAGTCCGGACGTCATGCTCTGAAGTTTCTGGACGATTGGCATCGTCCTGACCCTCGGCGTCCTCGCTATCGTGTTGTTTGCCCCTGAGCAGGATGAGGGCGGCGGGCGAAGACGAAGCCGCCCTCAATGCCGGGAGCCGCGTGGTGGGTCATCTCGGCGTCGATGGTGAACCCGGCCTCGGCCAGCCAGGATGCCGTTTGGGTAAGGGTGCGGCGGTGGACGTACACCGTCATGGGATGGTCGCCGTACCCGGAGGTTTTGAGATGGCTCCCTGAGCCGGCGTGGAAGCCGATGAGCACAATGCCGCCGGGCTGCAGAATGCGGTGGAAGTCAGCTAGGACTGCGGGCACCTCGGCGTCTGGGACGTGGATGAGGGAGAACCAGGCGAGCAGGCCAGTCACGGAGCGCTCGGGCAGGTCGAGGGCTGTCATCGAGCCGACTTCGAAGCGCAGACCGGGGTGGTCGCGGCGGGCGATATCAATCATGGCGGGGGACAAGTCGATACCGAAGGCGTCCAAGCCCAGGTCTGCCAAGTACCTCGTGAGGCGGCCGGGACCGCAGCCCATGTCGGCGACCAAGCCGGGGACTGGGGCACTGCCCGCATCCATGGCGGCATGAACCAATTCGGCGAAGAGGGCGAGGATGCCGCGTTGGAACGGCTCGGTTGCCAGGGCATCGCGGAGAAGAGCGGCATAGCTGGGGGCCACGGTGTCGTAGGACGTGCGGGTGTCGTCGATCCAGTCCGCTGCAGGCATGGCAAGCACGATAGGGGAAGGCGGCCGGGTGGAAAGAGGCATTGACCGTTCGGTTGTTGCTTGCTGGGGTTGGGCGGGCCAATATCCACGTGTGGCGATGCGTGATCGGAATTGGTTGACGACGGGGGAGACCGCGGTTTTGTTGCGCTCGTCGCGGGCTCATGTGGTGGATCTTTGTCTTCGAGGGCTGCTTCCGTACGTCCGCATGAACGGTCAGCGGCGGATGCGGAGGTGTGATGTTGAGGCGCTCGTTCAGCCGTCGATGACTCGGGAGCAGTTGCAGACGTTGTGGCTGCACCGAGCGGTGGCGGGCCGGCTCGTACGCGATCCGCGGGCAGTCCTGGCGGCGGCGGCGATCAACTTGCGCCGGCTGCGGCGGATGCATCCTGAGGGGCGAGCCTGGGAGTGGCTGGATCGCTGGGATGCCGTGCTCGAACAGGGTGTTGAGGGTGTTCTCGAGGCCCTGACTTCGTCTGCCGAGTATGCCGTGGAGCTGCGCGTGACCTCGCCGTTCGCCGGCATTCTGTCCGAGCGGGAGCGGCAGACAGTGCTGGAGGCGTTCGCGCAGAGCCGTCACGATCATGCCCGGCCGATGCGGCCTGAGACGTTCGAGGCGGTGCTGCGCGGGGTGTGAACTATTTGTGCGCGACTTCCGTGTGGCCAAACGTGTCAGAACGGCTTGAGTGAAGTCTTCGCGTCTGCGTACCCGTTCCGTTACGCATTGGTCGAGTCGACCTGAGTAGCCTTCACTCGTGAGTGGACGGAAGCGAGCCGCTGCCATCATCGTGCGTGACCGGCGGGTGTTGATGGTGCACGAGCGGAGCCGGCGGGCGGGCCTGCGGGAATGGTGGACGCTGCCCGGAGGGGGGATCGACCCCGGAGAAACTGCCGAGGATGCGGTACGCCGGGAAGTGCTCGAAGAGGTCGGGCTGGTCGTCAAGGAAGCCCGTTACCTCCAGGACTTGCCGTACCCCTCGGGGATGACCTCGGTGTTCGTGTGCACGGTGGCCGACGGCGAACCCGAGCTCGGCCCCCACGTGGGCGGACCCGAGCCGGTCGGGCTGGACTGGGTGCCCCTGCCGGAGGTGGAGCCCGGGTTGAGTGGAGTGGTCCCGATCCCACCGATGATCGTCGCGCTGCCACTGGAGTGAGAGGGGGCGGGTTCAAGCGGGGATGGCGTTACCGAGATGGTGCGGTAGCGCTCCAGGACGAAATAGGCGCAGCTCAGGGCGTACGCCAGAGAGAGAAGGAGCCCGACGGCCCGGACCGAATCCGGAGCGACGGCCATGAGCGTTGCGGTGAGCGCGCCTCCCGACCAGCTCGCCAGCAACACTGTGTTGACCGTGTCCTGCGAGGCCCAGCCGCCGACCCCGCGCCGGCGCGCCTGGCGTTGGATCTCAGTGAGCAGCGCGTGGCCCATGCCGACCGCGAGCATGCCGAGCAGAACCGTGGCGAAGACGGAATGCGTCCCACCGGCCACCGCGGCGACGGCGGTGCCCCCGGCGAGCAGGGCGAGACCACTGACGGTCCCCACCCGTGCACTGCGTCTCTCCCTCACATCCAGTGACAGTCGGCAAGATTGCCGTCGAGCTGAGCATCGGGTGGTTCCGGCCCGGGATTCAGGGAAGGATGACGGCGTGATCGGAAACTTGAAGCTCGAACCCGCGATCTCCCGGCTCGACCTCCTGGCCCCGCCGGTGGCTGCCGCGCTGGAGGTGTGGCCCGCCGACGCCCCCATCGACGGCGACCAGATCATGGTTGCGCCGATTGACGGCTCGCTGGCGGACACCGCGGAGTTCTGCCAGGCGTACGGCGTGGGGCTCGAGGAATCGGCCAACTGCGTGATCGTCGCGGGCAAGCGCGGAGAACTTACCCGGTACGCCGCCTGCGTGGTCCTGGCAACCACCCGAGCCGACGTCAACGGCCTGGTTCGTAAGCACCTCGACGCCCGCAAGGCCAGCTTCGCCCCGATGGACGACGCGGTACGCCTGAGCGGCATGGAGTACGGCGGCATCACCCCGATCGGGCTACCCAAGGACTGGCCGGTGCTGGTGGACGCCCGAGTGGTGGCGATGCCGCACGTGATCATCGGCTCGGGGGTGCGAGCCAGCAAGATCGCCATCGCCGGGCCGGCATTGGGCGCGTTGCCGGGGGCTCAGGTGATTGAAGGGCTGGCTCGAGAGGCCTGAGGTTTCGAGATGCTAAATCGCTCGACGCCGTACCCGCACCCTGGTCGAATGCGGGCGTGCGAATCCGAGCGATGCAACCCGCCGACCTCGAACCCGTCCGGGCTCTCGAGGACCGTGCGGGTGCCCTCTTCCACCAAGTCGGCAAGCCCGACATCGCCGCCCACCCCGTACCCCCGGCCAGCGAACTCATCAGGTATGTCCACGCCGGTCAAGCCTGGGTGCTCGAAACCTCCGGCGGTACCGTGGCCGGCTTTGTGTTCGTCAGCCTGATCGATGGCCTGGCGCATATCGAGCAGGTCAGCATCGATCCGGCGTACGCCGGGAAGAGGTTCGGGAGCGCCCTGATCGACCACGTGGAGGTCTGGGCGGCGGCGTGTGACCTGCCCGCGCTGACCTTGACCACGTTCCGGGAGGTGCCGTGGAATGCTCCCTACTACGCCCGCCTGGGGTTCAGCGAGATCGTCCAGGCCGGTCCGGAGCTGACGGAGCTGATGAGCATGGAAGCTGAGCACGGCCTTGACCCGGCCGAGCGAGTGGCGATGATCAGGGCTGTCGATGACGTTTCACGTGGAACATCATCGAGGGGCTTCGACGGATTCCCGCCGGGCGATCTCCTCTAGGGCCGTCAGCAGCACTGCCTTTTCCTGCGCGCCCTGCACCATGTACTTACGGTCAATGACAAAGGCCGGCACGCTCGTGATGCCCAACTGCCGCGCCTCGGCCAAGTCCGCGTTGACCGCGTCTGTGCCGGCGGGGGAGGCGAGGTAAGCCAGCGCGGCCTGCTCGTCCAGTCCGATCGTGCCCGCCAGCCGGGCCAACTCGGCGTGCGAACCCAGGTCGACGCCCTCGGCGAAGTGGGCCCGTTGCAGGGTGTCGATCATCATCAGCTGAAGGTCTTGAGTCGCAGCCCAGGCCACGAGGCGGTGGGCGTCGAACGTGTCCGCCAGCACCACTCGGTTGAAGTCAAGCGTCAAGCCGTCGGCCGCGGCCAGCTCCGTGGCGTAGGCGAACATCGGCGGGGGAGGCGCGGTGGCGGGCAAGGGCGCCAACTGGTACGCCCGGAAGGTCACCGTCGCGTCAGGTGGAAGGACCGCTTCGAGGCGGTGCTTGCCGAGGTAGCACCACGGGCACCCGATGTCGGACCACACCTCGATGTTCATGCCACCTGATCCTGGATCTGCCGCTTGAGCCGGGCCAGGATGGCCGAACCGCCTCGGATGCGCAGCGGGCTGATCGCGGTGGCGAGGCCCATCCTGCTGTACAGATCGTCGGGCACGCCGAGGATCTCGCCGGATGTGGCGCCGTCCAGACCCTCGGCCAGGATGCCGGCGAATGCCCTGGTCGTGGGCGCCTCGGGCGGGCAGTCGAACCAGGTCTGCACCGTGTCATCCGGGCGGACCTCGGCGCGCAGGAAGAACTGGGTCTGGCACTCCGGCACCTGCTCCATGCCCTCGTGCCCCTTCAGCTCGGCGGGCAGGGCCGGCATCTCGTCGGCGAACTCCAGCAGCATTTCGAGCACCACCTCGCGCGGGGCGGAGGCGAACTCGTCGACGATCTCGGCCAGTTTGGCGGGCATGTCACTCACAGCAGAACCTTAGGCCGAAGCCGTCGAGGTGGGCATCAAGGCCAGGTCGCTGAGGCTGAGAATGCCCACCACCTTTCGGTCGGCGTCACAGACGAGCAGCCGCCGTACCCCGCGATCGCGCATGGCCTGCACCGCTTCTTCCGGGGTGGCCGACTGCTCGACCATGATGACCTCGAACGACGCGATCGCCGCCAGCGTGGTGCTCTTCGGCGGCATCCCTTCGGCGATGGCCCGCACGACGATGTCGCGGTCGGTGACCATGCCGGCGATCGTCGGGCCGTTGGTCACCACGACGTCGCCGATGCCCTGGTCCCGCATCGCCTGGGCCGCCTCGTCGAGCGGGGTGTCGCCGGACAGGTAGACGACCCGCTTGGTCATCACATCCGCCACCGCAGTTCTCGTCATGGTCGCGTACCTCCCCGTACCGTCACCAACTGCCATACCGATTACACCCCGTAAATCCCTTACCCGTACGGCCATAGCGCAACCGTCGCAGTGTCGTCAGCGTCACCCTGCCGTACCGCGCTCACCGGTGGAAAACTCGCGGTTGAACCTTGAAGTGAGGAGTCGTTAAAGGGGGCGGCCATGGGTTGGACGAACTTCGTCGCAATAGGAGACAGCTTTACCGAGGGCATGAACGACGCCTATCCCGACGGGACCTACCGGGGCTGGGCGGATCTGGTGGCGGCGCGGCTGGCCGTCGACGCCGGACCGGACTTCGGATACGCGAATCTAGCGGTCCGTGGCAAGCTGCTCGACCAGGTTCTCGACGAGCAGTTGGACCGGGCTCTCGCGATGAAGCCCGGACTGGTCAGCTTTGCGGCCGGCGGGAACGACGTCCTGCGTCGCAAGGTCGTACCCCAGAATCTGGTCCGGAAGATCGACCCCGCGATCGCCCGATTGCGCGACGCCGGGGCCGAGGTGATCCTCTTCCGTTTCGCCGATGTCACCTCGCACCTGCCGGGCAACCGCATCATGGGTCCGCGCGCCGCCGTTCTCAACGACGGCGCCGCCGAACTCGCGGCCCGGCACGGGTGTTACGTCATCGACCTGTTCGGCGACGGCGGCTTCCACCACCCGGCAATGTGGAGCGAGGACCGGCTGCACCTCTCGCCGGCCGGGCATCGCCGTGTTGCTGGTCACGTACTCAGTGCGCTCGGCGTCGGCATGCAAGAGGACTGGCTGCTGGTGCCGCCGGCCCCCGCGCCCACGCCCTGGCTGCTCGCTCGCAGTGCCGATCTGCGCTGGGCCGGTCAGCACCTGGCGCCCTGGATCCGCCGCCGGCTGGCCGGTGCCTCCTCCGGCGACGAGGTCACCGCCAAGCGACCCGAACTCGCCCCGATCGACGCGATAGCGTGAACGCCATGACCGTTGCCAACGATCCGGCGCCGTCCCTGCAGGCGTACGCGCATCCCGAGAAGCTGGTCACCACCGAGTGGCTCGCCGCCCACCTCGACACCCCCGGCTGGTCATCGTCGAGTCGGACGAGGACGTGCTGCTCTACGACTCCGGCCACATCCCGGGTGCGGTGAAGGTCGACTGGCACCTGGAACTCAACGACCAGCTCACCCGCGACTACCTCGACCCGCAGCAGTTCGCGGCCCTGTGCACAGCCAAGGGCATCGGCCGCGACGACACGATCGTGTTCTACGGGGACAACAACAACTGGTGGGCCGCGTACGCCCTCTGGGTCTTCAGCTTGTTCGGTCACCGCGACGTGCGCCTGCTCGATGGCGGCCGGCAGAAGTGGGCCGCCGAGGACCGTGAGCTGACCCGCGACAAGACCGCTCGCCCGCCGGCCGGTTATCCGGTGCCGGTACGCGACGACAGCGCCCTGCGTGCCTTCCGTGACCAGGTCATGAGCCACATCTCCGACGGCCGGCCGCTGGTCGACGTGCGCTCGCCGCAGGAGTACACCGGCGAGTTGACGCACATGCAGGCGTACCCGCAGGAGGGTGCGTTGCGGGGTGGGCACATTCCGGGCGCGGTGAGCAAGCCGTGGAAGGCGGCGGCCAACGAGGACGGCACGTTCAAGCCGGCCGACGAGCTTGCCAAGATCTACCGCGATGAGCTGGGCCTGGACACCGGCGACGACATCATCGCGTACTGCCGCATCGGCGAGCGGTCGAGCCACACCTGGTTCGTGCTGCACCACCTGCTCGGCTACTCGCACGTGCGCAACTATGACGGTTCCTGGACCGAGTGGGGCAACCTGGTCCGCGCACCCATCGCCAAGGGTTCGGAGCCGGGCAAGCTGCCCTGATGCAAGCCGTCTGGCGGGAACACGGGACGACCGTGCTCCTGGCTGCGCTGCTGCTGCCCGTGCTGGCCGTTGCCGTGTGCCGGTGGCGGGCCAACCGGCGGGTCATCGCCGAGGTGGGGCTCGTCGCTGGGTCGCTGCCGTGGGCGGTCATGCTCTTCACCCCGCAGCCGGCACCGCGGTCGATCGACCTGGTGCCACTGCACGATCTGCCGTCCTGGATCTCCGGTGATCTGGGGACCGGGGTGGCCCAGATGGGCGGCAACCTGCTGGTGCTGGCCGCGTTCGGATTCTTCCTGCCGATGCGCTTCGCCGCCGCTGCCTCGGTGCCCCGCGTGCTGCTCTTCGCGCTGCTGACCTCGACCGGCATCGAGGTGCTGCAGTGGGTGCTGGCCATCGGACGCGTTTCGAGCGTCGACGACGTGCTGATCAACACGCTGGGGGCCGGTGCTGCGGCGATGCTGTCGCGGCGCTGGTGGGTCCGAATCCCGGAACGCGAGATGACTGAACGTACGTTAAGGTAGCCCCTTGACAGCGGGATAGAGTGACCGGGTGACGGTAGATCAGCAGCAGCGTCCCGGGGCACCCGCCCCCCGGAGGCGTTCCCGGCGGGACGAAATCCTGGAGATCGCGGTGGGGTTGTTCGCATCTCGCGGATATCACGGGGTGTCGATGGACGACATCGGCTCCGCCGCCGGCGTGACCGGCCCGGCGCTCTATCACCACTTCGCCGGCAAAGAGGCAATGCTGGTGGCCGCGCTCATCCCGGTCAGTGAGAGCCTGCTGCACGGCGGCAAGGAGCGCGTCGGCCGGCACCGCGACGACGCCCAGGCCGCGCTGACCGACCTGATCGACTTCCACGTCGAGTTCGCGCTGGCCAACCCGGCCGTCATCGCGTTGCACCTGCACGAACTCGACCGCCTGCCTGAGGAGCCGCGCCGGCAGATCCGTCGCCTGCAGCGTCTCTATGTGGAGGAGTGGGTCGGGGTGCTCGCCACGCTGCGGCCCGAGCTGGACTCCGGTGAGGCGCGCGTGCTCGCGCACTCGGCGTTCGGCCTGATGAACTCCACCCCGTTCCTCGGCGGTGAAGTTGATCGGGAGCGCCGCGCCGCCCTGCTGCGGGAAGCCACGGTCCACGCGTTGATCGGCCGCTGAAAGGCGTCATGAAGATGATCGAGTCGCTGCTGATCGCCAACCGGGGCGAGATCGCCCGCCGGATCATCCGCACCGCGAAGCGACTGGGAATCCGGTCCATTGCCGTGCACTCCGAGGCGGACGCGGGCCTGCCGTTCGTCGTGGAGGCGGACGAAGCGGTGTGTATCGGGCCGGCCAATCCGGCCCAGAGTTACCGCAACGCCGACGCGATCCTGGCTGCGGCCACCTCGACAGGCGCCCAGGCGATTCACCCGGGGTATGGGTTCCTGAGCGAGAATGCGGACTTTGCTCGTACCGTCGACGCAAAGGGGTTGATCTGGGTGGGGCCCGGCGCCGATGCGATAAGCGCGATGGGCGACAAGATCAATGCTCGTAATCTGATGGCGTCGGCGGGCGTGCCGGTGGCGCCCGGCAGCGAGGATCCCGCCGAATCCGTCGAGGCCGCCATCGAGGCGGCCGCTTCCATCGGCTACCCGGTCATGGTGAAAGCCGCGGCCGGCGGTGGTGGCATGGGCATGGCGGTCGCCGCCGGTGAAACCGGATTACGCGGCGAATACGACAAAGTCCGGGCCTTTGCCGAGCGGATGTTCGGCGACGGCTCGGTGCTGATCGAGCGTTACTTCCCCCGCGTGCGCCACGTCGAGGTGCAGATTCTCGGGCTGGCCGACGGCCGGGTCATCGCGTTGAGCGAACGGGAATGTTCGGTGCAGCGCCGCAACCAGAAGCTCGTCGAGGAAGCGCCCAGCCCCGCCGTCGGTCCCGAGCTACGTGAACGATTCCTGGCCGCCGCGGTGAAAGCGGGCGAAGCCGTGGGCTATCGCAATGCAGGCACCGTGGAATGCCTGCTCGACCCGGCGACCGGCGAGTTCTTCTTCCTGGAGATGAATACCCGCCTGCAGGTCGAGCACCCGATCACCGAGTTGATTCACGGCACCGATCTGGTCGAGCAGCAACTGCGCATCGCCTCCGGCCTGGAACCCAATTTCGACGTCACCCGGCCGACCAGCGGGCACGCGATTGAATTGCGGATCAACGCCGAGGACCCGAAGCGCTTCCTGCCCGGTCCCGGAAAGGTCACCACCTGGGTCGAGCCCACCGGCGAGGGCGTGCGCGTCGATTCCGGATACGGCCCGGGCACCACGGTCACGCCGTTCTACGACTCACTGCTGGCCAAGCTGATCGTCTACGGCACCGACCGCGACGACGCCATTGCCAAGGCCCGCTCGGCGGTCGCCGGGTTCGAGATCGCCGGCCCCAAGAACAATGTGCCGTTCTTCGCCGAGCTGCTGGACAACGACGAATTCCTGTCCGGCGCCTACGACACGGGCATCGTGGCCCGGATGAGGTGATGTGATGGACGCCGTCTCGATTCGCGAGGTCGCGCCCCGCGACGGTCTGCAGAACGAAAAACCGATTCCCGCCGACGACAAGGTGCGGCTCATCGACGCCTTGTCGCGCACCGGCGTACGACGGATCGAAGCGGTTTCGTTCGTGCATCCCAAGGCCATTCCGCAGATGGCCGACGCCGACGAGGTATGGACCCGCGCCTGGCACAACCCGGACGTGCGCTATTCCGCGCTCATTCCCAACACCCGTGGGGCGCAGCGAGCCCTGGCCGCCGGATTCCGCGAGATCGAGGTCGTCGTTTCGGCCAGCGACACGCACAACCGGCGCAACCTCAACCGCTCGACCGACGAATCGCTTGACGACATCGCCGCGCTCATTCCGCTGGTGCACGAGGCCGGGGCCACGCTTGAGGTCATCATCGCCACCAGCTTCGGCTGTCCCTTCGAGGGCGACATCGATCCCGCGCGCGTGGCGTCGATGGTGGAAAGGGTTCGCTCCGATGGAGCGGATCGCACGGCTTTCGGGGATACCACCGGCATGGCGACTCCTCGCCGGGTCAAGGACTTGCTTTCCCAGGTACGTCCGGAGCTCCTGCATTTCCACAACACCCGCGGCACCGGATTGGCAAACGTCCTCACCGCGCTGGAGTTCGGCGTGCGCGAGTTCGATGCCAGCGCCGGCGGAATTGGCGGCTGCCCCTATGCCCCTGGCGCTTCGGGCAACATCGCCACCGAGGAACTCGTGCACATGCTCGAGGACCTGGGCATCGCCACCGGAATCGACCTCGAAGCGCTCATCGGTGTCGCGGAGATGGCAGAAAAGATGCTCGGCCGCACGTTGCCCTCGGGCGTGCTGAGGGCCGGTCCTCGAACCCGCTTGGTGTGACTTTCTTGGACGCGTGACCGGCGGCCACCTCGCCTCGTTAGCACTAGCGAACGAAAGCTTCGGCCGCCCGCGTCCACCGGGACGGCCTGCGCCCATGCCACCTCGCCATCCGGCGAGCGGCGCGAGACGCGGATTACGCCGGTCCCGGGCGTGATCCGAAACGGTGCCGCAAGGCATCGGGTAGTGAAGAGATAACCGGTGCTCCTCCACAGCGCCGGCATCTATCGGACGGGGGCCTCCGCAGTCGCGAGGCCCCCGTTCCCATGTCCGCAGCCGCTACCGGGCCCCGTGCAATTGCGCTAACCTAACGATCGTTCAGGTGCGACGGTTCGGGAGGATACGACGTGGCGGACGTTTTCGACGCGGAGGCGCTGGCGCAGGCCCGCAAGCGGGCGGTGGCCGGCGGCGCGGAGAAGTATCACGCTGCCAACGCCGCCAAGGGCAAGCTGTTCGCCCGCGAGCGCGTCGCTTTGCTGGTCGACGCGGGGTCGTTCGTCGAGGACGGCCTCTTCGCGAACAGCCTGGCCGAGGGTTTGCCGGCCGACGGCGTGATCACCGGAACCGCGCGCATTGACGGGCGCCAGGTCTGCCTGATGGCAAACGATTCGACGGTGAAGGCCGGTTCCTGGGGTGCCCGCACGGTCGAGAAAATCATCCGGATCATCGAGCGCGCCTATGCCACCGGCGTACCCATGGTCTATCTGGTCGATTCCGCCGGCGCCCGGATCACCGATCAAGTCGACCTTTTCCCCGGCCGCCGGGGAGCGGGAAAGATCTTCCACACCCAGGTACGCGCTTCCGGCTCGATTCCGCAGATCTGCGCGCTGTTCGGGCCGTCCGCTGCGGGGGGCGCCTACATTCCGGCGTTCTGCGACGTCGTGGCCATGGTCGAGGGCAACGCGAGCATGTATCTCGGCTCCGATCGCATGGTCGAAATGGTGACCGGGGAACGCACGACGCTGGAAGCGATGGGCGGTGCGCGGGTGCACTGCGCCGAGTCGGGCGTCGGTCATTTCCTCTGCAAGACCGAGCAAGAAGCGCTTGAGGTCGTACGGTCATATCTGTCGTATCTGCCCGCGAACTACACCGAGCAGCCACCCGCAGCCGAGTCCACCGCCGCCGCCACAGTGGACCTTGCCGGGCTTGTGCCGGAAAGCGAGCGCCAGGCCTTCGACATGCGCCGCTACATCAAGGGAATTGTCGATCAGGGCTCGTTCTTCGAGATCCAGGCGCTCTGGGCCAAGGAGCTGACGATCGGCTTCGCCCGGCTCGAGGGCCAGGTCATCGGCGTGATCGGCAACAATTCGATGTTCAAGGGTGGGGTGCTGTTCGTCGACTCGGCCGACAAGGCGAGCCGTTTCGTGCAGTTGTGCGACGCTTTCAACGTACCGCTGCTGTTCCTTTCCGATGTTCCGGGTTTCATGGTCGGATCCGCCGTGGAGAAGCAGGGCATCATCCGCCACGGCGCCAAGATGATCAGCGCGATTTCCGAGGCCACGGTGCCGAAGATCTGCGTGGTTGTCCGCAAGGCCTACGGCGCCGGTCTGTACGCGATGGCCGGCCCCGGATTCGACCCCGACGCCACCATCGCCCTGCCCACCGCAAAGATCGCTGTCATGGGGGCCGAGGCGGCCGTGAATGCCGTCTACGCCAACAAGATCGCGGCGCTGCCCGAGGAAGAACGCGCCGCTTTCATCGCCCAGCGCCGTGCGGAATACGAACGCGACATCGACATCCTGCACCTCGCCAGCGAACTGGTCATCGACACCATTGTCGAGCCCGGCGACCTGCGCGGCGAGCTCGTCCGGCGGTTCGCCGCAGCCCGCGGCAAGGACCGCACATTCTCCCGTCGCCGCCACGGGGTCACCCCCGTCTAGGTCATCGTCTCGAAGGGACAGACATGGTCGACTTCCGGCTCAGTGAGGAGCAGGAGGCGCTGCGTGAAAGCGTTCGGGAGTTCGCTCTTGAGCAGGTAGCGCCGGTGATCGCGGAACACTACGAGCGCAAGACATTTCCGTACGACCTCATCCGCCAAATGGGCAAGATGGGTCTGTTCGGGCTGCCGTTCCCCGAGGAGCACGGCGGCATGGGCGGTGACTATTTCACCCTCTGCCTGGCCCTGGAAGAACTGGCCCGAACAGACAGCAGCGTGGCCATCACACTGGAAGCGGCGGTCTCGCTCGGAGCAATGCCGATCTACCGTTTCGGTACGGCCGAACAACGCGAACGCTGGCTCCCGCAATTGACCAGCGGCGAGGCCCTGGCCGCATTCGGGCTGACCGAGCCCGGAGCAGGTTCGGATGCCGGCGGTACCACCACCCGCGCCGTTCTCGACGAGTCGGCGAACGAATGGGTCATCAACGGTTCCAAGGCGTTCATCACCAATTCCGGCACCGACATCACCTGCCTGGTCACCGTCATGGCGGTGACGGGCACCACGCCCGACGGCCACAAGGAGCTGTCCACGATCATCGTGCCGTCCGGGACGCCGGGCTTCACCGTGGCGCCCGGCTACTCGAAGGTGGGCTGGTGCGCCTCGGACACCCACGAGCTGGCCTTCGACGACGTCCGGGTGCCGGCTGCCAACTTGCTCGGCAAGCGGGGCCGCGGCTTCGCCCAGTTCCTGCGCATCCTCGATGAGGGCCGGATCGCGATTGCCGCGCTGTCCACCGGGCTCGCGCAGGGCTGCGTTGACGAGTCGATCAGCTACGCGCAGCAGCGCCAGGCCTTCGGCAGCCCGATCGGCGGCTACCAGGCGGTCCAGTTCATGATCGCGGATATGGAGATGCGGGCGTACACCGCGCGTTTGTCCTACTACGACGCGGCCGCCCGGATGCTCGCCGGCGATGACTTCAAGCACCAAGCCGCGCTGGCCAAGCTGTACGCCAGCGAGGCCGCGGTCGACAACGCCCGGTACGCCACCCAGGTGCACGGCGGCTATGGGTTCATGAACGAGTCGGCGGTCGGCCGCTTCTACCGCGACGCCAAGATCCTCGAGATCGGTGAGGGCACCTCCGAGGTCCAGCGGATGATCATCGCCCGTCAGCTCGGGCTGTAGACGATCTTGGACTCCGCGGCAGGATTGACGCCAAAACCGGCGGCGCTTGCGTCGGTTAGTCGACAAAGCGGCTCGTGAAGTCGGCATTCATCGACGTGGCTGCCTAGGTTCACACCATGACGTCCGATCACGGGGCGGACCAGGAAGGTCCGGGATTCGACGCCGTGCTGCGCAGCTACCGGCTGCGGGCGAAGCTGACGCAAGAGGAGCTTGCCGCCCGCGCCGTGGTCGGCGTACGCACGGTGCGCGACCTGGAACGCGGCCGCGCGTCCCGCCCGCAACGCACCACGGTGGAGCTGCTCGCCGCCGCCCTCGGGCTGACCGGTGCCGACCGGCTCGCGTTCCTGGCGGCCTCCCGCGGCCAGCCCTCCGGCACACCACCCCCGGCCCGCTTCGTGCGCTTGCCCCCGGCCAGCGACCTCATCGGCCGCGACGCCGACGTGACCGAGCTGGTCACCCGGCTGTCGCAACCGGTCAGCGAGGGTCCACGCGGCATCACCCTGGTCGGGCTGGCCGGGGTTGGCAAGACGAGCCTCGCGCTCACCGTGGCGCACCGGGTCACCGAGGCGCACCCCGGTGGCGTGGCTGGCATCGTGCTCACCGACGGCTCCACCACCGGCGAAGTGCTCGGCGGTGTGGCTGCGGTCTTTGGCGCCGGTCGCCCCGACGACCTGTCACCCCGCTTCGCCGGGCGCGCCGCGCTGCTGCTCATCGACGCCGTCGAGCGCGCCCCGGAAGCGATTGCCGAGACGCTCGTCGACCTGCTCGCCAAGCACCCCACGCTGCGCATCCTGGCCACCGGGAGACACCCCATCGGCCTGCCTGCCGAACGCGTATGGCCGGTCGCACCCCTGATCGCCCCGCCTCCGTCGGCCGGTCCCGCACTGGCCGACATCGCCAGATACCCCGCGGTCGCGCTCTTCCTCGACCGCCTCACCCGCGTTCGCGGCGCACCCCTTGACCAGGACGAGGTGGAGCCCATGGCCGCGCTGGTCCGCCGTCTGGGCGGCCTGCCGATCGCCCTGGAACTCGCGGCCGCCCGCGGGCGGGTGCTGACGGTCGCAGAAATCCTTGACCGGTACGGCGACCGCGTTCTCGACCTGTCCGGCCGCCCCGAAGACGGCGGCGTGGTCTCCGTCCGCGATGCCGTGGCAGCCAGCTACCGCCTGCTCTCCACCGAGGAACAGAAGGCTCTGCACCGCCTGGCAACGTTCCGTAATCGCTGGTCGCTGGGCCTGGCCGAGCAGATCATCGACAGCCACCCGGCCACCGACGTGGTCCACCTGCTCGACCGCTTCCTCGAACTGGGCCTGCTCAGCGCCCGTGGTGCCCGCGCGTTCCGCTTCCGGCTGCTCGACGTGGTGGGCGACTTCGCGCTCGAACAGGCCGCCAGTCAAGGCGACCTCCTCGCCGCTCGCTGCCGGCACGCCGAGGTGCTGGCCGACCTCGCGCGCGGTATTGCTCCGCAGCTCAAGGGCGCCCACCTCGCCGAAGCCGCCAGCCGCCTGGACGACGTGGCCGGTGACCTGGGTGCCGCCTTGAGCTGGGCCGCCAAGGAAGATCCCCATACCGCTCTGCGCATCGCCGCCAGCCTGCCCCGCTGGTGGCGGTTCCGCGGCCGCGACGTCAGCGGGCGTCAGTGGCTCCGGCGATTGCTGGCTGACCCTCGTACGGCCGATGCCGACCCCAGCATCCGAGCCTGGGCCAAGATCGGACTGGCCCAGATGGCTCTCGAACACGGCTCCGGTGCGGAAGAGATCGGCTCAGCCGAGGCCGCCCTTGCCGACTTCCGCGAACTCGACGACATCGGCGGCCAACTGACCGCCCACACCCAGCTCGCGGCGCTGTACATGCTCACCCGAGCCTTCGACCACGCCCGCTCCCACGGCGAAGCAGCCCTCCACCTCGCCCGCGCCGACAATCGCATCCGCGACATGGCTGTAGCCGAGAACAACCTGACCTGGCACGAACTGCGCCGAGGCGATCTGCCCGCAGCCCGCGCCCGGCTGGCCGAAGTCGACCGCCTGGCCAGCCGATGCGGCGAACACCGCCTCCGCGCCGTCGCAGCAGCCAACCTGGCCGAGGTGGAACGACTCGACGGCAACCTCGAGGAAGCAGCTCGCCTGGGCCGCAACGCCATCGCCGAACTCGAAGACGTAGGCGATCCCGGCCACCGGCGCAAGGTCCTGGCCACGGTCGGGCAGGCGCTGGCATACGCGGGCCAGCACGAGGAGGCGGCCAAGGTTCTGGAGGAGCTACGCCGCGGACCGGCCATCGACGGACCGGCGGCGATCGTGGCCGGGGCGGTGGCGCTCAGCCTGGGTGAGCCGAACCGGGCGGCGGAGAACTTCGCTGTCGCGGCTGAGGCTTTTGACGGGGCTTATGACCCGCGGGATGTGGTGGAGGCGCTGATCGGGTTGGTGCGCAGTACACCGCATGCGAAGAAGCGGGCGGCTGCGCTGGAGAGGTTGCGGGAGATATGCCGGGTTGGGGGTATTTCGCTGCTGGCGCGGGAGCGGGCGCAGATAGGGGAGTGAGAACGCGCTTTCTCGACCGAGGCCGGAGGCGCGGGGTCCGGTGGCGTGGACGACCGGCGTCTATCGTGCCCCCCACAACGCCGGCCGTCACAACGCCCCAGTTCACGCGGCGAGAACGAAGGCTCCCCCGTTTGCCCCGCCCCGGCCTCGGCCGCGTCGCGTCCCCCTGCGGAGATCACCCTATCCGGCGGGAGCTGCGGAAATGCGTAGATAGGCGGTTTTCGACCTAGGCGCGTGGCGGTTCTGCCGGTAGTTCTGCCGGTCTTTCACCTACCCGTGTCATCTATGCTCACCGGCTGGCTGCTGGGCGATTACGCGGTGTGGAAGCGCTTTCCGGGTGCGGGCCGGCGCCGGCTGCCCGCTGCTCAGGCGGCCGAGGGGGCTGGTTCGTCATCGAGAGCGTCGCTGCCGGCTGTTGCGCAGGGGTTTACGGCGTCTCGGATGGTGCGGAGAGAGTTCAGCATGTGGTCGAGGTTGGCGGGGGAGAGCTGGTCGATGAACCACCGTTGCATCAGCTCGAGGTGGCCCGGGAGGACTTCCTCCAAGCGCTTGATGCCGGCCTTGGTGATCACCGCGTACGAGCTGCGGCGGTCGGTGGGGCAGGCTTCGCGGCGGATCAGGCCTCCGCGGTCCATCCGGTCCACAACGCGGGTTACGCCGCTGGTGGACAGGGATGTCTGACCGGCCAGGTCGGTCATGCGCAGGCGGTTCTGGGGGGAGCGGGCCAGGCGCAGGAGCACCTCGAACTCGACGGAGGAGAGCCGGTGTTCGTCGAACTGAGCGGCGAAACGGTTGGTCAACCCGGTGAACGCCTCGGAGAAGAGGCCGAACGCGGTGAATCGGGGGTCATCGAAATCAGCTGCCACAGGTGCCATGCTACCAGCGCTCTATTGACACGCGGAATATTGCGCGGCATATTGTTGCTCCGTCAGACAACTAGTGCTCCGGCGATGCGAAATCAGTGATCAGGCCTGAGCGACCAGTGCGATGCGCTACCAGAGAGACGAGGAAACTGTCATGACCGAGTCCACCGCTGCTGGCACCCGCCCCTACGACGGCCTGCAGATCCCGGCCGCCGGCACCTACGAGCTGGACGCGGCGCACAAGCGCGTCGGCTTCGTGGCCCGCCACCTCATGGTCAGCAAGGTCCGCGGCAATTTCGCCGAGGCGACCGCGACCATCACGATCGCCGAGGACCCGCTGCAGTCAACGGTCGTCGCCGAGATTGTCACGGCCAGCGTCCAGACCGGCCAGGTCGACCGCGACAACCACCTGCGCACCGGCGACTTCTTCGAGGCTGAGAAGTACCCGACGATGAACTTCCGCAGCACCGGGATCAAATCTCACTCGGGCGCCGAGTTCGTGCTCGACGGCGACCTCACCATCAAGGGTGTCACCAAGCCGGTCGAGCTGGTCGTGGAGTTCGAGGGCGCAACCGTCAGTCCGTACGGTCAAAGCGTCTTCGGTTTCAGCGCGACCACCGAAGTCGACCGCGAGGAGTGGGGTCTGACCTGGAACATGGCGCTGGAGAGCGGCGGCGTCATGATCGGCAAGAAGGTCAAGATCGAAATCGAGGGCGAGGCCATCCGGCAGGGCTGAACGACCTCGTGAAGGCGCCGTCCGAAACCGGGCGGCGCCTTCACTGGGCCGCGGGTGGTTTCTCAGCGGGTCCGGGTGCCGGGGGTGGTTCCTCGCCGGGCTCGGGTGCCGGGGCCGAAACAATCTTCCGGGCGGTCGGGCGTTTTGCGGCAGATGCACGCTTTGCCGGCGCGGACTTCGCGGGAACAGCGGGCTCCAAGGGAAGGGCCACCGTCTGCGAGGCGGTGTCTTCTGGAGGCTTCCGGGATGAGGCCACCTTGCGCGGGGAAGCGTTTCCCGGGCGGGTAGCCGGCACAGCCGCAACCCCGGAAGCCGCCGCGTGCGCGGAAGTAGCGGAAGCCTGCGCAGGAAGAGGCGGAGGCGCGGAGGAAGACGAAGCCAGGGAGGACGGCGAAGAAGACGCCGACGCGGGAGAAGGCGATGCCGGGGTCGCGTTGAAATTGCTTGACGGTACGGCGCCCGGCGGGTTGATCTGCGCGATCTTCGGCTTACTGGGCGGCGGCGTCACCGTTGACGGCCGAGGCTGCGGCACCGTCGGCGCCTTGGCGCGCCCGGTGGCCGCCACCTGACCTGTTACCGCTCGCCGGGCAGACCACCGCCGCACCACGGCCACCGTCAGCGCCGAGCCCGCGAGCCCAGCCAGCACCGCATACGGCGCAATCAAATATGCCGCTCCGAGTGACCCTGACGTGCTCGTCAGCCGGGGTGCCAGCACCAGGAAGGCGCCCGCCACCAGCAGCGGGCCCACTGCGCCGGATGCGGCCGTACCGATGCCAAAGTCTTTTCGCCGGGCCGCAGCCCAGGCGCCCAGCACGCCGATCGCGAACGCCGCCAGCAGCGTGAGCAGCGCGCTCGGCCAGTAGATGGTCCCGATCATGCCGCCTTGCTGGGTCGCCGCGAATTGCCAGCTCGCCAGGTAGGTGGCCGACGGGCGGTGCCAGAAGACGTCGAGGACCACTGCGGCGACGGCCAGGATCCACAACCACGTGGCCGTTGCTATCAGGTTCGCTGCGGCTGGCCGCGAGACCACTGCCCAGTAGGCGATCACCAGGCCCAGGACCACGCCGATGAGGGCGTAGCCGGCCGCTATCGTCTGAGGTGGGACGGAGTCCGGACGTACCGCTGCTCGGGCCGGAAGCGCGATGAGCGCGACCGTCAGCAGTGCCCCGACCGCAGCTGAGGCCGCTAACGCGAAGCGCCAAGGCCCCACGTCGGCGCGACCCAAGCGCGCGGCAATCACCGCGCCGAGCACCGTCGCGCTCGCCGCTATCCACGTTGCCCAGCCCAGGCTGCCCAGCCAGACGCTGTCATCGGCGATCGCGGCCGTCGGCCAGACCACCACGCCCAGCCCGTAGCCCAGGCCCAATTGGGCGGCACCGGTCCCCGCGGCTACTCCCGCGGCGGCTCCCACCTGCGTCATCCAGCCCTTCGCGGCCATGCCGGGCACTGTAGCGGTACCCGACGATGCCTGCGAATCGATGAGCGAAGGCCCCAACATCGAGGGTGTTCAGGACCTACCCCGAGATCCCGGTGACAGCAGCTTCAATCCTCGGTCTACGCCGTCCTGAATGCTTCTCATTGGTTAAGTTGATTTCGGCAGATGCCGGACGAGGGAGAAGAGGACGACGATGTCCGACGACACCGGCGAGTTCTTCCCGTTCCGTGACGAGAACGAGAATGCGGCCGGAAACCAGCCGAACGGGCGTCCCCGCAAGGACGACGACCAGACCCGGATGATGCCGCCGACCGACGCCGAGGACGATGCCACGCAGCTTCAGCGGCCGGTTTCCGGCGACGCGACGACCGTTCAGCGGCCGGTTTCCGGCGATGCCACGGCCGTTTACCGGCCGGCTGATGACGGCCGTTCCTGGGCGGAAGAGGATGAGATCTGGGCGGGTCGCGCCGGCGTCAGAGCCCCAGGACCGCAAGAGGACGCCACCGGTACGGACTGGGCTGGCGTTCCCCCGGAAGAGCCCCGCGGCAAATGGTGGACACCCATCCTCGTGGGCATAGTCGCGCTGATTCTGCTGGCCCTTTTGGGCTGGGGTATCTACCTGATCGTGCAGTCCAGCGACGACGGCGATTCCCCGACCGGCCCGGGCGCGACCCCTTCTCAGGCACCGCCTGCTGCTACGGCCACTACGCCGGCACCTGCGGAAACGCCACCCACGACGACGCCGACGACCACGACGGCGGCAACAACCAAGCCCACCAGCTCGCCGCCCAGTTCTCCCAGCGACGTGACCATTCCGGCGTTGCGCGGGCTTTCCCTCGACGAGGCCAAAACGGCGTTGAACCGTAAGAACCTCAACTACCGATTGCGGTACGTGGCCAGCACCGACGCACCGCCGGGAACCGTCATCGGCAGCGATCCAGCCGAGGGTCAGCAGGTTCCGGATGACACCATCGTCAACCTGATAATCGCCAGCGAACCGACCGCCACCACGACTCCGCCGACGTCCACAACGACGCCTACCAGCGAATTCGACGAGGACTGAGGTGCGGCCAGTCAGCGGTTGGCACGCATGGCCCGGGCCTGGATCGCGCCCGAGGTGAGGCCGGGCTGGCGGCCGTTGCGGGTGCGCGGGTCGGGTGCCTTGCCGACCTGTCGCAGACCGCTGACCTGTACGAAGATGGATCGGCGCTCGACGGCGTCACCGGACGAGTTGAGCTCGTAACCATCCAGCCAGATCCAGCCCTCGTACGTCGGCCAGTCATGGACACGGATGACCCGGAAAATCATCGGCGAAGAGAATTGGACGCTCGCCGCCTTCGTCACATGGATGACATCGCCGGACCGAGGAAGCACGTCATCTCCTGTCCTTGAACCGAGTGGGTGGCAAAAACCGATTTGCCGCCCGGTGAACACAGATGTTCCAGTGTGCCCGGCTCGTACGTCTTAGCAACCTTGTGAAGATGCCAATCATCACAACGGTGCTGTAACGACGCGACCGGCCCCCGCCAGGACCCCGCGACATTCAATCCACGTAGGACAATTGTAGGGAGCCGGCTTGCCAAGATCGCCTTTTCTTGGTGATCGGGTCGCCGGGCCCAGCACTGTCACCGAAAGTGCGGTGACAAGCGCCATACCCGAAAGATTGCACCACGCCCGCAATCGATGCAAGTTGCATGTCAGCCGTCCGTGACGAAGAGATCACTGTCGACGCTTGAAGTATCAAGATAACAACCGCCAGACTGGGACCGACACAACGCCGTACGGCGGAGCAACTTGCCGGTTCCGTCGCACCCCCGGAGGTGAGCGTGAACCCGCGTCGAAGCCCCACCATCCGTCGCCGCCGGCTCGGTGCTGAGCTCCGCAGATACCGCGAATCGGCCGGCGTGACCATCGATGTCGTGGCCGACCGGCTCGGCTGTTCACCGTCCAAGGTGTCCAGAATTGAGACCGGTCACACCAGCGCCACCCCGCGCGACGTCAAGGACATGTTGGACATCTATCGCGTCGACGGAGCGGTCTCCGACGAGCTTGTCCAAATTGCCCGAGAAGCTCGGCAAAAGGGGTGGTGGCACCCATTTAGCACAGTTCTTACTGGCGCCTATGTCGGACTCGAAGCGGCCGCCAAGTCGATCCGCCAGTACGAGCAGCAGGTCATTCCGGGACTTCTTCAGACCGACAAGTACGCGATTGCGATGATTGGGGCTGCCCGAGTGGGTGACAGCGACCAACAAATCGAGCAACGGGTACGCGTCCGAATGGCTCGCCAAGCGTTATTGATTCAGGACGATCCGATCGATCTACAGGTGGTGCTCGATGAGGCTGTGGTGAGTCGCCCGGTCGGTGGTGGCGAAGTGATGAGAGATCAATTGCTTCGTCTGGCCGAAATGGCCGAACTGCCAAACGTCACTCTGCAGATCCTGCCGTTTGCGGCGGGCGCGCACGCCGGCATGGACGGCACGTTCGCAATCCTCGACTTCCCGGATGCCGAGGACCCGGACGTGGTGTTCGTGGAGAACGCAACCGGCGGGCTTTTTCTGGAGAAGGCGGACGAGCTGCTCAAATACAACTCCATCTTCGATGCCATCCGATCGTCGGCCCTCCCCCCGGAGGAGTCCAGGAACATGATCGCAATGTTGGCAGAGGAGCCATTGTGGAAATCGAAACCAAGGGTTTCCGGGTCGACCTGAGCCGGGCGCAGTGGTTCAAGAGCACCCGGAGCGGCCCGAACTGCGACAACTGTGTCGAGGTAGCGTTCGTCGACAAGACGATCGCGGTTCGCGACTCGAAGAACCCGACCGGCCCCGCGCTGATCTTCACCACGGATGAATGGGACGCCTTCGTGGGCGGAGCCAAGGACGGCGAGTTCGACCTGTGACACCCATCCGGTAAACCACCGGCACCAACACAGCCGGTGTGAACAACCGGCCCGGCCCCCGCGCCGGGCCGAACCCCTGGCCGGTCGGCCCAAGAGCCGACCGGCCCCAGCCGAGAGCCTGAGCCCCGCGCCCGTTTTGCGCCCGCTCACCGCCCGCCCAGCAGGCCCGAGCCGTCTTGAACCGCCGTCGATGCCCATCGCCACCTAGGCTAATTTGCCCGAATTTGTACCGTCGCCCTAGCGGGTGAGCCTCGTTGAATGCCGTAAGTGCGGGCCGGACTGCACTGACGTACCGCCGTCGCCCGGATGGCTGACCGTCTCCCTCGCGTGACGGTGCGGGCGGGGCCCTTTCATAGAGCGAGGCAGGGCGAACACATGACCATCGGTTCCGACAACCTCAGCAACGGATCCTCCACGGCGCAGGACCGGTTCAGCGGGGGAGTGAGCGCGTACCGGCAGACCCGGCGCGACGCGGCGCTGGCGGCGGAGAACGGGGACGGCGAGCTGGTGTCGCGCGGCGGTGGGCCGAGCCTGCCGGGTTCCGGGCTGCCGACTCGTACGCCGATCGAGCCGGCCAGTGCCCTTGACCGCGGAGCCAAGTTGCCGTCGCTGGACATGCAGGGTCTCAGTGAGCCGGTTTTCCCGCCGGGCGGCTGGATTGACGGCAGCTCGACCCCGTCGCCGACCGCGAAGTCGATGGCCGACCACCCGCTGCTGCGCGGACTGCTGCTGGAGCTTCCGCCGCGCGGCACGATGCCGGCGTCGGACTGGCTGGACCGCTGGTTCGAGGCGGCCCGCTCGATTCTGGAGCTGCTCTACGTGCAGGAGGCCAAGCGCGGCAAGTAAGCGAGCCGGTCAGGCGGCCAGGGTGCGGTCGGCGGGCTCGTCGGGCAGCGGGGTCCAGCTTTCGCTGGCCCGGGGAGCCGAGGCCTGCTGTACCCGGCCGATCGGGGCCAGCACGGCGAGGTTGAGCCGGCTGTGCCGGACGGCGTGCCGGATGACCAGGGCAAGAATCACAACACCGGCGACCGTGATCCCGATGCCGGTGACGTTGCTGTCAGGCAGTTCGATCAAGCCCGCGGCAACAGGTACGCCGACCAGCGCGGCCAATCCGGTGACTTGAACCGGCACGGCGACCCACGGGTGCGCGGCGGCGGCTCGCAGCACCGGCGGCACGGGGGTGAGCGGCGCTGCGGCAAACGTACCTGCGCCTCGGCGAATCTGGGTCAGCCGGCGGGCGGTCATGGCGAGCACGATCATGGCCGGGATGGCCGGCAGCAGCGCGGCGGCCGGTGCGGCGTTGTCACCGGGGATCAAAGCGGTCACGACCGGTACGGCCAGGAACACCGCGATGCCGGTGCCGACCAGGGTGGACAGTCGACGGGCGCGTCGCCTCAGCTCACGGGCCGTGCGGGCATCCGGGAGCGCGTCGGCGAGCAGCCCGGCGGCCAGCCAGACCGCGGCGAGGGCGCCGATGAGGAGGAGGTCCGTCGTGGTGTTCACATCGACAGCCTTCACCAGTAGCGCAAGTCACAAAACCGGGATAACACCGGATCGGCAACCCGTAGGGGTCGCAATCTGACCTGCTGTAACGCGGTCATCACGGTGAGCGCTCAGCCCAACGGGCGAAGTGGACAATGGCCTCTGTTGCGGCAGTGACGAGTGTCCTAGTGTCGGGTCGTAGACGGGCTCGACCTGGGGAGGTCGGCCGGGATCCCTGGGTGTTTCCGGGGTCCCGGCACTCCGTTGCCGCCCGCTTGAGCCGTTCAGACCGCGAAGGTGGAAACTTCCGCGGTGGAGGGCGCCGGCGGCCGAGCCTTCCAAAGGCCGCTCTTCTGCAGCGCCAGTCGCGTCAGGTAAGCCGGGTTGAGCAGCACGTAGCGCTTCCAGAGCCGCTTGGGTTCCAGCCCGAGGCGCCACAGCCACTCGAGGGCGTACTTCTGCATCCATGGCGGCGGGTTCTTCAACAGACCGGCGTGATAATCGAAGGCCGCGCCAACTGCTAAAAGCGGCATATCCAGGAGCGGGCGCATCGCGTACGTCCAAATCTCCTGCCGCGGACAGCCGAGCCCCACCAGCACGATGCGCGCACCGGAGGACTTGATCCGGTCGGCGATCTCGATGTTCTCGCCGGGCTGGTTGGTGCGGAACTTGGAGGCCTCGACGCCGGCCAGCTTGAGAGCCGGGAACATCCGCTCCAGCGCCGGGACGAGCTTGTCCAGCGTGGGCTGCGTGGAGCCGTACAGGTAGACCGGAAGGCCCTCGGCCGCGGCCTGGCGCAGAACCCGCAGGGTGAGCTCGGGGCCGTAGACGCGGTCGCTGAGTCCGGCGTGGTGCAGCAGGTTGAGGGCACCGCGCACCGGCTGGCCGTCCGGCGTCACCAGGTCGAACGAGTTGAGCCGGGCATTGTGGGCCTTGTCCTGCACCCCGGTCATAACCCCGTGCACGGCAAGAGCAGTCACCGCGTACGGCCGGCGCTCCCGAGCCGCTTGGATGATCTTCGCCGTGGCCGCTTCGTAGTCAACGGCGTCGACCAGCACCCCGAGGACGTTCGTCTTCCCCCGGTCGATCATGCCGACGGCACCCACTTGCCCACGTTCGCGTCGTGGATCTCCTGCAGGATCATCGGCACGTCGTAGACCTGCTTCCACTGCGGGTAGTCAGCCTGGAACGCGGCCATCGACCCGATCCACCACTGGTGATCGCCGATCCGGTTGTCCTCGACGTACTCGGTGACCATCTCGGTGCCGCTGATCTTCTCGGCGCTCGCGAAGGCCTCAAGGTTGGAGCAGTTGGAGTGCCGGCCGCCGCCCAGGTTGTACACCTTGGCCGAACCCGGGTCGCGGAAGAACGCCTCGAACGCGCTGAGCACGTCGTGACTGTGGATGGCGTCGCGGACCTGCTTACCCTTGTAGCCGAAGATCCGGTACGTCCGGCGCTCCATGTTGGCGCGCATCACGTACCCCAAGAAGCCGTGCAGCTCGGTCGCGGAATGCGCCGGACCGGTCAGCGTGCCGCCCCGGAAGATCGCGGTCTTCATCCCGAAGTAGCGCCCATATTCCTGCGCCATGACGTCAGCGGCAACCTTGGACGCCCCGAACACCGAGTGCAAGCAGTGGTCGATCGACATGTCCTCGGTGATGCCCTCGTAGTACGGGTGCGCGGCGTCGAGCTCCCAGCGCGTCTCCTGCTCAACCAGCGGAAGCCGGTTCGGCGTGTCGCCGTACACCTTGTTGGTGGAGCAGTGAATGAAAGGCGCGTCGATGCAGTGCTCGCGCGTGTTCTGCAGCATCGTCAGCGTGCCACCGGCGTTCACGTCAAAATCGGTGAACGGATCGCGAACCGCCCAGTCATGTGAGGGCTGAGCAGCCGTGTGAATCACCACAGCGATGTCCGACCCGTACCGCTTGAAGATCTTGCCAACGGCGTCCCGGTCCCGGATATCTACCCCATGGTGCTCATACGCGGCCCCGAGCTCCCCGCTCAGCCGCTGCACGTTCCACGCGGTGGAAGCCTCGGCCCCGAAGAACTCCTGCCGCATGTCGTTGTCGATCCCAACAACATCAAGGCCAAGTCCCGCGAAGTGCCGGACAGCCTCCGACCCGATGAGACCACCTGATCCGGTTACCAAAGCAACGGCCACGAGGAAATCTCCAAGGTCTCGGCTGCAAAACAGACGCGAGCATAACGCCCCAACCCCACCCTCCAACCCGCAGCCCAAACCCCGAATTCCTCCACCCAGGTGACCCACCTACCCAGCTCCCCAGCTCTTTCCTCGCCCCGGCCCGCCGCCCACCGGACCTGCTGGCGAGGTGGCTGCAGAGGGGGATGCGCGCCGCCGTGGGCGCAGGTCGACGTCCTCAGCCGCGAGGCCGAGGGTCTTGCAGGCAGCGAAGGCGTTGTGCGCGGCGGTACGCGTGCCCGGTGGCTGAAGCGCCGGGCATGCCGATCTGGATGGGCCGGGCCGATGGCGGCAGCCGTGCCCGTGACGGTCTGGTTGGGGGGTGGCGCTCGCGTGCCCGGCAGAGCGCTCTACGCAGGCGCCTGGCCTGAACGGACACAGATCAGCCAACCCAAAAACCACGACCAAGAGCAAAACCGCCCCCGATGCGCCCAAACACCCCGCACCAACCCGTTCGCCGGACCGAAGTGATCAGCGCAACAACCAAACCCCCGCACCCCGATGCGAGCGCCCCGCTATCGCACCGTGGGGCCTCCGGGGGCTCGGCCCCCGGTAGCAGACATGACGAGGGGCCCTCCAGTCCGCGCGTTTTGCGGACAGAGAGCCCCTCGGGTAACTCGTGGGGATGGGGGGAGTTGAACCCCCACGTCCTTTCGGACACACGGACCTGAACCGTGCGCGTCTGCCATTCCGCCACATCCCCGTGGCACTGCGTTAGCCGGAACAGACTACGCTGTCCCTCGTTACATCGCGAGCAGGTGTTTCCCCGCGACGCCGAGAAGACTAGCACGGCGTCGGGGGGCGTTATACGAGGGTCAGGAGCTACCGGCCGCTCGTCGCTGAGATGCGCAAGCGGCGGCCGGATACCATCATGTCCTCGGAACCCGAGGAGGAGCCGGTGAGCGTGCTGCAGCGCTTTGAGAAGCGATTGGAAGGCCTTGTCGAGGGGGCCTTCGCCAAGGTGTTCAAGGGTGTCGTGCACCCGGTGGAGATTCTGAATGCCATGCAGCGGGAGGCCGAGGCACACAAGGCTATCCTCGCCGGTGGCCGGACTCTCGTGCCGAACCGCTACGTCATCGATCTCTCGCCTTATGACCACAGCAGGCTGGCGCCGTATGCCGCTGCACTGGCCCAGGAGCTGGCCCAGTCGCAGGCGGAGTTCATCGGTGAGCAGGCCTGGACGGTCTACGGCGACGTGATCGTTGAGATCGAGCGGGGCGACGGGCTGGACACGGGGATGTTCCGGGTCACGGCGGAGGTGTACACCGGTGGCGAGGTCGCTCCGGTGCAGCAGCCTGCCTATGACGCGCAGCCCGCGTATTCGCCCTATGACCAGCAGGGTGGTGGCGGCTATCAGCAGCATGGGCACAACGGGCGCAGCGTCGGCCTGGTGTCCGGCGATGGGCGCACCTACCCGCTGCAGATGGGCTCGACGGTGATCGGCCGCGGGGACCAGGCAAATCTGCGCCTGCCCGATGTCGGCATCTCGCGTCGCCATGCGCGGCTGGACTATGACGGCAGCCAGGTCGTGCTGACGGATCTTGGTTCGACGAACGGCACCATGGTCAATGGCCAGCGGGTGTCGGCCGTGGCGCTCAACCCGGGCGACATGATCCAGCTGGGCACGACCACACTGACGTTCCGAGTGGACGGCTAGCGACCTTGCCCGAATTCGTCCTCACCGTCGCGCGCTTCGGCTTCCTCATCCTGCTGTGGATCTTTGTATTCACCGTGGTGGGGGTGATCCGCAAGGATCTCTTCGCCGGTGTCCGGTCCAAGAGCATCGTGGCCACGCCCCGGGGGGTGGGTGGCGGCATGGCGCCTGCGGACCGGCCGGCGAAGGCGAAGCGTGGGAAGGCGGCCCGGCAACTGGTCGTCACGGCGGGTCAACTCGCCGGCACCCGGATCACTCTTGGTGAGGCGCAGATCACGATAGGGCGTGCCGAGGATTCCACCTTGGTGATCACGGACGACTTCGCGTCGGCCCGCCATGCCCGGTTGGTCCCGCGGGACGGTCAGTGGTTCGTCGAGGATCTCGGCTCGACGAACGGCACCTACCTCGATCGCGGTAAGGTCTCCGGACCTACTCCCGTCCCCCTTGGCGTGCCGATCCGGATCGGCCGCACTTCCCTCGAGTTACGGCCATGACCCTGACCCTGCGCTATGCCGCCCAGAGTGACCGCGGTCTGATCCGAGACGGAAACCAGGATTCCGTCTACGCCGGACCGCGGCTGCTTGCCGTCGCCGATGGCATGGGCGGCATGGCCGCCGGTGACGTCGCCAGCAACATCGTCATCGCGGCCATGGCCCCGCTGGACGAGGACGTTCCCGGCGATGCGCTGGTCGACGCCCTGCGCCACGCGGTGGGCACGGCCAACCAGACGCTGCGGGACACCGTGGATGCCAACCCGGCACTGGAGGGCATGGGCACGACGCTGACCGCCGTGCTGTTCTCCGGCAGCAAGATCGGCATGGTGCACATCGGCGACTCGCGCGCGTACATGCTGCGTCAGGGCGAGTTCGCACAGATCACCAAGGACGACACGTACGTCCAGATGCTGGTCGACGAGGGCCGGATCAGCCCCGAGGAAGCCAGCAGCCACCCGCAGCGCTCCTTGCTGACCCGGGCGCTGGATGGCCGGGACATCGATCCCGAATACTCGGTGCGCCAGGTGCTCAAGGGCGACCGCTACCTGATCTGCAGCGATGGCCTGTCCGGTGTGGTCAGCGCCGAAACCATCGGCGAGTCGATGCGCGACATCCCGGATCCGCAGGTGTGCGTGGAGCGGCTGGTTCAGCTGGCCCTGCGCGGCGGCGGGCCGGACAACATCACAGTGGTGGTCGCCGACGCGACCGACGCGGACATCGTCGAGCAGGCGCCCATCGTGGGCGGCGCTGCGGCCCGGGATCGGGGCAACTCGACAGTGGCCGACAGCTCCAGCGCCGCAGCCCGGGCGGCTGCCCTGCAAGCACCGCCGCGCCCGGCGCAGCCCGAGGGGGCAGCGTACGAGCGCGAGGAGCCGGAGCCGCGGCCCAAGCGACACCCGGTCCGGACCAGCCTGCTTGTCCTGTTGCTGCTCGCCGTGCTCGGCGGCGGCTTGTGGGGTGGCTGGCGCTACACCCAGGACCAGTATTACGTCGGCGCCACCGAGCAGGGCCAGCTGGCGATCTTCCAGGGCGTACCGGGGCAGATTGCCGGGCTTGACCTTTCCAGCGTCAACCAGACAAGTACGGCCCGCCTCGACGACCTCACCTCGGTCGCCCAGGACCGGGTCAAGCAGGGCATCCACGCTGACAGCAAGTCCGACGCCCAGGCGCGGCTACTCGAGCTGACCAGCGAGGAAGCGTCCAACCCGAACCTCAAGCCGCTGTGCGCGCCGAGTTCCCCGGTGGGAGTGCTGCCGTCCGCCGGGACACCCGCGCCCTCCGCGGTAGGGTCCGCGCCGACCAGCAGGTCGTCGGTGCCCGCCTCGACGCCCGCCATCACGCCGGACGCTCAGCCTTCGTCGGTTACCAACCCGCCGGTCACCAACGACCCGGTCGGGTGCCGGCCCGTCGACTGAGCGCCGCGCCCGACCGAAGTCTGGGGATTTTTTCTTGACCGCGCCCGCCATCCCGGCTCCCACACCCGCCTCCACGGGTGAGATGCCACGTGTCCCGGGAACGAGGACGGGTCGCAACGCGGAGCTTGGGCTGCTTGCCCTCGCCATGATCATCGTGGCGCTCTACGCCGCGACCGTGGAAGCCAACCAGTACGGCAAGATCACCGCCTCGTTCTGGGTGCCGGCCGCGATACTCGGCGTGCTGTTCCTGGGGTTGCACCTGGTGGTTCGGTTCACTGCGCCGTACGCGGATCCGGTTCTGATCCCGGCCGTTGCCTTGATCAACGGTCTCGGGGTCGGCTTCCTGCGCCGGATCGACATCGCCCGGGCCATCACGAAGAAGCTGCCGGAGCCGGGCATCTTCTCGGGCATCGGCGGCCGCCAGCTCGCCTGGACCCTGGGTGCGCTGATCCTGGCCGCGATCCTGCTGGTCGTGGTGCGAGACCACAAGGTCGTTTCCCGGTACGCCTACACGCTCGGCCTGGTCGGCATCGTCCTCGTGATGATCCCCGCGGTGCTGCCGGCCAGCCTGTCCGAGATCAACGGGGCCAAGCTGTGGATCAAGCTGGGCGGCTTCTCGATCCAGCCCGGTGAGTTCGCCAAGCTGGCGCTGGTTTCGTTCTTCGCGTTCTACCTGGTCCGCAAGCGAGAAGTGCTGTCGCTGGCCAGCCGGCGCTTCCTCGGCATCGACTTCCCGCGCGGGCGCGACCTCGGCCCGGTCGTCACCGTCTGGCTGCTGTCGCTGCTGGTCCTGGTGTTCGAAAAGGACCTCGGCACGGCGCTGCTGTACTTCGGCTTGTTCGTGGTGACGCTCTACGTCGCCACCGAGCGCGCGAGCTGGCTGATCATCGGTCTGCTGATGTTCTTCGGCGGCGTCTACCTGGCCTACGTCCTCGGCGCCTCCGTCGGTGGCCCGTTCGCCAACTTCTACGACCGCGCGTCGATCTGGCTGGATCCGTTCGCGCCGCAGTTCGTCAACGCGGAGGGCTACCAGTTGGTGCAGAGCCTGCTCGGGCTCGGCACCGGCGGCTTGTTCGGCACCGGGCCCGGTGCCGGATCGCCGGGGCTCGTGCCCGAGGTGCACAGCGACTTCATCTTCGCCGGCATGGGTGAGGAGATCGGCCTGTTCGGCCTGTCCGCCCTGCTGGTGGTGTATCTGCTCATCGTCGAGCGCGGTCTGCGGGCAGCGATTCTGGTGCGCGACTCGTTCGGCAAGCTGGTTGCCGGTGGCATGGCGTTCACCCTGGGGTTGCAGGTCTTCGTCATTCTGGGTGGCATCACGGGACTGATCCCGCTGACCGGTCAGACCACGCCGTTCCTGTCCGCGGGTGGTTCGTCGCTGATGGCCAACTGGTTGCTCGTGGCGATGCTGCTGCGGATCTCCGACGCCGCCCGCAGCCCCGCAGCGGGTGGACCGGCGGGACCGGCCGGACCCAAGCAACCCCCTGCTCAACTGCACGGCGCCATGACGGAGGTGATCAAGCCGTGAACGCACCTCTGCGCAAGGCCGGTGTGGTCATCTTCGTGCTGTTCGGACTGCTCTTCGCCAACCTCAACTGGGTGCAGGCCTACAAGGCCGACGCGTACCGCACAAACGATCACAACGGGCGCGTCCGCGTGGCCGAGTACAAGATCCCGCGCGGGGTGATCGAGGTGGACGGTCAGGCGGTTGCCGAGAGCAAGGCGACCGATGACACGTACAAGTACCTGCGGACGTACCCCAAGAAGCAGGTCTATGCCCCGATCCTCGGCTACAAGGGCGTCAACCTGGCCGAGACGGGCATCGAGCGCAGCGAGAACGAGTTCCTGTCCGGGGCCAGTGACAAGCTGTTCGCCGACCGGGTGAGCGCGATGTTCACCGGCGATCAGAGCGGCGGCGGCAACGTCGTGTTGTCGATCAAGCCCAAGGCGCAGGAAACCGCCTGGAAGCAGATGACGAACAACGAGCGCGGCGTGGAGAAGGGTTCCGCTGTCGCGATCGATCCCCGCACCGGGGCGATCCAGGCCATGGTCTCCATGCCCAGCTACGACCCGAATCCGCTGGCCAGCCACGACACCGAGGCGGCCGCGGCGGCGTACAAGAAGCTCAACGAGGACAAGGGCAAACCGCTGCTGAACCGGGCCACGTCGGAGACCTATCCGCCCGGCTCGACGTTCAAGGTCATCGTCTCCGCGGCGGCGCTCAAGGCCGGCAAGACGCAGAGCAGCGAGATCCAGGCCGGCTCGGAATACGTCGCTCCCGGCTCGGGCGCGCCGATCCACAACGCCGAGGCCGAGACGTGCCCGGGTTCACAGGTCACGCTCAAGGAGGCGCTGACCGAGAGTTGCAACACCGGCTTCGCCCGGCTCGGCGTCGAGCTTGGGGCCGACAAGATCAAGAAGGAAGCCCAGGACTGGGGCTTCGAGCAGGACGACCTGACCGTTGGTGACCTCAGCGACGGCGGTGGCCTGTCCGTGGCGGCCAGCCGCACCGGCGCGATCCAGAACCCGGACGGCACCACCGACCAGGCCGCCCTGGCCCAGTCGTCGATCGGTCAGAAGGACGTCCGGATGACCACGATGCAGGGCGCCCTGATGGCGGCGACCGTGGCCAACGGCGGCAAGCAGATGCGTCCGTACCTGGTGCAGCAGCAGCTCAGCCCGGATCGCCGGCCGATCTACAACGCCAACCCCAAGGAACTGCGCACGCCGATCAGCAGCGACGTGGCCACCGATCTCAAAGAGATGATGTTCAGCGTCGTCAAGAACGGCACCGGCCAGCGCGCGCAGATCGACGGCTACGAGGTGGGCGGCAAGACCGGAACCGCCCAGAACGCCGAGGGCGCCGACCCGCACGGCTGGTTCATCGGGTTCGCGTTCAACGACAAAGGCGAGGCGGTTTCGGCCGTGTGCGTCATGCTGGAGAACGTGTCCGGCGGCCACGCGAGCGCCGAGGCTGCCCGCATCTCCGGGCTCATCATGAAGGCCGCGGCCGGCGGGGGAGGGGACTGACATGATCAGCCCTGGGGTGACCCTCGGTGGCCGGTACCGTCTCGACGAGCGGATCGCCGGCGGCGGCATGGGGGACGTGTGGCGCGGCACCGACGAGGTGCTGGGCCGGACGGTTGCCGTCAAAATCCTGCTCCCGGCGCTGCTGGACGAGCCCGGCTTTGCCGAGCGCTTCCGCGGCGAGGCCCGGACGATGGCCACCATCAACCACCCCGGGGTGGTCGATGTCTACGACTACGGCAGCGACCAGCAGCTCGCCTTCCTCGTCATGGAATATGTCGAGGGCGACGCCCTGTCGCGCACGCTCAGCCGGGTGGGGCGGCTCACCCCGGCGCGGACCATGGCGCTGGTCGCGCAGGCGGCGGACGCGCTGCAGGCCGCGCACGCGAACGGGATCGTGCACCGCGACGTCAAGCCCGGAAATCTTCTGGTACGTCCCAACGGCACCCTGGTGCTCACCGACTTCGGCATCGCCCGCTCGGCGCTGGTGGGCCAGCTGACCGTGGCCGGCTCGGTGCTGGGCACGGCCTCCTACATCTCCCCCGAGCAGGCTTCCGGGGCCGTGGCAACGGCAGCATCCGATGTGTACGCCCTCGGCGTGGTCGCCTACCAGTGCCTCTCCGGGCACCGCCCGTTCGACGGGGCCACCCCGATCGAAATCGCGATGAAGCACGTACGCGACCACCCGCGGCCCTTGCCGGCCGACATCCCGCCGTCGGTGCGGGCAATCGTCGACCGGGCCATGGCCAAGGACCCTGGCGCCCGCTGGCCGACCGCGTCCGCGATGGCCGCCGTCGCCCGGCAGGCCGCTGCCTCGCTGACCACCCAGGTGCACCAGCCGGCCGCGAACGGGTCAGCCCCGATGATCCGCCCGCAGTCCGGCGGCGCCCCGATAATGAACCGTCCCCATTCCGGTGCCCCGGTCTCGGGCAGCCAGCCCTATTCCAGCGCCCCGAACTCCGCGCCGCCGGTGCCCGGTTCCGGCGCGGGCCGGCCGCCCTACCCGCCGGTGCCGAGGCCCGTCTCCGGTGCTCGCGGCGCGGCGTCCGTACCCCCCATGCAACAGCCCTACCGGCACCCCACCGCACCGCCCATGACGCACCCGCCCATGGCTCCGGCCAAGCCGGCCGACAACTCGGGCAGCCGGCAGGTGCTGATCGTGCTGGCCGTGGTGCTGGCCCTGCTGGTTCTGCTCTGCGCGGGCGTGATTTCTTTCCTGCTCAAGGAGGGGAACAACAGTTCCGCCCTGGGCGCGGCCGATCAACGCGCTGCGGCGGCGTCGTACCGTCTTACGAAGCAGGCTGACATTCCGCTCAGCCTCATCCCCGCGACCGAAGGACGACAGACGCTATGACGGCGCAGGCCCGCCTGCTCGGTGGCAGGTATCAGGTCGGCGAGCTGCTGGGCTACGGCGGCATGGCCGAGGTGCACCGTGGACGCGATCTGCGGCTCGGCCGCGACGTGGCCATCAAGATGCTGCGCTCCGACCTTGCTCGGGACGCCACGTTCCAGGAGCGCTTCCGGCGTGAGGCACAGAACTCCGCCGCCCTCAACCACCCCGCGATCGTCGCCGTGTACGACACCGGCGAGGAGACCTCCGCGACCAATGAGCGCCAGCCGTTCATCGTCATGGAGTTCGTGCCGGGCCACACGCTCAAGGAGGAGCTGGCCGCCCAGCAGCGGATCCCCACCCGCCGCGCGCTCGAGATCATCGCCGACATCTGCGCCGCGCTGGAGTTCAGCCACCGGCACGGGATCATCCACCGTGACATCAAGCCCGGCAACGTGATGATCACGGGCAACGGGCAGGTCAAGGTGATGGACTTCGGCATCGCCCGGGCGCTGGCCAGCGGGGCCACCACGATGACCCAGACCAGCGCGGTCATCGGCACGGCCCAGTACCTTTCGCCCGAGCAGGCGCGCGGCGAGTCCGTGGACGCCCGGTCCGATGTGTACGCGGCCGGCTGCGTGCTGTTCGAGCTGCTCGTCGGCCACCCGCCGTTCGTCGGGGACAGCCCGGTCAGCGTGGCTTACCAGCACGTCCGCGAGCAGCCCCGGGCCCCCAGCGACATCAACCATGACGTCCCGCCCGAGGTGGACGCGATCGTCCTCAAGGCGCTGGCCAAGAACCCGCTCAACCGCTACCAGAGCGCGCAGGAGATGCGCGCCGACGCCCTGCGCGCCGTCGCCGGCCGCCCGGTCATGGCCCCCGCGGTGATGACCGAGGCCGAGACCATGGCGATGACCGGTGCAATGGGTGGCGCCCCGGCGGCGATGACCCGGCAGATCCCGGGCGCGACCATGGCTCCCGGGCGCGCTCCGCAGCAGCCGGAACGCAAGACGTCATCCTGGGTGATGGCGGCCCTGGCGGCGCTCGGCGTGCTCGCGGTGGTGGCGCTCGGCATCGGCCTGGCGCTGGCCAACCGCAACAACGACGAGGGCGACAAGCCCCCGGCGAGTGCCCCCGTGCCCAAGGTGACCGGTAAGAGCGAAAGCGAAGCCCGTCTGGCGCTGCAGCAGGCCGGCTTCGCGAAGATCCAGGTCGGCGACGCGATCGAGACCAAGGACTGCGACGACAAGGTCGAGAAGCAGACGCCCACGGCCAACACGTCCATCACTGTCGACCAGACGGTGACCATCCAGCTCTGCCGGGACCCCAAATCGGTGAAGGTGCCCAGCAACCTCAAGGGCAACCAGGTCGACAACGCCAAGCAGGCCCTGGAAGAAGCCGGTCTCACACCGGTGGTCAACGAGGTCGACAGCTCCTCGCAGGCGGGAATCGTGCTGGAGGTCGAGGACTCCGGCAAGGCGGTGGCCCCGGGCACGAAGATCACTTTGACGGTGTCGCGCGGCAACCTGGTGGAGGTGCCGGACGTCAAGGGCCAGCAGCGCGACTCGGCGGTGAACGTGCTGAAGTCGTTCGGGTTCACGAATGTCACGTTCGAGGAAACCGACGAGGACGGCGAGCCGGGCACAGTGGTCGCCCAGTCGCCGAAGGCCCAGTCCAAGCGGTCGAAGTCGACCCAGATCACGCTGACGATCATCGCCCAGAAGCAGGAGCAGCCGGACCCCTCCGACACGCCGAGCACGGACCCGAGCGCGGGCACCCCGCCCGGCTCCGGTGGCGGTGACGGCGCTGGCGCGGGCACGGGCCTTGGTGACCTGCTGGGCGGTAACTGAGCAACACCCGCGAAGTTCGAACGAGCCCGGTCGCTGGAGTAGCGGCCGGGCTCGCGTGCTGTGGACGGTTCCTGCTGTTTCTTGTTGTCAGGGGCGGCCCAGAAGGTGAGCGTGGAACCGGTTGCGGGTGATCACGTGATCGGGCCCAGCACGATGTCCTTGAGCGGCTTGCCCGCTTGTCGATCACGAAGACGCGCCCAGGGCCAGACGCTTCACCCGCTCATCGTTAAACGGCGCCCGCCGGCGTACCAGGGGGAGCCGTTCAACGGATACCGAAACCTACGCGGGGGTCTTGTCGCCCTTGATGCTGCGCAGCAGGACGCTGGCTACGTCGATGACCTCGACGTTGTCCTGCTCGCCCTTGCCGGTGACACCGTCGCCGATCATGGTGTAGCAGAACGGGCAGCCGACCGCGATGGTCTTGGCCCCGGTGGCCAGGGCCTCCTCGGTGCGCTCGACGTTGATGCGCTTGCCGATCTTCTCTTCCATCCACATCCGAGCACCGCCGGCGCCGCAGCAGAACGAGCGCTCGGAGTTGCGGGGCATCTCGATGACGTTGGCCGAGGCGCCGAGCACCTCACGCGGCGCCTCGAACACGCGGTTGTGCCGGCCCAGGTAGCACGGGTCGTGGTAGGTCACGTCGCCGTCGATCGGCTGGACCGGGGTGAGCTTGCCGGTCTGCACGAGGTGCTGCAACAGCTGGGTGTGGTGCACGACTTCGACCTTGAGGCCGAGCTGTTCGTACTCGTTGCCGAGGGTGTTGAAACAGTGCGGGCACGTCGCAACGATCTTCTTGACGTTCGCCTCGGTCAGCGTCTCGACGTTCTGCTGGGCGAGCATCTGGAAGACGAACTCGTTGCCGATGCGCCGTGCGGGGTCGCCCGAGCAGGTCTCGCCCTCGCCGAGGATGGCGAAGTCGACGCCGGCCTCGTGCAGCAGCGTGGCCACCGCGCGGGTGGTCTTCTTGGCCCGGTCCTCGAAGGCCCCGGCGCAGCCGACCCAGAACAGGTATTCGAAGTCGTCCTCGCCGACCCGCTTGATCTCGAAGTCCAGACCCTTCGTCCAGTCCTCGCGGGTGTTCTGCGGGGCACCCCACGGGTTGCCCTTGTTCTCCAGGTTGCGCAGCATGACGCCGGCCTCGGCCGGGAAACTGGACTCGATGAGCACCTGGTAGCGGCGCATGTCGACGATGTGGTCGACGTGCTCGATGTCCACCGGGCACTGCTCGACGCACGCGCCGCAGGTGGTGCAGGACCACAGCACGTCGGGGTCGATGACGCCCTGTTCTTCCTCGGTGCCGATCAGCGGGCGGTTCCCCTCGGCAAGCGCGAGCACGTCCAGGTGGGCCAGTTGGGCTTCGGTGGCCTTTTCCTCGCCGGTGAGGTCTTTTCCACCGCCACCCAGCAGATAGGGGGCCTTCGCGTACGCGTGATCGCGCAGCGACAGCACAAGGAGCTTGGGCGACAGTGGCTTCGCGGTGTTCCACGCCGGGCACTGCGACTGGCACCGGCCACATTCGGTGCAGGTCGAGAAGTCCAGCAGCCCCTTCCAGGTGAACTGTTCGACCTGGGCGACGCCGAACTGGTCCTTCTCCGGGTCGGCTTCCTCGAAGTCGAGGGGCTTGCCCTCGCTCATCATCGGCCGCAGGGCACCCAGGCCGGAGCCGGCGGGCTTCTCCGGGGCGCGCTTGAAGAAGATGTTGGGGAACGCGAGGAAGCGGTGCCAGGCCACGCCCATCGTCACGTTCAGCGAGATGGTGATCAGCCAGCCCATCGAGATGAACAGCTTGACCAGCGCCACCCAGGTGGGCCCGTTCGCCGCGGCGGGCAGCAGGGCGCCGACGCCGTGGCTGACCGGGGTCGCCCAGGACGGGAACTCGAAGGTGTCGTTGGCGACCTTGAAGCCGCGGATCAGGAACCCGCAGATCAGGACGCCGACGATGATCGCCTCGACGAAGTAGCCCTGCCACATGGTGGAGCCGGTGAAGCGGCTCTTCGCGGCTCGCCGGTCGCGTTGGCGGCGGTAGACCAGGTACAGGATGCCGAGCAGACCGAGAACGCCGATCAGCTCGGTGACCAGGCCGTACACCACCCAGTGGCCGACCAGCGGCAAGCCTCCGGCCGGGTCGACGACCTCGAAGTAGGCCTCGAGCACCAGCAGGAACAGGATCATGAAGGAGACCATCACGAACCAGTGCGCCGCGCCGATTGCGCTCCACTTGAGCATCCGGGTGTGACCCAGCGTCTCGACCAGCATGGTCCTGGTCCGGGTGGCCTTGTCGCTGAAGCGAGCCGGGTCGGGCTTGCCCTGGCGGATCACCGCAGTCATCAACATGACGGCGCGTACCGCGAGCACGACGGCCACCACGGTGATGGCGCCGGCCAGAACGGTGGCGATGATCTGCGCGACGCCCATGTGCGTGCCTCCTACGTCGGGTGCCGCCCCATGTTACCCGTGAGTAATGCCCCTATGCGCGCCGACTGCGCACCTGGGTCTTGGTGCGCAGTCGGATTGTTACCGCGCTCTGGCGTTACGCCTCACCGCGCTGCTGGCGGCACGGGGCCTAGCGCCAGCGGGACAGGATGCCCAGGGAGGCGACCATGCAGCCGAAGCCGACCAGCAGGTTCCAGTAGCGCCACGCCTCAACCGGATACTGCTGCTCCGAGAGGTAGTAGACCACCAGCCAGGCGATGCCGAAGACGATCAGGAAGACAGCCGTGATGGGCAGCCAGACCGGACTCGGCTTCTTCGACGCAGCCGCGGAGGCCGGACGGATGTCCGTCGGCGGCGTGTAGACCTTCTTCTTGCGAACCTGTGACTTCGGCACGGCGCTCTCCTGAGGGCAACAAGTGGTGAACAACCCACCCCTGAGCGGCTCCGGGGACACCGAAAACTGCCCTTGGCGAATACTGTTCGATAGCTAGCGTAGTCAAGGCGGCACGCGAACAGGCACCCGCCGGTGGGTTTTTACGGATGAGCTCGGGGAGGAAGACCGACGTGGAGTACACCACGGGGACGCCCTCGTGGCGACTTGTCATGCGCCGGGCCCTTCGTGGGCTGCGACCGCGGCGGAAGGGACAGCGGCGGGGCGGGTGGTCTGTGGGCGTACCGCTGATCGCTCTTGCTGCTGGTCTGCTCTTCACGACATCGGCCACTACGGCCGATGGCACCGCCCTGCGTGACGATCGCCGCCCGCAGCTCGCGCAGCTGATCACGGACAAGCGTGAGCGTCTTGCTGAGCGTGACAAGCAGGCGAATGAGCTGCGCGCGGAGGTCGACGGCGAGGGCCGGCAGTACGCCGAGGTGGACGGACCGGTGAAGGAAGCCCGTCAGCGCGCCGACACCATGCGTCAGCCCGCGGGCTTCACGGCGCTGGCCGGTGAGGGATTGACCGTGAGCCTCAACGACTCGTCCCGGCGCCCCACGGACACCGGCGCCGATGCTCCCCAGAACGACGATCTTGTCGTCCACCAGGGTGACGTTCAAGCGGTGGTAAATGCCCTTTGGGCTGGTGGGGCCGAGGCAATGTCGATCATGGATATCCGGGTGATCTCCACGAGCGCGGTACGCTGTGTCGGCAACACGCTGCTGCTGCACGGCCAGGTTTTCTCACCACCGTTCAAGATCACAGCGATTGGCGAACCCACGGCCATGCGCCGGGCGTTGGAGTCCTCCGAGGGCGTCCAGCAGTTCCGGGATGCGGTAGCCGATTTCGGCCTCGGCTATACCGAAACCGTCGAGAGGAACGTGACTGTGCGGGCGTACGACGGGTCGAGTGACCTCCGATCCGCCGAGGTCACCGAGTAATGGCGCCGGACTCGCCCACGGGGGGCAACGCGAACTCGGGCCGCCACCGAGCGCCCGACGGTGATGCGCAAACGGCGTACATCCCGCGGATCATCGACGCGACCTCGGACGGGGTGCCTGGGGGGCCGCTCGAGCCTCCGGCTGGGGTGGGGTGGCCTTCTGCTGCTGTTCCTGCTGCTCCTCTTTCTGCCGCTTCGCCTGCTGGCGCTCCTTCTGGTGGTGCGCCTTCTGTGCAATCGGATCTTTCCGGCGCCTCTGGTGTTCCGGACGAGAGGGCGGTGGATCCGGTCGTGGCGCGGGCTGCGGCGGCCGCGCGGGCCCGTTCCGCTTCGCCTGCGATAACTCCCGGGCAGAACGGCGACTTCAGCTTCTTCAAGCCCGAGGAACGCGATGCTATGCCGCCGTTGCGTGGTGCTACGCCGTCGGCCGGTACCGCTGGGTTCGAGCAGTTGACCGAGGACACCTACCGGGGTGGCCGGCGCCGGGCTGCTGACCCGGAGGCCGAATTCGGTGCTCGCGCGGACGGCTGGCAGGACGACCAAGCCGGCAAGCGGGACGGTCGCCGGGGGCGGCGGTCGGCTGCTGCCGATGCCACTGGGGCTTGGGCTCAGAACGGCTCGGAGGACCGGGCGCATGGGCGTGGTCGGGCCGGTGGGGGTACCGGGTGGTCTGCCGGGGCTGAGAC
>NZ_LOJP01000001.1:95084-118617 GCF_001553785.1 Actinoplanes sp. TFC3
GGGCTGGGCCGGTGGCTCGGGCTGCGGCTGGGGCTCGCGGGGTTCCGGGGGAGGCTGCCACCGAGGTTGTGGCTCCTCGGCCTGCTTCGTTTGTCGCAGGCGACGCTAAGCGGCCGGGGCAGCCTCTTGCCGGCGATTCTCGGCGTGCTGGACGCTCGGGCGAAACTCTTGAGCCTGGAATTCGGAACGGCGACCCCTCCGCGACCGCGGTGATCCGTACCATCGATGCGCCAACGGGACTGCTGCCGGCCGTGCAGGTCAAGAAGCCTGAGCCCAGCGTGGCGGGGCCGACTCCGTTGCCCAAGGACAAGGGCGACGCCGTCGGTGCTGTTTCGGTGGCGGCCGTTGCGGAAGCTGCCGCGGCGGATCGGAAGGACGAGGACGTCCCGGCCGAGGAGGTCAAGGCGAAGCGCGGAGAGAAGGTCGTCCGGCTGCGGCCCGAGCAGACCGGTGAGGGCTACAAGAGCGTCTACTCGGAGCTGACGCGGCCCAGTTTGGGCTCGCGGATCCGGTCCGGCGTCCGGGTGTCCGGTGAGCTGATGATCACCTTCGGGATGATCGTGTTGCTCTTTGCCGGGTACGAGGTGTTCGGCAACTCGGCAAAGGTGCAGGACGAGCAGGATGCACTGTCCGACCAGCTCGACCAGCAGTGGGACGACCCGACGGTGGCGCCCAGTACCGGGCCGACGACACCCGCGCGGGCGGCGCCGGGCAAGGACTTGGTGGGCCGGCTCTACATTCCGAAGCTTGGCATGGACTGGGTGGTCACCAACGGTGTGCGACCGCAGGACATCAGGTATTCACCCGGTCACTACCCGAACACCGCGATGCCGGGCAAGGTGGGCAACTTCTCCGTCGCCGGGCACCGGATCCGCAAGATCTTCTGGCGGTTGGACGAGCTGAAACCCGGCGATGTGATCGGCGTTGAGACTCGCGGCAACTGGTACACGTACAAGGTCAGCAGCAGTGAGGTTGTGAAACCGACAGCCGTGCAGGTGGTGGCTCCGGTGCCTGACCAGCCCGGCCGCAAGGCCACTAAGGCGATGTTGACGCTGACCACGTGCAACCCGAAGTTCAACAACTACGAGCGGCTCATCGTGCACGCCGAGCTGGTGGAGACGGCCAAGCGGGACAAGGCGCAGCCGCAGGACGGCAAGCCGGCCGACTTCGGAAAGGCGTAGGGACTTCACATGTACGCCTGGATCTGGCGGAAACTGCCGTTCGGCATGTGGGGCAAGCTGACCGGTTCGCTCGTGCTGGCAGTCACGATCGGCGCGCTGCTGTGGTACGTGGTGTTCCCGTGGGCGACGCCGCTGCTGCCCTTCGATGACGTGCAGGTCGGCACGGGCACTGAGCAGAGCGGGCCGGCCGGGCAGGACCCCAACGCCGTACCGGGGGATGATTCGATTCTGGGGCCGGACGAGATTCCGTACAGCGAGCATTCGAACGAGCCCAGTCCCTCCGCGAGCTAGGTGGCCAGCGTGCGCATCCTTGTGATCGACAACTACGACTCGTTCGTCTTCAACCTCGTGCAGTATCTGGGCCAGCTCGGCGCGGAATGCGACGTGCGGCGCAACGACGAGATCTCGGTGGCGGACGTCGGCGGCTTCGGCGCGGCGGGGGTCCTGCTGTCGCCCGGCCCGGGCAGCCCGGAGCGCGCCGGCATCATGATGGACGTCATCAAGGGGTACGCCGGCAAGCTCCCGATGTTCGGGGTCTGCCTCGGCCACCAGGCGATCGGGGCGGCCTTCGGTGCGACGGTGACCCGGGCTCCGGAGCTGCTGCACGGCAAGACCTCGACGGTGCTGCACAAGGGCACGGGGGTGCTGGCCGGGCTGCCCGACCCGTTCACCGCGACGCGCTACCACTCGCTGGCCGTGGTACCCGAGACGCTGCCGGACGAGATCGAGGTAACGGGGCGCACCGAGTCGGGCGTGGTGATGGCGATGCGGCACCGCACGCTGCCGATCGAGGGTGTGCAGTTCCACCCCGAGTCGGTGCTGACCGAGGGCGGCCACACCATGCTGGCCAACTGGCTCGCGTCCTGCGGATTGCCCGAGGCGCTTGAGCGGGCTCCGCAGCTCGCGGCCGAGGTGGAGACCCGCCGCCGGTCAGCCTTCGCCGACGCCTGAGGTCCGCCTGCCGGCCGGGAACGCGTGACGTGCACCATTCCGGCACAATGGGGGCCGAGGTGAACCGATCATGGACGGCCTGCTCCTGACCGCGGTGCTCCCCTTGGCGGCATTCGTGCTGCTCACGGCGGGCAACGCGTTCTTCGTGGCAGCCGAGTTCGGGCTGGTCACCGTGGACCGGGCCGAGATCGACAAGCGTGCCGAGACCGGCGACAAGCGAGCCCGGACCGTACGGCATGCGCTGCACGAATTGTCGTTTCAGCTGTCCGGCACCCAGCTGGGCATCACGCTGACCGCGCTGCTCACCGGTTATCTGGCCGAGCCCGCGCTGTCCCGGCTGTTCGCTCCGGCGATCGAGCCGCTGGCCGGTCGGCACACCGAGACCGCTACCCACGTGCTGGCGTTGGTGCTGGCCACGTTGCTGTCGATGTTGTTCGGCGAACTCGTACCGAAAAATGCCGCTCTGGCCCGTCCCATGCGGGTCGCGCTGGCCACGGCGGCTCCCCTGCGCACGTTCTCGCGGATCTTCCGGTGGTTGATCGGGGCGCTGAACGGTTCGGCCAACTGGCTGGTTCGCCGGCTGGGCATCGAACCCCAAGAAGAGCTGGCCAGCGCCCGTTCGCCCGAGGAGCTGGGCCTGCTCGCCGCGATCAGCGCACGAGCCGGCGCCCTGCCCAACGACACCGCGATCCTGCTGCGGCGCACAATTCGCTTCGGCGAGAAACGCGCGGCCAAGGCGATGACCCCGCGCGTTGACGTGGCCGGGCTCAAAACAACTGCCAGCGTCGCGGATTTGATCAAGGTCGCGCGCGAGACCGGACACACCCGGTTTCCCGTGTACGAAACCACGCTCGACCTGGTGGTAGGCGTGGTCGGGGTCTCGGATGCCTTGGGCGTGCCACCCGAGCGAAGGGCGCTGACACCGGTGGCTACTGTCGCTCGGGAACCTGTGTTCGTACCGGAAAGCTTGCCGTTGGACAAGGTGTTGGCGGCTTTGCGCGCGGCCAAGGCCGACCTGGCAATTGTGGTCGACGAATATGGCGGCACCGATGGCGTGGTCACCGTCGAGGATCTGATCGAGGAACTGGTCGGGGAGATCGCCGACGAGTACGACGTGGAGGTGGCCGAGGCCGGCAGCGAGGAATTGACCGCACCGGGCGGTGAACGCACCTTCTTGGTCGACGGTCTGCTGCGCGAGGACGAACTCGCCGAGCAGACAACTTTCCGGCTGCCCGAGGGGCCGTACGAGACGCTTGCCGGTTTCCTGCTTGCCGAGCTGGGCCACATTCCCAAGGACGGGGAATCGCTGGAGTACGAGGGCTGGGAATTCACCGTCATGCAGGTGGACCGGCATCGCGTGGAGCAGGTCCGCGTGGTTGCGCCCCCGGAGTCCTCCGATGACTGAACTGCTGATCACTGTCGTGCTGCTGCTCGGGAACGCGCTGTTCGTGGGCGGCGAATTCGCGCTGATCGCCTCGCGGCGCACGGCGTTGGAACCGCTTGCCGAAACGTCGCGCCCGGCCCGCTGGGCATTGTCGGCGATGAACCAGATCCCGCTGATGATCGCCGGTGCTCAGCTGGGCATCACCATTTGCTCCCTGGCACTGGGTGCGATCACCGAACCGGCTCTGGCCCACCTGCTGGAAAGCCCGTTCGCCGCGGCCGGGCTGCCGGAGGACGCGGTCCACCCGGTCGCCTTTGTGCTGGCCCTGGTGGTGGTCGTATTCCTGCACACGGTCGTTGGCGAAATGGTGCCGAAGAACATCACGCTGGCTGGCCCGGAACGATCGGCGCTGGTTCTCGGCCCGTTCATGCTGGCCTTCTGTACGGCCACCCGGCCGATTCTCACCGCGATGCGCTGGGCGTCCCGCACGGTTCTTTCGCTGTGGAAAGTTGAGGCTACGGACGCGGTCAAGACGGTGTTCACGGCCGAGGAACTCGCCGGCATGGTCACCCAGGCCCGCACCGAAGGCCTGCTCGGCACAGAACAGTACGAACGCATTCACGCTGCCCTCGGGCTCAACGAACGCAAGGCCGCTGACCTGCTGCAACCATGGTCGGATGTGACCACGGTTGCCGATGACGCATCGCCGGCCACAATCGAGGCGGTTGCCACTCGCAGCGGGCGCTCGCGGTTTCCGGTGGTGCAGCGCGAATCGCGGCGGGTGCTTGGCTTCGTACACGTGAAAGATGTTCTGGGCTATTCCGGTGCGCAGCGGCGATTGCCCATGCCGGCGGAGATCATCCGGCCGCTGGCTGTGGTGCCGCCCGACCGCAATGTGGCCGATCTGCTGCTGACCATGCGGCGCGACCGGCGGCATATCGTGCTGGTCAGCGACGCCCGCCGCCCGCTCGGCGTCATTGCCCTCGACGACGTGCTGCATGCGGTAGTGGGCGAACCGCGCGCCTAGCGAGCCTTTCGGGTTAACGCTGGCGGGTGGTTGATCGGCCTGGTCGGTGTTTGGGCTTACCAGTCAATACGACTATTTGCACAATAAATGCCATGCGTCTGAACCGCCGGTCCCTGCTGAGCCCGCTCGGTGCCGTAGTGGCCACCGCCGTCCTGGGGGCAGGAGTGGCGATCGCCCATTTCTCTCAGCGCAGCGACGCCGCGCCGAGACTGCACCCAGTGGACCCGGTGCCGACCGCTTCCGGTGGGGTGCTGACCAATCGGATTTTCGAGGCGCTCGACAACGAGACGAAAGTCAGCGTTGCGCCGGGGCCGATCGGTTTGCGGTACACCTTCGACGGTGGCGTGGACCAGCCGATCACCGATGAGAGTGGGGCTCACGAACTGCGAGCTCAGGGGCAGAACGGTGGCACGCTGAGTTTGGTGCCGCAGGGGAGCGGGTTGGCGGTGCAGTATCCGGCCCGGTGCACTGAGGTTCCCGAGCCGGAATGTCCGCGCGCCATTCTTGAGGGCGTCCGCGATGACAATCTCAACCCGGGGCTGCGGCCATTGCAGTACGGCGCTTCGATTCTGATGAACCACAGCGACCTGGCCGATGGGGCGAACGTGGTGCAGAAGGGGTTCTCGGTGGGCGGCGGCAGCCAGTTCAAGCTGCAGGTCGACCATGAACAGGGGCATCCGAGCTGCGTAATCGTGGGGCATTCGCACATCTACCGGGCGGAGCCGGCGATCGACGTCGCGGACGGGGTTTGGCATGAGGTGACTTGTGCTCGTACCGATGACCGTCTGGCCTTGTCGATCGACGGGGTGGAACACGCGTCCGTTGCAGTGCCCCGCCGGCTTTCCATCGCGAACACGGCGCCTTTGCGGGTTGGAGGAAAGGGCCCTGGTAAGGGCAACGACCAATTCGCTGGGCAGATCGACAACGTGTTCCTGTCGATCCTCTGACGGCTGTCTTTTCTGGCCTCGGCTGTTTCCCTCGCCCGTTCGTTCTTGGCCGTCCCGTTGCTGGCCTGGGCCCCCAGCCGGGTTGACCCTCGATCTGGCCCCCAGCCGGGTTGACTCTCGATCGGGCTCTCGGCCGGGTTAACTGTCGATCTGGCTCTCGGCCGGGTTGACCCTCGACCTGGTAGAGGGCCCAAGCTCACCCCATGTCCGACTCAACGAACACCATGCAGCGAATCTCCGAAGCCGCGGCAGCCGCCTGCGCGGACGACCTGGCAGCCCTCTGGGACGAAATCGGGCCGGCGGGCGACCCGGTGCAGCGCTGCACCGTCGCGCATTATCTGGCCGACCTGCAGGCCGATGTCGAAGCCGAGCTGATGTGGGACGAACGCGCCCTGGCCTGCGTTGCCGAGGTCCCCAGTTCGCCCCAGCTCCGAGCGTTCCTCCCGTCCTTGCACCTGAATCTGGCAGACGACTACCGCCGGGTCGATGATCCCTGCGCGGCTATGGAGCATTTGGCGCTCGCCAAGGTGCTTTCCCCGGCGCTGCCCGCCAACGACTACGGCACCCTCATCCGCGACTGCATACGAAAGGTCGACCGAGCGCTGGAGTTGGGTTCCATAGCGCCGTTGTCCTGAGCCACTACCGTCCGAGCACCTCGCGGATCACCGAGACGAAGCTGTCCACGTCGGCCTCTGTGGTGTCGAAGGCGGTCATCCACCGGACCTCGCTCGCAGCCCGGTCCCAGTCGTAGAAGCGCACCTTCTCGCGGATCCGGTCGGCTGCCTCGTTGGGCAGCACCGCGAATACGGCGTTGGCCTGCGTCGGCTGGCTGAAGCTCAGGTTCGTGATCACCCCCGCGGCTATGTAGCTGTCGAGGGCCGCACGAAGCCGGGTTGCCATCGCGTTGGCGTGGCCGGCCGACCGCAGAAAGAGATCGTCCTCGAACAGAGCCAGCAACTGAGCACTGACAAACCGCATCTTCGAGGAGAGCTGCATGTTGAGCTTGCGCAGGTACGTCAACCCGTTCGCCGCGGCCGGGTTGAGCACGACGACAGCCTCGCCGTACAGGGCGCCGTTCTTGGTTGCGCCGAAGCTGAGGATGTCGACGCCGGCATCCGTGGTGAAGTCGCGCAGCGGCACGTCCAGGGCGGCCGCCGCGTTGGCGAGGCGAGCGCCATCCACATGCAGCGTCATGCCCTTGGTGTGGACATGATCGGCGATCGCCCGGATCTCCCCGGCTGTGTAAAGTGTGCCGAGCTCGGTGCTCTGCGTGATGCTGACCGTGAGCGGCTGCGCCCGATGCTCGTTGCCCCAGCCCCATGCCTGCCGGTCGATGAGCTCCGGGGTGAGCTTGCCGTCAGGGGTGTCGACGGTCAGCAGCTTGAGCCCGCCGAGCCGCTCCGGAGCGCCGTTCTCATCGGTGTGGATGTGCGCGGTGCTTGCCGCGACAACCGCTCCCCAGCGCGGCAACATACTGGTCAACGCCGTGATATTCGCACCGGTGCCGTTGAACACCGGAAACACCTCGGCCTGCCCACCGAAGTGGCCGCGCATGACCTCGATGAGCCGCCGGGTATAGACATCCGCACCGTACGAGGTCTGATGACCCCCGTTGGCCTGCGCGATGGCCGCCAGCACCTCGGGATGCACCCCGGAGTAGTTGTCGCTGGCAAAACCTCGGTCGTTCACGTCATGCAGTCGCTCCACACCAGTAGCCTAGTTCGCGATCACCGCAGGTCAGACGCTGGTGCAGGCTGCATACACTCCATCCGTGCGGATCAATCGACGGCGCTCGGGCACTGCCATTGCGGGGCTTCTCGTGGTCTTCCTCGTTGTGGGGGGCGTGCTGGCCTACGTGCGGTGGATGTCGGCCGGCATAGCGCACAAAATCACCCCACCCGCTGGGGCGACCACCGAACTCCCCGCAGGCGGTCAGTACGAGACAGACGTACGCGACCGCGCCAGCATCATCGCGCGTTTTCCGGATAGGGGCTCCCCGGATTTGAGCGGGTGACGGGAATCGAACCCGCACTGTCAGCCTGGGAACCGTACAAGATCGCCTGGTCACCCGGGCTGAGCGCCGATCAGAACGGCATCGAGTGGCCTGGAGTGACCTCCGGCAGCCTCCCGTAGTGGCACGCCAATGGCACGAGGACACCGCCGGTTGTCACGGCGTCATCTTCCCCGTGCGGCCGGCCGGTGGGTAACGGAGTCCATCCCTGGGCCACGTTCGAACGTGTGTTCGTATACTCTGGGGCTCGTGGTGCCCGGCCGGTGCGATGGCCGGGCTCCTGACCGATTCGCTCTGATCGGTCGTTGAGCACCGCGACGTCGGAAGGTAGTTTTGAATCATGACCGTCTCCGCGCATGACATCGCCGCCGAGCTCCGGCGCCGCCTGCCCGGCGTCGGCAAGAAGAAACTTCACAAGCTGCTCTACTACGCTCACGGTCACCATCTTGCTGACCTTGGAACGCCGCTGTTCTCCGAGAACGTCCGAGCCTGGCGGATGGGCCCGGTCGTCGGCAGCCTGTGGCAGGAGGAGGACCGCGGTGAACCCGCTCCCGAACCGCACGAGCTGAGCGAGGCCGAGCTGAATTCCATCGGCTACGCGATTTCCCGGTACGGGAACCTGACCGGCAACGACCTGGAGCGGTTCTCCCATACTGAGGAGCCGTGGATCGTCAGCCGCCAGAGCTATGCAGAGGGTGGCTCGGACCGGATCAACAACGATTTGATTCGTGACTTCTTTCGCCGGATCGACGAGGACGATGATGAGGCGGGGGCACCGCGTGAGGTCATCCGTGAGTGGCTCAGTGCAACCCGACCGTCGGCCAATCCGCCCTCAGGCACGCCCACCAGCCGGGAGGCGCTCGTAGCCAGGCTAAGCGTTGCCTAACCCCGAAACCGGCTGGAACCTCACCAACGTCGATGAGTGCCTCGATCGGTGGGAGCAGGTATGTGCGCCGGCCGATGACTTACGCCGCCTAGTCGTTGCCGCGCTGCTTTCGCGAATGGATGACCCATACGATGGCGCCCGCAGGGAGTTCGGCGACGAGCCGAGCCTGTGGTTCTGGATGGTTCCCGGCTCACTGCACGCAGGGCAGGCCGTGTACATGTCGTTCATGGTGTTTGAGCGATTGGGCACTGTGCGGATCGACAGCATCATGACGCTGTCCTGGCCTGCGTAGCCGGACCGGCGCTGAATCGGCTCAGCATTCAAGGCCACCGGATGCCGGGTTGTGAGGGCAATGGGCCGCACGCCGCAGCGGGTTTCCAAGGGCGGCGGACCGTCCGGCAAGGCGAGCTAACGGGCCCGATGTTGGCCCATCCCCGTTCAGCATGGCCCAGCACCACGAGAGCCCTGGCGGGACATCTGTCCTGACCAGGGCTCTCGTTGTGGAGCGGGTGACGGGAATCGAACCCGCACTGTCAGCTTGGGAAGCTGATGTTCTGCCATTGAACTACACCCGCAGCGGCATCACTGTACCCGATGGCGGCCTCCTGTGGCGGAAGCGGGTTGGGAGTAGGCGCCGGACGGGGTGGCGCGGTTCATCTCTCCCGCATGACTGGCAACGCCAATAGCGGTCCACCGGAAGCAACTACGCCCGTCTGCTCCGGGCTTGTCCCACGTCTACATGGCCAGTCGAGCGACTGCCCCCACCCCACCCTCATCAGATGGATGCCGGCCTGGCAACCCGCCTCCAGTCGGCTCACTCGCCGAAGCCCCCTTCCGTCCGCGCAGCGGCACAGCCAACGACACCGACGGAGGAGAAGCGCCGTCCGAAGGAGCCGGTGCATGCCACGTGAGGGTGATTGGTGGGAAGCGGAGGCTCATTGCCAGGGGGAGTGCGCCGGCTGGGCCGTGGCGGCGGAGCATGGCGGTGTCGACCGTTAGTTCGAAGAGGCGCCAGTCGACTGCTGGGGAGGCGTGGAGGGCGTCGGCCAGGTGGGCTATGACGGCTGGGTCGGTGACGGGGTGGGCTACTCCGGTTAGGTAGGCCTCGTCGTCGCTTTCTTCGGGTGGGTAGGAGTGGAGGGCGTAGCGGCCGTCGCGTTCGAGGTCGCGGCGTTTGGCTGAGTCGACCAGGAAGCAGTAGAGGCCGTCGTTGGTGATTACCGGGGAGACAGGGTGTACGCGGGGGCCGCCGTCTTCGCGCACGGTTGCCAGGTAGGCCATGCCTGGGCCGTATTGCTGGAGCAGAGCTCGGATGGCCGTGGCGAGTTCGGGCTCGGCTGTGGCGAATTCGGACCAGGATGGCATGGGGGTAGTTTATCGAACATTTGTTCTAGGTGACCACTCGATTCACCGGAAAGTGCTGGTCGGTATGGTGTTCCGATGCTGCTCTCCGACCGTGACCTCGTTGACGAGATCAAGGCTGGCGCCCTGGGCCTCGAGCCGTTCGATCCGGCGCTGATGCAGCCGTCCAGCATCGACGTACGGCTGGACCGCTTCTTCCGGGTGTTCAACAACCACCTCTACACCCACATCGACCCGGCAGAGCAGCAGGACGACCTCACCGCAGCGGTCGAGGTGGGCGACGGCGAACCCTTCGTTCTTCACCCGGGCGAGTTCGTGCTTGCCTCCACGCTTGAGGTCATCACGCTCGGCGACCAGCTCGCCGGCCGTCTCGAAGGCAAGAGCAGCCTCGGCCGCCTGGGCCTGCTGACCCACTCCACCGCCGGCTTCATCGACCCGGGCTTCTCGGGCCACGTCACGCTGGAGCTGTCCAACGTGGCCAACCTTCCGATCAAGCTCTGGCCGGGCATGAAAATCGGTCAGCTGTGCATCTTCCGGCTCTCCAGCCCGGCCGAACACCCCTATGGCTCGGCGGTCTACGGCTCCCGTTACCAGGGCCAGCGCGGTCCCACCCCGAGCCGCAGCTCGCACAACTGGCGGACCTGGCCGACCAGCTGAGGCCGCCGCCGACCGAAGCCGCCGAACATCCGTTGGCCGGCGACGCCCCGAGCAAACCGCCGGCTAGCTGAGGAAGACCTTGGCGGCTGCGCGGATTTCCGGTAGTGCGAGCGGGGTCTCGCCGAGGACCTGCAGGGCGACGTGGTCAGCGCCGGCGTTGAAGTGCTCGGACACTTTTGTTCGTACCGAATCGGGATTTCCCCAGGCAACCAGCGTGTCCACCCAACGGTCGCTGCCCTCGCCTGCCCAGTCTTCTTCCGTGAGCCCGTAGCGTTGCAGGTTTCGCGTGTAGTTGGGCAACTGCAGGTAGATGGCAGTGCCACGCCGACCGGCCGCCCGCGCCGTCGCTGGATCGTCACCCAGGAAGACCTTTTGCTCGGGGATGAGCAGCCGGTCCGGCCCCAGGATCCGACGCGCGTCGGCGGTGTGCGCGGGCGGCACCAGATAAGGCAGCGCGCCCGCGGCGGCGGTGGACGCGAGGTCCAGAGCCTTGGGACCGAGTGCCGCGAGGAGCCGTCGCTGAGCGGGCACAGTCGGAAGCTCTTCCAGGTACGACCGCAGCTTCGACAAAGGCCGCACATACTGCTGCCCTGTCGCCTCGGTGGACGGTGCGTGACCCATGCCGAGACCAAGCAGGAACCGGCCCGGATAGGCGTCCTCCAGTCGCGCAAAGCTCGCCGCCACCGTGGCGGGATCGCTGCGCCAGATGTCGATGATGCTGGTTCCCACCACCAGGCGTGATGTCGCCGCGAGGATCTTCTCGGGCAGCACCAAGTCATCCGCCGGGCTGCCGCCTATCCAGACCGAGCCGTAGCCCAGTTCCTCGATCTCCGCGGCAATGGTGGCTTGCTCGTTCGCGTCGTCCGGCCAGTTGCGCTGATTAAGCCACAGTCCGTATCGCCCGAAAGTAGCCACGCGCTCGATCGTACGATTGCCTCAGCCGACACGCCCAGGAGGAAGATCTGCCATGTATGTGATGATCTCGACGTATCTGGCGCCGCTCGAGGAAGTCGATGATGCACGCGAGGACCACCTTGCTTTCCTTGCCGGGTTGGAGGAGCGCGGGCTGGTCGTCTCGGCCGGTCGGCAGCAGCCGGCGGTCGGTGGCGTGGTCATTCTCGGTGTGGACAGCGAGGACGAGGCCGTCAAGCTGATGACCCAGGACCCCTACGTGCAGCGCAACCTGGCCGAATATCGGGCCATCGGGTGGCAACCCTCGCGCGGTGTCCTGGCCGGCTGGAAGAACCCCAGCTAGAGATCATCCGCGCCGAGCAGGCCGCGGATGTCGGGGGCGACGCCGGGCGGGCACTCGTTGACGATCACCGCGGTGCCCACCACGGTCGCACCCAGTCCTCGGATCAGCGCCGAGAGTGCGCGCGTCTGGGCGCCGGTGACGGCCCAGTCGTCGACCAGGAGCACGCGGTCGTCCGTACCGATCAAATTGGTTCGAACGCCGAGCCGTTGCGCCTCGCCGCGATGATCCGCGGGAACGTCCACCCAGGTCATTGGCTCGGCGATGGCCCGGCGGGCGCCCTCGCGGTAAGCCTCGACGAAGCCGGCGCCCACCTCGCGAGCCACCAGCGGGCCAACCAAAAACCCGGTGACCTCGGGGGAAACGATCACTGTCGGGTGGGCGTCCGGAAAGAGGCCAGCCAAACCCGGGCCCAGGGATTCGAGTACGTGTGGGGAGTGCCACCATCCGGACCGGTCACTGACCAGCAGCCCGCTGCCCGGTTCCGGCTCGGTCCAGCGAAATGTCGCCCTCAGCAGGGCACGGACGTCGGCTGACACCGCGACATGGTCCCACCAACGTCGCGCTTTCTTGGTCACCGACCGGCCAAAACCCGATCGGACAACGGGTCAACTTGATGCCGATGGCCGGGTCCATCAGGCATGCTGTTCGGCGTACCCATGCCGAAGCACCCGGCGGGCCTCAACCCGCTCACCACAGCCTCCCGCGCCGGTCTCGGCGCGGCCTTTGTGCTGCTCCTCGCGTTGACCGGGGTGTCGCTGACCGATCACGGACGGGGGCACTACGTCGGTCTGTTCGCGCTGGTGCCGCTGCTGGCCTGCGTGTTCGCCTGGTGGCAGCCGGTGCTGGCGCTCGGGCTGCTCGCCATCGTGGTCGGTGCCGGCTTCATGGCCGCCAGCGGTGCGGTGCACACGGCCGGGCTGATCAACGTGCTCGGCATCATGCTCGGCACCGCCATCGCCGGTGCCGTCGCACGCATGCGCCAGCAGCAGAACGACCGGGTCGCCGAGCTGTGGCGACTGGCCACTGTGGCCCAGCAGGCAGTGCTGCGCCCGCTCGGCCCCCAAGTCGGTGCGCTCGCGGTGGCCGGTCGCTACATCTCCGCCTCCACCTCGGCGGACATCGGTGGTGACCTGTACGAAGCTTTGGACACCCCGTACGGCGTGCGCATCATCATCGGCGACGTGCGCGGCAAGGGCCTCGAAGCGGTACGCCTGGCCAGCATCGTGCTCGGCTCGTACCGCCACGTTGCGTACGAGCGGGCCGACCTGCGCGCCGTGGTCACCGACCTGGACCGGGCGGTGGCCCGCAGCGTCGGCGACGAGGACTTTGTGACCGCGGCCCTGGTCGAGGAGCGCGGTGGCACGCTGACCATCGTCAACTGTGGACATCCGGCGCCGTTGCTGCTGCGCCGGGGCCAGGTGATCCCGCTCGAGCCGCCAGCGCCGGCGCCACCACTGGGGTTCATGCCCGTGGCGCGCCCGCGGGTGGAGCGCCTCGAGCCCGGTGACCGATTACTGCTGTTCACCGACGGTCTGGGCGAGGCGCGCCGGGAAGGCGAGTTCTTCCCGACGGCCGATCGCGCCTGGCGCCTGCTCGGTCACGGTACGGTCGGAGACGGTCTGGCGTCGTTGGAGACCGCCTTGGTCGACTGGGTGCACGGGCAGCTCGACGACGACATCGCGCTGGTGCTGCTGGAGTACGCCGGACCGGATGGCGGCCCGGCCGTACCCATGCCCAGCTGGGAAGTCGGCGCAGCGGGTAGCTAGTCGGCGTCTTCCGCGGCCGGAGCGCCGGTGCCGGCGGCCGAGGTAGCCGTGCCGGCGACCGAGGTAGCCGTGCCGGCGGCCGGCGGGTTTGCAGTGGTGGGCGAGGCGGCGGTAGGTGACTCTGCAGCGACTGAAGTGGCCGGCGTGACCGAAGTGGCCGGCGAAACCCCGTCGACGGGAGCGACCGCCGGAACCGGAGCAACAGCCGGCGCCGAAGACGAAACGGACGCTTCAGAAGCGGAGGCCGAAGCGGCAGGAGTGGCAACTGCGGGAGCCATAACTGCGGGAATCGCGGCCGGTGAAGCGGACTCCGCGGCGACGGGAGTCATCGGCTCGGAAGGAGCAGCCGGTGCGGGTACGACAGCGCGAGCGGAAACGGTTTCCGGCTGCCGGTGGCGTCCCACGTAGTGCCGCGGGTGGTCCGCCTGACGAGGCTCTGGAATAAGGCTCTTGATCGTGGCGAACATGGTGACCTCCCCGGGTCGGTGTACGTCCTTCGCGTACACACGGAGCAACGAGGCTCGGAGCGCGTCGATACGTCCGCGCGGCGCGACTGTCGGCAAATGGCCGAACGGTTGTCAGATGTCCCACCCGATCGGAGGGGTTTGGGATCCCTGACTGACTTGTCGGTTGCTACCGCGCGGTAATACGATGTTGGTTACTGACGGGTAACTCGCGTCCGGAGAGCGGGGCCAGAACACATGACTCACTACAAGAGCAACCTGCGTGACCTCGAGTTCAACCTTTTCGAGGTTTTCGGGGCTGATCGTGCGTTCGGCCAGGCGCCGTACGACGCCATTGACATGGAAACCGCACGTGACGTGCTCGCCGAGGTGAACCGGCTCGCTCGCGAAGACCTCGCGGCCAGCTACACCGACTCGGACCGCAACCCCCCGCGGTTCGACCCGGCCACCCACACCGTGCCGCTGCCCGAGCCGTTCAAGAAGTCGTTCGCAACCTTCATGGAGTCCGAGTTCTGGCGGCTTGACCTGCCCGAAACCCTCGGCGGCACGCTTGCCCCGCGGGCGCTGTGGTGGGCCATCGCCGAGCAGATCCTCGGGGCCAACGCGCCGGTGTGGATGTACTCCTCCGGCCCCTCCTTCGCGCACGTCGTCGAGGTCGAGGGCACCGAGGAGCAGAAGAAGTGGGCCCAGCTCTTCGTCGACAAGCAGTGGGGCTCGACGATGGTGCTGACCGAGCCGGACGCCGGTTCCGATGTCGGTGCCGGGCGCACCCGGGCCATCGCGCAGCCGGACGGCTCGTGGCACATCGAGGGTGTCAAGCGCTTCATCACCTCGGGTGAGCACGACCTCAGCGACAACATCATCCACTACGTGCTCGCGCGCCCCAGCGGTGTCGAGGGCGTCGGCGGGCCCGGCACCAAGGGCCTGTCGCTGTTCATCGTGCCTAAGTTCCACTTCGACCCGGAGACCGGCGAGCTGGGCGAGCGCAACGGCGTCTACGCCACGAACGTCGAGCACAAGATGGGCCTCAAGGTCTCCAACACGTGCGAGATGACCTTCGGTGAGCACGGCACCCCGGCCAAGGGCTGGTTGCTCGGCGACGTGCACGAGGGCATCCGGCAGATGTTCATGATCATTGAGTACGCCCGCATGATGGTCGGCACGAAGGCGATCGCCACGCTGTCGACCGGTTACCTGAACGCGCTGGAGTACGCCAAGAACCGCGTCCAGGGCGCCGACCTGACCGAGAACTCCAACAAGGCCGCGCCCCGGGTCACGATCACCCACCACCCCGACGTACGCCGCTCGCTGATGATGCAGAAGGCGTACGCGGAGGGCCTGCGTTCCCTGGTCATCTACACCGCGACCTGGCAGGACAAGGTGGCCATCGCCCAGGCGGCCGGCGACACCGCGGCGGCCAAGGCGGCCAGCAAGGTGAACGATCTGCTACTTCCGCTGGTCAAGGGCGTCGGCTCAGAGCGGGCGTACGAAGTGCTCGGGCACGAGTCGCTGCAGACGTACGGCGGCTCGGGCTTCTTGCAGGACTACCCGCTTGAGCAGTACGTGCGCGACGCCAAGATCGACACTCTGTACGAGGGCACCACGGCGATCCAGAGCCTCGACTTGATCTTCCGCAAGATCGTGAAGGACGGCGGCGTCGCGCTCGCCTCGGTCGCCACCGAGATCCAGGGGTTCATCGAGAGCGAGGCCGGTAACGGCCAGCTCAAGGTCGAGCGGCTTTCGTTGGGCCGGGCGCTCGGTGAGCTGCAGGCCATCCTCGCGATCGAGATGGGCTGGCTGCAGGCGGTGCAGGGCGGTGACACCCGCGAGCTCTACAAGGTCGGCCTCACCTCGCGCCGGGTGCTGCTGGCGCTGGGTGACGTGATGGTCGCCTGGCTGCTGCTGCGCGGGGCTGAGGTGGCGCTGCAGAAGCTCGGCACCGAGCTGAGCACCGCCGACAAGTCGTTCTATGAGGGCAAGGTCGCCGCGGCTCGGTTCTTCGCCCGCGAGGTGCTGCCGCGCATCGGCTCGGACCGCCGGATCATCGAGAACACCACGCTCGACGTGATGGACCTGCCGGAAGACGCTTTCTGACACACCCCCCACTGGAAGCCGACGGACAACGGTGTCCGTCGGCTCCCGGCGTTTCAGCCCCGGGCGGTGTGGGTGCTGACCTGCGGCATCGAGCCCGGCTCGGTGGCGGACCACCGGCCTTCCGCCCGATGCACGGCCAAGCCGGTCGTCTCGAAAACTTCGGTAAAAGCCGTTTCTTGGTACGGACGCAGCAGAAGCGACACATCGGACACCGTTGGGTTGTGGCCGACGATCAGCACCGTCCGTACCGTGTCGGGAATTGCCCGCAGCAGATCGATGACCTCCGTGCGTCCGCCGTGGTAAAGCCCCTGCTCGTAGTGCACTTCGGGCGAGCCGGAGTCCGGGCTGGCCTGCGCCAGAGCCACCGCAACGCCGTGCCAGGTCTGGCGGGTGCGCACAGCCGGCGAACAGAGCACCAGATCCGGGTGCAGCTGCTGGTCGGCCAGCCAGGCCCCGGCCGCATCCGCGTTGGCCCGCCCGGTGCTGGTCAGGTGACGGTCGAAGTCGTCGAGGTCACCGGGGGCTTCGGCCTTGGCATGTCGCAACAGGACGAGGGTTCGCGCGCTCATGATGAGTAGCTTGCCTGATTGAGATTTCCATTGCCGGGGTAATCACCCGTGTCGACGTATTGCCGCGGCTCGGAGCGGCAGCCACGAGCCAGGGAGGTCCACCAATGGGCATCGGCGGAAGCATATTCCTACTCGCGTTGGGGGCGATCCTTGCGTTCGCCGTCGACGCCGACATCAGCGGTCTCGACATCAATGTCGTGGGCTACGTTTTGATGCTCGCCGGCCTGGTCGGCCTCATCCTGACGCTCTACTTCTGGAACAGCCGCCGCCGTCCGGCGGCGCCGGCTGCGGTCGTCGACGAGCACCAGGTGGTGCGCGAGGAGCCGGTCTACCGCGACGGCCACGTCGTTGAGCAGCAGTACCACCAGACCACCCGGCGTGAGGTGCCGCCTCCGCCGCCGCCGTCCTACGGCGCCTGAACGATCTGACGCAGCAAAGGCCACCACCGCGAGCCGGTGGTGGCCTTTGCTGCTGTAACTGCGGTCAGGCGAGGGCGCCGCGGACCACCTCGGCGATCGGCGTCACCGGGCGGCCGAGCAGCTTCTGCAGGTCCTCGGTGCCGGTGAACAGCGCACCGTTCGCGGCGGCCCGGTCGGAGTCGGCGAACACGGCCGCCGCCTCGCTGGGCAGGCCGACCTTGACGAGGAACTCGGTGTAGTCCTGCGGGCTGAGGTTGGTGTAGGTCACCTCGCGGCCGGACTGCCGGGACACCTCGGCTGCCAGTTCACCCAGCGTCACGCCTTCGCCGCCCAGTTCGTACACCTGCTGCTCGACGCCGTCGGCGTGAATCGCCGCAGCAGCGGCCTCCGCCAGCTCGGCCCGCGGCACGATGCTGATCTTGCCCTCGCCCGCGGCACCGGTCAGACCGTGGTCCAGGGCCGTGGGCAGGTTGTAGTTCTCGATGTACCAGCCGTTGCGCAGGAAGACCGAGGGAATGCCCGAGGCGATCAGGGCGCGCTCGGTGGCGACGTGCTCCCCGGCGAGGATCATGTCGCTGGTATCGGCGTGCGGGGCGCTGGTGTAGACAATCTTGCTGATGCCAGCCGCCTTCGCCGCGTCCACCACGTTCTGGTGCTGCTCAACCCGCCTGCCGACCTCGCTGCCCGAGACGAACAGCAGCTTGTCGGCCCCCGCGAACGCCTCACGCAGGGAGGCCGGATCGTCGTACGACGCGCTCTTGACGACCACGCCGCGCTCGCCCAGATCCTTGGCCTTCTCCACGCTGCGCCCGACGGCAACGATCTGGCCGGCTGGTACGCCACGCCGCAGCAACGACTCGATCGCGGTGCGGCCGAAGGGGCCGGTGGCTCCGGTGACGACGATGGTCATGTCAGCTCCTTGAGATTGCTTGCCGACGGCCGGTCGACCGCCGTATTCCACAACCAGGCAGTTCAAGAATCACTTCCCGATAGATAGTGAGCACCTTGAAGTGCAGTACGTACCTGAGGGATAGTGCGCAGGTGAAAACCGATGTATACGCCAAAACTTGCCCCAGCCGCCAAGTGCTCGACCGGATCGGCGACGCGTGGAGCGTGCTGACCGTGGCGGCTTTGCGGGATGGTTCGCTGCGCTATACCGAGCTGGCCCAGCGCATCCCCGGCGTCAGCCCCAAGATGCTCACGCAGACGCTGCGCGGGCTCGAACGTGACGGACTGGTCACCCGCACGGTGCACGCTGTGGTGCCGCCGCGGGTCGACTATGCGCTGACCGCGCTGGGACGCAGCCTGCTCGGGCTCTGCGAGGCCCTGACGGACTGGGCGGAGACGCACATCGTGGACGTGCTCGACGCGCGAGCCGCCTACGACAGCCGTTCCTGAAGCCAGTCCACAGCCTCATCGGCGTGCCGCAACACCGAAAGGTGCCCATTTCCTGGGCTTATCCGCAGCTCAGCGCCGGTATCCGGCGGGCGGGCCAGGCACTGTGGGAAGCGGGCACGACCATATCCTGCTCGCCATGCAGCAGCATGGGCGCGGTGATCGGGATCGCATCACCGCCGGTGTCGTAGACGTGCAGACCGTGCTTCACGCGTACAGAGAAAAATAGATCGCAATGTGGTGGCAGATCGCCGCGATGAGCGTGCAGGCGTGGAAGAACTCGTGGTGCCCGAAAACCGTCGGCCACGGGTTGGGCCGGCGCAGCGCGTAGAAGACCGCCCCGACGCTGTAGATCACGCCGCCGGTGGCCAGCAGCACGAGCACCGTGACGCCGCCGGTGTGCAGCACGTCCGGGAGAATTGCGACCGCGCCCCAGCCCAGGGCCAGGTAAAGCGGCGCGCCCGCCCATCGGGGCAGATGCGGCCAGATGCTCTTGAGGGCGACCCCGCCGAGCGCGCCACCCCAGATCAGGCTGAGCATCAGCGTGGCCTTGGCCGGGTGCAGCAGCAGAATGCAGAACGGTGTGTACGTACCCGCGATGAAGATGAAGATCATCGAGTGGTCGGCTCGGCGCATCAGTTGGTAGCCGCGCTCACTCCAGACCCGGCGATGGTAGAGCGCGCTGATCCCGAACAGCCCGCAGACGGTCACGCTGTAGACCAGCACGCTCAGGAACGGCGAGATGCCGGGGCGTGACAGCGCGATCGAGCACAGGACGATGCCGCAGGCCAGGGCGACGAAGAATGCGTACTGGTGCAGCCGGCCACGGAAACGCGGCTTGCCGAGATCGGCCGGCTTCATCCGAAACGGGGCTGAGGTACTCACAAGCCCTAGGCTACGGCACCGTAGGTTACCGGCAAGTAGTCTCTCTGGTCACACTGCTGAGCCCCTGCTCTCAGGCGTCGAGGCCACGCAAGATCAGCGGCAGCCGACTCGGTGCGTCGGGTTCGAGCACGATCGGCACACCCCAGTCCTGCCGGGTGAGGTGGCAGGCGGCGTGCTCGACGTCCGCGTCGCACGTCGCGGCCTGCGCCACCACCTGCAGCACACCCTTGGTCACCGCGGGATTCAGCACCAGCCGGCGGGACAAGCCGGTGCCGGTGCCCTCGCCTTCCAGCAGCAGTTCTGGGGGAGCTGCGGAGACCACGAGCCGCGTCGACGGCCCGAATGTCGTGTCCAGCTTCTGCCCCGGCGGCGGCGTGAACACCACGTCCAGCGTCACCTCGCCCGGGGCCAGCGCGGAGGCAGGTCGCTCGGTGCGGTGCCGCTCGCCCTCGACGGTTTTGACAGCCCCCGGCGCCAGCTTCACCAGCCGGTGCGCGCCCGACTCCACCACGAACACCTCACCAGCGCGCGTGACGAGGATGTCGCTCGGCTCGGCCAGACCGGAATCGACCGTCGACACCTCATCGGTCTCGAGATCGAAACGCCGTACCGCGCCGTTGTAGGTGTCCGCGACCAGCACCGATCCGTCCGGCAAGACGGCGACACCCAACGGATGCTGCAGCAGGGCCTGCTTCGCGGCGCCGTCGACGTGACCGAAATCGAAGAGTCCCTGACCGACCGCTGTGTGTAGCTGCCCGTCCTCGACCCACCGCAGAGCTGACGTTTCGCTGTCGGCAATCCAGAGCTTTTCGCCGTACGAACAAAGCCCCGACGGCTGAGCCATCCACACATCCGGAATCGGGCCGTCTCGCAGCGACTCCACGGTCGTGCCCGCGTAGACGCCGGTGGTGCCGTGCTCGGGGTCGAACCACCAGAGCTGATGAATGCCTGCCATCGCGATGATGACCCGGCCCTCGAACCAGGCCAGGTCCCACGGCGACGACAACGACACCCCGTCATCGTCAGCCGACCGCCACGGCCGCCCGGTGCCGGCGAGCGTGCTGACCTCGCCCGACTCCAGATCCAAGCCGCGCAGCAGGTGGTTGACGGTGTCGGCAACCACCACGGTCCGCTGGTCCGGCAACAGGCACAGTCCCTGCGGTTCGGAGAAACTGGCCGTGTCCGCGGGGCCATCAACGCGTCCGCGCTCGCCGGTGCCGATCCGCCGTACCAACGTCTCGCCGTCAGGGGTCAACTCGGCCAGCGAATGCCGTGCCGAATCCGAGACCAGCAGGTTGCCACCCGGCAGCTCGATGGCCTTGCCGGGAAAGCGCAGCACCGTCTGGTCGGCTGGCGGGGCAACGTAAGGACCGTCGCCGCGGCGCAGGCTGCCCTTGGCGTCGTGCGCGGTGATCAGCTCGTCGATCAGCCGGGCCAGCCCCTCGGCGTGACCTTCGCCGGCCATCGACGCGACGACGTAGCCCTCGGGGTCGATGACGCTGAGCGTGGGCCACGCTTTCGCCGCGTACTGCTGCCACATGGTCATGTCGGCGTCGTCCAGCACCGGGTGGTGCACGCCGTACCGTTCGACGGCCGCGGCCAGGGCGGCTGGGTCCCGTTCATGCTCGAACTTGGGGGAGTGCACGCCGATGATGACGAGCACGTCGCCGTACTTCTCCTCCAGCGGCCGCAACTCGTCCAGCACGTGCAGACAGTTGATGCAGCAGAACGTCCAAAAGTCGAGCAGGGTGATCTTGCCCCGGACGTCAGCCAGCTTCAGCTTTTTGCCGCCGGTGTTCAGCCACCCCCGCGCCCGGAACTCGGGAGCCCGGACGCGTGCGTTGACTGAGCTCACGTGCCGGGCTTGAGGCAGAGGATCTGGCTCTTGTTGTCGCTGGTGGTGTTCACCACGTACGGCTGATTGCGGTCCGGGCATTGGTCCTTGTTGTTGACGATCGACGTGACCACGAAAGCCCCGGCGTCGCCACACTTGGCGGTAACGGCTTTGCCCGACTCCTGCTTGACACAGTCCCCGGTGCTGACCGAGAACGCCCCGTCATCAGACCCCCGCGCGATCAACCAGGTGATGCCGAGCGTCAGCGCCACGAGCAAACCTGCACCAAGAATCACACCAAGCAGAACGGGCAGCATCCGTACGTGCTGAGCTTCCGGCTTGACCACCTCGGTAACCGACCCGGTCGTCGTAGCCGGCTCAGGCTTGAACGAGTTGAACCGATCCTGCTCCCCGTCCGGCCCAGCCCCCGGCCAGTTAGCCGTGGCATCCGGATCCGGCGGCGTCACCGTAGCCCGGCTACCCGGCCGCTCCCCGAACGGCTGGTACGAGTTGCCCCCCGGAACAGCATCGAAGGTCTGCGTCGCCCCATCGGCAGGCGGAAACCCATTGTCCCGCGGCGGCGCAGCATGCATAGCCGGCAACGCAGACGCGGGCACATACGGCTGGTCAGGGCCGCGCCCGGAAACGTCGGTGGTGTTCTCGCTGTAATCCGGCGGCATCGTGCGGCTGGCCGGGTTCCCAGGAACTGGCTGCGGGTGGTTCGGCTGCCCGGCTCGTCCTCGTCCGGCCAGGTCAGTGGTGAACTCACTGAACGCGGCGATGTCGGCGGGAGAGTTCGCGGAGCCTGAGGTCGGGGCGCTGGGCGGGAAGGTGTCGCCGAAGCTCTGGCCTGGCACGGAGGCGTGACCTTGGCCGGGTACAGACGCGTGACCTTGGCCTGGCACTGCGGCGTGACCCTGCCCCGGCACTGCGGCGTGGCCTTGGCCGGGCACGGACGCGTGGCCTTGGCCTGGCGCCGATGCGTGACCGTCGTGGCGCTGGCCGTCGGGGTGCTGGCCTGCGTGGATCGGCCCGCCTTGACCGCTCTGCCGTTGGCCGTCCTGATCGGAGTCACCTTGGCCGAACTGGTCTTGACCGAACTGGCCTTGGCCGAACTCACTCCGCCCGAACTCACTCCGCCCGAACTCGCTCAGGCCTCGGCCGTCCTGCCCGCGATCGTTGCGGTCGAACTCGCTCTGGCCGCGGCTGTCCTGACCGAATTCGTTCTGCCCGCGGCCATCCCGGCCGAATACGTTCTGGCCCCGGCTGTCCTGGCCGAATGCGCTCTGACCCCTGTTGCCCTGGCCGAATTCGCTGCCCTGGCCGAACTCGCCGCTGCCCTGACCGAATCCGGTGCGGTCCTGACCGAACCCGCGGTGACCGCCATCTTCCTGGCCGAACTGACCCTGAGCGTGACGGTCCTGACCGAACTCGTTCTGGCCGTGGCTGTCCCGGCCAGCCTCGCTTTGCCCGTCCCGGCCGTAACCGGGCCGGTCGAACTCGTCCGAGCCTTGATCATCGCGGCCGAAGTCGTCCTGACCGTAGCCGTCCTTGCTACGCCCACCACGGTCAGAGGCGTCCTGGCCGCCACCATCAAAGCCGTCGCGGTCATCGCGGCCGAAGCCGTTGCTCTCATCGCGTCCGAAGGTGTTGCGGTCATCGCGGCCGAAGGCTTTGCGGCCGTCACGTTCGAAGCCGTCGCGGTCATCGCGGTTGAAGTCGTCATTGCGGGCGCCGTCATCAAAGCCGTCCTGGCCGTGGCCGCTGCGGTCGAAGTCGTCCTGCCCGGTCTGACCGTCCTGGTTGCGGCTCTCCTGCCCAGTGAGGGACCCGCCGAATGCCGAGGGCGCGCCAGCCGGGTAAGCCGCAGGTCCACTCGCCGGGAACGCCGCAGGTCGACCGGCCGGGAACGCGGCAGGCCCACTCGCCGGGAACGCGGCAGGCGAACCGGCCGGGAACGCCGCGGGGGAGCCCGGTGCGACGGGGCGGGCAGAACCGGATACGGGTGCCGCGCCCGGCTGGCTTGATGCGGGGGCGGTGGATGACCCGGGAGTGAACGGTTGTCCGGGCGGGGACACTCGGGCGCTGGCCGAGGCGCGGCCGGACCCCTGACCGCTGTCCGAGGAAGCGAAGCCTCCGCCAAACCGATCGTCGGGGGTGGGGAAGTCATCCTGGCGGTTGCGGTCATCCTGGGCGCCGAAGTCGCTGGGCGCCGACGCGAAAGGCGAACCAGAGGCCGGCGCGAACGGGGAGCCGGAGGCAGGCGCGAAAGGCGAGCGGTTGTCGTCCCGGCCCGGGGCCGACGGGGTGCGCTGATCAGCCGGTGGCCACTCGGTGGGTGCGAACTCGGGGGCGTCCTCGGGGGCCTGGCTGTCCTGGTCGGGGGCCGGGCGGCCGTAGACGCGGGACTGGGGGCTTGCGGACGGCGGGGGGACTTCCTCGGCGT
>NZ_LOJP01000001.1:118717-131085 GCF_001553785.1 Actinoplanes sp. TFC3
GCCCTGGCCACCGGCGGAGCCCCGGTCCCCCAGCCCCGCGGCGTCCGCCTCGGCGGCGTCGCGGGGCTGGGGGACCGGGGCTCCGCCGGTGGCCAGGGCGGCGCCGGGGACGCGCTGGGGGTACGAGCTGCTGGGGCTGCCGTTGTCCGGGTCGCCGAAGGATGCTCCGGGTACGCGCTGGGGGTAACCGCCGGAGGGGGAGTCGTCGAGCGAGGCGCGCGCGAACGGGGAGTCGGTGCTGGACGGGCCGAACGGGGACGACTCGGAGTCGTCGCGCGCGGTTGCCGACGTGCTGCGCAGCGGGAAGCTGGCGCCCTGCGGCGCGTCACCGCGCACCGGGAAGCCGCTGACGTCCGAGGACGAAGAAGCGGCCGGCGAGGGCGCGAAGCCGGACGAAGACGAGGGCGCGAAGCCGGAAGAAGGCGAAGGCGCGAAGCCGGAAGAAGGTGAAGCGGCCGGCGAAGGCGCAAACCCGGAGGAAGGCGAAGACGCGAAGCTCGATGAGGGTGAAGACGCGGGGTCCGACGAAGCCGGTGAAGACGGAGAAGCGGCCGGCGAGGAGCCGGGAGCGTCCGGGTAGTCGGTGAGGGTTGCCCCGGGTACGCGGACGCGCTGGTCACCGAAGGCGGAGATGCCGGGCGGGCGTTCGGCCGGAGCGGCGGCGTTGGCGCCACGCTCGAACGGGCCGCGGCCTTCGCCGGGGGAGCGGCGGGGCAGCTCTGGCGACGGGGCCCGGGTTGGGGCGAAGCCGTTGAACTCGCCTACCGGGCCGGCCAGGGGGCCCCCGGCGTTGCCCGGGTTGCGCTGCGGGAGCAGGTTGCCCTGGGCCGGGCGCATGGTGGGCTCGAAGGAGGCGTTGGGGGGCGTTACCGGTGGGCTCCAGCCCGAGGGCACGTCGGAGACGCCGCCGCCGGGGGCGATGGTGGCCTCGGCGGACGAGCCGGCGGCCGGGGAGGTCGAGCCGAACTGGGCCGCGCCGGGGCCGAAGGTGGGGCCGGGCTGGGCCTGGCCGGCCGGGGGCACCGCGGGAACCACGAATGGGGAGCCGCCGTTGGGCGTCGCCTGCGGTGGTGGGCCGTATCCGCTTGGGATCGACTCCTGGGCGTGCGGGTAGGACGGCTCGGCGGTGCGGGAGCCGTTGGTATCTGGCGGGAAAGAGTCGGACCCGAACTGGTCGGCTCCGCTGCCCGCGGCCCCCGGCTGCCGGCCGGACTGCTGGCCCTCGGACGTCATAACCGCCTCCTCCAATGACTGTCGGCCGTGCCAGCTTATGCACGGACGCGGCCGACCTTGCAGAGCTGGGCATGACCCCGGTCACGTCGACCCGGCCGGCCGAGCCAGGGCGGGTGGCCGTGCCCAACCGTACCGGTCGTAGCCGACAGTAGGAATCCCGGTGTACGCCGTCCGGAGCGTCGGAAGTGCTGCGGAACGACCGAACGTGATCATGCACACGTAGGACAAAAGTCATCAATGACGGGTTGAATCGCCGTGACCAGGGTCGCGAAGAAGGTTCGGAACAGCCCGAGACCCCAGCCGGTGCATTGGCTGGGGTCTCGGGACGTCGCGTCGATCAGGTGGCGATCAGAGTGCGCGACGATGAAAGTTCTACTGAGAGTTACTATCAGAACACGCGCTGCTGCGAGAAGATGACGATCTCGTCGCGCATGGACTGCGTGGGTGCGGCCTTCCACGCGCGCTCGATAGCGCGAGCGTCGCGCTTCGCAAGACGGCGGCTGCGGATGCGGTCGATGGTGCTCATGCGGTGCTGCTCCCCCTGGCCTTCGTTGGCCTCGTCGGCTGTGCCCTCGGCTCCGGCACTAGAACTATTGTTCCGCGCCGGAGCCGAAGAAGCCAACGATTAACAGGGTGATCCCGCTTACCTGCCTAAGGATCGAAGGTTTGGTGCCGATTGGCCGAATGAAGTCAGGTCCAGGAAAGTAGGGCGTCGGCCGGGTCCTCCAGGAAACGGCCGATGTCGCGCAGGAACTTGGAGCCGAGCTCGCCATCGATGATGCGGTGGTCGAACGACAGCCCGAGCGTGGTGACCTGGCGAATCTTGATCTTTCCCTTGTGGACCCACGGCGTCGGGCGGATCACGCCGAACGCCAGGATCGCCGACTCGCCCGGGGGCAGGATCGGCGTGCCGGTGTCGACGCCGAAGACGCCTACGTTGGAGATGGAGAACGTGCCGCCGGACATGTCGGATGGTGGTGTTTTGCCGGTTTTCGCAACCTGCACCAGACCATTCAGCCCCTCGGCCATCTCGCGCAGGCTCAACTCGCCCGCATCCTTGATGTTCGGCACGATCAGCCCGCGTTCAGTCGCCGCCGCGATCCCCAGATTGACGTAATCCTTGACCACGATCTCGTTCGTCGCCCCGGACCAGGTCGAGTTGACCATCGGGTGACGCTTGATCGCGAGCAGGACCGCCTTGGCCACGAACAGCAGCGGCGACAGCCGGACATCGCGGAACTCCGGTCGCGCCTTCAACCGCTCCAGCGCCTTCACTGTCCGGGTCACGTCGACGGTCAAGAACTCCGTGACGTGCGGGGCGGTGAACGCCGAGGCGACCATGTTCTCCGCGGTCAGCTTCCGGACGCCCTTGATCGGGATCCGCTGCTCGCGGGAGCCGTTGACAGCAGGCGTCGCAACGGCCGGCAAAGAAGGCAAGACAACTGCGGAAGCGGACAGTACGTCGGAGCGCGTCACCGAACCGAGCGGCCCGCTGCCCACCAGTGACAGCAGATCGATCCCGAGATCCTTGGCAAGCTTACGAACAGGCGGCTTAGCCAGGACCCGCGAAGGCGCAGCAGGCGCGGCTGGAGCAGAAGGAGCGGCTGGAGCAGGAGGAGCGGCAGGTGCAACCGCCGGAGCCGGGGGAGTGGCGGCGGAAGCGGTAGCTGTGGACGTACCCAATCGGGGTCGTCTCTTGGCAGTGACCGATTTCGGGCCGTAACCAACGAGTACCGCCGTGCGCCCGCCAGGGGCCGGACCGCCGATCAGGCCGGGCTCGACAGCACCCTCGGCCGGCGCGATCTCCACCGCGGCGAGGGATTCAGCCGAGGGAACCGGGCCACCATGCGGGTCGGTGTCGATGGAGACGATGGGCGCGCCCACCTCGACGGTCGTACCCGCCTCGACGTGGATCTTCGCCACCACGCCGGCCCACTTCGCCGGGATCTCCACCGCTGCCTTTGCGGTTTCGACCTCCACGATGGGCTGGTTGAGTTCGATGGTGTCGCCCACGCTGACCAGCCAGGTAAGGATCTCGCCCTCGGTCAGGCCCTCACCGAGGTCGGGCAGCGCAAAGTCCTTGATCCGCGACATCGGCGTCACCATCCGAACGAACGGTCGACGGCGTCGAGTACCCGGTCCAGGTCCGGCAGATACTCCTCCTCGACGCGGGCGGCCGGGTAGGGAACATCAAAACCGGTCACGCGCAGCACCGGCGCCTCCAGGGAGTAGAAGCACTCCTCGGTGATGCGGGCGGCAACCTCAGCACCCAGCCCGGCGTTGCCCGGAGCTTCGTGCACCATCACGGCCCGACCGGTCTTGCGCACCGAGGCGAACACCGGGTCGAGATCCAACGGGGACAGCGTGCGCAGGTCAATGACCTCCAGGCTGCGGCCGTCCTCCTCGGCAGCCGCTGCCGCGTCCAGCGCGACCCGGACCATCGGACCGTAAGCGATCAGGGTGGCATCCCTGCCTTCGCGGGCGATGCGAGAAGCGTGCAGCGGGTACGAATCCTGCGGCGCCAGCGACAGGTCGACCTCGCCCTTCTCCCAGTACCGCCGCTTGGGCTCGAAGAAGATGATCGGGTCATCCGAGGTGATCGCCTGCTGGATCATCGCGTAGGCGTCGGCCGGGTTCGAGCAGGTCACGACCTTGAGCCCGGGGGTGTGGGCGAAGTAGGCCTCGGGCGACTCGGAGTGGTGCTCGACCGCGCCGATGCCCCCGCCGAACGGGATGCGGATCACGATCGGCAGCCGCACGTTGCCCAGCGACCGGTAGTACATCTTCGCGACCTGCGCGACGATCTGGTTGTAGGCCGGGAAGACGAAGCCGTCGAACTGGATCTCGCAGACCGGCCGGTAGCCCCGGATGGCCAGACCAACAGCGGTTCCCACAATGCCGGCCTCGGCCAGCGGGGTGTCGATGACCCGGTTCTCGCCGAAGTCCTTCTGCAGGCCATCGGTGATCCGGAACACGCCGCCGAGCTTGCCGACGTCCTCGCCCATGATGACGACCTTGGGGTCGGACTCGAGGGCGCGCCGCAGACCGTGGTTCAGCGCCTTGCCGAGAGTGAGCGTTTCGGACATCAGTGGGCGCTCCCCTCGAACGATGCCTGGTATTCGGTGAACTGCTGGCGTTGCGCGTCCACGACCGGCGAGCCGTTCGGATAGACGTTGTCGAACAGTGAGATGGGCTGCGGATCCGGCATGGCAAGCACGCGTTCGCGCAGGTGCAGGGCGAGCTTGCGGGCGTCGTCGTCGACCTGGCCGAAGAAGTCGTCATCGGCGAGCTGCTGCTTGCTCAGGAACGCCTTGAGCCGGCTGATCGGGTCCTTGGCCTTCCACGACTCGACCTCGCTCGCGATGCGGTAGCGGGTCGGATCGTCCGAGCTGGTGTGCGCGCCCATCCGGTACGTGTACGCCTCGATCAGAGTCGGACCCTGCCCGTTGCGCGCGTTGTCGAGGGCCGCCCGGGTCACCGCATAGGTGGCGAGCACATCGTTGCCGTCAATTCGTACTCCGGGGAATCCAAAGCCCGCCGCCCGCCGGTAAAGCGGGATGCGCGTCTGGCGCTCAAGCGGCTCCGAGATCGCGTATTGGTTGTTCTGGCAGAAGAAGACCATCGGCGCGTGGAACACGCCGGCCCACACGAACGACTCGTTGACCTCGCCCTGGCTGGTAGCGCCGTCGCCGAAGTAAGCGATGACCGCCTCACCGTCCGGGCTGCCGGTCTTGCCGTCCATGGTCACGCCCATGGCATAGCCGGTCGCGTGCAACGTCTGCGAGCCGATGACGATCGTGTACGTGTTGAACTTGAACTCGTTCGGGTCCCAGCCGCCCTGGTCAACGCCGCGGAAGAGGCCGAACGGCATGATCGGGTCGATTCCGCGGCAGTAGAGAACGCCGTGCTCGCGGTAGGTCGGGAAGGCCATGTCCTGCGGCCGCAGCGCACGTCCGGAACCGACCTGCGCCGCTTCCTGGCCCAGCAGGCTCGCCCAGATCCCCAGCTCGCCCTGGCGCTGCAGGGCGGTTGCCTCGGCGTCGAGGCGGCGGACCGTGACGAGGTCCTTGTAAAGGTCGCGGTACTCGTCGTCGCTGAAGCTGACCGAGTACGTCACACCCTCCGCCGTGGTGACGCTGTCGACGCGCTCACCATCGGGGGTGAGCAGTTGAACGAAACCGCCGGCCGGGGCGCCTACCCCGGCTTCGCTTTCGCCGTTCGCCATTCGTGTCTCCCTGTTCATCTCTGCGCCCACGGCGGGTGTCGCCCGTCCGCGCGGCCGTCCGGTGGTCTGCCGCGCCTGGCCCGGGTGAGGTTGCCGCGCGGTCCGTCGACGTGATCAAAGACCCCGCCGGGGAGTGACGACCCCCACCGCGCTCCGCTGTTCGCGAAGGTGACGGCGGCGGTGCCGTCCACCCTCATCCTCGCAGAGAACGTGAGGGTCGCCACAGGTCAGGTCGATCACAGATCTGAAATCTTCAACCCTCATAGCTGTCCTTATTTGCCCCCATAAGAAACATTCGTACCCTCACTTCCGTCGGAACGCCCGCCCGCCCCCGCTGCTCAACCAGGCGATCCTCGTTTGCCCCTCCAGCAGCAACGGATCCATGTTGATCTTTACTCAGGGGAGGGTGCCGGCCGTGCCGGAGCAGCCGAACGACGACCCGCTGGTGCCACCGATGAAGGTGTTGCGCAAGCGGCTCAACGGCGTCTACAGCGCCGAAGGCTTCACCGGCACAACCCGTCGTTATGTGCTGATCGTGGTAATGCTGGTCGGACTGGCATCGCTTCCAACGCTCGCAGCGATCACCGCAGGCTCAAGCCAACTCGCCGAGGAACGCCCGCGCGTAACAGATGTGCCATTCATCCCGCCGGCCTCCAGCGGGCCGATCCAGGTAAGTCCAGCACCGTCGCCGACCGCCGGCATCCACGGACAAGGACAGAAGAAGAAACCGATTCCGCCGTACGTCCAAAGCCCGTCGCCTGTACGTTCCGGCTCGCCTGCTGGGTCTCCTTCGAGGCCTGGGTCCTCTGGGGCCTCTCGGTCCTCTGGGGTCTCTGGGGCCTTTGGGGAATCGTCTCGGTCATCGTCTGGAAACTCCTGGGGACGTGATGGGGCTAACTTGCCTGGCCGGCCTTCTGTGCCGGGCCGGCCTGCGCCTGGTCCGCCTGTGCCCGCGCCTGATAAGCCTGAGCGACCTGCGCCAGATCGGCCTGCTTCACCGGTTCGGCCTGGTTCGCCTGGGTGGCCGGGATTGCCCGGTGACCCCGGTGACCCCGAGGGACCGGGACAGCCCGGTAAGCCGCTGCCACCGGTCAAGCCGGTTACCCCCCGAGACCCCAACCCCGGTGCCGGCCCCAGCGACCCGGGTGATCACGGCGGCTCGGACGGTGACGGCGGCGCGGACGGTGACGGCGGCGCAGGCGGGGACGGGGGGGCCGGGGGGGGCCACCGTCCCCGTGACCCCCGCCCGGGTGGGGGGGGGGGGGGGGGGGGGCGACCCGGGTGATCACGGCGGCTCGGACGGTGACGGCGGCTCGGACGGTGACGGCGGCGCAGGCGGTGACGGCGGCGCAGGCGGAGACCACGATCCCGATGACCACGGCTCGGATGGCGGTGACGGGTCGGGCGGTGACGGTTCGAGCGGAGGTAACGATGACGGTTCCGGCGGTCATGGATCGGAGTGCGATCACGGTTCGGGCGGCGGTAGCTCAAGCAAAGACGGCTCGGATGCGGGTGACGGCTCGGCTCATCACCGCAGCTCCGGGAGCCGCCGTCACCTGGACAGCAGGGCACGCTCGTCCGGCTACAGCTCACACGTCCGCAGCGTGAGCCACCGTGCTTCGCGCAGCCACAGCTCAAGCACCCACGATTCAAGCCCCCACGCTGGCACCCGCGACACCAGCGACCACGACACCCGCGACCCTGGCTCAAGGACCCGCAACACGAGCGACCGCTACTCAGGGATCGAAAACTCGGGCACCCGCGACCCCGACTCGAACGCCGGCAACAAACGCGACCGCCACTCAAGCATCCGCGGTTCAAGCACCCGCTCTACAAGCGATGAAGCACCCACCACAAACGACCGGACCCCCACCGCAAGCGAGCGCGAGCCAGCCACAAGCGAGCGCATGCCGACCGCAAACGGTCCCCACTCGCCGTACCGCCGAATCAGCGACCGCACCGCCAGCGATCGAACCGCGCACCATTCAACCCCGGAGGACACCGATGATTGACCGCCCGCGGAACCTCCGGCTCGCTCGGCAGATCGACCCTGGCCACAACAGCCATCGCTCGCAGGCGGCCAAGTTCACGGGAAACCGCCCAGCCGACCATCTTTACCGCGGTGCCGAGGTTCGGGGGGCGGTCCGGCACTTCGACCGGGGGCGGGCCAGCAACAGTCGTTGAGTGCTCAGGTGTCGTCGGAGAGGCGGTTGCGGTTGGTTTCGATCCAGGCGTCGATGGCTTCGGGGTCGTTGGGGTCCACGCCTTCGGAGATGAGCTGGGCTACCGCCGCCGTGGCTGGGCTGCGCTTTTCGCCGGTGGCGTAGAGGCGGGCGAACTCGGGGATCATTTCCTCGACCACCGTGTCCGTCTGCTCGGTTGCGGCGTCGGGGAGGCCCTTCTTTCTCATCGCGTACGCCGACCAGGCTCGCGTCACCCGGGGCAGCATGGCTGCGTCGTCCATGTCCAGGACGGCGCGGCGGTGAACCCAGTCCAGCAGGAACAGCCCCGCCACGGCCGGGCTCCAGCGCAGCGGATCCGGGTCGGGCAGGCTGGCCGCGTGGTCGAGGATCAGGCTCAGACAGAAGTGCAGGGAGGCCAGCTCATCATCGGCGGCCACCTTGTCCAGGGTGAAGCGGGTGGCTTCGGGTGAGGCCAGGAAGTCGCGGAGCAGGCGTTCGCGGTCGGGTCCGCTGAGCTCGGGCGGCTCGGGGAGCGGCGGGACCGCGGACTTGGGCAGCAGCGCCAGCCGCGCTGTGGCCAGGGCACGGTCGGTGGCGAAGCTGCCGTCCTGCGGCAAATCCGTCAGGTCGTCGGTAATCTCGAGGTGGCGGTCGACTTCGGCGCGCAGGCGGGCCGGGTCTTCCTCGCGGAACCAGGTCAGTTCGTCGGTTGCGCACATCTCGCGGACCTGGCCGAGGATGCGTTCGGCTGGGCCGCCCACGAAGACGTCCTTGGTGATGCCGATGTTGTGGTCGACGAGCGCCACCACGGCGTGCTCGGGGCCGCCGTCCTCGGTGTCCTCGTAGGCGAACGTGACCAGGTACGAGGTCTGGTCACCGTAGACATCGCCGTACGCGTAACAGCCTGTGGGACGCACCCGGGCGAGTTGGCCGGCCCAGGCCGGGGTTTGCGCACCCCTTTTCACCTCGGCCGCGCCGGTGGCGTCGGGCACCAGGGCCGCGAACACCGCGCGGATCGTGGTTGCGGAGGCTGTGCGCCGGCGGGTGGTGGCGGCGAGGAACTCGCCCACGAAGGTGCGTACCGCCTGAGCCCGGTCTGTGGAGGCTACCGAGTACACGCTGCCGAGCAGGGCGGTGCCCAGCATCTCCGCGTCCAGGGCGCAGCCGAGCTTCGCCACGTCGCGGGCCGCGTGCAGGACCGCGTCGTACGGATTTTGAGGTGCTGCCATGCCGCCGAGCCTACCGGGACAGCAGCCCGCAGGCCCTATTCCGAACGGACGACGGTGAGCGACTCGCGGGCTTGGGCGTACGCATGCAGCACCTCACGCACCGGCGCCACCACATGTTCGCGGCCCACCTCGGTCACCGACTGGCGCAGGCGGTGCTCGGCCCGGCGCTGAGCCCGGCGAGCCCCGGCGTTGACGATCGGGCGCAGCAGCATGGCCAGCAACAAGCCCAGGACCAGGCCGCCGAGCAGCAACAACGTGGGCAGTGGCACCACGCCGACCTCGGGATAGTCGAGTTTGGGCAGACCGAGGGCGCGCATCGCGTACCCGGTCAGAAGCCAGCCCAGACCGGCGATCGCGGCGATGGTGAGCAGCCATTGCAGGATTCCCACGGCGGTCCACCAGAATGGCTTGCGGCTCATGCCGAGGTCCGTTTTGGCAATGGCACGGTCGAGCGCGTCGGGCAAGTCGTGCAGCTTGGAGCGGGCCGCGTTGTTGAGCGCGGGGGCCCATACCTCGGGCAGAGGAGCGGCGGCGCGGGCGGCGACTGCTCGTACCGAAAGGCCCACTGCACTTTTCTGGGCCGCATCAGCGTCGGGCACTGACGTACGGGGAACCGGCGCTCCTTGATCTTCGTCCTCGAAGAAGGGGGCCACGCCTTCGGTGTCGATGTGCAGCCGCTTCAACGGATCCGGCCGTAGCTTGCGCACCCCGCGGATCAACGGCCAGCCGGTGTTGGCGATCGCCCGGTGCCGGTAAGCCCCGGACGTGGCCTCGACCACGGCCGGTACGCCCGCCGAAGCCGCCAACGCATCGGTTAGCTGGCGCACGGTCGCCCGATCCACCTCGTCCTCGGCGGCCGGCGGACCGATGGTGGCGGCCAACTGGTCGCTGACCGCGTCCAGGTCACCGGCCAACCGGCGCAGCGCCGCCTGCCGCTCGGCTACCGTCTTCTCCAGCGACGCGCGCAGCTCGGTGAGCATGCCCGGCTGCTTGGCCGAGGTCGCCAGGGCCGGCACGCCGGTCAGCCCGTCCTCCTCCAGCAGCCGCTTGAGGTCGGTGAGCACGATCTCGGTGTCGCTCGGGTTGAGCCGGTCCGCCTGGTTGAGCACCACCACGGTGACGTCGGTGAGCGAGCGGAACTGCTTCAAGTAGGCGTTGTGCAGGATGCGGTCGCCGTACTTCTGCGGGTCGACAACCCAGACGACCTGGTCCACCAGCCCGAGCAGGCGGTCCACCTCGAGCCGGTGGCTCTGCTCGATCGAGTCGAAGTCGGGCAGGTCGAGCAGCACCAGACCGCGCAGGGCAGCCTCGTCGTCGCCATCCAGGGCGCTTTCCCGGATGAATCGCTGCCGCGGCAGCACTCCGACCCAGTCCAGCAGCCGGTTGGCCGGTTCCAGCGGACCCCACACACAGGCGTGCGCGACACCGGTCGTCGGCCGGCGCACGCCCACCGGCGACAGCTTGAGCCGCGCGAGCGCGTTGAACAGGCTCGACTTGCCGCTGCCGGTGCTGCCGGCCAGCGCCACCACCGTGTGGTCCTGCGAGAGAGCCAACCGGCCACCGGCGCGTTCGACAAGCGTGTGCGCGGCGACCAGGTTGCTGTCGGGCAGGTACGGATCGGTCACCCGCAGGAACCGCTCCAGCGCCGACAGTCGTTCGGTGAGCTGTTCGACATTCACGCGGTCGTCGTTGCCCAGCGCGCGCCGCACGCGGTCGGCAAGGCTGCTCATGACGACGTCCCGGTCAACGCGAGTTCCTCCCTGGCCCGTTCCACGTCCGCGGCGGCCTGCCGCAGCGTAGTGCCCGGCTCAAGCTCCAGGCCCACGGCGGTGGTGCGGTCGGTGTAGCGGGCCGCTTCCGCGTCGAGCAGCACGTTAACCCGCTTCAGTAGTTCGGTGCGCGCCCGGGCTGCCAGCGTGCGGATGGCCTGGTCGCCGAAGACCGCTTCGAGGACCTTCTGCGCCGCCACGGTGGTGCCCGCGCCGACAGCGACCTCGGCGCCGGTGGGGATGAACGCCGTTGAGGTGAAGACCGCGATCATCACGGCCAGACCGATGCCGTTGACTGCGTACGCGGCTCCCCGGGCCACTATTCGCTTATCGCCGGCTTCCTTGCGTACCAGGTCAAGCACGTATTGCTGCCAGTCCCGCACCATGCGTTCGGCGCGTTCCGGGAGGTCGGCAGACGGTTTCTGCAGGGCCGGCTCCAAGAGCTCAACACCTGCGGGGTACGACGACCACGCCGCGTAAGCCTGCTCGGCCGCGTCGGAGGCCACCCCTCGTACCAGCGTGACAAGCTGCGATTCGAGAGCATTCTGCAGGTTGCGCCCCGGCGCCGGCCGCCCGGTGAAGGCCGACACGACCCGGTCCCGCAACTGCCCGACCCGCGACTCCAACGTCTTCAAGAACTCGCCGGTCCCCACGAACTCCTGCCAGCGCGCCAGCACCTCACCGCGCAGCAGCCGCCCGTCCTTGAGACCGTCCTCGATGTTGCGCCGCCCGGTGCGGTAAGCCGCGGTGACCCGCTCGTCCAAAGCAGACGCCACCACAGCTTGCTCATCCGCGGCCGCCGCCAGCCCCGCAACCGCCGGTCCCAGCGCAGCCAGCGCCCCATCCAGCGTCTGCCGGACAACGGCCCCACGCGCATTGGCATCCGCCGCAAGCTGGGCAAACCACGTGTGAAGCTGCCGCGTCACGTCCTCGGAGAGCAACCCTTGGCCGTCCAGAGTGGTCTCCGGCAGGACGAACAGGGGAGCCGCACCCATGTCGTGATTGGTCAGCATCTCGGCCAGATGCGCCGAGATCTCCGGAGCCGCCTCCTGAGGCACGCGGTCCAGCACCAGCGCAATGACAGTGCCGCGCAACCGAGCCGTTTTGAGAAGTTCCCACGGTACGGCGTCAGCGTAGCGAGCAGCAGTAGTCACGAACAACCACAGATCCGCAGCCGCCAGCAGTTGAGCCGCCAACTGCCTGTTCCTGTCCACCACGGAATCGATGTCCGGTGCGTCCAGGAAAGCAAGGCCAGGCCCCAGCGCCGGCGCCGAGACCAACTGCAAGGTCTGCGGATCGTTGCTGGATTCAGTGGTACGAGTAAGGCCCGGCAACAACTCACCCTTGCGGAACCACGACTCATCCGCCGGGTGGCTCACCAGCACCGGAGACCGAGTAGTGGGCCGGAGCACCCCGGAAGCACTGACCGGAGCCCGAACCAAGCTGTTGACCAGCGTCGACTTCCCGGCCCCGGTCGACCCGCCCACAACCACGAGCAGTGGGGCATCCAACCGTGCCAGCCGTGGCAACAGGTAGTCATCAAGCTGCGATACCAGCGCTGTACCAACCCGCCGCGCCTCCTCGGCCGACGGCAACACCAGCGGGTACGAGGTCCCGCCGATGGTCGCCCGCAGGTTGGAGAGCGCGGTGGCCAGGGCGCCCAAGGCTGGCGGTGGCTCGGCGGTTTTCGCTGGGGCGCTCGGGCCGGCTGGGGTACCCGGGGTGGGCC
>NZ_LOJP01000001.1:131185-160686 GCF_001553785.1 Actinoplanes sp. TFC3
TCGTGGGCGCGGAGGCCGTACTCGGGGTGGCTACCGGCAGGGGTGCCAGGTCATCGAGGGTGGCTGGGCGTTTCTGGGTGGTGACGGTGTTGCCGGCGGCCGGGGCGGTCGGCGGGGGCCATTCCGGTCGGCTCGCCACTACTTGGGTAGGGGCTTCGTCCTGGCCGGGAGGTTGGGTCTTGGCCTCGTCGCTGGCGGTGGCTTCGTCGCCCTCGGGGGTGAGGAGGGCGGTTGTCTCCGGGTCCGGGGTGTCGGTCTTCGCCGCGGTTCGGGCCTTTGCGAGGGCGTCAGCTTCGGCCAGGGTTTGGGCCTTTGCTGCGATTTCGGTTTTGGCCGGGGCCGCGACGTTGCTTGTCGCGGACGGCTTCTTCGCGGCTGAAGGCTCATCGGTCGCGGGGGTTCCGCTGGCAGTCTCCGCGTTCAAGACCTGCGTCTGGTCGGCAGCCTCCGCGCCGGTAGCCTTCGGTTCCCCGTTTGTCGGAGCGCTCGCAGGCTGCGACTCGTCGCTTGTCGGGGCGTCCGCAGCCGGCGCTTGGTCAGTGGCCAGCGCGTCGGCAGCCGCGGCTCCGGAGGTGGTCCCGCTCGCAGGTGCGGTGGTCCCGCTCGCCGGCTGGTCTGCGCTTTCCGGCTTGGTCAGCGCCTCCTTGGCGGCGGTCGCCGGCTTCGCGATGGCGTCCTTTGCGGCAGACGCCAGCTTGCTCAGCGCGCCCTTCGCCGCAGTGGCCAGCTTGGTCGTCCCGTGGTCCTCCGGGTTCGCCGGTACCGCAGCCGGGCCGTCCTCATCCGGCTTCCCAGCCCCACGCTGACTTCCACTCGGCGCCGCATCTTCAGCGGCATCCGTGGACTCGGCCCCCGCGCCCGTCGCCTCAGCTTCCGCCTGCCCAGCTTCCGACTCGCCAACCTCAGCATCGGGCTTCGCAGCCTCAGCTTCCGCCTTCGCAGGCTCAGCCCCGGGCTTCTCGGCCTCAGCCCCGGGCCCCGCGGCCTCGACCTGCGATTCCCCGGCCGAAGAGGCCGAATCCGATCCCGAGGCCGACTTCACATTCAAGGCCGATGTCCCAGCTTCTACGCCGCCCGATTCGCGGCTCTCCGGACTCTTCGAGGCGGTTGCTGCCGGGGTGGGGGCGGCGGGCATCGGCGCCTCGGTCCCCGTGCTGCTCGGGGAGGGCGCTGCCGTGCCTGCCTCTGGTTCGCCTGTCTCAGCCATGGGGTCCGGATCGGGTTGCGCGGTTGGGGACGCTGCGGGTGTACCGGAAAGTTTGGCGGACCTGGCTTTGCCGCTGTTGGCCGGGGCCTTGCTCGGGGGTGTGTCGGCTGCGGCGGGCGTGGCCGACGGACCGACCGCGTCACCATGCGTCGTCACGGGTAAAGCGTGCCCGATCGATGCATGCCAGACAACAGGTACCCCGGCGGTCGTGACCGGACAGGGACCTTCGACACCTGAGTTGCGCCGAGTCCGCTCAACTTCGACTTGCGGTCTGGTGATCCCGTGGCATCATTGAGTCCGGTCCACTCAACTTGTGGCGACAGACTTACCGAAGTAACGGAAAGCCAAGAAGCGAGGAAGCGAACATGGCACGAGCGGTCGGCATCGACCTCGGCACCACGAACTCCTGCGTCAGCGTTCTGGAAGGAGGCGAGCCCACCGTTATCGCCAACGCGGAGGGCTCCCGGACGACGCCGTCCATCGTCGCCTTCGCGCGCAACGGCGAGGTGCTGGTCGGCGAGGTTGCCAAGCGTCAGGCGGTGACCAACCCCGACCGGACCATCCGTTCGGTCAAGCGTGAGGTCGGCACCAGCTGGTCGGTTGACATCGACAGCAAGAAGTACACCCCGCAGGAGATCTCGGCGCGGGTGCTCATGAAGCTCAAGCGCGACTCCGAGGCATACCTCGGCGAGACCGTGACCGACGCGGTCATCACCGTCCCCGCCTACTTCAACGACGCGCAGCGCCAGGCCACCAAGGAGGCCGGTGAGATCGCGGGATTCAACGTCCTGCGCATCGTCAACGAGCCCACCGCGGCCGCCCTGGCCTACGGCCTCGACAAGGGTTCCAAGGAGCAGACCGTTCTGGTCTTCGACCTTGGCGGCGGCACCTTCGACGTCTCCCTGCTGGAGCTGGGTGACGGCGTCATCGAGGTGAAGTCGACCTCCGGTGACAACCACCTCGGTGGTGACGACTGGGATCAGCGGGTCATCGACCACCTGGTCAAGACGTTCCGCGGCGAGCACGGCATCGACCTGGGCGCCGACAAGATGGCGCTGCAGCGTCTGCGTGAGGCCGCCGAGAAGGCGAAGATCGAGCTCTCGGCCGCCAGCACCACCAGCATCAACCTGCCCTACATCACGGCCGGTCCGGCCGGGCCGCTGCACCTGGACATGACCCTGAGCCGGGCCGAGTTCCAGCGCATGACCCAGGATCTGCTGGACCGCACCAAGGGCCCGTTCGAGCAGGCCATCAAGGACGCCGGCGTCAAGGTTGCCGACGTCGACCACGTCATCCTCGTCGGTGGCTCCACCCGCATGCCCGCCGTGACCGAGCTGGTCAAGTCCATGACCGGCAAGGAGCCCAACAAGGGCGTCAACCCGGACGAGGTCGTGGCCGTCGGTGCCGCCCTGCAGGCCGGTGTGCTCAAGGGTGAGGTCAAGGACGTCCTGCTGCTCGACGTGACCCCGCTGTCGCTGGGCATCGAGACCAAGGGCGGCATCTTCACCAAGCTCATCGAGCGCAACACCACGATCCCGACCAAGCGCTCCGAGGTCTTCACCACGGCGGACGACAACCAGCCGTCGGTGCTGATCCAGGTGTTCCAGGGCGAGCGTGAGATCGCGGCTTACAACAAGAAGCTCGGCACCTTCGAGCTGACCGGCCTGCCGCCGGCGCCGCGCAACGTCCCGCAGATCGAGGTCACGTTCGACATCGACGCCAACGGCATCGTGAACGTGCACGCCAAGGACCTCGGCACCGGCAAGGAGCAGAAGATGACGATCACCGGCGGCTCCGCGCTGCCGAAGGACGACATCGAGCGCATGATGCGCGACGCTCAGGACCACGCCGACGAGGACAAGCAGCGCAAGGACGACGCGGAGACGCGCAACCTCGCCGAGCAGCTGCAGTGGCAGACCGAGAAGTTCCTCGCCGAGAGCGGCGACAAGCTTCCCGAGGAGTCGCGCAACCAGATCAGCGAGGCGCTGGGCGACCTGCGTGGCGCGCTGGGTGGCAGCGACATCGAGAAGATCAAGACCGCGCACGAGAAGCTGGCCTCGGTTTCCCAGCAGGCCGGTTCGCTCCTGTACTCCCAGCAGGGTGGCGAGGGCGAGCAGGGTGCTCCCGGCCCGGACGGCGCAGCCGGCGCCGCCGGCGGCCCGGGTGCCGGCCCGAACGCCGGTCCGAACGCGGGCCCCAACCCGGGTGCGCAGGCCGGTGGCGCTGACGACGTCGTGGACGCCGAGATCGTCGAGGACGACAAGAAGTGAGCCGCGCGGACGACGAGAACGACGGTCAGGCGACCGAGCGCGTCGTCATCCGCGATCGCCGCAAGATCGACGTGAAGGGTAAGGACACGGTGACCAAGGAGGCCGACGAGGCCCAGGACGCCAAGCAGCCCGCCGATTCGACGGAGCTCAAGGGTGGCGCACACCGCGCCGCCGAGGAGCCGGAAGAGGGCGCGGCGGCTGCGCCGGGGCTCGGTGCCGAGCTCGAGGCCCTGCGCGGTGAGCTGGAGGACCGCACCCGCGACCTGCAGCGCGTCACGGCCGAATATGCGAACTACCGTAAGCGGGTCGATCGTGACCGCAGCGCGGCGGCCGAGCAGACCACCGGTGCGGTGCTCACCGCTCTGCTGCCGGTGCTCGACGACATCGACCGGGCCCGCGAGCACGGTGATCTGGTAGGACCGTTCGCCAGCGTCGCCGAGGCGCTGGCCGCGGTGACCGGCAAGCTGGGTCTCGTCGCGTTCGGCGAGAAGGGCGACCCGTTCGACCCCACCCGGCACGAGGCAGTCGCCCACCTGACGTCGCCCGACGTCACGGAGACCGCCTGCGTCGAGGTCATGCGCCGCGGGTACACCCTGGGCGAGCGGCTGTTGCGGCCCGCCATGGTCGCGGTTGCCGACCCCGAGTGACGAGCGCCTGTCCCGCCCACCGCACGGTGGGCGGGACTTCCGCACCGGGCGAAAAGACTCTCGTGAGGAGGTGGGCTGAGTGAGTTCGAAGGACTGGCTGGAGAAGGACTTCTACGCCGTGCTCGGGGTGGGCAAGTCCGCCTCCGCCGACGAGATCAAGAAGGCATACCGGAAGCTGGCCCGGGAGAACCACCCGGACCACAACCCCGGGAACAAGGACGCCGAGGAACGGTTCAAGGCCGCATCCGAGGCGTACGACGTGCTGTCCGACGATCGCAAGCGCAAAGAGTACGACGAAATGCGCTCGCTGTTCGGCTCGGGCGCGTTCCGGCGAGGGGCCCGGACCGGTGGCGGCTCGCAGTTCGACCCGTCCGACCTGTTCGGCGGGTTCAGCGGGGCCGGTGCCGGCGGTGGTGCGGGCGGAGCCGGTGATCGCCGTTTCGGTGGTGCCGGGTTCTCTGACATCTTCAGCTCGATCTTCTCGGGAGGCACCGGTGGTCCCGGTCCCCGGCGTGGCCCGCAGCGCGGTCGCGACGTCGAGGCCGAGGTCACGCTCGATTTCGCCCACGCGGTGCAGGGCACCACGTTGCCGCTGACGCTGCGTTCACCGGGCGTCTGCGACAGCTGCCACGGCAACGGCGCCAAGCCCGGCACCCAGCCGCGCACCTGCCCGCAGTGCCACGGCTCCGGGCTGATCTCGCGCAACCAGGGGTCGTTCAGCTTCTCCGAGCCCTGCCGTGAGTGTCAGGGCGCCGGTTCCATCGTGGACGAGAAGTGCCCGGAGTGCCGGGGCACGGGCGGGGTCACCAAGAACCGCACGATCAACGTCCGCTTCCCGGCCGGGGTCGGCGACGGTCAGCGGATCCGGCTCAGCGGCCGGGGCGAACCGGGCGAGAAGGGCGGTCCCGCCGGCGACCTGTACGTACAGGTCAAGGTCCGGCCGGATGACCTGTTCGGGCGTAACGGCGACGACATCACGCTCACTGTGCCGATCACCATCGCGGAGGCGGTGCTCGGTACGGACCTGCGGGTGCCCACGCTGGACAGCCCGGTCACGCTGCGGGTGCCCCCGGGCACGCCCAGCGGACGGACTTTGCGCGCCCGGGGCAAGGGTGTGCAGCGCCGCGACGGCCGGGTCGGCGATCTGCTGGTCACCCTCGAGGTGCAGGTCCCGTCGGGGGTCAGCGGCGAGGCGCGCGACGCGCTGGAACAGTTCGCCAAGCTCACACCGACTGCCGAACGAGCAAAGCTGGAAGCGCGGCTCCGCCGGGGATAATGGCGGTCAGGAATCCGCAGGAGGAGGTGGCACATGTACGAAGAGGTAAGCATCTCAGTGGAGCAGGCCTCCGATGCGAAGGTTCTGATCATCTCGGTCGCCGCCAAGCTGGCCGGGATGCACCCGCAGACCCTGCGCCAGTACGACCGGCTCGGCCTGGTGCAACCTGGCCGGGCCGGTGGCGGCGGTCGCCGGTACAGCGAACGCGACGTGGCCCTGCTGCGCGAGGTGCAGAAACTGAGCCAGGAGGAAGGCGTCAACCTGGCCGGCATCAAGCGGATCATCGGCCTTGAGCAGCTCGTGGGTGAGCTGCAGGAACGGGTCGCGCAGATGGAGGCGCAGCTTGACGCGGCCTACCGGCGCGTGGCCGAGCTGGAAACCATGGTGACCTATCCGGGCCGTGACCTGGTGCGTCAGGAACGCCCGTCGACGGCCCTGGTGGTCTGGCGCCCCCGCCGCCCTGGCGAGAGATGAGACGCGCGGCCGGGGGCTAGGGCGTTCGAGGAGCCGTTTGCTCGGAGACTTCGGGCAGGTAGAGCAGGGTGTAGCCGATGGCCTGACGGAAGGCGTACTCGAGCTGAGCGGCGGGCCAGCGCAGCCACTTCTGCTCGCCGGGGGTGATGGCTCGGTTGTCGCTGTGCCGCATGGTCGAGACGAGCAGCCAGTTCCTGGTCACGGTGGCGAGGCACATGGTGGCTGGGTTGCCGGTTTTTTCGCGTACCTCACCCCAGGCATCCCAGGCACGGTCGTTGTCCGGGAACGAGATGACCTCGAACTGTACGACCGTGTCGCTGTCGGTGGTGGTGAACTCGAACTCGGCCGTGTGCAGGCAGCCGTCGAACCGGTCGTGGCAGCCGCGGGAGTCGGTGGCAGAGGTACGGGTGAGAATGTCGTCTTGAACTCGTACCGTGGGCTGGGGAAAGACTTGGATCGTCGTCAGGTAGCCCGGCAAGTCTTCGGCCCGCAGGCACGCGAAAGTGCCCCCGGCGATGATGGGCAGCAGCGCAGCGGCAACCACGACCTGGCGCTTGGCCGAGAAGATGGCGCAGGCGATCAGCACCGCAGCGATGGCTGCCTGCGACCCGAAGCCCCACAGCATGCCGTGCGCGAAAGCCTTGGAGCCGGCCCCTCGGATCATCTCGCCGAGGTCAGGGCCGTGCCTTCCGGGAAGGAACGCGAGAGCCGCGACAGACAGCAGAGCCCCGCCCGTGCCCAAGCCAACACGCGCGACCGGCGTCAGGCGGCGGAACCACGCACCCGCCAGCAGCCCGTAAAGCGCCGGCGTCAACGTCATCAGCCACCCAGCGAAAGCCATCCCCGGACCCGCGCATCCCGTGGCTGAGCAGGCAGCCGTCACGGTCGCCGTGCGGAACTTCTCGTCGAAGCCCGACACCTTCATGACGGTGGCGGCGACGATCACCAGGATGACCGCAGCCACCAGCCATCTGGCTGAGCGATTCATACGTGGCGACATCGCCTACCGAGGGTAGAAGATCATCGCCAGTCGTCAGCGGCCGAAACCCAGTCGTCAGCGGCGGAACAGGGCCAGCCGGCGCGGGTACCGGGTCAAGCCGCCCTCGATCCAGTCGCGGTACTCGAACAGCTCGGGGCGGGTCATCAGGACGCGGCAGTTGTGCGCCCAGATCGCCATCGGCTCGTCGCCGACTTCCTCGGCACGCTCGACGAACTTCTTCAGCCGGCGTTTGCGTTGCGAGGATGCGTTCGGGCGTACGCCGTCGGCCGCGTAGATGTACATGCAGTGCTGGGCGAACCGCCGCGCCGGGCACTGCCGGTCCATCGCCAGTTCGAACAGCGTGGACGCCAGCACGTCACCCGAGATGAGCAGGTCCCAGTCGGGCGGCATGGAATCCAGCGGTACGGCTTCCGGGTGGTACGCCCAGGCCTGCAACTCTTCGGGGCGGGGGTCGACCGGGTTGGCAAATCCCGCGAACGTCGATTCACGCACGGTCACGACGCCGCCTCAGCAGCACGCTTGATCATCGCCGTCCTCCTCGGCAGCTCGGTGTCCGCGGCAACACGCTCAGTTCCCCCACACAGCTGAGCGTGGCGCTGGGCACCGGCAGAATCACGATGTGTGCGGCGTCACGGTAGCGCGTCCCGATCGCCGGGCGGAAGTGATCTCCCCTCACTTTCAGATACTGGGCGGTAGCTTTGAGCTGCTCGAACGTTGTGCTGGTCAGTCGGTTGCGGGCAGGGCCTCGGCCGGTCGGCGAAGTGCCATGCGTTTACGGATGAACTTCTTGAACCAGGTGTAGTCGGGCAGGCGTGCCAGCAGCGGTCCGCTGACCACCGTGATCAGCACATATGCGGTGGCCAGCGGGGCCAACTCGGGTTCGACCCCGGAGGCGACGGCGAGCCCGGCGATGACGATCGAGAACTCCCCCCGCGGCATCAGGGCCAGCCCGGCCCGCACCTGACCAGGCAGAGCAATACCGCTGCGCCGAGCCGCCAGCACACCGGTCGCCACCTTGGTGAGCATCGTCAGCACGGCCAGGCCGAGCGCCGGCAACAGCACCGGAGGCATGGCCGCCGGATCCGTGGACAGACCGAAGAACACAAAGAACACAGCAGCAAACAAATCCCGCAAAGGCGACAGCATCTGTACGGCGGAATGCGCGACCTGCCCCGACAACGCGATGCCCACCAGGAACGCACCCACAGCCGCCGACACGTTCAGCTCGGCGGCCACCCCGGCGACGAACAAGGTCAAACCCAGCACGCTCAACAGCAGTGCCTCGGCATCCTTGACGGACATGAACCTTGAGATCGCGTGGCCGTACCGGATGGCCGCGACCAGCACCGCAATCACCGTGACCACCGCGACCGCCAGGGCCTTCACGCCGCCCGCCAACCCCACGCCGGCCAGCACCGCGGTGACCAGGGGCAGGTAGAACGCCATCGCCAGGTCCTCGATGACCAGCACGGACAGGATCACCGGGGTCTCGCGGTTACCGAGCCGGCCCAGGTCGGCCAGCACCTTGGCGATCACGCCGGACGAGGAGACCCAGGTGATGCCGGCCAGCACCAGCGCCGCTTCCCACCCCCAGCCGAGCAGGAACGCGAACGCGGCTCCCGGCAGCGCATTGAGCACGCCGTCGATGACTCCGGCGGGGGCGGCGGCGCGCAGGTTGCCGACCAGCTCGGTGGCCGAATACTCCAGGCCGAGCATGACCAGCAGCAGGATGACACCGATCTCCGCGCCAACGGAGATGAACTCCTCGCTGGCTGACAGCGGGATGAAGCCGCCATGGCCGAACGCGAGCCCGGCGAGCAGGTAGAGCGGGATGGGTGAGAGGCCGATGCGCCGGCCCAGCCGGCCCAGCATGCCCAGCGCGAACAGGAGCGCGCCGACCTCGATGAGCAGGATCGTCGTGCTGTGCACCCGGTAGCCCTCTAGTCGTCGTGGTCGCCGGCCAGGATGGCGGTGACGCCGTCCAGGCCCTGCCGGGTGCCAACGGCCACCACCACGTCGTTCGCGTCGAACACGAACGAGGGCAGGGGCGAGGCGATCACCTCACGCTCGCGCAGCACCGCCACGATCGAGGCGCTGGTGCGCGTGCGGGCGCGGGTGTCACCCAGCTTGCGGCCCACAAACGGCGAACCGGCGGGCAGCGCGATCTGCTCGGTGAGCAGCCCGGCCGCCTGCTGGCGCAGCCCGGAGAGCTGGCCCAGCATGAGCGACGCGCCGAGTACGTCGGCCAGGGCCTCCGCCTCGTCGTCGGTAAGCGGTATCGAGGCCAGGCACGAGTCGGGGTCGTCCACGTCGTAGAGGACCAGGTCGCGACGGCCGTTGCGGTGCGAGACGACGCCGACGGTACGCCCCGACGAGGTCACCAGGTCGTGCCGGACACCGATGCCAGGAAGTGGAGTCTGCTCTACCCGTACGCGCACGCCTTCCACGGTAACGGATCTCTCAAGAAGCCCTGCTCACCCGCTCCGTACGGATGGCGAAGAGCAGCACCATGCCGGCCACGCACAGCGCCGTGCAGAGCCAGTACGCCAGGCGGTATCCGAAGTGCTGAGCCAGCCCGAACAGCGGACCGGAGAGCATCGCGCCCAGCGGGAACGAGTTGGTGAACAGCGTGGTGGCCTGCCCGGGGTGCCGGGGCAACATCTCCTGCATGTACGAGATCCCGAGCCCGGAGACCGCCGAGATGAACACCGCGTTGAGCACCTGACCGCCGAAGAGCAACCCCACGGTGGGCGTGACCGCGGCGAGGGCGTAGTACACGATTCCGCACACCGAGCCGATGAACAGCAGCACCCTTACGGACACCCGTACGGACAGGGCACCCAGGGCCAGCATGAACGGGATCTCCAGGGCCGCGCACAGGCCGAGGACCAGGCCGGCCTGCTTGACGTTGCCGTCGAGTTCGGTATCGATGAACAGCGGCAACGCTTGCACGGCGAGGGTCAGCGGGGTCTGCAGCAGGGCGAAGGCCCCCGCAGTCAGCAGCAGGACCCAGCGCGGTGTTTCCAGCGTGTCGGAGGCGGGCGTGTCCCCGGGTTCCGCCGCCGCGGGGGCGGGTACCTCGCCGAGCCAGCGGAGCCCGATGATCGCGGCGACGGCGTACATGGCTGCGGCGGTGCCGTACACCCAGGTGAAGCCGCCGCTGGCCAGGATGAACGCGGCCAGCGCCGGGCCGGCCACCCAGGCCAGGGAGAACACCGTACGCAAGCCACTGATGCCGAGCGCCATCTTGTCCGGCGCATCGCGTTCGAGCACTTGACGGGCGTACGCGAAGCTTTGCGGGAAGAGGCAGTTGGCAATTGCCACAGACGTCACGGTCAGGCCGAGCAGAATCCAGTAGTCGCGGATGAAGGCCGCCAGGCCGCAGCCGATCATGCCGGAGATCCCGCCGATGATCAGCAGCAGCCGCCGGATGGGCAGGCGGTCGGAGAGCCGGCCGATCAGCGTGGTGACCACGACGCCGGCCAGCGGCGATGCGACCAGGAAGGCGGTCACCTTGAGCGGGCCGGCCTGGACTTCGGTGCTCAGGAACAGCGAGAGGAACGGGTAGACCAGGGCGGTCGAGATGCCCACCGACAGGAAGACCAGACCGAGCGGAACGAGGGCGCGAGCAAGGTGCGGCTGTCGCCGTGAGGTCTGCACTGTCACTCCCGCACGCTACGGGCCGCGCTGCGACGTTGCCCACCGGAATTTGGTGCGCTGGAGTCGTCGACTTAGAGTTGAGTGGAATACGCTCAAGTCTCGGGTTGCTTGCATCCAGTGGAAAACTCGATCAGGGGAGCTCATGAACGCCGAACGCCTTACCACCAAGAGCCGCGACGTCATCACCGGTGCGGTGGCCGACGCCAACCAGCGTGGGCACGCGACCGTGGAGCCGTGGCATCTTCTCCTCTCGCTGCTCGACACCGGTGGTTCGACCGCCCCGGCGCTGCTGCGTGCGGTCGGCGCCAACCCCGCTGATGTGCGGCGCGCCGCCGTGCGAGCGGTTGAGCAACAGCCGTCGGCCCGCGGTTCGAGCACCGCGGAGCCGAGTTTGTCCCGCGAGTTCGTCAACGCCATCGGCGAGGCCGAGCTGATCGCCACGCCGCTGGGCGACGAGTACGTGTCCACCGAGCACCTGCTGGCCGGGCTGGCCCGGGTCGGCGGCGCCGTCGGCAAGGTGCTGCGCGACGTCGGCGCCACCGAGGAGACGCTGGTCGCGGCGTTCCCGTCGGTGCGCGGAGGCGAGCGGCGGGTGACCAACCAGGATCCCGAGCAGACCTACAAGGCGCTGGAGAAGTACAGCGTCGACCTCACCGCCCTGGCGCGTGACGGCAAGATCGACCCGGTGATCGGGCGCGATGCCGAGATCCGCCGGGTGATCCAGGTGCTCTCCCGGCGTACCAAGAACAACCCGGTCTTGATCGGAGAGCCCGGCGTCGGCAAGACCGCGATCGTGGAGGGCCTCGCGCAGCGCATCATCGCCGGTGACGTCCCCGAGACGCTGCGCGACAAGAAGCTGGTGTCGCTGGATCTCGGCGCGATGGTGGCCGGCGCGCAATACCGTGGCCAGTTCGAGGAGCGGCTCAAGAGCGTGCTGGAGGAGATCCGCAACTCCAACGGCCAGGTCGTCACGTTCCTCGACGAGCTGCACACCGTCGTCGGCGCCGGCAAGGGCGAGGGTTCGATGGACGCCGGCAACATGCTCAAGCCGATGCTGGCCCGCGGCGAGCTGCGCATGGTCGGCGCGACCACCCTTGACGAATACCGCGAGCACATCGAAAAGGACCCCGCCCTCGAACGCCGGTTCCAGCCGGTGGTCGTCGGCGAACCCACGGTCGAGGACACGATCGGCATCCTGCGCGGGCTCAAGGGCCGTTACGAGGCCCACCACCGGGTCCAGATCACCGACGCCGCCCTGGTCGCGGCGGCGGCGCTGTCCGACCGCTACATCAGCGACCGGTTCCTGCCGGACAAGGCCATCGACCTGATCGACGAGGCCGCCTCCCGGCTGCGCATGGAGATCGACTCCCGCCCGGTCGAGCTCGACCAGTTGCAGCGCCAAGTTGACCGGATGCGCGTGGAGAAGCTCGCGCTGGAGAAGGAGACCGACCCCGCGTCGATCGCCCGCCTCGAGCGCCTCGACCGCGACCTGGCCGACCGCGAGGAGGAGCTGACCGCCCTCAACGCTCGGTGGGAACGCGAGCGCGGCGGCCTCAACCGCGTCGGTGAGCTGAAGAAGAAGCTCGACGAGACCCGCGCCGAGTTGGAACGCGCCCAGCGCGACGCCGACTGGGAAAAGGCCTCCCGCCTGCAATATCAGGAGATCCCGGCGCTCGAAGCCGAGATCCAGACCGCAGCGGCCGCGGAGAGCGACGAGAAGGCCGAGCCGCCGATGGTCAAGGAAGAGGTCGGCGCTGACGACATCGCCGAGGTGATCGCGTCCTGGACCGGCATCCCGGCCGGCCGGATGATGGAGGGCGAGACCGCCAAGCTGCTGCGCATGGAGGAGTCGCTGCAGGCCAAGGTGGTCGGTCAGCCCCATGCCGTAGCGGCCGTTTCCGGAGCGGTACGCCGGGCGCGCGCCGGTGTGGCCGACCCGGACCGGCCCACGGGCAGCTTCCTGTTCCTCGGCCCCACCGGTGTTGGCAAAACCGAGCTGGCCAAGGCGCTGGCCGGGTTCCTCTTCGACGACGAACGCGCCATGGTCCGCATCGACATGAGTGAGTACGGCGAGAAGCACTCGGTTGCCCGGCTCGTCGGTGCCCCGCCCGGGTACGTCGGATATGAGGAAGGCGGCCAGCTCACCGAGGCGGTGCGGCGGCGTCCGTACAGCGTGGTGCTGCTCGACGAAGTGGAGAAGGCCCACCCCGACGTGTTCGACGTGCTGCTGCAGGTGCTCGATGACGGGCGGCTCACCGATGGACAGGGCCGCACTGTGGACTTCCGCAACGCCATCCTGGTGCTGACCTCCAACCTCGGGTCGTCGGTCATCTCCGACTTCACGATGAGCGAGGAGGAGCGGCGCGAGGAAGTGATGGCCACTGTCCGCGGGCACTTCAAGCCCGAATTCCTCAACCGCCTCGACGACATCGTGGTGTTCCAGGCGCTGACCGCGCAGGATCTCTCGGCCATCGTGGACATTCAGCTCGACCGGCTGCGCACCCGTCTGGCCGAGCGCCGGCTCAGCCTCGAGGTCACCGAGCCGGCCGTGCAGTGGCTGGGCGAGCACGGTTACGACCCGATCTACGGCGCCCGGCCGCTGCGCCGGCTGGTCCAGTCCGCGATCGGCGACTCGCTGGCCAAGGCGCTGCTTGCCGGCGACATCGTCGACGGCGACACGGTTGTCGTGGACCTCAACGACGCCAAGGACGGGCTGAAAGTCTCCGCATAAGCAAACGGCCCCGGCGTCTGCCGGGGCCGTTCTCTCAGCTCGCCTTTGCCTCCCGCTGCCGGTAGGCGTGGGTCATCAGGATGTCCGTGAAGGCGTGCTCGCCGTCCTCGGACCAGATCCGGATGCCGTCGCGGTGAAGTTGATACCGGACGTCCTCGTAGCGGGTGCTGGTGTCGTCATGGTGCACGACGGTCAGGGTGTCTGCGTGTGGCATGGGACTCACCGGTCCTTAACAGGTCTGGGGCGGCCGCGGCGTGGTCACGCGGCCGGCGCAATCGGGATGGGGCCCGGATCCGGTCTGCCTCGGCCCCAGCGGTGGGGCGGCGACTCGGATGGGCACAGGGCGTCACCACGGGTTTCGGTTGCCTGCGGCGCGCCACGAGATGGAAGTTTATGGGTCGCTATCGACTTCTGTCGCCCCCTGAACGAGCGACCTATATCCTCCAAATTAATGCTACTTCGGGCGATAGTGCCACATCCTGCGACTCTGCGTCCGGTGGTCCGCCCATTTGGTGCCCTTCGGTGCCGCGTGCGGATCCGGTGGCTTGGCGGCCACCCGATACCGTGAGCGGATCAAGGATGGGAGCACCGATGTATCCGGGGACGCCACCGACCGCACCACCTGCACGCCCAAGCGTGGTAACCATCTCGTCGTACCTGCTCTATCTGGCCGCCACAGCGTCGCTGATCGCGGCCTTGCTGGCGCTGACCACCATCTCCACGGTCCAGGACGTCTACGGCGAGTACAACACCACGACCAATGGCAGCACCCTCAAGACCCTGGCCGTCGCCGCCATCGTGGGCAGCCTCGCGATCAACGTCTTGTTCTCGGCGGGCCTGGTCATCCTGGCCATCTTCAACAACCGGGGCCGGCAGGGCTCGCGCATCACCACCTGGGTGATCGGCGGCATCTTCCTCTGCTGCAGCGGCTTCGGGCTGCTCGGCAATGCCGCTACCCGCGGCATGAACCTCGAGACCGACACCTCGGGACCCAGCCAGTCCGAGATCGAGAGTCGCCTGTCGGCCGAGCTTCCCGGCTGGTACGGCGGCGTGACCACAACGCTGACGGTGCTCGTGGTGCTGGCCCTGCTCGGGGCGCTGATCCTGCTCGCGCTCCCGGCCGCCAACAACTACTTCCGCAAGCCTCAGGGATCCTGGAACCCGGCAATGCCGTACCCGGGATACCCGCCGCAGTACCCCTATCCTTCCGCGCCGCAGTACCCCCAGCACCCGCAGCAGCCCCAGCACCCGCAGCACCCACCGGCTGCTGATCCTTGGAGCGCGCCGCCGCCGCAGCAGAGCGCGCCGCCGCCTCAGCAGGGCCAGGACCGGCCGCCGACAGATCCCATCTGACACAGCTAGATCACGCGCCGCCGGGTAAGCCCGGCGGCGCGTGCCGTGTCCGGGTAGGTTCGGGCGCAACGGAACAGCCGGGAGACGCCCATGTCGTACGCAGTCCAGCCGCCTGCCGCAGCCGCGCCTCAGCCCGCGTCGCCACCGGCTGAGCAATCACCCAGGCCGGCCACGGTCAGCTTCGCAACCCTGCTGCTGCTCGTCATGGCGGTAGCCGGCCTCGGCTACGCGGTAGCCACCCTGATCATCGCCCCCGGCACGGTCAGCCGCTTCCGCGCCGCAGCCGGCACCTCGGGCACCACCGACAACTTCGTCACGGTCATCTGGATCGGCGCAGCCGTCGGTGCGGTGGTCGCGATCCTGCTCTTCGCCTTGTACGTGGTGCTCGCCATGGGTCTGCGCCGCGGCAGCAACGCCGTTCGCATCGCCACCCTCGTGGTGTGCGCCCTCGGCCTGCTTGCCGGCTTGGCCTCCACGATCACCGTTGCCCTGCAACGCAGCGGCGACTCCACTCCGGGTACGACCGGGGCCGCGCTCGGGGACGCGTACCCGGGAGCCTGGATTCCGCTCAATGTCGCGGTCTCCATCGCCCAGATGTTCGGGTACGTGGTGGTCGGGGTGCTGCTGCTGATGGCACCGCGGGCGTTCTTCGGACGGGCACCCAAGGCGCTGCCGCCGGATCCGTTCGCTGCTCCAAGCTCTTCGGGTGGGGGACTGGGTGCTTATGGGCCGGGTGCGGGTGGGCAGCCGGCTTTTGGGCAGCCTGGTTACGGGCAAGCCGGTTACGGGCAAGCCGGTTACGGGCAGGCCGGTTACGGGCAGGCGGGGTTTGGGCTGCCGACTTTTCCGGCGCCTGATTACGGGCAGCCGGGACTGGGCGCTCAGCCCACCTACGGCGCTCCTTATCCCTCGCCGTCTCCAGCCGAAGCTGCCGGCGAGGCGAGTCCTTGGGCTCCGCCGCGCCCGACCGTCCCCTCGGCTCCGATTGGGCCGGAGACTTCTTTACCCGAGACACCCGCCACATCGAGCAACGCTGAAATGAAAACCTCGGCACCTGTCGCAAACTCGACTCCAGAAACACGGGAAGCTCCCGTAACCCCCGAGTCGTCGCCGGCGTCCGAAGAACGGCCGGAGCTTTAACTCAGCATTTTCCAAGACCGGGCAGAACTCTCAGCTTTTTCCAAGGGAACCGAATTCACTTTCTGGCCAAGTTCACGAAGTTGTCTTCGCCCCCGTCCGCAGAGTCGTCTTGGCCCCCATTTCGGACGGTCGGCCCCCGAGTGGCTGTCGACTCCGGAGAGTGACGGTGCCCCGACCGTGCATCGATCTTTCTCTTTCCCGGCCGCGTCCATGATCACGATGTGACGCAAACGGCGCCCGCCCCCGTTATCTGGCACGCTCAAGAGGTGTATCCGGCCTGTTGGCGGGGGACATCACATCGACGGGCGTGGGTCACCCGAACGGGTATCGTTGGGCGCCATCACGGCCTTCTCGTTCGCTGAGTGGGCGGCGTTTCCCATTGGACGGGCACAAGTGCAGGAGTGACATCGGTGTCAGCGCGTGGTCGTTCGATGACCTCCGTTGTGCCGTACCCCCAGAAGTGAGGCCGTTACAGGCGCTTTGAGCTGCATCTATGCGTAGTCTGAACCGGTTCTTCCAGATGTCTCAGTTAACATTATTTCCGGTTACTCATGGGTTTAGGCCTGCGTCAATAGTTCCTTTACGCCCCGGCAGGGCAGAACGTTCCAGTTTCCAGACAGCCAGTACTCTCGATGTCATGGAAGCGCATCACGACCTGCGTGAATTCATCACTGAATTGCCCGTCGCGCAGCGTTATGCCGTGCTTTCATCGGGTCGAGATGCTGACTGTGGCGCCGTCCCGCACCGAGTGGTGGTGGGGGACAGGAACGTTCCAGCGACCGGGCGGACGCTGGGTGGTCACCGTACTGATCGCGACATCGAAATGTGGGACGGCTCACTCCAGGGGCGGGGATCGAGCACCTCTACGGCGATGGGCAGCGACCAGAAGGCGCCTGAGGCGTTGCAGGAGGCAGAGACCGAAGTCGGTGTAGGCGAAATGGTCGATCGGGGTGCGGACGCTGCCGCGCGGGGTGCCGGACAGGCGTCGCCGATCAACCTCTCGTTCGACCGTCTTCGGCCTTATGGCCCGAAAGTCAGCCGGTTCGTTCCTGCACATATGCAGGAGAATCGATGCAGTTGGTGGAAGGATGGAGATCGTGGGAACTGCGTTGGCGGAAATGACAATGCCTCAGATCTCGCCGCTAGCCGGCGAGCCTATTGAACGAGCCGATGCCGAGCGTCTGGCCGGAGTGCTGAAGGCACTCGCGGACCCCGCACGGCTTCGGTTGCTCAGCCTGATTCAGTCCGCAACGGACGGCGAGGCGTGTGTTTGCGACCTCACCGCCCCGCTCGGGCTGTCCCAGCCGACCGTGAGCCACCACCTGCGGATCCTCACCGAGGCGGGTCTGCTGGAGCGCGAGAAGCGTGGTGTGTGGGCGTACTACCGGCTGGTGCCGACCGCGATCGCAACCATCGCGGACCTGCTCACGCCGCCGCGCAAGCGCGCCACGAAGAAGGCTCGCTGAGCACCGCGCGGGTCTCGCAAGAGCCCGCGCGGGCCAGGTAAGCACGGGGATTCGCACGGCAAGACGGACGGCAAGGAGCCCGCTCACGCACCGAGCGGGCCCGGGCAGAGCACATGCGCGTGAGGACGGGCTGCGCGGCTCTGACCGGGCCTAGCGGTGCGCGATCGAGGCGCCGCCTGCCGGACGAGCAATAGCCCGAGCGGTCGGGACGCTCGCCAGAGGGATCGGGCAGCGGCCGGATGGATCGGGACGCCCGTGGGATTGGGACCGCTCGAATCGCGAGGTTCGGTTGAGAGGGCGGGCCGGCCCAGGCGATCGGTTTGAGGTGACGGAAGTAGGCCGGGCTGAGCGATCGGTTCGGCGCGATGTGGCAATGCTCACGTGGCTGGCGGGCCGCGCGGAGCAGCCGACTTTGGGCGACCGGGTCGGAAGAGGTCAGGCCGGGATCGGTGGCGTTTCAGCGCAGCCGTGATCGGCGCGCAAGAAGTGGCCTGGCGTCACACACGGGTTGAGCCGGTGACGCCAGGCGGGAACCCTCGCCGGATGTGCGGCGGTAAGGGCTCCGCGAGCGCATACTCCAGCTCAAGCCAGCGCGAAGCCGAAGTCAAAGCCCGAGCCTGACGCCCAAGCTGTACCCCTAAGCGGAATGCCGAGGCCGATGATTCCGCGGCCCCTCGTCCTCATCCCGATCCGCGAACTCCTCGGCAATCCCCGCGACCGTAGCCGCGGCAACAACCCCAATAGCCGCAGCCGGCGTGGCGTCCTCCGCCGGGCGACCCTCCGCCAGGGCGCGCTTCTTGGCCTTACGCTCGCGCAGCATCTCGATGAGGATCGGCAGGATCGAGATGAGCACGATGACGAAGACGACCGGCAGGATGTAGTGGTCGATTTTGTCGCCGATGGCGTCGTAGATCTGCTGGGCCAGCAGGTAGCCGATCAGCAGGACGCCGTCGCACCAGAGGATGGCGCCGACCACGTTCCAGAGGAGGAATTGGCGGGCCGGCATGCCCAGGGTGCCCGCTACCGGGTTGAGGAACGTGCGCACGATCGGGATGAAGCGGGCCAGGACCACGGCCTTGGCCGGGCCGAACTTCTCGAAGTAGTACTCCGCTTTTTCCACGTATTCGCGCTTGAACAGTTTGCTGTCCGAGCGGTCGAACATGCGGCGGCCGTACTTGGCGCCGAGCAGGTGGCCTAGCTGGGCGCCGATGATGGCGCACAGCGGCGCACCGATCAACAGACCGGTAAGGGAGATCCGCGTGCCGTCGCCGAAGATTGAGTCGGCGACGGGCGACGCGGCTACGCCGGCCAGGAACAGCAGGGAGTCCCCGGGGAAGAAGAAGCCGACCAGCAGGCCGGTTTCCGCGAAGAGAATCGCCCAGACCCCGATGAGCCCGAAGGTCTGCAGCAGATCCTTCGCGTTCAACGGGTTGAGGGCGAGCTGTTCGGTCAGCGCATGAAGCTCCACGGGAGGAAGGGTACCGGTCCTTCCCAAAGCGACAGCTGTACGAATGCTATGGATTACAACCGAGGGTCCACCGGCTCGGACTCGGCAGCCAGGATCGCGAAGACGAGCTCGTGCACCCGCCACAGCGCGGCACCTTCGGCCAGCCGGTCGAGGGCGGCCAGCCCCAAGCCATGTTCGCGCAGGGCGAGCCCCCGCTTGCGGCCCAGGTTGCGCTGGCGCAGACGTTCGAGCTGTTCAGGACGGGTGTACTCGGGTCCGTAGATGATCCGCAGGTACTCCCGGCCCCGGCATTTCACCCCCGGCTGAACGAGCCGGCCCTTCGCGTCGGTGGCGCCCAGGCCGGCGTACGGCTTGACGACCATGCCCTCGCCGCCACCCGCAGTGAGATCGAGCCACCACTGGGTTGCCGCCTGCTCGGCCGCCGGATCGCTCAGATCGACCACCATCCGCCGGGTGGGCGTGAAGAGTGTCCGGTCGGCTTCCACCAGTTTGTCGGCGATGCCGAGGTGCCAGCCGTGGTCCTTGTCCTTATGGCTGACCCCCGGCGCCGCGAGCACCGCGAACGGCGCGATCGTGACCTCGGCCGGCTGAGCGTAAATACGGTAAGAATCGGAAAAGTCTGAAACCTCCTGGGAACGCAGAGCGAGGCGATCATGGAGAGCCGCAACATCAAGCCCGCGCGCGGAAGCTCGCTCAACAACTGACAGGGCAGCGGGCAAAGCCGCCCGGCCAGCAGCACCAACCGAGGCATACCGCTCCCGGATCAACCCACCGGCCTTGGCCGACCAGGGCAGAAGCTCCGTGTCGAGCAGCAACCCCCCCTCATCAAGCACGCCCGCCGAAACCGCAGCAGCCCGCACCCGATCCAGCAAGGCGTCATTACGAGCAGAATCGAAGAACGGCCGGCCGGTACGAGTCCAGATCGCATCCCCCGAACCATCCCGCGACACCCGTACGACCGCCCGGGACCCCATGTGCTTCTCCTCGCACACCACCGTCGTCACCCCGGCCCCGCGCATGTCGGCGAACGCGGTCGACGGGTGTTCCAGGTAGCCCTCGACCGAAGCCGTCGAGCAGGGCGCCATGGTCGGCGGCAGCCACACCAGGGTCCGCGGGTCGAGCGCGAACCGGCTCATCACCTCCAGCGCGGCTGCCGCATTCTCGGCGGCAACCGTGGTGCGGCCGTACCCGTAATCGAGGTGTCGCCTTCCGGTCACGTCGGCCAGATCGAGGCTGTCGTCCGGGCGTGGTTCCGCAGGCACGAGCGGGCGGGCCGGGGCGTAGTACTCCTTGGCGGCGGGCACCGAGACGAGTTCGCGGGACGGCCAGCGCAGCGCCGTCAGCTTGCCGCCGAACACGCATCCGGTGTCCAGACAGATCGTGTTGTTGATCCACTCCGGGACCGGCGTGGGCGTGTGGCCGTAGACGACCGCCGCTGAGCCGCGGTAGTCGCGGGCCCACGGGTAGCGCACCGGAAGTCCGTATTCGTCGGTTTCGCCAGTGGTTCCGCCGTAGAGCGCGAACGAGCGCACCCGCCCCGACGCGCGCCCGTGGTAGGGCTCCTTGAGCCCGGCGTGCGCGACTACGAGCCGGCCATCGTCGAGCACGTAGTGGCTGACCAGGCCATCTATGAACGTACGGACGTCCTGAACGAACTCCGGGGTCTGTTCCTCCAACTGGGCGAGCGTTTCCGGCAGTCCATGGGTGAGCTGCACGGTGCGGCCGTTGAGTTTGCGGGCGAGCTTCTGCTCGTGGTTGCCGGGAACGCAAAGCGCGGTGCCGGCTTTGACCATCCCCATCACAAGGCGCAACACGCCCGGGGAATCGGGGCCACGGTCGACCAGGTCACCAACGAACACCGCGGTGCGGCCCTCCGGGTGGACGGCATTGTCGGCGGTCACGGCGTAACCGAGCGTGGTTAGCAGCTCGACCAGTTCGGCGTGGCAGCCGTGCACGTCGCCGATGATGTCGAACGGGCCGGTGAGTTCGCGCTTGTCGTTGAACAGCTTCTCGTAGCGGAACGTGGCCCCGGCGATCTCGTCCGGCCCGCGCAGCACGTGCACCTTGCGGAAGCCCTCGCGGGCCAGCTGACCGAGGGATCGTCGCAGGTCACGGTGCATTCGGGTGAGAACCTGACGGCCGAACGTACGGTCCGGGCGCCCCTGGGTGCGCTCCCAGGCGAGTGCCTCGGGCACGTCGAGCACGATCGCCACCGGCAACACGTCGTGCTCGCGGGCGACCTTGACCAGGCCGGCGCGGGCATGCGACTGCAGGTTGGTGGCGTCGACGACGGTCAGCCGGCCCGCCTTGAGGCGCTTGCCGGCTACGTAGTGCAACACGTCGAACGCGTCGGCCGAGGCGGACTGGTCGTTCTCGTCGTCGGCCACGAGCCCACGGAAGTAGTCCGAGGAGAGCACCTGAGTAGGCGCGAAGTGGTCGCGCGCGAACGTCGATTTGCCGGACCCGGAGATGCCAACGAGCGCCACCAGGGCGAGTTCGGGGATGTCGATCATGAGTCCTCCCTGGTGAAGACGGCCATCTGGGTCGGCGATCCCAGCGATTCATCCGATTCGCCCACGCCGTGCAACGCAACGCGGTAGCCGTGAGCCGCCGCTGTCCGATCTGCCCAAGCGCTGAAGTCGGCCCGTGACCACTCGAAACGATGGTCGCTGTGCCGCATACCGGTCAGCCCCTCATAAAGCACGTTGTACTCGGCATTTGGCGTGGTCACGATGACCGTAGCGGGCCGGGCATGACCGAACACGGACTCCTCCAGAGCCGGCAGCCGGGGCAGGTCGACATGCTCGATGACCTCCATCAGCACCGCCGCGTCAAAGCCTTTCAACCGGTCATCGCGGTACGTCAAAGCCGACTGCCACACCTTGATCCGCCCCTGCTGGCGCTCCGGGAGCCGGTCGAGATGCAGCCGCTTGTGGGCCAGATCGAGTGCCCGGGACGACACGTCGGTGCCGACGATCTCGGTGTATCGCTTGTCCTTGAGCAGCGCGCCGAGCAGGGCACCCCCGCCGCACCCGAGGTCGAGTACCCGCGTGGCCCCGGAGTCGGCGAGTGCGGCCAGGACTGCGTCGCGGCGCTGCTCGGCGAGGGGCTGCTTACGTACGACAGGCAGCTCTGCCTCTTCGTCCGGAGCCGCGTCCTCAGCGACGTCCACTGTGTCGGACCTGTCCGGTGTCAGCTGGTCCAGCGCCGACGCGGCCAGCGAACGCCGGTGAGCAAGGTAGCGCCGGGCGATCAGCACCTTCGCCGGGTGATCGGCCAGCCACCCCGACCCCGCGCGCAGCAACTTGTCGATCTCGTCCGGCGCCACCCAGTAGTGCTTCGCGTCGTCCAGCACCGGCAGCAGCACGTACAAGTGGTTGAGCGCGTCGGCCAGTCGCAGTGTCCCGGTCAGCGTCAGGTCGACGTACACGCTGTTGCCGGCGAGCGGGTGGTCGTCGGGCACGTCGTCCAGCGGGATCGGGCGCGCGGTGGCCGTCCAGCCCAGCGGCTCGAACAGCTCCGCCGGGTCACCCTTGCACCGCAGCACCGGCACGTGGATCTCCAGCGGGATCGGCGTACCGGCCAGCTCCGGACGGTCCCGGGACTCGCCGCGCAACGCACTGCGGAACACCTTCGCCAGCGCGCTCGCCAACAGACTCGAAGCCGCGTACGGACGATCGTTGACAAACTGCCCCAGCGTGAACGAATCCGGTGCCGCCTGCTGACGACCGCCACCCAGCCGCTGCGGATCCACCTCGAGCAGCAACGCCGCGGTGCACCGATCGTCGGCCGCGTCCGGGAAGAGGACGTGCGCCGTACCGGTGGGAACGTCGAAAGCGTGGGTCCGATCGGGATGCTTGACCAGCAGGTAACCGAGATCGGTCGCTGGCCGATGGGTGGTTGTCACGGTGAGCAGCACGCGCCGATGATGTCAGCCCCCAGCCAGCCCCGGCGACCGATTTGACGCGCGCATCCGTCCGTCCCAGCGATCGGTCACCGCCATCGAGCAGGAACTACGGGCAGCCTTTGAGTGGCGTGCCGGTGAGCGGATAACGGGGTGATTACCGCGGCTTTCCTGGCCTGGGTAATACTTCCTGCTGGAGGACAGCCCGGTCCCGTCCCAAAGATCAAGGAGCGCTCCCGATGCCCATCGCTTCCCCCGAGGTCTATGCCGAGATGCTCGACCGCGCCAAAGCCGGCGCGTTCGCGTATCCCGCGATCAACGTCACCTCCTCGCAGACGCTGAACGCGGCGCTGCAGGGCTTCGCCGAGGCGGGCAGTGACGGCATCATTCAGATCTCCACCGGCGGCGCCGAGTACGCGTCCGGCCCGACCGTGAAGAACATGATCACCGGTGCCGTGGCACTCGCCGAGTTCGCCACCGAGGTGGCCAAGAACTACCCGATCAACATTGCGCTGCACACCGACCACTGCCCCAAGGACAAGCTCGACAAGTACGTCCGCCCGCTGCTGGCCCTGAGCAAGGAGCGCGTGGCGAACGGGCAGGCGCCGCTGTTCCAGTCGCACATGTGGGACGGCTCGGCCGTGCCGGTCGACGAGAACCTGCAGATCGCCGAGGAGCTGCTGGCCCTGGCCGCGGCCGCGAAGATCGTCCTCGAGATCGAGGTCGGCGTCGTGGGCGGCGAGGAGGACGGCGTCTCAGCCGCCATCGACGACAAGCTGTACTCGACGGTCGAGGACGGCCTGGCCACCGCCGCCGCGCTGGGCCTGGGCGAGAAGGGCCGCTACATGACCGCCCTCACGTTCGGCAACGTGCACGGCGTCTACAAGCCCGGCAACGTCAAGCTGCGCCCGGAGATCCTCAAGGAGATCCAGGAGGCCGTCGGCGCCAAGTACGGCAAGGAGAAGCCGTTCGACCTGGTGTTCCACGGCGGCTCGGGCTCGCTGCTGTCGGAGATCCACGGCGCGCTGGACTACGGCGTGGTCAAGATGAACATCGACACCGACACCCAGTACGCGTTCACCCGCCCGGTGGTCGACCACGTCCTGAAGAACTACGACGGCGTGCTGAAGATCGACGGCGAGGTCGGCAACAAGAAGGCGTACGACCCCCGCGCCTGGGGCAAGCTGGCCGAGAACGGCCTGGCCCAGCGCGTTGTCGAGGCCTGCGAGCACCTGCGCTCGACGGGTACCTCGCTCGCCAAGTAGTCCCTCACCTGCGGCTGGTCCTCATCGACGGGGGCCAGCCGCCAGTGAGTACGATCGTTGTCTTCTGTTCCCCGAAGGCGGTGATCTTGCTCGGCATCGAGGGTTACGAACCCGAATGGCACCACGACGCCGTGGCCCTGGCCGCCGTCCACCGGCCACGGTTCCAGCGGCTCATCGGCAAGAAGCTGCTCGCCGGCTGGCTCATGTGGGACATGGCAGCCCGCGGCTGGTTCGCCGACGGTCCGGTCATCCTCGCCTTCGGTGAGTCGAATGTCGAGATAACCCACCGCAAGTTCGACGAGTGCGCGATCAGCTGGGACCAGGTCGACATGACCGCCCCTGTCGACTGGGCCGGCACCGACATCCAACTCGACTGGCGCGCCGACCCCCACCCCGCGCTGCGCAAAGTACGCGGCAAGGCGCTGCGCGAAGTCAACATCATCGAACGCACGACAAACGCGGAATGGCGCCCCCGGATCCTGCACGCCGTCGAGTTCCTGTTCGACCGCGGCCGGCTGGCCGTCTTCAACGCCATGGATGAAAACGGCCTCACCGACGTCCCCGAACGCGACCTCCCGGTAGCTAGCTGGCGCCGCGTCCGCGTGGCTTGACCAGCAGCTCACAAAATCGGGGCAGGCGCGTACTTCGCTGCCTCCGGATGCGCGGCCACGATCTCCGCGACCCGGTCGGCCACCGCTTGCACCTGCGCCGGGGCCGCACCCACGAACGCCGCCCGGTCCGCCACCAGCGCGTCGATCTCTGCCCGGCTCAGTTGCAGGCGGCCGTCAGTGGCGAGGCGGTCGAACAGGTCGTTGTCGGCGATGCCCTTCTCCCGCATGGCCAGGGCGACCGCTACCGCGTGCTCCTTGATGACCTCGTGGGCCACTTCGCGGCCTACTCCCTTGCGGGCCGCCGCCACCAGGATCTTGGTGGTGGTCAGGAACGGCAGGAAGCGGTCGAGTTCCCGGGCGATCACGGCCGGGTAGGCACCGAACTCATCCAGCACCGTCAGGAACGTCTGGAACAGCCCGTCGGTGGCGAAGAACGCGTCCGGCAGGGCCACGCGGCGGACCACCGAGCACGAGACATCGCCCTCGTTCCACTGGTCGCCGGCCAGCTCGCCGATCATTGAGAGGTAGCCGCGGACGATGACCGCGAGGCCGTTGACGCGCTCCGACGAGCGGGTGTTCATCTTGTGGGGCATGGCCGAGGAGCCGACCTGGCCCGGCTTGAAGCCCTCGGTCACCAGCTCCTGACCCACCATCAGCCGGATCGTGGTGGCCAGCGAGGACGGCGCCGCGACGACCTGGGCCAGCGCGGACACCACGTCGAAGTCCAGCGAGCGGGGGTAGACCTGGCCGACGCTGGTCAGCACGCGCTCGAAACCGAGGTGCTCGGCCACCTTGCGTTCGAGCTCGGCCAGCTTGCTCGCGTCGCCGTCGAGCAGGTCCAGCTGGTCGGCGGCTGTTCCCACCGGGCCCTTGATGCCGCGCAGGGGATAACGACGGATCAGATCATCCAAGCGGTCGTACGCGATGAGCAGTTCCTCGGCCGCGCTGGCGAAGCGTTTGCCGAGTGTGGTGGCCTGCGCGGCAACGTTGTGCGAGCGGCCGGTCATGACCAGGTCGCTGTACTCGACAGCGCGTTCGGTGAGGCGGGCGAGGGTGGCCACGATGCGGCTGCGGATCAGCTCGAGCGATGCACGTACCTGCAGCTGCTCGACGTTTTCGGTCAGGTCCCGCGACGTCATGCCCTTGTGGATGTGCTCGTGGCCCGCGAGCGCGCTGAACTCCTCGATGCGCGCCTTGACGTCGTGGCGGGTGACGCGCTCACGCTCGGCAATGCTGGCCAGGTCCACGTCGTCGACGACCCGCTCGTACGCCTCGACTACGCCGTCGGGCAGCGCGATGCCGAGGTCACGCTGGGCGCGCAGGACGGCGAGCCAGAGCCGGCGCTCCATCCGGATCTTTTCTTCCGGTGACCACAGGCCGACCAGGTCGGCGGAGGCATAGCGGCTGGCGAGGACGTTCGGGATGCTCACGGCACCGATTCTTTCATGGCTGTGGTGGTGGGCCTGAGCGCGAGTGTGCGGCGGTTGAGAGACTGCAGGACGACGCGGTTCTCGCTAGGGTTACTCGCCAGTAGGTCTGGCGCTCATTCCGAAAGGTCCACGATGACTGATTTCAGCCCCGAGTCGCTCGCCACGGTCGGTCCGAAGGAGTTCGCCGCGCTGGTGAAGTCGACCCCGGATAGCAAGATCGCGGAGGTCATGGGTTCGCAGACCCGCAGCAAGATCCTGGACGAGATCTTCGGCCGGATGCCCACGCTCTTCCGCGCGGACCGGGCCGGCAGCACCCAAGCCGTCATCCACTGGAACATCACCGGCGGCCCGGGCGGCGCCACCGACACCTACGAGACGGTGATCGAGAACGGCGCCTGCACGGTCACCAACCAGCCGGCCCGTGAGCCCAAGCTGGCGATGACCATGGACCCGGTGACGTTCCTCAAGGTCGTCTCGGGCGACGGTAACCCGATGATGATGTTCATGACCGGGAAGATCAAGGCCAAGGGCGACCTCGGCCTGGCAGCCCAGGTGGCCAAGCTGTTCGACATCCCCAAGAACTGACGCCCAGCCCGCGCCCCGCGGGCACCTGGCTCCGAGACGGCCCGGAGCATCGCGCTCCGGGCCGTCTCGCTACGCGCCTCAATCCAGCCGCCAGCCGCCAGCCGCAGCCGCCGGCGGCCGCCGGCGGAAGCCAGGCCGCCGGCGAAGCGGTGCCCGCCCGCAGGGCCAGACCCTCAGATCTGGATGCGGCCTTCGACGGCGGCCAGCGCGATGTCCGTCCGGTGGTGCGAGCCCTCCAACGCCACCCCCTCGACCAACTCGTAAGCCGCCGCCCGAGCCCCAGCCAGGTCCGGCCCGGTCGCCGTGACGCTCAGCACCCGCCCGCCCGAAGACACCAGCGCCCCATCCTCGCGGCGAGCCGTGCCCGCGTGGATGATGCCGGGCCGCTCACCACCGTCGATCACATCGCCCGTACGCGGAGTGCCCGGGTAGTTGTGGCTGGCCACCACGACCGTGACCGCCGCGCCCTCGTGCCAGCGCAGCGGCGGGAAGCCGGCCAGCGTGCCCGTTGCCGCGGCGTTGAGCAGCTCACCCAGCGGCGAGGCCAGCAGGGCCAGCACCACCTGTGTTTCCGGGTCGCCGAAGCGGGCGTTGAACTCGATCACCTTCGGGCCGGCCTTGGTCAGGGCCAGGCCGACGTACAGCAGGCCGGCGAACGGGGTGCCACGGCGGCGCATCTCGGCCAGGGTGGGCGCCACGGTTTCGGCCATGACGCGGTCGACCTGATCGGCGGGGGCCCAGGACAGGGGAGCGTACGCACCCATTCCGCCGGTGTTCGGGCCCTCGTCGCCGTCGTTGGCGCGCTTGAAGTCCTGCGCGGGCATCAGCGGCACCGCGGCCGTCCCGTCGGTGACCACGAACAGCGACACCTCGGGGCCGTCGAGGAACTCCTCGATGACGACGCGCCCGCACTCGTCGGCGTGCTGCTGAGCTGCGGCCAGCGAATCCGTTACGACCACGCCCTTGCCGGCGGCCAGACCGTCGTTCTTCACCACGTACGGAGCGCCGAACTCGGTGAGCGCCGCGGAGACCTCGGCTGCGGTCGTGCAGGTGAATGCCTTGCCGGTTGGAACTCCTGCGGCGGCCATGACGTCCTTGGCGAACGCCTTGGAGCCCTCAAGCTGCGCGGCGGCGGCGCTCGGACCGAAGCAGGCGATGCCCTTGGCCCGCACGGCGTCGGCGACACCGGCGACCAACGGCGCCTCGGGGCCGATGATCACCAGGTCGGCTTGCACCTCGACGGCCAGGGCGGCCACCGCGACGGGGTCTGTGGCCTGGACATCACGCAGCGTTGCCACCGCGGCGATGCCCGGATTGCCCGGGGCCGCGATGAGCTGCTCGACGGAGGGGTCGGCGGCGAGGCCGACGGCGAGGGCATGCTCACGGCCGCCGGATCCGATCAGAAGTACGCGCACGCCGCAGATCCTACGGGCCACCGCCGATCACCCTTGAAGTTGTCCACAGCCTGCAAAATCCAAAGTGCACGGGGTGCGACAGCGCTATGACCCCCTGTGGATAACTTGGTCAGCCTGTGGATAACCGGACCGCCCTGTGGACAACCGGGGAGCGATGAGCTGGGGAGTCGCGTAAACTTCGGCAGTACCCGGGCCTCTCCGTGTACGACGTGTTTCAACGGAAGGCGTCAGTCAAGTGCCGGTGATCGTGTTGGTCGGCGCCCAGTGGGGCGACGAGGGCAAGGGCAAGGCAACGGACCTGCTGGGCGACCGGCTGGACTACGTGGTGAAGTTCAACGGCGGCAACAACGCCGGCCACACCGTGGTGATCAAGGGTGAGAAGTACGCCCTGCACCTGCTGCCCAGTGGCATCCTCACGCCCGGCGTCACCCCGGTGATCGGCAACGGCGTGGTCGTCGACCTGGCCGTGCTGTTCGAGGAGCTCGACGGGCTCGAGGCTCGCGGCATCGACACCTCCCGGCTGCGCATCAGCGCCAACGCGCACGTCATCGCGTCGTACAACCGCTCACTCGACAAGGTCAGCGAGCGCTTCCTCGGGGCGCGGCGGATCGGCACCACCGGTCGCGGCATCGGTCCCACCTATGCCGACAAGATGAACCGGCTCGGCGTGCGTATCCAGGATCTGTTCGACGAGTCGATCCTGCGGCAGAAGGTCGAAGCCGCCCTGTCGTTCAAGAACCAGGTGCTGTCCAAGATCTACAACCGCAACGCCATCAAGGCGGATGAGGTGATCGCCGAGCTGCTGTCGTACACGGATCGCCTGCGCCCGATGGTTGCCGACACGGCCTTGGAGCTGTCGAAGGCGCTCGACGAGGGCAAGGTTGTGCTCTGCGAGGCCGGTCAGGCGACGCTGCTCGACGTCGACCACGGCACCTACCCGTTCGTGACCAGCTCAAATGCGACTGCCGGGGGGGCCTGCACCGGTTCGGGCATCCCGCCGACCCGCGTCGATCGGGTGGTCGCGGTGCTCAAGGCGTTCACCAGCCGCGTGGGTGAAGGGCCCTTTCCGACCGAGCTGCACGACAAGGTCGGGGACTACCTGCGTGAGGTCGGTCACGAATACGGTACGACCACAGGCCGCCCCCGCCGCATCGGCTGGCTCGACCTGGTGATGGGCCGCTACGCCCAGCGCATCAACGGCGTCACCGACTTCGTGCTGACCAAACTGGACAATTACGACGGCTTGGACGAGATCCCGGTCTGCGTGGCCTACGACGTCAACGGCGTGCGCCACGACGAGATGCCGGTCAGCCAGTCCGACTTCCACCACGCCGTGCCGATCTACGAGACGCTGCCCGGCTGGAAGAAGGACATCAGCACCTGCCGCCACTTCGAGGAGCTGCCCGAAAACGCCCAGCGTTTCGTCGAGTTCGTGGAGAGCCGCATCGGCGCCCGCGTCTCGGTCGTCGGCGTCGGCCCGGGCCGCGAAGAGGTCATCGAGCGTCACTCGGTGCTGAGCGAGGCGTGACGTGTACGACGTGATCCTGCTCAGCCTGGCTGAGGGCCAGGGCGCCGGGGGCGGCGGGGGTGGTGGCTGCG
>NZ_LOJP01000001.1:160786-198052 GCF_001553785.1 Actinoplanes sp. TFC3
ACCCCGAACCCCCAGCAGCAGCCGGCGCCCCCACCCGGCCCCTATCCGCCCACGATGGACCCGCGAGCGGCCGCCCAGCAGCAACCACCGGGCCAGAACCCGCCGCCGGTCGATCCCTACCAGCAGCTTCCATGGGTCTCGGATGGCACGCCGACCGCTGAGGAATTTGCGCGGCGGCGGCTGGCCAAGCCGGCTGAGCCGGTGGCGACGATGGGGCCTCGGGCGCTGCTGCAAAAGGGCACGATGGGGCTGGTCCGGCTGGCTCCGGGCAAGCGGGAGCAGGAGTACAAGCAGGACGTCGAGATGGTCCGGCGCAACTTTGGTGGGCTGCGGCAGGTGACCGTGGTCAATCCGAAGGGTGGTGCCGGCAAGACTGTCGCCGTCCTGTTGCTTGCCATGACTTTCGGACAGAAGCGCGGGGGGTACGTCCTCGCGTGGGACAACAACGAGACTCAGGGAACCCTGGGTATGCGGGCGCAGCAGGACTTTCACGCTCGGACAGTGCGCGACATGATGCGCGACTTGCATCTGTTCCGGGGGTCGCACGGGCGCGTCGGTGATCTGTCGCAGTACGTGCGCGCCCAGGGTGAGGGCATGTTCGACGTGCTCGCCTCGGACGAGTCGGCGACTGCCGGTGAGATGCTCACGGCCAGCGCTTTCGCCGAGATCCGGGAGATCGTCAGCCGGTTCTACAAGCTGATTTTCGTGGACACCGGCAACAACGTACGAGCACAGAACTGGCAGGCGGCGATGGATGCCACCGACCAGCTCGTGATCACGATGTCGGCCCGTAACGACTCGGCTGAGACGGCGGCTCGGATGTTGGACCACTTGGAGCAGAGCGGCCGGCAGCGGCTCGTACGGCAGGCAGTGAGCGTTGTCACAATGCCCCCGACGCGCAAGGACATCGACTTGCCGGCGATCGAGCGGCACTTCGCGGCGCGGACGCGGGCGGTGCTGCTGGCTCCGTACGAGAAGCTCATCGACTCGGGGGAACCGCTGCGCTACGGCCACCTCTCCGGCAGCACCCGCGACGCCTGGCTCAAGATCGCCGCAGCGGTGGCGGAGGGCCTGTAGGGGCGGCCGGGCCAAACTGAAGGCCCGGCCGGAGGACCTCAGGACAGCGCGTCAGCCGCGGCTGGGTCGCTGTCACGCAGGAACTGGGCGCACCGCGCGGCCTCGTCGGATTCGTCAATCTGCGCCGCCGCCTGCGACAACGCGTACAGAGCCCGGAGGAAACCCTGGTTGGGCGCGTGCGCCCACGGCACCGGCCCGTGACCCTTCCAGCCGTTGCGGCGCAGGGCGTCGAGGCCGCGGTGGTAGCCCGTGCGCGCGTACGCATAGGCGGTCACCGGCTGCTTCTCCGCCAGTGAGCGCTCGGCCAGCGCCGCCCATCCGCCGCTGAAGGCCGGGAAGCGACCCGCCACCTCCTTGAACGCGTCGTCGGTTCCGGTCTCAGCCGCGGCGGCCAGCGCCTGCTCGGCTGCCTCGTCGGCGGGCAGGCGCGTGGCCGGAGGCTCGGGAAGAAGATTTTGCATGACACCTATTCAACCTGGTCGGTCGCGGCGCCGGACGCGCGGACGGGATGCCGATGGCTACCCTACGGGCATGTTCGGTGATCCCCAGCAGCCTTTCGACGCCACTGAGTTCGAGATCGAGACGCGTCCCGAGTTCGATGTCCACCTGGCCAAGCGGACCCTCGCCGGGCTGATTGTGCTGGGCCTGCGCCTCGATCAGAATCCGCCGGACTTCACCGGAGTGGACGTCACCGGAACCATGTTCGTGGGATGCGAGCTGGCCTCCGCCGACGTCGAAGTCGATCTGATCCGGCGCGGTGCCCAGCTGATCCCGCCCTTTGACGCGCGACCGTTTCCGACCCATCCGGCCCTGCTCTACACGCCCGAGGACCTCGCTTTCGGATTCGACGAGCATGGCTTCGCCGGGATGTACGACACCACCGTCTACCAGCACTTCCTCGAACACGGGGCGGCAACTCCGGACCTGCGCGAAGCAATTGCGCAGCGGTTGCACGATGCGGGAATCGATAACGCGCTCGGTAAGGCCCTTGCCGCTTGGTTCAACGCGCATGGGTCGCGGGCAGCCGTTGGGATCATGGGCGGGCATGCCGAATTGCGGGGCTCTGACGCGTACCGGATGGCCGCGACTTTGGCCCATCGCCTGGCCGGTGCCGGACGTCTGATCGTGACCGGCGGTGGGCCCGGAGTGATGGAAGCGGCGAATCTCGGCGCGTATTTCGCCACCCGATCGGCGGCTGAACTGGCCGACGCCATCGACCTGCTGGCTACCGCTCCGGCATTTCAGGAGCACGATCCGTTCACCGCCGCCGCGCTGGAGGTCCGCAAGCGTTTCCCGGCGCCGCCAGCCGCCGCAATCGACGTTGTAGCCCAGCTCAAGCATGGTGGGCTGGCGCTGCCGACGTGGCTCTACGGGCACGAACCCGCGAACCTTTTTGCCGGTCAGATCGGAAAATACTTCTCCAATGCCGTACGGGAAGACTCGATCTTGCGTCTTTCGCGCGGCGGCATCGTGTTCGCACCCGGGTGGGCCGGCACCGTGCAGGAAGTCTTCCAAGCCGCGACCAAGACGTTCTACGGCACCGACGGTCCGTCCGGCGCCTTCGTCTTCCTGGGCGCTGCGCATTGGGCCGAGTTGCCGGTTGAAGCCCTGCTCAGGCCGCTGCTGGCCAAGTCCCCGCACGGTGATCAATCGCAGCTCATCGTGGTGACGGATTCGCTCGACGAGGCGATGAACGCCCTGCAAGCGTGACGTCGTGACCGTGTGCTTCGACACACCCGGATGACCAAAACCGGGCTCCGGCGCGTCGCTGTGCGGTCATAGCTGTCGAGATGCCCTGCTCAATGCCAGTGGCGTCAGCCTGCCGACACCGGCCGATGGGTCGATCGGGCATGGCGCAAGGTAGGCTTTGCCCCGCTCGCCCCTTAGAGGGCCACCCAACTGCGCACCTACAGTCAGGAGTGCCCGTGGCTCGCGTCGTCGTCGACGTCATGCTGAAGCCAGAGATCCTCGATCCGCAGGGCCAGGCGGTAGCGAACGCGCTGCCACGGCTCGGCGTGAGCGACGTCTCCTCTGTACGTATCGGACGCCGCATCGAGATCGAGTTCGCCGGTGAACCCGACCTGGACACCGCCCGCGACATCGCCGACAAGCTGCTCGCCAACCCGGTCATCGAGGACTTCTCGATCCGGGTCGACGAGTCGGCCGGTGACGCCGCGCAGATGAGCGCGTGACCATGCGGATCGGAGTTGTCACCTTTCCCGGTTCCCTCGACGACGGTGACGCCGCTCGCGCGGTTCGCATCGCCGGCGGCGAGGCCGTTCGTCTCTGGCATGGAGACGCCGACATCCACGGCGTCGATGCCGTGGTCCTGCCCGGCGGCTTCTCGTACGGCGACGCGCTGCGGTGCGGCGCCATCGCCCGGTTCGCGCCGGTCATGGAGACCATCGCGGACGCCGCGCGGGGCGGTCTGCCCGTGCTCGGCATCTGCAACGGGTTCCAGATCCTCTGCGAGGCGCACCTGCTGCCCGGCGCTCTGACCCGCAACCAGCACCTGCACTTCCGCAACCGCGACCAGCACCTGCGCGTCGGCACGACGAGCACCGCCTGGACCAACGTCTTCACCGAGGGCGAAGAGATCCTCATCCCGGTGAAAAACGGCGAGGGCTGCTTCGTCGCCGACGAGCGCACGCTCGACGAGCTGGAGGGTGAGGGCCGGGTCGTGGCCCGCTACGCCCGCGGCAACCCGAACGGCTCGCAGCGCGACATCGCCGCGATCACCAACGCCGCCGGGAACGTGGTCGGCATCATGCCGCACCCGGAACACGCGGTGGAGGCGCTGACCGGCCCGTCCCTCGACGGTCTCGGGTTCTTCACCTCCGCGCTGCGGCACCTGGCCGGGGCCGCAGGCGGGCAGCTCACAGGGGGAGCCACGCGATGACCACCCAGCACGACACCTCGACCCCCGGCGCCGAGGCGGCGGGCGGGGTGCCGAATCAGCCAGCGGCGGCCCGCACCGGCTTCGCCGCGACCGACGTGCTGGTCAGCGAGTTCGGCGGGGTGGACACCGTCGAGCGGGCCTTCGAGACGCCGGATGACCTGCAGCCGCACACTGAGCTGGGGCTCAAGGACGACGAATACGAGCGGATCCGGCAGATCCTCGGGCGCCGCCCGACCGCCTCCGAGCTCGCGATGTATTCGATCATGTGGAGCGAGCACTGCTCCTACAAGTCGAGCAAGGTGCACCTGCGCCAGTTCGGCGAGAAGGCCCCCAAGAGCACCCGCATGCTCGCCGGCATCGGCGAGAACGCGGGCGTGGTGCAGATCTCCGACGAGCTCGCCGTCACCTTCAAGGTCGAGTCGCACAACCACCCGAGCTACGTCGAGCCCTACCAGGGTGCGGCCACCGGCGTCGGCGGCATCGTGCGCGACATCCTCGCCATGGGCGCCCGCCCGGTCGCCGTGATGGACCCGCTGCGCTTCGGTGCCGCGGACCACCCGGACACCGCGCGCGTGCTGCCCGGCGTGGTCGCCGGCATCGGCGGCTACGGCAACTGTCTGGGCCTGCCCAACATCGGTGGCGAGATTGTCTTCGACCCGTGTTACCAGGGCAACCCGCTGGTCAACGCGCTGAGCATCGGCGTGCTGCCGGTCGAGCGGCTGCAGCACAAGGAGGCAGCCGGCATCGGCAACATCGTCGTCCTGCTCGGTGCGCGCACCGGCCGCGACGGCATCGGCGGTGTCTCCGTGCTGGCGTCGGCCACCTTCGACGAGGGCGCCGAGCAGCGCCGCCCGTCGGTGCAGGTCGGCGACCCCTTCATGGAGAAGCTGCTGATCGAAAGCTGCCTCGAGCTCTACGACGCCGGCCTCGTGGCGGGCATCCAGGACCTCGGCGGCGCCGGCCTGACCTGCGCTCTCACCGAGACCGCGGCCGCCGCCGGCACGGGCATGCGCGTCTGGCTGGAGCGCGTCCCGCTGCGCGAGGCGTCGATGTCGCCAACCGAGATCCTGGCCAGCGAGTCGCAGGAGCGCATGCTCCTGATCGTCACGCCGGACAAGCTCGACCAGGTGCTCGCCGTCGCCGAGAAGTGGGGCGTGTGGGCCACCGCGATCGGCGAGGTCACCCCGAGCGACACCACCGGGCACCCCGGCCGCCTCGTGATCAGCTGGAACGACCACGTCGTGGTGGACGTGCCGCCCGGCTCGCTCGCCGACGACGGCCCGGTCTACGCCCGCCCGATCCGCGAACCCGCCGACCTGATCCTGCTGCAGGCCGACCGTGCCGAGACGCTGCCGCGGCCCACCACGCCCGAGGAGCTGCGCGAGACCGTTCTGCGGATGATCGCTTCGCCCAACCTTTGTGACAAGACCTGGGTGACCGAGCAGTACGACCGGTACGTGCTCGGCAACACGGTGCTGGCCCAGCCCGAGGACGCCGGCGTGCTGCGCATCGACGAGCGCACCGGGCTCGGCGTGGCCCTGTCGGTGGACGGCAACGGCCGCTACGCGCGCCTCGACCCGTATGAGGGCGCCAAGCTCGGTCTCGCCGAGGCCTACCGCAACGTGGCGATCACCGGTGCCGAGCCGATCGCGGTCACCGACTGCCTCAACTTCGGCTCCCCCGAGGACCCGGCCGTCATGTGGCAGTTCGCCGAGGCCGTCCGCGGTCTCGCCGACGGCTGCCAGCAGTTGGGCATCCCGGTAACCGGCGGCAACGTCAGCTTCTACAACCAGACCGGCGCCGCGGCGATCCACCCGACCCCGGTTGTCGGCGTGCTCGGCGTCTTCGACAACGTGGCCACCCGCGTGCCGATGGGCTTCCCGCCCCCGCCCACCGCGGAAGGCGACCTGCTCTTCCTGCTCGGCGACACCTCGTGCGAGCTGTCGGGCTCCGAGTGGGCCTGGGTCACCCACAGCCACCTCGGCGGCCGTCCGCCCAAGGTGGACCTGACCCACGAGCAGCGCCTCGGCCGCCTCATGGCGCAGGCAGCGGAACGCGAGCACGTCGTCGCCGCCCACGACCTGTCCGATGGCGGCCTGTCCCAGGTGCTCATCGAGTCCTGCCTGCGCCGCAACGTCGGTGCCCGCATCACGCTGCCCGAGCACGACGAATCGGTCACCCCGTTCGTCTGGCTCTTCAGCGAGTCGGCCGGCCGCACAGTGGTCGCCGTCCCCCGCGGTCACGACAAGGCATTCGCAGCGCTGGCAGCCGAGCACGGTGTGAGCTGCACCCAGATCGGCGTGACCACCGAGGAGCAGACCCTCGACATCCACGGCCAGTTCACCATCGGCCTGGACGAACTGCGCGAGGCCTTCACCTCAACGATGCGCAACCTCTTCGGCAGCAGCGCCGAGGTCGGTGCCCGCGCCATCGCCGAGGCGCTGCCCGAGCCGGCCAACGAGCTGACCTTCGAGATCAGCGACCCCTCCGCCACCAACGTCCAGCCCGCCGCCGACGCGGCAGCGGCCGAAGCTGCGGTGACCGGATCGGCCCCGGAGAAGTCGCCGGGATCCGAGTTGGACCACCCGGCTTCGCCGTCGGAAAGCGGCCCGGCCGCTGCCTCCGCTAGCTCGCTGGCCGCGGGTTCCGAATCGGCTGCGGGGTCCGGCCCGGCTGCGGAGGTTGCCGACGTTCCGGCCGGGACGCCTGCCGCTGAGGACGACGAGAGCGAGAAGTAGTCGCTGTTCAGCTTCATACGGAACGCCACGGCTGGGTGCCGTGGCGTTTCGCTTTTCCGGGGTAGCGGCGTCTTCGTGCGAGGCACTAGTTATCTGAGGGCGGGCGCGGTGGTCGTACTCTTCTGGCCTACTGGGCACCGGAGGTTGGCATGGGTTTATCGGGTCGGAACTGCCCTGACTGCGGCCGGCGCGTCAGCAAGCCTTTTCAGAAGACGATCACCGGGCGGGAGGTCTGCCCGGACTGCGCGAACGCCCTGTCCATGGGGTCCGCCGCGGGTGCGATCACCGGTGATGTGGGCGTGGGGTTCGGGGTGTGGGCGATGCTCATGCGCAAGGTCCGTCGGCGCGCCAGTTGATCGCTGGGGCTCTGTGGGGATCTCCCGGTTCAACGACGAAGGCCGGCTCCACCATGATGGTGGAGCCGGCCTCGGCGTCGTTCTTACTCAGTTGTCCCAGTCGCCGCGCTGACCAGTAGGGGGCTGCTGGCGAGGCGCGGGCCGCCGGCCGACCTGCTCCTCCTGGCCGTAGCCATTGCCGCGCTGGTCGTAGCCCTGGTCGGCGTAGTCCTCCTGGCCGCCGCCGTAGCCGCCGGCACCAGCACCAGCACCGCCGCCGCCGTCGTAGGTGCCGCCGCCGCGTTGCCCACCGTAGGTACCACCACCTTGCGGGGCGCCGCCGTACCCGCCACCTTGCGGCTGGCCGCCCTGGTCGTAGCCGCCCTGGTCACCGTAGCCACCCTGGTCGGCATACCCGTCCTGGTCACCGCCGTAGCCACCGGCACCACCACCGCCGTAGGTGCCACCGCCACGCTGCCCGCCATAGGCACCGCCATCTTGCGGAGCGCCACCGTAAGCACGGCTGCCCTGCGGAGCAGCACCGCCGTAAGCACCCCCGCCGTACGAGCCGCCCCCCTGAGCAGCAGCACCGCCGTAGGTGCCACCGCCCTGGGTAGCACCGCCCTGGGTAGCACCGCCCTGGGTAGCACCGCCCTGGGTAGCACCGCCCTGGGTAGCACCGCCATACGCGCCACCGCCGCCGTTAGCCGGGCCGTAGGCGTTGCCGCTGTCGATGCCGCCGCCCGGGCCGTTCCAGCCGCCGTTGCCGTAGCCGCCCTGGTCACCGTTGCCGTAGCCGCCGGCCGGGTACGGCTCCTGCTGGCCGTACCCGTCGTCATAGCCCTGGTCGGCACCGCCGTAGCCGGCTGGCTGGTCGTCATACGCGCCGGGTTCGGGGTGGTACATGCCCGTGGGCTCGTCGTAGCGCGGAGGCTGGGCGGGCTGGTTGCCGTAGCCGTTGTAGGCGGCGTCCTGCTGGTCGTCGTAGTTGTCGTAGCCGTTGCCCTGGGCCGGAACCGGCGCGCCGCCGAACTGGGTGGCGGCTCCGGACGTGCCATAACCGCCTGGCGCGTTGAACGAGCCGTTTTGCGGTAGCGGGGCGCCGTAGGGGTCGGGGAACTCGTCGTCGGCCGGTGTGGAGGGCATCGGCGCCTGCTGGATCATTGTCGGAGCGTCCGCCATGGACGGTGCGCCCGAGCGAGGGGCGATCATCGTTGCGTCGGACACGCGGCCGCCGCCCACCGGGGCTGCGATGCGAGTCTCGTCGGCTCCGGCGTAGCGGCCTGCACCGACGCCGGCCGTGGGGCCACCTCGGGGACCACCACCATTCGGGTCGTCCGGGTCGTCGTCGTTGCCGGCGCTCTTGCGGCGCATCACGACCAGCACGATCGCACCGACGCCGGCGGCCACGAGCAGCACGCCCAGGATGATGTAGAGCGTCGAGTTGGAGCTGCTGTCGGTCTTGGCCGCGTTGCTCGGCTGGGGTGCGGCTGCCGCGGGGGCCTCGTCGGTCGGGTCGTCCGCGGCGTCGTCGGTCGGGTCGTCGGTCGGCGCGGTGCTCGTCTTTGCGGACGGCGCCGGGGTCGGGGACGTGGTGGCGGCGATCAGCGTGAGGGTCAGCGGCACGTTCACCGACTTGTCGGCCTGCCCGGTGGCGTTGACCGGGGTCGCCTGATAGCCCTGCTTGACCGCGCCGACCGCCAGCGTGCCGACCGCGATCGGCTTGGTGTCGGTGGACTCGATGGAGTACGAGCCGTTGCCGCTCGACGTCGTTTCGAACGTCGTGCCGTTGCTGTCGCGCAGGGCGACTGCGGCGCCGGCCACGGCCTTGCCGTCCTGGTCCTTGACCTTGCCGCTGACCTGGCGCACCGCGCGGGGCTTGTCCGGCCCGCGCACCGTGACGGTGCGGCTGGCGTTGCCCCGGCCGTCGTTGTTCTTCGCGTTGACCTGCACCTGGAAGGTCTTCGACTTGCCGGCGTCGACGCTGCCGGCCACCAGGGTGATGGAGAACTCGCCGGACGTCTGACCAGGGAGGACTGTCACATCACCGGGGTTGCAGTCACCACTGCAGGTGAGGCCGCCGGTGTTCACCGTGACGTTCACCTTGGGATCGCCGGTCGGCGGGTCGGTGACGGTGCCCGGTGGCGGGTTGGTGACCTGGAATTTGAGTGTGGTCTTGCCGCCGGAGGGGATGTCCCCTGACGACAGGCTGGTGATGGACACTTGCGGAGCATCGGCAAGCGCCGCCACCGGGGCGGCGACTACTGCGCCGACCACCAGGGCCAGGAACGCACCGGCCTGGACAGCCCGGGCTCGTAGGTGCGTTGTCACGTCCACCGCCTTCCGGTCGCACGGTCCCCGAGCCGGCTGAAAGATGGCCCATGGATCCCGCGACGAGTACACACCGTCGGCCACTATGCCCTGTCGGGCGACGTCCGCGCGACCCAGGGCCGCTGCGGTGTGGCCGATCGCCGGGTCGTATTGTCCCGACGTGTCTCCTGCGCACAATAAATCCGAGTCGGTGAACCAGGCGTTGGACGCGCTGGACGCCGGTGACGAACCGGACCGCACGCTGCTTCGTGACGCTGTGCGAGCACTGCTGGGGGAGCTGGCGCGAACAGCTCCGGGCCGATCGGTGGAGGTCCGTATTCCACCTTTCGGTGCTATTCAGTGTGTCGAAGGTCCCCGTCACACCCGCGGCACTCCGCCCAATGTGGTCGAGACCGATCCGATGACCTGGTTGCTCGTCGCGACAGGTCGCCTGACCTGGGCAGAAGCGGTCGAAACCGGTCGCGTGCGGGCCAGCGGTATACGCACCGATCTGACTCCGTACCTCCCTGTGCACCAGGGCTGATACGCCATCGGCCGCGTACACTTATCGGTCGGAACAGCCCGCAAGTACAAGCAGCTTGCAATACCGCAGACCGCACGTACGAGCAGACACAGCATGAGGGAGCAAGCGCGTGCCCCGAGGCGACGGCCGGTTGACCGACGATCTCGACCCCCAGGACCGCGGACCCCAGGATGCCTGCGGCGTCTTCGGCGTCTGGGCCCCGGAGGAAGAGGTCGCCAAACTCACCTATTTCGGCCTTTTCGCACTGCAGCACCGTGGCCAGGAAGCCGCGGGCATCGCTGTCAGTGACGGCACCGGAGTGGTGGTTTACAAGGATCTCGGCCTGGTCTCCCAGGTCTTCGACGAGCCGACGCTGGCGAGCCTGCGCGGCCACCTCGCGATCGGTCACACCCGTTACTCCACCACCGGCGGTTCCAACTGGGAGAACGCCCAGCCGACGATCCGGGCCACCACGGCCGGCACCACGATCGCCCTGGCGCACAACGGCAACCTGGTGAACACCGCCGAGCTGGCGCGCGAGATCCAGGAGCGCGGGCTGGACGCCGGTGACGCCACCTCCGACACCGCGATGGTGACCACTCTGCTGGCCAGCCGCCCCGACCTGTCCGTCGAGGCCGCGGCCATGGAGGTGCTCCCGCGGCTGCGGGGCGCGTTCAGCTTCGTCTTCATGGATGAGAGCACCCTGTACGCCGCCCGGGACGCCCAAGGTGTGCGCCCCCTCGTGCTGGGTCGCATGGAGCGTGGCTGGGCCGTGGCGAGCGAGACCGCCGCGCTGGACATCGTCGGTGCCAGCTTCGTGCGCGAGGTCGAGCCGGGCGAGATCCTGGCGATCGACGAGCACGGCCTGCGCTCCAGCCGGTTCGCCACCCCCGAACCCAAGGGCTGTCTTTTCGAGTACGTCTACCTGGCGCGCCCCGACACGACAATCGCCGGTCGCAACATGTACGCAGCCCGGGTCGAGGTCGGCCGCCGGCTGGCCAAGGAGCACCCGGTTGAAGCCGACCTGGTCATCGGCGTACCGCAGTCGGGCATCCCGGCCGCCATCGGGTATGCCGAGGAGTCGGGCATCCCGTACAGCGAAGGCTTCATGAAGAACGCGTACGTCGGCCGTACCTTCATCCAGCCCTCGCAGACGATCCGGCAGCTCGGCATCCGCCTCAAGCTCAACCCCCTGCGCGAGGTCGTGCGCGGCAAGCGCATCGTGGTCGTCGACGACTCGATCGTGCGCGGCAACACCCAGCGCGCCCAGATCCGGATGCTGCGCGAGGCCGGCGCCCTGGAGGTGCACGTGCGCATCTCGTCGCCGCCGGTGAAGTGGCCCTGCTTCTACGGCATCGACTTCGCCACCCGCGCCGAGCTGATCGCCAACGGCTTGGAGATCGACGGCATCCGCCGCTCGATCGGCGCCGACTCCCTGGGTTACGTGTCGCTGGACAACCTGGTCCAGGCCACCGAGCAGCCCAAATCCCGGCTTTGCATGGCCTGCTTCGACGGGCAGTACCCGATCGAGCTGCCGGCCGGGCACCTGATCGGCAAGCACCTGCTCGAAAGCGTCGGCAAGCGCGCCAAGATGCCCGCCGCCACCCCGGCCGCTGCCACCGCCGCCGTGGCCGACCTCGAGCAGGAATACGAGGCCGAGCAGTACATCGAGGGCGAACGCGAGCAGGCTCAGCCGCTCGTCGGCAGCCCGGGTGGGGTTGACGCTCTGCATCACCCGTGAGACCTCCCGGTGACCGGCGGCCAGTTGCGCCGGTCACCGGCTTGGGTTCGGGGGGACCTCGGCTTTAGTGTCGACGGGGCGGAACCGTTCGGGCCGCGCGGGACGTCGAAATGATCGGCTCAGTTCGAGCAGCACCACCATCAAAGGGGAGAACCGTGACGCACGTGTCCGAGCGCAACAGTGCCGGATCCAACGGCGCCGAAGACGCCGACCGCCAGCCTTGGTCGGCGGGATCGGGCCGCACCGGGCGCAAGCGGACATCGACGTACGCGGACGCGGGTGTCTCGATCGAGGCCGGTGACCGGGCCGTCGAGCTGCTCAAGTCGAAGGTCAAGCGGACCGCTCGCCCCGAGGTGATGGGTGACCTGGGCGGCTTTGCGGGCCTGTTCAAGCTGAACACGCAGAAGTACAAGAGCCCGATTCTGGCCTCGTCGACCGATGGCGTGGGCACCAAGCTGGTCATCGCCCAGCAGCTCAACATCCACGACACGATCGGCATCGACCTGGTCGCCATGGTGGTGGACGACCTCGTGGCCTGTGGTGCCGAGCCGCTCTTCCTGCTCGACTACATCGCGTGCGGCGAGGTCGTGCCGGACAAGGTCGCGGAGATCGGTGCCGGCATTGCCGATGGATGCCGGTACGCCGGCTGCGCGCTCCTGGGCGGCGAGACGGCCGAGCACCCGGGTGTCATGCGTCCCGACGAGTACGACGTCTCCGCCACCGGCGTCGGCGTGGTCGAGGAGAGCGAGATCCTCGGCGCCCACCGGGTGGAGCTGGGCGACGCGGTCATCGCGATGCGCTCCTCCGGCCTGCACTCCAACGGATACTCGCTGGTCCGCCACGTGCTGCTGGGCGCCGGCCGGATGCGCCTGGACACCGTGGTCGACGACTTCGGCGGTCAGCGCACCCTCGGCGAGGAGCTGCTCACCCCGACCAAGATCTACGCGAAGGACTGCCTCGGCCTGATCGAGGAGACCGATGTACGCGCGTTCAGCCACGTCACCGGCGGTGGCATCCCCGGCAACCTGTGCCGCGTGCTGCCGGAGAACATGGACGCCGTGGTCGACCGCTCGTCGTGGCGCCCGCAGCCGATCTTCGACCTGATCCAGGCCAAGGGTCGTATCGAGGACAACGAGATGGAAGCCACGTTCAACATGGGCGTGGGCATGTTCGCGATCGTCTCCGCCGACGACGCCGACCGGGCGATGGCCTACCTGACCGGCCGCGGCATCGAGGCGTGGCAGGTCGGCGAGGTCATCGAGGGCAACGGCGACGTTCAGATGGTCGGGCAGTACACCCGCGGCTGAGGGCCGCCCAGTAACGACGGCCCGCCCGGGCCGGCTTCCCGCGCCAGGCGCGCTGTGAGGTCGTACCGGGCGGGCTGCTGTTTTTCCGGGCATGTAATGATTCGTGTCTATCAATACCCCGTATCGTCGGGGGCGGAGCGGACGCCGGTGGACGCGGGCACTTAGCCTGACCTCAGTCGACGACTACGGGGAGGGAACCACGGTGTGGAGCGGCATGCGCGGGATCGCCACGGTCCCCACCTACGTCGTCATGCAGCCGACAACGCTGTGCAACCTTGACTGCTCCTACTGCTATCTGCCGTTGCGCCGCGTTGATCAGAAGATGCCGGTAGCGGTGGCCGAGGCGGTGGCGGCGTCGGTTGACAGCTGGTCTCGTACCGCAAGATTCTCGGTCGTTTGGCACGGAGGCGAGCCCCTCGCCGCGGGCCGGGACCACTTCGCGGCCCTGCTCGAGCCCTTCGCCGCAGGTGTCGAGCACCACGTGCAAACCAACGCGACGCTGATCGACGACGCGTGGTGCGAGTTCTTCACCGAACGCCAGATCAGGGTCAGCGTCAGCATCGACGGCCCCGAGCCGCGCAACGCCGACCGGGTCACCCGGGGTGACAAGCCCGCGTACGGTCGCATCATGCGTGGCATCGAAGCGCTACGCCGGCACAACATCCCGTTCTCGGCCCTGTGCGTCGTCGGCCAGCCGGCCCCCGGCCTGGCCACCGACCTGTACGAATTCTTCCTCAGCCTCGGCTGCGACGTGCTCGGCATCAACGTCGAGGAGCTCGAAGGCGTCAACACCCGCACCAACAGCCACCCAGCTGGGCAGGTCAGAGCGTTCTGGGCCGAGCTGCTGACCGCCTGGCGCCGCAACCCAAGCATCCACCTGCGCGAAGTCGAATGGTTCCTGCGTTACGCCGCCGCAGTCCTGGACGGCACCGCCGACGAAGTCCTCCCCCGCCGCCTCGACCCCATCCCCACCATCGCCCACGACGGCAGTGTGGTCTTGCTCTCACCCGAGCTGGCCGGCTTCTCCGATCCCCGATACGGCGACTTCAGCAGCGGTAACGTCCTGACTACCCCGTTGGCGACGATCCTTGCAGAAGCCACCGCCACCCCCTGGATCCAGGAGTTCCTCACCGGCGTTGAAGCCTGCCGCACCCAATGCCCGTACTTCGGCTTCTGCGGCGGCGCCCACGCGGCCAACCGCTACTTCGAGCACGGGCGGTTCGACGTGACAACGACGGATCACTGCAGGAACAGCAAGATTCGCCTACTCGAGGGAGTGCTGGACCATGCCCGAGACCACCAGCCCACGGCCGTCTGACCCATCGACCGAGTCAGCGACGGCTGAGCCTGTTGTGACGGCTGAGCCTGTTATGGCTCGGGTGAAGGAGACGCGGGAGGGGTTGGCTGCGCTTCTTGCGGAGGCGGACCAGGCTCGGCGGCGGCGGGCGGAGAGTCCGGGGGATGAGTCGGCTGTTTGCGCTTGGAACCACTTCGAGAACATTCCGACGTTCTACAACTGGAACAACCGGCCTCGATAAGGGATCGCTCGGTCCGGGAGGGCAGGCCGCTGGCGCGGGCCGGGGAGAGCGGCCATTCTGGGCGGGGGACGATGCGCGGGTCCGAGAGAGCGCGGCGTTGGCTTGAAGGATCGGCCAAAGCCGAGACCCTCGCAGAGGACAGCACCCATCGCCACATCACCAAGCCCGCAGCCCACCCCTCAGACACGCACCGCCCGAGGGGAAAAGCCGAATAGCGCGCCCACCTACAAGCAAAGCTTGCAGAGCAAAGCGCGCATCCAAACTACGGCCGCACCTCTCACCCCCGACGACAGCCGCGGAGGCAGCCGTCAGGTGGAGAAAGGCGTCGGTGAAGCAGGAAGGAACCGTCCGGGGTAGGCCATGATGCCCACGTGGCGCGGGACTGCCGCGTGGGCATCATGGTTACACCGGAACGATCGCAACACACGGGAGCACGCGGGCAGCCGCGTGCTCTGTGTTGTCCGGCTCTCGCGGGTCAGTGCCTAGATGGCGACCAGCGGTCCTGCTCGTCGTCCGCGTCGTCGTCCTCGTCATCGTCGACGAACTCATCGTTGTCGTCGTCGAAGCGATGATCGGACTTACCAGCACCCGCCAGTTCGCGCTGCAAGGCGGTGAGGTCGGTGTTCGGGGAGTGATACTTCAACTCCCGGGCCACCTTTGTCTGCTTGGCCTTAGCACGGCCGCGCCCCATGGCTCGACCCCCTCGCACAGAATTCGGGGCAGCCCGAAGGCGGGCCCCGATGACGTCAGGCATCTCTCGTGGGTCTTACGGTACATGGACGATGCCGCCTTCGGCACCTCGGGTTACGTGTACCACCGTCGCGCGTCGCGGCACGTTGCGGACCGGACGCGCGACAGGGCACAAAACGCTCCCCGGAACGCCCACCCCGGGAGACAAAACGCCCACCCCGGAGAAGCCGAGGGAAGTCGGTCAAGCCTCGGCAAGCCGCAAGAAGCCCGGCATGCCCGGCCAAGCCCCAGGCGAGCCCAAGCAAGCCGGGAAGGCGAGCAGCAGCTCAGCCCAGATAGATGCTGCGGAGCCGTCCCACCTCAGCCATCCGCCGCTCAGCGAGCCGGTCCGCAGCCACCGCCGGAGGCACACCGTCGTTATCCGCTAAACGCAGAATCTCCCCCGTGGTGTCGAAGATCTTCGTGGCGCGCAGCTTGGCCCGCTCGAAGTTGAAGCCCTCGATCTCGTCCGCCACCTGGATCACCCCGCCGGCGTTCACCACGTAGTCCGGCGCGTACAGGATCCCGCGTTCTTCCAGAAGCTTCTCGATCCCGGGGTGGGCGAGCTGGTTGTTCGCCGCCCCCGCCACCACCGAGGCACGCAGCACCGGCACGGTTTCGTCGTTCAGGGCGCCGCCGAGCGCGCAGGGGGCGTACACGTCGATGTCGCTTGTGATGAGCGTCTGCGTGTCCGGCACCAGGTCCACCGCGGGGTGGGTGGTGCGGGCCCAGTCCAGCGCGGCCGGGCTGACGTCCGTGGCCACCACCGCGGCGCCGTCCTCGATCAGGTGATTCACCAGGTACTTGCCGACCTTGCCGAGCCCGGCCACACCCACCCGGCGCCCGGACAGGGTGGTGCTGCCCCAGGTGTGCTCGGCCGCCGCCCGCATGCCCTGGAAAACCCCCCAGGCGGTCAGCACCGACGAGTCCCCGGCGCCGCCGTGTTCGACGCTGCGGCCGGTCACATATTTTGTCTCGCGGCCGATCACGTCCATGTCCGGCACATACGTGCCGACGTCGCAGGCGGTGTAGTAGCGCCCGTGCAGGGATTGCACGAATCGGCCGTACGCCCGCAGCAGCGCCTCGGTCTTGTCCAGGGCCGGATCACCCCAGATCACGGCCTTGCCGCCGCCGTGGTCGAGGCCGGCCAGCGCGTTCTTGTACGCCATGCCGCGCGAGAGGTTGAGCGCGTCGGTGACGGCCGCCTCTTCGCTCTCGTACGGGTAGAACCGGGTTCCACCCAGCGCGGGCCCTAGGGCCGTGGAGTAGATGCTGATGATCGCCTTCAGGCCCGTGTGCCGGTCCTGGCAGAAAGCGACCTGCTCGTGCCCGGCGGCATCGGTGCCGTCGCTGCTTACGAACACGCCCATGACGACTGCTCCCTTGTGAGGTGCTCACCGTCCGGCTGAGGGGTATGCCGGACATCACGAAAAGCCTAGTGCGGCCGGTGGAACCGTGATTGGCCGCGCGCGGGAAGTCAATCGGCGGCAATTTCATGAAAGGATCGCGCCGTGCCGTCACTGTTCGCGTCGTACCTGCGGGTTTACGAGCCACTGACCGCCTTCGACCGTGAGCGCCAAGTTTTTTGGCGGCGTTACGCCCGGGAGGGCCGCGCCCTCGGGCCGGCGGAGGGGCCGGTCCGGCAGCGCAGCGCCGTGCTGGAAGCGCTCGGTGCCGGGTGGACGCGGCTGCCCGATCTGCCCGACGAGGCCTACGTCATGGAGTGGGGCGACACCCTGCTCGTCTGCCCCTGGAACCTTCGCCTGCGGGTAGCCGAAGCAGCCCTGAACGCCCGCGACGGGGTGCCCAGCGTGCTGGCCGATGCCTTCGTGCCGCCGGTGCTGGCCGGGCAGGCCAAGGCGGTGGTGGACGACTGGCGCAGCGGCGCGAAGGTGCTGGAGCACGGTGTTCCCCGGGTGCACGAACAGGTGGCCACGTGGGGTGTACCGCTGCGATGGTTTGTTTTTGTCGATCTGGAGGAGCGCGAGATCAGCCTGACCGGGGAGCGCCGGACGTTGCGCTACCGAACGGAGATCTCGAAGGCGCGGCGGCGGGCGCATCGTGGGGTGTCGGTGCTGCGCAAGTCGTTGGGGGACGCTCCGATCACCGAGGCGGTCGAGGAGGGCACCCGGTGGCTGGAGGAATTCCACCCGCGCTCGATCGTCGAGCTGGACTACGGCGGCCTCACCGGCTTGCTGAACGACGACGATTTGCGCGACGACGACTCGCCGGGGTTGGTGGCGGCCGGGCTGTCCGCATTGTCGCGCGGCGATGCCGATGCGGCGACCGAGGCCTACGAGAAGATCGTCGCTCGGTGGCGCGCTGTGCAGTTGCTGGAACGCTGTAACTAAGACCTGGAAATCGACGAGGGTAACGCTCTGAGCAGCCTAAATGGGACTTTAGGGCACGGATCGCTGCCCCTGGAAGCGCTTCCAAGGCGAACACTCTTCGTGATCGGTGTCCACCGAAGCGTGATTTTCGGTCCAAACAAGACACTTTCTGGCGTAGAAAACTCGCATAAATCGGGCATGCTTCAACCGTCTATCTAGGGACGTTCGGCCGTTCGGCCCATGTCGGACATCGGGGACTAGCCGGACCATGAGAGACGCACCGGCCGGCGGGACCCCGGCCGATGTCTTTAGGTACCTGTGGAGGAGTGACCGATGGCATCGCGTACGCACGATCCTGAGCCGCTACTAACGCCGGCCGAGGTGGCGTCGATGTTCCGAGTCGACCCGAAAACCGTCACCCGGTGGGCCAAGGCGGGCAAGCTCAGCGCAATTCGCACCCTGGGCGGGCACCGTCGCTACCGGGAGTCGGAGGTTCGCGCCCTGCTGCAGGGGCAGATCCCCTCGCAGCGTCAGGGCGACTGAACGGACCGCAGTCGACCGAGGGACCGATGAAAGGGGCGAGCGCCGGGGAAGGCGATCGCCCCTTAATCGTTCCTGGAGTAAAAACTAGAACATGGATCAACCCGTCATCGGCGACGTCTTCGGCGAGCTTGTCCAGGACGCCTTCGCGGTACGAACCGGCGTCGGCCCCCGCCCCCTGGCCGGCGGTCGCGTGCCTCGCCCGGTCATCGAGATCATCGAGCGCGACGACGGCCTGATCAACGGCGCCCCCGCCGATCACTATCTGGCCGAGCCGGACGAGTGGCAGCCGCACGACCATCGCGCCTTGCGCCTGTGCCGCGGTGCGGTGCTGGACATCGGGTGCGGCGCTGGCCGTACCGCATTGGAATTGCAACGCCGCAGCATGGCCGTCACCGGGCTGGATATTTCCCCCGGAGCGATCGCCATCGCGCGCAAGCGCGGCCTGCGCGACACCGTGCTCACCTCGGTCGACGAGTACGCCCGCGCCGCCACCCGCTACGACACGTTCCTCATGCTCGGCAACAACCTCGGCCTGATCGAAGGCCCGGAACGCGCGCCCGTCTTCCTCGCCGCGCTGGCGCAACTGGCCCGCCCCGGCGCCCGGATCATCGCCCAGGGCACCGACCCATACGGCACCACCGACCCGGTACACGTCGGCTATCACGAGCGCAACCGCGAACGTGGCCGGCTCGGCGGTCAACTGCGACTGCGACTGCGCTACCGGATGCAGGCCACCGATTGGTTCGACTATCTCGTCTGCTCGGTTGCCGAGCTTGAGGAGCTGCTGCACGGCACCGGCTGGCGGCTGAAATCGGTCGACGAGCAGGACCGGCCTTACTACCTTGCGGTCATGGAGCTCAACCCATGACAACCCTCAGCAAAGAACAGGTACGAATAAGCCGCCGCATGTCCCAGGTCCTGCGCCATCGCCCCGAGGCAGCCGGGCTCACCCTGGACGCCAACGGCTGGGTGAGCGTCGCGGACCTGCTCGCCGCGTTGCACATCGACCGGGCCGCCCTCGACGTGGTCGTCGCCGGCAACGACAAGTCCCGCTTCGCCGTGGCCGCCGGGCCGGACGGTGTCGAGCGGATCCGCGCCAGCCAGGGCCACTCCAGCCGGGTCGGCATCGACCTCGCGCTCGACCCGGCCGACCCGCCCGCCACGCTCTTCCACGGCACCCCGCGGCACAACGCGGTTCCGATCAAGCAAGACGGGCTACGGCCGGGGTCGCGTCAGCACGTCCACCTGTCGCCCGACGCCACCACCGCGACCGCCGTCGGCCGCCGCCGCTCGCCGGACGTGGTGATCTTCAAGGTGGACACCGCGGCGATGGCGCAGGCCGGGCACGTCTTCTACCGGAGCGAGAACGGTGTCTGGCTGACTGCCGCCGTACCGCCGGCTTATCTTGATGAACATTCCCGATAACCGGACAAAAAGCCTGATGCTGGGAACCGCCGCCTCGGTTCGTTAGCGTGTGGGGATGAGGGGAGTTACTCGGCGTCAGCTGACGAATCTCCTCGGTGCTTGTGGAGTGGTCGCGACGCTCGGCGGATTGGCCTTCGGGCTGCCCGCGCTCAACCAGGCGCTGCCCGCCGAACGGTCCGTGGACACCGGCCGCCCGTACGCGATCGGGGGTGGAGTGGATGTGATCCCCCCGGCCGGCGCGCGCATCGATGTCACTGAGACCCGGCCGGCGCAGGACACCGGAACCGTGCTCTTCAGGCTCGGCGCGGTGCGCTACCTGATCGCCGTCCGGCGCTTCGACGGCTCGCTCCAGGCGGCGGTTACCGGGCTGCGGCAACGCATCACTGGGACGTCGGGCTACCAGGTCACCGGCACCGAGCTCTCGGTGGAAGCGGCGGGAGGGCTCGTCGGGTTGCAGGGGGCCTACAGCGGTCCGGGCCGCGGTGGCCGATACGCGGTCTTCGTGGCGGACGGGCACACCATCGAGGTCACGGTCAGCGGGGCCGATCTGGACCTCGGGCGCGTGCTGCCCCAGATCGACGCGAGCACCCGGACGTTGCGCTACACCCCCGAGCCGCCCGAATGACAGCGGAGTCGCACTTGCGCAGTCAGCGGACCGCGCCCGTGCAACCGGGTGCCGGTTCGGAACCGGGGACGTTGCGGCTGCCCGCGTTCTGGATTGTGATCATGCTGCTAGCCGCCGGTGGTGTGCGGATGTCACTCCTCGTAGCTCAGTACGCGGCGGCGTACCCCTTGGCGCTTCTGACCGCAGTTGTGCTTTTCGCCCTGCTCGCGGTGCCGTTCTGGTTCGTCGTCTCGGAGCTGGACTTTCTCGAACGCGAGCCACCAGGGCTGCTGGTCGTGGCGTTTGCGTGGGGTGGGCTCGTGGCGACCTCGGTGTCAATCCCGGGCAGCGGCGCGCTCGACGACATCATCGCCAAACTCGGCTCCCCGCATCTCGCGGCGGACTGGGGTGCCGCGCTGGCCGGTCCGACAGTGGAGGAGATCGCCAAGACGCTGGGCGTGGTCGCGATCGTGCTGATCGCCCGCAACCAGGTGAACAGCGTGCTCGACGGCGTGGTCTACGGCGCGATGGTCGGCCTGGGATTCCAGATCATCGAGGACATCGTGTACGCGATGGGCGCGGTGGCCCTGGCCGGTCGCGGGGACCATGTCGGGCCCGTTGTCACTACTTTCCTGCTGCGCGGCTTTCTGTCCGGCGTGTGGAGCCACACCCTTTTCGGTGCGCTCGCGGGGGCCGGTGTCGGTTATCTAGTGGTACGAGGTGAGCGCTCTCTTCGGACCAGAATCGGCGCCGCCACCCTCGCCCTCGTAGGCGCATGGGCCTCGCATGTGCTCTGGAATTCCCCGTTGCTGCGCGACGGCCTCGGCAACGGCGCGGTGGCCCTGCTCGCGGTGCTGATCCTCAAGGGCCTGCCCCCGCTGCTGCTGATCTGGCTGCTGGTGCGCGCTGCCCACGACCGCGAAGCCGACTACTACGCCGCGCAGCTGACCGAACTCGACGACCCGGAACTGATCACGCCCGCCGAGGTTGAGGCGCTCAAGGCTGGCTCGCGACGGGCCAGCGCGCGCTCCTACGCCCGGGTCCGAGCGGGTTGGCGGGCCCGGGCTGCCGTACGCCGCCTGCAGCGCGCCCAGGCCCGGCTCGCCGTGGAGCTGAGCCGCAACACAGCCGACCTGAGCCGCTGGCACCACGAGGTGCGCCGGCAACGCCGCATCCTTGTGGAGCTGGGACACCCGGAGGCCGTTGCGCCGGACGGGAAGGGGCCGTGGCGTCGTACCGCATCGGCGGTCTTCTCCACGGCCCTCGCCGTCGCCGTCCTCTGGGCCGTGGTCAGCAGCCTGGGCGGCGGCTGATTCTCAGATCGCCGGGGGCAGGCCGCCGTCGCCGTCCACGATCGTCTCCGGGGTGCCGTCCTCGTCGAGGTCGACCATCGTGATGTCGACCAGGCCGTCGCCGTCGGTGTCGAACTGGAACAGGTCCGGCTTGCCGTCGCCGTCGGTGTCGGACACCCAGACATCGGGCTTGCCGTCGCCGTTCGTGTCCGTCGCGAGCAGGTCCACGCGGTCGTTACCGCGGGTCTCGACGGTCTCCTGCGGCTCGCTCATGATGACTCCTCGCTCGTAAGTTGGTCCCAAGTTAGATGCCCCCTGCCAGTCCCGCGAGTCGGGCGCTGTGACAGATGTCGCTGGATTGTGCGGAACTCGCCGGTAACGTTGCCCGACGTGGATATCGCGCCTCTTCTGGGTAGCCGGAGTGCCGGGGCACTCGGCGAACGCATGGGCATCTCGATCACCGAGGCCAGTGCCGAGCGGGTAGTCGCCACCATGCCGGTGGAAGGCAACACCCAGCCGTACGGGCTGCTGCACGGCGGTGCGTCCTGCGTACTGGCCGAGACGGTCGGTTCGGTGGGCGCGGTGCTGCACGGCGCCACGGTCGACCGGCCGTTCGCGGTGGGGGTCGACATCAACGCCACCCATCACAAGGCGGTCCGCTCCGGCGTCGTCACCGCGGTGGCCACTCCGGTGCACCGCGGGCGTACGGCTGTGACGTACGAGATCGTCATCAGTGACGATGACGGCGGCCGGGTCTGCACTGCCCGGCTCACCTGCCTCCTTCGTGGCGCATAGGGCGCGGTAGTTGACGGATCCGCGTACCTTTCTTGACGTGACCGAAGTACCACAGCACGCATTCGACGACGCGGCGCAGGTGTTGCATTGCGCGCTCAGCGGCGACAGCGACGCGGTGGTCGGCACCTTCGATGCGGTCGTCGACCGATCCGGCGTCGTGGGTGCCTGGGACGTGGCCTGGTGCCTCGCCGCGACGATGGTCGGCCGCAACGTACCGCTGGGTGGGGCCTGGACCCTGGAGTTCCCCGGAATCGACGACGCCCGATACGACAAGCGCTGGGTGGCCCGTTTCGTCAGCGCCTACGTCAACGGTGACGTCAACACCGGCGAAGCCCTGTTCGGCGCGGCCATCGCCGACGGTCAGCTGCCGGATTGCCTGCTGGCGGTGGCCGGCTCGACGGTGGCCACGCTGCGCCACCGAGCCGCCTAACTGTTCTTGAGATAGAGCGCTCTCGCATACTGGGCCGCTGCCGCCTCGTTGTACATCGACGCTTGCGCGGTGAACCAGTCGTTGTCGGCGAGCGCGCGTTTGGCCTGCGCGGTCTCCTTCCAGCGAATGACCCCGTCCACCTCTGAGAGGCCCCTTGCCTTGAATTCCTGACGCATCTGCGACCTCCCGCTCCGGTAGACCTCGAAGGCCTGCTCGGCTTGCCGCATGGCCTCCATCCCCTTCTCCATCAGCGCCTCGGCCAGCTTCCAGGCGGACTGCTCTTCCGCACTCTTGAATGTCAGCACGTCGGACCTCCTTGACTCACCTCTACGGATGGGAAGGCCAATGCGCTAGGTCCGTGCAAGAAGCGGCAAACTGGCCCGATGCTGCTGCTGATCGACCTCGACAACACTTTGATCGACCGGACCGGGTCCTTCCGCTCCTGGGCCACGCAGTGGATTCCGGCGCAGGGAGGCTCTGCCGAGGACGTGAGCTGGGCCATCGAGGCGGACCGCGACGGCTACGAGCCCCGGCCGCGGCTGGCCGAGCGGATCCGGGAGCGGCTGCACCTCGCGGTTTCGCCCGAGCAGATGCTCGTCGATCTGCGCGCGGGACTGGTCGAGCACCTGAAATTCGACCCGCAGGTGGGTGCGGCGCTGAGCTCCGCGGTCGCGGCCGGGTGGTCGCCGGTCGTCGTGACCAATGGGACGGTACGGCAGCAAGAAGCAAAGTTGCGGCGCGCCGGGTTCGATCAGCTCGTCGCCGGTTGGGTCATTTCCGAGGGCGCCGGTGTCCGCAAGCCCGACCGCCGCATCTTCGAACTCGGCGCCGAGGCAGCAGGTCTCAGCCTGGCCGACGGGGGATGGATGCTCGGCGACCACCCCGAGTACGACATCGCCGGCGCCGCGCGGGCCGGCCTGCAGACCGTATGGCTGCACCTCGGTCGCCCGTGGCCCGAGGACCTCCCGATCCGCCCGACCCGGATCGCCGATGACTGCGCCGGCGCGATCCGCGGGTTGCTGCACGCACCTTGATCACACCCCTTGGCTACCGCTCGGCAATCGTTGCCGGGGCTTACTCGCCGAACCTCCAGATGTCCAAGGAGAACACGGGGGGTTGCTGTGGGAGCTGTCGAGCTGAACTGGCCGGGTGTACGCCGGCTGGGCGTCAAGGCCGTCACCGGTGTTCTGGCCGTCGGTGTGGTGGTGGGCCTAGGTGTGCCCAAGACCATCACGTCGGCCTCGGCCGCCGCGCCGCAGACCACCCCGGCGGTGAGCGTGCAGCAGGCGTTCCAGCCGATGCGCGTGATGGCGCTCGGTGACTCGATCACCCGCGGCAACGGCTCCCCGACGCGCAGCTCGTACCGGATGGCTCTCAAGGAACGCCTGCTGCAGGGCGGCATGGAGATCAACTATGTCGGCTCGCAGAACAACGGCACCGGCACCGACATCAACCACGAGGGTCACGGCGGCTGGTCGATCAACCAACTGGAGAAGCACACCACCGCATGGCTGGATGCGGCTCGCCCCGACGTTGTCCTGCTGCACGCCGGCACCAACAACATCGCCCGGGGGCACGGGCCGTACACGACCGCCCGCAAGCTGTCCGAGCTGATCGACCAGATCCGCGCCGCCCGCCCCGAGGCGTACATCTTCGTTGCGCAGATCATCATGTCCCGGGTGCCGCGCGAGGCCGCCCAGGACCGGGTCTACAACCGGCTCATCCCCTCGCTGGTCGCTGCGAAGCAGGACGACCGCCTCGTGGTGGTCGACCAGTCCACGATCAGCGGTATCGACCTGCACGACCTGCACCACCCGAACGACTTCGGCTACGCCAAGATGGCGTGGAACTGGTACCGGGCGATGGCGCGGGTGTTCGCGACCTCCGGCTACACCGGCGCGAACCCGTACCTGATGACCCGCACCAACCGCTGCCTGGCCAGCAAGGTCATCATCGACGGCGCGGTGCACCACCGCACCGAGTGCCGTTCGTGGGTCCTGCGCTCCTCGACCGCCCGGATCAATGGCGTCAACCGCCGCGTGCGGGTCTGGCAGACGCTGCGGGAGGGCAAGCAGACCTACAGCGTGCGTAAGAACGGAAAGCTTCTTACCCGCACCCGGATGGTGCAGCGCTGGACCGGCCCCGGCAACCTGCTCGACGTCTGAGGCGGGTTCTAGTCGAAGAGGTCCAGCACCCCTGACACATCAAGCACGCGGTGCACGAGGCCATGGGCGTTGACGAGCGACATCTTGATCCCGGCTTCCCGGCCGGCGACCAGCCCGTCGATCAAGGCGCCCAAGGCCTCGCTGTCCAGGAAGTCGGTTGCCTCGAAATCGACCACAACCCGGCCGTCCCCGGTCTGCTCGACGGCATGGAGGACGACCTCCCGCAACTCGTCGCGGGCGTTGATGTCGAAGTCCCCGGCCAGCCGGACATGCCCTGCCTCGCGGAAGATCTGGTAGCTCGGCTCAGTCACGGACACCTCTGACATAGGTCAATTCGCTCCGTGATCATAGGTCAGCCGGGTACAGGGAACTCAGCCCACACATGTTTGACGTCAGACTCCGCATACCACCCGATCTCCACGGCGAACTGTTTCGCCAGCTGCAAGCCGAGGCCGCCCTTGCCCAGACCTCGCTCCGCATCGTACTGAGGAACCACATCCGGGGCATGATCGGCGACATCGAGCACAAACCGATCCCCGGCCCGCCCCAACCGCACGGTAGTCGGCGGCAACCCATGCCGCAGCGCGTTGGTGGCCAGTTCGGTAGCGACCAGCACAATCTTCTCGGGGATCTCATCCAACGGCGTCCCAGGTGGCAGCACCTCTCCGGTCAAAGCCTCATGCAGCGAAGCGCGCAAAGTCTTCAACTGCGCGGGGCTTTCGAGCAACCATCGCCGCAGCTCGATCATGGAGGGGGGCATTTGGGCGCTCAGGTGGGCCATGTCAACTACGTGCCCGATAACCCGGCCGTTCATGCTTCGCGCTGGTCCAGGCATTCTGTGCCGAACACAGAGTCGGTGAGGGGATGCCCCGCCAAGGGACACGGCCGCTGCTCCGATTGAAGCGACATGCCCTGGTGACCCACGGCGCGAAGACGCCGCGACAACCTGCCCGACCCGGAACGCATGATCACGCCGCCACACCGTCTACATGAGAAATTCCCAAGCACGCACTGAGAAAGCAAGGCAATGAGGTCGCCGGGGTTGGAGATCGGGCGGCGAGTTTGCTGACTCTGGAAAGCACAACGCCCACCAGGGGAATCCCGAGGTGGGCGGTGCTCAAAGCCCGGCGAGAGGCTTGGTGGCCAGGGGCGGGGTCGAACCGCCGACCTTCCGATTTCAGTCAGGCTCATTTGCGCTGTTCAGTAGGCATGAAGGCAAGTAGCGTGCGGCGATTGTGCAACGTCGGTGATTGCGTAGCCGTTGCCCAGATCTGTCAACCAGCTCATCGCCCGAAGGGATCCCGCCCAAGCACGTCACGGATAACCTGGGCTAAGTTGAGCTGCACCTCAGACTCGCCCTGGGCTGTGCGTTCTTGCACGATCTCCAACATGCGTTCCGCTACTCGTTGCACCTCGTCGTTGTCGGCAACGAACGGCAAAACCGTCCCATCAGAATGGGTCAGGGTCAGGGACACCAATCCGGCCGGAGAATTGGATGAAACGCTTATGGTACCGATACCTAGAGATTTCCGGGCAGTAGCGACCTTCATCACCAATCGGCGCGGATCGTTCCGGACCGGTTTGAAGTCATATTTTGCGTAGAAGGCCGCCGCCTTCTCGTCAATGGCGTCCACGACGATGAGGCGACCGCCACCCCGGTTGGCAGCCTTTACTACCCGAGTCAGCGCGTCGTGAAGAACCTCTCCGCCTAGCCCCAAGCCGTGCAACGGCAGGTCGAGCGCCAGCTTGCCCAGCAAGAACGACGGAATCACGCTGTAGCCGCCGGCCATTCCGCTCGAAACCTCGGTGCGAACAACCTGAGTCGGCGCGATCGAGAAGTACGCCCGCACCTCGTTGGCGGCTGGTTTGACCCAGGTGAAGGTGCGGGCGGTCCCAGACTCCTGGGCTCTCATGGCCTCCTGCTTGAGCCAATCATTGAGGCTGGGAACGCCGCAGTCGAACCGGCTTACGTCGTGTTCGCGAGTGAGGGCTTCGGTGACCCACTCGTCCGTCGTCATGAGCGCGTGTACCGCCTAGGCTTCTTGGCAAGCCGGGAAAGCGCTGGCGCCTCATCCGGTTCATCCAAAGACTCGATGAGCTGATCGAACTGTTCTGCAGGCATGACGGTGACGTCAGACCGGGCGAGGACGTGGTCTGCGGCCTTAACGGCAGCTTCTAGGACAAAGGCAGATACAGAGACATGCTTGGCCTCTGCGGCCTCGGCGATCCTGGCGCTGCTCTCCGGGTCAGTGCGCATCTCGATGCGCTCAGTCTTGGCGGCCATGGTCACACCCCCAGTCGACATCTCAATTACTACTCAACGACTGTACGGCACTTGTACGGCACCAGCCATAAGATGATCAGTGGAGTTTGTCATCGACACCGTCACTGAAAGCCGCGCGTCATCGACCTTGAGGACCCACGTTGATGGGTGGAGGTTATCCCCATCTGCACCTCACACCGGAGACTCGGCCTAGCCGTCTCCCGCTTTGCTCCTCAGAATCAGAAGTCGGGCAATATTGCCATGCGCTGCCAGCATTGACAGCGCTCTAGCGATTCGGGTCCTTGTCGTAAGCCTTGCCAGCGGCATGCAGCGGGTTTGACACGGTTCTTCCGGACGGTGATCGTGTGCTCGACCAGGTCGACATCAATGACGCGGAGGCCGGCGAGCGCGCCTCGCCGCAGCCCGCACTCCACGGGTGTGTGGTCGATGGCAGACGGGACGGCTAGGCGGGCCGGTTCGGCGTGCACCGAACGTGCCACTCGCAACGGCGATCATGGGGATCGGCGGTATCCAGGGCAGCAACATCCCGGCGATCCGACCCCGGAAAGCACAACGCCCACCAAGGGAATCCCGAGGTGGGCGGTGCTCAAAGCCCGGCGAGAGGCTTGGTGGCCAGGGGCGGGGTCGAACCGCCGACCTTCCGATTTTCAGTCGGACGCTCGTACCAACTGAGCTACCTGGCCGTTGCCGCGTGGTGTGGCCCGCGGCTGGGCTTTGTGGCGGTCCTGACGGGACTTGAACCCGCGACCTCCGCCTTGACAGGGCGGCGAGCACTCCAACTGCTCCACAGGACCTTGCTTGTGTTACTCATTCTTGCACGTGCGTTTCTTGCGCTTGCACCGGCCTGAGCCGGTTCGTACCCCCAACGGGATTCGAACCCGTGCTACCGCCTTGAAAGGGCGGCGTCCTAGGCCACTAGACGATGAGGGCAACTCCGCCATCATTGCACATTGGCAATTCCTGCGGCGTAAGCCCCAACCGGGCCCCGCTTGAGGCTTGGAAAGCATACGTGATGCGACCCCCGGCGGCCAAACCGGTATCCCTGGGTCCGTTATCAATGCTCTGACCAGGGCAAACGGCTGCCGCCGAAGTCGCTCAGGAGGCGGCGGTGTGCCGAGCGCCACTCTCGAACAGGGCCGCAATCATCCGTACGCCCTCGTCCAGCGACCCCAGCCGCACCACCCCGTCGGGCAGCCCCTCGGCCGGCCAGCCCGGGCCGGCCGCCGCGGCCAGTGGGGGACGGTGACCGCCGGTCAGCAGCTTCTCCCACTGCGCCACGTGGGCCGTGCTGCTCAGCTGCGACCACAGCACCACCACATCGGGGCCCGTACGCGTAACCGCGTCGACCAGCGCCTGGGGTGGCATTCGAGCACCCAGCAGCCGGGTGGGCACCCCAGCCTCAGCCAGCGCCGCAGCCAGCGCCTCCAGCGGCAACGTGTGCAGCTCCTCGTCGGCGGCCGCCAGCAGGACATGGGGGATCTCGCTGCTGGGGGGCCTCGGCACCGAGCTGAGCACCTCGGTGATGGCCCGGGAGATGACGTGCTCGACCTCGATGAAGCGTTTGGTGGCCTCGTACCGCTCGCCGATGCCGATCAGCACCGGCATCATTACTTCCTTCCAGGCCGCCACTACGCCGCGCTCCAGCACGGTGCTGGCGAGGATCTCGCGCAGGGCGGGAGCATCCAGGCGCATCGCGGCACGGGCCACCCCGCGCGCCACCGGGCCGGCTCGCCCAGTCGGGATGGTGTTCCCGCCGCCGTCGCGGGCCGGCTTCGGGGCCGGTGGTGGTTCGAGGGGTTCAAGGGTGGATGCTGAAGACAGGCGCCGAGCCCACGAGGCTGCCTCGGACGGGGGTACGCCCTGGGCGGTCAGCCGCCGCATCACCTGGAGCCGGTCGAGGTCCTCGGCGGTGTAGCGGCGGTGCTGACCCGGCACGTGGTGGCTCGGGCCCAGCCCGTAGCGCTGGTGCCAGGTGCGCAGCGTGGTGACGGCGACGCCGAGGCGCCGGGCGACCGCGCCGGCCGTCAGCGCCTCATCGGCCACCGGACTGCTCCGGTTCTTCGTTGGTCTCCAGGTAGCTGCGCAGGCGTTCGGTCACGCCGGCCAGCCACGGTGCGTGCCCGCGGGGGTCGCGCAGAATAGCTTCGGTGAGGTCGTCGAGCGGGGTCCAGCGCAGGTCGGCCACCTCGTCGGGGTCGGCCAGCAGGACGGCGCCGGTCGGGATGTGGCCGAGCAGCACGTGGTCGTACTCGTATTCGACTCGTCCTGTGCTCGGGTCTTCGGCGTAGTAGGAGTAGACGCCGACCTCGGAGAGTTCCACGCCCTCGAAGCCGATTTCCTCCTTGAGCCGGCGGACCGCTGCCACTGCGGGGGTCTCATCGGGCAGGGGATGCCCGCAGCAGGTGTTGGCCCACCGCAGCGGGAAGCGCGTCTTCACGGCCGCGCGTTGCTGCAGCAGAACGCGGCCTTCGGGGTCGCGCAGGAACACGGAGAACGCCCGGTGCAGTTGTCCGGGGGCACGGTGGGCGTCGTCGACAGTGGTCTGGCCGACCGGGCGCCCGTCCGGGTCGACCAGCTCCACAAGATGGCTCTCGCGGATCCTGCTGGTCCCGGTCCGTTCGTCGGCGGTCTCGCTCACGCCGCCCCTCCCACGAGGTGGCCGCTCCCGGTGGTGCCGGTGACGCGGCTTGCTGCCAGCTTTCCAGAGATCAATACCATGGGTACGCCCACACCTGGCTGCGTTCCGGAACCCGTGAACACCACATTGGGCAGCGTGGGATGCAAGTTGTTCGGGCGGAACGGCCCGGTCTGCGCGAAGATGTGCGACGCGGCGAACGGGGTGCCCGCGGCCATTCCCTGCGCGGCCCAGTCGGCTGGGGTGACGATGCGCTCGACTTCAACACCGTCGCGGAACCCGACGTAGCCGCGCTGCTCCAGCGTGCGCAGCAGCTCATCGGCATAGCGGCGGTCGAGCCCGCCCTCCCAGTCGAACGGCGCGGCCTCGAGGTTGGGGGTCGGGGCCAGGATGTAGTAGCTCTGCTTACCCGGCGGGGCGACGTCCGGGTCGCTGCGGCTCGGGTTGGTGACCAGCAGCGAGGGGTCGCTCATCAGCAGGCCCTGCCGGATGACCTCGTCGAACGTGCCCTTCCAGGCCGAGCCGAAGTGAATGTTGTGATGGGCGATCTTCGAGTACGTCCGGTCCGATCCGATGTGCAGCACCACGCAGGACGGCGAGTACTTCAGTTTGCGCGGTCGCTTCGTCTCGGGCAGCAGGTCGCGGTAGGCCACCGGCAGGTCCGGGTTGAGCACCACGACGTCGGCCGGGATGCGCTCGCCGGAGTCGGTGATCACGCCGGTGGCGCGCCCGTTGGCCGTCTGCACGCTGGTGACCGTGGTCTCGTAGCGGAACTGCACGCCGTGCTTCTCGGCCGCGCCGGCCAGCGCCCGGGGCACCGCGTGCATGCCGCCGCGCGGGAAGAAGACGCCGGCGACCGAGTCGAGGTAGGCGATCACCGCGTAGATCGCGAGCGCGTCGTGCGGCGCCAGGCCCGCGTACATGGCCTGGAAGGAGAAGATCCGCTGCGTACGGGGATCCCTGAAGTATTGGTTGATCTTGGGCTGGAGCCGGCGGAGGCCGCCCAGGCCGACCAGCTTGACCAGGTTGAGGTTGACCAGGTCGACAGGGGTGTCCAGGTTGCGGTCGATGAAGTCGTTGCGTTCCAGCAGCCACAGCTTTCGGGCGAACTCCACGAACCGCAGGTAGCCGTCGGCTTCGCGGGGACCGCAGACGCGGCTGATCTCGCCGGCCATCCGCACGGTGTCGGTCAGCACGTCCAGCGTTGAGCCGTCCGGGTAGTACGCCCGGTAAGCCGGGTCGACCGGGGTCAGCTCAAGCCAGTCCGAGAGGTTCTCACCGACGGCTGCGAGCGGCTCGGCGATCAGCTCGGGCATGGTCAGCACTGTCGGCCCGGTGTCGAACTGATAGCCGTCCAGGGCAAGCCGGCCGTTGCGCCCGCCCGGCACGGACTCGCGCTCCACGACGGTGACCTGTCGCCCGGCGGCGGCCAGGTGCAGGGCACAGGCCAGGCCGCCGAGACCCGCGCCGACCACGACGACGCGGTCCGTCGCTCCGCTTACTTTTCGCACTTCACCAGCTCCAGGGGGAGGTCGACGCGCCGGTATCTCATCATGCCGGTCGATGTGTTGCGGTTACCGCCAGGTCGATCAGCGCGGCGCGGGCTTCGTCTTGCAGAGGCGCGGCGTCCAGGGCCGCGATGCTCTGCTCGACGCGCTGGCGGATCAATGCTTCGATCTCGGCGACCGCGCCGGTCTCCGCGATCACCTCGGCGCGGCGCGCGATCTCCGCGGGGGAGGGACCGCCGGAGCCGTCGGCGGGGATGACGGCTCCGGCTGGGTCCCAGGCCAGCTCGGCCCGCTGGGCGGGGGTGGCGAGCTGGCGGGCGAGCATCAGCAGGGCGGTCGGCTTGCCGGTGCGCAGGTCGTCACCGGCGGGCTTGCCGGTCACAGCCGGGTCGCCGAACACCCCGAGCAGGTCGTCGCGGAGCTGGAACGCCTCGCCCACCGCGATCCCGTAGCGGTGGTATGCGTTGTCGATCAGCTCCGTGTCGGACCGGGGCTCGCTGGTGAGCGGCCGGGCCGGTCCGGCCAGCGCGAGCCCGAACTGCAGGGGGCGTTGCACGGTGTAGCTCGCCGTCTTGTGCCGGGCCACCAGCAGCGCGCGGTCCAGCGACCAACTCGCCGGTTGGCTCTCGCCGAGCACGTCCAGGTATTGCCCGGCGACGGCCTCGACGCGCATCCGGTCGTAGCGCGCTCGAACGGCGAACAGCGTCGCGGAGGTCAGCGCCGTCTGGGCCAGCAACTGATCAGCCCAGATCAGGCAGAGGTCGCCGACCAGGATCGCCGAGGACGACCCGAAGCGCTCGGGGTCGCCGAGGCGCCCGGCGGTGTTGTGCCGAGCGGCGAACAGCCGGTGCGCAGTCGGCTGGCCGCGCCGGGTCGCCGACTCGTCCATCACGTCGTCGTGCACAAGGGCGAAGGTGTGCATGAGCTCCAGCGCGCCGAGTGCCGGCAGCACCGGGCCAACCGGCTCGCGGGCGCCCACGACACCCCGCCAGCCCCAGTACGCGAACGTCGGCCGGAGTCGTTTCCCGCCGGCCAGCACGAGGTCACGAGTGATGCGGGCGAAACCGCCGAGCTCGGGATCGACCGCGTCCAGGGCGGCGATCTGGCTGGCGAGGAAGTCGGCCAGGGTCCCCTCGACCGCGTTCACCAGCCCCTCGGCGGGGGTCGTCTGGTGGGGAGGCCGGCATTCGGCCTTTCCCTCGAGGATGTCGTTGGCCACGATGCCGACATTACCGTAGGCTTCAGGTTGCGTCGATTCGTGAGTCGATTTACTTCTGAGCCGGCCGAACTTTGGAGGAACTGCGGTGGAGACGGACCTTGCGGCCGCCTACGAGCGGTGCCGTCAGCTGCACCGCCGGCACGGTCGCACGTATTACCTGGCCACTCGATTGTTACCCGCTTGGAAGCGCCGGCATGTCCACGCGCTGTACGGATTCACCCGCTACGCCGACGAAATAGTCGACCGCACGGAGGACCTGCCGCCCGCGCAGCGCTCGGCACGGCTCACCGAATGGTCGGATCGGTTCGTTGCGGGGCTGCGCGGCGATCGGGACGACGATCCGTTGCTGCCCGCCGTGCTGCACACCATCGCGGTGTTCGACCTCAACGTCGACGATTTCGACGCGTTCCTGCGCAGCATGGCGATGGACCTCACGGTCACCTCCTACGCCACGTATGACGACCTGCTCGACTACATGGAAGGCTCGGCCGCGGTCATCGGCACGATGATGCTGCCCATCCTCGGCTCCACCGACCCGGTGGCCGCGCGCGAACCGGCCCGTCAGCTGGGCCTGGCGTTCCAGCTCACCAACTTCATCCGCGACGTCGCCGAGGACCTCGACCGGGGCCGCACCTACCTGCCCGACGAGCACCTCGCCGAGTTCGGGGTGACCCGCGCCGACCTGCTCGACGCCCGGGCCGCCGGCCGCTCCACCCCGGCGATCAAGGCGCTGATCAGGGCCGAGGTCGCCCGCGCCGACGAACACTACGCCGCCGCCGCGCCCGGCATCCCGATGCTCGCGCCCGCGTCGCAGGCCTGCATGAGAACGGCATTCCAGCTGTACGCCGGGATCCTCGACGAAGTCGTCGCCGCCGATTACGACGTGTTCGTCCGCCGCGCCACGGTTCCCAACCAGATCCGGGCCCGGGTGGCGGCCCGGTCCTTGCTGACCAAGGCGGGCACGCCGATGACTCCCCTGGTGCGAGGCTGACATGCGGACCGCGATCGTTTTGTTCACCCGGGATCTGCGGGTGCATGACAACCCGGCGCTGGCCTCGGCTTGTGCCAATGCTGCTGCGGTCGTACCCCTTTTCGTGCTGGATCCGCGGTTGCAGGAGCTTTCGCCGAACCGCGCGCGATTCCTGCACCAGAGCCTGGCCGACCTGAAGAACAGTTTGCGCAAGCTGGGCGGCGACCTGGTGATCCGGCGCGGCGACCCGGTCGAGGAGACGTTGCGGCTGGCCGGTGAAATCGACGCGGACGGCATCGCGTTGGTGCAGGACGTGAGCACGTATGCGCGGCGCCGGGAAGAGCGGCTGCAGCAAGAAGGCGAGCGCCTGCGCATTTCGGTGCGGCTTTTCCCGGGTACGGCGGTTGTCTCGCCCGGCGATGTGCGGCCCGGCGGGGGAGGCGGCAATTACCGGGTCTTCTCGCCCTATTACCGGGCGTGGGAATCGGCCAAGTGGCGCGACGAGGTGGCGACCCCGCGAAAGGTGACCCTGCCGGCTGGCTCAGTGGTCGGTGAAATGCCGCCGATCCCCGATGGTGCCTCGCCGGATGCGTTGCCCGGTGGGGAAGCGGAAGGACTGCGGCGGCTGAAGACCTGGCTGGAGCATGTCGGTCCGTACGACGAGCTGCACAATGACATGCCCGCCGACGGCACTTCGCGGCTGAGCGCGTACCTGCGCTTCGGTTGTGTGTCGCCGCTGGCTGTGGCGAATGCGGTTCGCGCCATCGACGGACCGGGACCCGCGGCCTTTGTCCGCCAACTCGGCTGGCGCGACTTCTACTACCAGGTGACCTACGGCTTCCCGAAGATCTCCACGCAGGCCTACCGCTCCAGCGGCGACAAGGAATGGCGGTACGACCAGGATGCCCTGCAGCACTGGAAGGACGGGCTGACCGGGGTTCCGGTGGTCGATGCGGGGATGCGGCAACTGCAGGCCGAGGGCTACATGCACAACCGGGCACGGCTGATCACCGGGGCGTTTCTGACCAAGCATCTCGGGCTCGACTGGCGCGACGGCGTGAAATGGTTCTTCCGCTGGCTCAATGACGGCGACGTGGCCAACAACTCAGGCAACTGGCAGTGGGTGGCCGGCACCGGCAACGACACCCGGCCGTACCGGCGGTTCAACCCGATTCGGCAAGCCGAGCGCTTCGACCCCGACGGCGAGTACGTTCGCCGCTACGTACCCGAATTAGCGGGAATCGCGGGTAAGGCGGTGCACCAACCCTGGCGCCTGCCCGATACGGTTCGTTCAGGCCTCGACTATCCGGCGCCGCTGGAGTCGCATCGCGACGAAGCGGTCTGGTTACGGCCGTAGGTTTCCCTCCGGTTCGCCGGAGGGGAAAGCGGGTCCTGCCGGCTTGTTGCGTTCGTCCGTTGATTGGCCGGTAGGACCCGCGACAATCTGCCCAGCCGCCAGCGCTCGAAACCTTCAGTGTGGGAACGTTTCCATCACGCCGGAAGGGCGCGCCACGTGCCGTACCGGTGGATGGCAATGCCCGCGAAAGCGGCCGACTTTCGCGTCGCGGCGTCCACCTTGGCCAGTTCGCTCTGCAGTCGCGTGGCGCCTTCTTCGGCGAACGTGCAATAGGGGCAGTCCGGCAGTTCGGTCGTTTCCGCGCCCAGACGCACCCGCTTGCCCGCCGTTTTCCCCCGGGTCAGCCAGTCCTGGCTGATCTCGACGATGGAGTTCGGACCGGTGCCGGTGTCGCGGTAACTCATCACGGTCACCGCGTTGACCCGCCGCAGGACCTCGTCGGCGATGTTCTTCTTACCGATCACATACTCGCCGTACCAGAAAGGCACGTCCGCCTCGAGCGGCAGAGTGCTCCCGGCCCGCATTTTGTCGAGCAGTTTCAGGTACGAAGCCAGCGTCGTGTCCAAATCGGTGGACCAACCGGGGGTCAGATAAGGCTCGACGTCGAGGTGAATGCCGGAGAAGATCCCGGTCTGCACCACCGTCCGCTGCCAAGCCAGCGCGGCCGCATGGTTCGTCACCCACGCCGGGTCACCGCCGAGCGCCCGCAGTTTGATTCTGCGTGCCGCCGCGCGTTCCTTCATTTCCTGCATCCGCTCCAGGTCACCATTGGTGAGCACCGCGGGAGAGACGTACACGAAGACTTCCGAAACGTGCTGACGGGCGGCCCAATCCACCACCTCGGCGGCGGGCTGGTCACCCCAGAGCCACATCGCCCGGGTGCCGGCCGGCGCCGCGGTAAGACCGGCGCTGCCCGCGGACGATGCCACGGGCAGCGCAAGGGAAACGGTCATGAGGATGGCCGACACCAACCCGGCCCGCCATCGCCCCCTCATAACCGCTCCGCTCTGTGGTGATTCCTCTTCCGCGGGGGTTCAGAATCGGCCGGGGCACGGGTCAGCTGAGAAATCCGGCAACCGAAATCACCGCAGCCCGATCAACCGCTCACCGACCGAGAACACTTTCACCAACGGCTCGCCACAAAACCTGTCATGCCATCAGCGTTTCCCCTGGTTGGGCTGCGCAGGCCGGGGTACCCCTCCTCCATGTTGCGGCAGACACTTTCCAGACTCGAGAAAGCCACCTCGCTGGACCCGGTCAGTGACCGCATCCAGCAGACCGTGCAGAACGTGACGCCCCGCCGGTTACGCGATCTCCTGCACGGAACCTGGCTCGGACATCCGGTGCATCCCGTCCTGGTTCAGGTTCCGGTCGGCGCATTCATGAGCGCTGCGGTCCTTGACCTGCTTCCCGGGCAGGACAAGGCAGCAACGACGCTGATCGGTGTGGGCACGGCGAGTGTGGTGCCGGCGATCGCGGCGGGCTGGGTCGACTGGTCGTCGCTGGCCAAGGACCAGCGGCGGGTCGGTCTGGTGCACGCGGCCAGCAACGCGGTGGCGACCACTCTCTATGTGGGGTCGCTCGCGGCGCGATTCTCCGGGCGGCGGGGGCTGGGCAAGATGCTGGCGTACGCCGGGCTGTCGGTTGCCGGAGCTGGTGCCTATCTGGGTGGCCACCTCTCGTACAAGCAGGGAGCCGGGGTCAACCAGGCCGCCGCCGAGTTGCTGCGGCTTCCCGAGAACTGGGCCGAGGTCGGGGAAATCGCCTCACTGCCAGAAGGAAAGCCAGCGGTACGAACAATCGACGGTGTCCGGGTGCTCCTGTACCGCAACGGCTCCGAGGTCACGGCGATGATCGAGCAGTGCGGGCATCAGGGCGGACCGCTCGGTGAGGGCGATGTTGAGGGCGCGGGTGCTGACGCCTGTGTGGTCTGCCCGTGGCACGGAAGCACGTTCCGGCTCGTCGACGGCGTCGTCGTGCACGGGCCAGCGGCAAACGATCAGCCCACCTTGCGCACCCGGGTGCAGGACGGTGTCCTGTCCGTTGCCACCCCTTGATGGAGGTTTTCGCAGGTCGAGTCCCCTGTGGTGCGGGACACGGGGGGCCGATTTGGAGCCCAGGAAACGACCGGGTAATGTTTTGCGAGCCGGCAGGGAAACGGGCGAGGCAAGCAGAAAGAACTAGGAACGGGAAACCGGGACTAGGGAGATCAGCTTCCGGCCGTCCTGCCAAATCCTTCGAACTACGGGATCGTAGCGATGCTGCCTTGTGCAGCGCCGCCCCGGGCCCGTAACGAAGGGTGCGCTAGGGACGAAAGGCACCAACCGGGAGATACCGGTTGACACGGCCCGGAAGACCTAGTAAAGTTGAACGAGTGCCCCGGGGGCAGGCAGCCAAGTAAGGCTGCAGGTTTTCCGGTGTGTGGTTGTTCTTTGAGAACTCAACAGGGTGCTTGATAAGCCAGTGCCAATTGTTTTATTTCTGGCTTCTTCGGAAGCTTGGATTCCTTTGG
>NZ_LOJP01000001.1:198152-218507 GCF_001553785.1 Actinoplanes sp. TFC3
CCCGGTCTCATTCCGAACCCGGAAGCTAAGCCCTCCAGCGCCGATGGTACTGCACTCGGGAGGGTGTGGGAGAGTAGGACGCCGCCGGACTCAACGTCAGAAACGCCCGTTCAGATTCATATCTGAACGGGCGTTTCTGTGTATACCGAAAAGGATAAGAAATGCCCGCTCAGGCTTCCTGCCGGAGCGAGCATTTCTGCGTTTCTGGGCTGACAGCGCTATGACAAGGCGCGGGGGGCTGACTCGACTTTCGTGCATGACCGCTAGGTAATCCCTCTACTGCCGCTGACCTCGGCACGGGCTCGGGCGATCAGGCGGCGGTTTGGGCGTTCGAGGAGGGATCGGACGCCCCGGGCCAGGGTGCGTCCGTCGTGGTCGGCCATTCCGGCTGAGCGTACGACCTCGGGGAGAGCCCCCGCGGAATGGGCGACTGTGGGCGTACCGCTGGCTAGGGCTGCCAAGGCACCTAGGCCGAACGTTTCGATTGGGCCTGGGGCGGCCGCGATGTCGGCGGTTGCGACCAGCTCATCGCGATCGCGCAAGTGACCAAGGAAGCAGCACATCGTCGGGGCCGGCCCAGCGACGCTTCAACGCGGAGTCATGCCGGGTCGGGGAGAATTGCTCAAGATCCACGCTTAGCGGTACGTGCTGCGATCGGAAACTTCAAGATGGTCCGGCCATACGCTACCCAGTGCCAAGCTTCCGCAGCGCAGTACGAAGCCCCACCCCACCGCTCAGTAACGAAGTTGGCCAACCGCGCAATCCTCATGCGGGGACCAGGTCCGTGGCGAGGGCAGCCTCGTAGTGGGCGATCAGCTCGTCGCCGACGGCGCCCCAGGATCGGCCTTCGATGGCTACGCGGGCGGCGGCGCCGAAGAGGAGGCGGCGTTCGGAGTCGGCTACCAGACCGGCGATGGCGTCGGTGAAGCCGCCGGCGCGGAACGGGGGCACGAGGTGACCGGTGCGTCCGTCGTGAACCAGGTCGAGGGGACCGCCGGCCGCCGGGGCGACCACGGGCAGCCCGCTGGCCATCGCCTCCTGCACCGCCTGGCCGAACGTCTCGTACGGACCGGTGTGCGCGAACACGTCAAGGCTGGCGTAGATCCGCGCCAACTGCTCGCCGTGCCGGGCACCCACGAAAACCGCGTCCGGCAAGGCTCTGCGCAGGGTCGGGGCGTTTGGGCCGTCACCGACCACCACCAGTCGTACCCCCGGAAGTTTGCTCGCCGGCGCCAGCAGCTCGACCTGCTTCTCGACCGCGAGCCGACCCACAAAGCCGACGAGCGTCTCACCGTTCGGCGCCAGCGCGCGTCGTAGCCCGGCACTTCGCTTGCGCGGGTGGAACCGCACGTCGTCCACACCGCGACGCCACAGATGCACCCGTCGCACGCCGTGCGCGTCGAGCGCCGCCACCGACTCGGTCGACGGGGCGAGAGTACGGGCCGCGGAGTTGTGCACCGCTCGGATCCACGCCCACGCCGCGCTTTCGGTCATCCCCACCCGGTACGCCCGCGCGTACGCTGCAACGTCCGTCTGATAGACCGCCACCGCCGGTAACTTCAGTGACCGGGCCGCGGCAGTTCCCCAGGCACCGAGGACAAACGGGCTGGCCAAGTGCACCACGTCAGCCCGGTGAGCGCGCAGGGCGGCGGTGATCGCCGGGGTCGGCAGGCCGAGCCGCAGTTGGGGGTATCCCGGCATCGGCAGCGACGGGATGCGGACGACGGGGAACGGCAGTTCCGGGGCGGGGCCGGTGCGCGGTGCGATGACCAGCGGGTCGTGGCCGCGGCGCAGGAGGTGGTCGGCCGCCCGCAGCACCGAGTGGGCAACCCCGTTGACGTCCGGCAGGAAGGACTCCGTCACCAGCGCGATTCGCATGGTCGCAGGATGATTGGCGGTTCGCGCCCGGGGCTGAACCAGGTCATGTCCGGAAAGGGAACTCGCGGCGACAAGAACGCTGTTCGCCTCGTAGTTACCGGCCGTTGTCCCCGGCTGAGCCAGAGTGAGCGGCGTGGATCGACGTAATCTACTCCGCGCGGCCGCAGCCGCGCCTCTGGTAGCGACAGTTCCCGCCCTCCAAGCGGCTCCTGCTTTTCAAGCAGCGGCGAGCGCGGCCGGCAAGGACCAGACCGTGGGGGACAGCCGCTTCGTGCTGGCTGTGCTGCCCGACACCCAGTACCTGTTCGACGCCGACAGCGCCGACCCCGAGCCGCTGCGCGAGACGTTCCGCTACCTCGTCGACCAGCGCGACGTGGCCTTCATGACGCACCTCGGCGATGTCACCGAGCACGGCACCGAAGCCGAGATCGGACTGGCCAGCGAAACCTTCCGCAAGATTGACGGAAAGCTTCCGTACAGCGTGCTCGCCGGCAATCACGACGTGAACGGTGGCACCGATGATCAGCGCGGCGCTACGGCGTACCTGAAAGCCTTTGGTCCCAGTCGTTTTCAGAAGTCGCCGACTTTCCTGGGTGCCTCACCCGACGGCTACAACAGCGCGCACCTGCTCCGGGCCGGCGGACGGCAGTGGCTGATCCTGGCGCTGGACTGGCGCATCTCCGACGCGGGTCTGACCTGGGCCGGCAGCGTGCTCAAGCAGCACAGCACCGTGCCAGCGATCGTGACCACCCACGATCTCGCGTACGCAGACGATGCCGGTACCGCCGCGTTGTCCGCGAACGGTCAGCGGCTGTGGGACCGGCTGATCAAGCACCACGACCAGATCTTCCTGACCCTCAACGGGCACTACTGGCCGCCGGGGCGCACGGTGCTCAAGAACGACGCCGGGCATGACGTGCACGTGCACATCACCAACTACCAGGACCGTTACTACGGCGGGGCCGCGATGATCCGGACGTACGCGTTCGATCTCGTGCGCAACACCATCGACGTCGAAACCTTCTCGCCGTGGTTTCTCGACAAGAAGTCGCGCACGTCGCTGGAGGCGGAGACGCTGGAACTCACCGGTCCGACTGACCGATTCAGTATCGCGATCGACTTCGACGAGCGGTTCGCGGATTTTGATCCGCCGGTGCTGCCACCTGCGCGTCCGGCCTCCACGGTGGTGAGCCGCAACACTGTCGCCTATTGGCGCTTTGATGGGGTCAGCCAGGCGGTCACGGCGGGCTCGGTGGTGCGCGATCTGAGCGGACACGGTAACGACCTGTACGTGCGGCAGCCCGAAGCAATCAGCTTGTCCGCCGAGCACCACGTCAACCAGCCGGCCCATGCCAGCCTGCGCTTCGACGGCGGCAAGAACCCTGACCACGCCGGGTTGCTGAAGACGGGCGATCACGCGCCGCTCAACAGCGAAAAGTTCCTCAACGGCTACACCATTGAGCTGTTCCTCAAGCTGCCCGAGCCGTTCGAGGGTGATCACTCGTGGATGGGCATCCTGAGCTGGGAAGGCCGGATGGCCGACGCCGGCAAGACCAACGGCTACAACCCCAACGAGCCGACCTGCAGCCTGAACCTGTCCGGCGAGCGCTTCCTGCAGTACGTCGTCTACCCCGCGGTGCAGGACGCGAGCCCGACCTCGTGGAGCCACGCGCTGCCCACCGGCCGCTGGATGCACGTCGCCGTAGTCAACAACGGACAGCGCAGCATTGTGTACGTCGACGGCTCGAAAATCGCCCGCAACCCGAGCCAGCCCTCCACCGGCATCGCCACCCTCGGCCGCCCGTTCGTGCTCGGCGCGACCTCCTACAACCTCGGGTACGGCCAGGGCTTCTACGGCTGGATGGGTGACGTGCGCATCACGAACCGGGCGCTGAAGCCCGAACAGTTCCTGAACGCCTGACGAGTTCGCGTCGTAATGTCGCAGGTATGGCGACAACCTCCACCAGCGACGGGGTGACACCGCACTACACCGATGGAGGCGGCGGCCCCGGCGATCGTGCTGATCCTCGGGTTCGCCGCCTCCGTCGACTGGCGCCAGCGCGCTGATCCCCGAGGACTGCGGCCACACGGTGAACATCGACCAGCCAGAGCCTCGACCCGCCGAACCTGTTCAACCCGGGGCTCGACCCGCTGAACCTGTTCAACCCGGGGAAGGTGCTGGGAGAGCCGGGGTAGCGGTCAGTTTCGGTCAACGCGCAGGTCGGAGACTCCGGCCATGGCGTTGATGTCGACTTTGTCCGGTGCGGTGTCCCAGCCTGGGGTTGTCAGCACCGTTCCCTGTGGCTGGCCGGGGGCTGGTTTTTGGCCGTCGATGGTGATGCTGCCGGCACCACTGTGGGCTGCTACCCGTACCGGCGCAGCGCCTTTGATGTGGACCAGAAGCTGACTGGCACCGCCGCTCATGGTCACGCTCTGTGTGCCGTGGGCGGCCGGCAGCGACACCTCAGCGCGACTGACCCCGGCGGTAAGCTCAACATCGCCGCCCAGTTGACCGCCGGTCAAGTTGACTGTCTCATCGCTCGCGCCACCGGCGAGGCGCACCTGCCAGCGCACATCGTTGGCCAGCACCACGATCACCAGCGCGGGACCGGACTCGTTGGTGCCCCGCAGCCCCGCGATCACAGCGTGCCGATCGGCGGACACAACGGGTATGGACTTGGACTCGGCCGGGGTGGCGACCGAATAGAGATCGCCGTCCAGGTCACCTACCGAGACCCGGACCACGTCGGCTCCGTCGGCCAGCTGGAAGGTGTAGGCACCGGGGGCGGCCTGGCCCGGCGGCTGGGCGGGATCGGTCTGACCGGGCGGCGGCTGGGCCGGATCGGTTTGACCGGGTGGCGGCTGGGCCGGGTCGGTCTGACCGGGCGGCGGCTGGCCGGGTTCGTAGCCTTTGCCGCCACGTACCTCGTGCGGTGGTTTGCTCGGGTCGGCTTGGCCCAGTCCTGGGAGGCCCAGACCCTTTCCTTCGCCGGGCCAAGTGGCGGTTGGTGCGGGGGCGTCGTTCTGTTCCGGGAGCGCGTAGGCCGGTTGGTGCTTGGGATTCCAGTCGCGCCCGTTGTCATCGACGGCGGAACACCCGGCAATGAGAACGAGCGACGCCAGCGCCAGCACCCTGACCCTCATGGTGCGTGATTACCCGTTCGGTCAGCCATCGATGCGGGTAATGTTGCGAATCTTGTTGGCAGCGTCGAGAGCTGCGACTTTGTAAGCTTCGGCGAGCGTCGGGTAGTTGAAAACCGCGTCGATGAGGTAGTCGACCGTGCCGTTGCAGCCCATGACAGCCTGTCCGATGTGCACGATTTCGGTGGCGCCCGTGCCGAAGACGTGGACGCCGAGGAGCTTGCCGTCCTCAGGGGAGACCAGGAGTTTCAGCATGCCGTACGAGTCACCGACGATCTGACCGCGAGCCAGCTCACGGTACCGGGCAATACCCACCTCGAACGGCGTCGAACTCTCGGTCAGCTCATCCTCGGTGGCGCCGACGAAGCTGATCTCCGGAATCGTGTAGATGCCGATCGGTTGCAGCCGGTGCATCGTGCGGGCCGGTTCGCCGAACGCGTGCAGAGCCGCGAGCCGTCCTTGCTCCATGGACGTCGAGGCCAGCGCGGGGAAGCCAATCACATCGCCAACGGCATAAATCGACTCCACCGCCGTACGGAAATTGCTGTCAACTTCAATGCGCCCGCGCCGATCCGCGCTCAATCCCGCGGCCTCCAACGCCAGATCGTCGGTTTGCCCTTGCCGCCCGGCGGAATACATGACCGTGTCCGCAACAATCTTCTTGCCGCTCTTCAAAATGCACAATGCGGCGGTAGCGTGCTTCTCGACAGAGGCAACTTCCTCGCCGAACCGGAATGTCACCGACAGATCCCGGAGGTGATACTTCAGCGACTCGACAATTTCGTCATCGCAAAAGTCGAGCATCCTGTCCCGCCGCTCCACGACCGTGACCTTGGTGCCCAGCGCAGCAAACATCGACGCGTACTCCATGCCGATGACACCGGCACCAACCACAACCATGCTTCGCGGTACGGCCTCAAGGTTGATGACACCATCGGAGTCAACAATCGTCCGCTCATCGAAGTCAACACTGTCCGGTCGAGCCGGCCGAGTGCCAGCAGCAATGATGATCTTCTCCGCGGTGACCCTGTTTTCCCGGCCATCCCCGCCGTCAATCCAAATAGCATTGGCGTCAGCAAACCGCCCGGTCCCCGTAATCATGGCAACGCGATTGCGAGCCAGCTGATTACGGATAACATCGGTCTGCCGGCTGATCACATGCTGGGTACGCGCCGCCAAATCGGACACCGTAATGTCTTCTTTGACGCGGTAGCTGCTGCCGTACAGATCGCGTTGACTCAACCCGGTGAGATAGAGAACGGCCTCCCGCAGAGTCTTCGAGGGCACAGTGCCCGTATTGATGCAAACCCCACCAATCATGTCCCGCCGGTCCACGATGGCCACCCGCTTGTTCAACTTCGCCGCAGCAATTGCGGCCTTCTGCCCGCTAGGGCCAGAGCCCAGCACTACCAGGTCATAATCATGCACACCGATCAGCCTGCAGGATCACCGTCATCCGCGCCATCACAAGTTTTCGCAAGCCCACCGGGATGCTTGCGGGGGCTAACCTTCGAAGCTGTGCGGAATCGGGCGGTTGTCGCAGTTGGCGTAGTTCTGGTTCTGGTCGTTGGGGGTTGTGGCGCCTCGCCTGCTCCCGTGGCTGAGGGTTCCTCCGGTCCGACTCGTCCCGCTGCTGGCGGTGTTGCTCCGTCTTCGGCGGCTGCGGGTGGCTCTGGTTCTTACTTGACGTTTGATGCTGATCTTCCTCCGCCTCCCGGCTCGGTTGCTCGCCCTCCTTCTTCGGCCGCTCACCCTCCTTTTCAGGTGGGCGGCGGCTCGGTTGCTCGCCCTCCCTTTTCGGTCGTTCGCCGTCCTTCTCGGGTGGGCGGCGGCTCGGTTGCTCGCCCTCCTTTTCAGGTGGGCGGAGGGCCGTGCAGTGGCGGGAGGGTGTTTCTGGCGCCGCTGTCCCGGATGACCGTGGTGACCGAGGTGTCTGACGTAATACGGGTTCCCGACTCCGGCAGCAAGTCATTCACCGCCGATTTAAGGCCGGTGCGCACCGTCGAGTCCTTCGTAGACGGGCCGGGCCCGGTTGACGCCTCAGCCGTGTTCGCTGTCTTCGCTAAGCAGGCCGGCGAGGGCATTGCTCAGGTAGGCGTGGCATCACCGCGCTCGCTCCGTTCCGGGCTGATTACCGTCGAGCGAGCCGCCGCGGTAGTGACGTACGAATCCGTGCAGCAAGTGGAGACTGGGTTTACTTACCGCTGCGGGGGCGTTGCTGTCAGCGGTGTGGTGCGCTCCTGGAGGCGGCCGCGCTCAGGCATCATGCAGTGCGACGCCAAGAAGCCGCCGGCGGTCGATGTTGTGCGCGAGGTGGCGGCTTTGGCCTGCTGAGCGTTCCCGGCGCCGCGATCCTTGACCTGACAGTCCGACTCTTCTGCAGGAGCGCCGATCTCAACCGCGCTTGGGCGCCCTTCCCGCTTGGGCGCCGTTACCGTGTGGCGCCTCAACTGCGTGCGGGTGGCTTCATTGCGCGTGCTGGCCCGTTGTCATGGGGAGGTCTGCGCTGGCGATGAAGCCGGGGGGCCACGGCGAGCCGTAGAGCTCGGCGCACATCACTACGGTCATCCAGGGGATCCAGGGGCTGCTCAGCATGAGTGGGGGGTGGCCTTGGAAGTAGAGGTTGACCGACCACTCGAGGGGGTTGGGCTGGATCATGATCAGGTCGCGGAAGTCGTAGGTGTCCGTGCCTACGGTCAGCCGTTGGCTGGTGACCGTGACCGCCTTGCGGCCGCGGTGCTCCCAGCCGGGCTCGGCTGAGATGGGGTTGCCGCTCCAGAAGATGCCGCCGCCGGTGAAGACGCCCTCGGAGTGGTAGGTGAGCACGTCGGCGAGGAAGGCGCCGTACTGCTTCTCGTTGCCCTGCAGCCGGATGGTCGGCTTGACGGGGGCCGGGTGGCCGCCGCGCTGGATGAAGCGAGCGAGCAGGGACATCGAGCGCCATCCGGCGTCGGTTTGGTCTTGGGTGAACACCCGGAGTTGGGTATCGCTTGTCACGCACTTCAGCCTGGCACGAGCTCTCACGAGGTCACCAGCGATTTCGCTCGGCCGTGAGCTGAATTGTCCGTAGCGAGGAGATGAGGCAACCGATCATCCCAAGTGACCCCCCAGTGTCTTTCATTCCTTGTTTCCCATGTGTTCCAGCGGCGAGACGCGCAGCAGGCGGCCGATCGGAAGGATCGTGGAGAAGAAGGCGAGCAGTGTGGTGCCACCCAGAACTGCCGCCCAGCCGAGCGGCGGGATGTACGGCAGTGGATCCCCGGTCAGCCCGTACACCACCAGGGCGAGGGTCGTAGCCGCGATCGCTGCGCCGATGACAAGCGCAACGCCCAGCAGTCCGGCCTGTTCGGCGTTGACCATGTTCATGACCTGGCGGCGGGTCACACCGACGAGGCGCAGTAACGACAGTTCGCGGCGCCGGGCCAGGGCAGCCATCACCATGGTGTTCGCGGCAGCCAGCGCGGCGTAGCCGACCATCACGCCGATGAGCAGCTTGTTCAACCAGGCGCTGATAGCCAAGTCCTTGGCGAGCCGGCCGTTCAAGCTGTCAGCGCTGACCACACTGGAACCGGGATAGCGAGCGGTGATCGAAGCGAGTGCACTGTCGACGGAATTGCCGGGCTGGGTGCGGATCAGTAGCTGGTCGTCGAGGTTGGTGCGGGTGTGTCCCTCGATGGTGTGGGTGCTCAGGGTCACGTCGCCGAAGCCGAGGCCGCGGTCATAGATGGCCGCGATGCGCATGGTGACCGGGGTGCCGTCGCCGAGCCAGAACTTGACGTCGTCGCCCAGCTTCCACTTCTGCGAATCTGCGCGCATAGTCGACACGGCGACGCTCGTGTCGTCCAGGTCCTGCAGGCTGCCCTCGCGCACCTTCGGGTCGATCGTTGCGGTGGCCGTGTCCGGGTCGATCGCTTGCGCCTCGACCGCTTCTCCGCTGTCGAACATTTTGACAAGTACGGAGGTACGGCGAAGCGCGGTCACGGCCTGCACGCCAGGAATGGCGGCAACTTCACCGGCTGCGGTGGCGGGTAACCCGGCCGGCGAGACGAGTGCCCGGTCGGCCAGCGTGCCGTCGCCGCGCTGGGTGACGGTGCTGCGCTCCAAGTTGTTCTGCAGGAACCACACCGAGCCGCCGAAGCCGACCGCGAGCACCAGCGCGGTGAGCACCGCTGACATGCCTTGCGCGTTGGCCCGCAGGTTGGCCCCGGCCAGATAGCCGCTGTTGCCGAACACCGAGCGTAGCGCCGGAGTGAGCAGCCGCGCAGCGAAGCCATTGATCCACGGCGCGAGCAGCGACACCGCGATGACGAACAGGTAGAGCATCCCGACGGCGCCGGTCAGCGCAGTTTCTCCGCCGGTGCTGACGGCCACCGTGCTGGACGACAGCGCGCCGATCAGCATCAGCACACCCGCCACCAGGCGGATCTTGCCGCTTCTGGCTGGCTCGATGGCCGCTTCGCCCAGCGCCTCGGCCGGACGGATTCCGGTGACCCGGCGCGCGGCGATAAGTGCCGAGCACACCGCGACCAGTACCATCAGCGCCACCGAAATGAGCCCGGAGTTCACGGCGCTGACGATTGGGAAGTCAGCCGCGAGGAAGCCGCGGTGCACGAGCTCGTTATGCACCCACGAAGTGGCGAAAATCCCGGCCGGGACACCGATCGCCGAGGCGGTCATCCCCAGCCACGCCGCCTCGGCGATGATCATGCTGCGGACTTGGCCCGGCGTGGCCGCGACAGCCCGCAGCAAGGCCAGATCGCGACGGCGGTGCCGCACGGACAACCCGATGGTGCCGGCGACGACGAAGACGATGAGTAGCACGACGTACCCGCCGAACGAGGCGCCGATCGTGACCAGCAAGTTCTTGGTGGCAGCGCCGTCGGGTTGCTCCAACAGGCCCTTGTCCGAACCGGTGTACGCCTTGACCCCGGCGGATTCGGCCACCTTCTTGACCTGGTCGACTACGGCCTTGTCGCCGGTGTCGACCGAGATGGCCTCCACCCGGCCCGGATGGGTGCCGCTGTCATCGGCGGTGACCTTGGTGATGCCCGGGATCGCGCGGAGCTTGCCGACGAGATCGGCCGGCACGGTGCCACCCTCGGGCAGCGTTACGGTGCTGCGGGTGACCTCGCCGTCGAAGTCCTTGGTGGTGAACGTCATGTCGCGGTTGGCCACGACGACGGCGCTTTGTTCGTACCGGTTGGAAGTGGGTTGGTAGCGCAGTCCCGATTCGACCAGAGTGCCCATCGCGATCAGGATCATGACGCCGGCGGCCAGGGCGATCAGGGTGGCCACGGCACTGCCGGCGCGGTGGCGCAGAGTCAGAGCGGCGAGCTTCACCATGATCAGGCCTCCTGCGCGACGAGACGGTTGCGACCGAGAGCGGCGAGGTGTTCGGCGATGCGCTCGGCTCCGGGCTGGGGCATGTCCTGACGGATGCGGCCATCGGCGAGCACCACCACGCGGTCGGCGTAGGAAGCGGCCACCGGGTCGTGCGTCACCATGATCACGGTCTGTGCGTGGATGTCGACGACCGAGCGCAGGAGTGTGAGCACGTCGGCGGCTGTCTGGGTGTCCAGGGCGCCGGTCGGCTCATCGCAGAAGATGACCTCGGGCCGGGTGGCGAGCGCGCGGGCAATCGCCACCCGCTGCTGCTGGCCGCCGGACAGCGCGGCCGGTCGATGCCACAGCCGGTCACGCAGGCCGACCCGTTCGACCACCTCGGCAATCCACGCGCGGTCCGGCCGGATGCCGGCGAGGCGTAGCGGCAGCAGGATGTTCTCCTCGACGGTGAGCGCGCCGATCAGGTTGAAGGCCTGGAAGACGAAGCCGATCCGGGTGCGGCGCAGCTTGGTCAGCTTGGTCTCCGACATCTGGGACAGCTCGGTGTCACCGACCCACACCTTGCCGGACGTGGGCCTGTCCAGCCCGGCCGCTGCCTGCAGCAGCGTGCTCTTGCCGGACCCCGACGGGCCCATGATGGCGGTGAACGTGCCGCGCTGGAAAGTGGCGTTCACGTCGTTCAGGGCGGTTACCGGCTGCTCACCGGTCTGATAGATCCGGGTGAGCTGCTCGACTCGGACAACGGCTTCATCTCGCTGAATGTTCACAGCTCAAAGCTATGATCGCGATCCGCCTCGCACATTGCAGCCAGCGATAGAAGTCATTGTGTAGCTAGCACTACCTACTAACGTCGCTGCTCGCTCTCGAGGTAGCGCAGCACCGCGGTGACGCGGCGATCGGCCCGGTCGCTGGGGGCCAGGTCAAGCTTGGCGAAGATGCTGCGGATGTGCTTGTGCACCGCGCCTTCGGTGACGAACATCCGCTCGGCGATGGCCGCGTTGCCCAGCCCCTCGGCCATGGCGGCCAGCACGTCGCGTTCGCGGGTGCTGAGCCGTTCCAGACCGCTGTCCGGGCGAGTGCAGGTCAGTAGCTGCCCGACCACTTCGGGGTCGATGGCGGTGCCGCCGTCAGCCACCCGGTGCAGCGCTTCGAGGAACTCCTCGACGCGGCCCACGCGTTCCTTGAGCAGGTAACCCAGCCGGGCGGCGCCACCGGCCAGCAGATCGGTGGCGAAAGCCTGCTCCACGTACGCAGAAAGCACAAGCACCGACAGCTCCGGCCGACGCCGGCGCGCCTCGACGGCCGCGACTATTCCTTCATCGGTGTGCGTCGGCGGCATCCGGACGTCGACGATCGCCACGTCCGGCTCGTGTTTCTCCACGGCGGCCAGGAAGCTGCTCGGATCCTCGGTGGTCGCGGCCACCTCCAGGCCCTCGGCGCGCAGCAGCAACGCGAGGCCTTCCCGCAGCAACGGCTCGTCCTCGGCGATCACGATCCGCATGGCAACTCCACCTGCATCGACGTGGGCCCACCGGGTGGGCTGGTCAGGACCAAGCGGCCGTCGTACGCCTCGACGCGCCGCCGGATGCCGCCGATCCCGGACCCGCTGATCTCGTCGGCACCGCCGTGACCGTCATCCTCGATGTGCAGCAGCAGCCGGTCACGGTCGCGGCGCACGGTCACGGTCGCCTTCGACGCCCCGCTGTGTTTTGTCACATTTGTCAACGCCTCGGCCACGACAAAGTACGCGGTTGCCTCCACCGAGATCGCACAGCGTCCCGGCACGTCCACCTCCAAGTGGCACGGCACCCCCGAGTTTCCGGCCAGACCGCTGAGCGCACCCTCAAGCCCACGGTCGGCCAGCACCGGCGGCAAGATGCCCCGCACCACCGTGCGCAGCTCGGCAAGTGCCTGCTCCGTGGCGTCCTGCGCGCGTTCCAGGATTTCGCCGGCCGAGTCGGGATTACGGTTCAGCGCCCGGCGAGCCGCGCCCAGCAACACGTTCACAGCCACTAGCCGGTTCTGCGTGCCGTCGTGCAGCGAACGCTCGATGCGCCGCAGCTCGGCGGCATGAGCATCGAGGGCAGCGGCTCGGGTTGCTGCGAGCTGGGCGACGCGCAGGGACAGGTCGACATCGCCGGACGGTGTCAGCAGCCACCGCCCGGATGCCGCCTGCGCGCGGGCCATCAGCGGGAGGAAGCCGATGGTCAAAGCCAGCCAGAGCAGTCCCGTCAACCCGACCAGCAACGCATCACCGAGGTCGCGCAGCGGCCACCACACGAGCCCAGGACCGCCATCGCTGCCGTCCACTGCCTGGAACCACAGCGGGTAAGTCACGTTCTGCGCGGCGTTCAAGGGAAGGGTGAGACCGAAGATGCCCAGGACAAAACCGAACACCGCATGTAAAGCGACCCAACCCAGCTCTCGATGCACCATGGGATCGCGTACCAGAGACTTCAGATCGTCGGGCAGGGGCCCCGGATCGATGATCTCCGGACCCCAGCGGGAAAGGCGCGCACGCTCCCGGCCGGCCGTCGACCGCACGATCTGTAGCGTGTTGCGCACCAGCAGGAGACCGACGCCGCTCACACACGTGAGGGCCACGACGAGCAGCGACAACAGCGCGCCGAGGGCCAGCAGCGCAGTGCCGAGCCCGCCCACGAGATGCTCGAGAGCATCGACCGAGGAGCGGACGCGATCACGCACGAAACGCTGGAACACCCGTCCGAGGCTAGGTCATGATCAGGCCGTCGGCAGTACAGCTAGCTCTACTCTTGATTGGTGAGCCTGCTGGATGGTTCCCGGTCTTTTCGCTGCCTAGCGTTTCTGGCATGACTGACACGAATATCCGCCCGGTTCTGTGGCTCGTCCTCATCGTCAGCGTGGCTGCCAATTCGGTTCTGTCGAGCCGGGGCTCCCTGCTCGCCGGCATGGTCTTCGGGGTGATCGCCCTGGCGTCCGCCGTCATGCTAGTCGTCGATCACTACCGGCGCCGCCGATCATCCTGACCCGAGCCTGCGCCTGCCCTCTGATCGGCTGCCTGCTGTTCTTTGACAACTCCACAGCGAGGGTGCTCCACCCCTCGGATTACCCACGGACGGGTCAGCCGGGCCGTTTTTGTCAGAGCTGCCCGCTAACGTCTGCGCCACCGATGCCGACGGCCTTCGTCGCACCGGGCGATCAGCGTTGTCGGACAAAGGTTGGCGCATGCGAAGGTTCGAGTTTGTCGAGGGCGGTTCGGCGAAGTTCTGGGAGATCAGCCGGGACGAAACCGAGGTCACGGTCCGTTGGGGCCGGGTGGGCACCAACGGGCAGACCAAGGTCAAGACCTTCGACGACCAACAATCGGCTGCGACGCACGAGAGCAAGCTGATCGGCGAGAAGACCAAGAAGGGGTACGTCGAGAGCGCCGCAAGCTCGCCAGCCGCCCCCGTCGCGGGTGTCGCTGCGGGGCAACCGGCCGAAGCCGGAGTCGCTGCCGACGCCGACCCGGCTGGCGACGTTGCCGAGGATGCTGAAGTGGTCGTCACAGGTGTGACGGCGCGCGTGAAGGATGCGGGCGAGCAGGGCGCTGCGCGAGATGAGGACACCTTTGTGTTCCCGGCGGCGTGGTATCGGCACCGGTATGCGCGGCAGGGGAGTGTGGGACCGGTTCGGTTCGTGGTAGATCCGAATGCCCGGCGGACTGTCGATGAAGAGATGGCGCGGGATCCCCGGCGGGTGGGGATTGCGTTGCGGGCACCGTCCACGGATCCGGCTGTCGGGCTTGAAGCCTTTGCTTGGCAGGAGGGCAAGCCAGAGGCTACGCCGCGCGGGGCGGCGGCGGTGGCGGTGGCGACCGCTATCGGGAACTGGCGGACGCGGGACAAGCTGGTGGCGTTCGCCGACGTGTGGATCGCTGAGCATGGGCTGCGGTTTGCGGCTCAGGCGGCCGCCGACATGATGAGCATGATTGCCGCGGATGACGACCCGGTCGCTTCGAGCAACGACCACACGTACGGTGTGCGGCACCTGTTGCCCGGCCAGGTGCGTCAAAGCTTCTACTCCGACGTCTCCCACAGCGTGTTGCTGCGCGTGCGGGGAGCGCTCGCGGCGGCCTCCGCCGCCGAGTACGCAGATGTGGTTGCTGCGCTTGCGCCTTACCGGGATGCGCATGTGTACGCGCGGACGGCTACCTCGGTGCTGGTGCCGACCGAGCGCGAGTGGGTGGAGCAGGACGTTGACTCCGCGGTCGCCGACCGGGATGTGTACCGGGCGTCGCTGCTGACCACGGCCGCTTTCACGCGGGAGCAGCTTGATGCGCTGGCTCCGGAGACGGCCGGATGGCTGATCTGCACGTCGCTGGCGATGCTGTCGACGATTGTCGAAGGTGTGGGGCCCGGTGCGGTTTCCGCACTGTTCCACTGGTTCGGCGAGGCCAATGATGCTGAGGCGCAGCGCCGGCTGCTTTCCGTTATTGCCGTGTTGCCCGGGGATGAGGCGATCGGCGGGCTCATCGAGCGGGTTGACCAGAAGTACGTGGCCCCGGTCTTACTTGAAGCTGCCGGCCGGTACCCGGCTCGGGCGATGCGGTTGCTGGCCGAGGCTGCCACCAAACGTACGGTGGCGGACCTGCTGCGGGCTCACGTGCTGGCGCATCCCGAGCTGGTGGAACCCGTTGTGGCCCAGCTCGATGCGGAGGCGGCCAAGCGGGTGGAGACGATTGTGGGGGACGCTTCCTCCCTTACCGTTGCGCCGCTTGCTTCCGTACCGCCGGTGCTTGTTGATCCTCCGTGGCAGCACCGGGTGAAGGCCGCCAAACCGGTGGTGATCGCGGGTTTGCAGTGCACGGACGCGGCGAGCGTGGAATGGGCCGAGGGCGAGCAGGAAGCTTGGGCGGGGGCGCACTTCTACCGGTACAGCTACCGCGACGCCGATGAGAGCTGGGAACAGCGGCTGCAGCGAGTACTCAACCACCGTCAAGGTTCATGGTTGGAGGCGCCGACGTTCTTCCTTGAGGCGCCGGAGGAGCTGGCCCGGCCGGTGCTGGCACACTGGGAGCCGCGCGAGACGTGGCATGCGGCGGAATGGATGAAGGCGGTCGTCGCCCGGTTCGGGTTGGATGCCCTGCCCCTCGCCCTGGCGGTGAGCCGGCGTAGTCCGGCTGAGGGAGCTGCTTCGCTGGCGCCGTACGCGTCGCCGGACGTTGCCGTGTTGATGGCGGAGTGGTTCGCGCGGCTGAAGAGCGTCCGGGCGACCACCTTGGCATGGTTGTTGCGGCATCCGGTGTCGGCGGCGCGGGGGCTGGTGCCGGTTGCGCTCAGCAAAGCCGGAGTTCCGCGCCGGCAGGCCGAGAATGCGCTGCTCATTCTGCACACCAACGGGTTCAGCGAGCAGGTTCGCGCCGCGGCGGCTGGTTATGGCCCAGAGGTGGCGGCGGCAATTGAGACCTTGCTGGCCACCGACCCGCTGTCGGTGCTGCCCGCACGCATGCCAGTCATTCCGGGCTGGGCGACGCCGGGCTTGCTGCCGCCGGTCAAGGTGAGCGACGGTGTGCTGCCCGCCGAAGCGACCGGCAACCTCATCACGATGCTTGCGATCTCGCGGCTCGACGATCCCTATGCCGGCCTCAACGTGGTGAAGGCGGCTTGTAACCCGGCGAGCTTGGCCGAATTCGGGTGGGGCCTGTTCCAGCGGTGGCAGATGGCGGGGGCGCCCAGCAAGGAGAACTGGACGCTCGAGGTGCTGGGGCTCATCGGCGACGACGAGACCGTACGGCGGCTCAGTCCGCTGGTGCTCGCGTGGCCGGGCGAGGGCGGGCACGCCAAGGCGGTCGCCGGGCTCAACGTGCTGGCCGCGATCGGTACCGACGTGGCGCTGATGCACCTGCACGGGGTTGCCCAGCGAGCCAAGTTCAAGGGATTGAAGGCCGCCGCCAAGCAGAAGATGGACGAGGTGGCCGCCGGGCTCGGGCTGAGCGCTGAGCAGCTCGCCGATCGGCTGGTGCCCGACCTGGGGCTCGACACCGATGGCAGCATGCGCCTGGACTACGGGCCGCGGCAGTTCACCGTGGGGTTCGACGAGCAGCTGCGGCCCTACGTTGCCGACAGCGCCGGCAAGCGGCTCAAGGCACTGCCGAAGCCGGGTGCGCGGGACGACGACGAGCTGGCGACCGCGGCGTACAAGACCTTCTCCGGCTTGAAGAAGGACGTGCGCACGATCGCGGCCGACCAGATCCGCCGGCTCGAACGGGCCATGGTGACCGGGCGGCGCTGGACCGGGGCCGAGTTCCGGCGGCTGTTCGTGGAGCACCCGTTGCTCTGGCACATCGTGCGCCGCCTGGTGTGGGGGCTGTACGACGAATCCGGCAAGCTGGTCGGTGGCGTCCGGGTGGCCGAGGACCGCAGCTTCTCCACGGTGGAGGATGACGAGACGACGATCGCCGACGACGCGATCGTGGGCGTCGCGCACCCGCTGCACCTCGCTGAGTCGCTGCCGGACTGGGTCGAGATCTTCGCCGACTACGAGATCCTGCAGCCCTTCCCGCAGCTGAGCCGGCCGACGTTCGCGCTGACGGTGGAGGAAGCCGCGCAGGACCGGCTCATCCGCTTCGAGGGGGTTACCGTGCCGACCGGGCGGGTCATCGGGCTGGAACGGCGTGGGTGGCGGCGTGAGGAACCGCAGGACGCCGGCATTCAGGGCAGTATCGAGCTGGTGGTCGACGACAACCGCGAACTGGTCATCGACCTCGACCCGGGCATTGCCGTGGGCGCGATGGACATCTTCCCCGAGCAGAAGCTCGACCGCATCTACCTGTGGAACGGCGTCGGCAGCCGGTGGGGCAACCGGTCCGAGGGCTCGCTCGCGCTGGGTGAGCTCGATGCGGTCACCGTTTCCGAAATCATCCGCGACCTGACGGAGATCACCGCATGAGCGACGCTGTCGAGGTCCAGCGGCCACCGGCCGAGGTGCGCTACGCCGATGAGCTGGCTCGGCTGCGCCGGGACGACACCGCGGCGCGGCCGCCGGGCTGGGCGCTGAGTGTGCAGGCCGCTCGCAAGTTCGTGGTCGGCGATGACAACCTCGAGGTCAGCCGCAAGTTCGTTGGCGACCCGTCGCTCATCGACCGGGCGCTGATCACGCTGGCCACCAGCCGCGGGTTGATGCTGGTCGGAAAGCCGGGCACCGCCAAGTCGCTGCTGTCCGAGCTGCTCGCGGCCGCGGTGAGCGGGGACTCGACGCTGACCATCCAGGGCGGCGCGGCCACCACCGAGGACCAGATCCGGTACTCGTGGAACTACGCGCTGCTGGTGGCCGACGGGCCGTCGACCAGGTCGCTGGTGCCGGCGCCGCTGCTGCGCGGGATGGGCGAGGGGCGCACCGTGCGGTTCGAGGAGATCACCCGGTGCCCGCTGGAGGTTCAGGACTGCCTGCTCTCGCCGCTGTCCGACCGGGTGCTGGCGATCCCCGAGCTGACCGGGCCGGACGCGATGGTGTTCGCCCGCGACGGATTCAACATCATCGCCACCGCGAACACCCGGGACCGTGGGGTCAACGACATGAGCTCCGCGCTCAAGCGGCGCTTCAACTTCGAGACGGTGTTCCCCATCGCCGACTTCGGCACCGAACTGTCGCTCGTTGCCGATGAAGCTGCCAAGCTGCTGCAACGCTCCGGCGTCAAGGCTGCACCCCGGCGGGACGTGCTGGAGGTACTGGTGACGACGTTCCGCGAGCTGCGGACTGGGGAGACCGCCCGCGGCGACTCGATGGAGCGGTTGTCAGCAGTGATGAGTACGGCCGAAGCGGTGTCCGTAGCCCATGCCGTCGGGCTGCGCGGCTGGTTCCTGCGCGGTGAGCCGGGCAACGCCGAGGACGTGGTTGCCTGTCTGGCCGGCACCGCCGCCAAGGACAGCCCCGAGGATCTGGCCAAGCTGCGCCGCTACCTCGGTCAGCAGGTCACCTGGCGCACGGGGGACCAGTGGAAGGCGCTGCACCACGCCCGTCACCTGCTTCCGGGCTGAGCCGTGGCGGTCACGTTCATCGGGGTACGCCACCACAGCCCCGCCTGCGCCCGGCTCGTCGCCGACACCATCGACACTCTGCAGCCGGCTTACGTGCTCATCGAGGGGCCGGCCGACCTCAATGACCGGATCGGAGAGCTGCTGCTCGGCCATGACCTGCCGATCGCGGTGTTCACCAGCTACCGCGACGAGGACCGCCGGCACGGCTCGTGGGCGCCGCTGTGCGACTACTCACCCGAGTGGGTTGCGCTCACCCGTGGCCGGGAGGTGGGCGCGGAGCTGCGGTTCATCGACCTGCCCGCGTGGCATCCGGCGTTCGAGGGCCGCAGCAACCGGTACGCCGACGCCGAGCTGCGTTACGCCGACGTGATGCAACGGCTGTGCCGCAGCTTCGACGTGGACAACGTGGACGTGCTGTGGGACCACCTGTTCGAAATCACCCCGGCGTCGGCGGAGCAGTTCGACACCTATTTCGACCTCGTACGAGGGGAGTCCGCGGCCGGCGAGTCCGACACGGCCCGCGAGGCGTACATGGCGCAATGGGTTCGGGCCGCTGAGGCTGCCGCTGGGGATCGGCCGGTGGTCGTGGTGACCGGCGGCTTCCACCGGCCCGCGCTCGTGGCCGCGCTCGCTGCGGGTGGCAGCACCGAGTGGCCTGAGGTGCCAACCCTGCCGGAAGGGGCGCTCGGCGGAAGTTTCCTGGTGCCGTACTCGTTTCGCCGGCTCGACGCGTTCGACGGTTACCAGTCCGGGATGCCGTCACCGGGGTACTACCAGGAGCTGTGGGAGTCCGGTCCGCAAGGCGCGGCCCGGCACCTCGTGGAGTCGGTGGCCGGGCGGCTGCGGGAGCGCAAGCAGCCGGTGTCCACGGCCGACCTGATTGCGGCGCGGGCCACGGCCGATGGGTTGGCGATGGTGCGCGGACACGATCATCCGGCCCGGGTCGACGTGCTCGACGGGTTGGCTTCTGCGCTGGTCAGTGAGGCTTTGGACGTACCGTTGCCATGGTCTTCGCGGGGAACTCTGCAAGCCGGGAGCCATCCGGTCGTGGTCGAGATGGTGGCGGCGCTCAGCGGGACGCGCGTTGGGCGGCTGCATCCCGCGACGCCGGCGCCGCCCTTGGTTCATGACTTGGACGCGGAGCTTGCGCGGGCGGGGCTCGACGGTCCGGCGCAGCTGGCCCTGGATCTGACGCGCGAGGCGGATCGGGCGCAGAGCATTCTTCTGCATCGGGTACGGGTGCTGGGCGTGCCCGGGTTCGAGCGAACCGCCGGGCCCAGCACGGGTCTTGATCCGGTGCTGACCGAGAAGTGGACGCTGCAACCGGATCCGGGGCGTATCACGGCAGTCATCGAGGCCGGTGCTTACGGCGCCACGCTCGCCGACGCGTGTGCGGCAGTGCTTGCCGAGCGGGCGGCTACCAACCGTGACGTGGACGCGTTGGCGCGGGTGCTGTTCGACGCCGCGCTGGCCGATGTGCAGGACGTGTCGGCGCGGGCGCTGACCGATATTGATATGACGGTGGGTGCGGCGCCGGATCTGGGGGCGCTGGGGCGGATGCTGGCGGTGGTGCTCACCATGTGGCGTCACGACCGCATCTTCGGTACGGCCCACAGCGCGACGCTCGGGCTGGTCATCGCGGCTTCGGTGCGCCGCATTCTGTGGCTGGCCGAGGGGGTGCGCGGCGGGTCGGGGCCGGCTGATCTCGGGCGGATCGGTGCGCTGGCGGCATGCCGGGACGGGTTGCGCCACGCCGGGGTGGCGCTCGGGCTGGACCTGGCCGACGCGGTGGAGGTGACCGGGCGACTGGCCGGCGACGCCGGGGCGCCGCCGGATTTGCGCGGGGCCGCTTTCGGGTTCCGCTGGGCGCTGGCCGATCTGGCTTCCCCGGGCCCCGCGGACCCGCTGCCGAACGGCGTGGCTGCCTCGGATCGGATGCAGGACGGGCGGGGCGCTGCGGGGGGCTTGGATCCGTTGCGGGCTGTGCGGGGGG
>NZ_LOJP01000001.1:218607-221888 GCF_001553785.1 Actinoplanes sp. TFC3
GCGCTGCGGGGGGCTTGGATCCGTTGCGGGCTGTGCGGGGGGCTTTTGGTGGTTCGTCGGCTGGGGATTGGCTGGCTGGGTTGTTTGCGGTTGCGCGGGAGGAGGTGCTGCAGACCGAGGAGGTTATTGGGCTGCTGGATGAGTTGTTGTCCGGCATGTCGGCCGAAGATTTCTTGATTGCGCTGCCTGCGTTGCGGCAGGCGTTCGAGTTCTTTCCGCCGCGGGAGCGCGAGACCATTGCGGAGCGGCTGCTGACCCGCCGGGGGCTGACCGGCAGCGGACGTTCCCTCTTGCGTGGCGGCGTCGACCCGGGTGTGGTGGCGGCCGGGATGCATCTCGACGAGCGCGTTAACGAGCTTTTGCGCCGAGAGGGGCTGCTCTCATGACCGATCCTGATCTGGAACGCTGGCGACTGGTGCTGGGCGAGCCCGCGGCGGCTGTGGGGGCGCTCGGTGCTGACGGGCTGGCCCGGGATGCTGCGTTGGACTGGCTGTACGGCCGCGATGGCGACAACGACCAGCGCGACGTGCGGCGCGGCGGCAACGAGGCCGCCAACCTGACCACTGTCGACTGGTTGAACGACATCAACCGGCTGTTCCCGCGCGAGACCATTGAGCGGTTGCAGCGTGATGCCGTCGAGCGTTACGAGATCACCGACATCGTCACCGACGCTGCGGTTCTGCAGACCATCGCACCAAACCCGGCGCTGCTGCGAGCCGTGCTGCAGACCAAGCACCTGATGAACCCCGAGGTCCTGCGGCTGGCCCGGCGCATTGTCGAAGCGGTGGTGCGTGACCTGATGGCGAAGATGGCCACTGAGGTGCGGGCGGCGTTTACCGGTACGCGGGCGCGGCGGCCCAGCCGGTGGAAGCAGGCTCGGGACTTCGACATGACCAAGACGCTTCGGGCGAACCTGGGTCACTACCAACCCGGCGAGCGGCGACTTTATGTGGAGACGCCGCATTTCTTTTCTCGTACCCGTAAGCATGTTGAGCAGTGGCAAGTAATCCTGCTGGTCGATCAGTCGGGGTCCATGGTCGACTCGGTGATTCACTCCGCGGTGACTGCGGCTTGCCTGTGGGGGCTGCCGGGGGTGCGCACGTATCTCGTGGCGTTCGACACCAGCGTGGTGGATCTGACCAGCGAGGTTGACGATCCGGTCGAACTGCTCATGAAGGTTCAGCTGGGTGGGGGCACCGACATTGCGAGTGCCGTGCGGTACGCGGCCACGCTCATCGAGCAGCCGCGGCGTGCGATCGTGGCATTGATCAGCGACTTCTACGAGGGCGGTTCGGTGTCGCTGCTCATCCGCACAGTGCGTGAGTTGGTCGAGCAGGGCACCAAGGTGCTCGGGCTCGCCGCCCTGGACCAGCAGGCCAACCCGGTCTTCGATCGTGACACCGCGCAACGCCTCGCAGACGTAGGCGCTTCGGTGGGCGCGATGACACCGGGTGAGCTGGCGGCTTTCGTGGCCGAGCAGGTGGGCCGATGAGAGCCGACCTGTGCGCGCTGACCGCGGCCACGCTCGCCGAGCTGACCAATCGGGGTCTGGTCAAGCGGGCGGCCCGGGAGCTCGAACGCGCCATGCCGGAGCTGACCGAGGACGACAATGGCACGGTACGCGCGGTGCACCCGGACGGTGTGACGACCGCGCTGCCGGTGGGTGGCCTGGAGCTGGGCACCTGTAGTTGCGGGGCGGCCGGGGTGTGCCGGCACATGGTGGCCGTTGTGCTGGCCTATCAGAGCTTCGGTGCGGCGGCGGTGGTCGAGGACGAGCCGGAAGTGTGGTCGCCGGGGACGTTCACCGACGACCAGGTGACCGCGCGGATCGGGGAGCGGGCGGTTGCTGCGGCGCGGCGGGTGGAGGCTTCGGGGTACGTCGCGCGGGTGCATCGACCGGGGGCCGGGGACCCGGTGCCCAGTGTGGAACTGCCGACGGCGACTGTGCGCTTTCTCGTACCGGATGACCTGGCCTTTGCTCGGACTGACGCCGTGGCGGGTGTGCGTGACGATGTGATCGCGCTGGCGGTGTGGGCCTTCCGTGTCGCCGATCGGCGGGCGCCCGACGAAGCGGACGTGCAGGTTCAAGTCGGTGGGAGCGCGGCGCCCACGGGTGGGCCGGGACTTGACAGTGCGGTGGCGTTGGCTGGGTTGGTGCTGCGTGAGGGGGCTGTGCACCTGGGGGCGGGGCTGGCTGCGGACGTTGCGGTGGTGCGGCGCGATCTGGAAAGTGCCCGGATGCGCTGGCCCCTGCTTGCGGTCGAGGATCTGGTTGCGCAGCTTCACGCGTACGGACACCGCAGCGCCCGGTACCGCCCGGAAGCGCTCGCCGACCACATCGCCGAACTGGTGGCCCGGCACCGAGCCGTCACCGGGGGTGGACCGTCGTTGCGATCCCGGGTGCTCGGCACCGATGAGGCCTCCGAAACGCCGCTGCGCAGGGCGCGACTCGACGGGCTGGGAGCCAGAGTCTCCGCGGTCGGCGACGAGAAGGTGGTCGACCTGTTCCTCGCGCACGCCGACAGCGCGACGGTTCTGGTGCTGCGCCGCGAGTACGAAACACCGGACACCGGCCCGCAACTGGCGGCGCGCCGGGTCGCCGGGGTGACCGTGGGAGCGCTCGCGGGCGGCGCAGTGGTCACCGAGTCGGCGGCCCGCAGCGCCAGTCGTACGGTCCGGTTGGGCACCCGCCGGCTCAGTCGCACCGAGGCCATGGCCACCCGCGGTTCCTGGCAGGACTTGCCGCGCACCCTGATCGCGGCTGACCTCACCGCCCTCGCCGCTGAGCTGGACGCGTTGCCCCCACGTCCGATTCGCGCCCGGGTCGAAGCGGAACTCGTCAGGGTCATCCCTGTCGCCGAGGTCCGCTCGATCAGCTATGCGCCGGGCGGCCAGCGCCTCGACGCGATGATCGCCGACGCCAGCGGGACGACGGCCGTCATCTCGGCGACGCATGTCTCCTGCGTACCGGGGCGTCTGGACGCGATGGCCGCCGCGCTCGAAGGCTCTGTGCGGTACGTGTCGGGCAGCGTGCGGCGCAGCGGGGGAGGCGTGGTCATCGACCCGATCGGGTTCGCGCTGGACGGCAGGGTGGTGGTTCCCGATTTGGCGCCGGCGGCCCGAGGGGTGATGGCCCCCGGGGCTGCGGCGGTGCAGGATCCGATCGGGCAGGCGTTGCATGACGCGTTGTCGCTGCTGGCGGAGGTTGCGCATCGGGGACTGCAGCATTTGCCGTCCACGATGGGAGGACGGTTGCGCGGGGCGGCTGGACGGCTGGGGGC
>NZ_LOJP01000001.1:221988-246370 GCF_001553785.1 Actinoplanes sp. TFC3
TAGTCGACTTTGGCCTCCGCTGCGAGAGCGTCCTTGGCTGAGGTTTTGTTGCCGGCACCGTTGTAGGTGTAGCTGGAGCTGTTGCTTTGCGTGTCGACGGACGAGGACGGTTGGAAGTTGGCCGTCGGGTTCGTTGAAGTAGCCGCGTTGGCGTAAGCCGCGGATGCGCTGGCTCCGGTCGGTGACGCCGACTTCGTCATGGACTCGCCGGCGTTCGCACCGAAGGAGTTGGTTACCGTGCCGCCCTCTGGCGACTGCGAGCTCGCGACATCACCGAACGGCGTGTAAGTGTCGTTGCGTTCGTTGCCTTCCGGGTCAACGGCCTTGGTGACACGCTCGTCGTCGTCGAGTGTGTACGTGGTGTGCGGTACCGACGTCACCGGCTGCGAGATGTCCTGGCGCGGGTCGGCGACGTCGGTGCGGCTTGAGCTGGTGTAGGCGAATCGGGTAACCGAGCCCTGTCCGCTGGCGTTGTCGGTGACCTGGTTGACCGAGGTGACCCGGTGCTGACCGTCATAGGTGATCAGCACGTAGGTGTCGGTCTTGGTGGTGATCTTCGTGAGGTCACCATTGGCGTTGTAATCGAACATCACCTTGCGCGGTGTCGCGCTTTGGATGGTCTGCAGCCGCCCCGAGCTGTCGTAGGCATACGTGGCCTCGCGGGAGCTGTTGTCCGAGCCGACCTGACGATACTTGCTGATTTTTCCAGCGGTGTAGGACACAGCTACGGTTTTGCCGGAGCCGACGCCCTTGTCGGCGGTGATGGCGCTCCACTGCGAGCCGTTCCAGGTGTAGTCGGTGACGTTGTCGTTGCGGTCTTCGCTTTTGTCGAGCAGCCCGTCGGAGGTGAAGAACAGCTCCTTGCCGCTGTCGTGTTCGGTCAGTTTCCACCCCGAACCGTTGTGGGCCAGGGTGGCCTTGAACTGCCCTGGTGTCTTGTAACCGGATCCAGAAACAGTGAATTTGCCGACCACACCGTCAGCGGCCACATAGGTCACCGAGTTGTCGCTTGACGCCTCATAGAGTCGTACGTCCGCACCACTTCGACTGCGCCACCCCGGGCCTAGCGAACCGTTGGCGATGCTGGTGCCGAGCAGCAGGCTGTTGAAGGATGCACCCAGCGTGGTGTTGCCGGTAATGCCCGGCAGCGTCAGTTCCGTGCTGGTGAGCAACAGGTTGCCGGAGCCCGGGTTCACCTTCATGGTGAGCCGGTCGGTAAGCGAGAAGGACAGCTGCGTCGCATTACGCAGCGGTCCGGTTCCCTTGGGCACCGATGGCGGATCGGTGACCTGCGCGGCCGCGGCGTTGGCCACTGCGGCGCGTTTGGCCGGGCTGTTGTAAAGCCACACTGATTCTTTGCTCTGCGGTGACACCACCGGCTCAATCGCCGGAGATGCGGGTGCAGCGGCGGCCGTATCGGCCGGCAACGCCACTACCGAGGACGTCGCTAGCAGCGCCGTCACCGTACCCAGTGCAGCACGAACTCGTGCCATTCAATACTCCTGTCTACTGACGGCGGAGACGGTCTCCGCCACAGCTCATTGGCAGCAAAACACTGCGTCGGCCTCGTGATGGACAACGCCCTGATTGAGGAAAATTCAGTCGGATACCAAAACGGGCAGACCGTCGGTGGTCGTTTCGGTTGGCGGATTCATCTCGCCAATTATTTGATCAATGCGATGCGCAGCGTCGATCATGGAGCGAACGAAAAGTCCAGCGGCTACGCAAGACAGGAAGAAGACACCGGCGGCGGCCGTAGCGATGGATGCGCTGCTCACGAAACTGCCAAATCCATGGCGGTACCCCCGTAACTACGCCAATGACGAATTTGAATGTATTCGACTACTCCTGAACAGTCAACAAGGTTTACAGGGTGACAGGACAAATAGTCCGTAAGCTAATAAAAAGTAAAAATCGACTACTAAGAGTAGCGGGTACCGGCACCCTTGGTGACGTACATCACGGGCTCGCATAGCCGTTTTCCAAGATCAATTTAAGGTGAGCTGTATCAAAAGACCTACAGATTCGACCATTCTCGAATTAACAATCTTAGACATTGCTTCAAAAATGACGGTCCAGCTTCGCCGCGCTTGAGTAGAGAAGCTTTGGCCGAGAAGAGGAATGAGAGACTGAGCCATGACAGCGTTGCACCGGCTGTCTCTTCGACTCACAATTTGAAAACGCACCTCGGGCTGGCGACGATGATCTCGGCGACCACGTCGGGGCCGATCCGCAGCCGACGTCCCGGCCAGGTGTTTCCGACGAAGCCGAGGCTCGGAATTTCGATGAAGATGTTCGGCCGGAAACGCCAGCCGTCGACCGGCTAGCCGGTATGGGCCGCGAGGCCGGCCAGCGTCGCGGTCGTCATCAGGTGCAGGGGCTCGAAGTCGAAGAACATCCCAGGCGGCGAGCCGGTGGCCAGGCTAGCGTTGCCAGTTCCGCGCTGCGCAGATCATTCTCGGTGTGTACGTGGGCCGGGTTCATCCGTTCGATGCTCGCGCCTGGCGCGGCCCGGTCGATCAGGCAGACATCCCCGTTCAGCAGTTTGGGCGGAACCGGATCGCGTTAGTCGGTCGCCGTCACGCTCTCGGTCGTACCGTCCGCCGCGGTGAGTCGGACCGTCGGGGCGCCGGGAGAACCGGCGAGCGCCGATGTGGCCCGCGCCGCCAGCATGTCCAGCCACAGGCGGGTGACTTACCAGGGATAGCGACGTGCCCAGGCGACGCATTTCCTTGCCAGCGGCTCCACTCTTCCCAGGTCGCGGGCCGAGCGGATCTCGAAGAAGTCAAGGACCAACGCCGATTTCTCGATCGTCGTTCCGGCGCGCCGGCACAGCGATGACAGTTGCGCCTCGGCTTCTTCGTCGTCTGGGTCGGCGGCGTCGCCACCCAGGCGGATGACGACGTGACCGGTGTGCATGGCGGCAGCCTCCCGTGATTGCGCGGAGCGCGGCGTGTCGGTGCCCTCGGTGGCTTGGAGCGCGGAGTGTCTGGCTACGGGCAGCCGCTATCAGACCATCACGACCGCCGCCACTTACACCTACGACAACGCCGGGCAAATCACCGGCATGTGCCGACCTTTTCGGGCACGTGGCACTTGCTGAACGAGCCGCCACCGCACCGGTGGACCGGGCCAGCATGGAGATCCAGGTACGGGCGTTGCGTTACCTGCTGGTCGAGCTGGCGGACGGGCCCATCTCCGCCTTCATGGCCGACGATGCCGTTCGGATCATCGGCGACGGCATCGGGCGCCTTTTCTCGTAGGCCGCCGCACCACCGTTCTCCCACCGCGGCAGGGCGGCCCGGCCCGGCTCGACTGCCAGCGCACGAGGCTTGCTGACACCATAAGCGGCACTATGGGCGGACTCGAGGAGGTTCGGCGGCGATCAGGTTCGGTCGGCGCCTGTGGTGGTCGCCGCGTAAATCAGCCGCTCGCGCCTCGCTGACCAGCGTCGAGCATCTTGAGGACGTGGGTCAGGTGATGTGCCGTACCCCAGGCGCGCCACCCCGTCGCAATGTCCGGGCCGCCGTGCCCGACGGCGCGTCGGGCGATCTCGGCGTCGCCCCAGGAGAACGCGGCGCCCTCAGGGGGCCAGTGATCGGCGGCGACGAGCGAGGCGCAGAGGTCGTACATCCCTTTGTTGCCGTTGCCGTCGCGCGCTCGTCGGTAAATCCACCACACGTTTTCGTCGGTGTATCTCAGGTTCGGCGTAGGGTGCCAGCCCCCGACGGTCATCTTGGGATGGGCGATGCCGTAGTCGCCGAACCCGATGTCCGGTTCTTGTAGGCGTCTCCACAGGGCCAAGTCGTGTCTCGGTATTGAGGTAGCGGTGTTTGTCGGCAGGTCTGCGAGCGACTCGGGCATTGCACCGGAGGCGACTGTGATGGTTTCCCAGGGATAGCGACGCGCCCAGGCAACGCATTTCCTGGCCAGCGGCTCCACTCTTCCCAGGTCGCGGGCCGAGCGGACCTCGAAGAAGTCGAGGACCAAAGCCGCCTCCTCGATCGTCGTTCCGGCGCGCCGACACAGCAATGACAGCTGCGCCTCGGCCTTCTCGTCGTCCGGGTCGGCAGCGTCACCACCCAGGCGGATGACTACGTGACCGGTGTGCATGGCGGCAGCCTTCCGCGCTTCCGCCAACCGGTCCGCAGAGTCGTGCAGATGAAGGACGGGACGGATGGGAATGCCCCAAGCAGCGAGGTCCTCGGCGATGTCCAGTAGTGGTCGGCGTTGGCCTTCGTCTGGGTCGGCCAGATGGCCGGCGTCGACTGCGATTGTCATGCGTGGTGGAACGGATCGGCAGATTTTCTTCGTGAATGCGAACGCATCCTTGATCGGGCCCTGGCGCGTCGGCGGCACTTCGAAGATCGGCAGCATTCTCCGGGTGAGTGGGTTCCGCAGTCTGGAGACGGCTCTCATCTCACCCTCTCGGCCCTTGAGTATGGGCATGTAGACCACGGCGCACCTCTCGCAGTCCATCTAGGGGCTTCACTCGATGATGCACTTATAGTCTCCGATCAACAACTATGAGTGTTCATGGTGCTATCGGTTCCGTCTGCGTGGACGGCGGGCGAAGCGCGGCTTCTCGGTGCCCTCGGCGTCCTGGGCTGGCCGTTTGCTCTTGCGGTGGCTCGGAGCGTGGATCAGCTGGCGTACTCAGTAAGGCAACGCCGCCAGCGCGCGCCGGGGGAAAGTGGCGATCGGCGAAGGAGTCGACCGCCTAGCTACATCCCGTGGAGGTCTGGCCCAACGCCTGCACCACGAAGCCGCCGACGCGGTCGCCCAAACCCTTAAAAGCAGCAAACACCCCCGGCGTAGCGCATAACCCGACGACCAGACGCTGGGCAGGAAAATCGACCGGGCGATCAGCGAGGCCTCGGTCGTCAGAGACCGCCATTGTCCTGGTCGTCCGCCAGATGGAACTTTCTCAACGCCTGGGCGCCCGACGGCAAGGCCTCGCGCTGACGGTCGATGGGCTCGGGCAATGTGGGCTGATGCTTGCTGGATGTCGGCCGTCTTGAGAGACCTCGTCTTAACCAGCGGCGCCCGGCGGGACTCGCTGTTGTATTCAATGCTGACCGCGAGTAGCGATCATGATCATCGGCTACTGCGCGTAGCGGACGCCATCATCCGCCGGCAACTGATCCGTAGCGAACGCTGTCAGGACAGCGCTGATAGCCCGCTCGTGAACAACGCCGGACCTGATCACCTTGGCCTCCGTCGCGTCGGTGCAGTCCGCGATGGTGAGGTGGTGGGCCAGCGGGCTGATGCCTCCGTCGACGCAATACGTGACGTCGATGCCGGATTCGTCGACGAAGTGCTGGACCTCCTTCGCGGTGATGGCTGGTCCCGTTCTGTTGGTCGGGTCGGAGATGTTCGCCGTCGTGGCGGCGATGGGAACCTGGCTCAGCAGGGCCAGTTGCCCGAGCAGTCCCGGGTCGAACGTCACCAGGGCGTCGGGTACGCCGACTGGTTCGTGTTGCTCTCCTACGGCGAGGTCGCGCCAGCGCAGAATCATGGCGAGGTCGCCGGGCCAGAAGGCCGAGGCGAGTTGGACTGCGGCCGGCGTAATGACGAACAGGTCGTGCGCAGAGGAAATGGACGGCAGGATGTATGCCAGCGATTTGGCCCGTGGCCGGCTCTTGCCTGAGTAGATTCGCGCGCAGGCGTTATGGTCACGGGCGTTTGCGCAGATCATGTACCAGCGGCGGGTCGGTAGGACGACGAGTTCACCAGCTGCGATGGCCTGGACAGCGAGGCCGATTTCCTCGGGAACGATCAGTTTCATGTGCCAGTCGTCCTTTCATCTCGTAGAGCGGTCGACGGTCGCGCCCGCAGTGATCGGCTATTGCGATCGGGCGGTCAGCGCCGGGAAGTCCAACCATGGGTCGCGGAGGGCCTGGAGTCGGTGGCTCGCGTGGTTAGCGTGGGAGACCCGGAAGTAGGCCATGATCCGTGGCTGGGTCGTGTGGTTGAGACCGACCGCGTGTGGAACCAGGTGGTGCATCAGCAGCACGTCGCCGGGTTTGCCGAGCAAGGCAGTGCCCTGCTCGGTATCGATGTGCGGTGGCGTCTGGGCGGTGATACCCAAAGACCACTGCGTGCGGAACCAATCGGCCATCTGCAAATGTCCCCCAGGCACGTAGCGCAAGGCGCCGCCGGCCGGATCAGCGATGTCGGAGAGGACGACGCCCACGAGGAGGGAGAAGGTCCGAAGTTCGGCGGGGTCGAGGTGGGGGCAGGCAACGCCGTCTACGTGCATGGCCTTGGCCGGCTGTGTCTGGCCGAGTTCGTCATCCGGGATGCGGATCTGGATCTGCGTGGTGGTGACCGGAGCGATGTCGCCGAGGAGTTGGCCGACGAGACCGCTCACTCCGGGGTTGGCGAACAGCGCGAGCAGGTCGGGATGGTCGCTGAGCTCGGGAGCGAAGGTGAGCTGCGTGTAGTCGACGAGCTGGCGTTGGTCCATGTCGGTGCGGTACCAATCGGTGACCAGCGTCGTTGCACGGTCGATCAAGTCAGCCGGAATGAACCCCGGCTTGATAATCATGCCGTTGGTTGTGAATGTGGTCAGCTCGTCCGTGGTCAAGTCCATCGTTATCTCCCATGAGGTCGGCGGATTCACAACTGGTGAAGGACTGCGAAGCAGGCCTCCAACGCGCTGGCGATGATGGATTCACCAAGTTCGGCGGAGGCGTCTCGAGGGTCGCCGCCGATGACGCCGCTGGTGGCGATGCGGTCGTCGCCTGAGCTCCACGGCCAAGTCGTTCCCCGGTCGAGGACGAGCCGCTGGATCTTGTCACGATGAGCGGGGTCGACTACGAACGTGTCCGTCAGCTGGTCCAGGTGAACATCTCTGGGTGCGAGGGCGAGCATCACGCTGGTCTCCTGGAGGCCGGCGTGGATTTCTGGCAGCGGCGATTCGGCGCGAATGGTCGAGAGCGAGCTGGGGCGCACGGTGCAGATCCGCATTTGGTGTGCTGCCTGTAATTCATAGCTCGCCGCCTCGAGAATTCCCCGGTTCCCACCGTGCCCGTTGACGATGAGCAGCCTGCGCGCGGACCAGTTCGCCGACGATCATGTCGAGCAAGGTCGTGAGGGCGCCCATCCGCAGCGAAATCGTGCCGGGTGACCCGGCGTGTTCCAGTGACAATCCGAACGGCATCGTGGGCAGTGCCCACAGGTCGTGGCGGTCGCCGTAGCGGTCGATGAGGCGATGTGTGAACTGTTCGGCGATGACTGTTTCGGTGTGTAGGGGCAGGTGCGGGCCGTGCTCCTCGTAGGAGCCGATCGGCAGGCAGAGAATCGATGTCTCGCTCAGCCGCGTGGCGATCTCGGGCGCGGGCAGTGACCCGTACCAGCGCTTCATTCCCCGGCTCGCCGGCCGATGCGGATGAGGAACTCGTTGTCTTCGTCAAAAGTGTCGGAGTCGCTGAACGGGGCGAGGGTGGCACGGACGGTGCGATCGAACTCGTCGAGTCGTTCGCCGAACAGGTGCGGCGCGGCAAACGACGTCGAGTACAGATAACCCAGAATGCTGGCGGCGGTCCAGGTCCGGGTGACCGGGACGGTGAACTCCTCGACCTGGTTGAACGGCGACTCGCGCATGATGTCGCTATAGGGCCGGTTGTGGTGCAGGAACGTGCTTTGGCCGGCACGACGTTGCTCGCCGAGGAAGTCCTGAATGACGGAACGGACCGCTGCCTTCCAAGGGCTGGTGGCCACCCAGAAACTGTTGTCACCGAAGATCGCGACGGCACCGTTAGGGCTGACCTGCGTGTCCAGGCGTGCCAGGACCGCTGCTTGGTCGAGCCAGTGGAAAGCCCGGCAGATCGTCACCAGGTCGGCGCGCCACCCTGCGGGCGGGGTGAATTCCTCAGCCGTGAACTCTTGCAGCTGCAGTTCTGTGCCGTCGGGCAGCAGGGGACGTAGTGCGGTCTCGGCGGCGGCGAGCATGTCGGCGTCGTTGTCGGTGGCGATGACGTCGTTGAACCGACCGAGGAGTGCTTCCACCACCAGGCCGGTGCCTGTGCCCACGTCGAGAAGCCGTCGGGGCGTTCCGTTAGGGGCCGCTGCGTCCAGGACACCGGCCACGTTTTCCGGTATACCGGGACGGTACTGCCGATAGAAGTTTGCGGTTCCGCGGAACACACTCATGATCTTCTCCAGGTGGCAAGGTCGGCTACGTGCTTGCTGGCGGCGGCGAGATCGGCGGCCACGAGCAGGCCGACGTCGGTAAGCAGCTCCGGCTGGGGCGCTGGTCGACCGTGCGACACCCAGATGGCGGTCACGCAGGCTGACCGGGCACCGACGACGTCGCAGGTCCAATCGTCGCCGATGTGCACCATATGCGTCGGGTTGGTGTCGCACTCTTCGGCCACGCGGTGGAAGGCAGCCGGATCCGGTTTGGCGTACCCGATCCGGCACGAAGGGAAATGATCGAGTACCCACGGGTGGAGCAGGCTGAGCAGGTGGCCGGTGTCTGCTTCGACGCTGGTCACGTTGGACAACGTGACCAGCCTGGCGTGCCGGCTCATCGAGGACAACGCGGCACGTGCACCTGGCACGATCCGCAGCGCAGTGCTGCCCGCGATGACTGGGAAAGCGCTGGCCGGCAGCCTCAGGGCGTCGCAGACGTCCGCGATGACCGCAGCGTCGATCGAATTCCGGGGATACAGCCTTTTGCGGATGATGTCGCGCGCCTCGGCCCGGTCAAGCGGCGAGGCTGTCACGAGCGTTGCCGCCAGACTCGGTCCAGGGACGTGGCCGAGGGTGCCTCCAACGTCGATGCTGACCAGCAGGCGCGTCATGCGTTGCTTCCCAATGTGGGCAGCGCCGAGACGATGGCCTCGATCCTGGCCTCGCGAATCGAAGGGGTGCTCGCCTCGGCGAGGAAGGTGAGTGCGTAGCGGCGCTCCGCGTCGTCGAGTGCGGCGAGGTCGCGCCGGGCGGAGTCGGCCGCGGTGGCCAGGTCTGATGGGACCGCACGGGAGCGCCAGCCATGTGACAGATGCAGGGTGCCCGTCCACGAACCAGCGTGGGTCGTCGACGGCTGGTCGAGCAGACGCAGGACGGTGACGTCGTCGAAGGTCAGGATCCGCACCGCCACGGGTGGAGTGTCGGCGAGTTGCAGCCGGCCGGTCAGGAAGGTGTCGTGCCCGTCGAGGCGTTCGGTGAGCATGAGCAGCATTCCGTTCGAGCCGGCCGCAACGGTGCCGGTGACGGGCAGGCTTTGGGTAGTCTCTGGCATCAACCTCTCCTTGGCGTGGCGCCGAGGCCCGGCGACCTGGGAACGGTGATCATTCCGTCTGTCGGCTCCCAGGGATGGGCATATCCCTGTTGCCGTGTCGGCTCCCATTGCAATCGGTATTCCACTGCTGGGATCGCGTCGGGAAAGGTGGCGGCCAGGTGGATTGCCGGGACGATTGAGCGGCCATGGGGGTAGACCGGCACACCGAGTGCGTAGGCTGCGTTCACCAACTCGACCGCACGGGTGAGGCCGCCGCAGGCGACGACGTCGAGGGTGAACGCCCGTGGCGCAAGATCGAACAATTCCTGGGCGTCGGCGTGCAGGTGCAGTCGCTCGCCGACTGCTAACGGCACCTTTGCTGCCAGCGGCCGATACGCACCGAGGTCGTGTTCTGGTAGGGGGTCCTCCAGCCAGATCGCGACCGCCGGATCCCATTGGTTGATGAGCAACCCGGTGAGCACGGGATTCCAGGTGAAGACGGCGTCGAATGCTCCGGGCCGCCCGAGAGCTTCTGCCACCGCATGCGCCGTTGCCGCAAGCCGCGTGGCCTCTGCCGCGAGGTTGCTTGCTTCGGAGCTCCTGCGCAGGCCCCACTTTGTGAACTGCCATCCGGCGCGGCCAACGTGCGCGGCGGTGGCCAGAGATGCCGGGCGCGAGAGGTCAAGGCTCAACCACGATGCGTAGAGCGGCACCTGCCACCGCAGCGACATCCCCAGTAGTTCGGCAACCGGAGCCTCGGCGAGTTGGGCATGCAGATCCCAGGCGGCACAGTCCACGGCGCCGACGGCCCAAGACGCTATCGAGCCACAGTTGGCCGCGGTGGTGTGGCGAAGCGCAGCGTGAAGGCCGATGTGGTCGTCGGCCGAAGCGCCTATTAACGAGTCAGTAAGGACCGTCTTCACGAACTGGCCGATCTCTGCGGAAATCGGCCCGTACCAGCCGGTGGTTCCGCTTGCGTGGAGGGCCACGAACCGAGAGTCCTCGCCCGGCGCGGTGTCGGTTACAACGACTTGGACATCCTCGATGACGGCCATCATGAGCGACACCGCTGCGTTAGCAGCTTTCCGGCCGCCGACGTGAGGCCAGGGACACCGAGTCCAGCCCACGCGGCCAGATCGTCTTGCGGCATGGGGTACGGAGCTTCACGCCACCCCACTACCTCGACCTGTCGGCGTAACCGCCCGCCGAGCAAGCCCCAGATCGCGGCGGGGTGCCCGAGGGTCACGATGAGAATCGTGGCGTGTTCGCCGAAGTGCTGATCTAGAGACGGATCTGCGAGCGCCGTCAAGTCGTGGATATTCACGACTCGGACACGACAACCGAGAGTCCGGCGGATGTTGAAGACGGCTTCCGTGACGACGGTCGCGGCGAGATCGCCCGCACATATCAGCGTCAGGTCCGGTTCGCCGGGGTCGCTCAGGTGGTTCCAGATTGCCAGGCCCTGGCGTCGTTCCGCGTCGAACGTCTCGCGTGGGTGTACAGGTGAGGAGTGCTTGCCGGCGACGATGACGTTGACTCGCCCGGTTGATCGAAGCGCTTCATCGAGGACCAGGGCGGTCCTGTCCGCGTCAGCCGGCGTGAACACACGGACGGCCGGGTCGGCGGTTCCCAGCAAGGCGGTGACCAGCGACGGGTCACCGTGGCTGTACAGGTTGTGCCATCCGTACGAGGTCAGCAGCACGTTGATACTCGGCAGAGCGTGGTCGACGAGTCGCCGTTGCTTAATCAACCCGATCAACCCCGTCAGCAGGAGCGGCGCAAACGCCTCGTAGGAGATGAGGACGCCGCGGCGCCCACTCGCGGTCCATCCGGTCAGCCAGCCGAGCAGCACTTCCTCGGCGAGCACCTCGTGTACCCACGATTCGTCCACCAGGTCCCCGAGGCGATTCGATTGCAGTTCGTCCGGGCTGAATACCTTCAGGTCGCCGGTCGCCGCGTGTGCTCGCAGTACGGCGGAAATTTCGACAGCGAAGCCTTGCCCGCCGGGAGATGCCGCCGCAGGGGAAAGCGGCGCGGGCGGTGTTGGATTATCGAATCGTACGTTGGCCAGGGCGGATGCGAGCTCGCCTGCCGGCTGCGCGTCGCGGTCGAATAGCTCATCCGGCCGGTAGGACGACATCCACGTGCGCAACTCCGCCCGCTGGCGTGGATCATCGCCGAGGTTTGTCAGCGGTGTCTTGTGCGCGCCGAGTGGTCCGGACCAGCCCTTTACACACCGCAAGAAGAGCACTGTGCACGTTCCGCGTTGGGTCGCGTCGATGCCATCCGCGAGGGCCTCGTGGAACGCCGCGTGTTCCGACAAACTATTGCTGACACCAAGGTGGACGATAACCGGCTCCCAGCCCAAACCTCGCGCGTAGGCGCTCACCTGCAGGTCACTCATGGCGCCCAGCAGCGACGGGCCGCCCATCCTTTGACCGTTCAGATGGACCACCGGGAGTACCTGAGCGCCACCAAGCACGTGGTGGGCCAGCCATGACGCCGCCGTGGTCGGCGTCTCACATTCACCGTCGCCCAAGATCGGGACAACGACACGGCTCGGCGCGTCCAGTGCCATCCCTTGAGCGAAGGCAAGCGCGCCGCCGAGCGCGCCTCCCAGGTAGGCGCCGGCCGGCAGTGCAGGATGGACCTCGGAGCCCAACTTGTCGATGTCGGGGAACGACGCCGCCAACGCAGCAAGGCCGTTGACGTCCTGGCTGAACCGCGGGTTTGCCTTGGTCAGGTCGCCGGTGAGCCAGGCCAGTGCCCGTTGGACCACGCCGGCGTGGCCGGCGCCAATCACGGGCACGACCTCCACGTCGCCATGGCACTCGGCGGTGAGACCGAGATGGGCCAGCACCCAGGCCGTTCCGGGCACGGTTCCCCAATGACCCGACGGCTGGGCCTTCATATCTGGCGCACTGAGCGGTTGGACGGCAAGTGGGTTCGACCGCAGGTGCAGCTGCGTCACCGAGAGGTACGTGATCGCCCGCCAAAGCGCGTCAGCCTGGCCGGTGAGACCCACCGTCATCGCGGGCCGCCGGTCAGTGACTCACCAGCGAACGTGAAGTACCACAACGGCCGGTAACACTCCCAGGCCTGGGGCCGCAGCCCACGTCCGCCCAGGAGCTGCTCGATCGTCGCTCTGGCCTGCAGGTAGAACTCCAACTGCTCGGCCACGGGTGTCCGGAACCCAGCCATAATCGAGTTATGTGCCTGGTAGACCTGGAAGTTGGGGAAATCGGTCACGTGCGCGCCGAGGGCGGCCACACCCTCGCGCAGCTCATCAAGCGGATCAAGACCCACGATGTAGGTGAATGAGGTGTCCAACCCGGCGTCACGAGCGCGGCGAAGAAGAACAGGCATCTCAGCGCGTCGAAGCTGGGCCTTGCTCGCCTTCAGCAGCAGGTCCCGCCGAGTGAAACACTCGGCCGTCAGGCGCAGCACGAACGGGGCGACCCCTTCGGCCAACTCGGCGAACGCCGTGTCTGATCCGATCACCGAGGTCAGGAACCCGATCCGGGCTCGAATGCCATGCTCACTGAGTACCGTCCGGAGCCCGAGCAGGTGCGTCACGGCGGCGTCCTCCCGCTCGAAGCATCCGGTCGAGACGGTGACTTCCCGAAGCTCGGTCAGATCCCGTCGTGGGTGCTGCTCGACCATCGCCGCCAACAATTCGGTGAGCTCCCGCTCCTCGGCTAAACGAGGATCGGCGGCGGCCTCGAGGGTGTTCGGGCAGAAGGCGCAGCCAACACAACGACTACGGGCGTTCGGATTCAGCGTCGCGGCCAGGCCGTTGTCACGGAAGTAGCCACCGACCGCCTCGTCAGCGTCGACGCGCCGAACGCTGCCGACAAGGTCTTCTTCTAAGTACAAGTCACGTCCTACCAGCCTGAACGGCGATTGGACCGCGTTCAACGGCACGATCACCATCCATGGCACGTGCGGTGCGGAGGCGATCTGTACGGAGACCCGGGCGCGATGCGTTTCCTGATCGGACGAGATGCCATATAGGTTCAGCGCGATCAGCAGCGCGTCTTCGACCGGTACGTCGTAACGCGTAGCCAACCGGACGACCTCGTCGTAGCCGAGCACGGTGGTAGGGGCTGCAATCTGCATTTCGGCCTGCCTCCAGAACTGGCGCCCACTGGCTGCTCCCATCGCAGGGAACCCGTGAGCCGCGTTGAGCCAGAGCGTGTGACCAGGGACCCGCCGAAACCGTTGCCGGCGATTTCGCGGGGACGGTCGGATGACCGCCGTCCGCACACCATCCCCCACGCACTGGTCGTTATCCAACTGTCACAGAAAGTCACAGCGCCGTGAAGGCGCTTTCCGGGGAGACTTGCCCGGAGATGCGGCGGCCCGGACAGACGCCGCCCTCGAATTCGGATGCCGGCACGCGACAGCATGATCAGTCAGGTTCGTCTCGCTCAGGGTTGAGCCAGGACAAGGCGGCCCCGTGCATCCAGGCCGCCCGCTCCGCGTTGCTGCACACACCGAGAGCCATTGGGCTTGCCGCCGAAGCGAAGATGGCGCTGCCGTCGGGCAGGGTCATGCCCCAGGCCGCGATCTCCGTGGTTCCAGGCTCGGTGGGTGACCACCGGTGCAGGGCGAACGGGGAAGGTCGGAAACCCTCGGGTGTAAGGTCAAACGGATGGAGGGTCATCGGTAGACCGCCGTTGCCGCCTCGCCGATCAAGTCCTGAGTCGTATGGATGACGCGTTCAGCTGCCCGGGTGGTACGCCCGAGTCGTCGGGTCATGGCGTCGCGGCGGTCGCTGATGTCGGGCAGGTCGAGGTAAAGCTGCGGTTCGAGGTTGAGGGCGCGGAAGAGACCGCCGAGGGCGTCGGTTTCGGGGTCGATGCGTACGAAGGTTTGGACGACGTGACACAACCTTCCGCGGACCTGGTAGATGGCGCGGGAGTTCGACAGTGGGTAGGTCGTTTTCCTGGCGAGCAGGCGACGCCGTTCAACCGGACGGATCATGTCGGCGGCGAAGAGCGCCGCTTGGACTTTGTCGTAGGCGAACAATGCGAGATCGTTGAGCGCGTCGCGGACCGACGTGCGGGCAGCGGCGTGTAGGTGGGCCGTAGCCCAGTCGACCAGGGGTTTTCCGGTCGGCATCGGGTCGGTGACGATGACGGCGTCGCCGACGATCAGCGCGCGGCTGGTGGAGAAGCCTTGCCGTTCACGGTCCCAGTCGGTGGGTAGGACGAGGTGGGTGAGCAGGGCGCCGGCCAGCCCGAGGGACAGCGATGGCACGTGCGCGAGCGGTTCGCCGTCTTCGGCATGGGTGATAATCCAGAGGTCGGCCCAGAGCGGGTGGCGGGTCGAGTGCGGTTCAGCGGCTGCGTGTCGCACGACGGTCACCGCGGCTCTGCGGCGAGGGCGCGCAAGCGCTGACGGATGCCGCCGTACGGGGTGAGGCCGGGGAGCAGGTTCTTTATGATGGCGGCGTGCATCGTGTAGTTCGGGTCGCACACGTTGCCGGGCGCCGACTGACCGGCCTGGGAGACGAGTTGGTAAGCGTCGAGCAGTTCCAAGCCGCTCAGGTTCGAGACCCAGGTGATGAGGTCGTGCTGGCTGATGCGGTAGGCGTCCTCGAGCGGCCGGGCCGACCCGATCGACAGCAGCCGTTTGTCGGTTTCGAAGCGCGGCCAGGGCGTGGGCGTGTCCTTGATCAGGCCGATGGCGACCGTGACGTTCATGGCCGTTTCCACCGCGACCCCGCACACCTCGCCCTGACCTTGGCGGGCGTGGCCGTCCCCGAAGGCGAACAGTGCTCCGGGGACGTTGACGCCGAGATAGACCGTCGTCCCAGGCCGTAACTCGGGAACGTCGAGGTTTCCGCCGTGAGCGTCCGGGACGATTGTGGCTCGGACTTCGCCCGCGGCTGGGGCGACGCCGACGGTGCCCAGCATCGGATCGAGCGGCAGATCGACGGTCACGGCACTACGGCGGGCGTGGTATCGGACGATCCCGGCGGTCGTGTCGATGTCGTAGCGCCAGACCCGCTCTTCGAGTGGCGGGTGCAGCATCGCCGTGGCGTGGGTGGTCGTCAGTGCGCCGAAGTGCGGGAACGTCGCCGACATCCCCCAATCCCGTGCCGGGTTGATCTCGGCGAAATGCAGGGCGAGCGTGTCACCGGGCTCCGCACCCTCGACGAAGAACGGGCCGGTGACCGGGTTGAACCAGTCGCACACCCGCGACGGCAAATCCTCGACCGAACGGACTGCGCCGCCGAAGCAGTCCTCGGTGCTGGTCCTCACTACGTCGCCCGGGTGGAGAACAGCGAGCGGCGGGTGCTGTCCGAAGGTGTACCTCAGTGATTCCTCGGGGGCTTCGATGAGGATCACGCTCCCTCCTTGACGGCGAGGCCCGAGAGCTCGGGGCGTCGGCCGGCGGCGTAGAGCGCCGCCAGGACGACGATGCCGACACCCAGCCACACGAAGGCCAGCTTCTGCGCCGCGACGTTCGCGTTGATCACGACGTAGGCCAGGATCGCGAATCCCGTAGCCGGCACCAGCAGGTGCGTGAACAGGTTCCGGCTGCGCTTGCGGACGAGGTAGTGCCAGATCACGGCGAGGTGCAGGACCATGAACGCGCTCAGCGCTCCGAAGTTGATCAGGCTGGACAGCAACGCGATCCCGTCGGTGCGCCAGTTCATGTACAGGCCGATCGCCAGCGACAAGAACGCGGTCAGCGAGAGCGCATTCATGGGGACGCTGTGCTTGGCGGACACCTTGGCCAGGAATTTCGGTAGCTGGCGGTCGCGGGCCATCGCGTAGAGCAGCCGGGAGGTGGCGACCTGCGCGACCATCGAGTTCGCCACGCCCCAGGCGATGGCGGTCGCCACCGCGCACAACGTCGCCAGCCAGGGGCCGCTGGCGAGCCGTGCCGAGTCGTAGAACGCGGTGCCTTCCGGGTCACCGTTCGCGAGCAACCCGGCGGGGTCGGCGACCAGCAGCGAGGCCAGCCAGGTTTGGGCGATGAAGAGCAGCCCGGCGAGGCCGAGGGCGGCGGCCATGGCCCGGCCGATCTGGCCGGCGCCGCCGGTGTTCTCCTCGGCGAGCATGCTGATCCCGTCGAAGCCGATGAAGGACAGCACGGCGACCGAAACCGCCGCAAAGACCTGCGACGAGGAGAGCGTGTCCGCGTTGAACAACGGTGACCAGGAGAATCCCTGACCGCGGCCGTTCGCCAGGGCGTAGACCGCGACGGCGACGAAGACGGCCAGGACGATGAGTTCGCCGACCAGCATCACGGTCGTGAAGCGCGCCGTCATCCTGATCCCGCGGTGGTTGACGAGTGTGTTGAGCAGCACGAACCCGATCAGCCAGAGCCATACCGGGATGGCTGGCACGGTCGAGTGCATCGCAACAGCCGCCACGAGGTAGAGCAGACTCGGTACGAGGAGGTAGTCGAGCAGGATCAGCCATCCGGCGAGAAACCCGACGGGGGCGCCGATTCCAAGTCCTGCGTAGTTGTAGACCGACCCGGCGAGCGGGAATGCCTTCACCATTTGCGCGTACGAAGCCGCGGTGAACGCCAGCGCAACCATGCCGACGAGGTACGCCATCGCCGGCATGCCGCCGGAGCTGGCGTACACCGACCCGAAAATCCCCATCGGCGCGATCGGCACCATGTAGATCAGCCCGTACACCAACAACGCGCCGAAGCCCAGAGTCCGCCGCAGTTCGGGACGGTAGTAGCGACCGGTATTCGTGATCGCGGCATTGGTCCCCAGGTACGGCCGCGATTGTGTTCGCATTGCGCTCTCCTCTATGTCAGCGCCGACGCGAGTCGGGTTTCGGTATTTGAGCGGTGCGCCCGCCAGAGACCCTGCGACCTGCATTCGGGTCTTGTATGGCGCACCCGCTCGTCCTCCCAGCGGCGCGGAGCTCTCTCAGCACACCGCCAGGTAAGCGACACCGTCCGTCGCGGCAACGCGTTTGTGGACATCGCTCAGCCAACCGGTCCAACGGGCAGCGCGGTACCGTCCACATCACGTCCGCTCGTAACCACCCGGTGACGAATAGTCATCCTCGTGGCTACGGTGGCCACGGACCGAACGACAGATGTGGAGGGGCTGAGGTGAGCAACGGCAGACAGCGTCTTCCGAACCGCCTTCTCGCCTGGGAGCGGCTCCAACGAGGATGGTCCTACGAGGAGCTCGGCAACCAGATCCGGCTGTCCATGAGCCGCGCCGGCGAACCTGACACCGGCTTGTCAGCGAACACCGTCCGGCGGTGGGAGACCGGCGAACGGTGGCCCGAACCGCGCTACCGAAAACACCTCGTCCAGCTCTTCGCACGGCCGGCGAGCGAACTAGGGTTGCTGACGTCGGACGAACTACAGCAGAGGCCCGACACCGACATCGCGGGTGAGTTCAGGAGGTTACTCGACATGGCTAGCAGTGGCGGCGGCATCGACCGAGCGACCGTTCTGCGCGGGCTACTGGGGATGGCGGCCCTGCCCGGCATGACGCCGTTGCTTTCGCTGTCCGACACGCAGGCTGATCGAGGCCCTGGTGGCGGCGCCGACGCATACCTCCAGGTGACGCGCCAGCATCGAGCTTTGTACTGGTCGTGCTCGCCCCGGACGCTTTTCGAACCGATCTACACCCATGCGCAGCTCGGCGTTTCGCTCATGCGCGCCGCCGGTGAAGAATCGCGAGCCACCATCGCCACCGCCTTGGCGGAGACGGCCCTGTTGGCGGGTCGCCTGGCCTTCTTCGACCTCAACCAGCCCGCACTGACCCACCGCTGTTACGACGTCGCCCTCACCGCCTCCCGAGAAGCCGGCGACCACGGCTTGGCTGCAGCGGTGCTCGGACACATGGCCTTCATCCCCGGATTCGGTCATGACCCGCAAGGAGCCCATGACCTGCTGACGGCTGCTCGCCAACACACCTGGCACGGCGTCCAACCGGCCGTACGGTCCTGGCTGCACTGCGTCGCATCCGAGATCGAATCGCGCGCCGGCGCCCCCTCCGCAGCCCGCCACCAGATCACGCTGGCCGAGACGGCCTTCGGGCAAGACCCGTCGATGCCCGATTGGATGGACTACTACAGCGCCAGTCGGCTGCACGCCTTCGCCGGCTACGCCGCGCTGGCAGACGATGCCACAGCCGACGCTGCCGAGCGGCTAAGCCTCAGCCTGGACTCGCTGAGCCCACGCGACGCCAAGCAGCGCAGCGTGGTCCTGGCCGATCTTGCCGATGCTCACCGCGACGACCCCGATCGCGCCGCGGCCTACCTCGGTCAGGCACTCGACGCGGTCGAGCAGCACTGGTACAGCACCGGCCTGGACCGTGCCCGCACAACCCGGAGCATTTTGGGCGATAGCCGCCACGGCGCTGAACTCGACCAACGCATCGCTTCGCTGGTCAGCAACGGCCGTCCGGCGATCTCCGGTTAGGCCTGTTCCGCGTTGTACTTGGCAACCAGTGCGGGAAGCTCGGCCAACGAGTCGATCTGGAAAAGGCACTGTCCCGACACCCCGGGGTCTACGAGGACGTACCCCCACGGCCCACGCCGGATCAGCGCCGTGTGCACGCCCGCGAGCTGCGCAGGGCGAACGTCGTTGTCGAGGCGGTCGCCGACATAGAGCACCGACGCCGGATCGCCACCGGCCTCAGCGATGACCCGATCGAAGAAGGCTGTCGACGGCTTCTCCACGCCCCAGCCGTCCGATGTCCCGATCACATCGACCGGCAAATCAAGCGCGCGCAGGATCGTCTCGGCACGTGCGGTCTGGTTGCCGGCGAGTCCGACCATGAGGCCCTGCTCGCGCAGGGTACTCAAACACGGTCGGGTATCTGGATACAGATCCTCTTCGCTGAAAGACTCAGGCCGGCCAGCCGCTGCGCGGGCCTCCCGCTCGACCGCCAGATCGAAACCAGGCCGGAAGACCTGGAACGTCTCGCGGTAGTCAAGGCCACGGGCGATGACCGCGCCGAACACGGCAGAGAACGTATGCCGGGGAACGCCGAGCCAATCCGCCCAGGTCCCGTACTCCCTGGACTCGTCAACGATCGTCTCTCCGACGTCGAAGAACACTGCGGTGATCAAGGCAGGTCACCTTCCAAACGCGATCAAGGCCTCGTATCGTACGCCGTGCCGGACGGCCAGACCTCCCGCACCGACCTGGTCCGCCCTTGACGAATTCTGCGGTGCAGGCGCCGCGCAAGGACCGGGCGGTTAATCAGCTGATGCCCACGTAGGCCTTTCTCCGCGCGGTAGTTCCTCAGGTGGTGCAAGGCCCTGAGGCCCATCGCCTCCAGCGGCGCCCACGTGTTCGGAGCGTCGGTCCAAGCAACGTTGGTCCCAAGGGCGTTGCTCGGCATCTGCTCGGTGAGATGTTGTTACTGACCGGCAGCCGTGTGCAGCGTCTGGCACCGGTTGGTACGGGCAGATCGCGCGGTGGTCGGTGCTCCCTTTTTGCTCCATGGGTCGGCGTGACGGCTGGTCAGACACGTTGGCAGCGGTTGGCACGCCCTGGTACTCGTAGACACCCGCTGGCAGGTAGGCTGGGGACTTGCGCCCTCGTAGCTCAGGGGATAGAGCATCGGTTTCCTAAACCGTGTGTCGTAGGTTCGATTCCTACCGGGGGCACGTTGTGATGTCTCAAGACATCGGAAACGCCCGGACCTACGTTTTTGTAGGTTCGGGCGTTTTGTCTGTGGGGGTAGGGCCGGGTGGTCTGCCGGTGGGCTGGTAGTCGCGTTGGGGATCGATGGTGAGCTTTCTGAGTAGTTCGCCGGTAGCGGCGTGCAGAATGCGGACGTCGAGGTCTTGGATGAGCAAGGTGATGTAGGTTCCGGCGTAGGTTTGCCGATCCCGATGTGGCGCAGCCGTCCGGCGACGCGCAGGGTGACGGTGTCGGCTTTGCTGATCCTGTCGTTGCGAACTCTGTCCAGGGTGTCGGCGCGTTTGCTGGTGTCGGGGGTGGCTTTCGGCCGGTGGTGATGAGCCGTGGCGGGGGCGGCCCGGTGTGGCAGGGATCGGTGGGGCCGGCGGTTGGTTCTGTAAGTGAGTTCGAAGCGCCAGATGTCGTTCACATTGAGCGCCGCGTGCGGCGAGGCCGAGTCCATGTCGGTGAGTTCCAGCGCCACCCGGTGGACCCGACCTTGGTTGCACTGGCGTTGCTTGAGTTGTGATCCTTAACCGTGCGCAGACTGGTTGACCCAACGACTGAGCTCCACGCAGCATGGCTGGCGTCACGCGACGAGTGGGGCAACGGCGTCCACCAGCCCGGCAGTGGGCTGCGGCCCGGCGATGACATCGATTCGCCAGCCGGCTTCGCCGAGTGGGTGGCACGGTTGCGACGCGAAGGAGACGAAAGCGTGCCGCCTGCGGCAGGCTTGGTACACGCTGCTTATTGGTGGATCCTCGACGAGAATGACACCGTCCTGGGTGCCATTTCGCTGCGATACGCGCTCACCGATTTTCTGCTGCAGGCCGCTGGTCACGTCGGCTACAGCACCCGCCCGTCGGCGCGGGGTTGCGGTGTGGCGAGTTGGGCGCTCGGTGAGGTACTGGGTGCGGCCCGGCTACGACCCCTCGATTCGGTGCTGATCACTTGCGATGACGAGAACGCTGCGTCAGCGCGGGTGATCGAGAAGCATGGTGGAGTACTCGAAGACGTGCGCGAAACTTCTATCGGGCTCAAGCGCCGCTACTGGATTGCGCTTTAGCGGCCGATACCGGGTTTGCCTGTCGCCGCTCTGCGTCGGGTGCCCTTTGGGGCCGCCTACCAATCTTGTTCTGTGCTGCTGACCTCGGCTTTGTTACTGAGATCGAGCGCCATTGGCGCACCGCCCGATCGGGTGGATTCGATGTCAGCGAGTTTCAGCGCCACCGAGTGTGGTGGGAGCATCGGCTGGTCGGGACGGAGGTCCGCAGATGCCGCGGATGTCGAAGGTTGAGCTGTTCGCGGCGATCCGCAGAGAGTCGCGGGCGGGCATGTCCGGGCGGGCCACCGCGACCAAATATCGGGTTAGCCGGCACACGGTCAGCGACGCGCTGGCGTCGGCGTGGCCGCGGGAACGCAAACCGTTGCCGCCACGGCCCTCGGTGCTGGACCGGTTCAAGCCCGTCATCGACGACATCCTCCGGACGGACCTTGACGCCCCGCGCAAGCAGCGGTACACGGCGAAGCGGATTTACGATCGGCTGCTCGACGAGCACGGCATGCACGGCGTCTCCTACCAGGTGGTCCGAGGCTATGTCGCCGAGCGGAAGCCGAAGGTCCGGGCGGAGGCGGGCCGCGGTCCGGTCAACGTGTTTCTGCCGCAGACGCACCGGCCGGGTGACGAGGCCGAGGTCGACTTCGGTGAGGTCGTGATCAATCTGCGGGGCGAGCCGGTGACCTGCATGTTGTTCTCGCTGCGGCTGTCGTTCTCCGGCAAGGCGGTGCACCGGTCCGTTGACCGCACTAACGGCGTGTCGGATTTGGGGTTGGCCGCGTAGTCGGAGAACCCTCCCTCTCCGGAAGGTCGATCTTCGGGAGGGCGATACGTGGACCACGACTCGGCACCAGGGGGCCACGAGGTGGCCGGCTTGACGGTGACCAGGGCTGGGCGGGTGGTTCCGACCTCGGACCCGACGCTGCCGTGGGTGGTGCTCGACGGGGCCGGCGCCCGGATCGAGGCGGCCGATGTCTACTTGAGGGAGCTGTTGGCGTCCGGGTCGAGCGCGGCGTCGTGCCGATCGTACGCGTTCGACCTACTGCGTTGGTTCAGGTTCCTCGCCGCGGTCGACGTCGGCTGGGAGCGGGTGAGCCGGGCCGAGGTGCGGGACTTCGTGCTCTGGTTACGGTCGAGCGCGAACCCGGCTCGGGAGCGCCGGCGCCTGGGTCGGTGAACGCGAGGACCGGTAAGGCCCATTTGCGGGTCGGGTACGCGCCGGCCACGATCGATCACGCCTTGTCGGTGCTGGCGGCGTTCTACGAGTTCCACCGCGCGTCTGGCTCGGGGCCGATGGTCTCGCCCGTGCCGCCGCAGTCGCGCACCGGCGGCCGGCCGGATGCACACCACAATCCGATGGAGCCGTTCCGGCTGCACCGGCGTGGCGCTTACCGGCAGAAGCAGCCGGACCGGCTGCCGCGGGCCGTGCCGGACGACGTGATCGACGACGTGTTCGCGTCGCTGGGCTGCCACCGAGATCGGGCGCTGGCCGGCATGTTCCTGTCGAGCGGCGCCCGGGCGGCTGAGATGCTCGGGATGACGGTCGCCGACGCGCACCCCGGTGACGGGCGGATCTGGGTGCGGACCAAGGGCTTGGGCGGAATCAAGCAGGCGTGCCCGGCCTCGCCCGAGGCGTTCGGCTGGCTCGCCCTCTATCTGGGCGAGATGGCCGACGAAGGCTTACGCCCGGGCCCGGATGAGCCGTTGTGGTGGACCCGGCGCCGACCGTGGCGGCCGTTGACCTACACCGCGCTGCGGGCGCTGCTGAACCGGGTCAACGACCGGATCGGGACAAACATCAGCTGGCACGAGTTGCGGCACACGCTGTGTCTGCGGCTGATCGCCGATCCGCAGGTCAGCTTGGTCGATGTCCAGCAGGTGATGCGGCACCGGTGGATCACCACGACCGGCGGCTACCTACGCCCGCAGCCGGACGAGGTGATCGCGAAGGTCCACGAGCACTACACCCGCCCGAAACCGGCCCCGCAGCCGCTGGACGGCTGGGACTACGACCCGCAGGACCTGGCCGACGTGTTCGGAGACGCCTGATGATTGGCCGCCACGGACGAGTCGCCCGCACACCCGTCAGCCCTGCTGATCCCACGGTGCTTCCCGCGCCCCGCCAGCCGGCTGGCCGGCTGGCCGCACAACTGTCCGCGGTCGTCGACGGGCGAGAGCGCTCCAGCCGCGAAGAGATCATGCGGTTTGCCGACGCGCTGTTGGACGCACCGACCTACCACGAACGGTGGCGGCACCAGCGCGCGGTGACCCGGATCCTCGACTGGCTCGAGACCTTCCCAGGCGAAGACTGGCAGACGCGGTGGCAACTAAGGCGTGTTCTGTAAGTCCCGGTGTGGGCTCAGGTTGCGGCGTGGCGGTGATCGATAACTGAAGAGGTCTCCGGTATCTGGTTCTGCGACCAAGCAAGAACTTCATACCGGAGACCTCGTGGCCACACCTTAGCGGTGACGAGGCGGCATGACCTGACCGACGCGCAGTGGGCTGTGCTGGCCCCGCTGCTGCCTGCGCCGTCGTCGACGGGTCGTCCGCCGAAGTGGGAGAAACGGCAGCTCATTGACGGGATCCGGTGGCGGATCCGGATCGGTGCCCCCTGGCGGGACGTGCCGGGCGAGTACGCGCCCTGGCCGACGATCTACGGACTGTTCCGACGCTGGCAGCGTGACGGAACCTGGGACCGGATCTTGTCGGCACTGCAGGCCCAGGGCGACGCGCAGGGCCGGATCGACTGGACGGTCAGCGTGGACTCGATGACCAGCCGCGCTCACCAACACGCCGCGGGTGCACGCACTGACGGGCACCTGCAGAAGGAACCACCCGGTGGGGTGCATGACGAGCCAGCCGATCATGGACTGGGCCGATCCCGGGGCGGGCTGACGACAAAAACCCATCTGGCCTGCGAGCAGGGCCAGAAAGTGTTGTCAATGATCGTCACTGCCGGGCACCGCGGGGACAGCCCGCAGTTCATCCCCGTGCTGCGCCGCATCACAGTCAGCAGGCTCGGTGTCGGCCGCGCCCGCACGCGTCCGGTGCTGGTGCTGGCCGATAAGGCCTACACCAGCCGCGGCAACCGCCGATACCTGCGCTCACCCGGGATCAAAGCCTGCATCCCCAGCAAGAGCGAGCAAGACGCCCACCGCAAAGCCAAAGGCTCACGCGGCGGACGCCCACCGAACTTCAATCCGCAGCTCTACCGGCTACGCCACGCCGTCGAAAATGGCATCGCGCGCCTCAAAGCCACCGCGGCGTCGCCACCCGCCACGACAAGTTAGCCGTCCGCTTCCAAACCGTCCTGGCCATCACCACCATCAGTGAGTGGCTCTGACCTAGTTATGAAACACGCCTTAAGTGTGCTGTCCGGGGACGTTGGTCAATCGGGTGATGGGTGGTAGGCCGCCGGTGGCGGTGTGGGGCCGGTGGTGGTTGTAATGGTGCAGGAAGGCGGG
>NZ_LOJP01000001.1:246470-255459 GCF_001553785.1 Actinoplanes sp. TFC3
GGGCGTGTCCGCCGGGCACGCCCCACCCCGCCGGACACGCCCAGACCCGCCGGGCACGCCCCGCCTCGCCGGACACGAAGGTGGGCGGCCCCGGCAAAGCTCCGTGCTGAGCTGGCCTTTCTCCTAGCGTGAAACGGTGCACGATCAATTCGAGGATGCCTGGAACGCCTTGACCGACGCCCAGCGGTCCCTCCTGCTTGAGCAACGGCACATCCGCCCGGTGCCCGAACCCGTGGCCGGCGTTCTCGTCGCGCTTGGGCTTAGCCTCGAACCTCAGCCCGGCCTGTTCCCAGCCCCGGCGCACTGGCCGCCGGGTTTCGTGGATTTCCTCGACGACAAGGCCGCAATCACCGACGAGGACCCGGACTGCGAGTAGGACCGGCGCGCGATTTTATCAATGTCAATCTCGACGGGGAGTCGCTCTGAGCGCCGGCCCGCGGTTCCACCACAGCGACAAACCCACCCCGCCCAGCACCAGCACCACCGCTCCCAGCACGAACCACACGGAGATCTCCACGTCCTGCTTGTGCAGGCCGAACTCCTTGGGCAGGTCGCTGAGCACGTTGTTGAGCTGGTCCGCGTCCTCGGCCCGGAAGTAGCGTCCGCCGGTCAGGTCGGCCACCGAGGTCAGCGCTTCCTCGTCGATCTGCTGGTTACGGCCGCCGCCGAAGCCGCCGCCGCCGCGGGGGGCCCGGCCGCCGAACATGTTGTCGCCGCTTACCTGGTCGGGGGTGCAGACCATCTGGGCCGGCTCGGTAGTGCCGAAGCCGATGGTGAAGACCCGTACGCGCCGGGCGGCGGCCTGCTGAGCCGCAGTCACCGGGTCGACGCCGGTGCTGTTGGCGCCGTCGGTGAGGACGACGATGGTGTCGGGCTGGTAGTCGCCAACTGTGCCGGATGGGGTGTCGCCAAGGTCCACGCCGGTGGCGGCGACGTTCGGGTTGTTCTCGGCGATGGCGTCCAGCGACGTCAGGATGGCCTGCCCGATAGCGGTGCCGCGGGCGGTTTTCAAGGTGTCCATGGCGTCCAGCAGCGCGTCCTTGTCGGTGGTCGGCGCGACCAGGAGGCCAGCTACGCCGGAGAACGCGACCAGCCCGATTTTCGTACCGCCGTCTTGGGCCTTGATGAAGTCCCGCGCGGCGTCGGTGGCGACTGCCATGCGGTTGGGTGACACGTCGGTGGTGCACATCGAGCCCGAGACGTCGATGGCCAGCAGGATGGACGTGTTGTTAGCCGGGACGTTCACCGACGCCTGCGGGCGGGCCAGGCCGAGGGAGAGCGCGAACAGCCCGGCCAGGAACAAGTAGACCGGGATCTTGCGGCGCCACGCGCTGCGGCCGGGGACTGCGGCTTTGATCAGCGCGATGCTCGACACGGTGATGGCCGAGCGTTTGCGGCGCCGGTTCAGCCACCAGCGGGCCGCCACGATCAGCGGCACGACCAGCAGCGCGAGCAGAGCCCACGGCCAGCTGAACGACATCAGACGATCCTTCCGTGCCAGCGCAGCCCCAGCAGAGCGCCCAAGGCCAGCAACAGCAGGGCGGCCCCGGCGAACGGCGCGGTCAGCTCGACCGGCTTATTCTCGGTGGTCAGGCGCAGGTCGATGGCGTCGGTGGTGCCGGCCAGGGCGGCTGCGTCGCCGGCTGGGTGGTACGCGCCGCCGGTGGCTTGGGCGACCGCGGTGAGCAGGGATTCGTCGAGGGCGGTGCTGAGCTGGTAGCCGTCAACTTCGACGGTGGCGCCTTTTGCAGTGCCAACCCCAACAGTCTGAATCCGTACGCCCGCAGCCGCCGACAACTCAGCCGCAGCTTGCGCGTCGGGGCCACCGGTTTCCTGCCCGTCGGAGAACACGACAATCGTGGCGGAGGGCCAGTAGCCGAGCTCGTTCGTGGTCGGCGTGGAACCGTCCCCGGGCAGGCTGACCGGTTTGCCGGTGATGGTGCCGAGCGCGACGAGGATCGCCTGCCCGAGCGAGGTGCCACCACCCGGGGACAGCCGGTTGATCGCCGCGGCCGCGAGCGTGTGGTCCTCGGTCGGTGCCTGGGTCAGCAACGCCTGGTCACCGAAGAGCATGACGCCGACGTCGACGCTGTCCGGCTGCTTGTCCACGAAGTCCACGGCGGCGGATTTGGCAGCGGCGAGCCTGCTCGGGGACACGTCGGTGGCCGACATGCTGTTGGAGACGTCGAACGCCAGCACGACTGTGCCCGACACCCGAGGCACGGCCACCTCGGCCTGCGGACGGGCCAGACCGACGAGCAAAATCAGCAAGGCAACGGCCATGAGGACGTACGGAAGGTGCCGCCGCAGGCCCCCGCCGGTGAGCTGGCCAAAACCCGCAGCCGTGAGCGCCGCCGATCTTTGCCGCTGCAACAGCACATAGCCGGCCACCGCGGCCCCGGTGAGCAGCACGGCGAGCACGAGCAGAAGGGGATAGCGAAAGCTCACCGGCGCCTCCGTCCGGAGCTGCGGACCATGCCGAGCAGCGCGCCCAGCAGGTCCTGATCGGTGGTGATCCGGTGCGCGTCCACCCTGGCGCGGCGCATGCCCTCGGCCACCTCGTCCTCGCGGGCCCCCACCTGCGTGGCCAGGCGACCGCGCAGCAGCGGATCACTGGTGTCGACGAGCAACTGCTCACCGGTTTCCGCGTCCTCGACCAGGATCAGCCCCAGATCGGGCAGGTCCAGCTCGGCCGGGTCGACAACGCGGATCACCACCACCTCGTGGCGATGGGTGAGCAGGCCCAGCGGCTTGTCCCAGCCGGGATCGCCGATGAAATCCGACATGACGAAGATCAGGCTGCGCCGGCGTGACGTGGTGGTAGCGGCGAGCTTGAGCATGGCGGCCAGGTCGGTGGTCGCGCCCTTGCCGGTGGCCGGTTCGCGCAGGAGCTCGTGGGTGATGCGCAGGATCTGGTCGCGCCCGGCGCGGGGCGGGATGACTTTGTGCGTGCTGTTGTCGTACAGGATGGCTCCGACGCGGTTTCCGCCCTGCGCAACCAACCGTCCCAGGCTGACCGCCAGATCCGTCGCAACCGATTCCTTGCCCGATTCTCGCCCGAAGCGCATCGACGCCGAACGGTCGACCACCAGCCACGCGGTGAGCTCGCGATCCTCGGTGTACTGACGCACAAACGGCTCGTCCAGGCGGGCGGTCACGTTCCAGTCGATGTGCCGGACATCGTCCTCCGCGGTGTAGGCGCGCAGGTCGGTGAAGTCCAGGCCGGTGCCGTGCCACACCGTTCGGTAGGCGCCCTGCAGCCGTCCGTCGAGGCGGCGGCCGAGGCGCCACTCCAGGCGTCGCAGCAGCCGGTCCGGGGCCGTGACCATGCTCAACGGCCTCGGCCGGCGGGTTCGGGAACCGACAGGTTGGCCAGGATCTTCGACAGGATCATGTCCGCGGTCACTTCGTCGGAAAGTGCCTCATACGAAAGAACAAGACGATGCCGGAGTACGTCCAAAGCAAGATCGGACAAGTCCTCCGGTACGACATACTCGCGCCCGCGGATGTAAGCCAGCGCGCGCCCGGCCAGGACCAGGCTGATCGACGATCGGGGGCTGGCGCCGAAGGTGACGTACCGGGCGAGGTCGGTCAGCCCCACCCGGCCCGGTTCCCGGCTGGCGTGCGCGAGCTGCACCGCGTACTCGATCAGCGACGGGTCCACGTACACCCGGTCGGCCTCCTGCTGCAGCGCGACCAGCGTCTCCGGATCGATGATCCGCTGAATCACCGCCGCCGGCGCGAGTGCCCGCTCGACCACCACGAACTCCTCGGTGGCACTCGGATAACCGATGACAACCTTCATCATGAACCGGTCGACCTGCGCCTCGGGCAGCGGATAGGTGCCCTCCGACTCGATCGGGTTCTGGGTGGCCATGACCAGGAAAGGGTTCGGCACCTTGTGCGTCTCGCGCCCAATGGTCACCTGGCGTTCCTGCATGACCTCGAGCAGCGCGCTCTGCACCTTCGCCGGGGCCCGGTTGATCTCGTCGGCCAGCAGCAGGTTGGTGAACACCGGACCCAGCGACACCTGGAACTCGCCGGTGGGCTGGTGGTAGACCCGGGTGCCGAGAATGTCAGCGGGCACCAGGTCCGGGGTGAACTGCACCCGGTGGAAGTCCCCGCCGATCGCCTCGGCCAGCGACTTGACCGCCAACGTCTTGGCCAGCCCCGGCACGCCCTCAACCAGGATGTGCCCGCGCGCCAGCAGCGCCACGATCAGCCGCTCCAGCAGGGGATCCTGGCCCACGATGGTCTTCTTGACCTCGTAGAGCACCTTCTCGACCGGCCCGGCGGAGGCGGGCGGGGATCCGGCTTCGCTCCAGTTCAACGTTGCTCCTCTTTCGGATCACGCGCCCGCTTGTGGGATTTCGCGGCCGCTTCTTGGTTTCGCGGCCGCTTCACAGCGGCGGGTTCTGGCCGTTGCCCTCGCCGGCGCCGAGGGCGGAACCGATCGGCACGGCGAACCCGATGCCGATGAACGTGCCGGCATCGGTCGGGTTGGCCAGCGACACCACGATGCCGACCACCTGACCGCGATCGTTTATGAGCGGGCCGCCCGAGCTGCCCGGGTTGACCGCCGCGTCGAACTGGATGAGCCCGGCCGCGTTCTCGGACTTCTGGGCGTTGAGCGAGCGGTCCAGCCCCGACACCACCCCGCTGCTGGTGCTCATGGTCAGCCCGAGCGGGTTGCCGATCGCCACCACGGTGTCGCCTACCGCCGGGCCGCCACCGAGCACCGCCGGCACCACGGTTTCGGGTAGCTGCTGCGGACTGAGGGTGGCGATGTCATTCACCTTGTCCGAGCTGGCCACCTTAGCCGCGGCCGTGGTCCCGTCGGTGTAGCTGACCCGGATCGCGGTGGCCCCGTCAACGACGTGGAACGCGGTCAAAATGGTGCCGTCCGCGTTGGCGATGACGCCGGTGCCGATCGCGAATTCCGCCATGCTCTTGGCCGAGGTGGAGGTGCCGTTGCGGGTGGTCTCGATCCGTACGACCGAGGGGATCAGGGCCTGGTAGATGTCGGCGGTGCTCACCGGTCCGTCCGAGGCGCTGGGGGCGGCGGCGGGAACGGGGGCTGTGGACGTACCCGGAGAGTTGTCACGCCCAGTGAGCACGACGGCGGTGATCGCCACCGCCCACACCGCAACCACCGCCACCAGCACCCGCCGCCGCAGCGCCGGAGTGTTCCACCGAGGCCTCGGCGCGGCCGGCTCGCCTTCCCCGGGCGTGATCTCCCCGGGCGTGATCTCCCCAGGCTTGATCTCCCTGGGCTTGATCTTGCCCTGCGCCGGGGCCGGATCGGGATCCGACCGCAGCACCTCCATCACGGGACGCTCCATTCTCCGAGCGTAGGAGCGTTTTCTCAAAACTAGTTGTGAGTCGCCCGCCTACTTGGCGCGTTGTCCCACGGTTCGGGCTCGGGCATTTGCCGCCACCACCAACCTTGCCCGGGCGAAACGGGCAGGCCGTAGCGCTGGGTGAGCAGTTCGGGGGTGACGGTCTTGGTGTGGGCACGGAAGACGGCGTCGATGCGGGCGAGGGCGGCCGCGACAGCCGTGGCGAAGGCCCGGGTCAGGGTCGCAAATTCCCCAACCAGCCCTTCATCGAGGTACGGCCACGGCACCCCGATCACGTTGAGGAAATTGACCACAGGTAGCGGGAGCTCTTCCATCGGTGTGCCTCCTCAGGCAGGCACACGAGCGAAAGCGCAATACCGGGTCAGTTGAATCTCGGCGGTTACGCGATCGGCCGGCGAGGCAATTCCTCACCGGCCGACGTCCTGCGGATCAGTTGATGCGGCTGAACGACAGTCCCGTGGTGTAGGTGGCGATGTCGCTGGCGCTGGTGATGTACAGCCGGTACAGCGCGGGGTTCACGACGTGGTAGGTGAACACCTTGTCGCCGGGGCCGGCGGGGGCCGTGAATACGGTGTCCCACTGGCCGGTCTGGTTCATCTTGCGAACCTCGGCGACAACCTCCGTACCGTCCGGGACGTCCACACAGAACGAGAACATCTCATCACCCTCGTTCCAGAAGTAGGCCCACGGCACACTTTCGTACCCGGCCTTGACGAGACCCTTCGTGGTGACATTTTGGTACGTGGTGCAGTCGGCGGAGGCCTGGGCGCCGGACGTGCTGGGGGCGGCAGCCGCGGGCGCTGCGAGCAGGGCTGCGCCGGCGACGGTGCCGAGGGTGGTGGCGAGAAGCTTTCGGGCAGACATCGCGATCCTTCCATCGATAAGCACTTGCCAGCCGATGGTCAGCCAGTGATGGTTGTAGCTACAACTAAACTGCCCAGGTGGATAGTTATCGTTGCCCGTCAATGCCCTTCGCTGGGAGCCGGCTGTGCGACACCGATCAGTGGACCAAGCCGCCCATCAACGGGTCGGTGATGCTGTCCTTGCCGTTCTCGAGGTGCCCAGCCACCCGGTAGGTCGCGTCCGAGCCGGTCGTGACCTCCAGGCTGTACCAGCCCCGGGTACGCACGACGTGCCAGGACCGCTGCTCTCTCGCCCCCGCCCGCAAGGACAACGTGGTACGACCCGAGGTGTACAAATCCCGAACCGTCACCTGCAACCGGCTCGCACCCCCGTTCACCAACGTCACCGTCACCTTCTCGCCGCGCAGGTCGTAGTCGGTGCGCAAACCCAGCCCGGCAGCCGCCCGAGGACCGCTACGGAACTCCCGGTAGAAGCCGTTGGGGCCGTGCACCGACAGGTCATACCCCTGCGTCGCAGGCCAGGTGCCGCTCAGCGACTTGCCCGGCTCGACGGTGTAGCTGCGCGGGTCCTCGCCGGTGCCGATCGCGCGGGCCTGGAAGACCGCGGTGGCCCGGCCGGTGTTGCGGAACGTCACGGTCAAGGTCCCGCCGGTCACCGAGGCGTCGGCATGCAGCGTGTACGGCAGAGCGCGCGCGGGGCGGACACCCTGCTCCTGGCGGGGCAGCTTTTGGTTTGCCGGGGGCACGGGAACCGCGTCGGGGTGCCGTACCAAATCATCGGGCTTGAAATCGTCGGTGCCGGGCAAGCTGACCGGGCGGGAACGGTTCGGGGTCTTGAAATCGAAGGCGCTGGTCAGATCGCCGGTCACCGCGCGCCGCCACGGGGTGATGTTCGATTCGTGGACGCCGAAACGGGCCTCGAGGAAACGGATCAGCGACGTGTGATCGAACATCTGAGAATTGACCCAGCCGCCGCGTGTCCATGGTGACACAACCACCATCGGAACGCGCAATCCAAGGCCATACGGGCCAGCCGGATTGGTTGCGCTGCCCGGGTAGATCTCATTCGTTTTCGGGACGGTGGAGACGCCCGGGGTCGGTGGCGCCAAGTGGTCGAAGAAACCACCCTCTTCGTCGTACGTGATGAAGAGCGCCATTTTGCTCCACACCTCGGGATGCGCGGCCAGAATGTCAATCACCTGCGACACATACCAGGCTCCGAAAGCCGGCTCCCAGTTCGGATGCTCGGTGTACGCCTCGGGTGCGACAATCCAGGAAACCGCAGGCAGTTGCCCCGATTCGACGTCGCGCCGGAAGTCGCTGAGCAGCGCTTCGGGATCGCGGCCATGCGCGCTGATATTGGTGCCGGTCTTGGCGCGATCGGCGAGCGGAGTGCCCGGAGCGGCATTCTGGTACTGGTGGAAATATAACAAAGAATTGTCGCCGTAGTTACCGATGAACGGATCCTGCGTCCAGCCCCACGACCCGGCCGCGGTCAGTCCCGTGCCGGCATCCTGATAGACCTTCCATGGAATTCCGGCGCTTTCCAGCCTTTCCGGGTACGTCGACCAGTCATACCCGGCCTCGGCGTTCGTAATAACCGGGCCGCCGCCGGTACCATCGTTACCGACCCAGCCGGTCCACATGTGATAGCGGTTCGGGTCGGTCGGGCCGAGCAGCGAACAATGGTAGTTGTCGCAAACCGTGAAGGCGTCGGCCAGCGCGTACTGGTAAGGCAGGTCCTTGCGATTGTGATAGGTCATCGTCGTGACGCCCTTGTTGGGAACAAACTGGTTGTGCCAGCCGTTGTTCCAGGCGGCGTGACCGTCGTTCCACCCGTGCGGCGGGTCGGGCAGGAAGGTCCGCCCCAGATCCGGCACATCCGGGCGGAACGGCAACAGATCCGGCCCGCTGGCCTGCGGCTGATGCCACACCGGCTGCCCCAGCGGGGTACGCATCGGATGCGGGTCGGCGAACCCGCGAACCCCCCGCAGCGAGCCGAAATAGTGGTCGAACGACCGGTTCTCCTGCATTAGGAAAATCACGTGCTCAACATCGGCGAGCGAGCCAGTCCGATGATTCGCCGGAATAGCGAGCGCCTTGCTGAGATCCAACGGAATCGCCGCAGCGGCGGCCGGCAGCCCTGCCATGCGCAAGAAGGTCCGGCGATCGACGGTAGCCATGGCGGAAAGCTAGCGGCCCGAGATGGACAACAGTTGACATAGAGGTGCTACCTTGTAGTCAGCCCCGGCAGTGGGCGGCGGATGCCATGCGAATGGAGACGCTGCGCCTGGGGTGGGTTCCCCCCTTCACCGAGTTCGTGCGTGCCCAAGTTGTTGATGCAGGCCCGAGTTCGTCGGGTCTTGAGTTCGTTGAGCCCTCAGCCGGTGCGGGCTGCAGGTTCGTCCGGGCCCTTGCTTCTCTGCGGCCTGGGGATGTTCGGGCTGCGCGGCCCGGGTTTCATCGGGCGTCACGTAGCGATCGCCCATGCGTGGCCTGAAAGCGGCCCGGAGGCCGCCCAGCGCGGAGCCGTCCCGGTCCGGCGCCGGCCCGGCGTCGAAGCGGCCCGGAAGCGGGCGCGCCGACCGACCTCAGGCGCCGCGGAACCGGTGGGTGGCAGGGATCTTTCAGATCCGCCCCACCCAAAGTCCGCTCGGGCTTCCCCTCCCTGCGTCAGCCAAGACCAGGCCGCCCAAGCCGAGCCATTCGCGCCGGCCATTGCCTCGGCCGCTCGCATCCCCCACCCACCGCATCCCCCACCCACAT
>NZ_LOJP01000001.1:255559-256935 GCF_001553785.1 Actinoplanes sp. TFC3
CTCGCCGCCTCCCCCACCCACATCGGCCCGCACAAGAGTCAATCACCCACCCGGCCGCACCAGGCGGCCACAACCAGCCTGCAAAGGCCCCGAAACCGGAGTTCCCATGAAGCAAATCTCCGCCCTCCTCGACATCGTCGACGACCGCGCCTGGCTGCGTGCCGACGGCTACCTCCCCGGCCCCGACGACGTCCCCGTCTCCCAAGCTCAACTCCGCCAGCTCGGCTTGCGCCGCGGCGATCTCGTCACCGGCGCTGTTGACCTCACCGCCGGCCGCAAGCTGCACGTCGACACCGTCAACGGCCGTAAGCCCGGCAAACGCCCCGACTTCGCCAAGCTCACCGCTCTCTACCCGCAGGAGCGCCTGCGTCTGGAAACTAAGCCCGACCTTTTGACCACCCGGGTCATCGATTTGGTCATGCCGATCGGGAAGGGGCAGCGGGCCCTGATCGTGGCGCCGCCGATGGCTGGGAAGACCACCGTGCTCAAGCAGGTCGCCAATGCCATAGCGCTCAACAATCCCGAGGTGCACCTGATGGTTCTGCTCGTCGACGAGCGGCCCGAGGAGGTTACCGATATGCAGCGCTCGGTGCGTGGCGAAGTCATTGCTGCCACCTTTGACCGGGCGCCGCGGGATCACACCGCCGTTGCCGAGCTGGCCATTGAGCGGGCCAAGCGGCGCGTTGAACTCGGCGAGGACGTGGTGGTGCTGCTCGACTCCATTACGAGGCTGGGGCGGGCTTACAACCTGAGCGCGCCGGGCCGTGGTCGTACCTTGTCGGGAGGGTTGGATGTGTCGGCTCTTTATCCGCCCAAGCGGTTCTTGGGGGCAGCGCGCAACGTGGAGGGCGGCGGCTCGCTGACCATCATTGCTTCCGCGTTGGTCGAGACCGGGTCGGCGTTGGACACCGTGATTTTCGAGGAGTTCAAGAGCACCGGGAATGCCGAGCTCAAGCTGGACCGGGGGCTCGCCGAGGCGCGGCTCTTCCCGGCGGTTGACATTTCGGCCTCGGGGACCCGGCGCGACGACACTATTGTGCCGCCGGGGGAGCTGGCGGCGGCGGCCCAGATCCGACGGGCATTGACCGGTCACGATCGCCGGGAAAGCCTGCACCACCTGCTCAGTCAGCTACGCACGACCGGATCCAACCGGGAGTTCCTGCGGCGGGTGGCGCAGTCGCTGGCCATTGCCGGTTGATCGTTTTGCGGTGATAAGAAGTCAAACGCCGGGACAGAACGTAAAAGGCTGATCTTTCGCAGTGATTAACATGACTTTCTGCAGTGGAGCCGATCACTGTCCACTTTGCGAAGCGTTTTCGTCGTATGGTGTGCGGCCGAGTGACCTTCCCCCCTCTCGGAGGCCCCCGTGTTTCTCA
>NZ_LOJP01000001.1:257035-277091 GCF_001553785.1 Actinoplanes sp. TFC3
CTCTCGGAGGCCCCCGTGTTTCCCCCGCCCGACTATAGCGCCTACTTAGGACAACCGTTCGAAAATGCGGGTGGTGGCCGGCGATGACGAATCAGGCGACTTCACTCGACCGTAAGACAATGACCACCCCGGCGATGTGGGTCTTCGCCGTGGCCGCTTCCGCCCTGCCCGTTGTGCTGCTGGGCAGCATCCCGGCGACGTATGCCACCACCGGCGTACTCGCCGTACCCCTGGTGTTCCTGCTCATCGGGGCCGTCGTCGGTTTCCTTTCGGTGGGCTACACCGAGATGTCGCGGCAAGCGCCGCACCCCGCCGTCTATTACGCGGTGGTCGGGCGGGGGCTCGGCAAATCCGCCGGGGTCGCGGCCGGAATCGTCGCGCTGGTTGCGTACAACGGTATTCAGACTTCTCTCTACGGCCTTTTGGGTGCCCAGCTGTCCGACACGTTCGGCGGCAAATGGTGGGTCGGGGCGCTCATCATCGCGGCGCTCATCGCGCTGTTCGGCAGTAGCGGCATCGCCCGTTCCACCGTGGTTCTTTCCTTTGTGCTCGCCGTTTCGGTGCTCATCGTGGTGCTGTTCGTCATCGCCGCCGTGCAGAATCCCGCTGCCGGCTACAACCCCGATGGCTTCAGCACCGCCGGGCTGACCGGTGGTGTCGGTGGCGCCGCCGCCTACGTGCTCGCGTCGCTCATGGGTTTCGAGGCGGGCGCCAGCTTCTCCGAGGAAGCCCGCACCCCGGGTGGTCCCGGCCGCTCCGTCACCGCCGCGCTCACCGTGCTCGTGCTCGTCTACGCCGTGACCTCCTGGGCGGTCGGTGTGGCGGTCGGCCCCAAGCAGGTCACCGCGGCGCTGCCCGACCCGATGACCGCGTTCGACAAGCAGTACGGCCCGCTGATGCCGCCGTTCGTCACCATGGTCCTCATCTTCGCGATCATCACGTCGCTGCTGGCGCTGCACTCCATCGCCGCCCGGTACGGATTCGCCATGGCACGCGAGGGTGTCCTGCCGGCCTGGGTGCGTAGCACCGGGCGGGACGCGCGCACCGGCGCTCCGGTCGGTGGCTCGCTGTTGCAGAGCGGCATCGCGGTCCTGGTCATCGTGGTGTTCGCGGTGCTCGGCCTGGACCCGCTGGCCTCGCTGTTCGCCTGGTTCTCCACGCTCGGCGCGCTCGGCCTGCTGTCGCTGCTCATCGTCACGTCGATCTCGGCGATGCGTTACCTGCGCGCCGGTGGCCCGGCCCCGGCAACCGCGTGGAAGCGCGTTTTCGCCCCGGGTCTGGGCGTCATCGGCGGCCTGGTGGTGCTGGTGCTCATGGTGGTCAACGTGGACGCGCTGCTGGGCAGTGCGCCCGGCTCGTCGGCTCCGCTGATCATTCCCGCCGTGGTGGTCCTGTTCGCGATCGGTGGTCTGCTGTGGGCCGCCTACCTGCGTAGTTCGCGTCCCGAGGCCTGGCAGCAGATCGGCCAGGGGCAGGGCAACCGGCACGCCGTACCGGCGGCTCGGCTTGCGGACATCGAGCTCTAGGAAAGGCGTCGTGACTCAGCCCCCCGCATCCTCGCGTTCCGGTCGGCACCACATTCCCTCCGACCCGTATTCGCAGAGCTCCTGGCCGGCCGGGCCGCCGCCGTACCAGGAGCCGCAGCAGCAGTGGCAGCAGTGGCAGCAGCCTCCGCCGCAGCAGCCTCCGCCGCCGCAGACCCCGCAAACACCCCCGCACCAGGCCCAGAACTACAGCCAGCCGTTGCATCCGGCCGCCGAACCGCAGGGCCTGTCGGCTTCGGTACGCGGCCGCGCCCTCGACCGCGCGATCCAGGTCAACGCCTCGCACGCTCGCAACGCCGCGGACCGCACCGGCACGCGCGACGCGCTGGGGGAGCACGCGCTGATCCTGTTCTCCGTCGACGAGTCGGCTCGTCCGTTCCGGCTGAGCACCGCCACCCGGCTGGACTACGAGGAGCACCGCGGCGAGGACTTGCCCGCGCTGCTCAACGAGCTCAGCAACCACGCCTGGAACCAGATCCAGACCGCGTACCGCACCGGCAAGCGCTGGGATCCGCGTACGCCCATGGACGGCCTGGTGCTGCGCAGCGACTCGGTCACCCCGGAAACCGAGTACATCGGGCTGGCCATCTCCACCCTGGACACCCCGACCGCGCCGTGGCACGAGACCAAGCGCAACGTGACCAGCGCCGACGGGCTCAACCTGGCCGGGCAGGGCTACGTCTTCCTCAAGGACGGCACCGCCATGTACTTCCTGCGCGCCGCTCAGGTCGGTGGTACCGGCGGAGGCAGCGGCCAGCATGTGATCATCACCAACCGGGTGGTGCACAGCATCTACCGCCCGCGCCTGGACAACGACCTGCCGGGCAACGCCACGCCGCGCGACGCCCCGGTGTGGCAGGGCCTTGAGAAGTTGCACCACGTGTTGATGAGCGCATGACCGGGGCGCCGCAGGACCCCGCTCTCGCTTGGCTGGACAAGGCCGCGTCCCTGATCAGCGGCCACCCCGTCAACGTCGACGAGGTCCTCGGCGCCACCCTCGCCCAGCGCGAGGAAGAGGCCGAACGGCACATGTTCTTCCCGACCGGGCCGGTCGGTGATTTCGCTGCGCTGCGCCCGTTTCAGGAGGTGCTCTGGAACAACATCGGCAGCGCGGGCTCCAACCCGCCCGGTGGCAACCACACCAAGAGCCTGGAGCGGGCGCTGCTTGAGTGGGCGGCGAACCTGTTCGACCTGCCGGCCGACGACTGGTGGGGGAACGCGACCACCGGGGGCACAGCAGGCAATCGCGCGGGGCTGCTCACGGCCAGAGACAGATTCCCTCGTACGCCGTACGGCATGACCACCGCCGTCGCCTACTACTCGGCGGCGGCGCACTACAGCGTGCCCAAGATGTTGCATGAGCTGAACATCCCGGCGGTCCGGGTGCACACCGACGCCTACGGGGAGTTGGATTACGAGCACCTGGCTCGGTCAATTCGCCCCGATGCATCAGCCATCGTCACAGTTACCGCTGGTACCACCATGACCGAGGCCGTCGACGATCCCCGCCGGGTGCACGAAGTCCTCGACGCGGCCGGAGTTCCAGGCCGCTATGTCCACTGTGACGGCGCGCTGAGCGCAATCCCCTTGGCGCTGGACATGGAGCTGATCACTGAGGGAGTCGACTCGGTCTCGCTCAGCGGCTACAAATTTCTGGGTACGCCCAGAGTCTGCGGCCTGGTCGTCGGGCGCAACGCGGCGAGCCGTCGCAGCCAGCACGTCTCGTATATCGCCTCGATCGACGACACCCCGGTCGGCAGCATCGACGGGCTCCCGATCGCGATGATGTGGTACACCGTCGCCACCCACGGCAACGAGGGCCTGCGCGACCAGGCGTACGCGGCTCGGCAGCTCGCGTCGTACGCGGAAAATCGTCTGAACGCGGTCGGCTGGCCGGCCTGGCGCCACCCGTGGGCCTTCACCGTCGTCTTCCCGACCCCGCCGGCCAGCATTCAGCAGCGCTGGCCGCTCGCCACCGACGCGAACGGGCAGAGCCACCTGGTCTGCATGCCGCGCACCACAAAGGAACAGGTGGACGCGTTCGTGGCGGAAATGGCGGAGGTGGGCTGGCACCGCGCCTCGGCGTAAGGCCCTGGGCAGAACAGGGATTACTCTGCGGTGGCGGACCGGCGCAGCGCCACCACGGCGATGTCGTCGGCCTGCTCGGCCTCGCCGGCCAGGCGGACCAGCAGGCGCTGGCAGAACGCGTCAAGACTCGGTTCGACGTCGGCGGCGCACTCGGCCAGCGCCGTCAGGCCCACGTCGATGTCGGAATTCCGGCGTTCGATCAGGCCGTCGGTGTAGAGCACCAGGGTGCCACCGGGCGGAAGGATGAACTCCAGATCCGGCGGCCGGGGCGCGTTGATGCCCAGCAGCGGGCCTCGCGGGGCGAGGAAGTTCGCCCCGGAACCGGCGACGTGCAGCAGCGGTGGCAGGTGACCGGCGCTGGCCAGCCGGACGTGACCGGTGTCCGGTTTCAGGGTGAGCAGGCACAGCGTGGCCGACTCGGCGGGCAGCACCGTACGCATGAACCGGTTGACCAGCTCCAGCACCGCGCCCGGCGGGTGCCCCTCGACGGCGTACGCGCGCACGGCGTGGCGCACCTCGGCCATCACGGTGGCGGCGTGCAGCGAGTGGCCGGCCACGTCACCGATGGCCACGAGCAGGCGTCCGTCCAGCATGGTCAGTTCGTAGAAGTCGCCGCCGACCTCGGTCTGGGCGCCAGCCGGTTCGTAGCGCACGGCCAGCTCCAGCCCGGGTAGGTCGGGCAGGCGGGACTGCAGCAGGCTGCGCTGCAACGTGACGGCGATGCGGTGTTCCTCGTCGAACGAGCGCTGCGCCTCCACCGCGGCGGCCACGGCCTGGGAGAGCTGACGCAACACCGGGTTGCCGGGACTCTGCGAGCTGGCGGGCACGGCAACATAGACGGGGGTACGGTCACTGCGCAGCCGGGCCGACGCGACCGCCACCTGCTCCCTGTCGGCCCAATCGACCAGGCTCCAGGCGGACGGCTCTTCTGTCCGTACCGTCGAACCCACAGCCAGTTCCTGGTGCTCGACGGTCCAGGGGCGCACGGCTGCGGTGGCGCCTGCGGACGCGGTAGCGGCCAGGCCCTCACCCTCGGCGGTCTCGGCGACCACCACTGTCGGACCACCGAAGACTTGGAACGCACCGTCGGCGGCGGCCTGCAGCAACCCGGCCAGCGTCGGCGCCGAGTTGATGGCCAGCGTGGTCTCGGCCAGCTTGAGCATCCGCGCGGCGAGGGTCTCGGCGCGCTGGCGGGCCCGGTAGTAGCGCAGCACCGCCTGCGACGTGGCGATCAGCTCATCCGGCTCGATCGGCTCGACCAGGTACGCGTCGGCACCGCGGTTGAGGCCCTGGGTGCGATCCACCACGTCCACGGCGTGCGCGGACACGTGGATGACCGGCAGCACGCCGTGCACCGGGTCGGTCTTGATCCGCTCGCAGACCTCGAAGCCGCTCATGTCCGGCAACTTGACGTCCAGCACCACGAGGTCGATATCGGCGCCGCTCTCGGCCAGCACCGTCAGCGCGGAGGTGCCCGTCTCCGCCTCGATCACCGTGAACCCGGCGCGCGTCAGCCAGCTCACCAGCAGATATCGCTTGGTGGCGCTGTCATCGACGACAAGGACGGTGGCCGGGGTCATGGGTTCACCGGCAGCGAAACGGTGAAGGTGCTGCCCTGACCGGGGGCCGAACTGACGTGCAGGGCGCCGCCGAGGATGCCGACCAACCTGCGGGCGTACGGCAGTCCCAGGCCCGTGCCCTTGCCACTGAGGGCCTTGCTGCCGGGCACCTGATAGAACTCCTCGAAGATGCGTTCATGCAGTTCGGGCGGTATGCCTGCGCCGGTGTCAGCCACCGCGAACCGGACGTCGTCGCCGGCCGGGACGACGCTGAGGCGCACCGAACCCTCGGCGGTGAACTTGATCGCGTTGGTCAGCAGGTTGCGCAGCACCTGGGCGAGCAGCACCTCATCCGAGCGCAGCGTCGGCACCTGCGGCTCCTCGACCACAAACTCGACCTCGGGGCGGGTGGCCAGCGGGCGCAACGTGCCGCGCAGCTGACCAAAGACCGCCTTGAGATCCACCTCGGACCAGTGCGGCTCGACCCGGCCGGCCTCGGCCTTGGCCAGGTCGAGCAGGTCGTTGACCAGGGTCAGCAGATCGCTGGCTGAGCCGCGGATCAGTTCCACCTGGCGGCGCTGCTCCTCGGTCAGATCGTCGGACGACTCGTCGGTGAGCAGCCGGCCGAGCCCGATGATGGCCGTGACCGGTGCGCGCAGCTCATGGCTGACGTTGGCCAGGAACCGGCTTTTGGCCTCACTCGCGGCCCGTAGCTGCACCGACTTCTCGTCGAGCTCGGCATACAGGGCCACCACGCCACGGTTGGTCTCCTCCAACTCGTCGGAGAGCTGGTGATAGAGCGCCATCACGCCACGGTTGGTCTCCTCCAGCTCGGCGTTGAGCCGGGCCAGGTCGTCGCGTTGCGCGCGGACCTCGTTCAGGGCCACGATGAGCTGCTGGTTCTGCACCGAGAGCTCATCGAATGGCGTGCCGGGGACATGGCTGGACAGGCGATTGCGTATCTCATCCATACGACCGTCGCTCAGCGCCGGCGCGCCCATGGGGAGGCGACGGGACATCCGTACGACCGTGCCAGGCTCGCCATGGGTTACCTCCATCGTGTCGACGAGACGGCGCACCTGCGTCAGCTGCGCCTTGAGACGATCCGCGTCGCCGGGCATCTGGTGCGCCATCTCCACCTGCAGAGTGGGTACCCCACTTGCGAGCGCTACGAACGCCACATCGGTATCGCGTCCCGCGGTGAGCAGCAACCGTCCCACTTCGCTGACCGCCGTGGCCAGCCTGGTCTGGTCCTGCGCCTCCAGCCCGACCTCGCGGGCCACCTCGCGGCCGAGCTGACGGGCCACGAAAACATCCTGCTCAACCCGGATCCGCATCCGGATCAACGGCTCGGCTCTCATGGCACCCGCGCGACGAGCACGCTGGCATCATCGCGGCGGACCCCCGCGTCGCGCAGCACGGTCGCTGCGATGACCTGCGGTGAGTGCATGAGCAAACCCGGATAGTCGTACGGGTTCCAGCGGTCCACCAGGCCGTCGGAGTGCATCAGCAGCACGGCGTCGCGGTCCAACGGGTAGTCGTACTCGCGGATCTGGCGCTTCTGGTGACCGGCGATGCCCGGCAGCGACACCAATCCCTTGCGGGTGCCGTCGCCGGCCAGCAGCGTACCGCTGATGTTGCCGAGCCCGCAGTAGCGCAGCACCGAGCGTTCGACGTCCAGTTCGGCCACGGCCAGCGCGGCTCCCCGGGTGTGCGAGAGCGCGCGGTGCAACGCCTCCACCACGGCGGCCGGTGGTATCGCAGCGGCGGCATGGAAAGCGTGTACGGCCTCCTGCGCGGCGGCATGGGCGAGCCGGCCGTGCCCCAGACCGTCGCACACCAGGACCTGATGGCGGCCGCCGGCCTCGCGGATCGCGTACGAATCCCCGCTGACCGGTTCGCCGGTGAGCGGGCGGGTCAGCCCGGCCGCCCAGGAGCGCTCCGGCTCCCCACCGGGCCAGACCTGCGCGGCCAGCACCGTGCCCTTGCCCGGCACCGAATGCATGTCCGACCAGCTGGCTTGGCGCAGGATCGCCCCCAGCCCGATGCCCAGCGTGCCCGCGGTGGAGTGCCCGTCGCCGACCGCGCGCAGCACATCGCTCATGCCCGGCCCGCTGTCGATCGCGATGAGTTCCACGCCCGCGCGGGTGCGAGCGCGGACCGCGCGGACAAGCATCACGCCGCCCTCGGCGTGCTTGACCAGGTTGCCGGCGGCCTCGGCGACCACTATCGACAGGTCGGCGATGTCCTTGTCCGCAATGCCCAGCTCGGTGGCGAGCCGTTCGGCGGTGCGGCGCACGGCAGCGGCAGTGGTGGCGGCCTCCACGCGGAACCACAGGCCGCCGTCGAGCAAGCCTTCCTCGATGTCGCGGCGCCGGCCACCGGAAGGTAGCTCGGCGGACGGCTCGGATTGGGACGCCACTGCGCCTCCGCTCATCGGCACCACTTGGTCACGCTGATGGTCGTACCGCGGCCGGCCTCGGTGTCGATCTCGAACTCGTCGACCAGCCGGCGGGCGCCGCTGAGCCCGAGGCCCAGCCCGCCGCCGGTGGTGTAGCCATCGGTCAGGGCCAGGTCGAGGTCGGGGATCCCGGGGCCCTGATCGGCGAACACGATCTTGACGCCGGCCCGGCGCCCGTTCTCGACGCGCAGCACCTCGACCGAGCCGCCACCACCGTAGACGAGGGTGTTGCGGGCCAGCTCGCTGGCGGCGGTGACGACCTTGGTCTGGTCGACCAGTGACAGCTTCACGGCCACGGCCGTGGCGCGCACGAGCTGGCGGACCCGGACGACATCCTGGTCGGAGGTGACCTCGATCCGCTCGGCGGCCGCGACGCCATCCCGGGTCGTCATGGGGCGGTGACCGCCGGTTCGTCCTCGTCGTCCCCGCTGTCCCCGGCCTCCCAGTCCAGCTCGGCGCGGGCCTTGGCCAGCAGCTCCATGCCCAGCTCAACGTTGAGCGCGGTGCGGATGCCGGGCAGCGACAACCCGAGTTCGACCAGCGTGATGGCCACCGCCGGGCGCATCCCGACCACGACGGTGTCGGCGTCGAGCACCTTCGACACCGAGGCGATGGTGGCCAGCGTGCGCCCGACGAAGGAGTCGACGATGTCCAGCGCGCTGATGTCGATGATCACGCCGTGGCAGCCGGTGGCCACGATTTTCTCGGCCAGATCCTCCTGCAACTGCAGGGCTACCTGGTCCTCCATGTCGATCTGGATCGACACCAGCAGGATGTCGCCGATCTTGAGTACCGGTACGCGATCCATCGGATCAGCGCTCCTGCCGCTTGGTGGTCCCCGTCAGTTTCAGGACGTAGCGCAACGCGTCGGCCAGCGAAGCCTTGGTAGCGATGTCGCCGAACTCGATGCCCAGCGCCACGATCGTCTGGGCGATCTGCGGGCGGATGCCGGAGATGATGCAGTCGGCGCCCATCAGCCGGGCGGCCACCACGGTCTTGAGGATGTGCTGGGCGACCTGGGTGTCCACCGCCGGAACGCCGGTGATGTCGATGATCGCGTACGGCGAACCGGTGTCGACCAGTGACTGCAGCAGCCGCTCCATGACCACCTGGGCGCGAGCCGAGTCCAGCGTGCCGACCAGCGGGACCGCGACCACGCCCTCCCACAACTTGACCACCGGGGTGGAGAGCTCGAGGAGCTGCTCGGCCTGATCGGCGATCAATTCCTCGCGGACGCGCACGTAGCTGTCGAACGTGAACAGCGCGGCCCGGTCGATGAACGTGGAAAAACTCACGTAGTCGCGTAGTGACCCCGCATCGTCGGTGTTCACCACCCGCAGGATCGCGTCCTTGAGCGTGAACACGCTCACCGCAGTCTCGTTGGCGCTGAAACCCTGCCGCGCCCGCAGGCTGGAGAGCTCGCTGAGCTGCGCGCGCAACTCAGCCGCCGCGTCGTCCGCCAGGTCCAGGGCGCCGCCGAAGAGCGCTGACTGGAAACCTTTTTGCAGCTCAGTGACCTGACGCTGGAGTTCGGCATGGCTCAACCGGCCCCGCAACGAGTGGGCCACCTCGTCGGTCCAGGCCGAAATGACCGCTTCCGCATGCGTCGCGAGCAGGTCAGCGAAGCTATTTCCCTCTTGCGAACTCAGCATTTTCGCTGCCTCCCCGTACCTTCCGCCGGGCTGGGCCTCCCGCAGGTCGCGGGCAGCCGCGCCGGACTTTACCATCGGGGCGTCCTTTGCTTGTCCTAGGCCAACTATTAAACCCATGGTCAGCAGGGTCTCCCCGTTCTGCGGGCCAACCGCAGCGTGGAGTAACGTTCAGCGCATAACTGGGAGGTCCTGAATGTCACTGACGGTACAAACGGAACAGCGCGGGGACGTCGTCGTCGTGTCGGTCGGTGGCGAGCTCGACATGGCCACCGCGCCGCAGCTGCAGGACCAGATCAGCGACCTGCTCGAAAAGGGTCGCACCCGGCTGGTCTTCGACCTGGCCGACGTGTCGTTCTGCGACTCCACCGGCCTGTCGGTGTTCGTGCGCGCCAAGAACAGCACGGATGACGCGGGCGGGGTCGTGCGGCTGGCCGCACCACAGCGTGGCGTGCTGCGCATCCTTGAGGTCAGCGGGCTGGTCGAGGTGCTGCATACCTACCCGACGGTGGATGAGGCTGTGACGGCTGAGGAGCCGGCGCTCGACTAGGCCTTCACCGGCCACTTCGTGGGACGGCCGATCGGCGTAGTTTGTCGCGGATCGGCGGTGGGCAACTGCGCCGTGAACCCCCTCGGTCCCTGACGCAGGAGTGTGCGTGAGTCCCATGCTCAAAGGCTTCAAAGACTTCATCATGCGCGGCAACGTCGTCGACCTCGCGGTCGGCGTGGTCATCGGTGCCGCGTTCACGGCGGTCGTCACCTCGTTCACCAACGCGTTCCTCAAGCCGCTGATCCAGCTCTTGGGCGGCGGCAGTGGCGTCAACGCGGGCTCTTGGACGATCAACGACGTCAAGTTCGACTACGCGTCGTTCATCAACGCGCTGATTACGTTCCTGCTGACCGCCGCGGTGCTGTACTTCCTGGTCGTCTTCCCGCTCAACAAGCTCGCCGAGCGTCGCAAGCGGGGCGAGGAGCCCCCGCCGGAGGCGCCCAGCGAGGAGGTCAAGCTGCTGACCGAGATCCGCGACGCGCTGGTGCGCCAGCAGGTCGCCCCGGGAGCGGTGAACGACATCCTGGGACGCCACCAGGACCAGCGCTGATCCGGCCCACCGGTCGGCGCTGATCCTGGCCTCCGGCCGGTGCGGCTGATCAGAAACCTGGCCCCTCCCGGCACTGTTCGAACAATTGTTCGATACAGTGCCGGGATGGAGCAGCGCAAGCACTGGTGGAACGGAAAATGGGGACACGTCGCCCGCAAGGACGTCTACCTGCGCACCAGCGGCGACCAGTGGTACGTCGAACAACGCGCTGGTGGCACCGACGGCGTCTCCCACTTCTTCGAGCACGACTCGGAGGAGGCCGCCTGGGACATGGTCCGGGTGCTGCTGGCCGGCCCGGATGAGTGGCGGGAGCTGTCCGTCCGGCCTCGCCGCTGAGTCCTATGCCGCTTCCTGGTGGTCGTCGTACCGGGCAGTGAGCGGGCCGGGTTGCACAAGCCGCAAGCGCGGCGGACGCGGTGCCTCCACCTCGTCGTCATCCTCGACCAGATGCCAGCCTGTGCCGACGGGTACCCGGCTTCCCGGCGGCTGAGCGAAACCGCCGCCCACCCGGGACAGCGCCACCACGATCAGGTAGCCGACGATGACAAAGCCGTGGCTGACCAGGCGCTCGGCATCAACCCGGGCGGCCGAGAGATCGTTTACAGACAGCAGCAGAAGCATGCCCACGAACGCGGTCAGCATGGGGACCAACCCGGTCGGGCGGTTCCGGCGCAGAGCGATGAAGAGGTACCCGGCACCGACAGCTACGTTCCAGGCTGCGGACTCATGCCAGAGGTGGCCCGGGGTGGCGTCCTCACCGGTGTGAACGTGCAGGCTGCTCGTACCGCCACCGATCTGGGCCAGGCCGAGGATGAGCTGCACGGCCCCGACCGCCGCCAGCGCCACGAAGAGGATGATTGCGGCTCGCGCTTGCCGGTTGGCGGGCGGTTCGCTGCCTAGGACCACTGCTCGCCGCTTGAACGTCCCCCCGCGCCGCTTGAACGTCCCACCGACGCGACGCCCAGGTTGTGCGCCCTCGCCGGCCTCGGCTTTGAGTTCGGCTCCGGCTTCTTCGGCGTGCAGGGCGGCCAGGATCGCGCCGGTCAGGTCGGGTACGTCCGTGACCAGCCCGGTACGCGTGAGCCGGTTGACCGTAGCGGCCCGATCCAGCCACTCCCGGCATCCGGCACACCCAGCCACATGCTCGCCGGCCCGCGCCCGGTCGGCCGGATTGTCCTCGCCGTCCAACTGGGCGGACAGCATCTCACGCCACTGCTCACACGCCATACCCTCAATAGTCGCGCGCGGCGCGAGGTAAGTTCCCCACCGCCGGGTACCGATATCAGGCGCCGCCCTGCTCTCCGGTCCCGCCCAGCAACCGCCGCCGTTCCCGGAACGCCCGCAAGTTAGCCGTATTGCCGCACGTGCTGACGTCATGCCATACCCCGCTGTTGTTACGCGAAGTATCGAAAAACGCAGCCCGGCACTCGACGTTGTTGCACAGCTTCAACCGCGCCCACAACCCCGCCTGCTGCGCCAGCAAAGCCTCCGCCCACAGCGCCGACGCCAGCCACCTTGTCCCTCGCCCCGCAGGCACGATCCGGACCCATCCGTCCGCCTCGGGAACCAGGGTCACCGGTACGTCGGCAGGTGGCAGCGAACCGTCATGTCCCTGCTCACGGCCGTTGCCCGTCAGGATGATGCCTTCGAACGTGGTCCGGAGCCGGCGCAGGGAGCGCATGTCGGTGGACGACAGCAGCAGGACCGGCGCGGGCAGGGCCGACACGCGGGACCAGGTGGCCAGGGACTCGGTGAGCCAGCGCTGGGCGTCGTCGGGGCCGGCGAGCAGGTCGGGGGCGTATGACATGGTGCCCCGGGTGTTCAGGAAGTCTTGCAGCAGGGCGAGGCCGGCCGGCGCCTCGCGTACCCCGTGCCGGGCGCTCGCCTTCCATGACATAGGCGAAGGGTACTTGATTCTTTTTCACACCCGCATCCCCGTCGCTCGTACGGGCTCTTGGGCCACGGGTTTGCGCTGCTCGGCTTGACTGGGCAATGAACGGACGGGAAAGTTTCTCGCGTGTGATGATCGAGGGCAAGGAGGGGATTGTGGTGCGCAAAGCTCTGGCTTTCGCCGTGGCGGTGGCTGCGGTGACAACGTTCGCGACCGCTTGTGACTCGGGTGGTAGCGACACTGCGGCGCCCGCGAACTCGATTTCCACAGCGCCATCCACAGCCCCCAGCGCGCCGGCCGAGACCACTCCGCCGCCCGCCGAGCAGCCAACCGAGCAGCCGACCGAGGCGCCGGAACGGCTTCGCAGCGGCGCTAAGGGGGATCGGGTCGTGGCGTTGCAGAAGCGCCTGGCCGAGCTGGGTTACTGGAACGGCAAGGCGGACGGCACCTTCGGCGGGCAGACGACCCAGGCGGTCTACGCGCTGCAGAAGGCGGCGGGCCTGTCGCGCGACGGCGTGGTTGGCCCCAAGACCGAAAAAGCCCTGGACCAGGGGGTACGTCCAAAAGCCCGGAGCCGGAGCGGCTATGTCATCGAGATCAGCAAGAAGCGTCAGCTTCTGATGCTCGTCAAGGACGGCGAGGTGACCCAGGCGTTCAACACGTCGACGGGGTCCTACGAGCGCTACGAGCAGGAGGGTGCGACTCACGTCGCGGCCACGCCCAGTGGCAAGTTCACGGTGTCCCGCCAGATCGACGGCTGGCGTAACGCGCCCCTGGGCCTGCTGTGGCGCCCCAAGTACTTCAACGGCGGCATCGCGGTGCACGGGGCGAACAGCGTGCCTCCGTACGCGGCGTCGCACGGGTGTGCCCGGCTGTCCATCGCGGCGATGAACTACCTGTGGAGCAACGACAAGATCCCGCTCAAGACGAAGGTGTGGGTCTACTGAGCACCACCCCGCTATTCTGACATTTCGGTCATCACGGGAAGCGTGGTGCGCGGGTGGTCAGGCCGGAGCGCGGCTGAAGGTGACGCTCGCGGGGTGAACGGGGTGGCAGCATGACGCATGCGGTACCGGCGACGACGCTGCCGGACGAGCTGAAGTGGGCGCTGGCCGAGGCCGGCAAGGAGTGCGTGCCTGCTGCCCCGGGTTGGTTCCGGGCTTGGCCCACGGCCGACGAGAAGTGGTCGGTGGTGAATGTCCGCGGTGCCACCCAGGTGGTCGTCAACCACAGCCGCGAGAACGAACGGCATCCGAACAGCTGGACGGTACGAGCACTGTTCGGCGACAAGGCAGTGGAACTGCGAGTCGGGCCGTACGACAGCAAGGAACAGGCCATCTGGGTCGCCCATGCCGTGCTCAACCTGGCGTTTTCCGACAGCGGAAGCTGAACCACGCCGGTCGGGTGACGCCACCGGTTTGCGCGGCCCAATAGGGTGTGCACGTGAGCGCGGCGACCGTTGATCAGCTTGCCGAAGTGGTCGATCGGGTGGGGAAGTTGATCTCCTCCGTCCAGCCTGGCCAGTGGGGCGATCCGACGCCGTGCCCGGAATGGGATGTGCAGGCGCTGGTCAGGCACCTCGTGCTGGGCAATGTCATGGACACTTCCGGACTGCTGACGCGCCCCCCGACGTACCGTGAGCTGCTCGCCGGCTTTGATGAAACCGCGGCCGGGCTGGTGGAGGCGTTCGGGCAGCCGGGCATCCTCGACCGCATCCTGGAAGTGCCGTTCGGGCGGGTCGACGGGCTGATGGCCCTGCACCTGCGGCTCACCGAGCTGATCGTGCACGGCTGGGACCTGGCCCGCGCGACCGGGCAGCAGGCCGACTTCCCCGAGGACGTGGTGACCCAGGAGCTGGGCTTCACCGCCCGGGCCCTCGCCGCCATCCCCGAACCCGTCGGCACCCCGCAGTCCGCACCCCCGCTCGACCAACTCGTCAGCTCCCTCGGCCGCGTCGCCTGACAAAGGCCGTTCCGCGCGAGGCCGTTTGGCGCGAGGCCGTTTTGGCGCGAGGCCGCTTCGCACTATTCCGTTTCGCGCGAGGCCGTTCGTGCGAGCCGTTTTGCGCGACTGGCGGCGTCAAGGGACCCAGCGAACGCAGCGCCGTCAAGGGATTCGGCGAACGCAGCGCCGTCGAAGAACCCGGTGAACGTACCGGCCGGGTGCCTTGACTTCGGCTATTCACTCAGTGAATAGTACCGGCCATGTCGACCTCGCACGTGCTTCTCGGCCTGCTTTCCGGCGGTGCCCGGCATGGCTATGAGCTCAAGCGGGCCCACGACGACCGCCTCCCGCAGGCCAAGCCGCTCGCGTTCGGCCAGGTCTACGCCACGCTGGGCCGCCTGGAGCGCGACGGATTGGTCGAGCAGAGCGGGCAGGATCGCGATGCCGGCCCGGACCGCACCTCGTATTCGCTGACTGGCGCCGGCCGCACCCGGCTGGCCGAGTGGCTGGCCGCGATCGAGTCGCCCGCTCCCTACGTGACCAGCACCCTGTTCGCCAAGGTCATGGTCAGCCTGCTCGTGGCCGGCGAGGAGACCACTACCGGCTACCTCATTGCCCAGCGCGAGGCGCACGTCGCCCGGCTGCGTGAGCTGACCGGGATCAAAACCGCCCGCGGTGCCTCGGCCGGGGACGTGGTGGCCGCCGACTACGCCATTGCCCATCTGGACGCGGACCTGCGCTGGTTGCAGACCACGCTGCTGCGCGTCGCCGAACTCAACCAAGAGGTGAACTCGTGACCGCACTGCTGCAAGGTGCCGCACTGCACCGAAGGTACGGGCGCACACCCGCCCTGCGCGGCGTCGACATGGAGGTGGCCGAGGGCGAAATCGTGGCGGTTACCGGGCCCAGCGGCTGCGGCAAGTCCACGCTGCTGCACTGTCTCGCCGGGCTGCTCAAGGTGGATTCCGGCGGGGTGAGCTACCGGGGTCAGGACTTGGGTTCGCTCAGCGAGGCGGCGCGGTCGCGGCTGCGTCGCACGGAATTCGGAGTGCTGTTCCAATTCGGCCAGCTGGTTCCGGAGCTGACCGCCGTCGAGAACGTTGCGCTGCCGCTGCTGCTGGCCGGTTCGCGGCGGCGGCAGGCCCGCAAGGTTGCCGGTGAGTGGCTCGATCGGTTCGGCGTTGCCGAGCTGGCCGACAAGCTGCCCGGAGCCATGTCGGGCGGTCAGCAGCAGCGCTGTGCCACGGCTCGGTCCCTGGTCACCGAGCCGCGGGTGCTGTTCGCCGACGAGCCGACCGGAGCGCTGGACGTGCTGACCGGGGAGCGGGTGCTGAGCGAGATCGTGCACGTGGCCCGCGAGCGCAGCATGGCGGTCGTGCTGGTCACCCATGAGCCGCAGATCGCCGCGTATGCCGACCGGGAGATCGCGCTGCGGGACGGCGTGGTTGACCCAAGCGGTCTGGGCCTGAGGATGCCCGCGTGAAGCCCGCGACCCTGGCCCGGCTCGCGGTCGCCGGGAACCGCACCGATCACCTGCGCACGGCCCTGACAGCGATCAGCGCCGCATTGGCAGTCGTGGTGTTGCTCTGCGCGGCGACCGTGTTCACGATCCACGGCGGAGACGAATACGTGACCGAAAACGGCGAGTCTCTGCGTACGCCCGGAGCCAACTATTCCTCCGCTCTGCTCGCCGAGGCCGGGCTGCGCCCCGGGGTGGGCATCGCGCTGATCCTGCTCGCGCTGCCCGTGCTGGCCCTGGCCGGGCAGTGCATCCGGCTCGGTGCCCCGGCGCGGGATCGCCGGCTCGCCGCGATCCGGCTGGCCGGGGCCACCCCCGGCGAAGCGGTGCTGATCGCCGGCGCCGAGACGGTGATGGCCGGGGTGCTCGGGTCGATCGGTGGGCTGGGGATCTTCCTGCTGCTGCGGGTGCTGCTCGAACGCCGTAACGCCGAGGGTCAGCTGCTCCTGCCGGCCGACGTGCTGCCCCCGGTGCTGGTGATCGTGGTGCTGCTCGCGCTGGTGCCGGTGCTGGCTGGGCTGGTCGGAGCGCTGCTGCTGCGCCGGGTGGTGATCAGCCCGCTCGGGGTGGTCCGGCGTACCCGTGAAGATGGTCCCCTGCCGTGGCCCGGTTTCCTGATCTTCGCCGGTCTGGTGCTGTTCCAGGCGGCCGAGTCGGTGAAGTGGATAAACAACGACGTCAACCGGGTGGCAACCGCGATCGGCAGCGGCATCCTGCTGGTGATGCTCGGCGTGGTGCTGGGCACCGGCTGGATCACCCACACCACCGGGCGGCTACTGCAGCGTCACGGCCGTCGTCCCGCCATGCTGCTCGCCGGGCGCCGGCTCATGGCGGACCCGTGGAGTGGCAGCCGGACGCTTGCCGCGCTGCTCGCCAGCGTGGTGTTCGGGGCCATCGCGCTGGGCTACCGCACTGAACTGAGCACCCAAGCCGAGGCGTACCGCCGCTTGAACGCCCTCACCGGGAACGAGGGAAGCGGGCTCGGCGGGTCGGAGGGCTTCTACACCGGGGCCGTCGACTTGGTCATGGTTGCGATCGGCATCGGGGTGACCGTGGCGGCGGCGGGCATGCTGGTTTCGCTGGCCGAGGGCATTGTGGCGCGGCGGCGAGCCTATGCGGCTTTGACTGCTGTGGGCGTACCGAAGAAGACGCTTTCGGAGTCTGTGCTCTGGCAGTCGCTTCTGCCGTTGATCCCGGCGCTGGCGCTCGCGTTGGTGGCTGGGGCCGGGATTGCCCGGTTGTCCGGGTCAGAGGTTGCGGCGGGTCAGGTTCGGCTCGCGGTGCCCGTACCGCTGGAAAGGCTTGCCCTGCTTGGCGCCGGGGCCTTCCTCGCCATGCTCGTGGCAACAGCGATCGGTCTGCTCGTTCTACGCTCAAGCACCGAGGTGGAGGAACTGCGCGCGGGGTAGAGCCGGTGCCCTGCCCCGCGCGTCACGCTCAGGCCAGGCCGACCGTGTCCAAGGTCCAGGCGACCACGAACGCCTCTTCCTTCCACGAGTCGTAACGACCGCTCGGGCCGCCGTGACCGGCCCCCATCTCGGTCTTGAGCAGGTAGGACCCGTCCGGGGCGGTGGTTCGCAGGCGCGCGATCCACTTCGCCGGCTCGTGGTACAGCACCCGGGTGTCGTTGATGCTGGTCACCGCGAGGATCTTCGGATAGTGCTGCTTTACGACATTCTCATAGGGGCTGTACGACTTCATGTACGCGTAGACGTCCGCGTTCTCCAGCGGGTTGCCCCACTCCTCCCACTCGGTGACCGTCAACGGCAGCGACGGGTCGAGGATGGAGGTCAGCGGATCCACGAACGGCACCTGTGCCACGATCCCGGCGAACGCGTCCGGGGCCAGGTTGGCGATCGCGCCCATCAGCAGGCCGCCGGCCGAGCCACCGCGCGCCACGATCCGGTCGGCGCTGGTCCACTCCGAGCGGGCCAGCGTCCGGGCGGCCGCGATGAAGTCGGTGAACGTGTTGCGCTTGGTCAGCATCTTGCCGCTCTCGTACCAGCCGCGCCCCAGCTCACCGCCGCCACGCACGTGCACGATCGCATAAACCAGGCCGCGGTCCAGCAACGAGAGCCGGGCGATGGAAAAATACGGATCGATACTGATCTCGTACGAGCCATAGCCGTACAGCAGCAGCGGCGCACTGCCATCACGCGGCACATCCTTGCGCGCCACGATCGAAATCGGCACCTTGGTGCCGTCGTCGGCGATGGCCCACTCGCGGAACTGCTCGTACTGCTCCGGGTCGTAGCCGCCGAGCACCGGCTTGCGCTTGCGCAGCTCCATGGCCCGGGTGATCAGGTCCACGTCGTACACCGAGTCCGGAGTGACCATGGAGGTGTAGCTGATCCGCACGATGTTGGTGTCGTACTCCGGATTGCCGCTGAGCCCGACGCTGTACAGCGGTTCCGGGAACTGCATGTCGTAGCTGTCGGTGCTGCCGTCGGCCAGCACCCGCAGCCCGGTCAGCCCGTCGCGGCGCAGCGAGACCACCAGGTGCCGCTGGAACGCGTCGACCGACTCCAGCCGGGTACCCGGGGTGTGCGGGATCAGCTCGACCCAGTCGCCCGGATTGTCAGCCGAGGTGTACGCCAGCGCGAAGTCCTCGGCGTTCTCGTTGTGCAGCACCAGGAACCGGTGGCCGTGGTGCTCGATCGAATACTCGACGCCCTGCACCCGCTCGCGGATCAGGGCCGGCTCGGCGGTCGGGTCCTCGGCGGCGATCACCCGTACCTCGGAGGTGACCTTGCTGTTGGCGTCGATGACGATGAACTTCTCGCTGCGGGTCAGCTCGACGCCCACCCAGAAGCGCTCGTCCGCCTCCTCGAACACGATGACGTCGTCGGCGGCCGGCTGCCCGACGATGTGCCGCCAGACCCGGTAGGGCCGCCAGGCCTCGTCGACGGTGATGTAGAACAGCGTCGAGCCGTCGGCCGACCAGGCGCTGCCGTAGAACGTGCCGGGCACCTCGTCGGCCAGTGTCTCGCCGGTGACCAGGTCCTTGACCCTGAGGATGAAGCGTTCGTCGCCGTCGAAGTCGACCGAGTAGGCCAGCCGGTTGCCGTCCGGCGTGACATCGAACGTGCCGAGCGCGAAGAACGCCTTGCCTTCGGCGAGCTCGTTGCCGTCCAGCAGCACTTCCTCGCCGGGCAGCGGGGCCCCGTCACCGGTGGCGGGCGGTTCGACGGCGCCGGGGGCGGCCGGGACGCGGCACTGGATGCCGTACTGCTTGCCCTCGACCGTGCGGGTGTAATACCAGAAGGCGCCCTTGCGCTGCGGCACCGAGAGGTCCGTCTCCTGGGTGCGGCCCTTGATCTCTTCGAAGATCGTGGTCTGCAGCGGCTCCAGGTGCGCGGTCGCCCGTTTCGTCCAGGCGTTCTCGGCTTCGAGATAGGCGACCGTCTCCGGATTCTCCTTGTCGGCGAGCCAGGCGAACTCGTCGGTGACGGTGTCGCCGTGGAAAGTGCGCTCGGTGGGGACCTGGCGCACTGCGGGCGGGGTCGTGGGCATGTCAGTCGTCACGCTTGCCCACGTTACCGGGCGCTCGAAGTCCACGAGGTGCCCTACACTCTCCCCGAGTCATTCGAACATGTGTACGATGTGCAGAGTGGACGATCTCCAACCGGACTTATGAGCGGGGGAGCAGGTTATGGACCCGAAGCAACCACGGCTCCCCGCGCGTGAGCCGGTGCTCCGAGCCCTGATCGACATCTGCGGCCCCGATTTTGCCCGCCCGGCCACCATCGCCGACTCGGTGGCCGGCCGCCTGGCCAGCTTCGTCGCCACCCCGGCCACCCCTCGCGCGGTCGCCGCCACCATGCGCCTGGCCGCCGAGCGCGGCCTCGCCGTTGTCGCCCGCGGCTCCGGCTCCAAGCTCGACTGGGGCAAGCCCCCGCCCGGCGTCGACCTCATCCTCGACACCGGCCGGCTGAACGGCATCTGGCACCACAACCGCGAGCAAGCCACCGCCGAGATAGCCACCGGCACCGCCATCCGAGCCATCCAAGCCGCGCTCGCCCTGCGCGGCCAGCGCCTGGCCGTTGACCCGCCCACCCCTTCTGCCACCCTCGGCGGCGTCCTCGCCCGCAACGAAGCAGGTCCGCTCCGCCATCGTTTCGGCACCCCCGCCGCCCAGGTGCACAAGGTCACCTACACGACCCGCGACGGTCACGAGGCGGAGTCCGACGGCGAAAACGGCAGCCCCGGCATCGCCGAAATCGACGGCGTGCTGCTGTCGGCCACGGTCCACGTCGAGCCGCTCCCCGAAGCCCGCCGCTGGGTGCGTACCCCGGTGCAGG
>NZ_LOJP01000001.1:277191-303834 GCF_001553785.1 Actinoplanes sp. TFC3
GCCCAGCGCCGTCGAGATCGACCTCCCCGCCCCCGCCGCCAACCCCGAGCTGGCCGTTCTCATCGAAGGCACCCCGGACGACGCCACCCTGCGCGCCAACCGCCTGGCCGCCACCATCGGCACCGCCGCCCACGTGACCAGCACCGCCCCGGCCTGGTGGGGTCGCTACCCCTTTGGCGAGGGGGACATCGCTCTGCGGCTGACCATGCCTGTCACCGAGCTGCCCGCCGCCGTTCTCGCCTTGTCCGACGTGACCGGTCTTGCGGTGCCCCTGCGGGGGTCGACCGAGCGGGGAGCCTTGCACGCGGTCCTGCCCGGAACCATGACGGCTGGGCGGGTGGAGGGCATCTTGGACGCGGTACGAGGGGTGTTGCTGGCTCGTGGCGGTCGCTGCGTTGCCATCACCGCTCCACCGGAGATCAGCGGGGTCATCGACATGGCCCAGGCGCGCGATTTGTTCTGAGGCTGGGCTGCCTCAAACGGCCGTGGGGGTTGCTCGGTGCAGGGCGTCAGCGGCCAGGTGCCGTCCCAAATTGGCAAGGTTCCCCACCGCATACGTGAGGTACGCGAACTGCCCCATCTGTGCCACGTGGGTCAAGGCGAGCTGCCGCGCCGAAAGTCGCCGGGGCAGTAGCGGTGTACCGGCCCCGAGCATGACCGGCGCCACGGCCAGGATGACTTCGTCGAGCAGGCCCGCGTCGGCGAATTCGGCTACCAGGTCGCCGCCGCCGGCCAGCCAGACGTTCTTTCCCTGGGCGGCCACTGTCATGGCATGGTGCACGCGGGTGACGTCGCCGCTGACCATGAAGATGTTGGCGTCGGGCACCAGGGGGAGTTCACGGTGGGTGAACACCCAGCAGGGGGCGTCGCCGTACATCTCGTGCCAGTTCTCCGGCTCCTCGAGAACGTTGTCGTTCTTGAGGACCCATTCGTAGGTGGTCGCACCCATGGCGAACGCACCCACATTGGAGAAGAAGGCACCGAACGGGTTGTCGGTTCCTTCGTCGACCTCGAACAGCCATTCCAGCGAGTTGTCCGGGTCTGCGGTGTAGCCGTCGATGCTGGCCGCCGTGTAGTACTGAGTCGTCGCCACGACAAACACCATGCCAGAACGGCGGCGACAAAAAGGTCGGATCGGTCAGACCTGGTAGGTCAGGTACGCGAACTGGCCCACCTGGCGCACCTCCGTCAGCTTCACCTGCGACGACAGCAGGCGCCTGGGCAGCAGCGGCGCCCCGGCCCCGAGCGTCACGGGAGCCACCCCGAGGATCAGCTCATCGAGCAGCCCGGCATCCGCAAACGCCCCGGCCAGCTCGCCGCCACCGACGATCCACAGGTTCTTGCCGCCCGCGCGAGCCGTCATGTCGGCGTGCACCGGCCGTACGTCTCCCTGCGCGAAGGTCAGATCTGCCCCTGGGATCGGGTCCAGCTTGCGGTGCGCGAACACCCACGCCGGGGTGTCGCCGTAGTAGTTCTTCCACTTCAGCGGCTCGCCGAGCAGCCCCTCGTGCTCCAGCACCCACTCATACGTGGTTGCACCCATGGCGAACGCGCCGACGCCGGCGAAGAACTCGGCGAACGGGTTGCCGGGGCCGTCCTCGACCTGGAACAGCCAGTCGAGCGAATTGTCCGCATCAGCGATGAAGCCGTCGATGCTCGTCGCCGTGTAGTACTGGGTCTTCGCTGTCATCGGCTAAGCGTCGTTGCGCAGCACCAAAATAGCGATGTCGTCGCGGGGTTCTTCCACCGAAAAGTTAATGGTGGTGGACCGCAGCCGGGCAGCCATCACGTCGGCGGGGTAGCCGGCCAGCGGTATCGCGGCCTCGCGCAGCCGGCCGGTGCCGAACAGCTCGCGGCCGCGGCGGCGTTCCGTGACGCCATCGGTGTAGAAGATCAGCGAGTCGCCGGGATGCAGGGCCACCACCGCGTCGGGCGAGGAGATGCTCTCCAGCAGCCCGAGCGCGGTGCCGCCTTCGCCCACGAACGACGTCTTGCCGTCAGCGCGCACGAGCACCGCACGGTCGTGGCCGGCCAGGTGCAGGCACACCTCAAGGTCCTGATCTTTCTTGTGCACCGAGGCCATCGCCAGCGTGCAGTAGCGCCCGCCGCCGCGCTGGACCAGGGTGCGGTTGACCCGGCAGAGAATCTCGGACATCGGCTTGGCGTCGTCCACCAGGATCCGGATCACGTCGCGGACCAGGCCGGTGACCGTGGCGGCCTGCACGCCCTTGCCGGAGACGTCGCCGACCACCACGATCCAGCCGTCCCCGGAGGGCACCACGTCGTAGAAGTCGCCGCCCACCTCCGAGCCGGTCGGCACATATTCGGCCGCGAACCCGACCCCGTCCACGTGCGGAAGAGCCGGCGGCAACAGCGAGGCTTGCAGCGTACGAGCGACCTTGCGCCGTTCATCGTGAATCCGCGCATTGTCGATGGCCAAGGCGGCCCGGCGCGCCACGTCCTCCAGCACCGCGACCTCGTCGGCGTCGTGCCGGTGCCGCAGATGCCGGCCCACTGCCAGCGTGCCGAGGCGCTGCCCCCGGGCGACCAGCGGCACCGCGAAGCCCTCGGACGGCGCGCCGAACATCACCTGCTGACCCAGCCGCGACGCCTCCTCGAGCCGGGACAGGATCGAGTCGGGGCCGGTCTCGGACAGGGTGCCGTACAGCTCGTTGACGGCCGACTCGTCGGCGTGCGTGGCCGCCGAGAGCTGCAGCCGGCCCCACGCGTCGGTGGTGTGCACCGCGCACCACTGGCCGAGCCGGGGCACCACGAGCTGCGGGATCAGCGCCATCGTCAGGTTGACGTCCAGGCTCTGGGCGAGCAGCTCGCTGGCCTCGGCCAGGAAGGTCAGCCAGGTCTGCCGGCGCAGGTCGGTACGGCGCAGCCGGTCGTTCTCCAGGTGCAGCGACAGCCGCTCGGCGACGATCGTGGCCAGCGGCGGCGCATAGCCCTCGGGTGCGGCGTCCAGCTCCAGCTCACCCAGGTACGGATGGTGCAACGCCAGCGGCACCCGGATCGTGGCAGCGTCGTCGCGCGGGGCTCGGCCGTGCCGGGCGAGCACCTGGCGGCCGCTGCCATCACCGCGGTCGAGCCGGACCACCCCGCCGGTGGCGCCGGTGAGCCGGGCCAGCCGGGTCAGCAGCTCGGTGGCGAACTCGGCGAGCCCGTCCTCGGTGGCCCGGCCCGGTCCCACGTCCAGCAGCGCGGTCAGCTCGCCGACGCTCGGGGTGACCTCACCCTCGACCACCGGCAGGGTCGCCACCGTGGCCGACGGGGTGCCGCGCAGCTCCAGCCGGAACCAGACGCCCTTGCCGGTGCCCTCGTGCACGGTGCCCCAGCGGCTGGCGAAGTGATCCACGAGCAGCAGCCCACGGCCCCGCTCGGCCACCTCACCGATGTCCGTTTTTTCGTTTTTCGGGCCGACGGCGAGCTCCTCGACCGGCCCCGGCGCGAAGTCCGTCACGGTCACGGTCAGCCCGGTGGTGTCGGCGGCTACCTCCATGTCGAGCTCGGTGCCGGCGTGCACGACCGCGTTTGTCGACAGCTCGGTGGTCAGCAGCAAAGCCTCGTTGACCAGGGAATCCAGCCCGGCTTCCTCAAGCACCGAGCGGACCAGCGCGCGCGCCGCAGCGGGCGTGCGCCGATCGTTGGGTAGCCGGACGCGCCGCACCAGAGCGCCCGTTACCTGTCCCACCTCCACCGACACGCCTGCATCCTCCCCCGGCGGAGCCCCGATGTACAAAGCCGGATCTCGCAATGACCCGGGCGGGCGAGGGATGATGGAGCGCCAAGCCGTCGGATGAGCGAATGAGGACAGCATGACTGCGGCCAACGAGGTCACCGTCGGTCTGACCGAGGAGACCGCCCTGCTCGGCGAGGTTGCCGACGCCCTGCGCCGGGTTCGCCGGGGCGATCTCAAGGTGCGCCTGGCCCGGCGCACCGGGTCGTTCGGCGAACTCGTGGACGCGTTCAACGAGGTCGTATCGCTGCAGGAGCAGCAAAACCTGGACGTGCGCCGGATCAGCCGCACGGTCGGGCGCGAGGGCCGGCTCACCGAGCGCCTGGACGAGGAGGGGCTCGACGGCGCGTGGGCCGACAGCGTGCGCTCGGTCAACTCGCTGATCGACGACCTGGCCCGCCCGACCACGGAGATCTCCCGGGTCATCGTGGCGGTGGCCGACGGCGACCTGTCGCAGCACATGGCGCTCGAGATGGACGGGCGACCCCTGCGGGGTGAATTCCTGCGGATCGGCCGGACCGTGAACACGATGGTCGATCAGCTCTCCTCGTTCGCCGACGAGGTGACCCGGGTGGCCCGCGAGGTGGGCACCGAGGGCGAGCTGGGCGGGCAGGCCGACGTGCGGGGGGTGGCCGGGACCTGGAAGGACCTCACCGACTCGGTGAACACGATGGCCTCCAACCTGACCCACCAGGTGCGCTCGATCTCGCAGGTGGCGACCGCGATGGCCCGCGGCGACCTGTCGCAGAAGATCACCGTGGGGGCGCGCGGCGAGGTGGCCGAGCTGGCCGACACCATGAACGGGCTGACCGACACGCTGCGACTCTTTGCCGAGCAGGTGACGCGGGTGGCCCGGGAGGTGGGCACCGAAGGCAAGCTGGGCGGCCAGGCGGACGTACCGAATGTGGCAGGCACTTGGAAGGATCTCACCGACTCGGTGAATTCCATGGCCTCCAACCTGACCAGCCAGGTCCGTAACATCGCTCAGGTCTCCACCGCTGTCGCCAAGGGCGACCTGTCGCAGAAGATCACGGTTGCCGCGCAGGGCGAGATCCTGGAGCTCAAGGACACCGTCAACACGATGGTCGACCAGCTCTCGTCGTTCGCCGACGAGGTCACGCGGGTGGCGCGCGAGGTCGGCACGGAAGGCCGGTTGGGTGGTCAAGCCCAGGTCAGAGGCGTTTCGGGTACGTGGAGAGACCTCACCGAGAACGTCAACCAGCTCGCCGCCAACCTGACCAGCCAGGTCCGCAACATCGCGTCGGTCTCCACTGCCGTGGCCAAGGGCGACCTGTCGCAGAAGATCACTGTCGACGCGCGCGGTGAGATCGCCGAGCTGAAGAACACCGTGAACACCATGGTCGACCAGCTCTCGTCGTTCGCCGACGAGGTCACGCGGGTGGCGCGCGAGGTCGGTTCGGAGGGCAAGCTGGGCGGACAAGCCCAGGTCAAGGGCGTTTCGGGTACGTGGAGAGACCTCACCGACAATGTCAACTACATGGCGTCCAACCTGACCAGCCAGGTCCGCAACATCGCATCGGTCACCACCGCCGTGGCCAAGGGCGACCTGTCGCAGAAGATCACCGTTGACGCCCGCGGTGAGATCCTCGAACTGAAGTCGACCGTCAACACCATGGTCGATCAGTTGTCCTCGTTCGCCGACGAGGTGACCCGGGTGGCCCGCGAGGTCGGCACCGAGGGCAAGCTCGGCGGTCAGGCGCAGGTGCGTGGCGTCGCCGGTACGTGGCGCGACCTGACCGACAACGTCAACTCGATGGCCTCCAACCTCACCGCTCAGGTCCGCAACATCGCCCAGGTGTCCACCGCCGTGGCCCGCGGTGACCTGTCGCAGAAGATCACCGTCGACGCGCAGGGCGAGATCCTCGAGCTGAAGATGACCGTCAACACCATGGTCGATCAGTTGTCCTCGTTCGCCGACGAGGTGACCCGCGTGGCCCGCGAGGTCGGCTCGGAAGGCAAGCTCGGCGGCCAGGCGCAGGTACGCGGCGTCGCCGGCACCTGGCGCGACCTGACCGACAACGTCAACTACATGGCGTCCAACCTGACCGCCCAGGTCCGCAACATCGCCTCGGTCACCACGGCGGTGGCCAAGGGCGACATGTCGCAGAAGATCACCGTTGACGCCCGCGGCGAGATCCAGGAGCTCAAGGACACCGTCAACACGATGGTCGACCAGCTCTCCTCGTTCGCCACCGAGGTCACCCGGGTCGGCCGCGAGGTCGGCATCGAGGGCAAACTCGGCGGCCAGGCCGAGGTCAAGGGCGTCTCCGGCATCTGGCGCGACCTCACCGACAACGTCAACCAGCTCGCCTCCACGCTCACCACCCAACTGCGCGCGATCGCCGAGGTGTCCACCGCCGTGGCCCGCGGTGACCTGACCCAGAGCATCGCGGTCAAGGCGCAGGGCGAGGTCGCCGAGCTCAAGGACAACATCAACCAGATGATCGTGGCGCTGCGCGAGACCACCACCGCGAACGCCGAGCAGGGCTGGCTGGACTCCAACCTGGCCCGCATCGGCGGGCTGCTGCAGGGCCAGCGCGATCTCGGCGAGGTCTGCCGCATGATCATGACCGAGGTGACGCCCCTGGTGTACGCCCAGCTCGGCGCGTTCTTCCTGGTCGACAACGAGGAAGCGGTGCTGCGGCTGCAACTGTCGGCGTCGTACGGCTATGTCGCCCGCAACCACGAGGTGACCTTCGGGCCGGGCGAGGGGCTGGTCGGGCAGGCCGCGGTGTCGCGCCGGACCATCCGGGTGCGCGCCACCCACGACGGCGTGCTGACCATGCGCTCCGGGCTGATGTCGATGCCGCCGAACGACCTGGTCGTGCTGCCGGTGCTGTTCGAAGGCGAGATGCTCGGCGTGATCGAGTTCGCCTCGGTCGCCACGTTCTCCGGGCTGCACCTGACGTTCCTGGAGCGGCTGGTGGCCACGATCGGGGTCGCGCTCAACACCATTCAGGCCAACCGTCGTACCGAGGAACTGCTCTCGCAGTCGCAGCGCCTGGCCCGTGAGATGCAGGACCAATCCGCGGAGCTGCAGCGCACCAACGCCGAGCTGGAGGACAAGGCGCAGCTGCTCAGCGAGCAGAAGCACAACATCGAGACCAAGAACCGCGAGATCGAGCTGGCCCGCCTCGGCCTGGAGGAGAAGGCGCAGCAGCTATCGCGCGCGTCGGCCTACAAGACCGAGTTCCTGGCCAACATGAGCCACGAGTTGCGCACGCCGCTCAACTCGCTGCTGCTGCTGGCCCGGCTGCTGGCGGACAATCCGGAGAGAAACCTGACCGAGAAGCAGATCGAATTCGCTCGTACGATCCACAGCGCCGGTTCCGACCTGCTCTCCCTGATCGACGACATCCTCGACCTCAGCAAGATCGAGGCGGGCCGGATGGACGTCGAGCCGGACCAGGTCGACTTCGACGGCGTGCGCAGCTATGTCGAGCAGGCGTTCGCGCCGCAGGCCGAGGACAAGGGGCTCGAATTCCGGGTTGCGGTGTCGGCCGAGCTGCCCGACTCGATCGTCACCGACGAGCAGCGGCTGCAGCAGATCCTGCGCAACATGCTGAGCAACGCGGTCAAGTTCACCGACCACGGCTCGGTCACGCTGACCATCTACCCGGCGCCGGAGGACAGCTACTTCGACATCCCGGCGCTGGCCGCCGCCGAGCGGGTGGTGGCGTTCGCGGTCAGCGACACCGGCATCGGCATCTCCGACGAGAAGCTCAGCCTGATCTTCGAGGCGTTCCAGCAGGCCGACGGCACCACCAGCCGCAAGTACGGCGGCACCGGCCTGGGCCTGTCGATCAGCCGGGAGTTCGCCGCGCTGCTCGGCGGCACAATCGTGGTGTCCTCGGCGCCGGGCGAGGGCTCGACGTTCACCCTCTACATGCCCGATTCCCCGGTGCCCGGCGGCACATCGACGCCCACCCTGCCAGCGGTGCAGAGCCTGCCGCAGCTGATGCCCCCGGTGGAGACGCCGGTGTCGCCGCGCCCGGTGACGCTCAGCTCGCTGGACTTCCCGCTGATCACCGAGCAGCCCGAGCCCGAGCCGCACCCGGTCAGCGCGGCCGGCCGCCAGCTCGACGGCGCCACGGTGCTGATCGTGGACGACGACGTACGCAACGTGTTCGCCCTGACCAGCGCGCTGGAGATGCACGGGCTCAACGTGCTCTATTCCGACAACGGCGTGGACGGCGTGCGCCTGCTGGCCGAGCACCCCGAGGTCGACATCGTGCTGATGGACGCGATGATGCCCGACCAGGACGGCTACGAGACAACCCGGGGCATCCGCCGCAATCAGCGCTTCCAGGATCTGCCGGTAGTGTTCCTGACGGCCAAGGCGATGCCCGGCGACCGTGAGTCGGCCCTGGCGGCGGGGGCGAGTGACTACATCACCAAGCCCGTCGACTTGGACCAGCTCATCGAGCTCATGGCCCGCTGGGTGAACGCGTCGGACAGGTCGGGGACGGAGAAAGAGCGTGGCTGAGAAGGCCAAGGCCCTGCTGGTCGATGACCGGCGGGACAATTTGCTCGCCCTGGAAGCGATTCTGCAGGGCCTGCCCGTGCAAGCGGTAGCCGTGGAAAGCGGCGAGGCGGCGCTCAAGCAGCTACTCGTCGACGACTTCGCGGTGATCCTGCTCGACGCGCAGATGCCCAACATGGACGGCTTCGAGACCGCCGGGCACATCAAACGCCGCGAACGTACCCGGCATGTCCCGATCTTGTTCCTCACCGCCGCCGACCGCGACGCCCAGCTTGCGTTGCGTGGCTACGCGGTCGGCGCTGTCGACTACCTGACCAAGCCGTTCGACCCGTGGGTGCTGCGCGCCAAGGTCTCCATCTTTGTGGAGCTGTGGACCAAGACCCAGCAGCTCAAGGCGCAGGCCGAGGCAACCCGCGAACGCGACAGCCAATGGCAGCGCCTGACCGAACTGGTCGACGAGGCAGCCCGCACCCTGCGCGCCGGCGGCGACAACGCCCCCGCCGAGGCCCTGGACCTGCTGGAGAAGGCCCGCTGGGGTTCCTGAGCTCGGGCGGCCTCAGGCGGTGGAGGAGATCATCAGGGCCGAGCGAAGGCCGGTGATGTCCAGCACGCGCATCAGGAAGTCGCCGACGTTGGCCAGGGCGAGCACCGCGCGGGCGTGCTGGGCCTTGCGGCTGAGCACCACCAGCGTGCCGAGGCCCTGGGAGTCGCAGAAAGTGACGCCGGCCATGTCCAGCACGATGCGGGTCGGCGGATCGGCCAGGATGTCGTTGACCATGGCGGTCAGCTGCGTCACCGTAGACACGTCGATTTCCCCGGCGAGGTGGAAGATGGCCTCGTCGGGAGCGTGCTCCACCGCAATCGACAGCTCCGGGCGCTCCACCCCGTCACCCTATCGCGGGCCGCCCGATCCGGCCTGCGGGGCGCTCCGAGCGGGGCGGGAACGGCTATCGATCGTGACTTAGCCAACCGGTGCCGGGGCTGACCTGACGTACCCATACCTGCGCTGCCAGAATGAGAAGCGTTGTGACGACCTCATACCGCGCCGAGGGCACTCCCTACTCGGAGGACGCCCCGGCTTCCCAGGCACTGTTCGACCGCGCCAAGACGATCATTCCCGGCGGGGTCAATTCACCCGTGCGTGCGTTCCGGGCCGTCGGCGGGGCGCCGCGGTTCATGGAGCGCGGCACCGGAGCGTGGCTGTTCGACGCCGATGGGCGCCGCTATGTGGATCTGGTCTGCTCGTGGGGCCCGCTGATCCATGGCCAGGCTCACCCCGAGATCATCGCCGCGGTCCAGGCCGCCGCCGCCCACGGCACCAGCTTCGGCACGCCCACCGCGGGCGAGGTCGAGCTGGCCGAGGAGATCGTCCGGCGCACCCCGGTCGAGCAGGTGCGCCTGGTCAACTCGGGCACCGAAGCGACCATGACCGCGATCCGGCTGGCCCGGGGCTACACCGGCCGCTCCAAGATCGTGAAGTTCGCGGGTTGCTATCACGGTCATGTCGACGCGCTGCTGGCCGCGGCCGGGTCCGGCGTGGCCACGCTGGGCCTGCCCGACTCGCCCGGCGTCACCGGTGCGGCGGCCAGCGAGACCATCGTGCTGCCGTACAACGACGTGGCCGCGGTGGAAGCCGTGTTCGCCGAGCAGGACGACATCGCCGCGGTTATCACCGAGGCGGCGGCGGGCAACATGGGCGTGGTGGCCCCGCGTGACGGGTTCAACCAGCGGCTGGCCGGGATTGCCCACGCGAATGGCGCCCTGCTGATCGTCGACGAGGTCATGACCGGGTTCCGGGTGTCGGCGGGCGGCTGGGCCGGGCTCGATCCGGTGGATGCCGACCTGTTCACGTACGGCAAGGTCATGGGTGGGGGTCTGCCCGCCGCGGCCTTCGGGGGCCGCACCGAGATCATGTCGCGCCTGGCGCCGGCCGGTCCGGTCTATCAGGCCGGCACGCTGTCGGGTAACCCGCTGGCCTGCGCGGCCGGGCTGGCCAGCCTGCGCCTGGCCGACGCCGGGGCCTACCAGCGGCTCGACGAGCTGTCGCAGACCGTGGGCTCGCTGGCTTCGCAGGCGTTGAGCGCGGCGGGGGTGGTGCACCGGTTGTCGTACGCGGGCAACATGTTCTCGATCTTCTTCACCGGCACCGACGTCGTGGACTACGACTCGGCCCGCACGCAGGATGCCGCTGCGTTCAAGGCGTTCTTCCACGAAATGCTCGCGCACGGTGTCTATCTGCCGCCGAGCGCGTTCGAATCGTGGTTCATGTCGACGGCGCTGGACGACGACGCCCTGGAGATCATCGGTGCGGCGCTGCCCAAGGCGGCCGCTGCGGCGGCGAGGAGCGCACAAGCATGACCGAAGTGACCCGGACGACCGTGCACGTGCTGCGGCATGGTGAGGTCTTCAACCCGGCGAAGATCCTGTACGGCCGCCTGCCCGACTTCCACCTGTCCGAGCTGGGCCGGCAGATGGCCAAGGCCGCGTCGGAGCACGTCGCCGACCGCGACATCACCCATGTGGTGTCCAGCCCGCTCGAACGCGCGCAGGAGACCGCGGAGCCGTTCGCCGCGCACTTCAAGCTCGAGACGGCCACCGACACCCGGCTGATTGAGAGCGCCAACTTCTTCGAGGGCAAGAACGTCTCGGTCGGCGACGGCGCGTTCAGCAACCCGCGCAACTGGTGGGTGCTGCGCGACCCGGTCACGCCGAGCTGGGGCGAGCCCTACCTGGTCATCGCGCAGCGGATGTACGCCGCGCTGCAGGCGGCCAGGGTTGCCGCCGAGGGCCACGAGGCGCTCTGCGTGTCGCACCAGTTGCCGATCTGGACGCTGCGGCGCTACGTCGAGAAGAAGCGCCTCTGGCACGACCCGCGCAAGCGGCAGTGCGGACTGGCCAGCCTCACCTCGTTCCGCTTCGAGGGTTCCAAGGTGGTCGGCATCGATTACGCCGAGCCGGCCGCGGCCCTGATTGCGATGTCGCCCAGCGCGCGGACCGCCAAGGGAGCCTGAGCCATGCGCCGCCTCGTCACCGCCGGGCTGACCGCGATCGTCGCGGCCGGGGCTCTGGCCGGCTGCGGCAGCAGCAAGAGCTGGGAAAAGAACTGCACGACGGGTGAGAACGACGTCGTCACCTGCACGCCGGAGCAGCGCCCGGACGCCCGCGCGGTGACCGGTGACCTGCTCGACGGCGGCACCTACGACGTGGGGAACGACCGCGGCAAGGTGGTGGTGGTCAACTTCTGGGGATCGTGGTGCAACCCGTGCCGGGCCGAAGCCGACGACCTCGAAGAGACCTACCAGGCGACCAAGGCCAGCAACGTCACGTTCGTCGGCGTGAACGTCCGCGATGACCGCGACGGCGCCACGGCCTTCGAGCGCACGCACGGGGTCACCTACCCGAGCATCTACGACCCGGACGGCGCGGTGGCGCTCAAGTTCGACGTCACCCAGGTCACCACGCCGGCCACGCTGATCCTCGACCGGCAGGGTCGCATCGCCGCCGCTCTGCGCCGCTCGACCAAGGTGGAGGAGCTGCGCCCGCTGGTGGAGAAGATCGCCGCGGAGGAGGCCAACTGATGGGCGACTCCTTCGCCGAGGTGGCCAAGACCGGTCCGCTGCTGCTGGCCGTGCTGGTGGCTGCGGTGGCCGGCCTGGTCAGCTTCCTGTCGCCGTGCGTGCTGCCGCTGGTGCCCGGCTACCTCTCCTATGTGACCGGTCTGGCCGGCTCGGACCTCGACGACTCGCGGGCCGCCGCCTCGGTCAAGACCCGGGTCAAGGGCCGCATCCTGGCCGGCACCAGCCTGTTCGTGCTCGGCTTCGCCGTCGTCTTCACGCTGATCTCCACGCTGGTCGCCAACATCGGCATGACCATGCTGACCCATAAGCGGACCCTCGACGTCGTGCTCGGTGTCCTGGTCATCGTGCTGGGGCTGGCCTTCCTCGGGCTCGTGCCCGGCATGCAGCGCGAGGTGCGCATCCACAAGCTGCCCAACGCCGGGCTGATCGGCGCGCCGGTGTTCGGGGCGCTGTTCGCGCTCTCCTGGATGCCCTGCGTCGGCCCGACTCTGGGCGCGGTGCTCACCCTGGCCACCCGTTCCGGCGAGACCAACCGCGCGGTGATCCTGGCGCTGGCCTACAGCCTCGGGCTCGGCGTGCCGTTCGTGCTGTTCGGGCTCTTCTTCCGCCGGCTGCTCGGGGTGTTCAAGGCGATCCGGCGCAACAGCCGCTGGGTCACCCGCATCGGCGGCGGCCTGCTCATCGTGGTCGGCATCGCGCTGGTCAGCGGCGGCTGGAACAGCTTCCTGATCTGGTTGCTGACCACGTTCAACTTCGACTCGGGGACGCTGTTGTGACCGTCGTCGAGGAACGCCCCGCCGCGCCTGCCGCGCCCCCGCCGCGCCGGTCCAACCGGGCCTGGGCGTTGCTGCGCAACTCGTGGCGGCAGCTGACCAGCATGCGTACCGCGTTGGTGCTGCTCTTCCTGCTCGCCGTCGCTGCGATTCCCGGCTCGGTGCTGCCGCAGCGCCCGGTATCCCCGGAGAAGGTCACCGCCTACTACGCCGAGCACCCTTCCCTCGCGCCGAAGCTGGACAACCTGGGCGGCTTCAACGTCTACGCCTCGGCCTGGTTCGCGGCGATCTATCTGCTGCTGTTCGTGTCGCTGATCGGCTGCGTGACACCTCGGCTAGCCGACCATTTCCGGGCGCTGCGCACCGTACCCCCGGATGCTCCTCGGCGCCTGGAGCGACTGCCACAGCATGCGAAGGCAACCGAGCGAGCCGACGACCCGGCTGTTGCGGCGCAAGCGGCGGCCACGCTGCTGCGCAGGCGACGCTTCCGGACCAAGGTGCGCGAAGGCGAGGACGGCAGTTGGACGGTCTCGGCGGAAAAGGGCTACCTCAAAGAGACCGGCAACCTGCTCTTCCACATCGCGATGCTCACGGTGCTGATCGGGGTGGGCATCGGTCACTGGTACGGCTGGCACGGCAACCGCATCCTCGTCGAGGGTAATGACCAGGGCTTCTGCAACTCGGTAGCGCAGTACGACGAATCCACGCTCGGTCCCCGGGTGGACGCGGCCGACCTGCCGTTCTTCTGCCTGCGACTGACCGGTTTCCAGGCCTCGTTCCAGGACAACGGTCAGCCCAAGGACTTCAACGCCGACGTCGACGTGCAGACCGAGCAGGACGGTCCGTGGCGCGACGGGCACTTCACGGTCAACTACCCGCTGCGGCTGCCGGAGGCCAGCGTCCACCTGCTCGGCCACGGCTACGCGGTGCAGTTGCGCTTCACCGACCGCTACGGTCAGCAGCAGACCAAGCTGGTGCCGTTCCTGCCCCGCGACGGCGCGTTCACCAGTGAGGGAGTCGCGTCGTTCCCGGACGTCAACATCGACCCCAGGACCAACAAGCGCGACGTCAACCTGCAGGTCGGCTTCGAAGGCGTGTACGTACCCACCGTCGACCCCAACGGCGGCGCTGCCTCGGTGTACCCGGCCGAGAACGACCCGGCCCTGTTCCTCACCGCCTACCGCGGTGACCTGGGCGTCGAGGTCGGCAACCCGGGCTCGGTGTACGCGCTCGACCAGGGCCAGATCGCCAACGGCGAGCTCAAGAAGGTCGGCGGCGACCGCCCGCAACGCCTCGCCAAGGGCCAGTCCTACACCCTGGACGACGGTACGAAGGTGGAGTTCCTGGGTACCCGCCCGTTCGCCACCCTGGCGATCCGCCACGACCCGGCGTCGCTGTACGTGCTGATCGGCGCGGTCGTCGGTTTGCTGGGTCTGATGTTGTCGCTGGGCGGGCACCGGCGCAGGATGTGGTTCCGGATTACGCCCCGTGGTGGGTCCGGTAGTTTGGTAGAGGCCGGTGGCCTGCCCCGCACCGACTATCCGGGCTTCGAGACGGAGTTCGGTGAACTCGTGGGGGCCGCGCGCGGTCCGGATGGAGGGACGCCGTAATGGCGGAGTTGTCGAACCAGTTGATGGCCGTCACGGTGCTGGCCTACCTGGCCGCGATGGTCCTGTACGCCGCCGAGTACGCCTTCGGCAACAAGAGCCACATCGGCCGCGCCGCCCAGCGACCGGCCCGCCAGCTCGTCGGTGCCGGCGCCCCGGTCCTTCCGCCCGAGGACGTCGTAGTCGAGGCCGCGCCGCCCCGCGACCGCGCTGCCCTGCTGGGTCAGATCGGTGTCGGGCTCAACTGGCTGGCCTTCGCCCTGCACCTGGGCACGGTCATCACCCGCGGCATTGCGGCGCACCGCATGCCCTGGGGCAACATGTACGAGTTCACGCTCACCGTCACCCTGGTCGGCTCGGCCGTGTGGATCGGCGTGCTGACCCGTCGCCCCGCCCTGCGCCACCTCGGGCTGTTCGCCACGCTGGCGCTCGTGGCCCTGCTCGGACTGGTCGGACTGGTCGCCTACGCCCCGGTCGGCCCGCTGGTGCCCGCGCTCAACTCCTACTGGTTCATCATCCACGTGTCGTCGATCATTCTGGCCAGCGGCATCCTGCTGATCGGTGTGGTGCCCGCGGCGATGTTCCTGGTCCGCTCGGGCTACGACAGCGGCAAGCGCGGCTTCCCGTACTCGCTGGGTGCCAAGGTCCCCGCGGCTGCCGCGCTGGAACGCCTGACCTTCCGCCTGCACGCCTTCGCCTTCCCGCTGTTCACCTTTGGTGCGCTCATCGCCGGCCCGATCTGGGCCGAGGCATCGTGGGGCCGCTACTGGAACTGGGACCCCAAGGAAGTCTGGGCGTTCATCTCGTTCATCGTCTACGCCGGCTACCTGCACGCACGCGCGACGCCCAGCATCAAGCGCAGCACGGCGACGTGGATCGCCATCCTCGGCTTCGCCACCATGCTGATGAATCTCTTCGGCGTGAACCTCTTCTTCGGCGGCCTGCACTCCTACGCCAACGCCGGCGGCGAGTAAGCACTCTCAGCCGTTAACGGCAGTCCCCAGCCGACCACGTATCGAAGTGCGTCTTCCACCTGAGGCAGAAGTTGCTGGCGCGTTCCTGGGACACATCGCCGGTCAGCGTCGACACGTCCTCGCGCCAATACCGGGACTGCCCACTCCCGGCCTGCCTGAGCTGCACGTTGTCAACCGTTACCGGCGGGATCTGGACCCGGGTGGCGCGGCGGGAGTCGACGTGGACTTCGACGTACTGCTCGATGTAGGCGCCGGAGCCCAACGCTAGCTTTTGCGCGGTCAGCAGGTTCCAGCGGTTGTTCCACCAGAGCCACGCCTGCCAGATGTTGTCGCCGTCGGTGTGCACGTCCAGCCAGACCTGGTCGCCGGCCTTGATCTTGTACTGGTCGTAGAACTGCCAGGTGTTCGTGTTGGTGTTGTACGTGTAGATGAGCTGGCGGCCCTGCCCGGCCCAGCCTGTCTCGGCCCAGCCGGCTTCGAGCCAGGCGATGCGACCGCCGCCCAGGTCGCGCTTGGCCATGAAACGGCTGGCTACGAAGTCGTACGTGTTGGCGCGCACATTGCTGTTCACGACCTCGAGGCGGCCCGCGACGCCGCTCCACGTGTTGGCCGTGCCCGCGCCCAGGTGGTGGTAGCCGCTCGGGGTGGCCGACGCTCCGCGCGACTTCACCGGCGACGTCTTGCGCACCTGACCGAGTCTGACGCCGGAAGACGAAACAGGCTTACCTGCGCGGCAAATGTGACCCTTCAAGGTGGGCCGAGAAGACGGCCGCGAGGTAGGCGCCTTCGCCGAAGAACCCGAAGAGCCCGAACCCGAAGAACCCGGTGAGCCGCAAGCGGGATCGGCCGAAGCGAGCGCCGGGGAGGCGAGTCCGACGGTTGCGACCAGGCTGGAGAGGGCGCACCATCGCGCCAGGGACCGGAGAGCCACGCTGGCTCAACGCAAGAGACGATCTTCATGTAACGGGTTGCCCCGGGGGAGTGCAAGACTGGGGGCATGGCGCCGAAGTTCCCGTACCACGATCTGCAGAGCTTCATCTCGGCCCTGGAAGCGGCGGGTGAGCTGCGCCGGGTCCGCGTGCCGGTGGATCCCACGCTGGAGATCAGCGAGATCGTGACCCGGACCGTGCGCGCCGATGGTCCCGCCCTCCTCTTCGAGCGGCCTACGCGCGGTGAGATGCCGGTGGTCATCAATCTTTTCGGTACGGAAAAACGCATGGCCCTGGCCTTCGGCGTGGATTCGCTGGACGAGATCGGGGATCGGATCGGCTCGCTGATCAAGCCCGACCTGCCCGTCGGCTGGTCCGGTATCCGCGAGGGCCTCGGCAAGGTGCTGCAACTCAAGTCGATCCCGCCGAAGAAGGTGAAGACCGCGCCCTGCCAGGAGGTCGTGCTCAAGGGCGACGACGTCGACCTGAACCTGCTGCCGGGGCTGCAGGTGTGGCCGGACGACGGCGGCATCTTCCACAACTTCGGGCTGACCCACACCAAGCACCCGGAGACCGGCAAGCGCAACCTCGGGCTCTATCGCCTGCAGCAGCACTCCCGCAACACCCTGGGCATGCACTGGCAGATCCACAAGGACTCGACAGCCCACCACGCGGTGGCCGAGCGGCTGGGGCAGCGGCTGCCGGTGGCTGTGGCGATCGGCTGCGATCCGGTGGTGAGCTATTCGGCGAGCGCGCCGCTGCCGGGTGACATCGACGAATACTTGTTCGCCGGGTTCCTGCGCGGGGAGCGCGTCGAGATGGTCGACTGCCTGACCGTGCCGCTGCAGGTGCCGGCCGAGGCGCAAATCGTGCTGGAGGGCTACCTGGAGCCCGGGGAGCGAGCCCCGGAGGGGCCGTTCGGCGACCACACCGGCTTCTACACCCCGGTCGAGCCGTTCCCGGTGCTGCACATCGAGACCATGACCATGCGCAAGCAGCCGGTCTACCACTCGATCGTCACCTCCAAGCCGCCGCAGGAGGACCACGGGCTGGGCAAGGCCACCGAGCGAATCTTCCTGCCGCTGCTGCGCATGATGATCCCGGACATCGTCGACTACGACATGCCGGCCGCCGGGGTGTTCCACAACTGCGTCATCGTGTCGATCCGCAAGCGCTTCCCCAAGCACGCGCAGAAGGTCATGAACGCGATCTGGGGCGCGCACCTGATGTCGCTGTCCAAGCTCATCGTGGTGGTCGACGAGGACTGCGACGTCCACGACTACTCCGACGTGGCGTTCCGGGCGTTCGGCAACGTCGACTACGACCGCGACCTGCTGGTCACCCAGGGGCCCGTGGACCACCTGGACCACGCCTCCTATCAGCAGTTCTGGGGCGGTAAGGCGGGCATCGACGCCACCCGTAAGCTGCCCGGCGAGGGGTATACGCGCGGCTGGCCCGAGGAGATGACGATGTCGCCCGAGGTGAGCGCCCTGGTGGACAAGCGCTGGAAGGAATACGGCATATGACAGCGGTGGCGTCCGCGCCGGAGAAGCCTGGCAAGGTCAAAGCGTTCCTGCGGCTGGTGGCCATCGAGCACTCGGTCTTCGCGCTGCCCTTCGCCTACCTGTCGGCGCTGGTCGCGATGGATCGCACCGGCACCGGCGTGCACTGGGTGGATCTGCTGCTCGTCACGCTCGCCATGGTGTCCGGGCGCACCTTCGCGATGGCGGCCAACCGGATTCTTGACCGCAAGATTGACGCGCTGAACCCCCGTACCCGTAATCGCGAACTTGTCACCGGGGCCGTGAGCGTGCGGACGGCCTGGACCGGCGCCGTGGTCTCGTTGATCGTGCTGTTCGTGGCCGCGGGCCTGCTCAACTGGCTCTGCCTGGTGCTGTCGCCGCTAGCCGTGATCCCGCTGATCATCTATCCCTACGCCAAGCGGTTCACGAACTTCCCGCACTACGTGCTGGCGCTGGCCCAGGCAGTCGCGCCGGTCGGCGCTTGGATCGCGATTACGGGTACGTTCACAGGTTCCGGACCTGCCTGGCTCCTCGGCGTCGCCGTCGGCCTGTGGATCGGCGGCTTCGACATCATCTACGCCTGCCAGGACGTGGACATCGACCGCGAGATCGGCGTGCACTCGACCCCGGCGCGCTTCGGTGTGCGGACCGCGTTGCACATCTCCACGGTCACCCACGTGATCACGTTCGCGCTGTTCGTCTGGTTCGGCCAGCTCGTCGGTTTGGGTTGGCTGTGGTGGGTGGGCCTGGCCCTGACTGCTGTCGCCTTCGCCTACCAGCACATCGTGGTGACCCCGCACGACCTGTCCAAGGTCAACCGGGCGTTCTTCACGGCGAACGGCTTCGTCGGCATCGCGCTGTTCCTGTTCGCGCTCCTCGACCTCATTCTTTTGTAACCTTCCGGCGCCCGCCGTCCGTCTAGTTGCTGTGGGCGACAGAGACGCGGAGTTCAGAGACTTCGTCACCGCGCAGATGGAGCCGCTGCGCGGACTCGCCTACCTCACGTGCGGCGACTGGCAGGCGGCCGAGGACGCGGTTCTCGCCGCGCTGGCGAAGCTGTACGTGAAGTGGCGGCGCATCGACAACCACGGTGCGTATGCGCGCACCGCGGTGGGCCCCGAAGGAACCGTCAAGAGCGCCACCTCCCGGGGTCGGCGGCCACCCGCTGATCGTGGGGCATGCTTGAGGCATGCGCACCCCGTGGATCGCCGGCGTCTCAGGAGCCTCCGGTACGCCTTACGCCAAGGCCGTGCTGACCGGGCTGCTGGACGCCGGTGAGGCGGTTGACCTGGTCATCTCCAAGGCGGCCCGGCTCACCCTGCTCGACGAGACCGGGGCGAGCGTCCGCGACGCGCACTGGAAGGACGACGTGGCCGGCTGGCTCGGGCGCGATCTCGGCTCGGCCGACCTGACGTACTGGCCGGCCGGGGACATCGCAGCCGGGCCGAGTAGCGGTTCGTACCCGGCCAAGGGCATGGTGGTGGTGCCCGCGAGCACGGCATCGTGTGCGGGCATCGCCATCGGCCTGTCCAAGGACCTGCTGCAGCGCGCCGCCGAGGTCAACCTCAAGGAGCGCCGCCGTACGGTCATCGTGCCGCGCGAAACCCCGGTGACCCGCAGCCACCTGGAGCACCTGATCGCGTTGCACGATGCCGGGGCCGTGGTGCTGCCCGCGTCGCCCGGCTTCTACGGCGCCGGCTCGGATGCGACCGCGCAGCAGCTCGTCGACTTCGTGGCCGGCAAGGTGCTGGACGCGCTCGGCGTCCAGCACGACCTCTTCAAACGGTGGCGCGGCGTGCTGGGCAGCGGTTCCTCAGCGTAGGCCGTTGGGCGGGCCGTAGCCCGGTCCCGGGTTTGACGGTCCGGCGTTGCGAGGACGGTTGTTGGCGTCGTCCTCACGCATCTCCTCAACCACGCCCGAACCCTCGCCCTCGAGCAGCGCCCGCACCTCCGACTCGCGGAACCGGCGGTGGCCACCCGGAGTCCGGATGCTGCCGATGCGGCCCGCTGCGGCCCAGCGCGTCACTGTCTTGGGGTCGACCCGGAAGAGCGCGGCAACCTCCCCGGGCGTCAGCAGTCGATCTCCTGTGTCCACGGCCCTCTCCTCGCGTCGTGTTGGAGCGCCGTTGGTCACAGTGAGTGTCGGCGTGCTCGATCGGGACGTAAAGCCATTAGAGCATCGGGCAAAACAGCAAGTCGCTGAAATGCGGAAAAAGCCCCGATTGCGACGTTGACCATTATCCTGGCCGCCCCGGACCGTCGCGGTCCGCTACCGGCTGTGACGCCCCGGAGGGCGCCGACTAGCCTTTGACGACATGGACGCCATCGACCTGCGCCTGATTGACCTGTTGCGGGACAACGCTCGCTCCTCATACGCCGAGCTGGCCCGCCAGGTGGGTTTGTCCGCCCCGGCCGTGCACGAGCGGGTCGGCAAATTGGAGACGGCCGGCGCCATCCGGGCGTACCGGGCCGAGGTCGAGCCGGAAACGATCGGGCTGGGCGTGACGGCGCTGATCGGCATCGTGGAGGACTCCGGGGCCGACACCGATGACGTGCTCGCCGCGCTGCGGGTGATGCCCGAGGTCGAGTCGTGCTACTTCATGGCGGGCGTGGAGTCGTACCAGTTGACCGTGCGGGTCGGCACGATCGCCGAGCTGGAGCAACTGATCGTGCGGATCAACCGGACGCCGGGGGTGGCCTCCACCCGTACGGCCATCGCCCTGTCCACGAAGTGGGAGAACCGCCCGCAGCCCGGACGCGAGGTCGCCTGATGCCGCACTTCGAGCGCTGTGACCCGGCCGCCCGCGACTGGGCCCGCGACGCCATCGCCCTGGTCGAGGCCGACGCCAACCGCTCCGCCGACACCCACCTGCTGCCGTTCCCGTTGCCGGCGTCGTGGGGCATCGACCTCTACCTCAAGGACGAGTCCTCGCACCCCACCGGCTCGCTCAAGCACCGCCTGGCCCGATCGCTTTTCCTGTACGCCCTCTGCAACGGCTGGATCGGCCCGGGCACGCCGGTGGTCGAGGCGTCGTCGGGCAGCACCGCGGTCAGTGAGGCGTACTTCGCCCGGATGCTGGGGCTGGAGTTCATCGCCGTCATGCCGGCCGCCACCTCGCCGGAGAAGATCTCGCTGATCGAGTTCCAGGGTGGCAAGTGCCACCTCGTCGACGACCCCACCGCCGTGGTCGCCACCGCCCGCGACCTCGCGGTGCAGCTCGACGGGCACTTCATGGACCAGTTCACGTACGCCGAACGGGCCACCGACTGGCGCGGCAACAACAACATCGCCGAGTCGATCTACGCGCAGCTCGGGCTCGAACGCCACCCCGAACCGGCGTGGATCGTGGTGGGTGCGGGGACCGGCGGCACCAGCGCCACGATCGGTCGCTATGCCCGTTATCGCCGGTTCGCCACGCGACTGTGTGTTGTCGATCCCGAGGGGTCCGCGTTTTGGCCGGCGTACCAGAATCACGATTGGCAGCACTGCACCGGCCGCGGCTCGCGCATCGAGGGCATCGGGCGCCCCCGCGTCGAACCGTCCTTCCAGCCAGCGGTGGTCGATCGCATGATCCAGGTTCCCGACGCGGCGTCGCTGGCGGCCATGCGCGCGGGCTCGGCAGTGCTCGGCCGCCGGGTCGGCGGAAGCACCGGCACCAACCTGTGGGGCGCGTTCGGCCTGATCGCGGAGATGCGCGAACGCGGGGAGCACGGCTCGGTGGTCACGCTGATCTGCGACGGCGGCGAACGGTACGCCGACACTTACTACTCCGACGCCTGGGTCGCCGCGCAGGGCCTGGACCTGACCGGGCCGGCCGCCACCGTCAGCGCCTTCCTGTCCCGCGGGATCTGGCCAGGGGACGCCTAGTTATCCATTTCCGTGGGAGGATCGTCGCGCAAAGGGATTCACGTTCGAGGAGCAACCCGTGCCCGACGGCGACGACGTCACCCATCCGCCGGCCCCGCCGGCTGCTCCTCCTGCGATCCCGCATCAGCGCGGCTACCGCGGCCCGATCGAGCTGCACGAACTGCCGCCGGGCGCGCTGACCTCGTACCCCCGGAAAAGTCGCCGGGCCTTGCTGGTCAACGGCATTCTTGCCCTCGTCGCCGCCCTTGCCCTGGCCGGAGGCGCGGTCTACGTCGTGGGCCACAGGACGCTGTCGACTCCCACCGAAGCCGCCGCCGCGCCGGCCAAGAAGTTGCCCGGAACCCCGTTCGAAGCCGTGCTCGCCGCCCTCAAGGTGCAGTCGAATGCGTTGCTCAAGAACGATGAGAAGGGCTGGCTCGCCGCCGTCGATCCCGGGCAGCCCAAGCTGCTGGCGCACTACCAGTCGGTGTTCACCTCGCTGCGTGCGCTGGGCGTGACTTCGTTCGACTACAAGCTCCACTCCGATGACTACAGCAGCACCAAGGCGATGGGGTTGATCGCCGATCTGAGCTACTGCTTCACCGACAACCCGTGCCCGACCGGCAAGGATGACCGGCCCAAGACCAAGCAGAAGCTCAAGGTCAAGGTGGTCCGGGGCAAGTGGGTGATCACCGCCTCGACGACCAAGAAGAGCGAGGACGACCTGCAGCCGGCGCCGTGGGAGAACGGCGATCTGGTCTTCGCCAAGGGCAAGCGGGTCACGCTGGTCGCTCAGGCCAGCGAGAAGAAGTACTTCGCCGAGCTGCTACCAGTGGCCGAGGCCGCTGCGGCCGTGAACGACCGTTTCGCCACCCTGGTCAACAACCCTCAGAAGCGCTACCGCGTCTATCTGGCCGGCAAAAAGCAGTGGCAGACGTGGTACGGCGGCATGTCCGACAAATGGGTCGTCGGCTTCGCCTCCCCGTTGAACAAGGCCGGCATGGACGTGGTGCTCAACATGCCGGCGCTCAAGAATGAGCCGCGCCTGCTGCGGACCACCATCCAGCACGAACTCGGCCACGTGGTCACCCTCGGCGCCTCCCACAGCGAGGACAACGGCACCGGCGACATGTGGCTCGAAGAGGGCGTCGCCGAGTACATCGGCTGGTATCCGCAACCCGCCACCGCCAGTTGGCGCCGCCAATCCGTGCATGCCCTGTTCGCCGGCAGTCACCGCCCCAAGTCCATCGCCGTCCGTGCCCTGGGTTCCGACGCCCGGATGGAAGAAGGCGACAGCTTCTATGGCTTCGGCCACTTCGCCGCCGACTGCATGGCCAAGAAATACGGGCAGGGCGCCTTGTTCACCTTCGTCCGCCTCTACCTGCGCGAGGACAAAGACCTCGACGCCGCCGCCCGCCAGGCATTCGGCCAGTCGTTCAGCGCTGTCGACCGCACCTGTCTGGCCTACATCCGCTCAAGGGCCTAAACCATTCGGGACAGACCAGGATATTCCCGTACGAACCCGGCGCCGTCGACGCTTAGGTCGGCGCTGAACGTCTCACTGGCGTACCGCACCTGGTTGTCGCCCAGCGCGGTGTAGATCTGGTCAGCCTGAACAACTTCGAGGCTGGGGACGAGCACCCACACCGCGCTGATCCGATGCGCCACTCCGGCGCCGGCGTCGAGCAGGCCCAAGCGGCGAATCGGCAACGTGTTTGTCAGTGACGACCCGGCCAGGTCAACGTCGTAGGCCCCGACGAGCAGATCCGGATCCTCGGTCCCGGGCAGCCCGGCCCCGGCATGCCCAGCGGCGCTCAGCGCAGCATCCAGGTCACCGCGCTCGGAGGTGGTAGCCCGCCACCGCCCGTCCTCGGCCGACAGCCTGAGTGACCGGGACCAGCCGCCACCCTCGGTGGTGACCTCCAGCGTGGTGGTCACCCAATTGGCGTCGGTCTTGAGCTCGTACTTCGCCGTGTACGCGAGGGGATCCACGGCCACGACCGTGCCGCGAGCGGTCAAGCCGGCGCTGGCGTCGAGCAGAGCATGCTCGGCGCCCTTGGTGTCTCGGCGCTCCCAGAACAGCGAGGTGGGCAATTCAGCCATGATGGCGACCCTACCCGCTTCGCTGAGCTTCTTCTCCAACGCACAGGGCCCCGGCGCATCGCCGGGGCCCTGTGGATAACTCTGTGGATTAGTGCGTTACCGCAGCTCAGTGCGTGTGCGCCGGCCGTCCGGACTGGAAGCGGCCGTTACCCTGCTCGCGGCGGTCGTTGCGGGCAGGCTCGCGGTGGAAGCCACCGGGGCGGTCGCCGAAGTTGCGAGCCGAACGGTCGCCGAAGCCACGGTCGCCCCGCGGGCGGTCGCGGTCACCGAACGTGCGGTCGCCCGCCGGACGGTCACCGTAGGACCGCTGCGGCCGGTCACCGTAGCCACCACGGTCGCTGCTGCCGCCACGGTCGCCGCCACGGTCACGGTCGCCGTAGCCACCACGGTCGCTGCTGCGGTTGCGGTCGCCATAGCTGCCACGGTCGCGGTCGCCGAAGCTGCTGCGCTCCCGGTCGCCGGAGCCACCACGCTGCGGGCGGTCGCCGAAGGAGCGGTCGCCGTAGCCACCACGGTCGCCGAAGCCACCGCGGTCGCCACCCCGCGGGCGGTCGCCGTAGCCACCACGCTGCGGGCGGTCGCCGAACCGGCGGGAACGGTCACCGCGCTCACGACGCGGCTCCGGCTCCGGCTTCACGGGGATGCCGCTGGGCTCGCGGGCACCGGTGACCTCGGCCAGCTTCTCGTCGCCCAGGCGCACCCGGATTTCGGCCGGTGCGACGCCGGCCTTCTGCATCATGGCCTGCGTGCTGCGCCGCTGCTTGGGCAGCACCAGCGTCACGACCGCGCCGGACTCGCCCGCCCGGGCCGTACGACCGGCGCGGTGCAGGTAGTCCTTGGGGTCCTTCGGCGGGTCCACGTGCACAACCAGCGAGATGCCGTCGACGTGGATGCCGCGGGCGGCGACGTCGGTGGCGACCAACACGTTGGTCCGGCCTTCCTTGAACTCGGCCAGCGTGCGGGTACGTACCCGCTGAGTCTTTCCGCCGTGCAGTGCCCCGGCCCGCACACCCACCGCCGCAAGCTGCTCGACCAGCCGGTCCACGCCCATCTGGGTGCGGGCGAACACGATGGTCTTGCCGTCGCGGTTGGCGATCCACGAGGTGATCGGGAACTTGTCGTGCGGCGGGATCAGCAGCAGGTGGTGATCCATGGTGGAGACGCTGGCCTCGGCCGGAGCCGTGGAGTGCGTCACCGGGTCGGTCATGAACCGCTTGACCAGGGTGTCGACGTCGCCGTCGAGGGTGGCCGAGAAGAGCAGACGCTGGGCGTTGGCCGGGGTCTTGGCGAGCAGCTCGGTGACCTCGGGCAGGAAGCCCATGTCGGCCATCTGGTCGGCCTCGTCCAGGACGGTGACCTCGACGCTGTCCAGCTTGCAGGCACCACGCTCGATCAGGTCGCCGAGGCGGCCCGGGGTGGCGACGATGACCTCAACGCCGCGGCGCAGCGCGTCCATCTGACGGTCGTACGGCACGCCGCCGACAGCGGTTTTGAGGAAGACGCCGACCGAGCGGCCGAGCGGCATGAGCGCGTCGGCGACCTGCATCGCCAGCTCGCGGGTCGGCACCAGGATCAGGGCCTTGGGGTGGTGCGGAAGGGCGCGGCCACCCTGCGCAACGCGGGCGAGCACCGGCAGACCGAAGGCCAGGGTCTTACCCGAGCCGGTCTGGCCACGGCCGAGCACGTCCCGGCCGGCGAGGGCGTCGGGCATCGTGGCGGCCTGGATTTCGAACGGCGCGGTGATGCCCTCGCGGTTGAGCACGCGGACGAGCTCGTTGGGCAGGCCCAGGTCGGCGAAGCTCTTGGTGGCCTCGACGATCACGGCGTCGGCCGGGTCTTCGGCGATGGCCACGGCCTCGACCTGTGCGGGCTCGGCCAGCGCGGTCTCGGGCTCGGCGGCGGCCGTTTCAGTGGCGGCTGTCTCAGTGGCAGCCGTTTCGGGGGTGGCCGTTTCGGTGGCCGGCGTTTCGGGGGTCACAGCCTCTTCAAAAACGGACGGAAACGTGCTGGGGTCAGCGAAAGTGGTCAAGAGAACCTCTCTACGGGGGCGCATGCTCGCGAATAGCCCGCCGCTGCTTCCTGAAGCCCGACGCTGAAATGCCCGCAAGAACGCCCGAGGCGCGCACGTTGTCGGCGCGCCAGGTCAATTACTGTCATCAGTGTACGGGTCAACGTCCTGGACGCCGCCCGCATTCCGCGCCGGTAGTGGGCTGACTCACCCTCGGCGCAACCTCGCCAGCTTAGGGGGCGAGGAGCGCCCCGACAACCTAGTCGGAGAAAACTCCACCGATCATGTTGCTGAAAGCGTCGCCGACGGTGAACAGGAACACCAGGCTGACCCCCACCAGCACCAGCAGCACGATGAGCATCGCCACGACCACCTTGACGTTGCTCTTGCGCTGCGTCTCGGGGTGATCACGCCAGCCCTGGGCCAGGATGTGCCCGGTCAGCGAACCGGAATTCTCCACCGCGCTGGTGGTCATGGGCATGGTCATGTCCGAGGCGGCGTAGTCGGCCAGCCCGCCGTACACGCCCGCATCCCCGCGCTGCTGAGGTACGGCGCCGTGCTGTCCGGAACCCGACCCGTACGTCGTAGCCCCCGCGGAGGGGACGCCACCCGGAGCACCCGGCTGACCAAAAGGCTGCCGACTGCCACCCGAAGCGCCTACCCCAAACGGCATCGTCAGGTCGGAAGCCCGCGCCGCCGCGGACGGAATCGCCACCGTGTGATCCGAACCGGACGGCGGAAGCACAGAGGTTCGATCCGAGTCGGCGTTCTGCGCGGCGGTCAACTGTGACCAAGCGGCAGCGGTCTCATCCGGCGTCGGCACCGAGTTCCGGTTCGGCGGCGTAGAGATCGGCTTGGGCGGCGTGGAGACCGGTCGGCTGGCCGGCGTAGCGGAAAACGGCATCGTGGCGTCACTACCCATGGAAGGCATCGTGTACGAAGGTAGCCCCGATCCCGGGCTCCGGCTGTCCCGGCCACCCCCGTTTCCGCTGCTGGCGATGACGGGCGGTGCGGGGAAAGGCGGCTGCGGGATGGGGGAAGGGCCGGGGCCTGGG
>NZ_LOJP01000001.1:303934-407286 GCF_001553785.1 Actinoplanes sp. TFC3
ACCGGGATCCGGGCGGGTGGGCTCGGGCTGGGCCGGCTCGGGGCTCGCCGGTGCTGGCTCGGACGTCTCCAACACGGTCGTTCCCGGATCGATCGACGCGGGCTTGGTCGATTCCGGCGTGGTCGACTCGGGGTTGGCCGACTCCAGCTTGGTCGACTCGGGCTCGGCCGACTGCGGCTTCGTGGGCTCGAGCAGGACCGATGTGGGGCCGGTCGAGTCGGGCTGCGAGCCGGTCGGCCAGTGCGATTCGGAAGTCGACGGCTCAGGCACTTGCGACTCCGCCAACGGTGACTGTCCGGAATTATCGGACTTGTCGGTGATGGGGCGGGAGCCGTAGACCGCGCCGCCGACCGGTGTTGGCTTAGCGGTCTTGCTGCCGGGTTTGCTCATGCTGGCCAGGCTGGTCGGCCGCCCGGAGCGGGAATTCCCGGCGCTGGTCCGGCCGCCGGCATTGGAGTTTTCACTCGAACCGGAGACGCCACCAGCTTCAACGCCCGAGCCGGAGCCGCCACCGTAGGTAGTGGCTCGGCCAGAGCCCGAGCCGGAGCCGCCACTGTTGGTAGTGGCGCGGTCGGAGCCCGAGCCGCCGCCGTAAATACCGGTCCGGTCAGAGTCCGAGTCCGGGCCGTTGATAGCGGTCCGGTCAGAATGCGAGCCACCGCCATAGGTGGTGGTCCGCTCGGAAACGGCGGCGTCACCGGCACCAGCAGAGCCATAGGTAGTGCCGTGCCCAATTGCCCGACCCGAACTCGATGAGCCGGAGTCCTTGGTCGGCGAGCGGCCGGCCGACCCGTTCGGCGATGCCTCCGGGAAGAACTCGGTCCGATCCGACGACTCCCGGCCAGCCGGCGAGCCATAAACAGCCCTCGAAACCGGCGCGGAACTAGGCGCCCCAGGAACCGAGCCCGAAGCCGCACCCGGCCCAGCTGGCCCAGACCCCGGAACAGTCCCGGACCGGAAGACAGACCCGGCCGCAGCGGCAGGCCGCGCCGACGAAGCGCCCGATGACGACCCGGACCCCGAAGCCGGCCCACCCAAGCCGGGCACCGAAGACACCGGCACAGCCGCAGACCCAGAAACCGGCGCTGCCGCAGATCCGGGGACCGGCGCGGAACCCGAAACCGGCGCAGCCGACCCGGCAGAGGCCCACAACGCTCCCGGGGCGGGGGGTGGCGGGAGTTCGTACCCCTGATCGGTCTGCGGCCGCGACCCTGCAGCGGGCGGCATCGTGCCGTCGCTGCCCGGTTTCGCCTGCTGCTCGTCCATGGGTCCTCCCGAACGTCGCCACCGAGCGTGCCGACGTCATCAATCGGACGCCGGGCAAGCCGGATGCCGGGCGCTCGTCACTACCGTGCCACACTCGCGCTCATTAGCGCACCCGGCGTCAGCCGGTCCCCGCATAAAGATCAGGTGTCAGGTCAGCGTTGACCAGCGGTCCGGCCGTCCGCTGCGATCAACCGGATTGTTTCGCCTCGGCCGACGCGGCAGCCGAAGCCAACTTCGAGGACGAAGCTGACTTCGAGGACGAAGCTGACTTCGAGGACGAAGCTGACTTCGAGGACGGAGCGGACTTGGAAGCCGCAGGGGCCGACGAAGCCGGCTTGGCCGAGGATGGTGTAGCCGCGGAGGACGTAGCAGCGGAGGTAGGAACAGACGCCGCCGGCGACTTGGTGGTCTCGGACGGCTTCGGGTCCGCAGCCGGCGTGCTCTTGCTCGGGTCCGGAGTCGGGTTGGGCTTACTGGTCGAGGTTGACGTTGACGGCGACGGGCCCGGCTTGCTGGTGGACGCGGACGGCGACGGTCCCGGCTTGCTCGTGGAGACCGAGGGCGACGGGCCAGGGTTGCTGGTCGACGCGGATGGCGACGGTCCCGGCTTGCTCGTGGACGCCGACGGCGACGGTCCCGGCTTCGAGGTCTTCGACGGCGACGGGGCTGGCTTGCTGGTGGCCGGCGAGTGGTTGCTCGGCTTCTCCGGGTCAGGCGAGCCAAGCTTCGGGCCCTCGACCGTGCCCTCGACCGAGCCGTACACCCGGGTCGCCGCGAACAGGCGGGTCCAGCGCACCGGGGTGAGCCGGACGTCCAGGCCGGTGCGCGGGGCCTCGACCATCATGCCGTTGCCGGCGTACATGGCCACGTGGTGGATGTCCGTCCAGCTGCTTGATGAGCTGAAGAACAGCAGGTCACCGGGGAGCAGTGAGTAACGGTCAACGGTCTTGTTGCGGGTCTGGTAGTACTGGTCGCGCGACACCCGGACGAGCGGGAAGCTGCCGGCCGCGGTCGAGCGGTAGGAGTAATACATCAGCCCCGAGCAGTCGAACTGGTCCGGGCCTTCCTCCGACCAGACGTACGGGTCGCCGCGTTGAGCCAGGGCGATCGTCAGGGCCGCCACGGCGCGCGGGTCGGCGCCGCGGCCCTGGTTCTCACCGGCCAGGATGCCCTTGCCGACCGCCGCGTCCTGGGCCGCCTCGGCGGCGTCCGCGGCGTTCACCACGTCGGAGTTCGCCTGCTCCAGCTTCTGCTGGGCGGTGTTCGCCTTGGTGAGGTCGGCCTGCTTCGCCGTCCGGTCGTCGGTGAGCGTCTTAACCTGCGCGGTGAGCGTCTGCTGCTCGGCCAGCGCCGCAGCGTAAGCCGCCTGCACGATGGTCAGTTGGCGCGCCGCCGCTTCCTGGCTCGCCGAATCACCCCGTTGCAGGCGAGCGAGGGAGTCCAGGTCCTGCAATCCGGTGCCGAAGCTGCCGGGCGGAAGAGCGGCTGCATCCCGTACGGCCAAAGCAGCCGCCGCCTCGACCTCTTGCTGGGCCACCGTCACCGCGGCCTGGGTCTGCGTCACCTTGGTGGTCGCGGTCTGCAGCTGTTGCGAGGAAAGCGCGAGGTCCTCGTCGACCTTGGTGAGTTCCTCGCCCTTCTTGTTGATCGCGGTGCGCCCGGCCTCGATCTTCTGCATGACCGGGTTGGTCGCCACCGGGCTCGTGGTCACCGGAAGCGAGGTGATCGGGGTCGAGGCAGCCGGGGTGGTGCTGGTGCCGGCCTGCTGACCCGGCATCGTGATGGCACCGTTGCCCGGCACGTACGGCGCGGAGCCGGTGTCGGGGATCGCGCCGGGAATCCCAGGGGCGGCGGGTGCGGCCATGGCGGGCAGGGGATTGAACAGCGACGCGATAGCCGCCGCGGTCACCGCGGTCAGCGCCAGCGGTCGCCACCACGGGCGTGCCCGTAGAGCCACGCCACGTCTGCCCTGCCACCTCATGGACATGCGCTCCTGCCCCGGACCCGGTCGCACGCCGGTCCCCTAAAGGTCATACCCCAGAAGCAGTACCGGTGTCGATTGATTCAAGTTGAAAGGACCCTGTGAATCGTAAGCCTGATTCGTGACCTGTGCCGCCCGTTCCCCTGCGCCGGCGATGTTCTGTCAGAGGGCCGACGTAGGCTCTGCACGAATACCGGTGAAGGGCGGAACAGGTGGACGTCGGACGCAAGCGCGAACTCGAGGCGAAGGTGTACGCCGGTGAGCGGCTGAGCCGCGAGGACGGCATCGCCCTGTACGAATCCGATGACCTGGCCTGGCTGGGGCGCCTGGCGCACCACAAGCGCACCGAGCTGAACGGCGACCGGGTGATGTTCAACGTCAACCGGCACCTCAACTTGACGAACGTCTGCTCCGCCAGTTGCGCCTACTGCTCGTTCCAGCGCAAGCCGGGCGAGAAAGACGCGTACACGATGCGCATCGACGAGGCCGTGCGCAAGGCCAAGGAGATGGAGGATGAGCAGCTCACCGAGTTGCACATCGTCAACGGCCTGCACCCGACGCTGCCCTGGCGCTATTACCCCAAGGTGCTGCGCGAGCTCAAGGCCGCGCTGCCCAACGTCAAGCTCAAGTGCTTCACCGCGACCGAGGTGCAGTGGTTCGAAAAGATCAGCGGCCTGCCCGCCAGCGAGATCCTCGACGAGCTGATGGATGCCGGGCTCGAGTCGCTGACCGGGGGCGGCGCGGAGATCTTCGACTGGGAGATCCGCCAGCACATCGTGGATCACAACACCCACTGGGAGGACTGGTCGCGGATCCACCGGCTGGCGCATGAGAAGGGCATGAAAACCCCGGCGACCATGCTGTACGGCCACATCGAGGAGCCCCGGCACCGCGTCGACCACGTCATGCGGCTCCGGGAGCTGCAGGATGAGACTGGCGGGTTCGCAGTCTTCATTCCCCTGCGTTACCAGCACGACTTCGTCGACTCGGCGGACGGCAAGATCCGCAACCGCATCCAGGCCCGGACCACGATGGCCGCGCCGGCCGAGTCGCTCAAGACGTTCGCGGTGTCCCGGCTGATGTTCGACAACGTGCCGCACGTCAAGTGCTTCTGGGTCATGCACGGCCTGTCGGTGGCCCAGCTCTCGCTCAACTTCGGCGCCGACGACCTCGACGGCTCGGTGGTCGAATACAAGATCACCCACGACGCCGACTCGTACGGCACGCCGCACACCATGCACCGCACCGACCTGCTCGACCTGATCTGGGACGCGGGCTTCCAGCCGGTGGAGCGCAACACCCGCTACGAGGTCGTGCGCGAATACGACAGGCCCACCTCGCTGGCCGAGCGCCGCAGCGAGCCGCAACGGGTCTGGGCCTAGGCGCGGGGCCCCGGCGTACCCTGTGTCTTGTCATGGCCGAAACTGAGAGTGTGCGCCGTCCGCGCCGCGACGCGGACGGACGCTTGGCGACCATCCAGGACCTGCTCGGGGTTGCGCTGGCCGGGCTGGTGTCCGGCTTGGTCATCCTGTTGATCTTCGAGGGCGCCATGTCGCTCGTGCGCGCCTCCGAGTTCGGCGACGCCAGCGGCTGGATTGCCATCGTGCTGCCGGTGTGGCTGTTCACCGAGGAGTTCCGGGCCGCCGACTACGGTGCTTACCGGATCATCGTCGCCGCGCTGGCCGCGGGCTTCGGGGTGGCGATCGGGATGACCCTGGCCGGGCTGGTGTCGCCGCTCTTCCCCGACCTGGTCAGCGGCGGCATGGGTGCGCTCGGGCTGACAGTGGTCTACAGCGTGGTCTGGTTCTACGGTCTGCGATGGCTCAGCCATCGGGCCGGCTGACAGGAGTTTGCTATGAGTCCCGCCGTCAAGTACACGCTCGGCCGCCTCGGCTTGTTCATCGTGGTCTTCGTGCTGCTGCTGCCGGTCCCGCTGAACTTCCTGGTCAAGGCGATGCTCGCGCTGATCGCCTCGGCCGGGTTCTCCTACTTCCTGCTGGCCAAGTGGCGCAACGAGATGGCCGAGCAACTCGGCGGCGCCGCCGAACGCCGAGCGGCCGAAAAGGAACGCCTGCGCGCGGCCCTGGCCGGCGACGAAGCCGCAGCAGCCGCCGGCGACCGCGCCGCCGAACCCCCCGCCGGCAAAGAGGCTCGCTAGCGCCCCCATCGCACCGGTATACGGGGCACATTGGCATATTGCCAGACATCGATGTCGGTGGTGGGGTGAGCAGACACGAACTCACCCCCGGAGGTCGTTCATGAGACGACGCGTCACCGGTCTGGCCGCTGCCGCCGCGGCCGGCTTTGCCCTGATCGCCGCAGCTATCGCCGCTCCACCCGCGTCCGCGCAGCCCACCGCGAGCGCCGACAGCTCCGCCGCGTACGAAATCTACGATGTGCGCACGCTCGCGCAGCGCAACCTGATCGCCAGCACCGGCGTCTCCATCGACGCGGTTGAGCACGCTGTGGTGGAGGTGACCGCCACTGCGCAGGAAGTCCGCTCGCTCAAGGCGCTGGGGTTCACCGTCAAGAAGGTCGACCCCGTGTCCACGCTGGACTTCCCGTCACGCGACGCCGCTTATCACAACTATGCGGAGACGATCAGCGAGGTCAACGCCGCTGTGGCCGCGTACCCGGCGATTGCCAGCAAGCGGGTGCTCGGCAAGACCTATGAGGGCCGGGACATCGTCGCCATCAAGATCTCGGACAACGTCGGCACCGACGAGAACGAGCCCGAGGTGCTCTACGACGCCAACCATCATGCGCGCGAGCATCTGACCGTGGAGATGGCCCTCTACCTGCTCAAGCTCTACACCAGCAGCTACGCCAGCGACAGCCGGGTCAAGAGCATCGTCGACAGCCGCGAGATCTGGATCATCCCGTCGGTCAACCCGGACGGCGCCGAGTACGACATCGCCACCGGCAGCTACCGCTCATGGCGTAAGAACCGGCAGCCCAACAGCGGTTCCTCGTACGTCGGCACCGACCTGAACCGCAACTACGGCTACAAGTGGGGTTGCTGCGGCGGCTCGTCGGGCAGCACCTCGTCGGAGACCTACCGGGGCCCGTCGGCGTTCTCGGCCCCCGAGACCAAGGTCGTCCGCGACTTCGTGCTGAGCCGGGTCGTCGGCGGTGTCCAGCAGATCAAGGCGGCGATGGACTTCCACACGTACTCCGAACTGGTCCTCTGGCCCTTCGGTCACACCACCGCAACCACCACGACCGGTATGACCGCCGACCAGAACCGCACCTTCGCGACGCTGGGGCGGCAGATGGCCGCCACCAACAACTACACGCCGGAGCAGTCCAGCGCCCTCTACATCACCGACGGCGACCTGCTCGACTACCTCTGGGGTACGCACAAGATCTTCGCCTACACCTTCGAGATGTACCCCACCAGCTCGTCGGCCGGCGGCTTCTACCCGCCCGGCAGCGTGATCACGCGCGAGACCGCGCGCAATAAGGAAGCCGCGCTTCTGCTGGCCGAGGCGGCCGACTGTCCCTACAAGGTGATCGGCAAGCAGGCCACATACTGCTGACCGTTTGCGATCGCTGGCTACCTGTCGTAGCTTTCTGGCTATGACAGGTGGCCTCGATGCCTAAGGCGGGACTCAACCGCGACGCCGTTGTCGACCTGGCGCTGGCCCTGGTCGACGAGAAGGGCCTCGACGCGCTCAGCCTCGCGGCGCTCGCGGAACGGGCCGGAGTCGCTGCGCCGTCGCTCTACAAGCACGTCGGCGGGCTTCCTGACCTGCGTAATCTCATGGCTGTCAAAATTATGCAGGACATGGTGCGCGGCAGCACGGCAGCGGTGCTCGGGCTCAGCCGCGACGAAGCGGTCGCCGCGCTCATGCGGCACTTCCGCGCGTTCGTCGTGCAACACCCCGGCTGGTACGCGCTGGCGCCGCTCGACCCGATCAACCAGGGCTCGGCCGCCATGGCCGACGCGGGCAGCGAGTTCCTGCAGGTCTTCTACGCCGTCCTGCGCGGCTACGGCCTCACCGAGTCGCAAGCGATCCACGCCATGCGGCGGCTGCGGGCAGCGGTGCACGGCTTCGCCTCGCTGGAGGCCAACGGCGGCTTCGGGCTGGCCGAGGACATCGACGAGTCGTACGAGGGCGTCATCGCGATGGTGACGGCCAGCCTCTAAGCGGTCTGCAGGATGGCGAAGGTGCCGCCCTGCGGGTCCTGCAGAATCGCCGAGGGCCCGACCGGCAGCAGCGTTGGTGGCTGCAGCACCCGGCCGCCGAGCGACTGGGCGTAGGCCGTCGAGTCCGTGCAGTCGAGGACCGCGAAGTAGATCATCCAGTGTGGCGGGAGGTCGTGCGGCCAGCCGTCGTCCATGGGCTGCATGCCGGCGATGGCCTCGCCCTGGTGCTCCCACACGATGTACGGCCGCCCCTCCACGTCGCTCTCGCGGGCCAGCCAGCCGAATACCTCGCCGTAGAACGCGGCCGACCCCTCCACGTCGCGGGTGGCCAGCTCGTTCCAGGTCAGCGCGCCGGGCACGTCGAACACGTCGGCGCCTTTCATCGTGCCGGCCTGCCACACGCTGAACGGCGCACCCGCCTGGTCGAGGAACGCGGCCATCCTCCCCTGGTACATCACGTCGAACGGCGGCACCAGCACCTTGCCCCCGGCCGCCTCGACCCGGCCCGTCACCGCGTCGGCGTCGTCGGTGGCGATGTAGGTGCTCCACGCCGTCGGCTGGCCCTCGCCGAACAGCGGACCCGCGCCCGCGGTGGCCCGCCCGTCGATGCGGAACGTGGTGTAGCCGCCGTACTCCTCGCCGGAGATCTCGGCTTCCCAGCCGAACAGCCGGCTGTAGAACCGGATGGCGTCGTCCAGGTCGGCGGTGCCCAGATCTACCCAGTTCGGCACCCCGGGCATCGGATGGGTCATACCCCGCCCCTTCAAGACGATCGCCAACGACGGTCAATCGTCGCACCACGATGCACCAAGCGGCGCCTGTCAGTCGGAAGTCCAACTGTTAGGACCATAGGATTCGATGCTGTGGAGAATCTGACCGTGCGCACGGCTGACGCGCAGGATCTCGGCGCGGTCCTGCGCTTCTGGTCCGCCGCAGCCGAAAATGCCAACCGTCCCCCGGACAGCCACGCCGCCCTCGCCGCCCTGCACCTGCGCGATCCGGACGCGCTGATCCTGGCCGTCGACGGCGCTGGCATCGCCGGCACGGTCGTCGCGGGCTGGGACGGCTGGCGGTGTCATCTCTACCGGCTGGCGGTGGACCCGGCCCGGCGCCGGTCGGGCATCGGACGCACGCTGATCGCGGCGGCTGAGCAGCGCTTCCGGGCGCTCGGGGGCACCCGCGCCGACGCCATGGTCCTGGACGACAACGAGGGTGCCCACGCGATCTGGGCGGCCAGCGGCTATCGCCGCCAGCCGGAATGGTCGCGCTGGGTGAAAACGCTCTAAAGAGGCTGCGGCAGCGGCTCGGCGTGCACCACGGACAGCCGGGAAACCGCGCGCGTCAGGACGACGTAGAGCCGGTGCAGACCGCGGGGTTCGGCTGCCACGATCTGGGCGGGTTCGACGACGATGACGTGGTCGTACTCCAATCCCTTGACGATCGTGGCCGGCACGACAGTGACTCGCGCCTCGGAATCGACCTCGTCGGGCGTCGCGACCGGCAGGCCGGTGCGCGTGAGATGGGTGCGCAGCCGATCCACTGCAGCGTCCGCGGCAATCACCGCAACCGAACCCTCATGCTCCAGCGCCGCCGTCACCTCGACCAGGGTCGCGGCAGCAACCTCGGCCGCGTCGTGGACCGGCACGATGGCCAGGTCGCCGTCACGACGAAGAGAAATCGCTTCCGGTACGTCCACAGCCAGCGCCGGCAGCAACTTGTTGGCCAGCGCCACCACGGACGCCGGCACCCGGAACCCGACGGTCAGCGGCACCACGGCCGCCCCCGCCTTGCCGAGATGACCCAGCGTGTCCTGCCACCGCGCGGCCGCCCACGGCGCGGTGCCCTGCGCAAGATCCCCGAGCAGAGTGATTGACCCGTGCTCGCTGCGCCGCGCAATGGCCCGCGCCTGCATCGGCGACAAATCTTGCGCCTCATCCACGACCACGTGCCCGAAGCTGCTCTCCCGTTCGAGCAACCCGGCCGCCTCGTCCAGCAACAACAGATCCGCGGCGCTGAACTTGGCAGACTTAGGCGTTTTCGGAGCCTTGGCCCACAGCAATGCCGCCTGTTCCTCGGCAGTCAGAATGTCACCCGCAGCCAGCAATTCCGGATCGGTCAGCAGCGCCACCACCAGCGCCTCCGGGGTCATCGCCGGCCAGGCGGCAGCAAGGAACTCCTTGACCGGCGCCACCTTTGCCATCTTCTTCAGCCACGTTTCGCTCGGCGAGTTCCCCGTCCGATACTCCGATTGCCGCTGCAACAACCCGACAACCCGGGCGCGCACCCGTTCCCGGCCTACTGAATAGGGAAGCCCTTCCCGTCGCGCCTCGTCAACAATGCGCCGCAACGGCTCCGTGTCAATGCGCCACCTATACGAACCATCCGACACCATGATGGGCTCGGTCGGCTTGCCCAGCCGGTTCCACAACGCCCGCCGCAAAATTTCGGCCATCCGCGGGTCATGCTTGAGAAATTCCGCTTCCGGGCTGTCCTCACCCTTAACCGGTACGCGCGAAATGAGGGCTTCCACCGTGGACTGCTGCACCTCGACCTCGCCCAACGCGGGCAGCACAGCAGAGATGTAGGACAGGAACGCGGTGTTAGGGCCAACGATCAGGACACCGGTACGGCGTAAGCGCTCTCGGTGGGCGTACAGCAGGAATGCGGCCCGGTGGAGTCCCACAGCCGTCTTTCCCGTTCCCGGCGCGCCCTGCACGCAGATCGAATCTTCGAGCTCGGCGCGGACCAGTTCGTCCTGTTCGGGCTGAATGGTGGCAACAATGTCGCGCATCGGCCCCACCCGCGGCCGCTCGATTTCCGCGGTCAGAATGCGGCTGCTGGTGCCCAACTCCTCGCCGCGATCCAGGTGCTCGTCTTCGAAGCTGGTCAGCTCGCCCTTGACGAACCCGAACCGGCGCCGGATCAGCACACCCCGGGGATCGCGGACGCTGGCTTGGTAAAAGGACTGGGACAGCGGTGCCCGCCAGTCGAGCACCATCGGTTCCCCGGCATCATCGGTCACATGCCGGCGCCCGATGTGGTACGCCGCCTCGGAAACAGCAAGCTTGCCGAAGAACAGCGCGGTGCCCGGATCATCAGCCAGTTCGGCAACCCGGCGCGACAACGTTCGCCCGAGCGTCTCGGCCGCGAACGGATCCCCGGCTACATCGGCGGAAGCGGAAAACAGGCTCTCGGCTCGATCCCGCATCCGCCCCAGAGCAGCACGCGAATCTGCAAGATGCCGGCGCTCGGCCGCTAATTCATCATCAAGGTCGGTGTGGGCAGGCAGCGTCATCCGAGAAACCTTTCGGCGTCGGTATCGATGGTTCGGCTGACCTGGGCCGCCCGGCGCTCCGTCAAGAGGCGGTGTCGGCAGTGCCCGGCTGAACCCGCAGCACAGAGCGCGGGCGAGCGCACCAGCGTACGCCCGCCCCCGCCCCTCAGCGACCCATTTACCAGCCTGGCGCCTGGCGGATCTGCGTCTGCGCGCCGGCAGTGGCTTGAGCCGGGCGCGGGCCGGCTGGGGTGGCGCGGGATCATCAAGGGATGGCTGAGCAGCGCACCTCGACGAAGATCACCGAGCCTCGGGTCATGCGGGCGCTGGCGCATCCGGCTCGGATTGCCATTCTTGAGCACCTGGACAGTACGGGTGGCGTTGCTACCGCTACGCAGTGTGCCGAGCTGGTCGGGTTGTCGCCGAGTGCAACCAGCTACCACCTGCGGGAGCTGGCCAAGGTGGGCCTGGTCGAGCAGGCGCCGAGCCGTGGGGACGGCCGCGAGCGGGTGTGGCGCAGCACGTCGGCCGGCTTGAGCGTCGATGGCGACACGGCTGAGCCGGAGACCCGGGCCGCTGAGCAGGCGCTGGTCGAGGTGTGGACCGCGCGCAACACCGCGCAGGTGCAGCAGTGGTGGGCACGCCGGCATGGCGAGCCGAAGGAGTGGCAGGAAGCGGCGACGTTGATGGTGCCGATTCTCCTGCTCACCGCCGAGGAACTGGTCGAGCTCAACGCCAAGGTCACCGCGCTGGTGGAACCGTACCGGCGGCGCAACCGCATCGGCAAAGCTCCCGAAGGGGCCCGCCCAGTCACTCTGCAATACGCCGCCGTGCCCCGTGACGAAGCCGAACGCGGCGAGCAGGGAAGCGACGAGCCGGGGAGAGCAGAGCTGCCGAGTTGAAACCTTGCTTCCACCATATGTGAAGGATTATTTTCGAAGTATGTCCTTCGCATCTGATGCTTCGTGCTGGCGTGATGTGTATATCGCCGCCGCGGCGCGTGGCTTGTCGGTTTGTGGCGACTTCCTGGCCGCTACCGCGCTGGCGCTGGCGTTGCAGCAGGCCGGGGCCGGAGGCTTCCTCGTATCCGCGCTGATGCTGGCCGCGATCGCGCCCATCGCGCTGCTCGCCCCGATCGGCGGCCGGCTCGCGGATCGGGCCGACAGCCGGGCCATCCTGGTCACCGTCGGCTCGGCGCAGTCCGTGATCTGCTCGGTCCTAGCCTTTGTCAGCGAGCCGTGGCTGATCATCGCGCTGGTCGCCGTGCTGGCCAGCGGCCTGGCCGTCACCCAGCCCACGCTGGCGGCCCTGGTCCCGGCGATGGTCCGGCGCGAGGACATGAGCCGGGCCGGCGGCATCACCCAGACCGCGTCGAGCGTCGGCATGCTTGTCGCTCCCGCGCTGGCCGGCGTGCTGGCCGGGCAGTTCGGGGCGCGGGTTCCGCTGCTGATCGATGCGGTGAGCTATGCGGCGCTGGTCGCGGCCGGTGTGCTTCTGCGTACCAGAAGGGGATCGGCACAACGAGCCACCGGAAGCTGGACCTTGCGCAGCGACAGGCTGGTTGCGGTGATGATCGTGGCGCTGGCTGTGACGGTGGCGGGGGTCGGGGCGATCAACGTGATCGAGGTGTTCTTCATCCGGGAGACGCTGCACGCCTCGACCACGATCTTTGGGCTGGTCAGCGCGGCGTGGACGGCGGGGGTGCTGCTCGGGGCGCCGATCTTCGGACGGTTGGGGCGGCGCTGGAACGACCCCGCGAAACTGGTCCGCATGGTGCTGCTGTGCGCCGCCGGGTGCTGTGTGGTCGTGCTGGGCGCCGCTACCGTGCCGAACGCCTGGCTCATCGTGCCGTTCTGGATCGTCGGCGGGTTCTGCAACGGCGGGCTCAACGTGTACAGCGCGGTTGTGATCGCCGAACGCGTGCCGGATGCGGTGCGGGGGCGGGCCTTCGCCGCGATGAGTGCGGCAGTGCAGGCCGGTGGCATGGTCGGCTTCCTGGTCGGCGGCCCGTTGCTCGAGCTCTTTGCGCCGCGGCCGTTGGTTGCGGCAGCGGGTCTCGCCGGGCTGGTTGCCGTGGCGATCTGTTTCGCGCCGGTACGTGAGTTTGCTCCCTCCGGCCCGGCCAGCGCCAAGGTCGGAGATAGCGTCGGAGCATGAGCGACGCAGTCCAGCGCCCCCGGGTCGGGCACATCCAGTTCCTCAACTGTCTTCCGATCTACTGGGGCTTGATGCGCTCCGGCGCGCTGCTCGACGTTGATCTGCACAAGGACACCCCCGACCAGTTGAGCGCCGCGCTCGTCGCTGGTGACTTGGACATCGGCCCGATCACGCTTGTCGAATACCTGAGGCACGCCGACGAGTTGGTGCTGCTGCCCAACCTCGCGGTGGGCAGCGACGGCCCGGTGCTGTCGGTCAACATCGTGTCCACCCGGCCGCTGGCCGAGCTGGATGGGCGTCCGGTGGCCCTCGGCTCCACCTCGCGCACCGGTGTGCTGCTGGCCCAGATGCTGCTCACCGAGCAGTACGGTGCCGAGCCGGAGTATTTCCGCTGCCCACCGGAGCTCAACCAGATGCTGCTGGAGGCGGACGCCGGCGTGCTGATCGGCGACCCGGCCCTGCGCGCCATGTACGAGGCACCCAAAGCCGGCCTCACGGTCACCGACCTCGGCGAGGCGTGGAAGCAGTGGACCGGGCTCCCGATGGTCTTCGCCGTCTGGGCGGTGCGCAAGGACTTCGCTTCCACCAGCCCCGGCGTGGTCAAGGACGTGCACGAGGCGTTCCAGCGCAGCCGTGACCTCTGCCTCAACGAACTCGACTCGGTTGCCGAGTCCGCGGCCCGGTGGGAGCCGTTCGACGCGGCGACGCTGGCCACGTACTTCCGCGCCCTGGACTTTTCCCTGGGTGAGCGGCAGATCGCCGGCCTGCGGGAATTCGCCCGGCGTGCGGCGGCGCGTGGCGAAGTGCCCGCGCTGGGCGAAAACGGTCCCCAATTCGCCCAGGTGTGAAGCAAGCTGCGAGGCGAAAGCGCAGGCCGCGGAAGGCGGAAGCGCAAGAGAAAGACGATCAGAAGCAGAAGTCTGAGCAAAGCGGGGTAGCGCCGATACGGTCCCGTCCCCTACGTTGCCGCCATGCGTCTGCACACTCTGCTGGGACGGGTCGCGTTGCCGGTCGTCCTCACTGCCCTGGCTACCACCGGGGCGGCCCTGCCCGCGCATGCCGGCCCGGGGGACCTGCCGGCGCAGCCCGAGGCGATGCTTGTCCTGCCCGATCGCGTGGTCGCGGTGGGAGGCAAGTCGAAGACGATCGAGTTTTCGGTGTTCTCCTTCGGGGCCAAGCCGGCCGAGGGCCTGAGCGTCAAGTTCGGCAGCGCCACCCACCCGGTGCCCGCCAGCGTCGGGCTCACCCTGCCGAAGAGCTGCACGGACACCGGGTGCCCGCTCGAGGTCAGCGAGGAGGCGAAGCTGTCGTTCACGGTCAGCCCGACCGCCGCGTTGCCCAAGCTGGGGGAGACCTTCGAGGTCAGCGTGCAGGACGCGGCCGGGGTGCAGTTGGATCGCACGCACGTCACGGTGATCTCCGCGAAGTCCGGCGTCGACCTTGAGATGAAGAAGATCGACGACCTCGAGGTGGCGCCCGGCAAGAGTGCCACCGTGCCTGTTGTCATCCACAACTCGGGCACCGAGGTCGCGAAGGGCGTCGGTGTGGTGCTGGCCGGTTCGCCGTTCCTGGAGTTCCCGGCCAAGTACTCGAACTGCTCCAAGGTGGACGATCTTTTCGGCATCGTGTGCATGTTCAACGACACCATCGCGGCGGGTCAGACCTTCACGCTCGCGGACCGGACGCCGCTGAAGATCAAGGTGGCGGCGGATGCGCCCGGGCCAGCCGATTACTTCGCCGGGGCGTACGCGGGCTCACTCGACGACCTTGATCTGGACGCTCCGGCCGCGGACCAGGCGGGCCAGCTCAGCCTGGAGCCGGTCATGCAGGCCCAGGGCGTGGCGCCGAAGGAGCTCAACGACTGGGACAACGCCCGCACCTTCGTCGTCAAAGTGCCGGACAACCCCGCAGACAACGTCGCCATCGGGGGTACGTTCACAGGCCCGTCCGGCGCCACCCGTACCGTCAAAGTGGGCCTGCGCAACGACGGCCCGGCGGCGACAAACGGTCCGCTTCAGGGCTGGGTCACGCTGGTGGATGTCACAGTCCCCAAGGGCGTCAAGGTAACCAAGGTCGACCCCTACTGCGAGGCCGACGGTGACCGTAAGTACGTGTGCGTGTCAGTGCAGAACGTACGCAAGGGTGAGAGGGCGCTGTTCTCGTTCACCGCGACCATCGTCGGCGCCAGCGACCCCGGTTCGGTCAAGGTGAACGGTGGCAAGCAGGATCCCCAGGCGTCAAACGACACCGCGGAACTCGCCGTGGAGCTGGAGACCGGTGGCGAGGGCGGCGGCGGTGGCCTGCCCGTCACCGGCGCCCCGGGCGGCTGGATCGTGGGTGGCGGCTCAGCGCTGCTGCTCGCGGGCGCGATTGCCCTGTGGACAGCCCGTCGCCGCCGCATCATCACGCTGGCCGAATAGAAGTCGGCGCGTCCTGCTGCTGGCGCCCTTGTCGATGCGCTGCAGTGCGGTGCCGTCATGGGTACGGGCCGTGGTGGCTCCGGCCGAAGCCGCAGCCACCACCAGGGCCGCGTCCGAGATCAGTGCTTCTCCGCGACGGTGACCCGCTCACCGCGGGACTGGCGCGGGATGACCGCCGGGCGCTGCGACGGCGTCCACCGGATGCCCCGCAGCGTCAGCAGGCTGGAGAACAGGCCGGAGAACACGCCGATGACACCGAGCGCGATGGCCGTGGCCGACGGCAGCACCAAGCGGATCGTGCCGCGCGGGTCGAGCGGGCCGAAGTCGGCCTGACCCCAGCCGGCCACCGCGACGATCGTGCCGGCCAGGCCGAGCGCCATCAGGGCCAGGCCGATCATGATGCAGCGCTCGAAGGTCAGCCAGCGGGCCCAGGCGTCCGGCTTGTCGTTGCGGACCAGGCCCTCGAAGCGGCCGTAGATCTCCGCGAAGCCGCCGAACAAGGTCAACTGGGCGCCGACCAGCACGGCGATGCAGGAGTAGACCAGGGCGTTGATGCTGAACTCGACCCCGGCGATGGTGCGCGGGCCGGTGGCCAGGGTCACCGTGCTGGCCAGGCCGAGCAGCAGCAGCAGGAAACCGGGCCACACCAGCGTACGGCGGGGCGCGAAGACCAGCAGGAAGCGCAGATGCCGCCAGCCGTCGCGCCAGGTGCGCAGGTGCGGCGGGCGGCTGCGGCCATCGGGCTGCAACGTGGTGGGCACCTCGACCATGTCGTAATTGCTGAGCGAGGCCCGTACGACGAGCTCGGACGCGAACTCCATGCCCGGCATGCGCAGGTCGAGATCGCGGATCCGGTCGCGGTTGAAGCCCCGGATGCCGCAGTGGAAATCGCCGATGCCCTTGAGCTTGAACAGTGCCCGGCCCAGCCAGGACAGCACCGGGTTGCCCAGGTAGCGGTGCAGGGGCGGCATGGCACCGGGAGCGATGCCGCCGCGGAACCGGTTGCCCATGACCACGTCGTGGCCCTCGCGCAGCTTCTCGATGAACGGGCCCAGGTTCGACAGGTCGTACGAATCGTCGGCGTCGGCCATGATCACGTAGCGGCCGCGGGCTTCGTTGATGCCGTTGATCAGGGCGGCGCCGTAACCGCGCTGCGGGGCATGCACCACGCGGGCGCCGGCGGCGGTGGCGATCTCCTGGGAGCCGTCTGTGGAACCGTTGTCGCTCACCAGCACCTCGCCGTCCACGCCGAGTTCGGCGAGCGAGCGCAGGGCTTTGCGGACGCATACTTCCAGCGTCTCCGCCTCGTTGAGGCAGGGCAACAGGACTGTGACCTCGAGGTCAGTGGACATGTTCGGCGGCTGCTTTCGTAGTCGTCTCGACGGATGTTCCAGCGGAGGGGGCAGACGGCGGGCGGCGCGACGCGGCGACCACCCGCTGGACGGCCAGCGCCGTCCCGACGGGAATGAGAAGCACAGCGGGGATGGCGTAGCGGTAGTCGAAGATGCTCGTGGCCACGGACGCGACGAGCAGCCCGAATCCGGCCCCCACGAACAGCAGGGCGTCCGCGGCATCACGCCACGGCACCCGGCGGGGACGGAACACCGCGGCGAACAGGGCGAGCAGCACGGCCACCGCGTAGAACGGCCCCGGCGTAGTCACCCACTGGGCGTACTTGCGCAGCCGAGCGCCCTCATGGTTTGGCACCTTGATGGTGGCCGAGGGGATGGCCAGCGGGGACGAGGTGTCCAGGTAATACACGGCGTTGCACCGCTCACCGGGGATCGCCGGGGGGAGCCAGCGATCCATCGCGCATTGGTTGGACGGGTTCAGGGGAGCCCGCCAGCGCAGGTGCCACGACGTCTCCTCGGCGACCATGCCGACGAAGTCCAGGGGTTGCTGCTTGATGACCGTGGTGGCGAACTCGTTGAAGAACTTGTCGTTCTCCACGCCCTTGTACAGCCGGTTCACCGGGCTCTGCGGGTTCCAGATGTAGGCGTCCGGACGTTGCTTCCACTCCGGCGGCGGGTTCTCCACGCAGAGGGTGCGCTGCTTGGCGGTCAGGTCCAGCTTGGGGCAGTCGGCGATGGTCATCACGCGGGCGTACAGGAAGCGGCCCTGATATTGGCCCATCGCATAGACCTGGTACGTCATGTGGTACCAGACCATGTAGCCGCCCAGCACCAGCCCGGCCGGCGCCACGAACGCCAGGATCCGTAGCCAGCCCGCGCGCCGGACGATCAGATACACGGCCACCAGCCCGATCACCGGCAGCCCGACGGTACGGGTGATCGCCGCGAAGCCGAGCAGCAGCCCGGCGATCGGGGCGGCCACCCAGCCGACCTTTTCCCGCCACGCCAGCAGGAACAGCGCCGCAGCCGTGATCGCCACGTACGTCGTCTCGGCCAGCACGAAATGCTCGATGGTCAGCTCGCGGGCGTCCACCGCGATCGGCACCACGGCCAGCGCGGCCAGCCAGGGCCGGGTGCCACGCCGGATCAGAAACGCGTAGGCCGCGATGATCAGCGCGATGGCCAGGACGTGCTGCGCGATCGCCACCGGTTCGAGGGGGCCGGGGACGAACGGCTTGAGCAGGATCGAATAACCGAAGGGGCGGATCTGGTACGGAATGTTGCTGTACGCCCCCGCGACGTACGGCCGACTGTCCGAGAAGTAGAACGCATAGGGGTAGGCGTGCACCATGAGCACACGCAGGGTGATCGCGACGGCGAGTACGGGCAGCAGGAAAAGGTGTCGGCGTAATCCCGCGAAAGCCACATTCAGGACACCGTTGCGCGTGTCGATGTCGGAGCTTAAGGATCCGGCAAGGGGCGTCAAAGTGAATCCACAGTTTCTAGACAGCAAAGCGGTGTATCACTATGGCACCCACGCGCCAGTCGGCGACGCCCCGAAAAGTCGAGTATTGATGACAACTGCACAACTGGGCGTGACCTGACTCACAACAATCCACAGGGGACGGTCGCCCCGACCGCCCCCTTGCGCAGGTCAGGCGTCGAGAATCCGGTCCAGCGCGGCCACATCGTCGGCCGTCAACTGCCAGCCACCTGCTGTTGCATTCGCCTTGACCTGCTCCGCGCTCGTCGCCCCAGCGATCACACTGGTCACTGCGGGGCGTGCGGCCAGTCCGGCGATTGCCACCTCCAGCAACGAATGACCCCGTTCCTTCCCGTACGCCGTGAGCGCCTCGATCAGATCCCAGTCAGCGCCTTCGAGCCATCGCCGATAGCGCTCCTGCGAGAGCCGGCTGCCCGCTGGGGCCTGCTGGCCGCGCTGGTATTTGCCGCTGAGCAGCCCGCTGTCGAGCGGGAAGAACGGCAGCAGCCCCAGCCCGAAGCGCTCGCAGGCCGGCACCACTTCGGCTTCGACCTCGCGGTGCAGCAGGCTGTACTGGTTCTGGGCGCTGATGAACGGGGTGCGCCCGTCGGCCCGCGCGGTCCAGTCGGCATCGGCGATCTGCCAGCCGGCGAAGTTCGAGTTGCCCAGGTAGCGCACCTTGCCCGAGCGGACCAGGTCGTCGAGCGCCGCGAGGGTCTCGTCGATCGGGGTGGCCTCGTCGGGCTGGTGGATCTGGTACAGGTCGAGATAATCGGTGCCGAGCCGGCGCAGTGAGGCCTCCACCGCGCGGATGATGTACCCGCGGGCGCCCCGGGCTCCGCGGTCGGCGCCGTTGAGGCCTTCCATGTCCATGCCGAACTTGGTGGCCAGCACGATCTCGTCGCGGCGGCCCTTGAGCGCCTCGCCGAGCAGCTCCTCGGAGCTGCCGTGCGGCGTGCCGTAGATGTCCGCCGTGTCGAACAGGGTGATCCCGGCATCGAAGGCCGCGTCGACCACCTCACGGGTGCCGTCCAGGTCGAGCTTGCGCCCGAAGTTGTTGCAGCCGATCCCGACCGCGCTCACGACCAGGCCAGAAGCGCCGAGACGGCGGTAGCTCATGTCACTCATGAACCGACCCTATGCCGGTGCCGGGGCGGTCTGCCCCGGCACCGGCCGGTTACCCGTCAGCCCTTGTGAAACTTCTGGTTCGTGGTGCCCGCGCAGTCCCACAACTGCAGCCGGCCACCGTCGTTGGCGTTCCAGTCCTTGATGTCGATGCACCGGTTCGCGGCCACGTTGACCAGGTCGCCGGCGCCGGACAGGACGAACTGCTGAGCCCCGGTGCCGTTGCAGGTGTAGAGCTGGATGGCCGAGCCGTTGGCGGTAGCGCCGGCCGACACGTCCATGCACTTGCCGCCGGCCGTCACGGTGTTGCCGTTGAACGTCCACTTCTGGGCGGCCGAGCCGTTGCACGACCACATCTGCAGCGGCGCGCTGTCGACGAAGCTGCCGTTCGGCACGTCGATGCACTTTCCGTTCCAGTCATTGATGATCGGCACGCCGCTGCTGGAAGGCGGCGGAGTGGTGCCACCGGCGCCGAACGGGGTCAGGATCAGCGCGGCTGAACGCGGGTCGCCGTCGTGCACCAGCGACTCGAAGTTCGCCACATCGTCGAACGCGAACGCGTAGGCCTTACCGTCGACCATGTTCTGGTGAATGATCTTGGCGTACTGGTTGGCCGGGTTGTTCTGGTAGAACTGCGCCGCGTTTGTCGACGGCTGGGTGTCGATGGTGCCCAGCGTGCCACGGTTGAGCGCGGCGCACAGCGTCCGGGAGATCGGGCCGCGCACCTGGTCGTTGGGGGCGGGCAGGTCGCCGTCACAGCCCCACACCGAGGCCGAGGACGGCTTGTTGAACGAGGTCACCGTCTGCCCGGAGGTGTTGGTGAAGTTCATGACGTTGCCCGACGTACGACCGAAGTACTTGACGTTCGGCTGGTCCAGGAACGGCGTCACGGTCAGCGTCTTGCTGGTGTACGCGTTCCACGCCGAGTTGATGTACGAGTCGTAGTAGTTGGAGGCCAGCAACCCGGCCCCGGCCGCCTTGCCCGGCGACAGGGCTCGCAGCACGGTGCCGTCCGAGCGCGACACGACCGTGTTGCCCCAGCCCGGCTGCGCCTTGATGCCGTTCAGGACCTTGTTGCGCCCGTCGCTGACCAGGTCACCGGTGCGCGAGGTAACGCCGTTGGCCCCGGTGACGGCGACCGCGTGCGGTACCGAGAACATGTCGACCTGCGAGCTGTTCAGCCACAGGCCGTCGTTGTTGTAGGTGAACTCGCTCCAGTCGAACAGGATGTTGTAGTTCGGGTCGCCGGTCGCCCACGGAGCCGGCTGAACGAGACCATCGGGGGTGAGGAAGAACTTGATCTTCTCGCCGAGAGAGAAGTAGACGCGGCCGGAGAAGCCGAGCGGGAACCGGACCGTGGTGGAGCCGCCGTTGCCGGGTCCCCCCTGCGACACGTCGGGAGCCGCCGAGGGCGGGTTCGAGCCGGCCGGCCAGTTGGAGAAGGTGCCGGCGTTGTTGACGTAGCCGAGCCGGCCGGTGTTGAGGTTGACACCGATGACGTACACGTAGACCGCTTCGCCGCGGCCGGTGTTGTTGGTGATGGTTACGGGAAGCACGGCCGGGCCGACCGCTTGCGCGGGGGACGCGACGGCGGCGACCGCGGCGGGAACGCTCATCGCCAACGCGGCGAGCGTCTGTAGAAGCCTTCTTCTGGTACGCACAGAGACTCCTCGGGGATAGAGGGACTGCGCGCCGACAAGGCCCCGCGACGGGGACCGCCGAGGGGAGGGGCCTAGAGAGCGCTCTCACAGCATCGAAGCATGAACAGCCTGTGTCAATAGACAACATTTGATGTAACTTGCAGACGGCCTCAAGCCCCGGCATCCTCGGCGCGCAGGCCGGTCCTTCCCGGTACTCCTCCCGGCCGCCGTCGTTTTGTCGGCAATGACCGCAGCGGCACTCATCGCATGCAGCGACAACTCGGCGCCAGGTACACCGCTGCCTCGCCGCGCGGTTGGCGCAGGCCACCGGGGTCGGAGATCAACTAGTCAGCGGCCAGGTCCCGGTAGGCCGGGCGCAGCACGTCGGTCAGCGGGATGTGCCGCACCTTGATCGGTGGGGCGTCGAGGACCCGGAGCAACAATTCCGGGGGTACGGTCGTGCGCGCCGGGCGTTCGCGTAGCCGGCCCAGGGAGATGGCCGGTGCGTAGTAATCGGTGAGCCGGGACTCCAGGTCCTGCTTGTCGATGGCGAGCGGGTCCACCTCCTCGACCGGCTCGGGCAGCCCGCGCAAAGCCGACAGAACCCCGTCGCGGTCCCGGCCACGCCACGCGAGCACCAGGAACGGGTCGTTGTCGAACGCCTCGGCGAGCACGTACAGCACCGCCGAGGCATGCTTGCACGGCACACCCCAGTCCGGGCAGGTGCAGCGCATGTCCAGGTTGGACGGGAAGAGCGGCAAGCCGAGGCCGGCGAACACGTCGACAATCTCGTGCGGCATGTCCCCGGCCAGCAGGGCGGCGCGGTACAGAGCTTGGGCGCCGAGCACGGTCAGGATCTGCGTCCACTGTGCTTCGTCGTACGCCGGAATGGTGATCGTGATCTCGTAGGGCGCCGGCCGGGAGCCTTGCACCCGGCCGAACACGCGCCCGGGGGTGAGCTCGAAGTCGATGACCTGCCCTTTGCGCGCGTAGCTGCGCCCGCGCCCCAAGCGGCCGGGTTGGCAGATATTTTCCAGCAGGTCAACGAAGCGCCGCGACCACCATTGTTCGCCGATTTTCCCGCGTTGCGCGCGCACCGCGATGCCGCCGTCCACGCGGATCGGCCCGTTGTTGTCGAACCAGCGTCCGTCGGGATCCACCGGCATGTCAGCGCACCGCCGCGGCTTGAAGTGAGAACAGGTCACGCAGCTCATCGGTGGTGAGGTCGGTGACCCATTCCTCGCCGGTCCCGACCACTGTGGATGCCAGAGCCTTCTTACGCTCGATCATCGCGTCGATCTTCTCCTCCAGCGTGCCGGTGCAGATGAACTTGCGCACCTGCACGTTGCGCGACTGTCCGATGCGGAATGCGCGGTCGGTGGCCTGATCCTCGACCGCGGGATTCCACCAGCGGTCGTAATGGATGACGTGGTTGGCGGCGGTGAGGTTGAGGCCGGTGCCCGCCGCTTTCAGGGAGAGCAGGAACAGCATCGGCTCGGGCTCGTTCTGGAAACGCTCAACCATCTCGTCGCGTCTGGACTTGGGGAGTCCACCATGGAGCCACAGCACGGGGCGTTCGAGATGGGCGGCGAGATATGGCTGCAACATCGAACCGAATTCCGAATATTGCGTGAAGATCAGCGCCTTGTCGCCGTCCTCGATGATTTCCTGGGCCAACTCCTCAAGCCGGGCCAGCTTTCCCGACCGGCCCGGCAGCCGCGAGCCGTCCTTGAGCAGGTGCGCCGGGTGGTTGCAGACCTGCTTGAGTTTCGTCATTGCGGCGATCACGTTGCCGCGGCGCTGGATGCCTTCGCTGCCTTCGATCACCGCGAGCATGTCCTCGACCACCGCTTGGTACAAAGTGGCCTGTTCGGGGGTCAGTGGGCACCACACCTTCATCTCGTTCTTCTCCGGCAGGTCGGAGATGATCGACTTGTCGGTTTTGAGGCGGCGCAGGACAAACGGGCCGGTAGCGCGCTTGAGGGCGGTGGCCGCATCGGTGTCGCCGCGCACCTCGATGGGTTCTTGGAAACGCTTACGGAAACGTTTTGCCGAACCGAGCAGCCCAGGATTGGTGAACTCCATGATGGACCACAGTTCGGCGAGATGGTTCTCCACGGGCGTACCGGTCAGAGCCAATCGTGTCCGGGCCGGGATGGAACGTACCGCTTGAGCCTGCCTGGTTCCGCTGTTCTTGATTGCCTGCGCTTCATCACAAACCACGCGGCCCCAGCGGATTTCCTGCAATACGGCCAAGTCGCGCAAGGCGGTTCCGTAGGTCGTGATGACCACATCGGACTCAACCGTCATGGTCTGGAACTCGGTATCGCGTTTACGAGCGCCGCCATGGTGAACGTGCACGCGCAGATCCGGTGCAAAACGCGCTGCTTCCTTCTGCCAATTGCTCACCAGTGACATGGGACAGATGAGAAGTGTGGGTGCCAGTTGCGCACCGCCCGCCCGTTCGGTCAGCAACAGCGAAAGCGTCTGCGCGGTCTTTCCCAACCCCATGTCGTCCGCCAGAATGCCACCGAGCCCCAGCCGCGCCAGGAAATGCAACCACGACAGACCCCTTTCCTGGTACGGCCGCAGCACCCCCTGAAACCCGTCGGGAGTAGCCATCGGTTCGAGTCGCTGGTCGGCCTCCCCGGACAGCAGGTCACCGAGCCGCCCGTCGGCATCCACCTCGACCAGCGGCAGATCCTCCTCGCCGCCATCGGCTACCTGCTGCAGCACCTCACCAACGGTGATCTCGCCATCACGGCGCTGTCCCACCGCCCGCAGGGCCGCCTTGAGCTGCCGGTCATCCAGCTCAACCCACTGCCCGCGCACCCGGACCAGCGGCACCTTCAACCGGGCCAGCTCGGCCAGTTCGCCGGCGCTGATCGCACTGTCCCCGATCACCAGGTCCAACCGGAACGCGACCAGCTCCTCCAACCCGAACCCGGAGCCGGCGGCGGCCTTACCCGAGGGCGCCATGCCCTTGCTCCGGGTGGTGAGCTTGAGCCCGACCGCCTTGCGCCCGGCCCAGGCCGGCAACTGGACGCCGAACCCGGCCGCCTGCAGCAGCGGCGCGGCCTGGCTGAGGAACTCGTGCGCCTCGGCCGTGCTCAGCACCATGCCCGACGGCTGCGCCTCCAGCAGCGCGCCGTGCAGAGCGGGGAAGAGACGCACGGCCCGGCCCAGCCCGGCCAGCAAGGTCTCGTCGGCGCGCCCGGTCAGCCCCGGCAGCCGGTCGCCGTCCCAGACGCCTTCGGCTGGCAGGTACAGGCCGAGGTCGTCGGCGGACTGCAACGCGAAGCCGAGAAGCCATTCGTCCTCGCCGGGCTCGGGCTCGACCAGCCGGAAGCTCACCCGGATCGGCCCGTTCGCGTCGTGCGCAGCCCGCAGCCAGGCCTCGAGCGCGATGCTCAGCTTGGCCACCTCCGCCGGGTCGGCCCCGGGCAGGGTCGGATCGGTGGCGGTCAGCGCGGACACCCACCGGTCGGTGAGCTCGGCCCGGGTGCCGGGTCGCATACCCAGCAGCAGGCGTTCGGGCATGGCCTGACGGGCGGCCGAGTCGGTCATCGCGCCGAGCGCGTCGCGCAGGGTGGCGCCGGCCGCGGCGCCGCTGACCCGGGCGACCGGGGGCATGCCGGTGGCGAAGTCACGGAACATCACGGCGTCGGCACCGGTGAGCACCGGGCGCCAGCGGGCGGTGGGTGTGCCGGCCTCGGTGACGAGCTGGGGCAGCATGCGCCCGCGTTTGGCCAGGTCGCAGGCCCCCCCGGCGAGCAGCGAGAGGTAGCGCAGGGAGGGTGCGGCCAGCCACGGGCCGCCGGGGCCGGGGCCGGCCAGGGACGCGAGGGTCGCCAGGGCGTCGGCACCGTCAACGGCCAGCACGGGTACGTCCCAAGCGCCGAGCCGGAGCCCGCGGGTGGGCGGTTCACTGCTCGAAGCCAGCGGACCCTTCCCGGTGCTGGGCAACTGCAGCGACAGCACGAGCTCGTCGCCCTCGACGTCGCTGAGCACCCCGGCCAGCGCACTCGCCGGCGCCGCGAACGGGTGCGCGCGGCGCCGCGCCCGGGAAGCCGAAGTTGGCGGAAGCTCCGGATCCTCCGCCCAGAGCACCAGCCGGCCAGTGCCCCACCCGCCGTGCACCACCAGCACCGCGACCCCCCTCACGCTCAACCTCGTCGAGATTAGCGACCCGGGCAGGCAGTGACCCGCACCGCTGACCACTCGTACGCGGGAGACGTACTCTTCAGAACGTGACGGTGAACGCGGAGATCGACAGCATCCTGCAGCGGGCGGCCGACGGCGGGCGGATCACGCCCGAGGAAGCGCTGCTGCTCTACACCGACGCGCCCTTCCACGCTCTGGGCGAGGCGGCCGATGCGGTACGCCGCCGCCGCTACCCCGACGGCATCGTCACCTACCTGATCGACCGCAACATCAACTACACGAACGTGTGCGTGACGGCGTGCAAGTTCTGTGCGTTCTTCCGGGCCCCGAAGCACAAGGAGGGCTGGTCGCACCCGATGGAGGAGATCCTCCACCGCTGCGGCGAGGCCGTCGACCTCGGTGCCACCCAGGTCATGCTGCAGGGCGGGCACCACCCCGACTACGGCATCGAGTACTACGAGAACCTGTTCTCCTCGGTCAAGCAGGCGTACCCGGAGCTGGTCATCCATTCCATCGGGCCCAGCGAGATCCTGCACATGGCCAAGGTGTCGGGCACCTCCATCGAGGAGGCCGTCCTGCGGATCAAGGCGGCCGGGCTCGACTCGATCGCCGGAGCCGGTGCCGAGATGCTGCCCGAGCGCCCGCGCAAGGCGATCGCTCCGCTGAAGGAGTCCGGCGCGCGCTGGCTGGAGGTCATGGCCATCGCCCACCGCAACGGGCTGAGCAGCACCGCGACCATGATGATGGGCACCGGCGAGACCAACGCCGAGCGCATCGAGCACATCCGGATGATCCGCGACGTGCAGGACCTCGCGGTGGCCAACGGCTACCAGGACACCCCGGTCGAGGCCGAGGGCACCGGCGGGTTCCGCTCGTTCATCCCGTGGACCTACCAGCCGGAGAACAACCACCTCAAGGGCCGCACCCAGGCCACGAACATGGAATACCTGCGCTTCGTGGCGATGTCCCGGCTCTTCTTCGACAACGTCGCCCACCTGCAGGCGTCCTGGCTGACCACGGGCAAGGACGTCGGTCAGCTGTCGCTGCACATGGGCGTCGACGACCTCGGCTCGATCATGCTGGAGGAGAACGTCATCTCCTCGGCCGGCGCCAAGCACCGTTCCAACCTGCTTGAGCTGATCTCGATGATCCGCACGGCCGACCGCATCCCGGCGCAGCGCGACACGCTCTACCGCCACCTGGCGGTGCACCGCACCGAGGCCGACGACCCCACCGACGAGCGGGTCATGTCGCACTTCTCCTCGATCGCGATCGCCGGCGGCGGCCGCAAGAACCTACCGCTGGTCGAGGCAAGCTGAGGGGTCCGGCTCCGCCTTACGACCGGTCGGTCAAGCCGATCGGTCAGGTGCTGCTCGGTGGACCGGGGAGGGGCTGATTGCTCCTCGGTAACGAGGTCCGTGTCGCTCTGGTACGGCGTGTTCCCGCTGGTTACGTTGCCTTCGTAACAAGCAGTACCTGAAGCGTCGCCGAGGCAGCTGACCGCCGGCGGTGGGTTCGGACCCGACCGATGGCGGTCGTATATATAACGCACAAGGAACGGGCGGGATGGGTCACCATCCCGCCCGTTCTGTTTGCCCCGGGTGGCAGTATTCGTGGCGTGACGCGCGCAGACCTGGACAAGCAGCCGCATGAGGTCGCCGAGATGTTCGACGGCGTGGCGAAGCGGTACGACCTGACCAACACCGTGCTCGCCTGCGGGCAGGACCGCGGTTGGCGGCGGGCGACCCGCTCCGCGCTCGGGCTGCGACCCGGCGAGCGGGTTCTCGACGTGGGCGCGGGCACCGGGGTGTCGACCGAGGAGCTGGAGCGCTCGGAGGCCTTCGCGGTCGGGGCCGACCTGTCGACCGGGATGTTGCGGGCCGGGCGGTCCAGTGGTCGTACGGTGCCGTTGGTGGCCGGGGACGCGTTGAAGCTGCCGTTCGCCGACGAGTCGTTCGACGCGGTGACGATCTCCTTCGCGCTGCGCAACGTCGTTGACACCGAGGCCGCGCTGCACGAGCTGGCCCGGGTCACCCGGCCCGGCGGGCGGCTGGTGGTGTGCGAGTTCAGCACGCCCACGATGCCGGCCTTCCGCACGGTCTACATGCAGTACCTGATGCGCAGTCTGCCAGTGGTGGCCCGCAGCGTGTCCAGCAACCCGGACGCGTACGTCTATCTCGCCGAGTCGATCCGCGCCTGGCCGGACCAGCAGGCGCTGGCCGCTCGCATCGCCGGGTCGCTCGCCTGGCGCCGGGTGGGCTGGCGCAATTTGACCGGCGGCGTGGTCGCCCTCCATCGAGCAATTAAGGGCTAAAAGCCCGTTTCGTCGGCTATTCGGGTGTTAGCTCGATGTATGACGACTACCGATCTGCTTGTCGACGACGCGGACATCGACGTCCCCATCGACGACCGCGATGAGGGAGAGCGCCGGGCATTGAAGCTGGCGGATTTACTACGCAGAGTCGCGGTACACAACCCCGCGTATGCCCAGGTGCTCCTGGATGAACTCGTCGAATCGCTGGACCAGGCCACCGACGGCAAATTCCGCGACTATGTCGAGGCGGTCAACCGCGGCCTCGGGGCGCACACACAGTAATCCTCGCATTGCGGGCAATTCACACGCCCGAAACACTTAGGGTTCCCTAACCCTGATCCGCCTCGATGCCGGTCTTAGACTCCGGACTGGGCTAGCTTGTGAACTGTTTCACTAGCACCGCTTTCAGCAGCATTGCTGATCTAGCCCAGCGCGATACGGAGGTATGCCGTGAACGAGACCGTCGCCGACGAGGCAGACGTGATCGTGGTTGGGGCAGGGCCCGGTGGATCCGCCGCGGCCTACCACATGGCCAGGCACGGTCTGAGAGTACTTCTGCTGGAAAAGACGGAGTTTCCCAGGGAGAAAGTTTGTGGCGACGGACTCACTCCGCGGGCTGTACGCCAGCTCGTCCGGATGGGCGTCGACACCTCTGAGAAGGCCGGCTGGCTGCAGAACCGCGGCCTGCGGGTCATCGGCGGCGGGGTCCGGCTGGAACTGGACTGGCCCGACCTGGCGAGCTTCCCCAATTACGGACTCGTTCGTACCCGCCTCGATTTCGACGACATGCTGGCCAGGCGCGCGGTGGAAGCCGGCGTGCTGCTGCGCACCGGTGTGAACGTCACCGGCCCGGTGCTGGACGCCGACGGCCGGGCCATCGGGGTCGAGGCCAAGGCCGGGCCGGGTAAGGAGCCCGTTCAGTATCGCGCACCTTTGGTTGTGGCGGCGGACGGGGTGTCCGGCAAGCTCCCGCTCGCCATGGGCCTGGCCAAGCGTGACGACCGCCCGCTCGGCGTGGCCGTCCGGCGCTACTTCCACGCCCCTGGCTGGAGCGGTGACGACTACCTCGAGTCCTGGCTTGAGTTGCGCAGCGCCTCGGACCCCGACCGGCTGCTGCCCGGCTACGGCTGGATCTTCGGGCTCGGCGAGGGCCGGGTCAACGTGGGGCTCGGCATCCTCAATTCCTCAAGCGCCTTCGGCAAGACCAATTACCGGGCGCTGCTCACCGACTGGCTCGCCACCACCCCCGAGGACTGGGGGATGCGCGACGAGGCCAACGCCGAGGGCCCGACCCTGGGGGCCGCGCTGCCGATGGGCTTCAACCGGGTGCCGCACTACACCCGGGGAATGCTGCTGGTCGGCGACTCCGGCGGCATGGTCAACCCGATGAACGGCGAGGGCATCGCCTACGCCATGGAATCCGGCGAGCTGGCCGCCGAGGTCGCGGTGCAGGCGCTGGCCCGGGCCGCGGGCGCCGATCGCGAGCGGGCTCTGCAGGCTTATCCGGCCGAGCTCAAGAGCCGCTTCGGTGGCTACTACCGGGTCGGCGGCATCTTCGTGAAGCTGATCGGCAACCCGCAGATCATGCGCATCGCCACCAAGCACGGCATGCCGCACCCGACGCTGATGCGCTTCGTGCTGAAGCTGCTCGCGAACCTCACCGATCCCCGGGACGGCGACGCCATGGACCGGGTCATCAATGCCCTCACGAAGGTGGCACCGGCGGTGTAGTAATTCGGGCACCCCGGTCGACAACAGGCAAAAGCACACAAATAGTGTGAAGCGGCTAACAGTCGAGCAGGAGACGGCATGACGCTCAATCCCTACGTACCGATCGTCGGACTGCTGATTCTCGGCGCGCTCTTCGCCCTTTTCTCGGTGTCGATCGCCCCGATCGTCGGTCCGAAGCGCTACAACCGGGCGAAACTCGAGGCGTACGAGTGCGGCATCGAGCCGGCCCCGCAGCCTATTGGCGGCGGCCGTTTCCCGGTGAAGTTCTACCTGACCGCGATGCTTTTCATCGTCTTCGACATCGAGACGATTTTCCTCTACCCGTGGGCCGTCAACTTCGAGGCGCTGGGCCTGTTCGGGTTCGTTGAGATGGTCCTCTTCATCGTCACCGTCTTCATCGCCTACACCTATGTGTGGCGGCGCGGCGGACTCAACTGGGACTGAGGCGCAACCTATGGGAATCGAAGAGAAACTCCCGAGCGGCATCCTGCTGACGTCGGTGGAGAAGCTGTCCAACTGGGCCCGTAAGTCGTCCTTCTGGGGCGCGACCTTCGGCCTGGCCTGCTGCGCCATCGAGATGATGGCCGCCGGTGGACCCCACTACGACCTGGGCCGGTGGGGCATGGAGGTGTTCCGCGCCTCGCCCCGCCAGGCCGACCTGATGATCGTGGCCGGCCGGGTGAGCCAGAAGATGGCTCCGGTCGTACGCCAGATCTATGACCAGATGCCCGAGCCGCGTTCGGTCATCTCGATGGGCGTGTGCGCCTCGTCCGGCGGCATGTTCAACAACTACGCGATCGTGCAGGGCGTCGACCACATCGTCCCGGTCGACATCTACCTGCCGGGCTGCCCGCCGCGCCCGGAGATGCTCATCGACGCGATCCTCAAGATGCGCGAGAAGGTCATGGCCACCCCGCTGGGCCCCAACGGCCGCAAGATGCTCGAGGCCCGTCGTGAGCGCGGTGACGTGCCGGTCGTGGCGCCGGGCGCGATGCCCTCGTCGTACCGGGTGGACAAGGTCCGCCGGGCCGAGTGGACCCAGGCCGTCAAGGAGGGCCGCGAGGAGCAGTTGCGCATCGAGAACTGGATGAAGCTCCAGCCGCACCTGCGGGAGGGTGGCAAGTGACAACGCATTCCGAATCCGACGGCGGCGTACCGGCCGCCCAGCCGGTCGGCGCCAACGTCGACGCCCCGGCCCAGATCCCGCCGAGCCCGCTCAAGGGCATGTTCGGCGTCAAGGGCACCGGTGACGTCTCCGGCTTCGGTGGCCTGGCCCGCAAGCGGCCGACCACCGCGGACAGCCAGCGGCCCTTCGGCGGCTACTTCGACGAGGTCTACGACGCGCTGGAGGAGGCGTATCCCGGCTTCTCCGACGCGATCGAGAAGGTGGTCGTCGATCGTGGCGAACTCACTCTTCACATTGTGCCGGAGAAGATCGCCGAGGTTTGCCGAATCATGAGAGACGACGAATCTCTGCGGTTCGAACTCTGCTCCTCGGTGGACGGCGTCGACTACCTGGGCTCGGACAACCGCCGGCTGCACGTGACCTACCAGCTGACCTCCATGACGTACCGCCGCCGGGTGCGCCTGGAGATCGCGGTCGCCGCAGGCACCCCGGTGCCGAGCGTGACCGGGATCTACCCGACCGCCGACTGGCAGGAGCGGGAGGCGTACGACATGTTCGGCGTCGTCTTCGAAGGTCACCCCAACCTCACCCGGATCCTCATGCCGGACGACTGGGATGGCCACCCCCAGCGCAAGGACTACCCGCTCGGCGGCGTGCCCGTCGAGTACAAAGGCGCCGAAATTCCGCCTCCTGACCAGCGGAGGGTCTACCAATGACACAGTCCGGATACGCCACCGAACGCGAAACCACCGAGGGCCGCGTCTTCACGGTCACCGGTGGCGACTGGGACACGGTCACCAGCAGCGTCGACCCGCTCAGCAACGAGAAGATCGTCGTCAACATGGGCCCGCAGCACCCGTCGACGCACGGCGTGCTGCGGCTCGTGCTCGAACTCGAGGGTGAGACGGTCACCGAGGTCCGGCCGGTCATCGGATACCTGCACACCGGCATCGAGAAGAACCTCGAATACCGCAACTGGACCCAGGGCGTCACCTTCGTGACCCGGATGGACTACCTGTCCAACATGTTCAACGAGGCGGGTTACTGCCTCGCGGTGGAGAAGCTGCTCGGCATCACCGACCAGATCACCGAGCGGACGAACACGATCCGGGTCATGTTCATGGAGCTGCAGCGGATCGCTTCGCACCTGGTGTGGCTGGCGACCACCGGCATGGAGCTCGGCGCGATCTCGATGATGCTGTACGGCTTCCGCGAGCGCGAGTACATCCTCGACATTTTCGAGGAGACCTCCGGGCTGCGGATGAACAACGGCTACATCCGTCCGGGCGGGCTGTCGCAGGACGTGCCGGAATCCGCGATCAAGAAGATCCGCGAGTTCCTGACGTACATGCCGAAGAAGCTCAAGGAGTACGAAGCCATGCTCTCCGGCCAGGTGATCTGGCAGGAGCGCACCCAGGGCGTCGCCGTGCTCGACGTGACCGGCTGTCTGTCGCTGGGCATCACCGGCCCGGTGCTGCGCGCTTCCGGCCTGGCCTGGGACCTGCGCAAGACGATGCCGTACTGCGGGTACGAGACGTACGAGTTCGACGTGCCGACCGCCCAGACAGCCGACGTGTGGGGCCGCTACCTGGTGCGGGTGGCCGAGATCCGCGAGTCGCTGAAGATTGTCGAGCAGGCGCTCGACCGGCTGCGTCCCGGGCCGATCTACGTCGAGGACAAGAAGATCGCCTGGCCGTCGCAGCTCGCGCTGGGCGTGGACGGGCTCGGCAACTCGCTGGAGCACGTCGCCAAGATCATGGGTCAGTCGATGGAGTCGCTGATCCACCACTTCAAGCTTGTCACCGAGGGCTTCCGGGTCCCGCCGGGCCAGGTGTACGTGGGCATCGAGCACCCGCGCGGCGAACTCGGCGTGCACGCGGTGTCCGACGGCGGCACGCACCCCTACCGGGTGCACTACCGCGACCCGAGCTTCGTGAACCTGCAGGCCATTCCCGCAATGGCCGAAGGTGCGCTGCTGGCCGACGTGATCGCCGGCGGCGCCTCCCTGGACCCCGTGATGGGTGGGTGTGACCGATAGATGTCCGAGACCACAGTGGAGTTCACTCCCGCCGCAGCGCCGCTGGCGGAGAAGCTGCTTGCTCCGGCCCTGGAAATTCTGGACCGCTACCCCGCGGGCCGCGAACGTTCCGCGCTCCTGCCGCTGCTGCACCTGGTGCAGACCGAGGAGGGCTACGTCAGCCCGGCCGGCGTCGCGTTTTGCGCCGAGATCCTGCGCATCAACAAGGCGCAGGTCGGCGCGGTGGCCACGTTCTACACGATGTACAAGCGCAAGCCGACCGGTGACTACCTGATCAGCGTGTGCACGAACACCCTGTGCAACGTGCTCGGCGGCCAGGAGGTCTACGACGGCCTGGTCGAGCACCTGGGCGTGGGCCACGACCAGACCACCGCCGACGGCGCGATCACCCTGGAACATGCCGAGTGCCTGGCGGCCTGCGATTACGCGCCGGTCGTGACGGTCAACTACGACTACGCGATCGACGAGGCCACCCCGCAGGCGGCGGTGGACCTGGCCGAGCAGTTGCGCCGCGGCGAGCGCCCGGTGCCCAGCCGCGGCTCGCGGATCTGCTCGCTCAAGGAGATGCAGTTCCAGCTCGCCGGGTTCGCCGACGAGCGCGAGGGCGCTGTCGCGGACGGCCGGGCCGGTGCTCCGTCGCTGCGCGGCGTCAGCCTGGCCCAGGAACACGGTGTGGCGGTGGCGAACTTCACCATCGACACCCCGATCCCCACCACCAAGCCGGCTCGCGACGAGTCGGCCAAGGCGGTGAAGGATGCCGTACGGCCCAGCGCCGCCCCGGCCGAGCCGCACCACGAGAGCAAGCTCGCCAGCGTTGCCCGCAAGGCGGCCGGCGCGGTCAAGGCGGTAGTGGAGAAGGTCGAGCACCGCCACTCCGGCGAGCCGGTCAAGGCCGGCGACGTCAAGGACCCCGAGGTGCGCGCGGCCGAGGCCCGCAACCCCGACGCCGCCACCCCGGGATCGGGCGCGGCCAGTGCGGGCACCCGGCCGCAGTCCGGCCCCGTCCCATCGAATGCGGCCGAGGCCACGGCCACCGGCGACAACGCGGCGGCGGGGGACGGCAAGCCCGCCGGCGACAGCGAGCGCGGCGAAAGCATCGTGAGCGACACCAATGCCGCCCACCGGTCGAACGAGCAGTCCACCGGTAAGGACAACCCCGGGTGGCAGAACGCTCAGCGCGGTAGTGAGGAGACCAAGTGACTCAGCCCCGGCGTGAGGTGCTCCAGAAACTCACCCCCGTCCTCACCAAGCGCTGGCTGTCGCCGGACGCCTGGAAGATCGAGACGTACGAGCGGCTCGACGGGTACGCCGCCGTGCGTAAGGCGCTCGACGTGCACCCCGACGACCTGATCCAGCTGATCAAGGACTCGGGGCTGCGCGGCCGCGGCGGCGCCGGGTTCCCCACCGGCCTCAAGTGGGGTTTCATCCCGCAGGGCGACGGCAAGCCGCACTACCTGGTCATCAACGCCGACGAGGGCGAGCCGGGGACCTGCAAGGACGTGCCGCTGATGACGTACGACCCGCACTCGCTCGTGGAGGGCGCGATCATCGCGTCGTACGCGATCCGGGCCAGCCGGGCGTTCATCTACATCCGCGGCGAGGCGGTGCACGCGGCGCGGCGGCTGCGCCATGCCGTCAAGGAGGCCTATGCCAAGGGCTACCTCGGGCAGAACATCCTCGGTTCCGGGTTCGACCTGGACCTGGTGGTGCACAGCGGAGCCGGGGCGTACATCTGCGGCGAGGAAACCGCGCTGCTGGACTCGCTGGAAGGCTTCCGCGGTCAGCCCCGGCTGCGCCCGCCGTTCCCCGCGGTCGCCGGTCTCTACGCCAGCCCGACGGTGGTCAACAATGTCGGGACGATCGCCTCGGTGCCCTACATCGTGCTGGGCGGCGCCGACTGGTGGAAGAGCATGGGCACGGAGAAGTCGTCCGGACCGATGATCTACTCGCTGTCCGGCCGGGTCGCCAACCCCGGGCAGTACGAGTGCGGCCTGGGCATCACGCTGCGCGAGCTGATCGAGCTGGCGGGCGGGATGAAGCCGGGACACACCCTCAAGTTCTGGACACCCGGTGGTTCGTCCACCCCGCTGCTCACGGCCGAGCACATCGACACCGCGATGGACTTCGAGGGCGTCTCGGCGGCCGGCTCGATCCTGGGCACCACCGCGATGCAGATCTTCTCCGACCAGGACTGCCCGGTGTACGCGACCTGGCGCTGGCTGGAGTTCTACCACCACGAGTCCTGCGGCAAGTGCACCCCCTGCCGCGAGGGCAACTACTGGATGGTGCGGACGTACCGCCGGATTCTCTCGGGCGAAGGCACCTACCAGGACCTCGACACCCTGCAGGACACCGCCGACAACATCTTCGGACGGTCGTTCTGCGGTCTGGGCGATGGCGCGGCGACCCCGGTCGTCTCCACGCTGAAGTTCTTCCGGCAGGACTACCTCGACTACATCGAGGGCCGGACGGCTCCGCGGCTGTCCGCGAAGACCCTGGTAGGAGCGCACTGATGACCGACGTCGCCAAGAAGACCGATGAGGTCACGCTCACCATCGACGGCGTCGAGGTGACCGCCGCCAAGGGTGAGCTGGTCATCCGGGTCGCCGAGCGGATGGGCATCGCGATCCCGCGGTTCTGCGACCACCCGCTGCTGGCCCCGGCCGGCGCCTGCCGCCAGTGCCTGGTGGAGGTGGAGGGCCAGCGCAAGCCGGTGGCCTCCTGCACCCAGACGGTGGCCGAGGGCATGGTGGTCAAGACCCAGCTCAGCTCGCCGGTCGCGCAGAAGGCGCAGGGCGGCGTGATGGAGCTGCTGCTGGCCAACCACCCGCTGGACTGCCCGACCTGCGACAAGGGCGGCGAGTGCCCGCTGCAGAACCAGGCGATGACCAACGGGCGCACCGACTCGCGCTTCCACGAGCACAAGCGCGAGTATGAGAAGCCGATCCACATCAGCAGCCAGGTCCTGCTCGACCGCGAACGCTGCATCCTGTGCCAGCGCTGCACCCGCTTCTCCGAGGAGATCGCCGGGGACAAGTTCATCGACCTGATGGACCGCTCCTCCGGCGAGCAGATCAACGTCTACCGCGACGACTTCTTCGGTGGCGAGGGGACCGGCGACGGGCAGGTCGGCGAGGGTGCCGGCGATGTCCCGTTCAACTCCTACTTCTCCGGCAACACGATCCAGATCTGCCCGGTCGGCGCGCTGACCGGCGAGCAGTACCGGTTCCGGGCCCGCCCGTTCGACCTGGTCTCCACGCCGACGGCCTGCGAGCACTGCGCGGCCGGCTGCGCGATGCGAGCCGACCACCGGCGCGGCAAGGTGCTGCGCCGGCTGGCCGGTGACGACCCCGCGGTCAACGAGGAGTGGAACTGCGACAAGGGCCGGTGGGGCTTCCGCTACACCACCGGCTACGACCGCATCACCACCCCGCTCATCCGCGACGCCGGCAGCGGTGAGCTGCGCGAGGCTTCCTGGTCCGAGGCGCTGCTCGCGGCGGCCGAGGGGCTGGCTGCGGCCAAGGGCCGGGGAGTGGGCGTGCTCACCGGCGGACGGCTGACGGTGGAGGACGCGTACGCGTACGCGAAGTTCGCCAGGGTCGCGCTCGGCACCAACGACATCGACTTCCGGGCGCGCCCGCTGTCCACGGAGGAGGCCGACTTCCTGGCCGCCTCGGTGGCCGGGGTCAGCGACGTCACCTACGAGGACGTCGAGAACGCGCCATCGGCGGTCATCGTCGGGTTGGAGCCCGAGGAGGAGTGCCCGATCCTGTTCCTGCGCCTGCGCAAGGGACACAACAAGAAGAAGCTGCAGGTCACGGCGGTGGCGCCGTTCCTGAGCCGGGGCTTGGAGAAGCTGGGTGCGGCGCTGGTCGCAGCGGTGCCCGGCGACGAGGCCCGGCTGCTCGGCACCGACCCGGCCGTGGCCGCCGCGCTGGCCGCCCCCGGTTCGCTGCTGATCGTCGGTGAGCGGCTGGCCGGTGTGCCCGGTGGGCTGTCCGCCGCAGCCGCGCTGGCCGCCCGCACCGGTGCCCGGATCGCCTGGGTGCCGCGGCGGGCCGGGGACCGCGGTGCGGTCGACGCCGGCTGCCTGCCCAACCTGCTGCCCGGGGGCCGTCCGGTCGCTGACGCCGGCGCTCGCGCGGAGCTTGCCCGTGCCTGGGACGTCGCCGCGGACGCGCTGCCGGCCGGGGTGGGCCGCGACACCGACGCGATCGTGGCGGCCGCGGCCGACGGCACGCTCGCCGCCCTGCTGGTCGCCGGTGTGGACCCGAACGACCTGGCCGACCCGCGCCGGGCTGAGCAAGCCCTGACCGCGGTGCCGTTCCTGGTCAGCGTGGAGCTGCGGCACAGCGCCGTGACCCGGCACGCCGACGTGGTGCTGCCGATCGCCCCGGCCGCCGAGAAGTCGGGCACGTTCATGGACTGGGAGGGCCGGCTGCGCACCTTCGAGGCCGTCCTGCCGACCGGTGCCATGACCGACGGGCGGGTGCTCGAAGCCATCGCCGCGCTGTTGGACGTGGTGCTGGGCACCGGGGACGTCGGCGCGATCCGCCGCGAGCTGGGTGCGATGCCGGCCAGCGCGTCGGCACGCCCGGCGCTGCCCGGGGTGGCCGCGGGCAGCCTGCCCAAGCCCGGTGCGGGCGAGGCGGTGCTGGCGTCCTGGCACCAGCTGCTCGACAACGGCACGCTGCTCGACGGCGACGAGGTGCTGGCCGGCACGGCCCGGCCGCCGGTCGTGCGGCTCGGCAAGGACCTCGCCGAGTCGCTGGGCATCGCCGACGGTGACGCGGTCACGGTCGGCACCGACCGGGGGGCAATCACCCTGCCGGCCGCCATCACGGAGCTCGCGCCGCAGGTGGTGTGGGTGCCGACGAACTCGCCCGGATCGACGCTGCGGCGCAGCCTGGGCGTCACGTCCGGGGCCGTGGTGCGGCTGACCGCCGGTAAGCCGGGGCCGATCCTCGCTCAGGGGGACAACTGATGAACATCCTCGCCGCCGCGCAGGATCCGACGCTGCAGACGTTCGAGGACGACGTCTGGTGGATCACGCTGATCAAGCTGTTCGGCGTGTTCGTGATCCTGCTGCTGCTGACGCTTTTCACGATCAACTACGAGCGCAAGGTCGTGGCCCGGATGGCCGTGCGGCCGGGCCCCAACCAGGTCGGCCCCAAGGGCTGGCTGCAGAGCCTCACCGACGGCATCAAGCTGCCGTTCAAGGAGGAGATCATCCCCAAGACCGCCGACAAGGTGGTCTACTTCATCGCCCCGGTCATCTCGGCGACCTGTGCATTCACCGCGTTCTCGGTGATCCCGTTCGGCCCGGTGGTGTCGATCTTCGGCCACCACACCGCGCTGCAGCTCACCGACGTGCCGGTATCGGTTCTGGTGTTGCTCGCTTGCTCGTCCATGAGCGTGTACGGCGTGGTGCTGGCCGGTTGGGCGTCCGGGTCGACGTACCCGCTGCTCGGTGGCCTGCGGTCGAGTGCGCAGATGATCTCGTACGAGGTCGCCATGGGTCTGTCGATCGTCGCGGTCTTCATGACGGCGGGGTCGATGTCCACCTCGCAGATCGTCAAGGCGCAGGCCGGCAACGGCGAGGCGGGCTTCGACATCCTGGGCTGGAACCCGACCGCCCCCAGCTGGTATGCGGTCCTGCTGCTGCCCAGCTTCATCATCTACTGCATCGCGGCCGTCGGTGAGACCAACCGCGCGCCGTTCGACCTGCCCGAGGCGGAGTCCGAGCTGGTCGGCGGATTCCACACCGAGTACTCGTCGTTCAAGTTCGCGCTGTTCTTCCTGGCCGAGTACATCAACATGATCACCGTCTCGGCGTTCGCCACCACGCTGTTCCTCGGCGGCTGGCGGGCTCCGGCTCCGATCACCAGCTTCTGGGCCGGGGCCAACTCCGGCTGGTGGCCGCTGGTCTGGTGGCTGGTGAAGGTGCTGATCCTGCTGTTCGGCTTCATCTGGCTGCGGGCCACCCTGCCCCGGATGCGCTACGACCAGTTCATGCGCTTCGGCTGGAAGGTGCTGATCCCGATCAACCTGGTCTGGATCCTGTTCCTGGCAGGTGTGCGGGTCACCAACGACCGGATCGACGGCGGCCAGCGCTGGCTGGTCTACTTCGTTGCGGCGGTGATCGTGCTCGGCATCGCGCTGCTCTGGCCGGCCAGCAAGAAGCAACGCAGCTACTCCATCGAGGAGCAATTGGCCGCGCGGCCGCCGGGCAGCTTCCCGGTGCCGCCGATGGATCTGCAGGTTCCCCCCAGCCCCCGGGCCCGCCGCGCGGTGGCCGAGCGCCAGCCCGCCACGGCCGGCGGCATCCCCGCGCCGGACGACGAAGAGAAGGAGGTGTGACGTGGGTACGTTCACCGGCTCCTTCAAGGGCTTCGGGGTGACCTTCGCGCACATGTTCCGCAAGGTCATCACCACCGACTATCCGTTCTCACCGCCGAAGCCGGCGCCGCGCTACCACGGGCGGCACATCCTCAACCGGCACCCGGACGGCCTGGAGAAGTGCATCGGCTGCGAGCTGTGCGCGTGGGCCTGCCCGGCCGACGCGATCTACGTCGAGGGTGGCAACAACACCGACGAGCAGCGCTTCTCGCCCGGTGAGCGCTACGCGAGCATCTATCAGATCAACTACGCGCGGTGCATCTTCTGCGGACTGTGCATCGAGGCCTGCCCGACCCGTTCGCTGACCATGAGCAACGAGTACGAGCTGGCCCGCGACAGCCGCCAGGACCTCATCTTCACCAAGAAGGAACTGCTGGCCCCGCTGCTGCCGGGCATGGAGCAGCCGCCGCACCCGATGCGGCTCGGCGAAACCGACAAGGACTACTACGTCGGCGCGCTGACCAACCCGGGCACCTCGGCCGGCGCCGAGCGGGCTCCCTGGGCTCAGACCGGCGCGGATGACGCCGCGACCGCTGTGGACCCGGCCGGGCGCCCGGAGACGGCGGGCACCGTGCGGAAGGAAGGCGCGCGATGATGTACTACGCGGCCGACGCCGCCGCCCAGGTGTCCACGGGTGAGGCCTGGGGGTTCTGGATCCTCGGCAGCCTGGCGGTCATCGGCGGCCTGGGCATGGTGCTCGCGCGCAACGCTGTGCACTCCGCCCTGTGGCTCGTCGTGACGATGCTCTGCCTCGGCTTCCTGTATGTGGTCAACTCCGCGCCGTTCCTGGGCGCGGTGCAGATCATCGTCTACACCGGCGCGATCATGATGCTGTTCCTGTTCGTCCTGATGCTGGTGGGCCGGGATGCCTCCGACTCGCTGATCGAGACGCTGCGGGGCCAGCGGGTCGCGGCGATCCTGCTCGGGGTCGGTTTCGGGGTGCTGGTCGCGACCGGGCTGGCCCGCTCGCTGGGCGACGCCGACGTGGCCGGGCTGGCCGACGCCAACGCGGCCGGCAACGTGCAGGGCATCGCCCGGCTGCTGTTCACCAAGTACGTGTTCGCCTTCGAGGTCACGTCCGCGCTGCTCATCACGGCGGCGGTTGGTGCGATGGTGCTCGCCCACGTGGAGCGGGCCAAGGCGGACATCGCGGACCAGGTCACGCGCATGAAGGAGCGTTTCCGGCCCGGCAACTACCCCGGTCCCAAGGCTGGCCCGGGCGTGTACGCCAACACCATGTCGGTAGCCGCGCCGGCTCGCCTGCCCGATGGCAACGAGTCCGAACGCAGCCTGTCGCCGATCCTTCCCGTCCGCGAGCTGACTGCCACCGAGGCCGCACCCAAGAGGACAGAGAAGTGACTCCTGACTATTACCTCGTACTGGCGGCCATCTTGTTCACCATCGGCGCTGCCGGGGTGCTGGTTCGCCGCAACGCGATCGTGCTGTTCATGTGCATCGAGCTGATGCTGAACGCGGCGAACCTCGCGCTGGTCACGTTCAGCCGGATCAACGGCAGCCTCGACGGTCAGATCATCTCGTTCTTCGTGATGGTCGTCGCGGCGGCCGAGGTCGTGGTCGGGCTCGCGATCATCATGTCGATCTTCCGGACCCGGCGCTCGGCAAGCGTCGACGACGCCAACCTCCTCAAGTACTAAAGGGGCCGTCACGTGGAACAGACAGTGGACTATGGCCACGCCACGGGCCTTCTGTCCGGTATATGGTTACTTGTCGCTATCCCGCTGGCCAGCGCGGCGATTCTGCTGCTGCTCGGCAAGCGGTCCGACAAGTGGGGGCACTGGCTCGGTGTCCTGGCCGTAGCGGCAACGTTCGTGCTGGGCCTGACGATGTTCATCAAGCTCGGCTCGCTCGACGAGGCGCACCGGTCGGCTCAGCAGAGCCTGTGGGACTTCATCGTCGTCGGCACCCAGGGTGCCGGCGGCCTGCACGTCGACTTCGGGCTGCTGTTCGACCCGTTGTCCGGCATCTTCGTGCTGCTGATCACCGGCGTCGGCTCGCTGATCCACCTGTACGCGGTGGGTTACATGGAGCACGACCCGGGACGGCGCAGGTTCTTCGCGTACTTCAACCTGTTCGTCGCGGCCATGCTGCTGCTGGTGCTCGGCAACAACTACGTGATGCTGTACTTCGGCTGGGAGGGCGTGGGTCTCGCGTCGTACCTGCTGATCTCGTTCTGGTACAACCGGCCGTCCGCGGCCACCGCCGGTAAGAAGGCGTTCCTGATGAACAGGATCGGCGACGCCGGCCTGGCCATCGGCATCTTCACGATGTTCGCCACGCTCGGCACCACCCAGTACGACGAGGTCTTCAACGGCGTCTCGGCCCTGTCCGGCGCGACAGTGCTCGTCATGGGTCTGTTGCTGCTGCTCGGAGCGGCCGGTAAGTCCGGTCAGTTCCCGCTGCACGCCTGGCTGCCTGACGCGATGGAGGGCCCGACCCCGGTCTCGGCCCTGATCCACGCGGCCACGATGGTCACCGCGGGCGTCTACCTGATCGCCCGCTCGCACGCCATCTTCACCGCGAACGCCACGCTGCAGACGATCGTGGTCAGCGTCGGCGCGCTCACGCTGCTGATGGGCTGCATCATCGGCGCGGCCAAGGACGACATCAAGCGGGTGCTCGCCTGGTCCACGGTCAGCCAGATCGGTTACATGTTCCTTGGCGTCGGGCTCGGCGGGGCGGCGTACGCGCTGGCCATCATCCACCTGCTCGCGCACGGCTTCTTCAAGGCCAACATGTTCCTCGGCGCCGGCTCGGTCATGCACGGCATGCACGACCAGGTCGACATCCGCCGCTTCGGCGGGCTGCGCAAGTACATGAAGTGGACCTGGCTGACGTTCATGATGGGCTGGCTGGCCATCATCGGCATCCCGCCGCTGTCCGGCTTCTTCTCCAAGGAGCCGATCATCGTGGCGGCCTTCGAACGCGAGGGCTGGACCGCTTGGCTGTACGGCCTGGCCGCGCTGCTCGGCGCCGGGCTCACCGCGTTCTACATGACCCGGCTGTTCGTGCTCACCTTCCACGGTCCGGAGCGCTACACCGAGGACAACAAGCATCCGCACGAGTCGCCGTTCATCATGACGGTGCCGCTGATGCTGCTGGCGCTCGGCTCGATCGGGGCCGGTTACCTGATGTCGACCTCGGTGCCCGACTGGCTGGAGCCGGTCTTCGGCCAGGAGGAAGCCGAGGCCACGCCGGTGCTCGCGCACTGGTTGCTGACCACGCTGAGCATCGTCGTGACGCTGGTGGGCGCGGGCCTGGCCTGGGCGCTGTTCCGCAAGGGCACTGCGCTCGCGCCGGAGCCGGCCGGTGTGGTGGTCACGGCCGCCCGCCGCAACCTCTACACCGACGCGATCAACGAAGCGGTGTTCGAGCGGCCCGGCATCTACCTCACCCGCGCCCTGGTCTACCTCGACAACCGGGGGATCGACGGGGCGGTCAACGGGCTTGCGGCGGCGGTCGGTGGCGGCTCCGGGCGGTTGCGCCGGCTGCAGACCGGGTTCGTGCGGTCGTACGCGTTGTCCATGCTCACCGGCGCCGTGCTGGTCGTCGGCGCGTTCCTCGCGATCCAGCTGGGGTGGTTGGCGTAATGAAGGACTTCCCGTTCCTGTCCATCCTGACGCTCCTGCCCCTGGTAGGCGCGGCGGTGGTGGCCTTCATCCCGCGCGGCAAGGCGAAACTCGCCAAGACCGTCGCGCTGGCTTGGTCGGTGGTGGTGCTCGCGCTGAGCATCGTCATGTGGGTCGCGTTCGAGGCCGGCGGCGACCGGTTCCAGTTCCGTGAGTCGTACCAGTGGATCCCCACCTGGAACGCCCGCTTCACCTTCGCCACCGACGGCATCGCGCTGGTCATGCTAGTGCTCATCGCGCTGCTGGTGCCGCTGGTGATGCTGGCCTCCTGGCACGACGTCGACGAGAACGAGCGCTCGGTGCCCACGTACTTCGCGCTGCTGCTGGCGCTGGAGTGCACGATGATCGGCGTCTTCGCGGCCGCCGACGTCTTCCTGTTCTACGTGTTCTTCGAGGTCATGCTCGTGCCGATGTACTTCATCATCGGCTCGTTCGGCGGCCAGCGCCGGCAGTACGCCGCGGTGAAGTTCTTCCTCTACTCGCTGGTCGGCGGTCTGTTCATGCTGGCTGCGGTGATCGGCCTGTGGGTGGTCGGCGGTCACACGTTCGACTGGCAGGCGCTGACCGACGCGTCGAGCTCGTTCAACACCGGCACCGCGCGCTGGCTGTTCCTGGGCTTCTTCATCGCGTTTGCGGTCAAGGCGCCGTTCTTCCCGTTCCACACCTGGCTGCCCGACGCCGGTGGGGCCGCTCCGGCACCCGCGGCCGCGCTGCTCGTGGGCGTGCTGGACAAGGTGGGAACGTTCGGCATCCTGCGTTACTGCCTGCCGATCTTCCCGGAGGCGTCGCGCTGGTTCGCCCCGGCGGCGCTGATCCTGGGCGTCATCGGCATCCTGTACGCCGCCCTGCTCGCGATCGGCCAGCACGACCTCAAGCGCCTGGTGTCGTACACCTCGATCGCCCACTTCGGGTTCATCGGCATCGGCATCTTCGCCTTCACCACCCAGGCGGGCACCGGCTCGGTGCTGTACATGGTCAACCACGGTCTCGCCACCGGCCTGCTGTTCCTGGTCGTCGGCATGTTCGTGGCCCGCCGCGGCTCGTCGCTGGTCAGCGACTTCGGCGGGGCCGGCAAGCTGGTGCCGGTGCTGGCCGGGCTGCTGTTCTTCGCCGGTCTGGCGTCGCTGGCGCTGCCCGGAACCGCGCCGTTCGTCAGCGAGTTCCTGGTGCTGATCGGCACCTTCACCACCCACAAGGTGTACGCGGTCATCGCCACCGCCGGCATCATCCTCGCCGCGGCCTACGTGCTCTGGATGGTGCAGCGCACCACGCAGGGCACGCTCAACCCGGCCGTCGAGCAAACCCCGGCCATGCACAAGGACATCACGTTGCGCGAGAAGGTCGTCGTCGCGCCGCTTGTCCTTCTGCTGCTGCTCCTCGGCTTCTACCCGAAGCCGGTCACCGATGTGATCAACCCCGCGGTGCAGGCGACCATGCAGGACGTCGGAAAGACCGACCCGGTGCCCCCAGCGGTCGCGAACGGAAGGGTGGCGCGGTAAGCCATGGACGACCTGAAACTTCCCGACATCAACTACGCCGCGTTGGCGCCGATGCTGATCCTGTTCGGCGCGGCCTGCCTTGGCGTGCTCTTCGAGGCGTTGGTGCCCCGGGCCCGGCGGCACGTCGTGCAGCTGGCCCTGGCGCTGGTAGCGCTGGTCGCCGCGCTGGTCACGGTGATCCTGGTGCGCGACACCCGGATTGTCACCATCGGCGGTGCGGTGGCGGTGGACGGCCCGACGCTGTTCCTGCAGGGCTCGATCCTGCTGCTCGGCATCGTGTCTCTGATGCTGATCGGCGAGCGCGCGATCGAGCCGGGTGGCTCGTTCGTATCGCAGGCCGCGGTGACGGTCGGCTCGCAGAAGGACCTCAAGCAGGTCGGCGGGCAGCCCGGGGCCACCGAGGTGTACCCGCTGACGATCTTTGCGCTGGGCGGCATGCTGCTGTTCGTCGCGGCGAACGACCTGCTGACGATGTTCGTCGCGCTCGAAGTCTTCTCGCTGCCGCTCTACCTGCTCTGCGCGCTGGCCCGGCGCCGCCGCCTGCTGAGCCAGGAGGCAGCGTTGAAGTACTTCCTGCTGGGCTCGTACGCGTCGGCCTTCTTCCTGTTCGGTGTGGCCCTGATCTACGGCTTCAGCGGGGGCGTCGACCTGGCGTCCATCCACGCTGCGGTCGCCGACCCGTCGCGCAGTGAGGTGCTGCTGTTCGGCGGGCTGGCCCTGGTGTCGATCGGGCTGCTGTTCAAGAGCGCTGCGGTGCCCTTCCACGTGTGGACGCCGGACGTCTACCAGGGCGCTCCGACCCCGGTGACCGCGCTGATGGCAGCCTGCACCAAGGTTGCCGCGTTCGGCGCCCTGCTGCGGGTGCTGTACGTGGCCTTCGACGGGGTGCGCTGGGACTTCCAGCCGGTGCTCGGGGTCATCGCGGTGCTGACGATGCTGGTCGGCGCGGTGCTGGCGGTCACGCAGACGGAGATGAAGCGGCTGCTGGCCTACTCCTCCATCGCCAACGCGGGCTACCTGCTGGTGGGGGTGCTGGCGCTCAACAAGGAGGGCTTGTCCAGCACGATGTTCTACCTGGTCGCGTACGGCTTCTCGGTGCTGGCCGCGTTTGGCATCGTCTCGCTGGTGCGTGACTCCGAGGGCGAGGCCACCCACCTGTCCCGCTGGGCCGGGCTGGGTCGCAAGAGCCCGGTGTTCGCCGCGATCTTCTCGTTCATCCTGCTGGCGTTTGCCGGCATCCCGCTCACCAGCGGCTTCACCAGCAAGTTCGCGGTGTTCGGGGCGGCGATCGACGGCGGGCAGACCTGGCTGGTCATCTTCGGCGTGATCACCAGCATGCTGCTCGCCTTCCCGTACCTGCGGGTCGTCGTGCTGATGTGGCTGTCCGAGCCGGGCGAGACCACCCCGGCGGTGTCGATCCCGGGCTTCCTGACCTCTGCGGCCCTGGCGATCGGGGTCATCGCGACGTTCGCGCTGGGCGTGGTGCCGGCGCCGCTGCTCGACCTCACCAACGACGCCGCGCAATTCGTCAGATAGCTCACCGTGAAACAGCCCCGGCTCATGGTGGCCGGGGCTTTTTCATTGGTGTCAATCTTCCGTCATGCGCGCTTGACGGCTTGACCGAGCGGACGGGCCGGCCGGGGGGTGAGGGTGGGAAGCGGCTCGCGTGCTGGTTGGGCGCGCTTTGGTCGTACCGGAGCAGGTTTTTGATCTTCAAGACCCTGACACCCTGGGTATCAGGTTCGTATGGCATCGTGAAACCGTGGTGAGCACCGGTGACACAGCGCTGACGTCGCTCGGAATCGACATCGACCCCAAGGTCGACGCGTCGGTCTCGGCGACGCTGGCCGTGGTGGAGGAAGCGCTGCGCGACAACGTGGTCAGTGCTGATCCGCTGATCGCGGATGCGGCGCGGCACCTGATGGATGCCGGCGGCAAGCGGTTCCGGCCGCTGCTGGTGGCGCTCGGGGCGCAGTTCGGGGACCCGCAGGCGGCCGGCATCGTGCCGGCGGCCCTCGTGGTCGAGCTGACCCACCTCGCGACGCTCTACCACGACGACGTCATGGACGAGGCTGCCGTGCGCCGCGGTGCGCCCAGCGCCAACGCCCGCTGGGGCAACGCCGTGGCCATCCTGGTCGGCGACTTCCTGTTCGCCCGTGCCGCCGACATCGCCGCCACGCTGGGCGTCGAGGCGGTCCGGCTGCAGGCCCAGACGTTCTCCCGGCTCGTGCACGGGCAGATCGCCGAGACCGCGGGCCCGCGTGGCACCGACCCGATCGAGCACTACCTGCATGTCATCGCCGAGAAGACAGCCTCGCTGATGTCCACCTCGGTGCGCTACGGCGGCATGTTCTCCGGGGCCAAGCCCGAGCACATCGAGGCACTGGCCGGCTATGGCGAGATCATCGGCGTCGCCTTCCAGCTCTCCGACGACCTGCTCGACATCGCTTCGGAGTCGGTGCAGTCCGGCAAGACGCCCGGCACCGACCTGCGCGAGGGCGTGCCGACCCTGCCCGTGCTCTACGCGCTGGCCGGCGACGACACCGACGCCTCCGCCGTGCGCCTGCGCGAGCTGCTCAGTTCAGGTCCGCTGGTTGATGACGCGCTGCACGCCGAGGCGCTGGGGCTGCTGCGCGAGTCCGCGGCGATGAAGCGGGCGCGCGAGACGGTCCGCAGCTACGCCGAGGAGGCCCGAGCCTGCCTCGCGCCGCTGCCCGACGGCACGCCACGCCGGGCGATGGAAGCCCTCTGCGACTTCATCGCCGACCGCACTAGCTGAGTTTGCGGAGCATGCGGCTGCCCACCACCATGAGGGCGGCCGCGCCCAGCATCGCCACCGCCGCCACCGTCCACATTGCCGGATAGTCGGCGCCCGACGCGACGGCGCCCAGTCCGAGCGGTCCGATGCAGCCGCCCGCGTACACGCCGGTCTGCGTGATCGAGGTGGCCGCGGCAGGCGCCTGGGGGTGCAGGCGGACCACTGCGAAGTTCATCAGCCCGGGCCACGACCAGCCCAACCCGAAGCCGAGCACCACGCCCACAATCAGCGCGGGCAGGCCCGGTGCTGCCAGCAGGGCCAGGCCGACCGCTCCGGCGGCCAGCAGCGCAGCAATGACGGCCACTTGCCGCGCCGGGAAGAGGTCTGCCTGCCAGCCGCCGCTCACGCGCGCCGCCACGCACACCGCGCTGCCCAACGTGAGCGACAGGCCGGCTGGGCCGGGGGAGATGCCTCGCGCCACGGCGGCGTCCACCAGGAACGTACCCAAAGCATTTGCCGACCCGGCGGCAAGAGTCGCCGCGATCCCGATCACGACCAAGGCCGCAGTGGCGCGCTCCTCGCGGTCGGCCGACGACTTGCGAGGGTCATCCCCTTCCACCGGTACGAGCCAAAGCGCGCCCGCCGCCCCCACCGCAGCCGCCACAAACGCCCAGCGCCAGCCCACGGTCAACGCCACAATGGGCACCGCAGCCCCGGCGATCAACGTACTGACCGGGATGGCTGCCTGCTTCACGCCGAAGGAAAGGCCCTGGCGACGTACCGGAACATGCCGGGAAAGGCTGGTGTTGCTCGCCAGCTGACCCATCGCGTTGGCGCCCGCCCCGAGCGCGAGAATCGCGATGAGGCTCCACAGTGAACGCGCCGCCACCGCGACCGCGAGCAGCGACACCACCGCAAGGGCAATCCCGGCGCGGGCAATCCTCGTCGATCCGTACCGCTCGACCAGCGCCCCCGCCGGTACCGAAGCCAGCGCGCTCGCCCCGAAGTACGCCGAGACGGCCAGTCCCAGCCCGGCCGGCGAGAAGTGCAACTCCTCGCCGATCTGCACCGCCAATCCGCCGACCAGGAACACCGGAACGGAGCAAGCGATCGTCGTGGTAAGTGCGCTGCCCGCCGCTCTCCACGGCCCGATGGCGTTCCCGCTGCTCGCGGCGGTGCCGGACGAGTCCTTCATGATCTTCGAGCCTAGGCCGGGGCTGCCGATTGCTGGACGGTGAGTGTCAATAACCACACGACGCGTAAAGATTCGTCATGGTCGACACGCAATAGGCATTCCCACCGAGGAAGATTATTCATATGGTGTAAGTCCCCGGCGTCGGAGGTAGCTGTGCGCGACCCCCTGGCGGAGCCGTCAGATCTCATCCGGAGCGTGTCACGCGCTTTGCGTGTGCTCGAGTCGGTTGGGCGTGCTCCGCGCGGTCTCACCGTGAAACAGATCGCGCGACGATGCGAATTGACCGTCGCGACGACGTACCACCTTGTGCGCACCTTGGCGTACGAGGGCTACGTGATCCGCCGTGAGGACGGCACCTACATCGTCGGCCTCGAGATCGCCGATCGTTATCGCGAACTCGTCTCGGCGTTCCGCGGCCCGCCCACCGTCGGCGAGGCGCTGCGCCGGGCCGCTGTCGACACCGGCTACAGCCACTTCCTCGGCCGATTCGTCGGCGGTCGGATCGCCGTGACCGCCTCGGCCGAAGGCGCCCGCTCGCCGTTCATGGACGACATCGCCCCCGGCTTCGACGAGGGCGGGCATGCCACCGCGCTGGGCAAGGCGCTGCTGGCCACGCTTACCCCCGACCAGCGGGCCCGTTATCTGCGCGACTGGGGCATGCGAGCGTTCACGCCGGCCACCCTGACCACGCCCGAGGCGCTGGAGGCCGACCTGGCCGCCGGTGAGCGCCGGGGCATGCAGCTGGAGATGGGCCAGTTCCGTCAGGGGCTCGCCTGCGCCGCGGTCAACGTGATCACCGACCGCGACATGGAACGCCGGCTGGTGCTCGCCTGCGCGTTGCCGGCCGCCGAGATGCTGACCTCGGCTCGGGTGGTCCGGGCCAAGCTGACCGCTGCGGCGCGCAGTGTCGCCGAGGCGCTGTCAACCGGGGACGCGGCGACGGCCTAGGCCTCAGACCCGCTGCGTGAACGCCGTTGAACTTCCTCGCGGCCTCATCCGTATGAACGGGTGACGCGCGAGGGAGGTCGGCAGGCTTGGAAGATCAGGACGCCGAGCTGCTGCGCGCGTTACAGGACGAGCACGGGGAAGCCCTCTACGCGCACGCCGTCCGCCTTTCCGGCGGGGATCGGCAGCGCGCCGAGGACCTTGTTCAGGAGACCCTGCTGAGGGCCTGGCGATATCCGGAATCGCTGGACCCCGCGCGGGGCACGGTGCGGTCATGGCTGTTCACCACCGCGCGCAACCTGGCGATCGATGCCTGGAGACGCCGGTCGGTGCGGGTCGGCGAGGTGGTCACGGACATGATTCCCGAGCCTCCGCCCAGCGCGGACGAGGCGGACCGGGCCGTCGAGGCCTGGACGGTCGCTGAGGCGCTGGCCCGGCTCTCCGACATGCACCGCGAAGTCTTGATCGAATGCTTCTACCAGGGGCGCTCGGTCGCTGAAACAGCGTCCCGCCTGGGCGTGCCACCCGGCACGGTCAAGTCACGCACGCACTACGCCTTGCGCTCGCTGCGCATGGTCCTGGATGAGATGGGGGTGACAGGATGAGATGCGATCACGAGCACGACGACGGCGCGTACGTCCTGGGCGCCCTCTCCCCGGCCGAGCGCACCGCGTACGAGCGTCACCTCGCGACCTGCTCGTTCTGCCGCGAGGCGGTGGCCGACATCGCCGTGCTGCCGGGCCTGCTCGGCCGCCTCGACCCGGCGGACTTCGAACGGCTCCTCGACCCCCCGCCCATCCCGCGGCGCCGGGCCACCACGCCGGACCTGGTCACGGCGGTGCAGACGACCCGGCGTCAGGAGCGCAAGCGGATCCGGTGGCGGGTGATGGGCACCGCGCTGGCGGCGGCCTGCCTGGCCCTGGTGGTTGGCATCGGCGCGGTGTTCTGGATGGGCCGCGGGGCTATGACGTCCGGGCCGAGCGGTCCGGCGGTCGCCATGACCCCGGTGAACGAGCGGGTGCAGGTGACGGCGCAGATCAATCTCGCGGGGGCGCAAGGCGGGACCAAGGTCACGCTGGTTTGCGCGTACGACCGGGGCAACGAGCAGTCCGAGCCCTACACGATAAGGCTCATGGCTTACGGGCCGGACGAGGAGAGCGAGCAGTTGGGCTCGTGGACCGCCTCGCCCGGCAAAGAGGTCAGCATGTCCGGCTTCACACACTTCACCGACGGGGTGCTGTCCCGGTTGGCGCTGGTGCGCAACGACGGGCGGATGCTGCTGGCGTACGACGTCCCCTGATCTGGCTCCGGCGAGATCAAGCGGGCGGAAGGGTGGTGGCCGGCTCCGCGGTGGCGGCCGCGGGGTCGGCCACTGCCCTTCTCTTGCTGCTGGTGCGCGCGGTCCGGATCCCGTCGACCGTGAAGATGATCAAGGCGACCCACACCAGCGCGAACCCGGCCAGCCGCGCCCCCGGAAGCGGCTCATGGAACAGCAGAACCCCACAAGCCAACTGCAAAATCGGCGCGACGTACTGCAAAATCCCGATTCCCACGAGCGGCACCCGGTTGGCGGCAGCAGCAAAAAGCAGCAACGGTACGGCCGTGGCCACACCCGACAGCACCATGAGCGTCGTGTGCCCACCCGAAACGTGCCCGAACTCGGCCCTGTGGCTGGCATTCAGCCAGGCAAGATAGCCCAGCGCAGGCAGCGCCAGCACAGCCGATTCGACAAAAAGCCCCTCGGCCGGCGGCAACTTCAACCTCTTCTTGATCAAGCTGTACGACCCAAAGCTCGCGGCCAGCGTCAACGCGATGTACGGCAGGTGCCCGTAGTCAACGGTCAGCACGGCTACCGCGATCGCGCCCACCCCAACGGCAGTCCACTGCCAGATGCTGAGTCGTTCCCGCTGCACGGTGACGCCGAGCAGCACGACCACCAGCGGGGTGATGAAATACCCCAGCGCCGTTTCCACCACGCGATCGGAATTGACGCCGTAAATGTACGTGGCCCAGTTCACTCCGATGAGAACTGCGGCGAGCGTGACGCCCCCGAGCAGCCGCCCATCCTTGACCAGCCGCGGAAGAAACCGCCAATTCCGGGCCACCCCGAGAAGCACGCTGATGAACACCACGGACCAGACAACGCGGTGGGCCAGAATTTCGAGCGGCGGGGAAGGCTCAAGCAGCTTGAAATAGATCGGAAAGAAGCCCCACAGCGCGTACGCAATCAGCCCGTACAGATACCCGCGACGCTCCTCACCCATGGCCTTACCGTAAGGGTCGAACGATGATCGGGTCCTTGCATATGTCGAAGCTCACGGCCGTTGCGGGCTGGCGTCGGATGGCTCGATCCGGTCAGTCGTCGTCCCCGTCCGGGACGAGCATGTTGAGGATCCAGCTGACGATGCCCACAATCAGGGCCCCCAGGACCGCGCTCGGCCAGAAATGGTCAACGTGGAAGGGCAGATCGAACTGCCCGGCGATCCAGCTTGTGAGCAGGAAGAGCAGACCGTTGATGACCAGCGAGATCAAGCCGAGCGTCAGAACGTACAGGCCGCACCCGATGGTCTTGATGATCGGCCGCAGCACAGCGTTGACAATCCCGAAAATGATCGCAACCGCCAGCAGCGTCCCGACCTTGCCGCCGAACGAGTCAGTCCGCAGCTCGATGCCCCCCACAACCACGGTGGCAATCCACAACGAAACGGCAGTACTCACAAGCCGGATGATGATGCCCATGTCACGCGATGGTGCCACGCCCGAGCCACCCCACGCGGCGACACACCACGGGCGGGCCCAGGAGATCGACAAAGCTGGCTCATGGTCCGGGTGCGGGCGCTGGGTTTGGCTTGCTGGCGGGTGCGTTTCGAGGGCCACGCCGGGCCTCAACCGCCCAGGCCGCTGATCAGCCGCGTACCGGGGTGCCGATCAACTGGGCTTCTATGGAGGTCTGGGAGAGGACTGCCCAGCGGACGGCGCGGCGGTTGATGACGGCGAGCATGTCGGCTCGGATCCGGGTCAGCCAGTCTGCTGTTTCGCCTAGGCCCAGGGCTGCGCCTACTAGTTGGGCTTCTTCGGGGCGTAGGGGTTGGACCAGGAGGAGGTCGGCGCGGGAGGCTACGTCGGCGTCGGCGGGGGTGAAGTCGTCGCGGACGACCATGGTGGCTTGCCAGCCTGCGCCGGGGCGGTTGTCGGCTCCTACCGGGCCGATGTCGACGATGACGAGCAGGGGGTGCAGGGCTGAGCCGGGCGGGATTTCGACCGCGCGGCCCGGGGGGATCACCGCGATGGATTCGCCGGGGACTGCGGCGCCGCGGACGAAGGGTTCCCAGGCTTGAGGCCGAGCCGTTTGTACGACCACGCGCGCACCCAAGGCCATGGCGCGCAGGGCCAGTAGTTGGGCGCAGCGAACTCCGCCGACCAGCAGGGCCCGGGTCTGCTCGGGACGGAACAGGCGGGCGATCACCGGTTCCTTGTGCCTGTTCTGGCCAACCATGAGGCCGGCATTGCCGATCGGGAGGTACAGATCGTTCAGGTCGCTCTCGTGGACCCCTGTCTCGCCGGCGCGGCCCGGGATGGCTGCGGTTGCCGGGATGCCGAGCGGCAGCGTTGCGGTCAGGCCCTCCAGGTGCTCGCCGTCGAGGCGGCGGGCGGTGGCTCGTTCGTTGGCGAGCAGTTTGCGGAGGGCCTGCGTGGCTGTGGACAGGGTGGTGGCGTCGGGGGCGGCTAGCCGGACGGTCAGGTCGACTGCTGTGGACGTACCGGAGGAGGCTCGTGGTCCTGCTCCGAGCGCAACCGTTGTCGCTGCCGCGGGCAGTCCCAGCATGCGGGCGATCAGCCTGCGGGAGGTCTCGATGCGCAGGTCGGGCCAGCGGTTGAGGCGGAACGTGGCCTGCGTCATGCCGCCCACCTGCAGGCCCGGCCAGCTTTCTTGCGCGGCGCCGACGCCGTCGTCATGGGCGAGTTCGGCGATGACCCGCAGTGCTGCCGTCTCGCCGAGGGGGCGCGCGGGGGTGGGGGTGAGGCGGCGGAGCAGCTTGCGGACCAGGCCGGACAGGGCGCGGCGCAGGTCGTCCTCGGACCAGCCTTCGCCGCGCAGCACGCGGACAGCGAGGAAGGCGCGGCTGTAGCCGAGCAGGCGGCCCTCGGAAAGCTGACGATAGGAGTTGGCGGGCGTGCCACCACCAGCACGTAATGATGGGGCCGGAGCGCCGGTCAGCAGGATCTGGATGCGGCACGGCGGGTGCTCGGTGGCGGTCGGCGGGAGCAGGCTCGCGGGGGAGGGGATGGTGGTGATGTCCTCGGCGAGCAGACCGGTCGGGTCGCCCAGCTCAAGAACCGCTGTGTAGCCCTGGCCGTCCACGATGATCGCGGCAGGATCGCCGGCCAGCTCGGTCTGCTCGACGCGGGAGCCGGGCGCGACGAATCCCAGCAGCGCGGTGGGAGCGCTGTCCACCGAGACGAGGTGATTGCGCCGGGAGTAACGCAGGGCCGTGCCGAACCACTCGAACGCCCAGCGGCCGCGCAGGTGTAGCCAGGTGACGACGAGGATGATGAGCGCGACGAACGCGCCTGCTCCGAGCGCGATGGGTCCGTTGATGGCACCGATGAGCGCGACGGCCAGGGCGATTTGGGTGCTGACGAGCTGTCCGGTGCGAATGCCGAAAACTCGTCCATGTCGGACACGCTGGCGCGGGAGTTTGGGCAGTTGCTGGCCGGCACCGCTCAGCTCCGGGAAGCTGCGTCCGGTTGCCACCTGTGCCGTCACCGCGCGCCGTCCTTCGTTTGGGGGCTTTCCTGCCGGCTCATCGTATGAGGTGGGCGACGTCGGCGGGGGGCGGCCTGTGGATGGCAGGCTTGCCAGGCATCGATATCCACAGCTTGACCGGCGACGTTACCGTTAGCGCGTCTGGACAACTACGGTCAGCCATGAACGGGGACTTAGTCCAGGTCAGGAGTGCCCCCCATCGTGTGCGGGGAAGGGTTAACCTGATGCATACGTCAATACGTCGATGGTCGGAAAGCTCAGTACGACCAAGTCCATTCCGGACACGGCGCGGGACGACAAGGGAAGCGGGGTGACGTCCGGGATGTCCGGAACCGAAGCTCAATCTCCGGTGATGGCTCAGGCCGCCGGAAAGTTCGAGCAGGTCAACCAGGACCTGACGACCATGCTGAGCCAGCTCATGACGCGGCTCTCCGTGCTTCAGACGGCCTGGGCCGGGCGGGGTGCGAAGGCGTTCGAGACCGTCCGGGCGCAGTACGAGGCGGATCTGACCAAGATCAACCAGGCGCTGGCGGAGACGGCTGAGGCGATCAAGACCTCGGGTGTCAGCTACCAGAACACCGACGAGTCGGCCGCGAGTTCGTTGACCAACGCCGGTGGTGGCGGTGGCGGCGGCTACCTGCCGCTCGAGAACTGAAGGCAGGGGAGCGCGCGATGACCGATGGACTGCTCAAAGTCAACTTCGGCACGCTGGCGACAGCCGGCGCCGATATCCAGCGGGCCGTTAGTGAGATGGAGCAGAAGCTCGCCGATCTCGACAGCTTCGCGAAGCCGCTGGTCGACACGTGGTCGGGTGACGCGCAGAGCGCTTACGCGGCCCGTCAGCTGAAGTGGACCACCGCTTCCACCGACCTGAAGAACATTCTTCACAACATCAAGGTTGCGGTCGACCAGGCGGCGCAGGACTACGCGACGACCGAGGCGAACGCGGCGAAGCGCTTCTCCTGATCTTGCGAACGGTCCGGCACCAGGGCCAGCAGAGATCTGACGGACGCGGCCGGGACATCCTTCGGGGTGACCCGGCCGCAGTCGGGTGCGCTGGGTGTTGTCCGGCCCTTTGGGTGCAGGTAGCCGTTGTGGGATGCTGATGCCGATCGTCGATTCTGACGCGATCCCTCCGGAAATGCGGCTACACAAAGTCATCAAACGGTATCGCTGCGCCACGAATGAGCAAGATCCGGGTTCGGTTTGGTGTACGCGTCCAGCCGCCCATTGTGATCGGGCTCTGACCTTGTAGGTTGTACGCGTTGAGGAGGCCCGTTCGCCGCGAAGGGAGAGGTGGACGTGACCGAGTGGGAACCGGCTACGGACGCCGAAGTCGCCATGCGCAATGCTCTGCGCGCGGACGATCAGGAGTCCTATTTCCGCATTCTCGCCGGCGTCGACCTGCTGTTACCCGTTACCGCGGATGCCCTGGCCGGCCTTGAGCCGCTGGGCTGGGGAACGTGGAGCACCGGCGGGCGAACGCACGTGCTTGCCTTTACCTCACCTGCCGCGCTGCAGGGTTGCCTGGCCGACTACACCGGCTCGGCCCGCCGCGTCGCATACCAGGAACTCGCCGAAACCTGGCCCAACCTCGAGTGGTGGCTAGCCGTCAACCCCGGCCTGCCCATCGAGGGCTACCTGCCGGCCTGGTTCGTCGCCCAGCTCAGCCGAGGTGACCTGCGCCTGCCAACCCGAGGCCCAGGCCGCGACGCCACCGACAGCCGCATCCCGGACCTGCAGGCCGCAGCCATGGCGGCCAGCGCGGCGGCGGCTCAGGATTATGCGAACCCGGGCTCCGGGGGACCGGTCCAGGTGGCGGCGCCTGCGGTAGCAGCGCCTTCCGCCGCCGGATTCGCGGCGAACGGACCTTCCCCAGCGGAGTCCTCAGCGGCCGGTATCGCCGCAGCGGGAACTCCAGCGGGTGGGCCTCCGGGAGCTGGGCACCCAGAGACGAGGCCTTCGGGGGCTGGGCTTTCGGCGGCCGAAACGGCGCCGCGGTTGGAAGCCGTAGGGGCGCAGGCTGGCAGCGGTGCCGGCGCACCTGGGCAGACCAGTGGTGGCGCTGACGCACACGGGCAGGCCGGCGGGATTGCGGATCGTGGGTTCGGCGCCGGTGGGGCCGAGGATCGTGGGTTCGGCGCCGGTGGGGCGCGGGGCTACCGGCAGGACAACTACGCGCAAGGCCAAGGCGGTGAGACGCAAGCTCCGGTGGGACCTGGCGGCCTTCCCTTGCGTACGCCCGGAGCGGTCCTGCCCAGCGGGCTTCCCTCGCGCGTGCCCTCCACTCCGCCGGGGATGGGCGGCAGCGGACCGACCACCTCCTTCAGCGGGTTCACGCCGACCGGTTCGCGGCCCAGCGACGGCGGGCCGAGCGCGGAGCCGGGCCGAGGCACCGACCGGCAGGATGAGACGCGGCGCCCGGACGAGCGTGACGACAGTGGCAGCGATGATCTCGGCCAGCCGGCCTGGGACAGCCGCCAGACGCAGAACCGGCAGCAAACCCAGAACTGGGAGCAGGGCCAAGGCGACCAGCAACCCCAGACCGGACAGCGGGCTCAGCGAGAGCAGCAGCCGGCCGCAGCCCCGCAGAACAGCCAGGACGATCAGCCGCGGGTAACGCCACTAGCAGCCCAAGCTCCAGCCACCCGCGCCGGAGCAGGCAGCTTCAGCAGCTCGATCGCCAGCGGCAGCGCGCTCGATGCCCTCGCCAGCCGCTCCGGCACCACCGCACCCGCGTCCGGCCCGAGCGCTCTCGATGCTCTCGGCAGCCGTAGCGCGCCCCGCCCCGCCGAACCGCTGCCGCCGTTGCAGCCGTTGGACGGGCCGCTGCCTACGCGTACCCCGATGGCTCAGACTCCTCCGGTACCGAGCCACATCCCGACGCCCGACCCAGCCAGCGACACCGGCCCGACCAGCTCCGAGACCAGCAGCGGCCTGCCCCGGCGCCAGGTCACCCCGCCGTCCGAGCGGCCCTCTTCGATGGCCGCTGCGGCTCAGGCTCTTGCGGCTAAGGGGGAGGCTGGGGCCTCGCCGGAGGTGCCGCCGACCGCTGCTGATCCGGCCGTCACCTCTCGGCTGACGTTGCCGGGGCCGGCGACCGTGCAAACGCCGGCGCCTCGGCCTGCTCAGCCGGCACCCGGTCCGGCCGTCGTACCGCCAGTCATTCCGGGCACGGCCGGCGCGAATCCGGCGGCGCAGACGGGCCCGAATCCGGCGCCGCAGGCGGCCGAGTTCTTGCCGGCTAACGACGTTGAGCGGGATCTGTACCACGCCTCGCTGGAGCACAGCACCGACACCTACCTGTCCACGTTGCTGTTGGCCAACGTTCTCGTGCCGGTGGCTGACCAGTCGCGGCCGGGCAGCTCGCCCGGCGAACCCGGTTTTGCTTTCCGCACCGAGGAGATCGGCGGGGAGCGGTTCCTGGTGGTGTTCACCAGCCGGGAGCGGTTGGGGGATCACTTTGATGAGCCGGTACGCACAGTCAGCGCGCGGTTCGTTGAGCTGATCCGGAACTGGCCCGACCCGGCTTGGGCGTTCGCCGTGAACCCCGGGTCTGTGGTGGGGGCCAAGTATCCCGGGCAGCAGGTTGTGGCGCTGGCCAGCTGGGCGGTTGAGGCCGGGCTGGGCGGCGACGGCGATGAGCTGCCCCTCGACGACGTGGCGCCGGAGATCGACGGCGAGCTTGACGCGTTGCCGACGATGATGCAGAAGACCGTGCCGCCGCATCAGGTCGACTTCTATCTTGACCGGGGGTACGACCGGGTGGCCGGGTTCGTGCACCGGTGCGCCGAGGTTGAGCATCTGCGTACACCGGGTGAGCTTTTTGCCGCGTTGGGGCTGGTCCACGACGGGTCTCCGTACCAGGAGGACGCCAAGGAAGCCTTCCTGCTGCGGTGGTCGGCCTTCCGCCCCAGCCTGTACCGCATCCCGTACGGCGGGCAGAGCGAGCAGGCGTTGCGAGCCATGGACGGCTGGGTCATCGAGCGGCCGCCGTTCCGGGGCAACGGGTTCGCGCCGGGTGAAGGGCGTGACGTGATCGCCGAGTTCAAGGTGGACAGCGTGCGGCTGCCAAGCGGGGCTCAGTTGTGGCGCATCGACGCCGACGGGGACGAGCGAATCGTGGCTTTGTTCGACAGCGATGCCCCGGCGTGGCGGAGGGTGGGTGAGCAGAATGCGTGACGGGTACGTCGTTACCTGGCGCGGGCGTGAATACGACGCCTCGCCCGACGGGGAGAACGTGCGCATCTACGCGCCGGAGGCCGGGGACGGCTTCGAGCAGGTGCGACCCGGCCGCTACGTCAAAGTGCTGGGCCCCGACGAATTCAGCGACCTGACGTACGTGCGCACCACCTGCACCTGGCGTGGTCAGCCGTTCGTCGTGCTGGCCGAGGCCGACGCCTGGCTGCGGGTCGAGTACACCGGCGGCCGCGCTCCCGTTGCCGAAGCGCTCGGGCTCGAAGAGTTCGACTTCGGGGTGTACCAGGGCTGGGCGCCCGCGAACGAGGTCACCGAGCTCTACGAACACCGGGTTTAGGGCCGCCGCAGCCCGGCCATCCCCTGCGGAACAGACCCTGGCTAGCTCTTCAGCCAGCGCAGGATCTCCCCGGTCACCACGTCGGTGGCCTCCTGGTGCAGGAAATGGCCCGCGTTGTCGATCAGCCGCCACTCGTAGGGGGCGATGACGTAGCGGCCCGACCCCTGCGCCGTGCGCGGCAGCGTTGCGGTGTCCAGAGCGCCGTGCATCTGCAGCGTCGGGGTGATCAACGGCTTCTGCATCAGCTTCACAAAGCGATAACCCTGCAGGCGAAGGGCCGAGCGGAAGACCCAGCGGTACGCCTCCAGCGCGCAAAACGCCGCCTGGGGAATCTGCATCGCCTCTCGGCACCGGGCCACATAGTCGGCGTGCTCGGCGGTCTGGGCCCACTCGGGGCTGCTCCACCGGGTTATGAGCTCGCCGATCATCGCGGCGTCGTCCTTGGTGAGCACGTGTTCGTACCGGGGGACCTGGAATTTGAGGATTGAGGCGCTGGCCGAGAGTTGGCCGCGGGGGTCGGCGAACAACGCCGTGCGCAGCCGCAACGGGTGGGCGGCGCCGAGCACGACCAGGCGGCTGACCATCTTGGGGTGGAATGCCGCGGCGGCCCAGCCGATCATGCCGCCCGCGCCGGCGCCCACGATCATGGCCGAGCGTTCGCCCAGCGCCCGGATCAGGCCGGTGACGTCGGCGGCCATGGTGTAACCGTCGTAGCCGCGCGGTGGCTTGTCGCTCGCGCCGTAGCCGCGCAGGTCCATCGCCACCGCTCGGAAGCCTGCGTCGGCCAGCCGGGGCAGCATGTCGTGCCAGGCCCACCAGAACTCGGGGAAGCCGTGCAGCAGGAGCACCAGTGGACCGGTGCCGGCTTCGACGACGTGGAACCGGCTGCCGTTGGCGCCGACGAAACGGTGGGTCCAGGGGCCCTCCGTCAGCACGGCTGACTCGTCCACCTGCGAACTCATGCGAAACAGCGTACGGGCACCGCGCTGCTGACCGACATTACGGTTACGAGACGTGTTCGACGGCTTGCATCTCCACCTGGGTGCCCTCGCCGCAGTCGATGCGCAGCTTGCTCGGGGTGACCCGGACGCGGACGTGGTCGCCCTTGGCCAGCGTGGTGCCGGTGGTGGAGTACATGGCGTACGGGAAGCCATCCATGTCGAGCAGCCCGTAGCAGGGCCCGCTGCCGCCGCGCACGATGTAGCCCTCGGTCCAGCCCGGGCTGTGGATGATGTCCGTCGGCGTCTTCGGCGGCCGGCTCGGCACCTGCGGATCCACCGGCCGGGATGAGGCCGCGAGCGGAGGTGCAGCCGGGGAAGCAGGCGCTGACGAGGGCGGCGAGGTGGGCAGTGCGGAGGGCAAGGACGAGGCCTGTGCGGGGGACGAGGAGGCAGGCGCTGCGGACGGCTGCGACGCGCAGCCAGAGACAGCCGCCGTGAGCAGGACGACTGCTGTGAACGTACCGGTAAATCTCATGCTGGTTCAGACTCCCGGCTGGCGCCGATGGTTCCGTGGGAAAGGGCAACGCCCGGAGGCTGAGCGGCCTCCGGGCGTTGCTGGGGTGCGTGGTTCAGGAAATCTTGATCTTCATCGAGGTGCCGTCCTGGTCGGCAACCTTGATCTTGACGCCGACGGCCGGGAGCTTGACGCCCGCCCACGGAACCTCTTCGTAGAAGTACTTGTCGGTGTCGTCGAACGTCTTGTTGCCGGCCTGGCCGCGGATGTAGCTGGCCTTGCCGTTGATGTGCAGCGTGAACGAGTCAGCCTTCTCGCGGCTGAACGGCGCGTCGTACATCTGGATGCGGTTGCGCCACGGCAGGCCCTCGAGGTTGTACATCGGCTCGGGGTGCGAGTCGATGATCAGGTTGAGGCCCTGACCCGGGTGCTGGTTGATGTTGTTGTTGGCCTGGGAGGTGTCCCAGTAGGAGATCAACAGACCCTGCTGGTACGAGAAGTGCTCGGCCCAGTCCGGCTTGGCCGGGAAACCGAAGTTGTACGGGCCGGTCTTCAGGTACTTGTCATACGACACGTAGCTGCGGTTGCCGGCGATGTAGAAGTTGTCGTAGTCCTGCGTGACCGAGGAGCCCACGATGCTGAAGCCCTTGGCGGTCCACGTCGGGGTGCCCTCGGCGCCATCCACCGGACCGGCAACGCCGTTCGTGGTGATGGTGAGGTTGTCGCCGAAGAAGCCACCCGCGGACAGGCCACCGTCGGTCAGGTAGTGCAGGCGGACCTGCACGTTCTTGCCGGCGTACTGGTCCAGCGGGATGTGGATGTCCTGCCAGGCACCGTTGCTCGAACCGCCGAGCGCCGGGCGTCCCGGGTTGCCACCGTCGGTGCCGAGCGGCGCGCCGTTGACCGTGCCGTTGAGCGGGGTCCACGTGGTGCCGTTGTCAGCCGAGCCCTCGAAGTAGAGGTAGTCGTAACCCTCTTCGATGTTGTAGCGGCCCTTGAGGTCGAGCGCCGCCGAGGTCTTACCGGTCAGGTCGACCGACTTGGTCAGCGTGGTGTTCAGGTTGTCGTCGTTGCCGGAGAACCACTGCTTCGTACCGGCGAACGGCGCCCCGAGGTCACTGGTGACCTCCTTGTCGGGCAGCACGACAACCGCACCCTGCGCCTTGGCGGTGTTGTACTCCTGCGGGCCAAGCTCAAGGGTCTTCTTCTGACCCGCGACCACGGTCTCGTAGTCGAGCCAGCCGAGCTGCAGCTTCTGCCACGCACCGAGGTCGCCTGGGCGCGTGCCGAGGGCCTCACCGGCACCCGAGAGGCGGCTCTGCGCCATCAGGGTCCAGTACTCGGGGTTGGCGTTGGTGCCGCCGCTGGTGTCGTAGTCATCCGGCAGGCCGAGGTCGTGGCCGTACTCGTGAGCGAAGACGCTCAGGCCACCGTTCTCGGGCTGGATGGTGTAGTCGGAGATCCAGACGCCGGTGTTGCCGATCTGCTGGCCGCCGTACTGGTTGTAGGCCGGGCCGGTGACGCCGACGTCGGTCAGGTACGCGTTCCAGCGGTGCGCCCAGATGGCGTCCTCACCCTGCTGCGGGTCACCGTCGGACTGGTCGCCGCCGGCGTGGACGATCTGGAAGTGGTCGATGTAGCCGTCCGGCTCGTTGAAGTTGCCGTCGCCGTCGTAGTCGTTGCGGTCCCACTGGTCGTACTGCTTGACCTCTTCGGCGATCTGCGCGTCGGTGCGGCCGGCCGCCTTGCGCTCGGCCACCCACTTGTTCACCGCGTCGGTGATCAGCGCCCAGGTGTTCTGGTCGGTGCAGACGCCGTGGATGTCGCAGTCCCGGCCGTAACGAGCCTCGTTGTACGGCACCTTGACCCAGTCCGAGACCTCACCCTCGACGCTGTAGCGCCCGGACGACTGGGTCTCGTAGTAGGTCTTGAGCGACTCGGCACCGTCGCCCTTGCCGAAGTACAGCTGCTCGAAGTGTGCCTTGTTGTAGTCCGCCTGCCAGACCGTGGTGTTGTCCTTGCTGCGGTCAGGCTGGGGGATGTTGTTGTGCAGCGGACCCTCGAACGTGGTCGGACCGGGCGTGGCCGGGTCGCTGTCGACGTCCGGGTAGTCCGGGTGCCGCTCGTTGCCGAACTCCGCCAGGATCACGAAGATCTTGTCGGTGCGCTCGTTGTCGAGCTCGACGTACTGGTCCTGCCCGGCCGCCTTCACCGTGCGGGCCGCGAAGCCGCCGCCCTTGGTGTTGCCGACCTTCGCAACGGTGCTGCCGTTCCGCTGCTGCGTCTTGAACTTGCCCTTCAGGACACCCTGAACGGCTTCCTGGCGCAGCTCGCGGCGCTTGTCTTCAAGGGGGTTGGGTAGGTCGTCCTTCTTCGGCGCCTTGCTGGCGACCGGAGCCGGCTCCACCGGAGGCGCCGCCTGGGCCACGGTCGGGAGCGAGATCCCGACTGCGCTGACCATGGCGGCGCTGAGTAGTCCCACGACTACTTTGCGCACTACGTACCTCCGTCGACGTGCCCGAAGCGCTGGGGTACAGCGGTTCGGCATGCAGAGTCCCGTGTTCGGAACCTAGGTGAACGTATGTAAAAGAAACGATGCTTGGGAAGTAGTGCAGGCAAATTAACCAAGATCTTTACCCTTGTGAAAAGGGCGGCACCGAGATAAACCCGGCACCGCCCCTTGCTGGGGGTACGTCAGTTGAGCGCGATCTTGGCAGAAGTCCCGGTCTGCTCCAGCACCTTGATCTTGACGCCGACGGCCGGCAGCTTCACGCCGGCACTGGGCAGCTCGTCATAGAAGTACTTCTGGGTGTCGTCGAACAGCGGCTGCGCGGCCTGGCCCCGGACGTAGCTGGCCTTGCCGTTGATGTGCAGGGTGAACGAGTCGGCCTTCTTCAGCCCGAACGGTGCGTCGTAGATCTGCACCCGGGGACGCCACGGCAGACCCTCCACGTTGTAGAACGGCTCGGGGTGCGCGTCGATGTAGAGGTTGCGGCCCGTGCCGGGGTGCGTGCTGACGTTGTTGTCCGGCACCGAGGTGTCCCAGTACGAGATCAGCACGCCGGTCTGGTACGGGAAGTGATCCACAAAGTCCGGCTTGGCCGGGTAGCCGAAGAAGTACGGGCCGGTCTTGAGGTACTGGTCGTACCAGGTGTAGTTGCGGGCGCCGACGATGTAGAAGTTGTCATACGCCGCGGTCACCGACGAGCCCACGATCGAGAAGCCGTCGAGCGTCCACGTGCTGGCCGCCTCGGCGCCGTCGGTCGACAGAGCCGCGCCGTCAGCGGTGATGGTGATGTCGTCGCCGAAGAAGCCGCCCTCGGAGACGCCGCCGTCGGTGCGGTAGTGCAGGCGGAAGGAGATCTTCTTACCGGCGTACGCGTTCAGCGGCACGGCGATGTCCGTCCAGGCACCGTTGCTGCTGCCGGTCAGGGCCGGGGTGCCGCTGCCGTCGGTCGGGAAGGGGGCACCGTTCACCGTGCCGTTGAGCCGGGTCCAGGTCGTGCCACCGTCCTGCGACGCCTCGAAGTAGAGGTAGTCGTAGTCCTGCTCGATCGCGTAGCGGCCCTTGAGGGTGACTGCGGCGCTGGTCTTGCCGGTGAGGTCGATCGTCTTGGTCATCGACGTGTCGAGGTCATCGGCGTTGCCCGAGAAGAACTGCTTCGAGCCGGCGAACGGCGCTCCGAGCTGCGTGGTCACCTGCTTGTCGGGCAGCACGACAACCGCGGCCTGCGCCTTCGCCGAGTTGTACTCCTCCGGGCCCAGATCGAGCGTCTTCTTCTGCCTCGCGACCAGGGTCTCGTAGTCCAGCCAGCCGAGCTGCAGCTTGTTCCAGGCGCCCATGTCGCCCGGGTGGGTGCCGATGCCCTGGTCACCGGCCGCGCTGAGCCGGTTCTGGGCCATCAGCGTCCAGTACTCGTTCGGGTTGTCGCCGCGCCCGGTGGTGTCGTAGTCGTCGGGCAGCGTCAGGTCGTGGGTGTACTCGTGCGCGAAGACGCTGAGGCCACCGTTCTCCGGCTGCATCGTGTAGTCACCGATCCACAGGCCGGTGTCGCCGATCTGGGTGCCGCCGTACTGGTTGTAGGCCGGGCCGGTGTGGCCGATGTCGCCCTGGCTCACGTACGAGCGGTGGCTCCAGATCGCGTCCTCGCCCTGCTGCGGATCGCCGTCGGCCTGGTCGCCGCCGGCGTGCACGATCTGGAAGTGGTCGAGGTAGCCGTCGGGCTCGTTGAAGTCGCCGTCGTGGTCGTAGTCGTACCGGTCGTGCTGGTCGAACGACTTGAGGTCGGCGACGATCTCGGCCTCGGTGCGCCCGGCCGCGCGCTGGTCGGCGACCCACTTGTTGGCGGCGTCGCGCACGAGCTGCTGCACGTTGCTGCAGACGTTGCTGCCGCACAGGTCACGGCCGTAGCGGGCCTCGTTGTACTGGACCTTGACCCAGTCGGTGACCTCGCCGTCGACGCTGTAACGCCCGGAGGACTGCGCCTGCATGTACGTCTTGAGCGACTCGACGCCCGGAGCCTCACCGAAGTACAGGTTCCGGTAGTAGTCGGAGCTGTAGTCCGAGCGCCAGATGGTGGAGTTGTCCACCGCCCGGTTCGGCTCGGGGATCGAGTTGTGCAGCGGGCCCTCGAACGTGGTCGGGCCCGGGGTCGCCGGGTTGCTGTCCACGTCGGGGTAGCTGGGGTGCCGCTCGTTGCCGAACTCGGCGAGGATGACGAAGATCCGGTCGGTCTGCTCGCGGCTCAGTTCGACGTACTGGTCGACGCCGTCGCTAGCGGCCGCGCTCTTCGCGCCCTTCGCGGCGAATCCCTGGGTCTCGCCGACCTTGACCACCGTGCTGCCGTTGCGCTCGAAGGGCTTCGCCCGGCCCTTGATGACATCGGCAACGGCCTGCGCGCGCAGTACGCGGGCCTTCTCGTTGAGCGGGTTGGGAAGATCGTCCACCGGAGCCGGGTTCGCGGCCGGCGTTGGTTCGACAGGCGGTGCGGCGCTGGCCCCGGCCGGAATCATGATTCCGACGCTGGTCACCACCGCTGCGCCGAGCAGTCCCACGACCACCTTGCGCACTGCATACCTCCGTTGCTCACAGTCCCCGAGTCGGAACTCAGAGGCAACGTATGCAGATATACCGATGGTGTGGCAGTGCGGTGACCGATCGTTCGCGGAACGTTATCCAGTATGGAACCGCCATAACATTGACGGCGGTGGAATTGTCTCCACCGCCGTCGCCGTTTTGCCGTGGTTCTAGTCCTCGGACTTGGTCGACTGCATCCCGTTGGAGATCAGGTCCATGACCGTGGAGTCCTGCAGCGTCGTGACGTCTCCCAGCGAGCGCCGCTCGGCCACGTCACGCAACAGCCGCCGCATGATCTTGCCGGACCGGGTCTTCGGCAGTTCCGGTACGAGCATGATCTGCCGGGGCTTGGCGATCGGGCCCAGCTTCTTGGCCACGTGGTTGCGCAGGTCCTGGATCAGTTTCTCGCCGGCCTCGCCCTCGGTGTCGACGTTGCCGCGCGGGATCGTGAACGCCACGATCGCCTGCCCGGTCGTCGGGTCGGTCGCGCCGACCACCGCGGCCTCGGCCACCGACGGGTGCGACACCAGCGCCGACTCCACCTCGGTGGTCGAGATGTTGTGCCCGGAGATGAGCATGACATCGTCGACCCGGCCGAGCAGCCAGATCGCGCCGTCCTCGTCCTTCTTCGCGCCATCGCCGGCGAAGTAGATCCACTCGTCGCCGGTGCCGGCACCCTTGCCGAAGCGCGACCAGTAGGTGTCGATGAAGCGCTGGTCGTCACCCCAGATCGTGCGCAGCATCGAGGGCCACGGCTCGCGCAACACCAGGAAGCCGCCGCCACCGTTGGGCACCGAAGTGGCTGTGTCGTCCACGACGTCCGCCGAGATGCCTGGCAGCGGGGTCATCGCCGAACCGGGCTTGGTGCTGGTCACGCCGGGCAGGGGGGAAATCATGATGGAACCGGTCTCGGTCTGCCACCAAGTGTCGACCACCGGGGCGTTCTCGTGGCCCACGTTGGCGCGGTACCACATCCAGGCCTCGGGGTTGATCGGCTCGCCGACGCTGCCCAGGATGCGTAGCGACGACAGGTCGTATTTGGCCGGGATGTCGTCGCCCCACTTCATCATCGTGCGGATGAGCGTGGGAGCGGTGTAAAGGATCGTGACCTTGTACTTGTCGACGACCTCCCAGAAGCGGCCGCGGTGCGGGGTGTCCGGGGTGCCCTCGTACATGACCTGGGTGGCGCCGTTGGAGAGCGGGCCGTAGACGATGTACGAGTGCCCGGTGACCCAGCCGATGTCGGCGGTGCACCAGTAGACGTCGGTCTCCGGCTTGTGATCGAACACCGCGTCGTACGTGTAGGAGGTCTGGGTCAGGTAGCCGCCGGTGGTGTGCAGGATGCCCTTGGGTTTACCGGTCGTCCCCGAGGTGTACAGGATGAACAGCGGGTGCTCGGCGTCGAAGGACTGCGGCTGGTGCTGGTCGCTGGCCTGTTCGACGGTCTCGTGCCACCACAGGTCCTTCTCACCCCAGGTGACATCTTCCCCGGTACGGCGCACAACCAGCACATGCTCGATGCTCGGGCACTGGGCTACGGCGTCGTCCACGGTCGGCTTGAGCGCGGACGGCTTGCCGCGGCGGTAGCCACCGTCGGCGGTGATCACCAGCTTCGCGTCGGCGTCCTGGATGCGCGTGCTCAGCGCGTCGACCGAGAACCCGCCGAAGACAACGCTGTGCGTGGCCCCGATCCGCGCGCAAGCCAGCATCGCGACGGCAGCCTCGGGGATCATCGGCAGGTAGATCGCGACCCGGTCACCGGCGCCCACGCCGAGCTCGGTCAGCGTGTTGGCCGCCTGGCTGACCAGCTTGAGCAGGTCGGCGTACGTGATCGTGCGGGTGTCGCCGGGCTCGCCCTCCCAGTGGATGGCGACCTTGTCACCGAGCCCGGCCTCGACGTGGCGGTCGACGCAGTTGTAGGCGACGTTGAGCTCGCCACCGACGAACCACTTGGCGAACGGCGGGTTGGACCAGTCGAGCACGGTGTCCCACGGCTTGGTCCAGCTGAGCCGCTTGGCCTGGTGCTCCCAGTACGCCGGGCGGTCCTGCGAGGCCACGTCATAGGCCTCGGCCTTGACGTTGGCGTTCGCGGCGAGATCGGCAGGCGGCGGGAACTGCCGCGTCTCTGAATACAGGTTCTCCAGCGTCTCACTCATGAGGGCGGCTCCTCTGCTCTGTTGTGTGCACACTAGTTGTGCCCCGGCCACCCGTGCTCGTCCCGCGCGCTGAGTGGCGGACAGTGCGCGCCGACCGGGCAGATCCTGATCGGTACTGCGCGAATCTTGCCACTTCCGAGCCACTTCGCGCATCACGTGTTACGGGCTTTTTTCACCGCTACCGTAGTCCGGTGACTCTGGATCCCCTGGCGCCCCTGCTGGCCCTGACCGGTGTGCAAGCCGCGTTCACCGAGGCCCGGGAGCATGTTGACGACGCTTTGCGGCACCGGGCGCTGCGGCGCAAGGGTGGCGAGGTGGCCGCAGAGGTCGGTCTGCGGGCCGCCGTGGCCAGCGCCGCGCTGGAGGAGCACCGCTACGACGTCGCCGAGGTCAGGGCAGGCACGATCACCGATCCGGTCGTCCAGGGTGCCCTGCGGGTCTCCGAAGCGCTTGGTGGGCTGGTCGACCTGTGGCCCCGCGCGCCCCGGCAAGTGCTGGCCCGCCTGCACATGCTGGCCGCCCGCGGCTCGGTGGCGCCCGAGGACCTGGGCCGGCTGACCACCGGCGCCGACCGCATCGACGCCCTCGCCACCCTGGTGGCCGGCAACGAGACGACACCGCCGTTGGTGCTGGCCGCCATCGTGCACGCCGAGCTGCTCACGCTGCGCCCGTTCGCCGGCCCGGCCGGTGTCGTCGCGCGCGCCGCAGCCCGGCTGACGCTGGTGTCGCGGGGTTTCGACGCCCGCGGGCTGGTCGCTGTCGAGGAAGGACACCTCGCGCGCGAGCCGGAATATGTGGGTTCTGCCGGCGCCTATGCCACGGGCACCCCGGACGGCATGCGGTCCTGGCTCCGCCACTATGCCGCCGCCATCACTGTGGGCGCAGAGGAAATCCGCCGGATCGGCGATGAGGTGCTCGCCCCTTCGGCCAGCTGACGCGTCGATGCGGCAATTGTCCGTCTTGCTGGGCCTTGTCGTTGTCATACTCTGCTCATGGACGATGATTGGGTACGCCCCTACTCGCCCGGAACGGGCAGGTGGCTGGTCATCGGGTGGGAGGCCGTCGCGTTCGGCTTGCTCGGCTGGGCCAGCATCGGGCTGTTCGACCTGACCGGCATCGGCGTGCACATCCTGGCCATGGTCATCGCCGCGGTCTGGGTGGTGGCGGGCTGGCGCATCCTCGAGATGGGTGTCTACGTGCACCCGGCCGGGCTGCGGGTGCGAGGGCTGCTGCGCTCACGCACGCTGCGCTGGGAAGAGATCGCCCACGTCCGCCTGCACCGGCACGCCAACAAGATCGGCCGCTGGGAGATCGAGGGCGGCATGACGGTGCTGATCGAGCGCCCCGACGGCTCGACGGTGAACACCGAGTTGTGGGCCCAGGGGATCGACTTCCACCGCCGCCCGCACCTGTTCCGCGAGGTCTACCACGACCTGCGCGACCGCCATCTGGCGTTTGTAAGGACGGCGCCTCAGTCGTGAGGCGCCGTCGCTTTGCGCGTCCGACCGGGCTATCAAGCGTGCACCTTGGGTCTGTTGTCGGCAGTCCCGCCGGAAGTCCGGTGGGTCCCGCCGCAACGCGCCTGCCGTGGCTGATCGCGCGTGGGTTCCCGGTGGCCGTGCACGGTTTCCGAGCTAACGGTTCCGCCACTTCTTTCTACGCCCCGGCTTCCTAGATCACCAGGGCAAATGCTACTTACCGTAATTAGTCAGACGCTTGGCATTCACCGGCTTGATGCCAAACCGGCGCGGGTGCGGCGATGCCTGCCGTAGATCGCCATCCCGACCGCTACCCCCACACCGACTCCCAGCGCGGCGGCCGCCACCGGAACCGCGGGACGTTCGCGCAGGCGGCGACCGAGCGGGATGGGATAGCGGAACTCCAGCACGGGCCACCGGTTTTCCACCGCGACCCGGCGCAGCCCCCGATCGGGGTTGACCACGCTCGGATGGCCGACGGCTTCCAGCAAGGGAAGATCACTGCTGGAATCGGAGTACGCGTAACAGTCCGCGAGGTTGTAGCCGCGCCGGTCGGCCAGCTCCTGCACGCCGGTGACCTTGCTCGGCCCCGCGGCGTAGAACTCGACCTCACCGCTGTACCGCCCGTCGACGATGCCCATCCGGGTAGCGATGATGTCGGTGACCCCGAGCAGCGCGCCGATCGGCCGGACCATCTCGTCGCCCGACGCGGACACGAGCACGACGTCGCGCCCGGCAGCCTGATGCTCGGCGATGAGGGCGGCCGCTTCGGCGTACACATAAGGGTTGATCAGCTCTTGCAGTGTCTCCGCGACAATCTGCTGGACCTGCTCGACCTTCCACCCCTTGCACAGCGCGGCCAGGTAGTCGCGGGTGCGGGCCATCGTCTGCTCATCGGTGCCACCGAGGCGGAACATCAGCTGCGCGTAGGCGGATTTGACGACGTCCCGACGGCTGATCAGGCCGTCACGATAGAAAGGCCGTCCGAAGGCCAGTGCGCTGGACTTGGCGATGACGGTCTTGTCGAGGTCGAAGAATGCGGCGCTCTGGCCCACGGGCCGAAAGTGTAGCCGCAGCCGCCCGCAAATATTGCCGAGGCCGCACGCGTGCCATTTCTGGTGACGCTGGGTACTCGACGGTTGAGCGGTACTGAGGCATGCTTGTGGTGCGACTGAGATTCACGTTGTCCCAGTTTTCGCTGGCCTGCTCTGCGTTTGGCCGACTGATGTGCCGAGCGCATGGATTCTCGGTGGTTGCGCCCCCCGCGATCACCGGGTCCGATTCGGCTCGACCCCCCCGGAGCCGAATCCCCGGACGGCCCCCGTCACCCCCGACGGGGGTCGTTCCCTTTCAGGCGCCGCTGGCCTGGCTCAGGTTCGCGTCTTCCCCTTCGGCGCTTTGCTGGGTTGTCCCGAAAAGGTCGGAGAGGCCGGTGATGGCCAGCACGCGCCGGAACTCGTCGCTCGGGTTGGTCACCTTGAACGGGCAGCCGGCCTGAGTCGCGGCGTGGTAGCCCTCGATCAGCGCCCCCACGCCCGTCGAGTCGATGAAGGTGGTGCCGGCCAAATCGACGTGCAGGGCCTGCGGGCTCGCCTTGGCGACCGCGTCGCGGATGTCCTGCGCGACCTCGTCGGAGTTGGAGAAGTCGATCTCGCCGAGCACGGTGACGACCAGTGTGCCGTTGTCGCCGAGGGCGCTCCCTGTCGGGTTCTCCATGCCAACTCCAGTTGTCGAGTCACCACCAACATACCCAAGAACGGGTAGGCCTGCTCCGCTCAGGGGCGGGATCGCCGTACCACAAACACGCAGCGGCGCCGGACTTATCCACAGTGCGGGGTTATCCACAGGTTTCGCTGATCCCGGTTGAGCGAACGGTTCCGGATTCGCCACGGTGGTGCCTCAACTGCCCCCGTGACCCCTGGAGAACGAGATGTCCGCTTCCCGGAAAGGCCCCCTGCCGCTGGTCGTCACCGGCGACTCCGACCTGATCGACGATCTGGTGCGCCTGGCCGCGGCGGCCGGCACCGAGATCGACCTCGCCCCTGATCCCGCGGCGGCCCGGCCGCGCTACCCGTTCGCCCCGGTGGTCATCGTCGGCACGGATCGCGTGTCCGGCTGTCTGCTCGCCGGGATGCCCCGGCGATCCCGGGTAGTGGTCGCCGGCTACTCCTCGGGCATGACGGAGCGCGAAGAAGCCTGGGACCGTGCCAAGGAGCTGGGTGCCGAGCATCTGGCCCTCCTGCCCGAAGCCGAGCCTTGGCTGTTCAAGAGCCTGGTCCAGTCGGTCCAGCCGCCGGTTCTCGGGCTCTCGATCGCGGTGCTCGGCGGGCGCGGCGGGGCCGGCGCCAGCACACTCGCGGGCGGCCTCGCGATGACGGCCGTCCAGCGCGGTCTGCGTACCCTGCTGCTCGACGCCGACCCGCTCGGCGGTGGGCTCGACCTCGTCCTCGGCTGGGAGAAGTTCGACGGCCTGCGCTGGGCCGCCCTGGCCGAGGCGGGCGGCCACATCGAGGGCCCGGCGCTGTTCGGTGCCCTGCCCCGACTCGGTGACTTGGTCCTGCTCTCCTTCGCCCGCGACGAGCTGCTGGTTGTGCCCAGTTCGACCATGGAACAGACGCTGGCGGCCGCCCGCAACCAGCGGGACCTGACCGTGATCGACGTGCCACGGCGCCTCGACGACGCGGCGGTGCTCGCCTTGGAGGCGGCGGACCGCGCGCTGATCGTCGTACCGGCCGAGGTGCGCGCCGTGGCTGCGGCCTCCCGGGTGGCGGCTACCGCGCGGCTGCACTGCAAAGACCTGCAGGCGGTGGTTCGCGGGCCGGCACCGGGTCGGTTGAAGCCCAGCACGGTGGCCAGGGCGCTGGAGCTGCCTCTGGCGGGCACGCTGCGTCCGGAACAGGCCCTGCTGCAGGGGTTGGAGCACGGGGAGGCGCCAGCTCAATCGGGTAAGGGGCCGCTGGCCGAGCTGTGCCGGGCTCTGCTGGCCACTTGGCTGGACCCTCATAACGGCGAGGCTGCGGCATGAGCCACGCACTGCTTTCGTCCTCCGGCCCGGATGGTGAGGCTGCGGCATGACTCTGGCGGAGCGGGTTCGGCGGTACATGGCTGAGGAAGGTATTGAGGCGACGTCGTCCGCGCTGGTCGGTGCGGTGCGTCAGGAGGCGGATGCCGCGGTTCTGGGCGACACCACGGTGTTGCGCATGGCCGGGCGGATGCGCGACGAGCTGGTAGGTGCCGGTCCGCTAGCGCCGTTGCTCGATGATCCCGCGGTTACCGACATCCTGGTGAACAGCCAGGAGGTCTGGGTGGACCGTGGGCGGGGTCTGCAACGGGTGGCCATCGATCTGGGCGGGCCCGGGGAGGTGCGGCGGCTGGCGCAGCGGCTTGCGGGTGCTTGCGGGCGGCGCCTTGACGACGGTCTTCCGTACGCCGATGCTCGCCTGCCCGACGGCACCCGCCTGCACGCGGTGCTGCCGCCGGTGGCCACGACTGGGCCTTACCTGTCGTTGCGAACCTTCCGGCAGCGCCCGTTCGCCCTCGCCGACCTGGTCGAGCAGGGAACCGTGCCGCCCGCCCTCGCCGAGGTGCTCGAGGCGGTGGTGGCCGCGCGCCTGGCGTATCTGGTGACCGGCGGCACCGGCTCGGGCAAGACGACGTTGCTGGCGACGCTGCTCGGGCTCGTACCGGTCACCGAACGCATCGTGCTGGTTGAGGATGCGGCCGAGTTGCGGCCGGTGCATCCGCACGTGGTGGCGTTGCAAGCTCGAACGTCCAACGTGGAAGGCGCCGGGTCGGTCAGCCTCACCGAACTCGTCCGCCAGGCACTGCGGATGCGCCCGGACCGCCTGGTGGTCGGCGAGTGCAGGGGCGCTGAGATCGCGGATTTGCTCACCGCCCTCAACACCGGGCATGACGGCGGTGCGGGGACGCTGCACGCGAATGCCCCGGCCGACGTACCGGCTCGGCTTGAGGCGCTGGGCCTGCTCGGTGGGCTGCCCCGGGCGGCACTGCATGCGCAGATCAACGCCGCGTTACAGGTGGTGCTGCACCTGCGCCGGTTACCGCGGGGGCGGGTGCTCGACTCGATCGGGGTGCTGCTGCCGAGCGGGGAGCAGCGGCTGACCACCGTCGTACCGGCCTGGCATCGTGGCCGCGGCACCGGGCCGGGTTCGGTGACTCTGGCCCGGCTGCTGAGCGAACGCGGTGTCGCGGTGCCGCCAGTCCTGGGATCGCAGCGATGATGCCGCCCGCTCACCTGATGGCCGCGGCGTTGCTGCTGGTCGCGGCGCTGCTGGTGCTCGTGCCGGTGTCCGTGGGCCTGGAACGCCTCGGTGGCAGGGCAGCGGCACCTGGCTTTTCGATGCCGGACCTGCGCGCGATCGCGGCGAGATCGCATCGGCGGTTCATGGTGCTGGCCGCCGCGAGTGCGGTGCTTCCCGGCTTCCTGGGCGGCGGTGTTGTCGGGGCGCTTCTCTGCACTGCTTATGCCGTCTTGGTCGCTCACCTGCTGGCGAAGCAGTGGACAGCTCAGCGGCGGGCGGCGCAACGGGAACGCGATCTGGAGGACTTGACCGCGCAGGCCGCCGACCTTCGCGCCGGGGCCGGGCAATCCGTGAGTATCGGTGGGCGTCTGGGGGAGCTGGCGAACGCGGCGGGGCAACTGGCCGATCGCATCGGCGCGCCGGTGGCCGACCTGCTCGACCGCATCGAGGCCGACGCCCGTACCGCCGATCGGATCCGGGCCAAGGCAACGGCCGAAGCCGCCGGAACTCGGGCCACGTCGTTGCTGCTCGCGTTGCTCCCGCTCGGTGGCATCGGGCTCGGCTACAGCATCGGCGCCGATCCACTCGACGTCCTGCTGCACACCCCGGCGGGCGCCGGTTGCGCCTTGACTGCGGCTCTTCTGCAAATAGCCGGGGTGCTGTGGACCGAACGTCTTACCCCGGAGCCGGCGCCATGACCATCCCGCTGTGCGGCGCCGAAGCCGTCCTGCGCCCCGGCGGTCCGGTTCGGGTTCCGCTGCAACCCTGCTGCATCGCTGCCCTGCTCAGAGCCATTCACGATCAGAGACCGCTCTGCCCGTACGTCCGCAGCGCCACCCGCCCCGTCTTGGCCGACGTGAAGGAGGCCGCATGAGGCAGCGCATCATGGTCGAGCTCATCTGTGCCGTGGCAGTGCTCTGGTACGCCGGGCAATGGTGGGGTGTGCCGATCGCGGGCGGGGTGGCGTACGGGATCGATCGAATTTTGAAACGGCAGGTTCCCGCCGCCGTGCGGGCCCGGCGCGACCGAGCGGGAGCCGATCTTCCCCTGGCCGCCGACCTGCTGGCGGCGGCCCTGCGCACGGGCGTGCCGGTCGATCGCGGGCTGGCGGCGGTGGCCGATGCCCTGCGGGGTCCCCTGGGGGAAAGCCTCGACCGGGTCGCCCGGGCCCTGCATCTCGGCGCCGATCCGCCCGAGGCGTGGTCCCACCTCATCGATGTGCCCGGCACCACCCGGCTGGTGTCCGCGGCAGTCCGGTCAAGTGTCAGCGGCGCCGCCTTCTCCGGTGCCCTGACCCGCCTGGCCGACGATCTGCGAGCCGACCGGGCGATCGCCGCCGAAGCCGCGGCCCGTCGCGCCGGCGTGCTGATCGTGCTCCCGCTCGGCTTGTGCTTCCTGCCCGCCTTCATGCTCGCCGGCCTGGTGCCGGTCGTTGTCGCCGCGCTCGGCGACGTGTTCTGAGATGTCCGTTCCGTTTCATCAGAGGAGAACTTCGTGAATCGACTGCTGACGCGCCTGGCGCAGGCCAACAAGGACGACGGCATGAGCACCATCGAGTACGCCATGGGTTCGCTCGCAGCCGCGGGGCTCGCGGCTGTGCTGTACAAGGTCGTGCAGAGCCCCATCGTCCAGACCGAACTGAACGATGTGATCGCGCGGGCCTTCGGCTGATGGCGCGCCGGTGGTTCGCCGCAGGACGGGACCGCGGGGCGTTCACGGCGGAGCTGGCGGTCGGGCTGCCGGTGCTCATGATCTTTCTCTTGACCGGTCTCACCGCAGTAACCGCGGCAACGGCCCGGGCCCGCTGCGAGGATGCCGCCCGCGAAGGCGCCCTGCTCGCAGCCCGAGGCGGCCCGGCGGTCGAACGGGCCGCCGAGATCGCCCCGGGCGCGGTCGTCGAGGTCACCTCGGGGGAGCTGCCCGCCGACACAGTGACGGTTCGCGTAACGGTGCGGGTGGCGGTCCTCGGCGCCCGCCTGCCCGCCCTGTCGGTGCACGCCGACGCCACCGCCGCCCGCGAACCAGGGGCGGTCCCATGATCGCCACTGACGCGCGTGACCGGGGTGCGGCTTCGCTGCTCATCCTGGCGCTTGGGCTGGTGATGGTGCTGGCGGGGATGGCCGGGGCGCAGGTCGGAGCGGTACGAACCGGGCGTCACGAGGCGCGCACGGCGGCTGACCTGGGCGCGCTCGCGGGAGCGATGCGGGCGGTGGAAGGTGCCGAGGTGGCCTGCGCGCGGGCGGGTGAGGTCGTGGCGCGCAACGACGCCGAGATGCAGGCGTGCCGGGTGGAAGGGCTTGAGGTGGTGGTGGCCGCGAAGGTGTCGCTCGTGCTGGGCGACACCTCCGCGACCGCTCGCGCCGGCCCAGCCCGGTAAGCGCGGCGCGGTGACAGCTCAGGTGGGGAGGTGGGTGAGGACTGCGTCGAGCACGTTGACGGCGCGGTGTTTGTCGAGGGGGTTGTTGCCGTTTCCGCATTTCGGGGATTGGACGCAGGAGGGGCAGCCGGTTTCGCAGGTGCAGGTTGCGATGGCTTCGCGGGTGGCCGAGAGCCAGGCCGCTGCTGTGGCGTACGCGCGCTCTGCGAAGCCGGCGCCGCCGGGGTGCCCGTCGTACACGAAGACTGCTGGGCTCTCGGTGTCCTGGTGGTTGGCCGTTGAGAGGCCGCCGATGTCCCAGCGGTCGCAGGTGGCCATCAGCGGAAGCAAACCGATGGCGGCGTGCTCGGCGGCGTGCAGGGCGCCCGGTACGTCCGGCGCCTCGACCTTGGCTCGCAGCAGCGCTTCGGGCGTGATCGTGAACCAGACCGCCACCGTGCGAAGCTGCCGCGGCGGGAGGTCCAGCGGCCGGGTGTCGATCACTTCGTTGGAGCCGATGCGGCGGCGCTGGTACGACACCACCTGGTTCGTCACGTCGACCTCGCCCAGGAACAGGCTCACCGGGCCGGCGTCCACGCGGTTCCGGATGGATACCACCGAGAGGTCCGTGACGTCGCGGGCGTGCGTTGACCAGTCCGGGTTGGCCGCGTGCACCAGCGCAACCGTGTCCTCCAGGTCGAGCTCGTCCACCACATAGGTCACGCCCTGGTGCAGATACACCGCGCCTGGGTGCAACATGGCGTGCGACGAGCCCTGGTCGACCGTGCCCAGCAGCCGCCCGGTGGCCGATTCCACCACCGCGACCGGGGCGCCGCCGGTGCCGCGCAGGTCAACCTCGGGGCGGCCGGTGTGCGTCCAGTACCAGCCCGACGGGCGTTTGCGCAGCGCTCCGGACGCGGCCAGCGCTTCGACCGCCTGGCGGGCCGGTTCACCGCCGAACAACTCCAGGTCGCCCGGCCGCAACGGTGCTTCGGCGGCGGCGCTGCACAGCTGGGGACCGAGGACATACGGGTTGGTGGGGTCGAGCACGGTGGCTTCCACGGGCCGGCCGAACACCGCCTCGGGATGATGGACCAGGTACGTGTCGAGCGGGTCGTCGCGGGCGATCAGCACGGCCAGCGCCTCACCACCGGCTCGGCCCGCCCGGCCCGCCTGCTGCCAGAGCGATGCCCGGGTGCCCGGGTAGCCGCAGATCAGCACCGCGTCCAGGCCCACCAGGTCCACCCCGAGTTCGAGGGCGTTGGTGGAGGCCAGCGCGAGCAGCTCGCCGGACAGCAGCGCACGCTCGATCGCCCGGCGGTCCTCCTTGAGGTAGCCCGCTCGGTACGCCGCGACGCGTTTGCCGAGCCCGGGCACCACCTCGTCCAGCGAGCGGTGGGTCATCGTGGCGACCACCTCGGCACCGCGGCGGGAGCGGACGAAGGCCAGCGTCCGGGTGCCCGCCACCACCGCGTCCGTCAGCAGATCGGCCGTCTCGGTGAGCGCCGAGCGCCGGGTCGGCGGCAGCTCGGGTTCCTCGCCGGGCAGCAGCGGCGGCTCCCACAACGCGAACGTCACCGCTCCGCGCGGCGAGGCGTCCTCGGTGACCGCGGTGACCGGCAACCCGGTCAGGCGGGCCGCGGCGTCGGCCGGATCCCCCGAGGTGGCCGAGGCGAGGACGAACGTGGGGTTGCCGCCGTACTGGGCCGCGAGCCGGCGCAGGCGTCGCAGCACGTGGGCCACGTGCGACCCGAAGACGCCACGGTAGGTGTGGCATTCGTCGATCACTACGTACGACAGGCGTCGCAGAAATATCGCCCACTTGGCGTGGGCCGGCAGCAGGGCGTGATGCAGCATGTCGGGGTTGGTGAGCACGAACCGCGAGTGCTGGCGGATCCACTCGCGTTCCTCGCGCGGGGTGTCACCGTCGTAAGTGGCCGGCCGCACACCGCCGACGCCCAGACGTACCAGGGTCCGCAGTTGATCTGCCGCAAGCGCCTTGGTGGGGGAGAGATAGAGCACTGTCGCGCGCGGATCGTCCACGAGCCGGCTCAGCGCCGGCATCTGGTAGGCGAGCGACTTGCCCGACGCCGTGCCGGTGGCGATGACGACATGGTTGCCGGCGTGGGCGTGCCCGGCGGCGGTGGCTTGATGCTCCCAGGGCTCGAATCCGTACGCGTCGCGGAGGACCTGCGGAACCCAGGGCGGCCAGGTCACCGTACGGCCGATGCGGGCTTCAATGCGTTCGATGTGGGTGACCGGGGACTCCTCCGGCGAGGACCGCCCGGCTCTTAACCGGTGCAGTAGTTCCGCTGGTCCGAGTGCCTCCAGTCCGCTGCGCGCGGCCGGAATGCCGGGAACAGTCGTGGTCACGTCCTGCACTCTGACACCGGTATGGCTCGAACCCCAAACGGGTAGGAGGCGGGGTGCGACGCGGCGGGCAGTGACGCGCGGTGGTTAGATTCGCTGGGGAGATCGCAGGCATGCCTGGGAGGAGGACCGATGGAGCTGTCGCTGACGACTCGGACCGTCGGCGAGCACACGGTGCTCGACGTGGGCGGTGAAGTCGACGTCTATACGGCGCCACGACTGCGGGAACGACTTGTCGAGCTGGTCGACGGTGGTTCGCGTCATGTCGTGGTGGATCTGGCTCGCGTCGACTTCCTGGATTCCACGGGTCTCGGCGTGCTGGTCGGGGCGCTGAAGCGATTGCGCGCCGCGAGTGGCACGTTCGGGCTGGTCTGCGCCAAGGAGCCGCTGCTCAAGATTTTCCGGATCACCGCACTGGACCAGGTGTTCCCGATCTACCCCTCGATCGAAGCGGCCACCTCGACGTCGTCCGGCGACAACCCCCCGACGGCGTGATGGCCACGGTACGGCTGTCCTTCTCGCCGGCTCCCGTGCATGTCCGCACGGCCCGCCTGGTCGGCGTTGCGGTCGCTCGGCGCGCGGGGGTCGCCGAGGAGCTGCTGGACGAGGTTCGCCTGGCCATCGGCGAGGCTTGCACCCGCGCGGTCGCCCTGCACAACCAGTACCGCATCCCGGACCTGGTCATGGTGGAAATGTCCGACTCGGATTCGTACATGGTTCGCGTCATCGATCGCGCGCCGATCGAGGCGAGCATCGGCCTGACCAAGTTGCCGCCCGACGAGCTGGCCGACGAGTCGCTCACCGACGAGGCGCTGACCACCGGCGTGGGTTTCGCGCTACTCGCCGGCTTCGTCGACGACCTGCAGGTCCGCCCGGTTGACGAGGGTGCCGGCACCGAGGTCAGGATGGTCTGGCCGGTCGGCCGCCGCTGACGTAACCGTACTTCACCAGGCCGTCGCCCCTCGGGCGGCGGCCTGTTTGCCGTTTGGCGCAAAGATCACGCCGCTGGGCGCAGCGCATGGGAAAAGTCGCCGGGAGCGCCGAAGCTTAGGGCCTTCGCCGGGCGATTGCCAACCGCTTACACAGCGAAGAACATCACCACGATACGGCCTACCCGTATGTGACCATCACCACGTTCGCCCATTACAGTACGTCGGTAATCAGCTACTGCTCCTGGGTTCCGCGGCCCGCGGGACCCGGTTTCGTCGTCTCCCCGCCCGCGGGGATGCACCGGGCAGACTCGTCCGCTGCCCGGCGCGGTCGGTGTACAGGAGGACATTGATGTCCGGAAGCTCCACAACCCTCGCCGCGGAGAGCGGCGGGGGGTCCTTGTCCAGTTCGAACGTCACGTTCATCATCGTGGCGATCGTGTTCGCGCTGGTAGCGCTCGCCTTTGCCGCCATCTTCGTGCAGTCGGTGCTCAAGGCCGGCCGGGGCACGACGAGCATGCAAGAGATCGCCGGAGCCGTGCAGGAGGGCGCTACGGCGTACCTCATCAGGCAGTTCCGGACGCTGGCGATCTTCGTCGTGATCGCCGTCATCCTGCTGTTCCTGCTGCCCGTGCACGGCGACAGCGACAACGAGACCGCTGTGAAGATCGGCCGGTCGCTGTTCTTCATCGTGGGCGCCCTGTTCAGCTCGTTCATCGGCGGGGCCGGCATGGCGCTGGCCACCCGGGCGAACCTGCGGGTGGCCGCGGCGGCCGGCGAGTCGGGCGGGCGGGAGAAGGCGATGGGCATCGCCTTCCGCACCGGCGGCGTGGTCGGCTTTCTCACCGTCGGCCTGGGGCTGTTCGGCGGCGCGCTGGTCGTGTTGATCTACCGCGGGGACGCCCCGACGGTGCTGGAGGGCTTCGGCTTCGGGGCCGCGCTGCTCGCCATGTTCATGCGGGTCGGCGGCGGCATCTTCACCAAGGCCGCCGACGTCGGCGCCGACCTGGTGGGCAAGGTCGAGCAGGGCATCCCCGAGGACGACCCGCGCAACGCCGCCACCATCGCCGACAACGTGGGCGACAACGTCGGTGACTGCGCCGGCATGGCCGCCGACCTGTTCGAGTCGTATGCGGTCACGCTGGTCGCGGCGCTGATCCTCGGCCAGGCGGCGTTCGGCCAGGACGGGCTCATCTTCCCGCTGATCGTCTCCACTGTCGGCGTGGTCATCGCGATCGTCGGCGTGTTCATCACCCGGCTGCGCGCGTCCGACCGCAACGGACTGACCGCCATCAACCGCGCGTTCTACATCTCCGCGGTGCTGAGTGCGATCATTGTGGCGATCGTCAGCTTCATCTACCTGCCGGACTCCTTCGCCGGATTCAACGACACCTCGCTGGACGCCGGAGTTGTCGCCAGCGGCCGCAATCCGCAGCTCGTTGCCATCGGCGCGGTGGTCATCGGCATCGTGCTGGCCGCCGCCATCCAGGCCCTGACCGGCTACTTCACCGAGGTCGAGCGGCGCCCTGTGCAGGACATCGGCAAGTCCTCGCAGACCGGCGCGGCCACCGTCGTGCTCGCCGGCATCAGCGTCGGCCTCGAGTCGGCCGTCTACTCCGCGTTGCTGATCGGCGCCGGTGTATACGGTGCGTTCCTGCTCGGCGGCTCGTCGATCACGCTGTCGCTGTTCGCCGTGGCGCTCGCCGGCACCGGCCTGCTGACCACCGTCGGCGTGATCGTGGCCATGGACACTTTCGGCCCGATCTCCGACAACGCGCAGGGCATCGCGGAGATGTCCGGCGAGGTCGACGAGCGGGGCGCGCAGATCCTCACCGAGCTCGACGCGGTCGGCAACACCACGAAGGCGATCACCAAGGGCATCGCGATCGCGACGGCGGTGCTCGCGGCCACGGCGCTGTTCGGTTCGTACACCAACACGTTGCAGTCCTCGCTTGCCGACGCCGGCATCTCCGCCGACCGGATCGGCGCCGAGGTGCTCGGGCTGCTCAACATCTCCAACCCGCGCAACCTGGTGGGCCTGCTGGTCGGTGCCGCTGTCGTGTTCCTCTTCTCCGGTCTGGCCATCAACGCGGTTTCCCGCTCGGCCGGCGCGGTCGTGATGGAGGTACGGCGGCAGTTCCGCGACTTCCCGGGCATCATGGACCGCACGCAGCGCCCCGAATACGGGCGAGTTGTGGACATCTGCACCCGTGACGCCCAGCGCGAACTGCTCACTCCGGGTCTGCTGGCCATCATGGCGCCCATCGCTGTCGGGTTCGGACTGGGCGCCGGGGCGCTGGCGTCGTACCTGGCCGGGGCGATCGGGGCGGGCACGCTGATGGCGGTGTTCCTGGCCAACTCCGGTGGGTCGTGGGACAACGCCAAGAAGCTGGTCGAGGACGGCGCGTTCGGCGGCAAGGGCTCCGACGCGCACGCCGCCACGGTCATCGGTGACACCGTCGGCGATCCGTTCAAGGACACCGCCGGCCCGGCCATCAACCCGCTGCTCAAGGTGATGAACCTGGTCTCGCTGCTGATTGCGCCGGCCGTGGTGGCGTGGAGCGTGGGCACCGACAAGAACACCGCGCTGCGGGTGAGCATCGCGGTCGTGGCCGCGCTGATCATCGTGGCCGCTGTGGTGTGGAGCAAGCGCAAGCCGATCTCGATGGGCGACGAGGCACCGTCTCCGGCCTCGCCGTCGGAGCGGGTCAGCGCCTGACCGGAAGCGGTCGCGGAGGGCACCCGGCGCTCGCCGGGTGCCCTCCGCCGCGCGTTGGCCGTACGCTGCACATCATGCGCACGGCCCGCACGTTTTCCTTACTCCTCGTTTGCTCGCTCGTCGTGACGCTGGGTGCGTGTGCGAGCGGCCCGGCGCCGCGCGCGTGGGCCGCTACCGTGTGTCAGGTCCTGGCGCCGTGGCGCACCGAGATCGGCAACCTGACCACCCGCACCCAGCAGCAGATGAACGTGGCGACCACCCCCGGTCAGGCCAAGGAAAACCTGATGCGGTTGTTCGGCGGGGCGCAGGACGCCAGCGAGAAGGCGCGCAAGGGCGTCGCGGACGCGGGCGTGCCCGACGTCGACGGCGGTAAGAAGGTGGCGGACGGCTTCACCACCTCGCTCAGCGCCATGCGTGACGCCTACGGCAAGGCCCGCTCGGGCATCGAAGCGCTCACCACCAGCCCGGCGAAGGACTTCTACGCCAAGGTCGCCATGGTTGTGCAGACGCTTAACACCGAATACCAGGCCAGCGAGCTGGACACCAGTAACCTGTCGTCCGTGGAGCTCAAGGAGGCGTTCGACGAAGCCCCCGAGTGCCGCTGACCATGGCGGAGCTCGGATGGCCTCTCATCCCGCGCGAGGTCCTGCCCGCGCCGGTTGAGCCGGTCCATCCACGCCGTCCCCGCACTGCCGTGCCCGCCCCTCCCGGCGGCAAGCAGTTGTCCGTTTTTGGCGTCGAAGCGGTCGACCCCTCCCTCGCCGATCTGGCCGGGCTGCTCGCCGGTCCCGGCCGGCTCGGACGAATGGGAGGAACCGGCCGGGTTTCCGTACGCGTGGATGCCGCGTGGCGGGTGCACGTGCTGGTTCAGGAGCTTGTCGGCCGGGGACTGGTGGTCAACTGGCACCCGATTCTGGAGAACCCGCCCGAGGAACGGGTGGCGGAACTCACGGCAGTACCCGTGGATCAGGAATCCGACGAAGATCCATCGACCCCTGCCGACCCGGCCGTGCGGGAAGCCGAGAGGACCGTCGCTTTCGAGGTACGGACGGCGTACAGCAGCAGGTTGAACGCCCTTGCCACCGCCTGGCCGCCACCGTCCGGGAAGCTGTTTCTCAACGGCTCGCGGCTGCGCTTGTGGGTGGCCGCCGCCGGAACGCCTACCCGCCACGGGTACACCCTCGGTCTGGATCCCGACGCCTCGCTTGACAAGGCGGTCGATGCCGCGCTGACCCGGGTCGGGCTGGCGGGCACCGTTCAGCCCGCCCGGACGTACGAGATCGCAGGTCGCAGGCGTCTCGCCCGGCTGGCGGAACTGGTCGGCGAACGCCCGGATGCGGCCCCGGCGAGGCTGTGGCCCGGCGGCGCGACTGCATGATCTTCCCCGATTGTGTGCGGCAAGGGGCTACGTTCCCGGTGTACGGTGACGCCGTCGGACGCGTGCGGTGGCCGGGCCGTTACCATCCGACTTCTTGACCTGCCCGGGGAATGGGAGCTCGTCCGGCGCGTTACGTTGAACGTCCGCGTGCCCGTCGTCCGCGACGGGCCGGGCGCATGAGTCGAAGTTTGGGAGTGCCGTGCCGAGCAATGCCAGGACGACCCGTCTGGTCATCGTCGAGTCCCCGTCGAAGATCAAGACCATCGCCGGCTACCTGGGCCCCGACTATGTCGTCGAGGCCTCCTTCGGCCACGTCCGCGACCTGCCGAAGAACGCCGCCGACGTCCCCGCCAAGTACAAGGGCGAGTCGTGGGCGCGGCTCGGAGTCGACGTCGACAACGGCTTCCAGGCGCTCTACGTGGTCTCCGCCGACCGCAAGGCGCAGATCGCCAAGCTGCAGAAACTCGCCAAGGAAGTCGACGAGATCCTGCTGGCCACCGATGAGGACCGCGAGGGCGAGGCAATCGCCTGGCACCTGGTCGAAACGATCAAGCCCAAGGTCCCGGTCAAGCGGATGGTCTTCCACGAGATCACCCGCCCGGCCATCCAGGCCGCCGTCGCAAACCCGCGCGAAATCGATCGAGACCTGGTCGACGCGCAAGAGGCCCGGCGCATCCTCGACCGTCTTTACGGGTACGAGGTCAGCCCGGTCCTCTGGAAGAAGGTGATGCCCCGGCTCTCCGCGGGCCGGGTCCAGTCGGTCGCCACTCGCATCGTGGTCGAACGCGAGCGGCAGCGCATGGCGTTCCGCTCGGCCGAGTACTGGGACATCAACGCCCAACTCGCCGTGCAGGGCCAAGTCGAGGGCCCCCGCACCTTCAGCGCCACACTGATCGCGCTGGACGGCGACCGCATCGCCACCGGCAAGGACTTCGAACCCAACACCGGCAAAGTGCGCCCCGGCGCCTCGGTGGTGCACTTGGACGGCGACGGCGCCCGCGGGCTGGCCGCCCGGCTCGAGGACCGGCCGTTCGCGGTCACCCGGGTCGAGGAGAAGCCGTACCGGCGCAAGCCCTACCCGCCCTTCATCACCTCGACCCTGCAGCAGGAGGCCGCGCGTAAGCTGCGGTATTCCTCGTCGCAGACCATGCGCACGGCCCAGCGGCTGTACGAGAACGGTTACATCACCTACATGCGAACCGACTCGGTGAACCTCTCCGAGACGGCGCTGACCGCGGCCCGCCGGCAGATCGCCGAGCTCTACGGCGAGCGCAACGTGCCGACCCAGCCCCGCCGCTACACCGGCAAGGCCAAGAACGCCCAGGAAGCGCACGAGGCGATCCGACCCGCAGGGGAGAATTTCCGCACCCCCGGCGAGGTGGCCAATGAGCTCTCCACCGACGAGTTCCGGCTGTACGAGCTGATCTGGCGCCGCACGATCGCCTCCCAGATGACCGACGCGGTCGGCAACTCGGTCTCCATCCGCATCCGCGCCACCTCCACCGCGGGGGAGGAGGCGGACTTCGCGGCGACCGGTAAGACGATCACCGACCCCGGCTTCCTGCGCGCCTACGTCGAGTCCTCCGACGACGAGAACGCCGAGGCCGAGGACGCCGAGCGTCGCCTTCCCAACCTGGTCAAGGACCAGCCGCTGACCGCCGAGGAACTCGCCGCGGCCGGCCACCACACCTCACCGCCCGCCCGCTACACCGAGGCGTCGCTGGTCAAGGCGCTGGAGGAGCTGGGCATCGGCCGCCCGTCGACCTACGAGTCGATCATGCGAACAATCCAGGACCGGGGGTACGTGGAAAAGCGCGGTCAGGCGCTGATCCCGTCCTTCCTGGCGTTCGCGGTCATCGGGCTACTCGAAGGCCACTACCCGCGCCTGGTCGACTACAACTTCACCGCCGCCATGGAAAGCAGGCTCGACGACATCGCCGGTGGCGACCACGCGTCGCTGGACTTCCTCACGTCCTTCTACTTCGGTAGCGAGACCGCCAGCGCCGAGGACGCCATCGCCCGAGCCGGCGGCCTGAAGAAGATGGTGACCGAGAACCTCAGCGCCATCGACGCGCGCTCGGTCAACTCCATCCCGCTCTACACCGATGACGAAGGACGCAACGTCGTCGTCCGCGTCGGTCGCTACGGCCCCTACCTGCAGCGCCAGCTCCCGGAAGCCACCGAGGAGTCAGCCGACGACCGCGTCTCGATCCCCGAGGGCGTGGCTCCCGACGAGCTCACCCGGGAGAAGGTCGACGAGCTCTTCCTCGGCGGTGGTGGCGAGCGCATCCTCGGCCAGGACCCGGCCAACGGCGACGAGGTCCAGGTCAAGTCCGGCCGCTACGGCCCGTACGTCCAAGCCGGCGAGCGCACGTCCTCGCTGTTCCGCAACCAGACCCCGGACACGCTGACCCTCGACGAAGCCCTCAAGCTCCTCACCCTGCCCCGCATCCTCGGCACCGACCCCGAGGGTGCCGAGATCAGCGCCGCCAACGGCCGCTACGGCCCGTACGTCAAACGCGGCACCGACTACCGCTCGCTGGACAGCGAAGAAAAGCTGTTCACGGTCACCCTCGACGAGGCCCTGGCCCTGCTGGCGGCACCCAAGACCCGCCAGCGCCGAGCAGCAGCCCCGCCGCTGCGCGAGATGGGCCCCGACCCGGCGACCCAGAACCCGCTGGTGATCAAGGACGGCCGCTTCGGCCCGTACGTAACCGACGGCGAGTACAACGCATCGCTGCGGCGTGGGCAGACGCCGGAGGAACTGACCCTCGAACAGGCCTCCGAGATGCTGGCGGAGAAGCGAGCCAAGGGTCCGGCGCCGAAGAAGAAGGCAACCAAGAAGGCCGCGGCGAAGAAGACAGCCGAGCCGGCCAAGAAGGCTGCAACCAAGGCCACGGCTAAGAAGGCGCCGGCCAAGAAAGCCACGGCGGCCAAGGCTGTGAACGGGGCGCCCGCAGCCAAGAAGGCGGCTGCCAAAAAGGCTGCCCCGGCAAAGGCCGCCGCCTCGGCCGAGTAGTCGCCTGCCAAGTTGGCACATCGAAGGGCGTGACGACTTGTTGCGCGACTAGTAGTCTTGTGCTCGGTAAGTAGGGCGCTGCCGATTCCCGGCAGTCCTGGCTAGCTGAGGAGTGTGTGCCATGCTGGTTGAAGCTGTGCGACCAATCGAGCGGGGTGATCACATGCTGCGGGCCGATGACGTGGCTGCTGTGATCATCGCCCGGTCTGGCCCTTGGATCGACGTTATGAGCGTCCAGAAGCTCTTGTTCTACGCTCAAGCGTGGAAGCTAGCGATCACCGATGAGCCGCTATTCGCTGAATGCTTCGAAGCGTGGCCAGAGGGACCCGTACTGCCGTCCGTCCTTCTTGCCCGCCAGGGTGGATGGGCCGGTCAGCAAATTTTGCGAGAGTCGGCACAGGTGGCCTTGAGCGACGAAGCGTCGAATTTGCTGACGCTGGTGCTGCGGACCTACGGCTCACTCTCCGCAGATCAATTGGAAGCGCTCGTCAAAACTGAATTGCCGTGGCAGGAAGCACGTGCCGATTTGCCCGAGGGTGCTCGCGGTGCGGAGCTCATCAGTGAGCAGTCGATGGCACAGTTCTTCCGTTCGCATCGTCGCCTTGATGGCAGGAATGCAGCCTTCCTGGCGACTGTCGGTATTCACGTGTGGGAGTCGGGGTTTATGGTCCCGCCTGATATTGACGCGTTTATTGAATCGCTGGGCCCGGAGTTTTCGGACCCCGGAGACCACCCGTGGGGCAGCTCGAATCTCGACCCGGGTCCGAGATACGACGGCGAGGGTACTGAGGAGGAGCGCCGCCCGGCCGATACGGGTGCCTGATCGTGGGATTAAGCGACGAGGGGCAACGCCACCAAGTGGTGTTCGACTGCAACGTGTATCTCGACGTGGCGCGCGTCCTGGGCGAACCATTCACCTGGGAGAAGTTCCTCGCTATGTCAGCGAGGCTGAACGCAGTCCCATTGCCGCATCCAATCGATGGTGCATTCGATTCTTTGCGCGCGATTGCCGTCACCATGCCGGGCTGCTTCCCCGGACAGGGGGCGCTCGAGGTCTGGACGTCCAGCCATATCGACAGGATGGTGCGAGGTAAAGCGGTGCAGTCCGCCGATCGTGACCCGGTATCAGGGGAGTGTGGTCTGGGCTGGAGCAAAAAATCTGGTCAGGCCCTGGTTGATGACCTGATCCATGGTCTTGCCGACGAGTGCGGCGGCACTCTCGGCCGCACAGATACGGACGGTAAACCGCCTCTCGATCATGAGGATGGCCTGATCTATGGAGCTTGCCAGACCCTGACAGGCATAGACGGCTTGGCGCGAGTCTACTGCGTGACGCGCGACCGGGAGTTTTTGCAGTTCTACAGTAAAGGGAGGTTGCGAAAGCACAGCCGAGTGATGTCGCCGGCGACCTTCGTGGCGTATCTGCGGCATGCCTCAGCAACGGCGTCCATTCGCAGATTTCCTAGACCGTCGTGACGAGTTCTGCTGAACGAGTGCAGCTAGTCGCCGAGGACCTGGTGCAAGTAGGCGTTGGTGAAGACTCGGGCTGGGTCGAGCTGGTCTCGTACCGCTAGGAAGTCGTTGAATTTGGGGTAGGCGCGACGCAGGGACTCCGCGTTCCGATAGTGCATTTTGCCCCAGTGCGGCCGGCCTCCCAGCGGCTCGCACACCGCTTCGAAGGCGCGGAAGTAAGGCTCGTAGGGCGTGCCCGAGTACTGGTGGATCGCCACATATGCGGAGTCGCGGCCGTAGCCGTGGGACAGCCAGATGTCGTCGGGGCCGGTGAAGCGGACCTCGACGGGGAACTGGATTTTGAACGGCAGGGTTTCGATGATGCGGGGCAGGGTGGCCAGCACTTCGGGGAGGTGTTCGCGGGGGATTTCGTATTCCATCTCCACGAAGCGAACTCGGCGGGTGGTGCAGAAGACCCGGTCCGAGCGGGCTGTGTACGTACGGGCGGTCAGTGCTCTGGCCGCGACTGCGCTGATTGCCGGGACCATTGCGGGGATCTTCTGGCCCAGGCGGCACGCGCCCTCGAAGACCGTGTTCGACAGGAACTCCTCGTCCAGCCAGGTGCGCAGGCCGGGCAGCGGGCGGTCGGCCACCTCGACCTTGTTGTTGCGCTTGAGCTGCGCACGGTCGGTGTACGGATACCAGTAGAACTCGAGGTGCTCGTTGCTCTCGATCTCCGACGGCAGGCCCCTCAGCACCTCGGCCAGCGGCATCGGGCGCTCGTCGGCCAGCAGGTAGAACGCCGGTACGCAGCGCAGCGTCACCTCGACCAGGATGCCCAGCGCACCAAGGCTGAGCCGGGCCGCCGGGAACAGCGGTGATGCCGAGTCGATGTGCAGCACCTCGCCCGTGCCGGTGACCAGGGTGACCGCCTCGACCACGGAGGCGAGCGTGGAGTGCTTGGCCCCAGCGCCGTGCGTACCCGTCGAAATGGCTCCGGCAATGGTCTGCTGGTCGATGTCGCCCAGGTTGGGCATGGCCAGCCCCAGCTTGGCCAGCACCTCGTTGAGCTGGTGCAGCGGCATGCCCGCCTCGACGGTGACCAGATTTCCCTCCACCGACACCAAACGGTTGAGCCGGCTCAGCACCACGCGCTGGTCGTCGGCCACCGCGATTGCGGTGAAGGAGTGGCCGCTTCCTATCGCTTTGACCTTTCGGCCTGTGGCCATTGCCTCCTTGACCAGGGCCGATACCTCGTCCACGGTGCCGGGGGTGAGAACGTTCGCGGCGTGGGAATGCTGGTTGCCGCCCCAGTTGCGCCAGGTCAGATCAGTCACGCGAGGGGTCCTGTCGGGGGGAGGGGGCGAGAGGGGATGAACGGACAGTCGCACAAAACCGGTAATGCCGGGTGACGTTGGCGTCCCGTCGATGCCCCTCGCTCGTTGATCCGAGTAACGTTCCGATTATCACTGCTGAGAGGGAGTGGCGACGCGTGTCGACACCAACCGTCACCACCGGACCGCTGCGGCGCGTACCGGTGCAGGGCAGAAGCGTTGCCCGGGTTCAGCGCATGCTCGATGCCTGCGCCGAGCTGGTCGATGAGGTCGGGTACGAGGGCCTGACCACCACCCTGCTGGCCGAACGCGCCGAAGTAGCCATCGGCTCGGTCTACCAGTTCTTCCCCGACAAGCGGGCCATCGTGCAGGCCCTGGCCATGCGTAACATGGACGCTTACCTGCAGAGCCTGTCCGCGCGCTTCGCCAACGAGACGTTCGCCCACTGGTGGGACGGCGTTGACGCGGCGATCGATGCGTACATCCACATGCACCGCAGCGTGCCCGGCTTCCGCACGCTGCACTTCGGCGACGTGGTGGACCTGCACCTGCTCGACGCCGAGCGGGACAACAACGCCGTCATCGGTGACCGGCTGGCCGAGCTGCTGGTCGAGCAGTTCCAGCTGATCGACCGGGCTCGGCTGCGGTTCGCGCTGCTGATCGCGGTCGAGTCGGCGGACGCGCTGATCAAGCTCGCGTTCCGGCGTGAGGTGACCGGCGACGAGGCCGTGCTGATCGAGGCCAAGGCGCTGATCAGGGAATACCTGCACCGTCACGTGCAGGCCTGACCCACGCCGGTCAACCGAGGAACGCATACCCCTCTCCCCGGTACGTCGGGGCTGGCGCCGCCGTGTCGCCGTCGATGAGGTGCACCTCATTGACGTGCTCGCAGGGCTCGCCGGCCTTGGCGTGACGGAACCACACCCGGTCGCCGGGACGCAGCTCGTCGGCGGCCGGACCGACCAGCGGGGTCTGCACCTCGCCGGCGCCCTCGTCGGCGCGGAAGCGCAGGCCGGCCGGGAGCCACGGAGTGGGCTGGCGGGACGGGCCGGTGGGACCGGAGGCAATCCAGCCGCCGCCGAGCACCGTGGCGATCCTCGGGGCCGGGCGGCGGACCACCGACAGGCCGAAGAAGGTCGCCGGGGTGGGCTGCCACGCCCGGTAGGCGTCGAACAAAGTGGGACCCATCAGCCCGGAGCCAGCGGTGAGCTCGGTGACCGAGGGGTCCGCGGCGGTGAGGGCGAGGCTGCCCGTGCCGCCGCCGTTGACGAACTCCAGGTCGGCGTGCTGCCGGACCGCCCGGACGGCGGCCATGCGACGGCGGAGCAGCTCGGGCAGTGCCCGGCGCTGCATCACCCGGATCGCCCGGGCGCGCAGGGCCTGGCCGGGTGGCTTGTCGCCGACACCGGCGATGTGGGCCTCGTACGCCATCATGCCGACGAGCCGGAAGCCGGGCCGCGCGACCAGGCGGCGGGCCAGCTCACCGGCCTGCGCGGCGGAGTGGACGGGGGAGCGGCGGACCCCGATGTGCATCGGCCCGGAAGGGCGCCACGAGGCGTCGAGTTCGAGGCAGATCCGTACGTCGGGGCGCCGGCGCGGATGCGTTACCGCATCGACCACGTCGAGGTGGGCCGTGCTGTCCACCATCAGGGTGATCGCGGCGGCCAGTTGCGGGTCGCCGGTGAGCTCGGCGATCGCGGTGCGGTCCACGGTCGGATAGCCGACCAGCACGTCGTCGCTCACGCCGGTGCGCACCAGCCAGATGGCCTCTTTCAACGTGTACGCCATGACGCCGGCCCACTCGGGCCGTTGCAGGACGCGCTCCAGCAGCGCGCGGACCCGTACCGACTTGCTGGCCACCCGGATCGGCTTTCCGGCCGACCGCAGCGCCAGTGCGGCGGCGTTGGCGTCGAAGGCGGCCAGGTCGACCGCGGCCAGCGGCGTCTCCAGGGTCGCCGTTGCGCGGTCCAGCCGCGTCTGTAATGCCAGGCGTTCAGCGATCACTTTTGCAACCTATCGGCTCGAGAAGCAACGCGAAAGACATTCATTTATGTGCTACCCGGACGGGCGCAGCCACGGTGAGCTGCGAGCGCCCGTTAGAGTGCTTCGGGCAGGACAACGGGGAGGTTGGGGTCATCGATACGGACAAGAGCACGCCACGCGACGCCGGGCCGGTTGACCTGTCCGGGGTTGCCGCGCTGCGCTCCGTACTGCGCATCCGACCCTTCCGCCGGCTCTGGCTCGTGCTCAGCGTGGCCTCGTTCGGCGACTGGATCGGCATCCTCGCCACTGCCCTGTTCGCCTCACAGCAGGTCAGCGGCAGCGTCGCGCAGGGCAGCGCGTTCAGCAGCACGATCGCGATCCGCCTGCTGCCGGCGCTGATCCTCGGCCCGATCGCCGGCGTGATGGCCGACCGCTTCGACCGGCGCTACACGATGGTGATCTGCGACATCCTGCGCTTCATCGTGTACGGGTCCATCCCCGTGGTCGCCCTGGTCAGCACCTCCGGCGGCCTCACCGTAACGTGGACGGTCATCGCCACCTTCATCGGCGAGACGATCACGCTGATGTGGATCCCGGCCAAGGAAGCCGCGGTGCCGAACCTGATCCCCAAGGGCAGGCTCGAGGCATCAAACCAACTTTCCTTGATCACCACGTACGGCGTCACACCCATCCTCGCGGCTCTGGTGCTCGCGGCGCTCGACGGCGTGGTCCGCGGACCCGTTGGGGGCCTGCCCACCTGGGCCTCCCCGGTGCAGATCGCGCTGTACATCAATGCGCTGTCACGAGCCGCCACCGCCGCTGTGGTGTTCTTCGGCATCAAGGAGATCAGCGAGGGCCGCCAGGAACGCCAGCAGAAAAACGCCGAGCAGAGCATGTTCCGGCAGTTCGTCGAGGGCTGGCGTTACATCGGGACCACTCCGTTCGTACGGGGACTGGTCCTCGGCATCTTCGGAGCCTTCGCCGGGGCCGGCATCGTGGTCGGCACGGCCCGCTTCTTCACCGCCTCCCTGGGCGCCGGCGACGCCGCGTTCTACCTGCTCTTCGCCACCCTGTTCATCGGCCTGGCGATCGGCATCGGCGCCGGCCCGGCCATCGTCAAGGAACTCTCCCGGCGGCGCTGGTTCGGCATCAGCCTGGTGCTCGCCAGCGGCGCGGTGGCCTTCCTGTCCGTGGCGTTCCACCTGTCCATGGCCTTGTTCGGCGCGCTTTTCGTCGGCGCTGGCGCGGGCATGGCGTTCCTCGCCGGCGTCACGCTGCTGGGCGGCCAGGTAAACGACGAGGTACGCGGCCGCGTGTTCGCGGTTGTCCAGATCGGTGCCCGCCTGGTCCTGCTGCTGGCCATCTCGCTGGCTGGCCTGCTCGTCGGCCTGGGCAGCTCGCGCACGGTTCACCTGGGCGGTGTCTCGTTCGACATCTCGTCCACCCGGGTCCTGCTGCTGGTCGCTGGGCTGGGCGGCATCTGGTCCGGGGTGACCGCCTTCCGCCAGATGGACGACAAGCACGGCGTACCGGTCCTGGCCGACCTGTGGGGCGCGATCCGGGGGCGGCCGCTGTCGCCGGTGGAACCCTTTGCTCGTACCGGAATCTTCGTGGTCTTCGAAGGTGGCGAAGGAGCCGGCAAGTCGACGCAGGTCACCCGGTTGTCCGAAACCCTGATCGCCGCGGGCGAGGACGTCGTGGTGACCCGCGAGCCGGGCGCAACCGACGTGGGCGCACGCATCCGCAGCCTGGTGCTCACGAAAGACACCGACGCTGACGCGCCGTCACCCCGAGCAGAAGCCCTGCTGTATGCCGCGGATCGGGCCCATCACGTGGCAACAGTGGTACGTCCAGCGCTCGCCCGCGGCGCCGTAGTGATCAGTGACCGATACGTCGACTCGTCCCTGGCGTACCAGGGCGCCGGCCGGACACTGCCGGTGCAGGAGATCTCCTGGCTGTCCTCATGGGCGACCGGCGGCCTCAAACCCGACCTCGTGGTGCTGCTCGACGTCGACCCCACCGTCGGCCTGGGCCGGGTGGACTCCCGCGGGGCAGGTCAGGACCGGCTCGAAAGCGAATCCCGAGCCTTCCACGAACGCGTGCGGTACGCCTTCCTGGACCTGGCCTCCGCAGACCCGAAGCGTTATCTGGTGCTGGACGCGGCGCGCCCGGCCGAGGAGATCGCGAGTGCGGTGGCGACCCGGATCACTGCGCTGATCGCAGGGGAGGAGCATCATGCTGCCCCCGATGTCACGGACACCCCGCCCGGGGTGGATCTGAACGCACCCGACCTCATGACGTCCGCCGCCGACCCGACCATGGTGCTGCGTCCCTCTGCCGCCGATTCAACTGTGACGATGCAGGCGGGTGCTGCTGATCCAACCGTTGTGGTGCGCGCGGGGGATGCTGATCCGACTGTTGTGGTGCGGGCGGGGGCTTCGCCGGATGAGACGTCGGTAATTTTGCCCGCTGGGGCGCCAGCTTCTGACCGTACCCAAGTCCTGCCCTCCTCCCCTGCTTCTCCCCCTCCTGGGCCTGACGCCACTCAGGTGCTTCCGGCGGGCGAGGATCCGGGCGGGCTGGGCGACAAGCGGGGAACGAGCGAGAATTGACGCCATGAGTGTGTTCGCCGACCTGGTCGGGCAGGACGAGGCCGTCGAGACGCTGACCCGGGCCGCCGCGGCCGCGGCCCGCATCGTCACCGGAGACACCGGCGCGGGCACCGGCGCGATGACCCACGCGTGGATCTTCACCGGCCCGCCCGGCTCCGGCCGCTCCGTCGCCGCCCGCGCGTTTGCCGCAGCTCTGCAGTGTCAGCGCGGCGGCATCGGTTGCGGCGAGTGCCACGGCTGCCACACCGCGCTCGGCGGCACTCACGCCGACATCCGGTTCGTGGCACCCGAAGGCTTGTCGATCAGCGTCAACGAGATGCGCGCGCTCGTCCTGCGAGCCAGCAGCGCCCCCACTGGCGGTCGCTGGCAGGCCGTGGTGATCGAGGACGCCGACCGGCTCACCGAGGCGGCTGGCAACGCCCTGCTCAAGGCGATCGAGGAGCCCCCGCCCCGCACGGTGTTCCTGCTCTGCACGCCGTCCACGCACCCGGACGACATCTCGGTGACCATCCGGTCGCGCTGTCGCGTCGTAGCGTTGCGGCAGCCGCCGGCCCAGGCCGTAGCCGAGGTTCTGGTACGCCGTGACGGCGTCGCCCCCGACACCGCAGCATGGGCAGCGGCGGCAGCCCAGGGCCATGTCGGCCGGGCCAAGCGGCTGGCCGGAGATGCGGATGCTCGAACCCGTCGTGAGGCGGTGCTCGCCGTGCCGCGCCGCCTCACCGGGGTGGGAGCGTGCTTCGAGGCCGCCTCGGCCCTGATCGAGGCGGCCGAGGCGGAAGCCAGCGCGGCGTCCGTGGAGTCCGATGGAGCTGAGCGGGCCGCCCTCGAACAGGCTCTTGGCGCGGGCGGCACCGGCCGGGGTGCCACCGGTGCCATGCGTGGTGCCGCAGGTCAGATCAAGGACCTTGAGAAGCGGCAAAAGTCCCGGCTGACCCGGGCGCAGCGCGACTCGCTCGACCGGGCGCTGGTCGACCTCGCGGGCTTCTACCGGGATGTCTTGATTACCTCATGGCGCGCACCGGTGGGCGTCGTGCACACCGACACCGCTGCCCAGTCGGCTGCTGCGGCGGAAAAGTGGTCGCCCGAGAGCACGCTGCGACGCCTGGAAGCGGTGCTGGCCTGCCGTGAAGCCATCGAGCAGAACGTCAAGCCCAAGATCGCGGTGGAAGCGATGATGCTCGGCCTGTGGCGCGGCTGAACGCCAACTGTCAGATTTAATCCACATCGGACGCCGAGACGGATGCGTCCCGCTCCTTGCACCGGGTACGGTTCGGTGCCGTAACGCAATCAATGCGGTACGCGCGGTAAGGAGCCGACGGATGCCCCGCGAGATCGACGAGGCGTGGATCGACGAGGCCATCGAGCGCTACCGGCGCTTGGACGCGTTGCGCGCGGAGTTCGACCAAGCGGTCAAGGCCCACGTCGTGACGGTGCACTCCCCGGACGACACGGTCGAGGTGCTGGTGACCGCCGCCGGCGACATCACTGACGTACACATTCGTGGCTCCCTGCAGCATCGGAGCCCATCTGACCTGGCCAGGGAGGTGCAGGCGGTGATCGTGGATGCGGCTGACGCGGCCCGCTGGGCGCGCGAGAAATTGCACGGAGAGATCTTCGGCGCCTTCCGGGCTTTGGGAGAGCTGTGATGATCGAGGTCGTACGGGCGCTGGAGACCATTACCGATCAGCTGATCACAGTGGAACGTACGCTGCCGGGTCACGCGGTGTCGCCACACGCTTTTGGCGCGGACCACCACGGCGGCGTGCCAGGCAAGCTGGGCAAACGGCTGCACGACTTATGGACCGAGGTTCTCGAGGCGCGTTCGCAGGAAGCCAGCACCCTGACCACCCGGCTGACCGAACTGACCGCGGCAATAGAAACAACCGCGCAAACCTACGACCAAACCGACGACGAAACCGCCCACCGGATCCGTCGCCTGAACCGGGCCGATTGATGACCCTCGACGACGTACTGGGTACGGCCACCCCCCTCATCCGCCGCGTGGACACCATCCTGCGCACAACCGGAGCGCCACCCGACCACGCAGTATGGACCGAACTCCGCCGCGTCCGGCTACTCCCGGGGGATGCGGTGCACGCCGTAGCCGCCCTCCGCCCGGCCGACCTCGCTGAAGCCCCGCCGGACCTGCAAGCTGCCGCAGACACATGCACGGCGCTGGCCGGCTCACTACCGGGCCCCGGCGAATGGGCAGGGGAGGCGGCCGAAGCCTACGACCGCACACGCCTGACCGTTGCCGATCAGGTAAGCGGAACCCCGGACAGCCTCGGCTCGCGCCTGCACGCCACGGCGCGATTGGCTGATTCGCTGATCACGTGGATGCGGGACACCCAGGCCAAGCTGGCCATGACTTTGGTTGCGGCGCTTGCCTCGGTGGAGGCAGTGGCGCTGACCGGGAACGCGGCGAGCCTGGCCTCAGACGACGAGATCGAGGCAGCGGCAAAACTCGCTAGTCAGATCTTGCAGGTGGTGGGGGACGCTTACGACCAGGCCGACGATTTGGTACGCGCGTCGCGGGAACTGCGGGTGGCTGCGTGAGGTGGTGCTGGGCTGGGGCGGCGCTTGAGGGGTTGGTGAGGGCGCTGGTTACTGCGTGATGGGCGGTGCTGCGTGATGTGCGGTGCTGCTCGCTCCAAAGCCCTGCCTGCTTCGCTGGCGCTGGCGCTGGCGCTGGCGCTGGCGCTGGGGCTTTCGCTGAGCGTTGCTGCTAGCTACTGAGCGCTGCTTGCCGAACTCGACGCCTGGCCGGAAGTGGCTGCGGCGCCGCACGCGGGAACTCGGTCCCAGTTGCGGCGCCGCCACCTCCTGCACCCCCCCGCAGGTATAGCTAGTACTCAATGCCCATAGCCGCGCCTTGTCACCGTCTTCGGCCAGGAATGGGCCACACGGTCGAACCAGGACAGCCTGCTTAGCTGGCCCCCCGGCCCGCCTGGCCCTTCAAACCACCGGGACGGGCCGCTCTTTCTCGCTCACGCGGGTGCCTGCCCGTTGTCGCGGACGTGGGCGTCCGCTCGTTCTTGCGCGCGTGGGCGGAGGTCATCAGAAGCGGCTTCGGCGTCCGAGGAACACGGCGGCGGCCCCGGCGACGAGCAGGGCCAGCCCGCTCAGCGCCAGAACGTCCAGCCGCGGCCCGGTGATCGGCAATCCGCCGCCCGCCCCCGCCGACGCGTCCGAAACGTCCCCCGGCGTTGCGCTGCCGGCTGGTTCCGGGGACACGGCGGCCGCTTCCATGACACCAAGGTCGAAGTTGAGTACTCGGCTGGGGGAGTAACCGGGCTTGCCACGGGTTCCGCTCTCACCCTCCGCAATGGTCACCGACAACGCAGTCGCCCGAGCCGCAATCGCGTGATCGCGCGACGCCTGCCGAACGTCACCAAGCGCAATCGTCATGGTCGCACCCGCCGGAGCGCTCTCCGTCGGGGGCTCTGCAACCTCAGGCGCATCCGGTACGACCGGAAGCAACGCCTCGTCTCCATCAGCCATGACTTCCCCGACAGCCGGCACCCGCCCCAGCAAACCCGCCGCCGACTCCGAACTTCCCGCGTCGCCGGCCCCCGAGCTGCCTGTCTCTGAGCTGCCTGCCCCTGAACTGCCTACCTCTGAGCTGCCTGCCCCTGGGTCACCCGGCGCCGCGTCACCGGACCCCGAACTGCTCGCCCCAGCCTCCCCTGACCCACCGTTGCTCGATCCCGCGCCACCCACCGCAGAGCCAACCCCGCCAACGGTCCGCCCGGCATGTCCATCAAGGCCGTCCGAGGAAGCGACGGCTCCAGCCTTGGAAGCACCCGCAGAACTCGCCCCCGGCCCGTCGTCCTCAACCAACCCACCCGGCCCGTCGCCCTCAACCAACCCACCCGGCAGAGAGATCTCAACCCGATCCCCGCCGGTATCAAGGCGAGCCGTCTCCACCCCGGCCCCGGAAACCTCCACCACAGCCGGCAGGTACCGAACCTCCCCACCGTCCTCACCAGACATGCTCGCCCGCAAAGACGGCGCCTTCAGAAACTTCACCTGCACCGCACCGTCAAGCAACTCCACCCGCCGAGCCGAGAAGCCAGCCGTAGCAACCGAAGCCGCCCGGTTCATCTCCGTAACGCTCGTACTCTCCACTGTGGGTACTCTCACTATCGGCAGGTCACCCTCAGCTACCAGCGAAGCGTCACTCAAGTGAGCTGTAGCCCGGGTCACCTCACCGGCTGTCACACCACAGGCCATGCCTGGGTGCCATTGGGCGTGCGAAGTCAGGGTGCCGGGGCCCAGCCGAATGGGGCCGGATGTTCCACTGGGAGTTGATCGCTTGGCCGGCGTTTTGTTGGTTGGCGGTGCTTGTTGGAGCAAGGTGGCGGTCAGGCCGGGATCGGCGGCGGTGTCGAGCATGCGGGCCGCGGCGGCTGAGTTGACCTTGGTGGTGCCGACCAGCGCCGACTCGACTTGGCCAACGTGAGCCTGGGATACACCAGAGTCTTGCGGCGCAACTGCGGCTTGGGAAGTGCCGGAGGCTTGCGGCGCAACGGAGCTGTGCGGTGACCCGGAGGCTTGGGAAGTGCCAGGGGCTGGGGATGCACCGAGCGCTTTGGGCGTACCGGATGAGGTGATTTGTAGTATTTGACTGCCGGATTGGGCTGCGTAGCGTTCGGCTTGCTTGCAGGAGGCGGGGGCGGCATCGGCGGGGAACGGGACCGCGAGCACGCCTAGCGCGCCGAGGGCTCCGACCGTGGCGAAACCACGTCGGCGACGCGCGGCCCAGCGAATTTCCTGCCCAAGATCAGGCCCGGCAAGGCCATCGGAAGGCCGGGCAAGGTCATTGGAGGGCGACGGGGACGATCTTGCGAGGGTACGTTCGGCGCTGTGCCGGCCTCGGGAGAACTCCACGATCGCGGGCGGGCCGCATGTCCGATTTCCTGCTGCTCGTACCGTCTGGGTGGTCCACGCATCATCGGCCCGGCTGGGCTCGGCAGGCGTCATGAAAGTCCTCCCCCAAGGATTGCCGCAGTGAGCGGCGTCTACGGGACTGCCCAACGAGGTTCAATGCGCGGGGTTGCGCAGACATATCGGATCTGCGGTGTTTCGCACGTCCGGTGCGTCGCCGTAAGCTCGGTGCATGGGCATGCTGTGCGCGGTCAGCTTCAACCGGTACGGCCGCCTCTACTACCTCGATCCGGGCGAGTTCTCGCCGCAGGTGGGCGACCGGGTGCTGGTCCCCACCGACGACGGACCCGAGGTGGCGGAGTGCGTCTGGGCGGCGCAATGGGTCAGCGAGGAAACCGACGGGTTCCCCAAGGTGGCCGGCCTGGCCGACGAGCGCGACCTGCGCCGTGACGAGCTGCTCAGAAAACGCAAGGCCGAGGCCAAGGTGGCGGCCAAAAAGCTGATCAAAGCCCATGAGCTGCCCATGAAGGTGGTGGCGGTCGACCACGTGCTGGAACAGGGCGGCGTCGGCGGTGCTCGCACCACGATCTACTTCACGGCACCCCACCGGGTCGACTTCCGCTCGCTGGTCCGCGACCTGGGCGCGACCCTGCACTGCCGCGTTGAGCTGCGCCAACTCTCGGCCCGCGACTCGGCCCGGGTGCAGGGCGGCATCGGCTCCTGCGGGCGTGATCTGTGCTGTGCGACCTTCCTCACCGACTTCGAGCCGGTCACCATCCGCATGGCCAAGGACCAGGACCTGCCGCTCAACCCGCTGCGCATTTCGGGCGCCTGCGGCCGGCTCATGTGCTGCCTGAAGTACGAGCACCCGCTGTACCAGAAGTTCCAGGCCTCGGCGCCGGCCGTGGGTAGTCGGGTGTCAACTCCGGAGGGTGATGGCCGGGTGGTCGGGCACAGCGTTCCCAAGGACTCGGTCGTGGTGCGGCTGGACGCCGATGGTTCGCGGTGCTCGTGCAGCCGGGCCTCGGTGTGCGGCCCCCGGCAGGCGCACGACGAGCACTACAACTAGGTCACCACGATCGGCGGTTCGATCAAGCGCCCCACCAGCTCTTCCGCGGGTTCCAGCCAGGCCTCGTCCGCATCTCCCTCGGGTCGGGCCGTCCATTGGCGACAGATTCGGTCCACCCCGATCGCGTACACCGTCAGGGTCCCGTCCGGTGCGATGTGCAGGCGCAGGAAGCTCTTGGCGTCCTCGATGCTCTGGCCTGCGAACAGCTCGTTCGTGTTGACGTCGACGGTGCCGGCGACAAGCAGGTATAGCGACAGCAATTGGGTGCCCAGGATCGCGAACACCGGCCCGTAGAGCACGGCCGCGACCACCAGGGGACCTGGCCAGGACCAGTCGTGGAACGGCAGGCGCAGCCAGAGCCAGGTGCCGCCGGCTGCCAAGGCGATCTGGGCGAAACCGTGCAGCATGCCCAGGATCCAGTGGCGGGCGTGGCCGGGTTCGCCGGAGCTTGGGGGCTGGGCGAACAGGACCGCGCCGGTCAGGATCAGCGTCATCATGATGACCAGCGGGATGCTGAACAGGCGCTGGAAAATGCCGCTCTGGCTGGCCGCTCCGGACATGGCCAGCATCGTCAGCGTCTGAATGATGCCGATCATCGTGGCGAAACCCGGGTTGCGGGTGGGCACGTTGCGGAAGACGCCCCAGCTCAGCCGCTTGGATTCGGCCTTGGTGGGAAAGGTCGTGACGAGTTGGTAGTCGCGGCTGCGGCTGGCGCTGCGGGTCAGCGTCTCGCGGGGCGGCACGCTGAGCTGATCCGGCAGGTTGTGGGTGGCCACCAGGTAGGCGCCGCCTCCGCCGCAGGTGATCAGGTCGCGGTCGGCCCCGGTGTAGCGGGCGTAGTGATGAAGGTCTCCGGAGACGAGCAGGCGGACGTGGGCGCCGGTCGGGGCGAGGATGGTCCGGATGAAGTAGTCGACCGCGTCGTACGCCTCGGGGCGCTGGGCAGCCTTCACCCACGTCGGTGACGGGGTCATCAGGATCACGCGGTCGTCCGGGCCGAGCGACCGTGCGGCGTCGGCGAAATAGAGCAGCTGCGGATCATCGATGTACGCCCCGAACTGCTCGTCGATGGCGTACACGTGCCAGTTCGAGGGCAGCTTGATCGCGAAGTAGGAGCGGCGCTGCTCGGTGCGCCACCCGCCGATGTGGCCGTCCTGGCGCCGGGCGAACAGCCGCAGGAACGCGGTGAGCCCGTCATACCAGTCATGGTTGCCGGGCAGCGCGTACAAGGTGGGCTGCGCTCCGGCGGTCGGCGGCTCGGGCAGCGCGGCGCGGTACGGGCCCTTCATCCGGTTCTCATAGCCGTCGCCGCTGGCCAGCGGATAGACCTGGTCACCGCCCATGAGCAGGACCTGCCCGCGCGGCAGCCGCCGGTCACCGATCTGCAGCTCGGGCCGGGCCAGCAGGTACGCAATCGAATAGGTAGCGTCGAACCCGTCGCCCAGGTCGGCCACGTAGTCGAACCACAGCTCACCGTCGACGCCCGGCTGCTCGAAGGACTCGGCGGACAGGGCGTTCTGCAGCTCCCGCTTGTCCAGATAGGCGCCGAACAGGATCGCCATCAGCGCCCGCAGACCCGTGTTGAGCAGCAGCAATGGCGCGAGCCAGCCGACCGGGCGCTGCGGTGTGAAACCGAGCTGCCGCGGATCCATGCTGGTGGGCCGGCGCGCCCGGGACGGCTCGGCTTCGGCCGACGGCCCTGCCGGTCGCCGGGCTGACTCGCGTTCGTTCACGAAAGGGACCTTAGCCCCGGGGCCCGACAAGTTTTCCAGCCGTCCGGCGCGCCCCGCCCCACCCGTGACACGAGCGGGCGCCAGCATGCCGTACACTCACTAACCGTTGCCGCCTTAGCTCAGTCGGCTAGAGCGACGCACTCGTAATGCGTAGGTCGACGGTTCGATTCCGTCAGGCGGCTCAAAAAGAGGCCCTGACCAGCTAAGGTGCTGGTCAGGGCCTCTTTCGGTTTTGAATCGCCCCCCGAAAACCCCCCGTTAACGGGTTCAGGCAATCAGGTTCGGGCGGTGCCCATCGCGCCGGACCGGTGGTGGCCGGACGGTGTGGGTGTGCCGCCTAAGCCGCCATGGGCGGTCGTCGCTGGCCGGTCAGCTCGTTGGAGTTTGCGGTGCCGGAACCGAGCTGCTCGAGGATGTCTGAGCTGTCTGGTGCGAGGGCCGGCTTGACGATGTAGTGCTTCTTGGTGATCTCCTTGCTCCCGTGCCCGAGTTGGGCGGCGGCGCTGTCGGCGTCAGCCTCCTTGTCGATGAGGGTGGCGACGGTCTTGCGGAAGGTGTGGGGTGTGACCCATTCAAGGCCTGTTTCCGCGCGGGCCTGGCGCCATTGCCTTCGCACGTTCTGAGGTGACAGCCAGGTCCCTCTCCGGGTGGCGAAGATTGCATCGATCGGGTTCTCGACCGCGGAGACTTGGCGAGCCAGCAACATGCCGACTGCGAACCGGGGCAGGATGACGGTGCGGAACCCGGCCTCCGATTTCGTCCAGTCCTGCCGGAAGAAGCCTCTGCCTTTGACGTACACGATGGTGCCGCAGATCGTCAGGCAGGGGTGTTCCGCGGCGAGATCGATGTCCTCCCATCGCAGGGCGAGGATCTCACCGATGCGGGCGCCGGTGGCGAGCATCAGATCAACAATGTCGCCGAGATCCCCGGTCGGTCGCGGCCCGGACTTGCCGGGTGTGGGTTCCTGCCATTGGCGGATGGCCGCACGGACGAGTTCGAGTTGATCGGTTTCGAGGGCGGTCACCTTACGGCGCGGGTTACGCAGGCGAGAGGTGTCCCGGACCGGATTGGCGGTGAGGGCGCCTCGCCGGACCGCCAGGCCGAACATCTGACCGAGGGCGATCTTTGCGCTCCTGGCCGCCGACGGCCGGTCTTTGGCCACGTCGCGCAGGAACTTGTCGAGGCGTCCTGCCGATGCCTCGCGGATGCGAAGGCTGCCTACGGCCGGTTTGATCGAGACTCGCACGCTGATCTCGTACCTGCTGATGGTTTGCGGCAGGATGCGCTCCTCTGCGGTAATCTCTTCGAGCCAGAGGTCGGCCAGCGTGTGGACGTAGGTTTCACGGGTGACCTCGTCATCGTTGGGCGCGACGCGGTCACGGAACTTGGCCTTCAGCGCTCGTTCGGCTGCGGAACGGGTAGCGCCGGTTGCCTCGACGTCACGGGTCTTGCCGTCGAAGTCGCGAAAACGGCCCCGGGCGCGGTACCGGTCAGGCCCGAGCTTGTTGATGCGGATATCGCCACCGGTACCAACTTCTAGTGGAGGTCGGCCCATGCCTCAGCTCTCCGGGTCGGTGTTGGCGTCGAGCCAGCGTTCGACCTCGCTGCGCCGGTAGCGCAGGGTGTTGCCGACGCGGATGGCGCGTGGTCCTTTGCCTCGGCTGTGCCAGGCGTAAAGGGTGTGCTTTGGCTTGCGCAGCCAGGCCATGACGTCATCGACAGTCAGAAGCGGGTCAGGTCGCCACGGGGCGGTCGGTTCGGTCACGGCTGGCCTGCCGTGGCGGATGAGCCGGTCGGCGGGTGTGACCCGCCGGGGTCGGGGAGCCGTCGCCGGGCGGGGCTGGGGAGAACGGACCCAGGGGTGGAGCGTGCGTTGGGCGGACACGGATCGGTTGTCCTTTCGGCTGCCCGGTCCGCATGGGGCCGGGTGTCGGTGGCGCTGCCGCTGGTCACGGTGTTCGCGGGGCGCGCCGGGTTCGGATGTCGATCCATGTGGGTCGGGGTAGAGGGATCAAGCCTGTCGGTGGTGTGCGCGGTGGTTCGCAGCCCGGAGCCGGGCAGGGTGTTCGGCGACCCGGCCAATTTGAGGACGATGACGTCTTCGTGCTGCAAGAGCCACTGCGGGTCTCCAGCGGCGATGGCATCACTGACGTTCTTCTGCTGGAAGAACGACGCCCTCGGTACGAGTACGCCGTCGCGGACGCCGGCCATCAGAGCGACACACTCCTCGACCAGTTCGAGCCCCGCCGCCTGTCCGGCTGCGACGACCATGCCGGGGATGTCGATGAGTTCGCCGTGGCGCCGGTAGGGCCGGGCGGTGATGACGACGTGTCCGCCGGGCCGCAGGACCGCCCGGCATCCGGCAAGGATGTCGGCGAACCCTGCGGCGAGGGTGTCGTGGTTGCGGTAGGCGAGGTTGTCGCTGCCGCCGTAGCTGTGGTGGATCTTGCGGACTTTGCCGCGCCGAGCGCCGGGGGTACGGACGTGGCCGTGGGTGGACGACCCGTACGGCGGTGAGGTGATCACGAGCGCGACCGTGCCGCGCATCTGCGGCGGCAGCAGCGTCGGCAGGTTCCGGGAGTCGCCGGTGTAGATGACCCCGGTGCCGGAAGCGCCTTGCTTCTCGGCGAGGGCGACGTTGACGGCGGCCAGGGCGGCCCACCGGTCTTCGTATTCGACGCCGACGCCGTGGCGATCCAGGTGCATGGCTTCGACCATGGTGGTGCCGATGCCGGCCATCGGGTCAAGGACGAGGTCTCCGGGGTCGGTGTAGGTGTTGATGGCGTACCGGGCGATGGTGGGCAGCATCTTGCCGGGGTGGGTGATCGACTCGGGCGTGTATCGGCCCTGACGCAACGCCCGGGACTGCTGCTGCCCGGTCAGCCAGACCGAGCCCGGATATCCCTGGGCGAGCAACGCGGCGGCGGAACCGGAGACGGGGACGGGGACGGCCGCCGGGCCGGGACCGCTGGCGGGGACGGAGCCGGGGACGGCGACGACACCGGGGACGGGGACGGACCCAGCGACCGAGGCGTCCCCGATCGCGATCGGGATCTCAGAGGTGGGGACGGCGTCGCCGGCGGGGACGGCTCCGAGGTTGGGGACGGCGGAGGC
>NZ_LOJP01000001.1:407386-428897 GCF_001553785.1 Actinoplanes sp. TFC3
CGGCTGGGGTCTTGGTGCGTGAGAAGAGGCGGCGCCTGCGGGATGGTCTCGCCACATCTGGTTGTGTCGTGCCCAGCGGCGAACCGGACGCTGCGGGCGACCGCGGACCGGGTGCGGGCGGGTGCAGGTCAGGCCGCGTCGGGAAGGCTGAAGCCGAGAAGCCGGTCGGAGAAGTAGCGGCGCCCGCGGGGGCCGGGGAGGTCGGGACCTCGGGGGCTGAGTCGGGGCGGCCGTGGAGGCGTTCGGTGCGCAGGCGGGTGGCTGCCAGGGTTCCGCGAGCGGCTGCGGCCACCGTGAAGACTGCGGCGACGATGATGCCGATGTGGCCGTTCAGGGGGATGATGCCTACCGCGCCGCCGATTACCCAGGCGATCATCAGCACGGTTTCGGAGTGGGCGAAGGCGCTGGCTCGCAGGCGTTCGGGGACTCGTTCTTGGATGCTGGCGTCCACGGCTAGCTTGGAGATGCCGCTGAAGATGGAGGCCACCAGCGAGAACAGGGCCACCATGGGCAGCGTGAAGAAGATCGCGGTCAGCACGGCGACGCCGGCGGTCAAGGTGAGGCCGCTTGATTGCAGGGCGGCCGGGCGGCGGATGCGCAGGCGGGTGCCCACGGCGGTGGCCAGGAAGGTGCCCACGGCCAGCGCGCCACCGACCACGGCCACGGCGCCTTGGCTGCCGATGTCGGTGCCGAACAAGGTGGTGCTCAGCCCGCCCGCCTTGACCGCGAAGGCCAGGTAGAGCAGCAGGAACCCGTACAGACAGCGGAAGCTGGCGCTGCCGATCAGCGTGTTGATGACCAGGCGGCCGGACAGCGGCCGGTCCTCCGAGCTGCGGCGCAGGCGCAGCATGGTGCGGAACGGGCGGGGCACGGCTTCCGGGGGATCGGAGTCGGCTCGGGGCGGCAGCCGCAGGGCGATGACCATGCCGACCAGAAAAATGATCGAGGAGACGCGCAGGGGCCACTGCGGACCGAACTTGAAGGCCAGCAGACCGATCGGGGCGACAACCGCGCCTGCGAACGTACCGTAAACGCTTGCTCTTGCTCCTACTTGCGACAGCCCGACGCCCTCGGGCAGCAGGCGCGGGACGGCGGCCGAGCGGGCGACGCCGTAGGCGCGGGACAGAGCCAGGACGCCGAAGGCCGCGGGATAGAGGCCCCAGCCCAGAAGATTGTCGGAGATGACGTACGCCAGGAAGGCCCGGCCCAGCATGGTGACCGCCAGCGCGTAGCGGCGGCCGTGCCGGAAGTGATCGAGCAGTGGGCCGGCCACGGGGGCGAGCAAGGCGAACGGCACCATCGTGATCAGCAGGTAGAGCGCGACCTTGCTTCTTGCCTCGCCCAGCGGGACGTTGAAGAAGATCGTGCCGGCCAGACCGATTGCGATCAGGGTGTCGCCGGCGCAGGACAGGGCGTGCAGGTCGAAGAGGCGGATCATGCCGACCTCGTTCGCGGCCCCCCTGGCCCGGGCGTCACCGACCCGGCGGGTGGCCCAGGCCGTGCCCAGCATGCCGCCTCGCACCAGTATCCGCAGCGTCTTGATACCGGTGCCGACGGTGCGTCCGATCGTGGGAAGCAGCGGCATCAGCCCATCCTTTCTCATCGTGTCGAGTCCCGGGAGAGCGGCGTGCCGCCAATATCTGGGGGAGTCGTTGCGTGGGGGCGCGGCGGGTGGGGGACAATGACCGGGTGACGACCAGGACCACCGCAATTCGTGCCGCCCGCCTCGATCAGGTCTGCGCCGATGCCGTCGGGGTGGCCCGGGGTGCCATCACCGAGGTCGATGCCGCCGATGTGGGCGATCACATCGAGGTGGTGGCTGAGGGCGACCGTGTCGTCACGCACTTCTTCGAGAGCCATCTCGCCGGCTACCGGGGATGGCGCTGGGCGGTGACCGTGACCCGGGTGCCGCGCTCCCGGCATGTCACCGTCTGCGAGACCGTCCTGCTGCCCGGCCCCGACTCGCTGCTCGCGCCGGGCTGGGTGCCCTGGAACGAGCGGGTGCAGCCGGGCGACCTCGGCGTCGGCGACCTCATGCCGACAGCGCCCGACGACGACCGGCTCGCGCCGGGCTATGTGCTCAGCGACGACTCGGCGGTTGAGGACGTGTCGTGGGAGCTGGGTCTGGGCCGCTCCCGCGTGATGTCGCGCGAGGGCCGCATCGAAACAGCGCAACGGTGGTACGACGGGGAGTCCGGCCCGGAAGCCCCGATCGCGACCGCCGCCCCCCGCAACGCCCGCTGCGGCACCTGCGGCTTCTACCTGCCCCTGGCCGGCACGATGCGCGCAATGTTCGGCGTGTGCGGCAATCTGTACGCCCCGGACGACGCCAAGGCGGTCAGCGCCGATCACGGCTGCGGAGCCCACTCGGAGGCGCTGCTGGGCGCGTCGGAGCAGCCGGTCGAAGAACTACCGACGGTCTACGACGACAGCGAGGTCGAGTCGGTCGCGGTCAGCCGAGCGCCCGGCTCGGTCGAGGCCAGCGAGCCCGCCGAGGACTACGGCCACAGCTGACCGGCCTGGTCGTGAAGGCCGGCCGGCCCGGCCGCGAAGACCGGCTGAGGGTTTGGGCGGCGCCGACGTGCTGCGCGGTGAGGCGCCGGCTGGGCCTGAACTGGCCACGGCCGAGGCGGTAGGGGCTCAGGCCGGGCCGTTGATGGTGAACTCGGGGTGGCTCAGGGCTCGGCGGTGACGGCGGTTGGCGTCGTGCTTGAGCATGGTGAGCAGGCCCGGGATGCCCGAGAGGACCCCGGCGAGGCAGGTCCACAACCAGCGGTCGGGGGCGCCGGCCAGCAGCAGGATCACCCCGACGACGGCGAAGGCAGCAATGCCACCCAGCGCGAACGGGACCATCGGCGGGTCGAGCGGCTCGGGACGCGGCTTGCTCCCCGTTACTGCGTCCAAACCATGCGACCTGCCGGTCGCCGCCGCCCGGTCGGGGGAACCGGGCGGCTCGGGCACGGCGGCGGGGGTTTTAGCGGGAGACAGGTCGGCCACGCTCTGAGGGTACGTCCCGCGAGATCGCCTGTGTTGACCCGTGATGGTTGTAACACTGCTGACCTTTCACCGGCGCCGCCAACCTGCTTCGATGCGCGTAGAACTTGTGCGACCGACCCCCCCCGTGAAGAGGAACGATGACCGTCGACTCGTCCGTACGTACGGCTAAGAATGGTTTTGATCGATTTTTTGAAATATCTGCCCGGGGGTCGACGATCGGGCGGGAGGTTCGCGGCGGGCTCGCCACGTTCTTCACGATGGCCTACATCGTGGTGCTCAACCCGCTGATCCTTGGCGCCGGCGTGGACGCCACCGGGTCGAAGCTGCCGATCGCTGCCCTCGCCGCCGGAACCGCACTGGTCGCCGGGTTGATGACGATCCTGATGGGCGTCGTGGGGCGCTTCCCGCTGGCGCTGGCCGCCGGGCTGGGCGTGAACGCGCTGGTCGCCTATGAGGTCGCGCCCGAGATGACCTGGGCCGACGCGATGGGCCTGGTGTTCATCGAAGGCGTGATCATCGCCGTGCTGGTGCTGACCGGGTTGCGTACCGCCGTCTTCCGGGCCGTCCCCACCCAGCTCAAGACCGCCATCGGCGTGGGCATCGGGCTGTTCCTGATGATCATCGGTCTGGTCGACGCCGGCTTCGTGCGGCGCGTCCCGGACGCCTCGGGCACCACCGTCCCGGTTGAACTGGGCATTGGCGGCAAGTTGTCGAGCTGGCCGCTGCTGGTGTTCTGCCTCGGGCTGCTGCTCACGCTTGTGCTGTTCGTGCGCAAGGTGCGCGGCGCGATCCTCATCGGCATTCTGGCCACTACCGTGCTGGCGATCATCGTCGAGGCAATCGGGCACATCGGCCCGTCGTTCGTCGACGGCAAGCCCAACCCGTCCGGCTGGTCGCTGAACGTGCCGACGCTGCCCGGCAAGATTGTGGACGTGCCGGACCTGTCGCTGCTCGGCAAGTTCAACGTGCTCGACTCGTGGGGCCGCGCGGGCTGGCTGGTCGTGCTGATGTTCGTGTTCACTCTGCTGGTCACCGACTTCTTCGACACCATGGGCACGATGGTCGCGGTCGGTCAGGAGGGTGGCCTGATCGCGTCGGACGGGATGCCGCCGCGCACCCGGGAGATCCTGCTCGTCGACTCGGTGGCCGCCGCCGCTGGTGGTGCGGCCAGCGTCTCCAGCAACACCTCGTTCATCGAGAGCGCCTCGGGTGTGGCCGAGGGCGCGCGCACGGGTGTGGCCAACCTGGTCACCGGCATTCTGTTCCTGCTGGCGATGTTCCTGGCGCCGTTGGTCACCGTGGTGCCCTTCGAGGCGGCGTCGACCGCGCTGGTCGTGGTCGGCTTCCTGATGATGCTGTCGGTGCGCCAGATCGACTGGACCGACTACGAGATCGGGATCCCGGCGTTCCTGGCGATCACACTGATGCCGTTCACGTACTCGATCTCCAACGGCATCGGAGCGGCGATCATCTCGTATGTGGTGATCAAGCTGGCCGTCGGTAAGGCGCGAGAGGTGCACCCGCTGCTGTACGGCGTGGCCGTGCTCTTCGTTCTCTACTTCCTGCGGGGCCCCCTCGAAGGTCTGCTCTGAACCGTCCGGGCCGGGTGACTACGCTCATAGGCGTATGCGATGTCGTTAGCCAAGCTCATTAGCTAGGCTAAGTAACGTGATGGAGCGGTCGGTGGCGGAGCGGGTTTCAGCCGAGCAACTGGCCATTACGCTGCGCGAAGCGATCACCCGGCTCGGCCGGCGGGTGCGTCAGGCCCGCCCTATCGGGGATCTCACGTTCAGCCAGCTTTCCGCGCTGACCAGCCTCCAGCTGGCCGGGGCGCTGACCCCGCGGGAGCTGGCCGATGTCGAACGGGTCCAGCCGCCGACGATGACCAAGATCGTCGGCAAGCTCGAGGAACGCGGGCTGGTTGCGCGTACCCCCCATCCAACCGATCGCCGTCAGGTCATCCTGGCGGCGACCGAGGAGGGCCGGGCGGTGTACGCGCAGTTCGAGAAGGCGCGCAACGAGTGGCTGGCTCGGCAGCTCGCCGAGCTGACGCAGGAGGAACGCGACACGCTGGAGCGTGCCGCGGCGATCCTGCACCAGGTGGCCCGGGCGTAGGTCCGCTCAAGCCAGGCTCCGAGGTCGTTCCGTCACATGACGATGACGCGTACGACCGACGAGGAGGCGCACCCGAGTGCGGGCAGTGCTGAGCACGACATTCCGGTCCCTGCAGGTCCGTAACTACCGGCTGTTCTCGATCGGTCAGCTGGTGAAGCTGGTCGGCGTGTGGATGATGTTCACCGCCCAGGACTGGTTGGTGCTCGACCTCTCCGGCAACTCGCCGGGTGCGCTCGGCGTGGTCACCGCCCTGCAGTTCACCCCGGTTCTGCTGCTCACGCTGTTCAGCGGCAAGCTCGCAGACCGCTACGACAAGCGCAAGCTGCTGATCGTGGCGAACACCGTCTTCGCAGTCACCGCCATTGTCTTCGCGATCCTGGTGGCCAGCGGCATTGTCCAGCTCTGGCACGTCTTCCTATTCGCCTGCCTGTTCGGCATTGCGAACGCCGTCGAGACCCCGGTGCGCCAGGCCTTCGTCTCCGAGCTGGTCGAGATGCCGCTGCTGCCCAACGCGCTCGCGCTGTCGGCCGCTACCTTCAACACCGCCCGCATCGGTGGTCCGGCCCTCGCCGGGGTTGCGCTGGCGATCTTCCACACCGGCCCGGTCTTCCTGATCAGCACGGTGCTGGCGATCGCGCCGATCTTCACCTACACCTCGATGCGCGCGACCGATCTCTACCGCTCGCTGCGCAAGGCCAAGCCCGGAGACACCAAGATCATTGACGGATTACGGTACGTCGGGAAGCGCCAGGATCTCCTGCTCCCGATCGTCCTCATGGCCGCCGTCGGCATGATCGGCTTCAACTTCCCGGTGACCCTCGCCGCGCTGGCAAAGATCAACTTCAACGCCGGCCCGTCCTCGTTCGGCTTGCTAACCACCGCGCTGGCCGTCGGCGCCCTGGTGGGAGCGCTGGCCGGCAGCGGTCGCAAGGCGCGCCCGGGGGCGTACCGGGTGCTCGTGCCCGCCATCTTGTTCAGCGTCTTCGAGGTGGCGGTGGGCTTCTCGCCGAACTTCGTCGTGGCGCTGATCCTGCTCGTGCCGACCGGGTTCTTTTCGATCTACCTCGCGCAGGCCGCCAACCACCGCGTCCAGATGGGCGTGCACTCGGAGTTCCGCGGCCGGGTGATGGCGCTGTACGTGCTGGTGTTCCTGGGCACCACCCCGATCGGCGCGTCGCTGGCCGGCTGGTGGGGCGAGCACTTCGGGGTGCCGTCGAGCATCTGGGTCGCCGGGCTGTTCTGCCTGGTTGCCAGCGTCGTCGCGCTTGCGTGGCAACTGCGGGTCAGCGGCGACAAGCTGAGCATGCACGGCGGGTTGACCTTGGTTCACACCTCTGCTCCAGAGAGGGAGCCGGTGTCAGTGAGCGACGCTGCCGCCTGAGGCTTCCGCCGTCGCTGCGCTCGGGTTGCAGGCGCGGATCGCTTTGACCAGGCGGCTGTGGTCCATGTACTCCTCCGGGCGCAGGGTGGCGCCGAAGTGCTCGCTCAGCGACTCGCGGATGACCTGGCCGAGGTCGGCGTACAGCTCGATGAGCACGTCGTTGTGCGAGGCGGCGACCACGGCCCGGTGGAATGCGGCGTCGGCGTCCACGAACCCGTCGCGGTCGGAGGCGGCCCAGGCCTGCTCACGCTGGGCGTACAGGGTGTCGAGGCGGTGCAGGTCGTCGTCGGTGTGGCGCCGGGCGGCGTAACCTGCGGCGGCGACTTCGAGGGTGCTGCGCAGCTCACGGACGTGCTCGGGGTCGGCGGCTGCGAACCGGCGCTGCATGACTCCGGCGAGTTCGCTGGTGGCGGCGACGTACGTGCCCGACCCCTGGCGGATGTCCAGCAGGCCGTTATGGGCGAGCGCACGCACCGCCTCGCGCACCGTGTTGCGGGCCACGCCCAGCTCAGCGACCAGCTCCGGCTCGGTCGGGATGCGTGAACCCACCGGCCAGGCACCCGAGGTGATCTGCTGTCGGAGGCGGACGATCACCTGACCGGCGAGAGTCCCCGCCCGGGGGACCGGTCCTAGATTCATCCCATGATTCTATGATGGTCTTCATGGTCGAGACCAGCATCCGTACCCGATACGTGGCAGTCGCTGGTCTGCTGCTCGTCGCGGTCAACCTGCGGCCCGCCGTGACCAGCCTCGGGCCGGTTCTTGAGGAGGTGCGCGAGAGCCTCGGCATGCGAGCATCAACGGCCGGCTTCCTGACCTCGGTTCCGGCTGTCTGCTTCGCGCTGATCGGCTCGTTCGCGCCGCTGCTGGCCCGGCGCTGGGGGACCGGTGGAGCCGTGGCCGCCGGTGTCGTCGCGCTGACCCTTGGCCTGGTCCTGCGCCCGTGGGCCGGGGGAGCGCCGCTGTTCCTGGCGCTTACCGCGTTGGCTCTGGCCGGGATCGCCGTGGCCAACGTGCTGCTGCCGGTGATCGTCAAGCAGCACTTCCCCGACCGGGTCGCCATGATGACCGGCTTCTACTCGGTCGCGCTCAATCTCGGCGCTTCCACAGCCGCCGCCGTCACGGTCCCGCTCACCGGTGCCTTCGGCGGCGATTGGCGGTACGGACTGGGCGCTTGGGCGCTGCTCGCGCTGCTGGCAGTCCCGCCGTGGCTCGCCCTGGCCCGTGACCGCGATCGTGGACCCGCCCGGGCGCCGGAGCCCGGTGTGCAGTTACGCCGCAACCCGATCGCGTGGTCACTGGCGGTGTACTTCGGCTTGCAGTCGACCTCCGCGTACGTGGTCATCGGCTGGCTTCCGCAGATCTTCCGGGACGCCGGCATCTCCGCGGGCACCGCCGGTGTGCTGTTCGCGGTCACCTCGGTGCTGGGCGTCCCGTTGAGCTTCGCCCTGTCCGCCGTCGTCGGCCGGCTCCCCCGGCAGAGCGAGATCACCGTCGTCATCGGGCTGTTCGGCGTGGCCGGCTACGGCGGCCTCTGGGCTGCCCCGGCTGCCGCGCCTTGGCTGTGGGCGATCCTGTTGGGCGTAGCCAACTGTGCTTTCCCGCTGGTCCTGACGATGATCGCATTGCGCGGGCGCTCTGCCGGGGTGGTTGCGCGGCTGTCCGCGTTCGCGCAGAGCACCGGATACCTGCTGTCGATCCCCGGCCCGATCATCGTCGGCGCGCTCTACGACCGCAACGGTGACTGGCATCTGCCGCTCGCCCTGATGACCGCGCTGATGATCCCGCAGATGATCGCCGGCTGGTTCGCCGGCCGCGATCGGCGCATCGGTTGATACTCGTCGATCTCGCAGAATGCTGACAGGTCAACTCATCCGTTCGGCTCTCTCCGTTCCCCCTGGGGTTCGCCTAGGTTCAGGCCGTGGCAATCACGCACATCGTTGTGCTTGCGACGGCGTTGCTGACGCTGGTTTTCCTGCCTTGCGCCCTTGCCGCCGTAGTGCGCCCGGAGGTCCGGGCTGTGCGCCGCTCGTGGGTCCAGCACGCGCGGCGGGATGCTGATGTCTACCGCTGCCTCGACCGCAATCTGGGGGCGGAAAGCCCCTGGGTACGCCCGGCGTGGCCGGAACCGTGCATGGACCAGATCGCGGCGGACCTACGCCGGCTGGGCCGCGAGCGGGGGCGGGGACTGTGTGCCGAGTCGATGCGCTGGCAGGCGGCGGTGCTGCAGGCGTACGACGACCGGTTGCTGATCGCGAGCAAGGCGCTCGGGGTCACCCACCGGCTGGCCACGCTGGACGGCATGGACCGTGACCTGGAGCGGCTGCGGATCGAGGAGGAGCTGCGGGCTGCGGGGCTCAAGCTGCTCTAAGTTGATACGGGTGCGGCTGTTCGTAGCGGTCTACCCGCCTGACGAAGTGCGCCGGCATCTGCGCTCGCGGCTGGACACTGCGGTGGCGGGCCGCCGGGTGCGGCTGACCCGGATCGAGAAGTGGCACATCACGCTGGCCTTTCTCGGCGAGGTGCCGGTCCTGGACGGTCTCGTCGAGGCGCTGGAGACCGTCACCGTGCCGCGCGGGCTGCCGTTGCGCCTGCGCGGCGGGGGTGGCTTCGGCGGCCGGGTGACCTGGGTCGGCGTCGAGGGAGAACTGAACGAGTTGGCGCGAGACGTCCGGACGGCGTTCAAAGTCGGGGATCCGCGGCCGTTCCACCCACACCTGACCATCATGTACGCCCACGATCGAGCTGTTCGCGAAGCGCTGGACGGCTATGCGGGTCCGCCGTGGACCTTGGACGAGATCGCGCTGGTCCAGAGCCTGCCCGACGGCACCTACGAAGTACGCTTCAGTCGGCGATGACGTTGCCCCACGGGTACCCGACCCATGGTCCGGTCCCAACGAGCGGGCAGTGCTGTTCCATCGCCTTCTTGACCACCACGTAGTCGGCGGGGGCTCGCCGGTACATCAGGTCGACCAGGTTGATGTCGTACGCCACCCTGCCGTCCTCCCAGCGGGCGTCATAGTGCAGCACCCGCTTGGGGCGGCGCAACCATCGCGAGGTCTCGGTGCGTGCCTCCGCGCGAAAGGCGACAGGACAGTCGGGAATCAAGAGCTTTCGCGGGCTGCCGGGCCGCCGCCGAACAAGACGTCGTCCCAGCTGGGCAGGCGCTTGCGGGGCTTGGCCGACGACTCCTCGGCCTCCGGTTCGCCCTGAGCGCCGACCGTGCGGCGGGGGCGCAGCACCGCGAGGCTGGGCACTGCGGGGACTTCCTTGGGCAGGTCGGCGTCGTCGTCGAAGGCCGAACCGGCACCACCGCCGCCACCGAGCAGCGCGGCGGCGCCACCGGCGACCGGGCGCCGGGGCGTCTCCGGGGCGGGCGGCTCCAGGCCGCGGCCCGGCCGGTCGTTGCTGAGCGGGCGGTCGAGCGAGGCCAGCAGCGCGTCGCGGCCGGCGCGGATCGGGTCGCGGACCGGGCGCGGCGAGTCGGTCTGGGGCAGGCCCCGGCCGAGGCTGCGCGTGGGCGATTCGGTGCGCGACGGGCCGGGCAGTCCGTGGCCGCCGCGCTCGTGGAGGGTGCGCTCCGGGGCCGGCTCCTGACCCAGGATCGGGGTGGGGCGCTCGGCGCACAGGTATTGGGCCATGTCGTCGTGCGGCGAGACGACCTGGCGGCCCTTGTCGAGGTTCCACACGGCCTGGGCGGTGGCCTTGCCCGAGGGCCAGGTGGCGATGATGCGCCAGGTGCCGTCCTCGCGCCGGAAGGCGTCCCAGGAGATCTTTTCGCTGTCGACGCCGTGCTGGGCCAGCCGGGCGTCGACGACCTCGGCCAACGGGGCGCCCGAGTCGGAGGTTTTCAGCCGGGTGCGGCGAGCGTGCTGGGCGAGCATGGCCCGCTCCTGCAGCACCGGACCGGCATAGCGCAGGACGCGGTCGACGGGCACGCCGGCGACCCGTGCCACGTCCTCGGCGGACTCGCCGGAGCGGATGCGCGCCTGGATGTCGCGGGGGGACAGCGAAGCCATGGTCTCGGCCTGGGCGACCGCGATGGCGGTGCCGGCGGCCGTGGACACCACGGTGCCGCCCTCATGGTGCAGGGCGCCGCTGATCCGGTCGTCGATGGGAAGCGCCAGGAGCCGCCCGACCTCGTCGGCGAGCACCAGGGCCTGACCGTCCTCGGAGAGGGCGACGAAGCGTACCGGCCGCATGCGTTGCCTCCGTCCCGTCTTTCAGTCGCCTCCGTGCTCCGAGCCTCAAGCACCCGGGCGCGTTTCGGAACACGGTACGCGCCTTGGTCACCCAATGGTGGTAAGCCACGCCGTCTAACTCATTGACCTGCGGAGATGATCTTCGGGTGTTTCTCAGCCGTTGGCAACCCGGCGGCCGGCGTACTCGGTGGCGCGGTGCGACGGATACTGGATCAGGTTGTCCAGCTGATCCTCCTCATAGCCCGGCTCCTGATAGGCAGCGTCCTGGTAAGCCGGCTCCTGGTAAGTGGGCTCCTTGTAGGCGGGGCGCACGCGGAACTGACGGCCGTAGTCCATCATGCCGTCGATCAGGCGGTCCACGTCGCGCGCCGGGCGCACCACGAGACGCATGAACTGGCTGGTCATGCCCAGTTTGTTGCCGCACTCGCGGGTGTAGACGCCATGGTTGGCGACCAGGTAGTCGCGCAGGCCGGTGCCGGACCACTCGGTCGGCAGCTTGACCAGCACGAAGTTGCCCTGCGAAGGAAACACCGTCAATCCGGGTACGCGGGCCAGCTCGGCGGCCATCGAGCGGCGATCGCGGCTCAGCAGTCGCAGGCTGTCCTCGTACTCCTGCTCATGCTCATGAATCATGTAGACGACCTTCTCGGCCAGCGAGTTCAGGTTCCACTTGGGCAGCGCCTTGCCGATTTTGGCGGCGATCGCCGGGTTGGCCATCAGGTAGCCGAAGCGGATGCCGTGCAGGCCGAAGTTCTTGCCCAGGCTCTTGAGCACTACCGCGTTGGGCCGGATGACCGCGTCGGGACCGGCCGACGGATACTGCTCGGCGTCGGAGAAATCGATGAACGACTCGTCGATGACCACCAGGTCGAGGTCGCTGAGCGCGTCCATGAACCGCACGATGTCGCGGCGCGGCAGGTAGTTGCCGTCCGGGTTGTTGACGTTGCAGACCACCGCCACGCGTGAACCGCGGTCCCTGATGAACGCGACATAGTCCTCCAGGTTGAGCCGGAAGCCGTCGCGCTCCTGCAGCGGGAACATGTCGACCCGCTTGCCGGTCTCCAGCGGCTGATCGGTCCAGCGGCCGAAGGTGGGGATCGGGATCGCGATGCTCTCCTTGATCAGGAGGTGGTCGATCCAGGTGATCAGCTCGGTGGAGCCGTTGGCCATCGCGACCGTCTGCGGGTGCAGGCCCAGCACCGAGGCCAGCTTGGCGGTGATGCTCTGCGAGTCGCTCGGGTAGTACTTGAGGATGTTCTTCAGGTCGCGGGAGAGCTCGTCGAACATCGCCGGCGTGGGGAAGTACGGGTTGCACGGGATGCAGAAATCGACGATCTCCACTCCTTCGCCCGCGCTGCGCGCCAGGTCGAAGTAGGAGGCCGAGTGTGCCCCCTTGTGCAGGATTGAGGTGTCGATTCCGGTCCGCGCCATCGTTCCTCCCGGTTTCCGTGTGCCGCCCGTCTGTACGAGCGGCACCCGGGAATCGTTCAGAGGCGATCGATGACGTAGTCGATGCATCGCGTGAGCGCCTCGACGTCGGCCGGGTCGACCGTCGGGTACAACGCGATGCGTAGCTGGTTGCGGCCCAGCTTGCGGTACGGCTCGGTGTCCACGATGCCGTTGGCCCGCAGCACCTTGGCGATCGCGGCGGCATCCACGCCCTCGGTGAAGTCGATCGTGGCCACCGCGTTCGAGCGCAGCGCCGGGTCGGCAACGAACGGCGAGGCCACCGGCGAGCGATCCGCCCAGCCGTAGATGGCGGCGGCGCTCTCCGCGCTGCGCTTGACCGCCCACGCGAGCCCGCCCTGCGCGTTCATCCAGTCGATCTGCTCGGCGGCCAGGAACACCGTGGCCAGCGCCGGGGTGTTGTAGGTCTGCTCGAGCCGCGACTGCTCGATCGCGGTCACCAGGTCGAGGAACTGCGGGATGTAACGGCCCGACCCCTTGATCTCGTACGCCCGCTCGATCGCGGCCGGCGACATGAGCGCGATCCACAGCCCGCCGTCCGACCCGAACGCCTTCTGCGGAGCGAGGTAGTAGACGTCGGTCTCGCTCAGGTCCACGTCCAGGCTGCCGCCGCCGGAGGTCGCGTCGGTGAGCAGCAACGCCCCCGCGTCGGCGCCTGCCACGCGCTTGACCGGCACGGCCACACCGGTCGAGGTCTCGTTGTGCACGCTGGCGTACGCGTCCACGCCCGCCTCGGCGCTCAGGAACGCGGCGTTGCCACCGGGGGCCTTGTGCACGGTGGGCTCGGCCAGGAATGGCGCATCCGTGACCGCCTTGACGAACTTGGCGCCGAACTCACCGAACTCCGCGAACTGCGCCTTGTCGCGGATTAGCCCGAACGTGGCGGTCTCCCAGAACGCGCTGGTGCCGCCGTTGCTGATGATCACCTCGTAGCCCTCGGGCAGCCCGAAGAACTCCCCGATGCCGCGGCGCATCCGGGCCACCTGGTCCTTCACCGTCTTCTGCCGGTGCGACGTGCCCAGGTAGGTGGTGGCGACCTCGGCCAGCGCATGCACCCCTTCGGGCCGCACCTTGCTGGGGCCGGACCCGAACCGACCGTCGACGGGCTTGAGGTCGTCGGGGATGCGGATCGGGTCAGTCACGAGGTCCTTCTTTCACATGCTCAGGCCGGGGGCCTACAGATTATGCGGGACGGCGTCCCAGCCCTCGACGTCCTGCGGCTTGCGGGGCTCGGCCCCCACATAACGCGCACTGGGCCGCACGATGCGACCGAGTTTCTTCTGCTCCAGGATGTGCGCGCTCCAGCCGGCCACCCGGGCGCAGGTGAACATCGAGGTGAACATGTGCGAGGGCACCTCGGCGAAGTCGAGGATCACCGCGGACCAGAACTCCACGTTCGTGGCGAGCACCCGGTCGGGCTTGCGGGCTTGAAGCTCGGCCAGCGCCGCCCGTTCCAGCGCCGCGGCCACCTCGAACCGCGGCGCGCCCAGCTCCTTGGCCGTGCGCCGCAGCACCCCGGCGCGCGGGTCCTCGGCCCGGTAGACCCGGTGACCGAAGCCCATCAGGCGCTCACCGCGGTCGAGCACGCTCTTGACGTACCCCTCGGCATCGCCACTTCGTTCGACGGCCTCGATCATGTGCAGCACGCGCGAGGGTGCACCGCCGTGCAACGGCCCGGACAGCGCGCCGATGCCCGACGAGATGCACGCCGCCGCGTCGGCCCCGGTGGAGGCCACGATGCGGGTGGTGAAAGTGGAGGCGTTGAGACCGTGCTCGGCGGCCGAGATGAAGTAGGCGTCGACGGCCTTGACGTGCCGAGGGTCGGGCTCACCGCGCCAGCGCTTCATGAACCGCTCGACGATGGTCTGCGCCTTGTCGATGTCCTTCTGCGGCACGGCCGGCAACCCCAGCCCCCGGGCGGCCTGGGCGACGAACGACAGCGCGGTCACCGACACCCGGGCCAGGTCGCTGCGCACCTGCTCCTCGTCGATGTCCAGCAACTGGGACAGCCCCCAGTACGGCGCCAGCATCGCCACCGCCGACTGCACATCGACGCGGATGTCACCGGAGTGCACCGGCACCGGGAACGGCTCGGCCGGCGGCAGCCCCGGGCCGAAGCGACCGTCCACCAGCAACGCCCACACGCTGCCGAACGACACCTGGCCGATCAGATCCTCGATGTCGACCCCGCGGTAACGCAGCGCGCCACCGGCCTTGTCGGGCTCGGCGATCCCGGTCTCGAAGGCGATCACGCCCTCCAGGCCCGGCTTGAAATCGGACACAATGCCCTCCTGGAGTCCGCAATGTCACCCGTGGGTGTTTCATCTTGCCGCTCGGTGACCGGTTGGTCGACCCACGGGAATGTGCTGTCTGCGACACCTATCCTCGCCGAGGTGACGCGCGCGCGAAGCAGATCTAGGTTCGTTGTGCCGATTGGGGAAAGAGGAGTTTTGTGACATCGTCACCTCAGCCGCCCGCTGCCATGCGGCGCGACTACAGCGAGCGCGGGCCGCTGCTCGAAACAGACCTGGCGCCCGGTTGGGCCGCCCAGTTCGGCCGCTGGTTCGCCGACGCGCTGGAGTTCGCGCTGCCCGAGCCCAACGCGATGATCGTGGCCACGGCGGATTCCACGGGCCGGCCCAGTGCGCGGACCGTACTGCTCAAGGCGTACGACGAACGCGGTTTTGTGTTCTTCACCAACTACACCTCGCGCAAGGGCACCGAGGCGCTGGCCAACCCGCAAGCCAGCATCGTCTTCCCGTGGCATCCGATGCAGCGGCAGGTGCTGGTCGGCGGCACTGTGGAGAAGGTCGAGCGGGCCGAGACCGAGGAGTATTTCGCCTCCCGGCCGCGCGGGTCGCAGCTCGGCGCCTGGGCCAGCCCGCAGAGCCAGGTGCTGCCCGACCGGGCCACGCTGGATGCCGGGCTGGATGCGGTGGTCGAGCGTTTCGGCGCCGGCGGTGAGGTGCCCCCACCGCCGCACTGGGGTGGGCTTCGCGTGATCCCGGAGACTGTCGAGTTCTGGCAGGGACGGACCAGCCGTCTGCATGACCGGCTGCGCTTTCGCCGTACCGATGAAGGAAGTTGGATCGTGGAACGGCTTGCCCCGTGAGCCAGGAACCGGTGGAGGCCGCCGAGCAGGCCACCGAGCAGACCGTCAGGGAAGAGCGCAGGAGTTGGGTGATCGACCTCCGGCCGCTGCGCGAGGTCGCCTACCGGCGGATGTGGCTCGGCAACGGTGTCTCGTTCTTCGGCTTCCAGTTCACCTCGGTCGCGGTGCCGGTCGAGATGTATGCGATCACCCATTCGTCGGCCTGGGTCGGGTTGCTGGGCATCGCGGGTCTCGTACCGCTGCTGATCTTCGGCCTGTGGGGTGGCGCGGCGGCCGATGTGGTCGACCGGCGCAAGCTGCTGCTGGCCAGCTCGACCTTGGCCTGGCTGTCCACCGTCGGGCTGCTGGTGCAGGCTTTGCTCGGCGTGCACAGCGGCGTGCTGTTGCTGGTGCTCACCGCGGTGCAGTCAGCCGGGTTCGCGGTCAGCTCGCCGACCCGCCAGGCGATCATCCCGCGCATCGTGCCGGCCAGCCTGGTCCCGTCGGCAAACACGCTGAACTACACCACGACCACCGCGGGCGGGGTGCTCGGACCGCTTGCCGCCGGGCTCATCCTGGGCGCCTGGTCCACCGACACCGGCGTGACCATCGCCTACGCGGTCGACGCGGCCCTGTTCACCATCTCCTTCTGGGCCACCTACCGGCTGCCGGCCATCCCGCCGATCGAGCACGTCGAGGGCGAGGACAAGCCGACCGCCGGGCTGCGCGGCATCGCCGTCGGCCTGCGCTTCCTGGTCACCCAGCCGGTTCTGCTGCTCTCCTTCGGCGTCGACATCATCGCGATGGTGTTCGCCATGCCGCGCGCACTGTTCCCGGAGATCGCCGAGGACCGGTTCGGCGGCGGATCGGCGGTTGGCTGGCTGTTCGCCGCGATCGCGCTGGGCTCGGTGGTCGGCGGGCTCACCTCGGGCTGGATCGGCCGGGTCAAACGCCAGGGCATCGCGCTGGTGATCGCGGTGGCGGCCTGGGGCGTGGCGATCGGCTTCTCCGGCCTGGCCGATTCGCTGTGGCTGATGGTGCTGCTGCTCGCCGTCGGTGGTGCGGCCGACCTGGTCAGCGCGGTCTACCGGCAGTCGATCCTGCAGGTGTACGCCCCGGACCGGCTCCGCGGGCGTCTGCAGGGCGTCTTCACCGTGGTGGTCGCCGGCGGCCCGCGCCTCGGTGATCTCCGCGCCGGGGCCACCGCCGACCTGACCGGCCCCACCGCGTCCTGGGCCGGGGGCGGGTTCGTCGCGGCCGGCCTGGCGGTCGTGCTCGCGATGGCCTTCCCGGCGCTGCTTCGATACCGTCCGCCGTCGGACGCCGAGGCGAAGGGCTAACCTCTTGCCCATGACGGAGCGCAGCGTAGTCATCATCCACCACATTCCGCTTGTGCCTCGCGGCGCCGGGGAGCGAAGCGAGGCGGTGGCGTGAGCGTCGTTGCCAAGTCCGGGACCCAGTGGACCATCGAGGCGCAGGGCCACCGGGCCGTCCTCGCGGAGGTCGGCGGCACGCTCCGGCACTACTCCGTGGGCGGGCGCGAGGTCCTGGACGGCTTCGGGCCCGATGAGATCGCCCCGGCCTCGGCCGGCACGGTGCTGGCGCCGTGGCCCAACCGGATCCGCGACGGCCGGTATACCTTCGAGGAGCAGAACTACCAGCTGGCGCTGACCGAACCGGCCCGCCAGACCGCCCTGCACGGGCTGGTCAGCTGGTCGCGGTGGAAGCTAGCCGAGCAGCGCACCGACTCGGTCACCCTCGAGTACGACCTCCCGGCCCAGGTCGGCTACCCCTGGGACCTCACGCTGCGCACCCGCTGGACGGTCTCGGCCGACGGGCTGCGCTCGGATCAGGAAGTCACCAACACCGGCGACGCGAACGCGCCGTGGGGCTTCTCCGTGCATCCCTACCTGCAACTGCCCGGCGTGGCCGTGGACGACACCCTGATGCGGGTGCCGGGGCAGAGCCGGATCCTCGCCGACTCCCGGCTGCTGCCCATCGGCGCGGTCAAGGTTCACGGCACCGAGTTCGACTACACCGAGCCGCGCCGCATCGGTGACGCCGTGCTCGACACCACGTGGGGTGACCTGATCCGCGACGAGGGCGGCGGCTCGTCGGTCACGATCGCCGCGCCCGACGGCAGCCAGTCGGTCACCGTCTGGGGCGACGACAAGTTCCACTGGTGGCAGGTTTTTACCGGCGACACCCTGGAGGGTGAGCGGTTCCGCCGCTCGTTTGCCATCGAGCCGATGACCTGCCCGCCGGACGCCTACCGCTCGGGCCGCGACCTGATCGTGCTTGCGCCGGGCGGCTCGTGGCAGGGTTCCTGGGGCGTGCGCCCCTCGCAGGGCTGAGCCGATGGAATTCGACGAGGTCGTGCGGCGGCGCCGGATGGTCCGCACGTACGACCCCGACCGGCCCGTGCCTCCCGAAATCATCGACAAGCTGCTCAAGCACGCGCTGCGGGCCCCGTCGGCCGGCTTCTCCCAGGGCTGGGGCTTCCTCGTGCTGCAGACGCCGGAGGACCGCGACCTGTACTGGTCGGTTACGTCCTCCGGCGGCGAGGCCGACTCGTGGCTGCAACGGATGCGCACCGCGCCGCTGATCATCGTGGCGATGTCCAACAAGTCGGTCTACCTCGACCGCTACGCGCAGCCGGACAAGGGCTGGGCGGATCGCGCCGAGAGCCACTGGCCGGTGCCGTACTGGGACATCGACACCGGGTTCGCCGCGCTGCTGATGCATCTGACCGCCGTCAACGAGGATCTCGGGTCGCTGTTCTTCGGCCTTCCACCCGGCAAAATCGAGGCGTTTCGCGGCGCTTTTGGGGTACCCGAGCAGTTTATGCCGATTGGTGTGCTCACCGTGGGTTACCAAGCGCCGGATAAGAGGTCACCGTCACTGCGGCGCGGCCATCGGCCGGTGGACGAAGTGGTGCATCATGGCCGGTGGGCCGCGACACCGCCGGCTGGATAGGCTGAGCGGGACTCGGCCGCGAGGAACCGGAGGGGGCGTGTCGTCGTGATCTTCAAAGCGGTACGGGATGGAGCGCCGTACCCCGAGCATCACACGACGCTCAAGGCGTGGGCCGAGATCCCGCCCCGGCCCATCCGGCTGGCCGACCTGATCACCACCAAGCGTGAGCTGGCCCTGGACAAGTTGCTGGCCGAGGACTCGACCTTCTACGGCGACCTGTTCCCGCACGTGGTGGAGTGGCACGGCGGCCTCTACCTGGAGGACGGGCTGCACCGGGCGCTGCGGGCCGCGCTGCAGCAGCGGAACCAGATCCACGCCAGGGTGCTCGTCATCGACAACTAACGCTGTTAGTTTCGGCGGATGGGCGATGCTGCGCTGGACCTGCTCGACGTTGACGACCTGCTGAGCGACGAGGAACGCGACGTGCGGGCGGTCACGCGTCGCGTTGTTGCTGACTTGGTACGACCACGGGTCGCTGACTGGTATGAACGCGGGGCTGTGCCCGTACGGGAGCTGGCTCTTGAATTTGGCAAGCTCGGCCTGCTCGGCATGCACCTGAGCGGTTATGGCTGCGCCGGAGCGTCGGCCGTGCAGTACGGCCTGGCGTGCCTGGAACTCGAAGCCGCCGACTCGGGCGTGCGCTCCTTGGTGTCCGTGCAGGGCTCGCTGGCCATGTACGCCATCTGGAAGTACGGCAGCGAGGAGCAGAAGCAGCAATGGCTGCCCGGCATGGCGGCCGGCGAATTGATCGGCTGCTTCGGCCTGACCGAACCTGATCACGGCTCGGACCCCGCGAACATGTCCACCCGGGCTCGCCTCTCCGGCTCCGACTGGATCCTCAACGGCGGCAAGATGTGGATCACCAACGCGCCGGTCGCCGAGGTAGCCGTGATCTGGGCGCGCGCCGACGAGGGTGTGGCCGGGTTCGCCGTGCCCACCTCGACCAGCGGATTCTCGGTGCGCGAGGTCAAGAACAAGCTCTCCCTGCGCGCGTCGGCCACCGGCGAGATCACCCTCGATGACGTGCGCGTCCCGGTCTCCGCCCGGCTGCCGGCCGCCCGGGGTTTGCGGGCTCCACTGTCCTGTCTCACCGAAGCCCGATTCGGCATCATCTGGGGGGCGTTGGGAGCGGCTCGGGACTGCTTGGAAACCGCCATCTCGTACGCGCTGAGCCGGGAACAGTTCGGCAGGCCGATCGCCGGCTTCCAGCTCACCCAGGCCAAACTCGCCGACATGGCCGTCGAGCTGCAGAAGGGCTACCTGCTCGCCCTGCACCTGGGCCGGCGCCGGGACACCGCGGAACTGCGCCCCGAACAGGTGAGCATCGGCAAACTCAACAACGTCCGCGAGGCCCTCAAGATCGCTCGCCAGTGCCGCACGATTCTGGGTGCCAACGGGATCAGCGGTGAATATCCAGTGCTCAGGCATGCGAACAACCTGGAGAGCGTGCTGACCTACGAGGGCACGTCCGAGGTGCACCAGCTGGTGATCGGACAGAAGTTGACCGGCTTGAACGCATTCTCCGGCTGAAAAAATGTCGCAGCCGGTCTCTACGGTGGGTATACAGCAGGTATAACGCAGAAGGGGGTGGGTCCGGATGGCGGAGCCGCAAGCGCCGGCGGTCAGCGAACCAACAAGCGAGTATCCGGCCGTGGAGGAGCCCACCACCCCACCTCCCAGTCGCGTGGGCGGTTTTGCCCGGGTGCTGATCTTCTTCGGCGTGGTGTTCGCGCTGATCGTGGCCATGTGTCTGGGACTGCGGGCGCTCAACGTGCTGCCCAGCTTCGACAACCCGTTCTCTGACAAGACCACCGACCGCAGCCAGCCGGTGCTGCTGCAGTCCATGCGTGACCTGAGCCGCTACGTGGCCGCCGACGGCACCTTCCAGGTGATCGTTGACCTGCAGCAGAACAAGGAGAACGTGCCCGACTTCCTGCTCAACGAGCGGACGCTGTTCGTCGGCTCCGGCACCGTCGAGGAATACGTCGACTTCAGCAAGCTGTCCACCGACGCCCTGAGCGTCGACGAGGGCAACAAGACCATCACCATCAAGCTACCGGCCCCGGAGCAGGGCCAGGCAGCCCTCGACATGAACAAGAGCTACGTGGTGGCCGAGGAGCGAGGCCTGCTCAACCGCCTCGGCGACGCCTTCAAGTCCGACCCGAACCAGCAGCAGCGCGTGTACCAGCTCGCCCAGCAACGCATCACCGAAGCGGCTACCAGCAGTGGATTGGACCAGCGGGCGCGGCAGAACACGGAGAAGATGTTGCAGAGCTTGTTCGCTCGGCTCGGGTACACGACTGTGACGGTTACGTTTACCAATCCTTAGAGCTGCGGGCTGGTCCTTGGAGCTGTGGGGGGCTGGGACGGGATGCTGCTGGGCGGATGACGAGGGGGCGGTCGCGCGGCCGGGCGGTGAGGCGGCGGGCTGATTGAGGCTGCGGGCGGGCGGTGCGGTCAGCGACTGTCCAAAGTGCAACGCCAGGTATAGCGTCAGGAACCGAACCCACAAGCCCACCCAAGGGAGCGGGTATGGCGGCCAACGACGTACCGCGGCCCATGGCGCTTCAGGGCGCAGCCAACATGTTTGCGCGGGCCCTGCTGCGAGTTCCGGTGGTTTCCCAAGCTGTCGGTAAGTGGCTCATTGTGTTATATGTCGTAGGGCGGAAGTCGGGGAAGAGGTACACCCTGCCCGTCGCGTATACCCGCCATGATGGGGTCATTCTGATTGGGACGCCGTTCAAGTGGGGCAAGAATGTGCGCTCCGGGGAGCCGTTAACGGTTCGGTACAAGGGGCGACTTACCACCGCCGAGGTTGAGGTTGTCGCAGATGAAGCGGGCGTGGTCCGCGATTATGCGGTCATTTCGAGGCTGAACAACCAGTCGCCAAGTTCAACAAGATCCGGCTGGACAGCGACGGTAGTCCTGACCCCGAGGATTTGCGCCGGGCCTGGACCCTGGGCGCCCGAGTTTTCCGCATAAAGGTGCTGGACGCAGAAGGTACCAAGCGCAAAGGCAGAAGCGGCTAGTCGCGGCGTACGGCAATGTGGTGCGTCGCGGTGACCGCCGCGCCGAGCATCAGCACCGCAACCGCCAAGTACACCGACAGCTGCCCGACGGACGCCTCCCCCGCCGACATCAGCCGCAGCATCGGGTTCACCGGCGGCAGACCCGGCGTCAACGGCACCGCAATCACCACCACCAGGGCCAGGACGAGCGAATACCCCGCCCGGGGTACGACCATCCGTGAGCAAACCGCCCCCACACCCACCCCCACAAACG
>NZ_LOJP01000001.1:428997-539333 GCF_001553785.1 Actinoplanes sp. TFC3
CCACAAACGTCGTAACCCCCTGAGCCAGCGCCCCAACCGCCACAGCCCGGAAGCTGACCGAATGGCTCCCGGACACGATGGGAAACACCGTCCCAACCGCGATCAGCGCAATCCCCGCCAGCAGCGCCAACCCGATCAGCGCCGCCAGCACCCGCCCCGGCCCGCCAGCGGTGACCACCGTTACCGCCCGCCGGGTGGGGTCTTCTCCATTGATCACCGTTACCGTGAGCCAGCACATGGTCAGGAGCAGGCTGCCCGCTGACACCACGTAACTGCCGATCAGCGGGCCGGTGTCATTGACCGTGAATACCGTCAATGCGGTGAGGTACAGCAGCAGCGGGGCCAGGTATCGCTGCCCGTGAATGGTGAGCGACAGGTAGTACCGAAGCGCGGCGGTCATGAGCGCCGGACTTCCTCGATTGACCAGTTGTTGCTGAGCAGCCGGTGCAGCACCTCGTCGCACTCGTCGCCCGGCACTTTCAGATGCGCGGTTTTCGTCTGGCCGACGTGGGGCGGCACCGGACGCGCCGTGCCGTAGCGGTTGGTCACCACGATGTGCGCTACCGAGGGTGCCGGGAGGCCGTCGCCCAGCGTGAGGCTGCGGGTGGCGTTGCGCCGGGCGGTCGAGGCGCGGTGGTCGGTGAAGATCACCGTGTCGACTTCGCCGAGGATTTCTTCGAACACGCGGTGGGCTGCGGCGTCGAGCCCCGACCACGGTTCGTCGAGCACCAGCAACTCCGGTCGTACCATGAGGGCCTGCGACAGCGCGACTTTCTGGGCGTTTCCTTTGGACAAGGCCCTGATGGGGGTACGAACACCGCCCGCCAGTTCCAGCCGCTCCAGCCAATGCCCAGCCCGCAGCCGAGCCACCCCGGTAGCAAGCCCTCGTATCCGCCCCACATGCGTCAGGTAAGCCAGCGACGACATCGCCCCGTCGGCCGGGAACCGGTCCGGCACGTAGCCGACGATCGCCGGGCGGCCGGTGATGCGGCCCCGCGACGGCCGGGACACCCCGGCGATCAGGCGCAGCAGCGTGGACTTTCCCGAACCGTTCGGGCCGGCGACGTATACGTGGTCTCCGGGCTCGATGGAGAACGTGACGCCGGACAGGATCCACCGCCCGTGTCCGTACCGTTTCCCGATGTTCTGCAGGGCCAGCACGTCAGCAGAATGCGGCCTTCCGAGGGTTTTCGCGTCCCCCGGAAGTAGACACCTAGCGCGGCTTGTACAGCAGCCCGGCCTCGTAGGTCAGCACGGCCAGCTGGGTCCGGTCGCGCACATCGAGTTTGGCGAACATCCGCCGCAGGTACGTTCGCACCGTCTCGATGCTGAGGAACAGCTCCTCGGCGATCTGCTGATTGGACCGTCCCCGGGCGACCAGCCGCGCGACTTCGACCTCCCGCGCGGACAGCACCGCATCAGCGAAAGCGTGCCGGCCCGTGGGGCGCCGAGGCGGCGCAAATTGGTGCAGCAGCCGGGCGGTCACTTCCGGCGCCAGCATCGCGTGCCCGGCGTGCACCGTGCGGACCGCGTGCAGCACCTCCACCGGCGCCGCGTTCTTGAGCAGGAATCCGGAAGCGCCCAGCCCGAGCGCCTCCTGCACGTACTCGTCCAGGTCGAAGGTCGTCAGCATGATCACGCGGGTGGCCGTCGTGGCCAGGATCTCGCGGGCCGCCTCAAGGCCGCTGGCGCCGGGCATCTGGACGTCGAGCAGGGCCACCGCGGGGTTGAGGGCGCCGACCAGCCGAACTGCGGCCAGCCCATCGCCGGCCTCACCGGCGACACGGAAGCCCTCGGTGCGGTCGAGCAGCTTGCGGTAGGCAGCCCGGAACCGCGCGTCGTCATCGGCGAGGAAGACGGTGATCATGGCAGCCGGGCCCGTACCTCGAAACCGCCGTCGGGATGGTTGCCCCACGACACAGTGCCGCCGGCCAGTTCGACGCGTTCCCGCATGCCCCGCAACCCGAACCCGCCGTCGCCCAGCCTGGTGGCACCGGGTCCATGATCGCGGACCACGATCACGGTGCTGCCATTTTCGTCGTGCACGTCGACCTGGCAGGCCGCCCCGGGAGCGTGCCGTACGACGTTGGTCAACGCCTCCTGCACGATCCAATAAGCGGTAGTGCCGGTGCCCGCCGGCAACGCGACGCGCGCCGACAGCGGGGTAGCCGGGCGGGGCGCGCGCAATGTACGTACCAAAGTCTGAATCTGCCCCAAGGCTCCCCGGGCGTGCGTCTCGATCCCCGCCAGCGTTTCCCGCAGCTCTTTCTCCTCGGCGTCCGGCAGGGCGGCGACGACTCCGGCCTCGGCCGTGATCGTGCCGAGCGCCCGCCCGACCACGTCGTGCACGTCCCGGGCGACCGCGAGCTGGACCTGCGCGCGTTCCGCCTCGATCTGCCGGCCCACAACCGTGCCCAGCAGCCCCGCAGCGGTCAGTGCGATAACTGACACCAGCGCACGCTGCCCGAGCCCATGCGACGGTACGGCGCTTACCACCGCCACGCCGGCAACCAGGATGGGCAGCCAGACGGCCGGATGGCGCACGCGGCTGGCCTGGTGCACCGCGAGCGGATAGAGGCACCAAGCGGTGGCCAGCATCGGGTCCTCGGTCAGCTGAAAAACCGTGCCAAGGAGGGTGACGGCCCCCGCGACCAGCGTGGCCTGAGAAGGATGACGCCGCCGCAGCGCCATTGCTGCGGCGGCGACACCGGCCAGAAGCAGCCCGGCCGCCCGGCTGTCGGAGCGAAGCGCAGGCGGGAGCCAGAAGACCACAACGACAAACGCGGCGACCAGCATCACCGCATCGTATGCCGCCGGGCGCGGTCACTCGTTGGGCAGCAGCGCCCAGAGCACGAGGTAGATCAGGAACTGGGGACCGGGCAGCAGGCAGGACACGACGAAGATCAGCCGGACCATGCCCGATGAGATGCCGAAGCGGCGGCCCAGACCGGCGCACACACCCGCGATCCAACGGTCGTCACGGGGCCTGGCAAGGCGGCGGGTCGTCATTGCGTTCACTCCTTCGGTGGGGCCGGAACCCGGTTGCTCCGGCCGCTTTCCACGCTAGATGGATCTCTGTGAGCCGCCCTCGGTCCTGAGATGGAGAAGGCGGTTCACATTCCCGTAAGGGGACCCCGTACCCGATGCGGCCGCGCTGTTAACATCGGGGCAAATTCCACCGCCTACTCTCCGCAGTTAAAAGCCTGGCTGCTCCGGAGGCGGTGTGAAGGGGAGGGATGTCGCGGTGACGCTCGCCGTGCTGTGCGGGAGTACCGCAAACGTTCTCACGTCGGAAACCGCCAGCGAGGTGCGGTCGGCGCTGCTGGCAGCCGGGGCAACCCGGGTGGTCAGCGTGAACGGTCCGGATATGTCCGCCCAGTTGCTCCGGCTGGCCGCGCTGGCCGAGGAGGCCGACGAGCCGCTGCTGCTCTGCGCGGATGATCTTGTGGCGCACCCGAGTCTGCTGTGGACGCTGGCCACCGAGCCGGCCGGTCGCAGCACCGCGCTGGTCGCCGCCACGCAGAGTGGTGACGGCGGCGACCTCCGGGAGGATCGGGGGCGGCTCGTGGCGGCCCCCGATGGCCCTACCCGATTCCTCGGCGCGCTCTGTCTCGCCCAGACCGATCTGGGGCTCGTCACGGCTGCGGTGGCAAACGCCCGGCGGCCCCGGGGCGGCACCGATGTGCTGGTCACGGCGACAAACGCGCTCGACGTTCTGCTGCCCGGCCTGCTCGGTGCCGGGCTGGTCCCGATCGCCACCCGGGTGCGCCTGCTGCACGCCGAACGGGTGCACACCCACGCGCAACTGAGCGCCGCCCGCCAGAAGGTCGCGGCGGTGGATGAGGACAAGGCGCTGCTGCGGCTCGCGGTCAAGGAGAAGGACGACTTCTTCACCACGTACGCCGTCAGTAGCTGGTCACCGCTGGTCACCAAGCTGTGCGCTCGCGCCAAGCTCACGCCCAGTCAGGTCACCGCGCTGTCGGTACTGTTCGCGGTGGCCGCCGCGCTCGCCTTCTGGCAGGCCTCCCGACCGGCTTTGATCATCGGGGCGGTGCTGCTCTACCTCGGGTTTGTGCTCGACTGCGTGGACGGCCAGCTCGCCCGCTACACCCGCAAGTTCGGCGCGTTCGGCGGCTGGCTCGACACCATGGCCGACCGGGCGAAGGAGTACGTGGTCTACGCCGGGCTCGCCGCCGGGGCCGAGCGCCTCGGGTTGTCGTTCGCCTGGCCGCTGGCGATCACCGCCATCGTGCTGCAGACCGTGCGCCACATGACCGACACCTGGTACGGCGCCCTGCACGACGAAGCAGCAGCTCGCCAAGCCGTCGGCACGGCCGGCAACTCCGACGCCGGTGGGGGGGTGGGCGCCCGGCTCAGCCGCGCCTCCAACAAGGTGCAGGCCGACACCGGCTCGGTGGCGTACTGGCTCAAGCGCATCGTGGTGTTCCCGATCGGCGAACGCTGGGCCCTGATCGCGGTCCTCGCGGCGGTCGCCAACGGCCGTATCGCGCTGGCTGCCGTGGTTGTCTGGGGCTTGCTCGCGTTCGCGTACACCCTGGGTCTGCGGTCGTTGCGTTCGATCTCCATGCGCGTTGGCGTTCTCACCACCGTCGACACCTCGCAGCACCGTGACGACGGCCGGCTGGTCCGGGGCGTGGTCAGCGCGGCCGGACTTCGGCAACCGCTGATCTGGGCCGTCCTGGCAGCGGTGGCCCCACTGGCGTTGATCGGCGCCGTTGCGGCCGGCTGGGTGCACCGGGGCACACCCTGGCGGGCCGGTGACCTGGAATGGGTCCGGGCCGGCGGTGCTGGGATCTGGCTCGTGGTGGCGGCCCTGATCGTGCTGCTCGCCGGGGCCGCGGCGCGCTCGGATCATGGCGGGCCGCTCGACTGGCTGGTGCCGGCCGGGCTGCGGGCCGCGGAGTACCTGGTGGCGGTGGCGGTCGCGATGATCTGCGACGTACCGCCGCCCGTGGTGTTCGCGCTGCTGTTCGTGCTCGCGCTGCACCACTACGACCTGACCGCCCGGATGGAGAAGGGCGCACCGGGCAAACCGGCGAAGCGCGCTCTGCTGGGCTGGGACGGCCGGGTCGTCCTGCTGGTGTTTTTCGCGCTGGCCGGGATCGCCACCGGTGGGGAGCTGCTGCTCGCCATCGGGATCGGCGTGCACTTTCTCACGGGGGCCATCAAGGACTGGCGAACCGGAGAGAGCCGATGACCCTGCTCAGCGTCGTGCTGCCCGTCTACAAGGTGCAGGGCTACCTGCGGCAATGCCTGGACTCGCTGCTCGACCAGGCGTTCACCGACTTCGAGATCGTGGCGGTGGACGACTGCTCGCCGGACAACAGCGGCGCCATCCTCGCCGAGTACGCCGCCCGTGACTCCCGCGTCCGGGTTGTCCCGCTGGCCGAGAACGTCGGCCTGGGCCGCGCTCGCAACGCCGGGCTCGACCACGCGACCGGCGAGTACGTGTGGTTTGTCGACAGCGACGACTGGCTGGCCCAGGGCGCGCTGACCGCGGTGGCCGACCGGATCACCGCCACCACGCCGGACGTGCTGATCGTCGGCTTCGACCGGGTCAACTGGGACTCCAAGGTCAACCTGTCCGGCGTGATCCAGGTGCTGGCTGCCGCGCCGCAGACCTTCACCGCCGAGCAATGGCCCCGCGTGTTCACCATCCTGCACGTCGCGTGGAACAAGGTCATCCGCCGCGACCTGCTGGTCAAGCTGGGCTTCCGCTTCGAGCAAGGCTGGTACGAGGACGTCTCGTTCACCTTCCCCGTCCTCGCCGCGGCCGAGCGGATCACCGCCCTGCCGCGCGTCTGCGTGCACTATCGCCAGCGCCGTACCGGAGCGATCACCCGCACCCTCGACGACCGGCACTTCGAGATCTTCGACCACTGGGGGCATGCGATGGCCCTGGTCGAGGAGTATTCCGAGCGCGCCGACAAGCTGCGCCCGGTGCTGTTCCAACGGATGATGTGGCACTACCTGCTGGTCCTGCGCAACGCCCAGCGGGTGAAGAAGGCGTCGCGCCGGCGCTTCTTCGAGCGGATGCACGAGGACTATCGCCGCTACCAGCCGGCCGGTGCTGTGCGGGCGCCGAGCCACGGGCAGAACCTGCGGTTCCAGGCGATCGAGCGGGGGTCGTTCACGCAGTTCCGCTTGCTGCAGCAGACAATTCAGGCGGCAAAAGCCGTTAACCGGGTACGCCGGGTGCCGCTCGGCCGCACCAAGGGCTTCGCCAAACGGGTACGTCAAGCGCTGTACCGCGGCTACTACAAGCTGCAGTTGCGCGGGCCGGTCGACGAGCACCTCGCGTTGTATGCGGCCTACTGGTATCGCGGTGTCACGTGCAACCCGGCCGCGATTGCCGCCAAGGCCGGGGAACTGGCCCCGCAGGTCCGCAACGTCTGGGTCGTGAGCAAGGCCCGGGCCGCCTCGGTGCCGCCGGGCACCGATTACGTGATCGCCGGTTCGCTGCCGTACTACCGCTCCCTCGCCCGCGCCCGTTACCTGGTCAACAACGTGAACTGGCCGAACTGGGTGGTCAAGCGCACCCACACCACGCACGTGATGACCCACCACGGCACGCCGCTGAAGATGATGGGCATGGACCAGGCCGACCACCCGGCCGCCGCCATGGACCAGAATTTCCACGCCCAGATGCGCCGGGCCGACCGCTGGGACTTCAGCATCACCGCCAACGCGCACACCACGATCGCCTGGGAGCGCGCCTACCCCTGCCGTCACGAGACCCTCGAGCTGGGCTATCCACGCAACGACCGGCTGGCCACTGCGACAACGGCAGAGACTTCAGCGGTACGGACAAAGCTCGGCATCCAGCCCCACGAACGCGTCGTGCTCTACGCCCCGACGCACCGCGAGTGGTTGCCGCTGGGCAAGCAGGTCCTCGATGTCGAGGCGTTCGCCGACCGGCTCGGCCCCGACACCGTGCTGCTGGTCCGGGCGCACTACTTCTATGTGACAGCAGACCATGAGGCGCAGGCCCGGCGGGGGCGGATTGTCGACGTGTCGGCGTACCCCATCGTCGAGGATCTGTATCTCGCGGCGGACGTCATGATGACCGACTATTCGTCCGCCATGTTTGATTTCGCGGTGCTGGATCGGCCTTTGGTGATTTTCGCGCCCGATTGGCAGGCTTATCGCGAATTGCGCGGCGTCTACTTCGACCTCACCGAGGTGCCCCCGGGCGAGCTGGCCGTGACGTTCGAGGACCTGGTCGAGGTCTTCGACTCCGGCTCCTATGCCAGCGACATCGCGGCCGCTCAGCGGGACCGCTTCCGGCAACGGTTCTGCTATCTCGATGACGGAAAAGCTGCGGAGCGCGTGGTTCGCCGGGTGCTGCTGAAAGAGTCAGCTTCGTAAATTTTCGGCTATTGGCCGTTCGCCCGATGGCTTCTATTGATGCGTGTAGTCACGCTAGGCCATCGTCGCAGCTCAATAGCGGGAGGTTGACGGTGTCCACCGTCGCGCTCAAGGACGTCACAAAGGTCTGGCCGGATGGCACCGTGGCGGTCGACCGGGTCAGCCTCGACGTGCAGGACGGGGAGTTCCTCGTGCTGCTCGGCCCGTCCGGTTGCGGGAAGTCGACAGTGCTGCGGATGATCGCCGGGCTGGAGGATCCCAGCGCCGGGGCCATCCTGCTCAACGGCGAACCGGTCATGGACGTGCCGCCGCGCGACCGCCGGATCGCCATGGTCTTCCAGGACTTCGCGCTCTATCCGCACATGACCGTCGGCGGCAACATCGGCTTCCCGCTCAAGCTCTCCGGGGTCGAGGCGGGCCCGCGCGACGAACGGATCAGCGATGTGGCCAGCGCGCTGGGCATCGGCGACGTGCTCGGCCGCAAGCCCGGCCAGCTGTCCGGTGGTCAGCGGCAACGGGTGGCGATGGGCCGGGCCATAGTGCGCCGGCCGGGGCTGTTCCTGATGGACGAGCCGCTCTCCAACCTCGACAGCGGGCTGCGGGCTGAGCTGCGCGCCGAGATCACCGGGCTCACCCGGGAGCTGGGCGTCACCACGATGTACGTCACGCACGACCAAGCCGAGGCGCTGACCATGGCCGACCGGGTGGCGATCATGCGCAAGGGCGTGCTGCAGGACATCGGCACCCCGACCGAGGTGTACGGCCGTCCGGCGACCCTGTACGTCGCGGCGTTCCTCGGCTCGCCGCGGATGAACCTGCTCGAAGCCTCGGTGTACGTCCACCTGGACCGCTACATCGCCCTCAACCTCGGTGAGCAGGCGCTCTACCTGCCCTGGAACGACATCCGTGCCCGGCCGCTGGCGCACTACCACGGCGAGCGGATCGTGGTCGGCATGCGGGCCGAGGCGCTGACCCCGGTGGCCCCGGACAGTCCCGGCGACGTGCTGCAGGGCCGGATCCGCTACCTCGAGCACCACGGCCACGAGTCGCTCGCGTTCCTGGACATCGGGGCTACCGCGATCGCCGTCGACGAGCTCGGTAAGGGCGTGACCGGCAGCGCGCCGACCGGCGGTGGGGCGCTGCGCCGCTTCGGTGACGCGTTGCAGCGGCTCACCGGGCGCGCCGAGGATCCCCTGGAGCACCGCGAGACCGAGAAGGCCTCGGTGCTCAACGATCCCGGCCGGCACCATCGCCGGCCCGCCGAACTCGCGGTCCGGCTGGCGCCCTACCCGGCGATCTCGGCCGGGCAGCCGCTGGCGATCAATGTACGCATGGATGCCCTTCACTTTTTTGACGAGCGTGGGGACCGCATCGACGTCGGCTGGCGCTGACATTGTGGCTGGTCCGGCGTTGAACCCGTGAACTCAGCCGACGAGACGATGCCGTTTCGTTGACACGGTGTCGTATGGTCGCCCCACGTCGGTGCGACGGCGTATCGGCGTCAAACCCCCGAAGGGTGGCGACAGTGGCGAACGCATCCGGACTGCTGGTGATCGAACGGATCCTGCGGGATCGACAAGGCATCTGGCAGCAGGTGGTCGAGGACCGCGACCTGCCGAAACTGACAGTGCAGATGCTGTCGAGCGCGGTGCTGGCCCTCGCTTGTTACGGCGCGGTGCTGGGTTCCTTCCACAGCGTGCTGATGGCGCTGACCTCGGCGGTCAAGTTGCCGCTGCTGTTCCTGGTCACGCTGGCGATCTGCCTGCCGACCCTGTACCTGTTCAACCTGGTGTTCGGGGCGCGGTTGTCCGTACGGCAATCGTTGTCACTGGTCATGGTGGCCCTGACCGTGACCGCCATGCTCGCCCTCGCGTTCGCCCCGATCGCCCTGTTCTTCCGCATCACAGCGCCCGACTACTCGTTCTTCAAGCTGCTCAATGTGCTCATCCTGGCGCTGTCGGCGCTGGTCGGCCTGCGGTTCCTGACCGGTGGCATGCGGGTGCTCAACGACCACGGCCTGCTCTCCCCGGCCACCCCCGCCGCGGCCCCGGTCCCGGACGCTGAGAAGAAAGAACTCGTTGCGGTCGGGGCCGATGGTGCTGCGCCGGTCCCGGTCAAGAGCCTTCCGCCCGGCATGCTGAACCCGCGTCCTCTCGCTCAGCCGGCCCGGCCGTCGGCGCCCCCGAGCATGACGTTGCTCTACATCTGGATCCTGCTGTTCGGCTTCGTCGGCACCCAGCTGGCCTGGACGCTGCGCCCGTTCTTCGGCAGTCCGGGCATGAAGTTCAGCCTGTACCGGCAGATCGACGGCAATTTCTACGCCGAGATCTTCCGGACGCTCTCGCACCTGTTCTGAGCCGTTTTACTGCATCTTTCAATATTTAGGGTTGCGACGACTGCCACGGAGGCGGCACACAGCGTAGGCTGCTCGGCGGTGGAGGACATGGTCGACCAGTCAGCGTTGCGTCCGGCTCCGGGCAGGGAGTTGCCGGACGGCGGCTCCGCGCACTCTTCTTCGCGACGCTCCGTGGCCCTCCTTGACCGCGTGTTCGGGCCCGCCGACATCACCGTGCTGCGCCACGAGCTGCTCGACCGGCTCGACCGCGGCGCGCTGGGCGAGCGCTTCGACGGCTTTGTGCTCGCGGTAAACGAAGTGATCACCAATGTGGTCGTGCACGCCGGAGGGACCGGGCGCCTGGTGCTCGACGCCAGCGGCAGCGCGCTGCGCTGCACGGTGACCGATTCCGGACCGGGCATCCCGGAGCAGTACCAGGGCCCGCCCGAGGTGCCCGCGGCGTTCGGTGACGGCGGCCGGGGCATCTGGCTGGCGTACCAGTTGTGCGACGAAGTGACGATGGCGACAGGCCCAATTGGGACGACTATCGGACTCAAAATCGACCTGCCCGGCCGATGACCATGCCCCGGTAAGTCAGCGACCTGCCGAAACACAGCTGAACACCTGGTGAAACGCCGGGCCAAGCCGGTCCCGGTCTTTCCCGGGTGCAGCGCGCCACGGGCGACTACATTAGGCCGGTGTTCGGACTACCTCCTCACGTAACTGCATGCCTTTTCGATCTCGACGGCGTGCTCACCCAGACCGCCCTGGTGCACAACGCGGCGTGGAAGCAGACCTTCGACGCGTTCCTCCAGGAGTGGTCCCGCCAGCACGGACAGCCCTTTGTGCCGTTCGACTCCGGGGCCGACTACCACAAGTACGTCGACGGGCGTCAACGCGCCGACGGTGTGCGCACCTTCCTCGCCTCACGGGGCATCACCCTGCCCGAAGGCAGCCCGGAGGACCCGACCGACGCCGAGACCGTCAACGGGGTGGGCAACCGCAAAAACGTGTTGGTGCTGCAGAAAATTCAGGAGGGAGCGGTTCAGGTCTATCCTGGATCGGTCGACTACCTGCACGCCGTTACCAAAGCGGGGTTGCGCCGCGCAGTGGTGTCGGCAAGCGCCAACTGCAAGGACGTGCTGGAAGCGGCCAAGATCGCCGACCTGCTGGAGCAGCGGGTCGACGGTGTGGTGGCGCGGGCCGAGAACCTGCCGGGCAAGCCCGCACCCGATACCTTCCTCTATGGTGCGAAGCTGCTCGGCGTCGAGCCGGAAAATTGCGCCGTCTTCGAGGATGCCCTCGCGGGGGTGGAAGCGGGCCGGGCCGGGAAGTTCGGCATCGTCATCGGCGTTGACCGCGCAGGCCAGGCCGATGCGTTGCGCGAACACGGCGCCGACATCGTGGTCCAGGACCTCGCCGAGCTCCTCGGCAAATAACAAAGACTTTTTCTCTTCTCACTGCGAGAGGCACCACCGTGATCCGTGAACGGGCCTACCCCGTCGACCCCTGGCACATCCGGGAAACCCGGCTGGACCTGGATTTGCTGGCCCAGTCCGAGTCGGTCTTCGCCCTGTCCAACGGCCACATCGGCATCCGCGGCAACCTCGACGAGGGAGAGCCGCACGGACTGCCGGGCACGTACCTCAACTCGTTCTTCGAGCTGCGGCCGCTGCCCTACGCCGAGGCCGGCTACGGCTTCCCCGAGTCGGGCCAGACCATGGTCAACGTGACCAACGCCAAGCTGATGCGGCTGCTCGTGGACGACGAGCCGTTCGACGTCCGCTACGGCGACCTGCGCTCCCACGAGCGCACCCTCGACCTGCGCGCCGGCACGCTGGAGCGGACCGTCGAGTGGGTGTCCCCGTCGGGTCAGGGCATCCGCGTGCGCACCGTGCGCCTGGTCTCGTTCACCCAGCGCGCCGTCGTCGCGTTCCTCTACGAGGTCGAGCCGCTCAACGACACCGCCCGGCTGATCCTGCAGTCCGAGCTGGTGGCCAACGAGCAGCTCCCGCCGACCAGCAAGGACCCGCGCGTCGCGGCCGTGCTCGATCACCCGCTGCAGGCCGAGGAGATGCTCGAGCAGCGCACCGGCGGCCTGCTCGTGCACCGCACCAAGGCCAGCGACCTGCGCATGGCCGCGGCGATGGAGCACTTGGTCGAGGCGCCCGGCAAGCACGCGGTCACCACCGAGGGCCACCCGGACTGGCTGCGCACCACCGTTGCCTGCAAGCTCGAACCGGGCCAGAAGCTTCGGGTGGTCAAGCTGGCCGCGTACGGCTGGTCCAGCAACCGCTCGCTGCCTGCCGTGCGCGACCAGGTCGGCGCGGCGCTGGCCAGCGCCCGGCTGGACGGCTGGGAGGGCCTGCTCGAGGCCCAGCGCGAATACCTCGACGAGTTCTGGGACCACTCCGACGTCAAGGTCGAGGGTGACCCCGAGGTGCAGCAGGCGGTCCGCTTCGGGCTGTTCCACACGCTGCAGGCCGGTGCCCGCGCCGAGCAGCCCCCGATCGGCTCCAAGGGCCTGTCCGGCCCCGGCTACGACGGCCACACGTTCTGGGACTCCGAGACCTTCGTGCTGCCCGCCCTGACCTACACCCAGCCCTCGGCCGCGGCCGACGTGCTGCGCTGGCGGCATTCCACGCTGGATCTGGCCAAGGAGCGCGCCCAGACGCTCGGCCTGCAGGGTGCGGCGTTCCCGTGGCGCACCATCCGGGGTCAGGAGTGCTCGGCCTACTGGCCGGCCGGCACCGCGGGCTTCCACATCGGCGCCGACATCGCCGACGCGGTGCGCCGCTACGTCTCGGCCACCGGCGACCTCGACTTCGAGCGCGAGTTCGGCCTCGAGCTGCTGGTCGAGACCGCCCGGCTGTGGCGTTCGCTGGGTCACCACGACCGGCACGGGCGCTTCCACATCGACGGCGTGACCGGCCCGGACGAGTACACGGCGGTGGTGGACGACAACGTCTACACCAACCTCATGGCCCAGCAGAACCTGTTCGCGGCGGCGGACGCGGCCAAGCGCCACCCCGACCTGGCCCGCAAGTTCGGCGTCGACGACGAGGAACTCGCATCCTGGCGGGACGCGGCCGCGGCGGTGCACATCCCCTACGACCGCGAGCTGCAGGTGCACCAGCAGTCCGAGGGCTTCACCCGGCTGCAGGAATGGGACTTCGACAACACCCCGCCCGAGGCGTACCCGCTGCTGCTGAACTACCCGTACTTCGACCTGTACCGCAAGCAGGTCGTCAAGCAGGCCGACCTGGTCATGGCCATGTACCTGCGGGGCGACGCGTTCACCCCGGAGGAGAAGGCCCGCAACTTCGCCTACTACGACGCCCGCACGGTCCGCGACTCGTCGCTGTCGGCGTGCATCCAGGCGGTGCTGGCCGCCGAGGTCGGCTTCCTCGAGCTGTCGCACGACTACCTCGGCGAAGCGGCCCTGATGGACCTGCACGACCTGCACCAGAACGCCCGCGACGGCGTGCACGTAGCCTCGCTCGCCGGTTCCTGGATCGCCCTGGTGGCCGGGCTCGGCGGCATGCGCGACTACAACGGCGAGCTGTCGTTCGCCCCGCGCCTGCCCAGCCGCATCGACGGCCTGGAGTTCTCGCTGCTCTGGCGCGGCCTGCGCCTGCGCGTCGAGGTCACCCGCGACGAGGTCACCTACTCGCTGCGCAACGGCGGCGGCTCGGCCCGCCTCGACCTGCTGCACCACGGCAAGCAGGTAACCGTCACCCAGGTGAAGCCGGTCGTCCTGCCGATCCCGGCGGCCGCGCCCACTGGCCCGGCCCCGACCCAACCGGCCGGCCGCGCCCCGGTGCGCCGGGCCAGCACGCTCTGAGCTGATCACCGTAAGGCCCGGACGGGCGAAGGCCGGCAAGATGCCGGCCTTCGCCCGTTTGCTTCTCAGAGCGGATACACCACGCCCGAGCGCCCGCTGTACGGGTGCCGGGTGCCGTCGCGCTCGTAGCCGGTGTTCGGGGCGTCCAGCCAGACGATGTACGGCGTGCCCGACTTCAGGCCCGTGATCGTGGCTGTGGCCGTGCAGCCGGGCGGGGTGGGGACGTACTGCCACTTGTAGTTGGGTTGGGCGCCGGAGATCAGGGGCTGCTTGACCGCGGCGATCCGGTAGTCGGAGTCGTACTGGCGGGGCCAGGTCACGGTCAGGCGGCCCTTGCCGGGCGTGACCGTCACCGGGATCAGCACCGGGTCGACCTCGTAGGCCGTGGAGCATCCGGGGTCGGCCGGCAGGAACGAGACCGAGGGCAGGGCCGGGGGCCGGGAGCCTGAATACCTCACTACCGGTGATGGGGTTGCGCTGCCGGTGGCGTACACGATCCAGCCCGGTCCCGAGTTGGGCGTCGCGCTGGCCGATCCGCCGGGCTGGCCCGAGGAGCCAAGTCCGAGCGCGCTGCAGCCACCCACCGCGAGGGGGAGGGCCAGCAGCGGCGACAGGAACTTGAGGATCCGCATGCTTGTCGATTCGGCGGCGACCCCTGATTGCTTAGGCTCGGAAGAGCTGGTGGCCGGCCATCTCAAGACCGAATTCGGCTACCGCTATCGGGGTACGGAGCCCCGACCGGTCGCGCAGCATCAGCCCCTCGCCCTGCGGGTGGTACGTGCCCTTCGCAGCACGCCGGCGACCCTCGACCCGTCCCTCGTACGACCAGTCCCCGGCCAAGCACAGCCGCACCGACCCGTCCGCGTTCTGCCAGAAGCCGGCGTATCCCTCGGGCGGCCCGGCCGGCGTGGGGGTCACGGTGGGCACGGTTTCGCCGGCGCGGCCGAAAGCGAGTGTCAGCAGCGACGCTGTGCCGAAGATGGTTGTGTCGATCCGGGGGCGCATGGTGCTCCAAGCAGGTTACGGCGGGGAAGTTGTCAGTACCCTTCGGCGCCCTTGAGCTGCACTTGAGGGAACCTGCCATTGACAGTTAACAATCTATGAACATTATTAATAGTTATGCGCCCGCTGAAGTGGATCGCCGCCCTGACCGTCGTCGCCACCGCCGGACTGCAGTTGCAGACGGCCGTGCCGGCGCTTGCGGCCACCATCTGCAACCGCTACTGCGACGGCCGGGACCCGGCCCTGTCTCCCGGCGACCGGGTATCCGTCACTACGAGCCTGTACGGCCGGTCGTTCAAGGTCCATGTCAACGACACCGACGCGATGGCCTGGGCCACCGTCGAGAACGGCCAGGCCGGGGACGAGGTATGGCTCGACCGCTCGTTCGACGGTGGCCGCGGCTGGGGAGCCAACAGCCGGCTCGGGGTCACCGCCATCCCGGCCGGTTCCAGCACCTGGCGAACCGGCATGTACAACGTCGACGACTGGAACAACCAGGGCGTCGGCGTGCTGCGGGCCTGCGGGAAGGCCGGCGACAGAGCCGAAATCGCCTGTACGTCCTGGGTCCGCAGCAACTGGAACGCCTGGGACCGCCGCACAGCCGCAGCCACCGCCCTGATGATGCGCTACGACCGCGCGTCCGGGCTCTTCGACGCCGCGAACGCTTGGTGGACCTCGGCGAACGCGCTCACCAGCCTCATCGACAACAGCCGCATCAGTGGCATGCACAGCTACGACTACGCGATCGCGAACACGTACAACGCCCAGGTGAACGCCAAGCAGGGGCAGTTCCGCAACGAGTACCTGGATGACACCGGGTGGTGGGGGCTGACCTGGGTCGCGGCGTACGACCGTACCGGGGACAGCCGGTATCTCAACACCGCACGAGCCGATGCCGACTACATGTTCTCGTACTGGGACGGCACCTGCGGCGGGGGCGTGTGGTGGAAGACCGATCGCGCGAGCAAAAACGCGATCGAGAACAGCCTGTACATCCAGCTCAACGCGGCTTTGTCGCAGCGTATCGCCGGGGACACCGTGTACCGGGGGCGGGCGCAGGCGGGCTGGAACTGGTTCCAGAGCACCGGCATGCTCAACAGCTCGAACCTGGTGAACGACGGCATCACCATGAGTACGTGCCGGAACAACGGCAACGTCACCTGGACCTACAACCAGGGCGTGCTGATCAACGCGCTGGTGCAACTCAACAAGCTGACCGGCGACGCCAACGCGCTCACCGTGGCCCGCCGGATCGGGGACGCGGCCACGACAAGTTCATATTTGAACCCCGGCGGCATCCTGCGTGAGCCCAACGAGCCCGATCAGTGCAGCGGGGACGGCGTTTCGTTCAAGGGCCCGTTCGTCCGCGGCCTGGGCGTGCTCAACGCGGCGGTGGGACGGCCGTACGACGCCTACCTCAGGCGCCAGGCCGATTCGGCGTACGCCAACGACCGGACGAGCTTCGACGCGTACGGCAGCCATTGGGCCGGCCCGTATGTCAGCACCAACCACAGTTGCCAACACAGTGCAGTCGACCTGCTGAACGTGGCGCCGTAGCGGTAAAGCTCATCCCGCTCGCCCCGGGACCGATCGTGCCCTCGAACCCGGCACGAGAGGATTCCCATGGAGCACGCGCCCCGCACCACGCCGTGGGACCGGCGGTTGCTGCTGATCTGCGGATCGGCGGCGGCCGTCGCAACCACGTGGTTCGTGCTGACGTTCTTCATCGGCCCGGCCGGCCCGGCCGTGGCCGGCTGGCTGGTCGCGCCCCTGTGTACCGCCGTGGCCGCCATCACCGCATGGCAGACCAGCGCGGACCTCGGGGTGCCCAGGCCCGCCCGGCGGTTCTGGCGGTGGTTGACAGCCGCGCTCGGCGTGCTCTCGCTGTCGCTGGTCAGCCAGATCGCCGACGCCCTCAACGCCGACCTGAGCATGACCATGCGGGTCGGCCCGCTCACCGGGGTGCTGCACTTCGCCGCTACCGTGCTGATCGTGTGGCCGATGCTGCGGCTGCCCTGGGGTGCGCCGTCGCGGGGCAAGCTGATCGCCTCGGTCATCGACATCGCGATCCTGGTGTGCGGGGCGGGCATCTTCTTCTGGCACTTCGCCGCCCAGTTGCTGTTCGAGAACGCGGCCGGGGCCTCGTACGCCACCGGCGTGCTGCTGACCGGCTCGGGGCTGCTGGCCCTGACCGCTACCGCGAAGCTGGCCGTGACCGCGTCCGCCACGCTGGACGGCGGCTCGTTGCGAGCGCTGCGCTACGCGTTCCTGATCGGCCCGGCCGGTGCCGCCCTGGCACCGTTGCTGGTCGCCAAGCCGTACCTGGACACCAGCCTGTTGATCATGCCGGTCGGGTCGGTGCTGGTCATGATCGCCGCCCAGCGCCAGGCGGCGGCCGGCGTCACGGCTCAGCCGCCGGACCGCCGGATCCGGCACTGGAGCCCGTTTGCCTACGCCGTGGCCGCCGCAACCAACGGGCTGCTGATCGCCGTCGTCGCGCAGCACAGCTCGGACGTGCTGCCGGTTACTGCCGCCGCAGTCACGCTCACCACGCTGGTCATCGCCCGCCAGGTGGCCTCGATGCGGGAGAACGAGCGGCTGGTCACCCAACTGGACGAGAACATGCTGGCCCTGCGCCTCAAGGAGGAGCGCTTTCGCTCGCTCGTGCAGAATTCCAGCGACATCGTGACGGTCACGCAGCGCGACGGGACGATCGAGTACCTGAGTCCAGCGGTACGGCGGATGCTCGGCACCGATCCCGAGGAGCTCACCGGCACCAACTTCATCCACCGGGTGCACCCCGAGGACCTGCCGATCGTCAAGGAGAACCTCGGCCGCATCGCCGAGCTGCCCGGGGCGACCATCACATACCAGGTCCGCCTGGCGCACGCCGACGGCTCGTACCGGATGTTCGAGATCACCTTGGCCAACCTGCTGCACGAGGAGTCGGTACGCGGCCTGGTCAGCAACACCCGCGACGTGACCGAGACCGTCGAGGCGCACGAGCGGCTCAGCTACGAGGCCAACCACGACGTCCTGACCGGTCTCGTCAACCGCGCCCTGTTCAGCGAGCGCGTCGAGGCAGCCGTGCGCCACGCCCGCCCCGAGCGCCCGATCAGCATCGTGCTGGTCGACCTTGACGACTTCAAGATCGTCAACGACACCCTGGGGCACGGGGTCGGCGACGCGCTGCTGGTCAGCGTGGCCGAGCGGATGCAGGCCACCGTCCGGCCGACCGACACGGTGGCCCGCCTGGGCGGCGACGAGTTCGCCATCCTGTTCGAGGGCCTGGCCAGCACCGCGGTCGACCGAGTGCTGAACCGCATCGCCGACGCGCTGGCCGTACCGGCGGACATCGGCGGGCACCTGCTCAGCGCGCAGGCCAGCTTTGGCGTGGTCGACGGCCGGGGCGGCGACGACCCGGGCAACCTGCTGCGCCAGGCCGACATCGCCATGTACGAGGCCAAGGAACGCGGCGACGGCGGCTACCAGCGGTACCGGCCCGGCTCGCAGGTGCGCGGCGTCGAACGGCACCGCATCACCGAGGCGCTGGCGGCCGGGCTGGAACGCCAGGAGTTTCTGCTGCACTACCAGCCGGTGGTCAGCCTGCCCGACGGCACGCTCACCGGGGTCGAGGCGCTGGTGCGCTGGATGCACCCCAAGCGCGGCCTGCTCGGCCCGGGGGAGTTCATCCCCGGCGCGGAGCTGACCGGCATGATCGTCCCGTTGGGCGCCTGGGTGCTGCGCGAGGCGTGCCGGCAGGCGGCGGCGTGGATCGCCGAGCTGGGTGACCAGGCTCCGGGCACGGTGGCTGTGAACGTGTCAGCGCGGCAGTTGCAGACCCCGGGCTTCGCCGACGAGGTGGCCGGCACGCTGCACGCGGTGGGCCTGGCGCCGAGCCGGTTGATCATCGAGATCACCGAGTCCATCGCGCTCGGTGGCGAGGGCACGCATCAGGCACTGCAGGCTTTGCGGGCTTTGGGCGTACGGCTGTCCCTCGATGATTTTGGTACTGGTGCTTCTACCCTCAGCTTGCTGGCCAACTGTGCCGTGGATCAGATCAAGCTGGACCGGTCGTTTGCGCCCGGAGCCGGGCCGGACGCCATTGCCGGCGCGGTGCTGCACCTGGCCACCGCGATGGGCGTGGAGGCCGTCGCCGAGGGTGTGGAGACTCCCGCGCAGGCCGCCAGGCTGGGCGATCTCGGTTATGTCAGGGCGCAGGGCTTCCACTTCGCCCGGCCGATGACCGCCGAGTTGATAGCGGTGGCCATCACCGAGCCGGCGCTCATGATGCCGGTGGAGTCGCTCCCAGCGAGGTCATGACCGAGGCCGCCACCTTCTCGAGGTAGTCGTCGTCGACCGGCGTGCGCAGCACCGCCAGCCGCCAGTAGAGCGGGCCCAGCATGAGGTCGACGGCGAGCTCGGGATCGGTGCCCTTGGGCAGCTCGCCGCGCTCGATGGCCTGGCCGACTATCTTCTCGCTGAGGGCCGTCTGGTGGGTGCGCAACGCCTTGTTCAGCGTCTCGGCGATCTTGGGGTTGCGGGCCGCCTCGGCCATCAGGTCGGGGATGATCTGCGAGGCGATGCGGTGCTGCAGCGCCTTGCTGACGATGAACATGGTCAGTTGCAAATCCGTCGCGAAGCTACCCGTGTCGGGCATGGGCACGCTACGCTCCGCCACGCCGGAAACAATCTCGAGGACCATTTCGAGCTTGTTGCTCCACCGGCGGTAAACCGCGGTCTTGCCGACCCCGGCCCGGCGGGCCACCGCTTCGATGGAGAGCCGGCCGTAGCCCACCTCGGCCAGCTCGTGCATCACGGCGTTTCGGATTGCGGCGGTGATGTCGCCGCGGAGCACGGCGGCACCCGCGGGTGCACGTTTTGTAGCTGCCACGGCACTCACTATACGCCACGACGCAACGGTTGCGTTTCGACGTTAGGTCGGTTAAATTCGGTGCGACGTCGATACGATGGCGTCTCATCGCGGCACACTGTCTGGTGTGTTCCCGCGCAAGACACCGAGGTCCCAGACCCCCGACGGACCGATCAGATCGGAGCGCCACCCTATGCCTCAGACGGCGGTCGCCGATTCCGACACCGGCCTACCCCTGAAAGAGCTGGCCCAGCGGCACGGCCTGGGCGTTGCGGGCCGGCTGCCCTCGTTGCCCGAGTACACCGGCAAGCTGTGGGCGTACCGGCACTTCATCGCCTACTACGCCAATGCCAAGGTGACATCGTCGCTCGGCAAGACCCGGCTGGGCATGGTGTGGCAGGTGCTCACGCCGCTGATCAACGCGGCCGTGTACTACGTGATCTTCGGCAAGATCCTCGGCACCTCCAACGGCGTCGAGAACTTCGTCGCCTATCTGTGCACCGGCGTGTTCATCTTCGGGTTCACCCAGTCCGTGGTGCAGGCCGGCATCCAGGCGATCAGCGGCAACCTCGGGCTGATCCGGGCGTTGCACTTCCCCCGCGCCGCCCTGCCGCTGGCCATAACGTTCGTCGAGATCCGCAACATGGTCGCCTCGCTCATCGTGCTGATGGCCATCGCGCTCGGCTTCGGCGAGCCGCTCACCCTGCAGTGGCTGCTGGTCATCCCGATCTTCCTGCTGCAGTCGGTCTTCAACGCCGGCCTCGCCCTCGCGACGGCGCGGCTGGGCTCGAAGGTGGCCGACTTCAAGCAGTTGGTGCCGTTCATCATGCGGTTCTGGATGTACGGCTCGGCGGTGCTCTACCCGGTGAGCCGGTTCAAGTCCGCCGTGCACCACCCGGTGCTGCTGCACATCGTCGAGGCCAACCCGCTGCTGGTGTTCATTGACCTGATGCGCCACGCGTTGCTGGAGAACGTCGAGCTGGTGGCGACCCCGTGGGTGCTCTGGACCGAGGCCGCGGCCTGGACGGTGCTCGTGGGCTTCGGCGGATACGTCTACTTCTGGCGCGGAGAGAAGGGCTACGGTCGTGGCTGACCAGCGCGAACCCACAGTGATCGTGGACGACGCCCACATCGTCTACCGGGTGCAGCAGTCCGGCGGGGCAACGAGCCCGCTGGCCGGCTTCAAGCGGATCGTCACCCGGGCCAAGCCCACCACGCTGCGCGAGGTGCATGCGGTAAAGGGCGTCAGCTTCGTGGCCTACAAGGGCGAGGCGATCGGGCTCATCGGCACGAACGGCTCCGGCAAGTCGACGCTGCTGCGCGCGGTGGCCGGGTTGCTGCCCGTGGAGCGCGGCGCCATCTACGCGGCCGGTCAGCCCTCGCTGCTCGGCGTCAACGCTGCGCTGATGAACGACCTGCCAGGCGAGCGCAACGTGGTGCTCGGCTGCTTGGCCATGGGCATGTCCCCGGCCGAGGTCAAGCCGAAGGTCAAGGAGATCATCGACTTCTCCGGCATCAACGAGCGCGGCGACTTCAGCTCGCTGCCGATGCGGACCTACTCCTCCGGCATGGCGGCCCGGCTGCGCTTCGCCATCTCGGCGGCCAAGAAGCACGATGTGCTGCTGATCGATGAGGCGCTGGCCACCGGTGACGCCAAGTTCCGCAAGCGCAGCGAGCAGCGGGTCCGTGACCTGCGCGCCGAGGCCGGCACGGTGTTCCTGGTCAGCCACAGCGAGCAGTCGATCCGCGACACCTGTGAGCGCTCGATCTGGCTGGAGTCGGGCAAGATCCGCGCGGACGGCCCGACCGATGAGGTCCTGAAGGAGTACGAGGCCTTCACCAAGAAGTGATCCCGGTACGAAAAGGGGCGGCTACTCGCGAAAGTGGCCGCCCCTTTTGCGTCATCTCATGGATAGATGCACATGGTTCGTATGGTCGCTGGACGGATCACCGTTGCCTCTGGTGTACGCCTTCCAGCCGCTACTGGGTAGCCAGATGCGCCGGAACCAGATCACGTACAGCACACCCAGCTTGCTGGAGTTGTCGATGAAGTAGTTGGCCAGGTTGGTGCCGTACGTCTTGCTGCTGCCGGTCGCCACCCCGCCAAAGCCGCCCTTGTCGGCGGCGAAGTCGCAGGCCCGGCCCTTGGGGTGCTCGCCGCTGTTCTGATGGCGGAAGCAGGCCACGAAGTGATTGAAGCCGGCCGCTTGCGCCGACTTCATGGCGTTGAGCGTGCGCGGCGTGATGCAGCCGGTGGTCGTCGGGTCGTTCACGCTGCAGGACTCCGAGGACAGCGAGCCGTCGGAGTTACGCGGCGCCGCGGTGGCCTTCTTCGAGCCGCCGCCGGAACTCGGTGCCTTCTCGTCGTCCGCGTTGTCGGCGGCGTCATCGGCTGGCGCGTTTGCGGCCTTCAGCGCGTTCTCGGCCTGCGCCTTGCGCTTGGCCATCACCGTGACCTGCGCCTGCTGCTTGGTGATCTCGCCGTCGATGGCCAGCTTGGCCTGCTCCTGCTGGGTCTTCGCGTCCTTGAGATCACGCACCGCGCGGTCCTGCTTCACCGCGATCGTCTGCAGCGTCTCGGCCCGGTCCAGCATGCCGTCGGTGGAGTCCGCGGTCAGCAACGCGCCCATCGGCCCGAGCCGCCCCGACTGGTACGACTGCCGGACGATCTTGTCCAGCGCCTCCTGCTTGGGTCCCAGCTCGGCGTCGAGCTCCTTGAGCTTCGCCGCGAGCGCGGTCTGGCGCTTCTTCGACTCGTCGAGTTTCTCCTTGGCCTCCACGAAGCCCTTCGAGGCGGCCTCAAGCTGCTCGACCAGGGACTTCGAGCCGCCCTCGCCGTCATCGCCGGAGTCACCCGGCGCGGCCAGCGGCCGGGGCGCGGCACTCGCCGCGACGGGGCTGGTCAGCGCCAGCCCGGTGGTGGCGATCAGCAGCGCGAGTGTGGCCGCTAATCGCCTGCGGACAGGGTCGAGCCTCACGTGCATTCCTTCCCTCGGCCGCCGACCGGGTTAGCTGACGGGTTCGGGACGGAAGTGATCCCTACCGCAGTTCGCGGATTCACCCCATTACCGGATGGGTCCCCGGCTCGCCGTGCTGGCGATTAGGCGGCGGTTCCGTGATGGAACCGTGACGAACACTACCCATCAATTTCCACTATTGACAGCGGTCACACCCTGCGCAGCGAGGTAGATACATTTAGTAATTGCATTGTGGAGCGCGGCAAACGAATCACCCGGCTGCGACGTTACGGCCAATGACCTGCGTCACGCTTTCCGGTAGTCACGTAAAGTCGTTGCCTCGTAACAGTTTTCTCGATCTCGCGACTGCTGGTGACCCGCCCGAGTTCAGGTAAGCTTTCCGCCGGTCATGCCAGGAAGGTGCCACCCCCAAGGCGCCGGCGGGCCACCGCTCAATCGCCGCGAGGCGAACCGGGGAACCACTAGGTAATGGGGTGAATCCGCCGAGGAATCGGCGGTAGGGATCGCTTCCGTCCCGAACCCGTCAGCTAACCCGGTCGGCGGCAACGTGGAAGGAAACCGATGACGGCACGACCCCGGCGCTGGTTGGTACTGGCACTGGCTTCACTCGTCGCCACGACGCTCGTGGCTGCCCCCGGCGCGCCCGCCACCGCGGCGCCCGGCAGTGGCAGCTCCACGGCCGACGACGGCGACGACAACCCTCAGCTCAATGACCTGCTCGACAGCACGGGCCGGCGCTACCTGGAGGCCAAGTCAGCGGTCGCCAAGTCCACCAAGGCCCAGCTCGGCTATCAGCTTCAGGTCAAATCCGCCGAGAACAAGCGGGACGCGCTGCTGCCCGAGGTCGGCGCGGTGGCCGCGCAGCAATACCGCACCGGTGGCGTGACGACGATGGGCTTCCTGCTCAACGCCAACTCCCCGGAGTCGTTCCTGCACAAGGCGATCTCCCTGGAGGAGATCAACGCGCTGCACGACCACAAGCTGCACGAACTCGACGCGGCGATCACCGAGGTGGCGACGGCCAAGGCGGCGCTCGATGCCGAGGTCAAGGCGCAGAAGCAGAACCTGGCGACGATGGAGAAGCAGAAGGAGTCGGCCGAGAAGGCGCTCCGGCTGGTCGGCGGCGACGTCGTGACCGGCGGTTTCGTCGATGCCAAGAGCAAGCTTGCGAGCCCCGCCCCGAAGAATTCGGACGGCGGGTTCACCCCCGAGTCCTGCAGTGTCAACGACCCGACGACCAACGGGTGCATCACCGCGCGCACGCTGCACATGTACCAGGAAGTGAAAAAGGCCGGCTTCAACCGTTTCGTCGGCTGTCACCGAGACGGTGGCCCGTTCGAGCATCCCAAGGGCCGCGCGTGTGACTGGTCGCTGCAGAAGAGCGGCTTCTCACCCTGGCACAACCAGGACACCCGCGAATACGGCAACAACCTCATGGCCTTCGTCGTACGAAATGCCGACCGCCTCGGCATCCTCTACGTGATCTGGAACCGGATGATCTGGTTCCCGGCGACCGGCTGGAAGACCTACCACGGCCCCAGTAACCACACGGACCACGTACACGTTTCCATGCTGTAACCGAACCTCCGCGCCCCACGGGCCCCCACTCTTCCCCGGCCGCAGCACCACGCGGCCGGCCGGAGGGGTGGGGGTTTCTTCACGTCGGGACGCACCGGTTCGATGATCAGGAAGGAACCGCATGCTGATCCGAGAATCCACCCCCGCCGACGTCGACCACCTCGCCGACGTGCACACCCGAGCCCGCGCCAGCTACTACCAGGCAGGCGGCGTCCTGGCGGACAGCATGGCCGACCCGATCGGCACCCAGCAGCGCCGCGATGGCTGGCAGCACGCGGTAGGCTCCCCCGGCCTGACGGTGTACTGCGCCATCGTGGCGGGCCGGGTGGTCGGGGCGGCAGCCATGGGTCTGGACGCCGCCAACAGCGCCCGGCTCTTCCAACTCCACGTCGAGCCGGAAAGCTGCGGACGGGGCGTCGGGACGCGGCTGCACGAGATGTTCCTGAGCTACCTGCGCCAAACCGCCCGTACGGCCGGAGTCCTGGAAGTTTGGCAGCGCCACACGCGGGCCTTGGCCTTCTATGCCCGCCTCGGCTGGACCAGTGAAGGCGCCCACCGCCCCGGCCCGGACAACACCACCTACCTGGGCCTGCGGCTCGCCATCTGACCAAGCCGTCCGGCCAAGGCCTGTTCTGCCCGTAAGGCTGACCCTGCTCGATCTGCGAGGCTCGGCTCGTCGTGACGCCCTGCGATCGGCGACCTGCTGCCGCGCAGGCCTGCGGCCAGGGTGGCGACATCAAGCTGCTGTGGTGTTTCGGCCGGACCATTTGGCGGCGTAGAGGCGGTTGTCGGCGGCTCGGAAGAGGTCGTCGCCGGTCAGGCCCGGGGTCCAGGTTGCTACGCCGACGCTGACGGTCATGCGTACGTCGGTGAGGATGTCGGCTTGGGCCACCGCCGCCCGGATGCGTTCGCCGACCTCCGCGCCCGCCGCCGCGTCCCCGTTCAGGAAGACGACGAACTCATCCCCGGCGTAGCGCACCGCCTCGTCGCCCTGGCGGCAGTGGGCCCGCAGGATCGCCGCCACCTCCCGGAGCACCCGGTCGCCGGCGCTGTGGGAGTGGGCGTCGTTCACCGCCTTGAAGTGGTCCAAGTCGATCAGCAGCAGGGTCAGCGGCTCATTCTTCACCGGGGACACCGCTTCCATGAGTACGTCGAAGCGGCGCCGGTTGCCCAGGCCGGTCAGCGGGTCGCGCAGGACCAGGTGTTCGGCTCGGGCCCGGGCTGCCTCGGCTTCCTCGCGCTGGCGGGCCTGGCGCAGCATGCCGAGGCGCTGGAGGCGGAGGCGCCACAACTCGCGTACCTGTCCCTCGATTGCCTCGAAGAGATCTTTGTTGGGCTGGCCGTTGTCCATGTCGAGGGCGGTCAGCGCCAGCTCGAAGCGGATGATCGGGCGTTCGTCGGGGCGCGAGCCGTGTTCGCTCAGGTCGCGGGCGGCGATGAACTCGCGGCGGGCCTGGTGGGGGAAGCCGTGGGCGCGCAGGCTGATCCCCAAGGCCAGGTGGGCCATGCGGGCGTACTGGTGGCTGCCGCCGTTGCGCAGTTCCATGATCAGGGGGCGGGCCAGCTTCTCCGCGATGGTGGTCTCGCCGAGTTTCGCCAGGGCCAGGGCGTGCACAGCGGTGACGGTGGGGTCGGAGTGGTTTTCGAGCCAGGCGTGGGTGATCTCGGCGCTGCGGCGCAGACGGGTACGAGCCTCGTCGGCCCGGCCCACGTGAGCCAGGCGAAGACCCCAGTAGAGCAGGGTGACCGCGTGCACCAAGTCGAACGATGACGTGCGATGCCGCAGGTGCTCGTACGCCGAGGCCGCCGTTTCGTACAGCTCGGCTGCGGTGGCCGCTTCGGCGAAGGAGCACAGGGCGGAGTGGTGGCGGTCGGTTTCCGTTGTCGTCTCGGCCAGCAACACCCCGGCGCGGGCGAGGTTGCGCATGCAGTCGACGTAGTGACCGCGCAGCATGTGTACGTGCGCCAGATCGCAGAGCGCCTTGGCCTCGCCGAGCACCGAGCCGGCCGCGCGCTGGGCGTGCAGCAGGGACAGCGCCAGGGGATAGGCCTCGGTGACGCGGCCGAGGGCCAACTCGGCGTACATCTTGCCCTGGATGAGAAAGCGGACAGTCTTCTCATCGTGGACTGTACGGGCGATGGCCAGGTAGGCGTCCGCCGCTTCGAGGGCCTCGTGGGCGCGGCCGGTCTCGGCCAAGCGGTGCACCTGACGGGCCAGAAGATGGAGGGGACCGTAGGCGCTGACCGGGACGGGTAGCCGATCGTCGCGTGAGATCCAGTCCGCCATCCACCCAGTATCAGCCGTTCACGGCTCAAGTAAATCCCGTGACCGAAACACCTGACTTTTTACAGGTGCTGCGAATTCCTAAAGGTCATCGCGCCTCTGTCCGAACGTGCAGGTGAACGACGGCGGGACGGCCGTTGATCGTACTCGGGGGAGTGGTTCATGGCAGCGAAGAGCAGTGTCGCGCAGCGTCGCAGGAGCCGTCGTCGGGCGGCCCTGGTGCTGATTCCGACCGTAGCAGGCGTGTTCATCGCCGGTACTGCGTTCGCGTACTGGACGACCTCCGGTGCCGGCACTGGTACCAGCGCCACGGGTACGAGCACCGCCGTGACGGTGACCCAGATCGGCACCCCGCCGAGTGGCCTGACGCCCGGTGGCGCCGACCAGCCCCTCGCCTTCCGCGTCAACAACTCGCAGACCACCAGCCAGTACGTCTCGGCCGTACGCGTTGACGTGGCCTCGGTGACCACCGGCGGCGGCGCCCCGGTGCCCGGCTGCACCTCGGCCGACTTCGCCATCACCCAGCCGACCGCCATCAACAGCGACCTGACCGCCGGCGACCACGACTACAACCCGTCCGGCGCGCTGATCCACATGATCAACCGCAACGTCAGCCAGGACGCTTGCAAGGACGTGACGGTCAACCTGAGCTTCACCGCGTCGTGATGCTTCCGGTGGCGGTGCGCTTGACAGCCCGCCACCACCGCCGGACGCAGGAAGGAGCAGGTTGTGAAGCGGGCCGTGATCGCGGGCTTTCTGGCCGCCCTGCTCGTGTCCGGTTCCGCTTACGGCTACTGGTCGACGGCCGGCTCGGGGTCCGGCGCGGCGAGGTCGGGCACGGCCGTCGCGCTGACGCTTTCCCCGGGTACGCCCGCAAGCCAGCTCTACCCGGGCAGCATCTCGGACGTGGCGCTGACCATCACCAACCCGAACGCGTTCGTGGTACAGGTCGGTCGGATCTCGCTCGACACCACCCAGGGCACCGGTGGCTTCGCCGTCGACACCGGGCACAGCGCGTGCGGTCTGGGCGCTTTGTCGTTTACCGCGCAGACCAACGGCAGCACCGGCTGGGATGTCCCCGCTTCCGGCTCGCTCGGTCTGCACCTGAGCAGCTCGCTCACCATGGCCACCAGCGCGGCGAACGCCTGCCAGGGGGCCACTATCACGGTCTATCTCGGCACGTCATGACCCGTGCCCGGGGCCCATACTGTCCTCTTTGCAGCGCTCTGGGTTGTGCGACTCCTGCGTAAAGTGAAGCCATGGCGGACGCGTGGGGCCGGCGCCGAGCGGTCGCGCTGACCCTGGCGATCGAGCTTGTGCTCGCCGGGGCGGCTTTCGGTGCCGCTCGCGTATCGTCGCCGCCGCCGGGCCCCGACTTTGTGAACATCGCTGACGTGGCGGCCGGCCCCCCGCCGGCGGCCGTGGCTTCGTACCGCTGGGATTGCGGTCGTAATGAGATCGGCCATCGCAACACCGCGAACATCGTCGTGACGTCGCGCAAGGCCGGTCCTGTTCATCATGTGCACGATTACGTCGGCAATCTCTCCGTTGCCGTCGGCTCCACCGTGGAGACTCTGGCCGGTGGTGGCACGACGTGCAGCAACGGCGACGAGTCCACCTATTACTGGCCGGTGCTGCGGGTCATGCGCGATGGCGACGACCAGCACGGGGGCGCCGTTCAAGTGCCGGCCTTCGTGACGATGTCGGAGTATGCCAACCCGCGCGGGCCGGTGCTGCCGATGCCCCGGCTGCTGCGTGGCGAGGTCGGCGATGCCTACGCGGTGACCAACGGCGGTGCCCAGGCGGCCGCGGTGTGGAGTTGTCAGGGCTCGGAAACCAAGCGGACGCTGCGATATCCGATCTGTGCCGCCGGTAAGCGGGTGCTGCGCATCTTTGACTATCCGAGCTGCTGGGACGGCCGCCGGTTGGACAGCAAGAACCATCGCCAGCACCTCGTGTTTCCCGAGCCCGGAGGCGGCTGTCCGATGTCGACGTTTGCCGTTCCCCGGCTCGAGATCGTGGTCGGCTATGACATCGCGCGCGGGGCCCGGTATCGGATCGACACCTTCGATGACCAGCGGCACAGCCCGCGTACCGATCATGCTTTCTTCGTCAATCTCATGCCGGAGGCCCTGAGCGAGAGGATCGCGGATTGCCTCAACGCGGCCCGGAGCTGCTAGTTGCCTTCCGGCGGGACGTCCGCGCCGCCGGTGCCGTCCTGCGAGGGAGCTGCGGGCGGGAGTGCCTTGGTCTTGCCGCCCTCGGGGGTGACCGCGAACCAGGTGCCCTTGACGCCCTGACCGAGGATGTCGCCCGCCTTCTTGTCCTTGGCGAAGTAGTACACCGGCCAGCCGTTGATGGTGACCTGGCAGTGCCCGTCGGCGCGTTCGACGTACCCGAGGATCTTGGGGTTGATGCCGTTCGGGAAGATCTTCCCCGGGCTCCTGATCAGCAGCGGGGGCCAGGTCTTGGCGCAGTCACCGTTGCAGGTGGCCTTCGGGGGCGTGTTGTCGTCCTCGTCGAAGCGGTAGAGCGTGCGGCCCGCGCCGTCGGTCACGTACGTCCCTATGTCGTCGTTCTCGCGGGTGTTGAGCTCCACCGTCTTGCTGCCGCTGCGGATGTTCTCCGGCGGGGTCACGTCCTTGGCCGAAGCACCGCTGTAGATCTTCACCCACTTCTGGGTCTTCGCCACCGTGGGCTCGGGCACCGGGCTCGACGGCGGGTCGGGCGTCTCCCCGGCCTGCGCCGCCAGCTCCTGGGTGGGCGGTTCGGGCGGAACATCGAAGCTGGTCACGGGGCTGGGCGTGGCGGCCGGGGCGGCTACGAACTCGGCTGCTCGGGTGGTCGCGGGATGGGCACAGGCGGCGAGGCTCAGGAGTCCCGCCACCGCGAGGGCGGCCGGTGCGATGGCGATGCGCTTCATGATTTCCCCCTGCGAATCGATGACGCCACCCACACGCGAGCCGCCGCAATCCGGTTCACCGCGAATTTCTCTGAACCGGATCCGGACCCGGTACGTGTCAGGGGAGTCAGACAGACACAACGGGGGTCGAGGGTGGCCGGCAAGCGCTCCGTCCGGCCAGCCTCGGCGAAGTAAGAGCACCGCACCGCCGCACACCGGGGAGAAGACATGCCGGGGTTGAGGCTCCAACGTCGCCGGGAGGTGGCCGATGAGGCGCTGGTCAGAACGCTCTTCCAGGAACATGGACGGGCCATGCTCGCTTACGCGACCCAGCTGACCAGGGATCGGGCCGCCGCCGAGGATGTCGTGCAAGAAGCCCTGGTCCGCGCCTGGCGGCACCCGGATGCTTTGGTGAACGGCAAGGGCTCGGTGCGCGGCTGGCTGCTGACAGTGGTCCGCAACATCGTGACCGACCAGATCAGAGCCCGCAACGCGCGAGCCACCGAGGTACGCGAGGGACCCGTCGACGTGGCGTCCGCCGAGGACCACGCCGAGCAGGTGGTCACCGCGATGGTGGTGGTGGACGCGCTGAGCCGGCTCTCCACCGAGCACCGTGAAGTCCTGGAACAGCTCTACCTGCAGGGCAGCACGGTCACGGAGGCGGCGAAGACGCTGGGCATCCCGCCCGGGACGGTCAAGTCGCGCTCCTTCTACGCCCTCCGGGCTCTGCGAGAACTGAAATCGCTGAGCCCCGCCGGAACGGAACGGTCTGCCTCATGAACGAGACCAATCACGTGGACGTCGCCGGCTACCTGACGAAGTCGCTGGACGCGGAGCAGAACCGCGCCGTCGAGGAGCACATCGCCGGCTGCGACGACTGCCGCGGCGAGGTGGAATCCCTGCAGGAGTGGACCATGGCCCTCGAAGCCGTCCCCGAGGCAATGCTGCTGGACGGCCCCCCCGACGACGCTGACCTGTTGCTGCAGCGCACGCTGCGCCAGATCCGCACAGAGTCCGCCGGGAGCCGGAGAAGACGTACCACCCTGGTGGGAGTAGCAGCCGCGGCGGTCGTGGCGGCGGCCGTCGTCGGCGGGGGGGTGATCGGCCGCCCCCCCGCCGACAACCCGCCCGCCGCGCTGCCGACGCTGACCCAGTCGCAGCCCACGACCGCCCCGGGCACGAAAACCGCCACCTCGGTCGACGCGGGCACGGGTGCGCGCCTCACGGTGGCGGTGACCCCGGCGCCGGGCTGGGTGCGGGTGAAAGCCGCGGTCGCCGGGATCCCGCAGGGCGAGCGGTGCCGCCTGGAGGTGATGGATGCCAGCGGCCGGGTCACGCTGGCCGGCAGTTGGGTGGTCTCGGAAGCCGGAGCGGCCGACGGCACCACGTTGGACGGCAGCGCGCTGGTGCCGATCGACCAGGTCCAGTCGGTGCGCGTGGTCAGCGAGAGCGGCAAGCAGTACACCAGCGTGAGCCTGTAATCAGGTCCAAACCGGGGGAGGGGTTGAGGGCGGTCCCGTGGCGGGACCGCCCTCAGCATGCTCAGGCCCAGGGCGCGTGGATGATCTTGTCGACCTCGATGGTCATGATCAGGCGCTGCTGGTCGCGGCCGCCGAACCACGGGTACGGCCCGCCGAGATACCGCTGCGCCAGCTTCTCGATGTGTTCGGCGCCCCCCTCGGCCGTGACGTCCACGACCCGCCCCTTCACCGAGTAGTAGTCCGAGGCCTGCGCCGGATCGGTGACGATCACCGACACCCGGGGGTCGCGCTCGACGTTCTTGACCTTGCGGAACCCGTCCACCGTGTTGATCAGGATGTGCTTGCCGTCGGTGCCCACCCAGGTCTCGGTGAGCTGCGGCGAGCCATCCGGGTCGACGGTGGCCAGGAAGCACGGGCTCGGCTTGTTCAGCAGGTCAAGCAGCCCGCCGGGGAGGTTCATCATGCCCCCAACCATAGGTCGGACCGGGACACGCCCTACTCGGCCTCGGGCCGGGGGTGCCGCGGGAGCAGGAAGGACAGCCCGCCGGCGACCAGCAGCATGACCAGCGCGATGAGCAGCGAGCGCACCGCCGCGTCGCTGAAGCCGGCGCCCGGCACATTGTTGAAGAAGATCGTGCCGAGCAGGGCGATGCCGAACGCGCCGCCGAGTTGTTGCATCGAGGTCATCGCGCCGGAGGCCGACCCGGTTTCCTCGTCGTCGACGCCGGCCAGCACGATGTTGAAGAACGGCGCCATCGCCAGACCCATGCCGATACCCAAGGGCAGAAGACCGGCAATCAAGTGGTACGGCGTGAGCGCGGTGCCCGTTGACTGCACGATCCAGGCGACTGCGGCTGTGGCGGCGGCCATGATGACGGTGCCGGTGATGAGTAACTTGCGGCCGTACCGTTCGGTGAGCCCGGCGCTGGCGGCGATGAAGCCGATCATGGTGCCGGCCGCCTGGGGCAGCGTGCTCAGGCCCGCCTTGAGCGGGGAATAGCCGAGCCCGAGCTGCAAGTACAGCGAGGAGATCAGCCCGGTCCCCATCAGCGCCCCGAAGAAGACCAGGCCGACCAGCATGCCGCTGGTGAACGCGCGCTTACGGAACAGGCTCGGGGTCACCAGCGGGTCGAGCCCGCGCCGGTCGCGGCGGGCCTCGTACGCGGCGAACAGCCCGAACACCGCCAGGCCGGCCGCGAGCAGCACGAAGATCCAGGCCGGCCAGCCCAGCTCGCGCCCCTGCACCAGCGGGTAGAGCAGCAGGAAGCCACCGAGCGCGGCGAGCCCCACGCCGGCCAGGTCGAGCCGGGGCGTGCGCTCGTTGCGGAACTCGGGCAGGAAGCGCAGCGCGCCGGCCACAGCGAAGATGCCGAGCGGCAGGTTGATCAGGAAGATCATCCGCCAGCCGGTGCCGAAGTAGTCAGCATCGACGAGCCAGCCGGCCAGCACCGGGCCGCCGACCGCGCCGAGACCCATCACCGGGCCGAAGGCGCCGAATGCCTTGACCTGGTCCCGGGGCGAGAACATCTGCTTGATCATGCCAAGGCCCTGCGGCAGCATCAGCGCGCCGAACAGCCCCTGCACGCCGCGGGCGGCGATCAGCACCCCCGGCGACCAGGCCAGCGCACACCACAGCGAGGCGACGGTAAAGCCGGCCGCTCCGATGACGAACATCCGGCGCCGCCCAAAGATGTCGCCGAGCCGGCCCCCGGTGAGCAGGCCGATCGCCATGGCCAGGGTGTACGCGGCACCGAGCCACTGGATCAAGCTCAGCGACCCGCCCAGTTCCTGCTGGATCGACGGGCCGGCGATCGTGGTGACCAGCGAGTCCAGCAGGTCCATGACCTCGACGGCCAGGATCACGGCGAGCGCGACCCAACGCCATCGGTATGCGGTGGGATCCCGGGTTTCTTCGATGACTGCTTGCACGACAACCCCCGAACGGCGTTCGATCAACGAACACCGTTCTACGCTTGAACACCGTTCGGGTCAAGTACGATGTTCGGCGATGAGCGACCTCGAACTTCCCCCGCCTCCTTGGCAACGGCCCGCCGCCAAGCGCCCGCGGACCCCTCGGGCTCCGCTGAGCCGGGATCAGATAGTCGAAGCCGGGCTGCGCCTGGTGATCGAGGAGGGCGTGGACGCGGTCAGCATGCGGCGGGTGGCCGGGAGGCTGCACACCGGAGCGTCCAGCCTGTATGCGCACGTCGCGAACAAGGAAGAGCTGCTGCTGCTGATGTTCGACCGCATCTGCGGGCAGATCACGGTGCCGCCGCCGCAGCCGCAGCGATGGCGGGAGCAGCTCAAGGATGTCATGCGGCAGGGGCATGAGGTGCTGCTGCGTCACAACGACTTCGCCCGTACGGCCATCGCCAGCGTGCCGAGCGGCCCGAATGCGCTGCTGATCACCGAGGCGATGCTGGCCATCCTGCTCAGCGCGGGTGTCAAGCGGCAGGTGGCGGCGTGGGCGCTGGATCGGATGTTCCTCTACATCACGGCGGACGCCTATGAGGTGTCGCTGGAACGCGGGAAGATCGGCGAGCTGTCCAGTCAGCTCGCTGACTACTTCGGCGACCTGCCGGCCAGCCACTTCCCGAACATCCGGGCCAACGCCGACGTGCTCACCGCCGGCAACAGCGCCGATCGCTTCGAGTTCGGGCTGGACCTGCTCGTGGAGGGCATCGCCCGGTCCCTGGAGAAGCGGGAACCGGGCGGCGATTAACCGGTGAGCCTGGCTCAGGTGGTGGGCAGCCCGGCGGCCTGCCAGGCGGCGAAGCCACCCGCGAGGTCGGTGGCGCGGTGCAGCCCGAGGTCCTGCAGTGCGGCTGCGGCCAGGCTGCTCGTGTAGCCCTCCTGGCAGGTGACGATCACTTCGAGGTCGTAGTGGGTGAACGAGAGCCGGGCATCGCTGCGCGGGTCGAGCCGCCACTCGAGCACGTTGCGCTCGATGATCAGCGCGCCCGGGATCTCGCCGTGCTCGGCGCGCTGGGCGGCCGGGCGGATGTCCACCAGGACGGCGCCGCGCTCCAGCGCCTGCTTGGTCTGCTGCGGTCCCACCCGCGTGAGCCGGGCCCGGGCCGCCTCGAGGATCTCCGTGATGCCCTGTGATCCGGCCGGTGCCTGCAATGCCGAGGTGCTCACCACTGCGCTCCTGCCCGCTCGACCGTGACCACGTCAAGCCCGGTGCCGCCGATACGGTACCGGGTCATGGTGGTCAGCGCCGGTCCATAGGCATGGATGCTGATCGCCGGGCGGTTGGAGCGGTTGGTGATGCGGTGGATGTGCCGGGTGCCGAAGCGCCGGCCCGCGCCCTCCCCCAGCTCGCGGCCGCTGATTCGCGGCGGTGCGCCCGGGGTGACTGCGACGGTGTCCTCGGTCAGCGTGCCGGAGAACACGTGGAACGCGCCGGCCGAGCCGCCGTGGTCGTGCAGGTCGGTGCCCTGACCCGGCAGCCAGGTGAGGAGCCACACTTCGTGGTCGCTTGCTTCGTGCAGGCGGTGGTACCAGCGTTCCTCGGCGTTGAAGCGAGGCGCGACGGCCCACGCATCCGGGTCGGCGGCGAAGCGCTGGGCGATGGCGAGGTGGTCGAGGCGGACGTCGACGACGGTCATGGCAGCTCCTCGGGATGCATACATTGCCTATCAACTCTATAGGTTTACCGCCGGAGTGGGGCCAGGGTCGGGCGACTCGCGGAAGCAACCTGAAAAATCCGGCAGATCTGCCGGGTCCTGCGGAGGGGCGCTGTTTGCGCAGATCAGCGCGGACAGCGCGCGCTGGCGCACCGCGCCAGGTCGATCGCCAGGCGGGCGGTAAGAGGAATGCCCTGCCGCTGCATGACGCCCATATTGCTCTCGATCTTAATTACTGGTCAAACCTCTTCCATCATGTGGGAGGTGGTGGACGCGGATCGCATCCGGGTTCCGGGGTCAGCGAATTCGACAACGGACGACGATCATTGGAGGCGGCTCGTTGCAGGGCCTTCGCTAATATTGGAACCATTGCGACGAATGCCGGAATAGCCGCTCTCGCGGCTTCGTAAGCGGAGGGGAAAGCGCTGCAGAACTCGGCGTTCGTGAATAACTCGAAAGAAGCTCTCGTGTTGTTGCTTCTTTCCTACCGCACGACCAAACCGTGCCTCAGAGCAATCGAGTGGTCACTGAACGTTTAATTCCGCGCTCATTGGCTCACCGAATCGGCCCTGCATCTCCACCGTTCAGTTGAAACGGCGCTTGTGCCAGGTCAATCGCATTCAACGCGTTATATGGTCGGCGACGCCTGTGCGAGCAGGTTGGAAAAGGTCCCCTGTCTCTGCCTTTCCATCCTGATGACTGCCTTGACGACTGCCCCCTGATCAACAAGGACGGACACGTGTCTGAATCCCGCCGCGGCTTGCTCGCCGCCGGTCTGGCCGCCGCCGTGGTCGGTTCGATGGGGGTCGTGTGGACCCTCAACGCGAACGCCGACGAGACGCCCGCCGCATCCAGCCCCACGGTGGTCACCACGACCACCGAGGCTGCCGATGCCCCCGAGGCGAGCGCATCGGCCGACGACCCCGGCACCGACACGACCGCGCCGGTTGATGCCACCGATGCCGAGACGCCCCCGCCGGCCGGCGAGGCTCTGGCCGTACCCCCGAAGCTTTTGCCGTGGGGTGCCAAGCCCACCCGGATGAAGCGCGGCAAGGCCGGGGCCAGCAGTGCAGCGGTCGCGGCGGCCGGTGCGGATGCGGCGCCCGCGGACCAGAGCGGCCGATCCCGGCCGGTGCCCGAGTACGCCCCCAAGGGCCGTACCTCGCGCACCAGCACCGTGAAGAAGAGCACCACGACGGTTGTGCCGCCGGCCCCGCCGAACGTCAAGGCCCCCCGCAACGACGTCTTCTACAACTACGCCAAGGGCAGCCAGACCGGCGAGACCGACGGCTCGTGGGCCAACCTCGGCATCGCCAAGCCCACCGTCGGCCCCGGCGACTACCACTCGCTGGCCGAGATCTCGGTGCAGTCCGGCGGCGACAACCCCAACGTCGTTGAGGTGGGCTGGACCGTCGACCGCTCGGTGAACGGCGACGACGACCCGCACCTGTTCGTCTTCTACTGGAAGAACGGCATTCCTACCTGCTACAACGCCTGCGGCTACCGGCAGTACAGCACCACTGTGAAGCCCGGTGACACGCTGCCGGCCGACGTGCCGAAGCGCTTCGGTGTCGTGCACTCCGGCAACAACTGGTGGATCGCCTACAACTCCGAGTACATCGGCTACTTCCCGGACAGCCTCTGGGACGGCGACTACACCCGCGCCAACTTCGTCCAGTGGTTCGGCGAGGTCGCGTCGTCGACCACCACGCCCTGCACCGACATGGGCAACGGCCTGCTGCCCTCCAGCGGCGGCGCCACCCGCGCCGGCAGCCTCGCGATGACCAACGGGCCGGACGCCAAGGTCGTCCTGCAGAGCGACACGCCGCACCCCGCCTGGTACGACGTCGCGCTGGTGACCGACAAGACGTTCCGCTTCGGTGGCCCCGGCGCCGACCTGGCCGTCGGCTGCCAGCCGATCCCGTCCCCCAGCACCTCACCCAGCACGCCGCCCACCACGGGCGCCCGTTCTTAGGTTCAGCCGCGAGACAAATGCCCGGTCTTCCGCTTGGGGGTCCGGGCATTTTTCGTTGAACCGGCCGGCTTCGCGCGGTGTACAACCAGGCGGAACGGCGAGCGAGGAGGCGCGGCGGATGAGGCGACGGGTCAAACCCGACGAGAAGCTGATGACCGCCCTCTACACCGAGCACTACGGGATCCTGCTCAACTTCATCACCCGGTACGTCCACGACCGGCACCGTGCCGAGGACCTCGTGCAGGAAACCCTGTTACGGGCGTGGCGCCACATCGACCACCTCGACCGGGATCCCGGGCGCACCCGCTCCTACCTGCTCACCATCGCCCGCAACGTGGTCACCAACTCCTGGCGCGCCGAGCAGCGCCGCCCCCGCCTGGTTGCCGATGACGGGGCCGTCGAGGCAGCCCCGGTAGCCGACAATGTCGATCAGATGGTCGAAGGCTGGCTGGTCGCCGAGGCCCTCGAACGGCTCTCCGACGACCACCGCGCGGTGGTGCAAGCCATGTACTACGACGGCCGCAGCGTTGCCGACGCCGCCAAGCAGCTGTCGGTGCCCGAGGGCACGGTCAAGTCGCGGGCGTTCTACGCCGTGCGGGCCTTGCGGCAGGTGTTCGAGGAGATGGGGGTGCTGCGGTGACGATCGATCACGACGAGCTGCGCCGCCTGCTCGGTGGATACCTGCTCGGCGGGCTCGACGACGGCGACACCGACCGCCTCGACGCCCACCTGCTGACCTGCGATGACTGCCGCGCCGAGCTGGACCGGCTGGCCGCGGTGCCGGAACTGCTGCGCTCGCTGCCACGCGCGGAGAGCCCGGCCGCTGTGGCTCCTGGGGCCCGGCCCAGCGCCGCCCGGATCGAGGGCCTGCTCGGTCAGATGCGCCTGGTCACCGCGCGCGAGCGGCGGCGTTCGCTGACCCGGCGGCTGGCGGTGGCCGCGGCGGTGCTGCTGATCGTGGCGATCTCCGGTGGGTTGATCCGCAGCCGCGACGACGCCCCGGCGCCGAACCCGCGGGCCGCAGCGAGTCCGTCCCAACGGATCGTGGTGGCCAGCTTCGAGGCGGCCGAGGGCAGCGGGCTCACCGGCGAAGCCGTGCTGACCGGCAAGACCTGGGGCGTCTCGGTGGACCTGGCCGTGCAGAAGCTCGCCGGCGAGGGCCCGTTCGTCTGCCAGGTCGAGGGCGGCGAGGGCAGCATCGAGCAGGCGGCGATGTGGGGGCCCACGCCGTCGGGCAATGCGCGGGTGACCGGCGCAAGCTCGATCCAGCTCGGCAACGTCAGCGTGGTGCTGGTGAAGGACAAAAATGGGCACGTGCTCGGCGCGGCCCATCTCAATTAGCTACTTGCCGTAGAGCTGCTCACGCTGCGCTTGCGGCAGCGAGCAAGCGGCGGTGCCGCCGGGCAGCAGGTGCCGGTGGTCGGCGACCCAGTGGTATGCCGGCCAGGCCAGCCAGCCGACCGGCTTGAGCTGCAAGGCCCGGCCCGGAACCCCCCAGAACCGGCCCGCGTCGCGCAGCAGCAGCGCGATCGCGTCCGGCCCGGCGGCGACCGAGCCGTCCTCGGCCACCCACTGGACGGCGCTCTCGACCTGATCGAGGGTCAGGCCGAGAGCGTCCAGATCCGCGAACTGCCAGGGGATCAAGGTCGCCCGCGACGGGATCCGGCGCTCGATGAACTCCGCGCAGGAGGAACAGAACGAGCAGTCACCGTCGTACACGAAGGTAGGTCCTGGCATGCTTCTATCTTGTCAGGTCTGCCGTCGCAGCTTGACCAGGTAGGTCTGGGCCACGACCACCACGGCCAGGAACGCGCCGCTGATCACCTGCTGGTAGCTGCTCGGCACGTTGCCGACCTGGTTGATCATGTTCTGGATCACCCCGAGCAGCAGCACACCGGCGATCGTGCCGGCGATGGTGCCCGCGCCACCGGTCAGCAAGGTGCCACCGATGACCACCGCGGCGATTGCATCGAGTTCCATGCCGGTGCCCAGCACCGTCACGCCGGAGCCCAGCTTGGCCGCGTTGATCGCTCCGGCCAGACCCGCGAGCAGGCCGGACATGACATAGACCCACACCTTGGTGCGGCGCACGGCCACACCCATCAGGCTGGCCGCATCTTCCGAGCCACCGACGGCGTACACCGAGTGGCCGAAGCGGGTGCGCGACAACAGCACCATGCCGAGCGCGAACATGATCACGACCAGCCAGACCGGGTAGCCCAGGCCCAGGAACGAGCCGGTGCCGAAGCTGCGGAACGCGTCGTTCTCGACCAGGTAGGTCTTCGAACCCTCGGAGCTCAGCGCGCGCATCAGGCCACGAGCGCCGAGCAGGGCCGCCAGGGTGACGATGAAGGGCGCCATCCGGGTGTACGCGATCAACAGCCCGTTCATCACGCCGATGAGCCCGCAAACGGCGAGAGGTGCGAGAAACGCGGGCAGCAGACCCCATTGCGAGGCGTACGCCGACACGACGCCGCCGAGTACGTAGAGCGACCCGACGGACAGGTCGATGCCGCCGGTGATGATCACGAAGGTCATACCCAGCGCGATCAGCGCCGGTGGGGCCGCGGTGACCAGGATGGTCGCCGTGTTGTCGAAGCTGCGGAAGTTGGGGAACGCGGCCGCCGCGATGATCACGACGACGATGAGCACCGCAAGCGCGCCCTGGCGCTGCACCAGTCCGACAATCCGGTCGGTGCGCTCGGCCTTGCGTTCGTCCTCGGCGATGACGGCCGCTGGGGCCACAATGGTTTCCTGGCTCACCGGGACTTCCTTTCTCGGGCGACGTAGACGGCGACGAGGATGATCACGGCCTGCACCATCTCGGTCGTCGAGGGCTGCAGGTTGTGCTTGATCATCGTGGCCACCACGAGCTGCATGAGCAGCGCGCCGGCCACCGTGCCGAGCACCCGGATCTTGCCGCCGGTCAGCGGCGTGCCGCCGACCACCACGGCGGTGATCGCGGACAGCTCGATGAGCAGCCCCACCGCCGACGCGTCGCTGGACTGGATGCGGGCCACCGCGAGCAGGCCGGCGATCGAGGCGAGCACCGAGCAGGCGATGTACACCACGATCAGCACCCGCTTGACCGGGACGCCGGCCAGCTCGGCGGCGGGCCGGTTGTCGCCGATGGCCAGCAGCCGCCGGCCGAACACGGTGAACCGCACGATGAATGCGACCACCAGCACCAGCGCCAGCGCGATCCACACCGGGGTGGGCAGTTTGGCCAGGTTGCCCGACCCCAGCGCGATGAAGTCGTCGTTGCGGATGTCCTTGAGCTGCCCGCCCGAGATCACCAGGGCCAGGCCGCGGCCGCCGACGAACAACGCCAGCGTGGCCACGATGGGTTGCAGCCCGACCCGGGCCACCATCGTGCCGTTGATCAGGCCGACCACCACGCCGGCGACGAGCGAGATCAGGATCGCGGCGAACACGCCGTACCCGAGGTAGAGCGGGATCAGCGCGGCGGCCAGGGCCATCACCGAGCCCACCGACAGGTCGATGCCCTCGGTAGCGATCACCAGCGCCATGCCGAGCGCGACGATGACGACCGGGGCCACCTGCACCAGCTGGATGCGCAGGTTGCTCCAGGCCAGGAAGTTCGGGGTGAACAGGATGTTGTAGATCACCAGAAAGGCGATGGCGACGTACACGCCGTACGCCGGCAGCCAGGATTTGATCTTGGCCATGCTGATGGTGGGTGCCGCAGCGGCCTCAGCTGTTGTCATTGCGTTCCTCCTTGACCGCGGCCGCCGCGATCGTTTCGAGCAGTGCCTCGGTGGTGACATCGCCGCCGACGAGTTCGCCGACGACCGCGCCGTCGCGCAGCACGACCACCCGGTCCGACCCCTCGACCAGCTCCTCGGCGTCGGAGGAGACCAGCACGACGCCGAGCCCGTCGGCCGCCAGTTCGTCGATGAGCGCCTGCACCTCCGCCTTGGCGCCCACGTCGATGCCGCGGGTCGGCTCGTCGAGCAGCAGCACCTTGGGCTGCGTGGCGAGCAGCCGGGCCAGCAGCACCTTCTGCTGGTTACCGCCGGACAGGTCCCCGACCCGCTGATCCGGGCCCGAGGCCTTGATCCGCAACCGGGTCATGTACTGCTCGACAATTTTGTCGATCTTGCGGTCCGAGACCAGGCCCAGCGTGGAGTTGCGGGGCAGCACGGCCAGTGCGATGTTCTCGCGGATCGACAGGCCGGGCACGATGCCCTCGGCCTTGCGGTCCTCGGGCTGCACAGCGATGCCGGCGCGCATTGCTCGTACCGTGGTGGGCTTCTTCAGCTCCTGCCCATCGACCTCGATCGTGCCCTCATCGATCGGGTAGGCACCGCCGATCGCTTTGATCGTCTCGCTGCGGCCGGCCCCGAGCAGCCCGCCCAGCCCGACCACCTCGCCGGGACGCACCGCGAACCCGATGTCATGCAGCTTGTGCCGGCTGGTCAGCCCGGACACCTTGAGGATCGGCGCGGCGTCCTCGGCCCCGGTGCTGCCGCCCCCGAAACCGGTGAAGCCCTCCTTGCGCACCGCCGACATGTCGCGGCCCAGCATCATCGAGACCAGCTTGATGCGCTCCAGGTCGGCCAGCTTGCCGGTGTGCACCAGCTTGCCGTCGCGCAGGATCGTCACCGTGTCGCAGATCCGGTAGAGCTCGTCCATCCGGTGGCTGACGTAGACGATGCCGATGCCCCGCGAGTGCAGGTCGTGGATGACCCCGAACAGCGTCTCGACCTCGCGCGGCTCCAGCGACGACGTCGGCTCGTCCATGATGACGACCTTGGCGTCGACCATCACCGCTCGGGCCAGCGCCACCATCTGCTGCGCCCCGAGCGCGAGCGTGCCCAGCGGGCGCCGCACGTCGGTGGTGACCCCGTAGCGCACCAGCACCTCGGACGCCTCGCGGACCATCCGCTTCTCATCGAGCAGGCCGAACGCGTTACGCGGCTCCCGGCCCAGGAACAGGTTGTGCGCCACGCTCATCAGCGGGACGAGGTTGACTTCCTGATAAATGGTGGAGATGCCGGCGTTCTGCGCATCCATCGGCGTGGCGAACTTGGCCGCTTCGTCGCGGTACCGCAGCTCCCCACCGTCCGGCTGGTAGACACCGGTCAACAGTTTGATCAATGTGGACTTGCCTGCGCCGTTCTCGCCGACCAGCGCATGGACCTGCCCGGGTTCGAGGGTGAAAGACACCCCGTCCAGGGCTCTCACCCCCGGGAAGGTCTTGCTGACATCAGCGACCTCAAGAAGCGGCATGTTCCGTTACCTTTCAGTGCGCCCTAGCGGGCCCACGGTTAGCAGTCCTACCTTGCGGTGAGACGGTCCCGGTCTTGCCCGCGGGTGCGGAGCCGGGTTGACGCTTAGGAACCAGGTCATGGGCGGCCCGCGGTTTGGCCGCAGACAGCTGCCAGTGCCGGGATGGACGCCGCTCGACTCGGCGATCCGGTTCGGCCTGACGCGACGGCGTGGGGGCAGCGAGCCGGCTGAACCGCCTGTGCTGGTCGACCACGATCCTCACCAACCCTTCTGCCCTCATCAATCCTCGTCCGGATGCGGGCCGGGCGCTGTGCGCCCGGCCCGTCGTTCGCGCTACCCCAGCGGGGTGGCGTTGTTCCAGGTGGCGTCGGCCGCGAAGCTGCCCGGGTTGTCCCAGGTGTTGCCGCCGCCGTTGGTGGCGACGTAGACCGCTTCGCCGTAATGCCGCCAGAAGTAGCCGGGGTAGTTGAACGACTCGAGCGAGACGTTGCCGCTACCCCCGTTCAGCGCGGGCTGCGCGCAGAAGGTGGCGTCTTGCTGGAAGGTGGTGGTGCCGTCGTTCGACGCCTTCTGCAGCCGGTAGCTGGCGTGCCGCAGGTACTGACCCGGGTAGTTGACCGACTCGAAGGAGAAGCAGCTCGAATCGGCGAACCCGGCCCGTACGGTGAAGGTGGCGTCAGCACGGTCGGTCGCCGCGCTGCCGGTGCCGATCACGTCGGTACGGGCGAGCCCTTCCCTGTGCCGCAGGTAGCGGGTGTCGAAGCCGGGAGTGGTGACGCGGAACGAGCGGTTCTGCCCGACGGTCAGGTCGGCGCCGCTCTTCCACAGCGCCGGCGAGACGGCCCAGGTGGCGTCGTCGTTGAACGAGCCGCCGGTGTTGGCGTCCATCCAGACTTCGCTGTTGCGGTGCCGCATGTAGTAGCCGGCCATGTTGTAGGCCTCCAGCGAGGTGCCGCCTCCGGACAAGCCTGGCCGCGCGCAGAACGTGGCATCGGCGTTGTAGGTGCTGCCGCCGTCGTTGGCTTCCTTGTAGACCCGGTACGCGCGGTGCCGCAGATACTGGCCCGGGAAGTTGCGCGACTCGAAGGAGTAGCAACTGCTGCTGGCCAGGCCGGGGCGGACGTAGAAGGTGGCGTCCTGCCGGTCGGTGGCGGCGCTGCTGGCGCTGATGGCATCGGTACGGGCAGCGCCCTCGCGGTGCCGCAGGTAGTTGCCGGTGTAGCCGGGCGTGGTCACCCGCAGGCTGGCCAGCTTGTTCGTCGACAGCGTGGTGCCGTTGGCCGCCCCGAGCACGCGCAGGTTGACCTCGCGCACCCGGGCGAAGTCCATCTTCTGCACCTGCCGGTCGTAGGTGAAGAAGCCGTTGAGCTCCTCCTCCACGTCGGTCGGCTCGGTGTAGACGCTGCCGGAGAGCCCGTTGCCGTTGATCAGGTCGACCAGCTTGCCCGTGATCTGGACGTACCGGCTGGTCAGGGCGTTGCTGTCGGGCAGCCACTCGTAGGCGAACTTGCCCGCGGTGGGCCACTCGTGACCGGCCACGCGCAGCCCGAGCCCGCCGTACTCGCCGTTCACTGCGATCCGGGTGGCGCTGGGGGCGCGGGTGATGCCGGGGCCGACGTACATGTGATCGTCGATGACGTCGCCGTTGCCCGGGTCGGGGTCGGAGTCGCAGCAGTTGGAACCCGAGTTGTGGTTGACCAGCCGGGTCGAGTCCCAGCTCTTCACCAGGTCGGCGATGCGGCCGGCGTCGTACTCGCCCCAGCCCTCGTTGAACGGCACCCACTGCACGATCGAGGTGATGCCCTTGTGCTCGTCGACGAGTTCCTTGAGCTCCTTCTCGTAGCGGGTGCGCCCGATCGCCGAGGGCTCCTTGCCGCTGCCCAGCGCCGGCATGTCCTGCCACACCATCAGCCCGAGACGGTCGGCCCAGTAGAACCAGCGGTCGCTCTCCACCTTGATGTGCTTGCGGACCATGTTGAAGCCGAGCGCCTTCTGCTGCTCCAGATCGAAGCGCAGCGCGGCGTCGGTGGGCGCGGTGGAGATGCCGTCGGGCCAGTAACCCTGGTCCAGCGTGCCGAGCTGGTAGACGAACCTGCCGTTGAGGGTGGGGCGCAGGACTCCGCCGAGCATCGCCATGCCGAGCGAGCGCATGCCGAAGTAGCCGCCCACCGCGTCACCGCTGGCGAGGGTGACCTTGAGGTCGTACAGGAAGGGATCGCTGGGGGTCCAGAGGTGCGCGTTCGGGACCGAGATCCGGAATGACGATCCAACGGTGCCGGTGGCCGTGCCGGCCACAGTGCCGCCGGAGAGGACCTGCGCGGTGACGGACTGGCCGCTGGCGTTGGCCGCCTGCACGATGAGGTCGAGGCCGCCCGCGGAGACGTTCGGGGTGGTGTCGAGGCGGGTGATGCGCGCCGGGTTCGTCGGTTCCAGCCACACGGTCTGCCAGATGCCCGAGTACGGCGTGTACATGATGCCGCCGCGGTTGATGCGCTGCTTGCCGACCGGGATGTCCTGGCCCTCGGTGGGATCCCAGACGCCGACGATGATCTCGTTGGAGCCTGAGCGAAGAGCGCTGGTGATGTCGTACGAGAACTTGTCGTACCCGCCCTCGTGCGTGCCCAGCAGCGTGCCGTTCACCCACACCTTCGACTGCCAGTCGACTGCGCCAAAGTTGAGCTGCACGTTCTTGCCGGACCAGCCGGTCGGGACGGTGAAGGTGCGGCGGTAGTACGAGTAGTCCTGACGCCGCATGATCCCGCTGAGGGCGCTTTCGATGGGGTACGGGACCAGGATCTCCTCGCCCAGGTTCTGGTTGACCGGGGGAGTGTTGAGGTTCGAGGTGCCCGCGAACTGCCAGATGCCGTTGAGGCTCTGCCAGTCGGGGCGGGTCAGCTGCGGGCGGGGGTACTCCGGCAGCGGGTTGGTGGTCGACACCTGGTTCGTCCAGGGGGTGCTGAGCGGGGGTGTCTTGGGGGCGAACGCCGAGGCGGGGCCGGCGGGCGCCACGAGGGCGCCGATGGTGGCCGTCAGGGCCGCGGTGATCACGGCGAGCAGCCGTCGCCAGGGTCTGCGGTGGTGTTCGGTCACGGTGCTTCTCCTTCGCCAGGAGCTGCGGGGATGGGAGCCGGCGACCCGGGATCGGGGGAGGGAGTCACCAGTGTGAAAACACATAGTGACGGTCGTGAACATCACAAGCAATAGACGAACACCAATGAACACCGAATCAACCCAACCGCACAACCAACCCGACGCCTCGCCCCCGGCCAGGGGTTTTCGAGGGGTCTGTCGACGGTGGAAGCACGTCTTGCGCGAGGTCCAGGTCTTGCTGCGGGCGGGGCCTTGACGCCCCGCCCGCCCTTCTGCCGTGCAGTGCACCTGATCGGCTCAGTCGCCCGTGCCCCCTGGTGCCGAGTACCCCCTGTACTGCGCCGCTCGCGCCGAGGGTGCCGAAACGGACTGGGCTCCTCTTGCCGTGGTCCGTTTCGGTGCCCTCGATGCGAGCTCCGGGGGGCGCGGTGCCCCGCCCAGCGAAGGCGAGGCAAGAAACTCAGTAGGCGCTGTTCAGGTCGGCCTTGGCGTTCGTCTCGTCGTACTCGCGGTCGCTGATGATGATGTCCTCGGGGATCGGCTCACCGTCGAAGAACTTGGTGGCCGTCTGGAAGGCGAGCGGGCCGAAGCGCGGGTTGCTCTCGATCACGGCGTTGATCCAGCCGTCGGCGATGCCCTGCACCGCTCCCTTCGTACCGTCGATCGAGACGATCTTGACGTCGCCCTTTTGCTTGCCGGCGCCCTTCAGCGCGACCTCGGCACCCAGCGCCATCTCGTCGTTCTCGGCGTAGATGCCGTTGATGTCGCCGTTGGACTGCAGCAGCTGCTCGGTGACCTTCTGGCCCTCCTCGCGGGAGAACTGACCGGTCTGCTCGAACGTGATCTTGATTTCCGGGGCGACCTTGGCGATCTGGTCCTTGAAGCCCTTGGTGCGCAGTGTGGTCACGTTGTTACCGGGGGCGCCGAGCAAGATCGCTACCGAGCCCTTGTTGCCCATCGCAGCGGCCATCTTGTCGGCGGCGCGCTGGCCCTGCTTCTCGAAGTCCGAACCGATGAAGGTCAGGTAGTCGGTGCAGGAGGTGGCGTTGATCTTGCGGTCGATCGTGATGATCGGGATCTTCTTGGCCGACGCCTTGGCGAAGACCGAATCCCAGCCGTCGGAGTTCAGCGGCGCGATGACCAGTAGCTGGACGCCCGAGTCGATCATCTGCTCGACGTCGGCGATCTGCTTGTTGAACTGCGAGTTCGCGTTCGCGGTCTGCAGGTTGCCCGACGGGATGCCGACCTTCGCGGCCTCATCCTTGATGGACTGCGTCTCGGCGATGCGGAACGGGTTCGCCTCCTTCTCCGACTGGGAGAAGCCGACCTTGGCGGTCTTGAGGTCGATCTTGGTGCCGCCGAACTGCTCCAGCGTGCAGGACTTCGCACCGGGGGCGGCCGACTCGACAACCTGGGCACCCGCAGACGCGTTGCCGCCGCTGGTCGCGGCGGGCGTGTCGCTGTCCTCGGACTTGGCGCACGCGCTGAGGAGTAACAACGTCGAACTCATGGCGATGATCGCCGGCTTCCAGCGGCCCGATGTGGCGCTCATGGCGGGTGCTCCTTCATTGATGCCGGGCAGGCCCGGTGCATAGAAGATGATCTTGCTATCAACCCTTAACGATCCGGAAACACATTCACGCACTCTCGAACTTTTTTTGTCAAGGTCATCGACGTGATCAATCAAAAACGAACGCAACGGCGCGTGGCTGGATCGGTGCAGACAGGGGTAAAGGCAGCTCAAACGATGCCGTGGGGGACGCGCAAGGGTGTGCTGGCTTTTTTCAGGACGCGATTCAGCACATGTGATCGCTCACAGTAGACAAAGCTCGCACATGGGGGTGTTCGTTTCTGTAGGCCCGCTGCGGCCGCGACCAGGGCGCCGGCGCGGTCAGCCTGGGGAGGCGGCCGGGATCAGGGCTGCTGATTGGAACAGTAGGGCCAGGGCCCGGTGCTCGGCTGCCGGATCCGGCGCCGGTAGGCCGGACGCGGCTCGGATGTGGGCGAGCAGGCCGGGCTCCGGAGCCAGCCGGTAGGCCCGCAGATAGTAGGCGACCGATTCGGTCCAGAGCCAGTGACCATCGGTCCGGTAGCTCATCGGTACGACCTCGCCGCGGGCCGGCTCCACCACGTCGGTCAGCCGGGCTCCGGTGGCGAGCACCGGGGCGCCCGCCTCCAGATAGCAGGCCACCTCTTCAAGATCATCGCTGAGCTGCTCGTGGCCGGGGTCGAAGCGGGCGCCGGTGGCATCGACGACATCGAAAACCCTCGCCACGTGCAGCGCCGGGGCCTCGGCAGTCATCCAGAGCAGGGCGCCGGCGTTACGAGCGGATCGGGTCGGCTGCTGTGGTTCGGTGCCCTGGGCGTACACCTCGATGGGAATGTCACCGAGTCCGCTCATGATCAGCGGGTCGGCCGTCTCGAGGACGTAGGTGCGGGCCGGTTCCTGACCCGGGGTCAGCCGCCAGGCCCGCCACAGCGCCACCGCTCCGGGACGCTGGCTTACCGCCTGAACGACCGCGGCATCCACCTCGTTACTCAGCTCGCGCCCGACCAGGTCCAGCAGCGGCGGCACGTGGCCCCCGAAGGTGCGCTGATCCGGCAGCGCCGGGACGAACACCGTCACCGCGCCGGTGCCGTCTCTACGGTCACCTCGGCCTCGTCGTCGCCCACCACCCACGGGATCACCTGGAGGCCTTGGCCGGCCTGCTCCTCACGGAACGAGGCGTACGCGTCGGCCACCTCCTCGTCGCTCATGATGGCCGTCTCGCGCACGAAGTCACCGGTGAGCCGGAACGGCACCGGGCCGCCCGGGTTGAACAGCACGTCAACCCCGTCCGGGATCAGCGCCACCAGGGCCATCAGGTCCACCTGCTGCCAGTCCGGCGAGCTCACCCGGCGCTGCTGGGCGGCGCTGGTCGCGATCACCACGCAGCGCACGTCGTCGGGGGACTTGAGGATCAGCGGGCGGCCGTCGCCGTTGAGTGCGGCGGCGAGCAGGGCGTCGCGCATCATCACCTGCAACTGCTCGGCGCGTACCTGGCCCTGCATCGCCAGCCGCAGCATTGCGTCGAGGGGGTCGGTCACCGAGTTGTCGTCGCGCGGCTCGTAGTCCGGGTTGCCGCGGAACGCGCCGACCGTGCCGTCCGCGTCGATCGGCCACAATCCGATCACCGCCTCCAGCGGGGGCACCTCGTCGCCGGGCTGCGGGCGCCAGTCCGGGTCCATCAGCAGGAAGTAGTTCTCCTGGTCCGGCTGCATCAGTTGGATCCTTCCGTCTGCTCCGGCTGCCACGGCTCTACCGAGATGTCGCCCTCCGAACGGAACGACGTCCGGGCCGCGGTCAGCTCGTCGTCCTTCATCGCCGCGGTGGCGCGGATGAAGTCACCGGTGAGCCGCACGGTGGCCGGTCCGCCCGGATTGAGCAGAACATCCACTTGGTCCGGTAGGGCGGCGACCACCTCGTCGAGATCGGCGCGGCGCCAATCCGGTGACGCGATGCGCTCGCGGTGCGGGGTGCTGGTCGCGATGACGACGCACGGGACGCCGTCGGGGGACTTGCCGATCAGCGGCCGCCCGTCGCCGTTCATCGCCTGGTCGACCAGGCTGTCACGGAGCACGAGCTGCAGTTGTTCCATGCCGGCGTCGCCGCGTACGGTCAGGCGCAGCAGGGCGTCAACCGGGTCGGACGGCGAGTTCTCGTTCACCGGCCGGTACTGCGGGTTGCTGCGGAACCGGCCCACCGAGCCGTCCCCGGCCAGCGGCCACAACCCGACCACGGACTCGAACGGCGGGGTGTCACCCTCGTGCTCGGGCAGCCATTCCGGATCCATGAGCAGGAAGAAGCTGTCCTCTTCGGGTGCCTCGGCGGGGCTGGTCATCGTCCGATCCTCCTGCGTCAGGCCGTCCGCGCGCCCACCGCGGGCCGCGGCTCGAACAATGCCGCCAGCGCGCGATGCTCGCCGACGATCGTGGGCTGCGGTGCGACGAACCCGGCGGCCCGGATGTCCGCGAACAGCTCGGCGTCCGGGGCCAGGCCGTGGGTGCTCAGGTAGTACGCCACCGTGTCGGTCCACACCCAGCGTCCATCGGTGCGGTAGCCCATCGGCACGACCGCGCCGCGCGAGGGCTCGATGATGTCGGTGGTGCGCTGCGTGGTGGCCATGATCGGGGAGCCGGCGGCGAGGTAGGACACGGCGCGGTCACGCTCCGGGCCGTCGACCCGCTCATGGTCGTCGTCGAACCGGGGTCCACCCGGGCCACCCCTGTCGAAGACCCGAGCGATGCGCACAGCGGGGAACTCGCCGGCCGCCCACACCAGGGCTGAGGCCGCTCGGGCCTGCACCTGGTAAGGCGGCGGCTCCACGGCCGAAGAGTACGTCTCCACCTGCGGGTCAGCCAGGCCGGCCCGATCCAGGTCACGCATGACAGTCGCGCTCACGCCCGGAAGAAGGTGGGGGTCGGTCTCCATTTCGGCGACGTATACGCGTACCGGATGAACGGCTTGCGCGGCCCACTGCGGCGGCACCCGCCAGGAGCGCCAGAGGGCAATGGCCTGCGGGATCCGCGACAGCGACCGCACCGCGGCGCGATCAAGAGGATCGGTCAGCGGGCCAGACGTCAGATCTGTCACCGGTACGACCAAAGCAGCATCAGGATCGTGCGTGAAACTGTAAGCCGGCTCGGCCCGTAGCTGCGCGACCGCGTCGAGCGCCTTGGCCACCGGTTCGGTGAATCCCTCGGCCAGCACCAGCCGGGCCCGCGCCAGGACGTCGGCAGGCAGCCGGCCGGCCAGCCGCAGCAGCTCCCGATGCAGCCGGGCCACCTCGGCTTCGTGCTCCGTCATGCCGTCCTCGTCCGTGTCGCCCATCAGGTGGCACCTATTCGACCACGGTGTTCGCACCGGCCGGTCGGGGCCGCTGACAGGCGTGCCCCAACGGGCAGGTCAACTTTCCTTGATCCGGGTGTACTTGCCGTCTTCGACCCCGAAACGCCGGTATTCGCCGACAAACAGGCTGCCGGCGCTGGGGTTGGCCCGGAACGACCCGGTAGCCCCGTACACCTGCCCGGTGAAGCCGAACTGCCGCAGCCGTACCAGCAGGTCGTACCCGGAACCGGTCTTGTCCTTCGCGGTGTTCGAGCCGAGCACCACCACGACGGACGCCAGGCCGGAGCGGGAGTTCCGCAGGGCCCCGGAGGCCAGGACCAGGTCAGCCATCTGAGTGCCGGTGACAACTATGGGGGTACGGGTGGAGGTCGCGCCTTCCAGCTTGAACGAGGTGCTGGTCGCGGCGGCGTCGAGCCAGAACACCCGGGTGGGGCTCAGGCCGGAGCGGCCGCCCCAGGGAGTGGCGGTCGAGACGGCGGTGGTGCCGTGGCGGTCGTACCGGGCGTAGTTGTCGTGGTTCGCGTCGACGGCGGTGACGAACTCCTCGATCAGGCGGCGGCCATAGGAGCCCTTCGCGAAGCCCATGCCGATGATCTTGCCGTTCTGGCGGACTACGACGTTGCGGACGGCTTCCAGGGGAATTGGGGGTGCGGGCTGTAGGGGGCGGTGCTCAACGTGGCAGTCGAACAGTGGTTGGAGCAGGACGGCGACCGGTCGCTGAGCGGGTTTGTCGACGACGCGGTCGCCGCGGTGCGGTCAGTGACCGCGGACCGGTAGGGCCGTCCGTCCGGTGGCGCCGGCCTCGGTGATCAGCACTGCGCCGTCGGCTGGGCCGGGGGTGTCGAGGCCGCCGCGGCCGCTGGTGACGATCAGGGTGCCGCCGACCAGGCACACACTGGTGGGCTGTCGAGCGGGTACGGCGATGCGCCGATCGGGTGCGCCGTCGGGGCGGAAGCGCTGAACAGCACCGCCGCCGAACAGAGCCGCCCAGACATGACCATCGCTGTCGACGGTGAGGCCGTCGGGGGAGCCCTGACCGGGGTCGAGGCGAGCGAACGGACGGCGGTTGCTGAGCTGTCCGCTGCCGGCCTCGACGTCGAATTGGTCGATGTGCCCGAGCGGGGTGTCGGACAGGTACATGGTCCGCCCGTCCGGGCTGAAGGCGGGTCCGTTGGCGACGGTGAGGTCCCGGACCATGGTGTGCACGCTGCCGTCGGGATCCAGCCGGTACAGCGCTCCGGCCTTGGCGGACTGGTCGCAGGCCATGCTGCCGGCCCAGAACCGCCCGGCCGGGTCGGCCACCGCGTCGTTCATCCGCCACGGCTTGCTGGTTACCGGCTCGGGCTCGGCAACTGGTTTCACGGCCATCCCCGAGACAGCTCCTAGGCGTACGAAGCCGGTTCCTGCGGCGGCCAGCCACTCGCCGGGGCGGTCGGCGATCGGGGCCACCGCCGCGAGCGGCTCGTCCAGGCGGACCAGCTCGGTCAGCGCGTTCATGCCCGGTTTGAGGGCATCGGCGGGCGCGCTGAGCAGCCGGCCGTTCGGGATGTCAACCAGCACCAGGCGGTCACCTACCCAGCGGGAGCCTTCACCGAGCTCGTACCGGTCGCAAGTCAGCACCTCAACTTCACTCATGACAGGCAAGTCCCCCCTCACCGCAGAATCACACCCGCTCAAGTGCCGCCAGGTAATCAGCGTGGCGAGAGTCAGGGCGGCGGCCAGGACCGCGGTGGTGGCACTGATGATGTCCCCCGTCTCATTGATCGAAGGGGATCGTCAGGGGCCGGCGGCAGGATGGGGGATCCCGCCCTGCCGCCGGTTAGCGCATCAGAGGTTGGCAGCGCCTGCGGCTACGGCCTCGTCAACCGCGGCGTCGTGGCGCTTCTCGGCGCGCTGCTCGGTTTTGTCCTCGCGGGAGGCGGCGGCCGCGCCCAGGCGCTTTGCCGCTGCCGTGGCGGGGGCCGGGTCACCGACGATGCCGCCGCGGATGCGGTTGCTGGCGGCTACCTGGGCGACCGGGGTGTTGCGCTGGACCGTGAGCTTGCCGTCGATGATGGTGCCGGCGACCGTGGCCGTGCCGGTGGTGTTGGTGATGCTGACGTCGGCGCCGAAGTAGCCGCCCGAGGCGCAGCTGTCCAGGGCGCCGTCCGGGCCGAGTTGCACGCCGCCGCGGTTGCCCGAGAAGGTGCCCCGGCCGCGAACCGCGCTGCCGCAGACCACGCTGCCGGTGCTGCTGTTGAGCACCGACAGCGCGCCGTCGACGAACGAGTCGTGCAGGTCGGTGTAGTACGTGCCCGTCGTGTTGAGCGAACCCGTCACCTCGCTGCCGGTGCCCAGGCGGATCTCGCCGGCCGAGGCGTTGACCGAACCGGTGACGCTGGCGTCCTCGGCGAACAGGAAGCTGTCGACGGTGGCCGAGCCCCTGGCCCGTACCGTGATCGGTCCGCTCTCCGCGGATTGCAGGTAGACGCCGTAGCCGCCGGAGGCCAGCGTGATCTCGCCCCGCACGGTGCTCTGCTTGGCGTCCAGGTAGCCGTCCGCGGCGATGCTGACCTGCCCGTCGACGCGGCCGCCGGTGACCACCAGGTTCGCGCCCGCCGCCACGCTCACGTTGCCGGTGATGATGGTTCCGGTGAGGGCGCAGGACTCACCTGCGGGCACAAACAGATCATTGGGTACGGTCACCGCACCGCCGGTGCCGACACAGTAGGTGACCAGGTCGGCGCTGGCGCTCGGGGCGGCCCCCAGCACGCCGGCGGCAACGGCGGCGGTGGTGGTGACGGCGAGGACGACTGTTCGTCTCATGCTTGCTGCTCCTGTCCGGAGGGTGGATGTGGTTCTCATGAGCCGATGCCCGAGCGGGCCGCCGCCCGCACGATGGTCCCGGCCTGGCGCGCGGTCAGGGTGCCGGCCGCGCTCAACCGGTCGGTGACCGTCTGCACGTGGCGCACGAAGGCGGCGTGGGTCGCATAGGTGGCGTGCTCGGCGATCAGGTCGCTGATGGTGCAGCCGTTGCCGGTGTCGGTGTTGGCCACGCCGGTGTCGTCGGAGCCGATGACCACCGTGGCCCGGGTGTCGGAGCCGGGACAGCCGTCGGTGCCGCCGGGCTCGACGGTGAAGGCCAGCGACTGTTCGGCGGCGGTGTTGCCCTTGTTATCCGTCGCCCGGTAGCGCAGCGTGTGCGAGCCGGGAGCGGTGACCACGATCGGGGCGGTGTACCGGGTCCAGGCGCCGTTGTCGAGCGCGTACTCGATGGTGGCCACACCCGAACCGGCGTCGGTGGCGGTCACCGTGACCGTGGCCGAGCCGTCGCCGCCGGTGGCTGCGGCGGTGACCGTGGGCGGGGTGGTGTCCTCGGCCGGCGGGGCCACCACCACGATGTGGGCCATCTGCTCGGCCGAGGTGTTCCCGGCGTTGTCGGTGGCCCGGTAGTGGACCATGTGCATGCCCACCGTGTTGACCACCACGGGCTGCGTGTACGCGGTCCACGCACCGCCGTCGACCTGGTACTCGATGCGGGCCACACCGGAGTCGTCATCGGTGGCCGTGAGCGTGACGCTCGCCGGGCCCACGTAGTTGCCGCCGGCGTCCTGCTGACCGCTGACCTGGGCGGTGACGGTCGGCGCGGTCACATCCTCGTCGCTGGGCTCGGTGACGGTGAACGTCGCCGAGCCGGGCTCGGAGGTGTTGCCCGCCTTGTCGGTGGCCCGGTAGCGCGCGAGGTGCTCGCCGACCGTGCTGACCACCACCGGGGCGGTGTAGCGCGTCCAGGCCCCGCCGTCGATCTGGTACTCGACGGTGCCGACCCCGGAACCGCTGTCGGTGGCGGTCACCGTGACCGTCGCCGAACCCTCGCCCCCGGTCACCGAGGCGCTGACCGTCGGCGCGGTGGTGTCCTCGACCGGCCCGCCGCCGGTGACCACGAGCTCGCCGACCATGGTGCTGTGCCCGGGAATCGTGCAGAAGTAGCGGTACTTGCCCGCGGTCAGGGTCACCGTTGTCGTGTGCCGGCCGTTCTCGGTGTCGAACGGGCTGGCCAGGATGTTCAGCGCGACGTCATGGTTGTAGCCCTCCGTGGTGGTGTCGAAGGTCAGCGTGTGCGGCATGCCCGTCGTGTTGCCGGTGGCCGCGCTGTTCTCGAAAACAACGGTGGTTTCGCCGGTGACCGCCTCGGTGGGCGCCGACCGGTACTTGGTGGTGTCGTCGTTACCGGTCCAGGTCAAGGTCTGCACCGGGGCCGCCTGAACCGGCGGGGTGAGCACCGGGGCGACTGCCAGCAGCAAGCCCAGCAGCACAGCACCGGTTTTTGAACGTACCGTCATAGCCTCTTCCTAAAGATTGCGCACCCGGATGTTGCGGAACTCGATCAGGTCGGTGTCGCTGTGGTTCTGCAACCCGATGTGGCCGCGCAGGAACTGCCGCAGGTCGGTCGGCGGGTCCCCGGCTCGCGAGGACTGCTTGCCGGGGGTGTTGTCGAACTCGTTGATCACCTTGCCGTTGCGGATGATCGTGTAGTGCTGCCCGGCCGCGCGGATCTCGTAGTTGTTCCAGACGTTCTTCGGCGTCGCCCCGGCCGCGGAGATCGGCTGCGGGTCGAAGTTGTAGACCGAGCCGGTCTTCTGCACCTCACCGGTCTCGCCGTCATAGATCTGGATCTCATGACCGCAGTAGATGGCCACCCATGCCTGCGAGGTACGCGCCGAGCCCACCGTGGCGCAACTACCCGGCGGACGCTGTTCCAGCGGGGTACGCGGATCGGGGAAGCGGATGAACACCCCGCTGTTGGCCCGCGCGTCGCCCGGCGCGATGTCCTTGAACTGCAGCTTCACCGAGAAGTCGGCGAACTCGCGGGTGTGCCAGAGCATGCCCAGCCCACCGGCGGAACGCAGAGAACCGTCGCTCTGGAGGCTGAACGAACCCGAAGGCGCCTGTTCCCAGCCGAGCAGCGAGGCCGCGGTGCCGTCGAACAACGGCTCGTACCCCTGGTAGCCGTCCCGGCCGATCGGCGAGGACGCCGCGGCGCGGGTCAGCGTGCCCTTCTGCCGCTCGGTCAGCGGCAGCGTGCTGACCACCGTGGTGACGTGCCGGACGAAGCTGTCGTGGTCGGGCCAGGTGCTCTCGTCGTCGATCAGGTCGTTGATCGTGCAGCCGCCCCCGGCGTTCAGGTTGGGCACCCCGGTGTCGGTGTCGCCGATGAAGACGGTGGCGTGGTCGTCGGAGACGGTGCAGCCCACGGTCAGGGTGGTCGTGACGGTGGCCTTCTCGCCGTCGGCGTAGGTGACGGTGTGCTTGACGGTGAAGGTGCCGGTGCGGGCGTACGTGTGCCGCGGATCCGCCTCGGTGGAGGTCGACCCGTCACCGAAGTCCCAGCTGTGGCTGACCCCGCCGGAGCGCGAACCGGTGAAGGCGTACGTCAGCGGCTTGTTCTGCACCGCAACCGCGTTCGCAGCCGGCACCGGGGTCGCCGGGCCGCCGGTGTAGCTGACCTTGAGCAGCTTCTGCGACGGGCTGAGGCTGAAGAAGCCGCTGCCGTAGTCCAGCAGGTAGAGCGCACCGTCAGCCCCGAACTTGGCGTCCATCCAGGACTGCAGCTTGGTGTCCCCGCCGCCGGCGGGCAGGATCGCGCGCAGCGACTCGGCGAACGGCGGTGGCGACTGCGCCGGCACCCCGGCCGGGTCGACGGTGACCGCCACCCGGTTGTTGGCGTTGGACTCGTCACCGATGAACCACTTGTCGTCCCAGTAACGCGGCCACGCCCCGGCGGTGCCGGCCGGCACCCGGTCGTAGTGGTACGTCGGGCCCGACATCACGGCCTGACCGCCACCGCGCAGGTAGGGCTGGGTGTATGTGGCGTCAGCGGCGTTGTAGGTCGGGACGCCACTGCCATCGGCGCGCGGTGGGAACACCGGGCCGCCACCGTCGGGCGAGTACCAGATCATGTTGTCGCGCGCGGGCGGGATGTCGACCAGCCCGGTGTTGCGCGGCGACTCGTTCTTGAGGTTGTTGCAGTCGTACCAGCCGGTCAGGACCGTGGCGTCGGTGCTGCTGCGGTCGCGGTACGGCTGGCGGTTGCCCATGCAGTACGGCCAGCCCTGGTTGCCAGCCGAGGTGAGGATCGTGGCGGTCTCGTACTTGGCCGGGCCCAGCGCCGGGCTGGGCGAGGAGGCGTCGGGGCCGACCCAGCCGGCGGTCAGCCACTGCTTCTCCTCGTCGATCTGCAGGCGCGCGATGTTGCGCACCCCCATCACGTAGATCTCGGGGCGGGTCTTCGCGGTGCCCTCCGGGAACAGGTTGCCCTGCGGGATCGTGTACGTGCCGCCGGCCTCCGGGTGGATGCGGATGATCTTCCCGGCGAGGTCGTTGGTGTTACCCGAGGTACGCCGCGCGTCCTGGAACGAGGTGCCCGCGTACTCCTTGGTCCAGTTGTTGCCGGAGTAACCCGACGAACCCTCGGAGGAGTTGTTGTCACCCGAGCCGACGTACAGGTTGCCCTTGGCGTCGAAGGCCATGCCGCCCCCGGCGTGACAGCAGCTGTGGATCTGCACCGGGAACTTCAGCAGGTCCTTGCGGGAGGCGACATCGATCGCGCCACCGGAGTACGTGAACCGGCTGATCGTGCGCTGCCCGATGCGCTTCTCGCGGTCGATCGAGTCGTGCGGCATCCAGTAGATGTAGAGCCAGCCGTTCTCGGTGAACCTGGGGTCCGCGACGATGCCGAGCAGGCCCTCCTCGTTCTTGACCAGTTCGTCGCCACTGCCCCGGTTGCCCATCACCGGCAACGTGGTCAGCAGCTTCACCTGCTTGGTGGCCGGGTCATAGGAGTGGATCGTGCCGCAGCCCAGGCCCACGTCAGGGTTGCTCCAGCCGACGATCGGACCGCTCGGGCAGGCCGCCTTGCCGACGTAGAAGATTGTGCCGCCCGGCGCGACGGTGAGCCCGTGCGGCTCGCCGATCTGGTCGAGCCGGCCGCTCTGGTTGGCCGCGGTCAGCCGCTCGGTCTTGTAGTTGGCGGCAATGGTGGCCTGGCAGTCACCGCGGACCAGGCCGGCGGTCCAGTTCAGCGCGCCCGCCAGGTGCTTGCGGAAGGCGTCCTCGGCGTAACCCGCGGCGGTGTGGCCCATGCCGGTGTAGAAGGACCGGCCGCCCTCGTAGTCGCGGCACCAGGACACCGGGTGGAACGCGCCGTTCGCGCCGGGACCCGGGTCGTAGTGGCGTTCCTCGACCTGCGCGACGGTGTGCACCGCGCCGATCGGGTTGGGATCCCAGTTGTACCAGCGGTCGCTGCGCGTGACGGTCAGCGGCAGGTCCCGGGTCGCGGGGTGCTGACGGTCCAGCACGTCGACGACGGCCCGGTTGACCGCTGGCGGCGGCGGGGTGGTGACCGCACCGGTGAACAGCCGCAGGTCGGCGAGCTGGGTGAGCGGCTCCCCGCTGTTGGCGGTGATGGTGAGCCGGAAGAACTTGTACGTCGCGGCGGCGGCCAGGGTGAAGCGGCGCGTCTGGAAGCGCTCGGCGAACACCTCACCGGTGCGCCGGTCCACATCGGTCCAGTTCTGCCCGTCGGGTGAGCCCTGCAGCGTCCAGTCCCTGGGGTCGCGCCCGGCGGAGTCGTTGGCCGAGGTCAGCGCGTACCCGGTGACGGCCTTCTCGGCGGCCAGCTCGAAGGTGACCCAGGCGGTCGGGGTGCGGGCGAGCCACTTGGTGTTCGCGTCGCCGTCGGTCAGCTTGGTGGCGACCTCGTTCGGCGGGTTCTCGCCGCTGGCGCTCACCTTGGCCACCGGTTCGGCGTTGGGGATCGCACCCGCCGGGCGGGTGCCGATCAGCCCGGTGAACCAGGCCGAGTCGAGCTGGGCCTTGGCCGCGTCACCGATACCGAGGAAGCCGTTGCCCGCCTTGACGTAGTTCTGCAGGGCGGTTTCCTGGTCCCGGGACAGGCTCGCACCGGTGGCGGACAGGAAGACCACGGCTCGGTAGCCGGCCAGGGTGGTGGCGGAGAAGACCGCGGGGTCGCTGGAGGTGGTGACCGGCACGCCGGCCGAGGCGCCGAGTTCCTTGACGGCTGCGGTGGCCTCGGTGACCGGGTCCTCCTGCTGGGCCGCCGGGCCGTGGAACACCAGCACGCCGGGCGTCGGTGCCGCCGTTGGTGCGGCGGCAGCGGGCGTTGACGGCGCCGCGATCAGGCCTGTCGCGAGTGTGAGCGCTGCTGCTGCGGCGATTCTTCGTCTCATTGAGCCGGCCCTCCGTGGTCGTGGGTTTCCGGAGCCTGCTGAGCGCTGGTGCCGTGCACGTGACCCCGGAAGCGGTCGATGGCCTCCTGCGCGCCCGGTGGCATGCTGCCGTCGGCGTTGCGCACCAGGAAGACGCCGGCCATGCCGCCGTCGGAGTGGGTCTGCACGTGGCAGTGGTACATCCAGGCGCCGGGGCCGACGCCCTCGCCGGCGAGCACCTGGAAGCCGAACGAGCTGCCGGGGTTGAGGTCCTTGTTGTCCACCGGGATGCTGGGGTCGTTGGGCCCCTCGAGCATCCCGGTGCGGTTGTCCACCCAGCGGTGCGCGTGCAGGTGGAAGGTGTGCAGGGTGTTGCCGTGCCCGATGGCCACCCACTCGACGCGCTGGCCCAGGTTGGCCTCGAACATCGGGGTGTTGGGCGCCACCTTGTTGTTGATGAGCATGTCGTGGAAGACCACGGTGAACTGCTTGTCGGGCAGGATGTCGCCGCGGCGGCGCACGATCAGGGCGCCGTACAGGCCGCGGGCGACGCCGAGGGTGCCGTGCTCGGTGCCCATCGCGTGGTCGTGGTAGTGCCAGTATCCGGCGCTGCCCGGCATGAACCGGCGCCCGGCCGCCGCGGTCATCTCGTGTGAGCGCCACACGTAGGTCCGGGTCTCGCCGGGGTTGTTGTACGAGGCGTTGAACGGCGAGCCGTCGGAGCCGACGCTGTAGTCCACGCCGTGCGGGTGGATCGACAGCCGCTGGTCGGTGGTGTTGACCAGGGTGATCTCCAGGGTGTCGCCCTCGTACATCTCCAGGGCCGGGCCGGGCACGGTGGCCTTGCCGCGTTCGAAGCCGTAGCCGTACAGGTTGCCGGGCAGCGCCTCGGCGTAGATGGTCAGCTTCTGCACCGCCCCGGCGGCCCGCGCCGCGCTGTCGTGCCCGGTCAGCGCGATGGCGGCGGGCACCGTCAGACCCAGCGCCCCGGTCGCGATCAGCGAGCGCCGCGACAGCCCGCCGCGAGGTGTGCCAACGTTGTCATCGGCCGTGTTGCCGGCGGCCGTGTTACCCATGGCCGTGTTGTCAGAGGCCGTGTTGTCAGAGGCCATGCGTCTCCATCCGTGGTCGCCGCGCCAGGCAGCGCACGCATCGATCCAACCCGATCTGACGCGCCGTCTGTCCGGTAGCTCAGCGTCATCGAAGCTCCCGGCGGCCGCGTCCCAAAACTTTCGTCAGTCGACATCAATCTATGTTTGGAATCGACAAAAGTGAAGCTCTACAGGGGAATCAGCCCACCCCCGCTGTGCGCTATTTGGGCAGTTCATGACGGCTACCCGACCGTACGTGGTGGCTGCCGCCCGTCTCGTGGAAGCGCTCCCGGCGCGGTTACCAGCGGCTCCGTAACGGTGATCTTGTGTAGTGGGGACGGTACGGGGGCGTGTCATAGGTGACTGAGGGTGGCGAGAGTTGACAGGAGCGCGCGTCATTGATTGTGTTCGATGCACGTGCTTACCGACGGGAGCCCCCGATGTCGTGGATCTCCGCAGCCGCCGTTGCGGCCGTGCTCGCCCTCCCAGGACAAGTTCCCGCAGCGGCCGCCCCGGCTGCGGCGCCGGCCGGGCCGCGAACGGCCGCCGAGGTGTACCAGTACCTGGAGAACCCGCAGCTCACCGGCGAGGGCCAGGAGGAGCCGCACGCCGACCTGCGGCCGTACCCCGATGCCCGGTCCGCGGCCGCCGACGTCACCAGCCATGACGCGCCGAACCCGGAGGTGCGCTCGCTCAACGGCGACTGGCGGCTGAAGATCTACGACCGGCTCGACGACGTGCCCCCGCAGTTCCACGACGCCGGGTTCGATGCCGCCGCGTGGCCCACCGCGAAGGTGCCGCACACCTGGCAGTCGGACTTCATCGACCACCCGATGTTCCGCAACATTCCCACGGACATCGTCCCGGACGACCCGGCGAAGGTCCCGCATGACATCAACCCGACCGGCGCCTATCTTCGGACGATCGATCTGCCCAGGAACTGGTCCGGTTCCCGGGTCTTCCTGCGCTTCGAGGGTGTGACCAGCAACTACCTGGTCTGGGTCAACGGCGCTTACGTCGGCTACGACCAGGGCGGCTATACGCCGGCGGAGTTCGACGTCACCGAGCGGCTGCATCCGGGCCGCAACAGCCTCGCCGTGCAGGTGCACCGCTGGGGGTCCGGGGCCTACCTCGAGGACGTCGACCAGTGGCGCTACAGCGGCATCTTCCGCGACGTGTGGCTCTATCGCACCCCTCAGACGCGGCTGCGCGACGCCTACCTGACCACCCACGCATCGACGCTGAGCGCGCGGGTGGACGTCGCGGGTGCCGCCGGCGATTTCACGGTACGAGCAAGCTTGCGCGACGCCAAAGGCCGCAATGTCACCACAGCCAGCGCCCGCACCGGCCCCGGCCGCGTCACGCTCACCGCCCCCGTGGCGAACCCCCTGCGGTGGAGCGCCGAGGAGCCGAACCTCTACACGCTCGTGCTGCAACTGCTCGACAGCCGAGGCAAAGCCGTGCACACCACCGCGCAGCCCGTCGGTTTCCGTGACATCGAGGTGCGCGACCGCCAGATCCTCGTCAACGGCAAGCGCATTCTGATCAAGGGCACCAACCGCGCCGAAACCGATCCGGGCACCGGCCGCCACGTCACCCTCCAGGCCCAGCGCGACGACGTGTTCCTCATGAAAAAGCTGCACCTCAACGCCGTACGGACATCGCACTATCCCTCCGATCCTTATCTTTACGACCTCGCCGACAAGCACGGTCTGTGGATCGATGACGAGGTCGACATCGAGACGCACAACCGCGAGTCGTGTCCCTCGGTCTGCCTCGCCGACCGCCCGGAGTGGCAGGCCGCGTTCGCCGACCGGTTCCGCGCGATGGTCGAGCGCGACAAGAACCACCCGAGCGTCATCTTCTGGGACACCGGCAACGAAGCCGGCCTCGGCGCCGCGCACTACGCGATGGCCGCCTGGGCCGATGCCAACGAGCCGACCCGGTTGCTCTACCACCAGTCCAACAGCCCCGACGGCGACGCCCCGTACGCCGATGTCGACGGCCCGCGCTACCCGACCCCGGCCCGGCTGGAGAACCGCACCCTCACCAGCAGCAAGCCGATTGTGATGGGCGAGTACGCCCACGCCATGGGCAACGGCCTGGGCAACTTCGACCAGTTCTGGGCCCTGGCGCGCAAGTACCCGTCGATGCAGGGCGGCTTCATCTGGGACTGGGCCGAGCAGAACCTGCGCCAGCCGCTGGTGGTCACGCCCGACTCGGCGAACGGCATCCAGAGCTTCTTGGTCGGTAAGCCCGGCACCGCACCCGGGCATCGCGGGCAGGCGATCAAGTTGTCCAGCCTCGATGACTTCGTCGACGTCTTCCGCGACAAGCGCCTCGACCTGACCGGCCCGCTCACCCTCGACACGTGGGTGCAGCCGGGGGAGTGGGCCGGCAGCTTCCCGATCCTGACCAAGGGCCAGGCGTACGGCCTGCAGATGACCGACCGCGACACGCTGGAGTTCCGCGTCGACGGCACCAGCGTCACTGCGGACGTACCCGCCGATTGGTACGGCGCCTGGCATCGCCTCACCGGTGTCTACGACGGCACCGCCGTACGCCTGCTCATCGACGGCACGCAACGGGCCACGGCCCCGCGCAGTGGCCCGGTCGACGCCGGATTGTGGGAAGTGAACCTGGGCCACAACGCCGAAACCCAGCAGGACAACGATTTGTGGAATGCCCGGCTGGGCCGCGGGCTGATCGACGACGCCCGCATCTACGCCAGGGCGCTGACCCCGGCCGAGCTGAGCACCGGCCTGGCCCGCGATGCCGTGCTGGCGTTGAACTTCGACACCTACCAGCGCCGCGGTGACTTCCTCAGCCTCGGCATCAGCCTGTCGGGCACCGACGGCCTGGTCGGCTCGGACCGCTACGTGCAGCCCGAGACCACCGAGATGGCCTGGGCGCAGGCCCCGATCCGCTTCACCCGCACCGGCGACACCATCACGGTGCACAACGAGCAGCAGACCGGCGCGTTCGCCGTCACGCTGCGCTGGAAGCTCACCGAGCAGGACCGTACGTTGCGCAGCGGCAGCCGCAAGGTCCGCCTCGAACCCGGCGCGACCTACGAGCTCAAAGGTGTTTCCAAGCCCGCGAACCCGGACGACCGCGAGCGGTTCCTGAGTGTTTCCGCGGCCAGCGACACCGATCACGCGTGGGCCCGGCGCGGCTGGATCGTCGGGTGGGACCAGTTCGCAGCCGGCGGGCACGCCGTTCCCGGCATCCTGCCACCGCCGGTCGCCGGGGCGCCGGCGCTGACCACCAGCGGCGAGCGGATCACGGTGTCCGGCAACGACTTCACGTACCGCTTCGACGCGGGACAGCTCACCTCGATGCGTGCGTCCGGGCGTGAATTGCTGCACGGCGCCCCGGCGCTGGACGTCTATCGGCCGCCGACGAGCAACGAGACGTACGACTGGGGCACCGACGACCGCCGGGTCTGGCACGAGACTGGCCTGGACAACCTGCACACCACCGTCACCGGCGTCACCACCCGCGCCGAGGCCGACGCGGTGGTGGTCGAGGTTCGCAGCACCGCGGCCGGCAACGGCATCTCGTTCGCGCAGACCATGGAATACCGCATCGACAAGCGCGGCACGATCACCCTGGCCCACGACGTCGTGCCGTCCGGGCCGCGGCTGGCGAGCCTGCCGTACCTGCCGCGGGTCGGCATCGCGGTGCCGGTGCCGGATGCGTTGCGACGCTTCGCCTATTACGGCCGCGGCCCGCAGGAGAACTACAACGACCGGCACAGCGGCTCCCCGATGGGCGTTTACACCAGCACAGTCGACCAGCAGTATGTGCGCTACTCGCGTCCGCAGGCCAACGGCAACCACACCGGCACCCGCTGGGCTTCTCTCACCGATGGTCGCGCCGGTCTGCTCGTGGGCGGCACGCAGGACGTCAGCGTCAGCGCCTACGACAACCTGGACCGCGCCGAATACGACCACCAGCTCCCGCTCGTGCGCAACCGGGGCTGGAACACCCTGCACGCCGATGCCGGTGAGACGGGCATGGGCGAGACCCCCAACTCGGTTCTCGCCCCCTACCGCCTGTCGCCGACCACGCCGTACCACCACGAGCTGGTCCTGCGCCCGTTGACCCGCAACGAAGCGGCGGCCGGAGGCGTACCGGATTCCACCGCTCCAGCGCCCTGCCCGCCCGGCCTCACGGTGACCGCGCCGGCCGAGATGCAACCCGGAAGCTCGGTGCAAGTTCAGGTTCCGGTCCAGTCGCGCTGCGCGTCCGGTCTTCAAGACGCCACGGTACGTCTGCAAGTGCCCGAAGGCTGGACAGCGACCCCGGCGTCGGTGTCGCTGGGCGCCATCACCGATCAGGAAACGGCCACCTTCACCGTGTCAGCACCGGCGGGACTCGACATCGGGACGTACCCGCTGACCGCCACGGCCGTGACCACCACCCCCACCGGCTTCCGATCCACTACCACCGCGACCACCACGATCTCGGTGCCGTTGCCCGCCGGCTGGGCCTGGCTCAGCGACCGCCCCTACACCCCGGTCACGAACGGCTGGGGCCCGGTTGAGAAGGATCGCAGCAACGGCGAACAAGGCGCCACCGACGGCAACCCGCTCACCATCGCCGGGACCGCGTACGCCAAGGGCCTCGGCGCCCACGCGGCCTCCACCGTCCGGGTTCCTCTGACCGGCTCCTGCACCCGGTTCCGCACCGACGCAGGAGTGGACGACGAGACCGGCAGCGGCGGCACGGTGATCTTCGAGGTGTGGCTCGACGGGGTGCGCAAGTATGCCTCGGCCACGCTCACCGGCGCGGACGGGGCCCAGCAGCTCGACCTCGACGTGTCCGGCGCCACCACCATGGAACTGCGGATAACCGACGCCGGTGACGGCAACGGCAACGACCACGGCGACTGGGCCAATGCCCGCCTCGCCTGCTCCGCCGGGTAGCCGCTCCCAGGAGGGGGTGAGCCGCCGGGTTGCTGCTCGGCGGCTCAAGCAGTGCGGATGGCGACCGCGGGGTGGGCGTGCGGTGAGGCGGTGCCGGCCTGCACGAGGTGCCGCACGGACAGGGCTTCCACCGTTGCCGCGGCGGCTTCCCGGCGCAGGTCGTCGGCGGTGCGGCGAGCCAGGTAGGCGTCGTGCCAGGCGGCGTCCTCGGCGGCCATCGACCGGTGGTGCTCGGCGCGCAGGTACGCCGCGGAAGCCACCAGCACAGCGAGTTCCTGGTCGAACGGGTGCAGGGTGGCGTCCCAGCCGCGCCCGGCCAGCGCATCGGCCACCGCGGAGGCGGGCAGCTCACCACGTTCGGCGGCGGCGCTGACCGCCTGGTGCAGCCAACGCTCGCGGGAGGCGTACTCGGACGGGCTCGGCGTGGTGTACGGGTTGCGGAACGCGGCGGCGCTCAGGGCTCGCTCCAGCCGGGACTGTCCGTCCTGCCAGTCCAGCCAGGTCTGCTTGACCCGGGCTTCGGCGTCCGCGCAGTGTTCCTGCCAGCGCTCGGCCCCGCGTTCGGCGCGCTCGGCGGCAACGTGCAGCTCCCCGGCGTACCGGAGGACCTCCTCGGCCTCACGAACCCTGCGGCGTCGCTCCTCGCGCAGGGCGCGCACGGACCTCGCGGTGTGCAGCAGGGCGAGGCGGGGGCGGCGCAGGCCGACCGGGCTGGCCAGGACCATGAGGGCGGGCAGGGCGAGCAGGATGAGGGCGCCCCAGATGGCGACGGGGGCGGGTTCGCGCAGCAGCATGTCGGCAACGATGTTCATGGCGGGATTCCGTTCGGTTCGGATGGTCTCGGGAGGGGCGCGGCGCCAGTTCCGGCGGCACGGCGCGGGCATCGGCTTCAGCGAAGCGGCTTCAGCGGCGCGGCGCCGGCTTCAGCGGCGCGTGAGATCAAACGAGAGTGAACGGAGGTGCGCGGGAGCTGTGGGCTCCGGCGCTGTGCTGCGCGAGCAGCTCTTGGTGCTCGAATGCCGGCGGGGGTGTGGTGCCCGGGCCGGCGGGGAAGCTCACCGGCGCGGCTTCGGCGACTGTGGCCTGGCCTGCGGCGTTGCTGGCTGCGGCGCCCGCAGCGTTGCCGGACCTGGCCTTCGCGGCGGCCGAGGCGGCTGTGCTGTTTTCCCACGCTCCCGGCGAGACGGCCGTCGCGCTGTCGACAACGGTCGTTGCGGCGACCCAGCCCGGCGCAGAGCCGGTAGTCGCCGCCAGGCCAAAACCAGCGGCCGCTCCCGCGTCAAAGCCGGTGTTCGCTCCCGCGCCAAGGCCGCCAAGAAGCAGCGCGAAAAGCACAGTCAACGTCCGCTGCATCAAGCTGCGGGCGAGGACGGGAGCCATGGTTGCCACCTTATCCGATGAGGACCGTCCGAAACGTCGGTGAAACGGGTGCGTGCGAGGTGGGCGCCTCGCCCCCACCCGGCTGTTCACGGTGCTGTCGCGCTTCTTCGATTTCGGGAGCGCTCCCAGCGACAAGCTTGAGGTGCTCGTCGATGTGCGCCAGGGCTGGGCCTAGGTCGTCGCGGTGCAGGTCACGGTCGGTGTGGCGGCCGTACCGCTGGCGATGAAGCCGGAGGAGGTCCGCCCGGCTGCGGCCAAGCTGCCGTGGTAGTAGGCGTTCGCGGTGGTCACCGTGCTACCCGAGGTGGACATGGTGGAGTTCCACGATGGGGTGACCCTGGGAGCGCCGGCGTGGGCAAGATTGACCTTTCACGACGTGATCGGCACGCTGCCCAGCGTTCGAAGCAGCCGTAGTTGCGCGCGGCTGGGCCGATGGCGTTGCCGTGCGCGGCGGCCGGTCCGGAAGCGCGTCGGCGTGCTGCGTTCAGCAGCGCCAAACCAATTCAAGGATGTCAAACTTGCCGGAACGTCCGCAGCGCGCCGGTTCAGCCTCGAACCGGCGCGCTGCGGTGATGCGTGATCTCAGCGATCGGCGACCGCGCTGCGCCGCCGGGTCAGCAGCAGGCCGAGGGCGATCATGCCCAGGCCGAGCAGCAGGTGCAGCCAGTCGTCGGCGGTGTTGAGCGGGACGAAGTTGGCGCTGCTGTCCTGGCCCACGATCAGCCCGTACAGCCACAGCACCAGGTAGATCGCACCGCCGCCGATCAGGAACGCCCTGGCGCCCTCGGAGGTGCGCGCCAGCGCCAACCCGACGAGCCCGAACAGCAGGTGCACGATGTTGTGCAGGATTGACACCTGGAAGATGCCGAGCAGGTGGGCGTCGGAATGATGCCCGGCGAACGCCATGTCGCCGTAGTTGGTGGTGATCCCCGGAATGAACCCGAGAATGCCGACAAGGACAAAAACGATCGAAACGGCGAGCGCTGCGGTACGGACCGGAGTGCGCGCGGCCGCCATGCCGCCCGCAGTCGATGCGGTAGCCATGAACCTTCTCCTTCCACAAGGGAGTCCGCTGCTTGCCCATTGCGGTGGTCACTAAACGGGCGTATCTCCTCAATATGAGACGCGCGTCACAATATTGTGAGAGCCGGTCGGGAAGGTTGATCGTCCTGCCGGTTGTCATCGTGGACTGGCGCCGACGGGGGCGCGGGGGTTGGCGCGGGTGGCGCCTGGGCTTGTTGCGGGGCTGAGGGCGTTGCTGTTGCGGGGATTGCGGTGACGGGTGGCTTCTGGGGCGCGGCCGGCGTGGTGGTTTCCTGCCGCTGGGTGGTTGCGGGGGCGGGGTCCGGCTGGGTGGTTGAGGGTTGCGGCGCGGAGTTGAGGGACTGTCGCGGTGCGGTGTTGGCGGCCTTCTGCGAAGTGGTGGTGGCGAAAGGGGCCGGGCTCGGGGTCAACGACGGGGTAGTGGTGGGACGCGTGCGGTTGAGGGATTGGATGGCGGCGGCGGGGCTGCCGGCGGGGGGGGGTTCTGCGCCGGCGGGGGCCCCCCGCCGGGGGGGGGGGGGGCCATGCCCTGGGGGGGGGGGGGGGGGTTTGTTTATAAAGCGGTTGAGGGATTGGATGGCGGCGGCAGGGCTGCCGGCGGGGGCGGTTACTGCGCCGGCGGAGCTCACTACGCCGGCGATGTAGTGGTCCATGACCTGGGTGGCGGTGAGGAGTTTGTTGTAGAAGGCCACGTTGCTGAGCTGGCCGGCGAAGAAGCTGCTCGCCGGGCCGTTGGTCTTGGCGGACAGGTCGCCCATGTAGCCCATGCGCCAGTAGCCGTTGGTGACGTACGAGCCGCCTTCGGTGTTCGACTGGAACAGGGTGCCGTCCAGGTACAGTGCCATTCCGGCTGACGACTGGGTGGCGATGACGTGGTGCCAGCTACCGTCGTTGTAGCGGGCGGTGGTGGTGAGGTACGTGTCGTAGCCGATGCCGATCAGCACGTTGGTCGCGGTCTGGAACGAGATGCGGCCGTCGTTTGTCAGGAACACGGTGCGGTCGTACAACGTCGACGACCCGGTCTGATTCTGCGCGTAGCCGGTGATCAGGCCGCCGCGGGTGCTGGTGGTCCTGAACCAGGCTTCCTCGGCGTACGGCATCGGGTTGTTCTGCTGCAGCGGCGTGGTCACGTACCCGGTGGCACCGTCGAGCGTGACGCCGGCCGAGCAGGCACCGGCCGGGTCGGCGGTGAGGGCACCGACGAACGTGCCGGTGCGGTTGAAGCCGGAGCTGTCGGCGGCCGAGGTGGCCCCGGCCGGGTCGTTGAGTTTGTAGTACTCGATCGCGGTGTCATCGAGGGCAGCGGCGGCACACGTGTAGTACCTCGGGGACTTGGCGACCTGTGCGCTGCTGTACGTCGCCTGGTTGCCGAGCGCGTCGGAGATGCGATACCGGTACTGGTAACACGTGTTGCTGGCGACCGTGGTGTCGGCGTACGGCGAGGTGGACGGCGTAGCGATGGTCGAGAACACACCGTACGCCCCGCACACCCCGGCGGTCATCGGAGCCGCCGCCCGCTGCAGCAGCCCGCTCGACGCCGCCACCCCAGAACCCGAGTCGCTGCCGGCCACCCAGGTCACCGGCACCGAGGGGCTGGTCAGGTAGCCGCTGGTGTAGCTGATCGAGCCGCCGGCCGGCGGGGTGCTGTCGCTGGTGTAGGTCAGCGTCGTGGCGGTGGTGTTGCCGGCAACGTCGGCGGCGGCCACGGTCTCGGTGGGCGTGCTGGTGGTGCCAGCGGTCCAGGAAAAGGCGCTGGAGACGTACGGTCCACCGGCCGGGGTGCTGACCGTCGACGGGGTGTGCGCCCAGCCTGCGGTGGTCCCGGCCAGTGCGGACGTACGGCCGGAAGCTGGTCCTGAATTGCTGTCCGAGACGGTGGTGGTGAGCGTGAAGGACCCGGCTGTGCTGCCCCGGTAGTAGACGTTGGTTCCGGATTGCACGGCGTTGACGGCACTGCTCAGCGTAACCGTGGAGCCAGGGGGAGTGGCATCGATGGGTACGGACCGGCTGGCCACCGCCGAGGCGTTACCCGCCGCGTCGGTCGCGAAGTAGCGCACGGTGACGGTGCTGGCGACGCTGAACGGGCCGGTGCAGGTGCTCGCCGTGCCCGAGACGCTCGGGTCGGTGCCGTCGGTGGTGTAGCGGATCGCGGCCACGCCCGAAACGGCATCGGTGGCCGACAGCGTGACCTGCACCGGCGAAGTGGTGATGTACCCGGCGCCGTTGGGGTTCTGCGACAGGGTGGCCGACACGGTGGGGGCGACGCTGTCGACGATGATGGTGGTGCTGGCGACGCTGCCGTTGACGCCGGTGACCGTGATGGTGTGGGTGCCCTGGGTCATGGCGGGCAGCGTGAGGCCGTTGACGGGGGCTGTTCCGGTGGCCCCGACCACGGTGGGGGTGCCGGTCAGCGTGGTGGTGCCGTCGAGCTTGTAACTGATCGCCTCGTTCGCGCCGAAGCCGCTGAGGGTGCCGGTGGCGGTAGCCGGGAAGGGACCGCGGTAGTAACTCTGCGCGAGCGTGATTGCCGGGCCGCTCAGGTTGACCGTGTTGCTCAGGCCGCTCTCGGCGCCGACCCAGTTGGTGCCCAGCACCGGGATCACGCTGTAGCGCCAGGAGCCCTGCGGCACGCTCAGCTCGGTGCAGGTCAGCGTGGTCTGCGTGCCCGTGCAGCCGGTGGTCAGGGTCTGCGCGGCCAGCGTGCCCGAGTCGTAGCGCTTGATCCGGTAGCCGTCGACCGGGGTGCCGTTGGACAGGGTGACCGCGCTCCACGACACGGTGACCACGCTGGCGGAGTTCTTGAGCGCGGCGGGGGCGACCCCGGCGTTGATGGTGGCAGCGGTCGACCGGCCCGCGGAGCCCACGGTGGCCGGGGCACTCCAGTACGCCCATGCGGCAGCGCCCGCCACGACGAGCCCGCCGGCGACCAGCGCCAGCAGGACCATCGGGCGGCGAACCCGCGCGTCGGCCATGTCGAGTACCTCCACAGCTCCTTTCGGCCACCGCGGAGATCATCTTTGGCCCTTTTCCGGGCTCGGCTGTTGTCCACTGCGGCCGAGGGCTCGGTGCAGTCGGGGGATGACCGCGCTGATCAGGGGTGCAGGCGGCGGTACTGGCTGCCGTGGAAGACCAGCGGGGGCACGGCCGGGTCGGCATCCAGGTCGTGCACCCGCAGCAGCACGATGTCGTGGTCACCGGCCGGGATCTCGCGTTCGATCGAGCAGTCCAGCCAGGCGCTCGAACCCTCCAGCAGGACCGCGCCGTCCTGGCTGGCGCGCCAGCTCAGCGCGGCGAACCGGTCGGCGACTTGCGCACTGAGCTGGCGGCCCACGTGTTCCTGATGGGCGCCCAGCACGCTGACGCCAAGCCGGTTGGCCTCGCGCAGCCGGGGCCAGGTGGTCGAGGTGCGGGCGACGCAGACCGACACCATCGGCGGATCCAGCGACACCGACACGAACGAGTTGGCCGCCAGGCCCGTGGGGGCGTCGCCGACCAGCGCGGCAAGCGCGGTGACCCCGGTGGGGAAGGATCCGAAAACGCGCCGGAGCTGACGTGGCTCAAGGGCCGACCGCATGACCATCCGGTACTCCTTCCCCGCTGACCCCACGCTAAGCCGGGGCCCCGCATGTTGCAAACTCGATGGGAGAACTAGGGATCCACGTCACGCCAGGCCACGTCACGTCAGGCCCTGCCGCGCCAGGCCCTGCCGCGCGGCGTCACGTCACGGGGTTGTCACGCCAGGGCGCGGTAGTGGCCGAACAGGGTTCGCTTGCGCAGTTCGAAACCGAGCGACTGGTAGAGCCGGATGGCGTTCGCGTTGCCCGCCGAGGTGTGCAGGAACGGCGTCTCCCCGCGTTCGCGAATCCCGTGGGCCACCGCCCGCACCAGCCGGGTGGCCAGCCCCTGCCCGCGACGGGCCGGGTCGGTGCACACCGCGCTGATCTCGGTCCAGCCGCTGGGGTGCAGCCGCTCCCCGGCCATCGCCACCAGCGCGCCCTCCCGGCGAATACCCAGGTAGGTGCCCAGCTCGATGGTGCGCTGCCGGAACGGTCCGGGCTGGGTGCGGGCGATCAGATCGAGGATTTCCGGTACGTCCGCAGCGCCCAGCACCACCGCTTCACGATCCGGGGCGGCCCGCAGGTTCACGTCCACGAACTGGGTGCCGCCGATCGTGGCGACCACCTCCCACCCCGGGAACGCAATGTCCGGCCCGCCCGCCACGCTGATCTCGGCCCCCGGCCCGACCAGCTCGGCCAGGTCGGCCCAGGCCTGCGGGTCGGCCGGGTCGGCGAGGGCGTGAAACGGCGCCACATCGCTCTGGTAGCGGGCGGCCAGCCCGTGCGTCTCGGCGAACCGGGCGTGCACCCCCTGCAGCGAGGACCAGGCCGCCTCGTCGAGCACGCTGCTCACTTGTTCTCCAGCGGCAGGCCGGGCGGGTTGATCTCGATGGTGGCGACCGCCTCGTTCGACAGGTTCCAGCGAGCCAGGATCTTGGCGTAGTCGCCGGACCTGACCAACTCCTGCAACGCTGCGCCGTACGCCTTGATCAGGCCGTTGTCCTTCTTCGTGGTGATCGCGATCTTGCCCTGCAGGCTGGCCCCGGCGCCGGAGTAGGTGCCGACCACCTCGGTCTCACCGGACACCGCGGCCCGGTAGGCCGACCCCGGGTTGGGTCCTAGGTACGCGTCGATCTGCCCGGAACCGATGGCCAACTGCACCGCCTGGCTGGTCTGGTAGTACTTGATGTCGACCGGCTTGAGCCCGTCCGCGGCGGCCTGCTTGCTCCACTCGACCAGGATCTTCTCCTGGTTGGTGCCCGAGCCGACCGCGATCTTCTTGCCGGCGACGTCCTTGGGGCCGGTGACCTTCCAGGTGGCTCCCTTCTTGGCCTCGAACGCCAGGTTGTCCAGCCGGTAGGTGGCGAAGTCGTACTTGGCCTTGCGCTCCTCGGTGACCGTGATGTTCGAGGCGCCCAGGTCGTACTTGCCGCTGTCCAGGCCGATGAACAGGTTTTCCCACGAGGTGTTGTCCAGCTGCGGCTTGAGCCCCAGCACGCCAGCGACGGCCACGGCGATGTCCGGTTCGCTGCCGATCAGCGTCTTGTTGTCGGTGGCGGTGAACTCCAGCGGCGGTGCTCCCGAGCCCGCCGCGCCGACGCCGATGTGCAGCGTGCCGGCCTGGCGGACCTTCTCCGGCAGCAGCGCGGCGATGCTGTCCACCTTCGCGGGCACGATCCGCTGCTGATCCGGGCTGTCGTTGATCTGCACCGCTGGGGCTCCCGCCGCTGCGGGTCTGGGCTTCTCCTCGGGGGCGGCGCAGGCGGCCAATCCGGTCAGCAGGACGGTGGCGGCGAGGGCGGAACGAATACGCACAGCAACTCCGATCATCAGGCTAGAACTGCGGAGAGGAACGCCCGGGTACGGTCATGGCTCGGCCGGTCGAGCACCTGCGACGGGGGACCGGCCTCGACGATGCGGCCGCCGTCGAGGAACACCACGGTGTCGGCGACCTCGCGGGCGAAGCCGATCTCATGGGTGACCACGATCATCGTGGTGCCGGCGCGGGCCAGGTCGCGCAGCACGTCGAGCACCTCGCCGACCAGCTCCGGATCGAGCGCCGAGGTGGGCTCGTCGAACAGCACCAGCTTGGGTCGCAGGGCCAGGGCGCGGGCGATGGCGACGCGTTGCTGCTGACCACCGGACAGTTGCCGCGGGTAGGCGTTGACCTTGTCGGCCAGTCCGACGCGTTCCAGCAGTTCGCGGCCGAGCCGGTCGGCGCCGGCGCGGGTCCGGCCCAGCGCGGAGACCGGCGCCTCGGTGACGTTCTGCAACGCGGTCAGGTGCGGGAACAGGTTGAAGCTCTGGAAGACGAACCCGATGTGCGCGCGCTGTTTGAGGATGTGGCGCTCGCCCAGTTCGTACAACTTGTCGTCGCTCTGGCGATAGCCGATCAGCTCGCCGTCCACGCGTACCGTGCCGCGGTTGACCTTCTCGAGGTGGTTGATGCAGCGCAGCAGCGTGGATTTGCCGGAACCCGACGGGCCGAGGATGACCGTCACCGTGCCCGCCGCGACGCTCAGGTCGATGCCGCGCAGCACCTCGTGCGCGCCGAACGACTTGTGCACACCCTTGATCTCCACCATCGGCGCGCCCACCGGGTCGCTGATGGTGTCGCTCCCCGCGCTCATCGGGTGGCTCCCCGGGCGAAGTAGCGCTCGACGTAGTGCTGGAAGAACGACAGCACCGCGGTCAGCACGACATACCAGACGGTGGCGACCATGAGCAGCGGCACGACCCGGCCGTTGCGCCCGTAGACGACTTGGACCTGGTAGAACAGCTCGCCGATGGCCAGCACGTAGACCACCGATGTGCTCTTGAGCAGGTTGACCAGCGAGTTCGCGGCGCTGGGCAGGATGGCCCGCATGGCCTGCGGCAACAGGATGCGGCGGAACTGTCGCAAGCGGGGGATGCCCAGCGCGGCGGCGGCTTCGAGCTGGCGCTGGTCCACCGAGATGATCCCGGCCCGCACGATCTCCGCGGCGTAGGCGGCCTCGTGCAGGGTCAGCCCGAGCAGCGCCGCCCCCAGCGAGCCGATCAGGTTGATCGTCGGCACCTCGGCCAACCCCGGCCCGAACGGCACCCCGAACTGCAGCGTCTCGTAGAGATAGCCCAGGTTCGCCCAGAACAGCAACTGCACGATCAAGGGCACCGAGCGGAAGATCCAGATGTACGTCCAACTGACCGTCCGCAGCACCCGGTTGCCCGACAGGCGCATCGGGGCCAGGATCACGCCGATCAGGAACCCGAGCAACGCGGCGGCGAAGGTCAGCTCCAGGGTGACCAGCAGCGCGTGGATCACCGAGCGTTCGAAGAAGTAGCCGGCGAACGTGGGCCAGTCCCAGCCGGGGTTGGTCACGAGCCCGTGCACCAGCTGCGCGACCAGCACCAGGACGGCGGCCACGGACAGCCAGCGCCACGGATGGCGCTGCGCCACGATGACCGGCTCGTCGGGGATGGCAACCGGTTGCGGCGGCGGGCTCGCGCTGGGCGGCCGCGCCGGGGACACGAGACTCATGCCGAAGACGCTAAGCGCGGCAAGCCATACCGCTCAATGCCTATCGAATATATATGTTTAACGAGCTGGTGAACGACGGGTCACGAGTTTCACACCGTGACCCGCTGAGCTTCGTTACTCGGTGAGGGCGGCGGCTGTGCGGCTGACGTGGTGGTGCAGCAGGGCGGCGGCCCGGTCGGCGTCGCGGGCCAGGGCGGCTTCTTCCAGCGCGCGATGCTCGGCGCTGCCGTCGCGCCCCGGGCTGCTGACCACCGACCAGCGCCGGGCGAGTTCGCTGGCGGTCCAGAGCCGGTCGAAGGTGTCGAGCAGGACATCGTTGCCGCAGGCTTCCAGCAGTGTGCGGTGGAATCCGCGGTGAGCCTGCGACCAAGCGTCGCTGAAGTGGCGGTCGCCGTCGCGTTCGTACACCGGGGTGCCGGCCAGGCGATGCTGGGCCGCCCGCACCCGGGTCTCCCACTCCAGGTCACCGCGCTCGATCGCCAGGCGCAGCGCGGCGGGCTCGATGGTGGCGCGGGCCTCGGCGAGTTGCTGCCAGCGCTCGGCGCCGGTGGCGGGTACGGCGAACCCGCGGTTGGGCAGCCGCTCGGCCAGGCCCTCGCCGACCAGCCGCAGCAGTGCTTCGCGGGCCACGGCCAGGCTGACGCCGTGGGTGGTGGCGAGTTCCTGCGGTTTGAGCGGTTGCTGCGGCGCGAAGTCACCGTGCAGCACGGCTGATCGCAGGGCGGCGTACACACGCTCGGACGGCTGAGGGGTCACCGGCCCATCGTACCGGGATAATCGATTATGCTTACTCGGCGGTGGCGCTGCTCAGGAGTAGCCCTGGCCGGCGGTGATCAGGCGGCCGGTTCGACCCGGTTGGGCAGACCCAGGCCGGGGAGTTCCGTCTTCTCCTGAAGGATCGTGAGCCCCTCCGGCCAGTCGACGGTGACCGCGCCGGTCGCACCGGGCGGCGTGATGCGCATGCGTTGCGGCTGCCACGCGTCCTGAGCGTCGGGCAGTACGTGCACGCGAACCGTGGTGGGCGCTGTGGTGCCGCTGGTCAGGGTGAGCAGCGGGGCAGTGCCGGAGTGCGGCAGCGAGTACGAGCGGTCGAACGACCCGCCGGCCGGGCCGGTCAGCTCGACGGCCGGCGTGCCGTCGAGCACGCACGACGTGGTGGTCATGTTGGTCAACTCGATGCGCAGGTTCTCGAAATACTCGGCGCCCTTGCTGTACATGTCGCCCTCGTGCACCGCCACGGTGAGGTCGACCGCCGAGCACCGGCCCGGAACCGTCGCGGCATGCGCAACGGAGGCAACGGTTGCCCCGGCCGCCAGCAGAAGCCCCGTCGTCACTGCCAGCACTGGTACGCGCATCGCCCGGATCCCCTCGCCCCCGGCCGGGCCACCGTGGCCCCGCTCGTGGCAATGACGCTAGATCCCGGCGGCAGCGGTGTGCTCACGGATTCGTGCCACGACGCGCATTGACGACGTTCCGACAAGGTTCAGACTGATGACTATCAATATATTGCGCTGACCGTCCTGACCGCCGGCCCGGACTCGCAGACCCCTGCGGCGCGAAGGCGTCGATCAACGCACCAGCATCGGCAGACCGACAAAGGCCACGCCCGTGCCCAGCAGCAGAACGACGATCAGGTACGCCCGCAGCGCCGGGGGGCACAGACGCCGCACAGCGCCCCCGGCCGCAATGATGGCCGGCAACAGCACACCGTCGTGAACGAGCAGAACGGCGATCAGGAACACCAGCACGCCGGCCTTGACGTCGCGATCGCCCCAGGCGCCGCCGGCCGCGTACGCCAGGATCAGCGCGCCTGCCCCGATCAGGGTGCGCCGCACAGCCCTCACGACGCGGCCCGGATGGTGATCGCGCCGACCCACTTGGTCTGCAGCACCCCGGGACGATTCGGCGCGATCAAACGTGCGGGCCAGCCATGATCGGGGTGCAGGGGCTCGCCGCCCAGCCGCACAGCGATGAGCGTGAGCGGGTCCCGCAGACGCGGCGGTGCCACCATGCTGGCCCGGTAGCGACCGTGCGCCTGCAACGACTCGACGTGGGCCTCGGCCCGGCGGGGATCGGCGCCGGTGAGCTCGGCCAGAACCTGCAGCCGGACCCCGGTCCAGAGCCCCGTTGAGCTCCAGCCCTCCACACAGCTGATCGGCAACTCCACGGTGTGCTGGGCCATGGCTTCCAGGTCGGCCAGGCGCAGGCTGAGGGTGCGCGCCGGTCCGGTCACGATGAGCCGGTACGCCTCGTGCCCCCGGGCGATGGTGATCCCGGCCGCGGCGGCGGTCCGGTTGACCGGCACGCGCTGCGGTCCGCTGCGGGGCCGGCGCGGGGCGAGCAGGGACACCGGGGCCAGCGGCGCCGCCGTCTGAACCTCCGTGGCGACGGTGACGACGCCGGCCGCAGCCGCCACGGTGCCCAGAAACCCCCGCCTGCTCAGCGCCGTACCCGCGGCGACCTCCGGCGCCGCAGAGGTCAGGGCCTCGCGGATCACCGGCAGCTGCACGCCGAGATGGATGAGCAGGGCACCGATGGCCAGCCAGGCCGACCAGTAGTGCCCGGCGGTGAAGAAGAACGGCATCGGCTGATACCAGCGCGCGACATTGAACACGCCGCTGACCACTTGGAACAGCGCCGCAGCAACCAGCAGGGCCACGGTGGCGCGTTCGGTTGCGTGCACGACCGAACGCACCGGCGGCCAGACGAACAGACGCGGGTGGACCGACCACAGCTTCGCGCCGAGCAGCGGAACGCATGCCAGCCCGGTGGCGACATGCATGCCCTGGGTCAGGCGGTAGAGCCCAACCGGCCGCGAGGGCCACCAGAACCAGGCCGGGGGATGCTGGATGAGATGGCTGAGCAGCCCGGTCAGGAAGCAGACCAGAAACGCCGTGCCGAGCGCGACGCCGAGCAGGCTCGTCAGCCGCGCCGACCGGGTCGTCGCCACCGGCGGTCGCGACACAGCAGAGCGCAGGAACGCGGCGATCCGGGTCAGGCCGCGGCAAGCGTGGCGAACCATCGGGTGCCCTCCGTCCAGGTGTCGAGCACCGTGAGCCCGGCCGCATCGGCCGGCGCGACCAGGTCGTCGATCGACAGCACCGCCCACTCGAACGCGGTACTCGCCACGCCGCCCGCGCAGGCGATGCGTGCGGCACCGGCCCAGCTGCGGGTTCCGGGCGGTGCGAGCTCGGCGTGCAACCGGCCACCGGCACCGAGCAGCTCCCGGCACCGGCGCAGCAGCCGCAGCGGGTCGCCGCCGATGCCGATGTTGCCGTCGGCCAGCAGCAGATGCCGCCAGCGACCGTGGCCGGGAAGCGAGGCGAACACGTCGCGGCGCAACGCGGTGGCGCCCCACGAGCGGGCCAGCCGGACGGCCTCGGCGCTGATGTCGATGCCGAGCGCCGGATGCCCCAGACGGTTGAGCACCCTGGTCAGCCGGCCCGGCCCGCAGCCGACGTCGAGCGTCGCACCGGCGCAACGCTGCAGCAGCGCGCGATCACCGGGCAGGTGGACGCGGAACCAATCGGCCGCGTCCAGCCGGTGCGCGACGCCCACGTCGTCGTGCACGATCAGCGGAGCCGGTTGCCCGGTGGCCGCGCGGGTCAGAGCCGCGTCGAAGACCCCACCCGGCGCCGTGATCATGAAACCACCGCCGCGAACCGGCTGCCGGGCGCGCACAGCCCGGCAACCACGCCCAGATCGCCGGCGGTGTCCACGTCGCGTAGCACGGGCATTGCCGCCACCTGCAGACCCTGCCCTCGCAACGCGGTCAGCGTGAGCTGCCCGGTTTGCGCCGTGGACATCGTCACCTCCCGCAACACCGCCGCCCTCGCGGGATCGCGCAACCCGAGCAGCCACCACCCGCCGTCCTCGGCCAGGCCCAGGACCGCGTCTGCCGTCCCACGAGTGAGCCGGTGCGCGGCTGTCTCGAGCAGCTCGGGGGTGACCTGCGGGGTATCCATGCCGATCAGCACGCTCGCCACCCCGGTCCGGGCGCTGTCGGTGAACCCGGCGGCGAGCCGGTTGCCCAGCGTGCCACCACGCTGGTCAACACGCCGCCAGCCCGGGGGCGCGGGCATGTCCCCGTCGATCAGCAGCACCCGATCGGCGGCCGTGGCGGCGTTCACCGTTCGCACGGTGTCGGCGAGGGCGGCAGCGGCGATCCGGGCGGCTTGGCCGGGCGTACAGGGCGGGCACAACCGTGTCTTGACCCGGCCGGGCACCGGTGTTTTCGCCACCACCAGCAGCTGAACGCTCATCCGGCCAGCACCCCGCGCATGTCCCGGATGGCGCGCACGGTCCCGCGTACGCTGCCGGTGACCTTCGACCGTGTCCCAGCCGCGCGCCGGTGATAGTCCACCTCGACCTCGGTGACCGTCCAACCGGCCCGGGCGGCGCTGAGCAGCAGCTCCAGCGGGTACCCGAAGCGGCGGTCGCGCAGGCCGAGCGCGAGCAGATCGTCGCGGCGGACGGCACGCATCGGGCCGATGTCATGCACGGCGAGCCCGGTGATGCGGCGCAGCCGGTGGGCGAGCAGCGCGTTACCGGCCCGAGCGTGCACCGGCCAGGCTCCGCGTCCGGCCGGACGGCGCCGGCTAACGGCAAGGTCCGCCGCTGCTGCGCGTACCGGATCGGCCACCCGGGGCAGCTGAGCCGGATCGAACGAGCCATCCGCATCCATCACGCACACCACGCCGTCCACCGGGTCCGCGGCAACAATGCCAGCGTGCACGGCGGCGCCATACCCGGGCTGCGGCACACTGACCACCCGGGCGCCCAGGCTGCGGGCGATGGCAGCCGAGCCGTCGGACGACCCGTTGTCCGCGATGATCACCCGGTACCCGGCCGGCATCCGGGCGAGCAGCGCGGGCAACGCCTCGGCCTCGTTGAGACAGGGAAGAACCACATCGGTCATGACGGCGAACGTAGGCGCCCGCACGGGCGCCGGGGGCCCGATCCGGCCTTACCGAATGCTTACGGCTGCCGCCGGCCGGCGCCGCCGGAGCCCGGGCGCCCCTACGGTCGGTCGTCATGACCCACATACTCGTCACCGGCGGTGCCGGCTTCATCGGCTCGCACGTCACCGCCGCGCTGCAGAGGGCCGGCCACCACGTCAAGGTGCTCGACATCGCCGAAGACCCGTGCTCCGACATCCGGGACCCCGCAACGGTTGACGCGGCGCTGGACGGCATCGACGTGGTGGTGCACCAGGCGGCGAAGGTGGGCATGGGCGTCGACCTCAGCGACCTGCCGGACTACGTGAGCCGCAACGACCTGGGCACCGCGGTGCTGCTCGCGGCGATGGCCCGCGCCGGGGTGTCCCGCCTGGTGCTGGCCAGTTCCATGGTGGTGTACGGCGAAGGTGCGTACGCCTGCCCCGCGCACGGCCCGGTCCGCTCGGCCGCACGCACCGTCGCGGACCTGACTGCGGGCCGGTTCGAACCGCGGTGCCCCGGCTGCGGCTCGGCGGTGATGAGCGAGACGGTCAGCGAGGACGCCCCGCTCGACCCCCGCAGCGCCTACGCGGCGACCAAGGTGGCGCAGGAGCACCTGAGCGCGGTGTGGGCGCGGCAAACCGGCGGCAATGTGGTGGCGCTGCGCTACCACAACGTGTACGGGCCTGGGATGCCGCGGGACACGCCGTACAGCGGAGTGGCGGCGATCTTCCGCTCGGCGCTGCAGGCCGGACGGGCGCCGCAGGTCTTCGAGGACGGGGGACAGCGCCGCGACTTCGTGCATGTGTCCGATGTGGCGCTGGCCAATGTGGCTGCGGTGCGGGCCAGTGGGTCGGGGGTGGGCGGGCTGCGGGCGTACAACATCGCCTCAGGTTCTCCGGCGACCGTGGGTGAGATGGCGACGGCCCTGGCCGCCGCCTCGGGAGGCCCGCAGCCGGTGACCACCGGCGAGTTCCGGCTCGGCGACGTGCGCCATGTGGTCGCCTGCCCGCAGCGGGCGGCCGGCGAACTCGGATTCACCGCCCGCATCGGCCTGGCCGAGGGCCTGGCCGGTTTCGTGCACGCGGCGCTGCGCGGATGACGCCCCGGCGGGCCGACCTCACGGCCGCCGGTGCCGCCCTCGCCCTGGTCGCGCTCGCGTCCGCGGTGGCCGCCGTGCTTCATCTGAGCGGGCGTTCCGTGCATGCCAGCGCGGCGCCGTTCACCGCGGTGTGGCGTCCGCACGCCGGGCCGGGCACGCCGCTCACGCTGATCGTTGCGGCTTCGGTCATCCGGTACGGTCCCCGGCTCGCTGCCACGCTGCCGTGGCGCCGGCTGCTGCTGAGCACCTACGGCGCCGCGTTCGCCTGGATCGTGGCGCTGGCATTGGTCGACGGCTGGCAGCGCGGAGTGGCCGGCCGGCTCACCACCCGCCATGAATACCTGAGCCAGGTCGCCGGCGCGGGGCCGGTGCCCACCCTGCTGCGCGGCTTCGCGAACCGGATCGCTGACTTCCAACCGGATTCGTGGACCACGCACGTCGCCGGTCATCCCCCCGGTGCGTTCCTGGTCTTCGTCGGCCTCGACCGGATCGGGTTGCGCGGTGGGGCGTGGGCGGCGTGCGTGTGCATGGCGGTGGCGGCGCTGGCGGCTGTGGCCGTACCGGTGACTCTGCGGGCGTTGGGCAGCGAAAGCGACGCCCGCACCGCAGTGCCGTTCCTCGTGCTCTTTCCCGGCGCGGTGTGGCTGGGCGTGTCCGCCGACGGTCTGTTCACCGGCGTCGCCGCGACCGGCTTGGCGTTGCTCGCGCTCTGCGTGACCCGCCGGGCCGTCCTTGCGGGACTCGCCGCCGGCTTACTGCTGGGTTTCGCTGTCTACCTCTCGTACGGTCTCACGTTGCTCGGCGTGCTCGCGCTGGGGGTGCTGCTCGCTGCTCGGCGACTGCCGCCGTGGCCGGTGCTCGCCGGGGCCGGCATCGTGGTGCTGGCGTTCACGCTCGCCGGGTTCTGGTGGATCGAGGGGTATCAGCAGGTCACCGTGCGCTACTACCAGGGCATTGCGCGGCTGCGGCCGTACGGCTACTGGGTCTGGGCCAATCTGGCTCTCGTCGTGGTGAGCGCTGGTCCCGCGTCGGCAGTGATGCTGCGCCGCGCGGCGCTCAACCCCCGGCGCGGGCTGCTGGCGCTGGCCGCACTGACCGCCATCCTGCTCGCCGACCTGTCGGGCTTCAGCAAAGCCGAGGTCGAGCGCATCTGGCTGCCCTTCCTGGTGTGGCTGCTGGCCGGCGCGGCCCTGCTGGCGCCGGCCACCCGTCGCGGCTGGCTGATCGCTCAGGCCGCGGTGGCCATCCTGGTCAACCACCTGCTGCTGACCACGTGGTGAGGAGCCGTAAGAATTCCGAAAGATCTCCCGCGGCAGCCGCTGGGTAGCCTCGTGACGTGCCCCATGTCCTCGTCGTCGACGACGATCCGACCGTCAGTGACGTGGTCCGCCGCTACCTCGAACAGGACGGCTGCCGGGTCCGGCTCGTCGGCGACGGCCCCGGCGCGCTGACGGCTGCCGCGGCCGAACGCCCCGACCTGGTGGTTCTGGACCTGATGATGCCAGGCCTCGACGGGCTGGAGGTGTGCCGCCGGCTGCGGCTGCTCGACTCCGGGCTGCCGGTGGTCATGCTGACCGCCCTGGGGGAGGAGGCCGACCGGGTGCTCGGCCTGGAGGTCGGCGCGGATGACTATGTCACCAAACCGTTCTCCCCGCGCGAACTCGTGCTACGCATCCGATCCGTGCTGCGCCGCGGCCCGGCACCGGTGAGCACGGCCGTGCTCACCGACGGCGAACTCAGGGCCGACACCGGCCGGCGCACCGCCCACCTCGCCGGGGCGCCGCTGACCCTGACGGTGCGCGAGTTCGACCTGCTCGCCTTTCTGATCCGTCACCCGGGACGCGCGTGGTCGCGCGCGGAGCTGCTCAGCCGGGTGTGGGGCTGGGAGTTCGGCGACCAGTCCACTGTCACGGTGCATGTCCGGCGGCTGCGCGAAAAAATCGAGGCCGACCCGGCGCAACCCGCGCGCATCGTCACCGCCTGGGGTGTCGGCTACCGCTACGAGCCGGCGCAGCCATGACGGATCTTGTGCTCATCGGCATGTACGCCTTGCTGGCCGGCGCGGTTGTGGCCAGCGCCGGCGCCCTCGTCCTGCGGCTGCTGCACAAACACTCGATTGCCGTGCACGTCGGCGTCCTGCTCGTGGTGACCGTGGCCGCGGTGGCGGCCGGAGTCGCCACCGTGGCCCAGGCCATGTTCCTGTCCGCGCACGACCTGCAGGTCGTGCTGCTCACCGTCGCCGCGGCGGCAGCGGTCAGCCTCGTCGTCGGTGTCGCTTTCGGCCGCCGGCTCGCCGCCGCGGCCGTCTGGTCCGCCGAAGCCCGCGAGCGGGAACGCCGCCTGGAGGCCGGTCGCCGCGAACTCGTCGCCTGGGTCTCCCACGACCTGCGCACGCCGCTGGCCGGACTGCGCGCGATGGCCGAGGCGCTGCAGGACAGCGTGGTGACCGACGCCGCCACCGTCGCTGATTACCACCGGCGCATCCGCGTCGAAACCGACCGGATGACCCACCTGGTGGACGACTTGTTCGAGCTTTCCCGGATCAACGCCGGCGCGCTGCGGCTGACCCTGTCGCGGGTGTCGCTCGCGGAGATCGTGTCCGACGCGCTGGCCGCCACGGCACCGCTGGCCGCTACCCGCCAGGTCCGGGTCATCGCCGCGCAGACCGGCTGGCCGACCGTGCTGGCCAGCGAACCCGAACTCGCCCGGGTGCTCACCAACCTGCTGGTGAACTCGGTACGCTACACCCCGCCGGACGGCAGCGTGCACATCGAAGGCGGGCACGACCACGGCGCCGCCTGGCTCGCAGTGTCCGACACCTGCGGCGGCATCCCCGAGGACGACCTGCCCCGCGTCTTCGACGTAGCGTTCCGCGGCGAACGCTCCCGGACCCCTGCCCCGGCCGGCACCGGCGGGGGCGGGCTCGGCCTGGCCATCGTCCGGGGCCTGGTGGAAGCCCACGGCGGCCGGGTGGGCGTGGGCAACACGGGCACCGGGTGCCGCTTCATCGTCCATCTCCCCGGCTAGATCCTGTTTCGCTGGGTTACCGGTCGCCGCGATTGAATTGTCCGTTTTCCGGGTTGCTTGCCCACTCTTGGTTCAGAACGCCATCTGGCGGCGCAAGAACGGCGGGATCAACGCCGGGTCGGTCATGACGGCTGCGTCAAGCGCATGGTGGCAGGAGCAGTCCGCGTCAACCTCAAGGCCGGCGATTGTCGCGGCGAGCACGGTGCGCGCGGTGGCCAGGTTGGCGCGCATGGTTTCGGCAACAAGGCCGACGCTGACGGTCTCGGCCGTCTCGTGCCAGCAGTCGTAATCGGTCACCAGGGCGAGACCGGCGTAGCAGAGCTGGGCTTCGCGGGCCAGGGCGGCTTCGGGCATGGCTGTCATACCGATGATGTCCAGGCCCCAGGAGCGGTACAGCCTCGACTCCGCCCGGGTGGAGAACTGCGGTCCCTCGATGCAGCAGTAGGTGCCGCCATCCACGACGCCGGGGCTCGGGGAATCCGCTCCCGCCGGGTCCATGGCGCTCTTCACCAGGTCCTGGCGAAGGCTTTGGCAGAAGGGCTCGGCCATCGCCACATGCCCCACCACGCCGTCGCCGAAAAAGGTCGACGGCCGCACCCCCTTGGTACGGTCAACGATCTGATCCGGAACGACAAGCGTGCCGGGCGCCAGCCGCTGGGTGAGGCTGCCCACGGCGCTGATCGCCAGCACCCGGCGGACACCGAGTTCGCGCAGCGCAAAGATGTTGGCCCGGTACGGCACCTCGCCGGGAAGCAGACGATGCCCGAAGCCGTGCCGGGACAGAAAAACCACCTCGCGACCCGCCATCCGGCCGGTAAACAGGGGCCCACTGGGCGCACCGTACGGCGTCGGCACGTCAACAGTCCGCGCGCCGATCATCGTGTCCAAGGTGTACAAACCGCTGCCGCCGATGATGCCGATGGACGTCATGTCGCCTCCCGCCTGCCGCTGCTGGTGCGGTCACGCTATCCGCGGGCGTGGCTCCGGGCGGCGGCCGGCGGTCGGGCTTCCCTGGTTCGTAAGAACTCCAGACCGGCTCCGGCGCCATGTGACGTGGCGCAGGCGCAGCGTTCGTGCGGTGGTAGGACGGGCCAGGACGGCGAGGCCAGGCACGGGGCGGTGACTGAGGTGATCACCGGCCAGGGCCGGCCGGCACCGAGATGAGCACGAGGGTGAACAGCCTCAGGAGATCGCCGGGCAGCGAATCGCCGGTGACGACCGCCACCACCGTGCAGCCGGGCTGAGACGGTCCGGTATACGGACAGTAAGGGTGAACCTGGATGTCGTCGCCCACGTCACCCGGGCCGGGCTCGGGCGCAGGGGTCCGGAGGCGGGGGCTCTACCCTTGACGGCGTGACTGACGTAGAGGACGCCGTTGAGATCGAGCCCGGCACTGAGCTGATCGAGCCCGGTCCCGAGCTGATCGCCACCCACTACCTGACGAGCATCGACGACGTCGTGGAGCACCTGCGGGCCGCGAGCCAGCTGGGGCTCGGTGTGCGGGTGCGCAGCTATCTCGAGCAGGACGAGGACGGCGAGACGCTGGCCGAGCGCTGGGAGCTGGAACTGCTCACCACCTCGCCGGTGCATCAGGACGAGGAAGCCGGGCATGCAGACGATGCAGTGGCCCAGGCCGAGTGACGAAGCGAACACGGAGCTGATGATGACCGACTACCCCGACGAGGACGAGCCGGCGGGCTTCGCCGGTCTGGCTCTGCGACCGGAGCTGCTCGACGCCCTGTCCAACCTGGGGTACGAGGAGCCGACGCCGATCCAGCGCGAGTCCATCCCCCCGCTGCTGGAGGGTCATGACCTGCTCGGGCAGGCCGCGACCGGCACCGGCAAGACGGCCGCGTTCGCGCTGCCCCTGCTCAACTCGCTGACCCTGGGCACCGGCGACGCGGGCCCCGGCGCGCTCGTGCTGGTGCCCACGCGTGAACTGGCCGAGCAGGTGTCGCAAGCCGTGCACCGCTACGGCCGTGGTCTCGGCGTGCGGGTCCTGCCCGTGTACGGCGGGCAGCCCATCGGCCGGCCGTTGCACGCGCTCAAGCGCGGCGTCGATGTTGTCGTCGGCACCCCCGGGCGTGTCCTTGACCACCTCGGGCGCGGCACGATCGACTTGTCCGGGGTGCGCACCGTCGTGCTCGACGAGGCCGACGAGATGCTCGACATGGGCTTCGCCGAGGACATCGAGGCCATCCTCGACCAGACGCCCACCGAACGCCAGACCGTGCTGTTCTCGGCCACCATGCCGCCGCGCATCGACGCCATCGCCCGCCAGCACCTGCGCGAACCCGTGCGCATCCAGATGGGCCGGCCCGCGCTTCCGCCCGGCGAGCTGCCCAAGGTCCGCCAGAGCGTCTACTTCGTGGCGCGCACCCACAAGGCTGCCGCACTGGGCCGGGTGCTCGACGTCGAGGCTCCCACCGCGGCAATCGTTTTCTGCCGTACGAGGGAGGAGGTCGACGAACTCACCGAGGTGCTCAACGGCCGCGGTTACCGGGCCGAGGCCCTGCACGGCGGCCTGAGCCAGGACCAGCGTGACCGGGTCATGGGACGCCTGCGCTCGGGCACCACCGAGCTGCTGGTCGCCACCGACGTGGCCGCCCGTGGGCTGGACATCGAGCAGCTCACGCACGTGGTCAACTACAACGTGCCGTCGGCCCCCGAGGCCTACGTGCACCGCATCGGCCGGGTGGGCCGCGCCGGGCGCGAAGGCTCCGCGATCACCCTGGCCGAGCCGCGTGAGCAGCGCATGCTCACCGCCATTGAACGGCTCACCCGCCAGCCGATAGCGATCGAGAACGTTCCGTCGGTGTCCGACCTGCGCACGCGCCGGTTGGAGCTGACCCGCGCGTCGATCGAGGAGAAGGTCGCCGACGACGACCTCGACCGGTTCCGGGGCATCCTGGCCCGGCTCACCGAGGAACGCGACCTGGAAACCGTGGCGCTGGCCGCGATCAAGATGTTGCACGAGGCTTCCGGCGGCGACGGTGACGACGTGGAGATCCCGTCGGTTGCCCGGGGAAATCGCGACAAGAACCGCGACCAGGGCCGCCGCTGGGACGACTCGCGCAAGGACGATCACCGCGGTGGCCCGGTACGCGGGCGACCCGCCCGAGCCGGCTCGGCCCGGCTGTTCCTGGGCATCGGCAAGCGCAACGGCCTGCGCCCGCAGGACATGGTCGGCGCCATTGCCGGCGAGTCGGGTCTGTCCGCCCGCGACATCGGGGCCATCCAGATCGCCGATCGCTACACCCTGGTCGAGGTTCCCGAACCGGCCGCCGACATGGTGATCGCTGCGCTGCGCCGCGCCACCATCCGGGGCCGCAAGGCCACTGTCCGCCGTGAACGTCCCATGCACTGACCGCCTGCACCGGAAAAGGAATCATGGTCTTCGACGTTGCTCAGGTCCGAGCCGGTTACCCCGCGCTCGCGGAGGGATTCCTGCACTTCGACGGCGCAGGCGGCACCCAGCCGGCCGCCGCTGTCATCGCGGCGATCTCCGGCGCCATGCAGGCGGCCGTCTCGAACCGGGGCAACCACTATGAGCCCGCCCGCCGGTCCGGCCAGATCGTCGCCGCCGCCCGGGACGCGGTGGCCGATCTGGTCGGCGGCGACCCTCGCGGGGTGGTGTTCGGGCCGAGCGCCACGGCCCTGACCTACCTCGTCGCCCGGACCCTGGCGCAGAGCTGGGGGCCCGGTGACGAGGTGGTCGTCTCCCGCCTGGACCACGATGCCAACGTACGACCATGGGTGCAGGCAGCCGAGTCGGCCGGCGCAACCGTGCGGTGGGCCGGCGTCGACATCACCACCGGTGAGCTCCCGGCGGCCCAGTACGTGGACCTCGTCGGCCCGCGCACCAAGCTGGTCGCGGTGACCGCGGCCAGCAACGCCGTGGGAACCGTGCCCGCGGTCCGGGAGATCGCCGGCATCGCGCACGCCGCAGGCGCGCTGACCTACGTCGACGGCGTGCACGCGACCGCCCACCGGCCGACCGACGTGCGCGAGCTGGGCGCGGACTTCTACGTGACCAGCGCCTACAAATGGTCCGGCCCGCACTACGCCGCGGTGGTGGCCGGCCCGGCGCTCTGGGAGACGCTCGAACCGGTCAAGCTGGTGCCATCGCCGCGGCAGGTGCCCGAGCGTTTCGAATACGGCACCCTCAGCTTCGAACTTCTCGCCGGGCTCACCGCCGCCGTTGACCAGCTCGCCGGTCTGACCGGTCACGCCGGTTCCCGGCGCGAACGCCTGCTGACCAGCATGACCGCGGCGGCCGGGTACGAGAACGGCCTCGCGGAGCAGCTCCGCACCGGACTGGCCGCCATCGAATCCGTCACCGTGCTCGCGGCTGCGGCCGACCGCTGCCCGACGATCTCGTTCCGGGTTGCGGGGCAGGAGCCGGCCGAAACCGCTCGCGTCCTCGGTGAGCAGGGGATCTGCGTGTCCAACGGGGACTACTACGCGGTCGAGTTCTTCGCGGCGGCCGGGCTGCGGGAGACCGGCGGCGCGGTGCGGGCGAGCTTGTACCACTACAACACCGGGGAAGAGGTGGACCGGCTGCTCGAGGCGGTGGCGAAACTTTAGAGCGACGGCGAGACGCCCGGAGCCGAACAAGAACAAACCAGCCCGGCCCCCGGGGCGACAACCTCACCGCCTGGAAAGCTTCCGGATCTTCTCAGCCCGGCGGCGGCGAGCCTCGGTGTACGCCAGCGCCACCCCGGCCCCCACTCGCTGCGCCCGCTTGGTCTCGAAGCCGTTCAACCGCTTCGCCAGCGTCCGTAACTGCGCGTCGCCGGGGGCCACGGTCAGCGAGAACCGGCCCTCGCTGGGGACGGCAGCGTCGCCGCCCCAAGCCAGCAGGCCGTCGCACTCGGCGATGATGTCTCGGACGACGACCACCTGGTGGGGGAGCAGCCCTCCGGCTACTCCTTCGGCGTACCAGGCCGGGCGGAGGGTCACCGATGTTCCAGCGGCATCCGAGGCGACCTCGCCGGGGTGCAGCGTGTCGATCTCGTAGTGGAAACGGCGGGCGGCGTACAGCAGCACCGTCGACGCCGGGCCTGGGCGCAGCCGAACCGTGGCATCGCTGCCCTGTACAACGAACGAGCTCAGCGACGAGGAGATCAGCGGGGAAAGGCGCGGCGAGGGCGAGGCGGGCGCCGCGGCAGACCCCACGAGCGGGGCCGCTACCAGCGAGGATGTGCCCAGGGCGAGCAGGGTACGGCGGCGCATCGGGGTTCCTTTCACTTGGCTTCCGCCCACGCGAGGGCGACGAGACGGTCGGCGAAGACCTTGCCGAAGGCGGTCAGTTCGTCGTTCGCGGGCACCGGCGTGCTCGCCTGTCCCCGCAGTAGCCGAGTCCGGGCATCGGTCACCGCGGTGTCAGCTGTGCTGGTCAGCACGTCGCGTGCGGCTGCGGCAGCGGTGGCGGCGTTGCTGGCGAAGCGGGTGGAGAAGAAGCGCCGGAAGCGGGACTTGGGTGCGGTGCCACGCAGGTGAGCGGCGAGCCGGGTGCCGGAGCGCAGAGCGGCCGCGGCGTGGTGGGCGTCCACATCGGCGACGAAGGCAGCCAGGCTGAAAGCACCGGACTTGGCGAACTTGGCCGATGCGTAGTCTGCTGCGGACGTACCGGAGGCGTTGAGTTTGAAGTCGCCGTAGAGCGCGACCCAATCGGAGCCCCAGCCGCCGAAATCGGCCCGCACCCCCGGCTGCAGGGCGCCGAGAGTGGCATCGCCGAAGCGGCTCGTGTCGATCTCAACGCCGGCCACCGGATCGCGGAAGGTGCGGATGCGCGCGACGTTGCGCGCGCCGACGTAGGCCAGGAAACCCTCGTCCGTGGCGCCGTTGAGCTGGCGCGCCTGCCACGTATCGTGCCGGCCCGCGCGCAGGTACTGCAGCACCAGTGTGTCCGCGTTGCCCTGCCCGTAGGCCGTCGCCAGCTCCGTCAGCTTGTCGATCCAGGTCAGGAACTCCTGGAAGGTCGCGGCCGGCGAGTTGGTCGCGCTTTCCCCCACGTCACCGTACGGCCGCAGCACGCACCGGTCGATGTTCTGCGCCCCGTCCCCGCTGCCGACGTCGACCGTGGCGATCTGGTCGAGCAGCCAGTTGTCGGGCAGCGGGTAACCCATGTTGCCGGTCCACCCCGAGGTGATCCCGCTGACGAAGCTGCGCAGCGTGAAGGCCTCGCGCCACAGCCGGCTGCAGATGTTGCGCGCACCGTAGTTGCCGTGACCGTACCGGCTGCCCTTGGCGCGCAGGCCGGCCGCCACGCCCAGGAAGTACGGCAGGATGCCCTGGTCGACGTTGGCGTCGGTCGCGTCGAAGTCGACAGCGAAGTAGATCGTGGCCCCGGCGTCGATGCCGAAGCCGACCGCCGCGTCGTGGGCGGTCAGCGCGTCGGCGTAGCCCTGGCTGAAGCTGAAGAAGCCGGCCGAGTCGTTCGCCGTCTGGAAGATCGGGAACAGCCGCAGCCCGTTGCCGAACAGGGTGTTCAGCTCGCCCGGCTTGATCTTCTTGTCCAGCGAGGTGCCCTCGACGTTGGTCAGGTACCGTCCCACCAGCGAGTATCCGGCACTCTTGAGCGCGGCGGCCCGGGCGCTGGTGACCTCCATGATGGTGTCCAGCGCGGTGGCCGGGCGGGTCTGGTCGCCGGTGCTGATCAGCAGCGACGCCCACGTGGCGAAGTCGCCGCTGCCGGTCTCGGCCAGCGCGACGAACCGCTGGAACGCCTTCACCTGGGTGGCCAGCGCCGCGGTGAACGTGTCGGTGAACGTCTGCGCCGAGGGGTACAACGACAGCGCGGCGCTGAACAACCGCACCCACGGCCCGGTCGAGCCGGTCTGCACGAGCCCGTTGGCCTTGAGCCCGCTCTGGGTCAGTGGGCCGAAGTTGCCGTTGGCCTGCGCGTCGGTCAGCCCGGCCTCGTACTGGAGGCAAAACGTCAGCGCGGTGAGCATGTTCCGGCCGCGCTGGCCGTCGCAGGACAGCACGTAGAACGCCGAGCGGTTCAGGTAGCGGTCGTTCAGCCACTGCTGAGAGGCGCGCACGCTGGCCGAACCGCCCGCGACGAGCAGGTAGCTGTCCGTCGACAGCAGCGCCTTGAACACCTTGGGCTGCAGCGTGCCGTCGACCCGGGCGGCGAGCCCGGCGTCGGTCATCATCGCCGCGATGGCCGAGGTGGTGCGGGCACCCCACACGCCGTCGAGGGTGCCGGGGTCGTACCCCTTGAGGATGCACCCGCCCTGCACGATGAAGACGATGTTCTTGTTGGCCTCGCTGGCGCCGACCGGCCCGTGGGCGGTGAGCGCGGTGAGCGTGCCGGGACCGAAGTTGTCGGCCAGGGCGGTCAGGCCCAGTTCGTGCTGCAAGGCCCGGGTCAGGGCGTTCACCGTCTGAGACCCGGGAATCCCGTCCTCGGTGATGACCACGTAGCCGGTGACGGTCCGGTAGGTGGCGTTGACCCAGCGCTGTACCGCTAGTACCTCGGCGCTCAACGGATTCCTCTCGATCGATAACTGCCGCAGGGGACACTACTAAGGACGCGCACGCCCGTGGGGGCATTGCACGCCGCGGTCCCGCCGGAGCAGGTGTATCGAAAGCTTCATCGGCCTCTTCGCAGCGGCCGGCATACAACGCTCGTAGTACTCAGCCCCACCACACTTACCGCCAGCGGCCGACGTGCGAAGCTCCATCGAACGCCTAGGTTGATCGCCATGAACGGGACCGTGACGATCGTTGTGGCACTCTGCGTGGTGTCAGCGTTCGGGTATGCGCTCGGCGCGCTGCTGCAGCAACGCGTGGGCGATCTGCCGGTGCGCGAGCTGATGCGCACGCCGCACTGGTGGCTGGCGATGGGCAGCAACGGGCTGGGCGCGCTGCTGCATGTGGCCGCGCTGCGCTTCGGGCCGCTGGTGCTGGTGCAGGCCCTGGGTGTGCTGACGCTGGTGCTGGCTGTGCCTCTGGCTGCTCTGATGCGCTCTGCTGGGGCGCGGTCTGGTTCGTTGCCGGGGGATGCGGCGGCTGCGGGGGCTCAGGGGCGGATCGGCCGGCGTGAGAGGGTGGCGGCGCTGCTGACTGCGGCTGGGTTGATCGGCCTGCTCACGCTGAGTGGGTCCGCCGGCGGTAGCGCGCTGAGCAACCGGGACCTGATCACGGTGATGGTCATTGCCGCCGCAACGCTCACGCTCGCCGCCGCTCACGCCCGAGGCCTGACGGCGGCCGCGGCCGGTGGGATCGCTTTCGGCAGTGCCTCGGCCTTGACCCAGACGATGACGGTACGTCCGCAAGTGCTCCTCCTGACCACCCCGGCCGTCACCGCCCTCACCATCGCCGGTGTCCTGTTCACGCAGCGCTCCTACCGCCACAGCCTGGCCGCCCCGCTGGCCGTTGGCACGGTAGCCAATCCGCTGGCCGCTGCGGCGATAGGCGTAGTGCTGCTCGGCGAACACTTCCGCGGCGGTAATGCGGGCTTCATGGTGGCCATGGCCTGTGCTCTGGCCACTGCCGCGGGCGTCTGGCTCCTTACCTCCGCCCGCCCGGCTGTTGCGTCCATGACCGACGCCCTGGGAAGCGCTTACCGTGACCATGTGGTTCGTGCCGGCCGCACCTTGCGTCGCCGCCGGGTCACTACCCGCCCCGCCGGACGCGGTAGCCGAACCGCTCCCGAACCACTGCCGCACTGAGCCCACAAAGATCGTTTTGGGAAGTTTGCCGGATCGAAGTGGGGGTACTCGGGGACGCGTTCAGCGAACATTAGCGGAGGTACGGGATCTTATGGATGCCAGCAAGCCTGCCAAAGCGGTGAAGAACGCCGTCGAGACGGCCACGGCGAAGGTGGCCGATGCGCTTACTCCGGACGTACCTGGGAAGCCGGGAAGTGCTCCCGCGCCGCTGGAGGAGCCGACCACACCGGTGCCCCCGCTGCCGCCCAAGGATGAGCAGGGCACGCCCGAGACGGTGACGCCCACGGGTGCACCCACGGGAGTTCCGCCTACCGCCAATGGGCAGCAGGGCGCGTACTTGACCACCGCGCAGGGAGCCAGGCTGCGCGACACCGATCACTCGCTGAAGGCCGGGCCGCGCGGGCCGATCCTGATGCAGGACCACCACTTCCGCGAGAAGATCACGCACTTCGACCATGAGCGGATTCCGGAGCGCGTGGTGCATGCGCGCGGCGCCGGTGCGCATGGCGTGTTCACCGCTTACGGGACTGCGGAGAGTGTGACGCGCGCCGGTTTCTTGAAGAAGGGCAAGGAGACCCAGGTCTTCGTACGCTTCTCGACCGTGCTGGGGTCGCGCGGCTCGGCCGACACCGTGCGTGACACCCGGGGATTCGCCACCAAGTTCTACACCGACGAGGGCACGTTCGACCTGGTCGGCAACAACATCCCGGTCTTCTTCATCCAGGACGCGATCAAGTTCCCGGACGTCATCCACGCCGGCAAGCCGCACCCGGACCGCGAGATCCCGCAGGCGCAGAGCGCGCACGACACGTTCTGGGACTTCGTCTCGCTGCACACCGAAGCGCAGCACCACACGATCTGGAACATGTCGGACCGGGGCATCCCGCGCTCGTACCGGACGATGGAGGGCTTCGGGGTCCACACGTTCCGGCTGCTCAACGACTCCGGTGAGACCTCGCTGGTGAAGTTCCACTGGAAGCCGAAGCTCGGCGTGCACTCCCTGGACTGGGAGGAGGCGCAGCTACTGGCCGGCATCGACCCCGACTTCCACCGCCGCGATCTCTACGATGCCATCGAAGCGGGGGCATATCCGGAATGGGAACTTGGCATTCAGGTCTTCCCCGACACCCCGGAGGAGACGTTCGCGGGCATTGACCTGCTCGACCCCACCAAGATTGTGCCGGAGGAGCTGGCGCCGGTGCAGGCTGTCGGCAAGCTGGTGCTCAACCGCACGCCCACCAACTTCTTCGCCGAGACCGAGCAGGTCGCGTTCCACCTCGGCCACCTGCCCCCCGGCATCGACGTGACGAACGATCCACTGCTGCAAGGGCGGCTCTTCTCGTACGTCGACACGCAGCTGACCCGGCTGGGCGGCCCGAACTACTCGCAGATCCCGATCAACCGCCCGCACGCCGAGGTCAACGACATGCTGCGCGACGGCTTCCACCAGCACGCCGTGCACGCGGGCGTGGCTCCGTACCGGCCGAACTCCCTTGATGGGGGCAACCCCTTCACGACCGAGGAGGGCGCCTTCGTCGACGTGCCCGTGGTGGTCGCCGAGGCGCCGAAGGTGCGCGCGAACCCGGCCTCCTTCGACGACCACTACAGCCAGGTGCGGCTGTTCTGGGCCAGCATGTCGCCGGTGGAGAAGGAACACATCATCCGGGCGTACACCTTCGAGCTGGGCAAGTGCTACGAGCAGGCGATCAAGGAACGTCAGCTGCAGTGCCTGGCCAACATCGACCCGGTGCTGTGCGAGCAGGTGGCGACGGGGCTGGGGCTGACCGCTCCGGAACCGGCGATCGCCCTGACCGAGGAGGCACCGAGCCCGGCACTGTCGCAGGTGGGCGCGGAATGGCCGCCGGACGGCCGGGTCATCGGCATCGTGATGGATGACACGAGCGACCTCAGCGACGTGCGTGAGGTGCGCCGAGCGGTGTTCGACGCCGGGATGGTTCCGCTGCTGATCGCCGGGCACGGCGGCCTGATCGGTGACCTGCCGGTGCAGCGCACGTTCGCCACCGCCCGCTCGGTAGAGTACGACGCCATCCTGCTCGGTGCGGCACCGGTGCCGGCGCCTGACGCGCTGCCCGCGCGTGACGCCAAGGCCGGTGCCAGCGGTCCGGCGCCGGTGGACCCGCGGGTGTTGCTGCTGGTGGACGAGGCGTGGCGGCACGCCAAGACGGTCGGCGCGTGGGGCGTGGGCTCGACGGTCCTCGACCTTGCCGGAGTGAGCGGCACGCCGGGCGTGGTCTCGGCCGCGTCGGGAGCCGAGGCGCTGGCCGCGGTGATGCAGCTCCTGCCCGCGCACCGGGTGTGGGAACGCTTCCCGGCCACTGTGGCCTGACCTGACCGCTGAGCGGGCCCGGTTCGCCGGGCCCGCTCTTTTGTGTCCTCGGCCTTCAGTTCTGACCGGCCGTGGCTCGGGCGTCTTATCCGGTCGCCCGTTCCGGCTCGGGGCCGGCGGGCGGAACAGGATCGGGATCGGGATCGCTGAGCTGATCGCGCACGTAGGTCCACACCACCGCGATCAGCGCCGCCACCGGCACCGCGAGCAAGCTACCCACGATTCCCGCCAGGCTGCCGCCCAACGTCACGGCCAGCAACACGACCGCGGCGTGCAGGCCCAGTCCGCGGCTCTGCACCATCGGCTGGAACACGTTGCCTTCGAGCTGCTGCACCAGCACGATGACGCCGAGGATGATCAGTGCATCGGTCCAGCCGTTGGACACCAGCGCAATCAGTACGGCCACGAAGCCGGCGAACAGCGCGCCCACGATCGGGACGAAAGCCGACACGAACGTCAGCACGGCCAGGGGAAGCACCAGCGGAACCCCGACGATCCACAGACCGAGGCCGATGAAGACGGCATCGAGAAGACCGACGAATGCTTGTGAACGTACAAAGGCTCCCAAGGTGTCCCAACCGCGAGCCGCGACGGCCGGGACGTCATCGGCGAAGCGGCCCGGTAGCTGGCGGGTGAGCCACGGCAGGAAGCGCGGCCCGTCCTTGAGGAAGAAGAACATCAGGAAAAGCGCCAGTACGGTGGTGACTACGCCGTTCACGACCGTGCCGACGCCGGTAACCGTGTAGTTGACGATGTCCCCGGCGCTGTTCTGCACCCGGGTCATGGCCGAATCGAGCACGCTGGTCACCTGGTCGTCGCCGATGTTGAGCGGCGGGCCGGACGCCCATTCCCGCAGGTGCTGAATGCCGCTGACGACGCCGGAGGCCAGCTGCGGCGCCTGCGAGGTCACCGGCACCACGATCAGCACGATGGTGCCCACGCCGATGAGCAGGAACAGCAGGGTGACCACAGAGGCGGCCAACGCCGGCGGCCACCCGAGGCGCTGGCGCAGCAACCGGGTGGGCGGCCAGGTCAGCGTGGTCAGCAGCAAGGCCACCACGAGCGGCCAGATGACCGACCAGGCCTTGCCCAGCAACCACAGCACCACCGCGGTCAGGAGCAGGACCAGGATCATCCGCAAGGAGAACTGCGCCGAGGTGCGCAGTGCCGCCCGGGTTTTTTGAGGGTTCAGCGTGCCAGCCATGATCAATACCCTAGAGCCGTACCTGAATTTCTCGTTCGCCCTGGTAGCGCGTGTTCTTGGCCCGGCACCGGCCGGCCCCCCCGGAGCGGCGCCCGCAACGGAACACCTTCCACCGGCGGAACGGAGCCCCCGGGCTCCATCGATCGCTCAGCTCCTGACCGGTTCGCCCTGGGCGAGCATCCCGCACGGCAGCGCCACCTACTGAGCAGGCGGAGCAGCGGTGCTGGCCCGTACAACCAGCTTCGGTGGCACCACAATGTGGTCCACCGGCCCGGTATCGGTGGGCCGGTTCATGTGCTCAAGCAGCAGCGCCAGGCTGCGCCGCCCCAGTTCGCCGAAGTCCTGGCTGACCGTGGTCAGCGGCGGCAGGAAGAACCCGGAGTCCGGCATGTCGTCGAAGCCGACTACGCTGACCTCTTCCGGCACCCGCCGGCCGGCTTCGTGCAACGCCCGCAGCACTCCCAGGGCGATCCGGTCGTTGGCGCAGAAGATCGCGGTCACGCCGGGGTCGGCGGCCAGTGCGCGGCCCTGGTCGTAGCCCGACGCCGCGTCCCACCACTGCGGGTGCACGGGAGGCACCACGGCGCCGGCGTCGTACAGGGTGCTGCGCCAGCCTTCGATCCGCTCGTGTGCCTCGGGCCAGTCACCCGGCCCGGCCGCGTGGTGCACGGTGCGGTGGCCCAGGTCCAGCAGGTGCTGGGTGGCCAGACGGGCACCGAACGCGTTGTCGATGCGTACGGTCGGCACCGCTTCGGCGTCACCGGCGCCGCCCACGGCCACGCAGTACAGGTCGGCCGGCGCCTGCATCAGGGCGTTGGTCACTGCGGGTTTGGGGGAGATCGCGATGATGCCGTCGACCGCGTGCTCGGCCAGGCGGTCAGCGGCGGCGAGCACGTCGGCGCGTTCGAGGTTGCGCACGGTGGCGATGCTGACCAGGTAGCCGGCCTCTCGGGCGGCGCTCTCGATGCCGTAGAGCATGGACGCCGGGCCGAACAGCGTGGTCTCGAAGCCGAGGATGCCCAGCGTGTTGGACTGCCGGGTGACCAGCGTGCGCGCGGCGAGGTTGCGCCGGTAGTTCAGTGAGCGCATCGCTTCCAGCACTCGCGCACGGGTTTCCTGGCGTACGTGCGGATGCTCGTTGAGCACCCGGGACACCGTCTGGTGGGAGACCCCGGCCAGCTTGGCGACGTCGCGCATGACCGTGCCGCGGGGCCGGGGTGAGACCGGTTCCGATTGTCGGACCAACGTCGACCCCCTGAGCTGCTGGCCTGCTGAGCTGTGGCGGCGAGCGCGCCACAGGATTGATCGGCCACAGTGTAGTAGCGCAGCGACACCCTCGGTGAAGGTGACGGACGGATATCGACTTCGGACGCTGGATCTGGGAGCGGTAACACCTGTGACATCGAGGTGATGCGAGTCACACCGTTGATCAGCTCGATGGCCGTGGCCGATTCCGGGCTGTCCGGGGACCTGCCCGCCCATCTTCTGGGAACGCTGACAAACCCCGCCAGGAGGGTGTGGTGGCGAAAAGATCGCCGCAGCGGTGCCGAGTGGCCTGCCGGCCGGCTGCGGAGGTGACGACGCCGGCGGGGGTAGCGGCGACGGCAAGCTGACCTTGGGCTTCTCCAGGTCGGAGCGGAAAGTGGCTGGCGCACCGCGAACACCAGGTCCATTCAGGAGTCCGCCTCGACGGCCGGCGTCGACCTCACGTTCTCCAACGCGCGGGGCAAGCGGAGAACCAGATCAAGGCAATCCGCTCGTCCACGCTACCTCGGTGCGTGGGCGGCCAGGAAGGCTTGCGCGATGGCCGAAGCGACGTCGGCCGGGTTGTTTGCCGGGATCGCCTTGCCGCCGGTTGCCTTGGCCATGGCGTCGAGGGACTGCATGTCCGCGTCCGCGCCGTAGCCCATCGCCAGGATGGGTACCGGTCGTTCCGGGTCGCGGGTGCGGTTCAGTTCGGCCAGGAAATCGTCGCGGGACATCGCGTAGCGGGACTGTTCGTCGCGGCCGTCGGTGAGAACCACGGCGAGGGTGACCGTGCCCGGCTGGGCCTCCGCGCGCATTGCCTCCTGACCGTCCAGGACGGTGCGGAACAGCGGTGTGCCCGCGTCATTGGTGGCCTTGTAGCCGGCGATCGCCGCGCCCATGGTGTCGCGCCGGGATTTGCCGTTCACCTGAGCGGTGAGCGGGCCGACCGGGACGGCCTCGCGATGCGCCGGGCTGCTCGGCGACGGGGTGGAGAAGAACCACATCCCGATGCTGGTGTCCTCGCCGAACAGCTGGTTCGCACTCAGGCCGGACTCGCGCAGCAGAGCCGCCTTCGTGGTCGTACGCCCGTCCTTGGCCACCACCTTCTGGTTCATCGAGCCGGACGTGTCGATCATCAGCAGCACCTGGAACGTCTTCGACTGGTACTGCGACCATTGCAACGCCGGGGCGAGCAACTCGTCGGTCTGGCCGGGCAGCTTGACGGCCTGCTTGGCGGGCTCGGTCCGGAAGCCGGCCCCGGTGATCGCCTGCTTGGTGATCGCGGCCCGCAACTGGTCGGCCAGGCCCCTCTCGGTGGTCTTCCGCGCGATCGCGTACGGGTAGTCCGTTTCGGCCACCCCGTCGACCGGGGCGGCGCCGGTCAGCGTGACCTCGTGCTTGTCCTTGGAGTACGCCGCCAGTTGCTGCTCCGTGATCGGGAAGATGCCGACGTCGTACACCGCAGTGGTCTCGTCGGCGGCGCCCGCATCCTTCGACAGCGCTGCCGCCGGGTCCAAGGCCGGGTCCTTGAGCCGGCTGCGCAGGGTGAGCGCGCGCAACTGGGCCATCCCGGCGTCCGGCGTGGTGCGGCCCATCGCCGCGTGCACCGCGTGCACCGACAACAATCCGACCGAGCTGCGCATCGGGTCCGGCATGCTGACCGCGGGGATGCGGTGCTTGGCCAAACCGTCGACCACGGCCGCCCAGGACGTCCGCTTGTTCTTGACGTAGAGCTTCGCGATCGCTTCCGGACCGGCGAGCACGATCGGGGAGTACGCGAGCGGCTCGCCCTTCGCCTCGTATGTGCTGCCGTCCGCCCCGGCAAGCGTCAGCCAGGCGCTGCTCGACGGGATCCACACGTCCGGCTTGGTAGCGGCGGACTCGGTGACGGCGGGTTCCTCGGCGGTGACCGATACCGGTCCACATGCGGCGCCGCCGGGGTTGATGGTGCGCGCGGCCTGTTGCACCACCGGCGCGATCTCAGGTGCGGCGGAGACCCGGAGACGCGCTTCTGCGCAGGTGGCCGGGGCGGCGACTGGCTTTTCGTTTCCGCCCAGACGGCTGCCGAACGCGACTACGCCGGCGATGCCGAACAGCAGCAGGACAACCACCGCGGCGATCACCCAGCGCGCCCGGCGCCACATCGGCACGTACAACGGCCGGACCGCTGGTGGGGGAGGGAAGCGCTGGACCTCGGCGGGCGGGGCCAGGCCGACGCGCTTCGGCGGCCGCGCGAACGGGTCGGTGCGTGCTGCCGCGGCGGCGGCCTGCTCCCGGGCTGCCCGCGCACGCCGGGCCCGCACCGCGAGCAGCACTGCCACGCCCGCAACCAGCACGAGCGCGAGTGCGATGCCGACCGTGATCCACACCGTAGGGCCCCGTTCCATCGATGACTGTGCGCTCAGGTCGGAAGGGTAACGCGGCGCCGGGCGCGCCGCGAAACTCGCGCGCAGGGATCAAAAGCGATGCCTGTCACACGGTTGGTTTCGCCGTGGTGCCGTGAATGTGGAGCAGTTGGCGGCAGCCGCTGCCCAGAGGCTGCGATCAGAGCGACGCCCTCCGGTCCTCCCTGCCTCTGGCTATTGCGACATTCTGCCCTGCTCTGGGCGCTCGGAGCGAGGTCTCGGCAGTCGAGCGACGCAACGCGTTCCCGAGCGGTCGGGGCGGACCGATCGGCCCGGTCAGCGGCACGAAGGCGGTGGCCTGGGCGGGTCCGATCGGGGCGGTTCGGCGGGGGCGGTAGGGTCGCAGAGAGTCGGACGATCGTTGGAGGCACGTGGCGCAACCATCGGATGACGTCGCGGCAGCGGGCCGGGACGCCGAGGCGGAGGATCGCGGGCAGACCCCCGCCATCCCCGGTCACGCTGCGGATGCCCACGGTGCCCCGCCGGCTCCGTCGACCGTGTCTTCGCCCTCAACGTCCGCCGCGCCAGCCGGGCCAACACCCTCCATCGAGCCCGAGACCGACGACGAGCAAGCCCCTCGGGCGGTCCGGTCGAGGCCGCACGCGGTCCGGCGAGGGCCGCAGAAACTGCCGCCGCATCGGATGGCACTTGCGCTTGCCCTGGTGTCCGCGGCGCCGCCGCTGATCGTGGTGCATGGCGCCAAGGGGGCTGCCGTGGCGGTCACGGGTGTGCTGTACGCGATCTGGTTGCTGATCGGCAAGAAGCTGCCCGGCCGGCGCCGGTAGCTGCCGCCCTCGTACCGTGGGCCGGTGCGGGAAAGGCCGGGGCGATGGGATCTGTCGATCGGCCTTGGGGATAATCAAATGATGATCTTAGGTGCGGAGGATCCGGCGTACCAGGCGGGCTATGCCGTCGGCTTCTTGGTCGTACGGCTGCTGTGCTGCCTGATCATCGTCGGTGGAATCACCTGGGGCATCCTCGCGCTGGTCCGCAGCCAGTCGCGGCGGCGGCAGGCGGCGCAGCAGAGTGCCTGGCCGTCGCAGTACCCCGGTCAGCCGCCTCACCTGTCGCCGGCTCAGGGCCTCAACCCAGGAACCACCGGCACGGACCATCCGTTACCGCCACCGCAAGACCCCTCGGGCCCACCCCCGCTGGACGACCGTCCGCAGCAGTGATGCCCCGCGATCATCGGAGCTAGCATGTCCGTTTACAGCGCCCAGCACCTGCACAAACTTCGCATGGTGGTGACCGGCGGCGGCACCGGCGGGCACACCTATCCCGCGCTGACCACAATCAACACTCTGCGTGAACGGCTCGCGAACGCCGGCACCGAACCGGACCTGCTGTGGGTCGGTGTGCACGGCGGCCTCGAGGAGAAAGTCGCCGACCGGGCCGGGGTGCCGTTCAAGGCGATCACCACCGGCAAGCTGCGCCGCACGCCGACACCGCGCGAACTCGCCCGCAACGTCGTTGACGCGTTCCGGATCCCCATCGGCATCCTCCAGGCGGTACTGACCGTGGCCCGGAACCGCCCCGCCGTCGTGCTGTCAACCGGCGGCTACGTGTCGGTGCCGATCGGGCTGGCGGCGCGGCTGTTCGGGGTGCCGTACCTGATGCATGAGCAGACCCTGAGCCTGGGCCTGGCCAATCGCATCCTCGCGCGCTTCGCCACTCGCATCTTGCTCAGCCAGGAGCCCTCGCTGCAGCACCTCAGCGACAGCGCCCGCAACCGCGCGGTCGTCACCGGAAACCCGATTCGCCCGGAGGTACTCGCCGGGGATCGGGGCAGGGGCGCTGCCGCGTTCGGGCTCGACCCGCGCCAGCCGATTGTGGTGGTGACCGGTGGCGCGGCGGGAGCTCAGCAGATCAACCGTCTTCTTGCCGCTGTGCTGCCCGACGTACTGGCGCACTGCCAGGTCATTCACCAATGCGGCGGCCTCAGCCTTCCCGAGATGCAACAGGTCGCTGCGCAGTTGCCGCCCGCCTTGGCCGAGCGCTACCGGGTGGTCGACTTCATCCACGACTCGATGCCGGATGTGCTGGCGGCGGCCGACATCGTCCTGGCTCGCAGCGGTGCCGGGACGGTCGCGGAACTCACCGCCCTCGGCAAGGCGTGCATTCTCATCCCGTACGCAAGTTCGGCCGGCGGTGAGCAGCGCAGCACGGCCGAGCACCTCGCCGGCAAGGGCGCAGCGGTCATGCTCGACGGCGACGGCGCCACACCGGAGAGACTGCGCGAGGAACTGGTCGGGTTGCTCGTCGACCCGGCCCGGCGTTCGGCAATGGCCCGCGCAGCTAGCGAACTCGGGCATCCCGACGCGGCGGACAAAGTGGTAGCCGAAATCCTCGCCGTCGTCTCGCGCGGAGCCTGAACCACCCGGCCAACCCAGCGCACAGCCGGCTTCACCCCGCCTCCACGCCGGTGATCCGGGTCATCGCTGAATCCCGTCCAGCCGGAAAACCCGGCGGGGCAGATGGTAGGCAAGGTCGGCGATCGTCTCGGTGGCCTCGTCGGGCGCGAGGCGGCCCTGGACCACAAGGGAGGCAAGGTAGGCGGCGTCGACGCGGCGGGCGACGTCATGGCGTACCGGGATGGAACAGAACGCTCGGGTGTCATCCACGAAACCGGCGGTGTTGTAGAAGCCGGCGGAGTCGGTCACCGCCTCGCGGAAGCGCCGCAGCCCGTCCGGGGAGTCGAGGAACCACCACGGCGCGCCCAGGTACAGCGCGGCATACCCGCCGGCCAGCGGCGCCAGCTCCCGGCTGAAGGAAGTCTCGTCGAGCGTGTACAGCACGATGCGGAGCCGGGGGTCGTTGCCGTAGCGCTCCAGCAGCGGCCGCAGGGCGTGCACGTAGGTGGTGGCCTGGGGGATGTCGCCGCCCACGTCGCGTCCGTACGTCTCGTGCAGCCAGGTGTTGTGGTTGCGCACCGAGCCGGGGTGCAGTTGCAGGACCAGGCCGTCGTCGATCGACATGCGCGCGAACTCGAGGAGCATGTGCCCCCGGAACGCCTCCGCGTCGGCCGCCGTCGCCTCACCACGGAGACCACGCGCGAACAGGGCCTCCGCGTCTGCGGGTGACAGTTCCGCGGTGAAGGCGGTCAGATGCCCATGATCCGACGAGGTCGCCCCGGCCGCGATGAATGCCTGCCGCCGCGCGCGCAGGGCGTCCAGGTAACCGGCGAACGTGGACGTGTCCGTGCCCGCCAGCTCGCCCAGCCGCCCGATGTTGCCGGCCCACCCGGGCAGGTCCATGTCGACAACCTCGTCCGGGCGGAACGTGGTGATCACCCGGCCACCCGGGCCGCCCCAGCCGTCGGCGGCGAGCTTGGCGTGCCGCGACAGGTCGTCCAGCGGTGATTCGGTGGTGGCGAGCACCTCGATGCCGAACCGGGTGAACAGCGCCCTGGGACGGAACGCCGGCTCGGCCAGCTTCGCCGCGATTGCGTCGTACACCTCGTTGGCGGTGGCCGCGCTCAACGGGGTGCCGACGCCGAACACCGTGGTAAAGGTGCGCTCCAGCCACAGCCGCGACGGCGTGCCCCGGAACAGGTGCCAGTTACCGGCCAGCAGCCGCCAGATCGCGCGCCCATCGGTCTCGGACGGCTCGCCGGTCAGCGTCGGCAGGCCCAGCCGCGCGGGCGCGATGCCCTGGCTCAGCAGCATCCTGGTCACATAGTGATCCGGCACGACCAGCAGGTGCGCCGGGTCGGGAAACGGCTCGTCGTCGGCCAGCACCGCGGGGTCGACGTGCCCGTGCGGGCTGATCAGCGGCAGGTCCCGGACCGTCGCGTGCAGCTCGGCGGCCAGCTCACGCACGGCCGGATCGGTGGCGAAGACAGGTTCGGGCACGGTCACCCCTCCAGGTCGAGCAGCTCGTCAGCACGGACCGGACGCCCGTTCACAGCGCTGCGGGTAGGTCCGGGGGAATCCGCCGGTGGTCGGGGCCGGCTCGTGGGGTGGGGCACCTCCGGCACGACAAGCGTTTGCAGGCCAACCTAGACAAATCGATGCACGTCAGTCAACGAGTGGCGGGCCTCAGGTGCGGATCATGCCGTGCGGGTCGAGCACATACTTGCGGGCCGCACCCTGGTCGAAGTCCTGGTAGCCCTGCGGCGCCTCGTTGAGCGGGATCGGCGTCGCGTTGACGTTCTTGGCGATCTGCACCCGGTCGTGCAGGATCGCCATCATCAGCTCGCGGTTGTACCTCATCACCGGGCACTGACCGGTGACGAACGAGTGGGACTTGGCCCAGCCCAGCCCGAGGCGCAGCGACAGCGAGCCGACCTTGGCCGCCTCGTCCACGCCGCCCGGGTCGCCGGTGACGTACAGGCCCGGGACGCCGATCGCGCCACCGGCCCGGGTCAGGTCCATCAGCGAGTTGAGCACCGTGGCCGGCTTCTCGGTGGCGGCGTCACGCCCGTGCCCGCGCGCCTCGAAGCCCACCGCGTCGACCGCCGAGTCCACCAGCGGCTCGCCGATCGCCGGGGCGTAGCGGCCGAGGATCTGGCGTACCTGCTCGGCGGGTTCGCCCTGCGCGACGTTGACGGTTTCGCAGCCGAAGCTGCGGGCCTGGGCCAGCCGGTCCTCGTTGAGGTCACCGACGATGACCACGGCCGCGCCGAGCAGGAACGCCGAGGTGGCCGCGGCCAGCCCGACCGGTCCGGCGCCGGCGATGTACACCGTCGAGCCGGTGCCGACCCCGGCCGAGACGCAGCCGTGGTAGCCGGTGGGGAAGATGTCGGCGAGCATGGCCAGGTCGAGCATCTTGTCCAGGGCCTGGTCACGGTCGGGGAACTTGAGCAGGTTCCAGTCGGCGTAGGGCACCAGCACGTACTCGGCCTGACCGCCGATCCAGCCGCCCATGTCGACGTAGCCGTACGCCGAGCCCGGCCGCTCCGGGTTGACGTTGAGACACACCCCGGTTTTGCGTTCCTTGCAGTTGCGGCACCTCCCGCAGGAGATGTTGAACGGCACCGAGCAGATGTCGCCCACCTTCAGGTACTCCACGCCGGGCCCGATGTCGACGATCTCGCCGGTGATCTCGTGACCCAGAACCAGGCCCTGCGGCGCGGTGGTGCGCCCGCGGACCATGTGCTGGTCGCTGCCGCAGATGTTGGTCGCGACGGTCTTGAGGATCGCCGCGTGCGGGACCTTGCGCCCGACGTTCGCCTTGTTGACCCCGGGGCCGTCCTGCATCTCGTACGTCGGATAGCTGGTGTCGCGGACCTCCACCTGGCCCGTGCCCTGATAGACAACCGCTCTGTTGCCTGGCATCGGTGTCTCCCTCCGCTTGTTGACGCCATGTTTCCCGCGTCTCGGCGAATGGAGAACCGTCGATAGTGACTGGAGCTGCCCAAACCGGCATTCAGCCCGCGCGTGAGGGCGTGACGTTGGCGGCCAGCCAGGCGGCCAGCGCGTGCGAGCACTCGGCCACCGACTCCTGCCAGCTCTTGCCGGCGTGCTCGGAGGCGTCGTCGCTGACGTGCTTGACCAGCCGCACCGGCACCCCGGCGGCGTGCGCGGCGGCGGCGACCGCGTAGCCCTCCATGTCGACCAGCGAGGCGTCGCGGGCCAGCCGGTCGCGGGTCACCGGGTCGGCGATGAACGAGTCGCCGGTGGCCAGCACGATGCCCTGCGGATCGCCGACCAGCAGCGGGGGACCGGTGACCTCGCCGGTGAGCCGCAGCAGCACCTCACTGTCGAGATCGTGCTGCAGCACCGTGCCGATGGTGTGCGTGCCGGTCAGGCCGGGCCGCAGCGCTCCGGCCGTACCCAGATTGATCAGTTCTGTCGGTTTGGGACCGGTCGCCAGCGCGGCCGCCACGGACAGGGCAGCATTGACCTTGCCCATGCCGGTCAGCAGCACCGGAAGGTCGCCGTCCAGCGCCTGCGCCTCCAGCTCGACCGCCATGACCAGCAGCGGTTTGCCGGCGGTGACCGTTCCGATCAGATTCACGCGGCGATTGTAGGCAGACGCCCAGGGATCATCCGTTTGGTGATCCGGATGTGGCCGAACGGGTGAGTTTGACCATGGTGGGCGGGCGGGCAATAGGCATCTCGTCAGATTGACCGTGCCTAAGGAGTTCCTCCATGACCGTTATCGCTGCCCCGATCGACAGCGAGGTCGCTGCTGACCAGACGGCGACGACGGACCGTGCGAGCGAGTTGATCGCGGCCTTCGCCGCCATGCCCGCCACGCACCCGTCCCGGTCCCGGATCCGCGAGCGCGCCATCGAGGCGTGGATGCCCATGGCACGGCACCTGGCCAACCGCTACGCCGGGCGCGGCGAGCCGCTCGACGACCTGGTCCAGGTCGCGGTCATCGGCCTGATCAAGGCGGTCGACCGGTTCGAGGCCGACCGTGGCGTCGAGTTCGCCGGCTTTGCCATCCCGACCATCATCGGCGAGATCAAGCGGCACTTCCGGGACCGCACCTGGTCGATCCGGGTGCCCCGGCGCCTGCAGGAGCTGCGCCTGGCGATCACCGCGGCGAACACCAACCTGACCCACTCGCTGGGCCGCTCGCCGACGGTGACCGACATCGCCGAGCACCTCGAGATCACCGAGGAAGAGGTGCTCGAGGGCCTGGAGGGTGCCCGCGCCTACAACGCGACCAGCCTGTCCACCCCGATCAGCGCCGACGGCAGCACCGAACTGGGCGACACCCTCGGGGGCGAGGACCACGAGTTCGAGCTGGCCGAGACCCGCGCCGCGCTGGGCCCCGCCCTGGCCACGCTGGACGAGCGCGAGCGCAAGATCATCACGCTGCGCTTCTACGGCAACCTGACCCAGTCGCAGATCGCGGACCAGATCGGCATCTCCCAGATGCACGTCTCCCGCCTGCTGACCAAGGCGCTGACCAAGCTGCGCGGCAACCTCGACTTCGCTGCCTGATCACTTTCGCTGCTGCCGCCATCCCGGGATGCCCGGGGTGGCGGCTCAGTTGTGGGCGTACCGTTCCGGCGTGGGTGAGCTGGATGGCCGGCGACGCGACGGCATCGTCGATCTGCGAGGAACCGGATCGCCCAGCGCCCCGGCGTCTTTTCTCCCCCATCCGCGCCAACCCGGTGATCGCACCGCCGGTCGGGGGCGCCGAGCTGCCACGATCGGCGGACACCAACTGATCGGGGGAAGTTCGATGTTGAAGCGTGTTCTGGCCGTTGCCACGTGTGCGGTGGCTTTCTCGGGCGCCGTGAGCGCAGTGCCGGCTGCGGCCGCCGCCAAGCCCGCAGTGATCGTCGACTACGGGGTCACGCCGGCCAAGGTGAAGGTCAAGCCGGCCACCTTCCGGCCGTACAAGGATGTCGAGTTCACCTCGGTGCACTGGACCAAGCTCACCGCCACGACCGGCGCCGCCACCGCGGTGCAGCGGGTCAACACCTGCAAGCCGTCCTGCGCCGACGGCAACTACAAGTCCGACAAGGTCACCTTGACCTTCAGCAAGGTCCGCTCCACCCCGCGCCACCAGAAGGTGTTCGCGCAGGTCAAGGTCACCGTGACCAGGACCCACAAGAGCACCACGCTGGCGCTGCCGACGCGGGGCGAGTGGGAGTAGCCAAACCCGGTGGCGCGTTGATCCGCCGGGCTGGCAAGCTCGGCGGATGAACCAGGCAGTACTGGAAGCCGCCGAGCTGCTGCGCGTGGCTCAGCGGGTGGTCATCTTCACCGGGGCGGGCATCTCGGCGGAAAGCGGGGTGCCGACGTTCCGCGACGCCCTGACCGGGCTGTGGGCCCAGTTCGACGCGGCCAAGCTGGCCACCCCCGAGGCGTTCGCGGCCGACCCGGCGCTGGTCTGGGGCTGGTACGAGTGGCGCCGCGCCCTGGCCCGTGCGGTCGAGCCCAACCCCGGCCACCTCGCCGCCGCCCGCATCGCCGGGCACGCCCCGCACGCCACCGTGATCACCTAGAACGTCGACGACCTGCACGAACGCGCCGGCACAAGCAACCTGCTGCACCTGCACGGCAGCCTGTTCACGCCGCGCTGCTCGGCCTGCGCGCACCCCGCCCCGCTCCCGCCGCTGCCCGAGGGCGAGCCCAGCCGCCACACGCCGCCGCCGTGCGAGCGCTGCGGCGCCCCGATCCGGCCGGGCGTGGTCTGGTTCGGCGAGCCTCTGCCTGCTGAGACCTTGCAGGCGGCTGTCGAGGCGGCGGCTGACGCTGATGTGCTGATCAGCGTGGGTACGTCGGGGGTGGTCCATCCGGCGGCTGAGATCCCACAGGTCACGGCGAAGCTGGGCGGGGCCGTTATCCAGGTCAACCCGCAGGCGACTCCGTTGGATGAGGTGGCCCGGATCAATCTGCGCGGTTCGGCTGCTGAGGTGCTGCCCGCTGTCGCCGCAAGCCTGTAGCGGGCCGGCGGCTGGACGGCGGTGAGCGCGGCCGGGGTGGTGCTCAGGTGTTTCGCGCTGACGGTGCGGGCGCTGGGACGGCGGCGGGCTCTGCGGCCGGAGCCTTACGCAGCCGGAGCTGGGTGATGGCGCGCCCGGCGATCCGGGTGACCTCGGCGGTGTGCGCGTCGAGGTGCACGATCTCGCCCGGGGCGGTCGGGATGTGCCCCAGCCGGGCCAGCAGCAGGCCCGCAACCGTGGTGTAGTCGCCGCCCTCCAGGTCGTCGGTGTCCACGCCGATGTCGGGCAGGTCGTGGATCGGGAAGGTGCCGGGCAGCAGCATCGCGCCGTCGTCCTCGTGGATCACCGATTGCACGTCGCTGTCGGTTTCGTCGTAGATCTCGCCGATCACCTCCTCGACCAGGTCCTCCATGGTGACGATGCCGTCGATGGCGCCGCGCTCGTCGACGACCAGCGCGAGCTGCTGGCGCTGGGTGCGCAGTTGCAGCATGGCGTCGGAGACCTTGAGCGTCTCGGGCAGGAACAGCGGGGTGAACATGTGGTCGCCTACCACGCCGGTCGCGCCGATCAGATCGCGCAGATGCACCACGCCCAGCACGTCGTCCAGCCCGACCGGGCCGGCCACCGGGGCGCGCGAGTGCCCGCCGGCCACGAGCCGGTCAAGGGCGTGCTGGGCGCTCAGGTCGCCGGGCAGCACCAGCACGTCGCGGCGCGGGACAAGGATCTCGCGCAGCCTGCGGTCGGCGATCTCGAACGCCCCGGAGATGATGGTGCGCTGCTCGGCCGAGAACTCCTGCTGGGCCTCGACCATGTCGCGGATCTCCTCGGCGCTGACCTCCTCACGCGCAGCGTGCGGGTTGTTGCCGGTCAGCCGCACCACCACGTCGGTGGTTCTGCCGAGCAGCCAGATCACCGGGCGTGAGGCCCTGGCCAGCACGTCGAGCGGGCGGGCGACCAGCAATGCCCAGCCCTCGGAGCGCTGCATGGCGATCCGCTTGGGGGCCAGCTCGCCGACCACGAGGGTGAAGAAGGTCAGGATCACGGTAACGACCACGATCGCGCCGGGCTCGGCGGCGCCGCCCAGAAAGCTCAGCGGCTCGATCAGCGGCTGGGCCAGCGAGACGGCCGCGGAGGCCGAGGCCAGGAAGCCCGCGAGGGTGATGCCGATCTGGATGGTGGCCAGGAAGCGGTTGGGGTCACGGGCCAGCGCGGCCAGCGTCTTGCCGGTGCGGGTCTCGCGTTCCAGGCGTTGCAACTGGCTCTCGCGCAGCGACACCAGAGCCATCTCGCTGCCCGCGAACACCGCGTTGAGCAGGACGAGAACCACCACGAGAACGATCTGCCAGCCGTAACTTCCCACGCCGCAACGCTAGCCGACGAAGCTGATAGTCGTTCTCAGCAAGGTTGACAGCGCGTCACTGAGGTTCCACCATATCTGCACCGATCGATCGTTGGAAGCGCTCCCAAGGAGATCTGCCCGTGAAACGAATCGTGGGGTTCGCCGCCGCCGTCGCGGCTACTCTGTCCGTTATGCCCTCCCTGCCGGCCCAAGCCGCCGCGGCAGAACGGGCCGCCGCCGGAAAACAGGCTGCCGAGGTGGAACAAGTTGTCAACGGCGGCTTCAGCGCCGGCACCGCGCCGTGGTGGTCCAACGGCGGCACCACCATCGACGTCAGCAGCGGGCAGGCCTGCATCACCGTGCCCGGCGGCACGGTCAACCGCTGGGACGTGGCGATCGGGCAGAACGACCTCGACCTGGTCGCGGGCGAGAACTACCGGTTCTCCTTCACGGCCTCCGGCGATCATCCGGTACGAGCAATAGTGGGCCTGTCCACCGCGCCCTACGACACCTACTTCGCGGCGGCACCCGCGCTGACCAGCACCGCGAGTGCTTTCTCGTACACCTTCCAAGCGGGCGTGACCACCAGCAGTGCGCAAGTGGCCCTGCAGGTCGGTGGCAGCGCCGAACCCTGGACCTTCTGCCTCGACGACGTCTCGCTGCTCGGTGGCGTGCCGCCGGAGGTCTACGTGCCCGACACCGGGCCGCGCGTGCGCGTCAACCAGATCGGCTACCTGCCCGGCGGCCCCAAACGCGCGACGCTGGTCACCACCGCCACCACCGCGCTGCCCTGGCGACTCGCCAACGCCGCCGGCAGGATCGTCGCGCGCGGGCGCACCACGCCACGTGGGGTCGACGTGTCCTCCGGGCAGAACGCGCACTCCATCGACTTCAGTGGCTACCGCATCCGGGGCACCGGCTACACGCTCAGCGCCGACGGCGAGACCAGCCGGCCGTTCGATGTGGACACCACCGCGTACCGGCAGCTGCAGCGCGACTCGTTGAAGTTCTACTACACCCAGCGCAGCGGCATCGAGATCCGCGACGACCTGCGCCCCGGCTACGCCCGCCCGGCCGGGCACGTCGACGTGGCCCCGAACAAGGGTGACGGCGCCGTGCCCTGCCAGCCCGGCGTCTGCGACTACACCCTGGACGTGACGGGGGGCTGGTACGACGCCGGGGACCACGGCAAGTACGTGGTGAACGGCGGCATCTCGGTGTGGCAGGTGCTCAGCGCGTACGAGCAGCGGCACGCCCCGATGCCCGCGCTGGCGATCCCGGAGAGCGGCAACGGCACCCCCGACGTGCTCAACGAGGTCCGCTGGGAACTCGACTTCCTGCTCAAGATGCAGGTTCCGGCCGGGCACCCGGACGCCGGGATGGTGCACCACAAGATCCATGACGCGGCCTGGACCGGTCTGCCGCTGCTGCCGCACCTCGACCCCCAGCAGCGCGAACTGCACCCGGTGTCGACCGCCGCGACGCTCAACCTCGCCGCCGTCGCCGCGCAGGCCGCCCGCGTCTACCGCCGCTACGACCCGGCGTACGCCCGCATGGCCCTGGCCGCGGCCCGCACGGCGTTCACCGCGGCGCAGGCCAACCCGGACCGGCTGGCCCCGGACTCCGACAGCACCGGCGGCGGCGCCTACAACGACGCTCGCGTGGACGACGACTTCTACTGGGCGGCCGCGGAGCTGTACCTGACCACGCGCGACAAGCACTACCGCGACTATGTGCTGACCTCCCCGGTGCACACCGAGGACATCTTCGGCACCGGCGCGTTCGACTGGGGCAACACCGCCGCCGCGGGCCGCCTCGACCTGGCCCTGCTGCCCAGCAACCTGCCCGGCCGCGCGCAGGTCAAGGCGTCGGTGGTGCGCGGTGCCGAGAAGTACCTGGCGATCCAGCAGGCCCACCCGTACGGCGTCCCGTACGCCCCCGCGAACAACCTGTGGGACTGGGGTTCCAACAGCACGGTGCTGAACAACGCCCAGGTCCTCGCCTCGGCGTACGAACTGACCGGGCACGCCAAGTACCGCACCGCCGCGCTGGAAGCCATGGACTACATCCTCGGCCGCAACGCGCTCAACCAGTCCTACGTCACCGGCTACGGCGAAGTCACCTCCCACAACCAGCACAGCCGGTGGTACGCCCACCAGCTCGACCCGGCGCTGCCCAACCCGCCGAAGGGCTCGCTGGCCGGCGGGGCCAACTCGTCGCTGCAGGACCCGCTGGCGCAGAGCAAACTGGCCGGCTGCGTCGGGCAGTTCTGCTACATCGACGACATTCAGTCCTGGTCCACCAACGAGCTGACCATCAACTGGAACTCGGCGCTGGCCTGGATGGCGACCTTCGCCGCGGCCCAGCGCTAGACGAGTAAGTCCTAACTACCCCTGAGTCGTGGGCATGACGAAGGGTGTCGATGATCCGTTTGTGACGACAGACATCAACACCCTTCTGACCGC
>NZ_LOJP01000001.1:539433-544297 GCF_001553785.1 Actinoplanes sp. TFC3
GTGGGGGCGGGCTCTACGAGGGAGGTGATCGGGAGGGCTTCGGCGGCGGCGTCCGGGGCATCGCCGTACGCGCGGAAGCGCCCCCCATCAGCCAGCGCCGCACCTTCCGTAGTCGCCTCGAGCGCGGTGGCCGGTGCGAACACCTGGCCCCGGTGGCCGCCCGCGCGCAGCTTGTCGAAGAACTGCGCCGCCGGTTCCGCACCTGCCAGGTCCTCGCCCGCCGACGACTGCCACAGGATCACCGGTGTGTGCGCGCCGACGCCGGGCAGGTCGAGCAGCCCGCCGTCGAGCAGCATCTGCGCGAACGCCGGCGCTGGCACCCGTACCTCTCCGGCGCCCTTTTGATAGACGTGCACGCCCTCGCCGGCGGTTGCCAGCACGGAGAACGCCGGACCGCCGCCGAGCCAGGGCACCGGATGACCGGTGGCCGGCCCACGTCCGACGGCGCCACGGTAGGTGCGGAACTGCGACCGGTCGAGGCCAGCCTCGGACATGTCGTCGGCTTGCGCCGCGGTCAACGGGAAGCCGTACCCGTGCACCCGTCCCGCGGCGTTTGTCAGGAGCTGCAGCCGTACGTCAGACAGTCGCAAGCCCGCCGGCGCCAGCGGAACGGGGTTGGCAAGAGGCGCCGGATCTGCCAAAGGCGCCGGATCTGCCAGAGGCGCCGGGTTCGCCAGAGGAACAGCCACGGGAGCGGGCGAGATCAGGTTCGGATCCTCCGGCAGGATCTCCCCGTTCTCCGGGAACGTCGAGTACTCGCCGTAGCCGTCCACCGAGGTCTTGCCGCCCGGGACCAGCAGCACCGAGCCACCAGCGCCGCGAACCGGTCGGTGGTCGCCGAGGGCGTGCAGGCGGCGGGCGAAGTCGGACATCGGGCCGTCCGGCCATTTTTGCGTGCCCACCAGGCAGATGATGCCGGTGAAGCCGCGGAACTTGGCTGGAGAGAACGCCTTGAGGTAGCCGCCGGCGTGCATGAGGTCGACGATCCGGTCGCCGCTGACCGAGAACTTGTCGCCGCCGCGGCGCATCACGACGGCGATGGACTTGGTCGAGCCGTGGGCGAACACCAGCGCGTCCCAGCGGTCCTTGGGGTCGCGCAGCTGATGGGTGGTGCCGGTTTCGGTCGTCGAGTCGGACACGCTCGTGTAGGACAGCGGGCCGCCCTTGTCGGTGTTGTAGAGGTACTGCGTGTCGGTGGCCAGGTCGCCGATTTTGCTCATGAAGTCGACGCCGGCGAGTTGACCGTCGCGGTAGTACATCGGGCGCATGGTGACGTGGCGGGGCAACAGCGGTCCCGGGTCGATCGTCGTCTGCCAGTTCGGCACGGTGACCCGGCCGTTGTCGAGCATCGAAGAACCGACAACCGCATGGATCGTACGGAAATAGCCCCGTCGTTTGAGCCCGGCACTGAGGCTTTCCGCGGTACGCCCGGCACGCAGCGGGGAGAAGGTGCCCGGCAGCATGGCGATGATCGGCTTGTTGGGATCGCGCTCGGCCGCCGATTTGAACGCTGCGGAGGCGGCGAGCACCCGGGCGAGTTCGTTTACCGGCAACGTCATGGGGCGATCGCCGTGCTCACTTCGTACCGCAAAAGTGCGCCCGTCGTCGGATCCCAGCAGGACCACGACCGGCATTTCCGAGGCTTTCGCCCACGCCGGCTCGGGCGAGAGCACCATGCCGTCGCTGTCGCCGAAGTGCTGCATCGTGTACTGGCTGGTGCTTTCCGCCCACTCGTCCACTCCGGACGGTGTGCTGTAGAAGTACTGCTGCGGTGTGGGCAGCACGACGCCGACTTCGCCGGGATAGCTGCTCTTGCTCTTGATGACGATGGTCCGCACCCCGTCGGACGGGATCCCGGCCACCCGCACGGCCTCGGTGGTGGCCGCGACCGACGTGCCGGGCGTGGCGTGAATGTGGCGAGCCGAGGTGTCGGCGCCCAACCCCACGGCAAAGTCATATCCGGTACGTCCAAAGTCGTTGCGTGCACCCGCCCCCGGAGACGCCAGCAGGATGCCGGTGGTGGACGGGCCGTCGAGCACCTGACGCACCACCGGGTGATCGGCGATGAGACGGCCGAACGTCTTGCCGTCGAGCGCGAGCTTGTGGCCGCCGTTTGTCGTCTGCGCCCACACCTGCGTGCCCGTACCGGCGACGGCGACCACCAGATCCGCCCCCGGACGCCGGGTGCCGCCCGCCGCGATGATCGGCCCGGCCACATCGGCCGGGTCCCCGGGCAGCGGCAAAGCAACGCCGCGGCCACCGCTGAGCGTGGTCACCACCAGGTCGTCGAGGCAGGGTCCGCGGACCAGCTCGAACTCGGCGTCGGTGGTCCGCAGCAGGCTCCAGCCCTTACCCGCGAAGAAGATGCCACTCGTGACCCGGTACACCGGGCGGTAGCCGCCGGTCGCGATCTGCCCGTCGAGGAACTGCTCGGCCGACTTGGCGATCCACTGGGCGTGCTCCTCCTTGCCGGTGCGAGCCTCGGGCATGAGCAGCGCTATCGGCCGGTTGAACCCGGAGTCGTCCAGGCGGCGGAAGTCGTCGTTGGCATGCAGGATCGCGGGCAGATCCCGGGGTGCGACGAGCGTGGTGCCGCCATCGCTGGTCGCCACGACGAAGTTGTCGCCGCCGTCCTCCCGCTCGACGAACACCATCAGCGGCCGGCCCGCCACATCCGGCCGGTTGCCGCCCCACGGGGCCGCCTTTTCGGTGTTCTCCCAATCGCCCAGCTCGTTCTTGTGGAACTCGCGCACGATGTCGAGCGCATCGTCGCCCAGGTTGTCGGCGAACGAGCGGATGTCGTCGAGGTAGTCGGGGTCGGCTGCGAGCACCACCCCGAAGGCCCGGCCACGCGGGTCGAGCGCCGGGCGTACGCGGGGTCGTCCGGGGCCAGGCCGGCTGGTTTCGCGCGGGTCAGGCGAGCCGGCTTCGGGCTCCCCACCGCGTACGGGCGGCAGCGGGCCGGTCCACGGGGTGTACCAGAACTGCTGGCTGCCCACCGGCTGCGCGCTCAGCCCGGCGGGGAACTGGCCCGGGGTGAACTGCGGGACGACGCCGAACTGTCGCAGCGTACCCATGTTGTAGACGCCCAAAGCGTTGCGCCGGCTGGTGTGGACCACCAGGGTCTGGGTGGCGCCGTAGCCCTCGCCTTCGTGACCCCAGCTGCGGATGGCCGACATGAACTCGTAGATCGAGCCGCCGGGCGCGTCGTAGCGGCCGGCGCTGCACGACAGGAACAGGAACGGCGCGAACCGTCCGGCGCGGGCGAAGGTCTGCAGCGGCCGGATCTGCGCGAACAGCTGGGCCATCTGCCGGCCGTTCAGCGCTGCCCGGCGGCCGTCGCGCAGCTTGATGTGGAAGTGCTCAGGATCGGCGTGCGCGTCGAGAATGATGAGGTCGCGCCCGCCAAGGCCACGGCGACCGTGGAACGGGGTACGCAGCTCGTAGCCGTTCACACTTTCCCGGCCCGGATAGCTGTAGTAGTAGTCCAGCTCGTCGTGCGCGATGTTCTGGTCGTCGGCGGTCATCACCGCGGTGTCCCCGGTCTTGCTGGGGAACGCGATGCCGACTTCGCGGCCGTTGCGGTCCGTGGTGACCACGTAGTAGACGTCGCGCCAGGTGAACTGGCCGAGATCCGAGGTCTGCAGCGGGTCGTAGGTGCTGGGCCCGGGGTTCGCCGGCTGCGGTGCCGCTTCTTGGAGGGCGTTGAAGGCTACGAAGACGCCATCGTCGGACAGGGTGGCGCCGGACGAGGTGACCGACAGGCGGCTGTCCGCTGCGTACACCTTGCCGTGGAAGCCGTGCCGCTGCACCAGGCGGTTGGTGAAGTCGTATGCGACGCCACCGGGCTTCCAGCGGGCTCCGGCGAACGAGGACCACATCACCACAGGCGTGGGGCGGCCGCCCGCGTTCATCACACCGGCCTCGGCCACCAGCCGGCCCAAGGTCGCGCCGTCGATGCGGATCGCGCCGCGTCCCCGGGCGAACGCGAACACATGCCCGACCCCAGCGTTGACCGCGTCGATGGCCACCGGTGCGGCCGGCGATCCCGGCAGGGTCCACCAGGGCGCTTCCTCGGTCATCGGGGTGCCTTCGCCGCGCTGCCCGGCGTACCGGCGAATCGTCCTGGCATTGAGCCCGGCCAGCGAGATGTTGCTGTAGTCATCCGAGGAACTGCGCGGGAATGCAACAACCATCCGCCCGTCCGCCCCGGGTGCCACGGTGTGGCGGATGTCCGCGAGCCGCAAGTTGTCCGTCACGGGAGCCAGCGACGGGCTGAGCGAGGGCAGCTCCTCGATGCGGACGAGCGAACCGTTGCCGCTGACCGCCAGGCGCACCGACGTACCCGTGATCACCGACATGGCCCGGGTGGCCGCGTAGCCCTCGCCGCGGTGGCCCATGCGCCACAGGGCGGCCATGAAGTCGTACGCGGCACCCCCGACCGTCGGGATCCGGCCCGCGTCCGCCGAGACGAACAGCACCGGTGTGGTGCTTCCGGCCCGCATGCCCGACATTGCGCCTGCGTTCAGGGCCAGTGCGAACAACTGCTCCCCAGGTACGGAGACGGTCCGGTCAGCACCGAGGCGTACCCGGAAACTCTGGGTGTCAGCGTCGGCCACAACGTAGAAGAAGGGCGGGTTGCCCGACCACGGCTTGCGCACGAAGCGCCCGGTGCTGCCGTCGGTGGTCCCCTGGAAGTAGTCCGGGCTGGAATCCAGTTCCAGCAGGCTGACATCCGCCTGGGCCAGGCGGCCGCCGAGCGTGGTCGTGGGGAACGCGACGCCTGCCGGACCGGTGCCCGCGTGAAGAGGGACGACGTCGGCCCGCGCGAGGTCGGGATCCAGGCCCGTGGGCGGGGCGGGGT
>NZ_LOJP01000001.1:544397-563532 GCF_001553785.1 Actinoplanes sp. TFC3
GGTTCGTCCTCGTCGTCGGAGAGCTCGTCGTCGTCGAGGTCGGACAGAGTTTCTACCGGTTCGCTGCCTTGGTTCTCCTCCTCAATCGGGGGAGACGGCTGGGGGGCTGCTTCTTCGCCGGGGTGGTCGGTGCTGTTCAGCAGGTGGAACTCGGCGTGCCCGCCCGGCGTGTCCGGTGTGGCTTGCACGAACGGGTGGCTGCCCTGGCCGAGCACCGAGAACTCGCGGAAGCGGCTGCCCGCAAGCACGTGCACCCGGCCACCGGAGAGCGTGACCGAGCCGTTGGCCGCCCAGACCGCTGCGGCGAACTGCTCCTGGGTGGTGAGGTGGCGCAGGAGGTCGTACGCCAATTGCCCCGGACGCACCGCCGTGCCCGCGCGTGAGGACAGCAGCACCAGGTCGGTGGTTCGCTGCAGATGCCGCCCGCCCGCCCGCTGCGCCTGCGCGACCAGCTTGCCCAGCGTCCGGCCATCGACCTGGGCCAAGCTGCCGTCCGCCAGGGCCACCTGCACAAACCCCGGCCCGGCCGGCACCGCATCAACGCCAAAGGTCACCCGCCGCTGCCACGGCGCCGGGATCTCGGTGAACTGACCGGTGCCGGGGTCGAACTCGCGGATGGCTGGCTGCTGGGCAACCCGGTACGCCGCTCGCATCTCGGCTTCATCGTTGGTGTCACGCGGGAACGCGATGCCGGTGAACCCGCCCCGGCCGTCGCTGAACAGCAAAGGTGGACGCAGATCCGAAAGCTCCAGATCGTGCCGGACGGGCAATGCGTGCGCTGCGTCGGCTCCGGCTGGCTCCGGCCCCGCTGCGGACGGTTGCGGCCCGGCTGTGGGCGCTCCCGGGGTGGCGCTGCCGGGCGCTTGCGGCGCGGGCAGCAGGGCCGTGAACTCGCCGTAGTGGTCAAGTGCCAGCGACGTGCCGGTCACGGTGACCGACGTCTGCGCCGCGTGCAGATCCCCCCGATAGTCGAAGAGGGCGCGAGCCGCGGCGAAAACGTCATGCCCGAGATGTCCCGGCGTCGAGTGGAATCCGGCGTACGGCGACAGCAGCACCAACGACGTGGAAGGGCTGGCCCCCCGCACATCGAGCAGCCCGGTCCCATTGATCAGACGAACCACATCAGCCGGCGAAAGCGTCCGCAACCCGGCCCGCTTCCCAGCCCGAGTCGGCACGGTAGCCGACCGCCCATCCGACAGATCGAAGTGGACAACAAAGGGGCGACGCCGGTTACTGGCCGCCCACCCGGGGACAACCTTGCGCGCCGTACCGGCCCCGATCGGCCCCGGATGACTCAGCACCGTGCCGTGATCAGCCACCCGCCGCGACGAAGCCCAGGTGGCAATGGCATCCCGGTGCTGGTCATCAACCGCGTAGCTGACCCCGAAGATGCGGCCGTCGGCGTCCCTGAGCTTCGTAGGCTCCCGAAGGACATGCTCAACGTCGTCCTCGTCGTCCGGCTCTTCGGCCGCAGCGTCTTCGTTGTCGCTCTGCTCGTCCTCGTCGTCCTCGTTGCCGTCCGACGCTTCGTCGGTGTCCTCCCCGTCGCTCTGCTCGTCCGGGGTGTCCTCGGCTTCGGAGTCCTCGACCTCGCCGCCGTCGCTTTCCTCCGATTCGTCGGCCGAGGAGGCGGTTGAGGACGGGCTGATCGGCGCCGAGGCGGGGCCCTGGGTGACGCCCAAGCCCGGCCCGGCAGCCGGACCAACGCCCGGCCCGGCAGCCGGACCAGCCCCCGGCTCGGAGCCCACACCCGAGGCCATCCGAGCAGCGGGCTGGCCGGCGATGATCCCGAGGCGCCCGCTCGAGGTCCACAGAACCTGACCCGTAGTGGCCTGAACAGGGGTTTTCGCGGGGTCGATCGGGAGGCCGGTCGCGAAATCGTGCCCCACGTTGCCCGGTTCGTCGGTTACGCCAGCGGTTGGGGAACCGAGCAGGATGCTGGTCCGCCCGGTGGTCAGGAGGTCCGCGAAGCGGGGGTGCTGCGCCAGCAGCGTGGCCAGGGCGGTTCCGCTCAGTTCGAGTTTGCGGCCACCGGCAGCCTGGACCCAGACACGTTTGCCGTCGCCGGCTACTGCGACTGCGTAGCTTGAGGTGCCGCGAGGGGTTCCTGGCACCATGCTGCCGGTGGTCACGTCAGCCGGGTCGCCGGGCAGCGGCAGGGTCAGGCCGCGATCGCCCGGGAGCTCGGTGAGCGTTACGTCGCTGAGCTGCGGTGGACGTACCAGGGCGAAGTCTGCGTCTCGAACCACCAAGCGTGAGCCACTCGTCCGGGCGACGGTCTTGATCTGGGCTTGCTCGCCGGTGGGGTGGTAAATCGGCCGGTAGCCGCCGGTCGCGATCTGGCCGGCCAGGATCTCGTGCGCCTCGTCGGGGGTCAGGCCCGCGTTGGCACCGAGCGGTACCAGCACCAGCGGGCGGTTGAAGGCATGCCGGTCCAGGTCGCGGAAGCCGGGCTGATCCTGTAGGTGACCAGCGAGGTCGCGAGGAGCAATCAGGTCGCCGGCGGGTACGCGGAAGCCGCCGGGCGCCCGCTCGACGAAGACGAACACGGGTTTGCCGGCCGGGCGGTTGGCTTCGGCGGCCCACGGGGCGGGACGGGTGCGGCGGTCCACCTGGTTGCCACCGATGGCGGTTTCGGACACCAACATGGTGGCGTCGTTGGGGGTCAAGCCGTTCGCAAAGTCGGTCAGCGTGCGGCTCACCGCGGGGTCGGCGATCAGCGAGTACCCGAACGCGTTGCCGTCACGATCCGCCAAGGCCCGTGGCGCAGCATCCGACGAAGGAGCGGGCGAGGAGGGTAACTCCTCGACCTGGATGTCGTTGCGGATGGGCTCGAAGGTGCGGAACGAGCCCTCGTCCGGCAGATACACCCGGTCGGGCACCGTGCGGAAGTCCGTCGCCGCGTCCGGGGCGTACACCGGTGCCACGTGGTCGGCGTTGCGGTACGCGTATTCGGCGAAGTCGTGGGCCAGTCCGCCCGGAGCCTGCGTGCGCCCGGACGACGAACCGAGCAGGACGGTCGGGGCGGTTTCGCCGTCCACCCCGTCGAACAGGCCGGACTCGGTGGCCAGGCGGGCCAGCGTGGCGCCGTCGACGCGGATCGGGCCGCGTTGGCGGTGCAGGATCACGGCGTGCCCGTCGCCGGAGGTCGCGGTGTTGATGGTGCGCGGCGGGCGCGACGAGTCGTTCCAGGGCGTCGGGATGTCCTGCAGGTAGCCCGCGCGGCGCCGGGACGGCACGGAGTAGTAGCCGGATCGGGCGGCGCTGTGGGCCCGGGACATCAGCCGGCGATCGGTTTCGGTCAGCGGGAAGTTCAGCCCCGCGGTGGTGCCGTGCTGGTTGTCCACCGCCACGATGCGAACGTCCTCGGCGGACACGTCATTGTCGATGGGCGGGAGTTGTCGCGGCGGGCGTGCGGTCCAATTACCGTCCGATGGCGCGGGAGAGGCGGCGGGAGTCGAACGTTGGCCGGGACCCTGGAGGGCGGGGGCGCCGAAGCCGACGATCCGGCCGCCCGCGCCGACGCCGATGCGTGCCTGGCCCTGTTCCGAGGGGTTGGTGTAGAGGCGGTTTGTTGGGGCGTAGGTGATCCGGCGCAGGCTTTGCTGGAAGTCGTACGCCGCACCGCCACGCCCGGCGATCTGGCCGGTGTCGCAGGACAGCAGCATGACCGGGGTTTCCGGGCCGCTCAGGGCCTGGGCTTGCGTGGCGATCCGGGCGAACTTGGCGCCGGAAACGCGGATCGTGCCGCCGCTCTTCAAGCCGACGGTGAAGCCTTGCGCGTCGCCGTGGACGTCGACGTAGACCGGCCGGGGTGAGCCGGTCGGCCAGGGGGCGGGCCGCTCCAGGTCGGTGCCGCCGGGGGTGCCGGTGAAGCTGCGGTACGAGTCCAAGTCCCCCGTACCTGCCGCCGCGAACCCGGTCATGGTGTCGTCGTCACCGGCCCGGCTCGGGAAGCCCACCCCGATTTCCTCGCCCGCGGCGTTGCGCAGCGGCACGGTCCGGATGTCGTTGAACGACAGCGGGGTGACGTCCATCTCCACGGCGTTGGCGCTGCGGAACGCCTCCAGCTCGTGCTCGTGCGTGCGGTGCGCGGCCCACCATGCGGCTTCGGCCGGCGCGGTGCCGGCGGACTGGGCGATCGCCGCGCTCCACTCCTGCCCGCGGGCCGCCAGGTCCACCGCTGATTGGCGCAGCGACGCGGGCAGCTCCATGCCGGTCCGCGTACGAGCTTCGGCATCGGGCATCCGTACGGTCACCGCGTCCGTCACCGTCAGTTGCGTGCCGGCCTGGGACATCGGGTGCTTGTCCTGGGAGCGGGCGATGATGCGGAACTCGACGTCGTACGAGATGGCCTGGGTCAGCTTGTCGTCGTTGGCCGCGGTCGTGGGCAGCTCGTGGTTCCTGCTGCCGGGCAGGGTGTTCTCGACGGTCAGCGCGCGGGCCGGGTCGGTGCGGTAGATCGGCTGCTCGTAGTACGTGGAGACGTTGAGCGAGCCGAGGTCGTGACGCTCGCCAACCTCCTTGTTGCCGCTCGGGTGGTTGTAGCCGGCGCCGATGACTGGGCCGTTCATCCGCACCGAGAACGTGTTACCGGTGGCGCGTTCCATCTTGCGGCCGCTGTCGTGGTGCTCGCCGCCCTCGATCTTCACCCGGGCATCGGCGTGCGCGAAGCGGGGGGCGGGTTTGAGCCGGGCGTCCACGATCAGGTCGCGGCCGGCCTTGCCCAGCGGCAGCACGAACCGGCCCTCGGTCATCCCGCCCGCGAGCGCCGCCTTCACGTTGTTCACCGTCAAGCCGTCGCGCACCGCGGTGCGGGTGGCTTCGTCGACCTCGGCGCCGGAGTTGGCCAGTGCCGTGTGCGCAGCGTTGTGCAGATCGCCCAGGTCGGCCAGCACGTGCTCGACGGCGAACTGGCCGCGCTCGGGCAGCGTGTCGTGTTCCCCCTCGGCCGTCCGCCAGTTCTGCCGCGCGTTGTCGCTGAGTTCCCGCAGCGGTACGCGCGAAGCCGGCCCGGCCTGGCCCAGTTCCCGGTCGCCGACCTCGCGGGGCCGGGTGTCGCTGGGCAGCGAGTGCACCTGAACGGGCCGTTGCGCGCTCACCGTGGCGCCACCCGGCAGGTCGTGCCCGGTGATCGTGACGCTGAACTTCAGTTCACCGTCGAAGCGTGCGGCTGGACCGTCCTTCAGCTTCAGGGTCTGCTCGAACTCAACCTCGTTGTGCTGGGTGTCCTTCGTGGAGCGCACGCCCAGGTTGGCCGTGCCGACGTAGCCGCCACCGAGCGATTCGGTGGTGGGCCCGGGGCCGGAGGTGGGAGCGGGCTGGGCCGGGTCGGGGTTCTCAGTCCACATGCCCTGGGCGCGCCCGGTGATCGAGACCGAGCCGATGGTCCGGCCCTTGCTGCTGGTGCCGGAGTTGCGGATCGTGGTGCTGTCGTTCACCGACAGCTCGGAGACGTGGTCGACACCGCTGAACGTTGGCGGCCGGGCGAACTCGGCGTTCAGCGTGACGTGGTAGGTGTGGCCGCGGAACCGGCCTTCGAGGCGCAGGGGCAGGCTGCGGCCGCCGTTGAGCGCGCTGCCGAGGTGGTGGTCGGCCTTGCCGAGGAACGATTGCAGCATGCGGACGTTGTCGTGCGGGGCGTCCAGCGGGGATTCGGGCAGCAGGGCGTACGCGAGGTCGCGCCCGGCCTGCTCGGTGATCGCGGTGCGCAGGTCGGTGACGACGGCGGACAGGTCGAGCGGGCTCAGCACCCCGCCGAGCCCCAGCGAAGCCGGCTGCCCGGGGGTGATCGGCGCGTTCAGCCGTCCGGCGGGCTGGGCGGCCGGCTCGGTGACCGGTCGCTCGCGGTCCAGCTCCTGCTCGCGGCCCCGCTGGGCGTCGCGCACGAGGTCACTTTCGCGCTGCTGACGCCGTACGAGATCAAGATGCCTGTCGTCCTGGGTTCCCATAAGCCGGTGCATTTCGGCCATGCGGTTGTCGTGGGCGGCCAGCCGCTCGGTCCCCTGCCGGGCCGGACGATCGGCGACCGCGTCGGCCACCGCCCGCTCCCGCCGGATCGCCCTCTGCTGGAAGTCGTGCAGCTCACGGGCCTGGCGGCGGTGCAGTTCGACGATGTGCCGCAGGCCCGTCCAGTCGCCGGGCTGAACCTCGCGCCGGGCATCCCGCACCGCCCGCGCCTGGGTTCGGCGCAGCTCCCGCTCACCCTGGACGTTGTCGCGGCGCACCCGCTCGGCGAACTGGCGAGCCTGCTGCAGTTCCCGACGCTGACGCCGGGCCAGGTCGGTGATCTCGCGTTCGTGGCCCTCGCGCAGGTCCCGGCGGGCCTCGGTGAACTCGGCGTCCTGACGTGCGGCTTCCTGGCGGTGCTTGTCCTGCAGGCGTTGCTCGATGCTGCGCTGCTTCAGGTGCTCGTCGTGCCGCTGGAGGTCGTGCAGTTGCTTGGGTGACATCCACATCAGCACCGCGCCCGGCATGGTGAAGCGCTGCGCGGCGGCCTGCTTGTGGCCCCTGGTGACGCCGAACGGGTCGAGCGTGGTGCGATGCCCGGCCTCGGCGAACACCTCCGCCTCGACGTCGAGCTGGACGAGCACCTGACGTTGCGAGCCCCGGCCCAGCCGCAGCTTGGTGACGCCGGTCAAGCCGCGTTCCTTGAGGCTGCCCCAGGTGCGCTGCCAGGGCGTGACCGAGGCGACGAGGATGCCACCGGGTTTGGTGGTGATGCCGTCGGAGACCGTGCCGTGCCCGGTGAAGGGGGCGACGGCGGTGACTGAGGTGCTGATCTCGTACGAGCGTCCGCGCTTGCTGCTCACCGCGGACCCGCCGGACAGCGCGTGCTTGACGCGCTCGAACTCCGAAATGGAGAGCTGCTTCGGATTAGTCGGGCGAAGCCGGACGCGAGCGTCGGCGTCGGTGGTCTCCAGCCGGCGGTTGTGGCCGAGGTTGCTCAGCGCCACCGGGCGGCTGAAGATCTCCGGGTTCGCGGCGAGCTGCTCGGGTGAGAGCACGGTGGCAATGGCCGTCGAGTTGCGCCCGTCCGGGAACGAGAAGATCACGTCACCGGTCTTGACCAGCGTTTCCTTCACTGCGTCCTGCAGATGCCCGGCCCCGCGGAACGCCTCGATGCGGGCGCCGTCCAGGGCCAGCGGGTAGCCCCCGGTTACCGAGTTCAGCGGCGCCGGGTCGGTTATCCACTCCTGCTGGCGCGGAGCGGTCGGCGGCAGCTCGGCCGGCGGGGTGCGGGTGACCCGGTGCTCGGGCACCAGCATGCGGACGGACAACGGATACGACTTCGGCCGGTAATCCACCACGGCCACCTCGCTGGGCAGCCCCCGGCCCGGCTTGCCGAACGACACGTGCTGGAAGTTGTCGCTGGTGCGCACGCTGGACCTGATGGTCGCGGAGACGTTCAGCGTGGCGGCGAACTCGCGCAGTTGCTGATCGGTGAACTCGCCCTTCTCGTCCAGCTCGGGGCCGTACCGGGAATCGGCGAGGTGTCCCTGCGACAACCCGACCTGGTGGCTGCGCGCCTTGGACCGGCTGATCCGGGGTCCGCCCAGCACCGTGGAGAACGCCTTGCCGAGCGGACCGAGGATGCGCGCCTCGAGGCTCAGCTCGGTGGTGCGGGAACGGTCACGCCCGCCCGTGGTGGTGCTCTTGTTCTTGCGCTTGTAGTCCGTCTGTGCGGCGCCACGTTCGGAGAGCTCGCCGTCGGAGAGGTCGGCGAGGCGGCCGCCGACCGTGACCACCGAGGTGTACGTGTAGAGCCGCCCGCGCTTGACCAGCGGGATCTCCAGCCCTGGGCCGACGATGCGGTCGAGCACGTAGGCCAGTTGCCGGTTGGACAGCCGCGAGCGGGCTTCACTGTCGCGCGACAGCACCGCCTGCACGGTGGCGGTCAGGCCCTTGGCGAGGTCGGGGTCGTTGAAGGTCTTGATGAAGGCGTCGGACTCCAACGTGAAGCCACGGTGGCCCGGCACGCTCTGCAGGGCCTTCTGAATCGCCTCGTACACCTTGTCGCCGCCGCTGACGTCGTCGATGAACGCGCCGCCGAACGACTCGCCCTGCTCGATGTGTGCCGGGGCGTAGTGGGTGCGCTGGGGTCCGCGCCGGCCCGGCCAGCCCGCCTGCTCGCGGTCCGGGTCGAGCGGGGTGTCCTTGACCCGGTCCGGTGAGGTCCACTGCAGCGTGTGGACCTGGCCCGACAGGGTGCGCGGGGGCTTGCCGAGGGTGCGGATCTGCAGGTCGTACACGCTCTGGTAGCGCACCGCGGGCCCGGTGGCGGTCAGCGTCTGGCGGTTGCTGACCTCCTGCTTGATCTCCTGAACCGTGGCGCCGGAGCGGGAGCCGGACAGCTTGGGCGCGATGAGCAGCGTGAGCGGAGCGAGGTCGGTGCCGCCGCCGGCCAGACCCCACAGCGAGGCGGGGTGGTCGGAGGAGGTGGTGTCGGTGTTCTCGCTCAGGAACGCGGCGATGTCGGAATGGGTGGCAGTCTTCGCGCTCTCCACGACCTGCACCTGGCGGGGCACCAGCCGTAGCTGGATCTGGCGGTCGCGGCCCGGGAACAGCCGGCGCCACCCGCGAGCCGGCGAGCGTAGCAGCGGCGGCGAGGACATCCAGCCCTTGTGCTGGTCGGCCGGGTCGCGCACGACCAGCTTGGACAGGTTGGCCGCGATGTTCGCGTCGCCGAGGAACTGTTGCAGCACCTCGCGGCCGGGCGCGCCGATTCGGGTGATGTCGCCCAGCCCGTCCGCGACCAGCGCCTTCTCGACCTGCTGGAAGTAGGATTCGCCGTCGGTGCGGCTGACCGCGCTTTCCAGCCCGAACCGCTTGGGCAGGTCGGAGTCCAGGATCGGGGTGCCGGGCTGCAGCGGCGGCAGCGCCTTCGGGGTGGCGAACGCGCTGGGCACCTGCAGCGCCACTGTGCCGGTGGCGTCGGGGGTGGCTGTGGTCGTACCGTCGGCGAAGGTGATCGTTGCCCGGAACGTGATCGGCACCCGCACGTTGGCCTGCTGCTCGACCTCAACGGTGGTTGAGGTGGTGTATTTGGTGCGCTGCGCGGTCGAGCGGGCGGTGGCCGGCACGGTCGGGATGGTCGCGCCGGCCCCGGCGATCATGCCGGGCAGCACGGTGACCGTCGCCTTCGGCTCCAGGGTCTCGCCGCGCGTGTGCTTCAGCGAGTACTTGGCCTCGCCGTCGGCCTTCGTCGTCGCCTTCGCGCCCTTCTCGCTGAACTTCTGCACCTGCACGGCGTCCCAGTCGAGCGTCGCGGTGACGGTCAGCTCGGCCGGGCGCCCGCCGATCGTGACCGCATACGGCTGCCCCGCGCCGAGGAACTGGTTGACGTTGTGCCTGCTGTCCTCGCCCAGCTTGGCCAGGTCGGCGGCCGCGATCGCCGGGGCCACCGCCCGGAGCAGATCGGCGATGGGGGCGCCCTCGGTGGGATGCAACTGCCGGGCCAGGCCGAGGGTCCGGGATTCCTTCAGGTACGCCGGGAGCGCCTGCACGACCGCGAGGGGCGACGGTGCGGCAACGTCGCCGTCGGTGCTGATCGCCAGCCCGATGCTCTCCGGGTCGGGCTCGGCCGACATCCGGTCGTCCACTTCAAACAGCAGCTCCGGCGGCGGCCCCGAATCCGTGCTCGGGCTCGCCGGCACCTCCTCGACAACCCCCAGCTCTGTTGCGGCTTCCAGCGTCTCGCGCAGGCTCTCCTCGGGGGTACGAAGCAGCTCGGCCGCCTCCCCCAACTGCTCGACCGCCTGGCCGTGCGCCTCAACCGCCGCCGCCACGCTGCCCTCGGCTTCGGCAAGAGCGTCGGCCGCTTCGTCGAGCTGCACGGGTAGATCATCGGCTGCCTGCCGCAGGTCAGCGAGTTCATCCGGGTCAACGTTGTGCCAGGTGAACCGGTCCTGATCGCTGCGCTGCCGGGCGCCGTACGCCGTGGCGAACAGCTCGGCGATCCGCTGCTGCTCGTCCGGCGTCAAGCTGGCGCGTGCGAGGGCGTCGGCGTCCAGTTCCGCAGCAGCCGCCTCATCCGCCGCCGTCCGGCTGCTGGTGACCAGCGCCGAGAACGCGTCGTGGGCCTCGCGCAGCGCGTCCTGGATCTCCTGCGCCTGCCTCGTCTCGGTCTCGGCTCGCCCGGCGGCTCGCCGCAGCGTGGTGAGGTCGGCGCGCAGGTCGGACGCGGCGGCCAGGGCAGCCCGGATCGGTCCGTTGCTGCTGCGCACCTCGGCCGCCGCGGCATCGGCCTGGCGACGCAGTTCGCGGGCCTCGGTGCTGCCCGGGAACAGCTCATCCGCCCGGTCTGCGGCCCGGTGCGCTGCTTGCGACTGCGTCCACAGGTCAGCCGCGCGAGCCCCCAGTGCGCTGTGCACGGCGTCAACCTGCTCGGCCAGCTCCCGGGCCTGCTGCGCGAGCTGGGCAGCGTCCCCGGTGTTCACCGGCTCGTCCAGCAGCGGCGCGAGGTCGTCGATCAGCGGTTGCAGCGCCTCGGCGATGTCGTCGGCGTTGCGCTGCGCCTGCCCGGCGTCGAAGGAAATCTCCCCGGCTACCCCGGCGGCGTTGACCGCGCCCAGTTCGGCGTCGAAGCCCAGCACGGCAGGCAGATCGGTGACCGTGAGCCGCCCGTCCGGCGACTGCACGAACTCCAGCCACCGGCTCTGCTCGCTCGGCGCGTCGATAACTGGGCGGCCCTCGCTGTCGTACTGGTCGCCCGGCGTGACCACGGCGTGCCCGTCCTGCGTGGCCCAGGCGATCCCGGCCGGTGCGACGACCCGCACGCCGGGCAGTTCCCGGGCGAGCTGGGCGGCGAAGCCGTTGTCGCGGTCCAGGGCGGTGTCACAGGCCAGCAGCACGATCGGCTTGCCCGCCGCGCGCGGGTCCGCCCGGATGCGGCGGGCAAGGTCGGCGGCGGTGACTCGGCGGCCCTCGGGGCGCAAGTGGTACTCGTCGGCGTGCGAGAACACCATGTACCGGTCGTCGGCGGGTGGAAAGTTCTCGGCGGTGCCGACCAGCCCGGGATCGTTCGGGTCGCCGAACAGCAGACCGGCCGGAACCCGCTGGGTGGTGCCCATGGCCGGGCCGGGGGCGGGTGCGGTTTCGAAGGGTACGGCCACAATCGCCGGCACCGCAGGGGCAACCGTGCTGGGGTTGGCGAACTGGACCAGGTGCCCGCCGTCCTCGATGCGCAGCTGGGAGCTGGCGCGCAGGGTGCCCGTGGCGCCGTACGCCTCGCCGAGATGCCCGCGCTGCCCGGCCGCGCTGCGCAGGAAGTCGTAGACCGGCCCCTGCTGCTGCAGTTGGGCGGCGGAACAGGACAGGAACAGCAGCGGGGACTGCTTGCCCGAGCGGCTCTGCTCGATCGCCTGCGTCTGGTTGACGAGGTTTTCGAGCTGCTGGCCGGTGACCGGGACGACGCGGCCGTTCTTGAGCTTGATGCGGAAAGAGGACGGGTCGGCGTGCGCCTGCACGTAGAACATCTGCCTGGTGCCGAGCCCATCGCGCCCACCCCACGGCACCGGTAGCTGCTGCGAGCTCTCCGGGGACTCCTGGACGTACGTGTCGGACTGCGCCTCGTCGATCGCCGGCATGGACGTCTCGAACAGCTTGCGGTCACCCTGGCGGGTCGGGAAGCCCACGCCGATGGGCTCACCGCTGGACTTGCGGATGACCATGACCTCGACGTCGCCGAGGTCGTACTGCTGCTGCGACTGCGGTTCCGTGGCGGGGTCGGCGGCCATGGCATCGGGGGTGCCGGGCCGCGACTGGCTCAGTTGGTGGATGGTCTGCAGCACCTGGTCGCGGTCGGGGCTGGCAGCCCGGTCCCAGAGCCGGTCGAAGTAGACGGCGGTGTTGCTGGCGGGATCGGCGTGCAGCCCGGTGATCGCCTCGGCCAGCACCGCCACCGCCCGCGGGTCCGGGCCGATCTGAGCGAGCTGCGGGCGGAGTTCTTGGGCGTACCCCTCGGCGGTTTCTCGCAGTCGGTTGTCGAAGGCCCGCAGTTGCTCGGGGCTGAGCGTGGCGGCGTACTGATCGCTGTTGCGCAGCATCAGGAACTGGCCGGGATCCATCAGCAGCCGGGTGATGACGGGGTACGGCGTGCCCTGGGCCAGCACCTCGGTAACCGCCTCGGCGCCCAGCGCGTCCTGCAGCCGGTTCACCTCGTCGTTGCCCAGCACCCGCTCACCCGGTGGCAGCGCCGCTATCGACTTCAGCACGCTCTGCGCGGTGTGCACCTTCGCGTACGCCTCGAACGCCGGATCGTCGCGCAGGTCCAGGGTTTGCTCGGTGTCCTTGGTGAGGGCCGCCTGCGCCTGGTTGAGTTGCTGGATTGCGCGGGCGTCGAGGTCCGGGTCGCCGGTGGACGGGAACCGGGTGATGTCCGAGCCGGGCCGGTCGGTGTGCTCGCGCAGGTTGAGATACGGGCGTTCGATGAGCTGGGCCAGGTTGGCGGTGTTGGCGCCCTCCAGCACCGCGGGCAGGGTGCCCTGCTGGTACAGGTGGTTGAACACCGTCTGCGGGACGCTTCCGGCGCGCAGGATCAGCACCTCACCCGGCGCCAAGCTGGTGATCCTAGCGGCGGCGTCCGGGTCGGCGGCGTGGGCGTAGTTGATGCCGGGGGCGTTCTCGGGCAGCCGCGGGTTGCCGAGCAGCAGCACAACCGCAGGCTTGCCGAGCCGGGCGGCGGCCAGGGCGGCTGCGAGCTGGCGTTGGGCGGACACCTCGGTGGCGAAGTCGGTGCGGTGCAAGCCGTACACCGGCATGACCTCGGTGGGCGGCTCACCGTAGACCGGCATGACTTCGGTGCTGCCGCTCTGCGCCTGATTGACCAGCGTCGTCAGGGTCGAGGCGACGGTGGGATCGCTTATCGACCGGTTGATCTCCTCGGTCGCGCCGGTCGCCGGCACCGGATAGCGGTACAGCGCGTCCTGGCTGATCGGCAGGCTGGTTGCTTCGACGATGCCGTCGGGGCCGCGTTCGAGCAGCATGCGATTTCCGAGCTGCCAGGCGAACGGCTGCATGATCGCGGCCCGGTCGACGCCCAGATAGTCGAGGAATTCCTGCTGTTCGTCCGGGTCGTTGATGTCGTCGATGGCGGGCACGAGCACCGTGGGCGTGCGGCCCTGCGCGTCGGCCAGGCGACTGCCGGGCTGCGAGCTTCCGGCTTCATATTCGGGGCGGATGTCGAAGGTCAAGTTCTGGCTTCGCGCGTACGCGTCCAGCCCGCCCGGGGCCATGGAGCTCAGCGCCTGCCGGGTGCCGGGGGACATGATGACCTGGATCGGCCGGTCGTAGCCCTTTGCCCGTACCGCATCGATGAGGTTCATGCCGGCCGCGACGTGACCGCTGTTCGTGGCCTTGTCGATGTAGACGGCCAGGTCGGGCTGCCCCGGGTCGTTCAGGAAGTCGCGGACCTCCCGCTCCGTGCCGGACATCTGCGGGGTACGCCCAGAGCCCAGCCGCATCCCATCGCCCGCCCCCACCTGCGGCGCAGCGCTGATCCCCTCGAACGGACGCTCATCGTTGACAACGTCCCAGCCCTCGTCATCGATCGCGTCGTGCTGATAGAGCTGCCACGACTCGCCGCCAACGGTCTGCACGCCGCCGGGTGTGCCGGTGCCGGCGATGATGTCGGACTTGGGCGCGAGCACGTCACCGTGACGCGCGTCGGCGAAGTGGTGCGCGAAGCCGCCGGCCAACGTACCGGTGTCGCAGGCAAGCAACGCGATCGGCGTGCCCGGCTCGCCCACGATGGTGGCGAGCTGGCCCGGCGTCAGTGAGACCGTGCTGGTGGTGCCATCCGGGTTGCGGACGGGCGCGTTGACCACGTCCCCGGCACCGTGCACGACAACCGCGGTCGACGTGGCGCCGGGCAGCAGCGCGCGGTCACCAAGCGCGTGGTAGTCCTGGTCGTTGAGCAGCGCGATGCCGGGCCGGCCTCCGGGCAGCGGCCGGATGTTCAGCGGCCGCCCATCGGCGAGCCAGGTGCCGTCGGGCGCGGCGGTGATGCTGCTGACCGGCGGGACTGTGCTGGTATCGCCGAGCTGGGCGCCCTGCGCGTCTCGCAGGGCCTGCACGATCTCGGGGATGGACCGCCCGCCCTGGAACAACTGGTCCATGTCGGGCGCGATGATTGGTGTGAACCCGTTGTCCAGCAACAGTTTCGGCAGCAGCACGTGCACGTTGAGCCGCCGGTTGCCGTCCTCGAACGGGTGCGTGATGTGCAACGTCCGCACGGTCCGCGCGATCGCGGCGAGCCGGGCGTCGACGTCGGTGCCGGCGACCTGCAGCTCGGCCCGGTACTGGTCGAAGATGTGGTCGACCAGGCCGGCAACATCCGCGCGGGTGTAGTTGGTCGTGATGGTGCGCGGCATGTTGTTGTTGCTCATGCCGCCGCGGCCCATCATCGTGCTGGTGAACGTGATCGGCCGGGCACCGCGCTGGGTGACGGCGTCCCGCAAATCCATCATCAGCGGCCGCCCGCCGACCCGGTCCCGGAACACGTCCGGGGCGACCTGCGGGTTGCGGACGGGGAAGCTGGTGGGCCGGGCCCGTCCGCTGCGGTCGGTGCCACCGGTCCAGTTCAGGTCACGGCCCAGCGGCTGGGTGACCGTCTCGTGCATCCGCTTGTAGTCCGCCGAGCCGAGGGTGGTGCTGGTGACGTACGGGTTGTTGAGGAACTGGTTGTAGGCGTCGACCATGCCGCGTTGGAAGCCGGGGGACTGGTCGTGGTCGTACAGCGAACCCGGATTTTGGGGAAAGTTCCTGGCGGCTTCGGCGTGATGACGCGGGTCGAGATAGAGACGCCACCACTGGTTGGAGGGCACCACCTGCGACAGCACCCGCGGCCGCCCCGGCGTCGCCCCCAGCAGCACTCCTGCTTCCGGCGCCGGCTGAGAGCTTTTCAGCGTGGTGACGATGTCGTCGACGGACCGGCCGCCCTGGAAAAGCTGGTCCATGTCCGGCGAGATGACCGGCCGGAAACCGTTGTCCAGCAACAGTTTTGGCAGCAGCACGTGAACGTTGAGCCGCCGGTTACCGTCCTCGAACGGGTGGGTGATGTGCAGGGTCCGCACGGTGCGGGCGATCGCGGCGAGCTTGGCGTCGGGGTTCGGGCCGGCGTTGTTCAGCTCAGTCCGGTACTGGTCAAAGATCTGGTTGACCAGCGCTGGTGCGTCGGCCCGGCTGTAGTTGGTGGTGATGGTGCGGGGCATGTCGTTGTTGCTCATGCCGCCGCGACCCATCATCGTGCTGGTGAACGTGACCGGGCGGGCGCCGCGCTGGCCGATGGCTTGGCGCAGGTCCATCATCAGCGGCCGGTCACCGACGCGGTCTTGGAAGACGTCCGGGCTGACCTCGGCGTTACGTACCGGGAAGCTGGTCGGCTTGGCGAGGTTGCCGCGGGTGCCGCCGGTCCAGTCCAGCGCCTTGTCGAGGTGCTGGGTGACCGTCTCGTGCATCTGCTTGTAGGTGTCGGCGTCAAGGTTGTGGCTGGTGACGTCCGGGTTGTTGAGGAACTGGTTGTAGGCGTCGACCATGCCGCGCTGGAAGCCTGGGGATTGGTCGTTGTCGTACAGCGATCCCGGGTCGTTGGGGAACTTGGATTGAGCTTCAGCGTGGTGCTTCGGGTCCAGGTAGAGCTGCCACCACTCGGTTTCGGGCATGACCTCGAACAGCAGCGGCGGTGTGCCGAGGTCCGCGGTCAGCTGGACGCCCTGGGTGGGCGCCGGGCCGGTGGGGGTGGCACTGATGCCGTCGAACGGGCGCTCGTCGTTGACGACGTCCCAGCCCTCGTCGTCGATCGCGTCCGGGGTGTAGAGCTGCCAGGACTCGCCGTTGGGGGTGAGGATCCCGGCGGGTGCGCGGTCCGAGCCGATGGTGATGTCCGATTTGGGAGCCAGCACGTCGCCTTGGTGGGCCTCGGCGAACTGGTGCGCGAAGCCGCCGGCCAGCGTGCCGGTGTCGCAGGAAATCAGGGCAATCGGGGTGCCGGGGTTGCCGGCGATGGTGCTGAGTTGCTGCGGTGTGAGGGCGACAGTTGTGGTCGTACCGTCGGAATTGCGCACTGGGGCGTGCACCACGTCGCCTGCGCCATGCACCACGACCGCCCGGGAGTTTCCCGGCGGGAGCAGCGTCCGGTCGCCCAGCGTGTCCCAATCCTGATCGGACAGCAGACCAATGCCGGGCCGATCGCCGGGCAGCGGCCGGACATTCAGCGGCTTGCCGTCTGCCAGCCACGTGCCCTCCGGTCCCGGTGTCAAGGCAGTCACCGGCTGTGCCGTCGTGCGCGAACCGAGCGTGACCGGGGGAGTGGTCAACTGGAAAAGCGCCTGGGTGACCTGGTCACGCTCCGGAGTTCGGGCCTGGGCAAAGACCCGATCGAAGTACGCCGACTGCTCACTGCCGGTGTTCGTGGTGAGCGCGTTGATCGTGTCCGCAACCGTCGTCACCGCCCGCGGGTCCGGCCCGATCGTGTCCAGCGCGGGCTGCAAATCGGCGACGTGCTGATCCCCCATGCTGGCGAGCTGGCTGTCCAGCCCATTCAGCAATTGCGGGGACAACGGAATATCAAGCCCAAAGTCATTCAGCCGTACGTTCGCAGGTCCGCCGTTCTGCGCAATGGTGTTCTTCAGCGTGGTGTCATCCGGGAACGCCTTACGCAGCCGGTCAACTTCGTCGAAAGTCAGCCGCCGCTCGCCGTCCGGCAAAGCGCTCAGGCTGCGCAGCACGTCGCGGGCTGTGTGCACCTTCGTGTAATTGTCGAACGCTGGGTGCTCACGCAGGTCGAGCACCGCCTCGCTTTCGGTGGTAATGGCCCGCTGCGCCTGATTGAGCTGCTCGATCGCCCGCGTGTCAGGGTCCGGATTACCGGTCGACGGGAATCGGGTGACATCGGAAGCCATGCCCGGCCGCTCGAAATGCTCGCGCAAGTTGACGAACGGCCGTTCAATGATCTGGGCAAGGTTTGCGGTGTTGGCACCTTCCAACACCGCCGGAAGGGTTCCCTGTTGGTACAGGTGATTGAACACCGGCTGGGGAACGTTGCCCGCGCGCAGAATGAGGACGTCGCCCGGCTTCAGATTCGTGATTTTGTTTGCGGCATCGGCATCGCTGGCGTGCGCGTAGTTGATGCCGGGGGAATTCTCGGGCAGGCGAGGGTTGCCGAGCAGCAGCACCACGGCCGGCTTGCCCACATTGGAGGACTGAATGCCGGCGGCAAGTTGACGCGGTGCCGACAATTCGGTGGCGAAGTCAGTTCGGTGCAGACCGTAGACCGGCATTACCTCGACATCGCTGTTCACCAGCGTGTTGAGGGTGTTGACAACGTTCGGATCGCCAAGCTTGTTGATCTCGGTGCTCGCGCCGGTGTCCGGCACCGGGTAGCGGTACAGCGCGTCGGGGCTGATCGGCAGCGGAGTCTTCGTAACCGAGCCGTCCGGCCCGCGTTCCACCAGCATCCGCTCGCCCAGTTGCCAGGCAAAAGGCTGCATGACCAGCGCCTTGTCGACGCCGAGATAGTCCAGGAACTGCCGCTGCTCAGTGGTGTCGCCGATACCATCAATTGCCGGTACGAGCACAGTTGGCGTGCGCCCGTTGCCGTCGAGCAGCCGGGGCCCAGAATCGGAGGCCCCCGCCTCGAACTCGGGCCGGATGTCAAAGCTCAGGTTCTGCTGCTGCGCGTAGGTGTCAAGGCCGCCCGGCGTCATCCGATCGAGCGCTTGGCTCGTACCAGGGGAAACAATGACCTTGATCGGCCTGTCATAGCCCTGCAGCCGCACAGAATCAATGAGGTTCATCCCCGCCGCAACATGCCCGGAGTTCGTAGCCTTATCGATGTAAACAGCCAGATCGGGCTGCCGCGGATCGTTAAGGAACCGCCGAACCTCCTGCTGAACGATTGCCGGATCGGGCAAGCCTGCGCCCAGTCGGACGCCTTCGCTCGGAGCTGTCCACGGATTGCTGGCCGGGCCGGGCTTGATCTGCTGCTCATCGTCGTAGGTGAGGTCAATGCCTTCGTCGACGGAGGTTTTTGTCGGGGCTGTGCTTATTGGCTGATTGCTCTGCTGGTCGGCTTGGTCGTCGTCGTAGGACAGGTCGATGCCCTCGTCGGCGAGGTCGCCCTCCACCTGCTGCTGGGCCGCTGGGGCTTCGACGGTTTCGCTCTGGGGGGCCGGCAGGTCGATACCCTGGGCCACTTCCACGCTGATCGGGGCCGCCGGTGCCGTCGGCGTGTCGACTCGCGGTTGCTGAGCTGGGGTGATGTCGCTTGTAGTCGACACCGGCGCTGTTGTTTCGCTGCGGTCGTTCTTCGGGGTCGGCTGGGTAGCAAGGCTTTGCGCTTGCTGTTGAGCTTGAGCTTGCTGCGGATTCTGCGGCGTGGTGGCCGGGTTCGGCGTTTGAGTAGCCGGGTTCTGTGGTTGTGTGGCCGTGTTTTGCGGCGTGGTGGCCGGGCTCGGCGTTTGAGTGGCCGGGCTCTGAGCCGGGGGCGGTGATGTCGGTGTGGCGGCGGTCAGGTTCGGCGCCGGGGTGATGCCGGGAGTCGTGGCCTGGCCGGCGGGCGCCGGAGTCTGGTCCGCCGACGGCGAGGTGGCGCCGGGACCCTCCGAGACCAAACTTTCGCCACTAACCGGAACCGTTGCCGGCGGCGGGGTGACAGCTACCGGGACGCCCGTCAGGTTCGAACCGCTCTGCTCCGCAGTAGGGGTAATGGGCTGTGCTGTAGCTGGCTGCCCGGCGGGGTTCGAGTTCGGCTGCGCAGCGGTGGGCTGGGTAGTTGCCGGGTTGTCTACGGGCTGTGCGGTGCTGGCCGGGTTGCTGACAGGCTGTGCCGTGATGGGCTGACCGGTTGCCGGGGTGACCACGGGTTGCGCAGTCGGGGGCTGGTCCACCGTAGGCGGCGCAGTAGTAGCCGGGTTGGCTCCGGTCTGCGCAGTCGTGGGCTGGGTAGCGTCCGGAGTCGCCACAGGTTGCGTGGTGGCGGGCGGGTTGGCGACCGGGCTTGCCACGGGCTGAGTGACGGTGGGCTGATTGGTCGCGGGGCTGGGCGGTGGGGCGGTGATGGGCTGATTGGCGAGGGGGGCGGGGGGCGGGTGCGGCGGGGGCGGGTGGGGTGTGGCGGGATTTGGTGCGGGGGGCG
>NZ_LOJP01000001.1:563632-571266 GCF_001553785.1 Actinoplanes sp. TFC3
CAACCCCCTCACCAGAGCCAACCTCAGGCCCAGACCCACTCCCCGAGCCAATGCCAGACCCCTTCCCCGACCCAGAAGGAACGTCCGGTCCCTCCACCGAGGTCTGCGGCGTCGGCGTGTTGAGGTGGTTCGTGTCCAGCACCGGTGGCGGGCGGTTGTCGCCTGGGCCGCCATTGGTGTTGGGACCGCCGAATTGGTTGCCGAATTCTTGGGCGTAGTGGTGGGCCATCCCGCCGATGATTGAGCTGGAGAAGGTGGCGAAGGGGTTGAAGCCACCGCCACCGACCATCATGGTGAACAGGCCCTCGAAGAGGGTTTCCGCCAAGCCTGACAGGGTTTCGCGGCTGAGCAGGTTCTTGTTGATGTTCGGGTAGAGCTTGCCCCCGATCATGTGCATGCCGCTGACGCCCGCGCCGATGAAGGCGCCGCCGGCGAAGGCCATGGCCAGGTCCTTGTAGTCGATGCCCTTGCGGTTGCCTTCGAGGATCTGGGTGACCTGGGCGGCTGCGCTCTGCCACAGCTCCTCGAGGCCCTCCTCCAACGCTTCCCAGGCCAGTCTGGCGAGTTGGTTGCGCAGGCGCTGCTGGAGGAAGTCGATAAGCGTTTTGACGATTTCTTGACCGATTTTGATTAAACCGGGAACCGCTGCTGCGCCGAAGCCCGAGGCCATCGCAATCGCGATTTCGACTACCTGGGTGAAGGCCGCGATGACGATGTTGTACTGGGTGGATTCCGAGTCCAAGGCGAACTGGTACGCCGCCTCGCCCAAGGCGTTGGAGATGTTGCCGCCGGCCGGGACATTCTGGGTGATCCCCTGCTGATACTGCATGAACGCGTCGGCGGCGGGGCCGTTGAGGTTGTTGCTTACCGCATTGCCCAAGCCGGCCGTGGCGCCCATGCCGCCGAGCAACGTACTTGTGAATTGGTACAGCTCATCGCCCATCGCGCGCAGGGCGGTGGGGTCGGCCTTGGGGAATTCCTCACCGACCCCATAGAGGATGAGGTCGTACGCCCATTGCCACTCTGGGTCGTTGGGAATGTGAAAATCGGGCATTGTGGTACGGCGGCGCCCCTACTGGCCCGGAATCAGCGGAATGGGCGTGCCGTCGGGGTTGAAGCCCAGGTACATCGGCTGGTAACCCTCGGCAAGCGGGTCGACGTCCGGGTTTTCCTTTACCACCACGAACTGGCCCCCTCCCGCGTCGAGCGGCTGTCCGTTCGCACCGGTCACCTCGGCGCCATTGACCGGCGTAATGGAGTCGTAGCGGTTGGCGTCCACGCGGGTGGTGCCGTCCGGTAGCGGGTTGAGCGCCTCGAGGCGGTAACCCTCGGGCAGCGGCTCGCCGCCGATCTGAGCTCCGAAATAGTCGACGCGCATCAGGTGCGACGAGGTCATCATGCCTACCGGCGCGGCTCCCGGCATCCGGGCAGGCAACGTGGGCTGCAGCGGCTCCAGGCCGGGGCTGGCCGGCACGCCGGGAGTGGTGGGCTGCAGCGGCTCCAAGCCGGCGTCGGCGGGCCTGGCGAGCATGCGCCTGGCCTGTAGCGGCTCCATTTCGAGGTCGGTGACCTCGCCGCGAGTGTCCACCGTTTCGCCATTCGGCACACCTGCGGCAGGTACGCGTGTACGGACCTCGCGGGTGATCGGGCCGGATTCCAGGATGCCGGCGCGCTCGCTTTCCTGCGTGGGCTGGGCCGGCCGGAGAACCCGTTCCTGGGTGGTCATGGCGCGCATGACCCGCAGGGGCTCGCCTTGCTGCGTACTGTCCACTTCTCTCCTGGTGGCGGACAATGGCGTGGCGGGCAGCGTGGACTCGAAGTTGGCGGCCATTTTGTGCCCGGCCTCGGCGGCCTGATCGTCGGCGTCGCGGTAGGCCTTGCCGCTTTCTCGCAAACCTTCAGCGGTGTAGTTCAGGGTGCCCTTGACACCGCCGATGAGCTGCTCGAGGTTGTCCATCCCACCCAGGAACTTCTTCGAGAACTGGGTGCCCATGTCATCGTCGCCCCAGCTGTCGGCGTACCGATCGCGGAGTGACTGCAATTGCTCCAAATACTGCTGATACAGCTGTACGTGTTCGGCGTAGGTGTCACCGACCTGGCTGACACCCTCCGGGTTGACCCACAGCCGGCCATGGGGAAGCGTCATTGGGCGGCCCGTCCCATACCGAGGATTTCGCGGACGCTGGTTGCCATTCTCGGCTCGGCCGGCAGATAGGCGTCGGTTCCCGCGGTGCCGCGAACGAGCGCATTGGCGTCCATGCCGTCCGGAAGCATTGGGGCGAGCACCGTGGCCGCCTGGGCCATGACGCTTTCCTTGGCCTCGGCATAGGTCGCCATGATCAAGTCGGTGAGATCGGCCGGAGTGAGTCTTTTGTGGGCACCGCTGGGGAATTTGACGTCGGTCAGCACGCCGTTCTGGCCCACCGTGACGCTCACCTCACGCCGCGGTGATGTGGCGGTGGCGCTCAGCTCTTTCATCCGCTGTTGCATCTCGGTGAGGCTGTTGCGCTGGCGCTGATATTCCTCGAACAGGCTCTCGATGCGCTCGTTGAAGTTCATCGGCACCGCTCCCTCCACGTCAGCATCCAGTGAAAATGGCGGTTCGGGCGAGCGGAAGTGCCGAGCTGATTTCCGGGTGGAAACGTGCAGCGGGCGCTTCCCCCGTACCGCTTGACGGGCGAAGCCGTGCAATCTTGCGCCGACGTTCGGACATCTGGGCCGTCAGGGGTTGTTATGCGGTACGGCCATGCCTGAACACTCTTGCTGCGAAGCGAATGGCCCGACGTGAGGAGTTCGGCTGTGACCATGCCAACCGTTAGCACTACCGAACAGGGCATGCAGCGTGCTGCCCAGGAGTTCTCGGACAAGGCCACCGAGTTCACCAGCTCGTTGCAAGCCGTCAACGGCCAGATGAGCGTTCTGCAGTCGTCGTGGACGGGACAGGCGTCGAACGGCTTCAACCAGGCGATGGACAGCTGGGAGAGCTCTTTCCAGAAGGTCATCAACGAGCTCATCAACATGCTCGACGTCATGGGTGTGACCACCAAGGGTTACGTCCAGGCGGAAGACACCGCCGCCAGCACCGCCAGCTCTTTCGGTGCCGCGCTGCCGGGCGTCTGAGCCTCGGTTCTTCCCTTTCTCCGCCCCTTTACGACCCGCTGATCAGGAAGGACCGAAGGTGTCCAACTATACGTTCGACTTCAACCAGGCCGACGCGGTGCTGACCGATATGAATCAGATCAACACCCGCATCAAGTCGGCCCTGGAGCAGATGGAGCAGACGGTTGAGGCCAGCCTCGCCGACTGGACCGGTGCCGCTCAGCAGCAGTACTACGTCTCCAAGGCCAAGTGGAACCAGTCGGCCAACGAGATGTCGGTCTACCTGGAGCAGGCTCGCCTGACCCTGCTGCAGATCTCCGACAACTACGGAACCACCGAGCAGCGCCACGCGCAGATCTGGAACGACGTCCGCGGCGGCTGAACTACCGCCGGGCCGGTCATCGCGTCGCGTGGACGCTGGTGGCCGGCCTGTTCTCACCCCTCGGCCCGGAGCGCTCACCTACCGGGCCGCTGGGCTTTCCGGCGTCCGGCATCGGAAATGGATTGAGGCTCCATGAGCATCGACTTCGGTTACCCCAACGACGAAGCCATCGACAAGATCGGCGTCCTCGCCGACCACGACAAGTCCCTCGGCCATGACGCCGGCTGGACCCGGTCGGTGATCAAGAAGATCGAAGCGGACATCATGAACAGTCCGCAGCACAAGGAAAGCACCGGCGGCAGCTTCGATCGCAGCGACTACGACCAGGACGAGCTGGCCGCCTGGGACTGGTACCGCAGCGACGTGGTCGATACTGATCACTGGGAGTCGCTGGTGAAGGATTACAAGGCCGACGTCACCGACGAGAGCAACGTCAAGCCCGACGGTTACAACGGCGACAAGCAGTACGTCCCGTACACCGAGCCCAAGGTCGAGGGTTCGAACGTTCCGTACAGCGGCTCGAACAACGCCAACAAAGAGCTCGCGGTGAGCACGGAAGCGCTCAAATACTTCGCGAACCAGATCGACGCAATTGTGAAAGACGACGGCACCGGAATGCTGACGGATGCCCGTAACAAGCTGAAAGCCGTGCAGATGAAGCCTGGCGGTTTCGCCAAGGCGGAGGTGCTGCGGCAGAAAATCGACGGTGTCAGCGCCAACGACGCCGGCCTGCGCGGCGATTCGATGGGCATGCTGCTCGCCGTTCAGGAAGCGCTGCTGGCGGTGAAGAGCGGCCTGCTCAAAATGGCCAACGAATACGAAAAGGCCGAAGACTTCAACAGCATGACCGCCGAGCAGCTCACCAACAACATGGACGGCGCCTGGGGCAAGATCAGCGACGTCGGTGACTACGGCCAATCCAGCGGCACCACTGCGGGCGGTAAGTAATCCGGGATTGAACCCGGTGGTCGTTGTTTTCGTGAAGGGGAAGCCTCATGGCTGCTGATCCGAATCCGTGGTCAAATTCGGCGGAGAAGGAAGCAACATTCGTTCCGTCGACCATCTCCACGAGCGACCTCACCGACTACAAAACGTGGGCCGAGGAGGACCGGGGCTGGCGTAAGCTGCTGGCCTCGGTCACCGGTGGCGCCGCGCTGGCCACGGCCGATGGCCAGGCCGCAGCCGCCGGCATGGTCAGCCCGCAGTCCGTCATGGACGGCTCTGCCGCATTCCAGCAGGCGTATCTCACGGTCAAGTTCCTGGAAGACTTCGTGCGTAAACAGACGCACGCCATCGCCGGTGAGGACAAGGCTTGGCAGGGCACTGCGGCTGACGCGTTCATCGCCAAGATGGACTACTTCGCCGACTACCTGAAAGCCCAGGGCGAGCGCATTTCCGGGGTCGACGGCACCGGCGGGGCGAACTCGATCCCCAACCAGCTGTACAAGAGTGCCAACTACCTCGGCTGGGCGCAGGAAGCCATGCACACGCTGGACACCGGCTGGGCGGGTATCGCATCCGCAAATGGTGTCGGCGGCAAGGACGGCATGGTGTCCATCAGTGGCACCGAATACGAAAAGCCGATGGCCCGTCAGATGGCCCAGGTCGTCGAAACGCTGGCCTCGCAATACGACTTCACGTACAGCTCGGTGACCCCGCCGGACGGCACCGGCCAGCCGCCGGTGAAGCCGCCGCCCACTCCGGAAAAGCCGGACCTGAAGAACCCCAACCTGCCGAACAACCCCAACAATCCGAACCCCAAGGGTCCGGACATCCCGAAAATCAACACGCCGGAGATCAAGAATCCGGAGCTGAAGAACCCGAACAACCCGAACATCAACAATCCGAACGTCCCCAATGCTCCGAACAACCCGAGTGCCAACGCGCCGAAGCTCAACGGGCCGAACGCGAACACGCCGAACGCCAACATGCCGCAGTTCAACGCTTCGGGGCCGGGCAGCGGTGCGAGCGTACCGAATGCCAAGGCCCTTTCCGTTCCTGAAGTGAATGCGCCCGGCAGCGGTGGAGGACTTCCCGGCGGCGGCCCCGGATCGGTCAGCGGCTTGCCAGGCTTGGACACCAATGTGCCCGGAGCAGGTGGCGGCGGACCGTCTTCGGTCACCCCGCCGGTGCTGCCCGGCGCTCCCGGCTCGACCGGCTTTGGCGCGCCGAACTCAGACTCGACCAAGAGCCCGGCAGGCTTGTCCGCCAAATCCGTCAAACCGCCCACCATTCCGGACGCGCCGGGTGCGGGCGACGGTTTCGGCGGTGCAGGTTTGGGCTCGGGCAGCCCGAGTGGGTTCGATGCTGGCGGTCTTGGCGCCGGCAGTCCGGGTGGGCTCGGCGGTGGTCTTCCGGGTGGGCTCGGTGCAGGTAGTCCGGGCGGGCTTGGTTCGGGGCTGCCTTCGGGCGTCAAAGGCATCGACATCCCGGAGATCACTCCGCCCGGCGCAAGCGGCACGCTGCCCGGCAGCGCCGGCGTAGGCGGCGGCATGCCCATGATGCCAGGTGCGGGCGGTGGGTCAGGTGCGGGCGGCGCCGCGCCGGGCATCCCGGAAACCCCCGACGCGAACGGCTTGCTTGGCGGCAACAAGGACGATTGGAAGCCCGGCGGCATCGCAGGTGCCGAAATTCCCGATGCGCCCGGTGGTACGGCGGCTGGTGGCTCCGGCCTGAAGGACTTCCAGCCGCCCTCGCTCACGAGCCCCCCGTCCGGTTCGATGCCCGGTGGCGGAATGCCGGGAATGCCGGGCGGCGGCAGCGGTCTTGGCGGCGGCAGTGGCGCAGGCATTCCGGAGAAGCCCGACGCGAACGGCCTGGTCGGCGGCGACCTGAGCGATTGGGCGCCGGGCGTGGGCGGCGGTGTTGATGTTCCCGACGCTCCTTCCGGGACGTTGCCCGGTGGTGCCGGTTTGGGTGCCGGCATGCCCACCATGCCGGGTATGCCGGGCGGTGGTAGTCCGAGTGGGGCGAATGGTTCGGGTATTCCGGAAAAGCCCGACGCTAATGGACTTGTCACCGGTGACGCTGATGCTTGGCAGCCTTCCGGGGTTGGCGGCGTTGACGTGCCGGAGGCTCCCGGCGGGGCGCTGCCTGGTGGTGCCGGTTTGAGTAATGGGGAGTCGCCTTCGGTGGGCGCTCCGCCTGTCGGCTCTGGCTCCCTGCCCGGCTCTGGCTCGCTGCCCAGTTCTGGGTCGTTGCCTGGCGCGGACTCATTGCCAGGGGCTGGCGCTTTGCCCGGGGCTGGCTTGCTGCCAGGAGCTGGCGTGGGTGCGGGCATGCCGACTATGCCGGGTATGCCGGGCGGTGGCAGTGGCGGACCGGGTGGGGCGAATGGTTCGGGTATTCCGGATACGCCGGACTCAAACGGCTTGATCGGTCCCGATGTCGATGCTTGGCAGCCCAGCGGGGTGGGTGGCGCGGACGTGTCCGCTGCTCCCGGTGGCACCGCCGCCGGTGGCGCGGGCTTGTCCGTCCCCGAGGTGCCGGGGGTTCCGAATTTGAGCGGCGCCGGAGACCTTGGTTCCGGAATGACGGGCGTTGAATCTCCGAGCGTCCCGGCCTTCGATTCCCCCGGTACGGAGGAAAGCGCGGCTGGCACAGCACCTGTTGCTGGCGGGGTGCCCGTTGGTGCAGGCCTGCCGACTATGCCGGGTATGCCCGGTGGTGGCGGCGGTCCTGGTGCCGGGGGCAGCGGGATCCCTGAGGCTCCGGACGCGAAGGGGCTGGTGGACGGCGATCCGGACGCCTGGAACCCAAGCGGCGTTGGCGTTGATGTGCCTGACGCGCCTTCGGGCACGGCTGCGGGTGGGGCGGGGCTCAGTGGCTCGACGGGGCCCGAGGTAACCGTGCCTGACTTGGGGGACATGTCGGGCGCTGGTGAGGTGGATCTGCCGGAAGCCGGCGGGTTCGAGGCGGGCGGCGTTGACGGGCCGGGCGGTGGCGTCGGGGCTCCTGAGGGGGGCAGCTTCGCTGGTGGGGGCATTCCTGGGGCTGAGGTTGGCGGGGACTTCTCCGGCACTGAGCGGCCCGGCGGGGACTTCTCCGGCGCTGAGGGGCCCGGCGGGGCGGAGGCTTCGGGGGGCGGGGTTGAGGGGGGCGCTTCGGGCGTACCGGGGGATGGTTCTCCTGGAATGGCTGGGGGGGGACCGGG
>NZ_LOJP01000001.1:571366-796889 GCF_001553785.1 Actinoplanes sp. TFC3
ACGGAACACCCCACCCCACCCCCGAAGCAGCAGCGTCCAAGGCGCACAACCAAAAGCACGCCGCCGGAGTAGCCGCTGTGGACGTATCCCTCGATGCAGTTGCTGCCGAGCCCGTCATGGCGGTGATCCCGCCCCTGCCTTCGTTGCCTGCGCCTGCCGCACCTACTGATGCCAGTGCCGGTGGGATGGTGCCGTTGCGTGCCAGCAGGGCCGATGGCGACGACGACGACGAGCTTGTGCGGCCCGATTCTTCCGAATTGCTGGAGGGTGATGACGGGGCCTGGGGCCGCGGGGAGAGTGTCACACCGCCCGGGGATCATTACGTGCCCGTCGTCCGGGTGGGGGATGGGGATGAGGACATGGCTGCTTGGGATGACGTCAGCGAGTCTGACTGGCTGACCGAGCGGGACGGGAGGATGGCTGATGCCTGATTCTTCGGCGGAGCAGCAGGTTCCGCGGGCGGTGTGGCGGCGGACGGCCTCGGGACCAGCGGTGGCTGGCTCGGATGAGCCGTTGCGGTGTGGCGGGCCGGAATTGAGCACCGAGGAGCGTTTCCAGCTCATGCGGGAGCGGCGGCGGGCCCGGCAGGCCGCGGAGGCCGCTGCCAAAGAGGAAGAAGCTCCGTCCAAGCGCGTCTCGAAGGTTGAGGACGAGGAGGACGAGGACAAGGCGGCCGAGCGGTTCCGTAACGACCGGTACGCCGTCAAGCTCCTGCATCAGGACAACTCCGTGTGGGGTGGCAACGACTCTGGGTCGGGGATGCTCGGATGAGCACGATCACGGTCAAGCGGCCGCCGCGAGCGGCTGGGCCGGAAGCACCTGACGGTGAAGTTGAGCTGCAGGAACCTCCCCTGATGGCGGAGGAAGCGCCGCTGGACTTCCGGTCGTTCGCGATGATCGTGCCGATGGGCCTGGGCATGGGCGCCATGATGGCGATGTTCGGCCTCTACAGCCGAGCCCCGATCATGTACGTGATGGGCGGCGCGATGGCCTCGGGCATGCTCCTGATGGGCGTCATGCAGATCGGCAAGGCGGCCTCGGACCGTAAGCGCAAGATGCGCGGCGAGCGGCGCGACTTCCTGCGCTACATCGCCCAGCTGCGCAAACAGGCCCGCACCGCAGCCGACCAGCAACGCCAGTTCGTGCTCTGGAACAACCCGCAACCGTCCTGGCTCTGGTCGATCGCCATGAGCAGCCGCCTCTGGGAACGCCGGGCCAGCCACGACGACTTCGGCCGGGTCCGCATCGGGCTGGGCCGGCAGAACGCCATGCTCAAGTTCTCCCCACCCTCCACCAAACCCATCGAGGACCTGGAACCGCTCGCCTCCATCTCCCTGCGCCGCTTCTCCGAGGCCTACCGCACGGTCTCGGGCATCCCCATCTCGGTCGGGCTGACCAGCTTCACCAGCATTGAATTCGAAGGACCGGCAGACCCCGCAATCGATCTGGTACGAGCAATGGTCGCCCAACTCGTCACCTTCCACGCCCCCGACGAACTGCGGGTGGCCGTCCTGGCCGCCGAGGTGCACCGGGGACCATGGGACTGGATCAAATGGCTCCCGCACAACGCCCACCCGACCGCCTTTGACGCGGCCGGTCCGGTGCGCATGTTCGCGGGCACCCACGACGACCTGATGGACCTGCTCGGCGCCGAGATCACCGATCGCGGCGACCATGACCGCAACGCCCGGCCGTCGGCCACCGAGCCGCTGGTCGTGATCATCGCGCACCTGGCCGACCTGCCGGACAGCTCCCGGTTGCTCGGCGCCGGGATGCGCAACGTGGTGCTGCTCGACCTGACCGGCGCCATGCCCGGTGGCCCCAAGGTGCTGCGGCTGACCGTGTCCGACGAGGACGTGCAGTTTCCGGCCGGCGACACGGTTGGTTCGGCCGTACGCGATGAGCTCGACACCACGCAGTGCGAGGCGCTGGCCCGCATCATCGCCCCGAAGCGCACCAGCGGCACCCTCGATGTGGTCGACGAACCGTTGGAAACCAGCTTCGAGCTGACCACGCTGCTCGGCATCCGCGACGCCAACTCCTTCGACGTGCAGGCACTCTGGCGGTCCCGGCAGTCGCAACGCAACCGGCTGCAGGTGCCCATCGGCGTCACCGAGGACGGCGAGGTCATCGAGCTTGACCTCAAGGAATCCGCGCAGGGCGGCATGGGCCCGCACGGCCTGCTGATCGGGGCGACCGGGTCGGGCAAGAGCGAGCTGCTCCGTACGCTGGTGGTAGCGCTGGCCGCGACGCACAGCTCGGAGATTCTCAACCTGGTCCTTGTCGACTTCAAGGGCGGCGCGACCTTCCTGGGCATGGAGAAGCTGCCGCACACCTCGGCGGTCATCACCAACCTGGCCGACGAGTTGCCGCTGGTCGACCGCATGCAGGACGCGTTGAACGGCGAGATGACCCGGCGTCAGGAGCTGTTGCGCGCCAGCGGTTACGCGTCGCTGTTCGACTACGAGAAGGCGCGGGCCGCAGGGGCGCATCTGGTGCCGTTCCCGGTCCTGCTCATCATCGTGGACGAGTTCAGTGAGCTGCTGTCCAGCAAGGCCGAGTTCATGGACCTGTTCGTGAGCATCGGGCGGCTGGGGCGCTCTTTGGGCGTACACCTTCTGCTTGCTTCCCAAAGGCTGGATGAAGGGCGCATCAACCGGGTCGAGGGCCACCTGTCCTACCGGATCGCGCTGCGCACGTTCTCCTCGATGGAGTCCCGGTCGGTCATCGGCGTGGGCAAGGCTTATGAGCTGCCCCCGGAGCCGGGAAACGGCTACCTGAAGCTGGACACCACCAACCTGGTCCGCTTCAAATCGGCTTATGTTTCCGGTACGTACACAGGTCGCAGCCTGACCGGTGGCACCGCCGACGATGACGCACCGGAGCTGGACATCGTTCCGTTCACCACCCGGCAGGTGGCGATCCGGCACGACCCCGGACGCGTGCGGCCGACCGAGGACGCGGTGGAACCAGCCGACGCCCCCGAGACGCTCACCGGGCCGAGCCTGCTGGAGGTCATCCTGGACCGGCTGGCGGGTTCGGGTCCGCCCGCGAGGCAGGTCTGGCTGCCCCCGCTGTCCGCCGCGGCGAGCCTGGACACCCTGCTGCCCAGCGTCGTCCCCGACCCGGTACGCGGCATGACCGTCGACGACCCAGCCGCTCAGGGCCGGCTGCGCGTGCCGGTCGGCATTGTCGACAAGCCCCAGGAGCAGCTGCGTGAGCTGCTGATCGCCGACCTCGGCGGCGCCGACGGTCACGTGGGCATCGCCGGGGCCCCGCAGAGCGGCAAGTCCACGTTGCTGCGCAGCCTGATCCTGGGCCTGGCGCTGACCAACACCCCGCGTCAGGTGCAGTTCTACGGCCTCGACTTCGGCGGCGGCGGCCTCTCCTCGATTGCCGGGCTGCCGCACATCGGCTCGATCGCGACCCGCATGGAACGCGACCGGGTGGTGCGCACGGTCCAGGAAATCGGGCAGGTCATGGAACGCCGCGAGGCCGAGTTCGCCGCGCGCGGGCTCGACTCCATGCAGTCCTACCTGGCGGCGCGCGAGCGCGGCGAGATCGACGACCCGTTCGGGCACGTGTTCCTGGTCATCGACGGCTGGTACACGATGAAGCAGGACTTCACCGAGCTGGAGACCAAATTCCAGGAGCTGGCTTCGCGGGGGCTGTCGTTCGGCATCCACGTCATCGTCACCTCCACCCGGTGGTCGGAGATGCGCACCTGGTTGCGTGACCTGCTCGGCACCCGGCTGGAGCTGCGGCTGGGCGACTCGATGGAGTCCGAGGTCGGCTCGCGCAAGGCGGCCACCGTGCCCAACCAGTCCGGCCGGGGCCTGACCTCGGAGGGGCTGCACTTCCTGGGCGCCCTGCCGCGCATGGACGGCAGTTCGGACATCGACGACCTGGCCGAGGCGACCAAGTCGGTCACCGAGGAGATCAGCACGTTCTGGCCGGGGCCGCCTGCTCCGGCCGTACGGATGCTGCCCACCCGGCTGCCCGTGGCTCAGCTACCAGCACCGGAGCGCGACTTCAAGGTCTGCCTCGGCGAGGACGAGCAGCGGCTGGCCCCGGTGTGGCACGACTTCATGGCCACCCCGCACCTGCTGGTGTTCGGCGACAACGAGACCGGCAAGACCAACATGCTGCGGCTGGTGCTGCGCGCGATCCAGCAGCACTACACGCCCGAGCAGGCCAAGGTCGTGCTCGGTGACTCCCGCCGTGACCTGGACACCGCGATCACCGACGACTACCAGGTCGGGTTCGGCTTCACCGGTGACAACCTGTACGAGCTGGCCGGGCAGGCATCGGTCTCGATGAACCGCCGGGTGCCCGGGCAGGACATCTCCTCGGAACGGATGCGCCGCCGCGACTGGTGGGAAGGTCCGGAGCTGTTCGTGGTGGTCGACGACTACGACCTGATGACCAGGGGTTCCGGGGTCGGCTCGACGCTCGACCCGCTGCTGCCGCTGCTGGCCCAGGGCTCCTACATCGGGCTGCACCTGGTCATCGCGCGCAGCACGTCGGGGGCGATGCGGGCCATGATGGACCCGGTCATCCGGCGCATGTGGGAGCTTGGCACGCCGGCGACGCTGCTGTCGTACCCGAAGGAAGAGGGCAAGTTCCTCGGTGAGGCCGCCCCGCGCCGCCTGCCTGCGGGGCGGGCGCAGCTCGTCACCCGGCGAGGCGTGAAGCTGATGCAGACCGGTTACGTGGAAGGGGGCCGCGGGTGACCACGGCGCTGGACGGTGGGCTGTGCCGGATCACGGTGATCGGCCCCGACCGCAAGATCGACCTCGCGGTGCCGGCCACCACCTCGGTGGCCGCGCTGCTCCCGGTGCTGCTCAACCACACCACGACGCCCGGGCGCGCGCCCGAGGGCGATGCCGGCGACGGCGCGTGGGTACTGCAGCGCCTCGGCGAGCAGCCGTTCGAGTTGTCCGGCACGCCCGAGAGCCTCGACTGGCTCGAAGGCGAGGAGCTATACCTGCGCCGCGCCGAGGACCCGCTGCCCGAGCTGGACTTCGACGACCTGGCCGAGGGTATCGCCACGGTGGTCAACCGGCGCAACGACCGGTGGCAGCCGGAATACCGCAGGGTGCTGTTCCTGCTGCTCTCGGTGGTCGGCATGGCCACTATCGCCGCGGTGCTGACCAACCGCGGCCCGACGTTGCCGCAGGTCATCGGCTGCGGTGTGGTCGGTGCCATCTTCTTCGTCGCGGCGCTGGTGTGCGCCCGCAAGCTGCCCGACGGTGCGTTCTCGCTGCTGTTCGGTGCCGGGTCGGCCGGCTTCGTCGGGTTGTCGGCGTCCAGCGCCGTGGACGGCGACCCGGTGGGCATCGCCATCAACGAGACGTCGGTGCTGGCGTTCGCGGTGGGTGTGGTGGCCGTGGTGGCGGTGCTGCTGCTGTGTCAGCGCACTGTTACTCCGTACCTGCCGCCGGCCCCGATGCTCGTTGCCGGGGTGACGGCACTGGTGTCTGTCGGTGTGCTGTTGCTGCAGTCCGCGTCGCAGATGACCGCGCAGCGTACGGCGGCCTCGGCGGTGGCGATCATCTTCGTGGTCATCGTGCTGGCCCCGCGCGCGGCGGTTAAGTTCGCCCGGTTGCGCGGCCCGCAGCTACCCAAGACCGGTGCCGACATGACGTACGACATCGAGCCCGCCCCCTCCGACGAGGTCCGCAACCGCACCAACGAGGCCGACACCTACCTGAGCGTGGCCATGCTGACCTCGGCGCTCGTGCTGCCGGTGGTCTTCCACTACTCGATGGAGGTGCCGGGCTGGGCCGGATGGACGTATGTGCTGGTGGTCGCGAGTGCAATTTTGTTGCGCGCCCGTACCTTCCTCGGTTTCTGGCAGCGGATCGCCCTGACCCTCGCCGGTACCGTCGGCGTTCTGATGGTCATCATGCGGCTCTCCCAGACGCTCACCCCCGGCTGGCGGTGGGTCCTGTTGAGCGCCCTGCTGGGGGCGATGATTCCGCTGGTCATGGCCGCTTTGCGCCCGTTCCCCCGGCGGATGCTCCCGTTCTGGGAATACTCGGCGACGTTCTTTGACGTGGCCACCGGCGTGGCGGTCCTGCCCGTGCTGGCCCAGATCCTCGGCCTGTACGTGTGGGCCCGGGGACTGTTCGGGTAGGCGGGGACGGTAGCGCGTGCAGACTCAACGGGATCACGTCCACGCCCACACGTTCATGGTGGGCCGGCTCAGCTCCGCCCTGGTCGAGGGTGACCCGACGCGGGCCGAGATCCCGGGGCGCCGCGCCCAGACCGGCTTCCTGATCGGCGTCATCCTGGTCCTGCTGGTCACCGGCGGCTTCGCGGTGTACGGCTGGATTGTGCCCGGTGGCAGCAAGGCCTACCGGCAGGCCGGCGTGATCGTGGTGGAGAAGGAGAGCGGCAACCGCTACGTGTTCGTGGACGGTGCGCTGCACCCCACGCCCGACATGACCTCGGCGATGCTGATCCAGGGCTCCAACGCCAAGGTGAAGCTGATCTCGCGCAACTCGCTCAAGGACGTGCCCCGCGGCATCGCGCTCGGCGTGACCAACGCGCCCAAGGAGATCCCGGGCGCGGACAACCTGGTGAAGGGGCCGTGGCTGACCTGCCTGCCGGGCTCGGTGGCCACCGGCCGGCCGGTGAACGGCGTGGGCGTCAACCTCGAACCCAAGACGGTGTCCGATCCGCTGCCCGCGCAGAACTTCGCCGTGGTCCGCAGCGAGAGCGGCACACCGTATCTGCTCGCGAACCACGTGAAGTACAAGGTCGAGGATGACGCGGTGCTGGTGGCCCTCGGCGCGGGCAGCATCGACCCGCCAGCGGCCCCGGACATGTGGCTGGACTGGCTCGGTGACGGTCCGTCGCTCGCCCCAGCCAAGATCAGCGGTGCCGGTCAGCAGGGGCCGGAAGTGGGCGGGAAGTCGTACCGGGTGGGCATGCTCTTCCGGCAGCGCTCGGACTCCGGCGTCGAGCAGTTGTTCGTGCTGCGCAAGGACGGTCTGGCGCCGCTGAGCCGCACCGAGTTCCTGTTCGCCGACGCCAAGGACAAGAGTTCGCCGGTCGATGTGGACCCGGCCGCGATCGTGGACGCGAAGAAGTCGCCGGACAACTCCCTGCTCGACCGGCTGCCCGACCTGGCCTCGCTGCGCCTCGCCGACGCCGACGGCCGGGCGTTGTGCATGCGCCAGCAGCCCGTCTCCGCGCAGGACTTCTCCAGCTTCGTCGTGTACGCCAACCGCAACGCCTCCGGGGTGAACGGCGACGGGGGCACGTTCGTGCTCGCCCGCCCCACCTCCGGCATGGCCGTGTTCGCCGCACCCGCCACCTCACGCACCGTAGCGCCGCCGGTCAGCTTCATCTCCGAGGAGGGCACCGCCTACCGGCTGGCCAGCACCGACACCGTCGCGGCGCTCAAACTGAACACCGTCACACCCATCCCGTTCCCGAAAGCCCTGCTGGCCGCGCTGCCACAGGGACCCGTGCTGAGCCGTCAGGCCGTCACCGGCCTGCCGAGGGGGTAGAACCATGGCATCCGTGATTCGCAGCATCCTGCGCGGCGGCCGGGGCGACGAACCCGGTGGCGTCGTGCAGCACACCGTTGGCAACGCGCTGGTGCTGCACGCGGAGGACGCCATCAGCTCCGAGGCGCAGTCGCTGGCGCTGTCGGTGGTCGAGGACGCCGAGAACGACGTGGTGGTCCTCGACCTGGGTGATGGCATGCCGATCGGCTCCTGGGAATCCATGGCCGGAGTGCTGCCGCGCCGCCGCCGGGGGATCCGCCTGGTGGCGTGCGGCCGGCACCACAACGCCGCGGCGATGGCGGGGCAGTGGCTGTCGGAGCGCTTGAACCGTACGGTCATTGCGCCCGATGGTGTTCTGGTCCGAGGCTCGGCCGGCGCGCTGTTCGTGCACTCAACCCCCGGCAGCGGTTGGGTCCGCTTCCGCCCCGGCAAGCCGCCGACCTGGGACTCCAAGCGCTATCCGACCCCCATGTGGGACAAAGCGGCCACCGACAAGCGCGCCTCCAGCGCCACCGGCGAGATCGAACCCCTGCCCGGCGGCGTCTGGATCCACGACACCCGCGAATCGGAGATCGTCGAGGAACACCGCAAGCGCCTGGTAGCCGACGTGCCCTGCCAGCCCGAGACAATGACGGTGCTGCTGGGCTGCCCTGGCACGGCGCCGCTGTCGCTCGACGACGTGGTCCGCTTCTGGCGCGAACTCGACCCCGACAGCCGCCTGCGCACCCGCTTTGTTCAATACGGCGACGTCCGGCTGCCCGAAGGCGAGGCGTTCGGCCAGGCTCTGGCCGATCTGCTGGGCACGCAGGTGATCTGCTACACCGGCGTCCCGGTAGGAGCACCCCACAAATTCGAGATTCGCACGGTACGTTCAGACGGCGTGCTCGGCTGGCCCCCGTTCGCCCTGGAACTCGGCTACGCCCCCCGAGCTCACCCCAACTCCAAGGCCCGCCGCCCCGCCGTTCTCAGCCACCGCGGCCCGTTGCGCTGGACCGAAGAAGTAGCCCCTCGCGTCTACTGGTACGCCCCCGACGCCGTGGTAGAAGTAGTCCAAGCCGGCCTCTGGATCCGCGCCGCCGACGAACCCCCCAACGCCGAACGCGTCCGTGCCACTCCGCTGGACCCCGAGGGCAGCACGCTCATCTACGACGACACCGTGGACGAGCAGACCGCCCGCATGCGCGAACTAACCGAAGACCTGGCTGCCCGGGTCGACCCCAGCGTCGGACAGGACACGGCCCTGTTCCCGGCTTCGGTGCTGGTACCCGGCCAGCGTCCGGCGGGGCGAGCCGAGGCAATCTTGCGTGGCAGCGAGGCCACTTCGCGCTCGGCGGAGGCGCCTTACGCGGTGCAAGCCCCACCCCCCGCAGCGTCCATTGTGGCTGGCCCGGCGGTGGAGGCTGTGGTTATCGAGCCGGTTGAGCCTACCGTGGTGCAGCAGCGCTTCGACGTGCGCGAACTCCAGCAGATGGCACAGGCGATGGGCCAGCCGGAGCAGATCCGCGCGTACGCGGCGCCTGCCGCGGTTGAGCTTGAGTCGCGCGGGTCTCGCGTGGTTGAGCCGGGGCCGGCTGAGGCTGTGGCGGGGCGGGCGGTTGCGATGCCTTTGCCGCCTCGGGAACAGGTCGCGCCTGGGGGTGCGGTTCAACCGGTGACGCCTTCCGCCGCCGACCCGCGGCCGATCAACCTGGCGGGCTCGCGGCACGCAACCGGAAGCTCCGAGCCGACCCGGCCAGCCGGACCGGTCGCCGCGGCCGGACCGGTCGCTTCGGCTGGACCTGTCGCTTCGGCCGGGGTTTCGTCGGTGCCGACGCTGCCGGCGGCCGTTTCCTCGTCGTCCGAGTTGCGGGCGCCGTCCGAATTGGTCGGGAAGTCTGAGCCGGACGGTGGATCTGAGCCGGTTGCAGCGTCCGAGCCGGTAGCCCCACCCGCGCCAATCGCTCCTCCCGAGCCGATCGCCCCGCCCGCACCAGTTGAGCCGCCCGCGCCCATCGAGCCGCCCGCGCCAATCGCCCCGTCGCAGTCGATCGCCTCGTCGGAGTCGGTGCCCCCGGCCGCACCCGCCATCGCGCCGCCTCCGCCCGTTGCTCCGTTGGCGCCGCCCGCTGAGCCGGTGCAGGTCACCATCGGAGTGACCGAACCCGTGCAGGTAGGACCCATCCAGGTCGAACCCGTCGACCGCACACCGCCGCCCAGCAACCCAGCCGGCATCGAACCTGCGGAAATCGGCGTCGACCGTCTTCACCTGCTCGACCCGTCCGCACCCCCCGCCCCGCCCACGGGCCTCACTTCAACAAACGTGGCAGCCTCAGCAAACGCGGCAGCTCCCGCAAACGCCGCAGCACCAACGCCCAACACAGCAGCCTCGTCGAACGCCGCAGCGCCCAAGCCGGAAGCCAGGAAGCAGCCCGAAGCCCACCTCGAGCCCGTCCCCCCGCCGGCAGCCTCGGCCCTGCTCCCGAAGCGCTCCCTCGAAGAAGAACGCTCCTGGCTGCGCCGCACCCTGAGCCGCGACTTCGACGTCATGGCCAGCTCCGTCTCACGCCTGATGAGCGAGCACCCCGGTTTGCAGGCCAGCGGTGCGCTCAGCTCCAATGACGTGCTGGCCGATTCCGTGGCGGTGCGGCTGTACCTCAGTCACCGCGGCAGTGGGATTGACGTCGGGTTGCGGTCGGGGGCCAACGGTCCGCATGTCCCGTTTGCGCGGTGTGCGGTCAGTGGGTTGTCGCGGCTGCCTTCGTTCCGAGGGACCACCGTTTTCCGCACCACGCCCACCGGGGCGGAGTGGGATGAGTACCGCAGCCGGCGGATCGTTACGGACTGGGCTTTCGTCAATGTGCTCACCGCGCCGTGTGCTGGGCAGGACGGGGACACTGACGTTCTGGTCTGGTCGATGACGGCACGGCGGACTGCGGTTCTGGAACCAGAAGGCGATGACCGGGTACGCGACCGGGTGCTGTTCTTGCCTGGCACGCACTACAAGATCCTGGAGCTGCACGAGCCGTCGAACGGTGAGCGCGGGGCCATTCTGATGCGGGAGATCGGCGCCAACGAGATCAGTGATGATGGCCGGGTTGATCCGGACCGGGTCTCCCTGGACGAGCTGGCCGCCACATCGTTGCGGCGCAGCGTGGAGCGCTGGGCGAACACCGAGCCGCAGCGTCGCGTCGGGCCCGGATCGGAAGGCCGCTTCGGTGTGCTGCCCGGCCTGGCCAGACCCGCCAGCCGCGAAGAGGGGAGCAGCCGATGAGCCGTCAGGTCTTGGTGGTGGGCGGCGGGAAGCCGGGCGCCTACCCGACGATCGGGGCCGCGATTGCCCGGGCCGAGGCCGGCGCCACGATCACCGTGCATCCCGGGCGGTACGTGGAGAAGCTCGTCGTCGGTAATCGGATCACGATCGCGGCCGAGGGCGGCCCGGTCGAGGTGTCCGTCGAGGAGGGCAGCGTTCTCGTCGTGCACGGCGAGGGCGCCCAGCTACGCGGCATCACCTTGGCCAGCACCGACCCGAAGCTCGCCGCGGTGGACGTGTATTCCGGTGAGGTCGCGCTCGACGACTGCCGGGTCTCCGGGGCCGCCTGGGTCACCTTGCTGGCCCGCCTGCAAGGGTCGCTGGCGTTGCGAGGGTGTGAGGTCCGCAGCTCCACCGGAGCGGGCATCGTGGTCATGTCGACCGGCACCAGCACGATCGAGGACACCCTGGTCACGGACGTGGCCACCTCGGGCATCGTGGTGGGCGAGACCGGGTCGCTCACGTTGCGCCGGTGCACGATCCGGGGCACGGGCGCCAACAGTGTCTGCGTGAACGGCGAGGCGCGGCTGGTTGCCGAGCAGTGCGACATCGTCCGGGCGGGTAAGCCAGCCGTCGTTGTCGAGCAGCGGGGCTGGGCGCGGTTCCAGCGGTTGACCGTCACGGAGAGTGGCAACGTCGATCTGTTCCTGCGCGGTGAGGTCGACGTGGTGTTCAGCGACTCCACGTTCACCGGTGCCACGTTGCAGGCCGCGCACATCGCCGATGGTGCTGCGCCACGGTTCGAGCGGTGCACGTTCAGCGCCGCCGGGCACACCGCCGCGCACGTGACCGGCAAGTCGCGGCCCACGTTTGTCGACTGCACGTTCGCCGATTCGCCGACTGGCATCAACGTGGATGGGGAGAGCGCGCCGCGGTTCGAGGGCGTGACCGTACACGGAACCAAAGAGAACTTGGCAGTTGTCAGTGGTTCTGCCCAGGCTGTCGTCCAGCGGTTGCGCGCGTCCATCACCAGCGGCGCGGGCCTGCTGATCAAGGATGGCGCGGTGCTGAACGGCACGGACCTGGAGGTCGAGGCGGGCGGCGCCGTTGCGCTTGACGTGCGTGCGGCCAGTCGCGGTGGCATCCGAGAAGCCCGATTCACCGGTACGTCCGCAAGTGTCCTGTCCATCAGCGGCGGCTCGTCCTTGACCGTTCAGTCCGCGCTGATCCGCGGCGCCGGCGTGCAGGTCGCCGATGGTGAGTTGCAGCTCGGCGACAGCGAAATCCTCGAAGCGCCCGGCAACGGCCTCGACGTCGGCGCCGGCGGCAGCGTCACCGCGAACCAGACCCGGGTACGCCGGGCCAGCCGCACCGGCATCTCCCTCACACCCGGTAGCCGCGGGGTCTTCACCGACTGTGAGGTGCTCGGCAGCGGCGCCAATGGTTTCGAGGTGGACACCACCGAACCGGTCACCATCAGCAGGTGCACCGTGCAGGAGTCCGGTGCCGAGGATGTCCGCCGCGGTGAGGGTGCCCAGCTCACCTGCGACCTGCTGTCCACCCGGCGGGCGTCGCAGCCGTCCTCGGCCGTGCCGGTCAGCCCGGCGCCCCCGCAGCACCAGCCGGAGACACCAGAGCCGGTCGGCGACACCTCCAGCACGCCCGAGGACGAGCTGAGCGGGCCGCTGCGCGAGCTGAACAGCCTGATCGGTCTGCGCGGCGTGAAGCACGAAGTCACCGCGCTGATCAACCTCATCAAGATGTCGCAGGTCCGCCAGCAGATGGGCCTGCCGATGCCGCCGATGAGCCGGCACCTGGTCTTCGCCGGCCCGCCCGGCACCGGTAAGACCACCGTGGCCCGGCTCTACGGATCGGTGCTCAAGGAACTCGGCATCCTGTCGCAGGGCCACATGATCGAGGCCGCGCGCGCCGACCTGGTGGGCCAGTACATCGGCTCGACCGCTATCAAGACGACCGAGCTGGTCACCAAGGCGCTCGGCGGCGTGCTGTTCATCGACGAGGCGTACACCCTGTCGGCGGGCTCCGGCGGGTCCGGCCCGGACTTCGGTCAGGAGGCCATCGACGCGCTGATGAAGATGATGGAGGACCACCGCGACGAACTCGTGGTGATCGTGGCCGGCTACTCGGAGCTGATGGAGAAGTTCCTGGAGTCCAACCCCGGTCTCGCGTCCCGCTTCACCCGTACCGTCGAGTTCCCGAACTACTCAGTGGACGAACTCGTCACCATCACTACGAACCTGTGCAACAAGCACTACTACGAGCTCACCGATGACGGGGTGACCGCGCTCACCACGTACTTCGAGCGGATTCCCCGCAATGCGACGTTCGGTAACGGCCGCGTGGCGCGCAAGTTGTTCGAAGCCATGATCAACAATCAGGCGTCGCGGCTGGCGATCACCCCGCCGTCGAAGGACAACGAGCTCAACCGGCTCACCGCCGAGGATCTGGCCCCCGAGCTGGACCTGCTCGAGGACCTGCCGGTGGAGCAGAACGAGCAGCCCGACGCGGCCAGCAACCCGGCGGGCGCAATCAATGCCACCCGCAGCTGGCACCGGGTCTGCGCCCTGGTCGGGGCGACGCCGGTGCGCGATGCGGTCGGTGCGACGCTGCTGCAGCTTTGCGAACTGCGCAACCGGCGGCGGGCGTACGGCAAGCATGCGAACGTGATCGTGACCGGGCCCAGCGGAAGCGGCCGCAGTGAGTTCGCGCGGCACTACGCTGCCGGGCTTTCCGAACTCAACCTGGTGCCGGTCGGGCAGCTGATCCGGGTCACCACCCGCCAGGAGCTGGCGCCGCAGTGGCCGGGGCAGGCCGGGAGCCTGGTGGAGGCCGCGCTGCGCGACGCCGAGGGTGGCGTGCTGATGGTCGACTACACCGACGACGGCACCGGCGCAGGTCCGGACATCATCGAGCAACTGGTGGGCCGGATGCGGCCCGCGCTCGGCGACCCGGTCGTCGTGCTGATCGGCGAGGACCAGGCGCTTCGCGAGTTGCGCGCAGCCGTGCCAGCGGTGACCGAAGTGTTCGGGCAGGACTGGGCGATGCCCGGCTATTCGACGACGGAGCTGGCCGAAATCGTCGTGCGGCACCTGGTACGCCGGGGCCACGAGGTGCCCGACGACGTACGCGCCGCGCTGGTCGATCTGGCCGCCGGGCTGCCCGAGCGCACGGTCCGGGCGGCGCACCTGTTCTCGTGGGGCCTCACCCGTACAGCCGCATCCCGCACTTTGGCCCTCGCCGACCTCAACGGCCTCGCCGGCCGGACCACCACGGGCACCGCCGCGGCCACCCGCCAGACCGGTGGCCTGGCCGCAGTGCTTTAGCACCCGGATCATCGGAAGGAGAGTCCGTGCAGCCGGACATGCAGCAGTTCCTCAATGAGGCCAAGGCGTTCGAGCAGCAGATGCGCGACGCGCAGACCGATCTCGGCAAGGCCATCGTCACCGGGCGATCCGCCGACGGCTCGGTGACAGTGGTCGCCAGCGGAATGGGCAAACTTCAGGGCGTACGTGTGGATCCGTCGGTTTTTGATCGCCGGGACGTGCAGGCCCTGCAGCTCGCCATCGCCGAGGCCGTGCAGTCAGCGGCGGCCAACGCCGGCAAGCTCGCCGAGCAGAAGATGGGCCCGATCGAGATCACGCTCCACTAGTCGGCACCGGCTCCCGCGTGGGGTCGACACCGACCTCGGCGAGGCGCTGATGCGTGCGCCGCAGATCCCAGCGCGCACCCAGCACCGTGTAAAGCTCCGCCGCCTCGCCGCCCACCCGCGCGGCCTCGTGCGGACGCCGGTTGGTGGCCAGCAGCACCGCCGCATCCTCCAAAGCGGACGCCAGCTCCGGCACCCGGCCCACCGCGCGATAGTGCTCGGCGGCGGCCAGCGCCGGCTCGGGGTCATCGGTGAGCAGGGCACGGCAGCGTTCGGCGGCGGCCCAGGCCCTTGCCCGGCGCACCTCCTTGCCGGCCTCGGCGGCGCACAGCTTGGCGGCCTGCTCGGCGATGTCGTGGCGGCCCTGGCCCTGAGCGAGCCGCAGCGCGTCCGGCAGCCACTGGTGACGCAGCATCATCGGCGCATACTCGGGCACCAGCAGCGGCGCCAGGATCGTGAGAGCCTCGTCCGTGCGGTCCTGCTGCTCGGCCACCAAGGCCCGCGCCACCAGCAGGAAGTCACAGCTCTCCCGCTCGGCGTCGGTGGCCGGCAGCACATCTGCGGCGTCCAGATGCCCGGCGGCCAGGTCAGCGTCGTCGCGATGACCGGCGATCAGCGCCGCGACGCCGTGCAGCAGCATGCTGACCGCGCCCGGCTCGCGCATGCCCAGAAAGGTGATGCCCGGCGCGTCATCGGTTACCGCGCTGACCTCGGCCAGCGCGTCATCCCAGCGGCCCAGCCAGAAATACTGCACCGCCGAGGCGACCTGCAGCGTGCTCGGCAGCCGGTGCCGGATCGCGAACAGGGCAGCCTCGCGCAGCGTACGTTCGGCCTCTTCCAGCCGGTCCAGGTTCTGCAGCGTGAACATGCGGTTGTCGAGCAGGTCGAAGTACATGCCGGCGAACGTGGGGTGGTCGCGCATGATGTCCAGCCCGCGGTCCACGAACTCGAGGGCGCGTTCGTGGTCGCGGCGGATGGAGTTGGTCAGCCAACTGGTCTGCAGGGCGAACGCGGCTTCGTACGGCTGGTCGGCCGCCTCCGCCTCGGCCCGCAACTGCTCGGCGGTCTGGTCCGCGCGATCCAGGTCGTCGAGGTCACCGCGGCGGAAGTTGGCCAGCAGCACCCGGTGCCGGGTCCGCCAGATCTCCGGCACCGTGGGATCGAGCAGCGAACTCTCCAGCATCGCGATCGCGGTGCCGGCGTTGCCGCGCCGGAACGTCATGGCCGCCAGCAGGTGCCGCATCTCGGCCCGGTCGGCCGGGTCCTGCGCCAGCTGGGCGGCCTCGCGGGCCTCGTCCATCGGCCAGCGTTCATGCCGGAAGTCCAGCTTGACCAGCGCAACCAGCAGGGTCTCGCGCTGCTGCGGGCTCGGCAGGCCGGTGTCCAGCACCTGGCGCAGCAGCCTCCCGGCGATCTGCGGGGCCCGCTTGACCACCTCGGCGTGATGGCGGGCCAGCCAGTTGGTCATCCACGCATCGACCAGCGGGATCTCGGCGGCCAACTGCTCGGCGACCCGGGTGACCGGGCTGCCGCCGCCGTCGAGCACCTCGGCGGTGTGCCGGTGCAGCGCCGCGCGGGCCGGGGCGGGGATGCTCTCGTACAGCGCCTGACGCAGGAACGGGTGCCGGAACGCCAGGTCGGTGCCCGCGTCCACGAGCACGTCAGCGGTCAGCGCCTCGTCCAGGTTGGCCATCAGGTCGAACGGCGAGCGCCCGGTCACCGCCACCACGTCGTCGACGGCGAACTGAGCGCCGAGCAGGGCGGCCATCCGCAGCACGTCCTGGGTGTCGGCGGACAGGAACTCCAGGGTCGCGCGCACCACGGCCAGCAGCGAGCGGGGCGGCTCCACCACTACGGAGTTGTCAATGTCGGCGCGGCCGTCGGCAATCTGCACGGCCCCGCGTTTCATCAGCGCGGTGACTATCTCGCGGGCACACAACGGATTGCCCCCGCACCGCGGTACGACAGTAGCCAGGTTGGGTCCGATGGGCGCGCCGACCAGCCGGGCCACCAGCTCCTCGATCGCCTCCGGCGGCAGCGCCCGCAGGGCCAGCGCGTGGCCGCGGCGGTTCTGCACGCTGCGGCGCAACTGGGCCAGCTCATGACCGTTGGGCTCCGGACGGGCCGCCGCAACCAGCAGCAGGGGCAGCCGCGGGGTGGCCGCCACCAGCCGGTCCCAGAACAACACGCTCGACTCGTCGGCCCACTGCAGGTCATCAACGACGAGAACCAGCGGGGCTATGGCGCAGGCGGCGCGGACGTACGCGAGCACCCGGTCGGCCACCGCCGCGACGGACGCCTCCTCGGCGTTGCCCTCGTGCAGGCCCTGCACGATCGTGGCCACCCGCGGGTCCTCCGACGTGCTGTCCAACCCGAGGGCGCGGGTCACCACCTGCAGCGGCACATGCTGGTCGAGCTCGTCGGCCACACCCCAGGCCACCTGGCAGCCCAGCTCGGCGGCGTCGGCGAACGCCGCGGTGAGCAGCTCGGACTTGCCGATGCCGGGTTCACCCTCGATCCACACCGCGGCACCGTGGCCCTGCGACACCTCGCGCAGCAGCCGACGCAGCCGCTGCAGCTCGGCGTCGCGCCCGGCCAGCACCCGGCCTTCGAGGCCGTCGCGCAGGGCTCGGGCCACCTGGGCGGGCAGTACCGGGGGCACCGGGCGGTTGGCATCCACGGGGTCGGCCGAGCCGGTCAGGATGCGCTGGTGCAATTCGGTCAGGGCGGGCCCCGGCTCGACGCCGAGCTCGGTGAGCAGGGTGCGCCGGGCGGCCCGGAACACTTCAAGGGCCTCGGTGCGCCGCCCGGTGCGGTGCAACGCCAGCATCAGCAGCTCGTGCAGGGGCTCGTGCAGCGGGTAGTCGCGGACCCGGGCGGTCAGGTTGGCAACCGCGTCCTCCTCGCCCAGCTCGATGCCGGCCCGGGCGCGCAGTTCGATGGCGGCCAGGCGACGGTCGATCAGACGGGTCCGTTCGAGGTCGATACGGTGCCCGGAAAGTCCGGCGTACGCCTCCCCGTGCCACAAGTCCTTGGCCTGATCGAGCAGCGCGGCCGCGGCGCGCAGATCGCCACCGTCGGCGAACTCGATGGCCTGCTGGCTCAGGGCTTCGTACCGTTCGCTGTCCAGATCGTCCGGAGTGAGGCGCAGGGCGTATCCGGCCGGACCGGACGTCAGCATGTCGTGACCCAGGATGCGCCGCAGCCCGGAGATGTAGGTGTAGACGCTGCCCGCGGCGGTGGCCGGGGGAGACGCACCCCAGATGCCCTCGATCAGCTCGTCGCGGCCCACGACCCGGCCGGCGGCCGCCGCCAGCACCGCGAACAGGGTGCGCTGGCGGGCCGCGCCGAGGCTCAGCTCCCGCTCACCCAGCCAGGCGCGTACGGGACCCAGAACCGAGACCCGCAGCTGCTGTTCCGGTGTAGTCGGCACACGTCCTCCGTTTCTGCGAATGCAGAGGCTCCTCACTCACATCAGGGGGACCACCTGCCCGTCAACGGATAACAGAAACCTCGTCACCGATGATCGCCGATCGCGAGAGATGGGGAACGGTCGGGTTACCCGGCAGGTGCGGACGTACCCGGGCCAGCAGCAACCGGAAACGTTCGATCCAGTGCTGGGAGACCCGGCGCTCGCGCAGCACCGCGCGCGCGAGGTCCGCAGCGGCCTCGTAGTCGGCGCGGTTCTCGTGGGTCACCGCAGCCAGCCAGCGCATCTCGCCTTCCATCTCCGGGTCGGTGGTGCGCGCGGCCACCCAGCCGGCCTCCGCGGCGCCGTTGCGTCCCTGGTCGAGCAGCAGCCGGGCCAGCCACGCCGTCAGTTCCAGGCGTTCGGCCGGAGCGACCGCATATTGTGCGCGAGCCCGTTGCAGCACGGTTACTGCCAGCAACGGCGCCCGGCGGGCGAGCCGCTCGATGTGGACGGTCAGCCACTGGGCCACCGCGCCGTCCAGCGGCACCGGCCCGGCGAGCAGCTGCGCGACCACCCGTTCCGGCGGCGCGTCGGCGTCTGCCAGGCGCGAGGCGAACGAGCGGTGCAGCATGATGCGCAGCGAGCTGGGTGTGCCCTCGTGCAGCACGCGCGCGACCACGAGATGACGGAACGCCACCCATTCCCCTGCCGCACCGAGCACCCCGGCGGCCACCGCGGGACCGAGCTCACGAATCAGATCCTCACGGGCACGCCCAGTCACCAGAGCCAGCTCACCCAGGCTGCAGCCGCGCTCGGCCTCCAGCCCCGCACTCAGGTAGGCCACCGCACGCAGCAACTGCCGCGCCTCCTCGGTAAAACCGGCCAAGTGGGTCGTCACGGTCGCGGTCAAAGCCGCGCTCTCCGGGCCGCCAGCCGCAAGATGACGCAGGTACGACGGATTGCCGCCGGCCTCGGTGAGTAACCCGCGCAGCCGCCGTGGGTCCGGGAGCTCGGGCGCGATCGCGCGAACCAGTTGCGTGGCGGCAGCCGGCTCCAGCGCCGCCAGCGTGATCACGTCGTCAGCCGGGTTCCGCCGCAGCTCGGCCTGCCCGGGGCTGCTCGCGGCGATGAGCAGCAGCGGCAACTCCGCGGTGCTCGCGTGCAGCGCCGACCACACCTGCAGGGTGTGCAGGTCGGCCCAGTGCAGGTCGTCAACCACCAGGATCAGCGGCGCTTGCTCGGCGGCCTCGCGGATCAGCGCAGCCGCCCGGGCCACGATGTCCACCCCCGGTCCGTGCAGGGCCTCGCCGGCCACCGCGACCATCTGCTTGACCAGCTCACGGCCCCGATCGCCGAGCATGGCCGCCTCGAAGCACTCCAGCAGCACGCCGAGCGGCATGCGCCGGGACAGTTCGTCGCCCACGGCCCAGCCGACCCGGCAACCGGCCGGCGTCGCACCCCGCAGCGCCACGGTCATCAGGGCCGATTTGCCCATGCCCGGGGTGCCCTCGATGCGCAGGCTGCGACCCCGGCCATCGGCGACCTCGGCGGCGGCCCGGCGCAACCGGCGGATCTCGGCGTCCCGGCCGAGCAAAGCCGCCCGGTCGGAGGGCACCGGCACCCGGGCGTAGGCCACACGGGCCGGACCGGGTGCGCCGGCTTCGGGCTGCGGCATGGTGAGCCGCGGCGCCTCGGCCGGGCGGCCTGCGGCCTGCAACGCCGAGGACAGCATGGCTTGCAGGTTTTCCTGCAGCGGGTACGCCTCGACGAGCGCGCGGAGCACGGCGATGGCCTCGTCGTGCCGGCCAACCTCGGTGAGCAGGGTGGCGTGCCGCTCGGCGGTGGCCAGCCGCAGCTCGGTCAGGCGCAGCCGCTGCGCCTCGGCGAACGGGCCCGGCACCCCGGCCAGCGGTTCGCCGTGCCACAGTCGCAGCGCGCCGGCCAACGCGTTCAGCTCGCCCGCCCGGTCGCCCCCGGCCCGGTGCTGCTTGGCCTCCTGGCGCAGTGCCTCGAAGCGGAAGACATCGATGTCACGCTCGCGGACGTGCAGCCGGTAGGTGCCGCCGCCGGAGGTGAGCACCTGCCCCGCGGCCCAGCGGTCGCGCCCGGGCTCGAGCACCCGGCGCAGGGCTGACACGTAGGTATAGACGTTGCCGGTCGCGCTGGCCGGTGGGTCCTCGCCCCACATGGCGGCAACCAGCAACTCGCGGGAGACGGAGTGGTTGGCGTGCAGTGCGAGCACACTGAGCACCGCGAGCCGCCGGGCCGATCCGAGCGCCAGCTCGGTGCCGTCCCGCCATGCCCGGACCGGGCCCAGCAGACGAAGGTCCATGCCTTCGTGCTCTGCCGACATGGCTTTCCCAACCTCGTCGTCGTGGGATCTCTCCCGTGCTCTCGGCGGTTGAAGCTACAACTTAATGCAGCCCGCCGACCAACGTCCCCGTCAGGTGCCTACTGATCCGCTCCGGCCGTGGCCCTGCCCCCATCTATACCGGGCTGGCAACCGGCCAATCGGTGCGTGCGAACAACCATAGCGCCCCATTCCCTTATTCATGGATCTCTCTTAACCGATTCTTAATCGCTACGCGCCGGTAGCCCTTCCGTACCGCCCGCTTGGCCGCGCTGGGCAAAGAACCGGGTCGGGCAGGGCATCCCGGCCGTTACGGCCTTGGCGGAACGGCCTTGTTTTGATGGACTCGCCTGGTGGCGCCCGACTGCGAAGATCCCTCATCTCCTTTCGCCGGCGAGCTCTTTCTGACGCTCGCCGCCGAGGGGCGCTTGGTGGTGGACTCCGCACGCGCCGATGCGGTCATCTCCGGTCTGGAACGCACCCTTTCGTTGGCTCGTGCCCGATTGCGCGTGTTGCGCATCTGGCAGCACGCGCCGGCCCAGCGCGTCGACGAGTTGCCTCGCGAGCTCGCCGACGATGTGGTGGATGCGGTCTTCGCCGATCAGCTCGCCCCGGGCCGGCTCGAGGAAGCCGTCACCGAGCTGCCGAAGTACATCGAGGCGATGCGCCAGGCCCGCAGGCTGGTTCCACCGGGCGACGCCGCCTGATCGTCATCCAGCCGATCTTGGTCCTCTGACCTGCGTCTATTTCTGTACCTTCACGGCCCGCGCCGGGCTCTGAAGGTGCCGTGAAGATTTTCTGAAGGACTCTTGCGGAGACTGGCCCGGCTCGTAACGACAAGCCGGAGGTCGCAGTGGAACAGATTCGAGTGGCGCTGCAGGCGTCTGACCCGCTGAGCCAAGCGGGTCTCGCCAGCTACCTGCAGTCCCGTCCGGAACTCGTTTTGGTGCGCTCAGCCGACCGTGGCGAGGCCAAGGTGCTCGTGGTCTCCTGTGACCGGCTCACCGGCGAGGTCGTCGCCATGCTGCGCCGCTCGGCGGCCGAGTTCGGCACCCCGGTGGTGCTGGTAACCGGCGAGATCACCGAGACCGAGCTGCTCACCGCCGTCGAGTGCCGGGTGGTCGCCATCCTGCCCCGGGCCGCCGTGACCGCCGACCGGCTCGCGCACAGCGTGCTGGCCGCGGCGAACGGTGGCGGGGTCATGCCGCCCAACCTGGTCGGCGAGCTGCTCAAGCACATCGAGCGGCTGCAGCGCGACGTGCTGACCCCCAATGGGCTCAATGCCTCGGGGCTGACCCCGCGCGAGATCGACGTGCTGCGGCTGATGGCCGACGGGCTCGACACCAACGAGATCGCCGGCGAGCTGTGCTACTCCGAGCGCACGGTCAAGAACGTCATCTACGGCGTCACCCACCGCCTCAAGCTGCGTAACCGTTCGCACGCGGTCGCGTACGCTCTGCGTGCTGGCATGATCTAAGGCGATGCGCAACACCGCGCCCGCCCTCTTCTTCGCCCAGACGGCTGCCATCGGCAGGCACACCGTCGGCAACGCCCTCGTCCTGCACGCCCGGGAGAAAATCAGTTCCGAAGCGCAGACCCTTGCGCTCAGCGTTGTCGAGGACGACGAGAACGACATCGTGGTGCTCGACCTGCACGACGACCTGCCCGTGGGCATCTGGGAATCGGTAGCGTCGGCCCTGCCGCGCCGGCGCCGGGGCATTCGCCTGGTGGTGTGCGGAGCGGTCCAGGACACCTCCGTCCTGGCCGGACAGTGGCTCTCCGACCGGCTCGGCCGATCCGTCGTGGCGCCCTACGGGCAGCTGATCCGCGGCACGTCCGGCGGGCTGTTCGTGCACGCCACTGCGGGCAGCGGCTGGGTGCGCTACCACCGCGGCCGCGCGCCGAGCTGGGAAGCCAAGCGCTATCCGCAGCCGGTGTGGGACAGCGCGGCCACCGAGGACATGCCGACCAGCGCCAACGGCATGGTCGAGCCGTTGCCGGGTGGGGCTTGGATCCGCGACACCCGCGACGACGCCGCGCTCAGCGAACATTGGCAATGGCTGGCTTCGGCCGTACCGTGTCAGTTTGAAGCTTTCACCGTCGTGTTGGGCTGTCCTGGCACGCCGCCGTTGGCTCTCGATGATGTTGCCCGCTTCTGGCGCGAGCTTGCCGACGAGGGCCGCCGGCATGCGCGCTTCATCCAGTACGGACCGGTTCAGCTACCCGAAGGCGAGTCCCTCGGCCAGGCCCTCGCCGACCTGCTCAGGCAGCCCGTGGTCTGCTTCACCGGCGTACCGGTTGGTCATCCCAGCCGTCCCCGCATGCACACGGTGGCTCCCGACGGTCGCCTGGGCTGGCAGGTCTATGCCCGCGAGCTGGGCTACTCACCGCGCCCGCGCCCGACAGCCCCGGCCGAGCTGCCGCGCGTCGTCAGCTACCAGGCCCCCGACATCCTGGGCCACGAGATCGCGCCCCTGGTCTTCCGCTATGCCGACGACGCCGTGGTTGAAGTTCTGCAGAGCGGTCTCTGGGTACGTCCACAAGACGCCCCCAGCCACGCCGATCGCATCCGTGCCCGCGCAGCCGACCCCGCGGTGCACGCCGTAGTAGTCGAGGACGCCCTGCCTGCGCACACTTCCCGGCTGCGCGAGCTCGCCGACGACCTGGTCGCACGCCTCGACAACGCAACCCGGGAACGCAGCAGCCTGCAACTCGCGTCCGCGGTGGTGGTGACCTCGCGGGTGTCAGCGCCGGCCGGGGGAGCGCTGCCGGACGGGATGACGGTCCGTTACACCGCCGCCGAGCTGGAGCTGGACAAGGTACTCGCGCCGGACGGTCCGCCCGCCCCGCCTGTGGAGGTTGTGGGCCTGGCCGTGCCCGCTGTTCTGGGGGCGGCTTCGCCGGGCCGGGCCGAGGGCTCGCTGGAGGTCGCCGGGGACGCCGGCCTGCCGAGCCGCGCCGGGACCACCCCCAAGATCACACCCGCGGACATCGACGCCCCCGAGCTGAGGCCCGAGACCGCGGTACGGCTGCTCGCCGCGGTCGCCGAAGCAACCCAGTCGATGCCCACCATCCCCGCTGCCCGTGCCGCTCGTGCCTTTGCAGCCGCCGGGAGCGCCCCGCGGCACCTTTCCGCGGAGCAGCCGCGGTCCCTGCGTTTCCAGGACGCGCCGGAGCCGGAGAGCATCGGCATCGCCGACCGGGCCGCCCTCGTGCAGGAGCGGGTGTGGATGCGCGACGCGCTCGGCCGCGAGTTCGACCAGGCGGCCAGTTCGGTGTCGCGGATCCTGTCGGAGTACCCGGGGTTCGAGGCGGGTGCGGACACCATGGCCGACGCTGTGGCCGTACGGCTGTATCTGTCCGAAGTGGGAGACGGGGTGGACAAGGCACTGCGCGCGGGCGGGTACGGGCCGCAGGTGCCCTTCGCCCGGTGTGTCAGCGGTGGGCTGGTCCGGCTGCCGTCTCACCGGGGTGCCACCATGCAAGTCGCCGCCCTGAGCGCTGAGGAGCTGCGTCGGATCCGGGAGCAGCGGGTGCTGCGCGAACGGGGTTTCACGCATGCGCTGATCGACCCGCCCACCGGGTTGCCCGGGGATGTGGATGTGTTGATCTGGTCGATGAGCGGGCGTCGTACCCGTCTGCTGGAACCGGATGGGGCGCACCACGCTGAGTCGCGGGTGGTCTTCCTGCCCGGCACTGATTTCAAGGTGCTCGAAGCAAGCGCGGCGCAGGCGACCGGGCGGGGATTGCTGTTGCTGCGCGAATTGGCCGCGGACGAATCCGCCGCCGACCGGGTGCCATTCGACGATCTCGCGCTGGGTGCATTGCATCGGGCAATTGAGCAAGCGCGTACGTCCGGCCGGGCCACCTCGGTGGGCCAGGCCGCCGCTGACCGTTTCCTTGCCGTTCCTGGGCTTTGGTAACGGAAAGCCACACCGATGGGGGTGTATCGATAGTTGTATGGGGCGCGTAACGTCGCGGCCATGACAGCGTTGATAGGCAATCGTCTTTCCGCCGCGCTCGTCGCAGGCGCCACCGTGCTGATCACCGTCGCCGGTGCGGTCACGCCGGCCTACGCCAGCGGCGGTGCCGCCCGGCCGGGTGCGCCCGGACTGGGCGATCGGCTCTATCCGTTGCTCGGCAACGGGGGCTACGACGTCAAGAACTATGACCTCAGCATCAAGTACCCGGCCAAGGATCCGAAGCAGACAGTTACCGGCGACGTGACGATCGCAGCGGTCGCCACGCAGAATCTGTCCCGCTTCGACCTGGACTTCGGCGGCAACTCCGTCGGCGCGGTGACCGTGGACGGGCACTCCGCCCGCTTCTCCCGCTCCGGCGACGAACTGGTCATCACGCCGCGGCACTCGCTGCGCAAGGGCAAGCGCTTCAAGGTGACAGTCAAGCGGTTCACCGCCACGCCGATCGCGGCGAACGCTGACTCTCCCGTCGGCTTCGTCAGCACCCCCGATGGCACGGTGCTGGCCGGTCAGCCCGACACTTCGCACCTGCTGTTCCCCAGCAACGACCACCCATCGGACAAGGCGACGTACACCATCACGCTGACCGTGCCCAAGGGCTGGACCGCTGTTGCCAACGGCCGGCACCTGCGTGACCGCACCACGGCCGGCTACGTCTCGTCGAGCTACCGTGAATCCGCTCCGATGGCGAGCGAACTCGTGCAGGTGGTGGCCGGTGCCTTCCTGGTGAAGAACCGCCCCGCGGTCAACGGCACGCCGATCCGCGACGTCGTTCCCACCCGGCTGGCGAACACGCTGCTGCCCAAGGCCGAGCCTGAGCGGGCGCAGGTTGCCTGGATGGAGAAGAAGGTCGGACACTACCCGTTCGAGAACTACGGGTCCCTGGTCATCGACGCCAACTTGGGCTTCGCCCTCGAGACACAGACGCTTTCGCTGTACGACTCAGGGCTGTTCGGTGCCCCCGCTTTCGTGCTCAACCCGGTCATGACCCACGAACTGGCCCACCAATGGTTCGGCGACAGCGTGGCTCCATCGGTGTGGAGCGACGTGTGGCAGAACGAAGGCCACGCCACCTGGTACGAACTCACCTATGCGGATGAGAGCGGCTACCTGGAGGACTACACCGGGTTTGCCGACCTGGACTCGTACTTCAAGAATGTCTACAGCGTCGGCGACCGCTTCCGCGCCAGCTTTGGCCCGGTGGCCCGCCCGGCCAAGTCCGACTCCATCTGGGACGTCTTCAACCCCAACGTCTACGACGGCGGCGCCCTGGCCCTCTACGCCCTGCGCCAGAAAGTCGGCCAGACCAAGTTCCAGCAAATCGAACGCGCCTGGGTGAGCAAGTACAAGGGCAAGTCGGCCTCAACCGCCGCCTTCATCGCCCTGGCCTCCCGCGTCTCGGGCCAGGACCTGCACACCTTCCTCAACGACTGGCTGTACGGCACGAAGACCCCGCCCATGCCTGGTCACCCGGACTGGACTCAGGTGCCGGCTTCGGGTGCTGGTGCTGTCAGCCGGGCGGCTTCGGCTGAGCAGGCTGTTACTGCTCACCTGCGGCGGTTCGCTCCTGCTGCTCGCTGAGGTTTCTTCCTTGCATGATGTGCTTGCCTTGATGTGATTGCTCGCCCTGATCGGTTGCTTGACTGTTACGTCGGGCTTCGGTCAGGGCGAGCGCACGCCGTCCGTGTCCGCTCTCGATCCGTCTTGCCCGGCGCGGGCGGAAGTGGTCTCACCTCCCTGCCCTCGCCTGGCCGCCGCCTTGCCGCGCTGCTTGGCCGCCGCCTTGCCGCGCTGCTTGGCCGCCGCCTTGCCGCGCTGCTTGGCCGCGTAACCGGGTGAGCCCATCACTCTTTCGGTTTCCACTCCCGGTAGCGTCAGCGGCATGACTTCGGGCGGCATCCGTGATCGGTTCCGGGCACAGATGCGAGAGGAAGTGAAGGACGCGGCGCTGCGGCAGCTTGCCGAGGGCGGCCCGTCAGCGCTTTCCTTGAACGCCATCGCCAAGGATCTTGGTGTCTCGGGGCCGGCCCTCTATCGGTACTTTGCCAGCCGGGACGCGCTGCTGACTGAGCTGGTACTGGACGCTTACGCCGATCTTGCTGAGGCGCTGCGGGCCGCTCCGACGGACGCGCGGGCTGTGGCAGTGGCGTACCGGTCCTGGGCGCTGGGGCAGCCGCACCGCTATCGACTGCTGTTCGCCGCGCCGCTGCCTGGCTACGACGCGCACGATGATCGGCTGGTCGCGGCGTCGCAGCGGAGCATGGACACGCTGCTGGCGGTGCTCGGCGCGGCCGGGGCGCAGGCGGCAACCGATGCGGATGGGAACCAAGCTCACGTATCCGGCGTAGGGGTGGGCGGAGCGCCAATGGCGGCTGGAGCGGGGTCGGACGAGGTGCCGTCCGCGCTTGATCTGGGCTCAGGGCAGCCGATGCCTGAGCTTGCTGAGCAGTTCACCGTTTGGGCGGCGAAGCGTGGCATCGCGCCGGTGGATCCGGCGGTGGCGTTGCGGGCGGTGGCGTTGTGGAGCCGGGTGCATGGGTTTGTGAGCTTGGAAATCGAGGGCAACTTCGCGTCCATGAGCCTCGATCCCGAGCTGCTCTTCCGCAACGTACTGGGGTGACGGCGACGCGTGGGCGCGGCGGAGCGCGTGCGGCGGAGCGGGGTCGGCAGCGTGTTGACGCTAACGTGATTCCCCTGGCTTGGGCTCACGGAATGGGACTGGTTTCGGGCTCAACGGAAGGCCACGCGCATCACCGCGCAAAATGCCGATGCGCTATAAGCGATCACGGTGTGCGCCCGCCGAGGCCGGCGTGCCACCGTCTCCGGGCAAGCCGTTGTTCATCAGGCGGCTCGACGGAACCGGGTCGTGCCTGTGCGCCGTCGACGCGAAATCGAGCGGCACGGGAACCGAGGTCCGCATGATGCCGTGCGTGCAGAGCAGGCAACTTGCTGAGCTCTGGATCTTCGACGCGCCTACCTCGGGGTTCCGCTCGAACGCGAACGACAGGTGCCTGGAAGCATCACTCGAGGTCGGCCCGGTCCAGCTGGCCGAGTGCACTGGATGGCCGGGTAGCGGGCCGTCTCGAGCAGGTCCTACTGGACGATGTCCGACCAGACGACAGCCTACTACCTGGAGCGGTACGACATGGACGCGCGCGGCTACGGCTAGGGCTACATGGCCGATTGTGACGGCTGCTTCGGCCAGCACTGGGCTGTGATCAGAGCCGAGTAGGGGTTCATCGGCGCCGGTAGGGGGAGTTCGGCGCTGTAACGGGTGGTGCCTGCCCCGTGTGCTTGTGGTCAGGGGAGTTGCTGCGAGGCGACGGCCGTTGGGTGCCCAGTTGGTTCGGGTTGCGTCATGGCGTAGGCCTCCACCAGTGCGCGCAAGCGGTCGGTGGCCGAGAGTAGTAGGTCCAAGTCCTTGGCCGTGAACTCGGCCAGCGCGGCGTTGAGCTGTTTTGCCAGGGGTTCGAAGAAGTGGTCTGCGGCCTCGTTTATCGCCCTCGTGGATCGCAGCGTGACGATGCGGCGGTCGGTGTGCTCTCGCGTCCGGTCGATGAAGCCTGCTGTCTCCAGGCGAGCGAGAAGGATCGAGGTCGCACCGGGCGAGAGGCCAATGCGCTCTGCCAGACGTGCCGGGGTGAGAGGCCGGCCGGCATCTTCGTGCTCGATGATCTGCACGACAGCCGCGGCGTCGGTGACATGCATGCCCTTGGTGCGCGCGAACAGCCGGAGCAGCTCGCTCTGCGCGGCTCCGAACGCCGTCAGGCCGTCCAGCACGCGCTCGCGCTGCGATGGCGGTCGCGGGGGTTTGTCCATGGTCATGTCCTCCGGTGGCACGGCACTCGTGAGGATAGTTTAGCCGCAAAATAATTTGGGCCATGCGATCTTGTTCGAGAATAGTTTTGTGGCATAATCATTTTGCGGCAAGAGGAACTCCGGGTTCGCTCACGACCGTCTCTGTCACGCCTATCAAGGAGATCGAACAAGTTATGAAGCCCATCGTCATCATCGGAGCGGGCCTCGCTGGCCTTACGCTCGCGCGTGTCTTGCACCTCAACGACATTCCCGTGGTGCTCTACGAGGGTGAGGAGTCGTTGAACGCCCGCACGCAGGGCGGTCAGCTCGACATTCACGACTTCAACGGCCAAGTCGCGCTCGCACGGTGCCGGTTGACGGACGAGTTCCACTCCATCGTTAACCCGGGCGCCGAGGCCATGCGGTTCCTCAACCCCGACGGTCACGTCGTCGGCGAGATCCCGGACGACGGCAAACTGACCAACCCTGAGGTGCTGCGGGGAGAACTGCGCCGCATCCTCGTCGAGTCCCTGCCTGAGGGGACCATCCGCTGGGACCACAAGGTCGCATCGATCCACGCCACCGGCGACGCCCACACCGTCATGTTCGCCAACGGCGACTCGGTCGACGCGGACGTGCTCGTCGGCGCCGACGGCGCGTGGTCCCGGGTGCGGGCCTATCTCAACGGGGCGGCCCCGGAGTACACCGGCACCCTGTGGGCAGAGACGTTCCTGCACGACGTCGAAGCCCGCCATCGGGACGGTGCGGAGATCGTCGGCCGTGGCGCGATGCTCGCGATGCAGCCCGGCCGCGGCATCTTCGGACACCGCGAAGCCAACGACATCATCCACGTCTACGCCGTCATGAAGAAACCGCTCGCCTGGGCGGAACCCGTCGACCTCGCCGACCGGGAGCAGGCACTGCAGGTTATCGCTGACCAACTCGGGGACGGGTGGGCGCCGGAACTGACCGAGCTGATCACCGGCGGGGACACCGACCCCGTCGTCCGTCCCATCTGGGGACTCCCGCTCGGGCACACCTGGGACCGCAGGCCCGGCGTGATGCTCGTCGGCGACGCCGCGCACCTGACCCCGCCCGACGGCGACGGCGCGAACTGGGCGCTCTTCGACGGCGCGGAACTCGGCACCCTCATCGCCGAGAACCCGGACGACATCGACGCCGCGTTCGACGCCTTCGCCGAGAGAATGCTCCCGCGCAGCGCCGAATCATCCGAGGAGGGCTACCAGTCCTTCGAGCGCACCTTCGGCTACAACGCGCCTGTCAACCTGCGGAACATGATGGACGGCGCCAAGACCTACGGACGCGAATATCACGAGTAGCTCAGCCGCCGCTCTGGCCGAATTCGTCTGCACGACCAGCCTGCCATCAACCTGGCTTGGGCTCATGGAGTGGGACTGGTTAAGGGCCTCGGTCAGGTGTGAACGACGTCGTCAGAACGGTGGCTGTCCGGGTTCTGGGGCGGGAGATTGGCGGGTGTCGGTGGTCCAGTCCTCGATGTCGTCGGGCCATGGTGCGGGGCGGCCAATGTCGTCCCAAGGCCGGTTTCGGTGTTGGTGGCGTGCAGAGCGGCGCTGCGCCGCTCGCGTTCGGCTCGGTCCGGGATGCCGAAGCCGGGTGCCGGATGGGTGGTGCCGGGAGGCGTCGGCTGGGCAGTCACTTGGTGGCCTGCGCCCTGGGTCGTTTGTTCGGCCGGTAGGAGGGGCCGTTCATGAAGACCTGGTGGCCGTTATTGATGAGCCGGTCGAGCAGCGATTCGGCGACGACGGGGTTCGGGAACAGCGAATACCAGTCCTGCGGGGCCCGGTTCGTGGTGATCGCGTTGGAGCGGCCTTCGGCGATGCGCTGGGAGAGCAGTTCGTAGAGGTCATCGGCCTGACCGGGGGTGAACTCGCGCATCGCGAAGTCGTCGAGGATGAGCAGGTCGGCTTTGACGTGTGCGGCCAGGCGCTTGTCGAAGGTGCGGTCGGCGTGGCCGCCGGCCAGATCGGCCAGGATGCGACTTGTCTTGCGGAAGCGGACCTCGGCGCCGGCGCGGATGGCCAGGTGTCCCATGGCTTGGGCGGCGTGGGTTTTCCCGACGCCGACGCCGCCGTAGAGGATGATCGATTCTCCGGCTTGCAGCCAGCGCAGCGCGGCCAGGTCACGAATCTGCGCGGCGGGCAGTTTCGAGTTGGCGCCGAAATCGAAACTTCCAGGTGGTCTCGGTGTCGAAACGGGCGCGGCTGGTCGTCCATGACGCCTGGTCCATGCTGATCACCGGCCGTACGAACATGTGCCGCGAGTGCGACAAGACCATGACGAACGCCCAGATCCGCTGCGAGCGGCCGGTCCGCGGGTCCGTCCAGGAGCCGAGCAGTCCATAGACGATCTGCCCTTCCAGACCTGGCTCGGGGTCGGCCCGCAGCACCGTCGCTTTCTCCCGGACCGCGTCCTCGGCCAGGTTCGCTGTGACATACCGCTTGAACGACGCCAGCGACCCGGTCACCGCGTGCTCGTCACGCAGCCGCTGGTGGATCGTCGCCTTGGTCACCCCGGCCCGCAGCATCTCGACGATGTAGTCGTGACGCTTGGCGAACTCCGGCCAGGTCACCTGCCGAAGCCGGGTATCGGTCAGATGCGGGAACCACTGCTCGACCCGCGGCGCCCAGTCCTGCTGGCTCATCGGCGGTGCCCTGCCTGGCACGAATCCCACCGCGATCGCTGCCTCGACATACCGGCGGATCGTCTTGCGGTCCACTCCCAGCGAGGCCGCGACGTCGTACTGAGACCGGCCCGCGTACCAGTGCGCCAGGATCTCGGTTATATCTATCACGTGGAACGTCGTCCTCGCCATCGGCTCCCCAAATGGCTTGCCGGCGGGAGATGATCTACGTGAGAAGGAAAGGATCTTGGCAACTACGGCGGAACGCTCGCCGTCCCCTTCACGAACATCACGAGCGGCCCGGTAGCCCATGACGAGCGCGAACCAGGGGAATTACGTGAGCGGATCGCGGACCTCTGGGGGAATTACGTGAGCGCTGACGGCAGCGACGGGCTCAAGGGTGCAAGCGCTGCGAGGGTGATCAATAGTGGGCGGTGAGGCGGCGGGCTGGGCCGTCCACGGTTACCGTGCTGCCGTAGGGGAGGACCCATTGGGGGTTGGTGTGGCCCAGGTCGACGTTGAAGACCAGCATGGTGGCGGGGGCGTAGGAGGTGAAGGCGTCGAGGATGGCTGCGCGTTGGTCTTTGCGGTAGGTTTCGCGGCGTTCTCGGGGCTGGGGGTTCAGGAACAGGGTGGCTTTGGCGGTGCCCACCAGGACGGCTGGGAACTGTTCGAGCAGGCCGCGTTCGCCGAAGTCGCGGAGCATGCGGAAGACCTCGGTGGCTGGGGGCATCTCCTCCGAGGTTTCGAGCAGCAGTACGCAGCCCGCATAGTCCTCGGCGGGCCGGACCCATCGGCTGACCGCCGCGGTCCAGTGCAGGATTTCGAGGTTGCCACCCCAGGTCGGCGCGGTGACCACTCGGTCCGGGCGGTGCCAGATGCGGCCGGGGTGCGGGTAGGGCTCGGGGGCGCGGATCAGGGAGTCGGGTTCGGCCCAGCTGATCTCCTCGTCGCTGAACTCTGACACCGGCTCGATTTCGAGGTCGCCGCCGTCGAACAGGGCGGCCCGCAGCGAGCGTTCGACGATGGGCTCTACACCCCCTCCGCGTCCGAGCTGGACCATGGTCGACATGCCGTGGTACGCCGCGATGCCGTGGTACCAGAGCCAGTTCAGCAGGTTCGTGTTGTCCGAATAACCGAAGAACGGCTTGGGGTCGGCCTGGAACGGCGTGGGGTCGAGGTGGCGCAGCACGGTGATCTGGTCGTCGCCGCCGATGGCGGCCATCACCGCTCGGATGCTCGGGTCGGCGTACGCGGCCATCAGGTCCCGCGCCCGCTCCTGCGGCGAGGCTTCCCGCCGGGTGGTGGGAAACTTGACGGGCTCGACGCCGAATACCTCGCGCAGCCGCCGCAACCCCTGTTCGTGCACGGCGGGGAACAGCGCGGGCGCAGCCGACGCCGGTGACAGCACCGCGACGCGATCGCCGGGGGAGACCTTGGGTGGCTTGCGAGATGGCCGCATGGCTGCATCTCATCAGCCGCCGCCGTCCGGCGGTATTCATTTTCCGGCACCAGGATGGGGACCGGCATGAGCCTCGCCGGCGTGGTGCACCGGCGGGCCGGCCACATCGCAGTAGGACCGCTCCTTCTCCGGGGCATGCGCGGCAAGGCGGGTGGGCACGAACACGGCGGCCAGCACCCCGCCAGTAACCATCAGACCCGCGCAGATCACCATCGACATCTGGTACGTCGGGTGCAAAGTCCCCGCGTCCGTCAGGTTCCCCGATCCGATGCCAGCGGCCAGCGGCAGCACGGCAACCGACAGCAACCCGGCTGCCCGAGCCACCGCGTTGTTGACCCCGCTGGCCACCCCGGCATACGCGTCGTCCAGCGAACCCAGCGCGGTCGCAGTCAGCGGCGCCACCAGCAGCGACAACCCCAGGCCGAAAACGATCACCGGCGGCAGCACATCCGTCAGGTACGAAGCCCCCGCCCCGATCCGTGACATCCACAGCAGGGCCGCCGCGCAGACGAACGGTCCCACGGTCATCGGGAGGCGCGGCCCGATCCGCTGGCCGAGCGCCCCAGACCGCGCCGAGAGCAGGAGCATGATCGCCGTCACGGGCAGCAGGGCCATGCCCCCGGTCAGCGGGCTGAACCCGGCCACCACCTGCAAATTGAGCACGACCAGGAAGAAGACGCCACCGTTGGCCGCGTACACCAGGAAGGTGACCAGGTTGGCGCCGGTGAACGCCTTGGACCCGAAGATCGCCAACGGTAGCATCGGGTGCCGTGATCGCCGCTCGGTGAGCACGAACCCGGCCATGCCGAGCACGCCCACCAGCAGTGAGAAAATGACCGTGGGACTGCCGGGGCCGTTGGCTGGCCAGGCGGTGAAGCCATAGGTGAGCCCACCCAGCCCGATGGCCCCGGTGAGCACGCCTGTCGCATCCAGCTCGCGGGCCGCGGCGGGGTTGCGGGACTCGGGCACGTGCCGCACTGTCACGAGCAGCACCAGAACCGCCAGCGGAACGTTGATCAGAAAGATCAGCCGCCAGCCGGACAGCTCCACCAGCCAGCCGCCGAGGAACGGCCCCAGCGCACCGCCGATCCCGCCGAGTCCGGACCAGGCGCCGATGGCCCGCGAGCGGTCCTCCCGTACGAAGGAGGCCTCCAAGATCGCCAAAGCGCCCGGCGTGAGCAGTGCACCTCCGATGCCCTGCAACACCCGCGCGGCGACCAGCAACTCCACCGAGGGCGCCAGGCCACACAGCAGGGAGGCGGTCGCGAACCAGGCCACCCCGAGCGTGAAGATGCGTTTCCGGCCGAACCGGTCACCCAGCGACCCGCCCAGCAGAATCAGCGAGGCGAGGCTCAGCGCGTAGCCGTTGACGGTCCACTGCAAGCCGGCGGCGTCGGCATCCAGGTCGTGCCCGATCGTGGGCAGGGCGATGTTCACCACGGTGGAGTCGATGAAGGCGAGCGACGAGCCGAGCACGGTGGCCAGCAGCACCCACCGACCGGCTGGGGTGCCGTAGCGCAGGAGTGGCTCGTCCCTACGTAGATCCATGTCCGTCACGCTACGCGCGGGGCCGCCGCCCCGGCAGCCGTCCAAGGACTATGCCCCGGTCCAAGGGTCGACGGTCAGATCGACCAAAGTTCCAAGCAACTGAAGAGTTGAGCGACCAGAATCAGGCCGGCTGCCGCACAGGCTGAGCAACAGCAGGCCGCACCGCAGGAGAAGGCAGCGCAGCAGCAGCCCGCGCAGCCAACCGAGCAGCCCCAGCCGCGGTAGCCGGCTTGTTCCCCGACCGTTCGCGCCGCAGCAGCAAAGCCTCCACCCGCGTACCCAGTTCGGCCCGGTGAAACGGCTTTGTCAAATAGTCGTCGGCCCCGGCATTCGTTGCCGCCATGACCCGGGCACCGTTCACATCCGCACTCACCACCATGATGGGTAGCTGAGCGGTTCCCGGAAGCTCCCGCAATTGCCGGCACAATTCAATTCCGGAAATACCCGGCATCCGTACGTCCAGAAGTGCCGCGTCGATCCCGCCACCGGCAGTCACCCGCAACGCCTGATCGGCATTCTCGACCGCCACGACCTCGTACCCGAACCGGCGCAACGCGAGCGTCATCAGTTCGCGGTGGTCAGCTTCGTCATCCACGATGAGGACGGTCGTCATGGCAGCACCTCCAGCCGGGCTTTCAGGATCCGGAGGTCTGTTCGGCACACGCCGGCGAGCGCTGAGCCGTTACGAGCCGCCGAGTAGCTCAACCTGAAGGAAATGTGACCGATTAGGCAGCTGTGAACTGGAATCGTGTCCACGTCGCGATCGCAAGCCTGGCCGTGCTCGGCATTTCGGGACTTGTGCTCACGCCGGCTGTTACGCCGTTCGTCGCCGTTCCTGTCACGGTGTCCGCTGTCAGCGGTGTAGTCGCGGGGCTGCAGGCGGCTCGAATCGCTGGTATCGGTGCACGAGCGCAGCGTGGGTGGTGGGCGCTTTCGCTGATGTTCCTGTTGCAGATCGTCATCACACTGATGCTTGCGCTGCCCGATGCGCGACTGGTCTTTCCGGCGCCGGCCGACCTGGTCCGCGCCCTGACCATCGCCGTGCTGCTGTTCGCCGCCTATTCGTTTCCGCTGAGTTCCATCACCCCGCTGGAGCGGCGTAAGGCCGTGTTCGATGTGCTGACCGTGGTGACGGCCGGCTCGATGCTCGTCTGGTACTTGGCCATCGGCCCGAGCGTGCATGCCGATACGACGATCGTGGTCGCGGCGTCCGCTTTTCCCATACTGGATGTGCTGCTGTTGATGGGTTTCGCCCGGCTTCTTTTCCGGGCCAGCCCGAGCGTCGGGCGAACCCCGGTGATGCTGCTTGTCGCCGCGGTGGTCGTGCAGTTCGCGGCGGACGCGCGGTCCGGATATGTGACGGCGGTGACCGGGGGGACCCGGCTCGACGACAGAGTCAAGCTGATCAGCGTCATCGCCGTTCTCGCCCTGATGGCCGCGGCGGTGGTGGAAAGGTGCCGGCAGCCCGGGATCGCTGATCCGCGTGCCGAGCGGTGCCTGATGCGCGGCAATCTTCCGTACGGATCAATTGCTTTGGGTTATGGCTTGATGCTTGTCGCCGCGGTGCGCGAGAACGATGCGTTTCCGTGGAGCGGGCTGACGATCGGCGCTTTCGGGATCACCCTGCTCGTGGTGCTGCGCCAGGTTGCCATGCAGCGGGAAAGCGAAGAGATTGCGGCCACCGACGGGCTCACCGGGTTGGCCAACCGTTCGCGGCTGCGAAGTCTGCTCCTGCAGGCCCTGCACCGCGGTGGCCGGAGTGGTCAGACGACCGCGGTGCTGGTCATCGACATGAACGGCTTCAAACAGGTCAACGACACCATGGGGCACAAGGCCGGCGATCAGTTGCTGGCGGTATTCGCGCGCATGCTGCGGGACGCCATTCTTGGTGCTGATGTGGCCGGCCGGCTCGGCGGTGACGAATTCGCGGTGGTGTTGCACGACATCGGCGGCGAAGCGAACGCCGAGGCGGTGGCCCGGCGCATTGCCGCCGCCACCGGAACCCCCATCATCATCGACGGAACGCCGGTCAACGCCTCGGCCAGCATCGGTATTGCTTTGTCCGGGCCGGGGGAATACGCGGCGGATGAGTTGATGAACCGTGCGGACGTGGCGATGTACCACGCCAAGCGGCGCGGCGGCGAAAGTCGCTGGGCCTGCTTCGCCGACACGATGGGCGGCGACAACGAGCCCTCGCTGGAAGACGAGCTGCGCGGTGCGGTCGCCGACGGCCAGATGCGCCTGGTGTTCCAGCCGATCGTCAGCCTGCCCGACGAGGAACTGGTCGGCCTCGAAGCGCTGGCCCGCTGGCAGCACCCGCGGCTGGGCCTGCTGGAAGCCGAAGCCTTCATCCCGCTCGCCGAGCGCATCGGCATGATCGAGGAGCTGGGCCGCTGGGTGCTGCGCGAGGCCTGCACGTACGCCCGCCGCTGGCCGCAGCTGCCCCTGCACGTCAACGTGTCGGCCCGCCAGCTGGAGGAGGACAGCTTCAGCACCGACGTGCGCCGGACCGTCCGCGAAACCGGCATGAACCCGGTGAACCTCGTGCTGGAAGTGACCGAAAGCCAGCTCATCGCCGACGGCGTCCCCGCCGCCCACCTGCGCATCCTCAGCGATGAGGGAATCCGGATCGCCCTTGACGACTTCGGCACCGGCTACTCATCGCTGAAGAACCTCACCCATCTGCCCATCGACATGCTCAAACTCGATCGGGTCTTCGTGGCAACCCTGGACGCCTCAGCCGAGGGAGCCGCGGTGGCCCAGGCGGTGCTACGTCTGGGCCGGGTGCTGGGTATGGACACCATCGCCGAGGGTGTGGAAACCGCGGAGCAGGCCCGCGAGCTGACATTGCTCGGCGCAGGCAAGGCGCAGGGGCACTATTTCGCGCGACCGCTACCCGCCACCGAGATCGACGAAAAGATCATGGCCTGGACAGATCACCGGTACGGCGGACAGCTACGCGCCTAGACAGTGTCGAGCAAGGCGTCGCTCACCCGGGCGGTTCCCAAGCCATCCACCGCAGCCCACGCCCGCGCGGCCAACGCCCCCCGCGCCTCCGGGTCCACCAGCAACCCCCGCAACGTCGCACCAGCGGATCCGCCCAGCTCAGGCAGGTGCCCGAGCCCAGCAGCGAGCCCGCGAGCGGTCGTGCGGTCGTACCCGTTGATCTGGTTGTCGACGACCCAGACCAGGGCTGAGGGTAGGCCGAGGCAGAGGAGTTCCCAGGTTGATGTTCCGCTGGCGCTGAGGACCAGGTCGGCGCCGGCGAGGAGTTCGGGCAGCTCGTCGGTGGGGTCGATGATGTCGAGGTGCTGGCCGGCACCCGCCTTCAGGGCAACCAGCCGGGAGCGCAGGTCGTCGTTGGCCGCGATGACGGTGGCGTGGAAGGGCGCGCCCGTTTCGATCAGGAGTTGGCTTACGACCGGGGCTGCACCGTAGGCGTCGGTGCCGCCGAAGAAAGCCACGACCTTGGGCACCGCGGTGGACGGCCGCGGGGCAGCAGACGGCCGCAGGTCCCGGATGGCCCGGCGCAGCAGCGCGTAGCCGAGGCCGGTCAGGAACACGCCTTCACCCGAGGGCACCGCGTCGAGGTTCTGGTCGACGTAGATGTCAGCGGTCTGGCCACGCAGCTCGCCGTCAACGATGGCCAGGACCGGGCGGCCGGAGGCGCGCAGGGCCAGGGAGTGTGACGGGGGCAGGGTATACGAATCGATCACCACCGCGTCCAAGGCCAGCCGGTCTGCGGCAGAGACCAAGCCGACCTCGTCGTACGGCGCCGGGTGCCAGGGCAGGCCACGACCGGTGAGCTGCTGCTCTGCCCAGGCAACGCCGCCCAGGTCGCTCAGGAAGTGGACTGCCACGCGGCGGGCGGTCAGTTCTTCGGCCAGGGCCACGCAGCGGACCAGGTGGCCGACGCCGGTGCGGGGGCCCGCGTCGCAGCGGATACCAACGGTGACGGTCACGCTTGAGCTAGTTCCTTCTGGCGTACGTGGGCGTTGAGCCCGATCAGCTCGGGACGGTCGGCCAGCCAGCCGGCGAGCGTGCGAACGGGCACCGGGCGGTCACCGAAGTGCGCGACGATCGACTCGATCAGGCGCCAGTCGTCCTCGGTGTCGAGGGTGAGCCTCAGATGCGACAGGTCGGGTTGCAGCGTCAGGCCGAGCACCTGGTAATCGTACGGGTGCGAGTACACGTACGACGTCACATGCGTCCGGTGATGCTCGGTGGCCAGCTTGTCGATCTGGCGCAGCACCTCGGTCCGGACGATCTCCACGTCCAGCCCGCGCGGCAAGGTGCGCGCGATCGACGTACTCAAGTAGTCCAGGTCCGGGGTTGCCGCGAACACGTTGGCGGCCAGCGTCACCAGTTCGGGGTCGAGCAGCGGGCAGTCGGCCGTGAAGCGCAGGACCGCGTCCGGCTCATCACCGGAGAAGGCGTCGAGCACACCGAGGAACCGGGTGAGCACGTCATCGACCGGTCCCCGGTACACGGGCACACCCAGTCGGCGGCACTCCTCGGCCACCGCGTCGTCCCGGTCTTCCACAGTGGTTGCCACCACGATGTCGTCGAGCACGCCGCTGTCCTGGGCCGCGCGGACCACCCGGTCCAGCACGGTACGACCCCCGAGGCGCCGCAGCACCTTGCCGGGAAGCCGGGTGGAGCCCATCCGGGCCTGGACAATACCGAGGGTTTTCACGAATCGTTCCTTAGTCTGCGGCGGGCGGCGCGGGCGGCGCGCATCCCGAACTTGGAGATGCGGTAGCCGACCTTGCCGCTGAACATGTCGATCTGGATCCGGGCCTTGCGCAGCTCGGCGTCGCGCTTGACGAGCTCGTTCTCGACGTACCGGATCCGGGTGGCGGCATCGGCGAGCTGCTCTTCCAGCCGCCGGATGTGTTCCTCGCGCTCCCGCACGGGGGTGGGAGCAGGAAGCGTCAACGAGAGGTCAGGGGTCAGGCCGGCCGCTGCCTGCAGCACTGCGGTCAGGGACTCGGCGTGCGGCCACGGATGGTCATAGCCACCGGCGATCAGCGTCTCGGCGAACCGCTGGACGGCGGTCGGCGGCTCGACGACGATTGACGGGTTGAGTGCGATGAACCGGTCACCGTCGACGATCACGTTGTCCGCTGTGGTCGGCACCGTGACGAGCTTGCTCAGCAGCCGGCGCAGCACGGGCAGGTCGTGACGCAGGCAGGCGGCGATCAGCATCTCTTCAAGCAGCCGCCCATCCGGCAGCGGCGGCAGCAGCCCACCATGCAGCACGGCAGCGGGCAGCGACACAGCAGCGGGCGAAGGGCCGCGGAAGGCGAGGACCAGCCAGGCGGGGGCCAGTTCGACGCCGATGCCGCCGCGGATGGCGGAGGCCGTCAACCGGCGAGGGTCGCTGAGCACCGGGCGTGTCGCATAGGCGGCGGCGGTGACGCTGGCGGCGACGGCGGCGAGGGCACCGGCGGGTCCGTACTTCAGCCGTGGTTCGTCGATCACCAGCGTGGGCGCGCTGGGCAGGGGCCAGACAGTGCCGAGCCAGCCGGTGGTCAGGCCCTCCGCGGTGAAATGGTCGCGCAGGCGGTCGGGGGTGCCGGGCTTGGAATCGTCGTACTCGCCGATCGGGTTCCAGCCGGCGTCGGTGTGCGCGGCGGTCGCGGTCACGCTGTCCACCAGCCGGTGCACGCCCAGCTCGTTTTCGACGGTGAGCAGCAGGGCGCCACCGGGCTTGAGGCTGCGGCTCAGCACCTGAACGCTTTCGGCCCAGTCGAGCTGTGGACCCTCCACCGAACAGAGCCGGCCAACCCCGTCCAGCGCCACGATCAGGTCGTACTGCTCATCGTCCGGCAGTTTGGCGAGGGTCCCGCACAGAACCGAGACGCCGGTCTCGTCGAGCGAAGGCTGAGAGCGCACAAGCCAATTGATTTCCCCGTACGTCCGCAGCGCCCCCGCAACCGAAGCCTCATGCGGACCGGCCACCAGCACCCGCCCCCCGGCCGGCACAAGCGGCCGCAAAGCTTCCAGCAGAAACCCGTACGCCGGCCCGCCGGCCGGTTCCGTATCGAACCAGTCGGCCATCTCGCCGCCGAGGTGTCGCACGTTCGTCATGCCGGCCATCCCAGGGTCACGCGCAGCTCCGAAGGGGAAGCGAGAACGTCGGCGCCGAGCTCGTTGAGCGCCGACCGGGTTGCCATCGCGGGGTCGGGGAACTTGGCGTGGAACTCCGGCCACTGCCGGCGGATGCGCCCGGCGATCGTGGTCACCTCGCCGGCCAGGTGCATCGGGTTGCCGTACACGGCCGGTTCGCAGCCGGCCGCGGCGCCGTACAGCACCGCGCTGCTCAGCCGGTTGGAGGCGACCCGCCGGTGTTTGCGCAGTTCGGCCAGCTGGTTGTGCAGGAACCGGGTGTCCGTGTCCTGCCAGCGCAGCCCGCGGTAGCCGTGGCAGATCACCCGGCCGGCCTGCTCGTAGCGGCGGCGCGTGCGCAGATCCTGGTACTCGTGCCAGTACAGGCAGAAGGTGACCGGGCCGTCCTCGGTCTCCAGGATCTCGTCGATGAGCCGTTGGTGATCGCCGGCGACGTGCTGGCCCTCCCACCCGTGGAACGGGTAGTAGATGGTGCCTTCCCGCGGTGTCTCGGCCGCCGGTTCGCTGAAGGCGAGCAGGTACAGGAACGGCGCCCCGACCACTGTGGCGTAGCGGCGGCCCATCGAGCGCGCCCGGCGCCGGGTCTGCTCGGACCAGACGTAGATGGGCCGCCCGGAGACGTACGGGGTGCCCGCACCGAGCCCGTCCACCACGTTCCAGCCGTGCTGCAGGTAGCCGTTGATCCGGGGTGGATCGTCGGGATCGAGCCCGCAATACTCGGCCAGCACGTGCGCGTGGCCGTAGAAGTGGTTGGCGTGGTGCACGGTGCTCAGTTCTCCAGGATGGTGCGCAGGGCCTCGATGACGTGGTCCTGGTCGGAGTCGGTGAGGTCGTAGAACAGCGGCAGCGAGATCTCCTCGGCGTAGAAGGCCTCGGCGTTGGGGCACATGCCGCGCTGGTAACCGAGGTCCTCGTACACCGGGTGCCAGTAGGCGGGGATGTAGTTGACCTGCACCCCGATCCCGGCCGTGCGCAGCCGCTCGAACACCTCGCGGCGCCGTCCGTCGAGCACGCGCACCGGGTAGAGGTGGCGCATCGGGTCGACGTAGTCGCGGGTCGTGGGCAGGCGCAGACCCGGCACCCCGGCGAGCAGCTCGTCGTAGCGACGCGACAGGTGCTGCCGGCGGGCCTTGAATCCGCCGAGCCGGCGCAACTGCGAACTGCCGAGCGCGCACAGCACGTCGGGCAGCCGGTAGTTCAGCCCGAACTCGTGCACCTCGTGGAACCAGGGACCCTCGTCCGGGCGCCGCAGATCCTGACGCACCACGCCGACCGAGCGGAACGTGCGGGCCCGCTGCAGCAACTCGGAGCTGAGCGCGGCCACTGCGCCGCCCTCGCCGGTGGTCAGGTTCTTCGTCGGGAAGAACGAGAAAGTGGTCAAATCGGCTAGCGAACCGACAGGCTTCCCCCGGTACGACGACCCGATCGCGTGCGCCGCGTCGGCCAGCAGCACCGCGTCGGCGCTACCGGCGATCTTGCGCAGCTCGTCGTACTCGGCCGGGTGCCCGGCATAGTCGACCGCCGCGATCGCCTTGGTGCGCGAGGTGACCGCCGCCTCAACCGCGTACGGGTCCAGGTTCGCGGTGTCCTCTTCGACGTCGGCGAACACCACAGTCGCACCGAGCTGCGAAGCCGTACCGGCCGTGGCGTAGAACGTCATCGGCGTGGTGATGACCTCGTCACCGCGCCCGATTCCGGCCGCCGCGTACGCCGTGTGCAGCGCTGCGGTGCCGTTGCTGACCGACACGCAGGGCGCACCGGCGATCCGGGTCAGGTCGTTCTCGAACAACTCGACCCGGGGACCGGTGGTCAGCCAGTCACTGCGCAGCGCCGCGGTGACCGCTGCGAGGTCGTCCTCGGTGACGTTCTGCCGTCCGTACGGCAGCATCACTTCTCCTTGATGAGGTCGCGCATCTCGTCGACCTCCAGCCACAGGTCGTTGTTGTCCGAGCGGTAGTTGAAGCCGTCGGCGACCGGCTCGCCACCCTCGGGCGTCTTGTAGCCCCAGCTCGCCACAACCGGCTGGACTACGTAGCGGTCGGGGAAGCGCAGCGTCCGGCGGCTGTCGTCGGCGGCGATCATCTCTTCGTGCAGCTTCTCGCCGGGGCGCATGCCCATCTCATGCGTGGGCGCGTCCGGCGCAACCGCCTCGACCAGGTCGAGGATGCGCATGCTCGGGATGCGCGGCACGAACAGCTCGCCGCCCTGCATCACATCGAACGAGTCGACCACGAACTGCACGGCCTGCTCGAGGGTGATCCAGAACCGGGTCATCCGCTTGTCGGTGATCGGCAGGCTCTTGCCCTCGGCGTTGAGCTTGCGGAAGAACGGCACGACCGAGCCGCGGCTGCCCATGACGTTGCCGTAGCGCACGACGGACAGGCGGGTCGGGTGGGTGGCGGCGTAGTGGTTGCCCGCGATGACCAGCTTGTCGGCGACCAGCTTGGTGGCGCCGTACAGGTTGATCGGGCTGGATGCCTTGTCGGTGGACAGCGCGACAACGCGCTGCACGCCGGCGTTGATCGCGGCGTCGACGACGTTCTGCGAGCCGTTGATGTTTGTCGCGATGAACTCCGACGGGTTGTACTCCGCGGTGTCGACCTGCTTGAGGGCGGCCGCGTGCACGACATGGTCGACGCCGTGCATGGCCCTGGCCAGCCGGTCCTTGTCGCGGATGTCGCCGAGGAAGAAGCGCAGCCGGGGGTCGTCGCCGAACATCTGGCGAACCTCGTACTGCTTCAGCTCGTCGCGGCTGAACACCACGATGCGTTGCGGGTCGAGATTGGCCAGTGCGTGACCCAGGAACGCCTTCCCGAAGGAGCCCGTGGCTCCGGTGACCAGGATGGAAGAACCGCTCAACACACTCATGAATTGCTCCCGGGGGGTGGCACGGGCTTTGAACTTGGTGACTTCGAGCCGGAAGCATAACCGTGGGATCTGGCAATTCCAGAGGCGTCGGAAGATGCCCGGTTCTATTCACGGTGAGTTCAACTTCGATTGGTCGTGACGTTGCGAGCGCTGAGGCAAGGTGGTTTCCTTCGCCTATCCGCCCTGGGAGTTACACCGTGATTGAGCTGCAGAGACTGCGTGAGACGTTCCGGACCGCGCTGGACCTTCCGGCCGACGCCCCCGTGGATGATCTGCACTACCAAGACAATGACAAGTGGGATTCGCTGGCCCACATGTCGCTGGTCGCGGCCATCGAAGATGAATTCTCGGTAATGATCGACACCGATGACGTCATCAACATGTCCTCATTTGCCGAGGCCGTGCGAATTCTAGGTAAATACGGGGTGGACTTCGATGCCTGATCGGGTAGCGCTGATTACCGGCGCTTCCCGGGGTATCGGTTACGCGGTGGCCGCCCGGTTGGCCGAACAAGGTCACGATCTGGTGGTGCACGGTAACCGTGCGGAAACGATCGAACTCGCTGCGAATGAGCTCTCCGGTAAATACGGAGTGACGGTCGTGCCCGCGCACGGCGATATCGCGGACCCGGCCATCAGCAAGGCGCTGACCCGGCTGGCGTTCGAGCGCTTCCGCCGGCTCGACGCGCTGGTCATCAACGCCGGGACGCATGCCGCCGGGATGCTCGGGATGACCGATGACGCCACGATCGCCCGGCTGTTCGCGGTCAACGCCGCCGGTGCGGCCTACACGCTGCAGAACTCGGTGCGGCTGCTGGGCCGTGGGCGTACCCCGGCGATTGTGCTTGTGTCGTCTGTCACCGCAAGCGCGGGCGTTGCTGGGCAAGCGGTCTACGCCGCGTCCAAGGCTGCGGTCAGCGGCCTCACCGTTTCCGCCGCCAAGGAACTCGGGCCGCGCGGCATCCGCGTGAACGCCGTCGCACCTGGCTTCATCGCCACCGACATGCTCGACACCCTGGACACCGACGGCCGCGCCGAGCGCGTGAGCCGGACCGCGCTGGGCCGCCTCGGCGAGCCCGGCGAGGTCGCCGATGTGGTCGCGTTCCTGCTCTCCGACCAGGCGCGCTTCGTCACCGGCCAGGTGCTGGGAGTCGACGGAGGAATTTCGCTGTGAACCTGCTCCATCCCGGGGCCCGGGTCATCGACGCCGCAACGGGGGAGACGCTGCAGCCCGGCGACGTTGAAGCTGCGGCCGCGTACTTCGCCGAGCATCCGCCCGGTGTCGTGTTCGCGCTGACCGCGACGACGGTGCCGGCTGTTGCGCGCTACCTCGGTGCGCTGGCGGCTGAGCGTCCCGTGGCGCTGCTCGACCCCGGCCTGCCCCGGCCCGCGCTGCTCGACTTCGTGACCCGGTTCGAGCCCGCGCTGGTCACCGGTACGACCACAGAGCCACCGGCCGGTTACTCGGCGGACGGGGACGTGTGGGTGCGGGAGTCGGCTGCTGCGGTCGTACACCCGGATCTGGGTCTGCTGTTGACCACCAGCGGGTCGACGGGGAACCCGAAGCTGGTCCGGTTGAGCCGCAACGCGTTGCTGGCGAACACCGAAGCGATCGTGGCGAGCCTCGGGATCACTGCCGATGAGGTAGCGGTGACGACCCTGCCGCTCTTCTACTCGTACGGCATGTCAGTGCTCAACAGCCACCTGCTCGCCGGTGCGACAGTGGTCCTGGAACGCGGCGGCCTGCTGCAGCGCGACTTCTGGACCGTGCTGACCGAGCACAACGTCACCTCGCTGGCCGCGGTCCCCTACCAGTACGAAATGCTGCGCCGGCTGCGCTTCGACCCCGCCAGATACCCGTCGCTGCGCACGCTCACCCAGGCCGGCGGCCGCTTGCGAACCGAGCTGGTCACCGACTTCGCCGGACGCATGGCAACGGTCGGCGGCCGGCTGGTGGTGATGTACGGCCAGACCGAAGCCGCCCCGCGCATGGCCGCACTGCCCTGCGACCGCATCGCCGGCAAGCTCGGTTCCGCCGGTCTTGCCCTGCCCGGCGGCTCGTTCGCCATCGAGCAGGACGAGGTCGTCTATCGAGGACCCAACGTCATGATGGGGTACGCCGACAGCGCCCCCGATCTCGCCAAGCCCGACGAACTGCACGGTGTCCTGCGCACCGGTGACCTCGGCCGGATCGACGACGAGGGTTTCCTGTTCCTCACCGGTCGCGTCAAGCGCATCGGCAAGGTCTTCGGCGTGCGGGTCAACCTCGACGACATCGAACGCGAACTCGCCCCGCACGGCGCGGTGGCCGCGGTCGCCGGCGACGACAAGCTGCACGTCTTCGTCGAAGGCGCCGACGCCGAGTACGCCCGCTCGGTGCGCGGTGAACTGGCCGGCTTCCTCGGCACCCACTTCTCCGGGCTTGACGTCCGCGGCATCGACGCGCTGCCCCTGCTCCCGACCGGCAAGGTCGACTACCGGTCGCTGGAGGCCCTCAAGTGAGTGTGTTCACCCTGTCGCAGCCTGAGCGCGAGGCGTTGCTGCACAAGGAGTTGTCCGAGCTCACCCAGCACCACCGTGCCAATTCCCCGGAGTACGACCGGATTCTCGCCGCGTCCGGGTTCACCTCGGCGGCCACGGTCGCCGAGTTGCCGTGGTTGCCCGTACGGCTGTTCAAGAACCTGCAGTTGAAGAGCATCCCGGACGACGAGGTCTTCAAGGTCCTCACCTCCAGCGGCACCACCGGTGAGGTCAGCCGGATCTACCTGGACAAGGCCGCCGCCGCCGCGCAGACCCGCCAGCTCGGCGCCACCCTGCAGCAGGTGCTCGGCCCGCGCCGGCTCCCGATGATCCTGGTCGACTCCAAGGGCCTGCTCAAGGACCGCCGCTCGTTCAGCGCCCGCGGGGCCGGGGTGCTCGGCATGGCCACCTTCGGCCGCGACCACGCCTGGGCGCTCGACCCCGATGGCAAGCCGGACCTCGACGCCCTGCGCTCGTTTCTGGACAAGCACGGCAGCGAGCCGTTCCTCATCTTCGGCTTCACGTTCCTGGTCTGGCTGCACCTGTACGAGGTCGCGCGCGAGCACGGCCTGGACCTGAGCAACGGCATCCTCATCCACAGCGGTGGCTGGAAGAAGCTCGTCGACCAGTCCGTGTCGCCCGAGGAGTTCCGCCGCCGCTTCCGCGAGCACACCGGGCTCACCCACATGCACAACTACTACGGGATGGTCGAGCAGATCGGCACGGTGTTCCTGGAGGGACCCTCCGGCGGCTCGCTGTACTGCCCGGACTTCGCCGACGTCATCATCCGCAACCCGCGCACCTGGCAGGAGCAGCCCGTCGGCGAGCCGGGGTTGATCGAGGTGGTGAGCACGCTGCCCACCTCGTACCCGGGACACGTGCTGCTCACCGAGGACCTGGGCGTGCTCGACGGCATCGACGACGGGGACTGGCCCGGCAAGCGGTTCTCGGTGCTCGGCCGGTTGCCGCGCGCCGAGGCCCGGGGTTGCAGCGACACCTACCGGGAGGCGGCATGAGCATGCACTACCGATTTGGTGAGCCCGGCTTCTCCGACGACCGGCTGGCCGTCGGCGACGCCCGGGTGCTGGACTTCTTGTCCCGCTTCGCCCGCAAACTGCTTGCCCCGGCCGTGGCCCGCCGGCACCCGGAGCTGGGTTCGCTCGGCTACTTCCTGCGCCCGGCCGAGCTCAAGCGCACTGCCGACCGGATGCGCCGCGACGACAACACCTACGTCTTCCCGCGCGGCAACGTGTTCCACGTACCCCCGGCGAACGTCGACACCATCTTCGTGTACTCGTGGGCGCTGTCCGCGCTGGCCGGCAACCACAACGTCGTACGCATCTCGACGCGCTCGGCCGGTGCCGCCGACACGGTCCTCGAGACGCTGAACGCCACGCTGCCCGACGCCGACCCGGTGATCGCGCGGACCCAGAAGATGATTACTTACGGCCGCGACGACAAGCTGACCGCCGAGTACAGCGCGTGGTGCGACCTGCGTGTCATCTGGGGCGGCGACTCGGCGGTGGAAGCGATTCGCCGGCACCCGTTGCGCCCCTCGGCTCGGGATCTGACCTTCCCGGACCGTACGTCCTGGGCGGCGCTGTCCGTACCGGGCTGGCGAGCCGCCGACGCGAGCAGCCGGCGCAACGCCGTGGCCGGGTTCTCCAACGACGCGTACTGGTTCGACCAGGCCGCCTGCTCCTCACCCCGGACCGTCTTCCTCGTCGGCGGCGAGTCCGCCCAGGCCACCGCCGTGCAGGAGGAATTCCTGACGCTGCTCGCCGAGGTCGTGGCGCAGCGCGGCTGGGTCGTGGACGCGGCCATGGCAGTGGAGAAGCGGGTCAACGCGTACGGGCTGGCCGCCGCCGGCGCGGTGTCCGCCGTGGCGTTCCCGGACAACAGCATCACCTCGCTGGCGCTGAGCGGACCCGGCGAGGCACCGCGGCGCTGGATCGGCGCAGGCGCTTTCCCGTTCGCGCACGTCGGCTCGCTCACCGAGCTGGTGCCCGCGATGAACCGTCAGGACCAGACCTTCAGCCACTTCGGGTTCGCCCCGGCCGACCTGCGCGCGTTCGCCGAAGCGCTCGGCGGCCGCGGCGTCGACCGGATCGTGCCGTTCGGCTCCGCGCTGACCTTCAGCGCGATCTGGGACGGCTACGACCTGCCGCATGAGTTCACCCGTCTGACCACGCTCGAGACATAGGGGATCCGTAAGCCGTGAGCAGCATCGTCCTGTCGGTCGTCGTGCCGATGTACAACGAGGAAGCGGTCATCCCCGCGCTCGTCGAACGGTTGCGCCCGGCGCTTGACGGTCTGGGGGTTGGCTACGAGGTGGTTGCCGTCGACGACGGCAGCGCCGATCGCACCGCCCAGGTGCTGTTCGAGCAGGGCCGGGTGTGGCCGGAGCTGCGCCTGGTCAAGCTGCGGCAGAACAGCGGGCATCAGGCCGCGCTGACCGCCGGGTTGCACCGCTCGCGCGGCGACTGGGTGGTCAGCATCGACGCGGACCTGCAGGACCCGCCGGAGACCATCGTGGAGATGCTGCGGGTGGCGCGCGAGCAGGGCCTCGACGTCGTGTACGGCGTACGCTCCGACCGCAGGACCGACACGTTCTTCAAGCGCCACACCGCGGGGGCCTACTACCGGCTGATGCGGCGCCTGGTCGGCGCCGACGTGCCCTCGCAGGCCGGCGACTTCCGGCTGCTCAGCCGCGAGGTGGTCGACGTGCTCAAGGTGCTGCCCGAGCGCACCCCGGTCTACCGGCTGCTGGTGCCCTCGCTCGGCTTCGCCGCCGGCCAGGTCACTTACGTCCGCGAGAAGCGCGCCGCCGGTGAGACCAAGTACCCGCTGCGCAAGATGGTCGCCCTGGCCTGGGACAGCGCGGCCAACTTCTCGGCCGCCCCGCTGCGGATCGCCACCTGGCTCGGTGCAATCGCGTTCCTCGCCTGTCTCGCGCTGATGGTTTTCGGCATGGTGGTCTGGGCCAACGGCACGGTCATCCCGGGCTGGACGTCGCTGTTCCTCGCGGTGCTGCTGCTGTCCGGCGTGCAGCTGATCTGCCTCGGCCTGCTCGGCGAGTACGTCGCCCGGATCTACAAAACCGTTCAGAACCGCCCAACATTCCACATTGGATTCGACTCGGCCACCGTGCCGCAGGAAGTGGAAATCCCGAAGCAGCGATCGGCGGCTACTGCGCTATGACGAACGTGCTGACCCGGCCCATCCCGGCCGTGGCCACCACTGAAGCCCCGCGCCGCCCGTCCCGCCTGCTCACGGTCCTGCCCTGGGTGCTGGTCGCGCTCGCCTACGTCTTCGCCCTGCGCCACTACGACACCCCGGGCCTCGACATCGCGGTCTACAGCGCCTACCTGGCCGTCGGGGTCGTCGCACCGGGCACGCTCGTCTACCGCGCGTTGCGAGGCAGCCGGGGCAACCTTCCCGAAGACCTTGGATTGGGTACGGCCACAGGTTTGTTCGTCCAGTTGGTCGGCTGGGCCCTGGCTGCCGCGACCGGGCTGCAACAGGTGCTGTGGTGCTGGCCGCTGCTCGTGCTGGTGGCCTTCGCCTCGGTCCCGCCGCTGCGCCGGCACTGGCGCATCGCCGAGCCCCAGCCACTGCCGGTCCGCTGGTCCTGGATGATCGCGTGGGGCCTGCTGGTCATCGTCGCCTGGGGTGCAGTGTCGTGGTCGGCGGTTCCGCTGCCACCCGCGGACACGGCGTACTACCAGGACTTCATGTACCACCTGTCGCTGGTGCAGGAGATGACCCGGTCGATGCCGTTCCAGGTGCCGCAGCTGGCCGGGGACACGCTGCGCTACCACTACCTGTCCGACGCCGACATGGCCGCGGCCAGCATGATCACCCGGATTCCCGAGAGCACCGTGCTGCTGCGGCTGTGGAACGTGCCGATCGCGGCGGCCGCGCTGATGGTGATCGCGGTGCTCGGCCGCGAGGTCAGCGGCAAGTGGTGGGCCGGTCCGCTCGCCGGTGCCGCGGGCATCGGTGCCCTGCCGCTCGCGCTCGGCAACCCGGTAACACCAAACGGTGGTTCGCCGCTCACCTTCCCCAGCCCTTCGCAGACGTACGCGTTGCCGCTGCTGGCCCTGCTCGTCCTGTTCGCCATCGACCTGCTGCGCAAGCGGCCGCTGGGCCCGCTCTGGTTCGTGATCCCCGTGCTCGCCTTGGCCTGCGCCGGAGCCAAGTCCAGCGCCCTGCCCCCGCTGATCGCCGGCGTGGCCCTGGCAGCGATGATGCTGTGGATCCGCGACCGGGCGTTCCCGCGCGCGGCAGCCGGCCTGTTCATTGCGCTGCTGATCCCCATGTACCTCGGCACCAAGCTGTTCGCCGGTGGGGGAGCAGGCGTGCTCGGCCTTCAACCGCTTGCCGCGCTGCGCTGGATGGACCCGTACTCGCAGACCCTGGGCGTTGCGGACGGCTTCGTCCAGAACGGCTTCCTGCCGCCGGGCCTCGCCGGCGCCGACGCCCGGGGCTGGGTGTTCGCGCTCGCCGTGGTCGCCTGGTGGCTGGTCATGCAGGCACCCCGGCTGCTGGGCTTGTTCGGCCTCGGAACTCGCCCGATGCGCATCGACCCGGCCGCCTGGCTGCTCGGCGGCATGATCGTGGCCGGTACGGGCGCGGCGTGGGTGTTCTACCACCCGTCCGCGAGCCAGTTCTACTTCTTCTTGGGCGCGCTGCCGTTCGGCTGCGTGCTGACCGTCTGGTTCCTGGCCGACCGGGTACGCCGCTGGTGGATCCCGGTTGCCGGGTTCATGGCCGGCGCGGTGTGGGCCCTGACCGCCCCGGACGTCGCCCGGCCGAGCAACACCGAGCTCTGGTCGCAGTGGGCCGGGACCCTGGGTCTGCCGGTGCTGCGGGCGCTCGCGTTCGTTGCCGTGGCCGCGATCGTGGTGCTGGTCCTGCGCAAGAGCTGGCGTTCGCTGCTGGTCGCGGTGGTGGCCGCCTCGCTGGGGTCCGGCATGGCCGCGATCGCGAGCAGCTATTCGCAGACGCTGTGGCGTACCGGAACCAGTCCGGCACGCCAGCCGCTCACCTCGCGCCTGATCACCCAGGAAGAGATGCGGGCCGCCATCTGGCTGGACGAGCACGCCGGCAACGACGACATCGTCGCCACGAACGTGCACTGCCAGGCCATCGCCCTGGCCGAGCCGTGCGACGCGCGGGCGTTCTGGGTGGCTGGGCTCGGCGGTCGTCGTACCCTCGTGGAGAGCTGGGGTTACTCCGATGCGACGGTGGCCGCGAACGGCGTGAACGGGTTGAGCTACCCCGTACAACCGGCCCCCGATCAGGCTGAATTCCAGCTCAACGAGCGGGCCTTCCGTGCGGCTGCGCCAGCGGACCTGCGGGCGTTGCGAGAGCAGTACAACGTCAAGTGGCTGTTCGCCGACGCCCGCGCGGGGTTCGTTTCGCCCGCGCTGGACTCGGCGGCCGCAGTCCGGTACATCAGCGGCCCGGTGACGATCTACGAACTTTCTTGAGTCCGGAGGGAACTTTCCCGTCCGGCCGGCCGACCAACGGCCCATGCGTACCCCGCGTGTCTCAACGGTTCTGGCTGCCCTCGCGGCCGTGGCGGTCATGCTGCTGCCCGGCACGCCCGCGTGGGCACACAACCAGCTCCTGTCCTGCGACCCAGCCCGCGACGCGACCCTGAAGAAGGCCCCGGAAGCGATCACGCTGACGTTCGCGCAGAAGCTGAATCCGGACTTCACCACTGTCGTGCTGTCGGACGCGGCCAAGCAGCGCGTGACCACCTCGGCGCCGCAGGTCGACACGACAAGGGCCACGATCGAGGTGACGGCTCCGCTGGCGGGCGGGAACTACACCGTGGCCTACCGGGTGGTCTCGGTGGACGGGCATGTGGTGCAGGGGTCGTATGGCTTCCAGGTGGCCGCCGCGGCTGCCCCTTTCGCACCCGCCTCCTCGACGCCTTCCCCGGCGCCTGCCGCTGTTGATCTTGTTGAGGAGGAGCCGGCGGCGGGCGGCGGGATGTCGCCGGCAACGCTGATCGCTATCGCGGCGGCGGCAATAGTGGTCGTCGCGGCCGGCGCAGTCGCCCTTTTCCGCACCCGCCGCCGTTGAGTGCCGGACGCTGCCCGATGAGCTGCGAATTCGAAGCAAGTAGAATGTGGGGGTGAGCGAACCCCGTCCGATCCTGCCCGAACAGCTTGAGGCGTACCTGGCCTTGAAAGATGTGGCCGCCCTGCTTGAGCACGCGGTGGAGAAGCAGCTTCGTGACGACGGCGGACTCACCGGCCCGCAGTTCCAGATCCTGGCGTCGCTGCGGGACATGCCCAGCGGCAAGCTGCGCATGACCGACCTGGCGGACGGCCTGGTCTACAGCCGCAGCGGGCTCACCTATCAGGCCGCCCAACTGGAGAGGGCCGGCCTGGTCACCCGGGCCCCGGCCGAAGACGACGAACGCAGCACGGTGGTCACGCTCACCCAGGCCGGCCGCGACCTGCTCGGCGTGGTCATGCCCGGCCACATCCAGGTGGTGCAGAGCCTGCTGCTGGAAACCCTGACCGACGCCGACATCACGGCCATCGCCGGCATCCTGGGCCGCGTCCGGGACCAGATGCGCGCCGCCCCACCCCGCTCAGCGACAACTCGCCGATCGAAGCGCCCCGCATAACCGCCGGCGTCAGGCCTGGGGTGTGACAACTCGCTGGCTGAGCACTGCCGCGTGGATGGTGGCGGCGATGCCTTCCATCGGGTCGTCGTCGGTGGTGCCCAGGTAGTTCTTGGTCACCGCGACGGACAGGTTGAGGCCGGGGTAGAAGCCGGCCAGGCTGCCACCGTTGCCGCTCCAGCCGAAACGCGTGCCGCCGAGTTGGGCAACGTACCCCATCGTCTTGGGCAGATCTCCGGCGAAAGCCCAGTCGGGTCCCTCGGTCAGCACGGCTGTGACCTGCTTGAGCCGGGCCGGGGAGATCAGCCGCACGCCGTCGACCTCGCCCATCAGCGCGGCGTACATCCGGGCGATACCGCGGGCGCTGACCGTGGCCACCGCCGGGATGTCGGCCTGCATGATGTCGCGGCGGTTGGCCAGACCCGCTTCCGGGCGCACGTTGGGCGGGGCGATCGCGTCGAAGTTCGCGATGTGCTGGCTCAACAGTTCCAGCGACTGACGCCAGTTGCGATCCTTGAGCCGGGCCACCCGATTCAGATCCTGCGGGGGTACGCCGAAGAACAGCTCGCGCTCGGCTCCCAGCGGACGCGCGATGTCCTCGGCCAGCACCCACGCGATCGGCCGTTGGGTGGCTCGCCGGACCACCTCGCCGAGCAGCCAGCCGTACGTCCATTCGTGGAACCCGTGCCGCGTGCCCGGCTCCCATTCCGGGGTCGACCCGGCGATGGTGCGGCACATCCGATCCCAGTCCAGGAAGTCCTCGGGCGTGGTGTAGCACGGCAGCGACGGCACCCCGGCCGCGTGCAGCAACGCGTGGCGCACCGTGGTCTTCTGCTTGTCGTGCCGGCCGTATTCGGGCCAGACCTCGGCGATGCGCAAGTCGTAGTCGAGTTTCCCCTGCTCCGCGAGCACGTGGACGGCGGTGCTGGTCAGCCCCTTGCCGGTGGAGAAGCTGAAGAACGGGGTGTCCGGGGTGACCGGGGCGCCCGTGGACTCGTCGGCGAGCCCCGACACCGCGTTTACGATCGTCTGCCCGTCGAGATATGCGGCCACCTGCACACCGATCTCGCGCCCGGCGAAGACGAGCGCGTCGATCTGGCGCTGCACGGTCGACTGCAGCTGAGTCCAGTCGCTCATCACGTCAGCATCGCGCAAACGCCACCGCCGTACTGGCGATTTCGGCGAGGTAGGGCTAGCCCTACCTCCGATGTGCCGGTCAGCGGGATCGGTTTGCAGGCGCCGGCTGCCTAGGGTCAAGTCATGACTTCCCCCGCCGTGCGAGTTGTGCGCCAGCTCGGAATCGACACCCAGTACGTCCTGCTGGGCTTTCCGCTGGCCATCGTGACCCTCGTGCTGGGCATCACCGGCTTCGCCGTCGGGCTCGGCACCGCCATCATCTGGATCGGTCTGCCCATCCTGATGGGGACCCTCTGGATGTCCCGTGGATTCGCCACGCTCGAACGCGCCCGGATTGCCCCGGTGCTCGGCCGGCGGATGCCGCACCCCCGCTACAAGCGGGCCAAGCCCGAGTCGACGCCGGTACGCCGGTTGCTGACGCCCTTCACCGACGGGCAGTCCTGGCTCGACCTGCTGCACGCCATCCTCCGGCTGATCCCGAGCACCATCGCGTTCTCGGTCGCGGTCACCTGGTGGGCCGGGGCGCTCGGCGGTCTGACCTTCCCGGCCTGGGACTGGACCATCCCACGCGGGCCGGACAACCAGGACCTGCCCGAGCTGCTGGGCATGGGCGACAGCTACATCACGCGGATGGTGTTCTGGATGGCCGCCGGCTTCTTCTTCCTCGGCACGCTCTACCCGATGATGCGCGGGGTGACGCTGCTCGAGGCGCTGTTCGCCCGGGGACTGCTCAACGGGGTCAACGAGCTGCGCGAACAGGTCGCCGAGGCCAACGCCGCCCGCGACACCGCCCAGGCGCAGAAGGCCGCCGCCGTGTCCGCCGAAGCCACTGCGCTGCGCCGGCTGGAACGCGACATCCACGACGGCCCGCAGCAGCGGCTGGTCCGGCTGGCCATGGACCTGGGCCGGGCCGAGCAGCAGTTCGCCCACGACCCCGAGGCGGCCCGCGCCACGGTTGCCGAGGCGCTGACCCAGACCCGGGAGACCCTGGACGAGCTGCGCGCCCTGTCCCGGGGCATCGCACCGCCGATCCTGGTCGACCGGGGGCTGCAAGCGGCGCTGACCGCGCTGGCCGGGCGCTCGCTGATCCCGGTGGACCTGGACGCTCCGGCGATGGGCCGGCTCGACCCGATGCTGGAGAGCACCGCGTACTTCGTGGTTGCCGAGGCGCTGACCAACGTCGCCAAGCACAGCCACGCGGGCGAGGTGCAGATCACCGTACGCCGGGCCGGTGCGGGCCTGCTGATCACCGTGGCGGACGACGGGGTTGGCGGAGCCAGTCAGGCCAAGGGTCACGGCCTCGCCGGGCTGTCCGACCGGGTCGAGGCGGCCGGCGGCGTGCTGAGCCTGGAAAGCCCGTCCGGTGGTGGCACCACGCTGACAGTGGCGCTGCCGGCCTGAACGGTAGTGTCCCGTGCATGCGGGTGGTGATTGCTGACGACGCCGTACTCCTCCGGGAAGGGCTCATCCGGCTCCTGGAGGAGAACGGCTGCACGGTGCTGGCGGCCGTCGGCGATGGTCCGTCGCTGGTCAAGGCCGTGGCGGAGTACCGGCCGGACGTTTCGATCGTGGACGTACGGATGCCGCCCTCACACACCGACGAGGGCCTGCGCGCCGCCGTCGAAGCGCGTTCCCGCGTCCCCGGGTCCCCGATCCTGGTGCTCTCGCAGTACGTGGAAGTCGAATACGCAGACGATCTGCTGGCCGACCGCCGAGGGGCGGTCGGCTATCTGCTCAAGGACCGGGTGGCCGAGGTCGCCGAGTTCCTCAACGCGCTGCGCCAGGTGGCCGGCGGCGCCACCGTGCTCGACCCCGAGGTGGTCAGCCAGCTACTGGTCCGCCGCCGCCGTGACGATCCGCTGCGGGCGTTGACGCCGCGCGAGCGAGAAGTCCTGGGCCTGATGGCGGAGGGCCGCTCCAACGGCGCGATCGCCAAGAAGATCGTCGTCACCGATGGTGCGGTGGAAAAGCACGTGCGCAACATCTTCACCAAACTCGGCCTGCACCAGGACGACGAACAGCACCGCCGGGTGCTCGCCGTCCTGACCTACCTGCAGGGGTAGGACCGGCGTTCCAGGCAGGGTGGGGCTAGCACTACTGCGAGTCCGGGTGCTGACCGGCTTATTCTCAGCCGTGCTGGCTCATAGCGTCGTTGTCCATGAGGAACAGGGACAACGTCACCGGGATCGCGGCTCGAGCCGCGGTGTGGAGCGCCCGGCATCGCACGTGGGCGATTCTGCTGTGGATAGCCTTCGTCGCTGGCATCACCGTGCTCAGTGGACAAATGGGCACGACCGAGGCCACCGACTCCGACTACGGGCACGGCGAATCGGGCCGGGCCGACAAAATCATCGCCGCCGCCGGGTTCCCCGACCAGCCGGCCGGGGAGATGGTGCTGGTTCAGGGGCAGGACCGGCAGGCGGCGGTTGCCGACGTCACCCGCACGTTGCAAGCCCGCCCCGAGGTCGCCGGCGTCGCCAAGCCCCTGGCCTCCGCGGACAACACGTCCACGCTGGTCTCCTTCACCATGAAGGGCGACCCGGAGACGGCCAAGCAGCGGGTGCAGCCGTTGCAGGACGCCGTGGCCCAGGTGCAGCAGCGTCACCCCGGGCTCTACGTGGCGGAGGCGGGCGATGCCAGCGGGGCCAAGATGGTCGACGACTCGCTGGAGACCGGGCTCAACCGGCTGGGCCTGCTGTCGATTCCGATCACCCTGGGGATTCTGCTGGTGGCGTTCGGGGCATTCGTCGCCGCGCTGCTGCCGGTCGGGCTCGCGGTGACCGCGGTGATCGCGGCGCTCGGCTTGCTGGCCGTGGTCAGCCGGATGGTCCCGGCCGCCGACGAGACGATGCACGTGATGCTGCTGGTGGGCCTGGCCGTCGGCGTCGACCACTGCCTGTTCTACATCCGGCGTGAGCGTGACGAGCGGCGGCGCGGTGCCGATCCGCACCGGGCGCTGGTGATCGCGGCGCAGACCTCGGGACGCTCGATCTGGGTTTCCGGCCTCACGGTGGTCGTCGCCATGGCCGGCATGTTCTTCACCCAGGACGCCACGTTCGAGAGCTTCGCGGTCGGCACGATCCTTGTGGTGGCCACCGCCGTGCTGGGTTCGCTGACGGTGCTGCCGGCCCTGCTCTCCGCGCTGGGCGATCGGGTTGACGCCATCAAGATCCCCGGGCTCTACCGGCGCAACGGGGACGGGCGTTTGTGGCAGGCCGTGCTGCGCGTCGTACTCGCGAAGCCGCTGGTCTCCGCGCTGGTGGCAGTGGCCGCCCTGGCTGCGCTCGCGGCGCCGATGCTCGATCTGCGCACCAAGGGCGAGACGCTCAAGGACTTCTCGCCGGGCCTGGCCACAGTCCAGACGCTGACCCGGATCGAGGCGGCCTACCCGGGTCACGAAACCCCCGCTCAAGTGGTGGTTCAGGCGCCGAGCGTGCGCGGCTCGGAGTTCGAAGCAGCCCTGGCGAAGTTCACGTCCGCCGCGGAGAACTCGGACCACCTGCAAGGCCCGGTCACCGTCAAGGTCAATCCCGCCGGCACGGTCGCGGTTGTGTCCCTCGCCCTCAAAGGCAACGGCGATGACGGTACGTCCAAGGCGGCCCTGACCACGCTCCGCAGCACCCTGGCCCCGCAGTCGTTCGGTCCGCTGAGCGGCGCAACTGTGGCGGTCACCGGTGACACGGCGCAGAACGTGGACTTCAACAAGCGGCTCAGCGACTCGCTGCCGTGGGTGTTCGGGTTCGTGCTCGGGCTGGCGTTCCTGCTGTTGCTCGTCTCGTTCCGTTCAGTAGTGGTGGCGGCCACGGGGGTCGTACTCAACCTACTGTCGGTCGGCGCGGCGTACGGCATGCTCGTCTACGTCTTCCAGTACGGCCACTTCGAAAAGCAGCTCGACTTCCGATCCAGCGCCGGCATCACCGCCTGGATGCCGCTGTTCCTGTTCATCATCCTGTTCGGCCTGTCCATGGACTACCACGTCTTCGTCCTCAGCCGGATCCGCGAAGGCTACGACCGCGGCCTGCCAACCCGAGAAGCTGTGGCCCGCGGGATCGGCAGCACCGCCGGTGTCATCACGAGCGCGGCGGTCGTCATGGTGGCGGTGTTCGCCCTGTTCGCCACGTTGCCGCTGGTCTCGACCAAAGAACTCGGCGTGGGCCTGGCAGCCGCAGTCCTCCTGGACGCCACCATCATCCGAGCAGTGCTGCTGCCCGCGGTGATGGTCCTGCTCGGCGAGCGCAACTGGTGGTTGCCGCGCTGGCTGAACTGGCTACCAGCGATCGCCCACGAGCCCGCCCCGCCGGTAATCGGCGCCCACCGAGCCACGGACCCCGAGCCAGAATCCGAACTCGCCCGCGTGTGACCTGAGGCGCGCCACAGCTCCGGTCGGATGAGGGCCGAGGAGAGGCAGGCGCTGTGCGACGGTGAAGCGGCGGTGAAGCTATCGGAACATAAAGCTGCGGGGGCAGGCCACGTGGCCTGCCCCCGCATACGCGCATGCTTGAACGTCAAGGCACTTCAGCTTGTAGAGGCTGGTAAAGCCTCGGAGAAGCTGTGAAGGCCTCAGCTCGTCAAGGCGTGCTTCAGCTCTTGAAAGCGTCCTTGATGCTCTCGCCGGCCTGCTTGAGCTTGGAGCTCGACTGGTCAGCCTTGCCTTCGGCCTCGAGGCTGTGGTCGTCGGTCGCCTTGCCGACGCCCTCCTTCACCTTGCCGCCGAGCTCTTCAGCCTTGTTGTCGATCTTGTCATCGGTAGCCATGTCGACCTCCAGGGAAGCGGTACCTACGCCCTCTCAACTACCCCCGCACCCACCGCCGTAACCCGTTTCCGCCCTCGGGAATTCAGAGCCCCTCAAGCCGCGGGAACCGCCGCTGGGTCCTCAGCAGCGCTCCCCAGCAACGGCACCCTGGCCTCCAGCACCTTCCCGAGCCGCCCAGCAGGCATCGGGCGAGCGAACAAATACCCCTGAGCCGCCAAGTACCCGAGCGACAGCAACTGCTCAGCCTGCTCAGCCGTCTCCACGCCCTCAGCCACCGCGTGCAAGCCCAGCGCCTGCGCCAAGTGAATGACCGCCGCCGACACCGGCACCCGGTCGTCGATCGGTGACTGGGTGAACGAGCGGTCGAGCTTGATCTCGTCGATCGGGCAGTCGTGCAGCAGCGTCAGCGTCGAGTGGCCGGTGCCGAAGTCGTCCAGCGAGATGCGCACGCCCAGGCCGCGCAGCCGGTGCAGGGTGAGCACCGACTGCCCCTGCTCGACCGCCATGGTCTCGGTGATCTCCAGGACGATCCGGTCGGCGGGCAGGCGGAACTCGGCCAGCAGGGTGGCCACCGCGTCGGCGAAGGCGGGTTCGCGCAGGTCGCGGGCCGATACGTTGACGTTGAGGACGCCCGGCGCGGCGTCGCCGTGCTCGGCGATCCAGGATGCGAGCTGGGCGAACGCCGTGCGCATGACCCAGCGCCCGAGCGGCACGATGAGCCCGGTGCGCTCGGCGACCGGGATGAAAGCGTCCGGGGCCAGCACGCCGCGCACCGGGTGGGCCCAGCGGACCAGCGCCTCGGCGCCCAGGATGCGACCGTCGTCGAGGGCCACGATGGGCTGGTACAGCAGGAAGAGCTGGTCGCCACTGATCGCTTCGCGCAGCTCGGCGCCCAGGTGGGTGTGGTCGCTGCCGGCGGTTGCCATGCTGGGGTCGTAGTGCAGGTACGCCGTGCCGGCCAGCTTCTTCGCCGCGTACATGGCAATGTCGGCCTGGCGCAGCAGCACCGACGCCTCGGCGCCGGAGCGTCCGTCGGCGATGCCGATGCTGGCCCGGATCGGCAGCTCGTGGCCGTCGGCGTAGATCGGCTGGTGCAGGGCGTTGCGCATGCGCTCGGCGGCCAGGTCGGCGGTGGCCGGGTCGGCGTCGTCGAGTACCACCACGAATTCGTCTCCGCCCAGACGCGCGACTGTGTCCTCGGCCCGTACGCAGCCTTCGAGACGGGTTGCCACCCCGATCAGCAACTGGTCGCCGACCTCGTGGCCGAGCGTGTCGTTGACCTCCTTGAAGTCGTCGAGGTCGATCAGCGCAACCGCCACGGGCCGATCGCCGGGCGAGGTCAGTGCCTTCTGCAGCCGGCTGTGGAACAGCACCCGGTTGGGCAGTTGGGTGAGCGCGTCGTGGGTGGCGCCGTGGTCGAGGCGCGCGAGCAGCCGGCTGTTCTCCCGGAACGCCACCACCTGGCGGACCACGACCAGTGCGGTCAGCAGCACAACGGCGGCCACCACGACCGTCAAGTCGTCAGACTTTTGCAAGCTCACCGCGATCAGCAGTCCGTCGATGGCGGCCACTGCCACATACGGCAGCATGCTGAACGGCCGTCGCCGGGCCTCTACCACGCCTCGGCGCTTGGTCGCGCCGTTGGAAGCGCAACGCTGACGAGCCGCGGCCCAGGAACCAAAGAAGTAGACCAACGGTTCGGTGGCCATGCCGGGGAACAGCGTCGGGTCAATCGCCTCGATGGGCGGGCGGAACAGCGGTCCGACGGCCCCCATCATGATCGCTACGGCCAGCAGCCGCAGCGCGCCGTTGTCGACGTGCAGGTGACTGGACAGTACGAACTTGACCACAGCGAATACGGCCAGCAGGGCGATGAGCGTGACCAGCAGCGAGACGTACACCGCGGTCTTGTCGTCGCCCTTGAGCGCAGTGCGGGTGGAGAAGTGCCACATGAACACCGCAGCGGCCAGCGCCACGGTGGCGGCGTCCAGCACGATGCGGGTCACCTCGCCGGGCGATTGGCGCCCCAGCGGGAGCCGGAACAGCCCGTACATGATGACCAGCACGCCGGCGCCGCAGAACGTAAGCATGACCGGGCCGGTGTGGGCGCCGTGCCGGTCGGCTGAGGTCAGCACGTCGACCGCCTGGGCCGGTACGCCGATCGCAACCAGGCCGACCGCGATGGTCAGGTGCCGCCAGAACCGCCGGGTGGCCTGCGGCAGGCTCGGTATGCGGGCGGTGCGCAGCAGGATCAGGAAGGCGAGGACGCCGGCCACCGCGCACGGCAGCCACAGGACGAACTTGGGCCCCACCGGGTGCACGAGGTTGAGCACGAACCACAGCACCGCGAACAGCGCGGTGCCCGCGGATGCCCGCATCAACCGGTCCACCACGCCTGCCTTCCCCTTCCGTAACGTCTCGATACCGCACCAATCGGTCGCCGCGCAGCGGTCGTGAGTGTTTGCGGCCTGGTTAACCGGGGTTTCGATTGCCGTCACCTGAGAGGTTGACCGTGAGCACCATGAATTCCCTGCTGCTGTCGGTGATCGTTCCGGTGTACGCGGTGGAGGGCTACCTCTACCAGTGCCTGGAGTCGATCCGGGCCGGGCTGACCGCCGAGGAGTCGGCGCTGGTCGAGGTCATCGCCGTGAACGACGCCTCGCCGGACAGTTGCGGGGAGATGCTCGACGGCTACGCGGCCCGCCACGGCGACCTGCGCGTGCTGCACCTGAGCAGCAATGTCGGCCTGGGGCTGGCCCGCAACGCCGGGCTCGCCGAGGCGCGCGGCAAGTACGTCTGGTTCGTCGACAGCGACGACTGGCTGCCCGCCGGTTCGGTGCGCGCGGTGCTGGACCGGCTGCGTACCGAAAGTCCGGATGTGATGCTCATCGATCATCTGCGGGTGCACGAGAACGGCCGGCTGGAGCCCGACGCCAGCAGCGGGGCGCTCAAGGACTTCCGGCTGCAGAGCCTGATCAAGCTGCAGCACACCGCCTGGAACCGGATCGTGCGCCGCGGCCTGCTGGAGGAGCTCGACCTGCGCTTCCTGCCCGGATGGTACGAGGATGTCCCGTTCAGCAACCCTGTGCTGATCGCCGCCCAGCGCGTCTCCGTGCTCGACCGGGTCTGCTACCACTACCGCCTCGGACGCCTCGGCGCCATCACCGCCACCCGCAGCGAGCGCCACTTCGAGGTCTTCGGCCAGTACGACCGGATGCTGGAATGGGTGGCCGCCCGCGATCCCGAGCCGTGGCTGCGTCACGCGTTGTTCACCTTGATGGTGAACCACCTGCTGGTCGTCATGGGCAACGACGGGCGCGTGCACCCACGCCAGCGCCGGGCCTTCTTCAAGCGCCTCGCCGCGCACTACCGCCGCTACACACCGGCCGGCTACGCAGGCCCTTCGGGACTCAAGCACCGGCTGGTGGAAGCGCGCAGCTACACGCTGTACGCGGCACTGCGGCAGGCGTATCGGGTGACCAAGCGCAACCCCGAGCCGTCACCTGTGGTTCGCCGGATCCTTGCCTCGTCGCCACAGCAGGCTCAGGCGGCGACCATACGGTGACGCCTTCGAAAAGATGAACGTGAGAGGTGTACCCGCCAGTGCTGCGTGCCGCTACGGACGCTGACCGCGACACCGTGCTCTCCTGGCGTAACCACCCGGATGTGCGCGCGGTCAGCTTGACGACCCACGTGATCACGCCCGACGAACACGCCAAGTGGTGGGACAACGCCACCACCGACCCGCGGCGCCACGTGCTGATCTACACCCAGGCGCAGCAGGCGTGCGGCGTGGTGATCTTCGACCTGCGCGAGGACCCGGCGAGCTGGAGCTTCTACCTGGACGTGGCCGGTCTGGGCGGCAAGCTGCTGCCGGCCTGGCTGCGCCTGGAGCAGGACGCCGTGGACCACGCGTTCGGCCCGCTCGGGCTGACCCGGCTGGGCGGCGAGCAGCTCGCCAGCAACAAGCAGGTGATCGCCCTGCACCGGCGCTTCGGCTTCCGCGAGACCAAGCGCTACGAACGGCTGATCGACGGCACACCGCAGACCGTGGTGTGGACGGAGAGGGAGGAACGGCACAGTGATCGTTGACGATGTGGAGATCGGCGCCGGTCAGCGGCCGTACATCGTGGCCGAGATGTCGGGCAACCACAACGGGTCGCTGGACCGCGCGCTCGCCCTGGTCGACACCGCCGCCGAGGCCGGGGCGCACGCCATCAAGATCCAGACGTACACGGCCGGCACCATGACGGTGGACGTCAAACACGAGCGCTTCCAGCTCTCCAAGGGCCACGAGCTATGGGGCGGCGAATACCTCTATGACCTGTACGAGCGCGCGCACACGCCATGGGAGTGGCACGAGGCGATCTTCGACCGGGCCCGCCAGCACGGCCTCACCCCATTCTCCAGCCCGTTCGACCGCACCGCCGTCGAGCTGCTGGAAAAGCTCGACGCCCCGATGTACAAGATCGCGTCGTCGGAGATCACCGACCTGCCGCTGGTCCGGCTCTGCGCCAGCACCGGCAAGCCGCTGATCATCTCTACCGGCATGGCCACGCTGCAGGAGATCACCGCCGCCGTGGATGCCGCCCGGGGCGCCGGGGCCAGCGACATCGTCGTGCTGTCGTGCACCGCTTCGTACCCGGCGCCGCCGGAATACACCAACCTGCGCCGCATCCCGGTGCTCGCCGAGGCGCTGCGCGTGCCGATCGGCTTGAGTGACCACACACTCGGCATCGGCGTGCCGATCGCCAGCGTCGCGCTCGGCGCCTGCCTGATCGAAAAGCACATCACCCTGGACCGCGCCGACGGCGGCGTGGACTCGGCGTTCTCGCTGGAGCCGCAGGAGCTTGCCGCGCTGGTCGTGGAGTCCGAGCGGGCCTGGCAGGGGCTGGGCACCACCACCATCGGCCCGAACGAAGCCGAGAAGGAAGGCCTGCGCTTCCGCCGGTCGCTGTACGTGGTCGCCGACGTCAAGGCCGGCGACGTGGTCAGCGAGGAGAACGTCCGGTCCATCCGCCCGACCGGCGGGCTCGCCCCCGACAGCATCGCCTTGGTGCTCGGGCGCACCTTCCAGCAGGACGCGGCAAAGGGCACGCCGCTGTCCTGGGAATTGATCTGAGAGGCACGAACGCCGGTGTGGCTGAAAGCTAACAGCAAAGAACTCCAGTGGTTCCTGGAGTCGGCAACCGTCTACTGGGAGAAAAACCTCCCGAAGCCGGCCGACGACGCGGTGATCGTGGTGGAGATGTTCCACCAGGACATCCGGGTGAATCTGCGCAACCTGGTGTTCGCGAACGCCTTGCGGCGGATGCACCCGGCCCGCATGGTGGTGCTCACCGGCGTCGAGGACGCCTGGATGAAGACTCTGTGGAGCGGCTTCGACCTTGAGGTCGTACGCAAGGTCAGCGACGCGTTTGCCGGCTCCGAGGTGATCGACGTCTGGGAGAAGGTGCGCACCTCGGCCACCCCGGCCCGGCACGACGACACGATCGTGGAGTACACCGACGCGACGTTCTGCCGCCTCGCGAAGCTGCCGCGGCTGCCGGAGGGGTACAAGTCCCGGCCCGACTACCAACTGCGGCACGCGTACGCCACCCGGCTGCACGACATCTACCAGGAGCTGTTCCAGCGCAACGTGGTGGCCCTGGTCACCAGCCACGTCGACTACGACCAGTGGGGGCTCGCCGCCGAGGCCGCCCGTCAGGCACAGGTGCCGATCATCCACACCCAGCAGACCGGGTGCATGAAGGCGTACGGGCTGTTCCCGGAGAACGACACCCGCACCGGTACGTTCCGGGCTGAGCTGACCCGTCAGATCGGCGACGTGTTCGAGAGCAAGGTCTGGACCCGGCGCGAGGAGCTGCGCCCGACCGCCGAGTTGGTGGCGTGGCGGGCCAAGGTCAACCTGGGCCGGCCCAGTTGGTGGCGGGGTGGGGTGACCGCGTCGGTGGACCTCAACAATCCGGCCGAGCGGGCCCGGCTTCGTACCCATGTGGTCGATCGTCTGGGGTTTGATCCGAACCGCCCGATCGTCACGGTCTACAACCACGCCGTCTCGGACGCGCTCGGCACCAACAAGGAACTCTTCCCGAGCCTGGCCGACTGGTTCGCCGGCACCGCAGCGTGGGCCGCCGAGCACCCCGAGGCGCAGTGGCTGTTCCTCGACCACCCCAGCCAGGCACTGTATGACTCCACCGGCTTCTTCGACTCCGTGGCCGCGCAGTACAAGCGCGTCAAGCACATGGCGTTCCGGCCCAGCGCCACGCTCAGCAAGAACGCGCTGTGGAGCCTGACCGACCTCGGCGTCACCGTGCGCGGCAGCGTCAGCAACGAGCTGCCCGCCTACGGCATCCCGGTGATCCAGGCCGGCTGGTCCGAGTGGAGCTCCTGCGGACTCTCCACGGTCGTCGAGGACCAGGAGGCGTACTGGAAGACCCTGGAGCAGAGCATCACCGCCATCCGCGCGGGCGAGGAACTGGTCACCGAGGAGCAGGTCCGCCGCGCGCGGCTCTGGCTGTGGCTCTACCGCAGCGGCACCGACGTGGTCACCCCGCTCGTCCCGCAGTGGGAGGTCTGGCCGGCCGACACCATGCTCAAGACCCTGCGCGCCACGTTCCGGCACATCGAAGCCGACGCCGACCCGATGTACGCCTCGGTCGAGCGGATGTGGACGCGCCGCGAGCCGATGATGACCCGGACGGACTTCGGCGCATGATCGGCTCCTGGTTCGCCACCGACTACGACGAGGCGCCGCACTACGTCGGGGGTCTCCCGCTTGAGGTGGGCAGCGGCCGTGACCTGGCGATCGTCGACCAGGTCGTGCGGGGCCAGTCCATCGTTGGCCGGGTGACCGGGGATTACGGTGCGGTAGGGGTCAAGATGCACAACCCCGGCGTGCCGACCCGCGTGTCAGTGCTGGTGCATCTGGACGAGGTGGCGACCCGCTGGTGGTCCGACCGGGTGCGCCCGTCGCGGCTGGCGCCTGAGCTGCCCCGGCTGGTGCTGGTGCGCGCTCAGGGTGCGCTGCGGGGGGCGGCGGTGCTGGCCCGGCGGCAGGGTTTGCGCAGCGCGGGTGGGGCCAAGGCAACCGTCGAGTTCGACCTGGGACCCGAGGACCTCGACGAGGACGGCTTGCTGATGGTCGAGCTGGCCGAACCGTCGCGGCCGGCGTGGACCACGGGCCGGATTGCCGCGCGTGCCGCTTTGGGTCTGCGGCTGGACAAGATTTCGGTACGTCCACAAGGCGGCCCGGCCACCGTTGCCGCCCCGGTGCCGACCGGCTGCGACCTGGCCATCATCCCTGCGGACGTACCGGAGGTCTTTCGTCTCGAAGTGTCCCCGGTAACGCCGGCGCCCCCGCTTCCGGTGTCGCCGACGCACAAGTGGGCCCGCAAGAAGCCAGCCCGCGCTGGTTTCAAGGCGCTGCGCATTGCCCGCCGTGCGAGTACGCGGGTTGTTGCCGAGGTGCACAAGTCGCGACCGGCTGATCAGTTCGGCGTTACGGCTACTGATCTGCTTGCGGAAGTAGCCGTGGAATTGGAAGTGGTGAAGCGCGCCCCCGGCAGCATCACGCTGCGCCGGACCACCCCCTCGGGCGGGCCGATCCTGGTCGGATTGAAGCAAGCGGACCGGGGCTTGTCGTGCCGGGTCGTTCCGGTGGCTGGCGCATGATCCATCGCCCGGCGCTTGGCGTGGACGCCGGCCGCAATCGTCGCGTCCTGCAGGAAGTGCTCGACACGACGCCCGCCGGCAAGCTGGAGCTGCCGCCGGGCATCCACACGATCGCCGACGGACTGCGGGTGCCAGGCGGCTGGACCATCCGCGGTGCCTCGGTGGCCGGAGCAAACGGCGGCCAGCCCGAAACGTGGCTGGTCTCGGCCGGGACGACCGGTCATCCGGTGCTGCACATCCTCGGCTCCGACGTGGAGGTCAGCGACCTCGGCCTGCGCCCACCCCCGGCCGACCCCGGCGAACACGGCGGCGACCGCGGCACCGCCATCACCGTCGGCGACTACCTGTATGCCGAAACCCCGTCGTGGATCGGCCGGGTCGACCTGCGCCGCATCCACGTCGAACGCCTGGGCGAGAAGCACGCCAACTGCATCGCCCTGATGGGTGCGGTGAGTGACCTGACCCTGCACGACATCACGATCCGTGGTGGCTACACCGGCGTGGCCGTGCACTGGGGTGCGGTGGGAAAGGATGTCTCGTCGATCATCGGCCCCACCTTCCACCCGCATCGGTTGACCGTTACTGACCTGCGGGTCAGCGATGCCTTGGAGGGCTTCTACCTCAGCTCCGTGCACGACGTCCGGGTCGAGGGCGCCTGCTTGCAGGACGTCGACATGGGCTTCCGCCTGTTACCGGGTGACAACACGGACCGGTTCGTCACCTCCGAGCAGGTGGGGACGAACATCGAGATCAAGGACATCTGCGTACGCTGGCACGGACCGCTGTATGCCGTACGCGCGGCCGGCTGGGGCAAGAGCGAGGTCGACGGCGAGGTGAGCGTGCTGCAATACCGCGACACCGCCCTCCGCAACATCACCCTGCGTGGTGCGGGCACCGGCCCATCCTGGTCACCCCTGCTCATCGAACAAGCCGCCGGCGTGGAATTCGACAATGTCGTAGCCACCACCGAGCTGGCCGAGGGCTGCTGCCCCCTCCGCTAGATTCGTAGCGTGCGAGTGCTCCTGACAATCTCAGCCGGCGGCGTAGCCGGAGCCCTCTCCCGCTACAGCATCGGCATTCTGTTCCATCACTCGCTGTGGTCAACCTGGGCCATCAACGTCACCGGCTGCTTCCTGATCGGCATCCTGATGGTCCTGATCACCCGCCGTTGGCCCCAGCAGCTCCTGATCCGCCCATTCTGGGGAGTAGGCGTGCTCGGCGGCTACACCACCTTCTCCACCGCCTCCGTCGACGTCCTGCGCGCCGCCCCGCTCGCCGGCCTGACGTACTGCGCGGCCACGCTGGTCGGCGCTGTGCTGGCGGTCTGGCTGGGCACGCTGATTGCCGAATCGGTGGTCCGGGCGTGACGGCGTTGCTGGTGGCTCTCGGGGCCGCAGTGGGGGCGCCGCTGCGCTACCTGACCGACCGGTACGTCCAGGGGCGGCATCTCTCCGGGTTCCCGTGGGGGACGTTCACCGTCAACGTGGCCGGGTCGATGCTGCTCGGGTTCCTGCTGGGGATGCCGGTGGCGCCTTGGCTGGCAGCGTTGCTGGGGACGGGGTTCTGCGGGGCGCTCACGACGTATTCGACATTCAGCTTCGAGATTCTGGGGCTGGCTCGTGAGGGGCAGCGGTTCGTGGCTGTGGCTTATGCGCTGAGCAGCGTGCTGGCTGGGCTGGGCGCGGCAAGCGTGGGATTCCTGATCGCAGCAGCCTGATGCCCTTGTCGCTCGACTAGATGACCGATCCCCCGGATGGATCGATATGGCGCTCGAAGACAGGGTTTGGCAGGGGCACTACGGTGAAGCTTTTGTACGGAGCCTGGCGTGCGCTGCTGGGCTCGTCACGTCCAAGAAGGACCTGGATGTTGATGGGGTGGATGTCCAACTGGGCTTCCCGGGATCGCTGGGCTCGGTTCGATACCCCGCCATCGAGGCCCACGTGAAATCCTGGTCCGCGCCTGGCGGCGATGACGAAAGCTTCCGCTACCCGCTTACCATCGCCAACTATGACGGCTGGTCGGTCAGGTCGGAAAGGATTTCCCACTCCCGCGGTATCTGTTCTTGGTGATTGTTCCACCGGAGAAAGCCAAGTACGCCGCTGCTTCAGAAGATTGCTTGCGCCTGCATCATGCTGCATACTGGGTTTCACTCATGAATGAAACGCCACGTGTCGAGTTGTCGGTGGCTGTTTCGAAAACAACAACCGTACCCAAAAGAATATCTTGAATACAGATACTCTTGTCGGGTTGCTCAGTCGCGGCCACCGGTGAGCGGAGGTGTTGTCATGGATGTTCATATCGTTGATGCGCAGGCGCTGACGGCTCGTGAGCCGTCCCAGATCGCCCTCTACCTTCGCAGTAAGGGCTGGTGGGCGACGCCGGAGGCGGGCGGCACGCTGTGGCGGAAGAATGTGGCGGAAGGCGAAGTGGAGGCTCTCGTCCCCGCCAGCTCCCGCATGAAGGGCTATGCCGGCTTCGTCATGCAGCTTCTGGACCTGGTGGCCAAGGTGGAGCAACGGCAGCATATCGACATCTTCCGCGACATCTCCTCTGCGGCGTCGGATATTCAATATGTCAAAATCATACCGGAATCCCCATCCGGAACCATTCCGTTGAATGATGCCTCCGAAGCGCTGGATCATATTCGTCAGTGGGTGCTTGCTGCGGCCGTAGGGGTCGCGAGCCCCTTACGAAGGCTGGTTCAGCCTGCCAAGAAGCCGGCTGCCGCGGTGGAGTTCATGCGCTCGGTTCGCCTCGGCCCCAGCTACGAGGGGAGCTACATCTGGTCTGTCGAGGTGCCCCTTCCCCCACGAATCGGTCAGGACACGATCGACTTCGAGGGTGAAAGAAACGCGGCTGAATCAATGCCCTTCGAGCGTCAGGTGTCCCAGCTGCTCTACTCGTCCAGCGCGAAAGCATGCAATGCGGCTCAACTCGTTGTCCAGCAGGACGAGGGGTTGGAGGCTTTCACGTCTCAAGCGGACGGTGGGGTGAGCGCAAATCTCTGTGAGGCGCTCGCCGGGCTGGCTGGCGAGTCGGAGTCGCCCTACGAGTTGAGCTTCCAGTGGGCGGTCTCGCGTCCTGTGGAGCCGACGTCAGTCATTCGCGTAGAGAAGCAAATCATCCAGGTGCTGTCGCAGGCGGCGAAGGAAATGCGGGCGCGTGCCCCCGAGGAAGACGTCCGGATCATTGGTAGCGTCGTTCGGCTGCACCGCGAGAGCAACTACGGCGTTGGCCAGGTAAGTATCGCGGGCATCATGGAGGGCGACGACTCGGAGCGTCTGTGGCGAGTATGGGCCGAGCTGACCGAGCAGGACTACGCCTTGGCCATCAGCGCGCACAACTCAGGCGAGGCGGTTGCCGTCAGGGGTGACCTGACCAGGCGGGGCAGCCCCTCCAACCTCCATCGTGTGTCGGCTTTCGAGCTGGTTCCAGGGTTGATCCGCTGACAGCCGTGAGTTGAGCGACGAACACATACTCCAGCCTCAACCAACAGCCCTGGGGCGTACCGAAGCAGCTGCTTTTGGATGATGTGCAGAAGGCCGTGACCGACTCGTGGCAGCGCATCCTCGCGCCGGGCCGTTCTTTGCACCGGCAGTCAGCGTTGCGGTCGGCGGATGGCCGTTTCCGGCTGTGGCTGCAGAACGACGGCAACCTGGTGCTGGACCCCGGTCAAGGCGTCGTGGTCGAGCGGCGCCTGGGGTCATTGATCGGTCGGGAACAGCAGTTCCGTGGTGGCGCATTCGGTCAGCGGCTCGGCGAAGTAGTAGCCCTGCCCGAGTTCGCAGTTGCCGTCGGCGAGTTCGTTGAGCTGCCCCAGATCCTCGATGCCCTCGGCGACCGTGGAAAGGCTGAGCGCCTGGCCGAGCTGAATGATGCCCAGCGTCAGGGCGGCAGCGGTGGGTTCGTCGCCGACATCGTCCACGAAACTCTTGTCGATTTTGATGATGTCGACCGGGAAGCGGCGCAGATAGGCCAGCGACGAATAGCCCGTACCGAAATCATCAATCGCCAGACGCACCCCCAGCGCCTTGATTTGTTCGAGCTGGCGCAGCGTGGATTCGCGGTGGTCGACCACCAGCGATTCGGTCAGTTCCAGCACCAGCGCACTTGCCGGCAACCCGCTGTTGTTGAGCGCCGAGGTGACCACGGCGGGCAGATTGGGCTGATCCAACTGCACGGACGACAGGTTGACGCTCACGGTCAGCGGGCGCTGACCGGTGCGCCGCGCATTCCAGGTGGCCGTTTGCCGGCAGGCTTCGCGCAGCACCCATTCGCCGATCGGGATGATCATCCCGGTTTCCTCGGCCAGCGGAATGAAGTCGAGTGGGGGAATGGCGCCGCGTTCGGGATGCTGCCAGCGCACGAGGGCCTCAAGGCCGGTGATCTCACCGGTACGAAGGTGCACGATCGGTTGGTACCGCAGCTCGAATTCGTGTCGCAGCACAGCGCGCCGCAGATCCGCCTCGAGCCGCAAACCGGCCTGGAAGGAATCCTGCAACGCCGGTTCGAAGATCTCGTAGCGGTCCTTGCCCTGCTTCTTCGCGTGGTACATGGCCAGATCGGCGCGCACCATGAGCTCTTCCGGACCGGAGGTGATGCTGTAGGCCACGCCGATGCTGCAGCTGATGAACGCCTCGGCGGGCCCGCCCAGATCGAACGGCTGGCGCATGGCTTCGAGGATGCGCTTGGCCACCGGCACGGCTTCCCCGGCCCCGGCGCCGTTGGCCAGCAGCACGGCGAACTCGTCGCCGCCAAGGCGCGCCGCGGTGTCGCCGGCGCGCAGGCAGCTCTGGATCCGTTCGGCCACCGCCTGCAGCAGCAGGTCGCCGGCGCCGTGCCCGAGCGAGTCGTTGACCACCTTGAAGCGGTCCAGGTCGACGAAGAGCATGGCCACGCCGCCGCCGGCCGCGAACGCGCGTTCCATCCGGGTCATGAACAGCGCCCGGCTGGCCAGCCCGGTCAGCGAGTCGTGGAACGCCTGGTTCATCGCCTCCAGGGTCTGCGCGTCGGTCAGCGCCAGGCTGACGTGCTCGGCGAAGGCCCGCAGCACATCCTGGGCAGCCTTGTCCCACTCGCGCGGGGCGGCGTACGTGCCGACCGTGAGGCAGCCGACCACCTGGCCGTTCTCGTGTACGGGCACCGCCATCACCGCTTTGAGCCCGCCGTCGACGACCTCGGGGATCGCGATCGGCGAGGCGGCGTAGTTGTCGACCATGACCAGCTCGTCGCCCAGCACCGCGAGCCCGGCCACGCCCGCCGACGGCAATGGCACGCGCTGCATCCGGGGCGCCAGGTCGGGGGAGAAGCCAACGCTGGACACCATGCTGCCGACCGAGCGGTCGTCGCGTTCCAGCAGGTTGAGCGAGGACACCTCGACGCTGAGCAACTCGGCGGCGCCGGCGGTGATGGAGTCGAGGATCTGCTGCAACGGGGCGCGGCGGGCGATCAGCCGTTGCACCCGGGTGAGGTGGTCGAACAGGCGCTTGTGTTCCTGCAGCGAGTCGGTGAGCTTGCGCTGCGACGCGGTGATGTGCAACGCCTGCAGGCTCAGCTCCAGCACCCGGGCCATGCCGCGGAACAGGCAGATCTCCTCGTCGGTGAACGGCTCCCCGGTACGACCGAGGACGAGCTGACCGGGGGCGGGCCCGTCGATGTCGGCGTGGGCCAGCGAGTACGCCGTACCCGACAGCGCGAGAGGCACCTGCTCGGCGGGCAGCCCGACCGAGGCGACAATGCCGCCGTCGACCATCAGCACGGCGATGTCGGCCTCGAGAGCGCGCGCGGCGCACTCCACGGCTGCGTACTGCGCCGCGGGTCCGTCCGGCCGGTCAGCCACGGCGGAGAGGAACTCCGTCAGCTGGCGGGTTGCGAGCATGCCCATGACCCCGAAGGTCGGCTGGCTTGCGCCGAAATTGAGGATTACGGCCATGACCGTTTCGGTCATCGTGCCCCGGACGAGCCCGAGATCACGGGCCGATAACGGCCTGTGGGCGCCCGAAACCACAGCTCACGCGGACCGCTCTCACAACCTCGGGCACAACGCGGGCGGTACTTTCGGGCAATCGGTCACGGCTTTGCTCCCAGTTGATCGACTATTGGGGTGATATCAGGGTGTGGTAAGCGATCGGCAAACGGTCAGAGACAGTCCGAATCACCGTAGGTTGTGACGGGGACCACAGGTTTCCTCGGTGTTACAAATGGCGTACGGCAGGGCGGGCAGCGGACGGGCGGTGAGATGTGAACGCGGAAGAGCGGCAACACCAGATAGTCACCTTGGCTCGGCGTCAAGGTGAGGTGGACGTGGCCAAGCTGGCCGCGGAGCTCTCCGTGTCGGCGGAAACCATCCGGCGCGACCTGCGACTGCTGGAGAAGCACGGTCTTCTGCGGCGTACGCACGGGGGTGCGTACCCGGTAGAGACCGCGAAATTCGAAACCGACCTCGCCATGCGCACCACCCGCGGGGTCCCGGAGAAAAGGCGGATCGCCGCCGCGGCCGTCGCGTTGATCGGCGATGCCGAGACCATTTTCATCGACGAGGGATTCACCCCGCAGCTGATCGCGGAGGCGCTGCCCACCGATCGCCCGCTGACGATCGTGACCGCGTCGCTGAACACCGCGGCCTGGCTGTCCACCAACACCCCGGCCACCGTGCTGCTACTCGGCGGTCGCGTCCGTGGCCGCACGCTGGCCACGGTCGACCACTGGGCCAGCGGCATGCTGGCCGGGTTCGTGCTCGACCTGGCGTTCGTCGGGGCCAACGGCATCTCGCGGGAAGTCGGGCTGACCACCCCCGACCCGGCGGTGGCCGATGTGAAGGCGCAGGCCGTACGCGCGGCCCGGCGGCGCATCTTCGCCGGCATGCACACCAAGTTCGGCGTCCGCACCTTCTGCCGGTTCGCCGAGATCTCCGATTTCGAGTCACTGGTCACGGATACCGGCCTGCCGGCCTCCGAGGCGCACCGCTATTCCCGGCTGGGTCCGCAAGTCATCCGGGTGTAACCCGAGAGAACACCGAAGAGAAACCGGCTTGCGCGATGCAAAGCCGGCGCGTTTCCGCATGTCCTTAAGTTGGAGGATCGCTGTGCACAGAAGAATGTCGTTGCTGATTGCGGGAGCGGCCGCCGGCGCGCTCGCGCTGTCCGCCTGTTCCGGTGCGGGCTCGACCGCTGGGGGTGACTCCTCGGACAACACCATCACCGCGCTGATGGTCGGCAACCCGCAGATGGAGGACATCCAGAAGCTGACCGCCGACAACTTCACGAAGGCGACCGGCATCACCGTCAAGTTCACGATCCTCCCGGAGAACGAACTGCGCGACAAGGTGACCCAGGACGTCGCCAACCAGGGTGGCCAGTACGACGTGGCGACCGTTGGCGCGTACGAAACCGGGATCTGGGCCAAGAACGGCTGGCTGCACGAGCTGTCCACCCAGGCCGCTGCGGACACCGCGTACGACCAGGGCGACCTGCTCAAGCCGATGGTGCAGTCGCTGACCGGCGAGGACGGCAAGCTGTACGCGGCGCCGTTCTACGGTGAGTCGTCGTTTCTGATGTACAACAAGGACATGTTCGCGAAGGCGGGCCTGACCATGCCGGAGAAGCCGACCTGGGCCCAGGTCGCCGAGTTCGCGCAGAAGCTGGACGACAAGAAGGCCGGCGTTGCGGGCATCTGCCTGCGGGGCCTGCCCGGCTGGGGCGAGCTGTTCGCGCCGCTGACCACGGTGGTCAACACGTACGGCGGCACCTGGTTCGAAAAGGACTGGACGCCCAAGGTGAACTCGCCGGAGTTCAAGGAAGCCACGAACTTCTACGTCAACCTCGTCAAGCAGTACGGCGAGTCGGGCGCCCCGCAGGCCGGGTTCACCGAATGCGCCAACACCTTCGGCCAGGGCAAGGCCGCCATGTGGTACGACGCCACCTCCGCCGCGGGCACCCTGGAAGACCCGAAGGCGTCGAAGGTTGCCGGCAAGGTCGGCTACGTCTACGCGCCGGTGAACAAGACCGAGTACTCCGGCTGGCTGTGGACCTGGGCCTGGGCCATGCCCAAGACCACCAAGAAGGCCGACGCCGCCTGGAAGTTCATCTCCTGGGCCACCAGCAAGGACTACGAGCAGGTCGTCGGCAAGAACCTCGGCTGGTCGCGGATCCCGTCCGGCAAGCGCACCTCCACCTACTCGATCCCGGAGTATAAGGAGTCCGCGAAGGCGTTCGCCGATGTGACGCTGGGTTCCATCGAGCACGCCAACCCGCAGAACCCCGGCGTGCAGCCGCGCCCCGCGCTGGGCGTGCAGTTCGTCGGCATCCCGGAATTCTCCGACCTCGGCACCAAGGTGTCGCAGGAAGTGAGCGCCGCGATTGCCGGTAGCTCGACGGTCGACAAGGCCCTGGACGACGGTCAGAAACTCGCCGAAGACGTGGCGAAGAACTACAAGTAGCGCTCCCGGCGGCGCTGCCGAGGGGCAGCGCCGCCGTGACCGACCGGAAGGCCGACCATGACCGACGTCATCACCCGGACGGATCCCAAGCCGGAGCAGGTCCCCGTGGTGCCCCCCAAGGGCGGCGCCAAGGACCGCTGGATCCGCCGGGCACCACTGCTCCCCGGCCTGATCTTCGCGCTCATCATCACGCAGGTGCCGTTCCTGTTCACGCTGGTGCTGTCCACCCTGGACTGGAACGCGCTGCGCCCGGGTGACCGCTCGTTCATCGGCATCGACAACTACGTCACCGTGCTCAGCGACGGCCGGCTGCGGGCCGCGCTGCTCAACACCGTGCTGCTCACCGCCGGGGCGGTCATCTTCTCGATGATCCTCGGGCTGGGGCTGGCGATCCTGCTCGACCGCAAGTTCCTGGGCCGCTCGGTGGTACGCACGCTGCTCATCACGCCGTTCCTGGTGATGCCCATCGCAGCGGCGCTGCTGTGGAAGCACGCCATCTACAACCCCGCGTACGGCCTGATCAACGGTCTGTTCGGCGGCTCGACCGACTGGGTGTCGTCGTACCCGAAGGCCGCGGTCATCGCGACGCTGGTCTGGCAGTGGACGCCGTTCATGATGCTGATTCTGCTGGCCGGTCTGCAGTCGCAGAGCGAGGAGGTGCTCGAGGCGGCCCGCGTCGACGGCGCCAACGCGTGGAAGATCTTCACCAAGATGACGATCCCGCACCTGCGGCAGTACCTGGAGCTCGGTGCGCTGCTCGGCTCGATCTACCTGGTGAACACGTTCGACGCGATCTTCAGCATCACCCAGGGTGGCCCGGGCCAGGCGACCACCAACCTGCCGTACGAGATCTACTTGACCACGTTCCGCAAGTTCGAGTACGGCGAGGCGTCGGCCGCCGGCGTCATCGTGGTGATCCTGACGATCATCGTGGCGACGTTCGCGCTGCGCGTCATCTCGAGCCTGTTCCGCATGGAGGAAAGCCGATGACGACGCTCAGTGCCGCGCCGAAGCGGCGGTTGCTCAACTCCCTCTGGGGCGTCATCGCCTGGATCGCCGGGATCATCTTCGTGTTCCCGGTCATCTGGATGGTGCTCACCAGCTTCAAGCAGGAGCAGGACGCCGCCAGCAACCCGCCCTCGTGGGTTTTCACCCCGACCCTCGACCAGTACGTCACGGTGTTCGACCGCAACATCATGCCGTTCCTGCTCAACTCGCTGATGGCCAGCGTGTTCTCCACGCTGCTGGTTGTCGTGCTGGCCACGCCGGCCGCGTACGCCCTGTCGCTGCGCCCGGTGGCCAAGTGGACCGACGCGCTGTTCTTCTTCATCTCCACCAAGATGATGCCTGCTGTCGCCGCGCTGCTGCCGCTCTACCTGCTGGTGAAGAACCTCGGCATGCTCGACAACATCTGGACGATGGTCATCCTCTACAGCTCGATGAACCTGCCGCTGGCGGTGTGGATGATGCGCTCGTTCCTGCTCGAGGTGCCCCGCGAGGTGCTGGAGGCCGGCGAGGTCGACGGCGCCAGCACGATCACCGCGATCCGCCGGATCATCCTGCCGATCGTGTCGCCCGGCCTGGCCGCGACGGCGCTGATCTGCTTCATCTTCGCCTGGAACGAATTCTTCCTCGCGGTCAACCTGACCGCTACCAACGCCGGCACCGCGCCGATCTTCCTGGTCGGTTTCATCTCCTCCGAGGGCCTGTTCCTGGCCCGGCTCTGCGCGGCGGCCACCCTGGTGTCGCTGCCGGTGCTGATCGCTGGCTGGGTCGCGCAGAACAAGCTGGTCCGCGGTCTGTCCATGGGCGCGGTCAAGTGAAAGCCGCAGTGGTGGTCACCCCGGGCACGCTCGAGATCCAGCAGTTGCCCGATCCCGTGCCCGGTCCCACGGACGTGGTGGTCAAGCCGGCTGCGGTTGGCATTTGCGGCACCGATCTGCACATCATGGACGGGGAGTTTGCGCCGGCCTTTCCGATCGTCCCGGGCCACGAATTCGCCGGGGAGATCGTCGAGGTCGGCGCGCAGGTCACCGATTACGCGGTCGGCGACCAGGTCGCCGTGGATCCCTCGCTGTACTGCGGCTATTGCTACCAATGCAAACGCGCGCGGGGCAACCAGTGTGAGAACTGGAATGCCATCGGGGTCACCAGGAGTGGCGCGGCGGCCGAGTTCGTTGCCGCGCCGCGCGCCAACCTGTATCGCCTTTCCGGCGGCTTGGCGGCCCGCGATGCGGCTCTGATCGAACCGCTGTCCTGTGCGATCCGCGGTTTCGATGTGCTTCCGCGCCGCCTGGCCGACACGTTTCTCATCTACGGTTCCGGCACCATGGGCCTGATGATGCTCGAATTGGCCAAGCGTGCCGGGGCGGCCACCGTTTCGATCGTTGATCTCAACCCCGAGCGCTTGCAAACGGCACAACGATTGGGGTGTACGTCCGCAGTCACCAACGCCGGCGAGCTCGACGCACCCCGCGGCTGGGACGTGGTCATCGACTGCACCGGCGCGCCCGCTGCCATTCGCGACGGCTTGAAGCGGGTCGGTCGCGGCGGCACTTTCCTGCAATTCGGGGTATCGGCCTACGACGCAAGAGTCGAGATTGAGCCGTACGAGATCTACCGCCGTGAAATCACCATCACCGGTTCGATGGCGGTGTTGCACAGCTTCGACCGGGCGGGCGAGATGCTGACCGCTGGCGTACTCGACCCGGAGATCTTCATCAGCCACCGGTTCCCACTCGACAGCTACGCCGAGGCGCTGACCCAGTTCCGCGCCGGCGTCGGCCGCAAGACCCTGATCGAGCCCCAGGGGCGTGCCAATCTTCTCACCAATGGGTAGGCATTGATCACGAATAGTTGCCAACCGGACCCGGGTGGGCGTCAACCGCCAAGAACTCACAGGCGGAAGTAGGTGTCGCCGCTCCGGACAAGCCTTACCTCACCGGTGGTTCGTCGCCGAAGAATTCCTGGATCTGGGTGAGGGTCAAATAGCCTTGCTGGTCCAGCTCTCCCGGCTCCGGCGGCAGCGCCCGATGCACCACCTCCGGCGTAGCCACATGGTCCGGCAACTCCGGCAGTGGCGGCACCGGCGGCAGCGCGCTCAGCCCCATCGCCTCCCGGATCACCTCGAACATTCCCGTCACCTCTTGGATCGCGAGCGGCACCAGGTCGGCCGGGCGGTGGGCCGGAGCCGGGGGTGCGGCGCAGGTGAAATTGGCGCGGATCTTGCCGAAGAGTTTGCGGATGTCGGCGCTGGGGTGCAGGTGGTCGAGGTGGTTCTCGGCGACTATGCCCAGCTCGCATTCCGGTACGCCCGAAGCTTGCCACCACCTGCCCCACGCCGGGTCGGCGTCCAGGGTCATGGCCACATGCTGCAGCGCGACCATGTACGCCTCCGGGGCGCGGTCGTCGAGCGTGGTTGTTCCCATGTGGGGGTGCAGCCAGCAGGGTTGACGGCGGCGGACGTCCATCGCCTCATGGTGACATTTCGGGCACCTGGGGGCCGGGACATCGGGGCGGCACGTCGGGGTGTCAAGGGGGTGCGCGGGTTTCGAGTGAGTTGCGTTGTCGAACACCACGCTCCGGACGCGCTCGCCCCCATCGACTCCTCGTGACGCGCGAGACCCAGTTGGCGGCGGAGTTGCCGAGGTGCAGGCCCTCGCGCCGGCCAAGCCGGTCAGGGAGCCGTGGTAGCCGCTTGCAGCAGGGCGGCGGCAGCGGACCGGGCAACCAGGGCCGGGGAGGAGTCGCCGTCCATGCGAGCACCGACCAGGCCGCCGTCGTACAGGATCATCAGCTGGGCGGCCAGGCTCTCGGGGTCGCGGGCGCCGGCATCGCGGGCCAGGCGTGCGAACAGATCGCGGGTCCAGGCGCGGATGGTGGCAGAGACTTCCTCGGCCACGCTGCCCGGCTCGGATTCGGCGCTGGCGTTGTAGAACGCGCAGCCGCGGTAGGTGGGCAGGGCGGTCTGCTCGGCCAGCAGGTCGAAGACGCCCAGCAGCTTGTCCTTCGGCGTGCTCCAGCGTTCCAAGCCGGTCAGGATGCGGTTGCGGCGGCGGGCATGGCGGCCTTCGAGGTACGCCCGGATCAGCTCGTCCTTGCTGCCGAAGCTGTTGTAGAGCGACGCCTTGGCCACGCCGGCGTGCTCGATGATGCGGTCGATGCCGACGGTGTGCACGCCCTCGGCGTAGAAGAGCTCGTCGGCGGCGGCGAGCAGGCGATCCCTCGCGGAGACCCGGGGTGATGCAGCGGACATGGGCTTGACGATACCAGACAGGTCTGTCTAATGTGCGAGGCGCTAGACAGACCTGTCTGTCATGAGGCAAGGAACGGGAGTGCCCATGTCCACCACCATGATCTCGAGCGAGCAGAACGTACGGCGAAAGCGTCTTTCCCGTCCCGTTGCGTTCGCCGCCATTGCCGCCATCTTCATCGCGTTCACCGCGGCCTCCAGCGCGCCCTCCCCGCTGTACGTGGTCTATCAGCAGCTCTGGGGCTTCTCCGCGGTCACGCTGACGGTTGTCTTCGCGGTCTACGTCGTCGGCCTGGTCGGTGCGCTGCTCGTGCTCGGCGCCCTGTCCGACCACATCGGGCGCCGCCCGGTGCTCGCCGCCGCCATCGCGCTGGAAGTCGTGGCGCTGATCCTGTTCGTCAGCGCCGGCAACGTCGAGGTCCTGCTGACCGCCCGCTTCCTGCAGGGTGTGGCCACCGGGGCGGCGATGACCACGCTCGGCGCGACCCTGGTCGACCTCAACCCGCCGCACGCCCCCGGCCGGGCCGGGCTGCTCAACAGCATCGTGCCGCCCTCGGGTCTGGCGCTCGGCTCGCTCGGCGCCGGCGCGCTGGTCCAGTACGCCCCCGGCCCGACCCACCTGGTCTGGGCGATTCTGCTCGCCGGCATGGTGCTGGCCGGTGTGCTCGTGCTGCTGCTGCCAGAGACCTCGGCGAAGCGCCCGGGTGTGGTGGCCTCGCTGCTGCCCAAGCTCGGGGTGCCGGCGCGGCTGCGGGCCGACTTGTTCGCGCTCGTCCCGATCCTGGTGGCGAGCTGGGCGCTGGGCGGGCTCTACATGTCGCTCGGCCCGTCGGTCGCGGTGGGCGTGTTCGGGCTGGGCAGCCACTTGATCGGCGGCCTGGTGGTGTCGCTGCTCTGCGGCACCGGTGCGCTGACGGCGTTCGCGCTGCGGTCGTACCCGACGCCGCGGGTGCTGGTGATCGCTGGGGCGCTGCTGAGCATCGGCACCGCGGTCACGCTGATCGGCATGGAGGCCGGCTCGGTGCTCACCGCCGCTGTCGGGACCGTGCTCGCCGGGATCGGGTTCGGCGCCTCGTCGCTGGCGTCGTTCGGCACGCTGGCCCTGCTGGCTGCGCCGACCGAGCGGGGCGAGCTGTTCGCGGTTGCGCTGACCATCTCGTACGTGGCCTTCAGCGTGCCGGCCGTGATCGCCGGGCTTGCCGCTACGACGTACGGGTTGCGTTCGACGGCCCTGATCTACGGCCTGGTCGTGGTGAGCCTCGGTGGCCTCGCTCTGCTTGCGCAGCGCACCAGAAGACCCTGATCACCTGCTCGCTCTTTCGTGGGGCTTCGGCGTGGGTGGCGGCTTCGGCCGTCGCCCGCGTTCCACCATATGGGTCGAAACCACCACGAAGGGCTGCTCATGCCACGAATTCTGGCGGCCGCCGCGACGCTGGGGCTGGTGCTCACCGGCGCTGTCGCGGCCCACGCCGCATCGGACACGCCGTCCCGGGGATCCGCGGGGTACTCCGCGATCGGCTGGGGCGCCTGCAAGGACCCGGGGCTGGCATCGGCCAAGGCGGAGTGCGGCTACCTCAGCGTGCCGCTGGACTACGCCAAGCCGAACGGCAAGAAGATCAAGCTGGCCGTGTCGCGGATCAAGCACCGGACCTCGGACCGGGGCTACCAGGGTGCGATGCTGGTGAACCCGGGCGGCCCCGGTGGTTCCGGGCTGTCGCTGTCGATGCTGGGCGGCTACGTGCCTGCCGGTGCGGGTGACTACTACGACTGGATCGGCTTCGACCCGCGTGGTGTGGGTTCCAGCGTTCCCGCGCTGAGCTGCGACGCGGACTACGCGAGCTATGGCCGGCCCGCCTATGTGCCGGTGACTGCGGCGATCGAGAAGGCCAACCTCAAGCGCGCCAAGGGCTACGCCAAGGACTGTGCCAAGGCCGGCGGCGAGTTGCTGAACCACCTGAGCACCATCGACACCGTGCGCGACATGGAGAGCCTGCGGATCGCGCTCGGCGAGCAGAAGATCAACTTCTATGGCTTCTCGTACGGCACCTATCTCGGCCAGGTCTACTCCACGCTCTACCCGCAGCGGGTCAACAAGATGGTCCTGGACGGCAACGTCGACCCGAGCCGGGTCTGGTACGACGCCAACCTCGACCAGGACGTCGCCTTCGAACGCACCATGAAGGTCTACTTCGCCTGGCTGGCCAAGTACAACGCCGTCTACCACCTGGGCAAGACCGGAAACGCGGTCGAGCAGGGCTATTACCAGCAGCGGGCCAAGCTGACCAAGAAGCCGGTGCACAAGTTTGGCGGCAACGAGCTGACCGACGTGTTCCTGCAGGCCGGGTACTACGTCTTCGGCTGGGAAGCGGTCGCGTCGGCGTACTCGGCGTGGGTCAACGACCACGACATCAGCGCGCTCAAGGACCTGTTCGACTCGGCCAACCCGACCAGCAAGGGCTCCGACAACGGGTACGCGGTCTACCTCGCGGTCCAGTGCACCGACGTGAAATGGCCGGCGTCGTGGTCCAAGTGGCGCGCCGACAACACCGCCATCAACAAGGTTGCGCCGTTCGAGACGTGGGGCAACGCCTGGTACAACGCGCCCTGCCGGGACTGGGCGGGCAAGGCGGGCAAGCCGGTGTCGGTCGACGGCAAGAAGGTCCCGCCGGTGCTGCTGATCAGCGAGACCCTCGACGCGGCAACGCCGTTCAGTGGCAGCCTCGAGGTACGCCGCCGCTTCCCGAACTCGGTGCTGGTCGAGGGTGTCGGCGGCACGACCCACGCCGGTTCGCTGTTCGGCAACGCGTGCGTGGACCTCACCATCGCCGATTACCTGGCCAACGGCACGCTGCCGGCGCGGGTCAAGGGCGACATCTCCGACCGCAAGTGCAAGCCGCTACCTCAGCCCAACCCCACTGCGGCAAAGGCAGAGGTTTCCGGTACGTCCACAGAGCTGACCCGCCTCGAGCTGCAGCGTCACATCACCGGTCACTGACGCTCGCGGAGCTGGGATCAGTTCCAGCAGGTGATCCCGGCGCAGCGGCACGTCGAGCAGGCTCACCTTGATCTGACTGCGGCTCTGATGGGTGCCGGCTGACAACCGGACCACTTCGGCGGCGTTCTCGCGGCAGGTAGCCGTGCGGACGCCGCCGGCTTGCTGAGACGCACGACCGAGCCCGAGCGGACAGCTGTTTGCAGGGTCACAGGGCCACCCTGGCCATGATCTCCGGGCCGTCCGGTACGCTCGCTTGCGCGAAGGGGAGTAGCTCCCAACGTTGTGGTCGACATACTGATCATGGGATACCGTCCCGCGATCCGGCCCCACGGCCTCGGCTCTGCCGGGGCGAGCGAGACCTTCGACTTGGCCTTCTCATGGCCGGGTCGAGGTCGCCTTGTGCCCCGAAGCCCGGTCCGACCTGCGCACCGGGAGTTTTGTTTTTCATGGACGGTTTCCTCGTCGCGACGGCGGTCAGCTTCGCCGTCATTTTCGTGGCCGAGCTTGGCGACAAGTCGCAGCTCATGGCCCTCACCTTCGCCACCCGGTTCAAGCCGCTGCCGGTGCTGATCGGCATCACGGTCGCCACCGCGGTCGTGCACCTGGTGTCCGTCGGCGTCGGCTATGGCCTGGGCGCCACGCTGCCGACCGGCTGGATCTCGCTGGTCGCGGCAATCGCGTTCCTGGCCTTCGGCGCGTGGACGCTGCGCGGCGACAAGCTCACCGATGACGAGAAGACGAAGGCCGAGCGCAGCACCGGCTCGGCGATCCTCGCGGTGGGCGGTGCGTTCTTCCTGGCCGAGCTGGGCGACAAGACCATGCTGGCGACCATCACGCTGGCCACCCAGTACGGCTGGTTCGGCACCTGGCTGGGTTCCACCGTCGGCATGGTGGCCGCGGACGCGCTGGCCATCCTGGTCGGCCGGCTGCTGGGCCGGCACCTGCCCGAGAAGGCCATCAAGTACGGCGCCGCCGCACTCTTCGTTATCTTCGGCGTCTGGCTTTTGATCGAAGCCATCATCGAGCTGAACAAGTAACCCGGGAGAGCCTCATGCCGCTGCAGCACCGCGCCCAGTTTGATGCCGTCGTGACGTTTTCGAACGGGGGCGGGCTGCAGACGCAGGGCTTCCGGGTGGATGTGCCGCACGCCGGCACGACCGAGGCGGAGATCGCCCGGCTGTTCGTGGCGGCGTGCCGGTTGCTGATGGTCGAGCACGTCGAGCTCAGCAACGTCCGGGTGTTCGCCGAGCCGCACCTCGGCACGCCCGCCGGCCCGTCGGAGGGCCGGCCCCGGCTGCGCTGGGTGGAGCTCAACCACGTGATCGCCGACGGCATGGTGACCTATCCGGGGCTGCCCGAGCCGGAGATCACCCCGCACCTGACCCGGGAGGCGTCGCGCAACATCTACGCCGAGGGCACCGAGTTCACCATCGATCGGATCTCGATGCTCGGCAACACCGGCACGTACCTGGACAGCCCGTTCCACCGCTATGCCGACGGCACCGATCTGGCCGGGCTGGCCCTGGAACGTCTCGCGGACCTGCCCGCGGTGGTGGTGCGCACGGCCGGCAGCGGGGTACGGGGGGTGGAGGTCGACGCGCTGCAGGACTTCGACGTGGCGGGCCGGGCGGTGCTGCTGCACACCGGTGGTGACCGGCGCTGGGGCCAGCCGGGGTACGCCCAGGATGCGCCGTACCTGAGCGAGGCCGGGGCGCGCTGGCTGGCCGGGCACGGTGCTGCGCTGGTGGGCATCGACGCGGTCAACATCGACGACGTCGCGCCGGAGAGCGCCGGGGCCCGCCCGGCCCACAGCGTGCTGCTCGACGCGGGCATCCCGGTTGTCGAGCACCTGACCGGCCTGGCCGAGCTGCCGCCCACCGGCGCCCTGTTCAGCGCCGTGCCACCCCGGATCTCGGCGTTCGGCACGTTCCCGGTCCGCGCCTACGCCACGGTGCCCGCGTAAGAAGGAGTTTTCCGCGAACCGGCTCAAAAAACCTGCGCACTTGCCGAAAATGCCCTAGTCAGCTTTAACTTCCGACAGGCCGGGGCGCGGGCATGACCGATGTCGAACTGAAGGACTCCGTCGCGCAGCGCGTGGGCGGCCTGACCACCCCCACCGAGATCGGGGTGGCGCGGGCCGCCGCGCTGTTCGAGCGGGTGGACCCGGCCGCCGCGGCGCAGCACCTCGAGCCGGTGCTCGCCGCCGACCCGGAGGTCGCCGCCGGCTGGATCCTGATGGCGCGCATCCGGCTCGTGCTCGACGAGGTCGACAAGGCGCTCGACGCGGCGAACCGGGCGATTGCGCTGGAACCGGCCGACCCCCGCTCGCTGGCGATCGCGAGCCGCGCGTTGACGCTGCTCGGCCGGCACGAGGAGGCGGTCACCATGGCCTACCGGGCGGTCATCGTGGAGCCGAAGAACGCGCTGTGGCACGACCGGGTCGCGTGGGCGCTGCTCGCCGCGGATCGCCAGTACGCCGACGCCGAGCAGGCCGCTCGTACGGCGGTGGGGCTGGAACCCGACGAGGCGCACTACTACTTCACCCACGGCGTCACGCTGGACGCGCTGGGCCACGCCGACCAGGCCCGGCAGGCGTTCATGATCTCGCTGCGCCTGGAACCTGAGAACCCGGTCGCCCAGCACCGCCTGGCCGTGCTCAACGGCGAGGCGGCCAAGGGGCCGGAGAAGAAGAAGCGCGGCTGGAAGGTGTTCGGCCGGCGCGGCGCGGAGGCTAACGGGCCAGCGCGCCCGGAGGAGTTCCTGCCCTAGCGGTACGCCCGCGCATCACCAGCCAGACCAGCCAGCCGGTGCCGATCACGAAGCCAAAGCTGATCAGCCGGTACAGCACCACGGCGGCCACCGCGGTGCTGCCGGTCAACCCGCCGGCGACCAGGCCCAGGATCAGCGCGCCATCGACCACCCCGAGACCACCCGGCACGATCGGTACGCTCGCCGCCGCCATTCCCGCGCAGTAGGCGATCACCAGTTGCACCGGGTGGATCCCGTCGGCATCGAGCGCGATGCAGCACATCCACAGACACAGCGCATCGAGCAACCAGTTGGCCACGGCCAGCACGACCGCGATGCTCAGGTCGGCCGGCTTGACGCGTACGGACCGTAACTGGTCGAGGAAGCTGGTGAGCCGGGTGTGCCCGGTGTCGCCCGGCCGGTGCCTCAACCGGTTCACCATGCTGAGCAGCAGCTGCGCCGGAGTGATCAGCAACTGCGGTCGCCGGGCCACTACGCGTACGCCCAGCGCCACCGCGAGCGCCCCCGCCGAGTACAGCAGCAACGTCCGCCAACTGCCCGTACTGCGGCTCAGGATGCCGAATACCGCGCCGATGACCACCAGCGCGCCGGCCGACATGACCCCGCTCAGCGCGATGCACCACGACGCGACCGCCGAGGAGGCCCCGAACCGGCGCATCTGCTGGAAGTTGAACGTGGTCGAGAACAGCGGGCCGCCCGGCAGGGTGACGCTCAGTGAGTGCGCGGCGTAGGTCAGCGCGACGTGCCGGCGCATCCGGATCTTCGTACCGGCGCCGCGCAGCAGGGCCCACTGCATGCGGGCGTAACTGCCCATCGACGCGATCTCGGCAACCAGAGCGCCGGCCACCCAGTTCCAGTGCGGGGTGCGCAACTGGTGGAACGCGCCGAGCAGGGGGCGCCAGCCGTAGACCAGTTCGACGGCCAGCACGGCCACAATCGCCGCGGCCACTACTGGTCCGCGGCGCCACCACGGCGAGACGGTTTCAGCCACTGGGGCAATGTTCCCAAATATCGGCGTCGCACGCTGCGGAGATTGACACTACGTGATCTCGTCGGTACAACATTTCCACCGAAAGAGGTGAGGAGCCGTACGTGGCGGAGCTGTACGCGCCCCCAACGCAGGACCGTGGGGTCAAGGCGCAGGTCCAGCGCTTCGGTGGCTATCTCTCCGGCATGGTGATGCCCAACATCGCCGCGTTCATTGCCTGGGGCTTGATCACCGCGCTGTTCTTCAAGAACGGCTGGCTGCCCAACGAGCGGTTCGCCGCGCTGATCGACCCGATGTCGCATGTGCTGCTGCCGGTGCTGATCGGTTACACCGGCGGGCGGATGGTGCACGGCCAGCGCGGGGCCGTGGTGGGTGCGCTCGGCACGACAGGGCTGATCGTGGGCGCGCCCTCGCCGATGTTCTTCGGCGCGATGATCATGGGTCCGCTGACCGCGTGGCTGCTGAAGCTGGTCGACGGGCTGACCGCCAACCGGATCCGCTCCGGCTTCGAGATGCTGGTGGACAACTTCAGCGCCGGCATCGTGGGGGCCATCGCGGCGCTGGGCGGGGCGCTGATCGTCGGGCCGGTCGTGCGGATCTTCACCGCGGGGGCCGGGCAGGGCGTGCGCTTCCTGGTCGAGCATCATCTGCTGCCCGCCGCGGCGATCCTGATCGAACCGGCCAAGGTGCTGTTCCTCAACAACGCGGTCAACCACGGCGTGCTCGGGCCGCTGGGCATCGCGGAGTCGTCCGAGACCGGCAAGTCGATCCTGTTCATGCTCGAGACCAACCCCGGCCCCGGGTTCGGCATCCTGCTGGCGTACCTGCTGTTCGGGCCCAAGTCGCTACGCCCGAGCGTGCCGGCCGCGATGGCGATCCAGTTCCTGGGCGGCATTCACGAGATCTATTTCCCGTACGTCCTGATGAAACCCAGCATGGTGCTCGCCGCGATCAGCGGTGGCGCCGCGGGCATCCTGACCTTCATGCTCACCGGGGCCGGGCTGGTGGCCACGCCCTCGCCGGGCAGCATCTTCGCGTACCTGGCCGAAACCCCGCGCGGCGGCTACTTCGGGGTGCTCGCCGGGGTGGCAGTGGCGGCCGCGGTGTCCTTCGTCGTCGGCTCGCTGCTGCTCGGGTTTGGCCGGTTGACCCGCGGCGGCGAGGAGGATGAGCTGTGACGACCAGCATCCACGGCGACAGCATCCGCAAGGTCGTGGTGGCCTGCGACGCGGGCATGGGCAGCAGCGTCATGCTCGCCGGGCAGCTGCGCCACGAGCTGCGCCGGCTCCCGGTCACCGTGGAGCACAGCTCGGTGGCGGCCATCCCGGCCGACGCCGACGTCGTGCTGTGCCAGCTCGGCTTGGCCGGCCGGGCCCGCGCGGGTGCGCCCGGCTCGGTGGTGGTCGGGTTCCGTTTGTTCCTCGGCGACCCGGCGGTGGCCCGGGTCGTGGCCGCCGTCAAGCAGGGCGGCGTGGTCTTCGGTACGCCGGGTAGCTGACGTGCTCGGCTCGATGCCGACGGAACATGTCGTGACCATGCTCCGCGCCTCCCCGCCGCAACGCGCGGCCGGGGCGCTGCTCGCCATGCCCAAGGACCGCATCGAGCACCTGCTGGCGGTGATGGACGGCCGCTTGATCGCGCGGATGATCGTGGCCACCGACCCCGGGCGCCGCGTCGCGCTGCTGCGCCACCTCGACGACTCCCGGCTCGCCGCCGAGCTGGCCCTGCTGCCCACCGTCGAGGCCGCCGCGGTGCTGGCCGTGTTGCCCCTGGACCGGGCCCGTCCCCAACTGGAGCGGGGTACGCCCGAACAACTGGCCCTGCTTCTCGAAGCGGTCCCGAAGGCCCAGCGGGCCCGTCTCATCGCGGCGCTCGATCCGCTGCGCGAGGCCGGGCTGCGCCGGGTGGCGTACGAGAAATCGGTCATCGAAGCCCTGCGGCAGACGGCTGCGAGTCTCGAATGGGTCTTCGACGACCACGGCAGCAACCTGCTCGCCGGGGCCTTCCACCGCTTGTTCGGGGTGGCCCTGCGCTACGTGGATGCCGGGCCGTTGCCCGAGGTAGCGGTGGCCGACGCCTACCGGGTGTTCGCCGGGCGGCGGGTGCACGGGCTGCTGATCGTGACAAACGCTTACGCGGATGGCGAACGGATGATGCCGAACCAAGATCCAGGAGGCCTGGTGGTGTCCTGGGGAAGCGGCGACAATGTCGGCGTGCTGGGACGAGCGCTGGTGAGGCTGGCCGGATGACGACGAACATGTCCGCGGTGCTGGACGTGCGGGCCGTCCGGCTGCACGAGGTCGCCGCCGACCGGGAATCCGCGATCCATCGGTGTGCCGACGTGCTGGAGGAGATCGGCGCGGTGCACCCGTCGTACCGCGAAGCCATGCTGGACCGGGAATGGGCGATGTCCACGTATGTGGGCGAGGGCGTGGCCATCCCGCACGGCCTGGACATGTCCCGCGACCTGGTGCGCCGTGATTCGCTGGCGGTGCTGCGCTTCCCCGGCGGAGTGGAGTGGGAGGGCGGCCGGGTCACCGTCTGCGTGGCGATCGCCGCGCGCGGGGACGGGCATGTGGCGTTGCTGTCCGCGCTGGGCCGCATCCTGCTCGACCCGGCCCGGGCCGAGGCCCTGCGCGCGGCCGGCGATCCCGCGGCGATCGTGGCGATGCTGGAGATGGACGAGACGTAATGATCAGAACCGTCCTTCTCGCCGGGCGAGCCGGGCTGCATCTGCGGGCGGCCGCGCGAATTGCCGGTGCCGCTGCAACCCTGCCCGCCCCGGTCACCGTCAGAACCATGCAACGTCCACCGGTGCCCGCGGACAGCGTGCTTGCGCTGGTCTCGCTGGGTGCCCTGTGCGGCACGGAGTTGATCCTTGAGGCGGACGGCGATGGCGCGGCCGAGTCACTGGCGAACCTGGCTGACTTGTTCGCGACGGACGGGGACGTCCCCCGTGTCTGAGCTGCTGCGGGGGTTGGGGGCGAGCGCCGGCACCGCGACAGGACCCGCCTACCGGCTCGGGGATCCCCCGCGCCTGCCCCGGCCGCGCCCGGTCACCGATCCCGACGGCGAGGTGGACCGGGCGTACGCGGCGATGGACGCGGTCCGTGATGACATCGCCCAGCGCGCCGACGCCGCTGCCGACCCGACCACCGCGGAGATCCTGCGCGTGCAGGCCAGCCTCGCCGCTGACCGGACGCTGCGCGACGGCGTGGCCATGGCGGTGCGAGCCGGTCATGAGGCTCCGCACGCGGTCGCAGCGGTGCTGGCCGAGCACCGAGCTGCCCTGCTCGCGGCCGGGGGGCTGCTCGCCACCCGCGCCGCCGACCTGGACGACCTGCGTGACCGGGTGGTGGCCCGCTGCCTGGGGCTGCCGATGCCGTCGCTGCCCGCCCCCGGTCATCCGTACGTGCTGATCGCCATGGATCTGGCACCGGCCGACGCGGCGTTGCTGGACCCGGCGCAGGTGCTGGCCGTGGTGACCTCGGCCGGCAGTTTTGTCAGCCACACCGCGATCCTGGCCCGGGCCCGTGGCTTACCGACGGTGGTGGCCTGCGGCGGGGCGCTCGACATCGCCGACGGCACCGTGGTCACCGTGGACGGTGCGGCCGGCCGGGTGACGGTCGGTGACACCCCGGCCGAGGCGCAGACAACGCGTCCCCGGCTGAACGACGAGCCGGTCGACCTGCGCGGACGTACGGCCGACGGCCACCACATCGCCCTGCTCGCCAACATCGGCTGCGCCGCCGAGCTTGCCGGTGCCCCGGTCGAGGGCGTCGGCCTGTTCCGCACCGAGTTGCTGTTCCAGCACCACGTCGACCCGCCCGGCGCGCAGGAGCAGGTGGCGGCGTACCGGGAAGTCTTCGAAGCCATGCCAGGACGCCGCGTGATCGTGCGCACTCTGGATGCGGGTTCCGACAAGCCCTTGCCGTTCCTGCCCGCCGGCGACGAGCCGAACCCGGCGCTGGGGCTGCGCGGCCTGCGGGTGGCCCGCCGCGGCCCGGAGATCCTGCGCACCCAGATCGAGGCCATCGCAACCGCGGCCCGTAGCTGCACCGCCCGCGTCGAAGTGATGGCCCCGATGGTTACCACGGTGTCGGAGGCTGCCCAGTTCGCCGCGCTCTGCCGCGACGCGGGCCTGCCCACGGTCGGCGTGATGATCGAGGTGCCCGCCGCGGCGATGCGCTCGGCCCAGATCCTCGAAGTCGTCGACTTCCTCAGCGTCGGCACCAACGACTTGAGCCAGTACGCGTTCGCCGCCGACCGGCGCAGCGGCGAACTAGCTGACCTGCTCGACCCGTGGCAGCCGGCTTTGCTGTCGCTGGTGGCCCTCTGCGCGGCGGCCGGGGCGGCGGTCGGTCGCCCGGTGGGAGTGTGCGGCGAGGCGGCGGCCGACCCGGCGTTCGCGGTGGTGCTGGTGGGCCTGGGTGTCACCAGTCTGTCGATGGCTCCGGCGGCGGTTCCGGGGGTACGGGCGGCGCTGGCTTCGTACAACCTCGAAGAGTGCCGGGCCGCAGCCCAGCAGGCCCTCGCCGCCACCGACCCGGCAGCGGCGAGAGCCGCAGTCACCCGCATCTGAGAGCGGGTCAGGAATACAACCGGTCCGGGCTGACAAGGAGGATGCGGTCGTCCACCGCGGGTGGCAGCCTGCAGTTCCTCGGTAAGACCGGCGCCCCCCAGAAAGCGCCGGCACCGTGTTCTCCGTGTCATAGCCCTTGGGTTTGAGCAGTCTTCTCAGAAGTGCACTTCTGAGACCGCGATCGCCGTGGTCAGCTGCGCCCGAGCAGTTCGGCGGTAAGGACTGTGCCGCCGAGGCCCCAGCCGCCCTCGTCCACCTCCTCGACCAGGACGAGCGTGGTGGCTCGGGCGCGTTCGCCGTACACGGTGGCGTAGGCGTCGGTGACGGCGTCGATCAGCTTCTTCTTGGACTCGGTGGTCAGGGTGTCCGCGGGGACCTTGAGGTTGGCGAAGGGCATGGCATTTCCTTTCGTCAGAGCGCGTCGTTCGCGGACAGGAGGTCGGCGATTCCGGCGCGGTGGTAGAACTCGTGGCGGATGCGGTCGGCGACGACGGAGACCACTTCGCTTCCGTCGCGGCTGGGGTCGATGTGGGTGCGGAACGGGCGGGTGCCCGCGGGCAGGCCGACGACGCGGACGATCTCGTCGGCCACGGCCTGGGCGTCACTGCCGGGCGGGATCAGGGCGGCGAGCCGATCGGGGAGAGCCTCCTGGAGGTCGCCGTAGGCTTTGTCGTACGCCCGCTCGCGCTCGGGGTCGGAGGGTTTTCCGGCGTGGGCGAAGTGGTTGGTGCCGGAGGTGAACGCGCCGGGCACGACGATCGTGGTGTCGATGCCGAAGCGGATCAGCTCCCCGGCGTAGCTCTCCGCCAGCGCATCCATCGCGGCCTTGGCGGCGAAGTAGGGCGCGAGAAACGGCGGGTGGCCGCCGCGCGTCGAGGAGCTGCCAACCCACACGAGCAGCCCGGAGCCCTGGGCGCGCAAGTGCGGCAGCGCAGCCCGGTTCACGCGCTGGGTGCCGAGCACGTTGACGTCGTAGAGCGCGGCGTAGTCGTCGGGGATGAACGCCTCGGCCGGTCCGAGGACCATGTGCCCGGCGTTGTGCACGACCACGTCGAGGCGGCCGTGCCGGTCGAGGACCGTGGCGATGGCGGCGTCGGCGGACTCCTGGGACAGCACGTCCAGCTCCACGGCCAGGCCGGGCAGCTCGGCGGCGGCGGAGGCGTTGCGGCCTTTCAGGTCGCGCATGCCGGCAGCCACGCGGTAGCCGGCGTGGGTGAGGGACTCGGCGGTAAGCCGGCCGAACCCGCTGGACGCGCCGGTGACCAGGATGACCGGTGCGGTGGTCATCAGATGATCCCGCCGTTGGAGCGCACGGTCTGGCCGTTGACCCAGTGTCCGGCCGGGCTGGTCAGGAAGGCGATCAGCTCGGCGGCGTCCTCGGGGGTGCCGAGGCGTTCGAGCGGCGGCTGCTTGGCCATCCGGTCGATGGTTTCCTGGTCCTTGCCGTCGAGGAAGAAGCTGGTGGCGGTGGGGCCGGGAGCGACCGTGTTCACCGTGATGTCGCGCCCGCGCAGCTCGCGGGCGAGGATCAGGGTCATCGCCTCGACCGCGCCCTTGCTGGCTGCGTAGGCCGCATAGGTGGGGAGCTGCAGGCCCACGACCGAGGTGGAGACGGCGATGATCGCGCCGCCGTTGCGGACCCGGCGGGCGGCCTCGCGGGCGATGACGAAGGAGCCGCGGATGTTGGTGCGGTGCATCCGGTCGAGGTCGTCGAGGTTGAGCTCGGCCACCGGCGACAGGGTCATGATGCCGGCCGAGTTGACCACCACGTCGACGCCGCCGTAGGTCTGCTCGGCCAGGTCGAACATCGCGGCCACATCGTTCTCGTCGGCGACATCGGCGCGCGCCGCGACCGCCTGACCGCCGGCGCCGGTGATCTCCTTGACCACCTCCTCGGCGGCGTCCGTGTTGCCGGCATAGCCGACCACTACCGCTGTGCCCTGCGCGGCGAGCTTGGTGGCGACCGCTCGCCCGATGCCCCGGGATCCGCCGGTGACGACTGCTACCCGCATGAGAAGCTCCCTAACGTTGATATTGTTAGCTCGTAGCACTGATACGAAAACCGTAGCACTGATTTGGCGAGGGCGTAGCATTGATTTCATGACGACGATCACGCCCGACGTGCGAGCCGCGATGATTGCCGCCGCCGAGCAGCAGCTGGTGTCCTCCCCAGACGGCGACATCGCCACCCGGGCGGTCTGCGAGGCCGTCGGCGTCACCCAGCCCGTGCTCTACCGGCTGTTCGGGGACAAGAACGGGCTCCTCGACGCGCTGGCCGACGACGGGCTGCGCCGCTATGCCGAGCACAAGGCGGCACAGCGCAAGACCGATGACCCGGTGGCCGACCTGGTGGCCGGGTGGGACGACCACACCGAGTTCGGCCGCCGCAACCCGGCGCTCTACCAGCTGATGTTCGCGCCCCGGCCCCGCTCCCACGCCCAGGCCCGGCGCAAGATCATGGACTTGCTGGAGGCGTCCCTGCTGCGCTGCGCGGCGGTGGGGGCGCTGCGGGTCAGCCCGGCGGCGGCCGCGCAACTGGTGCTGCCGGCGAACGTCGGGCTGGTGCTCAGCTGCATCGCCCAGCCCGAGTTGTTCGATGATCCGGCGCTGTCCGACCGTACCCGGGACGCGATTTTCTCCTCGATCTTGATCTCACCGGTAGGCACGAACGAGGCGGCTCACCCGGTCGCCGCGGCGGCCCTGCAGTTGCGATCCCAGCTGGCGGTCTCCGGATCCGAGGCGTTGGAACCCGCGGAGCTGGCACTTCTTGATCGATGGCTGGAACGGCTTGCCTAGGGTCCGTTTTGGGTAGTAGCAGTGGGTGGGTGGTTATGGCGGCCAGGTAGCGCTCGTGGTGGTGCTGGTTCTGGTCAACGCGGTCTTTGCCGGTAGCGAGATGGCGCTGGTCTCCCTGCGCGAGAGTCAACTGCAGCGCCTCGAGCGGGAAACCCGGTCGGGCGCGACGCTGGCCCGCCTGGCCCGCGATCCCAACCGCTTCCTGGCAACCATTCAGATCGGCATCACGCTGGCTGGCTTCCTCGCCTCGGCGGCCGCGGCGGTCTCGCTGGCCCAGCCGCTTGTCGAGCCGCTCAGCTTCCTCGGCAGCGCCGCCAACGCCGTCGCCATTGTGCTGGTTACCACGGTGCTGACCTTCTTCACCCTGGTGGTCGGCGAGCTCGCTCCCAAGCGCATTGCGATGCAGCGTACGGAGGGCTGGGCGCTGGCCGTGGCCCGCCCGCTGGACGTGCTTGCCGCGCTGACCCGGCCCGCTGTGTGGCTGCTCGGCAAGGCCGGTGACCTGGTGGTCCGGATGGCCGGCGGCGACCCCGAGGCCGGGCGCGAGGAGGTCAGCACCGAGGAGATCCGCGAGATCGTGGCCGGGCAGGAGGATTTCTCGGCCGAGCAGCGCACGATCATCAGCGGCGCGTTCGAGATCGCCGACCGGACCCTGCGGGAGATCTTCGTGCCGCGCCGCGATGTGTTCACGGTGGCGGCGGTACTGCCCGCGGACGAGGCGCTGCGCAAGCTGGTCGAGGCCGGGCACTCGCGGGCGCCGGTATGCGGGCCGCTGGGCCTGGACGATGTGCTGGGCGTGGTGCATCTGCGCGCTCTGGTCGGGGCGCAGGGTCCCGTCATCTCGTACGTGTATCAGCCGCTCTTCCTGCCCGGCACTGTCAAGATCGTTGACGCCATGAAGCAGATGCGCCTGCAACGCCACCAGTTCGCCCTCGTGGTCGACGAACACGGTACGGCCGGCGGCATCGTCACCATGGAGGACCTCGTCGAGGAGGTGGTCGGCGAGATCTACGACGAATCCGATCGCGACGTGCGCGGAGTCATCCGGGAGAAGGACGGCGCGATGCTGCTGCCTGGCACGTTCCCGATCCACGACCTGCCCGACATCGGGGTGGACGCCGAGGGGCCCGGCAACGGATACACCACTGTGGCCGGACTCGTGCTGTCGCTGCTCGGGCACATTCCCGAAAGGGCCGGCGAAAAGGTCACCCTGGACGGCTTCAGCGCCGAGATCACCGAGGTCACGGGAAGAGCGATCACCGGCGTACGGCTTCGTCCGCTTTCAGCAACCACTCAGCCGGACTTGTTAGCTTCTGCCCGACCTGACAGTCCTGTGTAGGGAGACTTCGTGGGCTTCAAGAAGATGCTGGGTGCCTTTGGTGTGGGCGGGCCGAGCGTCGATACCGTGCTGACCGACATGAACACGCGGCCCGGCGCGCCGCTCATGGGACACGTCAACCTGGTGGGCGGCAGCCACGACGTCGAGATCGAGCACATCACGCTGGGCCTGGTCACCCGGGTCGAGGTCGAAGGCGGCAGCGGGGAGTCCGCGGCCCGGGGAGAGTTCCACCGCGGCACGGTCAGCGGGCCGATGCGGCTGGCCGAGGGGCAGCAGCTTTCGCTGCCGTTCCAGATCCCGATGCCGTGGGAAACGCCGATCACCGCGGTGTATGGCCAGCACCTGCACGGCATGACCATGGGCCTACGGACCGAAGTCGCCATCGCCAAGGCGGTCGACAAGGGTGACCTGGACCCGGTCGCGGTGCACCCGCTGCCGATCCAGGAACGCATCCTCGAGGCGTTCGCCCGGCTGGGCTTCCAGTTCAAGACCGCGGATCTGGAATACGGCCAGATCCTGGGCGTGCACCAGACGCTGCCGTTCTACCAGGAGATCGAGTACTACCCGCCGGCCCAGTATGCGCACGGCATCAACGAGGTCGAGCTGACGTTCGTGACGAACCCGCAGACCGTCGAGGTGGTGCTGGAGTTCGACAAGCGTGGCGGCATGTTCAGCGGCGGCCACGACACATACGGGCGCTACACGGTGCCGCACAGCGACGCGGACACCGCGGACTGGGCGCAGGTCGTGGACGGGTGGGTGAGCCAGGCGCTCAGCCACTACCAGAGCCGGCCGGGCTTCGGCAGCTTCGGCGGCGCTCAGGGCGGCTATGGGCAGCCGGCTTATGGTGCCCCGGCTGGTTATGGACAGCCGGCTTATGGGGGACACGGCGGCGGGTATCACGGGCACTACCGGCACGGCGGCGGGCATGGTGGGCACGGCGGTCCGGGGATGGGCGGCGTGATCGCGGGCGTGGCCGGCGGTATGGCGGCCGGCTACCTCGCCGGTGAGGTCATGGACGAGGTCTTCGACGGCGACGACGAGGGCGGCGACGAGTAAGTCGCACGCCGCGCGCGGCGAGGAGTAAGACGCAGGCCGCGCGCGGAGGGCAAGTAAGACGGGAAGACGCCTATTTGAGGCCCTCTTGAACGCGGGACTGGGTTGCGGCCCTGGCGTCCGAGAGGGTCCGGGCGGTGTCGATCAGCGGTACGTGGCTGAAGGCCTGCGGGAAGTTGCCGACCAGCCGCCGCGCGTCGGTGTCGTACTCCTCGGAGAGCAGGCCGACGTCGTTGCGCAACGCAAGCAGGCGATCGAACACCTCGCGGGCCTCATCGTGCCGGCCCATCAGCGCATAGTTGTCGGCCAGCCAGAATGTGCAAGCCAGGAACGCGCCTTCGCCCGGCGGCAGTCCGTCCACGTCGGTCTCGTGGTGCTGGGTGTAGCGCTGAACGAAACCGTCCTGCAGCAGCTCGCGCTCGATGGCGGCAACCGTGCCGGTCACGCGTTCGTCGTCGGCCGGCAGGAAGCCCACGAGCGGCACCATGAGCAGGGCCGCGTCCAGTTCCTCGGAGCCGTAGAACTGGGTGAACGTACGGCGCTCGTGGTCGTACCCCTTCTCCAGGATCTCGGCTCGGATCTCGTCGCGCAGCTTGACCCACCGCTCGGTCGGTCCTTCGAGGTCGAACTCCTCGACCGCCTTGACCGCACGGTCGGCCGCCACCCAGGCCATCAGCTTGGAGTGCACGAACTGCTTGGGGCCGCCGCGCACCTCCCAGATCCCCTCATCGGGGTCGTGCCAGTGCTTCTCGACGAAATCCATCAGCTTGACCTGCAGCCCCCACGCCGGGTCGTCGGCCTTGAGCCCCGCGCGCCGGCCCTGGTGCAGCGCATCCATGACCTCGCCATACACGTCGAGCTGGAACTGCTCGGCGGCGGCGTTCCCGATGCGCACCGGGTTGCCGTCGTAGCCGGTCAGCCAGTCGGCCACGTACTCATCCAGGCGGCGCTCGCCGGCCACGCCGTACATGATCTGCAGCTCGGCCGGGTCGCCCGCGATGGCCCGCAACAGCCACTTGCGCCAGGCCGCGGCCTCGCTCTGAAAACCCGAGTAGAGCATCGACTGCAGCGTGATCGTGGCGTCGCGCAGCCAGCAGAAGCGGTAATCCCAGTTGCGTACGCCGCCCAGCTTCTCGGGCAGCGAGGTGGTGGCCGCGGCGACGATGCCACCGGTCGGGGCGTAGGTCAGCGCCTTCAACGTGAGCAGCGAGCGCACCACGGCTTCACGCCACTCGCCTTCGTACGTGCAAGCCGAAACCCAGCCCCGCCAGTAGCCCTCGGTGGCGCCCAGCTCCTCGATCGGGTCGATGGGAGCCGGCGGCGGCAGGTGCGAGGCTCGCCAGGTCAGTACGAACGGCACCTTGTCGCCCGGACCCACCGTGAACTCGGCGTGCGTGGCCATGTTCTCGCCGTGCGTGGGTATTGGTGTGCGCAGCCAGGCGGCATCGGGGCCGGCCACCGCGACCAGGTCGCCTTTCTCCTGGTAGACCCACGGGACCACATGCCCGTAGTCGAAGCGCAGCCGCAGTTCCATGCGCATCGGTACGGACCCCCGCACCCCCTCCACGATGCGCACCACGTCGGGCGCCTCGCCCCGCGGGGGCATGAAATCGATGAGCTTGACGACACCGTCGGCGGTTTCGAACTCGGTTTCCAGCACGAGGGTGTCCTGGCGGTACTGGCGTCGTACCGCGTGGATTTCTCCGGCCGGGCTCAGCGTCCAATGCCCGTTCTCTTCGTTGCCCAGCAGCGCCGCGAAGATCGCCCCGGAGTCGAAGCGGGGCACGCAGAGCCAGTCGATGCAGCCGTTGCGCCCGACCAGGGCAGCCGTTTGCGTGTCAGCGATGATCGCATAGTCCTCGATAGGCAGCGCCATAAGCTGTCTATGTACCCAAGAAAACGTCTGCTTACCCGGGAGGATCAGCATGGCCCGTCCGAGGATCGTCATTGTCGGCGCCGGGTTCGCCGGTTTCGACGCCGCCCGCACGCTCTGCAAGCTGTCCCGCGGTGCTGCCGACATCGTGATCATCAACCCGACCGACTACTTCCTGTACCTGCCGTTGCTGCCCGAGGTCGCAGCCGGGATTCTCGAGCCGCGCCGGATCTCCGTGTCGATCTCTGGCGAGCTGCCGTGCGTGAAGCTGATCCTGGGCGCGGTGGACGGCTTCGACTTCGACGCGCGCACTGTCTCCTATGTCGACCCCGACGGCGGCAAGGGCAGCGTGGGCTACCACCGCCTGATCATCGCGGCCGGCAGCGTCAACAAGCTGCTGCCCGTGCCGGGAGTCACTGAATATGCGCACGGCTTCCGCGGCATCCCCGAGGCGTTGTTCCTGCGCGACCACATCACCCGGCAGATCGAGATGGCCGACGCGGCCGCGGATGAGCGCGAGCGTGCGGCGCGGTCCACCTTCGTCGTGGTCGGCGCGGGCTACACCGGTACGGAGGTAGCTGCCCAAGGTGTGCTGTTCACCGAGGCTTTGACCCGGCACCGCCCCGCGCTCAAGGGCCGCCCGCGCTGGCTGCTCATCGACACCGCCGACCGGGTGCTGCCGTCGCTGGACGACCGGCTCGCCCGAGCCTCCGACGAGGTGTTGCGCGCCCGCGGCATCGAGGTGCTGCTCAAGACCTCGGTGAAGCAGGCGAGCGCCGAGGGTGTCGAGCTGAGCAACGGGGACTTCGTGCCGACCCGCTCACTGATCTGGTGCGTCGGGGTCCGCCCGGATCCGCTGGTGGCCGGCATCGGGCTTGAGGTGAAGCAGGGCCGGGTGGTGGTGGACGAGTTCCTCAACGTGCCCGGCCTCCCCGACGTGTACGCGGTGGGGGATGCTGCGGCCGTACCGGACTTGACCCGGCCGGGCGAGCTCACCGGCATGACCGCTCAGCACGCCAGCCGGCAGGGCAAGACGGCCGCCCACAACATCGCCGCGTCGTACGGCAAGGGGCGGCGGCGGGCGTACAAGCATCACGATCTTGGCTTTGTCGTGGATCTCGGCGGCTTCGACGCGGCCGCCAACCCGCTCGGGCTTGCGCTGCGCGGTTTACCGGCCAAGGCGGTGACGCGCGGCTACCACTTGCTTTCGATGCCGGGCAACCGGGTCCGGGTGGCCGCCGACTGGCTGCTTGACGCGGTGCTGCCCCGCCAGGGGGTGCAGCTCGGGCTCGTCTCGGCCCAGCAGGTGCCGCTCGACAGTGCCCTTCCCCAGGCTCCCGAACCCGGCTGAGCAAACTGGGATTCCGGTCTCACTTTCCCTGCTCAACGCCCAGATGAAGGGAGGCGGCTCAGTACTCTGGCGATCTCATCGGTCGTCGGAAGGCTCCACCATGTCCGCAGTTCCCCAGACGCAGGAGGGGACGGAGCCGCAGCTCTACCCGCGCCGCTGGGCCGCTCTCGGCGTCATCGCCATCTCGCAGCTCATGGTGGTGCTCGACGCCACGATCGTGAACATCGCGCTGCCCAGCGCCCGCGACGACCTCGGCATCACCGAAGCCGACCAGCAGTGGGTGGTGACCGCGTACACGCTGGCCTTCGGTGGCCTGCTGCTGCTCGGCGGGCGCATCGCCGACTACTGGGGCCGCAAGCGCACCTTCCTGGTCGGCGCGGTCGGCTTCGCCGTGGCGTCGGCGATCGGCGGCCTGGCCACGACCGGCCCGCTGCTGTTCGGCGCCCGGGCGCTGCAGGGGGCCTTCGGTGCGCTGCTGGCCCCGGCCTCGCTGGCCCTGCTCACGGTGCTGTTCACCAACGCCAAGGAGCGGGCCAAGGCGTTCGCGGTCTACGGTGCCATCGCCGGTGGTGGCTCGGCTGTCGGGCTGCTGCTCGGCGGTGTGCTCACCGAGTACGCGAGCTGGCGCTGGTGTCTGCTGGTCAACATCCCGATCGCGCTGATCGCTCTGGCACTGGCGGTCCCGGTCGTGCCGGAGAGCCGGGCTGATGGCGACACTTCGTACGACATCCCCGGCGCGGTCATCGTCACGCTGGGCCTCGCCTCGCTGGTCTACGGCTTCACCGAGGCGGCCAAACCCGGGCAGGGCTGGGGCTCGGGCACCACGTGGGGCTTCATCGGCGCCGGCATCGTGCTGCTGATCGTGTTCGTGCTGATCGAGAAGCGCTCCAAGAACCCGCTGTTGCCGCTGCGCATCGTGCTGGACCGCAACCGCGGCGGGGCGTACCTGACCTCGGTGCTGGTCGGCGCGGGCCTGTTCGGCGCCTTCCTGTTCCTCGCCCTCTACCTGCAGGGCGTGCTCGGGTACACGCCGTTGAAGACCGGCTTCGCCTCGTTGCCGGTCACGGTGGGTGTGCTGATCGCGGCGACCGCGGCGTCGAACCTGCTGCCGCGCATCGGTCCCAAGCCGATGATGGTGGTGGGGCCGATCCTGGCCGCGGCGGGCATGCTGATACTGCGCTTCATCGACCTCGACACCTCGTTCTGGGCGCAACTGTTCCCGGCGCAGATCCTGCTCGGGCTGGGTCTGGGCTTCACGTTCGTGCCGCTGTCGAGCCTCGCGCTGGTCGGCGTACCCGGGCATGACGCGGGCGCGGCGAGCGCGGCGCTCAACGCCACCCAGCAGGTCGGTGGCTCGCTCGGCACGGCGCTGCTGAACACCATCGCGACCAGTGCGATCACGGCGTACGTGGCGGCCCACCCGCCGACCAGCCAGCAGGAGGGGCAGCGGGTCGGTCTGCTGGCCCAGGCCGACGGGTATTCGCACGCGTTCACCTGGGCCGCCGCGCTGATCCTGCTGGCCGCCGTGGTGGTCACGGTCTTCGTCAAGGTCCGCAAGGAAGACGTCACCGGCCAGCCCGGTGTCGCCCACATGGGCTGAAACCCGACGGCGGGGGAGGGATCCTCCACCCTCCTCCGCCCGAATAATTGGTTCACAAGTAATAATTCGGACATGACCTATCGTCGTGCCGTTCTTCCCGTAGCCCTCGCCGGGCTGGTGCTCGGCCTCGGTTCTCCCGCCGCGCACGCGGCACCATCCGGATGGAGCGCAGCCAGCATCGCTGCCCGCACGGCCTCCGCCGCGAAGGCCGCCGCTCAGACCACCGCCGGTCACGCCGCCGCCGCGCCGGCCGCGACCGCCAAGGTCGCCGGGTCGCTGGTCGCGCAGTACAGCTTTGACGGCGGCCGGGCCGGCTCGGTCATCGACGAGTCCGGCCATGGCCACACCCTCAGTCTGGTCAGCGCGGCCGGCGGCACCGTGCGCTCCGTCGCGCACCGCAACGGCCAGGCCGTCAAGTTCCCGGCCAAGTGCACAAACGCGAAGGCCACGTGCCCGCACGCCGCACTGCGCAGCCCCAGCACCGCACTGCTGAACCCGGGCACCCGCTCGCTGGCCTTCGGCGCGTCGGTGCTGCTGGCCCCCAGCCAGACCACCAAGGGTCAGAACATCGTGCAGAAGGGCTACTCCACCGCCAGCAGCCAGTGGAAGATGCAGGTTGACGGCAAGGCCGGCAAGCCGAGCTGCGTGCTGGTCGGCGCCAACCCGGGCATCAAGATCGTCCGCAGCGACGTCTCGGTGGCCGACGGGCACTGGCACACCATCGAGTGCCGTCGCCAGGGCACGACGTTCAGCGTGCTGGTCGACGGCGTGGTGCGCGGAACCCGCACGGTCTCGGCGAAGCTGTCGATCGCCAATCAGCGCCCGCTCAGCGTCGGCGGCAAGGGTGCCTATTCCGACAACGACCAGTTCCAGGGCATTCTCGACGACGTGTGGGTCAGGGTCGGCTGAGCCCGTCGGCCATGGCGTGCAGCAACTGGGCGTCGGCGGTGTCCCCGCCCAGTTCCCAGGCGAACGCGCCGGCCAGGTGATGGTTTTGGGCGTACGCCATCTTGGTCCCGATGGTTTGCGGGGTGTCGTAACTCCACCATTGGCCCGCGCAAAAGGCGTAAGCGGTGCCCCCGACCAGACCGGTTGGCGGGCACCTGCGACTGAGCACGCCGTAGTCCTCGAGGCCCTTCTCGTAGCTGCCCGGTGCGGCGCCGGTTGCTTGTGCGCCCGGCGTCGCGCTTGCCACCCCGGTCCAGCCGCGGCCGTAGAAGCCCACGCCAAGCAGGATCTTGCCGGCCGGAATCCCCAGACCCAGCAGGCCCTGAATCGCTGCGTCGGTCGTCGCTGTGGCCTGCGGAATTCCGGGGTACGACGTCAGCGGCGAATGCGGTGCGGTCGGTCCGGGCGAGTCCCCGGTGCCGAAGAAGTCGTAGGTCATGGCGTTGAGCCAGCTCGCGGGCGCCGCCACGTCGGCATAGTCGCTGGTGGTCAGCTTGCCGGCATCGGCGGGCACGGCGGCGGTGACCACGGCGTCCGGCCCGAGCTCCTTGCGCAGCTCCGTGAGCAGCCCACCCAGCGCATCCGGACCGCTCTTGTCGCAGGTCAGCCCGCAGGCGTTCGGATACTCCCAGTCGATGTCGATGCCGTCGAACAGCCCGGCCCAGCGCCGATCCCGCAGCAGCTTGGCGCACGACGCGGCAAACTTCGCCGGATCCCCGGCCGCCGCTCCGAAACCCGCCGACCCGCTCCAACCCCCGAACGACCACACCACCCGTAGCTGCGGATGCCGGGCCTTGAGCTTGCGTAACTGCCCGAAATTACCCCGCAAACCCTCATCCGGTACGTCCGCAGCTCCATCGACACTCTCCGCTGCGCTGACCGGCTTCTCGTAGTCGGCCCACGTGTCCCCGGCCTGGCACGCGCCATCGCTCACCTTGCCGAACGCGTACATCAGGTGGGTGAGTTCGCCCGCCGCCCCGCTGGTCTCCAGGTTGCGCACCTGAAAATTGCGCCCGTATACCCCCCAGTCGGTGAAGTAGCCGACGACCTTGGCCGGGTCGGTAGCCGGAGCCGGCGCCGGTGCGGGTGGTGGTGTTGCCGAGCAGCCGGCCAGCAGCAGAGCCAGCGCGGCCAAGACGGGTTTGACCCGCACGTGGGTCTCCCTTCCCCGTTTCGCTGGCGCCGAAGCTACCGTCGCCCTGCCGGGCATTTCGGACACAGCCCCGATCGAGTGATGTCCGGAACCTGACGTGTCCTTGGCTACCGCCGCGCGCGCGGCCGGTGCGGGCTGTGCGATCGTTTTCCGGTGGCCGTACAACCTGGGGGAAGCGGCGCCGGCGAGTTGCGGGCGCTGTTCGCCTGGCCGCGGGTGCTCGACCGGGTCAAGGCGGTGCTGCGCAACGGCATCATCACCTTCCTGGTGCTGACCTTCACGCTCTGGCTCATGCCGGGCGTGCGCAGCACCGACGTCTTCGACACCATCGGCCTGGTCGTGCTGGTCGCCGCGGTCGGCGCGGTGCTGCGCCCGCTGCTGTTGTTCGGGGTGACCGCGCTGGGTGGCTGGGGAGCGATGCTGCTCGGCGTAGTCGCCCAGGTCATCGTGATGGCGGTGGCGCTGGAGCTGGACCCGTCCAAGCGGCTCAGCGGCTGGCCCACGGTCGGGGTCGCCGCGCTGCTGGCCGTGGTCGGCGCCGCGATCCTCGACTGGATGGTCGACAGCGGCACCGACGACACGTTCATCCGCGAGGCTCGCCGGCTCATGCGGGGGATCCGGCGCCGCCAGGCCCGCCAGGCCGGTGGGCGGCTGCTCACCTTCCGCCGCCCGGCCGCCGGCACCGAGCCGGGCCTGCTGATGGTCCAGCTCGACGGGGTCAGCGAGCCCGTGCTGCGCTGGGCGGTGCGGGCCGGCAACCTGCCCACGGTCGGGCGCTGGCTGCGCAGTGGCACGCACACCATGCGCGGCTGGCACACCGGCATCCCGTCGACCACCCCGGCCTCGCAGGCCGGCATCCTGCACGGCTCGGCCCGCAAGATCCCGGGTTTCCGCTGGTACGAGAAGAGCACCGGCAAGCTGATGGTGTCCAACCGGCCCCGCGACGCGGCGCAGATCCAGCCGCGGCTGTCCGACGGGCGGGGGCTGCTGCGCGACGGCGGGGTGAGCATCGGCAATGCGTTCTCCGGCGACGCGGTCATCAACCTGCTCACGGTCAGCCACGCGGCGCTGCCGGGCCGGTCGGCGCGGGGCTGGGCGGCGTTCATGGCCAGCCCGTTCGGCTTCACCCGCGCGCTCGTGCTCGGCGTGGGCGAGGTGATCACCGAGCTGTATCAGGCGCGGCTGCAGCGGCGGCGTAACCTGCTGCCCCGGGTCAGCCGCTCGGGTGCCTTCCTCGCGCTGCGACCGGCCGCGATGCTGTTGCGCGACGTCAACGTGTCGCTGATCGCCGAGCAGATGGCCCGGGGTGCCCCGGCCGTCTACTGCGACCTGGTCGACTACGACGAGGTGGCGCACCACGCCGGCCCGGCCCGGCCCGAGTCCATGCGGCAGTTGGAGAACCTGGACCGGATGCTGGGCGTGCTCGAACGGCTGGGGGCCGAGGCGGCTCGGGCGTATCGGATCGTGGTGCTCTCCGATCACGGGCAGAGCCAGGGCGCGACGTTTCTGCAGCGCTACGGCGAGACCCTCGACCAGGCCGTCGAGCGGTTCTCCGCGCCGGACCCGGCCCAGGCCCCGAGCGTTCCGGCCGAGCAGGAGGCCACCAGGGAGCCGGAGTTCCCGGTGACGCCGGCGGCGCCGCTGCTGGTCGTGTCGTCGGGCAACCTGGCGCTGGTCTACCTGACCCGCTTCGAGCACCGGCTGGACAAAAACGAGATCGACGAGGTCTACCCGCAGCTCGTCTCCGGGCTGGCCGGGCACCCGGGGGTTGGCCTGGTCGTGGTGCGCGAGGACGGCGAGCCGGTCGCGTACGGGCCGGCCGGGCGGCACCGGCTCACCGACGGCGAGATCGTCGGCGTCGACCCGCTGGAGCAGTATGGCCCGCACACCCGTGCCGACCTGCTGCGCCACCAGCAGGCCGAGCATGTCGGTGACCTGGTGCTGATCAGCAGCGTCGACCCGGTGACCAGTGAGGTGGCCGCCTTCGAGGAGCTGGTCGGCTCGCACGGCGGGCTGGGCGGCTGGCAGACCGAGGCGATGCTGGTGCACCCGGCCGAGTGGCAGGTCACCCAGGCCGACCTGATCGGCCCGGACGCCGTGCACCGCCAGCTCGTCGACTGGCTGGCCCAGTTGGGGCTGCGCACCCAGACCCCGCGCTCCGACGAGATCACGGCCGGGGAGCCGCCGGTCCTGGAGCCGGTGCGGCGCGAGCGGGACGGCGCGGCGGCGCGACTTTCCCGTACCCGCGATGGTTGATTGATTTGTGCGTTTTATCCGTTTTATTGGTTTAGTTGTTGTCGCCCTGACCGTCGCGGTCGCCTGTCCCGCGCTGGCCATCAGCGCCAAACCCGAGAAGGCGCCGCTGTTCAACGGCTCGGTGTACGCGCTGGCCTATCGCGGCGGCACGGTGTACGCCGGCGGCTCGTTCACCAGCGTCTCCTGGGGCGGGCGCAGCTACACCCGCAACCGGCTGGCCGCCTTCGACTCGGCGTCGGGCAAGCTGCTGGACTGGGCTCCCAGCGCGAACAGCGTGGTCCGGGCGCTGACCGTCAGCGACACCGCGGTGTTCGCGGGCGGCGACTTCACCAAGATCTCCGGCTCGTCGCGTGACAACCTGGTCAGCCTCGACCCGATCACCGGGGCGGTCGGCCCGTTCGCACCCAAGGTCACCGGCACCCCGTACGCCCTGGCCAGCGGCAACGGCCGGCTCTACGCCGGCGGCAGCTTCTCGGCGGTGAACGGCTCGAGCCGGCGCAACCTGGCGGCGTTCTCGCTGGCCACCGGGCTGCTGGACGCCAAGTTCAAGCCCGCCGCCGACGACGCCGTGCGCGCCCTCGCGGTCAGCGGCACCACGGTGTACGTCGGCGGCGCGTTCCATAAGCTCGGCAGCGTCAACGGCACCCTGCGCCTGGCCGCGGTCTCGGCCTCCGGCGCTGTCGACAAGAAGTTCCTGCCCAGGGCCCCGGCCCAGGTCAACGCGATCGCCGCCGACTCGGCCGGGGTGTACGCGGCCACCGGCGGGCAGGGCGGCCGGGCTGTTGCGTACACCACCGCCGGGTCGATGCGCTGGGAGCGGGTCTTCGATGGCGATGCCGCCGCGATCGCCGTGCTGGGCGGGACCGTCTTCGTGGGCGGCCACTTCGATCGGGCCTGCACGACGGCCAGCAACGGCACCCACGGCACCTGCACCGATGGTTCGGTGTCGCGGGTCAAGCTCGCGGCGATCTCCCGGACCGGGGAACTGACCGGCTGGGCGCCGCAGGCCAACGGCGTGATCGGGGTACGCACCCTGGCCGTTGACGGCACCCGCAAGGTCCTCGGCGCCGGTGGCGACTTCACCACCGTCGCCGGTCAGAACCGCAAGCGCTACGCCTGGTTCGACTGAGCAGCCGCGTTCCAGTCGACCAGCTGCACGATCACGCCGTTGGGGTCGCGTACCTGGAACGCCCGCTCACCCCACTCCTCGCTGATCAGCGGCATGGTGATGGCCACCCCTTCGCGCTGCAGCCGGGCCAGCTCGCCTTCCAGGTCCTCGACCTCGAAGGCGAGGATCAGCCCGCCGGTGTGCTCGTCGCGCTGGTCAGCGGGCAGGGTGGCCAGCCCGCGGCGCAGGTAGACGACGCTGAGGCCGACGTCGTCGCGGGTCAGCGAGGCGAACCCGTCGGCGGCCATCACCTCGTGAAAGCCGAAGTGCCGTTGCAGGAACGCGCTGGAGGCCTCGGCGTCGTCGACGGTCAGGGACACGGCGGTGGCGGTGATCTGCATGGCCGGAACAGTACTCCGTACTATGTACAGAGTGCCACGCGAAATGACGAACGCCGGGGACCCGGCCCGGACCATCGCCCTGCTCTGGCGGGACGAGTCGGCGATCCCGCGCAAGGGCCCGCGCCGCGCCCTGACACTGGACCAGGTGATCGGCGCGGCCATCGAGGTTGCCGACGCCGACGGGCTGGACGCGCTGACCATCCGGCGGGTGGCCCAGGCCCTGAACACCTCGCCGATGACCATCTACACACATGTGCCGGGCAAGGCCGAGCTGCTGGACCTCATGGTCGACGCCGTGTACGCCCACCTGTCCCGCACCGCCACGACCGGCCAGCCGTGGCGGGCCCGGCTGACCGCGGTGGCCCAGGACAACCGGGCCCTGTTCCAGGACCACCCGTGGCTGACCACCGTGTCGACCCAGCGTCCGGTGCTCGGTCCGGGCGCGATCGCCAAGTACGAGCACGAACTGGCCGCCCTCGACGGCCATGGCCTCACCGACGTGCAACTGGACGACTGCCTCACCTATCTGCTCACGTTCGTGCACGCCAGCGCCCGCACCGCGATTGAGGCGCAGGCCGTACGTCAGGCGACCGCGCTCACCGACGAGCAGTGGTGGGCCTCGGCCGGACCGCTGCTGGCCCGGGTGCTCAACCCCGCCGACTACCCGCTCGCCACCCGGGTCGGCGAGGCAGCCGGCCAGGCCCACCAGGGCGCGTACGACCCGGACCACATGTACGAGTTCGGGCTGGCCCGCTTGCTGGACGGCCTTGCGCCGCTCTTGGACCGCACGCCGTAGCCTGCACAGGTGCGGATCACTACGCTCGGCCCGCTGGCCGTGGACGGGAAGCCGGTGCGCGGCGAGCGCCTGGCCGCCGTGATCCGTGAGCTGATCGAGGCGCGGGGCCGGGCGGTGCCGACCGCGACCCTGACCGACGCTGTGTGGCAGGGCGACCCACCCGAGGACGCCGCCGGCGCGGTGCAGGCTTTGGTGTCGCGGGTACGAAGGCTTGGCGTCCCCGTCGTCGCCGTTCCCGGCGGTTACCGCACCCCGGCAGATCAGGTCGAAACGGACATCGCCGTGGCCCGGGTGCTGGCCGATCGGGCGCACGCCGCCCTGCGCGCCGGCGACCCGATTGCCGCCCGCAAAGCCGCCGACGAGGCCCGCGCCCTGTTCCCCGAGGCCGGTGCCGAGGCGGCCCGGCTGTTCGGCGAGGTCGCCATGCTGCGAGCCGAGTGCGCGCTGGCCGGGGCCGGTTCGTACGAGGAGGAGGACCTGCGGAGCCTGGTCGCCCGCACCCCACCGGATGAGCCCGCGGCCGCGCTGCTGGTCCGGGTGCTTGCCGCGCAGGGCCGCGACGCCGAGGCGCTGGACCTGGTGGAACGCCTGCGCGCCGAGCTGGCCGACCGCTACGGCACCGACCCGTCGCCGGTGCTCGCCGAGGCGCACGTGGCCCTGCTGCGCGGTGAGCTGACGGTTGCCCCGTCGCCCCGGCGCATGCCGCGCTCGGCGATGCCCGCGTCCTGGCGGCGACCCGGGACAGCGCTGGTCGGCCGTGAACAGGACGTGGCCACCGTGCTGGCCGGTCTCACCGAAGCGCCGCTGGTCACGATCGTGGCCACCGGTGGCGCCGGCAAGACCAGGCTGGCCGCCGAGGTGGCGCGCCGGGCCACCGGGGTGGTCCAGGTGATCGAGCTGGCCGGGCTGCGCGAACCTGCCGAGGTGCTGCCCGCCGTGGTGGCCGTGCTGGGCGGGGTGTCCCTGGACCGGCGCATGCTGACCCCGCAGCAACGGCTGCAGGCCATCGCCGCCGAACTCGACGGGCTGCTCGTGCTCGACAACTGCGAGCACCTGCTCGACGCCACCGCCACCGTGGTCGCCGACCTGCTGGCCGCCGCCCCCGACCTCGCGGTGCTGGCCACCAGCCGCGCGCCCCTCGGACTGGCCGGCGAGATCGTGCACCGCCTGGAGATGCTGCCCGACCCCGAGGCCCTGGCCCTGCTGCAAGCCCGCGCCCGCGCCGGTGGTGCCATGTCCATTGACGAGGACAAGGCCCTGCGACTGTGTCACCGCCTCGACAACCTGCCCCTGGCCCTGGAACTGGCCGCCGCCCGGCTGCGCCACATGCCCATCGACGACGTGCTGGCCGGGCTGACCAACCGCTTCGCCCTGCTCGACGACGCCCTGCGCGGCCTGCCCGAACGCCACGCCAGCCTGTGGGCCATGGTCGACTGGAGCCGCGAACTGCTCGCCCCCGACGAACGCGAGCTGCTGCAACGCCTGGCCGTGGTCCCCGCGCCCTTCACCGCCGCGACCGCCGCCGCCGTCGCCGGGCGTCCCAACGTGCACCGCGGACTGGCCGTGCTGGTCGAGCAGTCCCTGCTGCGCCTGGAAGAAAACCGTTACCGCATGCTCGAAACCGTCCGCGAGTACGGCGAAGCCCGCCTCGCCAACCGCACCCCGGCCATGACCGGGCTGGTGTCGTGGGCCCGGGCCACAGCGGTCGAACTGACCGGCGGCCTGGTCGGGGCGCGGCAGTTGGAGACGCTCGCCACCGGCGCCCGGGAACAGGAGAACCTGCTCGCCGCGCTGCGCTGGGCGGTGACCACCGGCGACGAGCCGGCCGCCGTGGACGTGGCCGCGCCGCTGTTCTACCTGTTCATGATCCGCGGCCTGCATCTCGAGGTGACCGAGTGGGCCGGGCCGATGCTGCACGTCGACGACATCCCGGCACGGCGCCGGTCCACCCTGCACACCGACCCGCGCATCAACGCCGACCGGCTGGTCTGGGTCTGCATGCTCATCGTCGTCAACGCGGGCATCACGGGGCCGTTGCGGCTGTCGGTGCTCGCGCTGCGCGTGCTGCGAGCCGTGCTGGCCGAGCGGGGTGCCGAGGTGTCACCGCGCAACACGCAGTTGTCCCGGTTGCTGCCGGTGCTGATGGATCTGCAGTCGGACAGAGCTCGGGCCGAGGCCGACGCGCTTGTCATGGACGAGGACCCGTTCGTGCGCGGCTTCGGCATGTTCGCCCGCGCAGCGATCAGCGAGCTGACCGACGGCACGACCATGGCCTTCGACGCCGAGCAGGCCTACGCGTGCTTCGAGGCCGCGGGTGACCACTGGGGCATGGGCATGACCGCGCAGGCGGTCGGCAACTCCCTGGCCGCGCGGGCCGACGGCACGGCTGTCGACTGGCTGACGCGCAGCGTGCACAACATGGAGCTGATCGGTGCGGCGCAGGACGCCCGGTCGATGCAGGTGCTGCTCGACATCCAGTTGGCGCTGACCGGGGACGCCGAGGCCGAGGGCCGGCTGCGGGCCACTGTGGAGGCCGAACCGGGTCAGGAGTGGGATCACGCGCAGGCATACCTGGGCCTGGCCAACCTGGCCTGGCAGCGCCAGGACTGGGACGAGATGCTGGCCTGTGCCGCCCGGATCGCGCTGGCGGCGCAGGATCTGACCGACCCGCAGCCGCAGCAACGGGTGCTGTTCCGGATCTCCGCGGCGATCCTGTACCTGGCCGTCGCGGCGGATCATCCCGTGCCGCGCGCGGATCTCACCGCCGCCACGTTGCTCGCGCGGGCCCGCGAGGACAGCGGGACCGCGATCGACCTTCCCATGGTGGGGGCGTGGGCGATCGGCGGTGCGTTGCTGGCGCATCATCGCGGCGAGGACGTGGCCGCCCGGGAGCTGTGGGCGCTCGGCATCCGCACCGGCGGGTCGTTGACCACCATGTTCACCCCTGCCGAGTTCGCCCGGATGGCGGCGCCCCTCGCCAACGAGGACCACCGCCTGACCTCCGTGTCCGCCGCCACCGCCCGCATCCGCGAACTGATGACCCACATCCTTTAGACCTTTTTCCGGTACGCCCGCAGCGCCAGCGGCATGAAGATGATGACGAATCCGGCGCACCAGGCGAGCGTCCACCAGATATGCGAGCCGAGCGGGCTGCCCAGGAACAACCCGCGTACCGCCCCGACCAGGTGGGTCAGCGGGTTCACGTCCACGAACCCCTGCATCCAGCCGGGCAGCGTGTCCGGCGAGACGAACACATTGGATGCGAAGCTCAGCGGCATGATCAGCGCGAACATCAGCCCCTGCACCGCGCCGGGGGTGCGCACCTTCATCGCCACGAACACCGGCAACCAGCTCAGGCACAGCGCGAACAACACCGCCAGCGCACAGCCGGCCAGCGCCCGCAGCGGATCCGTGGTGATCCGGAAGCCCAGGATGTAGCCGAACCCCACCGTCACCCCGGTGACGATCATGTACCGCACGATGTCCCCGAGCACCGCGCCGACCAGCGGCGCCGAGCGCGGCACCGGCAGCGAGCGGAACCGGTCGAAGATGCCCTTCGCCAGGTCGGTGTTCAGGTTCACGCCGATCGCGATGCAGCCGGTGGCGATGGTCTGGGCCAGGATGCCGGGCAGCAGGAACTGCAGGTAGTCATGGGTGGAGCCGCTGACCGCGCCACCGAAGATGTAGACGAAGATGATCAGGAACAGCGCGGGCTGGATCGTGACGTCGATGAGCGCTTCGGGCGTACGGTATGTCTTGATCAAACTTCGTTTCGCCAGCGCGAGCGAATGGCGCACCAGCCGGAACGGCCGCGGGTTGGCAGTGACCCGGGCGGGCGCGACGTTGAGGGTAGTCATCAGACCGCCACCTCTTCCTTCTTGGGCTGGCCGGTCAGGGTGAAGAAGACCTCGTCCAGGCTGGGCAGGTGCAGGGAAAGCTCGGTGACCGCGATGCCGGCGCCGGCCAGCCGGGCCACCGCCTCGGTCATCGCCTTGTCGCCCTCCACGGGCACCGCGAGCACGCCCTTGCGGATCTCGTCGGCCGCCGCACCCGACGAGACCTCGCTCAGGATGGCTGCGGCTTGCTGCAGGTCGCTGAACTCGGCCGGGCGCACCTCCAGGGTCTGGCCGCCGACGATGCGCTTGAGCCCGTCCGGGGTGTCGTGGGCGATGACCTTGCCGTGGTCGATCACGGTGATCTCGTCGGCCAGCGCGTCGGCCTCTTCGAGATACTGCGTGGTCAGCAACACCGTCGCGCCGTTGGTGACCAGCGAGCGCACCACGTCCCACATGTCCTCGCGCTTGGCCGGGTCCAGCCCGGTGGTCGGCTCGTCGAGGAAGATCACGTCGGGGAAGCCGACCAGGCTCGCGGCGAGGTCCAGCCGGCGCCGCATGCCGCCGGAATAGGTCTTGGCCATCCGGTTGGCCGCGGCGGTCAGGTCGAACCATTCGAGCAGCTCGGCGGCGCGCTTGCGGGCACCATCGCGGCCCAGGTCGAGCAGGGTGCCGAACAGTTCCAGGTTCTGCCGCCCGGTCAGATCCTCGTCAACCGAGGCGTACTGACCGGTCAGGCCGATCGACTGGCGGACCCGCTCGGCGTCCTTGACGACGTCGTAGCCGGCGATGCGGGCGTGCCCGGCGTCCGGCTTGATCAGCGTGGACAGAATGCGTACGGCGGTGGTCTTCCCGGCGCCGTTGGGCCCGAGCACGCCGAGCACAGTGCCGCGCGGGACCGTCAGGTCGACGCCCCGCAGCGCCCGGGTAGACCCGAAACTCTTTTCGAGACCCTCGGCCTCGATGATCAGATCTGCTGTCATGCCCATCAGCCTGCGCCCGCACGCTGACATGCCGCCGATATATCACCGACATGGCGATGACAGCGGAGACCTACAGGCCCTTCGTGGCAATCAACCGGGCGATCACATCCCAGTAGTGAGCAGGGGTAACCCGCGCCAGCAGGTCGGCTGCCTTGGCCGCGGTGCTGATCACCAGCCGCGGCTTGCGAGCCTGGATGGCGGCCACGATCTGGCGTGCGGCCTCCTCCGGCGGCATGGTGAGCGCTTTCTCGCTGAACGAGCGCGCCTGAGCCGCCTGCTTGCCGTCGAGGTCGGGGCCGCTGAGCCGGGCGTGCAAGGCAATGTTCGTCCGTACACCGCCGGGGTGCACCACGGTCACGCCGACCCGGCCGGTGAGCTCGTGCCGCAGCGCCTCGGAGAAGCCGCGAACACCGAACTTGCTGGTCGCGTAGGCCACCTGAGCCGGCGGCGCCACCAGGCCGAACAGGCTGGACAGGTTGACGACGTGCGAGCCGGGCCGGGCGAGCAACTGGGGGAGGAACGCCTTTGTCGTACGTACCACGGCGTTGAGGTTGATCTCCATGAGCCAGTCGAAGTCGGCCAGGCTGACCTGCTCGAACGTGCCGCTCAAGGCCACCCCGGCGTTGTTGACGAGCAGGTCGGCGCCGCCGTGGCGTTCCTGCACCAGCGCGGCGAGATCCAGCCGGTCGCCGCCGTCACCCAGATCCACTACCTCGGTGCTGACGTCGCGTGCACCGGCTTCCCGAGCCTGGCCGGCCACCTTGGCCAGCCCCTCAGCATCCCGGTCAACGAGGACAAGCACAGCTCGGCGGCGGGCCAGATCGAGAGCCAACGCGGCCCCGATCCCACTGGCCGCACCGGTGATGACACACGTACGCCCCGCAAAAGCGAATCGTTGCATGGGGTGATTATGGTGCCTGCACCTCGATGGTGGCTGAAACGAAGGCCGTTTGCCGCGGCGGCGGGTGGGCCGCCGCGGCGTGTTCTGTCGGGTCAGGAGTTTGCGGTCCGGCGTGCGGCGGTCCGGCGGGCTGTCGCGGTGGCGGGGTTTTCCGGCTCCGGCGCCGGGTCGGCTACGGTCCGGCGGCCGCGGCGGGTAGCCGGTGCTGCCTTGGCCGCGGTTACCTTGGCCGCCACCTTGCGTGCGGTGGACGAGGCGGTCTGCGACTGCTCCCGCGGTGGCGAGGAGCCTCGCCTGCCCAGCGGACGCCGGCTCGCGGGCTGTCCGGCCGAACCACGCTCCTCCGAACCAGCTTCCCCGGCCGTGCTGCCCGGCGCTGAAGCCGCCGCCCCAGCCGAGCCGCCAGTCCCGCTTGAAGAAGCCGCACCCGAAGAGGGCGCACCCGAGGAAGACGTACCCGAAGACGACGCATCCGACGAGGACCGGTCGCGTTGCTTCTCCCGGCGTACCAGGTCGGCCAGAATTTCCTTGTCGTACTTCGCCTCGGCAGCCTGGGCCTTGGTCTTCGCCGCCTCGGCCTTGGCCGCTGCCTTGCGGCGCTGCTTGAGCAGCTCGTTCCTGCGCTTGTCCGCCGCCTTCAGCGAACGCTTCAGCCGGGCCGCCTCCTCGACGGCGTGGTTCAGCGCCTGCTGTTGCTGCTCGGTCAGTCCGGCGATGGTCTTGAGTTGGTTGTCGATGTCGGTGACGGCCGCCTGGGCCTTCTCGGCGGCGGCGCCCGCGGTTCCGGCCCGCTCGCGGCGGCGGTCGATGGGTTGGGCGGTTGCGGTCACTGCTATCACTCCCTCCGGTCTTACCTTTTGGCCTACCCGGAAGGATTCCGCTCAATCGTGGTGGCGGCTGTGCGTGCCTTGCGTTTGCGGATGTGCCGCATGTGCAGGAAGACATAGGCGCCGATGGCCAGGACCGCCGCGCCGACCGCGTACCAGGTGTAGTGGTGAGCTTGCTCGATGAGGTCGCCGAGCTTGGGGCCCAGCAGGTACGAGATGGTTGTCCACCAGCCCACCCACAGGGCTGCGCCGATCGCGTTGTAGAGCAGGAACGTCTTCCATGGCATCGCGGTGATGCCCGCGATCACGCCGTTGAGCTGGCGCAGGCCGTCGATGAAGCGGGCCACCACGACGATGCGGTTGCCGCGCCGGGCGAAGAACTGCTCCGCCTTCTCCAGGCGGGCCGGGGTGATGAAGATGTACTTGCCGAAGCGGTGGACGGCCTTGCGGCCGCCGCGTACGCCGATCCAGTAGCCGATGTTGTCGCCCACCACGGCCGCGACGAACGCGATCAAGCCGACAACCCAGATGTCGAGCCGGCCCCAGCTCGCATAGATGGCCGCGGCGACCATGATCGTCTGGCCGGGGGCGGGGACGCCGAAGCTTTCCACTCCGATGACAGCGGCCACGGCAAGGTAGCCCCAGCGGTCGAGGATCGGGGCGACGCCGTGCAAGAAGCCCGGCAGGTCGTCGGTGGGCGGCATGGGCTTGAAGAGCTCCTGTCGTGTGTGGGGACCGGTGCCCCCAACCCTGAACGGTATCCACCGTCACGAGGCACAAACCAAAGTGTGCCCCGGCGATCCCTCGCCGGGGCACACCTTACGAAACAGGTGCTAGTTCTGCGGCGGCACGTCGCCGGGGCCGCTGCCCCAGGTCAAACTGGGGGTGGCGGCCAGCGTGTAGACAAGCTTGCCACCCTTGGTGATCTTGTCGGCGGTTAGCCACCCCTTCGTGGTGGATTTGCCGTCCACGGTCAATTTTTGTACGTAGATCGCGTTGTCGGCGCTGCGCGGTGCCTCGATCGTGAGGTCCTTGCCGTTGGCCAGGTGCACCACCGCCCGTGGGAACAGCGGGCTGGTCAGCGCCAGCTCGGCCCGGGTCGGCACGGTCGGGTACAAGCCGAGCGCGCTGAACACGTACCAGGCGCTCATCGTGCCGGCGTCGTCGTTGCCGGGGATGCCCCCGGTGGTCGCGTTCCACTTCTGGTTGATGATCGCCCGCACCGTCTCCTGCGTCTTGTACGCGGAGCCGAGGTAGTTGTACAGGTACGGCGTCTGGATGTCCGGCTCGTTGGTCGCGTCGAACTTCGTCCCGCTGGTGGCGCTCAGATCGAACGAGCCGTCGGGCTTGCGGAAGAACGCGTCCAGCCGCTCGATCGCTACCTTGTTGCCGCCCATCTTCTGGGCCAGCGTGGTGACGTCGGAGTAGACCATCCAGGTGTACTGGGCGCTGCTGCCCTCGACGAAGCCGGTGCCGGTGGACGGGCTGAACCCGCCGGCCCAGGTGCCGTCGCTGTAGCGGTCGCGCATCCAGCCCTTGTGCAGGTCGCCGTCGGGCACCGGGGTGGCCACCGCCGGGTCGGCGAGTTCGAGCTCACCGAGCTGCACGATGTCCGCGCCGCCGTTCTTGGTGACGTTGAGGCGGTAGTAGGTGAACGCCTGCGGCGCGGCGATCGTGTACTCCTTGGTCTGCCCGCGCTGCTCGAAGGTCTCCCCGGTGCGGGAGTCGATCGTGGTCCACATGGTGCCGTCGGTGGAGCCCTGCAGCGTCCAGTCCTGCGGGTCACGCTCGGGCACGTCGTTGCCGGAGGTGAGGGCGTACTTGTTCACGGTCAGCGGCTGCGCCACCTTGGCCTGGAGCCAGCCGGTGGTGGCGAAGGTCAGCCACTTGGTGCCCTTGTCACCGTCGAACGCCTGCGCTTTGCCCTCGTACGGTGCATTCTCCGCACTGGCCTGGATCTCGGTGATCTTCTCCCGGATGTTGTGCTCCAGGCCGGTGTCGATCTGCGCCTCGGGGTCGAACACGTTGCGCCAGTTGTGCGACCGGTCGAGGAAGGTTGCGTGCTGCTTGTCGTCGCCGAGCGCCTTGGCCAACTGGGCGATGCCGTAGTCGGCAGCGGCGTCCTCCAGCGTCTCGGCCGCACCGCCCCAGCAGTGGCAGTTGTCGGCGGGGACGTAGCCGAGTTCGAGGTACTTGTCGAGGGCCGGGCGCTGGCCGACGCACTCGACGTTGCAGCCCTTGTCGCTGGAGTCGTTGGCGGTCGGCACGGTGGCCGCGTCCACCAGCGAGTCGAAGGCACCCTGTACGTCGAAGTCGCGGGCGCCGAACGCGTACATGCCGGCGACTGCGGCGGCCGCGGGGTCCCCGGACATGACTGCGGTCTTGCCGTGCTGCAGCAGCCACCGGTCCCACTCGCCGTCGCGCTGGGTGGCGTAGTTGAACAGGCTCTGGGCGTAGTCGGAGGCCTGCTTCGGGTCCAGGACCGCCAGTAGCTGGATTTGCGCCCGGTACTGGTCCCAACCGGAGAACGTACCGTATTGGGCCTTTTGTCCTGTGGATAACGTGTGGATGGCGTCATCGGCACCGTAGTAGCGGCCGTCCACGTCGCTGGTCAGGGTCGGCTCGAGCATCGAGTGGTAGAGCGCGGTGTAGAACGTCGTCTTCTGGGCCTCGGTACCGCCGCCGATGCCGATCTTCTTCAGCCGGGCCGTCCAGGCCGAGCGTGCACCGGCCGCGATCGAGTTGAAGCTGAGCCGGTCGGGTGACTCGGCCTTCAGGTTGGCCACAGCGCCGTCAAGGCTCACGTAGGAGATCGCTACGCGCAGGTTCACGCTGGTCGTACCGGGGGCGAAGGTGACGTACCCGCCCGAGCCCTTGCCCGCGTTTGGCCGGCCGCTGGTGCTGTAGCCGCTGCCGCCGGTGGCGTCCGTGGTACCCGGGTTGAGCGCCGCGTCCTTCCACGTACCGGTGGCGCTGAACGGCTGGTCGAGCTTCGCCGTGAAGTGCAGCGTGTAGTACGCGTGCGAGTTGTCCGTGCTCTGCGGGCCGCAGAAGTTACCGGCCTTGACCGAGCCCGTGATGGTCTGGGTGGCCGGGTCGATGTGCACCGAGGCGTCTTCGCTGCCGGTCTCCGACATCGACGTACGGAACAACAGGCTCGCGCTCTTGTCCGCCGGGAACGTGAACTTGCCGAACCCGGTGCGCGGCGTGGCAGTCAGCTCCGCGCCGGCCCCGCTGTCCAGGCCGACCTTGTAGTAGCCGGGCTTGGCCACCTCGTTGGCGTGCGAGAACGTGCTGGCAAACACCGCGTCCGTGGCATCTGCGGTCGGCGAACTGGCCACTTCCCCGACGTACGGCAGAATCGGAATGTCGCCGTTTGCCCCGGAACACCCGACACCGCTGAGGTGGGTCAGGCTGAGGCCCCGGATGCGTGTGGCCGTGTACTGGTAGCCGCCCGGCGCGGGGGTCGAGATCTGGGTGCCTCGCGAGGTCTGCGGGCTCCACGCCAGCATGCCGAACGGGGTGACCGCACCGGGATAGGTGTTGCCGAGGTTGGTGCTGCCGATGAGCGGATTGACGTAGGCCGCGGGCTCCGAGACCAGCGGCGGCAGAGCGGCGGCGGCGGCTTGCGCGGCCGCGCCGAACGGAACAGTCAGGGCGACACCCGCGAGGGCGGCGACGGTACGGCGTCCGAGCATGCAGATCCCCTACTGACATCGATGTCATGCCATGTCGAGGTTCAGCCTGTATCGACTCCGTCCGATGTGTCAAGAAGGTGGCCGGCTCTTGACAAGATGGAGCAGCCAGTTTTTCCCGTCCGTGTGGATCAGCGCGTACCGATGGGATCCCCTCCCGCCCGTGCAGCGTGAACACCATCCGCTTGGCGTTGCGGTCGATCTGCTCCCACCACCCGATGTCCGCGATGAACTTGTCCTCGTCGGTGTAGGTCAAATGCTCCAGATCATGATCCGGTACGGCCACAGCCAGGCGGTTGCGCGCCGGGTCAACCGGCAGTCCCCGGGGCACGGCCCAGGACCTCAGCACCCCCTCCTCTTCGAGCCGGAGATCGTAGTGGGGTTGTGGCTTGCGGTGATCATGGAGAACGAACGATGGTCGGTCGGCCACTGCATTGAACTCCTGCCGTACGAGATCCGTAACGCCTCCTGGAGTGTCCCGGAGGAGGGCTACGTCTTGTCTGAACCAGTCACCGCCGCTACCGAGCCGGCGCCGGAGCGCAGCAGGTTGCGCCGCGGCCTCGGCATCGCCTTCAGCGTTGCGGCGATCGTGCTGATTGTGGCCGCGCTGTTGCTTCCCAACACTCTTACCCGCCTGCTGCGAACAGGTGCGTTCTTCCGGCTGCCGGTCGAGGGTTTCGTGGCCATCGGCCTGCTCCTGCTGATCCCGGGTGCCCGGTGGAAGAAGATCGTCGCGGGCGTGCTCGGCGCCGGTCTGGGTCTGCTGGTGGTCGAGAAAATCCTGGACATCGGCTTCTACAAGACCCTGGCCCGCCCGTTCGACCCGGTGCTGGACTGGGTGCTGGTCGACGACGCCGAGTCGTTCCTCAAGGACTCGGTCGGCTCGGCCGGGGCGATCGGCGCGCTGATCGGCGTCATCGCGCTGATCCTGCTCATCGTCAGCCTGCTGACCTGGGCCGCGATCCGGGTCGTCAAGCTGGGCGACCAGCACCGCAAGGCCGCCGCGGGCACCGCGATCACCGGCACCGCGATCTGGGTCGTTCTGCTCATGCTCGGCGTGCAGGCCTTCACCGGCATCCCGGTCGCCGCGCGCAGCAGCTACACCTACGCCTGGGACCGCGCCCACTCGGTCAAGAAGGGCCTCAACGACGAGAAGACGTTCGCCCGCGAGGTCAAGATCGACGCCTTTGCCACCACCCCGCCGGATCAGCTGCTCACCTCGCTGCGCGGCAAGGACGTGATGGTCACCTTCGTCGAGAGCTACGGGCGGTCGGCGGTCGAGGATCCAGCCCTCAATCCGGGTACGGTCAAAGTCCTCGACGAAGGGTCGGCATCGCTGGCCAAGGCGGGCTATGTGGCCAAATCGGGCTGGCTGACCTCACCCACTGCCGGCGGCGGTAGCTGGCTGGCCCACTCCACCCTGCTCTCCGGCTTGTGGATCAACAACCAGCAGCGCTACCGCAACCTGACCTCCAGCGACCGGCTGACCCTGACCAGCCTGTTCAAGAAGGCCGACTGGGACACCATGAGCGTCATGCCGGGGGCCACCCGGGCCTGGCCGGAGGGCAACTTCTACGGCTACAACCGCGTGTACGACTCCCGCAACACCGGATACGCCGGCCCCAAGTTCGGCTGGGGCCCGCAACCCGACCAGTACACGCTCGACTGGTTCCAGAAGAACGTGCACGCCCCCGCGCACTCGCCCATGTTCGTCGAGATGCCGCTCGTGTCCAGCCACACCCCGTGGGCGCCGCTGCCGACCTTCATCGACTGGAAGGATGTCGGCGACGGCGCGGTCTACACCCAGCTCAAGCAGAACGCGAAGAGCGCCAAGTCGGTGTGGAGCGACCCGGAGAAGGTCAAGCACGAGTACGCCCGCTCGGTGCAGTACACGCTGACCACGATCATCTCGTACCTGGAAAAATTCGGTGACGACAACACCGTCATGGTCTTCCTCGGCGACCACCAGCCGGCCCCGATCGTGGTCGGCGACGGCGCCAGCCACGATGTCCCGATCACGATCCTGGCCAAGGACAAGAAGGTGCTGGACAAGGTCGCCGACTGGAACTGGAGCGACGGCATCAAGCCGGCCCCCAACGCCCCGGTCTGGCCGATGAACCAGTTCCGCGACAGGTTCCTGACCGCGTTCGGCCCGACCGGCGACGTCAGCCGCGCCCTGTCCCCGCCCCGCTGATCTCCAGCACGGCGCGGTAGCGGGCCTCACCTTTGCGAACCCGATCCAGCGCCGCGCCGATCCGCCACGCTTGATCTGGGCCGCTCAGGAAGCCGTCCAGCTGCGCGCCGCCAACTCGACCTTCCCGCCACCCACCGTCGGCACCAGCGCCGGCTCGTCACCCGCGTTGAGCGCCACCACCAGCCTCGAATCGCCGTCGAACGCCTCGTAGACGAACTGCTCATTGGTCAAGTGCAGCTGCCGGGTGCGGGCCCGGTGCAGCCACGGATGCCGCCGGCGCAGGCCGATCAGATCCTGATGCAAACGGCGGAGACTGTCCCCGTACGGCGCCAACTCGGCCGGCGTAGCTGGGAACTCGGGCCGGATGGCGTCGTCCCCGTTGGCCTTTTCCTCTTTGACGCCACGGAAGCCTTGTTCGTCGCCGGACCAGATGCTTGGGGTGCCGCCGATGGTCAGCAGGATGGCCAAGGCCAGCGGGATGTTGCGTTCGTCGGTGAGCTGGCTGGCGATGCGGGTCACGTCGTGGTTGCCGATGAAGGTCTGCGGCGCGAACGTGTCGAGGAAGCTGTTGTGCCGTTCCAGGGCCCAGCCGAGTTCGAAGAAGTTGCCGTCGTTCAGCGCACTCCAGATGGCCTTCCACAGCTCGTACTGGGTCACCGAGTCAACAGTGGATTGCTCGACGAACGCGGCGTAATCGCCGTGGATGACCTCACCAAAGATGTACGCCTCCGGGAACTCGGCGCGTACCCGGGGCAGCACCCGCGCCCAGAAGCCGGTGGGCACCGCATAAGCCGCGTCCAGCCGCCACCCGTCGGCACCGCGGCGCAACCAGTGCTGCATGACCTCGGTGACGTAGTCCGCCACGGCCGGCTCGTCGTGGTTGAGGGTCACCAGCGAGTCGTGGCCTTCGAACACCCCTCGGCCGGTCCACGATTCCCGGGCCGCCGCGGCGTGCCCGCGACCCACATGGTTGAACACGCCGTCGAGCAGCACCCGCAGCCCCCGGTCGTGCGCGGCGGCGATCAGCTGGTCGAAATCCTCGTTGCCGCCGAGCCGCGGGTCGATGCGGAGGTGGTCGACGGTGTCGTAGCCGTGCGTCTCGGAGGCGAAGATCGGCCCCAGCAGCAGCCCGGATGCGCCCAGCTCGATCGCGTAGTCGAGCCACGCCTGCAGCCGATGCAGGCCGCCGCTGTGCACGCCTGGGCGGACCGGGTAGGCACCGGCGAAGCCGAGCGGATAGACCTGCCACCACACGGCGTGCTGCACCCAGCCGGCCTCGGTCATGTGTCCCCCCGGGAAGCCGAAAAGCCGGCCCTGAACCAGGACCGGCTTTTCGTGGTGGAAAAGATCAGATGGTGTCGGCGGCCAGCTGGCCGCGCAGCTTGGTCAGCGCCTTGGTGAGCAGCCGGCTGACGTGCATCTGGGAGATGCCCACCTGGTCGGCGATCTGCGACTGGGTCAGGTTGCCGTAGAAGCGCAGCGTCAGGATCTTCTGCTCACGCTCGTCCAGCGAGGCCAGGGCCGGGCCCAGGGCTACGCGGGTTTCGGCGAGTTCGAATTCGTAGTCCTCGCCGCCGAGGGTGTCGCCGAGTTCGGTGCTGCCGTCGGCGCTGATCGGCGTGGACAGGCTGGTGGCGTTGTAGGCGCGGGCGCCTTCGAGGCCTTCCAGGACGTCTTCCTCGGTGACGCCGAGGTGGGCGGCGATGTCGGCCACCTGCGGGGAGCGGCCGAGGCTGTGGGTGAGGGTGGCGTTGGCCTCGGTGATGGCCAGGCGCAGCTCCTGCAGCCGGCGCGGCACGCGGACCGACCAGGTGCGGTCGCGGAAGTGGCGCTTGATCTCACCGATGATGGTGGGGATGGCGTAGCCGGCGAAGTCGACGCCGCGTTCGGGGTCGAACTTGTCGACGGCTTTGATCAGGCCGACGGTGGCGGTCTGCACCAGGTCGTCGGTGGGTTCGCCGCGGCCGGAGTAGCGGTGGGCGAGATGGCGGGCCAGCGGCAGCCAGGCCTCGATAGCCCGGTCGCGAAGGCTTGCGCGCGACGGGTGACCGGCCGGCATTGCCGCCATGGCGTTGAGCAGATCAGCGGCGCTGTCCGCAGGCGCCTCGCTGATGGTCGTCGACGCAGTGGTCGACGGGGCCGACTGGGTGACAGTCATTTCCGTGGTCCTCCCTGGCACCTGTCCGGAGAGCCGGTCCGGCATGAGCCGAGCCCGTCGGGCTGGGGTGTCTTTATCAGCTCAGCATGTGGACGGCGGTCGAAGCCCGACGCCGCCCACGCGCATGCTAGGCCTTTCGGTTACCGAGACCTTATCCGACAGGACGAGCCTTGACCAGCCGAAAGTATGAGTCACCTTCAGTAACCGGGAGAACACGATAGATTATCGGGTTTTCAATCGTTTTGTTCCTCTTTTTCTTTTTTCTTTTCTTCGCGCTCCAGGGCCAGATCCAGGGCAAGGACGCTGCCAATGATCAGCAGTGGGTCCTCACCGGCAGTAACCTGGACGGCGTAGGTGTCCCGGATGGTCAGCCACCGCTTTGACACCGCGGCGACATCCCGGCCGCCGCGCTCAATCACGTACTCGTGGTCGAGCAGGTCGCCCTTCATGGTCAGGTCGTCGGGCCCGGGAACGTCGATGGTGAACTTGTCGCGGAACGGGGTGAACAACTTTTTGTGCACCTCGGCGGCCTTCTCGCCGCCGATCCGGATCTCGTACGTGGGCCGCAGCGCCACGAGGTGCCGGTGCACGCTGGCCACCTCGGCGCCGGACGGGTCCTCGATCACCACCTTGTTGCGGACGCTGAGCACCTTGCCGTCGACCCGGTACAGCTTCGTGCCGTGCTCATCGAGCACATCGAAGTCGTCGCCTACCGAGAAGAACTTCTCCCTGATGACATACATAGGACGAAGCTACGGCTTGAGCACAACCTTGATGCAGCCGTCCTCCTTCTTCTTGAACATGTCATAGGCCTGCGGCGCTTCCTCCAGCGGCACCCGGTGGGTGACCAGATCGTCCACGCCCAGCGGGTCGCCGTCGCCGGTGAGCAGCGGCATGATCTCGTCCACCCACTGCTTGACGTGCGCCTGGCCCATGCGCAGGGTCACGCCCTTGTCGAACAGGTCGAACATCGGCATCGGGTCGGCCTGCCCGCCGTACACGCCGATGATGGACACCGTGCCGGCGCGGCGCACCGAGGCGAACGCCGTGCGCAGCGCGCCCATCCGGTCCACCCCGGCGGTGTCGATCGCCTTGCGCGCGATGGCGTCGGGGAGCAGCCCGGCCGCCTTCTGCGCGAACTCCTGCACCGGTGTGCCGTGGGCCTCCATGCCGACCGCCTCGACCACGCTGTCCGCGCCCCGGCCGTTGGTCATGTCGTAGACCGCTGCCGGGACGTCGTCGACCTCGTCGAAGTTGATGACCTCGATGCCGTTGCGGCGGGCCATCTCCAGGCGCTCGGGCACGTTGTCGGTGGCGATGACGCGCTCGGCACCCAGGTGACGGGCGATGCGAGCGGTCATCTGGCCGATCGGGCCCAGTCCGGTCACGAACACGCTGCCGCCGGGCACGATGTCGGCCCACTTGGCGGCCTGCCACGAGGTGGTCAGCACGTCGGAGAGGAAGAGGAAGCGCTCGTCGGGGTGGCCGTCCGGCACCTTGATCGGCCCGAAGTGCGCCTGCGGCACGCGCAGGTACTCGGCCTGACCGCCCGGCACCTGGCCGTACAGCTTGGTGTAACCGAACAGGGAGGCACCCTTGCCGTGCTCCTTGACCTGGGTGGTCTCGCACTGGGCGAAGTAGCCGCGCTTGCACATGTAGCAGTAGCCGCAGGAGATGTTGAACGGGATGACCACCCGGTCGCCCGGCTTGATGTGGGTGACCTCGGAGCCGACCTCCTCGACGATGCCCATCGGCTCGTGTCCCAGCACGTCACCCTTGTCCAGGTACATGCCGAGCACGTCGTACAGGTGCAGGTCGGAGCCGCAGATGGCGGTGGAGGTCATCCGTACGATCGCATCCGTGGGCTCCTGGATCTTGGGGTCGGGCACATCCTCCACGGAAACCTTCGCCGTACCCTGCCAAGTCAATGCGCGCATGCGGTCCTCCGGCTCTTCTTTGAACTGCGTCTTTGAACTGCGTCGCCCTCAAGATGCCCGGCGAAGCCCCGGATTAACTCCGATGAGCGCGGGCATCCGAATCTCATGACGACGACACCCACCGGACGTGAATTCGCAGTGGTCACCGGCGCTTCCAGCGGCATCGGCTACGAGCTGGCCCGCCAATTCGTCGAGAACGGATACGACCTGCTGATCGCCGCCGAGGACGAGGACATCGAGCAGGCGGCCACCAACCTGCGGCGTGACGGTCAAAATCAGGTGACCGCGGTACGAGCAGACCTCGCGACCTACGAAGGCGTCGAGACCCTCTACTCGAAGATCCAGGAAACCGGCCGTCCGGTCGACGCCATCGCGCTCAACGCCGGGCGCGGCATCGGCGGCGACTTCACCCGCGACACCGACCTGCGCGACGAGCTCAACGTGATCGACGTGAACGTCACCTCGACGGTCCACCTGGCCAAGCGGGTGCTGCCCGGCATGGTCGCGCGCGGCGCCGGCCGGGTGCTGTTCACCTCCTCCATCGCCTCCGAGATGCCGGGCACCTACCAGGCGGTCTACAACGCCTCGAAGTCGTTCGTGCAGTCGTTCGCCGAGGCCGTGCGCACCGAACTCAAGGACACCGGCGTCACGGTCACCTCGCTGATGCCCGGCCCGACCGAGACGAACTTCTTCCACCGCGCCGAGATGGACGACACCCGGGTCGGATCCAGCAAGAAGGACGACCCGGCTCAGGTCGCCGAGCAGGGTTTCAAGGCACTCATGAAGGGCGAGGAGAAGGTCGTGGCCGGCTCGGTGATGACCAAGGTGCAGGGCGCGGCGTCGAAGGTGCTGCCCGACTCGGTGAAGGCCAAGATGCACGAGAAGATGGCCGAGCCCGGCTCCGGCAAGTGACCTGGGCCGGTGCTCACAACCGCTGACTGCCGAGGACCGAGAGCAGCTGCAGTTTCTCGTGGCTCTCGGTTCCCGGCACGGCGGTGAACACCAGCAGCGCCTGACCCTGCCGGGGATCGGTAAGGGTCTGGCAGTACACCTCGATGATGCCAAGTTCAGGGTGGGAGATGCGCTTGAGATCCGAATGGGGGGCGCTGATGTCGTGCGAGCTCCACACCGTACGGAATTCCGCGCTCTTGTCGTGTAATGCCTCAACGACGGCGGCCGCCCGCGAGTCCTTGCCCTCCTGGGTGTAGACCATTCGCAACTGCGCGGTGAAGATGCGCCCGAGCAAGGAATGGTCGTCCTCGGGGTAGATCAGGCGTGACTCCGGCTCGGTGTACCAGCGGTAGACCATGCTGCGGGCCATGCCGGTCCAGCGAGAGTCGTCGCCCAGCAGCGCGATCGCCGGGGGCGTCTGGCTCAGCGTCTCACCCAGACTGCTCATTACCTGGGCCGGGGTGTCCTGCAGCCGATCCAGGATGCGCATGATGCCCGGGCTCAGGTGGTGGGCGCGGGTGACCCGGTGGGGCGTGGCGTGACCTGCGAGGCGGAAGAGGTGATCCCGCTCGTCCAGCGTCAGGTGCAGACCCCTGGCGATCGCGGCGAGCATCTGCTCCGAGGGCACCGGCCCGCGGTTCTGCTCGATGCGGCTGTAATAGTCGGCCGACATGCCGCTGAGCGACGCCACTTCCTCGCGCCGCAGCCCGCCGGTGCGCCGCCGGGCACCCCGGGGCAGCCCGACATCCTCCGGTTGCAGGGCCTCCCGCCGCGTACGCAGAAAGTCGGCCAGTTGAGCGCGGTCCACCATCTCTCAAGATTGCCTCCTGCGGCGGCGCAGGAGGAAGGACTCGCGGATCCACGGACAAGCTGTCCCTGGAAACGCCGCAGCTCAGAACGAGGAAACGCCGGAGCGCCGGCCGTGAGGACGGGGCCGGCGCTCCAAGGGGGGAACGGCGTGCTCGGGGACGGGTCATGCCTACGGCCATCTTCATCGATGCATTAGTTAACAAGCAAGCAATCCTGGTTCCGGAACTTGGAACGGGGAACCCCGCTGGCATGGAGTACAGAAGCCTCGGAAGAACCGGTATGCAGGTAAGCCCGCTCTGCCTCGGCGCGATGATGTTCGGGGCGTGGGGTGAGCCCGACCACGACGAGTCCGTGCGGATCATCCATCGGGCCCTGGACGCGGGCGTCAACTTCATCGACACCGCCGACGTCTACTCGCAGGGCGAGAGCGAGATCATCGTGGGCAAGGCGCTGGCGGACGGGCGGCGTGACGACGTCATTCTGGCCACCAAGTTCCACGGTCAGATGGGCGTGGCCAGCGATGCGCCGATGGGCACCAAGGGTGACCCCAACAGCCAGGGCAACTCACGCCGCTGGATCATCCGGGAGGTGGAGAACAGCCTGCGCCGGCTGAACACCGACTGGATCGACCTCTACCAGGTGCACCGCCCGTCGCCGGACACCGACCTTGAGGAGACCCTGTCCGCGCTCACCGACCTGCAGCGCCAGGGCAAGATCCGCGCGTTCGGCTGCTCCACGTTCCCGGCGCACCAGATCGTCGAGGCACAGTGGGTGTCGCAGCGGCGGGCGCTGGGTCGCTTCGTCACCGAGCAGCCGCCGTACTCGATGCTCGTGCGCGGGATCGAGGCCGATCTGCTCCCGGTGGCCCAGCAGTACGGCATGGGCGTCATCCCGTGGAGCCCGCTCGCCGGTGGCTGGCTCAGCGGCAAGTACCGCAAGGGTCAGGACACCCCGGAGTCGACCCGGGCCAACCGCTTGCCGCAGCGCTACGACCTCTCGCTGCCGGAGAACCAGCGCAAGTTCGAGGCGGCGGACAAGCTTGGCGCCCTGGCGGACGATGCCGGGCTGAGCCTGGTGCACCTGGCCATCGCGTTCGTGCTGGCCCACCCGGGGGTCACCGCGCCCATTATCGGTCCGCGCACCATGGAGCAGTTGGAGTCTCAGCTCGGCGCCGCCGAGGTGACGCTGAGCGCGGACGTCCTCGACCGCATCGACGAGATCGTGCCGCCGGGCAGCACCTTCAGCCGGGCCGACAGCGGCTACCTGCCTCCGGCGCTGACCGACCCGGCCCAGCGGCGGCGCTAAGTTATCACCTTGTTTCCAGCGAAGTAATCCTAGCTGTGAAGTAGAGATAATTATGCCGGAGTGTTGACGGAAAAATTCAAGCGGTCCTACCGTTGCGACCGTGCCGGGTGTTGAGGGCGTACATGCGCTGGTCAGGCGCGCTCATGAGGAGCGCGTCCTGACGCTGCTGCGTGAGCGCGGCAGCCTCAGCCGAGCCCAGATCGCGGCCCGGGTGGGGCTGTCGCGCACCACGCTCTCGGAGATCACGAGCGAGCTGCTGGCGCGGGGCGCGATCGTTGTGGTCACCACCGATGCCCAGGTGCGCGCCGGCAGTGGACGCCCGGCCGAGTTGCTCGCCCTGGACCCGCACTCCGGGCAGTTCATGGGCGTGGACCTGGGCCACACCCGGGTCCGGGTGGCGGTCGCCGACGCCTCGCACGAGATCATCGCGCAGGACCAAGGCTCGTACGCGGCCGAGACGCCGTGGGACGAGCGGCTGGCCGCCGCGTTCGCGCTGATCGACCGGATCGGGCGCGACTCCGGGGTCACCTACCAGGCGTTGCAGGGCATCGGGGTCGGCGTGGCGGGACCGCAGCCCGCCGGAAGCCCGCACTACGAGCAGGCCGCCGCCGCGTTCCGCCAGCGGTTCGCTGCGCCGGTGCTGGTCGACAACAACACCCGCTTCGCGGCGCTCGCCGAGGCCATCGCGGACGGCGAAGAAGCCCGCGACGTGCTTTACGTCCGCCTCTCCGACGGCATCGGCGGCGGCCTGGTGGTCAGTGGCCGCCTGGTCGCCGGTCGCTACGGCGTGGCCGGGGAGTTCGGGCACATCCCCGCCGACCCGGCCGGAGATGTGTGCCGGTGCGGCAAGCGTGGCTGCCTCGAAACCGTTGCTTCGGTCCCCGCGGTCCTGCGCGCGTGCCGGCTCGCCGGGCTCGACGACCTCGCCGCCGCCGTGGCCGCCGGTGAGCCCACCGCGACGGCAACCGTGGAACGCGCTGCCACCGCGGTCGGCAAGGTGCTCGCCAACGCCGCGCTGATCCTCAACCCGGAACGCATCGTCATCGGCGGCCGGCTGGTTTCCGCAGCTCCCGGCATCGTGGCTCGCGCGGGGGCGATCGTCGAGGCGGAGCTGGTGCCGGTTGGCGGGGACCGTCCGGACATCCGGGCCGCGCGCCTCGGCGACGACGACGGCGCCCGCGGGGCCATCGCCGCGTTGTTCAGACAGTCCCCGCTGCTGGCGGGCTACCCGGAAGCCGCAGGGAGCATGGCATGACGATTTTGGCCGACACCGCCGCGCCGGCAGTGCAGAAGAAGGCGCCCCGGCGCCGGGTGCGCACCCGCATGCTGGTGCTCAACGCCGTCTCGGTGGTGGCCGGCGTCGGCGTCTGGTGGGGGCTGGCCACATCCGGCGTCGACCTGCCGACCCCGCCCGAGGTGCTCAAGCGCTACGGCGAGCTGATCACCGATGGCACCTTGTTCGACGACATCGTGGCCAGCCTGACCCGCGTGCTGATCGGTTTCGTGCTCGGCGTCGCTGTGGCCGTACCCGTCGGATTCTTGATGGGTTGGTATGGCACTGTCCGCGGTCTCGTCGAACCTTGGGTGCAGTTCTTCCGCACGATCCCACCGCTCGCGATCATCCCGCTGGCCATCGTGCTGATGGGCATCGGTGAGACCCCGAAGATCTTCGTCATCTTCCTGGCCTCGTTCCTGGCCTGCGTGATCTCCACGTTCCAGGGCGTGGTCAACGTCGACAGGACGCTGATCAACGCGGCCCGGGTGCTCGGTGCCAACGACCGGGTCCTGTTCACCCGCGTGGTCGTACCGGCGTCCACGCCTTTCATTCTCGTCGGCATGCGGGTGGGTCTCGGGTCGTCCTGGGCCACGCTGGTCGCCGCCGAGCTGATCGCCGCGCAGCAGGGCCTGGGCTACCGGATGCAGAGCGCGCAGCTCTACTACGACCTCCCCACGATCTTCGTCGGGCTGATCACCATCGGCGTGCTCGGCCTGATCATGGACCGGCTGCTCCTGCTGGCCGAGACCAAGCTGACGAACTGGCAGGAGCGCCGTTGATCACGATTGATCGCATCCACAAGAGCTATCCGCTCAAGGGCGAGACGTTCACCGCGCTCGGCGACGTGTCGCTGGAGCTGGCCGACAACGAGTTCGTCACCGTGGTGGGCCCGTCCGGCTGCGGCAAGACCACGCTGATGAACATCCTCGCCGGGCTGGAGACGCCGACGAGCGGGCAGGCCCTCGTGGACGGGCAGGCGGTGACCGGCCCGGGACCCGAGCGCGGCGTGATCTTCCAGCAGTACGCGCTGTTCCCGTGGCTGACCGTGCGCAAGAACGTGGAGTTCGGCCTCAAGACCAAGGGCGTGGGGCGCGACGAGCGCCGCCGCATCGCCGAGCACTTCATCGACCTGGTCGGGCTCACCCAGTTCGCCGACGCGCTGCCCAAGACGCTGTCCGGCGGCATGAAGCAGCGCGTGGCCATCGCCCGGGCGTACGCGGTCAACCCGTCGATCCTGCTGATGGACGAGCCCTTCGGCGCTGTTGATGCGCTGACCCGCGTACGTCTGCAGGACCAGCTCCTCGCGACCTGGAGTCAGGAGAAGCGCACGGTCGTCTTCATCACCCACGACGTCGACGAGGCCGTGTTCCTGGCCAACCGGGTCGTCGTGATGGCGGCCCGGCCGGGCCGCATCGTCGAGATCATCGACGTCGATCTGCCCTACCCCCGCAATGACGAGCTGCGGCTCAGCCCCGCCTTCACGGCCCTGCGCAACCGCGTCTGGAATGCCGTCTACCACCAGGAGTCCCGATGAAACGACGTTCTTTGATCTTCGGCGCGGCCGCGACGCTGGCCTTGGCGGCCTGCGGCAACGACGATGACAGCGGCAGCAGCAGCGGCGGCACCACGAAGGTCAACTTCGGCTACATCGGTGACTACAACGGCACCAGCCTGCTCGCCGTGGCCAACGACCAGAAGCTGTGGGCCAAGCATGGCCTCGAAGCCAGCACCAAGGTGTTCACCAACGGCCCGCTGCAGGTCACCGCGCTCAACGCTGGTGATCTGGACTTCGGCTACATCGGCCCCGGCGCGATCTGGCTGCCCGCCTCGGGCAAGGCGAAGATCGTCGCGCTGAACTCGCTGGGCAACGCCGACCGGGTCATCGCCCAGGCCGGGATCACCGACCTGAGCCAGCTCAAGGGCAAGAAGGTCGGCGTGCCCGAGGGGACGTCCGGGGACATGATCCTCACCCTGGCGCTCAAGAAGGCCGGGCTGACCAGCAACGACATCCAGCGCGTGCCGATGGAGGCCGCGACCATCGTGTCGGCGTTCTCCTCCGGGCAGATCGACGCGGCCGGCATCTGGTACCCGCTGCTCAACAACATCAAGACCAAGAAGCCCGACCTGGTGGAGCTGGCCAAGGACGCGGACTTCGCCAGCGAGGTGTCCTTCCCGACCGCGTTCGTGGCTTCCAACGACGCCGCTTCGGGGGACAAGGCAACAAAGGTTCCTCAGGTACTGCGGGAAGCCATGGATTACCGCAAGGCGAACCCGGATCAGACGGTCAAGCTGGTCGCCGCGATGCTCAAGCAGGACGAGGCAGCGGTCAAGGCCGACGCCGCGAACAGCGAGATGCTCGACAGCAAGACGATCGACGGCTACAACACCGACGGTACGGCCGAGAAGTGGTTCAAGGGCCTCGGCGACTACTTCGTGGGCGCCGGCAAGCTCAAGGAGAACCCGGACCCGAAGACGTACTACCTGGGTGAGGCCTTCAGCAAGGCGGCTCAGTGAACGTTCTCTTCCTGATGACCGACCAGCACCGGGTCGACACGCTGGGGGCGTACGGGAATCCTCATGCCCGCACCCCCCACCTGGACGAGCTCGCTCGCACCGGGACCCGGTTCGATCGCTGGTACACGCCCACCGCGATCTGCACGCCGTCGCGGGCCAGCCTGCTCACCGGGCAGGCGCCGTTCCGGCACAAGGTGCTGGCCAACCACGAGCGCAACGTCGGTTATCAAGAGGATTTGGCGGACGGCACGTTCACGTTCCCGCAGGCGCTGCGCGAGCGGGGCTGGAACACCGGGCTGGTGGGCAAGTGGCATGCCGGCACCAAGAAGACGCACGCGGACTACGGCTTCGACGGCCCCGAGCTGCCGGGCTGGCACAACCCGGTGGACAGCCCGGATTATCTGGCCTATCTGTTGGAGAACGACCTTCCGCCGTACGAGATCAGCGATCGCATCCGCGGCACGCTCCCCAACGGTGGGCCGGGTAACCTGCTCGCGGCCCGGCTGCACCAGCCGGTCGAGGCGACGTTCGAGTACTACCTCGCCACCCGGACCATCGAGCTGATGCGCCGGTACGCCGAGGAAGGTAAGCCGTTCTACCTGTCGACGCACTTCTTCGGGCCGCACCTGCCGTACATCGTGCCGGATGCTTACTTCGACATGGTGGACCCGGCGCTGGTCGAGCTGCCGAAGTCGATCGCCGAAACGTTCGAGGGCAAGCCGCCGGTGCAGCGCAACTACAGCGCCCACTGGACGTTCGACACCATGCCGATCGAGGTGACGCGCAAGCTCATCGCGGTCTACTGGGGTTACGTCACGCTGATCGACGAGCAGATCGGGCGGATCCTGGCCGCGCTCGACGAGCTGGGCCTGACCGGGCAGACGTCGGTGTTCTTCACCTGCGACCACGGCGAGTTCACCGGCTCACACCGGCTGCACGACAAGGGCCCGGCCATGTACGAGGACATCTACCGCACGCCGGGCATCGTGCGGATCCCGGGCGCGCCGCCGCAGGTGCGTACCGAGTTCGTCAGCCTGCTCGACTGCACCGCGACCATCCTTGACCTGGCCGGCGCACCTGCCGATCAGGCCGTGGACTCGCGCAGCCTGGTCCCGTTGGTACGCGGGGAGCACCCGCAGTGGCAGCAGGACATTGTCGGGGAGTTCCATGGGCACCACTTCCCGTACCCGCAGCGGATGTTGCGTGAGGACCGCTACAAGCTCGTGGTCAACCCGGACTCCACGAACGAGCTGTACGACCTGCACAACGATCCCGACGAGCTGCTCAACATCTACCACCATCCGGAGATGGCCGAGGTGCGCGGGCGGATGCTCAAGCGGCTGTACGGCCTGCTGGTGGAGCGCGACGACCGCTTCTACCACTGGATGACGTCCATGTACGACATCGGCGAGGTCGACCACGACCCCACTCAGAGCGGGCTCGACGAGGCGTCCTACCGATGACGAACCGGCGGCCGAACATCGTCATGATCCTCACCGACGACCATGCGGCGCATGCGATCTCGGCGTACGGCTCGGTGGTCAACGCGACGCCGCGCATCGACGAGATTGCGAGTCTCGGCCGCCGTTTCGACAATTGCTTCGCGACGAATTCGCTGTGCTCGCCGAGCCGGGCCAGCATCCTCACCGGCACGTACAGCCACGTCAACGGGGTGACCACGCTGGTGACCCCGATCGACGCGTCGCAGCCCACGTTTGTCTCCCAGCTCAAGGCCGCCGGATATCGCACGGCAATGGTCGGCAAATGGCACATGGGCGATGGCGAGGGCCACAATCCTCAGCACTTCGACTACTGGGATGTGCTGATCGAGCAAGGCGAATACCACGATCCAGCCTTGCTGTCCGCGGCCGGGCTGCGCACGGTTCCCGGCTACACCACCGACGTCCTCACCGATCTGGCTCTCGAATGGGTCGAGTCGCTGGACGGCGATGACCCGTGGTGCGTGCTGATCTATCACAAGGCGCCGCACCGGCCGTGGGTTCCGCATCCGCGGCACGCCCACCTGTTCACCGAGCCAATCCCGGTGCCCGGCACCTTTGATGACGACTACGCCACCCGTACGTCGTCGGCGCGCCGGGCGGCCATGCGTATTGCCGAGCATTTGAACGCCGAGGATCTCAAAGTTGATCCGCCGCCGGGGCTGGACTACGAGGCCGAGGCGCTGTGGAAGTACCAGCGTTTCATGCAGGATTACCTGCGCTGTGTGCAGGCGGTGGATGAGAACGTCGGCCGGGTCACCGATTTTCTGCGCGACCGCGGTGACTTCGCTGACACCCTGCTCATGTATGCCTCCGACCAGGGCTTCTTCCTCGGCGACCACGGCTGGTTCGACAAGCGGTTCATGTACGAGGAATCGCTGCGCATGCCGCTGGTGCTCAGCTACCCCCGCCGCCTGCCGCCGGGCGAGCCGTTCACCGGCATCGTCACCAATGTCGACTGGGCGCAGACCATTCTCGACGTCGCCGGAGTCGCATCGCATCCCCGCATGCAGGGCCGCACCTTCTGGCCCGATCTGCTCGGCACCCCGCAGCAGCCCTCGGCCACCGGCATGTATTACCGCTACTGGGAACACGACGACATCTTCCACAAAGCACCTGCGCACTACGGTTACCGAACCGAGCGCTACAAGCTGATCTACTTCTACAACGACGGGCTCGGCCAGCCCGGAACCGGCGCCTTCACCTATCCCGGCGAATGGGAGCTCTACGACCTCGCCGTGGATCCGCGCGAGCTGCGAAACGTCTACCACGATCCGGCGTACGTTTCGATCCGCGACGATTTGGCCCGGCGCATGTGGCAGGAGCAGGCACGATTGCTCGACAAGCCACATCCTTCGCAAGCAAAGCCGGTGGGATTATGAGTTCCTGCTGCTCCCCGTCCGCCGGTCGGCCGTCGCTGCCGTCCGTCGGCTTCGCTGTTCGTGGCCGGCACGGCCTCGCTCAAGTTCTCGTGCCCGCTCAAACCTTCGTGATGGGCGACGCCGGCGACGATGGCGTCCGGCCAGACGGCGAAACGCCGCTGCATCCCGTGCGAATAGATGGCTTCTCCATCGATGCCACCACCGTGACCGTCGCCGATTTCCGGGCTTTCACCGAAGCGACTGGCTATCGCACCGAGGCCGAGCAATACGGCTGGTCGGCCGTCTTCCACCTGGCCGTCTCCGACCCGGATCAGGTGGCCGGGCAGATGGCCGGAACCCCGTGGTGGCTGGGCGTCACCGGCGCCGATTGGGCGCACCCTGACGGCCCGTCCTCGACCGCGCTTGACGATCACCCAGTCGTGCACGTGAGCTGGAACGACGCCCAGGCCTACTGCACGTGGGCCGGGCGTCGGCTGCCCACCGAAGCCGAATGGGAAGGCGCGGCCCGCGGCGGCCGGGAATCGCAGCGCTACCCGTGGGGTGACGAGCTGCCGGCCGAATGGAACTGCAACATCTGGCAGGGCGAATTCCCGGTCGGCAACACCGCCGAGGACGGCTGGCTCACCACGGCCCCCGCCCGCAGCTACAAACCCAACGACTACGGCCTTTACCAGCCCATCGGCAACGTCTGGGAATGGTGTGCCGACTGGTTCTCGCCGGCCTACTACGCGCAGTCGCCGGTGGACAACCCGCAGGGGCCCGCTCTGGGTGCCGCCCGGGTCATTCGCGGTGGCTCGTACCTGTGTCACGACTCGTACTGCAATCGCTACCGATGTGCCGCCCGTTCCTCGAACACCCCCGATTCCTCAACCGGCAACACGGGATTTCGCACGATAGCCGTCTAGCTGGAGGTCACGCACGGATGCGTAAAACCCCCGTCCTCCTGTCCCTGCTTCTGAGCATCACGGGACTCGGCGCAATTGCGCCAACCAGCCCCGTGGCCGCCGCTGTCCGGGCCGCCACCTACACCAATCCGGTCAGCGCCGGAACCGTCGACACGTTCCCCGACCCGGCCACGATCAAGGCCAAAGATGGCAAGTGGTACGCGTACGGCACCACGAACCCGATCTTCAACAGCAAAGGGGAGACCGGGGAGCACATCCTGCCGATTCTCAGTTCGGCCGACCTCGTGCACTGGACGTACGAGGGAGATGTCTTCGCCCTGAATGCGAAACCATCGTGGTGGCCTGCGGCGGCGCGGCAGTGGGCGCCGGACATCCGCTATTTCAACAATGAGTACCACCTGACCTACGCCCAATCGACCGGCGGTATCGCACTGGTCACCAGCCCGAATCCGAACGGGCCGTGGACCGATCGCGGGTTGATCGTGCCGAACGGCAGCGGCTGCCCGAGCGGCACCATCGACCAGGCGATGTTCCAGGACACCGACGGCTCGTACTACCTCTATTGGGGTAGCTACGACACCATTTGCGCGGCCAGGATGAACGACAATGCCACCGCCATCACCGGCGCGGTCACCACCATTGCCCGGGGCCGGCGGATGGAAGGCGGCTTCGTCGTTCACCGCGGCGGCTACTACTACCTGTTCTATTCCGACGGCGGCTGCTGCGACGGCGCGTTCAGCGGATATGTCACCAAGGTCGGCCGGGCCACCTCGCCCACCGGCCCGTTCACCAGCCCCGGTGGGCTGAACCTGATGGACACCACCAGCAAGGACGGCATCGTCGTCGCGGCCAATGGCAACGGCTGGGCCGGACCGGGGCACAACGCCTTCACCACCGACCTGGCCGGGCAGGACTGGCTCGTCTACCACGCCATCTCCGAGAAGGACCCGGATTTCCCGCCGGTCACCGGGGCCAACGGCGCCACGCTCAACCTGACCAGGCGGCCGCTGCTCATCGACCGGCTGGACTGGATAAACGGGTGGCCCGTGGTCAATGCCGGGGCCGGCCCGTCCGCGGGGGCGCAGACCGCGCCGGTAACCACCTGGACCGTCGGTAGCACCTTCGAATCCTCGGCCGGCTTCGGCACCAACTGGCCGCTGGTGGACGGTCACCTGTCGACCACCACGGCCTCGACCGTGCTGAGCAACGCCTCGATCGGCGGTGACGTGCGGGTGGAAGGTGACGTGCGGGGGACCTCGGCCGGCATCGTGGCGAGCTACCAGTCGGCTAGCAAGCAGATCGCGGCTTGGCTGGACAGCAGCACCAAGCGCTTCGTCGTGTCGGTGGGCGGGGCGCAGACGTCGGCGCCGCTGCCGGCGAACTTCAACTACAACTCGTGGCACACCATCGCGCTGGAGAAGCGGGGGACGTCGCTGTACGCCGAGGTTTCCGCCGCTCGGCTGCGGGACGCTGTAGCCACGGTTTCGGTCGCTGTGCCGGCCTCCTTCGGCGGTGGGCGCATCGGCGCGGTGTCGAAGTCGGGCGCCGCGGACGTGGACAACTTGGGCGCGGCGCCGCTGTACCAGCCGGTCACCAAGCGGGTGGCCGACCCGGCGGTGGGGGTCCTGCTGCCGGCGTATTCCGACGAGTTCACCGGTACCTCGCTCGGGGCCGGGTGGAGCTGGGTGCGGGGCAACCCGGGTGCGACGGTCAGCGGGGGTTCCTTGGTCTGGCCGACTCAGCAGGCGGAACTGTATCTGGGGGACAACTCGGCGTCCGTGCTGACCCGGGACGTACCGGCGAACGATTTTGTGGTCGAAACGAAGTTGACCTTCGACGGCACGCGCGGGAACCAGCAGGCCGGGTTGCTGCTGTACGAGAACGACGACCGCTTCGTGAAGCTGGTTCACTCGGTGCTGCCACTGACCACCTACGGACCCGCCGCCGTGCAGCAGACCATCGAGTTCACGAAGGAGCACACGCGGGTTTCAACAGGTCAGACGTTCTCCGGGCCGATGTTCGGTGGACCGGCTCGGGCGACGACATGGCTGCGGCTGGCCTACCACTATGACGCCGCAAACAACGCCAACGACGTGCGCATGGCCTCCAGCACCGACGGCAAGACCTGGGAGTGGGGTGGCGCTTGGTCCTTCCCGCGCGGCGGCCCGCTCAAAATCGGCCTGGTGTCCATGAACACGTCCGGTGCAACCGGCACGTTCGACTACGTCCGGACGTACGGCCACTGACCTACTCGGAGGCGGCCGGCTCGGTCGGCCGCCTTCACAAGCTTGGCTGCCAGCTGAGCCGCTTCCTTCCCGCTCTAACCGTCCGCTGGTCCGGCTGGCCTTTCGACTGCCTCAAGGAAGCGGTGCATGCCGGAAGAGGGGTTGTCCTGAGGAAAGCGCGTGCCTGCGCGCGAGTGCCGGTTCTCCAGCTGCGCTGCGCGCCGAGCCGCTTCCTTACGCAACGGCATGTACCGCTGTGGCTCAATCCCCTTGCCCTTGCGGCCGTCCAGCGCGCGACTCGTTCGTTCAACCACGTCCGTGTTGTCGAACCTGCCGTAGTCCTGGAAATGCAGGATGAGCCAGATTTCAAAGCAGGGGTTGGACACTGCCACATTGATGTGAAACGTCCGAGCAAGCGCTATCGCCTCGGCGAGGCGGGTGTGGTTTTGCGGCCACTCAACGTCGAACAAGCACCAGCACTCGTCGACCTCACGATCCTCCTTGCGTGCCACTGCCATCTCAACCAGCGTGATGGGAGCACCCTGCTCGGGATGGATCTCGATATTGAGGGCGGTGTTCTGAGCGACATGCGGAAGACGTTTCAACCCGTTGACGTAATCCGGCTCAGATTTCTTACCCTCGCAGAAGACCACAAAGGTTCGCAGTTCGGGACGCTTGCCCGTCGCCCTCTTCAGCGGTGAGCCGGTGCGGCGGCGTGGCCGTGGGACGCTCATCCGATCAGCCCGAGCGCTCGCAGCAATCTGCTTTGATCTATTTGAGGCAGGGCGCCGAAGCGGCCATGAAGATACGCGTTCTCCAGATCCTGGGATTTGCGGACTCGTTCGCCGGCGAATTCGGCGAGCGCGCCCAAGTGGGTGGAGCCGTTCACGCGCTTCTCCGTCAGCCAGAGTTCGTCGCGGTTCAGATGATTCAGCAGGCTGGTATCGTGCGACGTGAAGATGAGCTGCGCGCCGAGTGGGTTCAGCGTGGCGCTGCCGAAAATCTTCAGCAGTTCGGCAGAAAGCGTCGGGTGCAGGCTCGCGTCAAGCTCGTCGAAGACCACGACCGAGCCAAGGCGCAGCGCCGACAGAACAGGCCCGATCAGCCTGAACCAGGTTCTCGTGCCTTCCGATTCAGCTAAGAAGTCAAGCGGAGCGGTCGCGTCTCCGGCCTTGTGCACAAGTCTCAGCCGCCGGTGTGTCCGTACCTCATCGGAGCCCGGAAAAACAATATTCTGATCGTCGATCAGGACGTCCTCGATTCCGAGATCGGCTAGCCGTAGCATTGCCAGCGCCTGTTCCCGATCGCGATCCGTCTCGTCAGTGAAGAGGGCGGGCTGTTCCGCAGCATTGTCGAACCAGCGCTCGGTGGAATCGTTGGAGCGCGTACGAGAACGCGTAAACCTGCCTAGGCCAAAGGTCCGGATGTTCCGGATTTCTTGCACAAATCGGCTGACCAATGGCTCGTCGAACCGTCTCGCCGCCGACAGAGCCAGGGTCCGTTCGGTGAGCAGTTCTCGTGTGCCTGATAGCGCTCCGAGCCCTCGCTGAAGCTTGAGATCCAGCCCTTCGCGTTCGAACAGCCGCCGTCGTTTCTTTTCCGGGTAGTGGAAGAGGCCTTCGTAGAACACCCGTTCACCGCTCACCTCGAGCACATACTCGAAACGGATCCCATCGATGGCCACTTCCACCACGAATTCGGTCGTCTCGGCAAGCCTGTCGCCAAACGCGAACGGTTCCACCGGAATCGCGTCATCCCAATAGCGTAGGGAGTCGGCTACTGCGTCATGCAGCCAGGCGAGCGCCGCCATGACATTGGACTTGCCGGAGGCGTTGGGTCCGAAGACGGCAGCGCGGGTCAGGAGGTCAACGCCTAGCTGTGGCGCCGCACGCACGCTTTCACGGTTCCGGTCGACGGCGACCATCGAGAGCTCGACCGCCTCAGCGATCGACCGGAAGTTGGACACCTCGAACCTGATCAGCACAGGGCTAGCTTAGCGCCGACACCCCGCTGACAGATTCTTCTTTTCGTCATATTTTAACGAATAGCGGTCCCTGCTAACCTCCTGGACGCTCTCAGGCGACTGCGTCGGGGCGGGTGAGGAGGGTCTTGTACCAGTCGGCGTCGGGGGAGTTCGTGGCCGGGAAGTTGGCGAGCGGGTCGGTCGCCAGCGCGGCCGAGTCGAAATCCCAGCCGCGGGCGGTGACGCCGGACTGGCGGGCCGAGGTGATGAAGGACTTGTTCGAAGCCGGTGCCGCCCAGAAGAGCGCGCCGTCCTTGAGTTCCGCGCTGTCGCCCGACTGGTATTCCACGAAGGACAGTTGCGGGAAGCGAATGCGAGCGGCCGGGGCGCGGTCGGTGGTTGCGGTTAGCGTGCCTGCTGACACCTTGACCGTACGCCCGGAAGACGTTGCCGTGGTGGTCGGGAAGCGAGCGTCGGAAGTGGTGGCGTGGGCGCCCCAGGTGATGGTGGATGCTCCGGCCGTACCCTTCCAATCCCAGTTCTGGGTGTTGCCCTGGCTCTGGTGAATTTCGCGGAACGAGGAGGTGGCCGGGTCGGTGAACGCGACGCTGGGCAGAACGCCGGTGTCATACTTGGCCGCCGCTGACCAGGTGATCTCGCCGGTTTCGCCGAGGTGGCCGGCGCGGGCCCACAGGTTGTTGTTGCTCGGCGCCTGGTGAACTTCGACGAGGGTGCCGTCGTTGTTGAGCGCCACGGCCGGGTTCTTGCCGGTGTCGTACTTGCCGTGCCGCTGCCAGGTCAGCTTTCCGTCCGTGCCGTACGTTCCGGTCCAGTACCAGAGGACGCCCGATCCGTTGTCGTGCACCTCGACCACCTTGCCGGCGGCGTTGATCGCCACCGCGGGGTTGCTGCCCGTCTCCCGCTTGTAGCCCGTGCGCGCCGTCGCGTTGCCGGAAAGCACTGTCACCACCCGGCCGCGCAGGGAACCAACCGTCGGCAGCGCGCCGGAAGTATCGAGCGCCCGGACCAGGCGAGTGCCGAAGACGTCGGAGATTTCCTGGTTCAGCGCCGCGAGGTTGCCGGTCGCGTAGGACGTCCGCGCGGTCGGATCGTCCTTGAGGTCGAGCAGCACGGTGACCGGGGAGGCCGAGGGGTGTGCCGCCGACCAGGTGCTGACCGCGGTCAGCCAGTCGCGAAGATGGTCCCCGGCGGGATTGCCGCCGGTGTGGTCGACCTGGTTGCCCGCGGAGTTGTGCCCGATCCGGTAGTCGCCGGCGCTTGCGTAGTCGCCACTCCAGACGTCGAACTCCACGAACCGCACACCCGAATCGAGCTGATGGACTATCGAGCCCCGGGCACCGGAGATGGTGCCCGAGTACGAGTTGTGCGTCGCCCGCGAAACCGCTGAAGCAAACGGCAAGTCGTCGGTGGAAGCGGCGTGTGCGGGGGCAGGCAGGGCAATGAGCGTGGCGCTGACCATGGTCGCGCCCATCACGCGAAGACCGATCATGTGGTTGAGGCTAAGAGTTATTGCCACACATCAATGGAAGCCGAGCCGAACGAGGCGTGAACGTCAGACCGGCGAGCGCGACCTTCCCGATCACCTACGGCGGATTTGACAGCCTTTGGCGTGGAAGCGAAGGCTGTACTGGCGATTCCGATCCGCCGGGGAGGTTCCGTGTTGCCACTGTCCCGCCGCCAGCTACTGGCTCTGGCCAGCCTGAGCAGCGCCGCGTCCCTGCCGGTGACCGCCGCCACCACGTCGTGGGCCGCCGGCAAGGACGACCCGGTCGCCGACATCTATCGGCAGGTGCTGCACGTGCACACCCGGTGGGTCGAGCAGCAGTGGGACCCCTCGATCGGGGCCTACGCCGCCGCCGACTTCCGCTTCGCCGTCGTGCTGGGCAACGCCGTGCTGCTCGGCCTCGACGACTACGACCCCCACCTCGCCGACATCGACGCGGCCACCCTGCGCGCCAAGACCGTCACCACGATTCAGCGCTACGCCGCCAGCAACCGGCTCGCCGGCGGCACCGGGTGGGGCCGGCAACTGTTCTGGGACTCGACCTTCGAGCTCTACTTCGTGCTCGCCGCGCGGCTGATGTGGGCCGACCTGGACGCCGACACGCAGAACAACGTGCAGGCCATCGCTACCGGCCAGGCCGCCTACGCGTTCGGGTTGGGCACCGGCAACGACCCGATGAGCGGCGACTGGAGCCCGAACGGCACGACCGGGGGCTGGCAGGGCGACACCAAGCTCGAGGAGATGGGCGTCTACGCGCAGTCGCTGGCTCCCGGCCTGGCCTGGGCGGGCGACTCGGCTGCGGCCGCCGAGTGGCGTGAGCGGTTTCTGCTGTGGACGGTCAACCAGAGCGGTCTGCCCGCCGCCGACCGGGCCAACCCGGCGACCATCGACGGCAAGCGCATCGACCGGCTGCTGACCGCCCACAACCTGCATGACTCCTTCATCGTCGAGAACCACCAGTCGGCCAACCCCCACTACCAGGCCGAGCTTTGGCGTACGGCGGGCCGCGCGGCGATCCACTTCCTGGTGGCCCAGCAGGCGGTGCCCCAGGTGCTGAGCCACCAGCCCAACGGCGACGAGCTCTGGCGCACGCTGATGTTGCTGGCCAGCGACGCCGGTGAGCCGGTCATGCCGATGCTCGCCGACCGCTACCACCTGTATGGGCGCGACGTGCTGCCGCTGGCCTACCTGGCCCAGGTCCGCGGCGACCGCAACGCCGCCCGGGCCGAAGCCGACCTGGCCGAGCGCCTGATGCCCTATGTCCGCTACGCACCCAGGAACCAGCTCACCAAGTTCAGCGGCGAGGAGAAGTACGAGGCCGAGGCCCGCGCCGAACTCGCCATCGCCTACCTCTTCCACCGCCTGCGCGCCGACCCCGTGCGCCCGGTCACCCCGGAACAGTTCTTCCTGGCCGCCCGCGGCACCCGGGTCTTCGGTGATGAGGTCGGCCTGACCGTCCAGCAGTCCGAGACCGCGTTCGCCGCGGCCGTCACCAAGCCCGAACACGTGAGCTTCCTGTGGCAGCCCGGTCACGACAACTGGCTCATCGACACCACTCACTCGGTGTTCCTGCCCAACGGCACCGACGTCACCGACCGCTGGACCACGGCGTACCAGAGGAATCGTGACGGCTTCGACGCCACCGCCACCGTGCTGGCCGTGAACTCGCGCTACGCCGGCCTGACCACGCTGCCGACCGGCACCGTCGTCTACGCCAGCACTGGCCTGCCCGGCGAGGGCGGTCTGACCCTGTTCAACCTCACCATGCCCGGGGTGCCCGGCCTGGACGGCTCCCGCACGTTCACCTACGCCGGCGGCCGCGCCGACCTCACCGACCAGGTATCCGGCAACATCACTTTCACCCCGCGCGACGCCCGCTACGTGCGGATGCTCGGCCGCGAGCCGGCCACCCGGTACGGGTATTCGATGTATACGTTCGAGGTGCTCGACGTCCACGGCGCGGACCTGGCCCAGGGCGCGATGCCGATCGCCTCCTCCGAGGACATGTGGTACCCCGCTCGTAACGCCACCGACGGCAACCTCGAATCCCGCTGGGCCGTGTCCCGCGAGGAACGCACCCGCCCGGACAGCTGGATCGCCGTGGACCTGGGGTCCCCGGTGCAAGTGGCCGGCGTCCGCATCGCCTGGGAAGCCGCGTACGGCAAAAAGTTCGTCATCCAAACCTCAACCGACGCCGTAACCTGGACCGACGCCGCAGCCGTCCCTGAAACCCGAGCAGCCGGCCGCTGGGTCACCATCGACGGCCGGGCGGCCCTGGTCACCCACGGCGCCAAGACCCCCATCACCGTTTCCGCCACCGAGGTCCACGCCCCCGCCCCCATCATCGAGGGCTACACCGGTGCTGGAAAGGATGTCCCCGCAGCGGCCGCCCGCACCCTGCCCGCCGCCAAGGGTTTGCTGGTGAGCGACGCCGACGGCTACCTCAGCCTGTTCAACCTCACCCCGGACCCGGTCCGCAACACCCCGGTCCATCTCCCATCCCGCCACCTGCTCTATGCCGGCACCCAAACCGTGACCCCCCAAGGCCTTGAATGGCGCGCCACCCTCCCCGGCGCCACCGCCCGCGTCGAGCCCCCTCGCTTCACCGTCACCGGCACCCTGCCCCCCGGCACCACCTTCGAGGTCACCGATTCTCACCAGCTGATCGTCAAAGCCCCCCGCCCCCACCGGGTAACAGTCAAACTCCAAACCGGACCCTGGACCACAACGGTACGAGTAAGCGCCGGCGAATCCCGCACAGTAACCTTCCCCGGCGTCCCCATCACCCCAACCGCAGACCTGGCCCGCGGCCGCACCACCTTCCCCACGTCACCCCTCCCGCCCGGAATGACGTCTCCGTCCCGAGCCGTAGACGGCAACCCGGCTACGAGCTGGCGCCCCGGGTCTGCCGCCCGGATGGTGGTGGATGTGGGCGCTGTTCGTGTGATCAAGGACGTGGCGGTGTCGTGGACGGCCGGGAAGCGTCGGCCTTACCGGATCGACGGGTCGCAGGATGGGCTCTCGTACGCGGCGCTGGGGGAACGGGCGCGGTATGTGGCGTTGAGTATTGACGGGTGGCGTGAGGGGGATGCTGAGGTTCGGGAGTTCTCCATTACGTGAAGCGAGCCGGGCTTTCAGGCCCGGCTCGCTTCTGATTGGTGGTGCTTTGTTTGTCTTTTCGGCTTGACTGCTTGATTACGGTTGCCGGGCTTTGGGGGTGGCCCTCTTATCGCTGAGGCGCCTTTTCGTGCCTTTGTCGTGCTGACGGCCTTGGCGTGCTGACGGCCTTGGCGTGCTGACGGCCTTGGCGCGCTGACGCTCTTACGCCAGGGGGCTTACGCTCCTACGCCAGGGGGTTGGTGGAGGAGCCGGACGTCGTGGGGTCGCTCTTAGCCGGTCGGCGGGGCGGGCGCGGCACCGGGGTACCAGCAGCAGCCGTCGCGGTGTCATGCTCGATCGCAGCCTTGACCGTCGCAGGCGTGGCCGTCACGTTGTCATGATCAATCGCCGGCTTGACCGTAGCGGGCGTCGCTTTCACAGCCTCGTCGCTGCCGCTCGCGGATTTGCCTGCCGTGGGCTTGGCCGTACTCGCCGAGTCGCTTTCGCTCGCCGGCTTGGCGGACGCGGACTTCGACGTTGTGGCAGAACTGCTGGTCGCAGGCTTGTCTGTCGCACTGGAGCTGCTCGTCGCGGGCTTGGCCGTGCTGGTGCTCGTCGCGGGCTTCGCCGTGCTGGTGCTCGTTGCGGGCTTGGCCGTGCTGGCGCTCGTCGCGGGCTTGGCCGTGGTGGTGGAGCTGCCGGTCGCGGGCTTGGCCGGGGTGGTGGGGCTGCCGGTCTGAGGCGTCGTCGTCACGGCGGGGCTGGTGGTTGTGGCCTTGGTCGCCTTGCTGCCGGAGGCCGAGGTGCCTGCCGTTGCATTGTCGCTGGTCGTGGGCTTCGTCGTCGTCCCGCTGGTCGCAGGCTTCGTCGTCGCGGAGTTGCCGCCCGTCGCGGAGTTGCCGCTCGTTGCGGAGCTGCTGCTCGACGGGGAGGTGCTTGAGGTCCCCGAGCTGCTGCCACCGGTCGCGGACTTGCTCGACGTCGGGGAATCGCTGGCGCCAGAAGTCGCGGAACCGCTGCCGGTGGGAGGCGTGCTCGGCTTGACAGAGCCACTGCCCGATTTGCCCGCCGTCGTCGACCCAGACCCAGACCCAGCGCCGGAGCCCGAAGCGGAACCTGATCCGGAGCCGGACGCAGCCGCGAAACCGGAGCCAGAGGCGGAACCGGAGTCCGACCCAGAACCTGAGACCGAAGAATCCGACCTCGAGGAACCCGCCGAAGCCTTCTGCTTGGCGGAGTCAACCAAACCCTCAGCCTGCTCGACGGCGGGAAGGCCCTGGGCCTTGCGGGCCATGGCGACGATCTGGTCGTACTTTTCGCGGCCCGCGCGGCTGCCGAGCACGTACCCGATCGCCACGCCGGCGGCCAGCTTGATCACCCTCATGTTGTCCCCTCCGAACCTGTCGTGCTGAAACCGAAGCACCTGTCGTGCTGAAACCGAAGCACCTGTCGTGCTGAAACCGAAGCACCTGTCGTGCCGAGCGAAGCTGAACCGAACTATCCCCGTTCCAATCCCCACCAGCGGGATTTCTAATCAGCGTGGGCTTGCCAGATGTCGTCCGGCGCAGGCCGGCAGCGCCGGCTACCACCTGCGCGGGCTACATCCGCAAGGTTGCGGGTTTATGGCCCAAACGGACGGGCATCGTCTTTGGCATCAAGCTTTCGGAGCAGCGCCACCTCGGGCGCAGAGCGCCACGAAGCGCGCGGACAGGCCGCGTGAGAAGCGCAGAAAGAATGCAACCAAAAGCGCACCGGTTTGCCGTTTAAAGCTTATGCAAATCCCGATAAATGCACGCGAAACCCCATGGAAAGGACTTGCCGTGATCACCCAGAACGATATCGCCCGCCTCGACAACGCTGACGTCTACGAGACCGATGGTGACAAGATCGGTTCGGTTGGGCAGGTCTTCCTCGACGCCCAGAGTGGCGAACCGGAGTGGGTCACCGTCAGGACCGGTCTCTTCGGTACGAAGGAAAGCTTCATCCCCCTGCAAGGTGCCCGGGTGTCCGAGGATCGCATCACGGTTGCCTATCGCAAGGACCAGGTCAAGGACGCCCCGCGCATCGATGCTGACGGACCGCTTTCGGCCACCGAGGAAAACGAGCTGTACACCTTCTATGGCCTGAACAGTGACAACTACGGCACCGAGAACTACGGCGGCGAAAGCTACGGCCGGGCAGACGGCGACGCGGGCGACGCGATGACCCGTTCCGAGGAGCGCCTGGTCGCCGGCACCCGCACCGAGGAAGCCGGTCGCGCTCGCCTGCGCAAGTACGTCGTGACCGAGGAGCAGCAGGTCAACGTCCCGGTCACCCGCGAGGAAGTCCGCCTTGAGCGCGAGCCGATCACCGACGCCAACGTGGGTGACGCCTTCGACGGGCCGGAGATCAGCGAGGCCGAGCACGAGGTCACCTTGCACGCCGAGCGTGCGGTTGTGGACACCGAGGTCGTACCAGTGGAGCGGGTCCGGCTGGGTAAGGAAACCGTGCGTGACCAGGAGACCGTCAGCGGTCAGGTCCGCAAGGAGCAGATCGAGTTCGACGGCCCCGACGGCCGCGACCGCCTCTGACCCGCGGGGAGGCGGCCGGGTCATCAGACCCGGCCGCCTCCCTCCCTCGACTGTTGATGGAGGCAATGATGAACAGCACCGAATTGCAGGCTCTCACCGACGACGAGTTGCGCGCCCGCGGCACCACCGCCGGCATCCTCAACAGCGAAGGAATGCGTCGTGAGGAGCTGATCGCCGCCCTGCAGGAAACCGGCGAAGCGATGACCCGGTCCGAGGAGCGGCTGGTCGCCAGCACCGAGGTTTATGAAACCGGACGTGCCCGGCTGCGCAAATATGTGGTTACCGAGGAGGTGCAGATAACCGTTCAGGTACGCCGTGAGGAACTGCGTCTGGAGCAGGAGGAAATTCCGGTTGGCGGTCGTCAACTGGTGGAGGACCCCGACGTGTTCGGCCCCAGCGAGACGTTCGGCGGTCCCGACGGGGGAACGATCTTCGAGGTCACCCTGCATGAGGAACGGCCCGTGGTCACCACCGAGATCGTTCCGGTCCAGCGGGTTCGCCTGACCAAGCTCGTGCACACCGACGACCATGTCATCTCCGGCCAGGTCCGCAAGGAACGCATCGAAGCCGACCTCCCTGGCCAGCCCCGCACCACCCTCGACTGAAGACGGAACCGGGTGAGAACCGCCCCAAGGCTGAAGACCGAGCCGGGTGAAGGCGCGCTGAAAGGCTAAGCGTCAACCCGTTCCGCAGAATCCCGCGACCCCCACCGGACCGGCAGCACACTAACCACAGCCAGCCAGGCGGTACCCACCACAGTCCCCAGCCCCCAAGCCAAACTCGTCCCCTCAGCAATGAACCCGATAGCCGGCGGCCCAACCAGCAACCCGGTGGTGCCCATGGCCGCAGCCATGGTCAGCGCCGTCGACCCATGGTGAGCCGCCGCCACATACAAGCAAGGGCTGACCGCAGCCATCCCCAACCCCACACAAGCGAATCCGGCCAGCGCGGGATAGGCGCCCCCGACCAGCAGCGCCACCGCCAGCCCAGCACCGGCCAGCGTTCCTCCGGCAACCACCACCCGCTTGTCGCCCCAGCGGTCACGCCAGCCGTCGGCGAACAGACGGGCGGTCAGCATCATGCCCGCGGTGACCGCGATGCCGAGCGGCAGCAAGCGATCCGAGGCGTGCGCGACCTCCTTGAGGTACAACGCCGACCAGTCGGTCATCGCGCCCTCGGTGATGGTGGCCAGCAGCATGGCCAGGCCCAGCCACAGCACTACCGTTGTCGGACGGAACGCTGAGCGGCCTTCGGGTTTGCCGGGGTTCGGCAGGTCCTGGTCCAGCAGCGCCGGGCGGGCCAGCAGCACCAGGGCCACCAGGATGGCTCCGGCGACGATGAAGTGCAATGTCATCGAGGTGATGGCCGAGGCCAGCAGTGCGGCGCTGAAGATGCCGGCGCTGAACATGGCGTGCAGCTTGGCCATTGTCGTACGTCCCGAGGTGCTTTCCAGCGCGGCGCCCTGGGCGTTCATCGCGACGTTCAGGCAGCCGACCGCCACGCCGTCCACCAGCAACACGGCCAGCGCCAGCGGGAAGGTGGGCGCGGTGGCGAGGCCGGCCAGCGCGGCTACCAGTACGAACACGGCGGCGACGGCGAGGCGGCGGGAACCGTACGCGGCCATCAGCTTGGGGACCAGCGGGAACGACACGACCGCGCCCACGCCGGCGGCCAGCAGCAACACGCCCACCTCGGCGGCGGACAGGTCGAGGCGTTCGGTGATGGCGGGAATGCGGGCGGCCCACGTCGAGTATTGGAAGCCCAGAGCGGCGAACAATGCGGCGATGGACAGTTGCGAACGGCGGAATGACATGTCAGTTGTCCTCGGCGCAGAGGGGAGTTTCGCGGGCGGCGGCAATCAGGCCGGCCCACGCGTCTATGAGGAGCGCGAAATCGTCAATGTCCCGTCGTGCTTCGAGTAGCAGGGTCTCGCGGCGCTCGCGCACGAGGTCGGCCACGGTCGTGAACCGCCCGCCGAGGCGCCGATAGGCCCGTTCCAGCAGGTCGGCTTTCGCCTCGTTGGGTTCGCGCGGCTGCCACGTGCTGGCTCGCACAATCGCCGCTATGCCGGCCGGGTCGTCGGTGCGCATCCGCTCGTAGATGAAGTGGAAGTAGTACATCGACAAGATGAATTTCGCAAAGCGCATCTGGTACGACCAAAAGCCCGCGTCGCTCTTGCGTTCGGCGGTGTGGAAATTGACGATGTGGCGGTTGTGCAGCACCCCGGGCAGCCCCGCCTTGTCGGCCACGTGGATCAGGAAGTAATCGCTGCCGATGGTGTCGGTGGCCGGGGGCAGTGGCACCCGCTCGTGCAACCCGTGAAACGCGATGTTGTGCATGTCGACACGCATGGGATCGACCACCGACAACAGTGACCGGTCGCCGTCGAAGGCCGCGCTGCCGGTGAACGAATTCTCGACCAGGGCCTGTTTTTCCGCATCGGTGCTGCCCTCGGCGGCCCACAGGCTGACCAAGTCGTAATAGGCGTCGTGGTTCCGGATCTCCGCAATGTCAACGGACATGTCCCCGACGAACGAGCCGCCGACCATCTGAACCGTCAGGTCCTTGCGGCTTTCCTCAAGCTGGTCCTCAGCGGTCACCACGTCGCGCGCGGGCCGGCCCAGCGCCGACAGTTCCACCTCAATCGGAAAGACCTTCTTCCCCTGGTACGTCTGGAAGTACAAGTCGGAATCGCGCCGGTGCACCGAGTCGCAGCCGAGCGCCGCGGCAATCAGAAAGGCGCGATTGGTGCAGGCACCGTATGACAGTCCCCGCGGCAGCATCAGGTCCAGCAACAGATCCGGCTTGATGACCTCGGCTCGCCGGATGACCCGTTGCAGGAAGGCTCGCTGCTGCGACTCGTCGAGGTGCCAGACATTCGCCGCCGCGCTCAGCACCTTCGCGTGTGCTTCGAACTCAGTGGACGAGTCCAGCACCAGCACCTGCACGTCGGCGCCCAGCTCAGTTCTGGCGTACTCGGCCTCGGCGACCACCTCGGCCAGCGTGGCGGTGCACTCTCGATTGGTCGGCACGACCAGGCAAGCCCGGCGACGGACTGCGACGTTCATCAAGCATTCACTTTCGCCGATCGACTGGGCCGCGCCGAACGTACTAGGTGATCTCCCTGCCTCACAAGGTGGCCGGGTGACCCTGTTCCTGTAGTGATCATTCCAGTAAGGTGGTCGTCGTGGCGGAGCGGAAGCGGCGAGCGAACGGCGAGGAGTCACGCCGGAGGATCCTCGCGGCTGCGGTCGAGGTGGCCACCGAGCGCGGCTATGACGGCACCAGCATCGCCGCGGTCAGCCAGAAGTCCGGGCTGCCAGCCAGCTCCATCTATTGGCACTTCGCCAACAAGGAAGCCCTTTTCGAGGCCGTTCTCGAGGACCGCTTCGAGGTGTGGATGCGCTCGGTCACCGCCCCCGAAGGCTCGTCGGAGATGCAAGCCGCAATGATGCTGGCCTCCGGCACCGCTGACGCTTTTCATGAGGCGCCGGAGTTCCTGCGCCTCGGCTTCATGCTCGTGCTGGAGCGCCGGCCCACCGAGCTGAGCGCCCGTAAGCGGTTCCTCGACCTGCGCGACATCGGGCGGCAACGGCTCGCCGATTTCGCGGTCCAGTTGGCCCCAGCAGCCGATCCTGCGGCCGTCGACCGGCTGCTCAGCTATGCGATCGCGGCCGCCGACGGCATGTTCCTGGCCAAGCAGATGGACCCCGGCCTCGACCTGAACGAACTCTTCGACCTGCACGCGCAACTGATGATCGACGCCCTGATGAGACTGGGAGAAGCGCGATGAATCCGATGCCGATGATCACCGCTGAACGATTGCGTGTGGCCGACTTCATCGAAGGTCTGGACCAGCGGCAACTGCAAACCCCCAGCCTGTGTATGCAATGGACGGTCAAGCAGGTTGCCGCCCATCTCATCTCACCGTTCGCCATCAAAGCCGGTTGGTATCTGCCGGCAATGGTGAAGAGCCGCTTCAACCTGCACCGGGCGTTCGCCATCCTGGCCGCTCGGATCGCGGAGCGGCCGGTAGCCGATATCGCCGCGGTGCTGCGGGAAAACGCCGAGACGCCGTATCGGGCTCCCCGGGTCGGTTTCCTGGGGCAGCTCACCGATCTGCAAGTGCACGGTCAGGACATGCGCCGCCCGCTCGGCGTAGCGGCCGAATTGAAGCCCGAGGCGCTGCAAGCGTCGCTGGAGTTCCTGGCCGGCAAGCAATCCAATGGCTTGTTCGTGGCAAAGGGGCTGCGCGACGGATTGCGTTTCGAGGCCACAGACCTGGGCTGGTCGACCGGCTCCGGCGCTCTTGTGCAAGGCCCCGCGGAGGCCGTGATGCTGGCGCTGACCGGCCGCCCCGCCGCGCTTGCGGAATTGACCGGCGACGGGGCTTCGCTGCTGCGTCAGCGGATCGTGCGCCGAGCCGCCTGACGCAGGTCGATCTCGCCGATCAGCTCCTTTGCGGTTTCCTCGTCGACCTTGCCGTGCATGACCGCCTCGCTGAGGGCGGCGCGTTGCTTGTCGAAGTCGGCGTCGGTGTCGTCGCCGGTGGCCGCCTTCCTGATCAGGTCCTCGGCGCGTTCCCGCATCTCGGCCGCCTGCTGGCGTTCCGGCCCGACATCCAGCTTGAGCGCGCCGATGAGCCAGCGAATGGTGGTGCCCTGAAGAAGCAAGGTTCCGAGCGTGACGATCAGCGCGATTGCCTGGAAAGCGGCACGGCCGGGGAAGGGCTCGCCGCTGGCCGTGGTTTCGGGGATCGAGGCCGCCGCGGCCAGGGTCAGAATGCCGCGCATTCCGGTCCAGCTGACCACCAGTGACTCCCGGCCGGTGGGGGCGCCGAGCGGCTGGTCCCGTTCTTTTCTCGTACGCGATCGGCGGTTGCGCCTTTCCGCGAGGCGCCGGGCGAACTGCGGGTCGGCGTCGAGGCGGCGCTTGTTCATCAGGTCGTTGAGTTTCCACCGGCCGAACAGCAGGTAGACGCCTGCGAATCGCAGGACAATTGCGGCGGCGAGCAACACCACGGCCGCAATGATCGTACGCGAAAGGCCCGGATCGTCTTCGGCTCTGAGGTCTTCAATGACGAAGCGCAGTTGCAAGCCGATGTAGGCGAACACAAACGTTTCCAGCAGGAAGTCAATGACCGGCCAGAACGCCTCCTCCTGCAGGCGGGTGCGGTAGGCGCCGGCGTATTGGTGGCGTGGGTCGAGGGACGTGTTGATGCTGATCGAGAATGCTGCTGTCACGACCGCGAGAATGCCGGACGCGTGCAGTTGCTCGGCGGTCAGGAGCGCGGTGAACGGCACGAGCAGGGCCAGCGTCGTTTCGAGCGTGGGGTTGCCCAGCCGCTTGCGCAGCCACAACGTCGCAATCGCAAACAATGCCCCGACGCCCAGGCCAACTCCCGCGTTGTGCGCGAAATCCCGGATGCCGGAACCCCACGTCACGTGCTCGCCGCTGACCGCGCCCACGGCAATGGTGAACAGCGTCAGCGCGGTCGCGTCATTGACCAGGCTTTCCCCCGTCAAAATGGTGGTCACCCGTTTGGGCAGGCCCAGTTCGTCACCGTGCGACACCGTGGTGATGGTGTCCGGCGGCGCGAGTACCGAGCCCAGGACGAAGGCCGCCGCCAAGCCGATCGAGGGCAGCAGCCACGACGACAGCACCCCGAGAGCGCCGGCGGTCAGCACCACGAGAAGGAAGCCGAGGTTGATGATTGCCCGCAGGTTCTTGCCGAACGCGGTGAACGAGGCGCCGCGGGCCGCCGAGTAGAGCAGCGGTGGCACCACGATGGCGAGCATGAGTTCGCTCTCCAGGTCGAGGCGCGGGACGCCGGGCAGGAAGCTGGCCGCCGCGGCCAGCGTCACCACGATGAGCCCCGGTTGCAGGTTGCGCCGGCTGGCGAGCGCGGAGATAGCGATGCCCACGCCGATGATGAGCAGGATCTGGACGCCGTTCACGATCAACAGCGTAGTGAGTACACTGCACCCTGGGCCGTGACTGGCGCGTTCGGATGGATGACCATCGGGGAGCGGCCTCACCCATCGAACGGGTGACCTGCCGTGCGCCTGGGCCTCACAACCTGTGATAGGGAGGTCCGATGTCCGAGCTGAACGCTGAATCCACCGCTTTTCGCGCCGCACTCGATGCCGTGCGCGCCGTGGAGCCGCGCATCGCCGACGCGATCGCCAAGGAACTGCACGATCAGCGCGAGTCGCTCAAGCTGATCGCCTCCGAGAACTACGCCTCCCCGGCCGTGCTGCTGGCCATGGGCAACTGGCTGTCCGACAAGTACGCCGAGGGCACCATCGGCCGCCGCTTCTATGCCGGCTGCCAGAACGTCGACACCGTCGAGTCGGTCGCCGTCGAGCACGCCAAGGCGCTGTTCGGGGCGGAGTACGCCTATGTGCAGCCGCACTCCGGCATCGACGCCAACCTGGTGGCCTACTGGGCAATCCTGGCAGACCGGGTCGAGGTGCCGTACCTGGAGAAGTTCGGCAAGCGCCAGATCAACGACCTGACCGACGCCGAGTGGGCCGAACTGCGCCAGGCGTTCGGCAACCAGCGCCTGCTCGGCATGAGCTTGGACGCCGGCGGTCACCTCACCCACGGCTTCCGCCCCAACATCTCCGGCAAGATGTTCGACCAGCGCAGCTACGGCGTCGACCCGGCGACCGGGCAGATCGACTACGCCGCGCTGCGCGAGAGCGCCAAGGAGTTCAAGCCGGCCGTCATCGTCGGTGGCTACTCGGCGTACCCGCGCAAGGTGAATTTCGCCCAGATGCGCGAGATCGCCGATGAGGTCGGCGCGACCTTCATGGTCGACATGGCCCACTTCGCCGGTCTGGTGGCGGGCAAGGTGTTCACTGGCGACTTCAACCCGATCGAACACGCCCACATCGTCACCACCACCACTCACAAGAGCCTGCGTGGCCCGCGCGGTGGCGCGGTCTTCTGCGGCCCCGAGCTCTCCGCCCAGGTCGACCGCGGTTGCCCGATGGTGCTGGGTGGCCCGCTGCCGCACGTCATGGCGGCCAAGGCAATCGCGTTCGCCGAGGCCCGCCGCCCCGAGTTCGCGGGCTACGCCCAGCGGATCGTCGACAACAGCCAGGCCCTGGCCGAGGGGCTCAAGCAGCGCGGCGCCACCCTGGTCAGCGGCGGCACCGACAACCACCTGGTGCTGGTCGACGTCGACAAGTACGGCCTGACCGGTCGCCAGGCCGAGCAGGCGCTGCTGGACAGCGGCATCGTCACCAACCGCAACGCCATCCCGAGCGACCCGAACGGCGCCTGGTACACCTCCGGCATCCGCATCGGCACGCCCGCGCTGACCACCCGCGGCCTCGGCACCGCCGAGATGGACCAGATCGCCGAGCTCATGCACACCGTGCTCAGCCAGACCAAGCCCGGCGCCAGCAAGGCCAAGTTCGACCTCGACCCGGCGCTGTCCGACCGCGTCAGCAAGCAGGCCAGCGAGCTGCTCGGCGCGTTCCCGCTCTACCCGTCGGTCGACCTGGGCTGACATCGTTTCGTTTGGGGCCCGGTGCGGTGGGTAAGCGCCGGGCCATGAGCGAGCAGCCGGAAGACGAACGCTTCGGCGAGCTGGAGACGGTGCACACGTTCGACAGCGGACCCATGCCCACCGGCGTGAGCGTCTCGTCCACCGGGCGCATCTTCGTGAACTTCCCGAAGTGGGGTGACCACGTCCCCTGCACGGTTGCCGAGATCAAGGACGGCGCCGTGGTGCCGTATCCCGACCAGGCCTGGAACAGCCCGTCGGGCGACGATGACCCCAAGGCGTTCGTGTCGGTGCAGAGCATCGTGGTGGACCCGGCGGACCGGCTCTGGGTGCTGGACACCGGCTCCCCGATGTTCCAGGAAACCCAGATGTGCGGCCCCAAGCTGGTCTGCATCGACCTGGCCCACGACACGGTCATCCAGACCATCGTGTTCGACCGCGCGGCCGCCCTGCCGACCACGTACCTGAACGACGTGCGCTTCGACCTGCGCCGCAACGTCGCCTACATCACCGACTCGGCCGACAAGGGCCCGAACGGCATCATCGTGGTCGACCTGACCAGCGGCACGGCGTTGCGCCGCCTGCACGATCACCCGTCGACCAAGGCAGTGCCCTGCACGCCGTACGTCGAGGGCCGGCCATTTCCCTCACCGGACAGCGCCGAGCCGGTCACCATGGGTGCCGACGGCATCGCCATCTCGGCCGACGGGGAGCGCCTCTGGTACTGCCCGCTGATGTCGCGCCATTGGTACAGCGTCGACGCTTCGGCGCTTTGCGACCGTACCGCGTCGGAAGAGGACATAGCGGCAACCGTCCGCGATGAGGGCGACAAGGGCGGCATTTCCGACGGCCTGGAAACCGATGATCAGGGCAACCTGTACGCAACCAGCCCGGAGAACAACGCTGTTCTGCGCCGGCGCCCGGACGGCACCATGGAAACGCTGGTGCACGACCCCCGCCTGCTGTGGCCGGACACCATGTCGGTGGCCGGCGGATACGTTTACGTGACCGCGAACCAATTGCACCGGCAGGCCGATTATCGGGGCGGGCAGGATCAGCGGAAGTATCCGTATTCGCTGTTCCGTACCCCGATCGACGCCGGCCCGGTGCGGCTCAGATGATGCGGTAGCCGATTCCGGGTTGTGTGGTGATGGGCAGGTCGCCGTGCGGGCCCGGAAGATCACGATCCAGAACCATGACGTCGTACGAGGTCGGCTCGATTTTCGCCGCGGCGATCAACCCGTTGCGGGCCACGTCAACAGTCAGGCCCTGATCGCGCAGGCCGCGTTGTCATCGGGCTTTCGGAATTTCGTGCCGGACGACCTCGGTGAGTTTGCCGCCCCCGATGGTTGCCGTCATGTACGTGCAGAACGGCTGGCGGCGGCGGTCGGTGGGGCTGCCCGGGTTGAGCAAGCGCAGCCCGGCGGGCGTGGTGGTGTCCCAGGGGATGTGGGAGTGGCCGAAGACCAGCACGTCCGTGTCCGGGAACATGGTGTCGCAGCGGCCCTCGCGGCCCTTCGCGTCGCCGGTTTCGTGGACGACGGCCAGGCGTACGCCGTCGAGGATGGCTCGGGCGATGAGCGGGAGGCGGGCGCGCAGGGCTGGGCCGTCGTTATTGCCGTAGCAGGCGATCAGGCGGTGGGAGCGGGCCTCGAAGGCGTCCAGCGCCGCCTCGTCCACCCAGTCGCCGGCGTGGATGACCACGTCCGCGTCGTCGATGGCTGACCACAGCTGAGCCGGGAGGTCGCGGGCGCGTTTGGGGAGGTGGGTGTCGGTGGTCAGGGCCAGGCGCATGGCGTTCATGGTAGTCACTCTTATCCCTTATGACGGAAAAGGACGTCCTGCTGGGAGTTGCTGAAACCGGCGCCTGGTTCCGGAACCGGAAATCGGTTATCGCGCCTTGCCAAGCGCGCCGCCATGGTGTCCAGCATGGGGAAAAAGGGGTTTTTGCCCAGTTCGGCGGTGGTCAACTGGAGCCGGTGCCCGCAGGGCGGGCGGAACCGGTTCCGAGACGAGTTTGTAACGCTGTGGCCGAACCTTTGACACATCGACGTAACGAACTTAGCGTCACAGCACGAGGAAGCGCTCTCCCGAGATCGCTACCGCCAGTGGGCTTCCCCAAGCCTGCGTCAAAACCGGATGCGAACCCCGCGTATCCGTACCTCCGTACGAGGAGAGGTCATGACCGTCCCCACCACCATCCCCCGATCTCGCCGCCGGTGGCGCCTCGGCGCCGCCGGCGGTCTGGTCGTCGCGGTGGTCACCGCGTTCACCGCTGTCACCACGCTGAGCGCGCACGCCGCTGAGACGTTGCTGTCACAGGGCAAGCCGGTGACCGCATCGTCCTACGAGAACCAGGGTGCCTTCCCGGCCGAGGCCGCGGTCGACGGCAACACGGGCACGCGCTGGGCGTCCGGCTTCACCGACCCGTCCTGGCTGCAGGTCGACTTGGGCAGCAGCTCGGCGATCAACCGGGTCGAGCTGAACTGGGAGGCCGCGTACGCCACGGCCTTCAAGATTCAGACCTCGGCCAACGGCAGCACCTGGACTGACGCGACCGGCACCCTGGCCGGCCAGGTCGGCGTGCAGAGCGTCAACGTCACCGCGACCGCCCGGTACGTGCGCATGTACGGCACCTCGCGCGCCACGGTGTACGGCTATTCGCTCTGGGAATTCAAGGTCTTCGGCGGTACGGCAACCGATCCGACCACCCCGCCGACCGGCCCGAGCGTTCCCGGCGGTGGCAGCCTTGGCTCCAACGTGATCGTCTTCGACCCGTCGATGTCCTCGGCCTCGATCCAGAGCCAGGCCGACACGATCTTCCGTCAGCAGGAGTCGAACCAGTTCGGCCTGCAGCGCTACGTGCTGGCGTTCAAGCCGGGCACCTACAACGGCCTGAACATTCAGGTCGGCTTCTACACCTCGGTGCTCGGCCTCGGCCAGAACCCGCAGGACGTGCGGATCAACGGTGACATCACCGTCGACGCCGGCTGGTTCCAGGGCAACGCCACCCAGAACTTCTGGCGTTCGGTGGAGAACCTGTCCGTCTACCCGGTCAGCGGCGGCGACCGGTGGGCTGTCTCGCAGGCCGCACCGTTCCGGCGCATGGACGTGCACGGCGACCTCAACCTCGCCCCCAACGGCTACGGCTGGGCGTCCGGCGGCTACATCGCCGACTCGCGGATCAGCGGCGTCGAGCAGCAGTACTCGCAGCAGCAGTGGTTCACCCGCAACAGCACGATCGGCTCGAACCTCAACGCGGTGTGGAACCAGGTGTTCGTCGGCGTGCAGGGCGCCCCGGCGAGCAGCTTCCCGAACCCGGCGTACACCACGATCAACACCGCGCCGGTCATCCGGGAGAAGCCGTACCTGTACCAGACCGGTGGTCAGTACGCCGTCTTCGTGCCCAACCTGCAGCAGAACGCCTCGGGTGTTACCTGGGCGAACGGCAACACCCCGGGCACCAGCCTGCCGCTGAGCCAGTTCTACGTGGCCAAGCCGGGTGACTCGGCCGCCACCATCAACCAGGCGCTGGCCCAGGGCCTCAACCTGCTGTTCCAGCCGGGCGTCTACCACGTCAACCAGACGATCAACGTGACCCGGGCCAACACGGTGGTGCTCGGCCTCGGCTACGCCACGATCATCCCGGACAACGGCGTCACCGCGATGCAGGTCGCCGACGTCGATGGCGTCAAGGTCGCCGGCGTGCTCTTCGACGCCGGTACGACCAACTCGCCGAACCTGCTGGTGATCGGCCCGAACGGCAGCAACGCCAACCACGCGGGCAACCCGACCACCGTGCAGGACGTGTTCTTCCGCATCGGCGGCTCGATTGCCGGCAAGGCCACCAACAGCCTGCTGATCAACAGCAACAACACGATCATCGACCACATCTGGGCCTGGCGCGCCGACCACGGCAACGCCGGGACCTACGGCTGGACGGTCAACACGGCCGACACCGGCCTGATCGTCAACGGTCAGAACGTCACCGCGTACGGCCTGTTCGTCGAGCACTACCAGAAGAACGAGGTCATCTGGAACGGCAACGGCGGCCGCACGTACTTCCTGCAGAACGAGCAGCCGTACGACCCGCCGTCGAACGCCGCCTGGCGCAGCGACGGCACCGGCTACCCGGCCTACAAGGTCGCCGACAACGTGACCAGCCACGAGGCGTGGGGCATGGGCAGCTACGCGTTCTTCAACGTGAATCCGAACGTGCATTCGGCGAACGGGTTCCAGGCGCCGGCCAACGGCGGGGTGAAGCTGCACAACATCTTCACCATCTCGCTGGCCTCCGGCACCATCGACCACGTGGTCAACAACATCGGTGCGCCGGTGACGGCGGCCGCGGTGGTCCCGTCCACGGTCATCAACTTCCCCTGATAGCAACCTCACCCGAACCGCGGGCGATCAGCGTCGTCGGGATGCTGATCACCCGCGGTTCGGCCGTACCCCCGGCTATGCGCTCGAATAAGGCCCGCGCCGCCGCCCGGCCCATCGCCACCGGATCCTGCGCGACCACCGTGATCCCCGGGTCGAGCAGGTCGGCCAGCGGGAAGTCGTCAAAGCCGACCAGGGCCACCCGGCGCTGCATCCCGGCCGCCTGCAACGCGCGGATCGCGGCGACGGTGACCGTGCGGCTCTCGGTGAACAACGCCGTTGGCGCCTCGAGTAACGCCTGTTCGGGATCGTTACGCTCCACCTTGACGAGACCCGCTGCGGCCATCGCGCGGCGATACCCGTGGCGCCGCGCGCCGGGCATGGTTCCGATGTAGGCGATGCGCCGGTGCCCGTGCCGCTGCAGGTGCTCGACGGCTTGCTTGGCCCCGGCGTGATTGGTGGCGAGCACGGTGTCGGCGGGCCAACCGCGGGCCCGCCGGTCGACGAAAACAGCAGGTATATCCGGCGCCAGGTGACTCTGCCGCGCGGCCACGGGCGTGATGATCAGGCCGTCGGCGTGCTGACGGGCGAACGTTTCGGCGAGGTCGCGTTCCCGCGCCGGATCGTGGCCGACGTTGCCGCTGAGCACCTGGGCGCCGCGCCGGGTGACCTCGGCGTCGATCGCCCGGTGCAGGGCCGCGGAAAAGGGGCTCACCAGATCGGGCAAGAGCAGACCAATTGTCCCGGTACGCTGGTCCGCGCGCCGAAGCAGGCTGGCGCCCAGGTTCGGCCGGTATCCCAGCGAGGCCACCGCTTCGCGTACGCGCGCCGCGAGCGCGGGGTCCACCGTCGTCTCGCCGTTCACCACCCGTGAGACGGTTTTGAGGCTCACACCCGCTTGCCGGGCAACGTCGTTCATCGTGGGCCGGCTCATCCCGCCCCGATCCCCCTCCGGCTCATCGCCCCGCGGGCGACGCCCAGTAGATCACTGTCGGCAACATTGACGAAACTCATTGTTGACAGTCGCACCGGGTGGACGTCTACTGCTAGACAACGTTGTCTCTCGATGTCTGCTAAATCGGTTCGGAGGGGACATGCGGCACTGGGTCGTGATCAGGGGAGGGCGCCTTGGCCCCGCGGTGATGGCAGCCACGCTTGTGCTCACAACGCTGAGCGCGTGTGGCGGCGGCACCGGGGAGCCTGTGGTCGGCCTGATCACCAAGACCGACACGAACCCGTTTTTCGTCACCATGAGGAAAGGCGCGCAACGCGCTGCCGGACAGCAAGGCGTGGAGCTGCAGTCGTTCGCGGGCAAGCAGGACGGCGACAATGAGGCTCAGGTGCTGGCGATCGAAAACTTGACCTCGTACGGAGCCAAAGGCTTCCTCATCACGCCGAACGACTCCAAGGCGATAGTCCCGTCGATCGACCTCGCCCACCGCCAGGACATGCTCGTCATCGCCCTGGACACCCCGGTGGACCCGCCGAACGCCGCCGATGCCACCTTCGCCACCGACAACTATCAGGCCGGCAAGCTCATCGGGCAGTGGGCTCAGGCGAAGTTCGCCAAGGACGGCAAACAGGCCAAGATCGCCATGCTCGACCTCAACGCCAACCAGGTGTCCGTGGACGTCAAGCGCGACCAGGGTTTCCTCGACGGCTTCGGGATCGACGTGGGCGACGCCAACAAGATCGGCGACGAGAAGGACCCGCGGATCGCCGGTCATGACGTCACCGACGGCGCCGAGGACGGCGGGCGCACCGCCATGGAGAACCTGCTGCAGAAGGACCCGTCGATCAACCTGGTCTACACCATCAACGAACCCGCGGCGGCCGGGGCGTACCAGGCCCTCAAGGCGGCCGGGCGCGACGACGCGGTCATCGTGTCCATCGACGGCGGCTGCCCCGGCGTCGAGAACGTCAAGAAGGGCGTCATCGGCGCCACCTCGATGCAGTTCCCGCTCAAGATGGCCAGCCTGGGCATCGAGGCCATCGCCAAGTTCGCCAAGGACGGGACGAAACCGCAGGCCACCGCCGGTAAGGACTTCATCGACACCGGCACCACCCTGATCACCGACGACCCGCAGGCCGGCGTGGAAGCCAAGAATTCCACGTGGGGCACGCAGAACTGCTGGGGCTGACCATGGCAACTGCCACCGAGAGCGCCACCGACTTCGACGTAGCCAGAAACGATTCCCTCGGCCTGCGCGTGCAGCACATCCTGCACGGCAACCCGGTCCTCGGCCCGCTGGCCGTGCTGATCGTGGCGATCATTGCCTTTTCCATCGTCAACGTCCGCTTCTTCTCCGCGGCCAACCTCTCGCTCGTGCTCGCCCAGGTCACCGTCATTGCGGTGCTCGCGCTCGGACAGACCCTGGTGATCCTGACCGCGGGCATCGACCTCGCGGCCGGCGCCATCGCGGTGTTCTCCTCCATCCTGATGGCGGTCTTCTGCACCCGGGCCGGGATGCCCGGGGTGCTGGCGCTGCTGGCCGGGCTGGCCTTCGGCACCGCGATGGGTGCGCTCAACGGTTTCCTGGTCACCCGGATCAAGCTGCCGCCGTTCATCGTCACGCTCGGCACGCTGACGATCTTCTTCTCGCTGAACTCGGTGATCTCCAACAGCGAGACGGTCCGTGGCACCGACATGCCCTCGATCATGACGTGGACCGGGAACTCGCTGTCGCTCGGCGGGTTCCGGCTCACGTACGGCTCGATCATCATGGTGTTGCTGTTCGTGCTGTTCTTCTACTCGCTCGGCCACACCGCGTGGGGCAAGCACGTCTACGCGACCGGCGATGACATCGAGGCGGCGCGGCTGGCCGGCATCCGTACCGGCAAAGTGCTGTTCTCGGTCTACACGGTCGCCGGTCTGCTCTATGCGGTAGGCGGGTGGATCCTCATCGGCCGGCTCGCGTCGGCCAGCCCCAACGTCGGCACCGAGTACAACCTCGACTCCATCACCGCCGTGGTGCTGGGCGGCACGAGCCTGTTCGGTGGGCGCGGCGGGGTCATCGGCACGCTGATCGGCGCCCTGATCGTCGGCGTGTTCCGCAACGGCCTGCAACTCGGCGGCGTCGAGGTGGTCTGGCAGGGCTTCGCGATCGGCTTGCTGGTTCTGGTCGCTGTCTCGCTCGACCAATGGATCAGGAAGGTCAAGTCATGACCGATTGCACCGAACTGCGCTCAGCGGGTGCGGCTTGTGGCCGTGACGGTGAGGGCCATGAGGGCATGACAAGGGAGATTCAGTCATGACCGATTGCACCGAACTGCGCTCAGCGGGTGCGGCTGATGGCCGTGACGGTGAGGGCCATGAGGGCATGACAAGGGAGATTCAGTCATGACCGATTGCACCGAACCGCGCTCAGCGGGTGCGGCTGATGGCCGTGACGGTGAGGGCCATGAGGGCATGACAAAGGGGACTCAGTCATGACCGCGCCGGTTTTGGAGGCAAGGGGCCTGACGAAGAGGTACGGACGGGTCACGGCAATCGAGAGCGGCGACCTCGAGCTGTATCCCGGTGAGATCCTCGCGGTGATCGGGGACAACGGTGCCGGCAAGTCCAGCCTGATCAAGGCGCTGTCCGGCGCGCTCATCCCGGACGACGGCGAGATCTACCTCGACGGGCAGCGGGTGCAGTTCCGCAACCCGATGGAGGCTCGCGAGGCCGGCATCGAAACCGTCTACCAGACCCTCGCGGTCGCCCCCGGCCTGGACATCGCCGACAACCTGTTCCTCGGCCGCGAACAGCGCCGCCCGGGGGTGCTCGGCAGCGTGTTCCGCATGCTCGACAAGGGCCACATGCGTTCCGAGGCGCGCCGGCACATGTCCGAGCTGGGTGTTGGCACGCTGCAGAACATCGCGCAGGCGGTGGAATCGCTGTCCGGCGGCCAGCGTCAGGCAGTGGCGGTCGCCCGGTCGGCGGCGTTCGGCAGCAAGGTGGTCATCCTCGACGAGCCCACCGCGGCGCTGGGCGTCAAGGAGGGCAACCGGGTGCTGCAGCTGATCCGCGATGTCCGCGACCGCGGGCTGCCAGTGATCCTGATCAGCCACAACATGCCGCACGTGTTCGAGGTGGCCGACCGTATCCACATCCAGCGCCTGGGCCGGCGGGCCACTGTCATCACCCCGCAGAGCCACAGCATGAGCGAGGCGGTGGCCATCATGACCGGCGCGGCCGAACCCCCACCGCACGCGGCTTGAGCACGGCGACCGGCCTCGGTGTCACATCATCGGGGCCGGCCGTCGTCGTTTTCCGGCGCGGGCCGGTGTTACCAGGTGGGCAGCATGACCTTGGGGTAGCGGGCCCCGGCGGCGCCGTGCGGCAGGATTTCGCGGATGCGTGCGAGGTCGTCCGGCGTGAGTTCGACCTCGGCTGCCGCCACGTTCTCGGCCAGGCGTTGCGGGTTGCGGGTGCCCGGGATCGGCACGATGTCCGGGGCCTGGGCGAGCAGCCAGGCCAGAGCCAGCTGGGTCACCGGGATGCCCTTGCTGCTGGCGAGGGCGGTCAGATCTCGTACGGCAGCGAAGTTCTTCTCGTAGTTGCCCGGCTGCCAGCGCTCGTCGAATCGGCGCATGTCGCCCTCGGCATACTCCGCCGCCGGCTTCACGTCATCGGTCAGGAAACCGCGCCCGAGCGGCGAATAGGGCACGAACCCGATGCCCAGCTCCCGGACCGCCGGCAGCACCTCGGCTTCGACGGCTCGCTCGAACACTGAGTATTCGGTCTGCAGAACCGCCACCGGATGTACGGCGTGAGCGCGCCGGATGATGTCCGGTCCCGCCTCGCTGAGCCCGAAGTAGCGCACCTTGCCTTCCGAGATGAGCTCGCCGACCGTGCCGGCCACGTCCTCGATCGGCACGTCCGGGTCGACGCGGTGCTGGTAGAACACGTCGAGGCGGTCGGTGCCGAGGTAGCGCAGGCTGTTCTCGGCCACCTCACGGATGTGCTCGGGCCGGCTGTTGAACGCGGTGCCGACCTTGGCCGGATCGCTGAGGTCGAAGCCGAACTTGGTGGCGATCACCACGTCGTCGCGGAAGCCCTTCACCGCCCGGCCGACGAGTTGCTCATTGCTGCCGGTGCCGCCGCCGTACAGCTCGGCGGTGTCGAAGAAGGTAACGCCAAGTTCGTACGCCTTGTGGATGGTGGCGATGCCGCCCTGCTCGTCGGCCGCGCCGTACGCCATCGTCATGCCCATGGTGCCCAGGCCCATCGCGCTGACCTCGAGGCCCTGCTGTCCCAGTACGCGTTTCTGCATGGCCTCAACGCTAGGACGAGCATCACGTGGCGGCATGGGCGTGGACTCGCATAGCCTTGCCTGATCCTCTCAAAGGAGCCGTGCTGATGGAGGTGCCATGCTGGAACGCCTGACCGGCGCCATCGAACGGCACAGCACCGGGTTCGGCTCGCAGACCGCGGTGCCCCGCCAGACGCTGGTCGCGCTCGACGAGCCCATCGTCCCGGCCGACCTCCTGTACTCGCCGATGGTCTGCTTCGTTGTCGGCGGCGCTAAACGCAGCTTCGCGGGCGAGCGAAGCTGGCTCGTCGACACCGGCGACATGTTCCTCAACTCGGTCGCCATGCCGGTCACCGCGGCGTTCGAGCGGTTGCCGTACCGGTCGGTGGTTCTGCATCTGGAAATCAGCGCGCTGGACGACGTGCTGATGGACGCCGGCCCGCAGGAGCTGATGGAGATGCAGACGACCGCGCCGATGACCCCCGGCATCGTCGACGCGGTCACCCGCTGGGTCGCCCTGCTGGACGAGCCGCGTGACATCAAGGCGCTGGCCGAGCGGATCGAAGGCGAAATCCTCTACCGGCTCCTGACCAGCCCGCTCGGCCCGGCCCTGCGGCAATGGGCGCACGCCGACACCGCTGCCGCCCGCATCCGCACGGCGGCGTCCTGGATCGTCAGCCACTACGCCCAGCCTTTGCGCATCGACGACCTGGCCGCGATCGCCCACATGAGCCCGGCCACGCTGCACCGGCACTTCAAGACCGCCACCGGCTTGAGCCCGCTGCAGTTCCAGAAGCAAATGCGGCTGCAGGAGGCCCGGCGCTTGCTGCTGCGCGGCTCAGCCACCGCAGCCCAGGTCGCCGTGGCCGTCGGATATGCCAGCGCCACCCAGTTCAACCGGGAGTACCGCCGCTTCTACGGTTTGCCGCCGGGCCGCGACACCGACCGGCTGCTGCTCAGCTCTGTTGAGAGCTGAGCCACGCGCCAGCGTCACGGAGCGGTCAAGGCCGGCGCAGCACCTTGCCCAGGTTCTCGCGGGCTTCGAGGATCCGGTGAGCTTCGGCGGCCCGTCAGTGGCCGGCGGATCAGGCTCCCCAGCCGGCCTGCTGGCCGCCGACCCGCTCCTCGACGATCTTCTCCTGGTAGCCGCTGCGCTTGTACGCCGCCACCGGATCCGGGTCCAGGCCCAGATCGCTGCGGACCTCGGCGAGCAGCGGCCGTACATCGGTGTTGTAAGCGTCCATCAGCACCCCGTTCGCCTCCAGCACGTCGCCGTTGTTCTGCGCCGCAGCCAGGGCGTTCCGATCCACCAGCAGAGCCTTGGCCGTCGCTTCCTGGATGTTGAGCACCGAGCGGATGATGGCCGGGATCTTTGCCTCGATGTTGTGGCATTGGTCGAGCATGAAATTGATGCCGTACGCCGGGTCCAGCGCGTTGCCCCGCACGATTTCGTACATGATCCGGAACAGTTGGAACGGGTCTGCCGCCCCTGCCATGAGGTCGTCATCGGCGTAGAAGCGGCTGTTGAAGTCGAACGCACCGAGCTTCTTCTGGCGTAGCAGAAACGCCACGATGAACTCGATATTGGTGCCGGGAGCGTGGTGGCCGGTATCGATGCAAACCGTGGCTCGGGGGCCCAGCTCCAGGCAGTGAGCGTAGGACGTACCCCAGTCGGGAATGTCGGTGGCGTAGAAGGCCGGCTCGAAGAGCTTGTATTCCAAGAGGATCCGCTGGTTTTCCCCGAGCCGGGCGTAGGTCTCGCGCAGCGCCTCGGCGAGCCGGTCCTGGCGGTTGGTCAGGTCGTCCTGGCCGGGATAATTGATGCCGTCGGAGAACCACAGCTTGAGATCACGGGAGCCGGTCTGGTCCATGATGGCGATCGCTTCGAGCAGGTGATCGGTGGCTTTTCGCCGTACCGCCGGATCGGGGTTTGTCACCGAGCCCAGCTTGTAATCGTCGTCCTGGAAAACGTTGGTGTTCATTGCACCGATCGCCACGCCCAACGACGAAGCGTAAGCAGCCAGCGAGGCGTAATCGTCGACCTTGTCCCAGGGGATGTGCAAAGCCACTGTGGGCGCCACGCCCGTGTATTTGTGCACGACCGCGGCGTCGGCGATCTTTTCCTGCGGGGAGCGCGGGACGCCGGGCTGGGCGAAGACCTTGAAGCGGGTTCCCGAATTGCCGAACGCCCAGGATGGGGTCTCCACCCGCTGGGCGCTCAGGGTGCGCTTGACGGCGGCGAGATCGGTCATGGCTGTCACGCTTCTTCCCGCATCAGAAGTTGAACTGATCGATGTTCTCAGCGGTGAACTCGGTGGGCGGGCCGAGCACGATCTCGCCGTCGGCGCCGATCGTGTACTCGCCGAGCTTGCCGGCGGTGAACTTCTGACCCTGCGCGCCGGTGATCTGCCCGGAGGCGAGGGCGGCACCGGCGTAGGCGGCCAGGTAGCCGATGTCGGCCGGGTTCCACAGCGCGAACTTCTTCACCGTGGCGTCCTTGACGTACTCGCGCATCTGGTTCGGCAGGCCCAGCCCGGTGATCTGCACCTTGCCCTTGTAATTCGAAGAACTGACGTAGCGCGAGGCCGCGGCAATACCCACCGTGGTCGGGGACACGATCACCTTCAGATTGGGGTACGACTGCAGCAGGCCCTGCGCCTCCTGGAACGACTTCTGGTCGTCGTCGTTGCCGTACACGGTCTTGACCAGCTTGAGCTTGCTGTTCTCGGGCTTGGCCAACTCGGTCTTCATCACCTCGATCCACGCGTTCTGGTTCGTGGCGTTCGGGGTGGCCGACAGGATCGCGATCTCGCCCTCGCCACCGGCCAGCTCGTTTGCCATCTTGGTCAGGCTTTCGCCGATGCCCTGCGTGGTCGCCTGGTTGATGAACGCGTCGCGGCAGTCCTTGGAGGCATCGGAGTCGAACGACACCACCTTGATGCCGGCCTGGCGGGCCTGGTTGAGTGACGGGCAGACCGCGTTCGGGTCGTTGGCCGCCACCACGATCACGTTCTGCTGCTGCTGGATCAGCGTGTTGATATAGCTGACCTGCGACGACGCGCTGGCATCGTTGGGGCCGACCAGCTTGTACTCGCCCTTGAGCTCGCCGACTGCCACCTTGCCGCCGCTGGTCTCGACGTCGGAGTACGGGTTGTTGAGCTGCTTGGGCAGATAGGCGATCTTCAAGCCTTCCTCGATCTTCGCGTTCGGGTCGGCGGCCGCGCTGGCCTGGGAACCGCCGCCGCTGCTGGACGCGCTGTCCTTGGTGGTGCCGCCGCAAGCGGACAGGCCAACGACGAGCAGGGAGGCGGTGGCTGCGGTCACTATCCGTGGGTGCGAGCGGAACATGGCAACTCCTCGGGCCGGGGGAATTCAGCTGGTTACGGCTTGACGGCGCTTACGCCGTTGAAGTGCGGTGCGCAGCGAAGAAGCAAGGTTGGGCAGCAGAACCGAGAGCACGAGCAAAGCCCCGGTGACGATGTTGAGGGCCTGACCGGAGACGTCCTGCAGGCGTAAGGCGTTCTGCAGAGCGGCAAGCAGAACAACGCCAGCGAGTACGCCCGGAAGGTTGCCTTTGCCGCCGAAGATGGAAACGCCGCCGAGCAGCACCGCCGCGACGACGGCGAGTTCGAGGCCGGAACCGTTGTCCGCGCGGGCACTGGAGTAGCGCAGGGTCCACAGGATACCGACCAGTGCCGCGATCGCGCCGCTGGCGACGTACAGCCAGAATTTGCTTCTCGCCACTCGGATGCCGGAGAAATGCGCGGCCTTGTCGTTGGCTCCGATCGCATACAGCGAGCGGCCGAAGGGCGTCGCGTGCAGCACGATGCCGAAGATCACGGCGAGCGCCACGATCAGGATGAGAACGTTGGGCACCGGACCGCCGCCGATCGTGCCGGTGACCCAGCCGGTGTAGGTGAACGGGAAGTCGGCCACCGCGCCGTCGCCGAGCACCACGAAGGCCAGCCCTCGATACAGCGCAAGGGTGCCGATGGTGACGGCCAGCGAGGGCAGCCCGAGCGCGTTGACCAGCAAGCCGTTTACCGCCCCGAGCACCGCACCGATCACGACGACCAGTGGGATGATCGTCTCGATGGACAACCCGTTGTTCCAGAACCAGCCCATCAGCGAACTCGCCAGACCCAGGATGCTCGCCACCGACAAGTCGATCTCGCCCGTCACGATGATCAGCGTCATCGGGAGCGCGACCAGCGCGATCGGCATCAGATCGAGCACCAGGAACGTGAAGTTGCGGCTGGTACCGAAGTTGGGCACGCCGAGCGAGGCCACCACCAGCACCACGACGGTCAGCGCGAGGATGATGGCGTCCCAGCTCGCGAGTCTGCCCCTAAACATGGCTGTCCCTCTTTCGCAGGGAGCGGGCGATGCGGACGGCCACAATGCGGTCGGCACAGATTGCCAGCACGATCAGCGCGCCCACGATGGCCTGCTGCCAGAACTGGTTGATGTCCAGCACGGTCAGGGCGCTACCGATCACGGTCAGCAGCAGCGCGCCGAGACCCGCGCCCCACACCGTGCCGCTGCCCCCGGAGACCGCGACCCCGCCGACCACCACCGCGGCCACAACGTTCAGCTCGTAGCCGTTGCCGGCCGAGGCGTCGATGGTGCCGAAGCGCGAGGCGAACAGCACCCCGGCCAGCCCGGCCAGCGCCCCGCTGACGATGAACGCGGTGAGCAGGTTGCGGGCCACCTTGATGCCGGCCAGCTCGGCGGCGCTGGGGCTGGATCCCATGGCGTACAGCTCGCGGCCGAGCCGGTAGTTGCGCATGAGCAGCGCGACCCCGCCGACCACCACCAGCGCGATCAGGACCAGCCACGGGACGCCCAGGATCGAGTCGTTGGCGAACTGCAGGAAGTGCGTGGGCAACTCATCGGCGTTCACCTGCCCGCCGCCGGCCCAGGAGTAGATGAGCCCGCGGAAGATGTACATCGTGCCGAGCGTGACCACCAGCGCGGGCACCCGGCCGTAGCGGACCAGCACCCCGTTGAGCAGCCCGGCCACCGCGCCGACCACGAGCCCGGTCACCAGCGCCACGACCATCGGCAGGCCCGGGTCGGCGCTCATCATGCTGGCGACGGTGAACGCGCTGACCCCGAGCACCGAGCCCACCGACAGGTCGATGTTGCGGGTGATCACGACAACCGCCTGGCCGGCCGCCATCACCGCCAGGATCGCGGTGTTCAGCAGGATGTCCCGGATGCTCTGCGCCGACAAGAACCGCGGCTGGCTGACGGTGGTGTAAGCGACCAGTGCCGCGAGCGCGATGACGATGCCCAGCTCACGGGTCTTTGCCAGCGGGTTCTGCCGGGCGTGGGGCGGACTGGCGACGGTGGCCATCACGAGGCTCCCATCGCCGCGTACATGACGCTCTCCTCGGTGGCCTCGGCTCGGGTCAGCTGGGCGGTCACGTGGCCCTCCCGGAGCACGACGATGCGGTCGGCCATCCCGAGCACCTCGGGCAGCTCGGACGAGACCATGACGACGGCCAGGCCGCGGGCCGCCAGCGACGACAGCAGCCGGTGAACTTCGGCCTTGGTGCCCACGTCGATGCCGCGGGTAGGTTCGTCGACGATCAGCAGCTTCGGCCCGGTGGCCAGCCACTTGGCCAGCACTACCTTCTGCTGGTTGCCGCCGGACAACGTGGCGACCGGATCGGTCAGCCGGCCGAATTTGGTCTGCAGCTGCTTGGTCCACCCGGCGGCTTCGCGGCGCTCGGTGCCGCCGAAGAGCAGTCCCAGCTTGGCCAGCGCCCGCGAGCGCGGCAACGTCACGTTCCGCTCGATGGAGAGTTCCATGACCAGGCCCTGCTGGCGGCGGTCCTCGGGTACCAGCCCCATCCCGGCCGTCATTGACGCGCGCGGGTTGCCGGGTTTGAGCTTCCTGCCGAGAAACGTGACTGTGCCGCTGTCGTACTTGTCCACGCCGAACACGGCCTGCATGACCTCCGAGCGTCCGGCCCCCACCAGCCCGGCCAGCGCCACGATCTCGCCGGCCCTGACCTGGAAGCTGATGTCGCGGAACACGCCCGCGCGGCTCAGACCCTGGACTTCGAGGACTGTTTCGCCGATCGTGGCTTCCTGCTTGGGATAGAGCGCGCTGAGGTCTCGCCCGACCATGCGCCGGATCATGTCGTCGACGCCGAGGTCGCTGACCGGCTCGGTGCAGACATGCTTGCCGTCGCGCATGATCGTGACGCGCTGGCAGAGCGCGGTGATCTCCTCGAAGCGGTGCGAGATGAACATGATCGCCGCGCCTTCGTCGCGGAGGGCTCGGGTGACGGCGAACAGGCGGTCGACCTCCACGCCGCTGAGCGCGGCGGTTGGCTCGTCCATGATGAGCACCCGCGCGTGGCTCGACAGGGCCTTAGCGATTTCGACGAGCTGCTGGTCGGCGATGGACAGGCCGCGAGCCGGGCGGGCCGGGTCGATGTGGACGCCAAGGCGCGCGAACAGCCGTACCGCGTTGGCATTCATGGTTTTGCGGTCGATCTGCCGCAGGCGGGTCAGCGGCTGGTTGCCCATCGCGATGTTCTCGGCGACCGAGAGGTCCGGGAAAAGCGTGGGTTCCTGATAGATGACGGCAATCCCGGCGGCCTTGGCGTCGGCCGGGTTCGTGAACGTCACCTCGCGGCCGTCAACGAGCAGGGTGCCGGTGTCGGGCCGATGCACCCCGGCCAGCATCTTGACGATTGTCGACTTCCCGGCGCCGTTCTCCCCGACGAGCGCGTGGGCCTCGCCGGCCACGAGAGAGAAGCTGACCTCCTGCACGGCAGACACCGCCCCGAAGGATTTGCTCACGCCGCGGATCTCGAGCAACGGGCTCACGATCACCTCCGGATCACCGGTTGAAATGTTTCATCCGCCGTGTCACGAACGTAGGTGGCGCGGATCACAAGTGTCAAGCGGCAAATAAGACACGTGCCGTACGATGTCGCTTCAACGTTTCAAAGGGGGCAGGGTGGCCATCGGCAGAAGCCCGTCCGTCAAGGACGTCGCCGCGTCCGCCGGGGTTTCCCTCGGCACCGTATCGAATGTGATGAATCGGCCCGAGGTGGTCAGCGCGGCCACCCGCGAACGGGTCGAACGAGCCATGGCCGACCTCGGCTTCATCCGCAACGAGTCGGCCCGCCAGTTGCGCGCGGGCACCAGCCGGGCGCTGGCGTACGTCATGCTCGACGGCAGCAACCCGTTCTTCCACGACGTTGCCCAGGGCATCGAACTGGCCGCCGAGGACGCGGACATGTCCCTGTTCATCTGCAACAGCAACGGCCGGCCCGGGCGCGAGGAAGTTCATCTCGACCGGTTGGTGCAGCAGCGGGTGCAGGGTTTGTTGATCACCCCGGTGGACCCCGGTGCCAAACACTTGCGGGAGATCGCCAAACGCGGCATCCCGGTGGTCATCGTCGACCGCGTCGCGGCCGGCGGCGAGTTCTGCTCGGTGGCGGTGGATGACGTTCTGGGCGGCCGGATAGCGGTGGAACACCTGGTCGAACAGGGCCACCGCCGGGTCGCGGTGATCGGTGGCCCCGAGTCGATAGGGCAGGTACGCGAACGCCTCGAAGGTGCCCGGCAGGTGTGGGCCGAGCTGGGGATGGCAGCGGATGATCTGACGTTCCTGCCGACGGCGGGATCCACGGTGGTGGAGGGGCGCTCGGCGGGGGAGCGGCTCGCCGGTCTTCCCGTGCGTCGTCGTCCCACGGCTGCGTTCTGCGTGAACGATCTGCTGGCGCTGGGGTTGTTGCAGCAGGCGATCGGGGCGGGGCTGCGGATTCCCGAGGACTTGGCGATCGTGGGTTTCGACGACATCGAGTTCGCGGCTGCTGCGGCTGTTCCGCTGACGTCGGTACGCCAGCCCCGGCAGGAGTTGGGGCGCGCGGCGGCGAAGTTGGTGCTCGACGAGTCGGGAAACCCAGAGCATCGCCACGAGCAGTTGTCGTTCGTGCCGGAGTTGGTGGCGCGCGCTTCGACGGTTTCCCGGCGCAACTACTGAACGCGATGTTTCCGAGCGCTCGTTCGCAACGTTTCAGATGGACGCGCTTCAATCCGTCGCTATTGACCCCCATGCCGTTGCGGCCGTAGCCTGCATCCAGTTTATGAAACGTTTCATAACAATGCAGGCCCGGAAAGCGCCGAACGGTAAGGCCCGGCTCGGATGACCGCTCCCCAACCCGAAGGAAGCTCATGGCGAACCCCGTAGTCAGCGAACTCCTCGGCCGCAGCAACCGCCTCGGCGCCAACCCGCGCACCACGAACTACGCCGGCGGCAACACCTCGGCCAAGGGGACGGAAACCGACCCGGTCACCCAGGAACCCGCCGAGCTGTTGTGGGTCAAGGGTTCCGGCGGCGACCTGGGCACCCTGACGGAGCCCGGTTTGGCCGTACTCCGCCTCGACCGTCTTCGTGCGCTCGCCGGTGCCTATCCCGGGGTCGAGCGAGAGGACGAGATGGTTGCCGCGTTCGACTACTGCCTGCACGGCCGGGGTGGCGCCGCGCCTTCCATCGACACCGCCATGCACGGGTTGGTTGACGCGTCGCATGTGGACCATCTGCATCCGGACGCGGGCATCGCGATCGCCACCGCCGCCGACGGGCCGGCGCTGACCAAGGAGATCTTCGGCGATCGGGTGCTGTGGGTGCCGTGGCGTCGTCCCGGATTCCAGTTGGGCCTCGACCTCGCGGCCGTTCAACGCGCGAATCCCCAGGCCATCGGCGTCATTCTCGGCGGGCACGGGATCACCGCGTGGGGCGCGACCAGCGAAGAATGCGAGGCGCGGTCGCACGAGATCATCAACACCGCGGCTGCCTACCTGACCGGGCATGCGCGCCCCGAGCCATTCGGAGAGCTCATTCAAGAGCCACTTCCTGAGCCGGTACGTCGTGAGCGCGCGGCCGAGCTTCTGCCGATCGTGCGCGGGCTGGTATCAGCCGACCGGACCCAGGTCGGCCATTACACCGCCACCGATGTTGTGCTGGACTTCGTGGGACGCGAGCGCATGCCCGAGTTGGCGGCGCTTGGCACTTCGTGCCCGGACCACTTTGTGCGTACCAAAATCAGGCCTCTGGTCTTGGATACGGCGCCCGATGCTGCCCTGGAACTGGTCGAAGCTCGACTGAAAGAATTGCACGCGGCCTATCGCGAGGATTATCGTGCGTATTACCGGCGGCATGCGGACGCGGAAAGTCCGGCCATGCGTGGTGCGGACCCCGCGATCGTGCTTGTGCCGGGCGTGGGCATGTTCAGCTTCGGCGCGACCAAACAAACCGCGCGCGTGGCCGGCGAGTTTTATGTCAATGCCATCAACGTGATGCACGGCGCTGAATCCGTGTCGACCTACGCTCCGATTGACGAAGCCGAGAAGTTCCGGATCGAGTACTGGGCGCTCGAAGAGGCCAAGTTGCAGCGCCTGCCCCGGCCCAAGCCGCTGGCCACCCGGATCGCGCTGGTCACGGGCGGCGGTTCGGGCATCGGCCGGGCGATTGCCCTGCGGCTGGCTGCGGAGGGCGCCTGCGTTGTGGTCGCGGACCGCAACGCAGCGGCGGCCCGGAAAGTGGCAGCGGAGATGGGGGGTACGGACACAGCCGTAGCCGTAGAAGCGGACGTGACCTCGGAAGCGGCCGTAGCGGCGGCGGTCCGCGAAGCCGTGCTGGCGTTCGGCGGCCTCGACCTGGTAGTCAACAATGCCGGACTGTCGGTGTCCAAGCCGCTGCTGGAAACCACCGAGGTTGACTGGGATCTGCAGCACGACGTGATGGCCAAGGGTTCGTTCCTGGTGTCCAAAGCCGCGGCGAAGGTGCTGATCGCGCAAGGCTTGGGCGGCGACATCGTCTACATTTCCAGTAAGAACTCGTTGTTCGCCGGCCCGAACAATGTGGCCTACGGTGCTGCGAAAGCCGATCAGGCGCACCAGGTCCGGCTGTTGGCCGCGGAATTGGGCCCGCACGGCATCAAAGTCAACGGCATAAACCCCGACGGAGTGGTGCGGGGATCAGGCATCTTCGCCGGAGGCTGGGGCGCCCAACGAGCCGCAGTATATGGCGTGCCGGAAGAAAAGCTCGGGGAGTATTACGCCCAACGCACCTTACTGAAGCGCGAGGTCTTGCCCGAGCATGTGGCGAACGCGGTTTTCGTTTTGGCTGGCGGCGATCTGACGCACACCACGGGGCTGCACATCCCGGTCGATGCGGGCGTCGCGGCTGCGTTCCTGCGGTGACCGCGGTGGAGGTTGCTGCGGGTTCCGGGGGTGGCGATCCTGCGGTGTCTGCTGCCGGTTTCGAGTTTGGCGGCGTTCCTGCGGTCTTTGCGGCGGTTGACCTGGGTGCCTCCAGCGGTCGGGTGATGCTGGGCCGGGTGGGGGCCGGTGAGCTGCGGCTGACCGAGGTGTACCGGTTCGCCAATGAGCCGGTGCGGGTGGGCGGGACGCTGCACTGGGACATTCTTGCCCTGTACCGGGGTGTCCTCGAAGGCTTGCGGCGGGCGGGCCCGGTTGCCGGCATGGGGGTTGACTCGTGGGCGGTGGACTATGGCTTGCTCGACGAGTCCGGTGCTCTGCTGGGGAATCCGATTCACTATCGCGACGCCCGGACGGACGGGACTGCGGCCAAGGTTGCTGCTGTCGTCTCGGAGGGTGAACTCTATGGACGTACCGGCATCCAGAAATTGCCCTTCAATACGATCTACCAGCTCGTAGCGGCCTCGGGTACCCCACAACTGGAGGCCGCGCGCCACCTGCTGCTCATCCCCGACCTGATCGCCTACTGGCTGACCGGTTCGCCGGGCGCCGAATACACAAACGCCTCAACAACGCAGCTACTCGACGTCCACACCGGCACCTGGGACATGAAGCTGCTCGATGAGCTAGGAATCCGCCGCGACCTGCTCCCGCCGTTACGCCAGCCCGGCTCTGTCATCGGGCCACTATCGCCGTCGCTAGGTGCCGAGTTGGGCACCGGAACACCGAACGTGATCGCCGTCGGCTCGCATGACACGGCATCAGCAGTCGTTGGCGTACCGGCTCAGGACGAGAACTTCGCCTACATCTCCTGCGGCACGTGGTCGCTGGTCGGGGTGGAGCTGAACGCGCCGGTGCTGTCCGAGGAGTCGCGGCTCGCCAACTTCACCAACGAGGGCGGCGTCGACGGAACCATCCGATACCTGCGGAACGTCATGGGACTGTGGCCCTTGCAGGAGTGCATGCGCGCCTGGTCCGCATCTCTCGACACCCGCGTCGCCCCGGACCTCGTTAGCATCAGCCCGCTGTCCAGCGGCGGCTCGGAACAAGCGGACGAAGTCGACCCCCCAGCGGCCACCCTTAGCGCCATCGACATTTCCGACTTGCTGGGACAGGCGGCAGATCTTCCGGCAAGAGAGCATGTCGTCGATCTCGACGATCCGATTTACCTCTCGCCCGGTGACATGGAAAGTAGAATCGTCCGACAAGTCGGACAAGTTTTGACGCCGGGCGAAGTCGTCAGGTGCATCATGGACAGCCTCGCGCTCGCGCACCGCAAAACAATCCGGCAAGCCCAACAGCTTTCGGGAAAGCGGATCGACATCATCCACATCGTCGGCGGCGGCGCGCGGAACGAACTGCTCTGCCAGCTCACTGCCGACGCCACTGGCCTGCCCGTGCTCGCCGGGCCGGTCGAAGCTACGGCGCTCGGCAATGTGCTCGTTCAGGCTCGGGCGGCTGGAACGATCAAGGGTGACTTGCGCGCGCTTCGGTCGCTTGTGCGCGACACTCAACAGATCGTGCGTTACGAGCCGCGCGGCGATGAGGCCGCGTGGCAAGCGGTCGAGCGCCGGTGGGGAGGCTGACGTGCGTATCGCCCTTTTTGTCACGTGCCTGGCTGACACCCTGTTCCCGGCGGCGGCGAAGGCCACCGTCGAACTCCTTGAGCGCCTCGGGCACGAGGTCGTCTTCCCGCCGGGCCAGACCTGCTGCGGCCAGATGCACGTCAACACCGGATATCAGAGTCAAGCGCTTCCCCTCGTACGCCGGCATGTCCGGAATTTCGCCCCCTACGACGTCATCGTGGCGCCCTCCGGTTCCTGTGTGGGCTCGGTTCGCCATCAGCACGCGATGGTGGCCCGCAACGCCGGCGACGAGAGGCTAGCCGTGCGGGCGGAGGAGGTGGGCCGGCGGACGTACGAGCTATCCGAATTGCTGGTTGATGTCCTGGGCATCGAGGATGTCGGAGCGTCTTACCCGCACCGGGTTACCTACCACCCGACCTGCCATTCGCTGCGGATGCTGCGAGTAGGCGACAAGCCGCTGCGACTGCTGCGGAACGTTCGCGGCATCGACCTGGTCGATTTGCCCGCCGGCGAGCAATGTTGCGGGTTCGGTGGCACCTTCGCGCTGAAGAACGCCGACACGTCAACGGCGATGCTGGCCGATAAAATGGGCCACATCCTCGAAACCAAGGCAGAAATCTGCACGGCCGGCGACTCGTCCTGCCTGATGCACATCGGCGGCGGCTTGTCCCGCCTCGACGCCGGCATCCAAACAGTCCACCTCGCCGAAATCCTGGCCTCCACCGAAGCAGCGACGGACATGCCGGGCCGGGCGAGTGAGGGGTCAGCGTGACGTTTCTCGGTATGCCGGCGACCGCACCTCGGGGCGTGGGGAACCTCCGCGGGGAGGAGCCGTTCCCAGCAGCGGCCCACAAAGCGCTGGCAAACGCCCAGCTCAGACGCAACCTGAGCCACGCCACCACAACGATCCGCGGTAAATCCGGCGCGGTCATCAGCGAGCTTCCCGACTGGCAGGAGCTGCGCGACGCAGGTTCGGCGTTGAAGGCGGCCACCATGGCCCGGCTGCCGGAGCTGCTCGAACAGCTTGAAGCGAAGGTAACCGCGGCCGGGGGCGTCGTGCATTGGGCGGCCGATGCCAACGAAGCCAACCGGATCGTGACCGGCCTGGTGCGGGCCACCGGGCATGAGCGGGTCACCAAGGTCAAGTCGATGGCCACCCAGGAGATCGGGCTCAACGAGGCGCTCCAGGCAGCCGGGATCAAGGCCGTGGAGACGGACCTCGCCGAGCTGATCGTGCAACTGGGACACGACAAGCCGAGCCACATTCTGGTTCCCGCGATCCACCGGAACCGTTCGGAGATCCGCGACATCTTCTTGCGCGAGATGCCCGGGGTTGACCCGGCGCTCACCGATGAGCCGACCGAGCTTGCCGCAGCCGCGCGGCGGTACCTGCGGGAGACCTTCCTCAGCACCAAGGTCGCGGTGTCGGGGGCCAACTTCGCGGTGGCGGAGACGGGCACGCTGGCGGTGCTGGAGTCCGAGGGCAATGGCCGGATGTGCCTGACCTTGCCGGACACGCTGATCACGGTCATGGGCATCGAGAAACTGGTGCCCACGTGGCGCGACCTTGAGGTGTTCCTGCAGCTCCTGCCCCGCGCGTCGACAGGCGAGCGGATGAACCCCTACACGTCCATGTGGACCGGGGTGACGCCGGGCGACGGGCCGCAGAACTTCCACCTTGTGCTGCTCGACAACGGACGCACGGCGGTGCTCGCCGACGAAGCAGGCCGCCAAGCATTGCACTGCATCCGCTGCTCAGCGTGCCTGAACGTGTGCCCGGTGTACGAGCGAACCGGCGGTCACGCGTACGGCTCGGTCTATCCCGGTCCCATCGGGGCGGTGCTGTCGCCGCAGCTCACCGGGGTCGCGGACAACGCCTCGCTGCCGTACGCGTCGTCGCTTTGCGGGGCCTGCCTCGATGCGTGCCCGGTCAAAATCGACATTCCGTCGCTGCTCGTGCACCTGCGCAACGAGGTGCCGCACCCGCGTTCGGAAAGGGTGGCGATGGCCGCGGCGGCGTACACGATGGACCACCCGGCGCTCTACACCCGAGCGCAACATGCCGCCAAGCTCAGTAAACACGCGAAGCGTCTGCCGCCCCCGCTCAACGGCTGGACGGCGTCGCGCGACCTGCCGGAACCGCCGGCCGAGACCTTCCGGGATTGGTGGGCCAAGCGATGAGCAGCCGCGACCTCATCCTCGGCCGGGTCAGAGCCGCTCTGCGGGATGCCGCAGCGTCCGAGGTGCCACGCGCTTACCGATCAGCCGGTACGGATGAAGCCGACATTGTCCTTCTTGTTGATCGGCTGGTCGACTACAAGGCGGTGGTGCACCGGGAGCAGGACGTGGCCGGCGTGGTCACGTCGCTCGAACCGGGTCGTCTGGTCGTACCTCCGGGAATTGACCGATCGTGGATTCCCGCCGATGCCACGATCGTCGAGGACGAGCACGATGCCGACGCCGTGCTGACCGCCGCTACCGTGGCCATCGCCGAAACCGGCACGATCGTGCTCGACGGATCTCCCGACCAAGGTCGCCGGCGCCTGTCACTCCTGCCCGACCTGCACATCTGCGTGGTGCGCCAGGATCAGGTGGTGGCCTCGGTGCCCGACGCGATCGCCCGGCTTGACCCGCGCCGCCCGTTGACCTGGATCAGCGGTCCGTCCGCGACCAGCGACATCGAGCTCAACCGGGTCGAAGGGGTGCACGGGCCGCGCAACCTGCATGTCGTTCTGCTGCCCCCGGCGCCCGCACGGGCTTTCTGACTGGCCGGATTACTCACCGACTACCTTCTCCCCGGTATGACTTCATACGGTTAAGGTGGTGACTGTCCGCGCAAAGTGGAGGCCCTGATGATCGAACGCCGCGGTTCAGCGGGTGAGCCGGTCCTCTCCCCGGAGACCGAGCTCAGCGTCACCACCGGCGAACCGGCCGCGGGACGTGTCCGGATTTTCTGCTCCGGGGAGATCGACGCGTCCACCGCAGCGTTGCTCGGCGAGGCGATCGAGTCGGCCCGTGCCGGGTGCTGGCGCGTCGAGGTCGACCTGTCGCAGGTCACCTTTCTCGACTCGTCGGGCATCAACATGCTGGTCCGGCACCGCTCCGACGCGTACGAGCTGGTCCTGGCCGACGTGCCCCTCGACATCCGGCGGCTGTTCGAGATCACCGGCCTGACCCGGTTCTTCCTGAGCCAGGACTGAGGGACGGCCCGCCGTACCGTTCGCGAATTCTGCTGGTGAAACAGGCGCTACGGTGGGAATCATGCCTGTAGTTAACAGCGGAACCATTGACCTCGGCGGCCGGAGCGTGCACCGGCTGGGCTTCGGCGCGATGCGGCTCACCGGGCCCGGCATCTGGGGTCCGCCGCGCGACCACGACGAGGCGATCCGGGTGCTGCGCCGCTCGGTCGAGCTCGGCGTCACGTTCATCGACACCGCCGACTCGTACGGACCGTATGTCGCCGAGGACCTGATCCGCGAGGCCCTGCACGACGGCAGCGGCTACGGCGATGTTGTCATCGCCACCAAGGGCGGCCTGACCCGCACCGGCCCGAACGTGTGGCCGCCGCTGGGCCGCAAGGAATACCTGCGCCAGTGCATCCTCATGTCGCTGCGCCGCCTCGGCGTGGAGCAGATCGACCTGTGGCAGCTGCACCGCATCGACGAACGAACCTCGCGCGACGAGCAGTTCGCCGAAGTCAAGTCGTTCCTCGACGAGGGGCTGGCCAAGCAGGTCGGCCTGTCCGAGGTCGACGTCGCGGATGTCCGCGCCGCCCAGGCCGCCGGCATCCCGGTTGCCTCGGTGCAGAACCGCTACAACCTCGGCGACCGGCGCGCGGAGGAACTGCTCGACTTCTGCACCGAGCAGGGCATCGCGTTCATCCCGTGGGCACCGGTCGACGCCGGTTCGCTCGCCCAGCCCGGCGGCCCGCTGGACAAGGTGCTGGAAAACCACCCCGGCGCCACCACCAGCCAGCTCGCGCTCGCCTGGCTGCTGCGCCGCTCGCCGGTGATCGTGCCCATCCCGGGCACCTCGTCGGTCGCCCACCTCGAGGAGAACCTGGGGGCGGCCGATCTCGAACTCACCGACGAGGAGTTCGAGGCGCTGGCCAACGCCGTCTGAGCCCGACTTGACTCCTCCCCAAGGGCCGAGTGGAAGCTACCTCTGAGCCGATCGCCAGCCGTCCATACGGCTGGCGATTGTCTAGATGGCTGGCACGTCGCGGCGGCGGAATGCGGTAAGGCCCGCCGCCGCGAGCACCACGGCCAGCGCGGTGAGCACCACGAACGGCAGCGGGGTGGCCGCGGCCCCGGGCAGGTGCGGGATGTGAGTGAAGGGGGACAGGTCCATGATCCAGTGGTTGAGCTGCAGGATCGCGCCGCCGATCAGCAGGAAGAAGCACACCGCCAGGGCCCCCCATGCGGCCGGCGCCTGCCGCGGCAGCACCCCGAACAGCAGCACAGCAAGCGTCGCCAGCACCCACACGGCCGGGATCTGCGCCGCCGCCCCACCGAGCAGCGCGGGCACCTCGCGGCCTACGTTGTCGAGCGCGAGACCCGCTACCAGCCCGCACACCGCACCGCCCACGAGCAGCGCGGCGGCCGGCCCGAACAGCGAGAACATGAGGTGCCCGGCGGCCCAGCGCACCCGGCCGGTGCGGGTGGCGAGCACGGCCTCGGCATGGCCGGTGCCTTCCTCGTCGTGCAGGCGCAGCGCCGCTTGCACCGCGTACGCCGCGGCGATCAGGCCCATCATGCCCAGGGCGGTGGCGAAATACTGGTCGACAGCGGCGGTGCTGCCACCGAGGCGTCCGAGGATCTCGCTCAGGCTGCTGTTCTCGTCGGCCAGGTCGGCAATGCTCTTCGCGACCCCACCGAACACCAGCCCCAGCACCGCGAACCCGGCGAGCCAGCCGATCAGCATGCCCCGGTGCAGCCGCCACGCCAGCCCGATCGGGCCGCTCAGGGCCGCCCCGGCGGTCGGAGTGCCGGGCCGGGCCGGGAGCACGCCCTCACCGATATCGCGCCGGGACACCATCGCGACCGCCGCCAGCCCCGCTGCGACGGTGAAGGCCAGGGCCAGGAACAGCGGCAACAGGGCGCTGGGGCCGTACGGGAAGACGTGCTGGATCCAGCCGACCGGCGAGACCCACGTCAGCCAGGACAGCGCGCCCCCGCCCAGCGCATCCACATCGCCGGCCATGCGCAGCACGAAGGTGGCGCCGAGCCCGATGATGGCGATCGACCGGGCGGTCCGGGCGGAGCTGGACAGCTGCGCGGACACCGCCCCGACGGCGGCGAAGGCCCAGCCGGCCAGGCCGAACGAGACGCCGAACAGCACCGACCCGGCCACCGGCAGGCCCAGGCCGATCAACCCGCCCATCACGATGACGGCGAGCACCACGTTGGCGCCGAGCGCGACCAGCAGCGCCGCGACCAGCCCGGCCGGCCGGCTGACCGCTCCGGCGCCGATCAGCTCGGTGCGGCCCAGCTCCTCGTCGGTGCGGGTGTGCCGGATGACCGTGAGCAGGCTGAACAGGCCCGCCAGCACGAGCAGGAACCCGGAGCGCCAGGCAACCAAGTCGCCGAGGCTGCTGCCGTGAAGGGGGCCGAGCAGCGCGACGAAACCGGCGCTGTCCGCGCTTACCCGGGCATAGCCGGCCCGCTCGGCGGCGGTGGGGAACAGGGCCCGCAGGGAGCTGGCGTAGCCGACTGGCACGAGTGGCAGCAGCACGGCCCACAGCGGCAGGAGGAAGCGGTCGCGTCGCAGGATGAGGCGGATCAGCGAGCCGGTGCCCGTCATCGGACCGGCTCCTTGCGGTACTGCCGGAGGAAGAGCTCCTCCAGCGTCGGGGGCTTGCTGGTCAGGCTGCGCACGCCGACGTCAACGAGCTTGCGCAGCGCGGGCTCCAAGGTGTCGGTGTCCACATCGAAAACCACGCGGTGGTCGTCGGCCTGCAGGTCGTACACGCCGGGCAGGGCGGCGAGGCCGTCGGGGAGCCCGATCAGCTCGGCCTCGATGGTGGTGCGGGTGAGGTGGCGCAGGTCGGCGAGGGTGCCGGTTTCGACAGTGCGGCCCTCGCGGATGATGGTAAGCCGGTGGCACAGCGCCTCGACCTCGGTGAGGATGTGGCTGGACAGCAGCACGGTCTTGCCGCCGCGCCGGTGTTCCTCCCGCACGACGTCGCGGAACACCGACTCCATCAGCGGGTCGAGCCCCGAGGTCGGCTCGTCGAGGATCAGCAGCTCGGCGTCCGAGGCCAGCGCGGCGACCAGGGCCACCTTCTGCCGGTTGCCCTTGGAGTAGGTGCGGGCCTTATTGCGCGGATCGAGGTCGAAGCGTTCCAGCAGCTCGTCGCGGCGCTTGCGGTTGATGCCGCCGCGCAGCCGGCCGAGCAGGTCGATGACCTCACCGCCGGACAGCGCCGGCCACAGCGTGACGTCACCGGGCACATAGGCGAGCCGCTTGTGCAGGTCGGTTGCGTGGGACCAGGGGTCGCCGCCCAGCAGCCGGGCGGTGCCGCCGTTCGCGCGCATCAGCCCGAGCAGGATCCGGATCGTGGTGGACTTGCCTGCGCCGTTCGGGCCCAGGAACCCGTGCACCTCACCCACTTCGACGTGCAGATCAAGACCGTCCAAGGCTTGGGTACGTCCGAAGCTCTTCCTGAGCCCCGTGACGTCAACCGCTTCGGCCATGGTGGTGCCTCCTCAGTCGTGACGAACTGATCCGGTGGCGTACTGATCAAGGGCGGCTTGCAGTTGTTCGGCCAGCTCCGGTGCGACCACCGGGGCCGAGAAAATCTCCACTGACGCCTTGAGCATGCGGACCTGCCCGTTGGGTGAGGCCGGGTCCTCGTCCAGCGCCTGGGCGATCTGTTCGCGCATGAGCAGCATCCCGAGCTTCATGGCGCACAGCACCGCGGAGTACGCCCGCGGGTCGGCGGACTTGCGCCCGGTCTTCTTCAACCAGCGCTCGCCCTCGTCGATCATCCGGAAGAACAGCGAGGTCCCGGTCGGCGAGCCGTCCATCGTCGAGCGGACCACGTAGTTCTGCAGCCGCAGTGGCGCGGCGTTCATCACGTCGAGCAGATAGCCCTCATCGACCTGGGCCGAGGCCGCCATCATCGGCTCGCGCAGCCGGGTGAACTCGGCCAGCACATAGTCGTCGCAGGCGTCGCGCAGCCCCTCCTTGGACCCGAAGTGGTGACGCAGCAGCCCCGAGGACACCTCGGCGGCCTGCGCGATGTCGCGGATCGACGTCTCCTTGACACCCCGCTCGGCGATGAGCGTGATCGCGGCTTCCCGGATGCGGGCGCGGGCGGTCAGATCCGGCGGGCTACTCACATGTGTAGGTTACTGCACAACTGTGTAGCTCATAACCCCGCGGTCAGGGTTCGCCGGGAGACTCTTGACCAATGGCGGAGAGCTCTTGATGTACAAGCAGGTCGAGCACCTGCTGCCGATACGCGATCAGGTCCCGGTTGAAGATGAGCAGGTCCAGGCCGGAGAAGCGAATCCAGACCGAAGGCTTCGCATCCGCCAGGGACGAGCAGTTAAGAGTTCGCGCCAGGGCGGTAATGACGTTGTTGTAGTGCTGCCGGAGGGCGATCGAGGCTCCCAGCCCAACCACCACCAGCAGGATCCCCCGCATCATCGTGGCAAGCGATGGCGGGCCCGCTTCGAGGAACAACCTGGTCAGCAGGTAAGTACCGGCGCAGTAGCCCAGGATGAGCGGAACAGAGCTGATGATCACGGCTTGAACAGGGGTGGCCGGCAGCAAACGCGCTCGCGTGGGGCGCACCTGACGCAAGGCCGCGACATGCGGGTACGTCTCAGCTTCGCCGCTTGCCCGGGGTGCTGCCGTCGCCACCGTCGTGGCATAGGTCAGCGCGCTGGGCCGGAGATCGCGGTACAGGGTGGTGAAGACGCCAAGGCCCTGGGACCAGGGAAAGAACCACCGACGCCGCTTGTTGATCTGGTCCACCCGGTGATCCAGCCCGAGCGCGTCGGCGTCCATGTCGACGAGCAGAGTGGCCACGGCGGGTTGCCGCAGAGCTGCTTCGCACAGCACGGCTGCCCACTTCTCGGCCCGCGCCGGCTCGGCATGCATCTGCTCGATCAGCATGGCCAGGAACGGCGGAAGCGCGGCGTTCTCGATGAGCAGGCCGGGGTGTTCGATCAGCAGGTCGACCGAGCAGGTCCGGGCCAGCCGGAAGGCGGCCGGGGCGTCGAACGCCGCATAGGAGCCGAAGATCGCGGTCAGCCGGGACCTGTCGCGCCCGACCAGCCGGCGGAAGACCTCTTCGAGGGGCAGGCGGCAGGGCTGGCCGTACATTTTCCGCCACTCGTTCTCGTCGGCCAGGATGATGTTGAACAGGTGAAGGCGGCGCAGGAACGCCTCGTCCCAGTCGGAGGACTCGACGCTGAGCAGGCCCTCGGCCTCGTTGTCGGCGTACTCATCCCAGGCACTGTGGTCGTACCGGCGGGTCTCCAGGAAGCAATACCCGGCGAGCACCCGGTTCTTGGAGGCCCACACGTCGTCCATGGCCTGCAGTTGCTGCACCGGCGCGAGCAGGCCCAAGGCGAAGGGGATCACCTCGACCAGCCGGGTGCTGGTGGTCGGCTGGCCGGCGAAGCTGGCGTGCAACTCCATCAGCTTCTGCCAGCCGTCGGCGCGAATCCGGATGCACTCGCGGGCGGCCAGGAACTCGCAGAAGGTCAGGTGGATGAACCGCAGCGACTCGCCGGGCTTCTCCACGGCGATGATGCCGGTCTCCTTGCACAGTTCGAGCAGCATCTGTTCGGCGGCCTCGGCCGTGGAGCAGCCGTGCACCTCGGTGGCCAACTCGATCGCCCGCGACCAGGGAATGGAGTTCGAGGGCTGGTTCGGGTCGGTCAGGTTCTCATAGGCCAGCGGCCCGAGGACTTGCTCGCGTTGAGCCTGCAGCGCCGACTTGGCTGCGATGCCCAGTTGCCTGCTTCTGCGCGCGACCAGCAGCTCCTCGACGACATGGTTGTAGAAAGCGGTACGGGTGTCCGGTGCCCCGCTTCCCGATCCCTGATCGTTTGCCACATACATCGCCAGGATGAGCGGGTTGCTGCACATCTCCCGCAGGGTCGGGCGATCGGTGAGGTCGCCGTAGATGCGGTTGGCCGAGGCCAGCGGGTCATGGGTGAACGGCCACTTGGTCAGGAAGGTGTAGACGTCGGCCGAGCTGAACCGCTTGACCCGGTACGTGGACTCGAAGTGCGCGTCGAAGTCGGCTCGGACCTGGTCGTGGAACTGGCTGCGCATCGTCAGCAGCAGCCGGCTCTTCACGCTGTCGTTCATCAGGCGTCTGCTCAAACCGGCGATGGCGAGCGAGATGGCCGGGTAACGTTCGCTGGGAACCTCGTCGAGGCCGTCGAGCAGGACGAGCAAACCCGAGCCGCGGCTGGCTGCCTCGAACAGCTCGTGCATCTCGTAGCCGTGCACGCTTTCCACTTTTGTCCGCAGCTCCGTCATCAGCCAGTCGGTGAGCTTGTCCGGACTGGACATTCGGCGCGGCGGTTTGAGCTGACGCAATTCCAGGATGATCGGTAAGCGTCCGCTCTTGGTGCGAAACGATTCTTCGCAGGCGTGCAGGAAAAGGTGTTTGACGAAGGTCGACTTGCCCGACCCCGGTTCGCCGACAATGCGGACCCGGCTCACATCATCACGCCAGATGTCGTCCGGGTGGTGCGCCGCCTTGGTGGTCGAGCTCTCCAGGGTCAGCGGTACGTACACCGTTTTTATGGTGAGGTTGGTGCCCCACCGGCCCGGAACGTGCAGCACCCGCGTCTCCGGGTTCTTGATCTGCACCCGGCAGTACGAGCGCAAACTCGTCAGGTCAGCCATGGAATGCCGGAAGAACCGCAGGAAGAGCCAAATTATCGGTTCCACTATCCGGCGCACGACCTCGCCGGTAACGGCTCGCACCCGGCGTCTGAGGTAAGCCAGGATGCCGACTGCCCCGAGGGTGATGGCAACGGTGGTGCTTATCGTCCGGATGGTGTCCACAGCGGCGACCCACTTTCACGTCGGGGCTCACCAGGTGCTGAAGACTCTATTGATGGGCCAACCGGATTGATTGGCCCGGCCGACGCCAGCCGGTGCGATGAAGGGACGCGGTTTTCCGCCGATCATCGAGGCGATGGCGCCGTCATGGTGCCCGACGGCAACGCCAGCACCATCGTCAGTCCGCCGCCCGGCGTCTCCTCGGGCACCAGCGTGCCGCCCATCGCCTCGGTCAGCCCGCGGGACAGCGCCAGCCCCAGCCCGACCCCGATGTGGTTGTCCCGGTCGCCGAGGCGCTGGAAGGGCAGGAACACGTCGTCCCACCGGTCCGCCGGGATTCCCGGGCCGTGGTCGATGACCCGGATCTGCACGCTGGGACCGAGCGCGCTCGCGGTGATCACCGGCGGGCGGTCCGGCGGGCTGAAGCGCAGTGCGTTGCCCAGCAGGTTGACCAGCACCCGTTCCAGCAACCCCGGGTCGGCGTGCAGGACCGGCAGGTCGTCGGGGATGTGAGCGATAACGGTGCGGCCTTGCGGTCCCAGATCATCGAGCGCCCGCGGTACGACCTCCTCCGCCCCGATCGCCAGCAACGTCACCCCGAGCGCCCCGGCCTGCAACCGGCTCATGTCCAGCAGGTTGCTCACCAGCCGGTGCAGCCGGTCCAGGCTCTCGTCGGCGGTTTCGAGCAGCGCGGCCCGGTCCTCGTCGTCGAAGTCCACGTCGGCGCTGCGCAGGCTGGCCACCGAGGCTTTCGCCGAGGCCAGCGGGGTGCGCAGATCATGGCTGACCGCGGCCAGCAGCGCCGTCCGCATCCGGTCCGCCTCGGCGATCGGCTTGGCCGCAGCCGCCTCGGCAGCCAGTCGCTCCTGACGCAACGCCACCGCCGCCTGGGCTGCGAACGCCTCGACGATGCGCCGATCGGAGGCTTCGAGCGGTCGCCCGTACAGCAGCATGATGAGGTCGTTGTCGACTTTGACCTCGCTCCCAACAGGACCGGAGGCGTTTCCCACGCTCGCCACCACGGCACCGTCGGAGAGCAGGATTACCGCGTCGAGGGTGAAGGTCTCGCGCAGCCGTTCCAGCAACGCCATCAGCGGCCGCTCGCCCCGCAGGACGCTGCCCGCAACGGTGGCCAGCGTCTGCGCGTCGGCTCCGGCCTGCGCCGCCCGCCGGGTGCTGCGCGCAGCGGTGTCGACCACCCAGCTCACCGCGAGCGCGACCACCACGAAGATCGCCAGCGCGAGCAGGTTGCTGCCCTCGGCGATGGCCAGGCGCCCGAACGGCGGGGTGAAGAACCAGTTCAGCAGCAGGAACCCGCCCACCGCGGCAAGCAGCGCGGACCAGAGTCCGCCGATCAGCGCGATGCCGACGACCGCGGCCAGGAACACCAGGATGTCGTTGGTCAGCGACAACCCCGGACCGAGCTTGAGTGCGCCGGTCAGCGCGGGTAGCCCAGCGGCGACGGCGACCAGGCCGGCGATCCGGCGGCCCCGCGACAGCGCCGCCGGCATCCGGGTGCGCCGGCCCGTCGCGGCGCGCTCGTGCGGCACGAGGTGCACGTCGATCGTGCCGGACAGCGCGGTGGTCGTCACGCCCACGCCTGCACTGAGCAACTGCGCGAGCCTGCCCCGGCTGGAGGCTCCGAGCACGATCTGCGTGGCGTTGACCGCCCGCGCGAAGTCGAGCAGCGCTTGCGGCACGTCGGCGCCGGCCACCTGGTGGTATGAGCCGCCGAGGTCCTCGACCAGCACCCGTTGCCGGGCCAGTTGGGCGGGATCGGCGCCGATCAGCCCGTCGTTGCGGGTCACGTGCACGGCCAGCAGATCCGCGCCCCTGCTGCGTGCGGCGATCCGGGCGGCCCGGCGGATCAGGGTCTCGCCCTCAGCACCCCCGGTCAGGGCCACCACGATGCGTTCCCGGGTTTCCCAGGTCGCCTCGATCTTGTTGTCCGCGCGGTACCGGCCGAGTTGGTCCTCCACCTTGTCGGCCAGCCACAACAAGGCAAGTTCCCGAAGAGCGGTGAGGTTGCCCGTACGGAAATAGTTGCCCAGCGCCGCATCGACCTCCTCGGGCCGATAGACGTTGCCGTGCGCCAGCCGCCGCCGCAACGCCTCCGGGGTCATGTCGACCAGCTCGACCTGCTCCGCGCCGCGCACCACCGCATCGGGTACGGTCTCGCGCGGCGCCACCCCGGTGATCTGCCTGACCACGTCGGTCAGCGACACCAGATGCTGGACGTTCACCGTGCTGAGCACGTCGAACCCGGCCGCCAGCAGCCGCTCCACGTCGCGGTGGTGCCCGGCGAGCTCGTCGACGACGACGAGTTCCGGCTTGCGGGCCGGCACCGCGTCGAGGTCCACCCGCTCCAGGCCGTCGAGCATCGCCGCGGTGTGCGGGCGGCCGTGGGTTTCCACGACCGCCACCACCACATCCGTTCCCCGCGCGGCCCGGCGTTGCGCCTCCTGCAGCATCGCGTAGGTCTTACCGACCCCGGGCGCGGCGCCGAGGTAGATGCGCAACTGTCCGCGGGTCATCAGCGCCGGTCCGGGAGCAGCCGTTCCTCGTGGTCCAGCTCGCGCTCCAGCACCCGCAGACCCTCGTCGGACAGTTGCCCGGCGTCGCGCCACCGCAGCAACTCGTCGCGCTGGGCGTCGATCACCGAGCGGCGTACCCGTAGCGCCGCCTCGTACTGCGAGGAAACCGGCAGCTCGTCGGAGTCCGCCGCGTCGAGCAGGTCGATGCGGCGCTGGTAGCGCTCCAGCCGGTGCCCGTACTGCTTGCGCATCGTCTCGATCGCATGGTCTTCGACGTCGTCGTGCGGGTCCTGGTCGATCTCGTCGAGCCGGTCCATCGCCGCACGCACCGACGCCGCGCGGGCCTCGTTGCGCTCCCGGGCGTCGTCCGTCTCGTTCGCGCGCAGGCCCAGCAGGCGTACCAGTGGCGCGAACGACAAGCCCTGCCCGACCAGCGTGACGAGCACGACCGCAAAGGCACAGAACAGCAGCAGGTCGCGGTCGGGGAACGGCAGGCCCGCATCGGTGTGGGTGGGGATGGTGAAGACGGCCGCAAGCGTGATGACGCCGCGGGTTCCGGCCCAGCTCAAAGCGGTGATTTCCCGTACGTTCAAAGCCCGGTCAGCGCGCCCCGGACTGTCCGCCGGGTCCCCACCGAGCCGGGCATGCATCGACCTCGGCAGTACCTGGGTCACTATCAGGAACAGCGGGCGCAGGAGCAGCGCAACACCGACGGAGATCGCCACCGCGATGACGATGGTCGACGTCTTGTACTCCGACAGGCCCTCGATCACCAGCGGTAGCTGCTGACCGATGAGCAGGAAGACCAGCCCCTCCAGCAGGAAGTCGACCAGCCGCCACACGGCGCTGACCTGCAGCCTGCTGGCGCCCGAGCTGAGCCGCGGGGTGTCGTGCCCGACGATCAGACCGGCCACGACCACCGCCAGCACGCCGGAGACGTACACGTGCTCGGCGAGCGTGTACGCCACGAACGGAGTGGCCAGCGAGATGGCGTTCGCAATCAGCGGGTCGCGCTGGATCGGGCGGGACGCGCGGGCCGCATAGGCGACCACGACACCAGCGATCACACCGCCAGCCGCGGAGATGACGAACTCGCCCACTGTGCTGGCGAACGAGAAGTGCCCGCCGATCGCCGCGGAGACCGCCACGCTCAGCAGGGTCAGGGCGGTGGCGTCGTTGAGCAGCCCCTCGCCCTGGATCAGCGTGATGATGTTGCGCGGCAGGCCGACCTTCTTGCCGACCGCCAGCGCGGCCACCGGGTCGGGCGGGGCGACCGCAGCGCCCAGGGCGACCCCAGCGGCCATGGTGGCGCCGGCCACGAAGAAGTGGAAGCCCGCGCCGATGAGCAGGGCGGTGACCAGGACCAGCACCACGGACAGGCTGATCACGGTACGCAGGTTGTGCCGGATATCCAGCAGGGAGGAATCCAGCGCCGCGTTGTAGAGCAGCGGCGGCAGGATCAGGGTCAGGACTATCTCGGGTTCGAGCTCGATGTTCGGGCCGGGCAGGACGGCGTACATGATCCCGATGAGGGTCAGAAGGGCGGCGGCGGGCAGCCCGGTGCGGTTGGCGATCCACCGGACCGCCACCACCACCGCTACGCCCGCGAGGATGAACAGCAACGTCGTCTCGACACTCACCGAACCATTCTCCCGGATGAGCATGGCATTCGCGTTACGCTGGCCCCCTTTCGCGGCAGCAAAGGATCTTGATGCGGCTTGTACGAGCAACGCTGGCGCTCGTGATGGCTTGCACGGCGCTGGCCGTCGCAGGGGGCACCGAGGACCAGATGGCTCCCGCTCAGCGCGCCGAGTCGCTGCTGCAGCGGATGACCCGCGCTGAGAAGCTGACCCTCATGCACGGCGGCGCGGCCTGCGGATATGTCGGTTGCGTGGACGGCGTCGACCGGCTGGGCATACCACCGCTGCGCCTGCAGGACGGCCCGACCGGCGTGGGCGGCGGGCTCACCGGCGTGACCCAGCTCCCGGCACCCGTAGCCGCGGCAGCCGTTTGGGATCCCGCCATGCTCAGCGCGTACGGCAAGGTGCTGGGCTCGGAGCAATGGGCCAAGGGCACCGACGTGGTGCTCGCGCCCACGATCAACATCGTCCGGGACCCGCGCTGGGGGCGGGCGTTCGAGTCGCTGGGCGAGGATCCCTACCTGGCCGGCCAGGCGGCCGCAGCGGAGATTCGGGCAATCCAGGCCGAAGGCCCCATGGCGCAGGTCAAGCACTACGCGGTCTACAACCAGGAAACCGCGCGCAACACCGGGGACAGCAACGCCACGGTCGATGAGCGGACGCTGCGCGAGATCTACCTGCCCGCTTTCGAGGACGCGATCGGAGCCGGGGCCGACTCGGTTATGTGCGGCTACAACCCGGTCAACGGCGTCTTCCCGTGCGAGAACGGCTATCTGCAGCAGCGCATTCTGCGTGACGAACTCGGGTTCCGCGGCTTCGTCACCTCGGACTGGGATGCCACCCATTCGACCTTGGCCTCGATCGCCAACGGACTCGACATGGAAATGCCCGGCGCGGAGTTCTATGGTCAGCCGCTTACCGATTCGGGGGTCGACGTGGACGCGAACGCGCGCCGGATCCTGACCGCGATGGTCCGCCGGGGCCTGGTCGGCAAGGGGTCGCACGGCAGCCGCGAAGCACCGGTGACCTCGCACGCCACGGTCGCCCGGCAGGTCGCTGAGCAGGGCAGCGTGCTGTTGAAGAACGATGCCGGGGTGCTGCCCGTGAACGCCGGCGTCCGCTCGATCGCGGTGCTCGGCAGCGGAGCCGGGACCAGCGTGCTCAGCCAGGGCGGCGGGAGTGCTCGCGTCGATCCGCCGTACGCCATCTCGCCCTTTCGGGGTTTGCAGGAGCGCGCCGGCACTCAGGCCTCGGTCACCTATCAGCCGGGGAACACGCGGGCCGATGGCGCTCTGCCCACCGTTTCGCTGCCGCTGACCGGCTCGATCTTTGCGAACACCGCGCTGAGCGGGCCGGCCATCGCCGCGCGCTCGGACACCGGGCTGGACGGCAACTGGCGTGGCGGCGATCCGGGCACCGGCGTCGCCTCGAACTGGTCGGCGCGCTGGACCGGCACCCTCACCGCGCCGGTCACCGGCACCTATACGTTCTCGCTGACCAACACCGACGGCGGGCGGCTGCTGCTCGGCGACCGCCTGCTGATTGACAACGGCTGGTCCGAGCGAGGGCTGACCTCGAAGCAGGCTTCCGTCACGCTGACGGCCGGCCAGCAGGAGCCGGTGACCATCAAGTTCGCCCAGTTCAGCGGCAACGCGGTGGTCAACCTCGGATGGACGCTGCCCGGGCAGAAGCTGCACGACGACGCGGTGAGAGCGGCGGCGGCAGCGGATCTGGCGGTCGTGGTGGTGGGCCGGTTCAGCACAGAAGGCGCCGACCTGCCGGGCATCGACCTGCCCGCGGATCAGAACAAGCTGGTCGAGGATGTGGCGTCGGCCAACCCCAACACGGTCGTGGTGGTCAACTCCGGGTCGGCGGTGACCATGCCGTGGGCTTCGCGCGTACGGGGAATCATCGAAGCCTGGTATCCGGGGCAGGAGTACGGCCACGCCCTCGCGGCCCTGCTCTTCGGCGACGTCAACTTCTCGGGCAAACTCCCCGTGACGTTCCCCCGCACGCTGGCCGACGTACCGGCCGCAGCTCCGGCTCGCTGGCCCGGCGGGCAGTATTCGGAAGGTCTGCAGGTCGGCTACCGCTGGTACGACGCCCGCGGCATCGAGCCCCTGTTCCCGTTCGGCTATGGGTTGTCCTACACCACGTTCGCCTACTCCGACCTGCGGGTTTCCGGACGCGAGGTCTCGTACACGATCACCAACACCGGGCAGCGCGCCGGCGATGAGGTGGCCCAGGTCTACGTGCAGCAGCCCGCCTCCACCGGAGAGCCACCTCGCAACCTGCGCGGTTTTGCTCGGGTGTCGCTCAAACCCGGTGAGTCCCGGCGCGTGACCACAGTGCTGGACGAACGCAGCTTCCAGCACTGGGCCGGCGCCTGGGTGTCTACGAAGGGGACTCACACGGTTTTGGTTGGCTCGTCGTCGCGAACTCTGCCGCTGTCAGCCCAGGTGACTGTCTCGTAGCGCGCGGCGTGCTTCGTGGCGGCTGCGCCGGCGGTCGGTGCGCAGCAGGTAGTGGCGTTCGCGGTTGCCACCGCGCGAGTCGCCGTAGAACGCGGTCGCGACCCAGTGGCAGCCGGTCGGCTTGGTGCTCTCCGGAGTGATCTCGGCGGGCAGCGTGCAGCCCCCGAAGCGGTGGTCATGCACGGGGACACTGGTCGCCATCGGCGTGTCCGCCATTTGCACCCACTGCGGCCGGGTCTTGTCGGTCCTGCTCATACGGGCACCTCATCGGCTCCGTGACGCCCCGGGGTGGGGCCGTCGCTAGATCGGGTGCACCGTGATCACCAACCTTCCTCCAGGAATGGCTTGCTGGAAGAACCGTACCTCCCTGCCGGAATTCCTCTTTGTGGCGCCCACATTCCATGGTGAAGCCAGCTACGTCCACACCATGAAGCCGCCGACGAACATCGCTTCCAAGTGGACCTGGAATTACTTCTTGGGAGACCGGCCACTTGGCTTCCTGCTAATCGGCTGTCCGTGGACTGCTGCCAGTCGAAATGGCGACGGCTGACGGCAATTCATAAATGAATTGCGTTCGGGGCAACCCGGCCGGTATATCATGGGGAATGGTTGTCTCGGTAACTCCCGTGCCTGGTGGGCCGGCTGCTGTTCCGGACTTCGCGGGCTTGATGTTTGACATCCCGGTCGAGTCGGTGCCCACGCCGCACGGCTTGCTGATCACGGCCGAGAACGCCAACCCCGGGAACGGTCTTCTGCTGTACGTGCACGGCGGCGGGTTCGAGCATCGCAACCCCCCGCTGATGAACCGGGCCGGTTACCTGTTCTCCAAGGCCACCGGCCGTCCGACGCTGGTTGTGCACTACCGGCTCGCGCCCGCGCACCCGTATCCGGCGCCCGTCGACGATGTGCTCGACGCCTACCGCAGCTTGACCGCTGGCACTGGGGACAGCGACGTGCGCGTCATCGCCGAATCCTCCGGGGCGGCCCTCGCGCTGACCGCCGCGCAGCGTCTTCGGGATGCGGGGGAGAAGCTGCCGGCCGGGATCCTCACCTGGTCAGCGGTCACCGACCTGACCATCTCGGGGCCGTCCGTGGATGACTCGCCGGACGATCCGGTGTCGAGGGAATTGCTGACCCACCTCATCGGGCAGTATCTGGGAGGGACCAGGGCCGAGGAAGCCTCGCCACTTCACCAGGATCTGACCGGCCTGCCGCCGCTGAGCATGGTCGTCGGCGGCGCCGAGGCACTCAAAGACGACACGCTGCGTCTCGCGGCGAAGGTCGAGGACGCCGAGGTAGACGTCTACGAGGGCCTGGCCCACGTCTTCCAGACGGCGATCTTCGAGGATGGCAACCCGCTCGGCGGGCATTTGCTGGATCGGATAGCAAAATGGGGCCGCACTCCGAAGAGCGCGACCCCATCAGGCGTGGATCAGTAGCGGTAGTGGTCCGGCTTGTACGGGCCCTCAACCGCAACGCCGAGGTACTCGGCCTGCTTCTTGGAAAGCTCGGTCAGCTTCACGCCGAGCGCGTCGAGGTGCAGACGCGCGACCTTCTCGTCCAAGTGCTTGGGCAGCACGTAGACCTGCTTGTCGTACTCGCCCGGCTTGGTCCAGAGCTCGATCTGCGCGATCACCTGGTTGGTGAACGAGTTCGACATGACGAAGCTGGGGTGCCCGGTGGCGTTGCCCAGGTTCATCAGGCGACCCTCGGAGAGCACGATGACCGCGTGCCCGTCCGGGAAGCGCCACTCGTGCACCTGCGGCTTGACCTCGACCTTTTCGATGCCGGGGACCTTGGCCAGCCCGGCCATGTCGATCTCGTCGTCGAAGTGACCGACGTTGGCGACGATGGCGTTGTGCTTCATCCTCGCCATGTGCTCCGGCGTGATGATGTCGGTGCCACCGGTGGTGGTGATGAAGATGTCCGCCTGGTCGACGAAGTCCTCGATCGGGGCAACCTGCATGCCGTCCATCGCTGCCTGCAGCGCGCAGATCGGGTCGATCTCGGTGACGATGACCCGGGCACCCTGGCCGCGCAGCGTCTCGGCCGAGCCCTTGCCGACGTCGCCGTAGCCGCACACGATGGCGAGCTTGCCGCCGATCATGACGTCGGTGGCGCGGTTGAGACCGTCGACCAGCGAGTGGCGGATGCCGTACTTGTTGTCGAACTTGCTCTTGGTGACCGAGTCGTTGACGTTGATCGCCGGGAAGAGCAGCTCGTTCGACTTGGCGAACTTGTAGAGGCGCGCCACGCCGGTGGTGGTCTCCTCGGTGACGCCGCGGATCTCGGCAGCGATCTTGGTGAACCGCCCCTTGTCCGCAGCCAGGCTGCGGCGCAGCGTGTCGAGAATGATCGTGTACTCGTGGTTGTCCTCGGCGGTGGTCGCGGGGACCGCGCCGGCCTTCTCGAACTCCACGCCCTTGTGCACGAGCAGGGTGGCGTCGCCGCCGTCGTCCAGGATCATGTTCGGGCCGAGGCCGTCAGCGAACGTGAAGAGCTGCTCGGTGCACCACCAGTACTCCTCCAGCGTCTCGCCCTTCCAGGCGAAGACCGGAACGCCGGCGGGGGCCTCGACAGTGCCCTCGGGGCCTACGACGATGGCCGCGGCGGCCTCGTCCTGGGTCGAGAAGATGTTGCAGGACACCCAGCGGACCTGCGCGCCGAGCGCGGTGAGCGTCTCGATCAGCACCGCGGTCTGGATGGTCATGTGCAGCGAGCCCGCGATCCGCGCGCCGGCCAGCGGCTGCGCGGCCTTGAACTCCTCGCGGATGCTCATGAGGCCCGGCATCTCGTGCTCGGCCAGCCGCATCTGGTGGCGGCCGAACGTGGCGAGGCTCAGGTCAGCAACGGCGAAGTCGAGGCCGTTGATCTTCTGCAGTCGTTCGGACATGAAAGAGGGCACCCCCCTCATCAGGGGGCGCCCTTGACGTCGTGACCGCCGAGCCGAGCGTGGCGGACCACCAGGTCCGTCGCAGCGCCCCTCGGCTCCGGGGATGCGCCGGGTTGCCGACGCGACGACAAGCATACCGCCGACCTTCCAAGATCGTCTCGAACGCCGGTCGAAACCCTCATGACAAAGACCACCAAGATCCTTGAAAACCCCTCAAAAACCCCTCAGAGTGTACGAGGTGAAGTCTCGTCCGATCGACCCTCCGCCGACCTTTGCGAGACCGAAGCACCCCTATCGGATCCGCGAAATCGCCGCCCAGTCGGGCCTGAGCCTGGCCACGGTCGACCGCGTGTTGCATCGCCGGGGCGGTGTCCGGGCGGGCACGGTCCGCGAGGTCGAGCAGGCCATCGCCGACCTGGACAAACAGCGCACCCAACTTCGCATCGCCGGCCGCACGTTCATGGTCGACGTCATCGTTGCGTCCCCGGCCCGCTTCACCGCCGCCGTACAAGCCGCGCTGGAAGCCGAACTACCAGCTCTACGCCCAGCCGTATTGCGTTGCCGGTTCCACTTCTTCGACAGCGCCTCACCCGCCGAACTGCTGACCGTGCTGGACAAAGTGGCAAAGGCCGGCTCGCACGGCGTCATTCTCAAGGCCCCCGACCTGCCCGGCCTGGTTGCCGCCGTGGGCAAGCTGACCCGGCAGGCAATTCCGGTAGTGACCTTCGTGACTGACCTGCCCACGAGCGCCCGGTGCGCCTACGTGGGCATCGACAACCGAGCGGCGGGCGCCACGGCGGCGTACCTGATGCGGCAATGGCTCGGCGCAAGCGGCGGGGACGTGCTCGTGGTGCGGGGGCACAGCTCGTTTCGCGGCGAAGACGAGCGGGAGATGGGTTTCCGGGCCGAGATGCGCACCCACGACAAGAAACGGCGGCTGCTCGAAGTCGTCGACGAGGAGGATCGCGCGGAAACCGTCCACACCGGAACGCGGGCCGTGCTCGCGGTCAACCCCGAGGTCCGGGCCGTCTACTCGATGTACGCCGGGGCCGGTGGCAACGCGGCCGTGGTCGACGCCTTCGAGTCCGAGCAGCGCCGCTACGACGTCTTCATCGCCCACGATCTCGACGGCGAGAACACCGCCCTGCTGCGCGAACGCCGGCTGTCCGCGGTGCTGCACCATGACCTGCGCCAGGATCTGCGCCGGGCCTGCCATGCTCTGCTGCAAGCCCAGGGTGCGCTGCCCGGCCCGGCGCGCTCTCAGCCGTCCGCCGTGCAGGTCATCACTCCGCACAACGCCCCCGCGGCAGAATTTTGATCAGGCTGTCCGATCCGGGTCCGGCCGATCGTCATGGCAGGACAACCGAGGAAAGGAACCCCATGCAGTACATGATGTTCGTCTGCACCGACACCGAGCCTGAGACCGACGAGTCGCAGATTCCCGACATCTTTCAGTGGGTGGCCGACAACGATGAGGCCGGCCGCCGGGTGAGCGGCAATGAGCTGGTCCCGCCGTCCTCGGCCACCACGGTCCGGGTGCGCGGCGGCGAGCTGCTGCTCAGCGACGGCCCGTTCGCCGAGACCAAGGAGGTCATCGTGGGCTTCGACCTGCTGGAATGCGCCGACCTGGACGAGGCGATCGAGGTGGCCCGCACCCACCCGATGGCCTATTCCGGGCGCATCGAGCTGCGGCCGTTCCACCAGGAATGAGCGTCCGAGCCGCGATCGAGGAGGCGACCCGGGACTCCTACGCCCGGGTCGTCGCCACGCTCATCCGGATCACCGGTGACTGGGACCTGGCCGAGGACTGTGCCCAGGACGCGTTGGCGGTGGCGCTGGAGAAATGGCCTGCTGCGGGCGTACCGGAAAACCCTGGGGCTTGGCTGTTGACCGTGGCTCGTAACCGCGCGCTGGATGTGCTGCGGCGTGCTTCGCTGGAACGCCGCAAGGTCGCGGAGCTGGCGCATCTGCCGCTGGACCCGCCGTCGCCGGCGCATGACGACCGGCTGCGGCTGATCTTCACGTGCTGCCATCCGGCGCTGTCGCTGCCGGCCCGGGTGGCCCTGACCTTGCGCACGATTGCGGGCCTGCCCACCGCCGCGATTGCGCGTGCCTTTCTGGTCACCGAACCGACGATGACGCGCCGGCTCACCCGGGCCAAGACCAAGATCGCGCAGGCCGGGATAGCCTACCGGGTGCCGTCGGGAGCCGCCCTGACCGAGCGTCTGCCGAGCGTGCTGGGCGTGCTGTACCTGCTGTTCAACCATGGTTACGGCGCGGGCGGCGAGACGAGCTTCGCCGACGAAGCGGTCCGGCTGACCCGGCTGCTGGCCCGCTTGATGCCGGAGCAGAGCGAGGTGGCCGGGCTGCTCGCGCTGTGCCTGATCCAGCACTCCCGGCGGCACGCCCGCCGTGACGATTCGGGTGCGCTGCTGACTCTGGCCGAGCAGGATCGCTCACGCTGGGACCACGCGATGATCGCCGAGGGCCTGGCCGCCCTGCCGGACCCCGGTGGCCCGTATGCGCTGCAGGCCCGCATCGCCGCCTGCCACACGCGCGAGACCACCGACTGGCCGCAGATCGCGGCCCTTTATGACCGATTGGCCGCCGTCGTCCCGTCACCCGTGGTGCAGCTCAATCGCGCGGTCGCTTACGGGTACGCCCAAAGCCCCGCAACCGGCCTGACCATGCTGGCCGAAGCCCGGGTCGCAGGCGCGCTGGACGGCTACCCCTACGCCCTCGCCGCCGAAGCCGACCTGACCGCCCGAGCCGGCCACACCCCAGCCGCCGTGGCCCTGTTCGAGCAGGCCGCCGCCGCAGCCCACTCGCCCGCCGAGGCCCAGGCCCTGCTCCGCCGAGCCACCGAGCTCACCTCCGACACCTAGCCGGCCGCGAGGGTGCACAGCGTCTCGATGCTGCGGCGTACGTCCGCGGCCGGCCCCTCGCCGGCCGGTTCGGCGTCGAGGATGGCGTCCTGTTCCAGCACCCACCAGCCGTCGTATCCGTGCCGCTGCAACGCCGTCACCACACCGGCGAAGTCGACATCGCCGTCGCCGATCGGCCGGAACATGCCCGCGCGCACCGCCTCGGTGAACGTACGCCGGCCCTCGCGAACCGAAGCCGCCAGCTCGGCGTCCACGTCCTTGGCGTGCACGTGGGCGATCCGGTCCCCGGCCTGCGCAGCCAGCACGGCGGGATCGGTGCCCCCGATCAGCAGGTGCCCGGTGTCGAGGCAGAGCGCGATCTGCGACCCGTCGAGCACCCGCCGTACTTCCTCCGGCCGCTCAACCATCGTTCCCATGTGCGGGTGCAGCACCGCAGTCAACCCGGCATCGCGTGCCGCCGAGGCCAGACGGTCCACGTTGGCCAGTAGGCGTTTCCAGTCGTCGGCGTCGAGCACAGGGCGTGAGTCGTAGCCAGCAAGTCCAGTGGCAGCAGCCAGAACAACGGTGTCGGCGCCTGCGGCAACGAACCGGTCCAAGTCGACAGTCGGCGTCCAGGTGTGCAACACGACGGGGACGAAGCCGCCGACCGCGCTCAGGCCGTACCGGGAAAGAATGGTGTCCTCGGGCAGGAAGCCGTCCGGACCGAATTCCGTCGCGGTGAGGCCCAGGTCGTGCATTTCCCGCAGGACCCGCTCGACGGGGAGTTGGTGCCCCCAGCCCGGGACTTCGCTGATGCCCCACGAGATTGGTGCTCCGGCGATCCGCATACGCCGAGCATGGACGTGTAACGAGATCGTAACAAGCAGTCATGTACCTCAAAAACACCTCATGCTGAGGGGTTTTAAGCGCCAGGAGAGGCCCGTCGGTCGGCCGAAAGTCGCAGAGGTGGGCGGGCAGAGTTCCGGCTGCGAGCGGATGTGCACATTTGACCCCGAGGGCCAAGCTCAGCAGGAACAACGATCCCGTCCTTACGGAGCAGTCATGACCGACGCCGATGACAACCGGCCCGCCCGGCAGCGCGTGACGCTGACCGGCATCAGCTCGCGAGCGTGGGAGCACCCCGCGGATCGTGGAGCCTTGACCGCCCTGCGCGAGCTGCGGGGCTTCGACGAAGTCGTCAAGGGCTTCTTCGGCATGTGGAACGAGCGCGGCTTCCGGCTGCAGTATCTGGCCGGCTCGGTGCGCGTCGACCACCGCCAGTACCCGAGGGTCTACCAGCGCTTCACCGAGGCCGCCACGACGCTGGACGTCGCCGAGCTGCCCGAGCTGTTCGTCACCCAGAACCCGGTCATCCACAGCCAGGCGATCGGCATGGACAAGCCGTTCATCGTGATCTCCACGGCGGCCGTCGAGAAGCTGGACGACGAGGAGCTGCGCACGCTGCTCGGGCACGAGATCGGCCACGTGCGCAGCGGGCACGCTGTCTACCAGACAATTATGATGATCCTGACCCGCTGGGCCGCGAACATCAGCTTCATCCCGGTCGGCGTGATCGCCATGCGGGCCATCATCGCTGCCATGTACGAGTGGTGGCGCAAGGCCGAGCTGTCGGCCGACCGCGCCGGGCTGCTCGCCGCTCAGGATCCGGCGGCGTCGCTGCGGCTGCTGATGAAGCTGGCCGGTGGCGGCGACCTCAGCCAGATCGACACCACCGCGTTCCTCGAACAGGCCGCCGAGTACGAGGGCGGCGGGGACCTGCGCGACAGCATCCACAAGATCGGGCTGACCGCGTGGAGCAGCGTGCCCGTACCCGTGGCCAGGGCCGCCGAGTTGCGCAAGTGGATCGACTCCGGCGACTACGCACGCATCGTGGCCGGCGAGTACGACCGCCGCGACGGCGACAGCAACGCCTCGGTGACCGAAGATGTCAAGGCGGCCGCGTCGCACTACCGCGAAACGTTCCGCACCTCCTCCGACCCGCTCGTCACGCTCGCCCGCAAGGTCGGCGACGGTGCAGCAGACCTCGGCGGTAAGGCACGCGACTGGGCAAGCCGCCGCAACTCCTAGAATTGGCATCGTGCAGACCCGGGCTGGAACACCACGACCGATCACCCGTTACGGCAACCCCGTGCTTCATCGGCGCTGCGCCGAGGTGACCGATTTCGACGACGCGCTCGAGCAACTCGTCGCCGACATGTTCGCCAGCATGGCCGCCGCCGACGGGGTCGGGCTGGCCGCCAACCAGATCGGCGTGGACGCCCGGGTCTTCGTGATCGACTGCCCGGACGAGACCGGCACCCACGTGATCGCGCACATCGTCAACCCGGTGCTGCACCTGCCCGAGAGCACCGGGACGCGCGACCTCGATGTGGACGACGAGGGCTGCTTGTCGGTGCCCGGCGTGCGCGCCGACGTGGGCCGCCCGGTCACCTCGGCCGTGACGGGCGTGGACCTGCACGGCAACCCGGTCCGCATCGACGGGACCGGGTTGCTCGCGCGCTGCCTGCAGCATGAGACAGATCACCTGGACGGGCTGCTCTACGTCGACCGGCTCCCGGCCAAGCAGCGCAAGAAACTGCTCGCACGCAGCGCAGATGCGCCGGCGGTGGGCGTAGCCGAACAGGCAGGGCGCCCCGGCCGACCGGATTGATTTTGATGATCGACGGTACGGATGGACAACAACCGCGCCGGTCGATACTCTTTGCTGGACGCCGTTGCGAGTTCTTCCCCCGTGGAATTCGCAGCGGCGCTCCTATTTCCCGACATAGGTCGCCAGGTGCTCCCCGGTCAGGGTTGAGCCGGCGGCGACCAGAACGGCCGGGGTGCCCTCGAAGACGATTCGCCCGCCGTCGTGGCCGGCGCCCGGACCCAGGTCGATGATCCAGTCCGCGTGCGCCATGACCGCCTGGTGATGCTCGATCACGATCACCGACTTGCCCCCGTCCACCAACCGGTCCAGCAGACCCAGCAACTGCTCGACGTCGGCCAGGTGCAGCCCGGTGGTCGGCTCGTCGAGGACGTAGACCCCGCCCTTGTCGCCCAGGTGGGTGGCCAGCTTGAGCCGCTGGCGTTCACCGCCGGACAGCGTGGTGAGCGGCTGGCCCAGGCTCAGATAGCCCAGCCCGACCTCGGCCAGGTGCGTCAGGATCTTGTGGGCGGCCGGGGTCTTCGCCTCGCCGGTGCCGAAGAACTGCTCGGCCTCGCTGACCGGCATGGCCAGCACCTCGCTGATGTCGCGGCCGCCGAAGCGGTATTCCAGCACCGAGGCGTCGAACCGCTTGCCCTCGCACTGCTCGCACACGGTGGCCACCCCGGCCATCATCGCCAGGTCGGTGAAGATCACCCCGGCGCCGTTGCAGGTCGGGCAGGCGCCCTCGGAGTTCGCGCTGAACAGGGCGGGCTTGACGCCGTTGGCCTTGGCGAACGCCTTGCGAACCGGCTCCAGCAAACCCGTGTACGTCGCCGGGTTGCTGCGCCGCGACCCCTTGATCGGCGCCTGGTCGACAGCGATGACCCCGTCGCGACCGGCCACCGAGCCGTGGATCAGCGAGCTCTTGCCCGACCCGGCCACCCCCGTCACCACCGTCAGCACGCCGAGCGGGATATCCACGTCCACGTTCTGCAAGTTGTGCTCCGCAGCCCCGCGCACCTGGAGCACCCCGGAGGCCTTGCGCACCGAGGGCTTGAGCGCGGCCCGGTCGTCCAGATGCCGCCCGGTGAGCGTGCCGCTGGCCCGCAGACCCTCGACGGTGCCCTCGTACATCACCTCGCCGCCCGCTGTGCCGGCCCGGGGACCGAGGTCGACCACGTGGTCGGCGATCGCGATGGCCTCCGGCTTGTGCTCCACGACCAGCACGGTGTTGCCTTTGTCGCGCAGTTGCAGCAGCAGTTCGTTCATCCGCTGGATGTCATGCGGGTGCAGGCCGATTGTGGGCTCGTCGAACACGTACGTGACGTCGGTCAGCGAGGAGCCGAGGTGCCGGATCATCTTGGTGCGCTGCGCCTCGCCGCCGGACAGGGTCCCCGACGAGCGGTCCAGGCTCAGATAGCCCAGGCCGATGGTGACGAACGAGTCCAGGGTGTGCTGCAGCTTACCCATCAGCGGGGCCACCGACGCGTCGTCGACCGTACGAACCCACTCGGCCAGGTCGCTGATCTGCATCGCGCACGCGTCGGCGATGCTGACCCCCTTGATCTTCGAGGACCGGGCAGCCTCGCTGAGCCGGGTCCCCGCGCACTCCGGGCAGACGCCAAAGGTGACCACCCGCTCGACGAACGCGCGGATGTGCGGTTGCAGCGCGTCGACGTCCTTGCTGAGCATCGATTTCTGGATGCGGGGGATCAGCCCCTCGTACGTCAGGTTGATGCCCTCGACCTTGATCTTCGTGGGTTCCTTGTGGAGCAGATCGTTGAGCTCACGCTTGGTGAACTTGGCAATCGGCTTGTCCGCGTCGAAGAAGCCGCAGCCGTTGAAGATGCGGCCGTACCAGCCCTCCATGCTGTAGCCCGGGATGGTCAGCGCACCCTCGTTGAGCGACTTGCTGTCGTCGTAGAGCTGGGTGAGGTCGATGTCGGAGATGCGACCCATGCCCTCGCAGCGAGGACACATGCCGCCGGTGATGCTGAATTCCCGGCGCTCCTTGATCGTCTGTCCGTTTTTCTGTACGGACACAGCCCCCGCCCCGCTGAGCGACGCGACGTTGAACGAGAACGCCTGCGCCGATCCCACGTGCGGCTGACCCAACCGGCTGAACAGGATCCGCAGCATCGCGTTGGCATCGGTGACCGTGCCGAGCGTGGAGCGCGGGTTGGCGCCGATCCGCTCCTGGTCCACGATGATCGCGGTGGTCAGCCCCTCCAGCACGTCGACCTCGGGGCGCGCCAGGGCCGGCATGAAGCCCTGCACGAACGCGCTGTACGTTTCGTTGATCATCCGCTGTGACTCCGCGGCGATCGTGGCGAACACCAGCGAGCTCTTGCCCGACCCGGAGACCCCGGTGAACACCGTCAGCCGCCGCTTCGGGATTTCGACGCTGACGTCCTTGAGGTTGTTCTCCCGCGCGCCGTGCACGCGGATCAGGTCGTGGCTGTCAGCGGCGTGCTGTCCTGTCTCCATGCCCGGCACCCTAGCTGCGATTGAGGCCAGTTTTCTTCTTGATTCATGACGTGATCGGCAGACTTGTATAGCCGCGCAGGGTCAGGCTGTCGCGGCGCACCGGATCGCCGGCCAGGGCCAGTCCCGGGAAGCGCCGGACCAGCGCGGGCAGCGCAATCTCGGCTTCGAGCCGGGCCAGCGGCGCACCGAGGCAGTAGTGGATGCCACCGCCGAACGACAGCGGCGCGTTGTCCGGGCGCGTCAGGTCCAGCCGGTCCGGGTCGGCGAAGCGCTGCGGGTCGCGGTTGCCGGCGCCCAGGTAGGCCACGATCCGTTCACCGCCGGACACCGGTACGCCGCCCACCTGCACGTCGTCCCAGGTGACCCGGGCCAGCAGTTGCACCGGGGTGTCGTACCGCAGAAGCTCCTCGACCGCGTCCTTGGCGATCTCCGGCTTGTCCCTCAGCAGGGTGACCTGCGAAGGGTTGTCCAGCAGCGCGACCACGCTGTTGGCGAGCAGGTTCGTGGTGGTCTCGAAGCCGGCCGCGAACAGCAGCCCGGCCATGGTCAGCAGCTCGTCCTCGGTCAGCTTGTCGCCGTCCTCCTCGGCCGCCACCAGCGCGCTGAGCAGGTCATCGGTCGGCTGGCGGCGACGCTCGTGCACCAGGTCGGCCAGGTACGACCGGATCTGCGCGGCAGCCGGGTCGGCCGTGGCGAGCACGTCCTCGTCGATGCGCTCCAGCACCTGCGTCCAGTCGCGCACCAACTGCTGGAACTGCGCCCGGTCCGCCTCCGGTACGCCCAGCAGCTCGCCGATCACGTTGACCGGCAGCGGAAAGGCGAACGCGGTCACGAAGTCGGTGCCGCCGTCCATGGCGTCGAGCAGGTCGCCGACCATCCGCTCGATGCTGGGCCGCAGCTCCTGCACCCGGCGCGGGGTGAACGACGAGCTGACCAGCCGGCGCAGGCGGGTGTGATCCGGCGGGTTGAGGTTGAGGATGCTGGTGAACAGCAGGCGCAGCGCCGGGTGGTCGGACCATCCGGGCACTACGAAGTCGAACATGTGCTGCGGCATGTGGCCGATTTTCGGGTTGCGGGTGATCGCCGCGCAGTCCGCGTGCCGGGTCAGCACCAGCACCCCGTCGTCCGCGCGCACCAGCGGGGAGATCTCGCGTAGCCGGTGATAGCGCGGATACGGGTCTTCGCGCCCGGTCATCCGGGTCAGCTCGTCGAGCAGGGTCGAGACCTCGGCACTCTCCACGATGTCCGTCATGTCAGCGAGCGTACCGGCGGCTTGAGTGATGGGCGTCCATCGTTTACGCTCACCGCGGGTTCCATAAACCTGAGTTTACGGTCGTTCATCGATGTGCACATCGGGGGATGTGCAGCCGGTGAGTTGCTCATGGACATCGATGCAGCGGCCGTGTTACGTAAGCAAGATCCAGTCAGCGGGGGCGGGGGTGGGCGCGTGACGTCCGAGAACTCCATCGCCGCCAAGCTGGACCGGCTGTTCCACCAGGTCCGCGGCGCCGGGCAGAGCGAGGTCAGCTACATGGCCGTGGCTGACGCGATCCGCCGGGAGCACGGCATCGCCATCTCGCACACCTACATCTGGCAGCTGCGCACCGGCCGCCGCGACAACCCGACCATCCAGCATCTGCGGGGGCTGGCCGCCTTTTTCGGCGTACCGGTGGCGTATTTTCTGGATGACGACGAGGCGCGCAAGATCGACGGTCAGCTGGAGTTGCTCCGGACCCTGCGAGACGCGCAGGTCACCGAGATCGCGTTGCGCGCGGCCGACGTGTCACCCAGCAGCCGGGACACCATCGGCGAGCTGGTCCGCCAGGTGTGGGAGCTGGAGCGTCAGCGCAGGACGGACTGAGCGAAACGTCGCGGCTCGGGCCGGCGGAAGGACGCGCTGACCCGGCTCAGCCAGGCGATTTCCGTGCCCAGCTCGCTGTCCTCGCCGGTGTCGGTCCACTGTGCCTGCTCCGACGCCTCGCTGCCGGTGCGATGGCGTTCCAACGCCAGGGCAATGCCGCACGCTTCCACCAGCTCGGGCGTGGCTTCCTCTTCCAGGAACGCCGAGGCGTCCCGCAGAGCACCACCCGGAAGGTACGCCCGCAGCGTCAGCATCCCGTCCCGGATCTCGATGACCCGCCGGTACAGCCGCAGCTGCACCTCTTCGACCCCGCTGAGCTCCAACAGCGCGCGCCGCCGGGAGAAGAGAATGACCTCGGGGAACGTCCGGCGCATCACCTGCCACAGCGGGCGAAGCTCCCACAGCGCCCGGTAAGCACCGACGACCGTCCGCAGCCGGTTGCCCGCCGGCACCGCCGCGCCGACCACGGCCAGGATCGTGCCCAGCGCCCGCACCGTGTCGGCCTGCGGCTGGACGGCCTCGAACGACACCGGGGCATGCAGCGCCTCGGCCACGATCAGGCTGGTCTTGACCAGCGCGTAGACGGCGCTGACGCCGACGCCGACGCCGATCGCGCGCAACCCGTGCCGCAGCAATCCGGCGGGCGCCTTGCAGGAGGCCTGCCAGAAAATCGTTGCCGCGATGGTCAGCACCGTGCCGAGGTAGCCGTTGAGCACGACCCAGTAGCCGGCCTCCCCGCTGCGCAGCAGCACCAGGGTCACCACCACGGCCACCGCGAGGATGAACTGGCCGCGCCCCCGGGGACGGTCGGTGACCAGGCAGATGAAGCGCAGCAGGAAGAAGCCGACCAGCACGCCGAGCAGGTGCGGCAGCTTCTCCGGGTGCGCGATCAGCTCACCGAGTTCCTCGTTGACCGCCGGGGTGGCAACGGTCTTCACCAGCGCGAGCAGCAACAACGTGGCCCACAGCGCCCGCTGCTGGGCGTCGCGCCACAGGGTAGGGAAGCGGATGGCGACCGTGCCCCACAGCAGCACGAGCAGAAGCTGGTTGAGCGGGCCGTTCACAGGCGGAACTTCAGCACGTCGGCGAGCCGGCCCAGCGAGCCACCACCGAGCGTGCGCGGCGCTGGGCGGGCCGCGCGAGCCCGGATCAGCGAGGCCATCATTTCCGCCTCGCGCTCCTGGGCGGTCGTGTAGCTGACCCGGCCCAGGATCCGCTCGACGGTCCGCGGGTCCAGGTCGGGGGCGAGCCGGGCCAGCGCCCCGCCGCTCACGTCCAGCCCGGTGCGGTGGCCGCTGAGCATGTGGGCCAGCTCGTGCAGCACGATGTGCTCGGCGTGCAGCCGCGAGGTGCCAGGGTCGTAGAAGACGTAGTCAGCGCTGGCGAGCGACAACCACAACCCGCATGGGGCTCCGGTGCCGAGCCCGGGCATCGGCCGCAGGGTCAGCGGACGGCCCCGATGAGCAGCGACAACAGCCGCAAAAGCGTCCAGATCGAACGGGTGGGGGATCACCAAGCCCGCGAGGCGTTGCTCGCACCGCCGGCGCAGCCGTCTCACAGATCTCCCCTCCGAACCAGCAAGGCTACCCGCACCTCCTAAGGTGAGGCGTGGCCAAGTACTTCGACGTGCATCCGGACAATCCGCAACCCCGGGCGATCGGGCAGATCGTGGGGCTGTTGCGCGACGACGCGCTGATCGCCTACCCGACCGATAGCTGCTACGCGCTCGGCTGCCGGATCGGCAACGCCGGCGGGCTCGAGCGCATCCGCGAGATCCGGCACCTGGGCAACGCCCACCACTTCACCCTGGTGTGCCGCGACTTCGCCCAGCTGGGCCAGTTCGTGCAGATCAGCAACGCGGTGTTCCGCCTGGTCAAAGCGTCGACGCCGGGCAGCTACACGTTCATCCTGCCGGCCACCCGCGAGGTGCCGAGGCGCCTGCTGCACCCCAAGAAGAAGACAGTGGGGGTACGCATCCCCGAGCACGCCGTCACCCAGGCGCTCCTGGCCGAACTGGGCGAGCCGCTGCTCTCCAGCACCCTGCTGCTGCCCGGTCAGGAAGAGCCGGCCACGCAGGGCTGGGAGATCAAAGAGGAACTCGACCACGTGGTCGACGCGGTGATCGACTCCGGAGAATGTGGCACAGTCCCAACCACGGTCGTGGACCTGTCCGAGGGCACCCCGGAAATCCTGCGGGTAGGCGCCGGTGACCCGACGCGCTTCGAGTAGCGCCCTCGCCGTGGTGCTGGCCCTGTCAGCCTGCACCGCACCGAAACCCGGCTGGCAGCACGCCACCGTACCGGCCGATCTCAAGGCGGTCACCCACTGCGGTGACAAGTGGTACGTCGTCGGCAGCTACCACGGGACGAGCCCGGCGGCCTTCGCCAGCCGGGATGCCCGCACCTGGACAGCGTTGACTTTGGCGCCGTCGCCGGGCAGCTACTACGGGCCGCGCAGCGTGCTGTACTCCGTGGCCTGCGCGAACGGCCGGATCGCGGCGATCGGCGCTCAGGCCGGTGGCGCGCATGGCAACCCGCGCACCAGTACCTGGTTCCAGCGTTCGGACACTGTGCTCGCTGAGGTCGCCGCGCCCTTCGAGCTGTACGGCGGGGACGAGGCCGTGGACGCAAGCCGGATAGCGGGCGGCTCGCGCGGCTTTCTCATCACCGGCAACCGGACCACCGGACCGGCCGCTTGGCTGTCCCCGCACGGCGCCGGCTTCACCCGTGTCCAGGTCGGCGAGCGGGGCCCGCTGGCGCGCGACGGCATCGTGCTGGACGACCGGTGGTTGGTGGTTGGCGGCTCGACAGCGTGGTCATCGTCCGACGGCCGGGCCTGGGTTCCCTCGGCTTGCGATGCCGATGAGGTGCAGCGGGTGGTCGCCTGGCGGGGGCAGCTCGTCCTGGCCGGCGTTCGCGGCACCTCGTACGTAACCTGGCTCTGGCGGGACGGAGTGTGGCGGGAGCTGGGCAGCTTCGGCCGGGCGACGCCGACGGGCCTGCGGTCGCTGACTGTGGTGCGAGGTCGTCTGGTGGCTGCAGCCGGCAAGGTGTGGGAGTCGCGCGACGGCCGGTCGTGGCGTGAGCTGCGGGCGCCCGCCGAGCCGGTGGCGGCGGCCGGGTCGGGTGACACGTTGCTGCTGATCAGCGGCTTCTCCACGTACCTGAGGTAAGTCAGCATCGGCCGGCGCAGGTGCCGAGGCTGCACCAGCGGCGCCGGCCGTGTTCGTCGAGGAACAGCCAGCCGCACGCTTCTCCGGGGCATACCCGGATCTGGAAGCGCCGGGGATCGGCGAGCAGGTCGGCGGCGCTGCGGGCGGCGGCGAGAACGGGCAGTCGCAACCCGATCCCCGGGGCCACTCGCCAGCCGCCGAGACCGTCGTCCGAGCGTACGAAACGACTTGCCCGCATGGCCGCCTCGGCGAGCGCCGCAACGGCCTTGAACGCGACCGCATCGGCCGGGTCTGTGCAGCTCGCGTAGAGCTGTCGCCGCAGCTCCCGGGCCTGCGCCAGGGCTCGCGCGGCCCCGGCCGGATCGCGCTCGGCCGCGGTCAGCAGGCGCGTCACCACCCACTCCTCGGCCAGACCAACATGCCCGGCCCACACCGCCAGCGTGGGATAACCGCGAAGCCAATCCGAGTGCGGCGTCGGCGGTCGTCCCCACCCCGCGAACGTGTTGCAGAACTCCAGCGCAGGATGTCCGGCGGTCTGCCACGGCAGCCACTGATCGCGCACACGCACGGCGTAACGCGGCGCCGGCGGACGCAGCAGCTCGGGATCACCACGCTCGACACGCTCCCGCACGGCAGTCAGCTGCGGCCCCGGCGCCAGACCGAGATCAGCAAGAACGCGCCGGTTGCGCTCGTAGAGATCGAGGGCCTCCGCGCGGCGCCCGCATCGGTGCAGAGCAGTCATCACGTACGTACACAGCTGCTCCCGTCCCGCCCCGGCCACGCTCACCAGCTCGGCCGCGTCCTCGTGCTGCCCGGAGTCGAGCAACAGCCGGGCATAACGCTCGGCCACGTCCAGCCGCAGCTCGCTCAGCTCGGGATCGTCGGTGTCACCGCGCCACAACGCCAACGCCCGCCGGCACAGCTCCGCCTGCTCAGCGGGATCCGGACTGCGAGCCGCGGCCAGCTCGCGGAAGGTGCGCACGTCCAGCTCGTACGTCCCCGGGTCGGCCATCCGATAACCACTGCCAAGCCGTTCAATACCGATGCCGTACGGACCCAGCGCCGCCCGCAACCGTCCGATGTAGGTGTGCAACGTGCCGCGGCCGCGTTGCTCGCCCGGCCAGAGCTTGTCGATCAGGCGCTGCGCCGGGACCACTTGGCGTTCGCGGGCCAGCAGGAGCACGGTGAGGATCAGCCGTTCCTGTCGGCGCCCGACGGTGACGGCTCCGGCCTCGGTGCTCGCCTCGAACGGGCCGAGCAGGCGGAACTGCATGGCACTTGCGAGCGTACGGTCAGAATCCGGTCAGGTCTTGTCGTGATCCTGACTTTCATGAACATGATGGCTGTTGCCCTGACCGCAAGCCTGCTGCCGGGTGGCTGGGTGCCCGCGCCGCAGGAAAGCTTCGACCGCCCGGCCGGCGTGCTGTGCGATGTGCCCATCCATGTCGAGGCGGCCGTCGACGAGGTGGTCAGCAAGGACGTCCCGGGCGGCACGATCTACAAAGGGAAGCTGGTGGAGCGGGTGACAAATACCGGCACCGGCAGATACACGGACGCAGATGCGAGCGGTACGGCCTACGTGCAGACCGCAGCGGACGGTACGCAGACCTGGTACGTCGCCGGGCCGGTGCTGATCGGCTACCGGGAAGGAGCCGGTTCGCTGCCGCGCGGGCTGTACCTCATCGACGGGGTGTTCCGCCTGGTGCTGGCCCCGGACGGGCACAAGGAACTGACCATGGTCCGGGGCAGCACGCGAAATCTGTGTCCCTTGGTCTCTTAGCGTGACTTTCTCAGGCTGCTGAGGGCGCCGTTCAGGCGGGCCAGCTCGTTCACCACCGGGCCGACGCCGGCCGCGACCAGCTCGTTGGGCACGAAGTCGCCCTCCTCGTTGAGGAACTGCGGCGCGAACGGGATCGGCACCTGCTCGAACGTCGGAACCATGCGCAGCGTCGTGACGACCTGCTTGAGCGCCTGCGTGGCCCGGGTGCCGGCCGACACGCCGCCGTAGCTGACGAAGCTGACGGGCTTGTCGGCCCACTCCTGGTGCAAGAAGTCGAACGCGTTCTTGATCGCCGCGTTGAAGCTGTAGTTGTACTCGGGGTGCACGACCACGTACGCGTCCCCGCGCTCGATCGTCTCGCTCCAGCGGCGCGTGTGCTCCTTGGTGTACTGCCGCAGGCGCGGGTGGCTGGGCTCATCGAACAGCGGCAAGTTGTAGTCGGCAAGGTCGACCAGCTCGACATCGAACCCGCCATGCTCGGCCGCGGCACGCGCGAACCAGGTCGCAATCGGGAGCCCGATGCGGCCGGGACGGGTGCTGGCGACGATCACCTGGAGAATAGCCATGATCGCCATGTTAGGCGGGTGGGTGCCTGCCATCCTCGGTGAGCCTGGCCACGACCTGCTGCGAGATGGCTTGGCCTTTTGTGGGTACGACGCAGGCACTGCGGTCTGAAATATCTGGACGAGATGCTGGAAAATTGAGACAACTCCTTGTGGTTTTCGTCACAAGCGCTCTATGGTCGCGTCACGTCCTCTCTTGCAGAAATGAGCCCGCGATGCGCTCGGTGGTCCTTGCCGTCGTCCCTCTCACTGTCTTGGGGCTTTCCCCGGCCGTTGTCCCGGCCTCGGCGCCGGCGAACCCCGTTGTCATCTCAGCCGCCGCGTCCCCGCAGCCCGTTGTCACCCGGGCCGCCCTCGATCCCGCGCTCGTCGCCGGCCGAGGTGCCTCCGTGCACTTTGCCGAGCAGGAAGCCGAGAACGTCCGCCACACCGGCACCCTCATCGGCCCCGATCGGCACGCCTACACGCTGCCCGCGGAGGCCTCCGGGCGGCAGGCGGTCAAGCTGACCCCCGGCCAGTACGTCGAGTTCGTCCTACCCGCCGCCGCTAATGCGATCACTGTGCGCTACGCGTTGCCCGATGCGCCGGGTGGTGGGGGGATCGAAGCGCCGCTGTCTGTCAACGGGCGGGCGATGACGCTGACGTCGAGGTACTCGTACTTGTACAACCAGTATCCGTTCAGCAATGACCCGCGGGGTGAGTTGTTGCATCCGGATTGGTGGATTACCGAATGCTCCTGTGTTCCGGCCGCCACCTCGCCGGCTCCGGTCATCGACAAGCCGTTCCGGCCCATGCACTTCTATGACGAGCAGCGGCTTCTGCTGGGGCGCACCTACCGGGCGGGGGAGCGGATCCGGCTGACCGCAACCGCCGGATCACCGTGGACGGTTATCGACCTTCTCGACTCGGAACTTGTTGCAGCGCCGCATTTTGAACTCGCCTCCAACGTCCTGGCGTTCGGCGCGGACCCCACCGGGCGGCGGGATTCCGCTGACGCCTTCGATCGGGCGATCGCTTTCGGCAAGAGAGCGAAGCTGAAGGTGTACATCCCGCCAGGTACGTACCAGGTCAATCGGCACATCATCGTTGACGACATCACCATTGAGGGTGCCGGCAACTGGTACACGGTGGTGCGGACAGGTAAAGCAGCGGCCCACACGGGGGTCGGCTTCTATGGCAAGAACGGTGGCAGCCGCAACGTGCACCTGCGGAACTTCGCCATCGAGGGGGACGTCCGCGAGCGTATCGACACCGACCAGGTAAACGGCGTGGGTGGGGCGCTGAGCGATTCCACCATCGAGGGGCTGCACATCCGGCACACCAAGGTCGGTCTGTGGTTCGACGGCCCGATGAACAACCTCACGGTGCGGAACAACATCATTGTCGACCAGATCGCCGACGGGCTCAACTTCCACACCGGCGTGACCAACTCGGTGGTACGAAACAACTTCATCCGCAATACCGGCGACGATGGGCTGGCCATGTGGTCGGAGACAACGGCGGATTCCGGTAACGTTTTCGAGCGCAACACCGTGCAGACGCCAACGCTGGCCAACGGGATTGCGATCTACGGCGGCGCTGACAACACGGTGGCGGGCAACCTGGTCGCCGACCCTGTTCGCGAGGGCAGCGGACTGCACGTGGGATCCCGCTTCGGCGCCGAACCCTTCACCGGCGCGTTGACCTTTAACAACAATTCCGTGGCCCGAGCCGGCACGTACGACCTCAACTGGAACATCGGCCTCGGCGCCATCTGGTTCTACGCGTTGGATCGCAGCATCGACGCGGCCGTCACTATCACCGGCGACCATTACCTTGACAGCACCTACAACGCGATCATGTTCGTCAGCGACTGGCCGGTGAAGGACCTCTACCGCATCGACAACGTCGCCTTCAAGAACATGCACATCGACGGCACCGGTACGTCGGTGGTCAGCGCCCGGGCAGCGGGATCGGCGTCCTTCGAGAACGTTGACGCCCGCAATGTCGGAGCTGTGGGGGTCAACAATTGCGGCTCGTTCCACTTCACCGCGGCGGGCTCCGAATTCACTGTGACCGATCGTGGCGGCAACGATGGTGGCTGGCTATCACCGTACGTCCCGAATGCCCTCACCTGTGATGATCATCCGGCGGTGGTCCCGCCGCCGGCGCCCGGGCCCTGGTCCTAAGCTCGGCGAATGGAAACAATCGGGGTGGCGGTCGCGGGGTTCGGGTGGATGGGCCGGGTGCACACCCAGGCCTATCTGCGGGCCGGGCAGCACTTCGCCGATCTACCGGTACGACCCCAGCTCCTCGCCGTAGCCGACGACGTTCCCGGGCGCGCCTCAGCAGCAGCCGAACAATACGGTTTCGCCTCGGCAACCACCGATTGGCGGGAACTGCTGACGAACCCCGCCATCCAGGCCGTCAGCATCACCGCGCCCAATTTCCTGCACCGCACCCTCGGTGAGGCCTTCGCCGCGGCCGGGAAACACATCTGGATCGAAAAGCCGGTGGGCCTTTCCTCAGCCGATGCCCAAGCCGTGGCGGCAGCCGTCGACTCCGCGGGCGTCCGGAGCACCGTGGGCTTCAACTATCGCAATGCTCCGGCGGTGGCCGCGGCCCGGCGAGCAATCACGCAGGGTCAGCTCGGGACGATCACCCATGCCCGGTTCCGTTTCCTCAGCGATTACGCCGCGCATCCGGAGGGCGCGTTGACGTGGCGGTTCTCGCGGGAGCGCGGCGGGGCCGGGGTGCTGGGCGACCTTGCCTCGCACGGCGCCGATTTGGTGCGACACCTGCTTGGGGAGGTGTCCTCGGTGGTGGCCGATACCGCTGTGTTCGTACCCCAAAGGGCTCGTCCTTCCGCGGCGACCTCGGGTCACGTGCGCGCAACGGGTGGTGAGCTCGGTCCGGTGGAGAACGAGGATTGGGTGTCGGCGCAGCTCAGGCTGGCTTCTGGGGCGCGGGTGTCGCTGGAGGCCAGCCGGGTCTCGGTGGGGGACCAGAACAACTACGGCTTCGAGATTCACGGTACGCGCGGAGCAGTGGCCTGGGATTACCGCCGGATGGGCGAGCTGGTGCTCAGCGTGGGCGACGCCTACCAGGATCAGCCCACCAGCACGATCTTCGTCGGTCCGCCGGCCGGTGACTACGGGGCCTTCCAGCCCGGCTCGGCCAACCCGATGAGCTACGACGACCTCAAGGTGATCGAAGCCGGCCACTTCCTGCGCTCAATCGGCTCGGGTGCGGCCACCGGCGCCACCCTTGCGGACGCTGTCCACGCTGCGCAGATCCTCGACGCGATGTCGGCCTCGGTGGTCTCGGGCGGGTGGATCACGCTCTGATCTCCACCATTCGTGCCACTGTGTGCGGGGATCACGTTTAAGCAATGCATCGATCGACAACATGAGAGGGGTCGAGGCCACACCATCTGGAGGAGCTCCCATGCGCAACCATCGATCCACCGCGCTCGCCGCGGGCGTGCTGGCTGCCGGAGTCATGCTCACCCAGCAAGCCTGTGCGCCCACCAAAGACGAGGCTGCACCACCCGCGGCGACCACCGCGCCCGCCACAACAGCGGCGCCGGATATGTCCGGCTCCACGGCGCCGGGCAAGTCCGACTCGAAGGAGCCGAACTCGTCCGACTCGAAGACGCCGGAGGAATCCCCCTCGGAGGCAAAGGCCGGCGACATCCTCGCGGGCAAGCGCCAGGTCGTCATCCGCCCGGTGCAGGCCAGCGAATCAATCCTCGCGGTCGACGACAAGGGCCGGCTCAACGCCACCGACGGCGACTCCGAGCACAACCTGTTCGTGCTCGTGCCCAACGGCGACAAGTACTCGATCAAAACCGCCAAGGCCAACAAGAGCGGCGAGGCGGACTGCATGGGCATCAAGGCCAGCGGCAGCAATCCGCTCACCGTCGTGGCGACCGCGTGTGATGCCAGCCGCTCCGGTCAGCGCTTCACCATCACCAAGGAGAAAAAAGACCAGAACGGCCGGCCCACGTACGCGATCAGCAGCGAGGGCGCTTTCCTGCAGATCCCCTCGGACGCCGGGCTGATCGCCGAGGAACTGGGCGACTCACCGCTGCGCACGACCTACGCCTTCGTCGACAACGGCCCGGCCAAGCTGCCCAGCCTGGATTGAGGTCTTTTCGCAGGGCCCGCCGCAGTCCGGCCGTCCCTGCGCAACAGACCCTGAAGCCCTCAACGCCGTACGCCTGCACTTCGAAGCCTTCGACGCGTAGCGCCCAGCCGCCCAACGCATGCCACGATCGCATTGACATAACCGGCAGAACTCGGCGAAAGTATCAGCTCGTCAGCGTGAATCCCAGTTCGCGTAAAAAGGCCTGAGCGATGACGGCGTGCCCGGGATGGTTCGGGTGAATGCGGTCGTCGGCCCAATCCGCAGGCGTGGTGGACCGCAATACCTGATCGAAGGCGTCCTGCGTGGGCACGATAACGGCGTGGCATTCCTGCGCTATATCCCGGGCGGCCGCGCGGTACTGATCGCTCTTGGCGCGCTGCGCTTCGCTCAAGTCCGGTTCGATGATGTACGGCTCGGCCACAATGAGCCGGCATCCGGTGCGATCGACTGTCGTGCTCAGCAGGGACCGCAGCGTTGCGGCGTATTCGTCGAGCGGGACGGCCCGGTGCGGCTGGCTGCCGAAACCGTGCCAGACGTCGTTGATGCCAATCATGACGGACAGCCAATCAGGCCGTTCACCGATCGCGTCGGCCTCCCAGCGGGCGGCCAGGTCGCGCACGGTGTCGCCGCCAATTCCCCGGTTCACCCAGGTCAGCCCGAGCTCGGGATAACGGGCGGTAACCAGGCTGCGAATCAGGTCCACATAACCGTCGCCGTAGGGCGCGTTGACGTCGCGGCGCCCGCAATCGGTGATGCTGTCGCCGATGACAACAATGCGCTGACCCTGCTCGAACAGCATGCTCAACCCCGCCAGCTGTGGTGCGGCTCGTACCCCAACTCGGTCCGTGCCTTGTTGATCGACAATAACGTGTCGTGCTCGCCGAGATCGCCGCGAACCTCCACGCCCGGGAACACCTCGGCGACCAGTTCGGCGTTCGGCCGCGACATCACCGTGTCCGCGTTCGCAATGATGTAAAGGTGCATGCCGGTCATCGTGCTGCCGAGCGCCAACCGCACCGCCTGGGCCCCGTCCCGCGCGTCGATGTAGCCCCACAGATTCCATTTCCGCAGCCGGGCGTCGGCGTCGAAGGACGGGAACTCGGCATAGTCGTCAGGTTCCATCACGTTGGAGAACCGCAGCCCGATCATCGTCAGCGACGGATCCCAGCGGCACAGTTCGGCGGCCATCCGCTCTTCCAGCGTCTTGACCAACGAATACGTCGACTCGGGCCGCGGCGGGTAATTTTCGTCAACCGGGATGTAGGGCGGCGGCGTGTCGAAGGGCAGCCCGAGCACCGTTTCGCTCGACGCCCACACGATGGTGCGCACGCCGACCCGGCGAGCCGCCGTCCACACGTGGTAGGTGGCGTTCATGTTGTTGCTGAACGTCGCCTGATCCGCCACGATCCCCGGCGCCGGAACAGCCGCCAGGTGCACCACGGCATCGACGCGCTCGTATCGTTCCTCCATGCCGTGCATCGCGTCGAGCACCTGCCCGTAATCGGTCAGGTCGACCGGCACGAAAACCGCTTCCGGATGTGCGGGGCGAACCCGATCAAAGACGACGACATCCCATCCGTACGCGCTCAGCTCCGTCACGACGGCCCGGCCCAATTTGCCGGCACCGCCGGTCACCACTACTCGAGGCATGGTGATGTCACTGCCCGTCGTACACGCTGGCAAACCGAGCTGTTCCTTTGTCGATGCCCGCAGGCGTAGCCTCGGAAAGGGGCGGGACGCCGCTCCAGGGCATCGACATGCATCACTTTTGGGCGGGGCTTCCACGAAGGAGCCTCATGGCAAGCGTCGCCACGACGTCCGCTGCGGACGAGGCCGGGCAGGCCGGTCAGCACCGGCTGATCGGCCGCGGAATGCTCACCCTGTTCATCGCGCTGATCGGCTGCTTCACGGCCTGGGGCGTGGCCGCGGATCTGACCACGCCGATGGTGGCCGGCTTCAAGCGGATCTTCGACATGAGCACGTTCCAGGCCTCCCTGGTCCAGCTCGCCTATTTCGGCGCGTACTTCCTGCTGGCGCTGCCCGCGGCCTTCATCAACCAGCGTTTCGGCTACAAGACGGGCATTCTCACCGGCCTCGCCCTCGCGGCGCTCGGGGCTTTCGCGTTCTATCCGGCCAGCCGGATCATGACGTATGAGGCGTTTCTCGTGGCGTTGTTCGCGATTGCCGCCGGCTGCTCGATTCTGGAGACCTCCGCGAACCCGTATGTGCTGTCGCTGGGACCGGAGGAAACCGCCACCCGGCGGCTCAATTTCGCGCAGGCGTTCAATCCGGTGGGCACGAACATCGGCGTGCTGCTGGCTTCCACGCTCATTCTTCCCAAGCTGGCCGACCCCGTGGACATCGGCTCGCTGACACCCCCGCAGGTGCAGGCCATCCGGGCCGGCGAGCTCGGTGCGGTGATGGGTCCGTACCTGGGACTCGGGTTTGTGCTGATCCTGATCGCTGTTGCCATTGCCAGCCAGAAAGCGCCGCCGATCGTTGAGGAATTCCCCGATACCGACGATGGTGACGGCGGCCGGGAGGGCTTGTTCCGGGTGCTCTGGCAGAGCCGCAGATACCGGTACGGCGTGATCGCCCAATTCTTCAACGTCGCCGCGCAGACCTGCACCTGGACCTATCTGATCCAGTACGTTCAGCAGGCCCTCGGCGGCAGCCTGCAGAAGGGCGGCCAATACCTCCAGGTCAGCCTGCTCATTTTCCTGGTCTCCCGGTTCGTGATGACCTGGGTCATCGGCCGGGTGCGGGCCACCAAGGTGCTGACCGTGCTGGCCACTTTCGCCGTGCTGCTGTGTGTTTTCGCGATGATCAGCCCGAACAAGGCAGGTGTCTACGCGCTGGTCGCCGTGTCGTTCTGCCTGTCGCTGATGTTCCCCACCATTTATGGCGTAGCGCTCAAGGGCCTCGGACCGGCGACCAAGTTCGGGGCGGCCGGCCTGGTGATGGCCATTGTCGGCGGCGCCATCATGCCGTTGATACAGGGCAAGCTTGTCGATTCCACAAGCGCCGCCGCTTCGTTCATCGTGCCCGCCGTGTGTTTCGCGGTTGTCGGCCTCTACGCCCTGTACGACCTGACCGCCCGCCCCTCTGTGAGGACAGCATGAAACGCGCCGCAGCCGCCGTTGCCTTGATCCTCGCCATGGCGCTCGGGGCCTGCGGCCAAGAGCCGACCAGCGCCTCCAAAGACACCCAGAATCTAGAAGTTGTGTCGTGGTGGACCTCCGGTTCCGAGGCCGCCGCATTGAACACTCTGCTGACGGCTTACCGCCAGGCTCATCCGGGTGTGAACGCGATCAATGCCGCGGTTGCGGGCGGCGCTGGATCGCAGGCCATCGTCGCGCTGGCCAAGCGGCTGCAAGCGGGCAACCCACCCGATGTGTGGCAGACGTTCAGCGGGAAATCGGTGCAGGGCTACGCCGAGCGGGGAACCGTTCGCGATGTCTCGTCGGTGGCTCCCGCGGACGTACAGCCCACTATCTCGCAGTCGTTGAAACGCGACGGGAAGGTGTACGGCATCCCGACCGGCGCGCACCGCAGCAACATGCTGTTCTTCAACCTGGGTGTGCTGCAGAAAGCCGGTGTCACCCCGCCCTCGGCCGGCTACACCCTCGCCCAGTTCCTCGACGACTTGCGACGCTTGCAGGAATCCGGCGCGACCGGGCTGTGCCTGGGCGGCAAGGATCCGTTCACCACCGCCGAATTGTTCGAGAACACGTTGCTGAGCACGATCGGTGCGGACGGCTGGAAAGCCATGGCCGACGACAACCTGGATTGGCGCGGCACCAAGGTGCGATCGGCGCTGACCTCGTTCGGTAACCTGCTCGCCTACGCCGACCCCGAAGCGAACGGCCTCACCTGGGATGCGGCGACCAGAAAATTGGCCTCGGGCGGCTGCGCTTTCGAATCAATGAACGACTCGGCGTACGGCGAACTGCTGACCACCGGCGCGGCGAAAGACTTCGGATACCTGGCCTTCCCGGGCACCAACGACAGTTTCCTCGCCGTCGTGGACGTGTTCGTGGCCGCGACCAAGGCCGCCAACGCCAAGAACGCGCTCGAGTTCCTGCGCGGCATCAGCGACCCCGCGACGAACGCGGCCTTCACCAAGGCGAAGGGCTCCGTGCCGGTGCGCAGATCCGTTGAGGTCAGCACGCTGTCGGCCTATCAACAGCAGACGTCGCAGACCTTGTGGTCCTCGCAGGTGCTGCTCTCGGTGGCCCATGGAGAGGCGATGAATCCCACGTTCCAGGAGGGCTTCTACGACGCTGTGTCGACTTATGTTCGTACCCGGAATCCCGATGCCTTCGCCGATGATCTGCTCAACGCCGTGGCCAACGACCGGATCCCGCAACGCTGACCGGCTCCGAGGCTCCACCGCCCAGCGGGCCGAGCTGATCGGCCTCGACGTAGCCAACACCATGATCATCTCGGTGGGGTGTGGCTGGGCTTCATCCGGCTCTGCGGGGGCGGCTGCCACCTACGGAGGCGTTGAGCGCCGGGTGAGGTGGGGTCGCGCGTACCATCAGGATCGCTTCCCTTACCTTCTCTGTCTTTAATCGAACGGATACCGTTGTCTTCTCTTGAAGAGCTGGTCGCGCGCGTCCGGGTTTTCGCGCGGGAACGTCACTGGGAACAGTTCCACACGCCGAAAAACCTGTCGATGGCTTTGGCAGGCGAAGTGGGCGAACTGCTGGCCGAATTGCAGTGGCTCACCCCGGGACAATCGGCTGAGGTCATGGAGGACAAGGACTCAGGCCCACGGGTACGAGCAGAGATCGGCGACGTGATGATCTACCTCGTACGCCTGGCCGACGTCCTGGGTGTTGACCTGGTGGAGGCGGCCACCGACAAGCTTGAGGAGGCGAGCCGCCGGTACACGGTCGAGGCCGCGCACAGCTCAGCAGCCAAGATCCGATCATCACCCTCCGGATAACACCTCTGGGTATGGCCGCAATGACTACGCTGGGCCTGGTCGTACTCATTCGCGCTTATTCGCGGGAGAACTGTTATGTCCCATGCGGTGGACTTCAGCACCGTTTCGACAGTCGGCTTGGAGTCGTCGCCGGTCGCCGAGGCGCTGGCCGGCTTGCGGGCCAACGAGGCTCGATACTTCAAGAACAAGTACGACCACACCTTCACGGTTGAGCCCGCCAATGAGGCGGAGGCAACCATCGCCTGGGTGAGCGGCATTCTTGAGGAGGAGCGGGGCATCGTTATCGCTGCCCGGCCACTTGAGGCAACTGCATTCCAGGTTGAGAACATCCGGATGGCGTACGTCTTCTACGAGAACGGCCTGTCCATCAACGTCATGTACACGATCGACGACGGCGGAAAGCGCGCAGTCGGCTTCAAACTCTCCGACGGCATGGACGTCCCCGAAGAACTCGAATCCTTCAAGTTCGCCCGCCAGAAGTCAAAGCTCGCCGGAACCATTCGCGGCTCCTACTTCGTCATCAAAAAGGAGCACTGACCCCAGTCGTACCGCGAGGGTAGGAACGACGCCGGCCGCACTCGACCAGTGGGTAACCACCCGTTCCAGCTTGCGCTCGGGCAGTCCAAACGGCTTGACTCGCGACTTCGGACGCCAGAGCAGGGTCTGGGAAGACGACGACGTCGTCGACAATCTGCGCGAAGGACTCGGGAAGCTTGGCGTCGTCTGGTCCGAGGCGGCCTCAGGAACTGGATACCACGGTAGGCGCAGGTATGAAAGTAAAGGTTGGCGTCTTTGTCGCTTACGCCACCTACACGTGGAATTCTTAGATCGACAAGAGCGTCAGGTGCGCCGAAAAGTGACGCCGCTAACCTAAGTCCTTTAGCTATGTATGCTGTTTATCTGAATTTTCATGGCTCGCCGGCGGTGGGTCAGTGACGGCTATTGCGGGCGAGATAGGCGTTCTTTGTACAGTTTTTGGGTTGGTCGGCGCAGGCGGCTGCGTCGTTGCAGTCAATGTAGGAGTGATGGGCGACTCCAAGGTCCTCGGCAAGGTTCGACTATTGATGGCGGTATTTTGTCGCGGGCGCCCAGGCCGAGAGCCATCTGCGCCTGGTCTGGCTGGATTTTTCGGGGCGCCCTTGCGTGGCTGGGGAGCCACGCTTAGCCGGGCGCGATAATGGTCGGCGCGAGCACGTTCGCCGCTACGTCCGCCATTTTTCTGGCCTTCCATCAGTTCCTCCGTGAAGGTCCGGACGGAAGCTGAATTCGCCGGTCGGGTTCCGAAGCCAGCGTCTTTGGACGCCCGCGAAAGCAATTTCCTCTTGGAAGCCTGGTTAATCGAGCGCACTCTCATCGGCCATGTCCGTGAGCTGGCCACCGCAGCGCATCGTTGTGCGGCGTAGCGACCGGATCGCGGCCATGAGAGTGCGCGCGGCCTCTGCCGGGTGATTCGCCCAATTCGCGAAAGCTCGACGGTCGCACCAGTTATCGCGCAAGGCCGCAGCCTTGACGAACGACCCCCAGCGGCGGAGCGGTCACACGCCACAGCTTGCTCTTCGTAAGGCGAAGATGCGACAAAACGGAACTGTTCGCCACGTACCTACTCGGACTCGGTCGGCAAGTACCGTTCCGCCGCATCGACAGTTAGCAATGTTTACGTAATACTCGTGTAATACCTCGCAGAAGATCGACCACTCCGTACGAGAGGACGTTCTCCGTGAAAATGTATGCAGGTTCCCCGGGCCGAGCGCTGTCCCGCAGTTGCCGGCGCCTCTTCGTCCTCCTCACCGCGGCTGTTACTGCACTCGTCGGCAGCGTGGTCATCCAGCAGCAGCCCGCACACGCCGCGTGGAACCTCGTTTGGGCCGACGAATTCAACGGGTCCGGCGCGCCCAGCAGCGCCAACTGGAACTACAACGTCGGCAACGGCCTCAACCCCGGCCTCAATGCTTTCGACGGCTGGGGCAATGGCGAGTGGGAGTGGTACCGCCCCGAGAACTGCACGCAGTCCGGCGGGAACCTCGTGATGCGCGCCAACTGGCTCACGACGCCCATCACGGTCAACGGCCGCAACTTCTACCAGACGTCGTGTCGCATGACGACGGACACGAAGAGGTCCTTCCAGTACGGCCGCATCGAGGCGCGCATGGCGCTCCCGACCGCCACCGGCTCGTGGCCGGCTTTCTGGATGCTCGGTGACGCGTGCGACGAGACGTCCACGAGCGCCTACAACCCGGCGCAGACCTATTACGACCGTCTGCCCACCAACTGGGCCAGTTGCGGCGAGGTCGACATCATGGAACACGCGAACGCGAATGCGACCGTGACGAACAACATCTTCTGGGATCTTCGCACCGGCGTGTTCCCGTGGACAGCGGGTCAGAACGCCAACTACGTCGCGAACCCCGCCGTCAACAATGCCGCGGCCTTCCATATCTATGCGATCGAGTGGACGGCCGCGCAGATCCGCTGGTACATCGACGGTGTGCAGACGCACGTGATCGACACGACGCCGGCGACCTTGGAGGAGTTCCGCAAGCCGTTCCACCTCGTCTTCAATCTGGCGCTGGGCGGCACGTACCCCGGACAGAACCCCGTGCAGAGCCAGTTCCCGCTCACCGCATCGATCGACTACGTGCGCTACTACCAGGACGGCGGGGGTACGACGCCGCCTCCCGCCGGGGGGCCCGCAACGCAGATCAACGGGCCCGGCGGCAAGTGCGTCGACGTGGCGGGTGACAACACGGGTGGCAACGGCGCGGCTGTGCAGTTGTGGGACTGCCAGGGCACGGCGGCGATCGACCAGCAGTGGACGTGGAACGGGCAGACGCTCCGCACCCTCGGCCGCTGCCTCGACGTCCAGGACGGCAGCACAGCCAATGGCGCCAAGCTTCAACTCTGGGACTGCAACGGCAGCGGGGCGCAGAACTGGGTGCAGGAAGGCAATCGGATGCGCAATCCCCAGAGCAACAGGTGCATCGATTCGCCATCAGGCGCCACAGCGAACGGAACCCGATTGCAGATCTGGGACTGCAACGGATCGACCGCACAGTACTTCGTGAAGGCCGCGTGACGGCCGGCCGAGGGGCACGCTGACGGTCAAGTAGCGGGAGCGGACACGCTCCCGCTACCTTCCCGCTCGTTTCCGGATACGATCCACGCCTGGTTTGTCCGTCGCGCTTCGACCGGCACACCACGGTGTGGGCCTGACCCGATTTGACGGACGAGGTCGATGTGATGATCGTCAAGCTGCCTTGAGAGCTGGTAGCAGCCGGACGTCGATACCGGTCTGTAGGCGGCTGGGCTTTGGTAGCCGAGGCTGGAGTGCCGGCGGCGGGTGTTGTACCAGCCCTCGATGTACTCGGATATCTCTTGCCGGGCGGCGGTGCGAGTGGGCCAGGCCTGCCGGTGGAGGAGTTCGGTTTTGATGGTTGCGGAAAACTATTCGGCGACGGCGTTGTCCCAGCACTGGCCGCGCCGGCCGACCGAGAGCCGGACGGTGTTGTTTGGCGAGGCGGGCGTGTTGGGCGCTGGTGTATTGACAGCCACGATCGGAATGAAACCGAGTCCCTCGGCGGGCCGGCGGCGGCGCAAGGCGGCGTCGACTAGGTCGGTTTTGAGGTGGTCGGCGATGGCCCAGCCCACGACCCGGCGTGAGGTCAGGTCGATGACGGTGGCCAATACAGTCAGCCTTCCCACGTGTTGATGTAGGTGATGTCCCCGCACCAACGGGTATCAACCGCTGTCGGGTTGACGGTGAAGTCCCGCCGGATGAGGTCCGGCCGGTTGCCCGCGTTCAGATCGGCAATCGTGGTGACCTGCCAGCGACGCGGATTCTTGCCTGCGATGCCAGCATCACGCATCCGGCGGGCGATGCGTTTACGGCCGTGACGATGGCCGGCGTCGGCGAGCTCAGCGTGGATCCGCAGCGCCCCGTAGGTCCCCTTCGACGCCGTATGCACTTGCAGGATCCTGTCGGTCAGCGGGGCGTCGACGCGGGCTCGGGTGCTTTGCCGGTTGCGGGTGTAGTAGGCGGACCGGGAGACCTCGAGCAACTCACACGCGCTTTTGACGCTGTGTTTGCCGGCCTGCTCCGCCTCAATGAACGGATACACATCCACCGGGTCTCCCATATGAAGAAAGCCGTCCACTTCAAGATGTCGACGTCCTGCTGCAATCGGCGGTTCTCGGCGTGCAGCCGGGCCAGCTCGGCCCGCTCGTCGGAGGTCCGCCCGTCGTTACGGGTGCCGGCATCAAGTTCAGCCTGTTTGACCCTCTGCCGCACCGCGGTCTCGGTCAGATCGAAATCCTTCGCGACCTGGCCGACCGTGCGGTCACCGCGCTGACACAGCTCGACGATCTCAGCCTTGAACTCGGGCGTGAACGCCCGCCTCGGCCTCGATCGCTTCTTTACCACGCTCTCCATGATGCTTGACATCCTCCCGGAGCCCTACCGGCTCCTGATCTCGGATGTCCGTCAAAACGGGGCAGGCCCACAGGGCCTGACATGTACTCCCCGCTACTCGTCAAGCGTGCCTGCAGCAGCCGCAACCACGTACCGAAGCAGTAAGTCAGCCGGACCAACCTCCGACTGGCTCAAACTGCTCTACAGGACCAGAAACGGCCCGGCCCCGGTCGATCGGGCTGCGCGGGCGGCCTACGGCCCGCCCCGCACGCCCACCAATACAGAAGCAGCGACCAGAGCAGAAACTAATCCACCGGGTGGAAGCCGCGATAATCGCCGAACCAGGCAGCCAACGAGGCACCTCCGGCGATCGACGCCGCTCCGCTACGCGGCCCGACACAGGAAGTCCTGCCCGGCAGCGCTCCAGTCGTGCGCAATCGTCATCGATAGACACGTCTGTTACGAGCTCGTGACGGCAACCCGGGCACACGGAGGCATCCCGGGACAGCCGCTCGCAACCATACGTAATCGCCCTGACTTGCGTTTGATGAGTCCGAAACGACGACTCACCATAAATATTCTACACGTTAGGTGGGTTTATTCAGCTCGGCACGAATACTCGCCGCCTCATTGCGCGCTGCTATCGATTCAGCAACGGCTTTGCGGCGATCTTCATCATACAACAGAACAGCGGACAGCGATTCCAGGGCATCTGCGATGCTGTCTCGCCAGACGGCATAGGATTCTAGCGTGTAATCGCCAACCGGCTTTTCGGACCGGATCTGGCGCAAGCTCTGTAGCGCTGCCCGCAGCTCTGGCGGAAGAGACATCGCCTACCCCTTCCACCTATGAGGGGCAAGAATCGCTGCAGGCTGGGCACGGACCAACCAGGCTGCCGTCATCCTCGAGCGGGTAGGCGTTACCTCTGCCGCCCCCACCAATCCTCACCGACTGAAATGTCGATCTTTCAAGAGGGATGCCCGCTTCCTCGAATTGAATAGCACATCCAACTTCTCCACACCCACCATGATGACCTGAGCTCCCCACAGCCCGCGCGGTTCGCGGAGGCATAGATCCTGTCCGCGTATCCGTTGCATAGGAAAATCCGACTTGCGTCCCGTCTGCAGAGGTGACCTTTGTCGAGCCCAGGTCCGGCGGTCGAGGACGTTGTTCTGCAGCAGGCCGAAGAACGATTCCATCGCGGCGTTATCGCCGGCCGCACCGACTCTGCCCATCGACCCGACCATGTTGTGGTGGTGCAGGGCACGGACGAATCTTCTGCTGCGAAATTGCGATCCGCGGTCGGTGTGCAGCACGCACCCGGCCACGCCGGAGCGTCGGGCGGCGGCGTTGTGCAGTGCGGCCACGGCCAGCCGGGACTTTATCGGCGTGTCGATGGAGTAGCCGACGATCCGGTTCGACCACACGTCCTTGATCGCGCACAGATACAGCTTTCCCTCACCGGTGCGGTGCTCGGTGATGTCGGCCAACCACAGCTCGTTCGGCCCGCCAGCGGTGAAGTCGCGTTTCACGAGGTCGTCGTGCACCGGCAGCCCGATCTTACGGCCCTTGCCCCGCCGCTTCTTCTTGCCGAAGGCGCTCGATACCCCTGTGACAGCTCGGCATCGGTGACCGGACGCGCCAGCCACCGGTAATACGGTTGGCGAGCGATGGAAAGTACCCGGCACGTCACCGCGACGGGAATCCCGTCGACGGCCAACTCGCTCACGAGCGGGTAGAGCCTTTTCCCGGCAGGTTCGCCTGCGACAGATAAGCGGCGGCGCGGCGCAGGATCTCGTTTTCCTGCTCCAGCAACTTTGTTCCGGCGCCGCAGTTCCCGCAGCTCGGCTGACTCGCCGCTGGTCACACCCGGCTTGACACCGTCCTCGACGGCGGCCGGTGATTCGTCGCCGAGATTGGGTTAGTGCCTCCACACTCGTCGGCGCCTTCCGATCCTGAGGGCCTGAGCCCGGCTGGATGCCGAACTCAGGCCCTCGCGGCCAACCGTCATCTGCTCAGCGAGCTCCTGTTAGCTCCTGTTGAGGATTCAGCTGTTGTTTCGGTTGCTCAGGTGGTACAAAACCGCTGCGACGAGTCCACCGACACATGCCAAGGCGACTGAACGCAGCCACGGACTGGCAGTGAGGCTCATGCCGATTATCAACGCCACAGCGACGCAAAGACCGACTATGACGGATCGAATACCGGTTGAGGTTCGTCGCACGAGATTCCTTCCAATGTACTTAGTCTTCGAAGCCTTCGTTGATGCCATCGATCGCACCCGTGACGAAGCCTCCGACCCCGCCAGCAGCCGCGCCCCCCGCGCATCCTTCGAACAGAGTCGCGAGGCATCCCCCGACCAGCCCCATGACGGTGTCCTTGGCCCACGTGTTGACCATAGCGTTCCAGTCGTACATGCCCGTCGGGTCGGTGTAGTTGATGGGGTTGTCGACGGCATAGGCGTAGCGGTTTCCACGAGCGGGATCGCCGATGAAGCTCAAACTGTCCTGCTGGGTAAAGCGGCCCTGGTTCGGGTTGAACCACCGTTGCCCGAATCTGGTCAGCGTGGTTGCCTTGTCGTAAATTCCGCCGGCGTAGCCAATGAGGTTGGGCTGCCCGAGACCACTTTCGCTGGTTGCGGTGGCTGTGCCGTACGGGTCGTACTGGTAGGTGGCGGCCACAGTGTTGTTGCTACTGACGATGGCCACGACCGAACCGAGCCCGTCGAGGACGTAGGCGTAATCGGTGGTGCCAATCCGCAGCCCAAGCGGGGTGCCGAGTCCGTCGCGTTCAACGTAGGCTGTCGTGGCGGTGTCGTTGGTCCAGGACTGCAGCCAGGCCATGCCGTACTGGTCGTCGCGGCCGTAGTCGAGCTTGATCGCGCCGGCCTGGGTCAGTTCAACCTGGTCGGTGCCGGCGTAGGTGTAGTTGGCCTGGCCGCCGGGGCCGTAGGCGCTGGTCATCTGGTTAGCGGCGTTGTAGCTGAGGGTGCCGATGACTGGTGTGCTGACCTTGGTCTGGTTGCCGCGGTTTTCGTAGACGTTATTGGTGGTAGTGACCTGGTTGGCCGAGTTGTAGGCCAATGTTTGAGTGGTGGTGCCGTCGACCTTGACGCTCTTGCGGTTGCCGTTGGTGTCGTAGTCGTAATCATAAGTCTTGCCGTTGAAGTTCGTGGCCTTGGTCAGGCGGTTGCTCTTGTCGTGGCTGTATTCGCTGACCTTGCCGGCGATCTCGTCTTTCTGCCACTGGCGCAGACCGGTGTCTTTGTCTTTGTCCGTGGAGCAGGACTGTCCGGAGACGTATTTCGCATAGCAGTAGGTGGTGTCAAAGACCTTGACCGGGGCGGCGGAGTTTCGCGTTGATGTGATGCGCAACGGCCGGTCGGACTTGTCGTATGTGGTTTCGGTGTGCAGCGCCCATGTGCTGTTGGTGTCGTTGGTGGCGAAGTATTGGTGGGTGCGGTTGCCGCTCTTGTCGTACTGGAAGTTGTAGCGGGTGCCGCCGGC
>NZ_LOJP01000001.1:796989-834129 GCF_001553785.1 Actinoplanes sp. TFC3
GTTGCGGGTTCTGGTGCTATTGCCGCGCTCGTCCTCCAGATAGTTGAGGAACGCCGACACGGTCTCCGCGTCCAGGTCGGCCCAGTCCAGGTTCGCGGGCGGAGTGCCGGTTCGCTGCTGGACGAAGACCAGCAGCAGGCGCAGCGCATCGCGGTAGGCGGCGACGGTGCACGGGCTGGCCTGACGCTGCCTGGCCAGCCGGTCGGTGAAGAACGCTTGCAGTGTGGCGGCGATCATCGTCATGAGCGGGCCGCCTTTCCGATGCCTTCGCGGCGGCCCGCGGCCAGCGCTGGCCGCGGGCCGGACAGGTAGGCCACCACGGCCTCACCGACCTCGACAGGCAACGGGAGCCGATCCTCGCGCCGGCCCTTGCCCCGGACGGCGATCTCACCGCTGCGCCAATCGACATTATCCAGCAGAAGCCGGGCCACCTCGATCGACCGCAACCCCAGCCGGGCCACCAGCATCAGGATCGCGTAGTCGCGCACCTCGACCGCGGTGTCACGCGGACAGCGGTCCAGCGAACGTCGGACGTCGGCGTCGTCGGTGGCACCGAGGCCATGCGCCAGCCGCCGACCGGATGCACCGCCGCACCGGGGGCACGTCTATGAACTGCAACAACGGACGGCGATCAGGCGGCAACTGATCGTGCGGAGCGACTTTGTGCTGCCATGACAGGCGTAGCGGCGCCCTGATGTAGCGCTCGGGGCGCCGTCCTGCCGAGCAGTAGGCGAGTCGGTGTTGTGCCTCGCAGCGCCAGGTAGGGATGCCCGAAAAGCCATGGGCTGGTACGTGAGAAGCGGTATGGGCGGGATGCCGGCGCCGCAGAGGGTCACGAGCTTCCCCTCGCGTGTGATGGTGTGCAAAGCAGATTGCGTTGCAACACCATCCAGGCGCCGGTAACAGCTGGGATTACCGGAGTCGATTCGCCCTCCATCGGCACAGGGAAGATAGCTCCTTGGCTGACGGAAACATGACATGGTTTCACTAGATCGCCGCATGTCAGAATGTGGGGCTGCGCCGCGACGGTGCGGCCCCGCATCCGTCATGGACGTAGTAGGGGTTGTCGTTGAATCCGGATGAACTCGCGGTCTTCGAGGGCCAATTGCGTGCACTGGTCGCGGATCACGGTCTGGGATGGGTGCTGGCGAGCGTCGATGAAGCCGTCGCTGACGGGATTCTGCAGGAGCGCACGCTGCAAAAGCCGCGGAGGGCTCGGCGGACCGAGGCTGTCTTCTACGAGACGATGGGGATCATCGACGTGGAAGAGCCGATTGCCGCCGCGGCCTCGTCGACGGGAGAACGATCGCACGGCCAGGGCGCAGGCGGGGACGTCGGTGTCACGGTACGCGCGTACACGCCGCAAGAACGCATCGCCTTGATCATCGAATCGGTGCAGCGCGTCGTGGTGGAACTTCCCGAGGCGGCCGCCCAGACGCGGGTGAATCTATCGGAAGCCGCTCATGAACCGACCGAGGATATTGTCGTCAAGTTCGTTGGCGATGACGACTGGGAGCAGCAGGCCGACGCCACATCACCGCTCGGCTTCGGGCAACGTCAGATCGCCAGTGATCCGCAACGACGAAGCAGCCTCAACACGGCACTCGAAGCGCTCAAGCGGGGGGTGCTCGGATGACCTCGATGGACGATTTGCTGCGCCAGGTGCGGTCGTTGCTGGGCACGACGGGCACTCCGTATGCTGGTCCGGCAGAGGCGCACGACGTCTACGAGGCGTATGTGTTTGCCCTGGTCGTCGCCGTGGCGCGGCGTTCCGGCGCGAGCGTCGATTTCCGGACCGTGACCGGGGAACATACCAACAACATTGTGCTCCGTAAGGACCCCGGGCTGATGCACACCTCAACCCATCCGTACACCCATGCGGAGATCACCTTCCTTCCCAACGTCCCCCCGTTGGAAGCTCACGTGGGCGTGCGGGTGCAGGGCAAGTCGCGTGTCCTGCACGAGTGCGACGTTCTGGTGTTGCCGCAGGAGGAGGCGAATCGGTGCCGATCCGGCCAGGTCGCTCCGCGTACTACTAAGGCGTTGCTGGCGGTGGAGTGCAAGTTTTACACCTCCCATCTCAAACTCGGGCTCGCCCGGGGATTCGAGGGACTACATGCCGATCTGGGGATCCGACACACGATGTTTGTGTCGAACTTGCCCGCTCCCCGGGTAGCCCGATACCTGAGCCACCGCGGACGAAGGTGGGAGCAAACCGTCCGGCCTGGGGCGCCGCAAGTGGACCACCTGGAAACCCTGGTGCGTGAAGCGTTCAAGTTTCACTGCGCCCGCAACGGCGTCGTTCTGGCATAGCTTCATATCGTCCATACCGCGTGACGTTGTGATCACGGCATCACCATCGTGCCGTCGACACCGCCTGACCACCAAAACCGGCGGCTGACCAACTTCTCACGCACAACCCGACGTCCGGACATGCCGATGCAGTGCATCCACGTCCGCTCGGTGGCGAACCCGGTCGGTATTTCCGGTGCTGACGCGGCTGGCTACGTGGCGGGGCCGGAGCTTTTACTTAGTCGGCCGTTGATGGCTGCTTCGCCGGTGAGGACAGCCGTTCGGTCAGCCGTGTGCGGGCCTGCTCGGAGGCCGAGTGCGCGGTGTGAGCGAGGTCGATGTGACGTTGCGCGGATGCTCGGCGTTGTGTCGCACGGCGCTGCGCGAGTTCGGCGTACGCAATCAAGGCCGCTATCCGTTGCTGGGGGGTTTCGGCGGGATCGGCCACCTGTCCATCGCAAGCGATGCGTCCGGATCGGGCAAGATCGGCGGACCGGGCACTTCGTTTCGTGGGGGTAGCGGTATCGCTCAGCTAGGTGTTCGAGTCGATGGAACGCGACGCCGAGCCTTGGTCTCCTCCGCAGTCGAGGCGGAGAACACCGATCTCGCCCGGCAGGTGGGGGCGGGCGCTCGAGGTTCCGCCGCGCGCATGACGCGTCGACTGGTTCATGGTCAACAGCAGCGCAACCGGCTACCACGGCGCACCTAAGGGTTGACTTTCGCTATCCGGGTATCGACGTACGTATCGTGGGCGGTGGAGGAGCACCCCGCCTGTCCGTCTTCGGGTTCGGAGGCCGTCGCTATGGCAGAACCTGCAGTGTCACCGGTGCGATCGTCCTCGGTCACCGCACATGACGCCGCTGAGATCGCCGATTTCATCCGGCAGATGTATGTCGGCAATCGACTGACCTTCACCGAGTTCCGTGACCGCCGCTCCGCATTCCAGGCGCGGGTCGGCGCGGCGGCCGACGTTTCCCACGCGCGGGTGCGCAGCACCATCGACTATCAGACGATGACGGAGCCGTTCGGCCAGTTCGTGTTCTTCGCCGTCCGTCATGGCCAGCTACGGGTCCATGACGGCGAGCACGACATCTGTGTCGCCCGTGGTGAGGTCGGGTTGAACCGGGCCGGCTCCGCGGCGCGTGTCAGCGCCGAGGACATCGGCATCGACGTCTTGCAGTTGCCTGCTACCCGATTGGACCGGATCGCCGGCGAGATCGCCGGTCTCGCGCCGGGAGAGCTGGAGTTCCATGCGACCACTGCGGTGTCCGCGGCGATGGGTACCTACTGGTGGTCCCTGATAGCAATGCTCGGCGGGGCCCTGTCGGCGGTCGACTCTCCGATGAACTTCCCGCTGATCGCCGAGGAGATGATCCGAGCTGCGGCCGTGGGCGCCCTGCATGTCTTCCCGAACACCACCATGACCCGCCAGCACACTCCGGGACCGGGGCAGGTGGGTCCGGCCGCGCTGCGCCGCGCGGTGGCCTTCATCGACGCGAACGCCGAACTGCCGGTGACCTTGTCCGAGGTCGCCGCAGCGGCCGGGACCAGCCCGCGCGCACTGCAGTACGCGTTTCGCCGCCACTACGACACCACCCCGCTGGGCTACGCCCGCCGGGTACGGCTCGAACGCGCACACCGGGAGTTGCAAGCCGCCGACCCGGCCCGCGGGGACACCGTCGCGGCGATTGCCGCCCGCTGGGGGTTCGCGAAACCCGACCGGTTTGCCGCGGTCTACCGCGACACTTACGGCATCCTGCCCAGGCACACCCTGCGGCATTTGACGCCCATCTACCGTGACAGGAGGACACCATGCCCCCAGCAGCGAGAAGCACCTTCATCACGACCCACCCGGAACAGGCACACGACAGACTTCCACCCGCGGCGCAGCCGCTGGGACCTGGAACGTGTGTCGATGGACGAACCGTCCAACATGCTGACTCTCGACGTGCAGGTACAACCGGTCGACGCCGTGTGGATCTCCCGAGCCGTCCGAGATGAGCCGCCTGCGGCTGGACCCGCTGCCGGCGCCGTGCCTCGCGCGTTGCAGTACGCGTTCCGCCGCCACGACGACACCACCATTGGCTACGCTCAACGCGAACTACAGGGCGCTGGTCCCTTCAGGGGCGACACCGTCGCCGCGATCGCCGCCCACTGGGGTTTGCCAAACTCAACCGGTTCGCCGCCCCGCTACCGCGCAGCGTTCGGCTTCCTGCCCAGCCACACTCTGCGCCACTGAACGAACGGCACCGCATCGAACGGCACCGCATCGAACGGCACCGCATCGAACGGCACTGAACTCAACAGCACGTTGCCGACGTCACCGCATTGACGTCTCATCATCGATGCAGGACCACTTGAAGGAGGTGGAACGGAATGAGTGCACCGGTGCACAGCAGGTTCGCTACAACCGATCCGGAGCAGGCGCAGGCTCTGATCGCGGACGCCTACGCAGACAACAACCTGCGGATCAGTGGCGACACGTCGGACTTCCACTTCGAGCACGAGCGGTGGGCTGCCGGCATGATGTAGGTGAGCCTGATGTCCAACACCCTCACCATCGCGATGGACCTCAAGCCGATGGACACCCTGTGGATCTGCGACATCAGGAGAGCGACCCTCCAGAACGAGGTTGAGCATGTGACCCGGCACTACGGGGTCGGTGACGTCTTCCTGGCCGCGCCCCTCGCGATTGAGTACCGCAACGAGCTGCAGGGCTACGCCGACCGGCCCGTCGGCCTCGATCCGAGCGTGTTCTGCGAGGTGACCGGAGACGAAGCTTTCGACCCGTTGAGCCGGCTGCGGCTGGACCCGCTACCGCTGCAGGCGGCGGCGTCGTGGCGGCGGACCGTGGACTTCGTCAAGGACAGCGTGCTCAGCCAGCCCGAGGCAGCGGCCAACCCGCTCCTCGTCGGCAGCGCCCAGCGGTTGCTTGCCGCGACCCTGCTCCACGGCTACGGCATGGAGCCTGCCGAGCACGCCGAAATACGCCGGGATGCGACGTCCGCTTCGGTGCGGCGCGCCGTCGCGTTCATCCAGAACAACCCGGAACTTGACATCAGCGTCGCCGACATCGCCCGCGCCGCCCATGTATCAGTGCGTGCGGTGCAACTGGCGTTCCGCCGGCACCTGGACACCACCCCGATGCGCTACCTACGCCGCGTCCGTCTTGACCTTGCCCGCACCGATCTGCAAGCAGCAGACCGCGTCGACGGCACCACCGTCACCGCCGTCGCCATGCGATGGGGCTTCGCCGACCTGAGCCGCTTCGCCGCCGAATTTCGCGCAGCCTACGGTGAGCATCCGCACGTGACCCTGCGGCGAACGGGTGACTGAGCAGGAACGAACCCGTAACCAGGAGGTGGTGCTCAGTCATGAAGGGCTGCGGTGATCCCGCGACTGCGCGGCAAGACCGCGGGCGCGTTCGCTCAGTGAACGAGATGTCGCCACGAGTTCAGCACTGACCGCCGCCAGGTCATTACGTCGCTGCGGGCGGATTGCCGCAGGACCGCGGTCGACGGTTGACGACACCTTCCTGCCGGCGGCTGGCGTAGAAACGGTCAACAAACTGTCGACGTCCAAGACCTTCAGTACATAGGCGACTGTCCCACCGGCGTTCTCCACGCGGACGCGGCCTCCCGCGGCAGTGGTGAGATCACGACAGCTGACCAGAGCGGCCACCGAGGCCGCATCGAAGAAAGTCACAGCCTTCAGGTCGATCGTGATCGTACGGTGGCCCGCCGCCACCGCCTCAGCCACGGCAGCCGGCAGCCGGCAGAAGAGCGCAACTGTCGCGATCGAACTCGCCCCGCGCGCACAACCGGACCGCGCCCGGCCTGTCCACATCGGCGACGCCGATAACCGCAGGCCCGGCTGCTCGCTCAAAGCGGCGCCCACCATTACTCGCGCTGTCCAGGGCCCGATCCACACCTTCCCCCAACCGTCGCCCCCCGAACCGTCAGCACCCCGTGTGAGCCGACCCGGCTCGACCTCCAGCCTCGCCACGACGAACCGCCCGTACTACCGGGAAAAGCGCCGGTTCCTACGGCTTGCCCTAAGCGCAAAACGAACCCAGCGGCCACCTCGTCAGCGCGAAGCCAACCGGAGCAATCACGCGATTCACGCAGGCTCACGGCTGGTCGACGCGGGCCGGCGATGAGGACATAGGCCAGTGGCGCGGCGCTGTCCGCCAACGCACTGTCATGCCGCAGATATTGCGCGTTTGGGAGCACCGCGGCGCGGTAGAAAGCCCAGAGTCGGCGGCCACGATCTCGTTGAGGGAACTCCCCCGATTGCCTGGCCATGACCGCCGGAGTCCTTGACAAGCGCGTCTGCCGGATTGCCCGCGGGGTCGAACTCGGTCAGGTGCCGAAAGGGCAGGGGCTGCATATACCGCCCCAAAGTGTAACCCTCAAATAGTTTGCGACCCCAACTAACGAGCCTGGAATGGCACCCCATGGAGCAGCCGGAGCTGGGGTTCGCTGATGGACTGGCGCAGCTGTCGTTCGTGGTTCAGGATGCGCTGGCCCGGCGGGCGGCTGGTCACTACCTTTCGGTCACGCAGATGCGCCTTCTGACTGTTTTGTGCGGCCGGCGACCAGGCATCAGCGAACTCGCAGCGGCCCTTGACCTGGACAAGTCAAGCGTTACCGGCTTGGTGGACCGGGCGGCGGCGCGAGGCTGGGTGACCCGTGTGCGTAACGAAGCCGACCGGCGGGCTGTTGAGGTGGTGCTCACCGAGCAGGGCCGCAAGCTGGTTGGCGTGGTTGAGAAGAGGGTCGCCCGCGACATCGCCACGATTGTGGGTGGGTTGTCCGGTGCTGATCAGCGCAAGCTTGCGGCGCTGGCGAGCCGCGTTGTTGGTCGGGTCAACTCGTGAGAAAGGCCAGTACCCGCGACGTCAGCAGGGCCGCAGCCGAGGCGTCATAAGTGGGCAGGCTGCTGTCGGCGAACAGGTGCACATTGCCGGGATAAACGAAGAGGGTTGCGAGCGACGGATTGGCCGCGACCAGATCCTGAGCCGCTTTCAGGTCACCGTCGCCGGCGAAGATTTCGTCGTTTTCCATGCCGTGGATCTGGACGGGGACAGTGGCGGGCCAGGCGGACCCGAACTCGGTTGGTGGCAGGCAGGATTCGAAAAACAATGCACCCGCTGCGCCCGGCCGGGTCTGGGCCAACTGTTGGGCGGGCATGACGCCTAATGAATAGCCGGCGTAGACGAGGTCGGGGCCAAGCGAATCTGCCACAGCTACGCCGCGGGAAGCCAAGGCGCTGAAGCCTACCGACGACGCATAGGCCAATCCCTCGTCCAGGGTGGCGAACGTGCGGCCCTCATAAAGGTCCGGCGTGTGCACGGTATGACCGGCATCCCGCAAGGTATCGGCGAAGTCAATCAAGCCCGGGGTCAGGCCCTGCGCATGATGGAAGAAAAGAAGCTCAGCCACGGTACCTCCTGATAGAAGCGACGCCGGTCAACACCAACCACACCACAAGAACGCTGAGCCCAAAACTTCCCACGCCTGGCCACCGAGGAAGCGGCAGGCCAGGGGCGGAGAGCGGCAGAGCCCAGCCGGTCAAGTGCCACGTCAGCAGGGCAATCCAACAGCCAGGAAAACCAGCATGGGGTACGTCCAAAGCCCCACCACCCGAACAGCCGGTCCACCCAATCCTTGCAGCCGCAGCGTCTGAAGGCCGGACCGCGCAACGGAACCGCCGAGAACAATCGGCAGTCACCACCAGCCCGGCTTTGCGTAATCGGCTCAGGATGTCCGGCGGTGCCGCGGGGGACAGCCACCCTTGACCGGCAGTAGCGAAGTCCGGGGCGACGGAGAGGCGATCGGCGTATTCAAAAGGTCGGCCAGCGCGCCGGTGCCGCCCAGGCCGGGAATGGCGGGCAACGAAGCCTCAGCGAACACTGACATTGGTCTGCCGTCCAGCCCGTTGAGGGCCGGGCCGTTGAGAACCGGCCCGGCAACGGCAATGGGCAGCGGACAGGGGGCATCAACCGGGCGCACCAGTACGCCGTCGGGTGGCTATCTCGGTGCCGTGCAGAATCAGCGGGGCTGGGGCGGCTGGTGTCGACGGCGAGGGCGGGTATACCGGGGAAACGCCTGACTGCCATGGCGTACGAACCCGCTGGGTCGGCTTTCTGCACAGCGGCCAGCAAATCGTGGCGGGTTACGTCGGCTACAGAAATGACCCGGCCGGCGCCGGTGCTGAGATGGGCTTCCACATCGCGGTCACGAACGGCGGTGCCGTGGGCGCAGACGACATAACCGATGGTTGCCCCGGCCGCCGTGACCAAGGCGAACAACCGGGCCGCACCGGGGCGCCGGGATACGTGGAAACCGGCGAGCGCGGCGCCCAGGGATCCGCGTCGGTGTGCAGGGTGTCGTCGAAGCCGGGCTCGTAGGTGGCGACCACCCGCAGTTTCACGGGTTCGGTGAGCGTGCTGCCGATCGTCAAACGCAGCCGCTGGGCGGTGGCCGCTCCTACTGCTATCTCGCCGGGCGCAGCTGAGTACGTACCGGTAAGCCTCGTTCTTGAACAGAAGTCGGCGCGGTAGGCGAGCTTGGAATGTGCAGGTCAGTGGCGGTGCGGGCGCGAAAGTCGGCGAGGGCCCGATCCGGATTGCCGTTGAGGGGAACCGAGCGGTGCAGGGTGACGGTCCGGGCATACCAGGGGCCGGCGGCTGCTGCGGCTGCCAGCAGGGCAGCGATGAACAGCAAAGCGACCGACTGGGCAGCGCGGGCTCGCACCGCGGCTGGGAAGCCGGCTTTCATGAGACACTCGTCGATATTCTCAAGGAGGCTATGTGAGGCGAGTTCTGACTGCTGCCGCGGTCGCTGCTGCCGCTGTGCTGGTCGTTACCGGGCCGGCAGAGGCGCATCCGAAAGTCACGGGAACCTATTCGGCCGGCACTACCGCGTGGCAGCCGTTGGACACGGCGGTCCGCGGAACCCCGGATGCCACGGTAGTGGTTGACCCGAGCCAGACCCGGCAGCGCTATGCCGGCATCGGCTTCTCGCTGGACGAGACGAGCGTGTCCAACCTCTGGAAGCTCACCGCGGCCGAGCGGAACCGGGCCATCAGGTTGCTGGTGGATCCGCGCACGGGTGCGGGCCTCGACCGGTTCCGGCTGACGATCGGCAGCCCGGATCTCATCGAGCATCTGCCGTTCTGGTCCTATGACGAACTCCCTCCAGGAGTCAGTAAAGACTTCTCCTTGAAGTACTTCTCGATTCAGCGCGACATCGATCTGCACATAGTCGACACGATCAAGCTGATTCAGCGCTACAACCCGCGGGCGACTTTCTTCGCGTCGGCGTGGAGTGCGCCCGCCTGGATGAAGACGAACAACAAGTTCACCGGCGAGGTGGCGTTGCTGCCCGGCAGCACGTCGTCGTATTACCAGGTGGGCAAGCTGCGGGACGACTGCATTGAGGTTTTCGCGCGGTACTACGTCAAGTACTTGCGGTCGTACGCGAAGCAGGGCGTTGATATCGACGCGCTGACACTGCTGAACGAGCCCGGAATGGATGTCGTTTATCCGGCGATGGACATCAGCGTGGCGCAGCAGCAGAAGCTGGCGGTCGCCATCAAGCGGGAACTCGCGGCGGCGCGGCTGGACACCGACCTTTACGTGCACGATTTCAACTTCTGGGATTGGCGCGACCCGAACAGCACCGGGACCAAGAACTATTACCGGATCTTCAACGACCCGAAGGCACTGCGGGCGGCCGATGCGATCGCTTTCCACCCGTACTGGGGTGATCCGAAGGTCATGCGCGACGCCTACGAGCAATACGGCAAGCCGGTGCACCTGACCGAGACCAGCGACCTGAGCCCGGCGACGATTCTCGACTATTTCCGGCTCGACGCCAGCTCGTATGTGACGTGGGCGCAGACCACCGACCAGGACGGCGGCACGCTGCACTGGACCGACAAGCGCGACAACAACCTGGATTGGGAAGAAATCGGCCGTACCACGAAGTGGCCGGACCGCCTGGTGAAAGTCGACACCACCACGCGCACGTTCACGGTCCGCAATGAGCTTTATGCGATGGGGCAGTTCGCCAAATACCTGACCCCTGATTTCGTACGGGTGGAGAGCAGCGCGACCAGCGCCGGGATCAGCAACGTGGTCTACCGCGATCACAACGACTACGTGGCGATCGTGGGCAACAGCAACCCGGCCGCCAAGAAGGTCCGCGTGCTCGTGGCGGACAAGTCGTTCCTGGTGAACGTGCCAGCCGGGGCATACGCGACGTACCGCTGGAAATCGCGGGTGCCGTCGCAGCGCAACCATGCCCCGGTCCTCTCCCCGGTCGCCGATGTGGCGGCGGACCAGTACGCCACCACGCAGTTCCGGCTGCACGGCACCGACCGTGATGGCGACCCGCTGTCCTACTACGCGGTTGACCTGCCGGCCGGGGTGAGCCTCGACGCCACCACCGGGCTGGTCACGCTCACCCCCACCACTGCCGGTACGCAGGACTTGACGTTCTATGTCACCGACGGGCGGGCCCGGGCTCAGGTCAGCGTGCAGGTGAACGTGGTTCCCCGCGGTGCGCCGGTGGGGGTGCGCGTCGAAGCTGAGGCGTACACCGCTCAGCACGGCTGGACCGAGGGCGGGGCGAATTTCGTGGAGAACACCGCCTCGGCCAGCGGCGGCAAGAACGTGGGCTGGACCGCGGCCGGCAACTGGCTGCAGTACCGGATCGACGTCGCCGAGCCGGGAACGTACAACCTGGAATTGCGGGCCGCTAACGGATCGGGTGCGGCGGCTGCGGGTGCGGTTTCCTTCCGCGATGCCGCCGGTGCCGTGCTCGCCACTGTTGACGTGCCCGACACCGGCGGCTGGGCCGCGTACCAGTCAGTGCAGGCCACGGTCGACTTGGCCGCGGGCGACCAGATCGTGACCGTTTACTGCGAGACCGGCGGGTTCAACCTCGACTATTTCCGGCTGAGTTAGGCGCAGAAGACGCAGGTTCCGTTCGGCGGGCCCCAGGCCTGTACGGCGTCCGCCGAACCGGAGCCCGAGACCTCAACAGCGGCGAACGTCAGCCCGGCGGCGATGGCCAGGGCGGCGATTATCTTGACGACACGTGACATTTCAGGACTCCCCGTTGATAGATATGGACGGTGGTACAGCCACCTGCAAGGACCCCAAGGCGAGGCCCAGCTGGAATCTATTGTCGACTCCCAGGCGGTCCATGAGCGACCGTAATATTCCGGTCACCGATCGGGCGCTGATCCGTAGCCGCTGCGCTGCGGTGTGATCGGTGTGCCCGGCAGCTAGCAGAGTAACGAGCTGACGCTCGCGCTCACTGAGTTCGATCGGCAGCAGGCCGGCGCGGTGCTCGGCCGCGGCGCTTTGCCAATGCCGGTCGAACAGGGCGATCAGCGCGTCCAGCACCCCCGCGTGCGCGACTTCGAGATAGCCGCGTTCGAGGTCCGCCGGGTCCGCCGGCAGCAGCGCCCGCTCGCGGTCGAAGACGAACAACTTGAGCGGGATGCCGGCCGACTCGTAGCGCTGGAACGAGGTGCCGTTGACCAGGTGACCGCTGACGTCGAGGTCGTCCCCGTCGGCAGGCGGCGGCATGAGCACCCGGATCTGCACGCCGCGCTCGGCCATGGCGAGGTCGAGGGGCGATGCCGCGCGGGCCGACTCGGCATCGATCGCCTGAGCCGTGTTCATGCTCAGCACGCGCCGTACCTTCGTGCCCGCCAGCTCGGCCAGGCGCCGCCGGGTCAGCTCCCGGCTCGGCAGGTAGCGCAGGCCCGCGGCGAACTCACCGGCGAGGCTCGGCAGCGTGTGCAGCGGAAGCGCGGCGGCAATGCCCGAATTGCGCAGAGCGCGCACCACGTCATGGTGCGACCTGATCGTGAATCGCGGGTCCACGACGTGCATGCGGCGCCGGCGCAGGTGCTCGACCACCACCGTGGCCGGGCGGGCCGTCCAGACGCGAGTGGTGGTGCGGGCGTCCGCAGTGGCCGCGGCGGCACCGCATTCGCGCAGCTCGGCCAGCGCTTCGGCGGTGCGGCGGGCGGGGAGGCCCAGCTCCACCGCCAGGGTGCGCTCGGTGCGGGGACCGAACGTCACCAGGGTACGAAAGACCAGATCGGCGTTGCTGGAGAGTCCCCAACGGACCAGGGACGGAACAGCGGCGCCGAGGGGGACCAGGGTGGGCGTCACTCCATCGATTCTCATCGAGACGGCTAGCCTTCGCCTCCGACGGACGGACCGGGAAGGTTGGCCTTGCGGAGGAACCCAAGGGCAAGTCCAAGCTGAAACCGGTTGTCCACGCCGAGCCGGTCCATGAGGTTGCGCAGGATGTTCGTCACCGAACGCGCGCTGATGCCGAGCTGCTCGGCCGCGGAGACGTCGGTGTGCCCCTGCGCGAGCAGAGCCACCAACTCCCGCTCGCGGTCGGACAGAATGATCTTCGGCAAAGTGCCTGCTCCGTTCGGGGGTGAGGTCATCGGCCGCATGGAATCACAGGCCCGCGGCGCTGGTCCAGCACTTGGCGGTGCCGGTGGCGCCGATTGCGCTAAACCGCAGCCGCGGCGTTGCGGTATCCCGCAAATTCAGTCCTCGCGGCCCGCGGTTCGTTGACCTCTTGGCAGGCTCTCAGCACTCTTAGCGAGGACGAAGAACGGTCCGGCGGTGCTCCCGCCGGGCGCCGGGTCGCCGCCCGGGCACCGCCGCCACGGGCCCCGGCCGCGACGCGGGCCGGCTCCGACGTTCAGACGGGGGACGTCGGAACCGGCCCACCGGTTCGCCTATTTCGCCGTTTTCGCCCATGATCATGGTCTTTCGGGGCGTAATGGTCGACGTGAAGAAAATGCTCCTCGCCTTCCTCACCGTCCTGACCCTCCCGTTCGGGCCTGCTGTGGCAGCGGAGGCGGCACCAGCCGTCGTGCAGTCGTCACCGTCGGCCGCGGCGGTGCCGTACCACATTGTCAGGCCCGGCGAGACCATCAAGAAGATCGCGGCGTTCTACCACATCACCCCGGCGCAGCTACGTGCCTGGAACGGGATCATCAAGCCGAACCAGCCGGCCGTCGACGGGGTGCTCAACCTGGCCAAACCGCAGGCCCAGCTGGCCGGCTGGCGCACGTGGGCCGAGGGGGTCACCCCGGGACAGGTCAACTGGGACCCGGCGGCGAAGTGTCCGGTCGTACCAGCAAAGCTGCGCAAGGTATGGGTGACCTACATCGACTTCTACGGCGCCTCGCACCTGGGCAGCGTGGTGGTCAACCAGGCCATCGCCGCGCAGACCCAGCGGGTGTTCCGGGTGCTCTACCGGATGCGCTTCCGGATCCAGGGCATGAGTCCGATGTCGCTGAACGCGCCATACCTGAGTGACATGGGTACGGTCACAGCCGGCTACAGCTGCCGCAAGGTCGCCGGCACCCAGACGCTGTCGCAGCACGCGTACGGCATGGCGATCGACATCAACCCGGTGCAGAACCCAATGATCCGCGGCACGTCCATCGACCCGGTGAACGGCTCGACGTTCCTGGCCCGCGCGGCTTACCGGCGGGGCATGGTGCACGCTGCCGGTGCGGTGCGCGCCTTCACCGCCAACGGCTTCTACTGGGGCGGGCGCTGGCACAGCCTGAAGGACTACATGCACTTCAGCCCGACGAACAAGTGAGAAAGTGGCCCGGCTCCACGGGGGAGCCGGGCCATCCTTCACCAGGTGTAGAAGTTGCTCTGCGTCTGCGCGTTGAACACGTTCGTGCGGAACAGCCGGGCCAGGCTCACCCGGATGTCCCTGAGGTCCAGCACGTCGACACCCTTGTTGATGTCGTTGGAGTAGATGTAGCCGTTGTACCAGTACGCCGACCAGGAACCCCCGGACACCATCTGGGTGGCCGAGATCGGTCCGCGCTCCCAGTACGCGATCTCCTTGGGCGAGCTCGAGTCGGTGAAGTCCCACACCGAGATGCCGCCCTGGTACCACGCCTGCACCATGATGTCGCGGCCCGGCACCGGGATCAGCGAGCCGTTGTGGGCCACGCAGTTCTCCGTGTCGGCGTTGGTCCGCGGGATCTTGAAGTAGCTGCGGAACACCAGCTTGCGGTGGTCGCCACGGCCCACGATGTCGTAGATGCCGTCGGCCCCGCGGTTCGGGCCGACCTCCGGGTTGCAGGTCGCGCGCCCGCCACCACCCAGCTCGTCGGTGAACACCACCTTGGTGGCGCTGTTGTTGAACGTCGCCGAGTGCCAGAACGCGAAGTTCTCGGTGTCGCGCACCGACGTGATCACCCGCGGCGCGGTGCGCTTCGAGATGTCGAACAGCACGCCGTCACCCATGCAGGCGCCGGCGGCCAGGTCCTTGTCCGCGTACACGGTGATGTCGTGGCAGCCGGTGGTCGGTGACTGACCGTTGGGGCCACCCGGGTAGCCGCCGTCCGGGAACAGGATCGGTGCCGCGACTACCGAGGCGCCCGCCGGGTTGCGCTTGGGCACCTTGACGATCGAGATCTTGTCGTGCGGCAGGGCGCAGTTCGGCTGATCCACCCCGGCCAAGTTGTAGGACGACACGTACAGGTAGACGTTGGGATCCCCGGCCTTGCCCGGCACGAGCGTCTGGGTGTGCGACCCGCAATCGGTCTTGATCGACTTCAGGTACGCCGGGGTCAGCGGGTCCGTGATGTCGAAGATCTTGATGCCTTCCCAGCGCTCACCGGGTGCGTCGGCGGTTGACGCGGCGTTGTTGCACGAGTCGTTGGTCCGCTGCGAGTCGGTCGCCAGGAACAGCAGGTTCCCGCTGATCGAGACATCGTTCTGCGAGCCGGGACACAGCACCTGCGCGGCCAGCGAGGTGGCCTTCGGGTTGCTGATGTCGTAGACGGCGAACCCGTTGTAGTTGCCGCCGAAGGCATAGTGGCCCTTGAAGGCCCAGTCCGAGTTCGTCGACGTGGCGAACGGGCCGGTCTTGGGCACGTACGCGATCTGCTTGAGGTTGGGCGTGCTGACGATCTCATCGACGCCTGGGATCGTTCCCGGATCCGACGGCGCCTGGGCTGCGCCGCTGGCGGGTGTCGTCAGCAGGCCGGCTGTGATCGTGGCTGCGCTGAGAACGGCCAGTCTCGTGAACCGCCGATTCATGGAGCTCCTTCCGCACGATACGTATTTACCTTCATCGCTACAGTAGTGGGACGAACCACCGGCGGGAATATTTGTTTACATGGATGAAAAGGTGCCGATGAACAGACGTACCGTCACCAGGGCCGCCCTGATTGCCGTCGTGCTCGCCGCGATCGTCGGCGGTGCCGTGCTGGTCAGCCGTTCGACCGGGGAGCGGTCGGCCGCGGCACCGCGGCCCAGCGCCGTAGCGACCTCACCGCAGCGCGTGATCGTGCCCGGTCGCCCCGGCGAATCGGCAAAGGTCACCGACTCCGAGCGGGTGAAGGCGCCGGACGGCTCGACCTACAACGCGGTCGACACGGCCTTCGCCCAGATGATGATCGTCCACCATGCGCAGGCGGTGACGATGAGCGAGCTGGCCCCCGGCCGAGCGGGAAACAAGCAGCTAGCGGCGCTGGCCGATCGCATCGGCGCCGCGCAGAAGCCGGAAATCACCTGGATGCAGGGCTGGCTACGCGACCGCCGGCTGCCGCTCAGCGACCCGTCCCACAACCACAGCACCATGCCGGGCATGCAAACCGAGGCGGACCTGACCGCGCTCGCCGGGCTCACGGGCACCAGCTTCGACCGCAAATTCATCGCGATGATGTCGGCCCACCACCGCGGCGCGATGCAGATGGCCCGCGACGTGCTGGCCGGCGGGACGGACGTGCCGGTCAACGAGTTCGCCGGCGAGGTGGCCATCGAACAGGGCAGCGAGATCCAGCGGATGAACCAGCTCGGCGTCGTCTAAGAAAGCCAAGCCGGAAGATCAGCAACGGAATTCATCTCGTACGAGGCCAGCGCCAGATCCGTGCGGCTGCGCTGATCGGCGTACTTTCCGGTGCGCACCTGCACCGCGCATGCCCCGCCCGCGAGGGCCATGGCGATGTCGGTGCTGCGATCGTCGCCCGCCACCCACACGTCCGTTGCGTCGCCGGCGGCCAGGCGCAGAAAGTCCACGCTGGGCTTGCCGAGCAGCCCGGCCTCGACCTCGGCGGCGTACTCGACAGCCGCGACGAGGGCACCCGTGTCCAGATGGTCACCGTCGGCGTTACGGGAGTATCGCCCCCGCTGCAACGCAACCAACTCGGCGCCGCCGCGGACTGCCCGGAACGCCGCATCCAGCCGCTCGTACGTCAGCTCCTCGTGACAGTCACCGATGATCACGTGGGTTGGTGCCTCGTCCGTCAGGGTGCAATGTTCCGCCAGCTCACCGCGTACGGCGGCATTGCCCAGCAGCAGCACCCGCGCGCCCGGCACGCCGTCCAGGTGGCGTTGCGCCGCGGTCACGGGCGTGAAGAGGTCTCCAGGCCCGGCCGGCACGCCGCGGCTGCGAGCCCGGGCCAGTAAGCTTTCGGCGGACTGAGAGTCGGTGTTGGTGAAGAAGCGCACCTGGATGCCGCGCCGGCGCAGGGTCTGCACGGCGGCTGCGGCGCCTGGCACCGGCGCTCCGCGGTCGTACATGGTCCCGTCGAGGTCAAGCAGCACAAGGCGCAAGGGAACGCCATCCTTCCTTCGTGACGTTGCTTCGCTCACGATATCCACTGGCGAGATGCGCGGCGCCGGTGTTTGCCGATAGGTTGTCGTGTATGGAGCTGAGAGGGATGCTGCGGCGTGCGCGGCTCTCGCTTGTCGCTTCGCTGTTCCTGGCCGCGCTGCTGCCTTCGGTGCCTGCGGCGGTCTCGGGTCTGCCCGACGGGACCTCGACCGTCGCTGTTGTCGCCGAGGGAATTGCGTCGGCGCCGGCTGCCCTGGGTGGACTTGCCGGCGGGCCGGTTGCTCCCGAGGGCACTGCCGGCGGTCCGGCCGGGCTGACTGGCGGGCCGCTGGCGCTTGGCGGGCTTGCCGATGGCCCACTGGCGCTTGGCGGGCGTGGTGCCGAGCCCGCTGCGGGTGAGTTTGCGGCTGCTTCGAGCGTTGTCTCGGGGACGGTTGGTGCGGGCGCGCACGGGGCTGCGGTTGCGGTTCTGGGTGCGCTTGTCGTGCTTCTTGTTGCCGGAGCGCCTGTTCGTGGCCGGGTTGCCCGGTTGCGCGGGGTGGCCGGTGGCGGTGCTGCCGGGCCGCGGGCTCCTCCCAGCGTTGCCTGATCGATACGGCTGGGCCCCTGTGTTTCCGGCGTTTGCTTGCAGAAAAACCGGGGTCATCGATTATTGGCGCTCGTTGGTGGATAAGGAACAGGAACATGGACATCGCCCTCCAGCTTCTCGATGGCAACAGCGGACGGGTTGCGGTCATCTGGCTCGCCCTGATCGTGCTGGCCCTGGTTGCGCTTGTCGGCCTGGCGCTGCCGCATGGCGTGCGCCGGCCGGGGCAGATCAGCGCCTGGCTGGCCGACTCGGCTACCGCCAAGCGGGCCGAGATGGAACGCCGGGCTGCCGAGGCTCAGGAAGTAGTGCGGTACGCCGAGGAGATCGCGGTGGCTGCCGGTGGGGCGACCGCCACTGCGGAGCGCCGGCGCGAGGAGTGCCAGCAGGCGCAGAGTGCCGTCGAGCGAGCCTGGCAGGCCTGGCAGGACGCCGATGCCGCGCTGGAGCGGGCGCGCCGGGCCACCGCGTACGCGCTGCCGGGTTCCACCCCGGCGGCGGAGACCGGCGAGGACCGCGCCCAGGCCCTGCGCCGCGCCGCGCAGGCTGCGCACCGCCGGGGTGACATTTCCGACGAGCAGTTGCTGGACGCGCTGACCCACCGCAACGGCTGGGACCCGACGCTGCACCCGGTCGAGCAGGAGCTGGTGCTGGCCCGGACCACCGTGGAACACCGCTTCGCCACGTACCAGAACGCGCTCACCTCGGAAGACGCCGCCTGGCAGGCCGCCGATGTGGCCACCGCCGCGATTCGTACGCTGCGCAAGGAGGTTGTCGAGGCGCAGGCGCTGGCCGACGCCGCGCGGCAGGCGTTGCCGGAGCAGGCGCGAGCGATTCTCGACGCCGCCGGTCCCAACACGGTTGTGGTCACCACGCAGCGGATCACCGTCGAGTCGGCTGCCCCGCAGCGGCCCGGCACGCTGCTCGAATCGCTTACCGAGAAGCCCGCCGTGGCCGATGTTGTCATGGCGATGGACGCGGTGGTCACGATGCCGATCCAGCGGACCGCCTCGCTGGCGGCAGACGCGAGCAGCGACACCACAGTCATCATGACCACTTCACAGCGCAGCGTGCCGGCCTGGGCCCAGCCCACCGCGAGCCGGCCGATCATCGCCGCTGCCCGCTGACCCCCACGCGCGTCGCCCTCACCACCTCGCGCGCCTTCCGTCCGACGCTGGTGGCCAGGCCGGTCGCGTCCGGCGGGGCGCTGGGCTCGGCGATGGTGGACGGGAGCAATTCGCACGCGATTACCAACGCGCCGCTGCTCCCGCACGAGTGCGCCAACCTGGCCGAAGCAGTCCTGGCCCGAGCCGCAGCTTGAACCCGTCACCGCCGCCATGAACGGGGCCAGAGTTCAGGTGCGCGGCTCGACCAGGCCTTTGTCGTAGGCGAAGATGACGGCTTGGATGCGGTCGCGGGCGCCGATCTTGGCGAGCACCCGGCCCACGTGCTTCTTCACTGTGGACTCGGTGAGGACCAGACGGTCGGCGATCTCGGTGTTTGTCCAGCCGCGGCCGATGGCCACCAGAACCTCGTGCTCGCGTTCGCTCAGCGACTCGAGCCCGGGATCGGCCGGGGCCGGGCCGCGGGCGCGGCTGGTGTACGCGTCCATCAGCCGGCGGGTCAGGCTCGGGGCCACCACACCGTCCCCGGTGGCCACCGCGCGGATGCCGGCCAGCAGCTCCTCGGGGCGGGCGTCCTTGAGCAGGAAACCGCTGGCCCCGGCGCGCAGGCCCGCGTACACGTACTCGTCGAGGTCGAACGTGGTCAGGATGAGCACTCGGGCGCGGCCCCCGGCGGCGGTGATCCGGCGCGTCGCCTCGATGCCGTCCATTCCGGGCATGCGCACGTCCATGAGGACCACGTCGGGGCGCAGATCGGCGGTCATCCGTACGGCCTCGGCCCCGTTCGCCGCCTCCCCGATCGCGGCCATGCCCTCGGTGCCCTCCAGGAGCATCCGGAACCCCATGCGCTGCAAGGGCTGGTCATCGGCGATCAGCACCGTGGTCATCGAGCCTCCATCCGCACGTCCACCGCCCATCCGCCGTCGTCGCGGCGGCCGGTAACGACCTCGCCACCGTAGAGCCCCGCCCGTTCGCGGATGCCGACCAGGCCGTGACCGGGCTCGCCGGGGGCGGGGGGTGGGTGCTCGCCGGCGGTGTTGAGGACCTGGATGCGTACCTGGCCTGCGGTGACGTTGATGAGGACCGTGGCAGCTGTGGTCGTACCGGCGTGCTTGATGATGTTGGTCAGGGCTTCTTGCACGATCCGGTAGACCGCCAGCTGGATGCCGCTCTTGAGCTCGTGCACCGCGCCGGACGTACGGTAATCGACGGGCAGCCCGGCCGCACGCACCCGAGCCACCAGATCGTCAAGTTCGGCCAGATCCGGCTGCGGGGTCAGGCCGTCCTCCTCGCCGCCATCGCGCAGCACGCCCAGCACCCGGCGCAGCTCACCCAGCGCCTGCCGGCCCGTTTCACCGATCAGCCGCAGCGGCTCGGCGGACTTCTCCCCGCGATTGCTCGCCAGCAGCGCAGCCCCGTCGGCCAGCCCGATCATGACCGACAGGTTGTGCCCCACGATGTCGTGCATCTCCCGGGCCACCCGCGACCGCTCGGTGGCTGCAGTCAGCTGAACTCGCTGGTCCCGCTCGACTTCCAGGCGGGCCGCGCGGTCCTCCAACGCGGCCAGGTAGGCGGCCCGCGTGCGCACCATCAACCCGATCGAAGAGGCGGCCGTGGTCGTGCCCAGCAACAGGAACAGCCCGACGAGGGTACGTTCAAACGGCACCAGCAGCAGCACCGCCAGCGTCAACTGCGCCGCCGTGACCGCAAATGCCCAAGCCAGCCCGCGCAGCGAACCGTAGACGGCGACGCTGTAGATCGCGATGAGCACGCTCATGCCGGCCTGCAGCCACACGCCCAGCGCGAACTGCAGCAGCGACACCACGGCGACCGCAGCGAACGTCGCCATCGGGGCCCGGCGCCGCCACCACAGCGGCAGGATCATCCCGGCGCTCAGCGCGATCAGCGCCCACCGGGGCAGATCGCGCGAGCTGACCTCGCCGAACGGACCGCCGTGCGACCCGCTCACCAGGTTGTGCACGCTGGCCCCGGTGATCATCACCAGCACGGCAAGGTCGACCAGCCACGGACGCCTCTGCAGCCGCAGCAACCAGACCTGAAGATCACCCATCGCTACCATGATGGCTCACACGTCGGTCTTGACCAGCCGGTACGCCGCAGCTACCAGGGCCACCGCCACCCACCCGGCGAACACCGCCAGCCCGGCTCCCGCGCTCAGCGCGCCGTCGGCCTGGTGCACCGTCATCATCGCGCCCCCGGCGTTGCTGGGCAGGTACGGCGTGACCTGCTCGCTCCACGAGTCCGGCAGCAGCCGGGTAAGTCCGGGAATGATCAGCAGCAGGCCGACCAGCACCGCGATGCCACCGGCGCTGGAGCGCAGCAGCATGCCCAGCGCCACCCCGAACACGCCGACCAGCGCCAGGTACAGGCCCGCGCCGATCAGGCTGCGCAGCACCCCGTCGTCGCCCAGCCCCATCGCGATCGCCTCGGTGCTGATCAGCGGGGCCCCGGCCACGAACGCGACGATTGCCCCGACGGCGGTGACCAGGAACGCGATCGCCCCGAAGACCAGCGTCTTGGCTGCGATCACCGGCAGCCGCGCGGGCACCGCGGCGATGGTCGCACGGATCAGCCCGGTCGAGTACTCACCGGCCGCGACCAGCACGCCGAGCACGCCGATGGCGAGCGAGGCGAAGGTCGAACCGGTGAGCGCGACGGCGACGGCGCTGGTGGACACGGCCGTTCCGGGCGGGCCTTGCACGAGCCCGGGGCTGTAGGTCAATGCGGCGATCACCCCGAAGGCGGCGAGCAGGAGCAGCGAGACACCCAGGGTGATCCAGCTGGAACGCAGGGACCAGAACTTGGTCCATTCGCCGGCGATGACACCGCGGAAGGTCAGCCGGGGACGGGTGTGGGCGGCGGCGGTCATCAGGCGGCTACCTTCCGGTCGGAGTATTCGACAGAGTCGTGGGTGAGCTCCATGAAGGCTTGCTCCAGCGAGGTGGCTCGGGAGCTGAGTTCGTACAGCGAAATGTTGTTGAGATTGGCGATTTCCCCGACCTCGCGAGCGCTGAGACCGCTCACTTCGAGTTCGCCCGCCGCATGCGACGCGACGCTGACCCCCGGCCCGGACAGCGCATGGCGTAACCGTTCGGCGTCGTCGCTGGCCACCCGTACCCCGCCGCCGGCGTCGGCCACCAACGCTTCGACACTGGTATCGGCCAGCAACTTTCCGCGGCCGATGATCACCAGGTGGTCGGCGATCAGCGCGGTCTCACTCATCAGATGCGAGGACAGCATCACGGTACGACCCTCGGCGGCGAGCCCGGTCAGCAGATTGCGCACCCACAGCACGCCCTCGGGATCCAGCCCGTTCACCGGCTCGTCGAGCATCACCACTGCCGGATCGCCGAGCAGCGCGGCGGCAATGCCGAGCCGCTGACCCATGCCGAGGGAGAACGCACCCACCCTCTTGCGGGCCACCGCGGTCAGCCCGGCCAGCTCGATGACCTCATCGACCCGGCGCCTCGCGATGCCATGGGTACGTGCCAGCGACAGCAGATGGCTGAACGCGCTGCGCCCCGGGTGCACCGACCGGGCCTCCAGCAAGGCACCGATCTCGTGCAGCGGGGCGGCGTGCTCGGCGTACCGGCGGCCGTTGACGGTCACCGACCCCGACGTCGGCGCGTCGAGCCCGATGATCATCCGCATGGTTGTCGACTTACCGGCGCCGTTGGGCCCCAGAAAGCCGGTTACCTGGCCGGGCTTCGCGGTGAAGTCGAGCCGGTCGACGACTGTCTTGTCGCCGTAGCGCTTGGAAACCTGCCGTACCTCGATCATGGGCTCAACGCTAGGCAGCGCTTCCCGCCCGCCCGTAGTACTACGGGCGTCAATCAGCTACCGGCCGGTGGTACCGGGGTACCACCGGCCTCCGTATCCGGAGAACATGCCGAGCAGGCCCTGAGGGGCGAGGTGAGAGATCAGCGGAAGCTGAACCGGCTGCGCTTCTTCTTCCGGCCGAACTGGCCTTGCAGCACGTCGGCACCGCGGCGCAGAGCCTGCGAGCCCTTGTTGGGGCCGCGCTTGGCCTCCACCACGTCGCCCAGCTTACGGGCGCCGGCGGCGGCCAGTGGGACGGCGACAGCCATCAGGACCCAGCGTCGAATCAGTGCGAAGAACATGACTGAACGCCTACCCGTTTCCCGGCTGGGGAAACGAGCAGGCGTTCAGCGGTTGGGTGTAACTCAGTACTTGCGGTCGAGCACGAAGGCCCAGTAGATCAACGTGGCGGCCTGCGTGTTGGTGAGCGCGGGCTTCTTGCCGATCGACTGCAGCAGCACCCCGGCGATGTAGACCAGGAACTGCTTCCTGGTGACCGCGGTGTCGAGGGATTTGAGGGTCGCGGCCGACGCGGTGGGCAGGTACTGGTGGGTCAGGGCGATCAGCCAGGCCAGCGAGGGCTCGACCGTGTAGGTGATGCTTACCGGCGCGGCCTTGTTGCCGGCGTTGTCCACGGCACCGGCGCAGAGCACGGTGTGCACGCCCTTGTCGTCGGTGGTGTGGGTCATGACGGCCTGGGTGGCGAGGCCGGAACCGTCCTCGACGGTGCGGCAGGACACCGCGGGAGCAGCCTCGGCGCCGTAGACGGTGCCCTTGGCGGCGCCCAGGACGGTGATCACCGGGGCGGTCTTGTCCACGTTCACGCCGAGCGTCTTGGTGGTGCTGTTGCCCGCCTTGTCGGTGGCCGTGCCGGAGACGCTGAGCTGCGTGCCCTCACCGGTGACGGTGACGTCGGCCGGGCAGGTGGCCACCGAGGAGCCGGTGTCGGTGCAGCTGAACTGGACGGTGGGAGCCGCCGAGTACCAGCCGGCCGCGTTCTTCTCGCCGATGACCTTGGCGGTGACCTCGGGACCGACCAGGTCGACGTTGACGGTGACGCCGGCGCTGGCCGTGTTGCCGGCCTTGTCGGTGGCGGTGCCGGTGACACGCTGGCCGGCGCCGTCGGTGCTGACCGTGACGTCGGCCGGGCACCCGGCCAGGCCGGAGCCCTCATCGGTGCAGGTGAAGTGCACGGTCGGAGCGGTCTTGAACCAGCCGTCGGCGTTAGCGTCGCCGACGATCGTGGCGGTGATCGCCGGGGCGGCCTGGTCGAGGCTGACGGTAGCCGAGGTGGTGGCGGTGTTGCCCGCGTTGTCGACGACCGTGCCCAGGAGCAGCGTGCCGGCGCCGTCGGTGGTGGCGGGCAGGTCGGCCGGGCAGCTCGCCACGCCGGAGACGCTGTCCGAGCACTCGAAGTGGACGGTCGGCGCGCTCTTGTACCAGCCCGCGGTGTTGGCGTCACCGAGCACGGTGGCGGTGATGACCGGAGCGCTCTGGTCGACGTTGACGGTCAGCCGGGCGGTGGCGGTGTTGCCCGCCTTGTCCGTGGCGCTGCCGATCACGGCCTGCGCCGCGCCGTCCGTGGTGACCACGGTGTCCTCTGGGCAGGAGGCGATGCCGGAGCCCTGGTCGGTGCAGGTGAAGTGGATGGTCGGGGCGGTCTTGAACCAGGCCGCCTCGTTGGCGGTGCCGATGACGCTGGCGGTGATGACCGGCGCGGTCTGGTCGAGGTTGAAGGTCACCGTGGCGGTGGCGGTGTTGCCGGCCACGTCGGTGGCGGTGCCGGCGATCTTCTGACCGGCGTTGTCGCCGTTGAGGACCTGGTCGGCGGGGCAGGTGGCGATGCCGGAGCCCGCGTCGGTGCAGGTGAAGTGCACGGTCGGGGCGTCCTTGTACCAGCCGGCGCCGTTCGGCTCGCCGAGCACGGTGGCCTTGATGACCGGGGCGATCTGGTCGAGGTTGATCAGCACGGTGGCGGTGGCCGTGTTGCCGGCCTTGTCCGTGGCCGTACCCGTGATCTTCTGGTTGATGCTGTCCACCCGGATCGGCGAGTCGGCCGGGCAGATGGCCAGGGCCAGGTTGTCGGTGCAGGTGTAGCGGATCGTGGGCGCCGAGGTGTACCAGCCGGCCTCGTTCTTGGTGCCGATCACCGTGGCGGTGATGACCGGGGCGCTCTGGTCCACGCTCAGCGTCAGCGTCGTGGTGGTGGTGTTGCCGGCGGCGTCAACTGCGGTGCCGGAGAAGCGCTGGCTCAGCCCGTCGGTGGCAGCGGTGATGTCGGCCGGGCACTTCGCCACCGGGCCGCTGTCATCGGAGCAGGTGAAGTGGATGGTCACCGGGGTGGCGAAGTAGCCGTTCTTCGGGGTGGCCGACAGCGTGGTGGTGATGGCCGGCGGCGTACGGTCCGAGCCCGTGGCCACCGTGGTGCTCGTGGTGGTCTGCGTCGGATCCGGCGCGGCGGCACCATCGGCGGGCGTGCTCGGCGCGGGGTCCGGGGCCGGCGTCGTGGTGGTGTCCGGACCGGTCCACACCGGTACGGAACCGGTGGCCGCCCCGCTGCCGCCGTTGTCGTTGTACGCCTTGACCTCGATCATCCAAGCCTTGGCGGTGTCGAGCTTGAGGGTGCCCGAGGTGGCCGACGCGCTGACCTTCACGGTGCCGGTCATCTTCGACTCGCCATAGGCGATCTGGAAGTACGTGGGGGCGGGCCCGCTGGTGGCCGCCTTCCAGACCACCTCGACGGTGCCGGGGCTGTCGGCGCGGCGCTGCACGATCAGGTCGGTCGGGTTGGCCGGGCGGAACGGCTGGAACGTCGAGGTGGCGGTCAGGCAGGAACCGAAGTCGTTGATCGCGGTGACCGAGAGGTTGTAGCTCTTGGCGCCGTCGACCCCGGGGTAGCGGAACGTCAGGTCGGCGTCGGTCTTGTCGAGCAGCACGACCTTGTCGGCGGCGCGGGTCAGCACGACGTGGTAGCCGGTCACCGGGGTGTAGCCGGGCGAGGCCGGGGTCTTCCAGCTCGCGGTGAGCGTGTTGCCGTCGTCCTCACGGCCGGTCACCATGCCCGAGACGTAACCCGGGCCCAGCGACTTCAGCGACGACCAGGTCGTGAACGCCGAGGTGCCCGCGGCGTCGGCCGAGCCGATCCGGATCTTGTACGCCGCACAGTTGTCCGGCGCCGCGATCTGGTACGACAGCTGGGTGGCCGGGACGTTCACCACGGTCTCCACGTCACCGGACATGAAGTCCACGACGTAGTGATCGGCATCCGCGACGGCCTTCCAGGTCACGTTGATCTTGTGCAGGTCATCGGTTCCCCGCAGAGCGTTCCAGCTCTTGGGGGCCGCAGGTGCCGCAAGTGCCGCCATGGGCGTGCCGGCGGCGGTTGCCGCCAGGCCCACCAGGCCGGCGCTCACCAAGGTGAGCAGTCGTCTCACGTCCATGTGGCCTCGTCTCGGTTGTATCGGTCGCAGGTGCAGATCGGCGGGCAACCTCAAGCCGATCTCAAGGGAGGATGTGGAGCAGGTCTGCTTCGAAGGACGGCACCGCCGCCGGGAGCGCGAACTGGATCCGCGCGCCGTCCCGGAACGCCGGATCAGCGGTGATGGTGCCGCCGAGGCGTTCCACGATCCGGCGGCAGATCGTCAGGCCAAGACCGGTTCCCGGGTACGCATCCGGGTGCGCCCGGTGCAACTCATCGAAGATCTTGTCGTGCTGGCCCTGGGGGATACCGACCCCGTGATCGGTGACCTCGACGCTGACAAAGCCGTCCGCGGTGACCTGGCCGGACACGTGCACCCGCGCTGCTTCGCCGGGCCGCACGTACTTGATCGCGTTACCGATCAGGTTCTCCATCAGCCGGCGCAGCATCGCGTGGTCCCCGCGCACCGGGGGCAGCACGTCGTAGGTGATCTGCGGCGCGGGCCGCGGCTCGGCCCCGGGGCGGGGGAGCTCGATGGCCCGGTCGGCCACCACGTCGTGCACCAGCGCGGTCAGGTCGATCGCGGTCAGGTGCAGCGGCGCCCCCCGGACCGTTGAATAGGCCAGCACGTCGTCGATCAGCCGGCGCATCCGGTCGGCGCCGCGGTTGATCTCGGCTACGAAGTCGTCGTAGTCCGGCGGCCGCGGGTAGCCCACGTCGAGGTGGGTGAGCAACTGCGCGTAGCCGAGGATGCCGGCCAGCGGCGCCTTGAGGTCGTGGCTGATCTCGCGGGAGAACGCCTCCAGGTCGCGCACGCAACGGTTCAGATCCTGGACCTGACGTTCGAGCTCGGCGTTGCGCTGCACGAGGGCGTGAACATCATCGTTGTGCGGCACTACGGGCTCCTTCCGCGAGGTACTCCGACATCACGCGCATGGTTCCGGCGACCGTGTCTTCCACCGCGGCGACCAGCCCGGCCAGCTCCGGCTCGGTGCTGCCCGCTGCCGCGCTGCGTTCCAGGTGGGCGCACGCCTCGGCCAGTGGGCCGGCGCCGAGCAGCGCGCTGGAGGACTTGAGGGTGTGTGCGGTGGCCCGCAGAGCGTCGTGATCGTGGTTGCGCAGGGCGTCGGCCAGCGCCGCCCGTCGCCCGTCGAGCTGCGCCAGGAACGTGCTGACGGTGATCTCCACCAGCGTGCGGTCCTCAAGCTCGCGTTCCAGCTCGTGCAGCTTGGTGAGATCCACCTGCTCGCGGGCCGGCTTGGACACATAGGGCTCCAGCGCCGCGCGCAGCTCCGGGAGCGTGATCGGCTTGTTCAGGTGCCCGTTCATGCCGGCGGCCAGGCACCGCTCGCGGTCACCGTGCAGCGCCGTGGCGGTCAAAGCCAGCACGGGCGTCGTGTTCCCGGCGGCACGGATTTCCCGCGTCGCCGTCAGCCCGTCCTTGCGGGGCATCTGCAAATCCATGAGCACGATGTCGTACGGCAAAGCACCGTCCAGCACCGCCTCCACCGCCGCCGCGCCATCGGCCACGGTGTCGCAGTCCACGCCGATCAGCTCGATCATGCGCTTGAACACGGTGCGGTTGACGTCGTTGTCCTCGGCCAGCAGCACCCGGCCGCCCGCCAGCTTGGGTACGGTCACCGGCGCGCCGCGCACCCCGGTCCGTTCCTGGTTGAGGTTGGCCACCAGGCGCGCGAGCATCAGCGGCGCGGTGAGCACGCCGGGCTTGCGGACGAGCCCGGTGCGCGGGTCGGTGATGCTGATCATCAGCGTGCGGCCCTCGGGACCGGCTGCTGCGGCAACGGCTTCGACCCGCTTCACCGCCTCCGGATCGTGCGAGTCGTCGCACCACATCACGGTGTCCACGCCCGGCACCCCGGCGGTGATGTCGGCGAAGCGCACCGGCACCGGCTCGGCCCCGCCGCTGATCAGCAGCCAGGTCAGGGCCAGCTCGGAGCGAGGTGAGGGCGCGGCCACGGCTACCCGGCGGCGGGCGAGCGGTGGACGTACCTCATCTTCGCAATGGTCCGTGGCCGGCTCGTAGGGCAGGCGGATCGTGAACTGGGACCCGACGCCGGGCTGGGACTCCACCTCGATGGTGCCGCCCATGCACTCGACCAGCCGCGCGGCCAGCGCCAGACCCAGACCCGCGCCCTCGTGCCGGCGCGACGCGGTCGAGTCGGCCTGCACGAACGGCGCGAAGATGCGCCGGCGGTCCGGCTCGTCGATGCCCGGCCCGGTGTCCGAGACGGTGATGACGAAGGTGTTGGTGCTGTCCCGCGCGGCCGTCACGATGACCTCGCCGGCCTCGGTGAACTTGACCGCGTTGCCGACCACCCCGGTGAGCACCTGACGCAGCCGGTCGGTGTCGCCGAGCACCACGGCCGGCAGATCCGGGGCGGGCGCGGCCAGCAACAGGATCCGCTTGCTGCGAGCCTCCTGCTGCAACGGCTCGATGATGCCCTCCAGCACCGCGCGCACCGGCACGGGTTCCCGCTTGACCTGCAAACTGCCGGTCTCCAGGCGGGCCAGGTCGAGCAGGTCGTCGGTGAGCGATTTGAGCGAGTGCACCGAGCGGTGCACGTTGTCGACGATCTCGCGCACGTCCTGCTGCAGGTGCTGGGCACGCAGCAGGTCGATGGTCGCCACCACCGTGGTCACCGGCGTGCGGATCTCATGCCCCAGCAGCGCCAGGAACTGTGACTTGGCCTCGGCAGCGGCGTCGAGTCCGACAGTGGCCGCCTCCACCGTGACGAGCCGGCGGTGGGCACCGCAGTCGCTTTCCAGGTGGGTGACCCGGATCGTGCTGCCAGCCCCGGCGTCACACCGGCAGCGCAGCTCGGCCGGCTCGTCCGCGGGGGTCAGCCCGCGAACCGTGGACAGGATGTGCCGATGGGCCGGGCAGTCACCGTCCCGCTCGGCCAGCACCATGCCCTCGGGGGTGAACAGCGGCCCCCAACGACCGTTGGCGACCAGGACACGGCCGTCCGTGTCCACGACCGCCGCCGGGCCTGGGTAGGCCTCGACCAGCGTGCGCGCCGCAAATCCCATGCGCCGACCTTTCGGGGGGTGGTGAACCGGCCTCCTTGAGCCTCGGTGCGCTGGGGGGCTACCGGGTACGCGTTCGGGTGCGAAATGGTTACAGCGGTTGCGGCTCATCAGCGGGCCGGCAATGCCGATGGTGAGAACATGCGGACCCGGCATCGTCGAAGCTCCCGGCGCCTGGACCGGCTCTCGGTGCTGGCCGACCGGCTGTGGCGGGTGCCGCTGAGCATCGCGGTGGCTGTCTTCGCCATCTGCGGGCCGGCGCACGCGCTCGGGCACACCGACTTCGTGTTCTACGCCGTTCTGGTGGGGCTGGTGCTGAGTGCTTTTGCCGTACCGATGGGGCTGCTGGGGCTAAGGCACAGCCGTGACACTGCCGATGAGAAGGAGTGCCGCGTGCCCTCTCCCGTGCCTCGCTGATCGCTGCGCGGCCCTACCTGATCGTGCTGGCGCTCAACGCGCTGATCGTCAGCCGCTGGTTCCGCACGGGCACGTTCATCGCCGCCGGGGACATGGGCGCCTACATCCGCCGGGGCTGGGCGCCCGAAGCCAACTGGGCGTGGAACCACCAGACCACCGGCGCCGGGTCCGCCGGCTATACCATGGCCCGCGGCTTCGAGTTCGTCCTGATCTGGCTGTGCCGCGCGGTCGGGCTCACCGAGTACTCCGCGCAGTGGCTGTTCTACATCTGCATCTACGGGCTGGTCGGCTTCGGGGTGGCGTACCTGGCCGGCGCGTTCGTGCGCAGCGAAGCCGCCATCGTCACGGCCGGGTGCTTCGGGCTGCTCAACGGGTTCTTCCTGACCCGGCTGCCAAATCCGCTGAACATCATTTCGGTCGGGTCGGTCGCGCTCATCACGGCGATCGCGATGCGGGTCGCGATGGGCCGGCGGGTACCCACGCCGATTGCCGGGTTCGCGCTGATGCCGACCTCGTTCCTGTCGTTCAACCCGCCGATGCTGGTCGTCGCGTACGCGTGGGCGGTGGGTGGGACACCGGTGCTGGCGTGGCTGGTGCTGGGGCGAGCTTCGGCCGTACGGCTGCTGAAGTGGTTTGTTCTTGCTGCTCCTTGGGCCGTGCTGTTGAACGCGTATTGGCTTGTGCCGCTGGCGCAGAGCTACACCGGCGGCGGTGGGGCCACGGCCAACGCAACCTTCACCGACCCGACGAACTGGTCCTGGTCGCAGGTCAACAACCTGCCGCCGAACATCCTCACGCTGGTGGCGAACTGGGCTTGGTTCCGCCCGCAATACCTGCCGTTCGCCTCGGACCTGGACCGGCCGTGGTGGATCTGGATCCGCTATCTGCTGCCCGCGCTGGTCTTCCTGGCCCCCCTGCTGGCACCGCGGCGACTGCGGCGGGTGGCGTTCGGGCTGGTCCTGCTGGTGCTGGTCTTCGTGTTCCTGAGCAAGGGGCTGCGGCCCCCGCTCAACCAGATCAACATGTTCCTGTACCTGCACGCCCCCGGTTTCTGGCTGTTCCGCGAGCCGATGAGCAAGCTCGGTCAGCTACTGATCTCGTTCTTCGCGGTGCTGCTGGCGATCGGCGTGGAAGGCATGCTCCAGCGTTTGCGAACGTGGCAGCGCACGCGGATCCCGGGCTGGGCGCAACGACTGGGGTACGGCGGAGCTGCGCTGCCCGTGCTGCTCGTCCTGGCCTACCCGTACCCGCTGTACACCGGTGGCGTCATGCCCGACGAGCGCCCGACGCAACCGTCCACCCACGTGCGCGTACCGCAGTACTGGTGGGACCTGGCCGCCAAGATCGACGCCGACAAGCGCCCCGGCAAGGTTCTCGTGCTGCCCCTCGACGACTACTACCAGATGCCCACGACCTGGGGATTCTTCGGCGTCGACAGCATCGCCAACCTGCTCGTCCAGCATCCGGTCATCCAGCCCAAGCCCGACGGCTACTTCGGTGACGGGGCCGGGTTCAGCGCCGACGTGCACGCCATCGAGACCGCGCTGCTGGCCGGCGACCTGACGCCGGTGCCCAAGCTGCTCGACGCCATCGGGGCCAGCCGGGTGATCGTGCGCCACGACCTGCTGCGCGGGCTGCCGAACCGCTACTTCGCCGACGACCGCGTCCTGGCCGACGCCATGGCCCGGGTGCCGGGGGCCGAACACGACGTCGAAGGCACCCTCGACCTGTGGGAATTCGCCAACGGCACAAGCCCAACTCTGCGTACGTACGACCGGCTGATCGATGCCCCCGCGCGCGCCGACGCCGGGGCTGCCGTGCTGGGCACCGTCGACACGCGCACCGCCATCGCCGCGCGCAAGGACACCTCGGTCGCACCCACCAGCCCCCGGGTCGACAACACCGCCGTGGTGACCCCCGACGTGGTGCACTGGCCCGTGCCCGCCGTGGACAAGGGCTCACCCACCACCACGGTCGACATGTCGGCGGGCACGTACACGCTCGCCCAGCGCGCCCGCGCCGCCGCGGTGCTGCAACCGCACATCGACACCGCCACCAACCGGCTCATCCTGCGCGACCCCACGGTCGTCAAGGTAGATGGCACCGCGGTTTCCACCCGGCCGGACCTGAGCATCCCGCTGCCCGCCGGCCGCGACATCCTGGCCATCAGCAGCGGCTCGCGCACCGTCTCACTGGACAGCGCCAACCCGTCGATCCAGGTCGGCGCGGCTACCAAACTCACCCTGTACGCCGCTTCCAAGACACCCGCGCTGATCACCGGATACTCCCCGGTTTTCGACTGCAACAACTACGAACCGCGCCCGTGGAACCTGCTCGGGCTCAAGCTCTCCCGTTCCGGGCAAACCGTTCGGCTCAGCGCCCTCGACCACGCTGCCTGCACCAAGGTCGTGGTCCGTAATGCCAGTGCCGGCCGGGTCTTCCGGGTGCGGCTGCAATACCGTCACGTGGCCGGGGCGCGTCCGCAAATCTGTTTGTGGCAAACCAACTCGGCCGGTTGCGAACTGTCGGCGCGCCCGGTTATCGATGACGACTGGACCTCGTACGAGCGGGTCGTCACCATGGATGAGCTGTCCGACGAACTGCAGGTCATCCTGCACGCCGACGTTGGGGAACGGCTCAAGCCGCAGACCGTTACGGAATACCGCAACCTGCAGGTCGACGCGCTCGACCCGGTGGTGACGCAAACAATCTGGCCGCCGGCCGTGCCCGACGTGACGGTGTCGCTGACCGCGGGAAGGCACGAACTGCGCGTCGATGGCGGAATGGCCGGGTCGGTGCTGGCGCCCTTCGAGCCGTTGGAGGATTGCTTCCGCTACGACGACGAAACCGCTGACGAGGCCGGGCTGGCGGCAGACCAGCAAATCGGTCCCGATGGGGAGACGACGTACACGCTCAAGGCGATCCGGCATCTGGCCTGTATCGGTTCGGAGGCCGATGGGGTGGGTGCGGGGTCGCTCTACGAGTTGTCCATGGAGGCGCGGAGCGTGGCCGTACGAAATCCCAAGTTTTGTTTGTTCTTGAAGGGTCCCGACCTGTGCCGGACGTTGCCATCGGTGGCCGCTTACAACGGCTGGACCCCGTATCAGACCCTGATCAACCCCGATCCCACCGCCATTGAGACGCGGTTGTATCTGTACGGGCTGCGGGATCTGGCCGGAAAGCAACAATCAACCGTCGAATACAAAGGGGTACGTTTACGGCCCGTCGCCACGCCATCGTCCATTGTCCTGGTTCGTGACGTAGCTTCCTCGGCCACGTCAAGCGTCGACTGGTCCCGCCGCAATCCCACTCAGTATTCCGGCACTGTCACCGCCACCGGGCCGACGACGCTGGGGCTGGCCGAGAACGTTGCTCCCGGCTGGATTCTCACCGGTGCCAAGGCTGAGAAGGTCACCATTCAGGGCTACATGAACGGGTGGAAGCTGCCGGCTGGGGGCGAGGTTTCCCTGCGGTACGCGCCGGCTCGGGCGGCTCGGTATGCGTACTACCTGCTGCCCGTTTCCGTTGTGGGGGCAGTGGTTTACATGTACGTGTTCCAGCAGCCCGGTCGCCGGCGCCGACAGGTTTTTCGTCTTTTCCGGGGGCGGCTTCTTCGCTCTTTCCGCGGGGGGCGGTTGTGAGCCGGCGGTTGCGGGGGGTTCTTGCGCTGGGGCTGGTACTGGTGCTGATTCTGGTGTGGCTGCTGACGCGGTGTTCGTCGTCGGCGGGCCCGGTTCGCGTGGCCGTGGTGGGGGACATGGCCTGCGACCCCGCTGACCCCTTGTTCGCCGCTGGTGGAGCCCACTGCCGCAGCCAGGCCGTTTCCGACCTTGCGGTTGCCCTGAACCCCGCTGCTTTCCTGGGTTTGGGAGACTTCCAATACGAGCTGCCCAAGGCCGACGCGTACAAGACCGTCTACGGCCCCTCGTTCGGCCGGCTCAAGAGCAAAACCATCCCCGTCTTCGGCAACCAGGAATACAAAGTCCAGGACGCCAACACCTTCACCGCCTACTTCGGCGACCGCATCACGGAAAAAAGGGGCTACTGGTCCACCGATGTAGGTAGCTGGCACATCGTCGTGCTCAACTCCAACTGCTCAGCGGTGGCTGGCGGCTGCGGTGCTGGTTCGCCGCAACAGACCTGGCTGGCCAAGGACCTCGCCGCTGACGGGAAACACTGTGCTTTGGCCGCCTGGCACCACCCGCGCTGGTCAACGGGTATCGCCGGCCCCGACCCGCGAACAGCCGACCTCTACCAGACGCTGTACGACAACAAGGTCGAGCTGGTGCTGTCCGGTCACGAAGCCGACTACGAGCGCTTTCCCCCTCTGAACACCGCTGGAGTTCGCGATGAGCATGGGGTCCGGCAGTTCGTGGTGGGAACGGGCGGTCAGGCGCATTACCGACCGGCGGCCCAGGACGATGCCTATGACGAGTTGGGGAACCCGGTGGTTGCTGCTGGGCGGCCGGCTGGGGAATTCGTGGATTACGACCATCATGGGGTGCTGGAGATGTCGCTTTCCGAGGATGGGTATGGATGGAGCTGGCACCCGCTGGAAGCCGCCAAGCCGGTGACGGACTCAGGCAGCGGGACTTGCTTCTGACCAAGGTCGGCCTTCGCCTCAGCGCCGGTTCGATGCGATCGGAAGGTCCTGCGCGTAGGCCCCAGCGGTCACCTCGGCCGCGCGGTCCCAGCCCAGCTGGTTCCGCACCGATTCCAGCCCCGCAGACGCATACCGCCGCCACCCCACCTCATCTCGCAGCAGCCCGGCAATGGCGTCAGCCAAAGCCAAAGGCCGAGCCGGCGGCACCGCAACCCCATTGACCCCGGGCTCCAGAACGGCCCGTACGCAAGCGACATCGGTAGCCACCACCGGCAGCCCCACGCTCATGGCCTCGGCAACAGCCATGGCCGGCGGCGACGTGGTGTAGTCGAACTTGAACGGCCAAGTTCCCACCTGAGCCGCGGCGAATTCGCCCAGCAGGTCCGGCACCGGTGTCGTAACGACTTCGACGTCCGAAAGGGCACCCGCTCGGTCCAGGATGGCGGGCAGTTCGGGGCGGGGGATCAGCAGCAGCCGTAGCCGGGCATCGGGAACGCGGGATTTGATGGAAGGCCAGGCGGCCAGCAGGGTGTCGAGCCCGCGAACGGTTTCGGCTCGGCCGGCGAAGACGACTGCAGGGGCTGCTGCGGAGAACGAGGCGCGTCGGGAGTCGGTGGGTGCGCCGGAGGGGAGACGGCGAACGTCGAAACCGCGCAGCCGGGCCGCGACCCTCGGGTCGGGGGTGAGCACTGTGGATACGCCGGCGCGACGCAACGCGGCGGTAGCGATGAAAGGCGGCAGCAGGGTGGTCAGGGCGACGCGCGGTTGCAGAACATTGGACGCACGCATCTCGGCCAAGGACGCCCGGCGCCAGGTTGCGGGACCAGGAACAGTGGGCCACGCGTACGCGGTCAGCACGGTCTTGTAAGGCCGCAACACCGGCATCGCAGCTTGCAGCGGGCCCAGAGCGCCAGCGTGCAGGTGCACGACATCGGGTTGAATGCGCGCCAGCACCCCGGCCAGCGCGGCTGTGCGGCCGAGGGGGAAAGACGCAACCGTGCCGCCTAGTTCGTCGACTTCCTGGAAGACCGAAGCCCCGTCATGAGCCTGCGACGTGACGAGGAAATGCTCGCCTGGTACGCGCGAAGCCGTCTCCGTGACCGTGCGACCCATGGCCTCGTGCGACGAGAACTCCGCTATGAGGTGAACGATGCGTCTCATGCGACCCGGCTGTCCCGCGAAGCACCAGCCGAAGAAGAGCCAGCCGGCGAAGCACTGCGACTGTCGCGCACGCCGAGCAGCAACCCCGCTGCCTCCGTGGCCTTCAGCGCGACCAGCCCCGCGGTCAGCACGGGATGCCGCAGCAGCGCCCCAGGCTTGCGTACCAGTGCGGTGCGCGCGAACTTGGTGTTCGAATCGGCATGCATACTGACATACTGGTCGATCCAGCGGCCGTAGTAGCGCTTCTTCGCGAACGTAGCCCTCAGCTTGATGCGGCCCTCGTCGTGCCAGATGTAGCTGGTCACGCGGCCCACCGTGGCCACCGCGCGGGTGCGATCGGCCAGGTCCCAGTCTTCGGCTGCGGTCAGGTTCTCGTCCCAGCCACCGAGGTCCTCGATCAGTTCGCGGCGGAAGGCGCGCGGGGACTCCACAGCCGGGTCGCCGACGTACAAGCTTTTTTCCAGCTCGCGGCAGTGCGCCAGGAAGCCGTCACCGAAGGAGCGTTCCGGGATGACCAGCGCCCCGGTGGCAGGCGAGGCCTCGAAGGTACGCGCGATGTCGGCGGCGATCGTTGGTTCCATCACCATGTCGGAGTCGATGAACACGACGACGTCGCCGGTGCTGCACTTGGTGCCGTGGTTGCGCTGCGCGCTGCGCTCGGGTCCCCACTGCAGCACCTGGTCGGCGAAGCGCTCGCCGATGGCAACCGTGGCGTCGGTGGATCCGTTGTCCACCACCACGATTTCGACCTCGGCATGCGTCTGGGAGCGCAACGATCCAAGACAAGCCGCGAGGGTACGTCCGGAGTTGCGCGTCGGCACGACAAAGCTGATCTTCATACGAACTCCTCAGGCAGCAACGAGACCAACGGAAACAGCGGGCACCCGGGCCTGGGTCAGCACCGCATCCAGCAGGCGATCGGCCACCTCGTCCCAGGAGTGCGCACCCCCGTACGGCAGCGGCTCGAACGACTGGCTCTGCCAAGCGGGCAGCAGGTCGACCATCCAGCGAGCCAATGCGTCCGGGCTCGGCGGTACGACGACCCCGCCGGCGGCCAGCGTCGAGTCGCGCAGACCCGGGACGTCGTACGCGATGGTCGGTGTTCCCAGGGCAGCGGCCTCGGTGACCACCAGTCCCCAGCCCTCCCGCACGCTCGTCGAAACGTGCGCATGAGCCCGAGCCATCAGATCGTGCTTGACCGCCTCGCTGACCCGCCCGAAGAACTCGACGCCGTCGGGGCGAGCACGACGCAGCTTGCCCAGCAGCGGACCGCCGCCGATCATCCACAGCTGAAGGCCGGGCAGCTCCCGGTGCGCGTTCTGCACCGCACGCAGCACATCCCACGGGCGCTTGTAGCTGACCATCCGGCCGCAGAACACCACAGTCGGACGATCTTCCTTGGGCGACAACCGCGACTGCGAAGGCGGTTCGAAGCCTTCCGGTACGACGGTCACGTCGCGAGCACCGAACCGGGCCAGCGCATCCCGCGTCGACTCGGAGACCGCCAGCACCGGAGAAGAAGCGAGCCGGTGCAGCCAGCGCGGTTCGAGGGCGTGCCGGCCAAGATGCGCGACCAGCGGCGGGGCATTGTGGTGCCAGATCTCCTCACAGGTCTGGTGCACCAACGCGACCGTACGAGCCCCGTCATCAACCCACTCATGAGCCAGGAACGGCACGGTGTTGGTCTCGTCGATGACCACGTCGAAGCTGCCCCGCCCGCACCGTTCCCACCAGCGCCGGGCTTCGCGGTAAACGGTGAACCGGTTCCCGGCGCGGATCACCCGGTAGCCGTCGGCCATCTCCACGGCCGGGCGACCGGCTACCGAGGCGGCGAACAGGGTGACCTGGTGGCCGGCGGCTACCCACCGGCGCAGCACCTGCTCGGTGTACACCTCGGCGCCCCCGGCCGCCGGGTGGGCCAGGTCGCGCCAGTTCAGGACGAGGATGCGCACAGCAACTCCAAGGGGTCAGACGGCGGCGGGGGCGCCGAGGTGTACACCGAGCAGGTC
>NZ_LOJP01000001.1:834229-842473 GCF_001553785.1 Actinoplanes sp. TFC3
GGGGCGGGTACGGGGGTGCGAGCCGGATCGGGCAACCAGGCCCGGCCTTCGAGCAGCACCATGAGCAGCAGGACCGGGACCAGCGCGGCGGCCGAGCAGAGGGCGATCTGGGTGGCCGAGTCGTGGAACATCTCGATCAGCGCCACCTCGAGCACCGCCCCGGCCCAGGGCACCGCGATGGTCCACGAGCGCCGGGCCAGCGCGGCATTGGTCAGCACGGTCACCAGCGAGGTCAGCGCGGCCACGCCGGCCAGCGTGCGGACCAGTCCGGTGGCGTCCGCGTAGCCGTGGCCGTACAGGATGCCAAGCACGAAAGATGGCACCGCGACGATGAGCAAGCCGCCCAGTAGAGCGGGACCAGCGACGGCGCCCGCGCCCGCGATCAGCACGCGCGCGCGTCCGGGGCGCGTCCAGTTGGCCAGCAGGCGTGGGAAGACGGCCGACATGATGCCCGCGGGCAGCGCCAGCACGGTCTTGGCGATGGTGGCGGCGGCGACGTAGGACCCGGAGGAACCGTCGCGCAGGTGGTGACGCGCGAGCAGCAAGTCGACGGTGGAGAACAGGAACAGGCCGGTGACCGCGAGGCCGGCATGCCCGACCGCGCGCAGTCGCAGGGACGACCCACTGGCGGTGCCGCCGGCCCGGCGTAGCGTGCGGATCGCGATGACCAGGGAGGCCAATTCGCCGAGCACGGTGGCGGCCAGCGCGCCGGATACACCGAGCGGCAGAACGAGGGCCAATCCGAGGCCGAGGCGGATGGCCGTACCGGTGAAATAGGTGTTGGCGACGGTGCCGACCTGACGATCGCCCAGGAGCAATCCGCGCGCGGCGGCAGTCACAGCAGCGATGACGAGGTACGGCCCCAGCTGCGCCGCCTCAGCCAGCGACCCGAGGTGGAAGTAGTCACGCAGCAGCGGCGTGCAGGTCAGCACCACGAGGCCGGGCACCAACGACCACACCGCCACTGAGCGCAGCGTGCGGCGGGCCGCGCCCCAGCTCGCACCCTGCGAGGCGACCAGCGCCGACGCAGCGGTCTGCAACGCCCCCAGCGGCACGCCGAGCATCACCATGGCGGCCAGCACCGCGCCGAGCGCGCCGTACGCGTCCGGGTCGAGCAGCCGCCCGACCACCGAGTGGAACGCGAGGTTACCGGCGCTCTGCACCGCAACGGCCACCGCGATGGGCGCGGCTCCGGTGGCGAGCAGGCCTGCCAGGCGGCCGGTTCTCAGGGTCACGCCGGTGTAATCGGCCGCGGATTCAAGAACTGTTCAATTCCGCCGCAAGGTTCTCTCACCACCGGTGACCTGGGCGGAAATCACCTGCATGCTCGGTGACATGACTGAGACCACCGCCGTTCGCCGGCCCGTACGGATCGTCCTCGTTCTGGTCCTGCTCGGGGCCGCAGCGGTGGTCTTCGCGATGCTGCGCAGCCCGGTGGCCGCCCCGGCCCCGGTGTCGTCGGCCACGACCGGGCTCACCACCACCTGGCACGACGGCAGCAACCGGCTCGAAGTCACCGCTATCGGGTTCCGTAAGCGCGCGGTCACCAAGGTGCGCATCGGCAGCGACGCGTGGCGGGAGATCCGCGCGGACGACAACGGCACCGTGCACCTGCTGCTCGACATGGGTCCGGCGGCGGGCCGGGCCGGGACGTCGGTGCTGGTCAGCGGGCAGGCTTCGGGGGCGGGCTCGCGTACCCTGATGGGCGGCCTGGCCCCGGCGGCCAGCGCGCATGGCCCCCGCGACGCCCTGCCCTGGATGCTCGCCGGGTTCCTGATCCTGATGGCCCTGGTCACCGCGTTCGGCCACCGCCCGCGCCGGGGCGTGCACCGCCGCACCCGCCAGGCGGACGCGCCGCAGGAGTACACCCGCCGCGTTGCCGGCGAGGCCTGGGGTGTAGCGGCCTGACGCACAGGGGATGCCGCCCGCCGGATTCCGCCGCGCCGAGCCCCGCCCGAGCGTAATAATCAGGAGGAAATGACCGATTACCGGCGAACCTCCGAGCGTTCCAGCGCCGTCGCGGCCGATCGTGCCGAAGTGCTGGAGGTGCTGACCGGTGCGCTGGACAAGACCGGCGAGCGCTGGGCGTGGCAGGGCGAGGCCTTCGCGCCGCAGCGCTGGGCCGATGACGACGGACCCAAGGACCTGGATTTCTGGTACGCCGGACGCGACAACCCGCTGACCGCGCTCACCAGCCGCTTCGCCTGCGCCCGGATCGCCCAGGCCCACGACCCTCGCCGGCTGCGCCACATCAGCCTGGCCGTCGCCACGTCGACCGGGCTCGCGGTCATCGACCTGACGTACGGCGACCTGTACGTCGGCCCGGTCCGGCTGGTCCCCGCGTCCGAGGTCACCGTGGACCCGCTCACACACCGGCTCACCGGCGCCGCAGCCACCGCCGACCTGCTCATCCGCCCGGTGCTGCGCGGGCGCATTTCGGCCCCGGCCCGCCTCGAGGAAGCCCGGTTCGCGTGGGCCGCTGCCGACCCCGAGCACCGCGAGGCCCTCGCCCGCCGGCTCACCCGCCAGCTCGGTGCCCGCGTCACCGCTGACCTGCTCGCCGCGGCCCGCGGGGCAACACCCGACCCGGGGTTGCCCGCCCGCGCCCGGGTACGCCTGGCCTGGCGCAGCCTCGCCCCCGATGTGGTGGCGGCCACCTGGGCCCAGCGCCGCTCGGTGCTGCCCGCAGCCGGGGCGGCCGGCCCGCTGGGGTTGCGTACGCGCGGGGTCGTGGTGGCGCTGGTGGGCACTGATGGCTCGGGCAAGTCCACGGTCGCCAGCGGATTGTCCGGGCAGCTACGCTCGGCGGGCTTCAGCACCGGGTCGGCCTACTTCGGCATGGCCCGTGGGAATCTGCCCGGGGTCGCGCTGGCCCGGCGGCTGCTGGGAGTCGGCTCGACGGCACCCTCGACCGCGCCGCCGACCGGTCCGGGCTCGGGGCCCGACCACGCCGGGCTGCGCAGGGTAGCGGCGTGGTTCTACGCCGGCGAGTACCTCTGGCGCTACCTGCACACGGTCGCCCCTGCTCTTGCCCGTCGCCGCGTGGTCATCGCCGACCGCTGGGTCTACGACCTGCGCGAATCACCCTGGCCCGGCTCACCCGCGGCCCGGATCGCCGAGAAACTGGTCCCGGCGCCGGACGTGCTCGTGCTCCCGGACGCCCCCATCCAGCTCATCCACCGCCGCAAGCCCGAGCGCAGCCTCGCCGGCCAGCAGGCTCAGCAGCGGCGCTACCGGCAGTTGCTCGGCGAACGACCGGCCCGGCACGCCGAGATCACCGTCGACACCTCGGGGGAGTCCGGCAGCTCGCTGGCCGCCCTGGTCGCGGCGGTGATCCAAGCGGCCCACGCGCCCCGCCGCCGCCACCGCCCCCGGTGACCGCGCCGGCCCCGGCGATCACACCCGCCCGGGCGACGAGGCACGCCCGGCATCGACGGTTACCCGGGATCGACGTCGCGGCGGCCCGGCTGACCGCGGAGTCGGCGCTGCTCGGCCTGCTCGCCGGGATCGCGGTGGTAGCGCCGTGGACCCGCGACGGCTACCTCCTGCTGCTCGACTGGGTGGCCGGCCCCCATCAGGCGCTCACCCCCGGCCTCTACGGGTTGGACCCGGCCGCCCTGGACGCCCTGCCGTACCGCCTGGCCACCCATATCCTGCGCAGCATCGTCGGCTCCGGGGTCACCGCGTGGCTGCTCATCCTCGCGTTCTTCCCGATCGCCGCCGGAGGGGTGTCGGCGCTCGCCGGTGGCGGCCGATGGCGGCGGCACGCTGCGGCGCTGTTCGCGTGCTGCAACCCATTCGTCGTCGAGCGTCTGCAGGCCGGGCACGTCGCTTTTCTGCTCTCCGTCGCGCTGCTGGGCTGGCTGCTCGCCTCGGCGCTGCGCGGACGGCGCCGGCAACGGTGGTTCGCCGCGCGTCCGGCCGGGTGGTACGCGCTGGCCATGGCGGTCGGGCCGCACGCCGCGTGGCTGGGCGGGGTGGGGCTGCTGGCGTTCGCGGTGCTGCCCCGGCCGCGCTCGCGCGACATCATCCGGACACTCGTGGTCATCGCGTGTGCCGGGTGCATCTATGCGTACGCCGTGGTGGTGGTGTCCAGCGCGATCCTGACGGTCAAGGTCGGGCCCGGCGACCTCGAGGTGTACGCCACGCACGCCGGTCCGCACGGGCTCGCCGCGACACTGCTGTCGCTGCGCGGGTTCTGGCGGGGTGGCGCTGACAGCAGCCCGCAGCTGGTGCTCGGGTTCATTCCCGGGGTGGCGATGGTGCTGGCTGCGACGGCGGGGCTGGTGCGGTTGTGCCGGCGGGATCGGGCTGCGGGCGTACCGCTGACTGCTTTGGCTCTGGTGGGTTTGCTGTTCGGCGCCGGGATCGAGGGACCACTGGCCGGGGCCTACCGGGCTGCCTTCGACTATCTGCCGCTTTTCGAGGCCATGCGCGAGCAGCAGAAATGGGTCGCGCTGACGATGATCGCGTACGCCGTGGGCATCGGTGTCACCGCCGAAGCCCTCGCCGATCTGTGTCGTCCCGCGCGCCCGGCGATCACCCAGCTGATCAGCGCGGCGGCGTTGCTGGCCCTGGCCACCGCCTATGTGGGCTCGGGGCCCTCGCTGGTCTGGGGGCTCGGCGGCAGCGTCAAGGTGAGCCACTACCCGAGCGCCTGGTACGACGCCGACCGCATCATGGGCGCGGGCACGGAATCGGTGCTGTTCCTGCCGTGGCACGAGTACCAGCCGCTCGACTTCACCGGTGGCCGCACGGTGGCCACCCCGGCCGGGGCGTTCTTCCGGCGTCCGGTGCTGAGCAGCGACGCTGTCGAGTTGGGGTCGGTGCGCACGAACTCGTCGTCGCAGCGGATGGCGTACCTGCAGCGGTTGATCGTCGACGGTGGCCAGGGCGCTTTCGGCCGGCTGATCGCTCCGTTGGGCATCCGGTACGTGGCGCTGGCTCGTGATCGGGAGGCCGGGGCGTACGCGTGGCTGGATCGGCAGCGGGATTTGCGGGCTGTGCTCCGTACCGAAAAACTTGTTCTGTACGAAGTTGAAGAGGCCGGCACGGGACGGGTGGTGTCGGCGCGCACCGGCACCTACGAGTCGGCCGTTGCGGTGGCTGCCCGAAGCGAACTCGGAACCGAGGCGGTGCTCGCGGCGGGATCGGCAAGTGGCCCGGTGCCCGCTGCCGCATCGGGGCGGATCAAGCGGACCAGTTCGACGAGCTGGCGGATCGAAGCCGGGGCGGCTGGCTGGGTGGTCATCCCCGAGGAGTGGTCGCCCGGGTGGTCGGCCGGCGGGCTGGAAGTCAGACCAACCGTGGCCGGGACCGTGGCCGTGAAAGCCGGCTCTGACGCCGTGACCGTGCGCTATACGCCCTGGAAGTGGCTGCGGCTGGGCATCGCCGCGTCGATCGTGTCGCTGGTGGTGCTGCTGGTTGCCGGGCTGCTGGAACATCGCCGGGAGCTGTCGCAGTGGCGGATCAGGCGGCGAGCGCGTCGTCCCACTCGACGGCGGTCAGCGGGGCCGGGCGGGTCTGCGCCAGCTCGGCCATCAGCCGGGTCACGGCGGGCCGGTACTGCGAGGTCAGGTGCAGCCGGGCGAAGATGACCAGGGTGTCGCGGACCGTACGCAGGATCGCCTTCGAGGTCACCGTCGAGCCGGCCACCCGCTCCTCGAGCCGCACCGGCGCGCCCACGAAGTCACGCACACCCGCCGCCTTGGCCGCCACGAAGAACTCCAGGTCGAAAGCGAAGCGACGCTCGCGCATGCGGGGCAGCAGCAGCGCCAGCACGTCGCGGCGCAGCACCTTGCAGCCGGTCTGCGTGTCGCGCATGCCCAGCACGAACAGCATCGTCACCAGCGTCGAGTAGAACATCGACACGAACTTGCGGAACTTCGAGGAACCGCTGGCCGACGCCTCGTGCCGCTTGTCCGCGTACACGCCGGCGTGCCCACCGCGCTGCGCCGTGCGCAGGTATTCCACCAGGTGCTCCGGGTCGATGTCACCGTCGGAGTCAACGAACCCGATCCACGACCCGCGCGCCGCCGCGAAGCCCAGGTGCAGCGCCGCGCCCTTACCCTGGTTCACCGGGCTGACAACAACCTTCACGCCGGGCAGACCCTCAAGCGTGGCCTCCGAGCCGTCCGTCGAACCATCCGAAACAGCGATGATTTCGTACGCCACCAGCTCGGCCTGCAGGCAAGCGATGAGCCGCTCAACCGTCGGCCGCAGCGCCGCCCCCGGGTTGAAGAACGGAACAACAACCGTCAGCTCAACCGAGGCGTCGGCGGCGGCCCACAAGCGCGAGGCGTCGAACAGGTGCGCCGGGCGGGCCGCGGTGGCGGGGGCGATGAGCTGCGTGACGGTCATGCCGGTGAGATCGGCGCGCTACCTCAATTGAATCTCAGGCCGCCTTCAAGCTCGGGTATAGGTTGCCAACAGGTTGTCCACAGCCCTTCGGCAAGTTTCAGCGGGGCCGTTGGCCGGGCTCTTTGCTGGTCTTTCAAGGGCTGTTCTGCTGGGCTTTCGGGGGGCTGGTCCGCCGTGGCACCATTAAGAGGTGAAATGTCCTCGTTCCCGGCTGCTGGCGGCCGGCGCTGTTACCGGCGCCCTGCTCGCCTCCGCGCCCGGCATTGCCCTGGCCGACGGGCCGGGCTACGGAGGAACAGCGGACGCGCTCACCGTGCAGTGGGACGCCGAGTCAGGAACCGCCGACGGGCTAGCTGTTTACGCAGTCGGGTTCCGCGGCGGCTCCCCGGTGCAGCTGAGAGTGGGCTCGGGCGAGGACCGCACAATCGCCGCAGACCAATCCGGCGCCTTGCGCGTCCTGGTCCTCGGTAGCGCCGCCCCGACTCCCATCACCGACGAGGAGACTGCGGTACTCAGGAATTCGGACGCCTTCTCCGCAGGAACGAGCGTGCTCGCCCTGGGTCAGACGCCGGCCGGGGACGTGCGGCGGCTGGTTGGCTCGGTGCCACCTGCAGCGGCGGGTCACGGGGTGCAGGATGTGGCGCCGTGGGGGATTGCTGTTGCTGCAGTGGCGGGTGCGGTGGTTTGGCTTCGTCGGCGGGGGGAGCTTTTCGACAAGCCGGGGAAGCGTCGCTGGGCGGCCCAGCACCGCGGATGAGCGCCGAGGCAGAACGAGCTGCGTTAGTCGCGCTCACCCAGGCATCGCCAGTGGGGGAGCGGTATCGCACGGCGGCTCTTATTGCCGAGGCGGGCAGTGCGCTCGACGTCCTGAACGGCGTTGTACCTGAGGCGCACCGCGGGTTCGCCAGTGCTGGGTTGAGCCGGGTGAGTTCAGATGCGCTGCAAGAGGCGGCTGGGCTGATCGACCGGATGACACGACGTGGTTGGGAGCTCCGCACCGTCCTGGACGCGACTTACCCGTCCAACCTCTGCATGATTTACGACTGTCCGCCGTTCATCTGGAGCCGAGGCAGGTTGAACCCGCGCGACTTGCGGGCCATCGCGGTTGTGTGTGGGGGGGTTCAGGTTCTCCCCATACGCTGCACCAGATTGAGGCGCTGGCCGCGACAGGCGTGACGGTCGTTTCCGGTGTGACGGGTGTTGGCGCGATTACCGTTGTGGACCACGATGTGCCCCCGCCGGAGCGTGGCGCGGTTGTCCGGACGGAATCACGTGACGTGGTCATCAGCGGCATGGCAATGGGCACTGTCATCGTCGAGGGTTCCTCGGCGACCAGCGCCCGCATTGCTCTTCGGCACGGCAGGCACGTATTCCTGCCAAAGTCTCTGGTGGATACCCAGGAATGGGCGCGTGGGTACGCTGAGCGTCCCGGCGTCGTTGTTGTGCGAAGCCCCGATGAGATCCTCAGCGTGCTGGACCGGCTTGACCCCGGCGCTGCCGTTCTGATCACGGCTCGAAGCGATAACCAACTCCGCGCAACGTCCGGATGTGCCGCGGCGTAGAGGCCGACTCGCCCAGTTTCTTGCGCAAGTTGCCCACGTGGACGTCGATGATGTGGTCGTCGCCGTACCAGTTGTCGCCCCAGACGTCTTCGAGGAGTTGGCCTCGGGTGAACGTTCGGCGGGGGGCTGAGGACAGCAGGTCGAGGATGCCGAACTCGATTTTCGTCAATTCGAGCACGGTTCCGGCCAGGGTGACTTCGCGGACGTCCGGGTCGATGCGCAGGTCGCCGTATTCGCGTACCGCGGCGTTCTGCGGCGCGGTACGCGAATACGGCGACCTGCGCATCGACCCGGACGTCCGCGAAGTCACCCTGGCCGGAAC
>NZ_LOJP01000001.1:842573-850905 GCF_001553785.1 Actinoplanes sp. TFC3
GCTTGGATGCGGGCGGCCAGTTCACGGGGGGAGAACGGTTTGGTGACGTAGTCGTCGGCGCCCACCGAGAGGCCCACGATCTTGTCCACCTCGTCGGTGCGGCCGGTGACCATGATGATGTACGCGTCGGTGAACTGGCGGATGCGCCGGCACACCTCGATCCCGTCGACGTCGGGCAGGCCGAGGTCGAGGATGGCGATGTCCGGGTTCTGCTGCTGGGCCTGCTCGACGGCGCCTTCGCCGTCGGTGACCGCGAGCACGTCGAACCCTTCCTTCTCCAGCAGGTGCCGGCAGAGCAGCATGAACTCCGGTGAGTCCTCGACAACGAGCGCGCGTGGCCTGGACACGGAACCTCCGGAAGGGCTGCGGGAGCGGTACGAACGCCGCTCTTATCGGTTGGTCAGGGCTGGACTGGAGGAAATAGCGGTCCCGGGCGAGCCAGGAAATAGCCCTGACCCAGCTGCACGTTGAGGCTGCGCAGCCGCTCGTGCTCGGCGGGCGTCTCGATGCCTTCGGCGATCAGGATGGCCCCGATGTCCTGGGCGAAGCCGACGAGGGAACGGGCGAGCGCTGCTCGTACCGGATCGGCATCGATGTTCCGGGTGAGGGTGATGTCGAGCTTGATGATGTCGGGGCGCAACTGCAGGATGTGGCTGAGGCTGGCAAAGCCGGCCCCGGTGTCATCGACGGCGATGGCGATACCGGCGGAGCGCAGCCGGTCGGTCACCGCGATCAGCGCCGGATAGTCGTGCACCGGGGCGTGCTCGGTCAGTTCCACCGCGATCGGGTGGGCCGCGTGGGCCAGCAGCGTGGCCTGCACCTGCGGGGTGAGCAGCGCTTCCACCGACAGGTTCGCACTCAGGAACGCGCCGCTGGGTAGCTGGTCCAGGTGCTCGAACGCCTTCTCGATGGCGAGCTGCTCCAACTGCACCCCGAGGCCCGCGTCGGTCGCGGCGGTGAACGCGTCCACCGGGTTCGGGAAGTGCGCGAAGCGAGCGAGCGCCTCGTAGGCCCGCACGACGCCGTCCTCCAGCGAGATCACCGGCTGGAAGATGGGCTGGATGGCCTGCTCGGCGATGACGTCCCTGATGTCCCGCAGCATCGCCGGTGCGGGGGCGATGACGCTCATACGAGCACGGAGGCTTCCTCGCGGGCCCGGTGCAGGCACTCGACCAGCTCGTACGGGTCCACCTCGACGTCAGCGTCGACGTCCACAAAGCCGATCCAGGCACCCGAGGCGTAGCCGAAGCCGGCCTGCAGCGCGGCACCGCGGTCAAGGATGTCGTCCTGCACGATGACGCTGGTCCGCGACAGGCCGGCGAGCGTGCGCTCGGAGCCGTCGGTGCTGCCCCCGGAAACGGCGAGCACCTCGAACGAGATGCCCTGGGCGTACAGGGCGTCGGTGATGCGTTCGACCGAGCGGCGCAGGTTGGCGCCCGGGTTGTGGAACGGGATCACCACCGAGAACTCGACGGTCTGGCCGAAGCCGGAGATGACGACGGGGGGAACGGCGATGAGGTTCGCAACAGTCATGCCCTGTAGTTCGGATCGCTTCCTCAAGGCAGTCTCAGGCGCAAATCAAGGCCCCCGCAAAGGTTGCCGCTCGGTTGTGGGCCGCTCAGTACCAGTGTTAACTTAATCGTGTTTTCAATGGAAAGAGGTAAGTCGTGATCATCGTTACGGGAGCGACCGGCAAGCTCGGTAGCCGGGTTGTCGATCAGCTGCTCAAGCGGCTGCCCGCAGAACAGGTCGGGGTCAGCGTGCGGGAGCCGGCCCAGGCCCAGCACCTGGCCGATCGTGGCGTCTCGGTGCGCCGGGGTGATTTCGCCGACCCGGCCACGCTGGCCGAGGCGTTCGCCGGCGCCGACCAGGTGCTCGTGGTGTCGGCCGGCAAGCTGGGCGACGAAGGCCGGGTGCTGCACCGGGCCGCCTTCGCCGCCGCGGCGCAGGCCTCGGTGGGTCGCGTCCTCTACACCAGTCACATGGGCGTCAACCCGGACTCGCCGTTCCCGCCCATGCCGGCCCACGCGGCCCACGAAGCCGAACTCGCGGCGGCCGGCGTGCCGTGGACCTCGCTGCGCAACGGTTTCTATTCCTCAACTGTGCCCATGCTGGCCGGCCAGGCCGCACAGACCGGCCAGTTGATCGCGCCGGAGGACGGCCCGGTGTCGTGGACCACGCACGACGACCTCGCCGAGGCCACCGCGGTGGTGCTCTGCGAGCCGGACCGCTTCGATGGGCCGACTCCGCCGCTGACTGCCGCGGAGGCCATCGATTTGACCGGCGTGGCCGCGATCATGTCCGAGCTGAGCGGGCGACCCGTGCAGCGCATCACGGTGGCCGACGACGAATGGGTCGCCACGATGACCCAGCGCGGAATGACCGAGCCGCAGATCCGGATGACGCTCGGCATCTTCCAGGCGGCGCGCCGCGGCGACTTCGCGGCTGTGGACCCGGCGATGGAGAAGCTGCTGGGCCGGCGGCCGCAGTCCGTCCGGGAGGTGCTCAGCCGGTAGGAGTACTGATTGCCAAATATCGGCCGTGGTGCCGTACGTTCTATGGGCCATGGATGTCATCGATCTCGACCGGCCGCCGACCGAGCGCCGCCCGCCGGCCCGGTTGCGCCCGCACGTGCTGGTCGCGGCGGCCGGGGTGCTGGTCGTGGGGGCCGCGATCGGCGGCGTCGGGGCCTACGGCTGGTCCACCGCCAGGGTCGAGCGTGCCCGCAATGCCGAGGTGTCGGTGGTCATCCTCGCCGATACCGGCCCGCAGGCAAACGATGCCGGGGTGGGCGGGACGGTGCTCAACGACCGGGTCACCGATGCCTCGCTCACCCGCCGGGTCACGCTGGTCAACGCCGGTCCGCTCCCGGTGGACGTGCACGACCTGAGCGTCGATCGGCCGGGGCTGACCGTGCGCGGCGTGGACAAGTCGCGGTGGATCAAGCAGGGCGAAGCGGTGCAGGCCGACGCCGACATCCGCGTACGGTGCGGGCGCGGTCTGCCGATCGGTGAGCTGCAGGTGCGTCTGTTCGTGCGCACCTATGACGACCGTGAGCGCACCGCCGTTGCCACGCTCGACGCGACCGAATGGAACGATCAAGCCCGGCTGGCCTGCAACGGCGACCTGCTGTAACCACTGGAAACTTTTTGCACAACGGCGGGAAGGCGCGCAGCACCCCCACGCCAAGCCCGCGATCGGCGAGGTTTGCCCCCAGCTCCTTGTCGAACTGGCGGATCTGCGCGCTGACCCCGACTGGGTGATGTGCACGCGCTCGGCGGCCGTCGGACGCGAAGCGATCGGCACGTTCTGGGGGAACGCGCTGCCGCACCTGCCGCGGTTCGAGCCCAGGCGCCGCTGCCGACGCTGGTCAGCGGGGATATCGCCTTGACCTCGACGCCCGCCCAGGGGCGGGGCTGGGGTGCGGGCTCAAGCGGTGCGCCGGCAGAGCGACGGTAGTTGGCTGCGTCTCATCGATCAACCTGAGTTCCGGCAGACTGCCGCAGAGTTGCCCGGTTGAGGCAAAATGGCGCGGTGACTCAGCCGCTGCCGCACACCACCGCGTCTCTCACGCGCGATCTGCGCGCCCTCGGCCTGGCCACCGGCGATGTTGTCCTGCTGCACTCCTCGGCGAGCAGCATCGGCTACATCGCCGGTGGGCTGCAGGCGATCGTGCAGGCGTTTCTCGATGTTCTCGGACCCGGTGGCACCCTCGTGGTGCCGACCCACACCCCCGACAACAGCGACCCGGCAACGTGGACCCGCCCGCCGGTGCCGGAGGCCTGGTGGCAGGTCATCCGCGACGACAGTCCCGGCTTCGACCCGGCTCGCACCCCGAGCCGCTGGATGGGGGTGCTGCCCGAGGTGGTCCGCACCTGGCCCGGCGCGCTGCGCAGTGGACACCCGCAGGTGTCGTTCGCGGCGGTGGGTGCGCTGGCCGCCGAGCTGACGGCGGCCCACGACCTCGGCGCCGACTTGGGCGAAGACTCGCCGCTCGGGGCCATCTACCGCGCCCACGGCAAGGTGCTGCTACTGGGCTGCGGCTACCGGTCCAACACCTCGCTCCACCTGGCCGAGACCAGGCAGGATCAGGTTCCCCAAGCCCAATTCGGTGCTTCGGTACGTTCGGAGCACAGCACTTCCCGCTGGGTCCGCTGGACCGGCCCCGACACCGACTCCTCCGACTTCGCCGAGCTGGGAACGGCTTTCGACGCCACCGGCATCCCCGTCATCGGTCCCGTCGCAGGCGCCACCGCCCGGCTCATGCCCCAGCGCGACCTGGTCGACTTCGCCACTGGATGGATGCGCTCCCACCGTCGGCTGTGACGTTCGTCGTGGCATGATCATTCGAACGGGAACGTCAACTCGTTGCGATAACCTGACGCATTGTGAAGCTGAAGCTGAACCGACGCCAGTTGGTCATCGGCGCGGTCATCGTGCTCGTGGTGATCGCCGCCCTGTTCGCCAGCCGGGCCAACAAGGCGGCTGAGACGTCGGCCGGCGTGCTCGACGACGCGGCCCGCACGGCCTGCACCGACTTCGCCGGCGCCTACCGCGACGCGAAGACCAAGACCGCGCGGCTGGCCTTGGCCGACAAGGTCATGGAGTCCACGGTCAAGACCGACAACGACGTGATCGCCGACCGCGCGGCGGAGATGGGCCGCACGGCCAATGACACCACCTCGGAGTGGAAGTCCAGCGCCGCCAACCTCATGAACGCCTGCGAGAACGCGGGCTGGAAGGCTTGAGCGCAGGTCAGGTGGCGATGTCCGGGTAGGGCGTCTCGAAGTGGGCGGGCCGGGCGCCGTACGCAGCCCGCGGCTGGGCGCTGGCCAACCAGCACCTCGCCCCAGATATCCCAGCCGATCGCCACCGGCGTGCGCGACGGCGACGACAAGGTGGTGGCGGCGCTGAAGGTGACCGTGCACGCGGTCGAAACCGCTGTCGACAAGTTGACAGGGGTGTATCTACCGCCCTTGCTCCGTGCAGCCGGGGATATCAGCAGTGACTGGGCATTGCGGGATTCCGCACCCATGGTGGCCCGCGCCTGACCGGCGGTGGTCGAGAAGTTGCCTACTGGCCGAAAGTGGTTGCTTACGGGCAGGATCGGGCGCATGACGTCCCGGTTGCCCTATCCGCTCACCCTGACCGGGGACGGCATCATCCTGCGCGAGTGGCGGGACGACGACTTGGACGAGTTGGTCGCCTTGCTCGACGAACCCGCCATCGCACGCTGGACCCCGATGCCGTCGCCCTTCGACCTCGAAGCCGGTGTCGCCTACCTGAAACGGGCCAAGCGGGGCCGCGTCACCGGTAGCCGGATCCAACTGGCCATCACCGCAGACGGCGGCAAACCTCTGGGCGAGGTGCTGCTCTTCGGCGTTGATGCGGGTCTGCGCGAGGCCGAACTGGGCTATCTGGTGGGCGCGCATCATCGCAGGCGTGGGCTGGCTGCCCGCTCACTGTCCCTGCTTTCCTCGTACGCCCGCAGCTCGCTGGATCTGAGCCGCCTGGTGCTGCGGATCGATCCGGGTAACACGGCCTCCACCGCAGTGGCCCGGCGTTGCGGCTACCGGTTGACCGGCGAACCCCCCATTCTCCAGGAGGGCCCGTACGGCCCGAGCAGTTTGGACACTTGGGAGCTGGTCTCGGCCGGCGGCAGCACCAGGATGGAGCGCCTGCGCAACGTCGCCGCCCGCCGCTACGGCCGCCGCATCTAGGTGGCATCGTGGAGGTCGACCGCGCCCGAGTGGTGGCGTACCGGATCAGCGCACTGGGGCTCGCGCAACAAGGGTCGCAGCGGCCGGCCGATCTGCCGGTGCTCGATCTCGGGGTGCCGGAAGCCGGCGTCGCGTTTGCCTGATCGGTCACCAGTTGGGCGGCAGGGTATCCGGGGCGGTGATCTTCGGGCCGCGGAAGCGGTAGGCGATTGCCACCATGATGACCAGCGCCCAGACGCCGGAGACGATGGCCGCAGCCCACCAGCCGATCACGGCCAGGATCAGGGCCACCGCCCAGACGACGGTGGCCGCAAGGATGAGGGAGACGGGAACCCGGCGCCGGGATGCATGATTGCCGGCCATCCGGGCACAGAAGTCAGGGTCATCGCGGCGAAGCTGGCGCTCCAGCTGCGCCAGACGGCGGTTGTCTTCCTTGCTGAGCATGTCGCACCTCCGGCGGGGCCCGGACCTGGGGGAGCACGACGACCGGGAAAGACATACCCGCCCCGGCCGACGCCTCCATTGTTACCTGCCGGAAACGAAATTCCTACGGCGCGCACACTTGTGTTCATGCCTGATTAATGCTGAGCAGCCGCGTGATCCGTTCCCAGGCATCCGAGGCGGCCGTAGCGTGGTGACTTGCTTGCCGATCGCAGAGAAATCCGTGCCCAACGCCGGGATGTGCGGGATCTTCTCAGGCGCGTACGGCCCGGAAGACCCAGGTCCGCATGAGCAAGAAACGCACGCCGGTAGCGACGAGGTTGGCAAGCACCAGGACGGCCAGCTCCACAGCGGTCGCCGGCGCGGTCGTAAGGTGCAGCAGGGCGAGCGATCCGCTGGTGAGTCCCAGCCCGATGCCGAAGACCACCAACCCCTGCGCGTGGTGACGCCACGCGCTGTGCGAGCCGCGCACCTGGAACGTCACGCGCCGGTTGACCGCGGTGTTGGCGATCGCGGTGATCAGCAGGGCGATGAGGTTGGCCCCCTGGGCGCCGACCCCGGTGCGCAGCAGGGCGTACAGGGCCAGGTAGGCCAGGGTGCTGGCCACGCCGACCGCGGCGAAGCGCAGGATCTGACCGGTCAGCCCGGCCGGGACACCGGCCACCGGCAACGGGTTGCGGCCGAGCTGCTCGCGCAGGGCGGCCAGGGGGAGCCGTCCGCTGCCCAGGGCCCGGGTGAGCCGGGCGATGCCGCGCAGGTCGGCCAGCGCGGTGGCGACGATGTCCACCCGGCTGTCCGGGTCGTCCACCCAGTCCACCGGCACCTCGTGGATGCGCAGCCCGGCGCGTTCGGCCAGCACGAGCATCTCGGTGTCGAAGAACCAGCCGGTGTCCTCGACCATGGGCAGCAGGCGAGCGGCGACGTCGGCCCGGATGGCCTTGAATCCGCATTGTGCGTCGGAGAAGCGGGCGGCGAGCGTGCTGCGCAGGATCAGGTTGTACGACCGGGAGATGAACTCGCGCTTGGCCCCGCGGACCACCCGGGAACCCCGGGCAAGGCGAGAGCCAATCGCCAGGTCTGAGTGCCCCGAGATGAGCGGCGCGACCAGCGGCAGCAAGGCCCCGAGGTCGGTCGAGAGATCCACATCCATGTACGCCAGGACCGCCGCGTCCGAATGGGTCCACACGTAGTTGAGCGCCCGCCCGCGACCCTTCTGGTTCAGGTGCACCGACGCCACCTCGCTCAGCGACTCGGCGAGCTGGCGAGCCACCTGCGCGGTCGAGTCCGTGCTGGCGTTGTCGGCGATCGTGATGCGGAACCGGTACGGGAACTCGGCGCTCAGATAGTCGTGCAGCCGGCGGACACAGGGCTCCAGATCGATCTCCTCGTTGTAGACCGGGACAACGACATCCAGCACCGGGGCAACGGTCTTCGCCGGGCCCTGCTCGTGCTCGCTCAGCGTGGAAAGGCTCATGTCACCAAGGTCGTCCGCGGCCCTTTGTGCGCTTTGTGGCGACCCTGTGGCGCGGCTGTGAGTGCTGAAAACGCACCAGGCGGCCCCCTGGCCGGGAGCCGCCTGGTGCGTGGTGCCGGAGTTACTGGGTGGGCTGGGTGAGGTCGTAGATCGTCACGTTGTCGACGGTCTGGGACTGGAAGTTCTCCTGGACCCAGGTGGAGATCTGCGAGCTGTCGCTGCTGCCACTGCTGGTGCCGCCACGTCCGCCGCCGCCGAAGCCGCCGCCCCCGATGAAGTAGTGAATCTTGCCGTCGGCGACGTACTTCTGGAACTGCGCCAGCGTCGGCGAGGGGTCGGTGCCGTTGAAACCGCCCACCGGCATCACCGGCTTCTGAGTGGCCAGCTGATAGCCGGACGCGCTCTGCGAACCCACCGCCGCGGCGATCCACGTGTACTTGTCGGCGTCGGCCTCCAGCAACTGCTTCATCTGGTCGCTGACGGTCGCGGCGTTGAGCAGCCCGCCCATGCCGCCGCCCCCACGCATCCCGCCGCCGGTCATCCCGCCCTGCTGGCCCGGCGTGGTGCCGCCCTGCTGGCCCTGGTTGCCGCCGGGAATGCCGCCTTGATTGCCGGGGAAACCGCCTTGGCCGCCGGGGACGCCCCCTTGAGTGCCGCCCGGGAAACCGCCCCGGTTGCCGCGCAAGCCGCCGCCGCC
>NZ_LOJP01000001.1:851005-886067 GCF_001553785.1 Actinoplanes sp. TFC3
GTGCAGACGGTAAGCGAGCCGCACACCGGGTCGATTCCGTCGGCCGGTCCGCCGCCCTGCACCGACGGACCGGCCGACGGAATCGACCCGGTGTGCGGCTCGCTTACCGTCTGCACCGCGTACGCAGCCGGCCCCGCGAGCACTGCCACCAGCGCGCCCCCGGCGCTGATCAACGCGATCCGGGCCGGCAACCGCAGCGAAGCCAGCACGCCCAGCGCCGCCACGATGCCGAGCACCAGCACCACCCAGCGCAGCCACGGTACGAAGTCCGGGCTCCAGCCGAGCATGTGGAACGACCACCAGGCGGTCACCGCGATCGCTGCCGCAAGAGCCACGGCTGCGAACGGGTTGCGCCGGGCGCGCCACAGCAGCACCGAGCCCATGCCGACCACCGCGCCGACCGCCGGGGCCAGGGCCACCGTGTAGTACGCGTGGAAGATGCCCTGCATGAAGCTGAACGTCAGCGCCGTGCCGACCAGCCAGGTCCCCCACAGGATCAAGGCGGCGCGCAGCCGGTCCGTACGGGCGGCGCGAGCGGTCAGCACCAGCGCTCCGACCAGCACGATCAGTGCCGCGGGCAGCAGCCACGAGATCTGACCGCCCTGCGAGGTGTCGAACATGCGCAGGATGCCGGTTTCGCCCCACATCCCGCCGCCGGCACCCCCGCCGCCGCCACCGCCGACGCTGCCGGTCTCGTCACCGTTGAGCCGGCCCAGACCGTTGTAGCCCAGCGTCAGCTCCAGCAGGCTGTTGTTCTGCGACCCACCGATGTACGGCCGCATCGACGCCGGCACCAGCTCCACGATCGCGATGTACCAGCCGGCCGAGACGACGATCGCCAAGCCCGAGAGCACCAGTTGCACCAGCCGCTTGCCCAGCTTCGGCGGGCCGGCGATCAAGTAGGCCAGCGCGTACGCCGGCACCACGAGCAGCGCCTGCAGCATCTTGGTCAGGAAGCCGAAGCCGACGAACACCCCGGCCAGCATCAGCCACTTCGTCGACCCGTTCTCCACCGCCCGCAGCGTCGCGTACGCCCCGGCCACCATCAGCAGCACGAGCAGCGCGTCCGGGTTGTTGAACCGGAACATCAGCACCGCGATCGGGGTCAGCGCCAGCACCGTACCGGCGATCAACCCGGCCGCCGGACCGAACCAGCGCTTGACCGTGGCGAACAGCAGGCCCACCGAGGCGACGCCGATGAGCGCCTCGGGCACCAGGATGCTCCACGAGCTGAGCCCGAAGATCCGCACCGACAACGCCATGATCCACAGCGAGGCCGGGGTCTTGTCCACCGTGATCGAGTTCGCCGCGTCCGAGGAGCCGAAGAAGAAGGCCTTCCAGCTCTCCGACCCGGCTTGCACGGCCGCGGAGTAGAAGGCGTTCGACCAGCCGGAGGCGCCGAGGTCCCAGATGTAGAGCACGGCGGTGAGCACCAGCAGCGCGAGCAGCGCGGGCCGGACCCAGGCGGCGTCGGAGGCGGGACCACGGTAGAGCGCCGACCAGCGGGACCGGGGGCGAGCCGGGGGTGGAGCAGCCGCCGGCGGCTGCTCCACCGCAGTCATCCCCGGTACGGGCAACGTGGAGGTCATCAAGGTTCCTTAAGCAGGCGGAAGCACACTGACTTCTGTACTGTCGACCGCCCGCCTGTCGCCCCCTTATGCCCTTCCTGTGCGCTAACTGTGAGTGGCACGCCGCTTCGCCGAGGCCGCTGCCAGGCGATCCAGCACGGCCACCGTGGGGTCCCAGCCCATGCAGGCATCGGTGACGCTCTGGCCGTACGTCAGCTCCCCGCCCAGGTCCTGGCGCCCGGGCACCAGGAAGCTTTCGAGCATGACGCCCCGGATGCCCTGCTGGCCGTTCTCGAGCTGCCCGGCCACGTCGTCGGCCACGATCGGCTGGCGCAGGTGGTCCTTGTTGCTGTTGCCGTGCGAGCAGTCGATGACCACGCGCTCGGGCAGCTCGGCCTTCCGGAGCAACTGCAGAGCCGCCTGTACGTCCGCAGCGCTGTAGTTCGGGCCCTTACCGCCCCGCAGCACCAGGTGGGCATCCGGGTTGCCGGTGGTGTGCATGATCGCCGGCGTGCCGGACACGTCGATGCCCGGGAACACGTGCGGGACGGCCGCGGCGTTGATCGCGTCGATGGCGGTGCCGATGCTGCCGTCGGGGCGGTTCTTCATCCCGATCGGCATGCTCAGCCCGGAGGCGAGCTGGCGGTGCACCTGCGATTCGACGGTACGAGCGCCGATCGCCCCCCACGCCACGGTGTCGGCGATGTACTGCGGGGTGATCGGATCGAGGAACTCCACGGCGACCGGGAGCTTGCGTTCGAGCACCTGCAGCAGCAGTGCGCGGGCGGTCCGCAGGCCCGTGCTGACGTCCCCGGTGCCGTCCAGCGCGGGATCGTTGATCAGGCCCTTCCAGCCGACCGTGGAGCGCGGCTTCTCGAAGTAGACGCGCATCACGATCAGCAGGTCGCCGGCGAGCCGGGTGGCCTGTTCGCGCAGCCGGTCGGCGTACTCGGCGGCGGCGAGCGGGTCGTGCACCGAGCAGGGGCCGACCACCACCAGCAGGCGTTGATCTCGGCCGTTGAGGACGTCTTCGACCTGTTTGCGGCCCTCGATCACGCTCGCCGACAACTCGTGGGTCAGCGGCAGCTCGTGGTGCAGCAGGGCGGGGCTCATCAGCGGGACGACGGACTCGATGCGGTGGTCGCTGACGCGCTGGACCTCGGGGATGGTCATGGCGGGTATTCCTTTTCCGCCGGCTTCCCGGGACCGGCGTCCCGGGCCGTGGGCCGGCTCGTCGCAAACGAAAAGGCAGCGACTTCGTGTCGCTGCCTCTGCCGGCCCTAGGGGTGTCTCAGGTCATGCGGTCATGGCCGAGTCACCGGCTGAGCCGGCCCGGTAAACCACGCATACCAACGGGACACGCGGTCATGGTAGCCCATCGCGCAATACCCATGTCCGTCAGCCGGGTACTCGTCACATGCAAGTTGCGTGTGCTCACATGAGACTCATGAAGGAAACGAGCGCGCCGTACCTCCTCGACGGTCTGGCCGATCTGCCGCCGGCTGAGCGCCGCCAAGCCGTCTCGGTAGTGGTCCTGCGAGTCTGGGAGACGCCACAGGTGCTGCTCGGGGACATCCCGCCGACGCAGGCGCTGGCCGCCATCGCGGCGATCGCGGCCGGGCTGCCCGGGGCGCAGGGCCGGGGCTGGCTCGACGATCGGCTGCGGGCGGCGGCGTGCCCCCAGGTCACCAGCGAGCTGGCCGGACGGGCGTTGTGCGCTCTGGACGTACTCGTGGGTCGCGACAGCGAAAGCGTGCCCTTGCAACTTCACGTCTCCGACGGCGAGGCCGCCACCGCGTTACTGGACGACCTGCGCGACGTGCTGATGGATGGGCTCCGGCTCGGCCTGTAGGGATGCGGTCTGCGAGGACTCGACAAGGGGGAGCCGGACGGTGAACTCGGTGCGACCGGGGACACTGCGGACGCCGACCGTGCCCTGGTGCGCGGAGACGACGGCGTGCACGATGGACAGGCCCAAGCCGGTGCTGCCCGCGGCGCGTGACCGGGAGCTGTCACCGCGCGCGAAACGCTCGAAGATGTGCGGCTGCAGCTCGGCGGGGATCCCCGGCCCGAAGTCGGTGACTCGCAGCACAGCGGCGTCCGCCTCGGCCGCCACCCCGACCACCACTGTCGTGCCTTCCGGGGTGTGGGTGCGCGCGTTGGCCAGCAGGTTCGCCAGCACCTGGTGCAGGCGCTGGCCGTCGCCCAGCACCGAGACCGGCTCGTCGGGCAGATCGAGCTGCCAGTCGTGACCCGGGCCGGCCGCGTGCGCGTCGCTCACCGCGTCCACCACCAGCATCGTCAGGTCCACCGGCTCGTGGGCGAGCGGCCGACCGGCGTCCAGGCGGGCCAGCAGCAGCAGGTCCTCGACCAGCGCGGTCATCCGCAGCGCCTCCGACTCGACCCGGCGCAGCACGTGGCTGACCTCGTCGGGAACGGGCTGACGGCTGCGCCGGCTCAGCTCGGCGTACCCCCGGATCGCGGCCAGCGGCGTGCGCAGCTCGTGGCTGGCGTCCGCGACAAACTGGCGCACCTGGGTCTCGCTGGCATGCCGGGCTTCCAACGCACTGCCGACGTGGTCCAGCATGCGGTTCAGCGCGGCGCCGACCGCACCTACCTCGGTACGCGGGTCGGTGTCACTCTCCGGGACCCGCTGGGCAAGCTCCACCTCGCCCCGGTCGAGCTTGAGCTCCGAGACGCGCGTCGCGGTGGCGGCCACCCGATTGAGCGGTTTGAGCGTACGGCGAATGATCACCGCCCCCGCCCAGCCCGCGATGATCAGGGTGATCAGCACGGCACCGCTGGTCATGCCCGCGACCTTGAGCAACGTCGAGCGGGTGGCATCCAGCTTCAGCGCCGTCACCAGCGTCATGCCATCGGGTGTGGTCACCGCGTACACCCGGTAGTCGGTCAGGCCCTCGAGGCTCACGCTGTGAAATCCGCCGGGCTGCACGCCGGCCAGTTGCGTCAGCGCCTCGGCCGGCAGCGTGCCGTACACGTTGTTCGGGCGCGGGTCCGCGCTCTCGTCCGTGGTCGTCGTGCTCTGATAGACGACCAGGCCGCCCCCGTTCTGGGTAACTGAGCCGTCGGTGTTGGCGAGGAAGAACACCGCGATCGAGCCGGCCCCCGCCCCCGGCGCCGGGCGATCCTGCCAGTAGCGCTGCCTGTCATAGGGGCCGCCGCCGCCATGTCCGGGGCCCATGCCGAGCGCCCGGTCGCTGGCCTCCTGGACCTGGTCGTCGAGCCGCTCGTACAGCGTCTTGTGCAGGTAGATCTCGGCGGTGCCACCCACCACCAGGCCCAGGGCGGTCAGCAGCACCACCATGATCGCGATGAGGCGGGTCCGCAGCGACCAGCTCGCCGGCGAGCGCCAGCGGGCGGGACGGTCGATAGTGGTCACCTCAGTCGGCCGGCTTCAACACGTAACCGGCGCCGCGCATGGTGTGAATCATCGGCGTTCGCCCGGCGTCGATCTTCTTGCGCAAGTACGAGATGTACAGCTCGACCACGTTGGCCTGCCCGCCGAAGTCGTAGTTCCACACCCGGTCGAGGATCTGGCTCTTGCTCAGCACCCGGCGCGGGTTGCGCATCAGATAGCGCAGCAGTTCGAACTCCGTCGCGGTGAGGGTGACCAGGTCACCGCTGCGGCGTACCTCGTGGCTGTCCTCGTCCAGGGTCAGGTCGCCGACGATGAGCTGGGAATCGGTGCGCATCGGCGAGCGGCCCATCCGGCGCATCAGCCCGCGCAGCCGGGCCACCACCTCTTCCAGGCTGAACGGCTTGGTCACGTAGTCGTCGCCGCCCGCGGTCAGCCCGGTGATCCGGTCCTCGACGGAATCCTTGGCGGTCAGGAACAGCACCGGCACCTCAGGGGACTCCCCGCGCAGCCGGCGCAGCACCTCCAGCCCGTCGATGTCGGGCAGCATCATGTCGAGCACGACGGCATCGGGCCGGAAGTCGCGCGCGGCGCGCACGGCGCTCTGCCCGTCACCGGCGCTGCGTACCTCCCAGCCTTCGTAACGCAACGCCATCGAGAGCAGCTCAGCGAGCGTCGCCTCGTCGTCCACCACGAGCACCCGCACCGGGCTGCCGTCGGGCCGGCGCAGGTCGCCGCTGGTGTCTGCGTTCGCCATCGTCATGCCCCTACTGTCGCGGGCCACGCTTTGCGCCGCCTTTCCGCTTCCTGTGTACCACCTGTGTGTTGCGGCCACAGGTAAGGCAGGGACTTCGCACAGGTGACACACGGCTGAGCTGGCAATTGTGGCCGCCATGACGACTTCACTTTCTCCCCGGCTCTCCCATCGGCGGCTCACCGGTGCGGCGGTGGCGGCGGCGCTCGCGGTGGCCGCGGTGTTCGGACCCGGCCCGACGTTGATCACCCGGCTCGGCGCCGGGGAGCAGGTCGCGTTCGCCACGGTGAGCGCTGCCGACACGATCACCAGCAGCGACATCCTGGCCGAGGTGCCCGCGGCGGGCCGGTCCCGCTGACCGGCGTGTCCGGCCCCGCTCGCACTCGGCGCCGGGCTGGTCTGCCCGTGCTGACCGCTCCGCCGATCAGAAAGCCCTCCGATGCGGGCCGGCGAGCGTCACGACCAGTTCTTTGAGCCGCCAGGTGCCCGGGTCGGGGAGGTGCTCGGCGCGCTGCACGGTCATGGCCGGGAAACGGGTCAGCAGGGCTGACAGGGCGGCTTCGACTTGGACCCGGGCCAGGGGTGCGCCGAAGCAGAAATGGGGGCCGTGGGCGTAAGCGATATGCGGTTTCTCCTGGCGTTTGAGGTCCAATGTGTCGGGATTGGTGAACGCTCGCGGATCGCGGTTGGCGCAGGCGATGGCGGCGACGACCGGCTCGCCTCTGCTGATCGCGACGCCGCCGATATCGAGATCTTCGCTGGCGAACCGGGGCAGGCTCAGGGGTTGCGGGCTGCACCAGCGGGTCAGTTCCTCGACGGCGGCCGGCATCGAGGTGGGATCGGCGCGCAGGGCGGTTTCCTGATCGGGGTGCGCTTTCAGGGCGTCGATGGCATTGGTGATCAGGTTGGCCGGCGTTTGACCAGCCAGCACCAGGTGCCAGACGAGCGTGACCAGTTCGGTGGTGGTGAGCCGGCCGCCACCGATCAGGTCGGAGAGCAGGTCGTCTTCCGGTTCGGCGCTGCGACGCGCAACGGCAGCGATCGCGTCATGAATGATGGCCGGAATCGCCTCGCCGAAGGCCTTGATGTCGACGGCAGCAATGGCGGCACCGTATTCACGCCAGGCCGGTCGGTCCTGCGCCGGAATACCCACCAGTTCGCAGATCACCTCCATGGGTAACGGCCGGGCGAACGCGGTGACGAGATCGACCGGCTCGCGCTCGGCAAGGGTGTCCAGCAGCCGGCCAACAATCAGGTCTATCCGGGTACGAAACTGAGCAGCCCGCCGAGCGGTAAAAGCCGGCGAAACAACGCGGCGCAGCCGGGCGTGCTCGGGTGCGTCCAATTCGGTCATGGTGCGCATGTACTGCAGGCAGTGCTCGGGCACCGCCGGCCGCAGAAAGGTATTGGCGTTCAGTTCCAGGCGGGGATCGGCCAGCATCGCCTTCGCCTCGTCGTAGCGGGTCACCGCCCACATGAAGCCGAAGCCCGGGGTCATCAGCTTGATCACGGGGCTCTGTTCGCGCGCCTGTCCGTACGCCGTCAACGGGTCGCCGAGCACGCGCGGGTCGCTCAGGTCAAGTTCCGGGATCATGGACGCTCCAGTCTTCAGATGCTCAGTTCAGATGTTCACATCATCTGAGTGGTGTCAGTATTGTGCAAGGGGGATGCGGAGGGCGGGGGTGGGATGGCTCGGCTCAGCAGGGCGGAGATGCAGGGGCAGAACCGGGCCAAGGTGCTGGCGGCGGCGCGGGCCGAGTTCGCCGAGCGCGGGTTCCGGGACACCAAGATCGACCAGATCGCCGAGCGGGCCGAGCTGACCCGGGGCGCGGTCTACTCCAACTTTCCCGGCAAGCGGGCGCTCTACTTTGCCGTGCTGGCGCAGGTGGCTGATGAGGCGGGCGAGCCCGAGTTCCCGCCAACCGGCCGGCTGGGCGAGCACGTGCTCGCCGACTTCGCCCGGGCGTGGCTGGCCCGGCTGCCGCTGGCGCTCGATGACGAGCACAACGTGTCGCGGCTCGGCCGGGACCTGCTGCCCGAGATCATGTCGCAGGAGCGGGTGCGGGGGCCGTACGCGCAGCTCCTGAACCTGTCGGCGATCGTGCTGGGGCTGTCGCTCGAAGGTCTGCGACCCGGTACGACCCGCATGGTCCGCGCCGCCGAGATCGCGCTGACCACGTTGCAGGGGGCCGGGCAGTTAGCCGCGGCGGCGCCCGGGTTCGGCGAGCCGTTCGCAACTGTTCAGGCTTGTGCCCGGCTGGCCACGTTGGATCTCGACGATGTCTGGGCCGCTGCGCACCTCCCGTACGTGGCCCCGGCCCGCCCGGTCGACCAGCCCTGGACCCCACCCACTGTCACCGACGCCCTGCGCGCCGAACCGGCCATGCTGGCCGGCGACGGTGTGGTGGCCGTGCTCGGTCTGCACCGGCTCGCGGTCATCGAGGAAGCGGTCCGGGCCGCGCCGGACTCGGCGGCCATCACGTTGGTCGTGGTGACCGGCAATCCGGCGGAGCTGGGTCCACTGGCCCGGTTGAGCGTCACCGAGCTGCGCACCTGCCTGCGCGCCGCGCTTCCCGCCAAGAACTGGCCGCGGCTGCGCATCGTGCACGACGAGGAGGGCACGATCGCGGCCGCCGCCGGCCTGCCCGCGGTCAGTGACGCCACGGAGAGCGCGGTACGCATCGCGTCGGGACGCATCGTGGCCCGCGCGGACGGCTACGGCGCCTGCCACGCCGTTGCGTCCTGGCCTTGACCGGGGCTTAGCCGGCGGAGAAACGGTGGGTGATGTCGAGCATCGGGTCCGCCATCGCCGAGTGGATCAGCTTGAAGGCGAGGATCCCGAACCCCAGGAAGACCAGCCCGAGGACGATCGCGCCGACCCCGCCGCCGGTTGTCGAACCGGCGCGCTGGACGTGCTGGGGGTTGCTGGGGTCGTACAGAATGTCGACCATCGTGTTGGTCAGGTGCGAGCGGTGGCTCTGCGCGTTCTCCAGCGCCGTGGTGACCTCGCGGCCGTCGGTGGTGCGGAAGCGGACCACCGGGATGAACATCATCTGGCCGTCGCTGTGCGACTCCTGCTGGTTGTCCACGATCGTCGCGCTGATCTGGGTGCCGGTCGTGACCAGGTTCCGGGCCCGCACCCAGGCCCGGATGCCGAAGAAACACATGGCCAGGCCGACGAGCACCGGCATGCCGACCACCAGCACGGCCACCACTGCGAACCCCGTATCGATCATGGCCGAACTGTAGCCGGGTCGCGCTAAGGGGTGATCGTCTCCAGGGCGGCATCGCGGAACTGATCGGCGCCCTGCTTGAGCCGCTCCTGGTAGTACACGCGGTTCCAGTTGGTCCAGGTCACCGGGCCGATGGGCTGGTCGGTGCCGGACGCCGACACGGTGACGCCCACGCCGGGGCTGACCGTCAGCCGCGGCCGCAGCAGCACCCGGTGCTTGGAGGGGTCGGCGAACCCCAGCATGGCCCACGGCACCCGGACGATCAGCTCGTCGCCGTCGCGGTACCAGAGCGCCCGGCTGTCGTCCGCGGGTGTGCCGTACCGCAGCAACCCGGCGTTCTGCAGCTCGGCGGGCAACTTCTCGCCGGTGGTGGGCACGGTCAGGGCCCGGTCGACGACCAGCTCGAAACGCCGCCAGCCCGGAGGTGCCGGACCTCGCTGCGCCACCGGTACGGCATAGTCCAACGGCATCGGATCCAATGCGGTGCGCAGGTACGCCTGCCCGGTACGCGCAACCGGATCGAGCACGAACGCCGCGTCGGCTTCCCGGTTGCCGGTTCCCGGCGCGGGTGGCCCGGTCAGCCCCGGCAGCACGTCGAAGCCCAGCGTCAACGCACCCGGCACCGGGGAGGCCAAGGCGATCCGCAGCCGCACATACGACTCGTCCACGTCGGCCACCACCCGCCGGACGGGCCAGCCGGACTCCTTGTCGAGCAGGTACTGCGGATCGGTTGAGCCCATCGCGTCCATGGCGATGAGCCCGAAGTTCTGCTCGTTGGTCAGCGGGTCGTGCCACAGCTGACGCCGCTCGCCGTCCTGGTGCTCGATGGTGTTCCAGGTGAACTTGAACCACTCGTCGGTCCAGCCGAACAGAAACCCGCCGCTGAGCCCCTGGTCCTTGATCAGCCGCAGCATCTCGGCGTCGATCCGCATGGCTTCGCGCTCGCTGTGATCGCCCTGGGTGCGCCCGAGCGGGCTGTTGTGGGCCGACCCGATCGATGACGGCACGCCGAACTCGGTGATCAGGGTCGGCATGGTGCGGTGGTGGTTCTTCAGCGCCGAGACGTACCCGGCGTACGGGTCGTTGCGCCCGGCGTACACGAAGTTCTGCAGGGCGAGCTCGTGGCGCTGAAAATCCGGATAATACGGGTACGCGTGATAGCTGGCGAAGGTCCCGGCCGGCCACGCCGTCGTCGGTTGCACGTGGTTGGCGTCCAGCTGCAGCAGGTCCTCCTGTTCCAGCGGTTCGGCCGGGTGGCGCAGCGGGTCGGTGGTCGGCCAGTTGACGAACGCGATCGGCTCGCTCGCCCCGGCCGCCGCTTCGTACCCGGCGAGCTCGTCCATCCGGGCCGCCAGCCACCGCTCGGTCGGCGACGCCTCGGCCGTACTGCGGAAATAGCGGCCCTTGACCGCTGGCGCCTGCTGGTTGCGTGCATCCGACGATGAGCCGCCGCGCGGGTCGAATTCGAGCCCGATGATCCACCCGGCGAGCCAAGGGGTGACGTCGGCGTCCCACACCCCGCTCGACCGTCCGGGAGTCACCTCGCGGGTGAGCTTGCCCCGCACGGCCGCGCTGGCATCCTTCAGCTCATCCTGGAAGGCATGGGTGACCGCCGGGTCGTACAGGTTGTGTTTCCGCACGTAGGACTCGTCGGGGAAGTACACGCCCTGCATGAGGTAGAGCGGGCTGTCCGGGTTCGCTCGGTTGTAGCGGGCCAGCTCCTGGTAGAACGTCGGCGGGTGGATGGTGTAGATCCGCAGCACCCGGATGCCCAGCCAGCCCATCGCGGCGAACCAGGTGCGGTACTGCGCGGCGCTGATCGACAGCTCGCCGGGTTGATGGCCGGGGGTGGTGCTGCCCAGGTTGATGCCGGGCAGGAACGTCTCGTCGCCGCCCGCGGTGTGCAGCTTGAACTCGATGCGCCCGGCGGTGGCGACGCTGGTCAGCCCGTCCTCGGTGACCGGTGCGGGCGCCCAGGACGACCCGGCCGGGGGCGAGCCGATCGCGTCCATGCCGGGGATCGCGAACGCCGCGGTGTGCAGCCGCGGCCGCGGGGTGGCTCCGGCCAGGAACAGGCACATGGTGAGCGTGACCAGCCCGGCCACCGCGGCCTTGAGGCGGGCGGGGCGCGGGCGCGGCGGTGCCTGAACGAGGTGCAGCGGGAAGTCGCCCACCCCGAGCATTCTGTGCCCCGAGAGTTGCAGATTGTGGGCTTTTGACCGTACGGAACACTCGCCGTTCGATGCGAGTTGTGCCAGCGTTGGTCTTGTCCGGGCGCGAAGCGGAGCGTGGGGAGCGGGTTCGTGGATCTTCTCGAGGAGTACCGCAGGGCAAATTTCATCTTCGAGTCCGGCGATCCCCTCGGGGCCTCGCGCATGCTCGAACCCATCGTCGAGGCGGAGCCGAACAACACGGCGGTCCGTCAGTTACTGGCCCGGGCCTACTTCAACTCGGCCCAGCTCACGCACGCCGAGGACCAGCTCAGGACGCTGATCGAGCGGGACCCCTCGGATCACTACGCGCATCACGTGCTGGGCCGCACGCTGGAGCGCGGCGGGCGGTTCAGCGAGGCGTTGCCGCACCTGCGCCTGGCCGCGGCGATGAAGCAGCACAACGACTACGAGCAGGCGCTGCGCCGGGTGGAGGCCTGGGTGGGCAAGAACGGCGGCCGCACCGGCTACGCGGCGGATTAGTCTTGCTCTCGTGAAGCTCAAGCTGGATCTCCACGACATCTTCAACAAGGGCACCGAGATCGACAAGGCGCTGCGCGGCATCATCGACGAGGCAGTGCAGAAGAAGGCCGCCATGGTCGAGATCATCCCGGGCAAGGGCAGCGGCCAGCTCAAGAAGAAGGTGCTGCGGTTCCTCGACCAGAAGGAGATCAAGCAGCTGTATCACCGGGTCGAGAAGGACGGCGACAACTGGGGGCGGCTGTTCGTGCACTTCCGGCACGACGCCCCCACCGGCCGGCGCGGCCGCGGTCGTTAGAGCAGGTAGGTCTTCGCGACCGCCAGCATCTCGGAGCTGTGCGAGCCGGCGCTGCCCACCCCGGCCGCCTTCCGGAGCTACCAGCCGGGCGATCCTGGGACCGGGTGGCATAACTTTGTTGCCGTGACTGTCCCGCTCGATCCCGCCACCGTCATCGCCGAGTTCGCCGAGCGGGTGGCGCCCTACGACCCGGTTACCGGCGTGCCCCCGGTGGCGCTGGTCGGTGTGCGTACCGCCACCGGTGAGGCGGTGTTCCAGCTCAGTGACCATGTGCTGCGGGCCATGTGCCGGGCGCTGGAGGCCTACCGCGACCCGCAGGACCGCGGCACCTGCGTGCAGTGCGGGGGCCGGCGCCTGGATGACAATCTGCACTGCCCCGACTGCGGACGGCTGCACGGAATCCTCGGTGAGGTCATCGCGCGGCACGCCCGCCGGGTTGCTGAGGAGGCGCCACATGGCCCGGCCGCGTGACCCAGGCCATGCCTGGTGTTGTGCGCTCCGGGCCGGTAGTGGACTATCAGCGGGTCACGCCCGAAGGAGTCCCACCATCAACCGCCCACCGATCAGATCGACGCGCCACGCCGGAACCGCCAATGACTGAGCTCGCACCGCCGCGCCCGGTCATGAAGGCGCCCGAACGCCTGCGTGTGCTGCTCGTCGAGGACGACGAAGGCGACGCCTTCCTGGTCCGTGAGCTGCTGTCCGAGGCCGGCGCGGCCTTCGACCTGCAGGTCGCCACCAGCCTGCGGGAGGCCCGCTCGCTGATGCAGGGCATCCAGTGCGTGCTGCTCGACCTCGGGCTGCCCGACGCCGAGGGCATCGACGGGCTGCGCAAGCTGCTCGCGGTGGCCGCCGGCGCGGCCGTGGTCGTGCTCACCGGGCGCTCCGACGAGCACCTGGGTGTGGCCGCGGTCGCCGAGGGCGCCCAGGACTACCTGGTCAAGGGCCAGGTCGACGGCGTGCTGCTGGCCCGGGCGCTGCGCTACGCGGTCGAGCGCAAGCGCGCCGACGAGAACACCCACCGGCTGCGCGAGGTCGAGCTGCGCCAAGCCGAGTCGGCCCGCCTTGAGCGTGGTCTGCTGCCCCAGCCGCTGATGCGCACCACCAAGGTCGCGGTGCACACGTTCTACCGCTCCGGGCGCGCGATGGGCCTGCTCGGCGGCGACTTCTTCGACGTGGTGCAGATCGGCGACGACAAGCTGCACGTGATCGTCGGCGATGTCTGCGGGCACAGCGTGGACGAGGCCGCGCTGGGCGTTGAACTGCGGGTCGCCTGGCGGGCTCTGGTGCTTGCGGGCGTACCGGAAGATCAAGTTTTGGCCGCCTTGGAGCAGGTGCTGATGACCGAGCGGCGGGCGCGGGAGGTGTTCGCCACGGTGGCCATGGTCTCGCTCGAGCTGTCCGGCAACCGGGCGACCGTGCGCCTGGCCGGCCACCCGCCGCCGGTGCTGCTGTCCGGCGGCCACGCCGAGCCCGTTCCCGCGCGCACCGGCATCGTGCTCGGCGTGCGTCCCACCCCCACCCCGGCAACCGACGTGGAGTTCTCCGGCGATGACTGGTCCCTGCTGATGTACACCGACGGACTGATCGAGGGGCACACCGGGGTGGGCAACGAACGGCTTGACGTCAAGGGCCTGTGCAACCTGCTCGATGAGGAGGTCGCCAAGACGGTGCCACTCGCCGCGCTGCCGGCCTGGCTGGTCGGGCAGGCCGAGCAGTTCAACGGGGGCCCGCTCGCCGACGACGTGGCCATGCTGCTCATCAGCAGCGGCGGTGGCCGGTGAGCGTGCTCAACATCGGCACCTGGACGCTGCGTCGCCGGGTCCTCGCGCTGTGCGTAACGGTCGGCGTGCTGCTCGCCGCGGTGGGCGTGGTGGCCGCGTTCACCGCCGCGGACAGCAACCGCCAGCTCGACGACGTGGTCAACCGGGCCAGCCCGATGCGCGCGGCGGGGGAGCGGCTGAACACCGCGATGGTCGATCAGGAGACCGGCATCCGCGGGTTCGCGATCAGCGGCAAGAGCAGCAACTTGCGGCCGTACGACCAGGGGTTGCGCACCGAGGCCGCCCAGATCGCGCTGATCGGCGGCCTGCTGCGCACCGGGCCCCTGGAGGACAGGGTCCGCAATGACCTGGCGCTGGTCAAGCAGCGGGCCGATGCCTGGCACGCAGAGGTCGCCGACCCCATCCTCAACGCCATCCGCACCCAGGGCCCCGAAGCCGGGCAGGCACTGGTCGATGCCAGCACCACCACGCGCTTCGACGAGCTGCGCGCCGCGATCGAGAGCATGCAGACCGACATCGGGGTGCTGCGCCAGCGCTCGGCCGACGAGGCCAAGGACGCCAGCCAGCAGATGGTGGCCCTGCAGATCGCCGCCGCGGCCATCATCGTGCTCGCCGGGGCCGCCCTGATGCTGGGCCTCGACCGGCTGATCTCGCGCCCGGTTACCCACCTGGCCGGCCAGGTCCGCGAGGTGGCCGAGGGCGACTACGACAAGGACCTCGACAGCCAGGGCGCTCCCGAGCTGCGCAGCCTTGCCGACGGCGTGGACGGCATGCGCCGCAAGATCGCCGCCGAGCTTGCCGAGGTGCGCGAGGCCCGCCAGCAGATCGAATGGGTCAACGACCAGCTCAAGGTGCAGGCCGACGAGCTCACCCGGTCCAACCGCGATCTTGAGCAATTCGCGTACGTCGCCTCGCACGACCTGCAGGAGCCGCTGCGCAAGGTGGCCAGCTTCTGCCAGTTGCTGCAGCGCCGCTACGCCGGTCAGCTCGACGAGCGCGCCGACCAGTACATCGCATTCGCCGTCGACGGCGCCCAGCGCATGCAGCGGCTGATCAACGACCTGCTGGCGTTCTCCCGTATCGGCCGGCTCACCTCCGGCTTCACCGACGTCGACCTCGACCGGGTGCTGACTGAGGTCCGCTCGCAGCTGGAGATCCGCGCCGGCGAGGACGGCGAGATCGTCTGGGCCGATCTACCCACCGTGGAGGGCGAGGAGCCGCTGCTCACCACGCTGTTCGTCAACCTGATCGGCAACTCGCTCAAGTTCCGCCGCCCCGACGTCGCACCGCGCATCGAGGTGACGGCGGGCCTCGACGAGTCCGGCGACGAGTGGCGCATCAACGTGCGCGACAACGGCATCGGCATCGAGGCCGAATTCGCCGACAAGGTGTTCGTGATCTTCCAGCGGCTGCACGCCCGGGATGCCTACGAGGGCACCGGAATCGGGCTCGCCATCGTCAAGAAAATCGTCGAATACCATGGCGGGCGGATCTGGCTCGACCTCGAGGTCAGCGAGGGTACGTCGGTCTGGTTCACGCTGCCCGTGCTGGCCGGCGTACCCGTACAAGAAAAGGTGAAAGAGGGCGCAGTATGACCGGAGTGGTACGGCAGGACGGCACGCCGATCGAGGTGCTGCTCGTGGAGGACGACCCGGGCGACGTGCTCATGACCCAGGAGGCGTTCGAGGAGCACAAGGTCCGCAACCGGCTCACCGTGGTCTCCGACGGCGCCGAGGCGCTGTCCTACCTGCGCCGCGAAGGTCAGTACAGCAAAGCCCAGCGCCCCGACCTGATCCTGCTGGACCTCAACCTCCCCCGCCGCGACGGCCGGGAGGTGCTGGAGGAGATCAAGAAGGATGGCGATCTCTGCCGCATCCCGGTCGTGGTGCTGACAACCTCGTCAGCCGACGAGGACATCCTGCGTAGCTACCAGTTGCACGCCAACGCCTACGTGACCAAGCCTGTCGACTTCGAGCGCTTCATCTCGGTCATCCGCCAGATCGACGAGTTCTTCGTCAGCGTCGTGAAGCTGCCGCCGCGTGCGTGACGACATGCTGGACCAGGTCACCGATCTGGTCCGTGAGGTGGCCCGGACCATCGTGCTGCCCCGCTGGCGGCACCTGAGCGACGCCGAGATCCACCAGAAGGCCCCCGGCGACCTGGTGACCGTGGCGGATCAGGAATCCGAGCGCGCCCTGACCGAGGGGCTGACCGCGCTGCTGCCCGGATCGACGGTGGTGGGCGAGGAAGCGGTGGCCGCGGACCCTTCGGTGCTGGAACGCGTCGGCGAGCAGGGCGCGGTGTGGATCGTGGACCCGGTCGACGGCACCAACAACTTCGCGGCCGGCAAGAGCCCGTTCGCGGTGATGGTGGCCCTGCTGCGCGACGGCGAGCCGGCCGCGTCGTGGATCTACGACGTGCCCGACGACCGGATGGCGGTTGCGGAGGCGGGGGCCGGGGCTTACCTCGATGGGGTACGTCTGAAGACGCGCACCGACGCCCCCGCTGCGGCCACGCTGACCGGCTCGGTGTCCCGCAACTTCCTGCCTCCTGAACTGCGCGCCCAGGTCGACACCAACGCGGTCAACTTCGGCGCGGTCACCTCCGGCCATCACTGCGCCGGGTACGAATACCCGGCTGTGGCCACCGACGAGCAGCAGTTCGCGGTGTTCTGGCGGATCCTGCCGTGGGACCACGTGCCGGGCACACTCATCGTGCGCGAAGCCGGTGGGGTGGCGCTGCACGTGGACGGGACACCGTATCGGCCGACGGACTCCGAGCGTGGCCTGATCGTCGCGGCGAACGAAGACATCTGGCAAGCGGTACGCGGAGCCCTCCTGAAATGACGTCCTATCTGGAAACGCTGTTCGGGTTGGGCGGCCGCACCGCCATGGTGACCGGCGGCAGCTCGGGAATCGGGCAGGCAATGGCTACGGCGCTGTACCGCGCGGGCGCCAACGTGATCCTGGTGGCGCGCACGGCTTCCCGGCTGGAGGAAGTGGCCGCCTCACTGCAGTCCGGCCCTTCCGCACCGCACGTGGAGACAATTGCTGCGGACCTTGCAGATCGGGCGGACGTAGCGCGCGTTGCCAAGCGCACCGATGTGGACATCCTGGTCAATTCGGCGGCGATAAACGTGCGCCCGCCGATGGACTCGCTCACCGACGACGTGTGGGATCAGACGCTGGCCGCCAACCTGACCGCGCCCTTCCTGCTGGGGCAGGCGTTCGCACCGGCGATGGCCGAGCGCGGCTGGGGACGGATCATCAACGTGGTCTCCCAGCAGGCGTTCCGGGCTTACGGCAACAGCGGCGCGTACGGTGCTGCCAAGGCCGGCCTGGTCGGCTTGACGCGCTCGCAGGCCGAGGCGTGGTCCGGTCGCGGGGTGACGAGCAATGCGGTAGCGCCCGGCGTGGTGCAGACCCCGCTGACCGAGCCGACCGTGTTCAACGATCCGGCCAAGGTAGCCGCGCATGCGAAGCGGGCAATGATCGGGCGCAACGGCGTACCGGATGACTTCGCCGGTTGTGCCGTTTACCTGGCCAGTACCGCCTCGGCTGCGGTAACCGGCCAGACACTCTTCGTCGATGGTGGTTATTCGGCGTCTTAAGTTTTTTCGCCAGTCGCAGCGACCAGGTAAAGTCACGCCCGCTCATGGACCTTGGGAGGAAGATCGTGGCGGCGACACTCCTGCGGTGGGCGCGACGTGCCCCCGCTGCGCTGGCTGCTGTGCTTGTGCTGCTCGTGACGGCACCGGCGGCGCATGCGGCACCGGCGGATCCCGAAGGCGGCACCAAATCGCTGCGTGCCGCGCTGGAATCGGCGGCCAAGGGCCACGTCGAGGCCAAGCAGAAGCTGACGGCCAGCCAGAAACGCCAGACCCAGCTCAAGGCTGTGCTCAAGCAGGCGCAGGAGAAGGAAGCCGCGCTCAAGGGCCAGGTCTCCGAGATCGCCAACCGCTCGTACAAACAGGGCCGTCTCAACACCATGACGCTGCTGCTCAACAGCGATACGCCGGATTCGCTGATGGAACGCGTGATGCGCCTGGACCAGCTCGCCCAGGTCGACGCGGCCGCGCTGGGCGAGTACAGCGAGGCCGTCACCACAGCCGGGAAGGCGACCACGGCGATCGAGCTGGAGATCAAGGAACAGCAGAACCAGGTGAAGGTGCTGGCCCGCAAGAAGGAGCAGGCCGAAGCGGCGCTCGCGCGGGCCGGTGGCGGGGCGACGGCCGGCGGCTTCGTCAACGCGAACTCCCCGGCGGCCAAGGGCGCACCGCGCAACTCCGACGGCTCGTGGCCCAAGGAAGGCTGCACCGTCAACGACCCGACCACGTCCGGGTGCATCACGCCGCGGCTGCTCAACGCCTACCAGCAGGCCCGCGCGGCCGGCTTCAAACGCTACACGTCCTGCTTCAGCGAACGCGCTTCCGGCGAGCACCCCAAGGGCCGGGCCTGTGACTTCTCCGCTGCGACGGGCGGGTTCGAGAACAAGGCGGCCACCGGTGGCGACAAGTCGTACGGCGACAGCCTCGCGGCGTACCTGGTGAAGAACGCCGACCGGCTCGGCGTCATGTACGTGATCTGGTACCGCCAGATCTGGCTGCCCAACACCGGCTGGAAGTCCTACAGCGCCACCGGCGACCCGGCGGCCGTGCACACCAACCACGTACACCTGTCAATCTTGTAAGTTCTATAGATGGAAGCACCGCGGGCCCTCCCGTCCGGCCTGGCCACCACCCTCGTCTTCGTTGCCAGCGGCGCCGGCCTGGTGCTTGAGATCGTGGCGCTGCGCCTGGTCGGGCCCTACGTCGGCGTCACCCTGCAGGTCAGCAGCTCGGTCATCGGGATCTCGCTGGGCGCCATCGCGTACGGCACCTGGCTCGGCGGGCGTCTGGCCGACCGGTTCGACCCGCGGATCCTGCTGGCTCCGGCGTTGCTGCTGGCGGCGATCGCCACGGCGCTGACCCTGCCGCTGGTGCGCTGGGGCGGCGAGATTCTGCGAGGTGGCGCGGCTCCGGCGGTGTTGTTGCTGGCTGGGCTGGCTGTGTTCGTACCGATGCTGCTGCTTTCAACAGTGACCCCGCTGGTGGTGAAGCTGCAGCTCAGCGATCTCAGCCGGACCGGCGCGGTGGTCGGTCGGCTCTCCAGCATCGGCACGCTCGGCGGCATCACCGCGACGCTGGTCACCGGCTTCATCTTCGTGGCCGCGATGCCGAGCAGTTGGATCGTGCTCTCGCTGGCCGGGTTGCTGGCGGTGAGCGGGTTCGCCCTCGGCTGGTGGCTGCGGCGGCGACACCCCGATCTTGCGGTGCCCGGTAAGCCTCGTACCCGGGCTGCGCTGGTCACGGTGGGGCTGTTCGGAGCGGGTCTCGGGGCCTCCGCGCCCACGCCGTGCGACGTCGAAACCGCTTACCACTGCGCGCGGGTGCAGAAGGACGCGCAGGTGCCGGGCGGGCGCACGCTGCTGCTCAACTCGGCCCGGCATTCCTACGTCGACCTCAACGATCCCGAACACCTGGAATTTGCGTACGTCCAATGGCTCGGCGCCGTTATCGATGTGCAGAAAGCCGCCGCCGCTCCGCTCGACGCCCTGCACCTCGGCGGCGGCGGTTTCACCGTGCCCGAGTACATCGCCGCGACCCGGCCCGGCAGCCGGCAACTCGTGCTGGAGCTCGACGGCGGGCTGGTCGAGCTGGACAAGCGCGAGCTGGGCCTCAGAACCGGACCGGATTTGCAGGTCCGGGTGGGCGACGCCCGCATCGGGCTCGCCGAACGCCCGGACCAGGCCTATGACGTGGTGGTCGGTGATGCCTTCGGCCACCTGGTGGTGCCCTGGCACCTGGCCACCCGTGAGATGGCCACCGACATCGCCCGCGTGCTGCGCCCCACCGGCGTGTACGCCCAGAACGTCATCGACTACCCGCCCAACCGCTTCATCCGGGCCGAGCTGGCCACCGTCGAGGCAGCATTCCCGCACGTCGCGTTGATCGCACCGCGCGACGCCCTGGAGGGCAGAACCGGCTCCAACTTCGTGATCCTGGCCGCCAAGTCGCCGCTGCCGCTCGACGAGATCCGTAACCACCTCGACCTGGTCGACGAGCCAGTCGAACTGGTGTCCGGACCGGCGCTGGACGCCTTCGTCCATGGTGCCCGGGTGCTCACCGACGACTACGCCCCAGTCGATCAGCTGCTCGCCGGGTAAATTGAGCCGTTTTCGCCAGACGGCCCTGTCCGGCTGGCCCCAGGCGCCACAATCGGCACATGGGGTGGCTGACGGCGGGCGCGCGGGACAGCCGGGTCGGCGACCGGTACCGCCTGGTCGAGCGGCTCGGCACCGGCGGCATGTCGGTGGTGTGGCGCGGCCACGACGAGATCCTCGGCCGGCCTGTCGCGGTCAAGGTGCTGGCCCGCTCGCTCGGCGACGACTTCCGGTTCCGGTCCCGGCTGCGCCAGGAGGCCCACGCCGCTGCCCGGCTCAACCACCCGAACATCACCGGAGTCTTCGACTTCGGCTTCGATGAGCGGCTCAGCCTGCCGTACGTGGTGATGGAACTCAACGACGGCGAACCCGTCTCCGCCCGCCTGCGCCGCGAAGGCGCCTTCCCGTGGCGCACCGCCGTGACCATCGCCGCGGAGGTCGCCTCCGCCCTGGCCACCGCGCATGCCCGGGGCATCGTGCACCGCGACGTCACCCCGGCCAACGTCATGCTTACCGGGGCCGGCGCCAAGGTGGTCGACTTCGGCATCTCCGCGCCGGCCGGCCAGCGCGACGCCGCGCCGGACGGCAGCCTGCTGGGCACCCCCGCCTACCTGGCCCCGGAGCGGCTCGGCGGCGGCGACGTGGCCCCGCCCGCCGACGTGTACGCGCTGGGCCTGCTGCTGTACCGTTGCCTGACCGGGCGCCTGCCGTGGCCCGCGGGCAACACCACCGAGGCGTTGCGAGCCCACCTGTACGAAGACCCGGAACCCATCCCGTCGCTGCCCGGCCTGCCTGCCGAGGTCGTGGACCTGTGCATGCGGTGCCTGGCCAAGGATCCCGCGGACCGGCCCACCGCCGCGGAAGTCGCCTCGCTGCTGGGCCCGATGGTCGGGGTGCAGCCGGTCATCCTGCGCCCCTCGCCGCAACCCGCTGGCCGGTGGCGCCGGTTCAGCAGGGCCATCCTGGCGCACCGGCACCGGCTGCATGCGGCGGTGGTGACCGTGGTGCTGGCCGCGACGCTCGGGCTGGTGTGGACGTCGACGCAGGAAGCCGACGAGGCCGGGACCGCCCAGGCGGCCGGGGCCGGGCCGAAGTCGGTGGTGCTGCGCAGCGCGGGGTGCAAGGTGCGCTACCGGGTGCAGCGTGACACCGGCGCCGACTTCGATGCTCAGCTCACGATCATCAACACGGGCGAGCACGTGCTGTCCGGGTGGCGGCTGGAGTTTTTGTTCAGCGGCGGTCAGCGGCTCACCGAGGCGCCCAAGCGGCTGGCGCAGCGGGGGCGCGCCGTGGTGCTGCGGCCCAAGCAGGGCAAGAACTTGCGGCCGGGGCGGTCGTCCACGGTCACACTTACCGGAAGCTACCGGACGACCAACCCGCTGCCGCTCGCCTTCACGCTGAACGGTCACCAGTGCCAGGCCGAGGTTCTGGGCGCTGTGGTTGAGCCTGCGCCGCGGCCCTCCTCCTCTTCAAAGAATCGGCCGCCTTCAACCTCCTCCTCATCTTCTCCGTCTCCCTCGTCTTCTCCGTCATCGTCTTCGTCACCTTCGCCGTCCGCGCCGCCGCGGACCAAGGGCGGCTTCTCCGTGGCGATTTAGTCGCCCTTGATGACCCCGGCGACCTTCCCCACCTAGTCGCCCCGGGTGACGCCGGCAAATCTCTCCACCTTGGACGTGTTACCGGCCACGATCAACAGACAGCCTTCCGGCACAACGGTTTCCGGCTTCGCATACGTGAAATCCTCGCCGCGCAGCTTGACCCCCACCACCGTGACATCCCACCGGCTGCGCAACCCGATCTCGGCCAGCGACTTGCCCACCGCCTCCTGCGGCGCTCGCACCTTGGCGATGGCGAACCCGTCGTCGAACTCGATGTAGTCAAGCATCCGCCCGGTGATCAGGTGCGCGACCCGCGACCCCATCTCCGACTCCGGGAACACGACGTGCCGGGCGCCGACCCGCGACAGGATCTGACCGTGTTTGACGCTGGTCGCCTTGGCCCAGATCTCGCTCACCCCGACCTCCGAGAGCGTCAGCACGGTCAGCACGCTGGTTTCCAGATTGGTGCCGATGCCCACCACCGCCCGGGAGAAGTCCTGCACTCCGAGCTGGCGCAACGTGTCCGTGTCGGTAGCGTCGGCCTCGACCACGTGGGTGAGCCGATCCGACCAGTCCTGCACAATGCGCGGGTCGGAATCGATGCCGAGCACCTCGTGGCCGAGGTTGATCAGCGACTCGGCCACCGAGCCACCGAAGCGCCCCAGCCCCACGACCACGACACTGTCGTCGCTGTGATTGTCAGCCAACGATCGGCCTCTCTTCCGGATAGCGGTACAGCCGCCGGCGGGTGTTCAGGGCGATAGCGGTCCCGACCGCAATGGTCCCCACCCGGCCGACGTACATGAGAATGACAAGAACAAGCTGGGCCGCCGGCGGCAGACCCGGCGTGATGCCGGTGCTCAACCCGACGGTGGCGAAGGCCGACGTGACTTCGAACAGCGCCCGGTCAAAGGGAATGTCATCGGTCAAGGCGATCAGGGCCAGCGTTCCCGAAGCCACCAGAGCCACGCCGAGCAGAGCGACGGTGAGGGCCTGGCGCTGGGTTTCCTCGGCGATGCGCCGCTTCTTGATGACCACATCAGGCTCACCGCGCAGCTCCGCCCAAATGACAAAAGCGAGCAGGAGGAACGTGGTGACTTTGATACCGCCGGCGGTGCTCGCGCTGCCGCCGCCGATGAACATCATCGCGTTGGTCACCCCGATCGTTTCGGTGTTCATCTTCCCGAGGTCGATGCTGTTGAAGCCGCCCGACCGGGTCATCACATCCTGCGTGAAGGCGGACAGAATCTTGCCCGGGGTGCTGAGCGGCCCCAGCGTTCCGGGGTTGCTCCACTCGAAGGTCAGGAAGACGAAGAAGCCGAAAATGCTGAGGATCACGGTGCCCCACACGGTCAGGCGGGTGTGGGTGGACCAACTTCCAGGGGTACGCCATTCGCGCGCCAATTCGAACAAGACCGGAAAGCCAATGGATCCTCCGAGTACGCCCAAAGCCAGCGGAACGCAGATCCACCAGTCCCCGACGAAGCGGATCAGGCTGTCGGGATACAACGCAAAGCCAGCATTGTTGAAGGCCTGCACGGCGTGGAAAACGGCTTCCCAAACGGCTCGCCCGAACGAGTAGTGATACCCGAGCCAGAACCGCAACGTCAGCACCAGGCTGATCGCGGCCTCCGAGCAGAACATCACCAAGGCGATGCGAATGAGGACCCGGCCGAGGTTGCCCTCGAACAGCCCGGCGCTCTCGGCCTGCGCCAGCAACCGGCTCCGCAACCCCAGCCGCCGCGACACAATCAAGCTGAGCAACGTAGCCAGCGTGACAATCCCGAAGCCACCGATCTGAGAAAGAACGGTAAGGAGAACAAGGCCGAAATTAGACCAGTACGCCGACGTGTCAACAACGGACAACCCGGTGACGCAAACCGCGCTGGTAGCCGTGAACAAAGCGGTGACAAAGGGCGCATGCCCCGGCTCAGCCCGAGCGGCCGGCAACATCATCAACCCGGTCCCCACGGCAATGGCCCCCAAGAACGCAAAAGGAACCACCCGAGCCGGATACCGCCAAGGCGACCGACCACGCACCCGCAAACCTCCGCCCACCCACCAACAGTCCAGCCCAGCCTGCCCTATGCCCGCTCGCCCCACGCCGTAGCCCTGGCGTTTTTCTCGGTTGGGTGGTGGGGACTTTCGCTTGCGGTAGGTGAGGCGTGCTTGCGGTGGCGTCGTCCTCGTCGGTCGGGGTGCCCCTGGCGCCAGGGGTCGCCGCGCCCTGTCCTGCTATGCCCTTCGCGGCGTCGAGGACGAAGGTGGCGACGAGTGCAGGGTTGTGCTCGGCGGGCGGTGTTCTAGAGTCGGCGCATGGCGAGGCTTGCGGTGATCAGCGGCGGTGGGACGGGTATCGGGCGGGCCACGGCCGGCATGCTGGCCGGGGAGGGTTACGACGTCCTCATTGTGGGCCGCCGGCCGGAGGTGCTCGCTGACGCCGTCAAGTGGATCGGGCCCCAGGCCACCGCGGTAACGGCCGACTGTTCCGACCCCGAGCAGATCCCCGCGATCGTCGAGGCCGTAGGCGACCGCGCAGTCGACGTCCTGTTCAACAACGCAGGCGCCTTCATCTCCGGCGAGGACGCCACTCTCGCCGGCCTCGCCGCTCGATGGCGTGCCGTTTTCGACTCGAATGTCACCACCGCCGTCCTGCTCACTGAGGCACTACGCCCCAAACTTCGCCGCCCCGGCGCCCGCGTGATCCTGGTCAGCTCCATCGCCGCCCAGCGCGGCGGCGGAGGACCGTACTCGGCCGCGAAGTCCGCCCTGCACGGCTGGATGTTCGACTTGGCCACCCAGTTCGGGCCCGAAGGCATCACCGCCAACGTCATCTCGCCCGGCTTCATCACCGACAGCGAGTTCTTCGCCGGCCGCATGACCGAAGAGGGCTACCGCTCCCGCGTCAACGCCTCCCTCGTCAAGCGCCCCGGTGAACCCTCCGACATCGCCGAAGCAGTCCGCTGGCTGACCGGCCCCGGCGGCACCTTCGTCACCGGCCAGATCATCAACGTCAACGGTGGCACCGTCCTCGGCCGCTGACCCAACCGCAGCGCCCCGGAACCGCGCCCAGCCGCCCACTGGTCAGCAGTCCCGCTGAATTGCAGACCGTGCCGACCCGCCGCCAGGCCCGCTGACTCTGCTGTCCCGGAACTCCGCCGCCGCTATCCCGGAACTCCGCCGCGCCGTCGTCGGTTCACCAGTCTTCACCAGCCTGCTGGCTGGCAGCATGCGACGTCGAGCGGCCTCTCCACTCACCGCGATTTCCCTCGTTGCCGGCCTCTCTGCTCAGGCCCCGCCGCTGAAACGCCTGGGCCCCTCTGGTGAAACCCCTAGGCCCCGCCGGTGAAACGCCCCTCGCCAGGCCGGTTCGCTCGGAAACGCAGCGCCGACCACCGCTCATCGATTGCCACCTGCCCGCAAGGCCGCATGTCGAACTCCGCCACGATGGGCCAGAGGGTGTCTCGGTTGATGTCCGCCTTGTTGGCTTTCGGGTAGGCGATCCAGACCGCCGCCGGTTTCTTGAGATCTTCGGCGTGCTCCTCCATCAGCTTTCGGGCGGCAGCCGCGTCCTCGGCGAACGCCACCGCTGCGCTGGCCGTCGCAGGCGAGTCGACTTCGCGTACGCCGTCGGGCATGGGTGTCAACAGCGGGAGGTGGGCGGGGTTGGAGAGCCAGATCGTGGTGTTGGGCTTGATCAGGAGTTTTTCGGCGATCGTCTTCGTCATGCCGTTCACGCTGCCACTGACCAAGGTCCTTATCCAGTGACGTGGCGGGCCTGTGGATAACTGGGGTCGACTGCTCGGGTTGCCTGTGGATAACGCGAGAATCGTTTTTCGGCCGGGCTGGTAGACATGCGGACGTGGAAACGACGCGAGAGGCAGTCAGCGACGCTGAGCGGATGGCCGTGCGGGAGTGCGCCGAGGAGGTCCTTCGGCGGCTCGCCGGGGATCATGCTGTGCTGCGTGAGGATCAGTGGCGGGCGATCGAGGCGTTGGTCATCGACCGTCGGCGCGTGCTGTGCGTGCAGCGTACGGGATGGGGCAAATCCGCCGTTTATTTCGTCGCCACCGCTTTGTTGCGCGACGGGGTGACGGCCGAGCCGGGCGACCCACCGGCTGGCCCGACGGTCATCGTGTCGCCGCTGCTGGCCCTCATGCGCAACCAGGTCGAAGCGGCGGCTCGGGCCGGCATTCGCGCGCGCACCATCAACTCAGCCAACCTCGACGAGTGGGACGAGATCACGGCCGAAATCCGCAGCGGTGCCGTCGACGTGCTGCTGATCAGCCCCGAGCGGCTCAACAATCCGGATTTCCGGGACAACGTGCTGCCCGGCTTGGCCGCGAGCACCGGCTTACTCGTCGTTGACGAGGCGCACTGTGTTTCCGACTGGGGGCATGACTTCCGCCCCGACTACCGGCGGCTGCGAACTTTCCTGGCGGGGTTGCCTGGACGTACACCGGTGCTTGCCACCACCGCGACGGCGAATGCGCGCGTGACCGCCGACGTGGCTGAGCAGCTCGGGGACGCTCTGGTGCTGCGCGGCACGCTCGATCGCGATTCGCTGCGGCTGGCGGCGCTCGACCTGCCCGATCCGGCGCATCGCCTGGCGTGGCTGGCGGACCACCTCGAGAAACTGCCGGGGTCGGGCATTGTTTACACGTTGACTGTGGCTGCGGCGACGGAGACGGCCGAGTTTTTGCGGTCGCGGGGGTTTGCTGTGGCTTCGTACACCGGGCAGGTCGAGGATAGTGACCGGCGTGCTGCCGAGCGGGACTTGATGGATAACAAGATCAAGGCCTTGGTCGCCACGTCTGCGCTCGGAATGGGTTTCGACAAACCCGATTTGGGATTCGTGGTGCATCTCGGGGCGCCGCCGTCGCCCATTGCGTATTACCAACAGGTCGGACGCGCCGGTCGAGCGGTGCAACATGCCGAAGTGGTGCTGTTGCCGGGGCCCGAGGACGCTGCGATTTGGCGGTATTTCGCGTCGCTGGCATTTCCGCCCGAGGACCAGGTCCGTACCGTGTTGAAGGCATTGCCGGTCGATCGTCCTCTTTCGACGCAAGCGCTCGAACCCATCGTTGACCTGCGCCGCGCCCGGCTTGAACTCATGCTCAAGGTGCTCGACGTCGACGGAGCCGTCCGGCGCACCCGGGGCGGATGGCTGAGCACCGGCGAACCGTGGACCTACGACACAACCCGATTGCGGAGGGTCGCAGAAGCACGAAAAACCGAGCAAAAATCGATGATTTCGTACGCCCAGACAACGACCTGCCGCATGGAGTTCTTGCGCCAATGCCTCGACGATCCTGAGGCGCAGCCGTGTGGCCGGTGCGACAACTGCGCCGGTCCCCTGTTCGACAACGCCGTTTCCGCGGAATCCCTCTCGGCGGCGAACGTGTTCCTCGGTCGTCCCGGAGTCGACATCGCACCCAAGAAACTGTGGCCGAGCGGAATGGCCGCGGTCGGAGTCGGGCTCAAGGGCAAGATCGGCCCCGCCGAACAGATCGAGCCGGGGCGAGCCGTGGGCCGCTTGTCCGACCAGGGCTGGGGCGCTCGCCTGAGGACCTTGGTAGCGCCGGAGGCTGCGGACGGATCGATCACCGACGAACTTGCCGGTGCGGTGGTTGAGGTCTTGAAAACCTGGGCGCACGGGGACGGCGCCTGGCAGAAACGGCCGGCGGCGGTCGTGGCGGTAGGTTCGCATCGCCGGCCTGAACTGGTGCAAAGCGTGGCTGCACGGATCGCGGCGGTGGGCAGATTGCCCCTGCTGGGCACGCTGACGTCCACCCACCGCGGCGATGACGGGCCTCGCGGCAACAGCGCCCAGCGGGTGCTTGCACTGCACGACGCTTTCACGGTTCCGGCCGAGGTGGCCGACGCTCTGCCTGGGCTGAGCGGACCGGTCCTGCTGGTGGACGACCTGGTGGACTCCGGTTGGACCATGGCGATTGCGGGGCGGGCGCTGCGGCGTGCAGGCGCGGAGGGGGTGCTGCCGTTCGCCCTGGCGGTGGCGGGCTGACGGAAAGGCCTTGGGTTCCCCAGCGGTAGGGCTTGCCGAGCCGGCCTTATGCGAACTGGACGACGCGCCCGGCTGACCGTGGACGTAGTGCGGAGCGGCAGACAAACCGGCGGCAGGCAAACGGTCATTCAGGCGGGTGGGTGAAGGTGTATACGGGTGGGGGGTATCATGGGGGACATGGCCGCCGACCAGTCGCACGATCCCCAGAGGTTGCCCTCCGACGACTCGGGGGCCGAGAAGCACGACCATCATGGGCCGCACGGTTATTCGGGGGACAAGGCTGCGCTGCTCGGCCGGCTGCGGCGTATCGAGGGGCAGATCCGGGGACTGCAGCGGATGGTCGACGAGGACACGTACTGCATCGATGTTCTCACCCAGATCTCCGCGGCGAAGAGTGCCCTGCAGGCCGTTGCTGTTGGCCTGTTGGAAGACCACCTCGCCCACTGTGTCGTCGACGCCGCCCGCGCTGGCGACCCCACCGCCAAGGTCAAGGAAGCGTCCGACGCGATTGCCCGGCTCGTCCGGTCCTGAGCTCCGAAAGGTAAGCCCACCATGGCTGTCACCAGCACCTACACCGTTTCCGGCATGACCTGCAGCCACTGCGTGCAGGCCGTCACCAGCGAGCTGTCCGAGATTCCCGGCGTCGCCGACGTCCAGGTCGACCTCGGTAGCGGCGCGGTGACAGTGATCAGCGCCGAGCCGCTCGCCGACGACGCGGTCCGTGCCGCAGTCGACGAGGCCGGCTACGAGCTCGCCAATGTCTGAGGTGCTGACCGTTGACAGGCCCGAGGAAAAGGAGCGCGGGACCACCTTCCGGCTGGCCGCCTTTGGTGCCGTGCTGGTCATCGTGCTGTTCGCCGGCTACGGCATCGGTCGCCTGAACAACTCGGTCGAGAACGCGTCCGCCGCTACCTCGCACCAAAGCGCGGCGCAGCAGGGCGCGGCGCAGCAGGGCGCAATGCCTGGCATGCCGGGTATGTCGGGTGGGAGCAGCACCGGAACGCACGACGACACCGGCGCGGCCCCGCACATGCACAACACCGACGGAACGGTCACCCAGGTGGCGGGTTCCAGTTCCGCATCCGTGGGCGGGCTCGCGCTCACCAGCAGCGGACTCACCTTGCAGCCGCAAAGTACGACCCTGCAAGCTGCCCGCAGGCAGACCTGGAAGTTCAAGATCACGGCTTCCGGCGGCGCGCCGGTCACCACGTACGCGGTGGTGCACGACAAGCCACTCCACCTCATCGTGATCCGGCGGGACCTGAGCGGCTTCCAGCACCTGCACCCCACCATGGCCCCCGACGGCACCTGGTCCATTGACCTCACCCTCGCCGCGCCGGGCATGTACCGCGCGATCGCCGACTTCACCGCCGTCGTGGGGGGCCAGCAAACCCCCGCCACCCTGGGCGTGGACCTCACCATCGCCGGTAACTACCAACCCCTCGCGCTCCCCGCCCCAGCCACGCAGGCAACTGCAGACGACTTCACCGTCAGCTATGAGGGAACCCCGCAAATCGGTTCAACCCAACCCCTGCTTCTGACGGTACGAGACCAGAGCGGCCAACCCGCCGAACTGGAGCCCTACCTCGGCGCGTTCGGTCACCTGGTCGTTCTGCGTGAGGGCGATGTGGGCTACGTCCACGTCCACCCCGAGCCCGACCTCGCTGATGGCGCGGTCAAGTTCTGGCTCGCTGCGCCGGGGCCGGGACGGTACCGGATGTTCTTCGACTTCCAGGTCGCGGGGAAGGTCCACACCGCCGCTTTCAGCGCGATCGTCGCCGGTTGAGGCGGGGGTTTGGACGCAGGGATGGTCGCCGCTGGGCAGCCGCCACCAACCCCCACCCCACAGATCAACTCTGGCCAGGGCACCCCTCGCCAGTTAGGCTGCCCTAACTAGCATGGAGGTGCTGCGATGACGTTGGCCGACCTTCCCACTGATCGACTTTCTGTCAGGTTGCGGACCGGTACCAGGGGCGATCACGATGCTGCTCAAGGTAGTGGCTTCCTTGATCGGCTGGCTGAGGGGAGTTTGCCTCGGGAGGCGTACGCGGATCTGGCTGTGCAGCACTATTTCATCTACGAGACGTTGGAAGGCGCTGCTGTCGCGATGGCCGCCGACCCCGTCGCCGGCCCGTTCGTCTTTCCTGCGTTGACTCGGCTGCCTGCTCTTGCCGCAGATCTCGCATTCCTGGGGCACGAGCCCGTTGAGCCGCTCCCGGCTACGCATGCATACTGCGAGCGGCTTCGTGAGGTGGCGTTTGATGAGCCGTGGGGATTCATCGCGCACCATTACACGCGTTACCTCGGTGACCTTTCCGGGGGTCAGTATCTGGGGCCGGCCATTGCCAAGGCTTACGGACTTGATGGGCCGGGGCACCACTTCTTCGTCTTCGAGGGAGTTCAGCCGCCGGCGTTTCGTACCCGCTATCGGGAATTGCTTGATGAACTGTGCTTCACCCCGGCGGACGAGGAGTGCTTCTTGGCCGAGGTGACCGAGGCCTACCGGCTGAACATTGCCGTTCTTGCGGAACTCAAGGAGCGGTGGGCGTGACGTTCCCGCAGGAAGTTGTCGAGCAGATCGCCCGGCACATGAACGGCGATCACGCTGACGATAACGTGCTTATCGTGCGCGGATTGGGCGGTGTGCCGTCGGCTTCTGCGGCTCGGATGTCCGGGATGGACGCGGAAGGAATGGACTTCGACGCCACAGTGAATGGCATTGTCGTACCCGTGCGCATTCCGTTCTCGCAACGGCTGACCGAGCGGCGGCAGGTGCGGGGCGAGGCCGTTCGCATGTATCAGCAAGCGTGCCTCGAGCTGGGCATTCAACCGCAGCATTAACGGTACGAAAAAAAGGGGCGCCCCGGCACCGGGACGCCCCTTTTAACAACTACCTCTAGTCCTCGGAACCCGTTCCGGCCCCGGCCTCGGAGCCACCGGACATGTCCGCGGAAACGCTTGCACCATCCTCGCCGCCACCCCGGGGGCTGCGACGCCGACGCCGGCGCGGCCGCGACTCGCCATCGACCGCCGAGCCCGAGCCGTCGGCCGCTGAAGAGGAAGCCTCCGAAGGGGAAGCCGCTGAGGCGGAGGCCGGCGAAGCATCCGACGTAGAGCCCGCCACAGAAGGTGAGGAAGCAGCAGCGGAAGAAGAGGCCGAGGCGCCATCCTCATTTACCCGCCGGCGCCGACGCTCCCGCCGCGGCCGCTCCGAACCCTCGTCCGAAGAGGGAGAAGAAGGAGCCTCGGAACCGGCGCTGCCCTCATCCGAAGGACCGCGACGCGACCGGCCCCGCGTCCGTGGCGACCGCCCGCCGCCGCTCTCACGTCCACCGCGCTTGCGCGTGCTGCCCAGGTCCTCCTCGACCTCAGCCGACAGCCCGACGCGGTTGCGTTCCGCGGTCGGCAGCGTGCCCGAGATCTCCGAGGGAATGTCCAGGTCGGCGTAGAGTGCCGCAGACGTGTGGTAGGTCTCCGGCGGCTGCGGCATGTTGAGCCCCATCGACTTGTCGATGAGCGCCCAGCGCGGCATGTCCTCCCAGTCCACGAACGTCACGGCGACGCCGGTTGCGCCTGCCCGCCCGGTGCGGCCGATGCGGTGCGTGTAGGTGTCCGCGTCTTCCGGGCAGTCGTAGTTGATCACGTGCGTGACGCCGGAGACGTCGAGGCCCCGGGCTGCCACATCGGTGGCCACCAGGACGTCGATTTTCCCGGTACGGAACGCGCGCAGCGCCCGCTCGCGGGCACCCTGGCCGAGGTCACCGTGGACGGCTGCCACCGCGAAGCCGCGGAAGTCGAGGTCCTCGGCCACCCGGTCGGCTGCTCTCTTCGTACGGGTGAAAATCATCGTCAGTCCACGGCCTCGCGCCTGCAGGATGCGCGCCACCATTTCCAGCTTGTTCAGCGGGTGGGTGCGGTAGACGACCTGCTTGGTCAGCGGCGACGGACCGCTTTCCGTGGTGTGACCGGCGTGGATGGTCACCGGGTGGGTCAGGAACCGGCGCGAGAGCGCGACGATCGGGTCCGGCATGGTCGCCGAGAACAGCATCGTCTGGCGCTGCTCCGGAAGCATGGCCAGGATCTTCTCGACGTCCTCCAGGAAGCCGAGGTCCAGCATGCGGTCGGCCTCGTCGAGCACCAGCGCCTTGATGGACTTGAGGTTGAGCTGCTTCTGCTTGGCCAGGTCGAGCAGGCGGCCGGGCGTGCCGACCAGGATCTCGACGCCCTTCTTGAGCACCTCGACCTGCGGCTCGTAGGCCACGCCACCGTAGATCGGCAGCACGCGCACGCCACGGGTCGCACCGGCCGCCGCGAGGTCGCGGGCCACCTGCAGGCCCAGCTCGCGGGTCGGGACGACGATCAGGGCCTGGGGCTTGCCGTCGGCGCCCTCGGCGGGGGAGGTGACCCGCTCCAGGATGGGCAGGCCGAAACCGAGCGTCTTGCCGGTGCCGGTGGGCGCCTGGCCGATCAGGTCGGTGCCGCGCAGGGCGATCGGGAGCGCGTACTCCTGGATCGCGAAGGCCCGGGTGATGCCGGCCGCGGCCAGGGCCTCCACCGTCTCCGCACGCACGCCGAGCTCGGCGAACGTCGGGCTGTCGGAGCGGACGGGGGCCCGGGTCAGCACCGGTACAAGTGCGGGTTCGTTCTCATTCTGGTCGATGTCGGTCATGAAGTTCTACGGGTGCCTCTCGTGGTGCGCCCGTCGAATTCCTGGGCGCGGTCTGGATTGGGCGCGGGCCACACGCGAGAAGAACTATCGCGGGCCGCACGCGCGTCGCCGTGGCGATGTCAGCGGCGCATCCAACCAGGTCTTTTGCCCGGCGTGGATCGGCGCTGAAGAGATCGACGTCTACGGCGACGGTGCCAGTCTACCCGACAGAAAGGTCATGCACCCGATGCCGAATGCTCAAGGCGCCGTAAAGCTGCGTCAGGGGGCCCCGCGAGGCCCCCTGACGTTTTGCTCCGAGGAGCAGCAATAACCGCGCGGTCAGCGCGTGGTGAAGCCGAACGGCCGGTTGGAGCTCTCGGCGATCTCCACGTAGGCCAGCTTGGCGGTCGGCACGATCACCCTGCGGCCCTTCTCGTCGGTCAGAGTCAGGACGCTGTCCTTGGCCATCGCCTCGGTCACCAGCTGCTCGACCTCGGCCGGCGTCTGCGCGCTCTCCAGCACCAGCTCGCGCGCGGCGTACTGCACGCCGATCTTGACCTCCACGGGGGTCCCTCCCTCTCAGCAGTCTTCCGATATGAAGGCTAGCCGATTTCCGCAGACGTTCCCGGAGTTGACTCACCCTGCAACGGGAAGCTGGCGATGCCGCGCCAGATCAGCGCCGCTACCAGCGCTTCCGCCTCGGCCTTGGGAGTCTGCCGTCCGGTGGCGAGCCAGTATTGCGCGGCTTGCCCGGCCGCCCCGACCAAGCCGGAGGCGATCAGCTCGGCGTTGGCCTGGCTCAGCCCGGTGTCGGAGACGACGGTGTCGGTGACCGCCGCGATGCAGCCCTGCTCCACGCGTTCGACCCGCTCGCGGACCTGGGGGTCGTTGCGCAGGTCGGACTCGAAGACCAGCCGGAACGCCTCGCTCTCATGATCCATGAATTCGAAGTAGGCGCGTACGGCCCCCTTGACGCGTTCCTTGTTGTCAGGGGTCGCCAGCATCGCGCTGCGCACCTTGGCGATTATTGCGTCGCAGTGCGTGTCCAGCAGCGCCAGATACAGCTCAAGCTTGCCCGGGAAGTGCTGATAGAGCACCGGCTTGGACACCCCGGCCCGTTCCGCGATCTCATCCATCGCGGCGGCGTGATAGCCCTGCGCCACGAAGATCTGCTGCGCGGCGGCAAGCAGTTGCTTGCGGCGCGCGGACCGCGGCAGGCGCGTCGGGCGTCCCGCCGTCTGTGCCCCTCCGGACGCAGCGGTCATGTGTACCAACCTCCGGTGTACAAGCGCGGTATGCCCGGATCATCATCTGTCGCGTTCCGGGGCGGGCAATTGCCGTGACGCTGCAACTTATCGCCACTGCCACCACACGGTAGCCTCAGCACGGGGCAAGCGAGGAGCGCGTGGTGGACGAAACAGGGCATTCCGGTGACGCGGGTACTGCGGAAGGTGGTATCGGTGCTGAGTCACGCGACCGCGCCCTGGTCAACGGCTGGTCCACCCGGGAGAGCCCATGGTCGAACGCCGGTGCCGCGCTGGATCCCGATGGCGCCGAGGATCCCTCCTGGCGCCGCCCGGTGACCGAGGCGGGAAATGGCCGCTTCTCCATGCCGCCCCCTCCGCCCTCGTTCCAGCCCGCCCCGGGCCCGGAGGCCGGGGGCGTCACCCAGCCGTTGCCCGGTTCCACGCCGGAGTCGCCCGCCCCGCGCTCGACCACCTACGCCGCCGACGGCCCGGACGGCGCCCGCCCCGTCACCCGCGCGAACGGCCGCGACCTGCCCGGCAGCCGTGATCTCCCATCCGGCCACGATCCGGCGAACGGCCGTGACCTGCCGGGCCGCGACCTGTCGAACGGTCGTGATGTGGCGACCGGCCGGGACGTGGCGCCGGGGCAGGAGGTGCCCCCGGGAGCGGACGGCCCGCGTACCGGCAACGGCTCGGCGCCGCACTGGTCGGACAACCGGGCCCGCTATTCCGCCCTGCTCAACCACTTGTCACCCGGCAACGGTAACGGCCAGCAAGCCCGCCTGCCCGAGCCGGCGCCGCGCCCCGACCCGCTGTCGCCGGAGCTGCTGCACGGCGATGAGACCACCCAGGTACGTCCGGCGCCGACGCTCCCGGCGAGCGCTCCGCCGTACCCGTATGAGGGTGATCTTGATGACGCCCGGCGCCCCGCGGCCGCGCGGCGGGCCGACTGGCAGACCCCCACCGCCGACTCCGCGCGGCATGCGCGCGAGCACAACCCCGCCGAGTCGCGTTCCGGTGATCACAACGTGAGCCGTCCGTCGTACGATCCCTCCAGCTTCCCGCGCCGGCTGCCCTACGAGCCGCCGCTACCGGGCTTCACCCGGTCCGGCGACCCCGGCACTGGATCCCGGCCCAGCGACCCCGGCATCGGCACCCGGTCCGGCGACCTCGGCCCCGCCAACCGCTCCGGCGATCCCGGACCCGGAAAAACGGGCGAGCAGAATTCTCCCGCTTTGCCGCAGCGCGTCCCGGCCCAGCCGGACGTGCCCACCGTCCCGGAGCCGCCGTCCGTGGAGCCCTCGGCCGAGACCCCCGCGCTGGCGCGGATTGCGACGCACCTGCGCCGTGATGACGCGTTGTCGAAGCAAGGCCGCCAGGATGGCTTCGACGTCAACGCCATCCTCGAGGCTGTCCGCGAGGTCGAAGGCGTCCGCGACGCCGCGCTGCGCACCACCCCGGCCGGCGCGCACAGCCTGCGCCTCGACCTGGCCGAGGGTGCCGACCCGGCCGAGGTGAGCCGGCAGGTGGCCCGGCTGCTGCAGGACCGGATGGGCCTGGACGCCGCGATGCAGGGAGCGATGCCGCTGGGTGGCGCGCCGGTTCCGCCCGCCCCGGCTCAGCGTTCGTCACCACCGGCC
>NZ_LOJP01000001.1:886167-890914 GCF_001553785.1 Actinoplanes sp. TFC3
GGCCCCACCTGCGCCCCGTTCCGCCCCACCTGCGCCGCGATCCGCCCCGCCTGCGCCTCGGCCTGTGTCGCCGCCCGCCGAGCAGAGGCCCGCGGAGGAAAGGCCCGCCGAGCAATGGCCCGCTGAGCAGCGACCCCGAGGACAGCGACCCCAAGGGCAGTGGCCTGCCGAGCGGAGGCCGCAGAACCCGGCACCACCTCAGCCCCACCCGGGTGCCCGCACCCTGCCACAGCGGGTGAACTCGTTCGAGACGCTGAGCAACGGCTTCGACGCCCCGGCGCCGCGGCCCCTGCTGGAGCCCGGTGACCGGCCCGGCCCGCGCATCCAGATCGAAAACGTGCAGGTCAACACGTTCGGCACCGAGGCGAACGTGAAGGTCCGGCTGGCCGTCGGCGCGCAGATTGCTGCGGGGGAGGCCACCGGTCCGGCGGTTGATGGTTACCTGCTGCGACTGTGTGCCACGGCCACCGCCAATGCCGTCGACGAGTTGCTCACCCAGTCCGACCACGCGGACGGGCCGGCCAAATGCTTCGTTGAGCACGCTGCGGCCGTACCTTTCGGAGCTGTGCAAGTGGCAGTGGTTGTTGTGCTCCTGGCGACCGATGGGTGGGTGGAGCAGTTGGCCGGCTCCGCTGTGGTCACCGGCGATGAGCGGCATGCCATGGTCCGCGCCACTCTCGCCGCGGTCAACCGGCGCCTTGAGGCACTCTTGTCCTGATGAAGGGCGCACAACTTGCGGCGGATGACCTCCTGCCGCCGGACGGATCCATCCCGCCACCGTGGCCGGCCCGCCGGGTCACGATCGGTGGCGCGATGCTGCATGTGCGGGACACCCCCGCGACCGCCCCGGGCGCCGAACCGGCGGTCTATGTGCACGGACTCGGCGGTTCCTCGCAGAACTGGACCGATGTCGCCGGCCTGCTCGCCGACCGCCTCGACGGTCAGGCAGTGGACCTCCCGGGTTTCGGATACAGCGACCCCAGCAGGCGATATTCCATCCCGGCGTTCGCCGACCGCCTGATCGGTTATCTGGATCACAGCGACCGCGGTCCGGTCCATCTGATCGGTAATTCGCTGGGTGGTTCCATTTCGGTACGGGTGGCAGCACTACGCCCCGACCTCGTGCGCAGCCTGACCCTCATCAGCCCGGCAATGCCCTTCCTGGATCCCCGGCGTACGGCTCAGGGCCGGATCCTGCCGCTGCTCGCCCTGCCTCGCGCCGACCGGCTGTTCGCGTGGGGGATCGCGCGGATGACCGCCGAGGAGCAGGCCGAGCAGGTGCTCCTCGCGTGCTTCGGCGACACCTCCAAGGTCAGCGAGCAGCGCCGCGCCGAAGCGATCGAGGAGATCAAGCTTCGCTACACCGTTCAGCATTACCCCAAGGCGTACATGGGGACGCTGCGCGGGCTGGTGTCGAGCTTCGTGCGGGCGTACCTGCCGGGGGCCGGTTCGCAATGGCGTCTGGCCGCTCGCGTCAGCGTGCCCACCCTGGTGATCGGCGGTTTGCGCGACAGCCTGGTCGATCCGCGGGTGCCTGCTCAGGTGGCGCGCGTCATCCCGGACAGCCGCCTGCTGGTGCTGCCGCGCGTGGGTCATGTCGCCCAAATGGAGGTTCCCCGGATCGTGGCGCGTGCCATCGTCGGCCTGCTGGAGGACCTTCGCTGTGTGGCAGTCTGACTGCTGATGCTCGATTTCCGTACGTCCTCAGCGCCCCCATCCCGCGCCGTTCGCCGCCGCTGGTGGCTGGCCGCGATCATGGTCGCGGCGCTGCTCCTGGCCGGTGGCCTGCTGCTGCCCACGGTCTGGTCGTCAACAACCTCAACCCCGGTGGCAGCCCAGCCCTCCGCCCCGGCCTCGGTTGCACCGGCGCCACTGGTGGCGTCCGCTGCGCCTTCCCCCGAGCCGGTTACCGCCGACAATGCGATGGTGCTTCCCGGCCCGGTGCCGACCCGGGGCTCGGGAACGTTCGTGTATGCGCCAGGCTGGAGCAAAATCGCCGGTACGTCGGGCACGCTGCGGCGTTACCAGGTGGCTGTGGAGAACGGGAGCAACGAGGACGTGGTGGCGTTCGCGGCGCAGGTCGACGCCACGCTGGGTGACGCGCAGAGCTGGGCCGGGCTCGGGAACCTGAGGCTGCAGCGGGTGCCGGGCACGGCGACGGCGAGCTTCACTGTCTACCTGGCCACCCGCGAAACGGCCGGCCGGATGTGTGCGACCGGAGGCGTGAACGTCACGGTTGCCGGACGTCCCTACACCTCATGCCGTACGACGGGCCGGGCCATCATCAACCTGGACCGCTGGCGGTTGTCGTCGCGGCCCTACATCGATGCCAAGGTGAAGCTCGCCGCTTACCGCCAATACGTGATCAACCACGAGGTCGGCCACGAATTGGGAAGACACCACGAAGGCTGTCCGAAACGGGGAGGCCCGGCTCCGGTGATGGTCCAGCAGACGCTGACGTTGCGGGGCTGCGTACCGTATTCCTGGCCCCGCCACAACGGCCGCCCGCTGCAAGGGCCACCCGTCTGACCTGCCCACCCGTGGTTCCCACGGATGGTTCTGAGGGTGTCTCGCGAAACGCCTGTGACATGCGTCCGGCTCTGGCACTCTGGCATATGTTATGGCAAAAGCGACAAAAGGTTCCGCCGTTCCCCGGACCGCCGCTGAGGAGCTGCCCCACCGGAACCCGACGACGGCGAAGGCAACCCCCGCCAAGACGAGGGTCACAGCCACCCGCAAAACTGCAATGACAGCCCGAACGTCAAGCCCTCAACAGGTACGCGCAGACGTGACCACTGAGGACAACGCCGCGCTTGCTGCTGGCCCTGCTACGAATGAAGCGGCTGCTCCGGCTAAGGCGACGCGCGCTCGGAAAACAACAACTAAGGCCGCTGCGACGCGGGCCACTGTCGGTGGCGGCAATGCTGTTGACGGGGATGCTTCGGCTGCTGGCGGGGATGGTGCGGCTGGGGACGGCGCGCTTGCTTCTGGGACGGCCAATGTGAGTGGTCCGGCCAGCCCGCGTCCCAAGGCGGCGAAGCGCGCGCCGGTCAAGAAGGCTGCCGCCCCGCCGGCTTCTGCGCCGGCCAAGACGACGGCTACTGCGGCGAAGTCTGCCACACCGGGCGTGAAATCCACGGCGAAGTCTGCCGCTTCGGCTGGCGCGGCTGAGGTAACCGCCGCGCCGGGTGCGAAGACTTTCGCCTCTGCCGCGAAGGCTTCCAAGACCGCGACCAAGGCTGCGCCTGCTGTAATTTCTTCGGAGGCGACTGAGGCTGCTGGTAAGACTGCCTCGGCAAGGACTTCCGCAAGGGCGGCGACCAGGGCCGCTGCTTCCGCGACAAAGGCTGCTTCCGCCACAAAGGCGGCTCCTGCATCGAAGGCGGCTTCCGCGGCGAAGGCGGCTTCCGCGGCGAAGGCGGCTTCCGCGGCGAAGGCGGCTTCCGCGGCGAAGGCGGCTTCCGCGGCGAAGGCGGCTTCCGCGGCGAAGGCGACGCCGGTGAAGGCTGCTTCCGCCAAGGCGACGCCCGCGAAGCCGACACCCGTAAAGGCTGCTCCCACCAAGGCTGCTTCGGCGAAAGCGGCGCCCGTGGAGGCGGCTGCGGGCGCGGCTAAGGGTGAGGACTCTTCCGCAAGGGCCACCCCGGCCAGGGCCTCCCGGGCAAGGAAGGCCGCTGCCACACCGGATCCCGCCTCGACGCCGGACGCGGTCTCCACCACAAACTCCGCCTCGGCGCTGACCCCCGTCGCGACACCAGACCCCGCCTCGGCGCTGGCCCCCGCCTCAACCACGGATGCCGCTGCGATCACGGATGCCGCTTCGGCGCCGGAAGCTGGTCCGGTCACCGTATCTCGCAGCCGGAGCCGGACTACTGCGGTCAGCAAGGCGGCCTCAGCCCCAACGACGAATCCTCCCGCGGCGGCGACGGCGGCGACGGCGACAGCGGCGACAGCGGCGCCGGCGGCGAAGGCCGCGCCCGTCCGGAGAGCTGCCACCAAGTCGACGGCTCCGGCCACTGACGACAATGAGCCGGCGGTCGGTGTGGCTACCGCGCCGACCACTGTGACGCCGAGTCCGGCGGAAGCTGCCCAGGGCCGCATTGAGACCATCAAGAGCGGAAGGGCTGCCCGGTCTCGCAGTCGCGCACCCAAGGCCGTCGCAGCCGGGCAAAGGCAAGCCGGGGGAGCAGATCCGGCGCAAGCCCAATCCGAGGAAGTTGAGACTGGGCAAGTCTCGCCCGGACAAGCCCCAGCCAACGAAGCCAAGCCCGCCCGAGCTCCAGCCGCCAAGCAAGCCGAACCGGCAACCAAGGCCAAACCAGTAACCAAGGCCGAATCAGCGACGAAGGCTGAGGCGGCAACGAAGGCCGACCTGACCCTCGACTCCGAGGCAGTAGCCGAGGCCTACGCAGCCGGTAAAGCAGACGCCGCGGCCGAAACCGCCTCCCCTGCAGAAGCCGGCACCCGCGCCCCGGCAATGGTTGCTGCCCACCACACCGAGGTCCTCGAGCCCGGCCGGCGCCCGCAGGCCCGTCCCGTGGAATCCGCAGCCCGCACCGCAGTGGCCATGCCGCTCGAAGCGCCAGCCGACCGCCCACTCGAAGCGCCAGCCGACCGCCCACTCGAAGCGCCATCCAACCGCGCAGTGGAAGCGCCAGCCAACCGCACAGTGGAAGCCAGCCGCCCACCCGGCTTCGCCCCCGGCGAGCACCCGCTCCCCCCGGAAGGCGCACCATTCGGTTTGGCA
>NZ_LOJP01000001.1:891014-938918 GCF_001553785.1 Actinoplanes sp. TFC3
CCCCCCGGAAGGCGCACCATTCGGTTTGGCAGCGCCCCCACCCAGCGCCCCCGACATGATCATCCCGGGGCCGGCCACGCCCGGCGCCGACGCGGTCATCGAAGGCGAAGCCACTCCCGCCAGGACGAAGCGCATGCCCCGGCGCCGCCGGCAACTCGCGGTGCTCATTTTCCTGGTGCTCGCCGCGATTGTGCTGGTTGCTGGACAGGTCGTGCGCAGCAACAGCTCCAACGAGACGCCCAGTGTGACCGAGGGGACGAAAGCCGCAGTGCCGAGTGCTTTGCCCGTACCGGGGAATAAGGCGCCTGCGACCCGCAGTGCTGTTGGGGGTGTTCCGCCTGATGCTGTTGACCAGCCGCCCACCAAGGCTCCGGCGAATGTCAGCGCGAGTGGCTTCAGCTTTGTCGCTGGGTACGGACCGGTGCTCGGGACGACTGGCACGTTGCGACGGTTCAAGGTTGCCGTCGAGAAGGACATCGACCAGGGCGACGGCAAGGACTTCTCGGACGAGGTGAACCGGGTGCTCGGGGATCCGCGCGGGTGGATCGCGGGGCGGCAGTTCCGGTTGCAGCGGGTTCCGCAGGCCGCCGGGTCCGAGTTCACGATCTACCTCAGCTCCGCCAAGACCGCCGACAAGATGTGTGCCACCGGTGGGCTCAAGACGGCGGGGTTCAGCTCGTGCCGGCTGCCCGGTCAGGTCGTCATCAACCTGAACCGGTGGGAGGACGCTGTGCCCGATTATGGGGCGCCGCTGGAGGTGTACCGGGCTTACGCGCTCAACCACGAAGTGGGCCACCAGCTGGGCCATGGCCACGAAGCGTGCCCCGGCAAGGGCGAGCCGGCACCGGTGATGATGCAGCAGACGTACGGCCTCAAAGGGTGCATCGCCAACGCCTGGCCCTACCTTGACGGGCGGCGGTACGCGGGCAACCCCATCGATTGATGATTGATTCCCCGTCCCGCATGCCGGGCCGGTGTTCTGCGTCATGCCCATTCCGGCGGACAACGAGCAACAATGGTGGCCGCACCTTACTGCCTACCCGGGGAGTTCACCGTGTCCCTGCCCCCGCTCGTCGAGCCGGCTGAGCAGCTGACGATCGACGAGATCCAGCGCTACTCCCGTCACCTGATCATCCCTGACGTGGGCATGGACGGGCAGAAGCGGCTCAAGAACGCCAAGGTGCTGGCCGTCGGCGCCGGTGGCCTGGGCTCGCCAGCCCTGCTCTACCTCGCCGCGGCCGGGGTTGGCACGCTGGGCATCATCGACTTCGACACCGTCGACGAGTCCAACCTGCAGCGCCAGATCATCCATGGCGTCTCCGACGTGGGCCGGCCCAAGGCCGAGTCCGCCGCGGCCAGCATCCGTGAGCTCAACCCGCTGGTCAACGTGGTCATCCACAACACCTCCCTCGACGTGGACAACGTCAAGGAGATCTTCAGCCAGTACGACCTGATCGTCGACGGCACCGACAACTTCGCGACCCGCTACATGGTCAACGATGCCGCGGTGCTGCTCGGCAAGCCGTACGTCTGGGGCTCGATCTACCGCTTCGACGGCCAGGCCTCGGTCTTCTGGGAGGAGCACGGTCCCTGCTACCGCTGCCTCTACCCCGAGCCCCCGCCGCCCGGCATGGTCCCGAGCTGCGCCGAGGGCGGCGTGCTGGGCGTGCTCTGCGCGTCCATCGGCTCGATCCAGGTGAACGAGGCGATCAAGCTCATCACCGGCATCGGTGAGCCGCTGGTCGGCAAGCTGATGGTCTACGACGCCCTCGAGATGGAATACCGCAAGATCAAGGTGCGCAAGGACCCCAACTGCGCGCTGTGCGGCGAGAACCCGACGGTCACCGACCTGCTCGAGGACTACGAGGACTTCTGCGGCGCCGTCTCCGACGAGGCCCAGGAAGCCACGCTCAACGCCACGATCACCGCCAAGGAACTCAAGGAGTGGCAGGACGCCGGCAAGGACGTGTTCCTCGTCGACGTGCGCGAGCCGGCCGAGTACGAGATCGTGTCGATCCCGGGCGCGACGCTCATCCCCAAGGGCGAGATTCTCTCCGGTGAGGCGCTGTCGCGCTTCCCGCAGGACCGGCAGATCGTGCTGCACTGCAAGTCCGGTGTCCGCTCGGCCGAGGCCCTGGCGGCGATCAAGGCCGCTGGCTTCAAGGACGCCGTGCACGTGCAGGGCGGCATCGTTTCGTGGGTGAACACCGTCGACCCGTCCCTGCCCAGTTACTGAGGTACTGACCTACTGATGCACTGAGTTACCGGCTGTCCGTTCCGCGCGGGGCGGATGGCCGGTAGCGTCACGATCGTGGTCGATATAGATGCGGCGATCGGGTACGTGGTGGCGCACGGTGACCCGGTGGAGCGGGCGCGTCTGTCCTACTTGCGCACCGGCGCCAAACCAGCCGACAGCGTCCTGCAGCGCATCGAGGACGGGCAGACGGCAGCGGGCGGCTGGCACGCGGGCGGCGACATCTCGGTGCCCTCGGTCGACGCTACCTGCTTCCGGCTGGCCGAGCTCGACGACCTGGGCGGGCTGCACGGCCCACCGGTCGACCGGGCGCTCGCCTGGCTGGCCGCGAGCCAGCGCCCCGACGGCACCTGGCAGGAAGACCAGACACTGGCCGGGGAAGCACCACCCTGGGCCCTGCCCGGTGACCCTGAGGCGACCCTCTACCTGACCGCGGTCGCCGGTTTCTGGATGACCGTGGCAGAGCTGGAAAGCCACCCCGACCACGAAGAGCCGGCCCGGTACGCCGACACGCTCGCCTCCGCCGCCCGCTATGTGGTAGCGCAGTTGCACCCGGACGGCACCTGGCCCTCGTTCCTCGCGACCGGCTGGCATGCGGCTGGGCTGCTGCACGAGGCCCAGTTCTTCTACGAATCGGCGCGGGTGCAGCTCGTGCTGGGCGACCGGGTGGCCGAGATGTCCCCGGCCGACGTGGCGAACATGGCCGCCGCCCTGCGCCGGGTCAACCTGGGCGATGACTGGTTGGTGCAGAGCGCCCGCAAGCGGCTGGGCGAGACGCAGCGCACCGACGGCGGCTGGGACAGCGCCGAGGGCCCGGTGTTCGACGTCAACACCACGCTCACCGTGATCCGGGCCTGCCGATGAGCGCCTACGACATCCTCGGAGCCGGCGACCGCACAGATGCTCGACTCGCCGGGTGACCTGACCACCGTCGGCGCTCCCGTGCTCGTGGTGGCCGGGGCACAGGACTACCTGACCGGGCTGGCTCCCGTACGAGCCCTGGCCGAGCTGTTCCCGCACGGTGAGCTGGCGGTCATCGCGGACAGCGGACACTACCCGTGGGTCGAACAGCCCGCCGCGTTCCGGCGGGCCGTCGACAATTTTTTCGCTCAGCGAGTGTGACCGTTACCCGTCACCACGTACTTGGTGGAGGTCAGTTCGGGCAGGCCCATCGGCCCGCGGGCGTGCAGCTTCTGCGTGCTGATGCCGATCTCGGCGCCGAAGCCGAACTCGCCGCCGTCGGTGAAGCGCGTCGAGGCGTTGATCATCACGGCTGCCGCGTCCACCCCGGCGGTGAAGCGGCGGGTGGCTGTCACGTTCTCGCTGACGATCGCCTCGGTGTGCCCGGTGCCGTGCCGGCGGATGTGGTCGAGGGCGTCCTCCAGCGTGTCCACCACGGCCACCGCGATGTCGGCCGACAGGTATTCGGTGTCCCAGTCCGCGTCGGTGGCCGCGACGACACCGTCGAGCGCGGCCACCTGCGGGTCGCCGTGCACGGTCACGCCCGCGTTGATCAGCTCCTCCACCACCATCGGCAGGAAGGTCTCCGCCAGCGTCGCGTGCACCAGCAGCGACTCGGCGGTGTTGCACGTCGACAGCCGCTGGGTCTTGGAGTTGAGCACGATGGCGAGGGCCTTCTCCAGGTCGGCCGACTCGTCGACGTACACGTGGCAGTTGCCCACGCCGGTCTCGATCACCGGGACCGTCGACTCCTCGACCACCGTCTTGATCAGCGAGGCACCGCCGCGCGGGATGAGCACGTCGACCAGGCCGCGGGCGCGCATCAGCTCCTTCACCGAGTCGCGGGTCGTGGCGTCGAGCAGTTGGATCGCGTTGGCTGGCAGACCCGCGTCGGCGACCGCTTTGCGCAGCACCGACACGATCGCCGCGTTGGAGCTCATGGCTGAGCCGGAGCCGCGCAGCAGTACCGCGTTGCCGGATTTGAGGCAGATCCCGGCCGCGTCGGCGGTCACGTTGGGGCGGCCCTCGTAGATGATGCCGACCACGCCGAACGGCACCCGGATCTGGCGCAGCTCCAAGCCGTTGGCCAGGGTGGACCCGCGGACCACATCGCCGACGGGGTCGGGCAGCGCGGCGAGTTGGCGCAGCCCGCCGGCCATCGCGGCGATCCGCTCGGCGGTCAGCGTCAGCCGGTCGATCATGGCCTCGGACAGCCCGCCGGTGCGTGCGTTCTCGATATCCACAGCGTTCGCGGTGACGATGTCCTCAGCCCGCTCGACCAGCCGCGAGGCCATCAGTTGCAGCGCGGCGTCCTTGTCCGCGCGGGTGGCCGCGGCCAGGTCGATGGCGGCGATCCGCGCCGCCGCGGCCTGCTCAAGCACACTCATGATGTCGCCTTTCAAAGGAGAACAAGGTCGTCGCGGTGGACAACTTCACGTTCGTAGCCCGGGCCGAGCGTCGCGGCCAGCTCCGGCGTCGAGCGTCCGAGCAGCGCCGGCAGCTCAACCGCGTCGTAGTTGACCAGCCCGCGGGCCACCGGCGCGCCCGAGGCGTCGACGAGGTCAACCGGATCGCCAGCGGCGAAGGATCCGTCCACGGCGGTGATGCCGGCGGGCAGCAGCGATTTGCGCCGGGCCACGACGGCGGCAACCGCGCCGGGGTCGAGATGCAGGCGCCCGCGCGGTGCGGTCGCATGGGCGAGCCAGAACAGCCGTGCGGTAGGCCGGGTCTGGGCGGCGTGGAAGAACGTGCCGATCTCGTCGCCGTTGAGCGCCTCGCCGGCCAGGGGCGCGGCGGTCAGCACGACGGGGATGCCGAACCCGGTGGCGATCCGCGCGGCCTCGACCTTGGTGACCATGCCGCCGGTCCCCACGCCCGCCTTGCCGGCGCTGCCGATGGCAATTCCGAAAAGATCTGATTCGGTACGGACAGAAGTGATCCGCCGCGACCCCGCATCGGCCGGGTCCCCGGTGTACAGCGCATCAACGTCGGACAGCAACACCAGAAGATCAGCCTGTACGAGCGCAGCCACCAGCGCCGCCAACCGGTCGTTGTCGCCGAACCGGATTTCCTCCGTGGCCACCGTGTCGTTCTCGTTGACGATCGGCAGCGCCCCGAAGTCGAGCAGTTTGCGCAGTGTCCGGTGCGCGTTGCGATAGTGGACCCGGCGCGTCACGTCGTCGGCGGTGAGCAGCACCTGCCCCACGGTCAGCCCGTGCCGGGCGAACCCGGCCGCGTACCGTCCGATCAGCAGCCCTTGCCCCACCGAGGCCGCAGCCTGCTGGGTGGCCAGATCCCGCGGTCGCCGGCGCAGGCTGAGCGGGGCGAGCCCGGCGGCGATGGCCCCGCTGGAGACCAGCACGACCTCCCGGCCCTGGGCCGCCAGCTTGCCCAGCACGTCGACCAGGGTGTCGACGCGCAGGTCATCGATCCCGCCATCGGCGGTGGTCAACGAGGACGACCCCACCTTGACCACGATCCGGCGAGCTCCGGTCACCTCTTCGCGCACCCGGCCCATTCTGCTCGCCGCGACCGTCGGCGCCGACTTCGCATCCCATATCGTGGCGACGGTGACCCCGCAGGAGTACGTCGAAGAGGTCCTCAAGCTCGTTGAGAGCATCCCCGAGGGCCGAGTCATGTCCTACGGCGCGATAGCTGACGCGCTGGCCGAGCGCTCGGGACGCAACTCGGCCCGCCAGGTCGGCACGATCATGGCCCGGCACGGCGGCGGCGTGCCCTGGCACCGCGTGGTCAACAGTACCGGCCGGATGCCACCGGGCCACGAGCAGGAAACGCGGCAACGGCTGCTCAGCGAGGGCGTACCGCTGCGTGGCGAACGCGTCGACATCAAGCGCGCGAGTTGGCAGCCCGACTTCTAAGGCGTGTTTTATAACCACTCGCCGATGATGGTGATGGTCAGGACTGCTTGGAAGCGGACGGCCAACTTGTCGTAGCGGGTGGCGACGCCGCGGTGGCGTTTGAGCCGGGCGATGCCGTTTTCAACGGCGTGGCGTAGCCGGTAGAGCTGCGGGTCGAACATCGGTGGACGCCCGCCGTGGGAGCCTCGGGCTTTGCGGTGGGCGTCCTGGTCGCTCTTGCTGGGGATGCACGCCTTGATGCCGCGTGAGCGCAGGTATCGGCGGTTGCCGCGGCTGGTGTAAGCCCTGTCGGCCAGCACGAGATCCGGACGTGACCGGGGCCGGCCAACACCCATCCTGCTCACCCGAATGCGGCGCAGGACCGGGATGAACTGCGGGCTGTCACCGCGATGCCCGGCGGTGACGATCATCGAGAGCACTTTCTGGCCCTGCTCGCAGGCCAGGTGCGTCTTGGTCGTGAGCCCGCCACGAGAGCGGCCGAGCCCATGGTCGGTCGGCTCCTGGTGGACCCCGCCGGGTGGTTCCTTCTGTGAATGCCCGTCGGTGCGGGCACCGGCGGCGTGCTGATGAGCGCGGCTGGTCATGGAGTCGACGCTGACGGTCCAGTCGATGCGGCCTTGTGCATCGCCTCGAGCTTGCAGGGCTGACAGGATCTTCTCCCAGGTCCCGTCGCGCTGCCAGCGCCGAAACAGTCCGTAAATCGTCGGCCATGGCGCGTACTCGGCCGGCACGTCGCGCCACGGGGCGCCGATCCGGATCCGCCACCGGATCCCGTCGATGAGCTGCCGTCTTGTCCATTTCGGCGGCCGGCCTCTGGTCGACGGCGCAGGCAGCAGCGGAGCCAGGACCGCCCATTGCGCGTCGGTAAGGTCGTGCCGCCTCGTCACCGCTAGGGTGGCCACGAGGTCTCCGGTGCATGGTGCTTCTTGGTCGTTGTACCAAGTACCGGAGACCTCTTCAGTTATCGATCACCGCCACGCCGCAACCATCAGACCTCAGCTGACTTACGAAACACACCTTAGCTTTCGCGCAGCCCGACTTCTGACAGTCCGATCCAGGAGGCGGTGCCGCGCATCTGGAACTCGAAGAACTCGCGGCGGGCGGTGATCGTGTTGTTGAGCTGGCCGAACAGCTCGGCGCTGATCGCCCCGTTGAGCTGGAGCCAGCCGGCCATCGTGCGACCGGCGAGCTGGGGTGCCACGGCCGGTCCGGCGAAGCTGGCGACCGCTTGCAGGTCCTCGGCCAGGGGCCCGGTGACCGGTTCTCCGGCGTCGGCTTGGCCCGCCGCCGCCGCGTCCTGCACGATCCTGGCCAGGGTAAGGACCACGCGCGTGGCTGAGCTGATGGTGTCGTTCGGGGCCTGGTAGCCGGGGACCGGACTGCCGTAGATCAGGGCCCACTGGTGGACGTTGGCCAGCGCCCATTCCCGCACGGCGTGACAGACGGCAAGCCATTGTTCCGGGTACGACCCGTCGCGCGGCACGGCTTCGGCGGTTGCGCCCAGATGGTCGTACGCGTCAATGATGATCGCTGTGAGCAGTTCGTCGCGGCTGGCGAAGTAGCGGTAGACGGCCGAGGACGCCATGCCGAGGTCCCGGGCGACCGCGCGCAGCGACAGATTGGCCCCGTCGGTCGCCAGGTGGCGAAGGGCCACCGCCTTGATCTCGTCGGTCATCTCGGCGCGGATGCGCGCCCTCAGCGAGGCTGCCTTCATGGAAACAGTGTGCCATATCAAGAGCACTGCTCTTGACTTTCGTTGGCGCCGGGATGCAGGCTTGTGTTGTTGGGAGAGCACTGCTCACAAAGGAGAACGGCATGCAGGTCATCGTCGGAGCCGGCCCGGTCGGCACGAACGTCGCCAAGCAACTGGCCGCCGCGGGCGAGCAGGTCCGGATCATCACGCGCAGCGGCTCCGGCCCCGAGCACCCCCTCACCGAGCGGATAGCGGCCGACGCGAACGACACCAAGCGCCTGACGGAACTGACGCAAGGGGCGAGCGTGCTCTACAACTGCGTCAACATGCCGTACACGAAATGGGCTTCGCTCTGGCCGCCCGTCTTCGCCGCAATGATTTCCGCCGCCCGCGCCAACGATGCGGTTCTGGCCATCACCGGAAACCTTTACGGGTACGGACAACAGCCCGGCGGCCACATGAACGAGCACACGCCGCTGGCCGCCACCGGCCGCAAAGGACAACTGCGAGCAGCCATGTGGCAAAAGGCCCTGGACAGCGGAATCCGTACGACCGAAGTACGCGGTGCGGACTATCTCGGCCAAGGCGCCGACGGCATTTTCTCAGCAGTCCTGAGCCCGGCAATCGCCAAGAACGCAACCGCCTGGCTGCCCGGCGACCCGGACGCCCCGCACACCTGGACCTACGTCGGCGACATGGCCGGCGCCCTGATCCGCATCGCCGCAGCCGAGAAAGGCTGGGGCCGGGCCTGGCACGTGCCGTCCGCGCCCCCGATCAGCGTCCGTGAGCTGGCCAACCGATACGCCGCAGTGGCCGGCAAGCCGGCGGTGAAGGTGCGGCGCGTGCCCCGCTTCGCCATGCACGCGGCCGGCCTGGTCATCCCCATGGCCCGCGAACTAGCCGAAATGGACTACCAGTTCTACGGTCCCTTCCTGATGGACGCCACCGAAACAGCCAAAACCTTCGACCTGCACCCCACCGGCCTGACCACCATCCTCCGCGAAGAAGCAGCCTCCTCGACGGCCTTGGCCAAGGACTAGACCCGAGTCATAGGAGCAGGCCGACGCCGCCGCGGCGGGGGTCGCCGGCTGCTCCTCCCGGTCCCACTGCTGTCACGCCGCCGAAGTAATGGTCCAGCGCCGGCCACTGCTTGATCTGCCAACCAGCCGCAGCCAGCGCCGCCAGATCCTCGCGCGGATATCCCGGCTCCGCGTGCACCGTGTCGTCTACCACGTGGAAGCGTGGCCCAGCCAGCGCCGACGGGGTGTCGACACCGTCGATCAGGACCCTGACCAGCGACTCCACCAGGGCCGTGCGGATGCGGGACGCCCCGGCCGAGCCCGCCGCCATGCGCAGGTTGCCCGCCTTGTCGATGACCACGAGCGGACACATGTTTGACGACATGCGACGGCCCGGGGCCAGGTCGTCGGTGATGAGTTCGCCCTCGCCGAGCATGGAGTTGAGGTTGATGCCCAGGCCCGGCAGCCAGACGCCGGCGCCCAGACCCATGGTGGTGGTGATCACGCAGGCGTTGCCCGGGGCGTCGACAACCGAGACGTTCGTGGTGTCACCGATTTTCTGCCGGCCGCGGTCGCGCAGGGCGGCGGCCACGGCCACAGACCGCGCGGACCTGGGCATTTCGTCCAGGTTCGGGGGCAGTCCCGCGATGGTATCCACCGTGCGGTTCAAGTCATGACGAGCGCGCACCCGGTACGGTCCCAGCCGCGCCTGATCGACAGGCGTTTCAAGCACCCGGTACGCAGCCAAGTCCCCGGGCCCCAACGCTCCACCGGCCGCCCGTACCGTCTCGACCAGCACTTTCGCATAGTCGCCGGTGTAGAACAGCGCGGGTCCCTGCTCGGCGAGCGCCGCCAGCGCCGAAGCCAGCCCGGCGTGGAACAGCCGATCACCGCCCCGCAGCAGTTGACCGTTCGGGGTGTAGCACTCGGCTCCCTCCGCGTAGGTAAGAGCGGGCGCGCAGGCTTCCAAGGTGCGCGCGTGCGCGGGCGGCAGGTCTGCACCGGTCAAGGCGAGTTCGTACGCCGGAGCAACCACCTGATCCCAGGGCAACCGTCCCCAGCGCCGGTGCACCTCGCCGCAGCCCGCGGGTACGCCCGGCACGGCCACGCTGGCACCGCCGATCGCGTATACCTGGGGTAGGCCGCCGAAAAGCACGTCCACCGCAACCATCGGCCCGGGTTGGCAGTCGCCGTCTGTTCCCGGCACCGCGACGAAGAAGTCGAGGCAGGTGACCTCGCCCGAAGCCGCGTCGAAGTAGGTGGCGAAGCCGCCGCCGCCCAGTCCGGTGTAGATGGTCTCGGCCACGCACGTCGCGAGCACAGCGGCGACCGCGGCATCGGCGGCTGTGCCCCCGGCGCGCAGGATCCGCAGACCGGCGGCGGCCGTGGCGGGGTGGCTAGCGGCGACACCGGCCGCGACCGAGTTGTCCATTCGCCGAAGCGTAGAGCCCGCAAGCCCGCCGCGGTGGCAGGGTAGCGTGGCGACGTGGCCGCACTGCCTGGAGTTCTCGGTGATCCCATCAAGTTCGTGCTGAACTGGGGGCGCCGCTATTCGTTGTGGGTGTTCAATTTCGGGCTCGCGTGCTGCGCGATCGAGTTCATTGCGACGAGCATGAGCCGCCACGATTTCATGCGGATGGGTGTCATCCCCTTCGCGCACGGACCGCGGCAAGCGGACCTCATGGTGGTTTCCGGCACGGTCACGGACAAAATGGCCCCGGCGATCAAGCGGCTGTACGACCAGATGCCCGAGCCGAAGTACGTCATCTCGTTCGGCTCCTGCTCCAACTGCGGCGGGCCCTACTGGGATTCGTACTCGGTGACCAAGGGCGTCGACCAGCTCATCCCGGTCGACGTGTACGTGCCCGGCTGCCCGCCCCGCCCGGAGGCTTTGCTGCACGGCATCCTGCAGTTGCAGGAGAAGATCGCCCGCGAGCAGTCCGGCCCGGGCGGCGTGTCCCGCCCCGACCCGCTGATCCCCGGCCCTCCGGACGCCAGCGTCACCCCGCGCAGCGCCGCCTCGCTGACCGCCCCGGTGGTCAGGCCGCCGGCGTAAGAAAGAGCTGTGGCATACAGCTATGGCGTCGCCGGTCTACCCTGCGAGCATGGCTGACCAAACGCGGGCGGACTTCATCATCGACGTGCTGAGCAGGGAATTCGGCGAGCTGATGGCCGTCGATCCAACGGCTTTCCGGCGCAAGTTCCGCAAGATGGCGGCCACCCCGTTCGCGTTCTACCGGGGCAGCGCGTCGCTGTTCTACGCCGACCTGACCGGTGCCTACCGCGACGACCGCTTCCTCACCGACCGGACCAGCCGGGTGTGGATCCACGGCGATCTACATGCGGAAAATTTCGGTACGTACATGAACTCCTCCGGTCAGCTGGTCTTCAACGTCAACGACTTCGACGAGGCGTACGTCGGGCCCTTCAGCTGGGACCTCAAGCGCTTCAGCGCCAGCCTCGCGCTGATCGGGTACGGCAAGGCGCTCTCCGACGACGCCATCACCGCCCTGGTCACCACGTTCGCGCAGGCGTACCTGACCGAGCTGCGGGCGATCGCCAAGGGCGGCGACGACGCGATCGGCTCGATCACCTTGGACAACGCCGACGGGGTGCTGCGCCGGGTGCTGCAGGAGGCGCGCCTCAACACCCGCGTCGACCTGCTGGCCGGGCAGACCACGGTCGACGACTACGAGCGCCGCTTCTCGCTCGGCGACGGCGTCTACGAGGTCGACGAGGACACCGCGAAGCTGGTCACCGCCGCGTTCCAGGACTACCTGCAGACCCTGCCGTCGCAGGGTGAGGGCGCGCACACCGGGATCAAGGACATCAAGCTGCGCAAGGGCGTGGGCATCGGCTCGGCCGGGCTGCCCTCGTACAACCTGCTGCTCGAGGGGCACACCCAGGCGCTCGAAAACGACGTGATCATCTACATGAAGCAGGCCCAGGTCCCGGCGGTCGCCCGATGGGTCGATGACGAGCAGGTCAAGGGCTACTTCAAGCACCAGGGACACCGTACGGCCGAATCGCAGCGGGCACTGCAGGCGCACGCGGACCCCTGGCTCGGGTACACCGAACTCAACGGCGTCGGGCAACTGGTCGCGGAGGTTTCTCCGTACGCGAATGATCTGGACTGGTCCGATGTCAACGAACCCGAGGAATTGAGCGGCGTGGTCGCCGACCTGGGTCGCGCGGTGGCCCGCATGCACTCGGTGGCCGACGACGAATCCAGCCACGACCTGGTCGACTTCTCCACCGAGGAGGCCATCGTGGCCGAGGTCGACAAGGACGAACCCGGCTTCGTCGCGCTGCTGGTGGACTTCGCACACCGCTACGGCGATCAGGCGCGCGAGGACCACCAGGACTTCGTCGACGTCTTCCGCAACGGCCGCCTGCCCGGCCTGGAATGAGCCGTCACTGCGGCAGCAGGACGAAGGCGAGGCCGGCTTGGTTGCGTGCGCCCTCATCGGGGTTCACGGTCACCACATAGCCGGCGTCCGCCGGGATCACAACCGTGACCAGCGTGTCGTACGTCTGCGGATCCTCGTCCAGGCAGTCCACCGCCTCGTCGGCCAGCGTCGCACCGATGACCTCGGGCTTGCCGTCCGTGGTGCGCAGCTCCTCCATCTTGAAGTTGACCAGCCCGGGTCCGGCGCAGGCCAGCCGCAGCGAATACTCGCCCGCCTCGGCCGAGGTGACCATGGTCTGGCTGCCGTTCTCGGTGGTCAGCTGCTGCGGGTTCAACGACGTGCTCACCCCGAGCAGGTCGGCCGCCCGCTGCGCGTTGAACTGCGACTCCTGGCTGGGCAGCGGGGAGTTGTTGACGTCCTCGTTCGTCATCAGCGCCACCGCGTACGCCGCATTGCCGCGGGCCTGCTCGTCGCCCGCCACCGTCACGGCGACCAGGCCGTCCTCCTGCAGCCGGAACAGCATCGTCGCCGGGCTCGGGTCGGTGGCGCACGACACCACCTGCCCGCCGAGGTCCTGGGTCGAGGAGTCGGTGCGGCGCAGGGCCACCCGTACGGTCAGCACCCCCGAACCGGCGCAAGCCACCGCTAGCATGTAACTGCCGGCCGGCACATCACGGAAGCCGACCGGTACGGCATCGGCAACGAGCCCGCCGGCTTTGCGGTCGCCCAGGTTCGCCACGGCCTGCATGGCGTTCGTCTCGTTGCTGGCGGCCGGGATCAGCTCGGGCATGCGGCGATCGAGTCCGATGACGGCTGTCCCGCCTGCCACTGTCAACAGGGCGGTCGCTGCGACAACCCGCTTGGTTGTGCGCCGGCGTCGTACCGTGTTCCGGGCGGCGTCGACGCCCGCAGGCCGCACCCGCGGCAGGGTCCCGGTACGCAGCTCAGCGAAGAGCTCCTCGAGCTGATCAGGCATTTCGCACCTCCTCGGTGATCTGGGCGGCCAGCGCGGTCCGGGCCCGGTGCAGCCACGACTTGACCGTGCCCTCCGCGACGTTCTCCCGCTCGGCGATCTCGGCGATCGTCATGTCGGCCAGGTAGCGCAGCACCATCGCGCGCCGCTGCTGCGCCGGCAGCGTCGACAGCGCCGCCACCAGCGCGACGCGTTCGGGGTTCGGCCCGTCGACGTGGTCCTCGCTGGGTCGCTGTTTGCGCAGGAAGTTCAGGGCTGTCCGGGTACGCCGCCACTTGCTGACGGCCAAATTCCAGGCCACCCGGCGGATCCAGGCAACCGGGTCGTCGTACGCCGAGACGCTGCGCCACCGCGCCAGGGCACGGCAGAACGCCTCTTGGACCACGTCCTGCGCCTCCTGCCGATCGCCGAAGTACGCGTAGAGCTGCACCGTCAGATCGGCGTAATGCGCGGCGTACAACTCGTCGAACGACACGGCGGTGAGGGCAGGCACGGCGGTCAGCGGCTCCGATGTGATGGCTATCGCCTCCGATGTCACGCCCACTACACGCCCCGGTTATCCACAGGGTTGCGCCGCGTCGGTCACTGAAATTCGGACTGACCTTAGGATGACGCCATGACGCCCGAAGAGGTCGGCGAGCGGATGGTCGCGCTGCTGACAGCCGACGATGCCGACGCCTCCGTCGACCCCGCCACGATCACCGCGAGCACCTCGGGCGGCGGCCCCGGCCACGAACGCGCGGTGGTGGACGTCCCGCAAGCCCTCTGGTGGGCGGCCATCGGCGCGGCCCGCGACCCGGGCGCCCTCGGCTGCGACTACTTCGACTGGCTGTCAGCGGTCGACGAATTGACCGACGGCTTCACCGTGATTGCCCACCTCTGGTCGACCCGCCGCAAGCACGGCCTGCTCATCCGAGCCCGGGTGCCCCGCGACAACGCCGTGGTCGAATCCGTGATCGACCTCTTCCCGGGCGCGGCCTGGCACGAGCGCGAAACCCACGAGATGTTCGGCATCGGCTTCGAACGCCACCCCGGCCTGCAGCCGCTGCTGCTGCCGCCGGGCTTCGAGGGCCACCCGCTGCGCAAGGACTTCGTGCTGGCCTCCCGGGTGGCCAAGGCCTGGCCGGGAGCCAAGGAACCGGGGGAGTCGGAGGCGGGCACGGCCAAGCGCGCACCGATGCGACCGCCGGGCGTGCCGGACCCGAACGAGTGGGGACCGCTGAAGGGCAAGGTACCGCCACCGGAAACGCCCGCCCGCCGCGCGCCCGGGGATCGTCCCGCCCGGCCGGCGGCAGGGGACCGTCCTGCTCGTCCTGCTGGGGATCGGCCGGCTCGGCCTGCGGGGTCTCGTCCTGCAGGGGATCGGCCGGCTCGGCCTGCGGCGGGGGATCGGGCTGTGGGCGACATCGCGTCGCGGGCTACGCCGGGCGCCCCGGGCGACCCAAAGGCGGAGACCCCGGCCGATCTGGGCGCCAACCCTGAGCAGCCGCACCCGGCGACGGTCGAACGCTTCACCGCCGAGAACCCCGCCGCAGCCGAACGCCCGGTAGCCAACGAAGGCCCGCCCATCACCACCCCGCCGCCTTCTGCCGCGCCGCCGCCTGCCGCCGGGGGGCCTGCCGCCGACGCGCCGGCTGATGTGCCGCCTGCTTCGACCACGCCGGACGGCGACGAGGGAGATTCCTGATGCCGCTCTGGCTCGACCTGCTCATCAGGGTCGTCGGTGTGCTGATCGGCTTCCTGGTGCTGCCGCTGATCATCGGCCAGGCCGAGCACAAGGTCATGGCTCATATGCAGGGCCGGTTGGGTCCCATGTACGCGGGCGCGTTCCACGGGTGGGCCCAGTTGGTCGCCGACGGGGTCAAGTTTGTGCAGAAGGAGGACATCACCCCGCGCGACGCTGACCGCACCGTGTTCCAGTTGGCCCCGATTGTGGCGCTTTTCCCGTACCTTGTGGTGATCCTGGCAATTCCGCTGGGACCCGGCGGGTTGGTCGCGCAGAGCCTGGACATCGGTCTGTTCTTTGTGCTGGCCGTGCTCGGTGTCGGGGTGCTCGCTGTGCTGATGTCCGCGTGGGCCTCGGCCAACAAGTACAGCTTGCTCGGTGGTCTGCGGGGGGCCGCCCAACTGCTCGGCTACGAACTGCCGCTCGTGCTCTCCGCGGCCAGCGTCGCCATGGCGGCCGGAACGCTCAGCCTGCCCGGCATCGTCGAGGCGTGGAACCCCTGGTGGCTGCTGTGGCAGGCGCCCGCCGCCCTCGTGTTCTTCCTGTCCGGGCTCGCGGAAATCCGCCGCCCTCCGTTCGACATGCCGATCGCCGACTCCGAGCTGGTGTTCGGTTACATGACCGAATACACCGGCCTGCGCTTCGCGTTCTTCCTGCTCGCCGAGTATGTGGGCATCGTGGTGATCGCCGGGCTGACCACAGTTCTCTTCCTGGGAGGATGGCACGGACCGGCGGCGGAGCACCTCGGCTGGCTGTGGACGATCCTCAAGGTCTTCGCCGTGTCGTTCGTGATCATCTGGTTCCGTGTGACCTACCCACGACTGCGCGAGGACCAGTTGCAACGGCTGTGCTGGCTGATCCTGGTACCGGTCGCATTGGGGCAGCTCATCCTTACTGCAGCGATCAAAGTCGCCCTCTAGGCGGCCCTCGCGCCTCGTCACGCGCGACGGCTGTCCCGGGGTATCGGCCGCGGTCGAGAGATGCGATGGACGCCCCCGCAAGCTGACCGCCGGTGTCGCTCAACTGGGCGCCGGCAGACCCGTGCCGGTTGACGGGCAGATACGCATCGGCAGCAACACCAAGACGTTCACGGCCATTTCGAGCCGCGCGAGCTGCTGGACCGGGCACTCGCCCATCCGGCCGTGTTCGCGCCGGGAACGAGCTGGTCGTACAGCAACACCAACTACATCGTCGCCGGCCTTCTGTGCAGAAGGTGACCGGCCGCTCGATCATCGAGCGGGTGATTCGGCGGCAGACGTACTCCTGCCGGTCGGTGAACAGGTCACCGGCGAACGCCACCCGCGTGCTGCACGCGGTCGACACCGCGCTCTGTTCGTAACTTCCGGACGGGGGTGTGGCCGGGCGCAGTTGCGGTGCGCCCGGCCCCCTTCTATCCGCTCACTTCAACGTGGATCAATGCGGCCGACCCGGACCCGTGATCAGGACCCGGCTCGCCGATCAGGTGAGCAGGGTGACCGAGTAGTCCAACGTCGTACCGCTGGCCGTGTAGGTAGCCGTCTGCCCGTTCGTGCAGTACGACACAAAGACGTTGCCGAGCTCGTCGTTACCCGCCGTAGCGTGCACCAGCGGTCGCACATCCGAGCCCTCGGGCAGCGCGGTCGACGTGAGGTCGATCAGCCGCCACTGGTTGACCGGGTACGTGTCGGTCGCCGCCGACAACGCCCCCTCACGCGTGGTGATCTGGAAGTTCAGCGTGAACCCGCCGTTGTTGACCACGGCGATCTTCTGCACACACGGCACAGCCTGAGCGGCAGCGGGCTGGGCGGTAACCCCCAGCAGCCCAGCGGCCCCAGCAACGGCCATCGCGGCCGTGATGACGGTGCGTGCGCGGTTCTTGGTGACGGTCATGCATTCCCTCCAAAGTGGTGGTTGCGCTCTGTCGCCAACGCCTATAACCGCACACACCCTTCTCAAAACTGACGATCATCTTTATTTACAAGGAAAACTATGAACCACTCGAACAGTTATCATCAGCCGCACACCGCATGAAACACGCTCCCACGGCAATCCGGGCAGCTCGCACGCCTGCTAGGGGTTGACGGCGCCGCGTGGCGGGGAGCCGGCGGTGTCGCGTGGCGGGGAGCCGGCGGTGTCGCGCGGCGGGGAGCCGGCGGTGTCGCGCGGGCTGGGTGTCTCGCGCGGGCTGGCGGTGCCGCGCCGCGCAGCGTTGGCGGCGGTCGGGGTCGACGGGTCTGCCGCGCCGCCGTCAGAATGACCTGTGCGCGAACGGCGAGAGGGGCCATCACCGATCCGGGTTGCGGCTGTCACCGGAACCTCGGGCCGCGTCGGCGCGGCGCTCGCGGCGGCCCTTGACGCGGGTGGCTGGTCCGTTCGTGGGGTCGACCGGATATCCGGCCCGTGGACCAGCGTCCTCGGAGATCTCCGGGACCCGGTGGTGCGCCGTGCCGCACTTCGGCGGGCGGACCTCCTGGTCCACGCCGCTGCACTGCATGCGCCCCATGTCGGCCGAGTAGATGACCGAGAGTTCCGGGCCGTCAACGTCGGCGTCACCGAGGCGTTGCTCGAAGAGGCCGGCCTCGTGGGTGTCCGGCGTATCGTCTACATCAGCAGCACCAGCGTCTACGGGCACGCCCTGGTCCCCGTCGACCAGACGACATGGGTGGACGAGAAACTGGAACCCCGCCCGCGCGACATCTACGACGAAACGAAACTGGCCGCCGAGCGGCTCGTCGCCTCGGCTGCCGCGCCGTCGGTCACCTTGCGCATCGCCCGCTGCTTTCCCGAGTCCCCGCCCGTGCTGGCCACCCACTTCCTGCACCGAGCCGTCGCGCTGGACGACGTCGCGCTGGCCGCCGTTCGTGTCGCCGGGCATCACGGTGCGACCGGAGCCTTCAACATCGCCGGACCGTACGCGTTCACCCCAGCGGACTGCCCCGCACTGCACCACGACGCGGCCGGACTGATCGCGGCGCGGCTTCCTGAGGTCGCAGCCGCGTTCCGTGAAAGAAACTGGCCACTGCCTCGCACGCTCGACCGAATCTACGACTCGCACGCCGCCGCGGAAGCCTTCGGCTACAACCCGGTTCACGGGATTCACCGGCTATTGGGCTTGCACCACCATGCGTGAGCGGTGTTCTGACCGACAACACCAGCAGCCGGGCGACCGTTCACAAGCGGCGAGGATGCGGGCGCGCGACCGGGATCTCGATCGGCCACGGCTCATCGACCTTGATCACGTCGGTGCAGGTGCCGATCGGCTGGTGGATCTCATCCTCGAATCGAGCTGGTAGGTCTGCACCGTCAGCGGTCGGCACGGATTTCAGACAAGGTCTTCTCCCAGCGTCCTGGAAGAACCGGTGGGGGTGTGCTCGCCTCGGATCGGCGGACCGGGCAGGATATGTGCTCATGAGTGAGCAGGCGGATCGGTCCACGCCCGGCAAGGGGTTGGTGAACGGGCTCGCCGTCACGTTGAAGACGATGACCCGGCGTTCCAGCACCCAGCAGTACCCCGACGTCCAGCCCGATCTTCCGCCCCGGTCGCGGGGTGTCATCGCGCTGCTCGAGGAGAACTGCACGGTCTGCATGCTCTGCGCCCGCGAGTGCCCGGACTGGTGCATCTACATCGACTCGCACAAGGAAGAAGTCGTCGTCCCCGGCGCCGCCCGCGCCCGGCAGCGCAACGTGCTGGACCGCTTCGACATCGACTTCTCACTGTGCATGTACTGCGGCATCTGCATCGAGGTCTGCCCCTTCGACGCCCTGCACTGGTCACCCGAGTTCGAATACTCCGAAACCGACGTCCTCAGCTTGCTCCACGACAAGGACCGCCTCGGCGCCTGGATGCCAACCGTGCCGCCCCCGCCCGCCCACGACGTCCTCGGCGAACCCTCAAAAGAACAAGCCACGGCGACACGCAAAGCAGCAGGCCCAGGAGCGGTCACTGCCGCCAGAACAGCCCGTCCATCGGTACGTCTGAAGCCCGCCCCCGAATCCGCACCGCCCGCCGCCGCAGCTCCCGAGCGGCCGACCATCGCAGAAGAACCCAAGCCAGCGGAGCCGGAGCAGTGACAGTCGCCGACGCGCTGCTGATCGCCCTCGGGGCTGTTGCCATCGGCTCGGGCGCGCTCGTGGTGACCAGCACTCACCTCGTGCGGGCCGGTCTCTACCTTGTCGTTTCCCTGGGCGCGATGGCCGGGCTCTACCTCGGGCTCGGCGCCGGGCTGGTTGCCTGGGTTCAAGTGCTTGTTTACGTCGGCGCGGTCGTCGTCCTCCTGCTCTTCGCCGTGATGCTGACCCGGGCGCCGATTGGGCCCTCCGCTGACCTGGATCGGCCGGCTTGGCCTGCGGTGATTGTGGGCGGCGGGGTGGGGGTGGGTCTGGCCGTTCTGATGGTTGACGCGTTCCGGTGGACGATCTATGCGCTGCCGGCACCGGGGAACACCGAGCGGATGGGCGCCGAGCTGTTCGGTAACTGGGTGCTGCCGTTCGAGGTGCTTTCCATTCTGCTGCTCTCCGCGCTGGTCGGGGCGATCGTGCTCTCCCGCCCCGACATCGGCGCCCGCGAAGGAGCCGCCCGCGAGGGAGCCGCACCCGAAGACGCCGGCCATGAGGGGAGCGACGCCTGATGCACGCGGTCATTCCCTACGTCATCGCCACCATTCTTTTCGGGCTCGGCGTCTACGGTGTGCTGCGCCGGCGCAACGCGATCCTCGTGCTCATGGCCGTTGAGCTGATGCTCAACGCGGTCAACCTGATTTTGGTCACGGCGGACGTCACCCTGATGTCGTCCAGCGATCCGGCCTCGGCCTCGCCGGGCGGCTACCGGGGCGGGGCGTTCGCGCTGTTCGTCATCGTGCTGGCCGCTGCTGAGGTGGGGGTCGGGCTGGCCATCGTGCTGCAGTACTACCGGACGCGACGGGCTGTTCAGATCGACGAGGTTGACCTCGGGCACGAGAGAGAGACCGCCGGATGACCGCCGACGTGCTGATGCCGCTGCTCCCCGGCGTACCCCTGCTGCTCGGTCTTGCCGGCTTGTTACTGCCGCCCGGGGAAAACGGAGGTTCCAAGGACAAAAAGGGCCGGAGGGGCGCTTTCCTCGGCATCACCGGGGCCGCTCTCGCCCTGCTGATCACCATCGTGCTGCTGGTCGTGGTCGACGATCCGGTCCAGGTCAGCACCACCTGGGTCTCGTTCGGCGACCTTCACGTGACAGTGGGCTTCGCGCTCGGCCCGGCCGCCCTCTACGTCGCGCTCGCCGTCAGCGTGGTGGCACTGTGCGTCCAGATCTACTCCGTCGGCTACCTGCACGATGATCCGCGCTACGCCCCCTACGCCGCCCAGGTGGCCCTGTTCACCGGCGCGATGTTGCTGGTGGTCTCGGCCAACGACCTGATCCTGCTGCTGGTCGGCTGGGAGGTCATGGGCGCGTGTTCGTACCTGTTGATCGGTCATGATCGCCGGTTGCCGGAAGCGCCGGCGGCCGCTGTGAAGGCCTTCGTGGTCACGCGCGTCGGCGATGTCGGTTTTCTGCTCGGCATCGCGTGGCTGGCGGTCGACGCCGGTACTTTCCAGATCGACGAGCTGCTCGAACGCACCGGCGTGCCGACGGTGGCGCTGGTGCTGATCCTGGCCGGCGTGGCGGGCAAGAGCGCGCAGTTCCCGCTGCACACCTGGCTACCGGACGCGATGGCCGGACCCACGCCGATCTCGGCGCTGATCCACGCCGCCACCATGGTCGCCGCCGGCGTTTACGTGGTGTTCCGCCTCTTCCCGCTGTTCGCGCAGTCCCCGGCCACCCTCGCTGTGCTCGGGCTGATGGGCGCGATCACGCTGCTGCTCGGCGCGCTCGCGGCCACCGCGCAGGACGACCTCAAACGGGTACTGGCCTGGTCAACGGTGTCCCAGATCGGCTACATGACCAGCGCGCTGGCCGTCGGCTCGCCCGCTGCCGCGCTGTTCCACCTGCTCACCCACGCCGCGTTCAAGGCGCTGCTGTTCCTGGCCGCCGGGGCGATCATCCACGCGGTCGGCACGAACCTCATGTCGCGCATGGGCGGATTGCGCACGCAGATGCCCGTCACGTTCTGGTTGTTCGTGGTGGGGCTCGGCGCACTTGCGGGCGTACCCCCTCTTGCGGGTTTCTGGTCCAAGGAGAATGTGCTGGTCGCAGCGGCGCATGCCACCGAGGGTGACGGCCCGGCTCCGGTGTGGGTGGCCTGGGTGGTGTGGGTTGCGGCGCTGCTCGGCGTGGCGATTACCGCCTGGTACGCGACCCGTCTGCTGCTGCGCACGTTCTTCGGTCACGTCCGCTCGCGCACCGAGGACTGGTTCGTCGGCTTCGACGACGCCCGCTACGAGGTGCCGCCCGGCCCCGCGCACGATCCGCCAAGGGTGATGCGCTGGCCACTGATCGTGCTCGGCATTCCGGCGGCGCTGCTGGGCCTGGCCGCGTTCCTGCCCGGCTTCCGAACCGCGCTGGAGCTGGAGTCGCCGCACCTGAGCGTCTCCATCGTGGCTCCGTTGCTGCTGCTCATCGTGGGTGCGGGCACGTCGTGGTGGCTCTGGCAGACCGCGCCCGGCGTCGACCCGGCGCGGGCCCTCGGGCGGTTGCAGCCGTTGTTCGCCGCCGGCTTCCATCTCGATCAAGTGCAGGACCGTTTGGTGGTACGTCCAGTGCGCGCGTTCGCCCAGGCTGTCCGACTGACGGATGAACGCGTGGTCGACGCGGCCGTCGAGGGCACCGGCACCACCACGACCCGGCTCGGCTCGGCGCTCGCCACGGCGCACCGGGCAGCCCTGCCGCGAGCGGCCGTCGCCGTGTTCACCGGGGTGCTCGTGCTCGGGCTCGCCGCCGCGATCGTGGGGGCAGCCGCATGACCATGAACCCACCCGGCGTCAGCGGGCTGCTGCAGGTACTGCTGATCGCCGTCCTGGTCGTCCCGGCGGTCGGGGCGCTGGTCGTGGCCCTGCTCCCGGCTCGTTCCGACCGGGGCTCCCGGCTGGTGGCGACGGGGTTCGCGGCTGTCACCTTCGTGGTGTCACTGGCGCTGGTGCTCACGCCCTCGCAGCGGGACTTCGGGTGGTTCCGCTACACCGCCACCGACGCCATTCCGGTGGTGCCGTTCGCCGAAGTGGACCTGGCATGGGTGCCGCGGCTGGGCATCGACTTCCACCTGGGGATCGACGGGATCTCGTACCCGCTGGTGGTGCTCACGGCTCTGCTGACGACGTTGTGCTGCGCGTACACCGTGTGGAAGGTGCCGGAGGGGGGCTCTGGTCGTACCCTCGCAGCCTTGATGTTGGTCCTTGAGGTCGGCATCCTCGGTACGTTCCTGGCCCTCGACCTGGTGTTGTTCTTCATCTTCTTCGAGGTCGTGCTGCTGCCCATGTACGCGGTGATCGCCGGGTGGGGCGGCGTGCGGCGGCGGGAGGCGGCGCGCAAGTTCGTGCTGTACACGCTGTTCGGCTCGGTTTTGCTCCTGCTCGGAGTGATCACCGTGGTCGTCGCGGCCGGTACGGCGGACATGCTCGCGCTCGCTGGCGGCTTCGGCCTCTCGCGCACCACCCAGTACGTCGCGTTCACCCTGTTCGCGATCGCCTTCGCGGTGAAGGCGCCGCTCTGGCCGCTGCACACCTGGCTACCCGACGCGCACACCGAGGCACCCACGGTAGGCAGCGTCATCCTGGCCGGCGTGCTGCTCAAGATGGGCACGTACGGCCTGGTCCGCGTCGGCGTCGGCGTGGCTCCGGAGGGCGCAGCAGCGGCCGGACCGGTCCTGGGCATCCTGGCGGTCGCGGCCATCCTCGCCGGCTCGCTGATCTGTCTGCGCCAAACCGAGCTCAAGCGCCTGATCGCCTACTCCAGCGTCGGGCACATGGGCTTCGTGCTGCTCGGCATCGCCACCGGCACCGCCGCCGGGATCCAGGCCGCGCTGATCGGCAACATCGCGCACGGCGTGATCACCGGCCTGCTGTTCTTCCTGGCCGGGGCGATCAAGGACCGTGGCCACACCGGCGACCTGGCCGACCTGGGCGGACTGCGCGAAACCGCCCCGCGCCTGGCCGGCCTGCTCGGCTTCGCCGCGATCGCGTCGCTGGGCTTGCCCGGACTCGCCGGCTTCTGGGGTGAGGCGTTCGCGGTGGTGGCCGCCATCCAGCGCGGCAGCGCATTGTGGATCACGCTCGCGGTGCTGGCCGCCGTCGGTGGCGCCCTGACCGCCGTGTACTTCCTGCGCCTGCTGCGCCGCGTCACCCACGGCCCGGCGACTCCCGCGGTAACCGGCTTCACCGCGATCGCGCGCCCCGAATGGCTCGCCTGGTCACCGCTGATCTTGCTCACGCTCGTAGTCGGGCTCGTCCCCGCGCTCGTGCTCGCCGCGTCTGCCGACCCGGTGGCCGCCCTGACGGGAGCCTTGCGATGACCCAGGCCGTGAACCACGCCGCCCTGCTACCGCTGTACGCCGCGGCCGGGACTGCCCTGCTGGTGCTGATCGCCGACCTGGCATTCGCCCGGTTCCAGGTCCTCGCCGGCGTGCTCGGTGCCGCGGCCACCGCCGTGTGCGCGGTCGCCGCACCCGACCGGGCCGCTACGTTCTGCACCGGCGACCTGTGCTCCTGGGTAGTAACCCCCCGCGCGGCGTTACTGAGTGTGCTGTTCGCCGCGCTCACCGCTGGCGTTCTGGCATTGTCCGTGCCGACGCTGCGTGAGGGCTACGCGCCGGTGGGCGAGTTCGCGTTCCTGCTGACCTGTTCGATGACCGGTGGCGTGGTGGTCGCGTACGCCGGTGACCTGATCACGCTGATCGTCGGCCTGGAGACCCTCACCCTGCCGCTCTACATCCTGGTCGGCCTGCACCGGCGCCGAGCCAACCCGGCAGCCGCCCCCGCAGCGGTGACATTCTTTCTCATCAGCGTGGTGTCCACCGCCGTAGCCTCGCTCGGGGCGGCCCTGCTGTACGCGGCCACCGGCGCCCTGCACCTGTCCGAGCTGACCGGGGGAGCGGGCCGCTTCGCGCACCTGGCCACCGTCGGTGCGGCCCTGATCGTGATCGGCTTCGCGTTCAAGGTCGCCGCAGTGCCCCTGCACGCGTGGGCCCCGGTCACCTACGACGGCGCCCCGGTGCCCGTGGCGACGTACCTGTCCACGGCCTCCAAGCTCGGCGGCGTGATCGCGCTGGCCGCTGTGGTCCAGCGCCTCGATACCGGCCTGGTCGTGGCGGTGCTCGCGGTGCTGACCATGACCGTCGGCAACCTGGTCGCCCTGCGCCAGACTCGGATGGTTCGCCTGCTCGCGTGGTCCTCCGTGGCCCAGGCCGGCTACATCATCGCCCCGCTGGCCGTAGGAGCCGCAGGCGTGGAAGCAGCCTTCGCGTACGCGGTGTTCTTCGTCCTCCTCGAATTCCTGGCTTTCGGCGCCGTAGCAGCCCTGCGCGGCCCCGGAACCGACGGCGGCACCCTCAACGACTTCCATGGCGCAGGCCGGCGCGACAAGTGGCTCGGCGCCGTACTGGTGCTGGCTTTCGCGGGCCTGGCCGGTCTTCCCCCGGGCTTGGCGGGCCTGTTCGCCAAGGTGACGGTCGTGGAGTCGTTGATCACGGCGGGCTGGGGATGGCTGGCTGGCGTGGTGGCCTTGAACGCGGTGATCGCGCTGGCCTACTACGTCCGGGCTACGGCGCTGCTCTACGCGCGGGTGACGCCTGTGGGAATCGGGGTTGTGGATCCGGAGCTCTTGCATCGGGCTACGCATCCGCGTGTGCCGGTGCCGGCTGTGGTTACTGCGGCTCTGGTGATCGGGGCGGTGGCTGCGGTGGCGCTGGGGTTCGCCCCTCAGCCGATCTTCGACATCCTGGCGCGCTGACCGCCTGAGGACAACCCGAAAACTACCTTCAGCGAACTCACAGTCACTCGCGGATGAATTCCTATGGTGCTGAGGTTCCATGGAGTGCGGGTCTTCCGGCTCGCATGTGAAGGAGGGGATCGTGCACAGGCATCACAACGGTCTCAAGACGGCTGCTCTGCTGGGGCTGCTCACCGGGCTGATTCTGGCGATCGGGTATTGGGTTGGCGGCAGTGGTGGCTTGGTGTTCGCGGTGGTCATTTCGCTGGCTATGAATGCGGGCAGTTACTTCTTCTCCGACAAGATTGCGTTGCGGTCGATGGGGGCGCGGCCGGTCAGTGAGGCCGAATTCCCCGCTCTGTACGACATCGTGCGGGAACTGGCCACGGAGGCCGGGCAGCCGATGCCCCGGTTGTACGTGAGTCCGGCGCTGCAGCCGAACGCCTTCGCCACCGGGCGTGATCCGAAACACGCTGCTGTCGCGGTGACCGTTGGGATCACTCGGATTCTTGACCGCCGGGAGTTGCGCGGGGTCATCGGGCACGAACTGTCGCATGTCTACAATCGGGACATTCTGATCTCCAGCGTGGCCGCGGCGCTGGCCGGCATCATCACGATGTTCGCGCAACTGGCGATCTTTCTGCCGCTCGGCGGCGGTTCGGACGACGACGACGGCCCGAACCCGGCTTCGCTTCTGCTCATGCTGATCCTGGGCCCGCTGGCCGCCTCGGTCATCCAGCTCGCGATCAGCCGCAACCGGGAATTCCAGGCGGATGCCTCCGGAGCGACCCTGACCCGCGACCCGCTCGCGCTGGCCAGTGCGCTGGAGAAAATCCACTACGGCGCGCAGCGGATGCCGTTGCCGGCAGACGGGCAGTTGGTTACCTCGGCGCACCTGATGATCGCCAATCCGTTGCGCGCGGGAGGCATCGCGGGGCTGTTCTCGACGCACCCGCCGATGGCTGAGCGCATCAAGCGACTGCACCAACTGGCCGCGATCACCGGGACGGGACCGGTGCAGTTCCAGCGGTGATCTGAATCTATTTCGTTCGTGTTACGCCGTCCCCGGCCGTTACGGTCGGGGACGGCTTTTCTTTATCTCCAGGAGGATTTTGTGACCGCGTTGCGGCAGTACCTGGGCGTATGGCGGATGCCGGGCGGCAAGGTACTGCTGATGGTCGGCATCCTCGCCCGCCTGGGCATCGGCATGACCCCGCTCGCCCTGCTCCTGCTGGTGCAGCAGAGCACCGGACGCTACGCCGCAGCAGGTCTGGCCGGTGGTGTGTATGCGCTGGCCGGCGCCGCGGTCAGTCCGGTGGCCGGTCGGCTCGCGGACCGCATCGGCCCCTCGCCGGTGCTGCTGACCACGGCAGTCCTGCATCCAGTCGCGCTCGGCGGCTTGCTGCTGGCCACGCACGGTGGTGCGGCGGCGCTGCCGTGGATCTTCGCGGCTTGCGCGGTGGCCGGGGCCACGTACCCGCCGCTGACCGCAGCCATCCGCCGGGCCTGGACCGACGCGACGGCGGCGGGCACGGGACAGCACGCGCTGCGCCCCGCCGCGATGGCCGCCGAGACCTCCCTGTTCGAGCTGGTCTTCGTGCTTGGCCCGATGCTCGTCGCGGCGTTCATCGTGGTCGCGCGCACCCCGGCAGCGGCCGTCGTCTTCGCGGCGATCGCGACGCTTGGCGGGACCATTGTCATCGCCCTGCTGCCGATCATGCGGCACTGGACGCGCCACGAATCCGCCGAACCGGCCCGCGGACTTGGTCCGCTCAAATCGACCGGTTTTCCGGCTTTGCTGGTCTGCGTCAGCGCCCTCGGCATCGCGTTCGGGGCGGCGGGCGTAATCGTTCCGGCATACGCGGCTCAGCACGGCGGCGGCGAGAGTCTCGGCGGCGTTCTGCTTGGCGTCTGGGGTCTGGGCAGCGCGGTCGGCGGCATTTGGTTCGGCACGCGCCGCCCCTCGATGGCCTTGCCGCGCCAATTCGCCTGGCTGCTGGGCGCGGTCGGAGCAAGCTTTCTCATCCTCGCCGCAATGCCCGATCCGACGGCGCTGGCGGCCGCGTTGATCGTGGGTGGTGCGGCGATCGCGCCGGCTTTGACGGTGGAGAATCACCTGGTCGGCCGGATCGCGCCCGCGGCGATGCTGAACGAGGCCTACACCTGGATGGTCACGGTGTCGGTGGCCGGCAGTGCGGCCGGTGGCGCTGTCGCCGGTGCGATCGTCGACCGGCCGGGCGGGCTGCCGTGGGCGTTCATCTTCGCCGCGGTGGTGCTGGTGGCAGGGGCGCTGATCGCCGCGATGCCCGCCGGGCCGATGACCAGGGCCGCGGGAGATCAAGAGCTGGAGGTCGCAGCTGGGTGAGGCGCATCGGCGTGTGCCATAGCGGCCAGGTTGCGGGCCAGCTGAGCCGCGGCCTCGCGCAGCTCTGGCGGGTCGAGCAGCTCCGCCTCGAAGCCGAGCCGGGCCACGTGCAGCGCGATCAGGTTGAGGTCGTCCCCGCCCACAATCAGCAGGCACCAGCCGTCCCGGTCTTCTTCGACACGACCGACAGTAGGTGGCACCAGCTTGCGGATCCGGTCGGCCGGGGCGTGCAGCCGCACCCGGGTGAGATACCGGTAGGGCGCCTCGGCCACCGACCGCTGGATGTAGGCGACCGGGTCCGGGTGCTCGCGCGCCCGGAAGCGCCAAGTCGTCGCGGTAACGTCGCGCATGCGGTCGAGGCGGAAAGTACGCCAGTCGTCGCGGTCGGTGTCGTGGGCCATCAAGTACCAGTGGCGGCCGGTGGCCACCATGCGTACCGGCTCGACCAGGCGTTCCCGCGCTACGCCGGTGTGCCCGGTGTAGCCGAAGCGCACCCGGGTGGCATCGCGGCAGGCCCGGGCCAGCGTCATGAGCACGTCAGAGTCGACCTCGGCCCCCGCACTGAACAGGGTGTCGGTGGCGTTGTGCACTGCTCGTACCTCGGTGCGCAGCCGGGGTGGCATGACCTGATCGAGCTTGGCCAGCGCCCGCAACGCCGCGTCGCCGGCCCCGGTCACCGTGCCGCCCGAGGCAAGCCGCAACGACACCGCGGTGGCGATGGCCTCCTCGTCGTCGAACAACAACGGCGGCAGCCGGGTGCCCGCGCCGAGCTGGTAGCCCCCGCCCACCCCCACCGTCGCGTGCACCGGGTACCCCAGCGAGCGCAGCCGTTCCACGTCCCGGCGTACCGATCGGTCGGTCACGCCCAGTTCGGCGGCTAGTTCCGCAGCGGTCCAGGACGCTCGATGCTGCAGAAGCGAGAGAAGCCGCAACACGCGCTCGGTGGTTGCTTCGACGGACACACCGACATGGTTCCACGAAACTAGGACCAATTCTGTCCGGTATCTGGGTCAGGGTGAGGTTCATGAACTGGAACGAGCTGCTCCTGAGCCAGATCACCTGGCATTGGGACCACCAACTACGCGATCGCCTGGCCGGCTTGACCGATGCCGAATACTTCTGGGAACCCGCGCCGAACAGCTGGAACGTGCGCCCCCGAGGCACCAGCACGGCCCCGGTGCAAGGCGGCTCGGGCGCCTTCACCATTGACCTTGCCATGCCCGAGCCCACGCCCCCGCCGGTCACCACCATCGCGTGGCGCCTGGGCCACGTCATCGTCGGCGTACTGGCCGCCCGGAACGCCGCCCACTTCGGCCGCGAACCAACCGACTACTTCTCCTTCGCCTACGCTCCCACCGCAGCCGAAGCGCTGACCCAGCTGGACACCGAGTACGCCACATGGCTGGCCGGCGTCGAAAAGGCCGACCTGACCGTCGCCTGCGGGGATAGTGAAGGACCGCACGGTCACCTGCCGATGGCCGCACTGGTCCTGCACATCCACCGCGAACTGATCCACCACTTGTCCGAGATCTCCCTGCTCCGCGACCTTCACCGCACTTGCTTCCGAGAGGAAAACTGACATGGCCCGCGACCTCCAGATCACCTTCGACTGCGCCGACCCGGCCGCCATGTCAGCGTTCTGGAGCGAGGCACTCGGCTACCGGCTGCAGGACCCGCCGCCAGGCTTTGCGACGTGGGAGCAGGCTTTGGAGGCCATGGGGGTGCCGCCTGAGCAGCGCAACAACGCCTCGGCGGCGGTCGACCCTGCTGGGGGCGGACCACGGATCCTCTTCCAGAGGGTGCCGGAGGGTAAGGAGGTCAAGAACCGCGTGCATCTGGACGTACGGGCAGCTCCTGGGCTTCGGGGCGAGGAACGGATGGCTGCGCTGGAAGCAGAGGCTGGGCGGTTGGTGAAGCTCGGAGCCAAGCGTCAGCACCGGGTCGAACGGGGACCGCCGATGTCAGCCGGCCACATTGTGATGAGCGATCCGGAGGGCAATGAGTTCTGCCTCGACTGAGGGTTGGGGTGGGGCTGGGGCGTAGCCGCCCCCCTCACCCTGAATGCGGACCGAACCGCAGATGCTGAGTGATCCGATACCGATCCCCCCGATAGATCGAGCGCGCGTACTCGATGGGCCGCCCATCCGCATCCCGCGTAGTCCGCTCGAACAGCAGCGCAGGGGAGTGCAGCGGCACCCCCAGCAGCCGGGATTCCGTCGCGTCCGTCACCGTGGGTTCGGTGGTTTGCAGGGCTTCGGCGGGGATGACGCCGTGGCGGTTGCGCAGGCGGTGGTAAAGGGAGCCCTCGGCTACGTCTTCTCGGGTCAGACCGGGGGTAACCGCTCGGGGGAGGCGGATCTCCTCCAGGGCCATGGGCTGGCCGTCAACCAGGCGGCGGCGCAGGATGCGGAAGAGGTCGTCGGCCGGGGAGACTTCGAGGCGGCGGGCGAGGCGGGCGCCGGCGGGGACTGTTTCGAAGTCGAGCAGTTCGCTGTTCCAGTCGCCCTCGGCCGGGGGGAGGTCGGCGGTTGAGGGGACTTCTTGCGAGATCTTGCGGGGGTTCGTGAAGGTGCCGCGGCCGTGACGACGTACCAGAAGGCCTTCCTTGGCCAGCTCCTCGATGGCGGCGCGAACGGTGGGGCGAGATGCACCCAGATCGGCGCTGAGATCGCGTTCCGAAGGCAGCGCGTCACCGGGCGCGACCACGTCGATCAGTTCGCGCAGTCGCTCTTGAACCTCTGCGCGCCGCATCCGCATACTCTGCCCCTTGATCGACCCAACCGTCCAATTTGACCAGTGGTCACCTGTGCTGCTGCTTAAATCTGATCTTGTCACTTGACGCCGGCGGACCCGGGGCAGTTTTGTTGACCACTGGTAAGTGATTCCCCGATCCGGCAAGGAGCCCTCCCCCCCATGGGCCGCAAGCGAACGATCATCATCGGCACTACCGTCACCGCCACCGCGGCAGCCCTCACTGCCTTCGGCGTAGCGGCCGCGACCAGCAGCAACGCGGCTACATCATGCGGTGCGCTCTTCGATGACTTCAACTACTCATCCCGTACGGACGCAGCGCTCACCCAGCGTGGCTGGAGCATCCGCAGCCAAGCCGGCGGTCCGGGCGTCTCCGGAGCCAGTTGGGCCGCGGACAACGTGTCGTTCCCCACAGTGGACGGTCAGAAGGTGGCTCAGCTCATCGCCAAGACCAACGGAACCGCTGCCGGCACGTCGCACGCCGAGTTCTCGCAGAGCCAGCGCCGCTTCCTCGAAGGCACCTACCTGGCGCGCATCAAGTTCGCCGACGCCCCGGCCACCGGCCCCGACGGCGATCATGTGAACCAGACGTTCTACACGATTTCCCCGCTCGCCGCCCCCAAGGACCCGCAGTACTCCGAGATGGACTTTTCGGAATACCTGCCCAACGGGGGCTGGGGCGAAGCGGGCCCGATCAACTACCAGACCACCTGGTACACCTACGTACCCGAACCCTGGTACGCCGACAACCAGCACAGCCAGCAAGCCAAAAGCATCGCCGGCTGGCACGACGTCATGGCGACGGTGGCCGACGGTCACGTGAAGTACTACATCGACGGCGCGCTGGTGGGCGACCACTCGGGCAAGGTCTACCCCCGCCAGGCCATGTCGATCGACTTCAACCAGTGGTTCATCGACCTGGCCGGCCGCTCGGCGGGCGCCACCTCGACCTGGCAGCAGTCGATCGACTACGTGTACCACGCCAAGAAGCAGGTCCTGACCCCCGCCCAGGCCAGCGCCACAATCGCCGCCTACCGCAGCGCCGGAACCACCCACACCGACACGGTGACGGCCTCCAACGACTGCACGGCAACCACCACGCCGCCGGCGACCACCGCACCCACGGCCACCACACCCGCCGCGACCAAGCCGGCCACCACGGCGCCGACCACGGCTCCCGCCACCACCCGGCCGGCCACTACGGCGCCTGCCACCACCAAGCCGACGACGGCACCGCCGGCCTCGGCTACGGACTGGGCCCCGAACGTGGCGTACAAGCTCGGCGACATCGTGACCTACAACGGCGCCCGGTATAAGTGCCGGATCGCCCACACCTCGCTGGTCACCTGGGAGCCGGCGAACGTGCTGGCCCTCTGGCAGCCGCTGTAAAGAAGAGCCGAAACGAGAATGGGCCCGCGTCAGTCATGGCGCGGGCCCCTTGTCACGCCACACTCGCCCTGACAGAGCCGGAGCAGGACTGACGAGGGAGCACAGGATCGGGTAACTTGCCTGCGTGCGAATTGCTGGGGTGGTTGCCGCGGGCCTTGCTGCCGTGATTGTGCTGGGTGGCTGTGGAAGCGACAAACCCGACGGTCCGGTCACGCAGAGCAAGAAGAAGACCAAGGCCGACATCCAGCGGTACGCCGACCAGACTGCCACGATCATCGAAAGCCAGCTGACCAACGCCAAGGTGACCACCACCCCCTGCGGCGAGGGCAGGTACAGCGTTCAGGGCGTCTACCGGATGCCCATGTGGATCCGCTGGCAGGCGCGTAAGCGGGCCACCCTGCGCACCACGTGGCAGGAGAACAAAATGCCGATCACCATGGACAGCACCCCGGACGGATGGCTGGGCGCAATCGGCACCGTCACCCCCGACGGATATTCGATCGACGTGGCGAGTTACAACAATCCGCAGCCGCTCGCTTTCAGCCTGCAGGTCCGGTCTCCGTGCATCAAAGCCCCCGCCCCTAGAGCCTGAGACGCCGCCGGATTTCGGCTTTCAAATTCTCCGAGAAGCCGTCCAGTTCCAGGTACGAAGCCAGCTGCGCAGGTTCGTGCAGCCAGGCGTGAAATCCGTCCCTCGTCGTCACGCCGTGCCCGGGCCGGTCGAGGATCCGTACCCGATCACCGGTTTGGACGTAGCCGGGCGTGACCACCCGCAGGTAGACGCCCGTGCGGTTGACGTCGGTGAAGCGCTTGACCCACCGGGGCTCGCCCATCTTGGCCTGAAACGTGGCGCACGGGATCCGGCCGAACGTGGTCTGCAACACCAGGGTGTCGCCGACCTGCCAGGTCTCGCCGATCTCGGCCCCGGTCAGCTCGACGCCGCTGGTCGTCAGGTTCTCGCCGAAGATGCCGCTCGGCAGCGGCCGGTCGAGTTCCTTCTCCCACCAGTCGTAGTCCTCGCGGGCGTACGCGTACACGGCCTGGTCGTCGCCGCCGTGGTTGGCCAGGTCGAAGATCTGATCGCCGGCCAGACCACTGGCTCGCTGCGGGGGCTGGCTGCCCTTGGGGCCGGGCGCGCTGACCGCCACCGGGTGGCTGACCGGCTGCTTGTTGATGCCGGTGACGCCGACGTTCTTGGCCGTGCTCGACTCCGGGACAGCGATGTTGACCTGCAGCACTGTGCTCACGCGGAGAACTCCATCGTCGTGCGGTCCATGATCGGAATGTAGCCGATCCGGGGTACAGGGCGTTGGTTGAAGGATTGTCGAGGTCGGTGACCAACCCCCGGCTGCCGCCGGAAACTCGGCGACATCACCGGTAAGGCGCCACACCGTTGTCCTGAAGTCCCCAAGTCTTGGCGAGGCGAGCGAGTGAGTCCGCCCGCGTCTGCGGGTCATGAACCGTGCCGGCAATCATCAATTCCTTCGCCCCGGTACGTTCCACGAGCGCATCCAGCCCGGCCACCACCTCGTCCGCGGTTCCGGCGTATTGCGTGCCCGGCAATTGCTGAAGCAGTTGCCGATCCAAGTCCGTCAGCTCGGCCCGCGCAGCGGTCTCCGGCGAAACAATCGGACCGAGCCGCCCGGTACGCAAGCTGAGCGCCATGAGACGGCTCGGCCCGGCCAGGTAGTCCGCCTCCTCGGTGGTCTCCGCGGCAATCACCGACGCGCTCACCATGAGATGTGGCTCGGTAAAACGCGGCGACGGCTGAAAACCCGACGTGTAAAGCCGAGCAGTGCTGTCCACATCGGAACTCGTCGCGAAATGGTAGGCGTAACAGAACGGCAGGCCCAAAGCCGCCGCGAGCTGCGCGCCATACGTCGAAGAACCGAGCATCCAGACCTCGGGAAAGCTCGCCGGCGCCGGCGTGGCCTGCAACCGGGAAATGCGATCGGGCGCGACGCGATCATCGCCGAGCAGGGCAAGCACCATGGCAAGGTGATCGGGAAATTGCTCCACGGACAGGCGCGGAGACCCACCACGCAACGCGGCCGCCGTAGCTTGATCCGTGCCCGGTGCGCGGCCGATACCCAGGTCGATGCGGCCCGGATGCAACGCCTCCAGCAGCGCGAACTGCTCGGCCACCACGAACGGCATGTGGTTGGGCAGCATCACGCCACCAGAACCCACCCGGATGCGCGCGGTGTTCGCGGCGACGTGGGCGACCAGCACCGGCGGCGAGGTCGAAGCGACCGCCGGCATGTTGTGGTGCTCGGCCACCCAGAACCTTGAGTACCCCAGCTCGTCGGCGGCCCTGGCGATGCCGGTGGTACCGCGCAGGGCGTCGGCGCTGTCGTGGCCCTCACGTACGGTGGCAAGGTCGAGAACGGACAGTGGTACCCGGCTCATCGGCGCTGCCGGGTCTGGCGGGAGCGGATGCTCTGCACACCCACAGTGGTTGCGGTGAGCGCGGCACCTGGCACCAGCAGCCAGACCGGCCACGGGTAGATCTCGGTTTCCGCGGTCATCACCACCAGGAACCAGACCATCAAGTTGATGGCAGCGATCGAGCCGTAGATCGTCCAGAGCACCATGAGCGCGGTCGGCAACTTGCGCACCGCGCGGCGTTCCTCAGCCAGGTGGCGGGCGTGCACCTCGTCAGCGCTCAGCCCCGGCTGCGGCAGGTCGTCGACGATTCCCAGCAAGTCGGCATAGGTGCGGGCGGCGTAGGCCTGGCTCACCCGGTCGTCATACTCGGCAAGGGTCAACCGGCCCTCATCAAGCGCGCCCTTCAACTGCTCAGCAATCTTGTGCCGATCAACATCGGCCGCACGCAATTTGTCGAGCTCCGGTTTGCGCGCTACTTCCTTCCCCATGCCAGCAAGGCTAATGGAGTACGCCGACGCGGTCATCAGCCTGGAAGCAAAACCCGACAAGCGCACCGCCGCGCGCCACCCCCTCTCACCGAGCGATTCTCGATCGCCTGTGGGGCGGTCACCAGTCACTGTCGGCCAGCCTGCGCGACCCCGCGTCTTGGTGGGCCCGGGCACCAACGTGTTGACCCGTGTCCCGCCACTCGCCAGTTCGCCGGCCCGCCTCGAAGCAAAGGACCAAAACGGCCTCGGAGTGGGCTCAGATCGTGCTGGTCTATGGCACCACCTTGGCGCCTATACGGTTGGTAACGTGCCCGTGCGGATGTACCCGACGCGATGTGCAGGCCGGTGATGGGCGGGCACGGGACACGCGGCCGGGCACTGCCCCGGCTCGTGCACCTAACTGGGCCGCTGGCGCGAGATTCGAGTACGTCAGCTTGGTCGAGGTCCGCAAGCAGCTCGGCGACATGCCCCGCGCCAAGGTCGAAGCAGCGCTGCGGCAACTCATCTATGACGAGCACGTGTGGCTATAACCCGAGCCGTTCGGGCACCGCATCGCCCCGGCCGAACGCGAGGCTGCGATCCATATCGGCGGCGAAGACCGTCACCCTTCTCCTGATCCGGCCGCCGAGCTCGCGATGAGCACCACCAACCGTGCAGGCCCGGCCGGCCCGATCTAGCTGGACTGGCGCAATTACAGCACCGGCCCGGCGCTGCCCTGCCGGATCTGCAGACGCCCGTCGATCTGCACGACGAGCACGAGCGACCCTGCCACAAGACCTGCGCAGAGACCCGGCCAGCACCATCCACAAGAGATACAACGAGTGGGTATGTTGCCTGGTTGGGAGGCAGGCTCTCGGTCCCGAGGGGAGTTTGATCCGTTCTGCCGTGTACTTTTTGGACGTGCCTTTGCCAATATCGAAGCAGAAGCTCAACAAGCTGGGCGAGCGCATCGCCGCGAGTGATCCCCCTGCCAAGGAAGATCTTCAACTTCTGAATGACGTGTTGCGCGCTTATCAATCGATCCTGGTAACTGTCGAAGAGCAGCTTGCGCTGATCGAGCTTTCCGCCACCTCGCGCGTTAAGACGAGAAGTGTTCTCATCGAGAAGCTCCGACGAGAGCGGGGCATGGCGCTTGCTCGCGTTCAGGACATGGCAGGCGCGCGCACTGTTATCGAGGGTGGTTGGGCTGAGCAGAACGCCACTGTTGAGCAGCTCACAAGGCACTTCGATGAGTGGACTGGCAAGCCCTCCAAGGTCATTGACCGGCGATCCAGCCCGAGTCATGGCTACCGTGCTGTCCATGTGATCGTCTTTCCCGAGGGCATTCCGTCTTTCCCGAGGGCATTCCGGTAGAAATTCAGGTGCGATCCGAACTTCAGAATTACTGGGCCCAGATCGTAGAGCGGCTCGCGGACCGATGGGGCCGGGGAGTCCGTTACGGGGATGATCCCGAAGACGCCCATCTACCAGCGGAGGGCGTTGCCTATCCTGACGGTACGTCGGTCACTCGACAGCGCATCATCTATGACTTGCGGAGTATGGCTGATCAGGTAGCCGAAATCGAGGAGAGCGAGCAGGCTCTTCAGGACTCTCTGCGTAAGCCGTCGCTCGAATGGCGTATCGCCAAGACGTTCGGACGGGAGGTCGAAGACCTCGACAAGGATGCTGTTCTCTTTTATCCGCGTTTTCGGATCAGTTTTAAGCTTATGATTTCATCGCTGTGGCGCGACGGAGCCCTGGCGGCGCGGCGAGCCGGTACGCGCGAGCCCATTACGGACAGGCGGCACGTTGGGCGTATCTTGCGGCGGGTCATCCCCGACGTCAGGGCACCTGACGCGGACTTCGTTCGGGAGAGACTACTCAGATGCGACTCTCTCGTTGACGATGTAGTAGCCGAACAGCGGTCGCGCCTGAAGCGGCAACAAGCTACGCTCCGGGATATGCTGCACCGTTTGGGAGAGTACGTGGAGCAGGGGGGTATCCGATGAAGCACTATCTCGTGGTGTTCAATCGTCGTTCAGGCTCCATCGTCCGGTTCTCCGAGTTCACACAGGCCAACGAGGCGCTGACGGCGCGGTTCGATGCCGAGACGGAATTCATGGATGATGCAGACATCGAGGTAGTGGTGTTGGGCGCTGCGTCCAAGGATGCGCTGCAGCGAACCCACGGTCGGTACTTCCATGGGGCCCGTGAGATGGCTGGTAGCGCCCTAGGCAAGCTCCGCAAATACGAGGCCAACTCCTCCCGTGCCTGTCTCGCGATCTAACCCGCACGACGGCCCCCGGCAGCACCTCAAGGCGGCCAGACGCTAGCGCTGGGGATGCAACACCTGAATCACTAGGACGAGGGCCTGCGCAATCTGCGCTGCGCCCTCGTTCTGCTTGTACGCGAAGTACAGAGCGCCGAGTTCGGTGATTGCTCAGCAGGACTCGCCAAAGGTCGTCCGGTGGTTCCTGCTGGACTCTCTTGTTCGGGTTCTGGTAATCGTGGCCGTCTTCTGCATCGTCACTCATTCAGCCTCGCTTGGAGAATCCGGAAGGGCCGGATCCCCGGTGCATCTGATCGGTGAACTGTGCGAGATCACCGAGCCATGCGGCGAGGCCGCAGGATGGCTATGCGCGTGAAACGCTAGGGCCTTGTCCATGTGCACGCGGCGTGGCGCGCCGAGGACGCTTCGGAAAGGGGCGTGGACTGACGCGCCTGAGGCCACCCTCACGCCCGTGCAGCTGCGGTCACCGCTGGCAAGTGCCTCTACGACCTGCGGCCCGCCGCCGTGTCGCTCTCGATAGACGCGGGTGTCCCTGCGACTCAGGTTGCCAAGTGGGCCGGCCGCAGCGTCCACGTCCTCATACGGGTGTACGCGAGGTGTATCTGGGGGAAAACGAGGCCGCACGTCGTCGCGTTGAGCTCGCCCTGCTGGATCAATCTCTAGAAGCGCGTTCTCGAGCTCGATCATTCTCGTAGGCTCGTTGAGCCCGACGGGTAGCGGTCTTCTCGCGAGACGGGTCCAGATCGCTATTCATGGCGTCGATTAAGTCGATGTTTGGCTGGAAAGTTACGTCGGCCTCACTCGAACCTTTGGCATAACGACCGACTGCCGTGGCATACCGAAGGGCTAGAGACCCGAGGTCCGGACCCCAGAATGGCTACCTCGACATGTTGGCGCTCCAGCTCACCGACTAGATCAGACACAAGACGTTTGAACCTGAGGACTTCGACATCCTCTTCATCGGCGGAGGGGTGTGCCTTCAGGTACTCGCGCAGCTCTCGTCCAAGTTCCTCCAGCTGCTTCGTGGAGTGCACGAACCAGTCGCCGACTCGCATCCGACACGACAGTGAGATCAAGCGGCTCTGAGTGAGACCGAGTAGGACCGACGAAGAAGGCCCCTCCCTGCTGTTTCAGCAGGGAGGGGCCTTAACGTCCCGGTGGTGGCGGGTAGAGGATTCGAACCTCTGTAGCTTTCGCGACGGATTTACAGTCCGCTCCCATTGGCCGCTCGGGCAACCCGCCTGGGATTCGCCGCCTCGGTGTTCCTTGGCAGCGGACAACAGGATAGCCGTACCGCCGGGCGGTTCTGCAACCGGGTACGGTCGGCATGTCGGGGGCCTGTGGCTGGCCCTCGCGGACATCGATACCTGAACCAGTAGTTGGAGTCTGATCATGGCAGCCAGCCCGTCGTTCGACATCGTCAGCAAGGTCGACGGCCAGGAGGTGGACAACGCGTTTCACCAGGCGGACAAGGAACTCGGCACCCGGTTTGACTTCCGGGGCACCGGGACGACCATCGTGAAGTCGGGGGAGAACGGGGTCAGCATCACCTCCGAGACCGAGGAGCGCGCCTCGGCCGCCCTGGAGGTCTACAAGGAGAAGCTGGTCAAGCGGAACATCTCGTTGAAGTCGCTGGAGGCCGGGGAGCCGCGGCAGTCGGGGAAGACTTACAAGATCGATTGCAAGGTGATCGAGGGGATCGAGACCGACAAGGCCAAGGCGATCAGCAAGAAGATCCGTGACGAGGGCCCCAAGGGTGTGCAAGCGCAGATCCAGGGTGACCAGCTGCGCGTGACCGGAAAGAAGCGCGACGACCTGCAGGCCGTCATCGCGCTGCTCAAGCAGGAGGACTTCGGTGTCGCCCTGCAGTTCACCAACTACCGGTGAAACCCGTCGTCGACCTGGCCTGGGTGCAGGAGCATCCGGACCGGGTCGTGCTGGCCGATGTGCGCTGGTACCTGGACGGCCGGTCGGGCTGGGAGGCCTTCCTTCGGGGTCATCTGCCCGGCGCCGTCTTCGTCGATCTCGATGAGTGGCTCGCGGCTCCGGCGTCGCCTGCTGAGGGCCGCCATCCGCTCCCGGATCCCGCGGTGTTCGCCGAGGGCCTGGGAAAGGCCGGGATCAAGGACGAGAACATCATCATCGCGTACGACGACAGCGGCGGTGTTGTGGCGGCCCGGCTCGTGTGGATGTTGCGGGCCACGGGGCGGGAGGCGGCTCTTCTGGATGGCGGGCTGCGGACGTACCGGGGAAAAATCGAAACCGGACCGCCCACCCGCACCCCTGAGGTTTTCTCGGTCCGGCCGTGGCCGAACGACCGGCTGGCGAGTCCCGACGAGGTCGCCGGGCGGGGGAGTGCCGTTGTCCTCGACGCCCGCGACGCGGCCCGGTACCGGGGTGACACCGAGCCGGTGGATCCGCGAGCGGGCCACATCCCGGGCGCCCGCAACCTGCCTTGCCGCGACAACCTCGACGAGAGCGGCCGCTTTCTTCCCGTCGCCGAACTGCGTGAGCGGTTCGCCGGCGTGGGGGTGAGGGCCGGCAGCGACGTCATCTCCTACTGTGGCTCGGGCGTCACCGCCTGCCACAACTTGCTGGCCCTGGAGCATGCCGGGCTGGGCACGGGACGTCTCTATCCCGGCTCGTGGTCGCAATGGAGCGCAGCCGACCGGCCCGCAGCTACCGGCGAGGGTTAATCAGTCTGCTCCGAGGCCCAGCGATGGTGTGCTTCCCAGGCCGCTTGCTTGGTGGTGCCAAGCGCAGCGCCGATCTGCGTCCAGGACGCTCCGGCGCTGCGGGCCGAGCGGATCATCACCTGGCGCCCATATCCGGCCTTGCGGCTGACCACTTCGCTGAGCGCCAGCAGTTCGAGCATTTCCGGGCGGGACAGCGGCTTGCCGGCCTCTTGCGTCACCGAAGCGAGCGCATCGCGCATCCGCAACTCGTCGTAACGCGTTGTGGCGGTGGAGAGCGTGTGCTGTTGCTCCAATTCGTCAGGAGTAATCACCTCTTCACTCTCACGTCAAGAATTCCTGACGTCAAGCTGCCCTGACGAAAGGGTGTCAGGTGGCCCGCATATCTACCGTTAAATCAGGCCTAAAGCCGTCAATTTTGCGGCTCGTCGCCGCGTGGCCACCTCAGCCGTTCAGTCAAGATTTACGGAGATGCGGCCGCGACCCGCCGGTGAGCGCTGTCTGACGCACACCTGGTGTGGCACCATCATGAAACCCCCAACCGACGCACCGTTCTCGTCCTAGGAGCAAACATGTCCGCACGAAAGCTGGGCCGTTTCGCGGGCTTGGTTTTCCTGCTCGTGGCACTGGCCGGCGGCGGCGCTGCGGCAATTTCCACGCAGCACTCCGCGACCGCTACGGCATCTGGTCAGGCCCAGCTCGGCGACGTCGACTGGAGCTGAACTACTCGGCTGGTCCCGCTTCAGCGGGATCCGCAGGTCCGACGACGAGGAGCGAGTCATGGCTGGCCCACCGCCATCGCCACGCCGCTCCTCGCGAAACGCCTGGCTGATCACCAGCCCTCTGGCGCTCTTCGCGATCGCCTGCTTCATGTTGTTCTGGGTCCGCGATCCCGGCTGGTGGCACTCCTGGCCCGGGACCTTGCTGGTTTTCGCCGGCTTCGTCGCCGCGAACATCGGTGTGCTCACCATTGTCGTCAGACGGCAAGCGGTGGCGGTGATCCTCAACGAGATCCCGTTGATCCTGGCGATCTACTTCCTGCCGGCCCCGGCGGTCATTCTGGCGCCCGCTCTGGCCAGCCTCGTGACCCAGCTACGGTCGCGGATGGACACCACCAAGATGGCGTACAACGTCGCCAAGACGGCTGCCCGCACGGCCGCCGCCCTGGTGGTGGTGTCCTGTCTGCCGCCCATTGACGGAGCGGGCCCAAAAACCTGGGGCATCCTGGCCGCGGCCGTCGCCACCGCCACGGTGGTCAGCTGGGCGGCCTACGCCGGTGTCATCACCGCCGTCCAGGACCGCCGCGCCGGACAGGACGCCCTGCGGGTCGGCTCGCAGACCGTGGTCACCGAAGCCGTCAACATCGTTATCGGCCTGGTCTTTCTCGTCGCCCTGGACGCTACCTGGTGGTCGGCGATCCCCTTGGGCTTCCTGGTGCTCGCGCTCGCCTTCGTGATGCGTTCCTTCTCGGAGTTCTTCCGCCAGCACCGCACCCTGACCGAGGTGTACGAGCTGACCAAGGCCATGCGTGAGCAGGGCAACGAGGGCAATCTCGCCGACATCATGCTCGCCCCCATCCGCCGGATCATGCGAGCCGAATACGCGACGCTGTGGCTGCCCGCGCAGGGACGGCACCCCGAGGTGCTGCTCACCTCCCGGGTTGACGGCCGTGGCCTGCTCGACATCTCGCCCACCCCGGTGCCGGTGCGGGAACAAGCGGTGAAGGGTGGTCGTACCGTCGCAGTCAGCAATCGGATGCCGGAGACCATGCACCTGCGTCCGTACCTGCGCGACAGTCAGATCAAAGACGTTGTCGTGGCGCCGTTGCGATCGGGGCAAACCACCGTGGGCAGCCTCGAAGTGGTCAACCGGCTCGGCGGGTATACCCAGTTCCGCGACGCCGACGTCCAGGTTCTCGAGACGATCGCGGCGCACGCCGCGGTGGCTGTGGAGAACTCCCGGCTGGTGGAGCGGCTGCGCTACGACGCCTATCACGACCGCTTGACCTCCCTGCCGAACCGGCGGCGGGTGACCGACGCCTTGGCCGAGGCGGTGAAGGTAAGGGCTCCCGGCGAGGTGATCGCCGTCATGCTTTTCGACGTCGACGGACTGCGCGACGTCAACGAGTCGATGGGTCATGCCGCCGGTGACACGCTGCTGGTCGAGGTGGCCCGCCGGCTTGGAACTATCGCTGGTCCGGGCGCCCTGGTGGGCCGCATCGGCGGTGACGAGTTCGTGGTGACGTTGCGCACCGAGGGCATCGAGGAGGCCGTCCGGCTGGCAACCGAGATGCGCGAGCAGTTGCGGGGCCCCATGGTCGTGGGTTCCCTCGCGCTGGATGTGGACACCGCAACGGGCGTGGCCGTCGACTCCGATCATGGTGGAGACCCCGAGGCCCTGCTGCGGCGGGCGGAATTAGCGGCTAATGCGGCAAAGGCTCTGCCGTACGGTGTGCAGCTCTTCAATTCTGGTCTTGAGTCCCGTGCCGTCCGTCGTCTGGGGCTGGCCGCAGATCTGCGGCGCGCGCTGGACGGCGGCGAAATGGAAGTGTATTTCCAGCCCAAGGTGTCCATCCGCGACCGGCACTTGATCGGCGTGGAATGCCTCGCCCGGTGGCCGCACCCGGCGCACGGTGAGGTCTCGCCTGAGGACTTCGTGGCTGTGGCGGAACACACCGGACAGCTGCACCGGCTCACCGAGGTGGTGCTGACCGCGGGCCTTCGGCACTGCCGGGAGTGGGCCGATGCGGGCCGGCCGCTGTCCATTGCGGTCAACCTGTCGGTGCGCACGCTGCTTGACCCGCGTTTCCCGGACACCGTGCATGAGCTGCTCAAACTCAATCAGGTGCCGGCCGGGCAGGTGACTTTCGAGATCTCCGAGCCCGGCATGCTCGGCGAGATCGACCGGGCCCTGCCGACGTTGTACCGGTTGCGGGATCTGGGAGTCCGGCTTTCCGTCGATGATTTCGGTACGGGGGCCTCGTCGCTTTCCTATCTGCGTCAGCTCCCCGTGCATGAGGTGAAGATCGATGACAGCTTCGTACAGGGCATGGCCACCGACTCCGGGGACCTGGCCATCGTCCGCGCCGTGATCGGGCTCTCCCGCGAGTTCGGGCTCACCGTGGTGGCCGAGGGCGTCGAGAGCGAACTGACCCTGGACCTGCTGGCCGAACTCGGCTGTGAGATCGGTCAGGGCTACTTCTTCAGCCGCCCGCTGCCCGTCGAGCGGCTCAACATGTGGCTCAGCGCTCAGACCGAGCCGGAGGAGACCCCCACCGGAGAGGTGCGCCGGCTGCGCGCAGTTGGCTGAACTGGGCTTTCGCCGCGCCGGGGTACCGATTTCACCAGAGCCGCGGGGCCGTGTAAGCTTCTGTCTGCGCAACAAGCGAGAGATCGCACGCCTCGAACTTTGAGTTCAAATGTCGAGGGTGCTTTAGATCGTGGCCGGCCCCCTTAGCTCAGTCGGCAGAGCGTCTCCATGGTAAGGAGAAGGTCTACGGTTCGATTCCGTAAGGGGGCTCCACCGGGTTCGTGATCCGCCCTCAGGCGCTGGATTTCAGCCTGGCGCGGCGGTGTAGCTCAGATGGCAGAGCAAGCGGCTCATAATCGCTGTGTCGCCGGTTCAAGTCCGGCCACCGCTACTGGTTCGGGATCCGTCCCGGATTGCCGTACGAAACCGGGCGGATGTCCGGCGTTTTGCATGTCCGTGGTGCTACCGCTACGCTGGCATGTCGTAGTAAAAACCCGTGAGCAGGAAGGCACCCCGCCGTGGCCAAGGCGACCGACGTCCGTCCCAAGATCACCTTGGCGTGTACGGAGTGCAAGGAGCGCAACTACATCACGCGCAAGAACCGCCGTAACGACCCGGACCGCATCGAGCTGAAGAAGTTCTGCCCCCGGGACGGCAAGCACACCCTGCACCGCGAAACGCGCTGACCCAAGCACCGAAATGGCGGCACCCCTGAGCGGGGGGCCGCCATTTCCGCATTCCACCCGGTGAGGTGATGCCGGTGCTTGAGCTGCTGGCCGCTCTCTATGGCCGCCTGACCGCGTCCTCGGCCTTCTGACCGCGCTTCGGCTTGTGGGCGGCTTGACAGCCCGCTTGTGGCAGTTCGCGGGCGCCCGGCTCTGCAGCTATGTTCCTCAGGGCGGTAGTTTCGCCTCATGCCCCTGGACCCGTCCTTCATCGGCCGCAGCTGGCCGGCCACCCCGCCCTATCAGGTGGGCCGCGAGAAGATCCGCGAGTTTGCCACCGCCATCGGCGCCACCGATGCCGAGTATCACGATCCCGCGGCCGCCCGTGCCGCCGGCCACCCGGATGTTGTCGCGCCGCCCACGTTTCCGGTGGTGCTGACCATGGCCGCGAGCCGTCAGATCATCTCCGATCCGGAGCTCGGCATGGACTACAGCCGGGTTGTGCACGGCGACCAGCGGTTCGCCTACACCCGGCCGGTTGTCGCCGGGGACTCGCTGGTCTGTGTCAACACCGTGGAGGAGATCACCACCCGGGGCGGGCACGACTTCATCACGACGCGCGCCGAGGTCACCACCGAGGCCGGCGAGCCGGTTGTGACCGTCTGGTCCAAGCTCGTCCAGCGCGGAGAGGCGTGAGCATGGCTGAGCAGTTGCCACCCCAGACCTTCCGGGTGACCCGGGCCGACCTCATCCGGTATGCGGGCGCGTCCGGTGACTTCAACACGATCCACTGGAGCGAGCGGATCGCCCGGGACGTGGGCCTGCCCGGCGTCATCGCGCACGGCATGTTCACCATGGCTTTGGGCGGCCGGGCGCTTGCCGTCTGGGCCGGTGCCGCCGACGCCGTCGTCGAGTACGGCGTGCGCTTCACCCGGCCGGTGCCCGTACCCGACACAGACGAGGGCACCGAGGTCGTGGTGACGGGTGTCGTCAAGGAGGTCACCGAGGACGGGCTGACCCGGATCGACCTGACCGCCACCTGCAACGGCGAGAAGGTTCTGTCGCTCGGCAAGGCCGTCATCCGCAAGCGGTAACCGGCGGGGGTGGGGCGGGTTGGGCAACCGGCCACCCAACCCGTACACTGGTCCGCCGTGGGGCTTAATCGTCCCTGCCTTTCGTATGTGAAGTCATTTTCATGCACGCGAGGCGGGGTGGGCGGCCACACATAGGGGTGTAGCTCAATTGGCAGAGCAGCGGTCTCCAAAACCGCAGGCTGCAGGTTCAAGTCCTGTCACCCCTGCGCACCGACCCGTATCGGCCCGGCGGCGGGACCGCCCGGCGCGGGCCGCCGGGAAGACCGGGCGCGCCGCGTCAGGCGCGACCATTCATTCACCGACCGACGACGGAAGAGGGCGCAGTGGCCGAGAGGAAGCGACCCGGTGACGACGCTGACCGTCCCGGGGACGAGACGTTCGATGACGCCGTTGCCGAGGATGACGCCGCTGTTGACGACGTTGAGGCTGACGAGCAGGTGAGCCGGGGCGGCGGGACAGCCGTTCGTGAGCGCACCGAGGACTCCGGCAAAACCGGTAAGAAGGCTGGCCGGCGCGGTGGCCGCATCGGCGGTTTCTTCCGCGAGGTGGTCAGCGAGCTGCGTAAGGTCATCTGGCCGACGCGTAAGGAACTGCTGACCTACACCGGCGTCGTGATCGGCTTCGTCACCGTGATGACCGCGATCGTGGCCGTTCTGGACTACGGTTTCGGCAAGGCCATCCTGGCGTCGTTCGGCAACTGAAGCTGATAGTTACGGAAGTGAGCAAGCGTGCCTGAGTACGACGACGAGACCGCCGCCCCTGAGACGGGCGCTGCCGCCGACGAGCAGTCGTCGGCTACGGCGGGCGACGCCGAGTCGGTCGAGGCCGCAGCTGAGTCTGCCGAGGCCGACGACACCGCGGCCGGCTCCGACGACACCGCGGCCGGCTCCGACGACACCGCCGCCGGCTCCGAGGACACCGAGGGTGAGGCCGAGGTTGCCGCCGCCCCCGCCGTCGATGACGACTATGACCCGGTGGCCGAGCTGCGCCAGAAGCTGCGGTATGCCCCCGGCGACTGGTACGTGGTGCACTCGTACGCCGGCTACGAGAACAAGGTCAAGACCAACCTCGAGACCCGGATCACGAGCCTCGACATGGAGGACTTCATCTTCCAGGTCGAGGTCCCGACCCGCGAAGAGGTCGAGGTCAAGAACGGCAAGCGCAACCAGGTGCAGGCCAAGGTCTTCCCCGGCTACATCCTGGTCCGCATGGACCTGTCGCCGGAGTCCTACTCCTGTGTGCGCAACACGCCGGGCGTCACCGGCTTCGTCGGCGCCACCGACCGGGTCGACCGGCCGGCGCCGCTCTCGCTGGACGAGGTGCTGAAGTGGCTCGCACCGGCCGTGCAGCAGGAGGAGAAGAAGGCGAAGGTCGAGATCAAGGTGCTCGACTTCGAGGTGGGCGACTCGGTCACGGTGACCGACGGCGCGTTCGCTTCGCTGCCGGCCTCCATCTCGGAGATCAACGCCGACCAGCAGAAGCTCAAGGTGCTGGTGTCCATCTTCGGCCGCGAGACGCCGGTCGAGCTGAACTTCAACCAGGTCGCCAAGATCTGACCTGGGTTCCATAAACCCCGAGCAAGTCGTGGGAGGGGATGCGCACTCGCGCGTCCCCGCCAGCTACCACAGGAGTAAGAGAAATGGCACAGCGCAGCAAGGCGTACCGCAAGGCCGCCGAGTCGATCGACCCCGCCAAGCTCTACGAGCCCGGTGACGCGGTCAAGATCGCCAAGGAGAGCAGCCCCACCAAGTTCGACGCCACTGTCGAGGTCGCCATGCGCCTCGGTGTGGACCCCCGCAAGGCCGACCAGATGGTGCGCGGCACGGTCAACCTGCCGCACGGCACCGGTAAGACCGCCCGCGTCATCGTGTTCGCCCAGGGCGCCAAGGCTGAAGAGGCCGTTGCCGCCGGCGCCGACGAGGTTGGCACCGACGAGCTCGTCGCCCGGATCCAGGGTGGCTGGCTGGACTTCGACGCCGCGATCGCGACGCCGGACCAGATGGCCAAGATCGGCCGCATCGCCCGGATCCTCGGCCCGCGTGGTCTCATGCCCAACCCGAAGACCGGCACGGTCACCGTTGATGTCACCAAGGCCGTCAACGACATCAAGGGTGGCAAGATCACATTCCGCGTGGACAAGCACTCCAACCTGCACCTGATCATCGGCAAGGCCTCCTTCTCGGCCGAGCAGTTGGTCGACAACTACGGTGCGGTGCTCGACGAGGTCCTGCGGGCCAAGCCGTCTGCGGCCAAGGGCACCTACCTCAAGAAGGTCACCCTCAGCACCACGATGGGCCCGGGTGTTCCGATCGACCCCAAGGTCGTGAAGAACCTGCGTGACTCCTCGAACGACTGACGTTCGAAGCATCAGCGAAAGCCTCCGGGTTCACCCCGGGGGCTTTTTCGTGCCCGGCGACACACCGATTTGGATTCCGGTGCATCGCCGCGTAACCTTCTCTGCGGAGTTCCACCCACAGACCGCTGGTTTGCCGCAGCCGTCGTCGAAAGACGAAGGCCGTGGCCGAAGGTCCCGCGACAACGCGGGCGGCCCGCGCAGGGGAGAACGGTTCGTGATCATGTCGGCGCCTCGCGCGTCCATATCCGCCCCGTGCGCCCTGCGCCGGGGCGTTTCTCGTTGTTCGGGCCGTAACCCCGCCAGCGGCTCTTTGAGCAACGAGAGAGGAGGGACATGGCGGACAAGCCGGTCCGGGCCGATAAGGCCACTGCCGTCGCCGAGCTCACGGAGCAGTTCCGTAACTCGTCGGCCACCGTTTTGACCGAGTACCGCGGCCTGACGGTTGCCGAGATCAGCGAGCTTCGTCGTTCGCTCGGCAAGGAGACCAAGTACTCCGTGTCGAAGAACACGCTCGCGCGGCGTGCTGCATCCGACGCTGGCATCGAGGGCCTTGACGCGCTCTTCGCCGGTCCTACCGCGCTCGCCTTCGTCGGCGGTGACGTGGTTGAAGCGGCCAAGGGCCTCCGTGCCTTTGCCCGTGCCAACCCCACCCTGGTGATCAAGGGCGGCGTCTTCGAGGGCAAGGCCATCTCGGCCGACGAGGTCAACAAGCTTGCCGACCTCGAGTCCCGTGAGGTGCTGCTGGCCAAGCTGGCCGGCGCCATGAAGGGCAGCCTGACCAAGGCCGCGGGCACCTTCCAGGCCCCGCTGTCCAAGGTCGCACGCCTGGCAGCCGCGCTGCAGGACAAGCGCGCGCAGGACGGTTCCGCCGAGGCCTGACGGCCCGCGCGGAGTTTGACTTACATCCACAGAACCAACGAAAGGTTGCCAGACATGGCGAAGCTCAGCACCGACGAGCTGCTCGACGCGTTCAAGGAAATGACCCTCATCGAGCTCTCCGAGTTCGTGAAGCAGTTCGAGGACGTCTTCGACGTCACCGCGGCTGCCCCGGTAGCCGTCGCGGCTGCGGGCACCGGCGGCGGCGAGGCTGCGCCGGCCGCTGCCGAGCAGGACTCCTTCGACGTCGTCCTTGAGGCCGACGGTGGCAAGAAGATCCAGGTCATCAAGGTCGTGCGCGAGCTGACCGGCCTGGGCCTCAAGGAGGCCAAGGACGCCGTTGAGGCCGCCCCCAAGGCGATCCTCGAGGGTGTCAACAAGGAGAAGGCCGAGGAGGCCAAGGCCAAGCTTGAGGGCGAGGGCGCCAAGGTCACCCTCAAGTGACCTGAGGCTTCACCGCACCACCTCGCACAGGCGGGGACCCCCCCCAGGGGGGCCCCCCCCGTTCGTTTCTCCGTCATAACCGCAGGTCAGAGTGGGTTTTCCGGCGGTCGGATGGACGACTCACAAAAGGGGCGGACCATCTCTTT
>NZ_LOJP01000001.1:939018-1043656 GCF_001553785.1 Actinoplanes sp. TFC3
GCGGGGGTGCCAAGGTCACCCTCAAGTGACCTGAGCCTTCCCCGCCCCACCTCGCACAGGCGGGGCCCCCTCACAGGGGGTCCCCGCCTGTTCGTTTCTCCGTCATAACCGCAGGTCAGAGTGGGTTTTCCAGCGGTCGGATGGACGACTCACAAAAGGGGCGGACCATCTCTTATGCTCATGAGAGTCCACCGCGGCGATCGTTCCGGCCTGCGGCACATGTTCGACCCGCGGCGCAAGTCTTGACTGTGTGTCCGCTGACAGGCACGCTGACAACAGCAAGTTTCCGCGCTTGCGACAGCCGTTCTGTGGGTAGCTCCGCTCCTGCAGACCGGCACCCGAGGGATTGACGCCGCGTCTGAGCGGCCCCGCTGAGGCACTGGCCCCTGAGAGGCGCAGGTCAGAGGCCGCGGGGACGCGCTCCGCAGGTCCCCTCCGGTGTGGGCTGGACAGCGGTTAGCCGAGCGGCTACACTGCTAGTTTGCGCTGCCTTCTGCCTTGAGCCCTGCAGGGACATCCATCCGGGTGATTTCCTGGGGGTCCATTGGAGTGCCCAGAGCAGTCGACAGCGCAGCAGTTGCACCCGCAGCTCAGCCGCATCAGCAGCACCGGTCCTCGGAAGGACGCATCTTGGCAGCTTCCCGCCCTGCGAAGACCAGCCGTACGTCGAGCGCTTACGCTCCCCGCCGTATCTCGTTCGGCCGGATCCAAGAGCAGCTTGAGGTCCCCAACCTCCTCGCCCTCCAGACGGAGTCCTTCGACTGGCTGGTGGGTAACGAGGCTTGGCAGGCCCGCACGACGGACGATCCGCACGCCCACTCGGGCCTCGCAGAGATCCTCGAAGAGATCAGTCCCATTGAGGACTTCTCCGGCACCATGTCGCTGTCCTTCTCCGCTCCGCGCTTCGACGAGGTCAAGGCCTCGATCGAGGAGTGCAAGGAGAAGGACCTGACCTACTGCGCACCGCTGTTCGTGACCGCGGAGTTCACCAACAACACCACTGGCGAGATCAAGAGCCAGACCGTGTTCATGGGTGACTTCCCGATGATGACCCCCAAGGGGACGTTCGTCATCAACGGCACCGAGCGCGTCGTGGTGAGTCAGCTCGTCCGCTCGCCGGGCGTGTACTTCACCAAGGAGCCGGACAAGACCTCCGACCGCGACCTTTCCAGCGTCAAGGTCATCCCGAGCCGGGGCGCCTGGCTCGAGTTCGACATCGACAAGCGCGACACCGTCGGTGTCCGTATCGACCGCAAGCGCCGGCAGGCCGTCACCGTCCTGCTCAAGGCGATTGGCTGGTCGGCGGAGCAGATCCGGGAGCGGTTCGGCTGGTCCGAGCTGCTCATGACGACGCTCGAAAAGGACCACATCGCCGGGCAGGACGAGGCTCTGCTCGACATCTACCGCAAGCTCCGTCCGGGTGAGCCCCCGACCCGGGAGAACGCGCAGACCCTGCTCGACAACCTCTTCTTCAACCCGAAGAGGTACGACGTCGCCAAGGTCGGCCGTTACAAGTTCAACAAGAAGCTGGACATCGACGTTCCGATCGTCCGCGGCACCCTCACCGAAGAGGACATCGTCAAGACCGTTGACTACCTCGCCCGGCTGCACGCCGGTGAGGAAGGCTACGAGGCCGACGACATCGACCACTTCGGCAATCGGCGCCTGCGTACCGTCGGCGAGCTGATCCAGAACCAGGTTCGCGTCGGCCTGTCCCGCATGGAGCGCGTCGTCCGCGAGCGCATGACCACCCAGGACGTCGAGGCCATCACGCCGCAGACCCTGATCAACATCCGCCCGGTCGTGGCGGCGATCAAGGAATTCTTCGGTACGTCGCAGCTCTCGCAGTTCATGGACCAGACCAACCCGCTGGCGGGCCTGACCCACCGGCGTCGTCTGAGCGCGCTCGGGCCGGGCGGTCTGTCCCGTGAGCGGGCGGGCTTCGAGGTCCGTGACGTGCACCCGTCCCACTATGGCCGGATGTGCCCGATCGAGACCCCCGAAGGCCCGAACATCGGCCTGATCGGTGCTCTCTCGACCTTCGCACGGGTGAACCCGTTCGGTTTCGTCGAGACCCCGTACCGCAAGGTGGAGAACGGCCGGGTCACCGACCAGGTCGACTACCTCACCGCGGACGAGGAAGACCGGTTCATCAAGGCGCAGGCGAACGCCACGCTGGCCGCCGACGGAACGTTCGCCCAGGACCGCGTCCTGGTCCGCCGTAAGGGCGGTGAGGTCGACTACGTGCCCGGCACCGACGTCGACTACATGGACGTCTCGCCGCGGCAGATGACCTCGGTCGCCACCGCGATGATCCCGTTCCTCGAGCACGACGACGCCAACCGCGCGCTCATGGGCGCCAACATGCAGCGTCAGGCCGTTCCGCTGGTCAAGGCCGAGGCGCCGCTGGTCGGTACGGGCATGGAATACCGTGCCGCGGTCGACGCCGGCGACGTGGTCGTGGCCGAGGTCGGCGGCGTGGTCGAGGACCTGTGTGCCGACTATGTGACGGTGCACCAGGATGACGGCCACCGCCGGACGTACCTGCTGCACAAGTTCCGCCGCAGCAACGCCGGCTCCTGCGTCAACCAGAAGCCCGTCGTCTTCGAAGGCGACCGGGTCGAGGCCGGCCAGGTCATCGCCGACGGCCCGTGCACCGACGAGGGGGAGATGGCCCTCGGCCGCAACCTGCTCGTCGCGTTCATGTGCTGGGAGGGTCACAACTACGAGGACGCGATCATCCTGTCGCAGCGCCTCGTGCAGCAGGACGTGCTCACCTCGATCCACATCGAGGAGCACGAGGTCGACGCGCGCGACACCAAGCTCGGCCCGGAAGAGATCACCCGCGACATCCCCAACGTCAGCGAGGAAATGCTCGCCGACCTGGACGAGCGCGGCATCATCCGGATCGGTGCCGAGGTCGTGCCCGGCGACATCCTGGTCGGCAAGGTCACCCCCAAGGGTGAGACCGAGCTGACCCCGGAGGAGCGGCTGCTGCGCGCGATCTTCGGTGAGAAGGCGCGTGAGGTCCGGGACACCTCGCTGAAGGTGCCGCACGGCGAGACCGGCACGGTCATCGGTGTGCGCACGTTCTCGCGCGAGGACGGCGACGAGCTGCCCCCGGGCGTCAACGAGCTGGTCCGGGTGTATGTGGCCCAGAAGCGCAAGATCCAGGACGGCGACAAGCTCGCCGGCCGCCACGGCAACAAGGGCGTCATCTCGAAGATCCTGCCGGTCGAGGACATGCCGTTCCTGGAGGACGGCACCCCGGTCGACATCGTGCTGAACCCGCTGGGTGTGCCCTCGCGTATGAACATCGGCCAGGTTCTGGAGACCCACCTCGGGTGGATCGCCAAGACCGGCTGGGAGGTCGAGGGCGAGGACGCCGAGTGGAAGCGTCAGCTGCGGGCCATCGAGGCGCACGAGTCCCCCAAGGACTCGAACGTCGCGACCCCGGTCTTCGACGGTGCCCAGGAGGAGGAGATCAAGGGCCTCCTCGAGTCGACGCTGGTCAACCGCGACGGTAAGCGGCTGGTCAACGGCGACGGCAAGGCGCAGCTGTTCGATGGCCGCTCGGGAGAGCCGCTGCCGGACCCGATTTCGGTCGGCTACGTCTACATCCTGAAGCTGAACCACCTGGTCGACGACAAGATCCACGCTCGCTCGACCGGTCCGTACTCGATGATCACTCAGCAGCCGCTGGGTGGTAAGGCGCAGTTCGGTGGCCAGCGCTTCGGTGAGATGGAGTGCTGGGCGATGCAGGCCTACGGTGCGGCTTACGCACTGCAGGAGCTGCTGACCATCAAGTCCGATGACGTTCTCGGCCGCGTGAAGGTCTACGAGGCCATCGTCAAGGGCGAGAACATCCCGGAGCCGGGCATCCCCGAGTCCTTCAAGGTGCTGCTCAAGGAGCTGCAGTCGCTGTGCCTGAACGTTGAGGTGCTTTCCAGCGACGGCGTGGCCCTCGAGATGCGCGAGACGGACGACGAGGTCTTCCGGGCCGCGGAGGAACTCGGCATCGACCTGTCCCGGCGCCCGAACGAGGGCGTCAGCAGCGTCGAAGAGATCTGACGGAGTGCGTCCCCGGCCACCGCTGAGGTAGCCGGGGACGCCCCCCGCCGGCCTGGAAACCCAAACCGAGCAACGAAACACGAGGGATAGACCAAGTGCTCGACGTCAACTTCTTCGACGAGTTGCGCATCGGCCTGGCCACCGCTGACGACATCCGGCAGTGGTCGCACGGCGAGGTCAAGAAGCCCGAGACGATCAACTACCGCACGCTCAAGCCCGAGAAGGACGGACTCTTCTGCGAGAAGATCTTCGGCCCTCAGCGGGACTGGGAGTGCTACTGCGGAAAGTACAAGCGGGTCCGGTTCAAGGGCATCATCTGTGAGCGCTGCGGCGTCGAGGTGACCCGGTCCAAGGTCCGCCGTGAACGCATGGGCCACATCGAGCTCGCCGCGTCGGTGACGCACATCTGGTACTTCAAGGGTGTGCCGAGCCGGCTGGGCTACCTGCTCGACCTGGCGCCCAAGGACCTCGAGAAGATCATTTACTTCGCCTCGTACGTGGTCACCAGCGTGGACGCCGACGCGCGTCACCGTGACATGTCCACCATCGAGAACGAGATCTTCGCCGAGAAGCGGCAGTCCGAGAACGGCCGCGACTCCGAGATCGAGAAGCGCGCCGCCAAGCTGGAGCAGGACCTGGCCGAGCTCGAGGCCGAGGGTGCGAAGGCCGACGTGCGCCGCAAGGTCAAGGAAGCTGGCGAGCGCGAGATGCGCCAGATCCGCGACAAGGCGCAGCGCGAGATCGACCGGCTCGACGAGGTGCTGGACACCTTCCGCAAGCTCGACAGCAAGCAGCTTGTCACCGACGAGCTGCTCTACCGCGAGCTGCGGGACCGCTTCGGTGAGTACTTCACCGGTGGCATGGGCGCCGAGGCGATCAAGGCGCTGCTCGAGAACATGGACCTGGACGCCGAGGCCGAGAACCTGCGGGAGATCATCCGTACGGGTAAGGGCCAGCGCAAGATCCGTGCCCTCAAGCGGCTCAAGGTCGTCGCCGCGTTCCTGAACACCCGCAACTCGCCGCTCGGCATGGTCCTGGACTGCGTCCCGGTCATCCCGCCGGACCTGCGCCCGATGGTGCAGCTCGACGGTGGCCGCTTCGCCACGTCCGACCTCAACGACCTGTACCGCCGGGTCATCAACCGCAACAACCGGCTCAAGCGCCTGATCGACCTGGGCGCCCCCGAGATCATCGTCAACAACGAGAAGCGGATGCTGCAGGAGGCCGTCGACGCGCTGTTCGACAACGGCCGTCGCGGCCGGCCGGTCACCGGCCCGGGTAACCGCCCGCTCAAGTCGCTGTCCGACATGCTCAAGGGCAAGCAGGGCCGCTTCCGTCAGAACCTGCTCGGCAAGCGCGTCGACTACTCCGGCCGTTCGGTCATCGTCGTCGGCCCGCGGCTCAAGCTGCACCAGTGCGGCCTGCCCAAGCAGATGGCGCTGGAGCTGTTCAAGCCGTTCGTGATGAAGCGCCTGGTGGATCTCAACCACGCGCAGAACATCAAGTCGGCCAAGCGGATGGTCGAGCGTCAGCGCCCGGTCGTGTGGGACGTCCTCGAAGAGGTCATCAGCGAGCACCCGGTGCTGCTGAACCGCGCGCCGACCCTGCACCGCCTCGGCATCCAGGCCTTCGAACCGCAACTGGTCGAGGGCAAGGCGATTCAGATCCACCCGCTCGTGTGCACGGCGTTCAACGCCGACTTCGACGGTGACCAGATGGCGGTGCACGTACCGCTGTCGGCCGAGGCGCAGGCCGAGGCCCGGATCCTGATGCTTTCGTCGAACAACATCCTCAAGCCGGCCGACGGCAAGCCGGTCACCATGCCGACCCAGGACATGGTTATCGGGCTGTACCACCTGACCCACCTCACGGCCGGTGCCAAGGGTGAGGGCCGGGTGTTCAGCTCCGACGCCGAGGCGCGGATGGCGTTCGACAACGGCGAGCTGCACCTGCAGGCGCCGGTCAAGATCCGTCTCCGGGACGTCATCGGGGTGGACAACGGCGCCAAGCAGGCGCCGTGGACCGCTCCGGAGGAGTGGGTCGAGGGCGAGCCGCTGCTCGTCGAGACCACACTGGGCCGGGTCATCTTCAACGAGACGCTGCCCCCGGGCTACCGCTTCGTGAACTACGAGATCCGCAAGGGTCAGCTGTCGGCGATCGTCAACGACCTCGCCGAGCGCTTCCCCAAGGTTGCCCTGGCTGCGACCCTGGACGCGCTCAAGGAGGCCGGCTTCCACTGGGCCACCTGGTCCGGTGTGACGATCGGCATGGGCGACGTTGTCGGCCCGCCGCGCAAGCCGGAGATCCTCGCTCGTTACCAGGGTGAGGCCGACCGGATCGACAAGCAGTACCAGCGTGGTCTGATGACCGCCGAGGAACGTCGCGGCGAGCTCATCGACATCTGGACCAAGGCGACCAACGAGATCTCCAAGGAGATGGAGACCGCGCTGCCGCAGGAGAACCCGCTCTGGGTGATGATCAACTCCGGCGCTCGCGGTAACCTCCTGCAGCTCCGGCAGATCGCCGCGATCCGTGGTCTGGTGGCCAACCCCAAGGGCGAGATCATCCCGCGCCCGATCACCTCGTCGTACCGCGAGGGCCTGACCGTGCTGGAGTACTTCATCTCCACGCACGGTGCCCGTAAGGGTCTGGCCGACACCGCGCTGCGTACCGCCGACTCGGGTTACCTGACCCGTCGTCTGGTGGACGTGTCGCAGGACGTGATCATCCGCGAGGAGGACTGCGGCACCGACCGGGCGATCCCCATGCAGGTCGCGGACAAGCTGGACGACGGCACCCTCGTCGTGCACACGCACGCGGAGACCGGTGTGCACGCCCGCACCATCGCGGACGACATCACCGACCAGTCCGGCACCGTGGTGGTCAACCGCGGTGACGACCTCAACTCGATCCTGGTCGACAAGCTTGTCGCCGCCGGGGTGGAGACGGTCCGGGTGCGCAGCGTGCTGACCTGCGAGTCGAAGCTCGGTGTGTGTGCGGCCTGCTACGGCCGCTCGCTGCCGACCGGCAAGTCGGTCGACATCGGCGAGGCGGTCGGCATCATCGCCGCCCAGTCCATCGGTGAGCCCGGTACGCAGCTGACGATGCGTACCTTCCACACCGGTGGTGTCGCGGGTGAGGACATCACCCAGGGTCTGCCGCGTGTGCAGGAAATCTTCGAGGCCCGCGTGCCCAAGGGCAAGGCGCCCATCGCCGACACCCCGGGACGCATCCGCATCGAGGACGGCGAGCGTTCGCGGAAGATCATCGTGATCCCGGACGACGGCAGCGAGGAGATCGTGTACGACAAGATCTCCAAGCGCGTCAAGCTGCGGGCGCACGACGGTGACCACGTGGCGGTCGGCGAGAAGCTCACCGAGGGCACCATCGACCCGCACGAGCTGCTGCGCATCATGGGCCCGCGCGCGGTCCAGGTCCACCTGACCAGTGAGGTCCAGGAGGTCTACCGCTCGCAGGGTGTGCTCATCCACGACAAGCACATCGAGATCATCATCCGCCAGATGCTCAAGCGGGTGACGGTCATCGACTCGGGCGCCGCCGAGTTCCTGCCGGGTGTGCTGGTCGACCGGGCGCTGTTCGAGTCCGAGAACCGCCGGATCGTCGGCGAGGGTGGTGAGCCCGCCGCCGGTCGTCCGGTGCTCATGGGTATCACCAAGGCCTCGCTGGCGACCGACTCCTGGCTCTCGGCGGCCTCCTTCCAGGAGACCACCCGGGTGCTCACCGACGCTGCGATCAACTCGCGCAGCGACTCGCTGGTGGGCCTCAAGGAGAACGTCATCATCGGTAAGCTCATCCCGGCCGGTACTGGTATCAGCAAGTACCGCAACATCCGGGTCGAGCCGACCGAGGAAGCCAAGGCCAAGGTGTACTCGATGACCGGGTACCCCGAGACCGACTACGGCTTCGGACCGGCCAGTGGTCAGGCTGTTCCGCTTGACGACTTCGACTTCGGGTCGTACCGCTGACGGTTTGTGGTTCCACCGAGGGCGTCCGTGCATCGCGCGGGCGCCCTCGGGCGTTTCTAGAATGAAACGGTGACCCTGCCTGTCTCCGCCGCACCGACCCGCCACCCGATGGATCCCGAGCCGGCCCCGGCCACCAAGGCCCGGGCGGTCTTCGTCCTCGGACTGGTGGCGCTGCTCACCGGCGCCTTCGTCGGTGGCGTGATCCCGGCCATGCTGGCCCTGCTGCTGGCGCGGCAGGTGTCGCGCGAGCACTATGCGGCTGGCGGTTACCTGCTCGGCGCCAAATGGATCCGGCGCGGCCGGACGCTGGCCTGGATCGGTGTCGTGCTCGCCCTGACCACGCTGGTGATCGCCGCCATCGCCGGGCTGCTGCACCTGGCCGAGGCACCCGGCGGTCAGGATTTTGACCCCGGCACTGACTGATCGCCGGGGCCCACCCCTCGGGCTGCGGTGCGCCTCGTACGGGTGACATGCTCGTATTCGAAGCCGACACGCGGGGAGAGGGACGCTCTGTGACGCAGCACCCAGGTTCATGGCCCGCTCAGCCGGATCCGCCGGCCGTGATGCCGCCCAAGCCGGGGGAGGCCTGGACGCCCGAGCGGGTGGAACCCATGCCGGGCACCGAGTTCGGTCTGGTCCAGTTGCGAGTGGCACCCATCACGTCGGGGCTGGCGGTCGGCTCGCTCAGCGCCGGCATCGTGGCGATCCTGGTGTCCTTGCTCGTGCTCTGCTTCGGCGTCGCCGGGGCCGAATCGGGCTGGGGGGCCGTTGTCGCGGGGGCGTTTGCCCTGCTCAGCGGGCTTGCTGGGGGAGGTGCGATCGCGCTTGGGCTGGTGTCCAGGCGCCAGATCCGGCGGTCGGGGCAGGGTGGCCGGGTTCGCTTCACCGGCGCCGGCATGGCGCTGGCCGGGCTCTGGTGCGGGGCCGCGGGGGCGGGAATTGCCGTCTTGACTCTCTTGTTGGCAGTGGTATTGCAGTCGTAGCGGCGCGGCGCGTGCCGTAAACCGGCACCGCAGCGATGCCGCCGGGCAGCACCCGGTACACTTGTCATGCGGGAGTGTCCATCGTCAAGTTAGCTGGTCAGAGCGCCTCGTTTTGACCTGCATGCTTGTGGTGGGTATTCTTTCCCCTCGTGCCCGGGCTCGCCCGGGCAACTCGTGCGTGCGCCCGAGTCTGAAGTACGACGGGGCGTTGAGCACGACGGGCTGAGCCCGACAAAGACAACACTCGCTGCGTGCGAATGCGCGCGGCGGGACCGTGAGCCGGGCGACACGCCCGACCGCGGGTGCGGGATGACCCACCGGGGCCGCCTCGTACACCAGGCATACGAACACATTGCCGGCCGCCACAACGGCGGCCGAAGGGAGCGGAGAAACCCGGTGCCCACGATCCAGCAGCTGGTCCGCAAGGGCCGCCAGGCGAAGACGAGCAAGACCAAGACGCCGGCGCTGAAGGGAAGTCCTCAGCGGCGCGGCGTGTGCACGCGCGTGTACACCACCACCCCCAAGAAGCCGAACTCTGCGCTGCGCAAGGTCGCTCGTGTGAAGCTCAGCAGCCAGATCGAGGTCACGGCGTACATCCCGGGCGTCGGCCACAACCTGCAGGAGCACTCGATCGTGCTCGTGCGCGGCGGCCGTGTTAAGGACCTCCCGGGCGTCCGCTACAAGATCGTTCGTGGTTCGCTGGACACCCAGGGCGTCCGCAACCGCAAGCAGGCCCGCAGCCGTTACGGCGCGAAGAAGGAGAAGAGCTGACATGCCGCGTAAAGGCCCCGCTCCGCGCCACCCAGTAGTTGCGGACCCGGTTTACAACTCGCCGCTCGTCACGCAGCTGGTGAACAAGATCCTCGTGGGCGGCAAGCGCCAGCTCGCGGAGCGCATCGTTTACGGCGCTCTTGAGGGCTGCCGTGAGAAGAGCGGCACCGACCCCGTGGTGACGCTCAAGCGCGCGATGGACAACGTCAAGCCGACCCTCGAGGTCCGCAGCCGCCGTGTTGGTGGCGCGACCTACCAGGTGCCGGTCGAGGTCCGTACGCCCCGCCAGACCACCCTCGGTCTGCGCTGGCTGGTGCAGTACTCCAAGGCCCGCCGCGAGAAGACCATGATCGAGCGTCTGCAGAACGAGCTGCTCGACGCGAGCAACGGCCTTGGTGCCGCCGTCAAGCGGCGCGAGGACACTCACAAGATGGCGGAGTCCAACAAGGCCTTCGCGCACTACCGCTGGTAAGACCCGGTTGCCGGCCCGGTCACCACCGGGCCGGGAACAACGGCCGCACCGGCCTCCCGCGGCGTCCCGCGGGAAACAGTCGACACGACGACGAAGAGTAGGGATTGCAGTGGCTGCCGCAGACGCGCTCGCCAAGGTTCGCAACATTGGCATCATGGCGCACATCGACGCTGGTAAGACCACGACGACCGAGCGCATCCTGTTCTACACCGGCATCACGTACAAGATCGGTGAAGTCCACGAGGGCGCGGCCGTCATGGACTGGATGGAACAGGAACAGGAACGCGGCATCACCATCACCTCCGCCGCTACGAAGTGCGAGTGGAAGGGCTACACGATTCAGATCATCGACACGCCCGGCCACGTCGACTTCACGGTCGAGGTCGAGCGGTCGCTGCGTGTGCTCGACGGCGCGGTCGCGGTCTACGACGGCGTTGCCGGCGTGGAGCCGCAGACGGAGAACGTCTGGCGGCAGGCGGACAAGTACAACGTCCCCCGCATGTGCTTCGTCAACAAGCTCGACCGCACCGGTGCGGACTTCTTCCGCTGCGTGCAGATGATGATCGACCGGCTCAACGCCACCCCGCTGGTGCTGCAGATCCCGATCGGCCTCGAGGGCGACCACATCGGCGTCGTCGACCTGATTGGCATGCGCGCGCTGACCTGGCGTGGCGAGACGGCCAAGGGCGAGGACTACGCGATCGAGGAGATCCCGGCGGACCTCGCTGACCAGGCCGCCGAGTGGCGCGAGAAGCTCATCGAGACACTCGCCGACGTGGACGACGCGGTGATGGAGAAGTACCTCGAGGGCCAGGAGCTCTCCGAGGACGAGATCAAGGCCGCCATCCGGCGTGCCACGATCGCCAGCAAGGCGAACCCGGTGCTGTGCGGTTCGGCGTTCAAGAACAAGGGCGTTCAGCCCATGCTCGACGCTGTGGTCGACTTCCTGCCGTCGCCGCTGGACATCCCCGCCATCGAGGGCACTGCCACCGACGGTGAGACCCCGCTGCAGCGCAAGCCCAGCAATGACGAGCCCTTCTCGGCCCTGGCGTTCAAGATCCAGACCGACAAGCACCTCGGCAAGCTGACCTACGTACGGGTCTACTCCGGCACGCTCGAATCCGGCTCTCAGGTGGTCAACTCCACCAAGGACCGCAAGGAGCGCATCGGCAAGATCTACCAGATGCACGCCAACAAGCGTGAGGAGCGCGCCACCGCGCAGGCCGGCGACATCATCGCTGTCCAGGGTCTCAAGCAGACCACCACCGGTGACACGCTCAGCGACCCGGCCAACCCGGTCATCCTCGAGTCGATGACGTTCCCGGAGCCGGTCATCCAGGTCGCCATCGAGCCGAAGACCAAGTCGGACCAGGAGAAGCTGGGCACCGCGATCCAGCGTCTGGCCGAGGAGGACCCGACCTTCCGCGTCTTCAACGACGAGGAGACCGGGCAGACCATCATCGCCGGCATGGGCGAGCTGCACCTCGACATCCTGGTCGACCGGATGCGCCGCGAGTTCAACGTCGAGGCGAACATCGGTAAACCGCAGGTGGCGTACCGCGAGACGATCCGGGGCACCGTCGAGAAGCTTTCGTACGTGCACAAGAAGCAGACCGGTGGCTCCGGTCAGTACGCGAAGGTCGTCGTCACGGTCGAGCCACTCGATCTCTCGGCGGACGGCCCGACCTACGAGTTCGTCAACGCGGTCTCAGGTGGTCGCATCCCGAAGGAATACATCCCTTCGGTCGACGCCGGCGCGCAGGACTCGCTGCAGTATGGCGTTCTAGCGGGATACCCGTTGGTCGGCGTCAAGCTGACGTTGGTCGACGGCCAGTTCCATGAGGTTGACTCCTCCGAGATGGCGTTCAAGATCGCCGGCTCGATGGTCATGAAGGAAGCGGCTCGCAAGGCCGACCCGGCGCTGCTCGAGCCGATGATGGCCGTCGAGGTCGTCACGCCCGAGGACAACATGGGCGACGTGATCGGCGACATCAACTCCCGCCGTGGCATCATCCAGTCGATGGAAGAGCGCTCCGGCGCTCGCGTCGTCAAGGCTTCGGTGCCGCTGTCGGAGATGTTCGGCTACGTCGGAGACCTGCGGTCGAAGACGGCCGGTCGGGCGAGCTACAGCATGCAGTTCGACTCCTACGCCGAAGTTCCGCAGAGTGTGGCGAAGGAGATCATCGCGAAGGCCACCGGCGCCTGATGCGTTGAGGCGCGTGCGGTCCGTCGAGGACCACACGCGTACGAGCAGTCGACAGAGTCCCCATCGCCTTGTCGGGCGTGCCGGGCGAGAAGAAAACCACAGTCCACAGGAGGACACCAGTGGCGAAGGCGAAGTTCGAGCGGACTAAGCCGCACGTCAACATCGGCACCATTGGTCACATCGACCACGGTAAGACGACGCTGACTGCGGCCATCACGAAGGTCCTGCACGACGAATACCCGGACCTGAACCCGTACACCCCGTTCGACGAGATCGACAAGGCGCCGGAGGAGAAGGCCCGCGGCATCACGATCTCGATCGCACACGTCGAGTACCAGACCGCTGCGCGTCACTACGCGCACGTGGACTGCCCCGGCCACGCTGACTACATCAAGAACATGATCACCGGTGCCGCGCAGATGGACGGCGCGATCCTGGTGGTTGCCGCGACCGACGGCCCGATGCCGCAGACCAAGGAGCACGTGCTCCTGGCCCGCCAGGTCGGCGTTCCGTACATCGTTGTCGCCCTCAACAAGAGCGACATGGTCGAGGACGAGGAGCTCCTGGAGCTCGTCGAGCTCGAGGTCCGCGAGCTGCTCAGCACCTACGAGTTCCCGGGCGACGACGTTCCCGTCGTGCGCGTCTCGGCGCTCAAGGCGCTTGAGGGCGACTCGGAGTGGACCGGCAAGCTCCTCGAGCTGATGAACGCGGTCGACACCGCGATCCCGCAGCCCGAGCGGGAGACCGAGAAGCCGTTCCTCATGCCGATCGAGGACGTGTTCACGATCACCGGTCGTGGCACGGTCGTCACCGGTCGCGCCGAGCGTGGCATCCTCAAGCCGAACGAGGAGGTCGAGATCGTCGGCATCCGCGAGAAGTCGACGAAGACCGTCTGCACCGGCATCGAGATGTTCCGCAAGCTGCTCGACGAGGCCCGCGCGGGCGAGAACGTCGGCCTCCTGCTGCGTGGTATCAAGCGCGAGGACGTCGAGCGCGGCATGGTCGTCGTGAAGCCGGGGTCCAGCACCCCGCACACGGAGTTCGAGGGCCAGGTCTACATCCTCTCGAAGGAAGAGGGCGGCCGGCACACCCCGTTCTTCCAGAACTACCGCCCGCAGTTCTACTTCCGCACCACGGACGTCACCGGCGTCGTCACGCTGCCCGAGGGCACCGAGATGGTCATGCCGGGCGACTCCACCACCATGTCGGTGAAGCTGATCCAGCCCATCGCCATGGAGCAGGGCCTGAAGTTCGCGATCCGTGAGGGTGGCCGCACCGTCGGCGCCGGAACGGTCACGAAGATCAACGTCTGAGGTGAGGCTTGTTCACCAGAACAACCCTCATTGGTGACCCCGATTAGCGTTGCTGCGTTTCATGCGGCATACTAGTCAGGTTGCGTCCGCGCAGGGCGGTTGGCTGCTTCGCAGTTTGGCAGCCGACCGCCCTCGCCCGGTGTCCGGTGTGTGTGAGAGCCGCCGGCCGCCCCGATCCCGACGGATGGGGCAGTGTTCCAGGAGTTAGCGCTCCAGGTTGCTGCGCCACGGGCATCATTGCTCCAGTTTTCTGGGGCGGAGCCTGTGCTTGGTTAGCTGAGCAATCTGCCACTAGGCGCGACACGCCCGACCGCGGGGGTCGGACAACGCAGGATCAACGGTCCTGCGGGCATGCGAGGGCCACCGCTCTCGCACGTAGCGGCATCGAGAGAAGGAAACAGAAGCCACCATGGCGGGACAGAAGATCCGCATCCGGCTCAAGGCCTATGACCACGAGGTCGTCGACTCCTCGGCACGGAAGATCGTCGAGACGGTGACGCGGACCGGGGCACAGGTTGCTGGCCCGGTGCCGCTGCCCACGGAGATCAACCGTTTCTGCGTGATCCGTTCGCCGCACAAGTACAAGGACTCGCGCGAGCACTTCGAGATGCGCACGCACAAGCGTCTGATCGACATCATCGACCCGACCCCCAAGACGGTCGACTCGCTCATGCGCCTCGACCTGCCGGCTGGCGTCGACATCGAGATCAAGCTGTAGGGATCCGGACAATGGACAGGCAAGTGAAGGGGATCCTGGGCGCCAAGCTCGGCATGACCCAGGTCTGGGACAACAACAAGGTCGTCCCGGTGACCGTGGTGCAGGCCGGCCCTTGTGTCGTGACCCAGGTTCGCACCCCGGAGGCAGACGGATACGCGGCGGTTCAGCTGGCTTACGGCCAGATCGACCCGCGCAAGGTGAACAAGCCCGAGAGCGGTCACTACGCGAAGGCGGGTGTGTCGCCGCGGCGCCACATCGTGGAGCTGCGCACCATCGACGCGAGCGAGTACGAGCTCGGCCAGGAAGTCACCGTTGAGGCGTTCGCGGTCGGTGCGCCGATCGACGTCACCGGTAAGACCAAGGGCAAGGGCTACGCCGGTGTCATGAAGCGGCACGGGTTCCACGGCCTGAAGAGCAGCCACGGTGTTGAGCGCAAGCACCGCTCGCCCGGTTCCATCGGCGCCTGCGCCACCCCGGGTCGCGTCTTCAAGGGCGTCCGGATGGCGGGCCGCATGGGTGGCAAGCGCTTCACCGTGCAGAACCTGACGGTGCAGGCGGTCGACACCGAGAACAACCTGCTGCTCGTCAAGGGTGCCGTTCCCGGCCCCAAGGGCGCGCTGATCCTGGTTCGTACGGCGGCGAAGAAGGGCGGTGTCAAGTGAGCTCCGTTGACGTGATCAACGCAGAGGGCACCAAGGCCGGCTCCGTCGAGCTGCCCGACGACATCTTCGACGTGCAGGCGAACATTCCGCTGATGCACCAGGTCGTCGTGGCTCAGCTGGCGGCTGCCCGGCAGGGTACGCACAAGGCGAAGACCCGCGGCGAGGTCGCCGGTGGCGGCAAGAAGCCGTACAAGCAGAAGGGCACCGGTCGCGCCCGTCAGGGCTCGATCCGCGCTCCGCAGTTCGCCGGCGGTGGCGTCGTGCACGGTCCCGTGCCGCGCGACTACAGCCAGCGGACGCCCAAGAAGATGAAGGCCGCCGCGCTGCGTGGTGCCCTCTCCGATCGGGCCCGTGACGGCCGCGTGCACGTGATCGAGTCGTTCATCTCCGGCGAGAAGCCGTCGACGAAGGCTGCGGTCGCCACGCTGCGCAAGGCGACGGAGTCCACCAAGGTGCTTGTCGTGCTGAGCAACCAGGACGACCTGAGCTGGATCTCGCTGCGCAACGAGCCGACCGTGCACCTCATCGAGGCCGGCCAGCTGAACACGTACGACGTGCTGGTGGCCGACGAGGTCGTCTTCACCAAGGCGGCGCTGGACGAGTTCCTTGGCGTGCCCGCCGAGACCTCCGAGGAGGGGAACAAGTGAGCACGATCGCCGACCCGCGTGACGTCATCGTCGCGCCCGTGGTCTCCGAGAAGAGCTACAGCGTTCTCGACCAGAACTGGTACACGTTCCTGGTTCACCCGGACGCCAACAAGACCCAGATCAAGATCGCTATCCAGCAGATCTTCGATGTCCGCGTGCTGACGGTGAACACCATTAACCGCCAGGGCAAGCGCAAGCGCACCAAGACCGGCTTCGGTCAGCGCAAGGCGACCAAGCGCGCCATGGTGAAGCTGGCTGACGGTGACCGTATCGAGGCCTTCGGCGGCCCGGTCAGCTAAGGGGTTTGTGAATCATGGCAATCCGTAAGTACAAGCCGACCACGCCGGGCCGTCGTGGCTCCAGCGTCGCCGACTTCGCCGAGATCACCCGGTCGACGCCGGAGAAGTCTCTGCTGGTTCCGCTGCCCAAGAAGGGTGGCCGCAACGTCCACGGTCGCATCACGACGCGGCACCAGGGCGGTGGCCACAAGCGGCAGTACCGGCTGATCGACTTCCGGCGCAACGACAAGGACGGCGTGCCGGCCAAGGTCGCTCACATTGAGTACGACCCCAACCGCACCTCCCGCATCGCTCTGCTGCACTACGCCGACGGTGAGAAGCGCTACATTCTCGCGCCGAAGGACCTCAAGCAGGGCGACCGCGTCGAGTCGGGCGTGGGCGCGGACATCAAGCCGGGCAACAACCTGCCCCTGCGCAACATCCCGGTCGGTACGACGGTCCACGGTGTGGAGCTTCGTCCCGGCGGTGGCGCCAAGCTGGCCCGTTCGGCCGGCGTCGGCATCCAGCTCCTGGGCCGTGAAGGTGCGTACGCCACGCTGCGTATGCCCTCCGGCGAGATCCGTCGCGTCGACATCCGCTGCCGCGCGACCGTCGGCGAGATCGGCAACGCCGAGCAGTCGAACATCAACTGGGGCAAGGCCGGCCGCATGCGGTGGAAGGGCAAGCGCCCGACCGTCCGTGGTGTCGCCATGAACCCGATCGACCACCCGCACGGTGGTGGTGAGGGTAAGACCTCCGGTGGTCGCCACCCGGTGAACCCGGCTGGTAAGCCCGAGGGCCGTACCCGCCGCAAGGGCCAGGAGAGCGACAAGCTGATCGTTCGCCGCCGCTACGCCACCCGCAAGCGCGGGTAACGGGAGTTAAAAGATGCCTCGCAGCCTGAAGAAGGGCCCGTTCGTCGACGACCACCTGATCAAGAAGGTGGAAGTCCAGAACGAGAAGAACTCGAAGAACGTCATCAAGACCTGGTCGCGGCGCTCGACGATCATTCCCGACATGCTCGGGCACACGATCGCGGTGCACGACGGGCGCAAGCACGTCCCGGTGTTCATCACCGAGGCCATGGTCGGTCACAAGCTCGGCGAGTTCGCTCTGACCCGTACGTTCAAGGGTCACGAGAAGGACGACCGCAAGAGCCGTCGTCGCTAACCAGTCCACGGACTAGAAAGGGGTTACAGCGATGCCAGTCAAGAGCGATGCTCCGGCGCTTCCAGGCGCTCGGGCAGTTGCGCGCCACGTGCGCATCTCGCCGAACAAGGCGCGCCGTGTGATCAACCTCGTCCGCGGTCTGCCCGCGAAGGAGGCTCTCACGGTCCTGCAGTTCGCGCCTCAGGCTGCGAGCGAGCAGGTCTACAAGGTGCTCGCCAGCGCGATTGCCAACGCCGAGAACAACGTGCGGCTCGACCCGGACGCGCTCCTGGTCGCCGAGGCGTTCGTTGACGAGGGCCCGACGCTGAAGCGGTTCCGGCCGCGGGCGCAGGGCCGGGCGTACCGGATCCGCAAGCGCACCTGTCACATCACGATCGCGGTGGAAGCCGTCCAGGTCACCACGCCTGGCCGCAAGGCCACCGCGAAGGCCGCACCGGCCAAGTCGGCGGCACCCGCCGCTGAGGCCGCGCAGGCCGAGTCCCAGAGCACGGAAGGTGCCGAGTAATGGGTCAGAAAGTTCACCCCACCGGGTTCCGGCTCGGCATCTCCACCGACTGGAAGAGCCGCTGGTTCGCGGACAAGCTCTACAAGGACTACATCGGCGAGGACGTCAAGATCCGCCGCATGATGTCCAAGGGCCTCGAGCGCGCCGGCATCTCGAAGGTGGACATCGAGCGCACCCGTGACCGCGTCCGCGTCGACATCCACACCGCGCGTCCGGGCATCGTCATCGGCCGTAAGGGTGCTGAGGCGGACCGTATCCGCGGCGAGCTCGAGAAGCTCACCGGCAAGCAGGTTCAGCTCAACATTCTTGAGGTGAAGAGCCCGGAGTCGGACGCGCAGCTCGTGGCGCAGGGCGTCGCCGAGCAGCTGTCCAGCCGGGTCAGCTTCCGCCGGGCGATGCGCAAGGCCATGCAGTCGGCGATGAAGAACCCGGTCTGCAAGGGCATCCGGGTGCAGGTCTCCGGCCGCCTCGGTGGCGCGGAGATGAGCCGCACGGAGTTCTACCGTGAGGGTCGCGTCCCGCTGCACACGCTGCGCGCCGACATCGAGTACGGCTTCTTCGAGGCTCGTACCACGTTCGGTCGCATCGGCGTGAAGGTCTGGATCTACAAGGGCGACGCCGTGCCCGGCCGCGAGGTAGCCCCCGAGGCGCCCGCGCGTCCGCGCCGTGACCGTGGCGACCGTCCCGAGCGTCCGCGCCGCGGCCGTTCCGGTTCGTCCGGCACGACCGCCGGTGGCACCGAGGCTGGCCGCGCTGCCGCGCAGGCCCGTACGGGTGACACCCCGGCCGGCGAGAACGTCAACGACGCCGCGGTTGCCGCGGCTCCGGCTCCGGCCGAAACGCAGCAGGAGGGCTGACACATGCTGATGCCGCGTAAGCCCCCGAAGGGCTTCCGCAAGCCGCACCACCCGGACCGCCACGGCGCGTCCAAGGGCGGCAACCGGGTGGTCTTCGGCGAGTTCGGTATCCAGGCCCTGGAGCCGGCATACGTGACCAACCGGCAGATCGAGTCGGCCCGTATCGCCATGACGCGCCACATCAAGCGTGGCGGTAAGGTCTGGATCTCGATCTTCCCGGACCAGGCACTGACCAAGAAGCCTGCCGAAACCCGCATGGGTTCCGGTAAGGGTTCGCCGGAGTGGTGGGTGGCGAACGTCAAGCCGGGACGCATTCTCTTCGAGATGTCGTTCCCGAATGAGACGATTGCGCGCGAAGCGATGCGTCGCGCGATCCACAAGCTCCCGATGAAGTGCCGCATCGTGACACGCGAAGTGGGTGAAAACTGATGGCAGCGGGCGTGAAGCCGGCCGAGCTGCGCGAGCTCTCCGAAGAGGAGCTGGTCTCGCGGCTGCGGGAGGCGAAGGCGGAGCTGTTCAATCTTCGCGTGCAAGGCGCGACCGGTCAGCTCGACAACCACCGTCGGCTGCAGGTTGTCCGCAAGGACATCGCGAGGATCTACACGATCATGCGTGAGCGTGAGCTCGGGCTCTCGGCCGCGCCGAGTGAGGTGACAGCATGAGTGAAACTGCCCCCCAGGGTACGAACGCCGTTGCGCCGCGGTCTCAGCGCAAGGTGCGCGAGGGTCTCGTCGTCAGCGACAAGATGGATAAGACCGTCGTCGTCGAGGTCGAGGACCGCGTCAAGCACGCCCTCTACGGCAAGGTGATCCGTCGCACCCGCAAGCTCAAGGTGCACGACGAGCAGAACGCGTGCGGCATCGGTGACCGGGTCCTGATGATGGAGACCCGCCCGCTGTCGGCCACCAAGCGGTGGCGTGTCGTGGAGATCCTCGAAAAGGCCAAGTGAGTGCGCTGGGCCGGTGCGAGCCGGCCCAGCGAACCATCGTTCCGCCAAGCTTCGGATGCTCGATCCGGAGAACTGGCAGACATAGGAGACAGACGTGATCCAGCAGGAGTCGCGACTGCGCGTCGCCGACAACACGGGTGCCCGGGAAATCCTGTGCATCCGTGTACTGGGCGGCTCCGGCCGCCGCTACGCGAGCATCGGCGACGTCATCGTGGCCACGGTCAAGGACGCCATCCCGGGCGCCGGTGTGAAGAAGGGTGACGTCGTCAAGGCGGTCATCGTTCGCACCGCCAAGGAGAAGCGCCGTCCCGACGGCTCGTACATCCGCTTCGACGAGAACGCCGCCGTCATCATCAAGGACGGCGGAGACCCCCGCGGCACGCGCATCTTCGGCCCGGTCGGCCGCGAGCTGCGCGACAAGCGGTTCATGAAGATCATCAGCCTGGCGCCGGAGGTGCTCTGACCGTGAAGATCAAGAAGGGCGACACGGTCGTCGTCATCGCCGGCAAGGACAAGGGCGCCAAGGGTAAGGTCATTGCGGCCTTCCCGCGCCAGGACAAGGTCCTTGTCGAGGGCGTCAACCGCATCAAGAAGCACGAGCGCATCCGTACGAACCAGCGCGGTTCGAAGACCGGTGGCATCGTTACGCAGGAAGCCCCGATCCACATCTCGAACGTGCAGATCGTGGACTCCGAGGGCAAGCCGACCCGGGTTGGCTTCCGCACCGACGACAACGGCCAGAAGGTCCGGATCGCCCGTACCACTGGTAAGGACCTGTGATGACTGCCGCTACCGAGACCAAGACCCTGCCCCGGCTGAAGCAGAAGTACCGCAGCGAGGTCATCTCTGCGCTTCAGGAGCAGTACAAGTACGGCAACCCCATGCAGGTCCCCGGCCTGGTCAAGGTCGTCGTGAACATGGGTGTCGGCGAGGCTGCTCGCGACGCCAAGCTGATCGACGGTGCGGTGCGTGACCTCACCACCATCACCGGCCAGAAGCCGCTGGTTCGCCGGGCGACCAAGTCCATCGCGCAGTTCAAGCTGCGTGAGGGCATGCCGATCGGCGCGAAGGTCACCCTTCGCAACGACCGGATGTGGGAGTTCGTGGACCGGCTGTTGTCGATCGCGCTGCCGCGTATCCGTGACTTCCGCGGGCTCGACGGGCGCAAGCTCGACGGGCACGGCAACTACACGTTCGGTCTGACCGAGCAGTCGGTGTTCCACGAGATCGACCAGGACCGGATCGATCGCACGCGGGGCATGGACATCACGGTGGTGACCACCGCCAAGACCGACGAGGAGGGCCGGCAGCTGCTCAAGCTCCTGGGCTTCCCGTTCAAGGAGAACTGAGCATGGCTAAGAAGGCCCTGATCATCAAGGCGGCCGCGAAGCCCAAGTTCGCTGTGCGGGCGTACACCCGGTGCCAGCGGTGCGGTCGCCCGCACTCGGTCTACCGTAAGTTCGGCCTCTGCCGGGTTTGCGTGCGAGACATGGCCCACCGCGGTGAGCTCCCCGGCGTGTCCAAGGCTTCCTGGTAAACGACTTGTAATACCGCTTCGCCGTAGGCCTGGAGTGAATCCGGGAACCCCGGCGAGAAAGGTTGACGAATACCCATGACGATGACGGACCCGATCGCAGACATGCTCACGCGTCTGCGTAACGCCAACCAGGCGTACCACGACAAGGTGACCATGCCCTTCTCGAAGATCAAGGCGAACATCGCCGAGGTCCTCAAGGCGGAGGGCTACATCGCCTCCTGGTCGGCCGAGGAGCCTGAAGAAGGCGAAGTCGGCAAGCGCCTGGTCGTTGAACTGAAGTACGGCCAGAGCCGCGAGCGCAGCCTCGCCGGGATCAAGCGCGTGTCCAAGCCCGGTCTGCGGGTTTACGCCAAGTCCGACGAGCTCCCCCGGGTGCTCGGCGGCCTCGGCGTCGCGATCATCTCGACGTCCCAGGGCCTCCTGACTGACCGGCAGGCCCGCAAGCGGAGCGTTGGCGGGGAAGTCCTCGCCTTCGTCTGGTAACGGAGACTTAGACATGTCGCGTATTGGACGTAAGTCGATCCCGGTTCCCGCCGGCGTCGACGTCACCATCACGGGCCAGACCGTCAAGGTCAAGGGTCCCAAGGGCGAACTCTCGCACACCGTCGCCGAGCCGATCACGGTTGAGAAGGCGGAGAACGGCGAGCTGCAGGTCAACCGCCCCAACGACGAGCGCAAGGCCAAGGAGCTCCACGGGCTCTCGCGGACCCTCGTCGCCAACATGATCGTCGGGGTCACCGAGGGCTACAAGAAGACCCTGGAGATCAACGGCACCGGTTACCGCGTGACCGCCAAGGGCAAGGACCTCGAGTTCGCCCTGGGCTTCTCGCACCCGGTCAACGTGCCCGCGCCGACCGGCATCACCTTCTCGGTGGAGCGGCCCACGCAGTTCACGGTGGCAGGCATCGACAAGCAGCTCGTCGGCGAGGTCGCCGCGAACATCCGGAAGATCCGCCCGCCGGAGCCTTACAAGGGCAAGGGCGTCAAGTACCAGGGCGAGGTCATCCGCCGCAAGGCTGGAAAGGCAGGTAAGAAGTGACCGCCACGCTGCTCAAGCGCCGCAATGGCGGCGGTGTCGCCTCCAAGCGCGCCGTCCGCAAGGCGCGTCGGCACTTCCGGGTCCGCAAGAACGTCCGCGGCACCGCCGAGCGTCCCCGCCTGGTCGTCACCCGGTCCTCGCGGAACATCACCGCGCAGATCGTCGACGACCTCAAGGGCCACACGGTGGCTTCTGCCTCCACGCTCGACGCCTCGCTGCGGGGTTCCGAGGGTGACAAGAGTGCGCTGGCCGGCAAGGTCGGTACGCTGCTCGCCGAGCGGGCCAAGGCCGCGGGCGTGTCCAAGGTCGTCTTCGACCGCGGTGGCAACAAGTACGCGGGGCGTATCGCCGCGCTTGCCGACGCCGCCCGCGAAGCCGGACTCGAGTTCTAGGAGGGAATGACCAATGCCTGGTCAGCAGCGCCGAGGCGGCGGGTCCGGCGGTAACAACGAAGGTGGCCGCCGCGACAACCGCCGTGAGGGCGGCCGCGGCAACGCGCCCGTCGAGAAGACCCCGCACCTCGAGCGGGTCGTCGCGATCAACCGTGTCGCGAAGGTCGTGAAGGGTGGTCGTCGCTTCAGCTTCACCGCCCTCGTGATCGTCGGCGACGGTGACGGCACCGTCGGCATCGGCTACGGAAAGGCCAAGGAGGTGCCCGCGGCCATCGCCAAGGGCGTCGAGGAGGCCAAGAAGCACTTCTTCAAGGTCCCGCGGATCGGTGCGACCATCCCGCACCCGATCACCGGTGAGGCCGCTGCGGGTGTCGTCCTGCTCAAGCCGGCCTCGGCGGGTACCGGTGTTATCGCCGGTGGCCCGGTGCGTGCCGTGCTGGAGTGCGCGGGCATCCACGACGTGCTGAGCAAGAGCCTCGGCTCGTCGAACCCGATCAACATCGTGCACGCGACGGTGGCCGCGCTCCGGGGCCTCGAGTCGCCGGAGCAGGTTGCGGCGCGCCGTGGCCTCCCGGTCGAGGACGTGGCCCCCGCGGCCATGCTGGCGGCTCGTGCGGAAGCGGCGGTGCACTGATGGCACGCTTGAAGGTCACCCAGGTCCGGTCCGGTATCGGCCGTAAGCAGAACCAGCGGGACTCCCTGCGGTCGCTTGGGCTGAAGCGGATCAACGATGTGGTGGTCAAGGAAGACCGTCCCGAGATCCGGGGCATGATCTTCGCCGTGAACCACCTCGTCGCTGTCGAGGAGGTCGAGTAATGGCGATCAAGGTCCACCACTTGCGTCCCGCTCCGGGAGCCAAGACCGCGAAGACCCGGGTGGGTCGCGGTGAGGGCTCCAAGGGCAAGACGGCCGGTCGCGGTACCAAGGGCACCGGCGCCCGTAAGAACGTTTCGGCGGCGTTCGAGGGTGGGCAGATGCCCATCCACATGCGTCTGCCGAAGCTGAAGGGCTTCAAGAACAAGAACAAGGTCGTCTTCCAGGTCGTGAACCTGGACCGCCTCGCCGAGCTGTTCCCGAACGGTGGCGAGGTCGGCCCGCTCGAGCTGGCTGAGGCCGGCGCGGTGCGGCGCGGCCAGCTCGTGAAGGTCCTCGGCTCGGGCGAGCTGGGCGGCGTGTCGCTGCAAATTTCGGCGCACGCGTTCAGCGAGTCGGCCAAGGAGAAGATCTCCGCAGCCGGTGGTTCCGCCACCGAGCTGTGATTTTCGCCGGGGGTGCTGGCCCGGGTATCACACGTGATACCTGGCTGGCATCCCCGTTGTGGCGTTTGACCTGGGGATTCATCCGGTCGGGCGGCACCGTTCCAACGGCCGCGGCGTAGCTCTTCGTCCCCAGGTGTTGCACAAGCGGCGACCGTGCCTCACGACAGCCCCGTCAGGCTGTTAAAGTCCGTTCCCAGCTAGGGATATCGGTCGTCCGGACCGATGCCTACCCCCATCCGCCGGTTACAGGCGGCCACCTCGCGCAGGAGGAAGAAGTTGCTCTCCGCCTTTTCCAGTGCGTTCCGGACGCCTGACCTGCGCAAGAAACTGCTGTTCACAGTAGCGATCATCGCGGTCTACCGGCTCGGTGCCACACTGCCCAGCCCAGGCGTGTCCTACACCAACGTCCAGAACTGCCTGGACGCCGTGAACAGCTCCAACGCCGGCGGCGGGGTCCTGAACCTGCTGAACCTGTTCTCCGGTGGCGCGCTTCTTCAGCTGTCGGTGTTTGCGCTGGGCATCATGCCCTACATCACCGCCTCGATCATCCTGCAACTGCTCACGGTCGTGATTCCGCGCCTCGAGCAGTTGCGCAAGGAAGGTCAATCCGGTCAGGCCAAGATCACCCAGTACACCCGGTACCTGACTCTGGGCCTCGCGATCCTGCAGTCCTCGGCGTTCGTCGCACTGGCCCGCTCCGGCCAGTTGTTCGCCAACGCTTGCCCGCAGGACCAGGCCAACCTCCAGATCATTCCCGAGAACACCGGGCTGCCGCTGTGGCTGACCCTGGTCATGCTGGTCATCACGATGACCGCGGGCACCGGTGTGGTCATGTGGCTCGGCGAGCTCATCACCGACCGCGGCGTCGGCAACGGCATGTCGGTCCTGATCTTCACCTCGATCGCCGCTCGCCTGCCCGGTGAGGGCTGGACGATCAAGGAGAGCGCCGGCTGGGCCAAGTTCTGGCTTGTTGTCGCGCTTGTGCTGCTGGTCATCTGCGCGGTCGTCTTCATCGAGCAGGCCCAGCGCCGCATCCCGGTGCAGTACGCGAAGCGGATGATCGGCCGGCGCATGTACGGCGGCACCTCGACGTACATCCCGCTCAAGGTCAACCAGGCCGGTGTCGTACCGGTGATCTTCGCGTCGTCGCTGCTCTACCTGCCCCAGCTTTACCTGCAGTTCTTCGACCAGAACAACCTCAAGGGCTACCAGCAGTGGATCCAGAACAACCTGGCCAACCCCAGCCACTGGATCTACATCGCGACGTACTTCCTGCTGATCATCTTCTTCACGTACTTCTACGTCTCGATCACGTTCAACCCGACCGAGGTCGCGGAGAACATGAAGAAGTACGGTGGTTTCGTACCGGGCATCCGGCCCGGTAAGCCCACCGCCGACTACCTGGACTTCATCCTCAGCCGGATCACCTTGCCGGGCGCGCTGTACCTGGGCCTGATCTCCGTTCTCCCGAACTTCTTCTTCATCTGGCTGGACAACCAGCAGTACCAGAACTTCCCGTTCGGCGGCACCGCGGTGCTGATCATGGTGGGTGTGGGTCTGGAGACGGTGAAGCAGATCGAGAGCCAGCTCATGCAGCGCAACTACGAAGGGTTCCTCCGGTAGTGGGGGCGCGGAGCCGGGGGGCTCTCGCGTCCGAGGTTTGCGAAGCTCGTTCTCACCGAAGCGAGGCGATGTAGGTGCGGCTGGTACTGGTGGGCCCTCCGGGGGCCGGCAAGGGGACCCAGGCTGAGTTCATCGCCGCCCATCTCGCCGTACCGAAGATCTCGACCGGTGACATCTTCCGAGCCAACGTGTCGCAGGGCACACCGCTGGGTCTTGAGGCCAAGCGGTACATGGACGCGGGCAACCTGGTCCCGGACGAGGTGACCATCAACATGGTCCGGGACCGGCTGGCCGAGCCCGATGCCGCCGACGGTTTCCTGCTGGACGGGTTCCCGAGAACCGTCCCTCAGGCGTCGGCGCTGGACAAGCTGCTGGCCGACCTCGGCACCGCCCTCGACCTCGTGATGGAACTTGTGGTCGACGACGACGAGGTCATCCGGCGGCTGTCGGGGCGGCGTACGTGCCGGGGCTGCGGCAAGATCTGGCACGTCGAGTTCGACCCGACGAGCAAGGAGAACATCTGCGACAGGTGTGGCTCCGAGCTCTTCCAGCGTGACGACGACCGGGCGGAGACAATCGCCAACCGGCTCGTTGAGTACGCGGACAAGACCGCACCGCTTGTCGACTTCTATGGCGCGCAGGGCAAGCTCGTCGGCATCGACGCGACCGGGCCGGTCGAGGACGTCACGGTGCGGGCGATCGACGCATTGCGCTCGTACGGAGGCTGACATGCGCCGTCATCAGATGGACATCCAGCTGAAGACGCCCGAGCAGATCGAGTTGATGCGCGGCGCCGGCCTGGTGGTCGCCGCCGCGCTGGACGCCATGTGCGAGGCGGTGGCCCCGGGGGTGTCAACGGCAGACCTGGACGCCATCGCCGAGAAGGTCATCCTCGACGCCGGGGCAGTCCCATCCTTCAAGGGCTACCACGGCTTCCCGGCCTCGATCTGCGCCTCGGTGAACGAACAGGTCGTGCATGGCATCCCGTCCGCCGAGCAGGTGCTGCAGGAGGGCGACCTCATCTCGCTTGACTGCGGCGCCATCCTGCACGGCTGGCACGGCGACTCGGCCATCACGGTAGGCGTGGGCGAAACGGATCCGGCGCTGTTGCGCATGGCCGAAGTAGCCGAGGACTCGATGTGGGCCGGCATCGCCGCGGCGGCGCGCGGAGCGGCGAACGGGCGAGGGCGGCTGACCGACATCTCGTTCAACGTCGAGAAGGTCGTCCGCAAGTCCGGCCGGTACGGCATCGTCGACGGCTACGGCGGCCACGGCATCGGCACCGAGATGCACCAGGACCCGCACGTGCTCAATCACGGCAAGCCGGGCAAGGGACCACGCCTGGTGACCGGCATGGCCCTGGCAATCGAGCCGATGATCACGATGGGGTCGCCGCGCACGGTGGAGCTCGATGACGGCTGGACAGTCGTCACCCGGGACGCTTCGAGGGCCGCGCACGTGGAGCACACGATGGCGATCCTTGAGGACGGGGTTTGGGTGACTACGGCGCACGACGGCGGACGGGCGCGGTTGGGGGATCTGGTGACCTCCCGGCAGCCCGCTGCTGACTCGCTGGCTGAATAGGGCGGCTCTTGGCTGGACGGGCCGCCGTCTGGACGGGTGGGCTGCCCTCTGGACGTGCTCAGCTTCAGCCTCATCACGTATCTGAGCCTGCTGCTCCGGCGGAGGTCGGCGAGATGCGGAAGCTTAGTGGGAGCGTCGTTCTTGGCCTCCGGGCTCGCGGGGCGACTCAGTAAAGGCCGCTGAACGACTCAGTAAAGGCCGCTGAACGAAGGTCGCTGAATCCGGCTCGTGACCGGGGAGCGTCGCGCTGTCATGCTGGGACGCATGGGGCGGGACGAGATGAGGGCCGGGGACGCCGACCGCCAAGCCGTGGCCAACAAGCTTCGGGCTGCGCTGGATGAGGGCCGGCTGGACCTGCACGAGTATGACGACCGCGTGCAGCAGGCCTACGCCGCCAAGACTTACGGCGAGTTGAATCCGTTGTTGCAGGATTTGCCGACCGCCAAGGTTTCCGTCCCCGTTGAGTCCCATGCCACGGGGCGGTGGCTCCGTGAGGTGTGGGGGAGCTGGCTCGGGGTTGTCGGCGTTACGTGTGTCATCTGGTTGATCAGCAGCGTGGCCAGTGGTGATCTCACTTATTTCTGGCCGGTGTGGGTAGCCGTTCCCTGGGGACTGGTTCTGGTTTTCGTCACCGTGACGGGGCTGAGCACGGGGGAGCCACGTAAGCAGGCCGAGAAGCGCGCCCGTAAGCAGCTCAAGCGGGAACGGCGAGCGCTGACCCGGGATGATGAGAAGAATCAGGGCTAATGTCCAGATTTCCCGGCACGTGACTCACCCGACCTCGGGTTACGGGGGGCTCGGTTTGGTGTCGATGGTAAGGCGCGCGTACACTGGCTTGCTGGCGCACAGCGTCCACTCCGGCGTGTCTTCAAAGCGCTTCTGAAGGTGCCGGAGCCGCGGCTGGTTCCGGCCCCCTCCTAACGGGGGCCGGGATGAACGTTGTACTCGCCTGCCCCACGAACCCGATGTCAGGTAGCGGAGGACATGCCCAAGAAAGACGGAGCCATCGAGATCGAAGGCCGAGTGATCGAGCCGTTGCCGAACGCTATGTTCCGCGTCGAGCTCGCGAATGGTCACAAGGTATTGGCGCACATCTCCGGAAAGATGCGGCAGCACTACATCCGCATTCTTCCCGAGGACCGGGTCGTCGTCGAGCTTTCGCCGTACGACCTGACCCGTGGTCGCATCGTCTACCGCTACAAGTAGTCGAGTCGCGGGGATCTGTTCCCGTCCGACTGAGAGTTAAGGCAAACCGTGAAGGTCAAGCCGAGCGTCAAGCGGATCTGCAACAACTGCCGGGTCATCCGGCGGCACGGCCGCGTCATGGTCATCTGCAAGACCGACGCGCGCCACAAGCAGCGCCAGGGCTAGTCCCGGCTCGCTGCCAGATCCGTACGCACGAACGAACAAGCTCGTCCCCAGCCACTTGTGGCTGCACCCCCGGTCGGAGGCCGGGGCCCGTCCGGGCAGGCGGGATGGCGACGGGCACAGACCTCCGTGAGACACCTGAGGAGTACGCCCACTTATGGCTCGACTCGTCGGCGTCGATCTTCCCCGCGAGAAGCGGATGGAGATCGCGCTCACTTACATCTTCGGGATCGGTCGCACCCGTGCCGTTGAGGCGCTGACCGCTACCGCTATTGATCTGAACAAGCGCGCCAAGGACCTCACGGACGAGGAGCTGGTCCAGCTCCGCGACTACATCGAGGGCAATTTCAAGGTTGAGGGTGACCTGCGCCGCGAGGTCGCCGCGGATATCCGCCGCAAGGTCGAGATCGGCTGCTACGCCGGCATCCGCCACCGCCGGGGTCTGCCCGTGCGGGGTCAGCGCACCCGGACCAACGCGCGTACGCGTAAGGGTCCGAAGCGCACGGTTGCAGGTAAGAAGAAGCCGGGTCGGAAGTAATAGGAGCGCACTGACTTATGCCACCGAAGGCACGCGCAGGGGCCGCAGTCAAGAAGGTCCGGCGCAAGGAACGCAAGAACGTCGCCCACGGGCAGGCGCACATCAAGAGCACCTTCAACAACACCATCGTGTCGATCACCGACCCGACCGGTGCGGTCATTTCCTGGGCCTCGTCCGGCCAGGTGGGCTTCAAGGGCTCCCGCAAGTCGACCCCGTTCGCCGCGCAGCTGGCCGCCGAGGCCGCCGCTCGCCGGGCGATGGAGCACGGCATGCGCAAGGTCGACGTGTTCGTCAAGGGCCCCGGTTCCGGCCGGGAGACCGCCATCCGTTCGCTGCAGGCCGCGGGTCTCGAGGTCGGGCAGATCTCCGACGTCACGCCCCAGCCGCACAACGGGTGCCGTCCGCCGAAGCGTCGCCGGGTCTAAGGGAGAGATCGAAGTAATGGCTCGTTACACAGGTGCGGACTGCAAGCGCTGCCGCCGCGAGAAGATGAAGCTGTTCCTCAAGGGCAGCAAGTGCGATGGTCCGAAGTGCCCGTTCGAGTCCCGGCCGTTCCCGCCCGGGCAGCACGGCCGTGGCCGGACCAAGGAGACCGAGTACCTGCTCCAGCACCGCGAGAAGCAGAAGGCCCGTCGTACGTACGGCGTGCTCGAGAAGCAGTTCCGCGGTTACTACGAGGAGGCTGTCACCAAGCCCGGCAAGACCGGTGAGGTGCTGCTGCAGATCCTCGAGTCGCGGCTGGACAACGTCGTTTACCGGGCCGGCTACGCCGCGTCCCGCGACATGGCCCGTCAGCTGGTCAAGCACGGCCACCTGCTGGTCAACGGCATCAAGGTGGACATCCCCTCGTACCGGGTGAAGGACCACGACATCATCCAGGTCCGGGAGAAGTCCCGCGAGATGACGCCGTTCGTGGTTGCGCAGGCTCAGGCGGGTTCCCGCCCGGTGCCGGCGTGGCTCGAGCCCATCCCGAGTGAGATGAAGATCCTGATCCACTCGCTCCCGGCCCGCGCTGTCATCGACACGCAGGTCCAGGAGCAGCTGATCGTCGAGCTTTACTCCAAGTAACACGTTGCCCGGCGCTTGAGAGAGCGCCGGGCAATACAGATGGCCATCAAATAGCGGGTGGCCTGACAGAAAGAAGAACAGCGTGCTCATCAGCCAGCGGCCGTCCCTCTCGGAGGAGACGCTCAGCGAGACCCGCTCCCGGTTCACCATCGAACCGCTGGAGCCGGGCTTCGGCTACACCCTCGGCAACTCGCTTCGGCGGACCCTGCTGTCGTCCATCCCGGGCGCGGCGGTCACCAGCATCAAGATCGACGGCGTTCTGCACGAGTTCACCACCATCCCCGGTGTCAAGGAGGATGTGGTTGAGCTGGTCATGAACGTCAAGGAGCTCACCGTCAGCTCCGAGCACGACGAACCGGTCAGCATGTACCTGCGCAAGCAGGGCCCGGGCGACGTCACCGCCGGTGACATCCAGCCCCCGGCCGGCGTGTCCGTGCACAACCCCGACCTGAAGCTGGCCACGCTCAACAGCAAGGGCCGGCTCGACATGGAGCTCACCGTCGAGCGGGGCCGTGGCTACGTCACGGCAGCGCAGAACAAGAGCGCCGGCGCCGAGATCGGCCGGATCCCGGTCGACTCGATCTACTCGCCGGTCATGAAGGTGACCTACCGCGTCGAGGCCACCCGTGTCGAGCAGCGCACCGACTTCGACCGTCTGATCATTGACGTCGAGTCCAAGGCATCCATCTCGCCCCGGACCGCGCTGGCATCGGCCGGCTCGACGCTTGTCGAGCTGTTCGGCCTCTGCCGCGAGCTGGACGAGACCGCCGAGGGCATCGACATCGGGCCGTCCCCGCAGGACGCCCAGCTGGCCGCCGACCTGGCCCTGCCGATTGAGGAGCTGGACCTCACCGTCCGGTCGTACAACTGCCTCAAGCGCGAGGGCATCAACACGGTGGGCGAGCTAATAGGGCGTACGGAGGCCGACCTTCTGGATATAAGGAATTTCGGTCAGAAGTCGATCGACGAGGTCAAGATGAAGCTCGCCGGAATGGGCCTGGGCCTCAAGGACAGCGCGCCGTCCTTCGACCCGGCGCACGTGGTCGATTCGTTCGGCGACGTGGACTACGACACCGACGACTACCGCGAGACCGAGCAGCTCTAACAAGCTCGCAGCGGCCATTCACAAGGAGCACTCGAAATGCCCACGCCCACCAAGGGTCCCCGCCTCGGCGGCAGCCCGGCGCACGAGAAGCTGCTGCTGGCCAACCTGGCCACGGAGCTCTTCCGGCACGGGAAGATCAAGACCACCGAGACGAAGGCGAAGCGCCTGCGTCCCCTGGCGGAGCAGCTGATCACCAAGGCCAAGCGCGGTGACCTGCACTCCCGTCGCCGGGTGCTGACCGTCGTCAGGGACAAGGACGTCGTCTACGCGCTGTTCGAGCAGATCGCGCCGCGCTACGGCAACCGTCCCGGCGGTTACACCCGCATCACCAAGACCGGCCCGCGCAAGGGTGACGCCGCTCCCATGGCCGTCATCGAGCTGGTTGAGGAGCTGCAGGTTGCGGCGACCACCGCGCCGTCGAAGTCGGCCCGCAAGGCCGCCGCGCAGCAGAACAAGGTCGAGGCGCTGACCCGCGACGAGGACGAGACCCCGGCCGCCGTCCCGGCGGCCGAGGCCCCGGCCGACGTGCAGGACGACCAGGACGCCGAGCCGCCGGTGAACGCTTCCGGTGACAAGGGCGCCGAGGGCCCGGGCGACCAGGCCGAGGGCGAAGACACCAAGGCCTGAGCAAGGCACTGACGGCCCGGCACCCTGTGAAGGGTGCCGGGCTGTTCTGTATCCAAGGGGAGGACGCAAGTGCGGCTGCGGCTGGACGTCTCGTACGACGGCACCGATTTTTCCGGCTGGGCGGTGCAGCCCACCCGTCGTACCGTCGCGGGGGTGTTGCTCGAAGCGCTCACCCGGCTCACCGGCCCGGATGCGGAGCTGGGCCTGACCGTGGCCGGGCGCACGGACGCCGGCGTGCACGCGAGCGGCCAGGTCTGCCACATCGAGCTTGCGGACGATCTCTGGGAGACGCTGCAGCCGTCCCTGCTGCGCCGCCTCGCCGCGCTGATGCCGCCCGACGCGCGGGTCAAGGCGATAACCCCGGTTCCGGGTACGTTCGATGCTCGCTTCTCCGCCACGTTCCGCCGCTACGAGTACCGCGTGGCTGACACCGGTTACGGTCCCGAACCCCTGCGCCGCCACGACACCCTGGGCTGGGTACGCCCGCTCGACCTGGACCGGCTCAACGCTGCCGCCGAGGGCCTGGTCGGCCTGCACGACTTCGCCGCGTTCTGCAAGCGCAAGGAGCACGCCACCACCGTACGAGCCATCACCCGGCTGGATTGGCGGCGCGCCCCGGACGGCGTGGCCCTGGCCACCGTGCAAGCCGATGCGTTCTGCCAGGCCATGGTTCGCAGCCTGGTCGGCGCGATGCTGACCGTGGGCGACGGCCGGCGCGATCCCGCCTGGCCGGCCAAGCTGCTGACCATGCGCGAGCGTTCCAGCGAGGTGACAGTGGCCCCGGCGCACGGGCTGACGCTGGTGGAGGTCGGCTATCCCGCGGAATCCGAGTACGCCCAGCGCGCCGATGCCACCCGGCGTCTACGCGTGCCGTGACCGCGTGGCGATGACCTTGTCGCTCAGGTACTGCTCAACGAGGTCGGCGGTGATGCGCCCGGCGTACGGGTCGTCATCGGCCACCACGCCACCGTCGGGCCGCGAGATCAGGCAGTACAGCAGGTAGTGCCCCCGGGAGCGCCAACCGGCCTGGGCCAGCGGCGTGGTGGTAGGGGTGAAGGTGCCCAGCGCGCCTATCGCCGCGAAGCCTCCGCGCCCGTTTTCGATCAGCGAGCCAGCGCGCTCGGCGGCCTCGGCCGCACCCGCGTCGTCGGCGAGGTTGAAGATCCCCGCAGTCACCCGGTAACCGCCGTAGGGCGCGGTCATGGTGGCCCGCACGATCTGGTCGCACCCGTTGCCGGCCAGCAGCGTGGCCAGCTCACCGGTCGCCGCCCGGGTGCAGTCGGTGTCCACATGGGTCACCGTGATCCGGTACGGCGAAGCCCCCGCGACCAGCTCGATCTGCTGCGACGGGAACACCTCCTGCCGGGTCAGCGGCTGCGGGTCGGCTGACCGGGAGCCGATGGTGCTGGGGGCGAGCACCGGCGCCGCCGCCGAGGCAGCCTCGCGGCGTTTGTCGGCGATGACGAAGAACCCGACCAGCACCAGGATCGACGTGACGATGAGCGCGGCGAGCCCGGTCAGCAGCAGGTGCATGGCTTGCTGCGGGTCCCGGTCGACGGCCAGCGGACGGGCGCGATGGGCTGGCATGGGTTTCACGTTACGAGCGCATGATGATCGATGGACGCACTCCGTGTGCGGCAGCGAGGCGGGGACAGGCAAACTGGCAGGGTGACCGCCGACCATTACTTCAGTGCCGAGCCCACCGCGCCGGAAACCCGCGAGCAGATCGAGTTCTCCGTGGCGGGCCGGGATTACGCGCTTGCCGCCTCTCGCGGGGTCTTCTCGGCCGGGCGGCTCGACCCGGGCACGGCTGTGCTGCTGCGCAAGGGTGACCTACCCGATGCCGCCACCGAGGGCACGTTTCTCGACATCGGGTGCGGCTACGGGCCGATCACCTGTGTGCTGGCCGCCGAGGCGCCGCGCAGCCGGGTGGTCGCGATTGACGTGAACTCGCGGGCGCGGGCGTTGACCGAGGAGAACGCTGCAACGCTGGGGCTGGGCGAGCGGGTGCAGGTTCGCGCACCTGAGGACGTACCGGATGAGCTGCTTTTTGATCAGATCTGGAGCAACCCGCCGACCCACATCGGCAAGGCCGGGCTGCAGGCGCTGGTGGATCGGTGGCTGGACCGGCTGGCGGAGGGTGGCGTCGCGTGGTTGGTGATCAACCGCAACCTCGGTGGTGACTCGCTGCACACCTGGCTCACCGGCAAGGGCTGGAATGTGACACGAACCGCCAGCCAGCGTGGGTACCGGGTATTGAAGGTGACGCGCGGCTAGCACCTCCGGGAAGATGTCCGTGTGGGTTACGTGGATGTCTCCGGGGCCGGGTTCGTGCTGCCGGACGGGCGGGAGTTGTTCTCCGACGTGTCGTTCCGGGTCGGCGAGGGCGCGAAGGTGGCCCTGGTCGGCCCCAACGGCGCCGGCAAGACGACGTTGCTGCGGATGGTGGCCGGGGATATCGCCGCGCCGATCGGCACCATCGCGCGTTCCGGCGGGCTCGGGGTGATGCGCCAGTTCATCGGCATGATCGGCGACGACCGGACGCTTGCGGATCTGGCGTTGTCGCTGGTCGCGCCGCCGTTGCGCAAGGCCGGGGCGGAGCTGGCGGCGGCCGATGAGCGGCTGCAGGCGGCGCCGGAATCGGAAAAGGCGCAAATCGCGTACGCCAACGCGCTCACCGGCTGGGGTGAGGCGGGCGGCTATGACGCCGAGGTGCTGTTCGACGTGGTCGCCGTCTCCATCTTGGACAAGGCGTGGGACGAGGTGAAGCACCGCCCGGTCCGCACGCTGTCCGGGGGCCAGCAGAAGCGGTTCGCCCTCGACCTGCTGCTGCGCGGCTCCGACGAAGTGCTGCTGCTCGACGAGCCGGACAACTTCCTCGACGTGCCGGGCAAGCGCTGGCTGGAGGAGCGCCTGCGAGAGTCGTCCAAGTCGGTGCTCTACGTCTCGCACGACCGTGAGCTGCTGGCCCAGACCGCCGGGCGGGTGGTTGCGGTGGAGGGCGGCGGTGCTTGGACGCATCCGGGGGGCTTCGCGTCGTGGCATGAGGCGCGCTCGGACCGCCATGCGCGGCTGCTGGAACTGCGGCGGCGCTGGGATGAGGAGCACGAGAAGCTCAAGGAGCTTGTGTTCACGCTCAAGAACAAGGCCGCATTCAACGATGGGCTGGCCTCGCGGTATCAGGCGGCGCAGACCCGGCTTCGCAAGTTCGAGGAAGCGGGGCCGCCACCGGTGCCGCCGAAGGAGCAGTCGCTGCGGATGAAGCTGCGCGGTGGTCGTACCGGAAAACGGGCCGTGATCTGCGAAGAGCTGGAGCTGGAGGATCTGACGTTCCCGTTCGACCTGGAGATCTGGTACGGCGACCGGGTTGCCGTGCTGGGCGCGAACGGCACCGGCAAGTCGCACTTCCTGCGCCTGCTGGCCGGCGGCGGCACCGAACCGGATGCGGACAACAAGCCGGTCGATGGCGCTCCTTTGGCACATGTTGCGCACAACGGCAAAGCGCGGCTTGGTGCCCGGGTTCGCCCGGGTCACTTCTCGCAGACCCACGACCGGCCTGAGCTGATCGAACGGACCCTCGTGGAGATCCTGTGGCGGGGTGACGAACATCGCTCCGGTATGGATCGTGCGGGGGCGATGAAGGCGCTCAACCGCTATGAGCTTGCGGCGCAGGGTGATCAACGTTTCGGCACCTTGTCCGGCGGTCAGCAGGCGCGTTTCTTGGTGCTGTTGCTGGAGTTGTCCGGGGCGACGGTGCTGCTGCTCGACGAGCCAACGGACAACCTCGACCTGGCGTCGGCCGAGGCACTGGAGGAGGGCCTGAAGGCGTTCGAAGGCACGGTGATTGCGGTCACTCACGACCGCTGGTTCACCCGGGGCTTCGACCGTTTCGTCCTCTTTGGCGGTGACGGTGAAGTCGTGGAGACGCCCGAGCCCGTCTGGGACGTGCGCCGAGCGTCGCTTCGGGGTTAAGGTTCTGCCCAAACCCCCACGGGAGTCCGGTGCACCGGGCTGAGAGGGAGGCTGCCGCGGCCTCCGACCGTCGAACCTGATCCGGATCATGCCGGCGCAGGGAGGAGTGCGTTGTGGACTTCGCACGTCTGCATGTGGTCACCGACAGTGTGGCGGTTGCGGCCGCTGCCGTGGCCGCGGCCCCAGATCCAAAGCTGATAGCGATCCAGGTACGTCCACAAAACGTCACCGACCGCGCCGCCTTCGCCCTGGCCACCGAGATTGTCGCGGTGTGCCGGCTGGCCGGGGTGCTGTGCCTGATCAACGACCGGGTGGACCTCGCGCTGGCCGTGGGCGCGGACGGCGTGCACGTGGGCGCCGACGACCTTCCCGTGGCCGCCGCGCGAGCCGTTCTCGGTGCTGGCGTGCTGGGTGCGACCTGCCGTGATGCCGAGTCGGCCCGGGCCGCGGTTGCTGCCGGGGCCTCGTACCTGGGAGTCGGGCCGGCCTTCCCCACGACCACCAAGGCAGGGCTGCCCGCACCGCTCGGGCCGGACCGGATCGGTGCGGTGGCCCTGGCTGTCCCGGGTACGCCGGTGATCGCCATCGGCGGGGTGACGGCCGGCAATGCGGGGCTGCTCCTGGCGGCTGGGGCGGCCGGCGTGGCGGTGGTCGGTGCCGTGGCCGCAGCCGAGGATCCCGGTGCAGCGACCACCGAGCTGCTCAAGGTCCTGGGATGACGTCGCCGCTGACCGTGGTCGGTGGCGGGATCATCGGGCTGAGCATCGCCTGGCGCTGTGCCCAGCGCGGGCTCGACGTCGCCGTCTACGACGAGGGCCGCGACGACGGTGCCTGGTACGCGGCGGCCGGGATGCTGGCCGCGGCGGGGGAGACCGCGTTCGGGCAGGAGGCGTTGAGCGCGCTGCTGCTGGAGTCCTCGAAACGCTGGGCCGGGTTCGCCGCCGGCCTGGGCTCGCTGGGCTACGACCGTACCGGCGCCCTGGATGTTGCCTTGACCAGCGATGACCTGGCCTCGGCGCGGCGGATGTGGGGGTACCGGGACGGGCCGCAGCCGCTTGCCTCCAGTGAGCTGCGCGACCTTGAGCCGGCGCTGTCGCCTCGGGTTCGCGGCGGGGCCCTGCTGCCCGGCGATCATCAGGTCGACCCGCGCCGGGTGGTGGCCGCGTTGCGGTCGGCGCTCGGGGACGCGGTGCAGCCCCGGCGGGTGGACACCATCCCGGACGGGCCGGTCGTCATCGCAGCGGGCATCGGGACCGCAGCGCTGACGGGGTTGCCGGTGCGCCCGGTGAAAGGGCTGGTCCTGCGGCTGCGGGCCGAACCCGGGCTGCTGCGTCACGTGATCAACGGCTATGTCGACGGCCGGCACGTGTACGTCGTCCCGCGCGCCGACGGCGACATCATCGTGGGCGCCACCGAAGAGGAGCGCGCCGACCTCACGGTGACCGCCGGCGCGGTGCTGGAGCTGCTGCGGTCGGCCACCGACCTCGTCCCCGACCTGGCCGAAGCCGAGCTGACCGAAACCGTCGTGCGGCACCGGCCCGGCACGCCGGACAACGCGCCGCTGCTCGGGCGGTGGCGCACCGATGTGATCGTCGCTGCCGGACATCACCGCAACGGCGTGCTGCTCGCGCCGATCACTGCCGATCTGATCGCCGACCTTGTGGTGACCGGCCGGCCCGATCCCTTGCTCGACGCTTTCGCCCCCGGGAGGTTTGCATGAGGGTCACCATCAACGGCCAGCACACCACAGTCGAACCCAGCAGCACCGTCGAAGGGCTGGTCGACGGCGTCACCCAGGCCCGCCGCGGCGTTGCGGTAGCGGTGAACGGCGAGGTGGTCCCGCGATCGGCCTGGTCCGCTGCCACCTTGCGCGAAGGTGACCGGGTCGAGGTGCTCACCGCGGCGCAGGGAGGCTGAGCATGGACGACATCTTCGGCAAGTCCCGGCTCATCCTGGGCACCGGGGGAGCGCAGAGCCTGGCGGCGCTCGAATCCGCGATCCTGGCTTCCGGCACCGAGATGGTGACAGTGGCGTTGCGGCGCATCGACGCGGCCGGCCCGGGTCTGCTGCCGCTGCTCGACCGGCTGGGCATGCGGGTGCTGCCCAACACCGCCGGCTGCTACACCGCGGCGGACGCGATCAAGGCGGCGCGGCTGGCCCGCGACGCGTTCGAGACGGCGCTGATCAAACTTGAGGTCATCGGCGACCAGCGGACCCTGCTGCCGGACGGGGTCGAGCTGCTCAAGGCGACCGAGACGCTTGTCGACGACGGTTTCCGGGTGTTCGCCTACACCAGCGACGACCCGATCCTGGCCCGGCGGCTGGCCGACCTGGGGTGTGCGGCGGTGATGCCGGCGGGCTCGCCGATCGGATCGGGGCTGGGGATCAGCAACCCGCATCACATCCGGCTGATCCGCGACTCGGTCCGGGTTCCGGTGATCCTGGACGCGGGCATCGGCACGGCCTCGGATGCGGCGCTCGCGATGGAACTGGGCTGCGATGGCGTGCTGATCGCGTCGGCTGTGACCCGGGCCGCCGATCCGGCGCGGATGGCCGAGGCGATGCGGCACGCGGTCGAGGCCGGTCGGCTGGCTGCGGAAGCCGGTCGCATCCCGAAGCGCTATCACGCGCTCGCCTCCACCCCGGACGCCGGGATGCCGGCATGGTGACCCCGGCGGGCGTCGTCGTGCTCACCGATCGCATGCTCGCCGCCGGGCCGTTGACCGAGGTGGTCGAGGCGGCGGTCCGCGGCGGGGCGTCCTGGATCATCCTGCGGGACAGGGATTTACGGTACGACCGCAGAGCCGCCCTCGCCCGAACCCTCCGAGCCACCACCAAGGCCCGCATCATCGTCGCCGGCCCCGACCCGCTCGGCGGCACCGCCGTCCACCTGGCAGCCCACGACCACCTGGCAACGCCGGTTGACTTGGTCGGCCGCTCCTGGCACGGCACCGAGCCGCTGTCCGATGAGGACTACATCACCCTGTCCCCGATCTACCCCACGTCCTCAAAACCCGGGTACGGCCCAGCGCTCGGCGCCGGCCAGGCGGCCCGGTTGGCGGGGGAGCGGCCGTGGCTCGCGCTCGGCGGAGTGGACTCGCCGTCGCGGGCGGCCGAATGCGTCGCTGCCGGTGCCTGCGGGGTGGCGGTCATGGGGGCCGTGATGCGGGCTGCCGACCCCGAACGCGTGGTGCGGGAGCTGGCGGAGGCGGTGTCATGACCCCCACGGTGGTGCTCACGATCGCCGGCTCGGATTCCGGGGCTGGGGCGGGGATCCAGGCCGACTTGAAGACGTTCGCGGCGCAGGGGACGTACGGGATCTCGGTCATCACCGCGATCACGGCGCAGAACACGACGGGGGTCACCGCCGTGCACCCGGTGCCGCCGGAGATCGTGGCGGCGCAGCTCGACGCGGTGCTGAGCGACTTCGACGTGGCAGCGGTCAAGGTCGGCATGGTCGGCGATCCGGCTGTGGCTCAGGTGATCGCGGCACGGGCTGCGCAGTTGCCGAACCTGGTGGTCGATCCGGTGCTGGTGGCTACGAGTGGGAGCCGGTTGTCCAATGTCGCTGCCGTTGCGCCGCTGGTTTTGTACCCCCGCGTCCTGACGCCGAATCGGCAGGAAGCCGGCGCCCTGCTGGGACGGCAAGTTGCGACCGCCGAGGAAATGGCGGCGGCGGCCGGGGAGTTGGCGGCGCGTGGGCCGGAAGCTGTGGTGGTGACCGGTAGTGAACAGGCCGTGGACCTGCTGCATTACGCCGGGCGGACCACCGAGCTGCGCGGTGATCCGGTGGACACCCTCAACAATCACGGTTCCGGGTGCACCTTTTCGTCGGCCATCGCGGCCCGGCTGGCTCTGGGCGATGACCTGGAACGGGCGGTTCAGGCGGCTAAGAGCTATGTCGCGCGGGCATTGATCGGCGGGCGCGATTGGAAACTCGGCTCGGGGCCGGGGCCGCTGCACCACTTCTTCAGCTAGGAGCCGTCCTGTTCGGGGCGGAGCTCTGTCGACTACTTGGGAGGACTTATGCGGAAAAAGACGTATGTCGAGGGCTCACGTCCCGACATCCAAGTGCCGTTCGCGGAGATCGCGTTGAGCGGCGACAACCCGCCTGTGCGGCTCTACGACACGTCGGGTCCGGGCAGCGATCCGGCCGTCGGACTGCCGCCGTTGCGCGGACCGTGGATCGCTGCCCGAGGTGACGTCGCGCCGAGCGCCGGAGCCGGGACGCCCCTCGCTGGGGCGTCGGTTGCCGGGGCGCGGCCGACGCAGCTCGCCTATGCGCGGGCCGGGATCGTCACCGACGAGATGGAGTTCGTGGCGATCCGTGAGGGCGTCGAGGCCTCGGTGGTGCGCGAGGAGATTGCCGCCGGCCGCGCGGTGCTGCCGGCCAACATCAACCACCCGGAGAGCGAGCCGATGATCATTGGGTCGCGGTTTCTGGTGAAGGTCAACGCCAATATCGGTACGTCCGCAGTCACGTCCTCGATCGCCGAGGAGGTCGACAAGCTGACGTGGGCGACGCGCTGGGGCGCCGACACGGTGATGGACCTGTCCACCGGCAAGCGCATTCACGAGACCCGGGAAGCGATCGTGCGCAACTCCGCGGTGCCGATCGGGACCGTGCCGATCTACCAGGCGCTCGAAAAGGTGGGCGGCGACCCGGTGCAACTGTCCTGGGAAGTGTTCCGGGAAACCGTGATCGAGCAGGCCGAACAGGGCGTCGACTACATGACCGTGCACGCCGGGGTGCTGCTGGCGTACGTCCCGCTGGCCGTGGACCGGGTCACCGGCATCGTGTCGCGCGGCGGTTCGATCATGGCGGCCTGGTGCCTGGCTCACCACCGGGAGAACTTCCTGTACGAGAACTTCGCCGAGCTGTGCCAGATCCTGGCGCGCTACGACGTCACCTTCTCCCTCGGCGACGGGCTGCGGCCGGGGTCCATTGCCGACGCCAACGACGAGGCGCAGTTCGCCGAGCTGCGCACGCTGGGCGAGCTGACGCACGTGGCCTGGGAGCACGGCGTGCAGGTGATGATCGAGGGACCGGGGCACGTACCCATGCACAAGATCAAGGAGAACGTCGACCTGCAGCAGGAGCTGTGCGCGGGCGCGCCCTTCTACACGCTCGGCCCGCTGACCACCGACATCGCCCCAGCGTACGACCACATCACCTCGGCCATCGGCGCGGCCATGATCGGCATGTTCGGCACCGCGATGCTCTGCTACGTCACACCCAAGGAACACCTCGGGCTGCCCGACCGCGACGACGTCAAGGCCGGCGTGATCGCGTACAAGATCGCCGCCCACGCCGCCGACCTTGCCAAGGGCCACCCGGGCGCGCAGGCCTGGGACGACGCGCTGTCCAAGGCCCGCTTCGAGTTCCGCTGGGAGGACCAGTTCAACCTGGCGCTCGACCCGGACACCGCCCGCGCCTACCACGACGCGACCCTGCCCGCCGCGCCCGCCAAGACCGCGCACTTCTGCTCGATGTGCGGGCCGAAGTTCTGCTCGATGAAGATCACCCAGGAGCTCAAGGACTACGCCGCGCAGGGGATGAAGGACAAGAGCTCGGAGTTCGTGAACGCGGGAGGTCGCGTGTACCTCCCGGTCACCACCCCTCAGAGCTTGTAGAAATTCGCGTAGTGGTCCGGGGCGAACCAGGTCTCCCGGGTCGACCGGTTCACCACGATCCGGTACGCATCCCGCGAGGCACCCCGGGCCCGCGAGTACACGTCGTACTCGCTGTAGGTCGCGCCGGTGGGTAGCTGACCCTCATCGTTACGGAAGGTGCCGCCGGTGTAGTTGTACTGCCCGTACGGCCAGGCGTACCACCCCGAGCTGGTCGGCCAGCTCAGCGAGCTCCACCCGACCGGATCATCACATTGATGTCCGGCCATTGGTTACTTCGTCTGCTGGTTACCCAGCCCGCTGACCCAGTCCACGTAGTCCTCGTCCTTGCGCTTGCGCAGCCCGAACCGGCTCTTGCTGCCGCCCTGCTCGGGCAGGATCGTGGCCGGATCGGTGACCGGCGGCGCGATGGGCCGGGAAAGCCGAGGAGTGGTGCCGGCGGGATCAACCGGCGGCGAAGACCAGGAAGCGGTGCCGCCAGGATCGATCGGCGGCGACACCCGCGGCGGGGCGGTTGCTGCTCGTGGGGAAGAGGCGGAAGTGGTCTGCGGTAGCGGCGTCGAGGGCTGCGGTTGCGGCAGGGGCGCGCTGATCGGCGTGGGCTCCGGAACCAGCGGCCCCGGAGTAAATGGCGCTGGAGTGGGTGTCCGGTCCGAGGCGGGAGCCCGGGTCACCGCAGGCGCCTGATTCGCGGCCGGCCGACCCGCCGGCGGGCGGGCTGGGGGCGCGGACTCGACAGGCGCGTGGGCGGCGGCGTGCTGCACGACTTCCGGGGGCAGTGGCCGTACGGCAGGCTCGGGCACGTAGGGCGGCGTGCTCTCCCGCTTCGGTGCGTTCACGCCCGGCTGCGGCTCGTAGCCGCGCTTGGGTTCGTTGCCGCGCGAGAACCCGTCGTACGGCTTGGGCTCGTCCTTGGTGTATTCGCCCAGCGCGACGCTGTTCTCCGCCGGCCGCTCAGCCGCGACGGCCGGCTCGGGCGTCGCGGCCGCCTCCTCGCCCACCGGAGGCCTGCGCAGCACCGCAGCCAGCACCGAGCCGAGCACCCCGGCCCCGGTAGCCGTCATCGCGGCCCAGTACGGCGTCATCTGGTAACGGTCGGCGCCCGCTCCCGGGCCGGCGATCAGGTACGAGATCGTCAGCAGAGCCGGTCCGGGCAGGCCGGCCAGGGCGATGGTCAGCATCGGCAGGTCGCGGCGGCGGGCCACCCAGCCGACCAGTGCACCGGCCAGCAGGGCCAGCGCAGGCATCGTGGCCAGCGCGGTTCGCTGGGTCACCGACGTTGACAGCAGGGTCGTGTCGAGCACCCCCAGTCGCACGGCCGGAAGGGGATCGCTCGGCGCAAGTGATGGCGCCACCGAGACCACCGCGAGCACCCCGGCCGCGATGCTCACCGCCGTCAGGCTCCACCGGGCTACCGCCTGCGTCAGCGCACCCCACGCCGCGAATACGCCGATGAACGCGCCCAGCCCGGAACAGATGGCGATCACCACGACCGCGTCGACGCCGGCGATCTGGGCGGTGCGGGCCGGTTGCATGGTGAGCGGGACCACGACGGCGGCTCCGATGGCTGCGGCGAACGACAGCATCAGCTCGGTGCCAACTCCGCCGCGAGCGGTGGGAGCCCAGCGGCGCAGCAGCCGCGCGCCGAAGACGGCACCGACCACCGCGGCGACCATGGGGAACCAGGCAACCCAGGCTAGCTGCGCGGTCCACTGGTCACGCGCGGTGATGTCGACGACCCGGGTGAGCCGGACAATGCCCAGCCCGTACGCCAGCCCGAGTTCGCCGGCGCCGGTCAGAGCGCCGATACCGAGGGTGGCGAAGAACACCTTGGCCCAGGTCCGAAATGCCATGGTGGGCAGGTTACGGAATGCGCCCCGGTGACCGCCAGTCCGGACGGTGGTTCTTAAGGCTGGCCAAAATCGCAGTTGGCCAACCTTAAGTTGATCGATGTCAACTGTATACGCAGCGTTACAGCTGACCGGCGTAGGGCAGCACCTCGGCGGCGATCAAGTCGACCAGATCCAGGTCGGACACGTCGATCACGCGGACGTGGGCCCGGGTCGCCCCGATGGCAGCGAGCTCCCCCAACCGCTGGACGAGCGCCGCGGGTGAGCCGATCACCGGGTCCTCCGGCGGCAGCGCGCTCGGTGCGTGCAGCGGTGCCGCGCGATGGGCGGCCTCCGCGTCGGTGCGTCCGATCGCCGCGACCACGCCGGCCGAGAAGGTCATCGGTCGATCGGCGGGGCGCCCGTGCTCGGCGCAGGCCCGGCGTACCCGGTCGAAGGCCACCGCCGTTTCCGCTACCGCCTTGAACGGGACGTTGTACTCGTCGGCGAAGCGGGCGGCCAGTTCGGGCGTGCGCCTGGGTCCCTTGCCGCCTACCAGCACCGGCGGGCCGGGCCGCTGCACCGGCTTGGGTAGCGCGGGGGCGTCCAGCAGGCGATAGAACTGGCCGTCGTGGGAGAACCGCTCTCCGTCCGGCGTGGCCCACAGCCCGGTGATGATCGCTAGTTGTTCGGCCATCCGGTCGAATCGCTCCCCGACTGCAGGAAACGGGATGCCGTACGAGGTGTGCTCGCGCTCGAACCAGCCCGCCCCCATGCCGAGCTCGATCCGCCCGCCGCTCATAGCGTCCACCTGGGCCACCATGATCGCCAGTGGGCCGGGCAGCCGGAAGGTCACCGAGTTGACCAGCGTGCCCAGTCGCAGCCGGGTCGTCTCACGGGCCAGCCCGGCCAGCGTGAGCCAGGCGTCGGTGGGCCCGGGCAGCCCGGAATCGGCGCCCATCGCCTGGTAGTGGTCGGCGCGGAAGAACCCGTCGAAGCCCGCGTCCTCGGCGTGCCGGGCCAGCCGGAGCTGATCGTCGTAGGTGGCGCCGCGATGAGGCTCGATGAACAAAGTGACTCGCATAAACGTCCTGGAACTCGTCAATCGATCGGGTGACAACGACGGTGGTAACTGTCCGCACAGGCTAGCGTGCTTCGCGGTGATATCGATGATCGCCTAGCGTCGCCGTACGATTACGCTGCGATTCAGTCCTCCACCTCCACACCCCCCTCGGTTGGGAAGGACCACAGTGCAAAGAAGACAATTCCTTCGTACGCTCACGGGTGCCGCGCTGGCTACCACGCTGGCCGCAGCCGGTTGCAGCGACGACTCCGACGAGCCGGGCAGTGACTCCGGCGGGTCGCAGGGGCTGGAGCGGATCACGTACCTGACCTCGTTCGGCACCTTCGGCCGCGACTCCTACGCCTACGTGGCAAAGGAGAAGGGCTACTTCCGCGACGCCGGCTTCGACGTGGAGATCAAGCCCGGCAACGGCAGCCTCGAGAACGTCAAGGCCGTGGTGGGCGGTCAGGCCCAGTTCACCCCGATCGACCTGACCGGTGGCCTGCTGGCCGCGGGCGGTGCCAACGGCCAGGCCAAGGTCGCCGGCTTCACCTCGGTCGCGGCGATCCAGCAGCGCACCATGGCGGCGATCATGTCGCTGGACGGGTACGGGATCTCCTCGCCCAAGGATCTTGAGGGCAAGACCATCGCCGACACCCCGGGTTCGGTGGTCCGCAACCTGTTCCCCACCTACGCCAAGCTGGCCGATGTGGACTCCAGCAGGGTCAGCTTCGTCAACGGCAACGCCCAGACGCTGTTCGGCACGCTGGCCCAGCACAAGGTCGACGGCATCGGTCAGTTCGTGGTCGGCAAGCCCACCATCGAAAGCATCGCCAAGAAACCCGCGGTGCTGCTGCCGTACAGCGATGTCCTGCAGGATCTGTACGGCAACGTGCTGATCACCAGCAGCAAGTACGCCCAGGACAACCCGGACAAGGTCAAGAAGTTCAGCGCGGCCCTGCTCAAGGGGCTGGACGACGCGATCACCAAGCCCGACGAGGCCGGCACGATCCTGAAGAAGTACGTCGCCACCGCCAACCCCAAGTCGGCGGCCGCGGAACTCACGCTGATGGGCCCGTTCGTGCGCTCGGAGGCGGCCGGCGTGTCGGTCGGCGCGCTGGACAACAAGCGGGTGGCCCGCTGCATCGCGATCCTGCAGGGCTCCGGTCAGATCCCGACCGGTCTCACGCCCGAGGAGGTCATCTCCTTCGACCTGGTGCCGAATGCATGATGCGCCGGTAAGCACCCGGAGCCGCCTGCTGCCGCTGGTCGCGTGGCCGCTGCTCGGGCTGGTGTTCGCCATCGGGGTGTGGTGGGCCGCCACCAAGGTGTTCGCGGTCAACCCGGTGGTGCTCCCGGCGCCCTCGGACGTGGCCGACGGCTTCGGGCGCTTCGCCGGCACCCTGGCCACCGAGACCTGGCACACCGCCATGGCGACGCTGCTCGGCTTCGTGCTCTCGGTGGCGGCCGGGGTGCTGCTCGGTATCGCGATCGCCGCCTGGCGCCCGTTCGAGCGGATGTTCGCGCCGCTGCTGGTGGCGTTCAACGCGGTGCCCAAGGTGGCACTGGCTCCGCTGATGCTGATCTGGTTCGGCTATGGACGTATCCCTGTGCTCGCCATGGCGTTCATGGTCTGTTTCTTTCCCATCGTGTTGTCCACAGCGACCGGCCTGACCAGCACGCCCGCGGAACTGGCGGAAATGGTCAGAGCAATGAGCGCGACCTGGTCGCAGACGTTCTGGCGGGTGCGCCTGCCGTCCGCTCTCCCGCAGATCTTCGTGGGGCTCAAGGTGGGCCTGCCGCTCGCGGTGATCGGCGTCGTCGTCGGCGAGATGCAGTACGGCGAAAGCGGCCTCGGCATGATCATTGTGCAGACCAGTGGTCAGGGTGACACCCCTACCTCGTTCGCTGCCATCGTGCTGCTGGCCGTGCTCAGCATCGTGTTGTATTACCTGCTGTCGTTGATCGAGCGGCTGACCTTGCCGTGGGTGCGGGCGACGACCTCGGTGCGGTGAGACAGCAAGGGCGCCGGACCCAGCGGATCCGGCGCCCTGATGGGACAGGCGGGTCAGCTCAGCAGCCGCCAGCGACCGCTGCGCGCGACCAGCAGGGTGAGCGCCTGCGGCATGAGCCCGGAATGGTTGTCCGGAGTGATCCGGATCGGGCCGGAGAAGCCGTCGGTCTGCGAGGTCTCCAACACGTCGCGGATGCGCTGGCGATCCGAGCCGGCCCGCACCACCGCGTCGGCGATCAGGCCAACCGCGTCGGCACCGAAGGAGGCAACGCCGGAGTAGCTGCCGTACCGGGAGGTGTAATCCCGGAACCACTGCTTGCGCGCCGCCTTGGCCGGGGTCGTGGCGATCACGTCGTCGATCGCGAGCACCTGGGTGAACACCATCGTGGTGCTCTCGGTCGCCTTGGCAGCCTGCTGCGGCACGAACAGGTCGCCGGCCGCGGCGGCGTCGAAGTAGACGCTGCCCTTGAAGTTCGCCGCCTTGGCCGCGGTGACCGCGAGCGTGGCCTGGTCCGAGCCGGTCAGCACGACCAGCGCGTCGGGCTCGGCGTCGGTCAGCGTGCCCACGCTCTGGGTCACGTCCGTGGCCGTCGGCTTGACCGTCAGCTGGTTGACGACCGAGATGTCGGCCTTGCCGAGCGCGGCTGCGCCGGAGATCTCGGAGGTCATGTGGCCGAGCGCGTCCTGGCCGTACAGGTTCTGCGAGGAGAGGATGGCGATCTTCTTCTTCTTGAGCCGCACCAGTTCCGAGGTCAGCGCCGCGGCACTGTCGGCGCTGTTGGGGCCGATTTTGAAGACGTACCGCCGGCTCTCCACCGGCGTGGCCACCTGATCGGAGGCCGCGAGCGCGATGGTCGGGATCTTCTTGTCGTTGACGGTCTTGGCCGCGCTCACCACGCACTCGTCGCAGTCACCGGTGATCAAGGCGGCGACCTGCGAGTCATCGGCGAAGGTGCTGATGTTGCGCAGCGAGGTCTGCGGGTCCGAGCGGTTGTCCTGGATGCGCAGCACGAGGTTGTTGCTGCCAAGCTCGCCGGACGCGTTGATCTGCTCGACGCGCAGCTGCAGGGCGCGGGCGTAGGCCGCGTCCACCGCCGAGCCCGAGGCCAGGTCGGCGCCGATCACGATGTCGGTCTTCGCGGTGGTCTCGCTGCCCGATTCGCAGCCGGCCAGCGCGGTCAGAACGAGCGCCGACGCGGCGGCGGACGCCGTCAGACGACGGGGGAGCCTCACGGGGGGTGCCTCCTATGGCGCGCCAGAAAGGGACCTGAAAGTCCCGGGGATCGCAACGTTGTCCGCTGTAGACCCACTCAACACGGACAGTACGTCCGTCCAATCGCGCCAAACCTTGCCAACGTGAGGGTGCCTGGTCAAGCTGCGATGAGCGTACGACGCGGGATGATCATCTCATATAGTGGTTGGAATCTTGATGGATAGCTGTAATTACGTAAGTACGAAGAGTAGTTGAGTAAACATTTGTGCACGTCAAAGCGTACGGAGTGTCGATTGTCGACCCAAACGGCTGATTGCTTCCGCGTGATGCAGCCTGTTTCGGGACGATGGCGGGCTTCCCAAACAGATGTGGACTCTGATGAAATCGCGGCCGTGCCGAGTGGGGCACCTGCCTTGCCGCGGGAGATCGGCTGGGCCCGGCACCGGCGTCCGGGCGGGCGACGAGATGCGGGGATGATCAACGAGGAGATGTCGTGAGCACCGGATCTTCGACCCAGGCTTCGACCCGTCCCGCCATCGGTCCGGCTCCGGGCAGCGACAGCGAGCCGGTCGGCGAGAACGCCGCGGGTCAGGGTCGTCGCAGCCGGCTGCCGCGGCTGCAGGACGCCCGCATCCGCTCCAAGCTCGCCCTCATTCTCTTCGTGCCGCTGGTCGCGGTGCTCGCGCTGGCCACCGTGCGACTCGTCGACGTCGGCAGCCGGGCCGTGGACGCCAGCCGCGTCGAGGACCTCACCCGGTTGTCCACCGACATCTCAGAGCTGACCCAGGCGTTGCACAACGAGCGGATGTCTGCGGCGCAATACCTGGCTACCCCGGGCACCAAGCCCGAGGCCTACACCGCGCTGATCGCCCAGAGCGACGAGCGGATCGTCAAGTACACCACCGACCGCCGCGACCTGGACAACCCGCCGGCCGCGGTCGAGGACCGGCTGGCCCGCATCGACGATCACCTGCGCACGATGGACGCCACCCGCAAGAAGATCACCGACCGCGACCAGATCGCGGTGTCCGAGGCGGTCCTGCGCTACGGCGTCGTGATCACCGACCTCGTCGGCTACGGCGAGGTGCTCAGCCAGTACGCCGGTGAGGGCAAGGTTGCCGACAGCCTGCGCGCGGTGTCCGCCTTCGCCCGGGCCAAGGCCGGCACCGCCGAACAGGAGGCCGTCGCGTACGCCGCCCGCGTATCCGGCTCAGCCAGCGCCGAACAGCTCTCCGTCTTCACCGCCACCCAGACCAGCCAGCAGGAAGCGCTGGAAAGCTTTTCCCTGGTGGCCTCGCCCTCGCAGCGCTCGCTGGTCGACCGCACGGTCACCGGTGACGCGGTGAACCTGTCCGACCAGACCGCCGTTCAGCTCAACCGCGGTGACCCGGTCGCGCCCGAGGACGTCATCAAGTCCATGGGCGCGGTCGTCGACCTGATGCGCTGGGCCGAGCAGCGGCTCGAGTCCGAGGCACTGCAGGAGGCCACCGACGAGAGCGCCTCGGTGAGCCGGCAAGCCGCCGTCGAGGCCGGTCTGGTGCTGCTGGTGCTGGTGCTGGCGATCGCCCTGGCGATCATGCTGGCCCGCTCGCTCAACCAGTCGCTGCGCCGGCTGCGTGAGGGTGCGCTCGCGGTGGCCAACCGCGACCTTCCCGACGCAGTCGCCCGGCTGCGCGACGTGCGCAACATCGGCGACGGCGGAGCCGACGACATCCTGCGCCAGGTGAACGACCCGATCCGGCTCGGCAACCGCGACGAGATCGGCCAGGTGGCGCAGGCGTTCAACGTGGTGCACCGCGAGGCGGTCCGGATCGCGGCCGAGCAGGCCGCGCTGCGCACCAGCGTCTCGGCGATGTTCCTCAACCTGGCCCGCCGCTCGCAGAGCCTGGTCGACCGGATGATCGGCGAGCTCGACCAGATCGAGCGCGGCGAGGAAGACCCCAAGCGCCTGGCCCAGCTGTTCGAACTCGACCACCTGGCCACCCGGATGCGCCGCAACGACGAAAACCTGCTCGTGCTCGCGGGCGCCGACTCCAGCGCCCCGCGCCGCGAGGACGCCCTCGTGGTGGACGCCCTGCGGGCCGCGCAGTCCGAGGTCGAGCTCTACAACCGCATCGAGTTCGGCACCGTCGACACCGACATCTCGATCACCGCCAACGCCGTCAACGACGTCGTGCGGCTGGTCGCCGAGCTGCTCGACAACGCCACCCGCTTCTCCCCGCCGAACACGGTGGTGGTCGCCGACGGGCGCCGCATCCGCGACTACGTGGTGATCCAGGTCGAGGACCGCGGGCTGGGCATGTCCGAGGAACAGATGGACAGCCTCAACCGCCGGCTCGCCGAGCCGCCGGACGTGGACGTCGCGGCCTTCCGGTTGATGGGCCTGGCCGTGGTCAGCCGGCTGGCCGGGCGCTACGGCATCCGCGTGGAGCTGCGGGCGAACATGGAGGGCGGCACGGTCGCCCAGGTGATCTTGCCCAACAGCATCGTGGAGCTGCCGGGCAACCGGCCGCTGGACCCGCCGCCGCGCGGGGGCCGTCAGTTCGACCCGGTGCCGGTCGGCTGGAACGATGCGACGCCGCTCGGGCGCACCGGCACGGCCACCGCGACGCTGCCGGCCATCTCACCCGAGCCGTGGCAGCAGCGCTCGGACGACTTCGCCCGAGCCGGTTCCGCTGGCATCTCGGCGCCGCAGCCGGACCTTCCGCCGCACCCGCTGCTGCCCGCGGCTCCGTCGCAGCAGCCCGCCCGGCCGATGTCGCCGGCCGCACCGCCGCGGCTCAGCGAGGTGTTCCCGACCCCGAACCGCCCGGCTCTGCCGAAGCGGGGAATGGAAGAGCGGCCCGCGCTGCCCACCCGGGTCACCCCGCCGGCGCAGCCCGAGCCGGCCGCGGCCCTGCCGGCCTACGAGGCAGCAACGAGTTCGCCCACGATGGCGTACCCGACGATGCAGCAGCGGCCCGCCGCCGACCTGCAGGCCGCACCCCCGGCCGCGGACGGCTGGGGATCCGCGCTCGCGGCGATGCCCCCGGCACCGCCGCCCGCCGTGCCGCGCAGCGATGACCGGGCCGAAGCCGCGCCGATCTTCCTGCAGATGCAGCAGAGCTGGTTCAAGGGCCAGTCCGAGGACTCGGCCAACGAGGAGTGGAGCATGCCGACAGCGGGCTACGCCCCACCACCGAATCAGTCGAACGGCATGGGCGGCGCTGCCCAGTCCGTGTCGGCTCCGCCCGCACCGGCTCCCGCGGCCGCTGTCGCGGCCCCGGCGCCCGTCACCCCCGCGGCCCCGGCGTCCCCAGCGCCGGCCGCGGCCCGCGCCGCAAACGCGGGGCAGAATGGATCGCGATCGGCGCAAGCCGGTCCGGACAGCGGCACGCAGAACGTTCCCCGGCAGCGCCGATCTGCCGAGGAAGCCTGGCGTACCGCCGCCGATGAAGGATGGCAGCGTGCGATGGCGGCGGCGGAACCCACCGTCACCGACACCACCCGCTCCGGGCTGCCCAAGCGAACCCCCCAGGCCCAGCTCGTGCCGGGTGGGGTGCAGAGCACACCGCTCAACCAGCAGCGGCGCAGCCCGGACGAAGTACGCGGGCTCCTGTCCGCGTATCACCGAGGCGTGCAACGAGGGCGTACAGCCGGCAGTGAGGAAGCTGCCGCGCTCGCCCCAGCTCCGAAGGAGAACGGACAGTGACCAGGCCCCCCACCATGCAGGACATGGGCTGGCTGCTCAGCAACTTCGCCGACAGCGTGGCCGGTATCGCCCACGTGGTCGCGGTCTCCGCGGACGGCCTGTTGCTGGCCTCCTCGCGAGACCTTCCGGCGGACCGGGCCGACCAGCTAGCCGCGATCACCTCCGGCGTCGTCAGCCTCACCGACGGCGCCTCACGGATGTTCAACGCCGGTGCCGTGCAGCAGACGATCATCGAGATGGACAGCGGCTACCTGTTCCTGATGTCCATCAGCGACGGTTCGTCGATGGCGGTGCTGGCCGCGCGCAGCTGCGACGTCGGCCAGGTCGGCTACGAGATGGCGCTGCTGGTCGAACGCGTCGGCGCGGCGCTCGTACCGGCCCCGCGCGAGGCCGTTGCCCACCACTGACATGCGTCCCATCGCGTGTGACCCGAGCCGGAAGGAGGTGACCGCAGGATGGGCCAGCCCATCGACCCCCGCGGCAATCTAGTCCGTCCGTATGCGGTCACCCGGGGCCGGACGGAACCGCGCCGGGACATTCCCATCGAGGCGGTCATGGTTGCCAGCCAGGCCGCCGTCCAAGAGGCCCGGTTCGCCGGGCATGACAAGTACCGCATCGCCGTGCTGTGCGAACCACGGGCGCAATCGCTCGCCGAAATCGCGGCCTACAGCCGGCTCCCGCTGGGGGTCGCCCGGGTCATCGTCGCCGACATGGTCGCCGACGGGATGTTGTCGCTGCACAGCGCCGCTCCCAAGGAAGGGTTCACGGAGCGGATGGATCTGCTGGAAAGGGTGTTGAGTGGACTTCGCAAGCTCTGAGCGGGCGGGGGCGCATCCCAAGGAGATCACCTCCGCGAAGATCGTTGTCGCTGGTGGCTTCGGCGTCGGCAAGACGACGCTCGTCGGTGCGGTCTCCGAGATCGAACCCCTGACCACCGAGGCGCAGATGACCTCGGCCGGGCAGGGCATCGACGATGCGTCAAAGGTGCCGGGCAAGGAAACGACGACGGTGGCGATGGACTTCGGCCGCATCACGATGGCCGACGACCTGATCCTCTACCTGTTCGGCACGCCGGGCCAGACGCGCTTCTGGTTCATGTGGGACGAGCTGATCCGCGGTGCGGTGGGAGCGGCCGTGCTGGTCGACACCCGGCGCATCTCCGACGCGTTCGCCCCGCTCGACTACTTCGAGAACCGGCACCTGCCGTACATGGTGGCGCTCAACTGCTTCGACGGCGCTCCGCGCTACGAGCCGGAAGAGATCCGCGAGGCGCTGGCCATCGCCCCGAACGTGCCGCTGATGCTGTGCGACGCGCGCAACCGCGAGTCGGTCAAGCAGGTGCTGGTGGGGGTCGTCGAGCATGCCATGCGCACGTTGGTGGCCGAGCAGGGACGCGGGTTCCCGGCGCCGGTCGGCTGATGAAACGCGGCGCCGGTTGCTTATGCGGGCAGCCGGTAGCCGCGTTTGACGACGGTCTGCACGACGCCGGTGGTGCCGAGGCCGGCACGGAGCCGGGCCACGGCCATCTCGACGGCGTGCTCGTCGGCGCCGCGGGGCAGGGCGCGCAGCAGAGCCGCGCGGGACAGGACCCGTCCGGGTGTGGTGGCCAGCGCCCGGAGCACAGCCATGGGTCCCGGGGCGAGGGGCTTGAGTTCGCCGTCGACCACCGCCGCATGCCCGCGCAGGGTCAGCGAGTGACCGGCTACCTGCAGGCTGAGGGCGCGCTGGGGGAGTTCGTCGAGCAGTGTTCGTACCAGATAAGTCAGTCGGGGTTTGGCGGGCGTGACCACCGGCACCTGATGGCTTCGCAGCGGCGCGGCCGTTACCGGGCCCGTGCAAGCGGCCAGCACGTCGGTCCGCAGCGCCGCCAGCACGGGGTCCAGAGTGTCCCCGGCGGCTCGCAGCAGCGCTTGCACGGCCGGCGCCGAGGTGAACGTCACCGCGTCCACGAGCCGGCCCGCGATCAGGTCCACCAGCCGGTACAGCGGGGCCGGGTCGATCGGCGGGGCCCAGCGGTACACCGGAACCTCGATCACCCGGGCGCCCGCGGACCGTAACGCCTCGGTGTATTCCGGCTGGCTCTCCCCGTGCAGTTGCATCGCCACGGTCATTCCGGCGAGGCGCCGCGCGCTCAGGTGAGCGATTACTTCCTCGTAGCTCTCGCCTTCGGGTGACCACTGCTCCCGCAAGCCGGCCGCCCGGAGGGCCACGCGGGCCTTCGAACCCTTGGCCACCAGGTACGACCGTGCAAGCGCGACCCGCAACGGCTCACCCAGCCCCCAGCCGTCCGCCGCCTCCAGCCAGCCTCGCAGCCCGATACCGGTGGTGACCAGCACAATGTCCGGGACAGTGGTAAGACAGTCCCGGGTCGCGGCGCGCAGCTCGCCGTCATCGGCATTCGGCACGATCCGCAATGCCGGCGCCAGCACGACCCGGGCGCCGTTGCTCTCCAGCAGCCCGGCCAACTCGTCGCGGCGGCGGTCGGCGGTGACCCCGATCGTGTAGCCGGTCAGCGAGGCACCCGACGCCGCGATCATGTGGTGCTGGAAAGCCGCGGCGGGGCCGGCCGGTCCACCGAAGGGCACGCCCGGAGCCCGCCGTCCTCAGCGTTGACCCGCTCCCACGTCACGCTTACGCGCTCCGCCGTACCTCCGGCCGGCCCGCGCCGCGGCTTCCCGCTGCCGCCACGGTTGCCCGCTGCGGCTGTCACCACCAGGTCCGTCCTCAACCCTGGTGGTGGTCCAGCGGCGAGCGTGCACCCCGGTGCGCCGCCGGATTGAAGCCCGGCCCGCATCCTCGGGGTTGGAGCGCCACTCGCCATGAACGAAGCGTGCCGGTGGGTAATTTCAGTGGCGCGTCCCACTTGTTTCGAGCCTGCTAAGCCCGAGGTGGGAGCAATCACGTGCCCCGCTGTCGGCGTGCCGGGCGGTACAAACTATTCTTGGGTCGCTAAGTTGTGAGGTCCTTCGGGTTTTTGGTTCTTCGGTCAACTGGTCGTTCAGTCTGGTGACCCTTTAAACTCCGGGCCGTTTTGACCCTGCGCCGCCCCTGCGGGTATTGTTGCCTGCTGTTGTGCGACAGCTGCGAGCGTGCCCTTCGGGTACGCTTGACGTTCGTGCTCGCTACGGACCCAGCGCGCGCCCCCAGACCGACGACGAGACAAGGTAATTCTGTGCGTACGTACAGCCCGAAGCCGGGTGAGATCGAGCGTCAGTGGCACATTATCGACGCTTCTGACGTCGTTCTGGGCCGCCTGGCCACCCACGCCGCCACTCTCCTGCGCGGCAAGCACAAGCCGACGTTCGCCCCGCACGTCGACACCGGCGACTTCGTTGTGATCATCAACGCCGGCAAGGTCGCCCTGACCGGCAACAAGCGGCAGACCAAGGTCGCCTACCGGCACTCCGGTTACCCGGGTGGCCTCAAGCAGGTCGGCTACGAAGAGCTGCTGACCAAGCGGCCCGAGCACGCGGTGGAGCTGGCCGTCAAGGGCATGCTCCCGCACAACAAGCTCGCCCGCCAGATCATCAAGAAGCTGAAGGTTTACCCCGGCGCCGAGCACCCGCACGCCGCGCAGCAGCCGGTGCCGTTCGAAATCAAGCAGATCGCGCAGTGAGCGCGGGCGAAGGAAACAGCATGTCCGACATCGTCGAGCCCGAGGTCGTCGAGACCGTCGTCGAGGAGCCCGCTGAGACCGTCGTTGTGGTCGAGGCGCCGGCGCCGGCCGTTCGTGCCACGCGCCCGGGTGACCGCCCGATCCAGACCGTCGGCCGCCGCAAGGAGGCCATCGTCCGGGTGCGTCTCGTGCCCGGCAGCGGCAAGATCACCTGCAACGGCCGCGAGCTCGAGGAGTACTTCCCGAGCAAGGTGCACCAGCAGCTCATCCGCGAGCCGCTCGTGACCACCGAGAAGGCCGAGCAGTTCGACGTCGTGGCCAACCTGCGTGGCGGCGGCATCACCGGGCAGGCCGGCGCGCTGCGCCTCGGCATCGCTCGCGCGCTGATCACCAACGAGCCCGACGACCGTCCGGCGCTCAAGAAGGCCGGCTTCCTCACCCGGGACGCGCGGGTCAAGGAAAGCAAGAAGTACGGTCTCAAGAAGGCCCGTAAGGCTCCGCAGTACTCGAAGCGCTGATCGCAGCGCTCGTCTTGCACCACGTCTGAACGAAACGGCCGGGTGCGCCTCTCACGCGAGGGGCGCGCCCGGCCGTTTCGCTTTCCCTCCCACATCGATCACACCGGTCCAGGGTGAGCTCCGACCGGCGAAAGGAACGGCCGCCATGGGGCGACTCTTCGGCACGGACGGCATCCGCGGGCTCGCCAACGGTGAGCTCCTGACTCCCGAGCTTGCGCTCTCGGTCGCGGTCGCCGCGGCCCGCGTGCTCATCGAGACCGACCGCAGCCACCAGCCCCTCGCCATCGTGGGCCGCGACCCGCGGGCCAGCGGCGAGATGCTCGAAGCCGCCGTCGTGGCCGGGCTGACCAGCGCCGGAGCCAACGTCGTACGGGTCGGCGTGCTGCCCACTCCGGCGGTCGCCTTCCTGGTGGGCCAGGCCCAGGCCGACCTCGGCGTGATGCTGAGCGCGTCGCACAATCCGATGCCCGACAACGGGATCAAGCTGTTCGCCCCCGGCGGCCTCAAGCTGCCCGATGAGCTGGAGCAGCGCATCGAGGCGGCGGTCGCCGACGGGCACGGCCTGGTCGGACGGCCCACCGGCGCCGGGGTCGGACGGGTGCACGACCTGATGGACGGCGAGGAGCACTACATCAAGCACCTCGTCGACTCGACGCCGCACAGCCTCGAAGGCATCAAGGTCGTGGTGGACTGCGCGAACGGTGCGGCCAGCGACGCCGGCCCGACCGCCTACCGGGAGGCGGGCGCGGAGGTCATCTCGATGCACGCCGAGCCCGACGGGCTGAACATCAACGACAACTGCGGTTCCACCCACCTGGAGTCGCTGATCGAGGCGGTCGTGCGCGAGGGTGCCGACCTGGGGCTGGCCCACGACGGTGACGCGGACCGCTGCCTCGCGGTGACGGCCAGCGGCGAGGTCGTCGACGGCGACCAGCTCATGGCGATCCTGGCCCTGGCGATGCGCGACGCTGGCACCCTGACCGACGACACGCTGGTTGCCACGGTGATGAGCAACCTGGGGCTGCGGATCGCGATGAAGCAGGCAGGCATCAAGCTGCTGGAGACCAAGGTCGGCGACCGGTACGTCCTGGAGGAGCTCAACGCCAACAACTATGCCCTCGGCGGCGAGCAGAGCGGGCACATCGTCATGCCGGCGTTCGCCACCACCGGCGACGGCGTGCTGACCGGCCTGCACCTGATGGCGACGATCGCGTCCACCGGCAAGTCCCTGGCCGACCTGGCAGCGGTCGTCCACAAGCTCCCGCAGGTGCTGGTGAACGTCCCGGTCAAGGATCGCGAGGCCGGTGCGAACGCCCCGACCGTGCAGGCCGCTGTCACCCTGGCCGAGAACGAGCTCGGCGAGACGGGCCGCGTGCTGCTGCGCCCCTCGGGCACCGAGCCGCTGGTGCGGGTCATGGTCGAGGCCGAGACCGAGGAGCAGGCCCGCTCGATCGCCGAGCGGGTCGCCGCCGAGGTGCGCGCGGCCAGCCCCGCCTAGCTCAGGGTTCGCAAGCGCCGGGCGGCTTCGTCGATGACGTCCTCGCGCTTGCAGAACGCGAAGCGGATGAGGTGGCGTCCCCGCTCCGGGTGGTCGTAGAACACCTGGGTCGGGACGGCCACCACACCGCAGCGCTCGGGCAGCGCCCGGCAGAAGTCGGTGCCGTCGGCGCCGCCCAGCGGCCGGATGTCGGCGGTCACGAAGTAGGTTCCCTCGCCGGGCAGCACGCCGAACCCGGCGTCGGTCAAGCCGGCCACCAGCCGGTCGCGGCGGGCCTGCATGCTGTCGCGCAAGCCGGTGAAGTAGCTGTCCGGCAGGCTCAGCGCCACGGCGACCGCGGGCTGCAGCGGCCCGGCGTTGACGAACGTCAGGAACTGCTTGACCCGCTGCACCGCCGACACCAGTGCGGCCGGGCCGGTCACCCACCCCACCTTCCAGCCGGTGCACGAGAAGCTCTTGCCCGCCGATGAGATGCGCAGGGTACGTTCGCGCATGCCGGGCAGCGTGGCCAGCGGGAGGTGCCCGGCGGCGGCGTCGGTGAAGACCAGGTGCTCGTAGACCTCGTCGGTCACCGCGTACACGTCGTGCTCGCGGCACAGCTCGGCGATCAGGGCCAGCTCGGCCGGGGTGAACACCTTGCCGGTCGGGTTGTGCGGCGTGTTGAGCAACACCAGGCGCGTACGAGCCCTAAAAGCCGCCCGCAGCTCGGCCTCGTCGAAGCCGTACCGCCCATCCGGGCCGGGTCGCAGGGTCACCGGCCGCCGGACCGCGCCGGCCAGCGCCACGGAGGCCGCGTACGAATCGTAGTAAGGCTCGAAGCACACCACCTCGTCGCCGGCCTCGCACAGCGCGAGAATGGCGGCGGCGATGGCTTCGGTGGCGCCGGCGGTGACCACGACCTCGGTGTCCGGATCCCGGCTGAGCTGCCAGAAGCGCTTCTCGTGGGCGGCGATCGCCTGGCGCAGCACCGGGATGCCCGGCAGCGGCGGATACTGGTTGGCGCCCGAGCGCAGCGCCTCGGCGGCCGCGTCCACCATCTCCGGCGGCCCGTCGGTGTCGGGGAAGCCCTGCCCGAGGTTCACCGAGCCGGTCCGCGCGGCAAGCGCTGACATCTCCGTGAAGATGGTGGTCCCGAACGGGCGCATGCGTGCGACCAGCGGGTCGGCCGGGATCGACGTCGTCACGCCCGCCAGCCTACGGCGGGCGCAGATCCGACGGTACGCCCACAGCGCCAGGCAGGATCACCCGGACGTGTCGGGCGCGGCTGTGACCTGTGATGGCAGCCGGGCAATGGCCACCGAACCGCCTTTCAATCAACTGTGCTGCGCGAAAGTACGCCTCTCGCGCACCTGTCATGAGCGAAAGTCGGCTACGCTGCCCTTCATGTGTGGCATCGTGGGTTACGTCGGCAGTCGGCCGGCGCTGCAAATCGTCCTCGACGGTCTCCGCCGGCTGGAGTACCGCGGCTATGACTCCGCGGGTGTCGCGGTGGTCGACGACAACGTCATCCTGACCGAGAAGCGCGCCGGCAAGCTGGCGAACCTGGAAAAGGCGCTGGGGGAGCGCGCTGGCGACGGCATCGCCAGCGGCTCGACCGCGATCGGGCACACCCGCTGGGCCACGCACGGCGGCCCCACCGACCGCAACGCCCACCCGCATCTGTCCGCCGACGGCCGGGTCGCGGTCATCCACAACGGCATCATCGAGAACTTCGGGCGCCTGCGCGCCGAGCTCGAAGCCACCGGAGTCGAGTTCATCAGCGACACCGACACCGAGTGCGCCGCCCACCTGCTCGCCGCCGAGGTGCGGGCCCTGCGGGAGGCCGGCTCCGAGCTGGCCGGTCCGCAACTGCTCGCCGAGGGCATGCGCCGTACCGTGAATCGGCTCGAAGGCGCCTTCACCCTGCTCGCCACCGACGTCGCGGTTCCCGGCGCTGTGGTGGCCGCGCGTCGCAACTCGCCGCTGGTGGTCGGTCGCGGCGAGGGGGAGAACTTCCTGGCCAGCGACGTGTCCGCGTTCATCGAGCACACCCGCGAGGCCATCGAGCTGGGCCAGGACCAGATCGTGTTGATCACGCCCGGCGCCATCGAGATCACCGATTTCGCCGGTGCGGACGCCACCGGCAAGGAGTTCCACATCGACTGGGACGCCTCGGCCGCCGAGAAGGGCGGCTACGACTACTTCATGCTCAAGGAGATCGCCGAGCAGCCGCAGGCCATCGCCGACACGCTGCTGGGCCGGCTCTCCGAGCGCGGGGAGATCGTGCTCGACGAGGTCCGCCTGACCGACCAGGACCTGCGCGACGTCGACAAGGTGTTCATCATCGCCTGCGGCACCGCTTATCACGCCGGGATGGTCGCCAAGTACGCCATCGAGCACTGGAACCGCATCCCCTGCGAGGTCGAGCTGGCCAGCGAGTTCCGCTACCGCGACCCGGTGCTGGACCGCTCGACGCTGGTCATCGCGATCAGCCAGTCCGGCGAGACGATGGACACCCTGATGGCGCTGCGCCACGCCAAGGAGCAGAAAGCCCGGGTGCTGGCCATCTGCAACACCAACGGCTCCACGATTCCGCGCGAGTCCGACGCCGTGCTCTACACCCACGGCGGTCCGGAGATCGCTGTTGCCTCCACCAAGGCGTTCCTCACCCAGCTCGTCGCCTGCTACCTGATCGGCCTGCACCTGGCCCAGATCCGCGGCGTGATGTACGCCGACGAGGTCGCCGCGGTGGTGGACCGCCTCCGCCGCACCCCCGACGACCTGCGCGACCTGCTCGGTCAGATGGAGGACGTGCGCGCCCTGGCCCGTGACCTGCGGACCGCCTCGACGGTGCTGTTCATCGGCCGCCACGTCGGCTTCCCGGTGGCCCTGGAAGGTGCGCTCAAGCTCAAGGAGCTTGCCTACATGCACGCCGAGGGCTTCGCGGCGGGTGAGCTCAAGCACGGGCCGATCGCGCTGATCGACGAGGGCACGCCGGTGGTGTGCGTGGTGCCCTCTCCGGCCGGGCGCGGGGTGCTCAGGGACAAGGTCGTGTCCAACATCCAGGAGGTACGAGCCCGGGGCGCCCGCACGATCGTGATCGCCGAGGAGGGCGATAACGCTGTGGCCTCGTACGCGGATCACCTGATTTCCGTGCCGCGCACCCCCACGCTGCTGGCGCCGCTGATGACCACCGTGCCCCTGCAGATCCTCGCGTGCGAGATCGCGGCGGCCCGGGGACACGACGTGGACCAGCCCCGCAACCTGGCGAAGTCGGTCACCGTGGAGTGACCCGGCCCCGGCTTGGGTAGGGTCGGCGTGTGATCGTGTCTGTCGGGATCGATGTGGTGCTGGTGTCCCGCTTCGCTCAGGCGCTGGAACGCACGCCGCAGCTGGCCGACCGGCTCTTCACCGAATCGGAGCGGGCGACGACATCCGGGCACGTGCGCTCGGCGGAGTCGCTGGCGGCCCGGTTCGCGGCGAAGGAAGCCGTGGCCAAGGCGCTCGGCGCTCCGGCGGGGCTGCGCTGGCACGACTGCGAGATCGTGTCGGATCCGGATGGCCGTCCCTGGCTGACGGTGGCCGGCACGGTCGCCGCGGTGGCCGCCGAGCGAGGCGTCAACCGCTGGCACCTGTCGCTGTCGCACGACGGCGGGATCGCCTCGGCCATGGTGGTAGCCGAGGCCTGAGGGTGGCGGACCAGGGAGGCACTGATGCGGGCGGCATGGCGGGTAGCAGACGTACGGTCGGCGGAGAATGCCCTGATGGCGACGCTGCCCGATGGCACGTTGATGCAGCGTGCCGCGGCTGGGCTGGCGCGCCGGTGCGCGTTGCTGCTGCAGGAACGCGGGGGCGTCTATGGCTCCACCGTCGTGCTGCTGGTGGGCAGCGGCGACAACGGCGGTGACGCGCTGTACGCCGGTGCCCGGCTGGCCGCCCGGGGCGCGCAGGTGCAGGCGATCCTGGTGCAGCCGGACCGGGTGCACGCGGCGGGGCTGTCCGAGCTTCGACGCTCGGGTGGCCGTACCGTTGCGCAACTGCCTTCGCGGGCCGACCTGGTGCTGGATGGCATCGTCGGGATCGGCGCGAGCGGTGGTCTTCGGCCCGGAGCGGCTGCCCTGGTCAAGCGCGTTGCCGGCCTCGGATCGCTGGTCGTTGCGGTGGACGTGCCCAGCGGGGTGGCGGTGGACACCGGCGATGTGCCGGGCGACGCGGTGCACGCGGACGTGACGGTGACCTTCGGCTGCCTCAAGCCCGCGCACGTGGTGGGGGCTGCCGCAGCCCTGGCGGGCCACGTCGAGCTGGTGGACATCGGCCTGGGTGCCACGCTGCACGCCGCTCCAGCGGTACGAATCCCCGACGCGTCCGACATCGCTTCCTGGTGGCCGCGTCCCACGGCGTCCTCGGACAAGTACACGCGCGGCGTGGCCGGGGTGGCCACGGGCTCGGCGATCTATCCGGGCGCGGCGGTGCTGTCGGTCACCGGGGCGCTCGCGGGTCCCACCGGCATGGTCCGGTATGCGGGTACGGCCGATCGCGAGGTGCTCCGCCAGCACCCGTCGGTCGTGGCAACCAAGCGGGTGTCCGAGGCCGGCCGGGTGCAGGCCTGGGTGTGCGGGTCGGGGCTGGGGACCTCCGACGATGCTCGTACGGAGCTGCGCAGCGTGCTGGCCACCCCGTTGCCGGTGCTGCTGGATGCCGACGCGCTGACCCTGCTGGTCGACGGTCAGCACGCCCGTGACCTGCGCCGTGACGCACCCCTGGTGGTCACCCCGCACGACGGGGAGTTCAAGCGCCTCGCCGGGGAGGCGCCCGGCGCGGATCGGATGGGCTCGGCGCTGCGGCTGGCCGCCTGGCTGAACGCGGTGGTGCTGCTGAAGGGTGACCGGACGATCGTGGCGACCCCGTCCGGCGAGGTGTGGGCCAACCCGACCGGCAGCGCCGACCTGGCCACGGCCGGCTCCGGGGACGTGCTGGCCGGGCTGCTCGGCTCGCTGCTCGCTGCCGGGCTGCCCGCCGGGAAGGCCGCGGTGGCTGCCGCGTACGTGCACGGGCTGGCTGGGCTCCGCGCGGGTCAGGACGGCCCGGTGACCTCGGCCGATGTGGCTGCCGCACTCCGGCCGGTCCTCGCTGACCTGCTCTGACAAGTTTCGTCAGACCGCCTCAGTAGGCTGGGGAGCATGTGGCAGGCCGAAATCCGCGTCGACCTTGACGCCATCCGGGACAACGTCGCGACCCTGCGCGCGGGCACGACCGCCGAGGTCATGGCCGTGGTCAAGGCCGATGGATACGGTCACGGCATGCTGGCCTCGGCCCGCGCCGCGCTGGCCGGTGGGGCGAGCTGGCTCGGGGTGGCCACGCTCGACGAGGCGCTGACGCTGCGGGGTGCGGGGATCACCGCTCCGGTTTTCGCCTGGCTGCACTCGCCCGGGTTGGCGCTGCACGAGGGCCTCACGGCCGGCGTCGACCTCAACGCGAGCACGCTGGGCCAGCTGGGCGAGCTGGTCACGGCGGCGCGCCGGGTCGAGCGGCCCGCCCGCGTGCACCTGAAGATCGACACGGGTCTGGCCCGCGCCGGTGCGACCGCTGCCGAGTGGCCCGCCCTGGTGGAGGCGGCGGCCAAGGCGCAGGCGGATGGAGACCTGGAGATCGTCGGGGTCTGGAGTCATTTCGTACGCTCCGACGAGCCCGATCACGAGACGAACGATCACCAACTGGCCGCGTTCGCCGAGGCCCTCGCCGTGGCCGAGCGCATCGGCATCGAGCCGCGCTACCGCCACATCGCGAACTCGGCGGCCACCCTGACCCGGCCCGACGCGCACTACGACCTGGTCCGCCCCGGCGTCGCGATCTACGGGCTCTCCCCGCTGGCCGGCCCGCAACCGCCCGGACTGCGTCCCGCGATGACCGCCCGGGCCCGGGTGATCCTGACCAAGCGGGTGCCCGCGGGCCAGGGCGTCTCGTACGGCCATGCGTACCACACCACCGGCGAGACGACGCTGGCGTTGGTGCCGCTGGGCTATGGCGACGGCGTGCCCCGGCACGCGTCCAATGTGGGCCCGGTGCTGCTGGGTGGCAAGGTGCGCACCATCGCCGGCCGGGTCTGCATGGACCAGATCGTGCTCGACTGCGACGACGACCCGGTGCGGGCCGGTGACGTGGCCACGCTGTTCGGTCCGGGCACCGGCGGGGAGCCCACCGCCACCGACTGGGCTGACGCGATCGGCACGATCAACTACGAGATCGTCACGCGGTTCGGCGGTTCCCGGGTGCCGCGGGTCTACGACGGGGAGGTCGCATGAGGCGGGCGAAACGGGTGGGTGTCGCCGGTGCGGTGGTCGGGGTGGCCGCTGCCGGGCTGGCTGCCGCGTTCGCCGTCGAGCGGGTGCTGGTGCGCCGTTCGGTGAAGGCGCTCGGGGATCCGTACGCGGAAGAGGTTTTTGGTGATCAGCCTTTTGACGAGGAGCTGACCGTCACCGCCGCGGACGGCACGAACCTGCACGTCGAGATCGTCGAGCCCGCGGAGTCTTTGGGCGAGCCGAAGCCGACGATCGTGTTCGTGCACGGCTTCGCCCTGGACATGGGCACGTTCTACTTCCAGCGCAAGGCCCTCGCCGAACGCGGCGATCACCGGCTCGTCTTCTACGACCAACCCGGGCACGGACGGTCGAGCCGGCTCAAGTCCGGCGACTACGACATCGCCGCGCTGGGCAAGTCGCTGGCCGCGGTCCTCAACGCCGCGGTGCCCGACGGCCACATCATCCTGGTCGGTCACTCCATGGGCGGCATGACCATCATGGCGTTCGCCGAGCAATATCCCGAGTGGTTCGGCAAGCGGGTGACCGGGGTCGTGCTGATGTCCACCTCGGCCGGCCTGATCGACAAGTCGAAGATCGGGATCCAGACCCTGGTGGCCCGGGCCAGCGCACCGTTCTTCCCGCTGTGGGGCGCCTCGGCCCGGGTCGGCGGCACCGCCATCGACCGCGCCCGGATCGTGTCCTCCGACCTGGCGTGGCTGCTGACCCGCAGGTATGGCTTCGGCGACCCCCGGCCCAGCCCGTCGTTGGTCTCCTTCGTGGAGCAGATGAACTCCAAGACCTCCGTCGAGACGCTGACCAAGTATCTGCACACGCTGTACACGCACAACCGGTTCCCGGCCCTGTCGGCGCTCCAGGGCGTCCCCGTGCTGGTGCTGGTGGGAACGAAGGACTATTTGACCCCGGTGACCCACTCGGAGGAGATCCTGCGCCACCTCCCCGACGCCGAGCTGCTCAAAATCGACAACAGTGGCCACGTGGTCATGCTGGAAAAGGCCGACGAGGTGAACGCGGCACTGCTGCCGTTCCTGGACAAGATCTCGTGATGGTCGCCGAGTTGTCCACCGTGGAGGACACCCAGGCATTCGGGCGGCACCTGGCCACCGTGCTGCGAGCCGGTGATCTGCTGCTGCTGACCGGCCCGCTCGGCGCCGGCAAGACAGCGCTGGTGCAAGGCATCGGCGCTGGCCTGGGCGTGTCCGGCGCGATCACCTCGCCCACGTTTGTCATCGCCCGGGTGCACCGCCCCGACCCGGCGCGAGGTGGCATGGTCGCGCTGGTGCACGCGGATGCGTACCGGTTGGGCGATGCTGTTGATCCCCGCGCCGAGATCGACGACCTGGACCTCGACGCCTCCGCCGAGGACGCTGTCACGGTTGTCGAATGGGGCGCCGGGCTGGTGGAACACCTGAACGACGAGTACTTGGCGGTGCGCATCGACCGCCTGGACGACGACACCCGCACGATAGAGCTCATCCCGTACGGCGGGGACTGGGCCGGCCGCCTCAAGCACCTGACGGAGACCATGTGAACCTGACCGAGCTGCTCCCCGAAGCCTGGCGCGCCGAGCTGACGCCATTCCTCGAACCGGCTGCCACCGCGGCGCTGGGCGCTTTCGTGGCCGAGCAGTACGCGACGTACACGATTTACCCGCCGATCGAGGACCTGTTCGCGGCGTACCGGCTGTGCTCCCCGTCGCAGACGCGCGTTCTGCTGCTGGGCCAGGATCCCTACCACGGCCCCGGGCAGGCGCACGGCCTCAGCTTCAGCGTGCGTGCGGGTGTGCGAGTGCCGCCCTCCCTGCGCAACGTCTACAAGGAACTAGCCGAAGACGTCGGGGTGGCGCCCTCCACGAGCGGCGACCTGACCGGATGGGCGCGGCAAGGCATCCTGCTGCTGAACGCGGTTCTGACGGTACGAGAAAAGTCGGCCGGCTCGCACAAGAACAAAGGCTGGGAAGTCTTCACCGACGCCACGATCCGAGCCCTCAACGCCAGAAACGAGCGGATCGTCTTCCTGCTGTGGGGCTCCTACGCCCGCAAGAAGGCGTCCCTGGTTACCAATCCGGTGCACACGGTTGTTGAGTCGGGGCACCCCAGCCCGCTCAATGGGGGGAAGGACTTTTTCGGGGCCCGGATGTTCAGCGCCGCTAACAAGGCGCTGGCTGACGGGGGCCGGCCGCCGATCGATTGGGATCCTCGGGGATGAGTGAGGGCCGGTAGCAGGGGCCGCCGTGGTTTCAGCCAGTCGGCCCGTAACCCGCGGATCGCGCGGCGGCCGTTGGATCGTCGGTGGTTCCGCCCAGTCGCGCCCGTCCATCAGCGGCTGGTATCGCGGCCGCCTGGCTGCCGCCGCCCGCCCATCACCAAGCCCCCACCCAGCGAAGGTAATGTTTGCGGGTGCTTGTTCTAGCTGTGGATACCGCCACCCCCGCAGTGACCGCCGCCCTGGCCGAGGTCGGCGATGATGGCCTGCGCGGAGTAGCCGAGCGCCGCACCATCGACCCCCGCGCCCACGGCGAACTCCTGGCCCCCCAGATCCGCGCCGTGCTTCAAGACGCCGGCAGAAGTCCAGCGGATCTCGGCGCGATCGTGGCCGGGCTGGGTCCCGGGCCGTTCACGGGACTGCGGGTGGGACTCGCGACAGCGGCCGCTATGGCGCAGGTGCTGGGCATTCCGGCGTACGGCATCTGCTCCTTGGACGGGCTTGGGCGTGCTGCCGGGCCGGGTCGCGTGCTCGTTGCCACCGATGCCCGGCGCCGGGAGGTCTACTACGCGGTCTACCAGGATGGGGTGCGGATCACCGACCCGGCCGTGGCGAAACCTGCGGAGATGTCGGACATCAGCGTGCAGAGGGCGGTGGGGGAGGGGGCGCTGAAGTATGACTTCGGTGTGCCGATCGACGACCGGGTGCTGTACCCCTCGGGCGAGGCGTTGATCGCGCTCGCGGTGGACAAGATCCGTGCGGGCGCGCCGGCCGATGCCCTGACCCCGTTGTACCTGCGGCGCCCGGATGCGGTGGCCAGTACCGAGCGGAAGCACGTGCTGCAGTGATCAGCATCAAGCCGTTCCGGTGGTGGCACATCGTGGACGTGCTACCGATCGAGGAAGACCTGTTCGGGTTGGAGAAGTGGTCCTCGGCCATGTTCTGGAACGAGCTGGCCCAGCGGCAGTTCTACGTCACCGCGATGGACGGCACCGAGCTTGTCGGCTACGCCGGGCTGGCGCTGGTGGACAACGAGGAGAGCTGGGTGCAGAACATCGCGGTCAAGCGCACCGCCCAGAAGCGGGGCATCGGCCGCCAGCTCCTCGAGACGCTGCTGGAACGAGCCGGGGACCGCAAGGTTCTGCTGGAAGTGGCAGTCGACAATCAGCCCGCCCAGCACCTGTACGCCACGTACGACTTCGAGCCCGTCGGCATCCGGCGCGGTTACTACCAGCCCAGTAACACCGACGCCCTGGTGATGATGCGTGATGTCTGACGAGCCCCTGGTCCTCGGGATCGAAACCTCCTGCGACGAGACCGGGATCGGCATCGTGCGCGGGCACACCTTGCTGGCCGACGCGATCGCGTCCAGCGTTGACCAGCATGCCCGCTTCGGCGGGGTGGTGCCCGAGGTGGCCAGCCGCGCCCACCTCGAAGCGATCGTGCCGACCATGCAGCGGGCGCTCGACGAGGCCAGGGTGAGCCTGGCCGACATCGACGCCATCGCGGTGACCGCCGGGCCGGGGCTGGCCGGCGCGCTGCTCGTCGGCGTTGCGGCGGCCAAGGGGTATGCGCTGGCCGCGGACAAGCCGATCTACGGCGTGAATCACCTGGCTGCGCACGTGGCTGTGGACACCTTGGAGCATGGTCCGCTGCCCGAGCCGGCGATCGCCATGCTGGTGTCCGGGGGGCATTCGTCACTGCTGCTGGTCGATGATCTGACCGCCGGGGTGACGCCGTTGGGCGCGACCATTGACGATGCGGCGGGGGAGGCGTTCGACAAGGTGGCCCGGCTGCTGGGGATGGGGTTCCCGGGTGGGCCGGTGATCGACCGGGCCGCGCGCGAGGGTGACCCGGCGGCGATCGCCTTCCCGCGCGGGCTGACGGCGCCGAAGGACCTGGCCAAACACCGGTTCGACTTCTCCTTCTCCGGGCTCAAGACCGCGGTCGCCCGCTGGGTGGAGGCCAGGGAACGCGACGGGGAGCCGGTGCCGGTGGCCGATGTGGCGGCGAGCTTCCAGGAGGCTGTCTGTGACGTGCTGACCGCCAAGGCGCTGGACGCGTGCCGGGAGCACGGGGTCGAGACGCTGATCATCGGGGGCGGGGTCGCGGCGAACTCGCGGCTGCGGCTCAAGGCCGAGGAGCGCGCGGCCAAGCTTGGTGTCCGGGTACGCGTACCTCGTCCGCAGTTGTGTACCGACAACGGGGCGATGGTCGCGGCGCTGGGATCACATCTGGTAGCGGCCGGGGTCGTGCCCAGCCGGCTCGATCTGCCGGTTGATTCGGCTATGGGATTGACCTCCGTCGCGGTGGCGGGGTAGGAAGCCAGGCATGATCGCGCGGATGTGGGAGGTGCGGGCCTCGCGCAGCGGCTTTGACGAGCTGCTGACCTGGGTCTGCGAGGTGGCGGTGCCAAAACTGGAGGTGCTGCCCTCGTACGTGTCGAGCGAGGTCTTCTCCTCCACCGATCTTCGTATTGTGGTCATTTCCAAGTGGCGCAACACCCCGGCGGAGCTTCCGGCTCCCCCATCCGAGTTGGTTGCCCGAGCCCCGCACGTGTGGGATTTCACGCCGGTCGATAGATAACCCTATGGATCGTGATGGCGTAGTTACGTAACGTCGAAGGGCGATGCGTGATCTGCCGCCCCCGAACCCCGGCACCCCCGATGACCGGTCCGCCACCCGCTACCTGGGCTGGCTGGCCCGGCGTACCTGGCCATCCGTCAGCGCCGCGGTGCTGTTCGCCGTCCTGTGGATGGTGTGCCAGGCCGTGGTGCCCGCCGTCGTCGGCAAGGCCATCGATGCCGGGCTGACCCAGCGCGACACCGGCGATCTCGTGCTGTGGAGCATGGTGCTGCTGGGCGTCGGTGCGGTGCAGGCGCTGGCCGGGGTGCTGCGCCACCGCCGCGCGGTCTACAACTGGCTGTCGGCGGCGTTCCGCACCATCCAGTTGTCCGTGCGCAAATCCGGCAAGCTCGGCGTGGCCCTGCCGCGACGCCTCGACGCCGGGGAAATCGTGGCCATCGGTACGGCCGACATCAGCCACATCGGCAACGCCATCGACATCACCGCCCGCGGCACCGGCTCGGTCGTCGCGGTGCTGACCGTCACCACGATCCTGCTGTTCACCTCGGTGCCGCTGGGGCTGGTCGTGGTGCTGGGCATCCCGCTGCTCACCGCTGTGGTCAGTTTGCTGATCCGCCCGCTGCACCACCGTCAGCAGGAGTACCGCGAGAAACAGGGCCGGCTCACCGGGCGGGCCACCGACCTGGTCGGCGGGCTGCGCGTGCTGCGTGGTGTGGGCGGTGAGCCGGTGATGTCGCAGAAATACCGGGCCGGTTCGCAGGAACTGCGGCACGCCGGGGTGCGGGTGGCCCGGGTCGAGGCCCTGCTCGACGGCGCCCAGGTGCTGGTGCCCGGCATGTTCCTGGTGCTGGTCACCTGGCTCGGGGCGCGCTTCGCGTTGTCCGGGCGGATCACGGTCGGTCAACTGGTGTCGTTCTACGGCTACGCAGCCTTCCTGGTCTCACCGCTGCGCCAGCTCACCGAGACGATCGACAAGCTGACCCGTGGGCACGTCTCCGGGCGGCGCGTGGTCGACATGCTGCAGGTGCAATCCGATCTGCCCGGGCCCGAGCAGCCGCGGGCGGTGCCCGCGGGTGGTGACCTGGCCGATCCGGTGTCGGGCGTGGTCGTACGGTCCGGGCGGGTCACCGCGATCGCCGCCGCCCTGCCCGCCGACGCGGTGGCGATCGCTGACCGGCTCGGCCGCTACACCCGTGAGGGCGACGAGACGCTGCTGGGCGGCGTACCGCTGAAAAGCTTTGATGCGGACGCCCTGCGTGAGCGGATCCTGGTGGCCGACAACGACGCGCGCCTGTTCTCCGGGCCGTTGCGTGACGACCTTGACCCGCACGGCACCGGCCGGGCGGCCGCCGCCCTGGACGCCGCGTCGGCTGACGATGTGATCGGCGAGCTGCCCGACGGCTTGGACAGCGAGGTAGCCGAGCGCGGCCGCAGCTTCTCCGGCGGCCAGCAGCAACGGCTGCGCCTGGCCCGCGCCCTGGTCGCCGATCCCGAGATCCTTGTGCTGGTCGAGCCGACCAGTGCGGTCGACGCGCACACCGAGGCGCGCATCGCCGACCGGCTCGGCCGGGCCCGGCAGGGGCGGACCACTGTGGTCTGCTCGACCAGCCCGCTGGTGCTGGATCGTGCCGACCACGTCGTCTACGTCGAGGACGGCCTGGTGGTCGCCGAAGGTACCCATCGCGAGCTGCTGGACGGCAGCCTCGCCTACGCGAGGGCGGTGCTGCGCGAGTGAGCAACGCGCTCCCGGTGGCAGATTCCCGCCAGGTGCGCCGGTACGCCCGCGAGCTGTTCCGCCGGCACCCGCGCGCCCTGGTCACGGCCCTGTGCCTGCATGCCGTCGCGGCGATCGCCGGGCTGGCCGGGCCGCGCCTGCTGGGCAGCCTGGTCAACTCGATCCAGCACGGCGGGGCGATGGCCGCGGTGGACCGGATCGCGCTGCTGATCGCGCTCTCCATCGGCGTGCAGGCGATCATGGTGCGGTTTGCCTACATCGCCTCGGCGCGGCTGGGGGAGCGGGTGCTCGGCGAGCTGCGCGAGGAGTTCGTGGATCGGGTGCTGACCATCCCGCTGTCGACTGTGGAACGCGCGGGCACGGGGGATCTGCTGACCCGAACGTCGCGCGATGTTGATGCGCTGTCGCGGTGCGTGCGCTTTGCCGTACCGGAAACGATCATTGCCCTGATCACTGTCTCGCTGGCGGTTGCCGCTCTGATCCTGGTCAGTCCGTTGCTGGCCCTGCCGTTGTTGATCGCGGTTCCGGTCATCGTGTTCTCGGCGCGCTGGTACCTGCGTCGCGCGGGCGCCGGATATCTGCGGCAGAACGCCGCATATTCGCAGGTCACGGATGGTCTTGCGGAGACCGTCGAGGGCGCGCGCACGGTGGATGCGTTGCGCCGGCAGCAGCAGCGGATACGGCGGACCGACGCCGATCTGAAACGGTCCTGGGCGGCGGAGCGATACACCCTCTACCTGCGTACGGTGTGGAGCCCCACCGTCGAGTTCGGCTACATCCTGCCGGTGGTCGGCACCCTGCTCATCGGCGGCTGGTACTACTTCGAGGGCTGGGTCACGCTGGGCCAGGTGACCTCGGCGGTGCTCTACACCCAGTTGCTGATCGACCCGCTTGACCGTTTCCTCGGCTGGCTGGACGAGCTGCAGGTCGGTGCGGCTTCGCTGGCCCGGCTGCTGGGGGTCTCGTTCACCGCGCCGCCGGGCACAACCGAGCTCCCGCGCGGCACCGAGATCGTCGCGCGGGACGTGCGTTTCTCCTACGTAGAGGGCCGCGAAGTCCTGCACGGCATCACCTTGACCATCGCGCCGGGCGAGCGGCTGGCCATCGTCGGACCCTCCGGGGCGGGCAAATCCACGCTGGGCCGCCTGCTCGCGGGCGTGCACGCGCCGGGGAGCGGGTCACTGACCGTCGGCGGGGTCGCGCTGGCGGATCTGCCTCTCAACCGCCTGCGTACGGAGGTAGCGCTCGTCAGCCAGGAGCATCACGTCTTCATGGGTACGTTGCGCGACAACGTTGCCATGGTGTGCCCGGGATCGTCGCCGTCGGATGTCCGCGAGGCGCTGGCCGCCGTGAACGCCCTCAAATGGGTCGACCGGTTGCCGGACGGGCTGGACACGATGGTCGGGTCCGGCGGGTTCACGCTGTCGGCGGCGCAGGCCCAGCAGGTGGCGCTGGCCCGGCTGGTGCTGGCCGACCCGCACACCCTGGTGCTGGACGAGGCGACGGCGCTGCTGGACCCGCGGGCGGCACGGGATCTGGAGCAGTCACTGGCTGCGGTGTTGCGTGGCCGTACGGTCGTAGCAATCGCCCACCGCCTGTTCTCCGCCCATGACGCGGACCGGGTCGCCGTGGTTGAGGGCGGCCGGATCACCGAGCTCGGCTCGCACGACGAGCTGGTCGCCGCGGGTGGCTCCTATGCGGCGCTGTGGAACTCGTGGCACGGCACCCCGGTCAGCGCAAAACCAGGAACCCGGCCAGCAGAGCCAGCGTGACGACGGCGACCAGCAGCAGGATCAGGAAGTCGCGGCGGTGCTGGTCGTCGGCCGGTAGATCGCTGACCACGGCGGACAGCTCGTCCAGGGTCGTCGCGTCGGCGGCCAGCCCGACCCGCTGGGTGAACTCGTCGAGCGTGAGCCGGCCCGCGCCGGTGTGCCGCTCAAGCGCGGCCATCACCCGCTGCCGATCCTCGTCCGAAGCTCGGATGCTCACGCGAGCACTGTAGCCCGCCCGGTCACACCAGCGGATCGGCCAGCAGGCGTTCGAAGGCCAGCTCGGCCGCGCCGATCAGGGCGGCGTCGCGGCCCAGCTCCGGGGTGCGCAGGCGGATCTCGTCGCGGCAGGCCGGCAGCGCCACCTCATTGAGCCGGCTGCGGATCTGCGCCGCGGCCACCAGGTAGATGTCGCGCAGCGTGCCGCCGAAGATCACCGCCTCCGGGTTGAAGATGTTCACCAGGTTGCCGACGCCGAGTCCGAGCCAGTCGCCCACCTGCCGGACGGCCTGCTGCGCCACCCAGTCGCCCCGCATCGCCGCGTCCACCACCGCCAGCACCGCCTCGCGCCCGCTGCGGTCCGGCCGGCCGGCCAGGCGCAGCAGCGGATACTCGCCGATTTCGGTTTCCCAGCAGCCGCGGGAGCCGCAGCTGCACAGCTCGCCCTGCGGGTTGACCACCATGTGGCCCACTTCGCCGCCGTACCCGCCGCGCCCGCTGATGCGCCGCCCACCGGCGATGATGCCCGCACCCACGCCGACGTCGCCGTATAAATAGATGACGTTGTCCCGGCCGGCCGCTGCGCCGCGGGTGTGCTCGACCATGGCCGAGACGTCGGCGATGTTGCCCACGATCATCGGGCCCTCGTCGCCGATCCGCTCGACCAGCGCGTCGCCCACCGGCTCGTCCACCCAGCCGATCGTCGGGGCGAGCCGGACCATGCCGTCCGCGCGGCGCACCATGCCGGCGATGGCCAGCCCGGCACCGACGTACCGGGAGCCCTCGGGCACCGCCGCGCGCATCTCGTGGATGAAGCCGGCGAGGGGCTGGACCGCGTCGACCACCTGCATGCCGCGGGGGCGGGGGGCTTCGCGGCGGTCCAGGATGTGCCCGCCGAGGCCGATGCGGGCCGCGCGCAGCCGGTCGACTTCGATGTTGAGGGCGTACGCGTAGACCTTGACGGATTCGGGCCGGACAACCAGTGATGGTCGTCCGGCCCGGCCGGTTTCGCGTGGTCCTTTTTTCTCGGTGACCAGTCCCGCGGCGGCGAGGTCCGCGGTCAGCGCCCCGATGGTGCTGCGGTTCAGGCCCAGGCGGGTGGTGAGTTCCGCGCGGGACGTAGCCCCATGAATGTGGACGTATCGCAGCAGCGTGCCCAGGTTGTTGCGGCGGACGTCCTCCTGGGTGGGAGTCGTCCGCATCGGCTACCTGTTACCCGTGGAGGCTGCCCGCCGTCGCGACAGCGCGTCGACGCTGGCCGCCAGCAGAAGGATCAGACCGGTGAAGATGAACTTGGTGCCCGAGCTGAAGCCCATCAGGCCCATGCCGTTGTCGATGACCGCGATCACCGCGCCTCCGATGACCGCGTCGAACACCCGGCCCTTGCCGCCGAAAAGGCTCGTGCCGCCGATGACGGCCGCGCCGACCGCGTACAGCAGGACGTTGCTGCCGCCGGAGTTCGGGTCGACCGAGTTGGCCCGGCTGGCCGCGATGATGCCGCCGATCGCCGCCATGAACGAGCCGATCACGAACACCGAGATGCGGATGCGGTCGACCGGGATGCCGGCGCGGCGCGCCGCCTCGGTGTTGCCGCCGACGGCGTAGACGTGCCGGCCGTACGTGGTGCGGGCGAGCACGAACGTCCAGATGACCATGATGACCGCGATGATAGGGGCCACGATCGGCACGCCCTTCACCGAGATGACCGCCGGGTTGATGCTGCGCTCCTTGGTCAGCACCGCGACCGCGACGAGCACCAGCAACGCGAGCCCGCCGATGCGGGCGCCCACGATGCCGATGGGGTCGGTGGCCAGCCCGCGGGCGGCCCGGCCACGCACCCGCATCAGCTGCACGGCGGCGAACCCGGCGACCGCGATGATCGCCAGGATCCAGCTCCAGGCGACCGGGACGTTCTTGTTGGCCAGCGACAGCACGAAGGTGTCGCGGATCGAGACGTTCTTGCCGCCGCTGAGCAGCACCAGCAGGATGCCCTGGAACGCCAGCATGCCGGCCAGCGTGACGACAAAGGACGGGATGCCCAGCTTGGCCACCAGGAAGCCCAGCACGAAGCCGATAGCCAGGCCGGTGATCAGCGCGACCGGCACGGCGGTGTACCAGTCCCAGCCGTGATCGGTGAGCAGGATCGCCATCACCGCACCGCAGACGCCGCTGGCGAAACCGGCGGACAGGTCGATCTCGCCGAGCAGCAGGACGAAGACCAGGCCCATCGCGATGAAGATGACCGCGGCGCCCTGCGGGAACAGGTTGGCCAGGTTGGTGGCGCTGAAGAACGTCGGGCGGGCGATACCGAACACCAGGCAGAGCACGATGAGCCCGAGGATGGCCGGCAGGCTGCCGATGTCGCCGCCGCGCACGCGACCCCAGTAGTCGTGCATGTGGCTGGCCACCGTCGGCTTGACGACCTGGACCGCGGTGCTGCTGGAGGTGGTCGTGGTGGTCATGCGTCGGCTCCCGGGGTGATGTCGGAGAAGGTCGCGTTGGCAACCGGCTTCTCGGGCGGCAGGCCGACGTTTCCGCTGCGACCGGCGGTGATCAGCTCGACCACCTGGGAGTGCGTCACGTCAGTGGTCTTCACCTGGGCGGCGGTGCGGCCCAGGTAGAGCGCGGCGATCCGGTCGGAGACGGCGAACACGTCGTTCATGTTGTGCGAGATCAGGACCACGCCGAGACCGTTGTCGGCGAGCCGGCGGACCAGCTCCAGCACCTGCGCGGTCTGCGCAACACCCAGCGCGGCGGTCGGCTCGTCGAGGATGACCACCTTGCTGTTCCACAGCACGGCCTTGGCGATCGCCACGGTCTGACGCTGGCCGCCGGAGAGGCTGGCGACGAGCTGACGCAACGATTTGACGGTACGCACCGACAGGCTGGCAAGTGTCTCGCCGGCCATCTGCTCCATCGTCGGCTCGTCCAGCACCAGGCCGCGCACCTTCTCGCGGCCCAGGAACATGTTCTGCACGATGTCGAGGTTGTCGCAGAGTGCGAGGTCCTGATAGACGACCTCGATGCCCAGTTCCGCGGCGTCGCGGGGGCTGCTGATGGCGACCTGGTTGCCGTCGAAGGTCACCGTGCCCGCGTCGATGGTGTAGATCCCGCTGATGCACTTGACCAAAGTGGACTTGCCGGCGCCGTTGTCGCCGACGAGTGCGGTGACTTCGCCGGGATAGACGCTGAGTCCGACGTCGTGGAGCACCTGGACGGGACCGAAGCTCTTGTCGATCCCGCGCAGCTCCAGAAGAGGTGTCGCGGCCACGGATGGTTCTCCCTTGTCGATGCGCCGCCGCCCACGCCCCGGCCAGGCGTGGGCGGCGTTGTCAGCTGCGAAACACTGGTCAGCTGATGCCGTTTTCCGTGCAGAGCTTGGCGAAGTCGCCGGTGCAGACCTGGTCCTTGGTCACGAAGCCATCGGCGATGACGTCCTTGACACTGTCCTTGTAGATGGGCTTCGGGTCGAGCAGGACCGAGGGAACCTCGGCGTTCGACTCGGGGTCCGTCACCTTCTGGCTGACCTGCTTCTGCTCGCCCTTGGCCAGCGAGATGGCGAGGTCGGCAGCCGCGTCGGCTTCCTGCTTGATCGCCTTGTAGACGGTCATGCACTGGTCGCCGGCGAGGATGTTCTGCAGGCCCTGCACGGTAGCGTCCTGGCCGGTGACCGGGACCTTGCCGTTGAGGCTCTGCTTCTTGAGCACCGAGATGGCCGCGTTGCCGAGACCGTCGTTGGCCGCCAGCACACCCTTGATGTTCTTGTTCTGGGTGAGCATCTGCTCGAAGATCGTGGCTGCCTGCGCGTTGTCCCAGTCCGGCACCGACTGGTCCGGGCCCTTGACGTACTCGCCGGACTCGTACTTGGGCTTGAGCACGCTGTCGTAGCCCTGCTTGAACAGGGTGGCGTTGTTGTCGGTGGGGGAGCCGTTGAGCTCGGCCACCACCGGCTTGCTGGCCTTCATGTCGGTCAGGCACTTGGCCAGACCCTCGCCCTGCAGCTTGCCGACGGCGGTGTTGTCGAAGCTGACGTAGTACTGGGCGCCACCGTTGAGCGTGAGCCGGTCGTAGTCGATGGTCGCGATGCCGGCCTGCTTGGCCTTGTCGAGGACCGCCTTACCGGTACCGGAGTCCAGGTTGACGATCATGAGCACCTTGACGCCGCTGGAGATCATGCCGTCCGCGATCGTCTGGAACTGGCTCTTGTCGCCCTGGGCGTTCTGGATGTCGGCCGAAACCCCGGCCGCGTCGAACGCCGCCTTCAGGAACTTCGGGTCGTCGGAGCCCCATCGCTGGGAGCTTGCCGTGTCGGGCAGAATCACGCCGACCTTGCCAACGGACGAGCCGCTGGTGCCGCCGCTTCCGGAGTCGCTTCCACTGTCTCCGCCGCACGCGGCCGTGCTGCCGGCAGCCAGCAGACCCACCGCGGCAAGAGCGAACATTCCCTTACGCATTCCTCGCGTCCTCTCGGATCAATCCGGATCTTGCCTTGGATTCCCTTGGCGCGCGTAGCCGGGACTGCCGCCCCCGGACCGTAGAGGATCTCGGTCGTTCACTGTGTGGGGGAACGTATTCCCGTCACGCGCTGCAGCACAACCGGCACGGCCCGGTGGTCGTTCGAGTGCCCGGGCCGGGTAGCGGATGTTGCTCCACAACGTGACGCTAGGTCACATTGCGCTGCGGAACCGGTGGTTCTCCGGAGAAAGAGGACTAACTGCTTCTATGTCCGAATTCGGGCGACGGTCGCGCCGGTCAGCCGGATCAGCTCGGCCGGGGGCAGCGACACTTGCAGACCGCGGCGGCCCGCCGACACGTACATGGTGGCGAGGGCCTGGGCCGAGTCGTCGACCACGGTGGGCAGGCTTTTGCGCTGTCCGAGCGGGCTGATGCCGCCGCGGACGTACCCGCTGCTGCGTTCGGCCGCGGCCCGATCGGCCAGGGTGGCCCGCTTGCCGCCGACCACGCCGGCCAGGGCCTTGAGATCCAGTTCGCCGGTGACCGGCACGACGGCCACGGTCAGCGCGCCGTCCACCTCGGCGATCAAGGTCTTGAACACCGCGGCCGGGCTGACCTGCAGAGCTTCGGCGACCAGGGCGCCATAATGCGGAGAATCCGGCGGGACATCGTACGGATGCAGCCCGTGCGCCACCTTCGCCGACGTCAGCACCACGGTCGCCGGGGTCCCGGCCGCCTTATTAGCCACGGCAGATCATAACGACGGGGGCGCCCGCGACCCGGGTCAGCACCAGCGCAACGCCCGCCTTGCCGTTCAGCCGCAGATCCTTGCGCAACTGCTCGGGTTCCAGGGCGGAGCCACGCTTGCGGATCTCGGCCCGTCCCACCCCGCGTTCGCGCAGCAACGCGCGCAGCCGCTTGAGCGAGAACGGCAGCACGTCGGTGATCTCCAGCCGCCGTCCGAACGGAGTGTCCACCGGCTCGTCGCTATAGACGTAAGCGATGTCCGGATCGGCCAGCCGCCCGCCGATGGTCTGCGCGAACTCGGCCACCAGATGCGAGCGCACCACCGCCGGGTCCGGGTCGTACAGGTAGCGTCCCACCGCACCCACCGGAGCCCGCTCGACTCCCGACCCGTGCAGTTCCGCGCCGCCAGGCAACAAACTCGCCCGCCGTGCAAATTCGGCCAGCGGCCCGCACCAGAACGCCGCCTCGACCAGATCACCGTCGACGCTGACCCATTCCCCCTCAGCGCCCGCAGGCAAGAGGGCATGGTCGATTCCAGGAGCCAATTTCAAAACTGTCATCGGTACGCGCTCGGGTAAGCCGGCAATGAAGTCCCACGGCGGTGACCAGGATCTCGGGTCCATCAGCCGCCCCCGGCCGGCCCGGCGCCGGGCCGGATCGGCGAACACTGCGTCGTACTTCTCCACCGTCACCGTGGTGGCATCCGCGCACTCCACGCTCACCAGGTCGGCGAGCCCGGCGGCGGCGGCGTTCGCGGCGGCCATGGCGGCGGTCAGCGGGTCGGCGTCCACCGCGTGCACCCGGATGCCCTGCCGGGCCGCGGCCAGCGCGTCGGAGCCGAGCCCGCAGCCGAGGTCGGCCAGGCTGGTCACCCCGGCCGCGCGCAGCCGGGCGGCCCGGCGATCGGCCACCACCGCCCGGGTGGCCTGCTCGAAGCCGGGCCGGGTGAAGAACATCTCCGCGGCCGCCGGCCCGAATTTGTTCTCGGCGCGTCTGCGCAGCTCAGCCTGGGTCAGCGCGGCCGCGGCCAAGGGCGCCGCGATGCCCCGGGCCCGCAGCTTGGCCGCGGCGGCCAGCGGATCGCCGCCGGACACCTCGGCAGCGGCCGAGAGGGCATGCCCGCCCTCGGTGGTGCGCAGGGCGGCAAGCAGTTCGAGGTCCACGCCGAGTCATTCTGCCGTGTTGGCACTCTCCTTGACGGAGTGCTAGTTCCGGCATAATCTCCGACTTAGCACTCTCAACCTGAGGGTGCCAGCGCGCACCCCAACCGGGGATGTGCGCTTGCGCCAGGCGGACCGGCACCCGCGACGACGGCCCCGCCCGGTGGCATGAGGCATGAGATCGGCCAGCGCTGGCCGGCAAGTTGTACCCAGGAGGGTATGCCCGTGACTACCGCGACCAAGGTTGCGATCAAGCCGCTCGAGGACCGGATCGTGGTCCAGGCGAACGAGGCCGAGACGACCACCGCGTCGGGCATCGTGATCCCCGACACCGCCAAGGAGAAGCCGCAGGAGGGCACCGTCCTCGCTGTGGGCCCTGGCCGCATCGACGACAAGGGCAACCGCATCCCGGTCGACGTCAAGGTCGGCGAGACGGTGCTCTACTCCAAGTACGGCGGCACCGAGGTCAAGTACGCCGGCGAGGAGTACCTGGTGCTCTCCGCCCGCGACGTCCTCGCGGTCATCGAGAAGTAAGACCTACCGACTGCGCCAGCGCCCTGTTCCGGAGTTCTCTGGGGCAGGGCGCCGGTGCGTGAAGGGACCATAGATGGCGAAGATTCTCAGCTTCTCCGACGACGCCCGGCACCTGCTGGAGCACGGCGTCAACACGCTCGCCGACACGGTCAAGGTCACCCTCGGCCCGCGCGGGCGCAATGTCGTCCTCGACAAGAAGTTCGGCGCGCCGACGATCACCAATGACGGTGTCACCATCGCCAAGGAGATCGAGCTCTCCGACCCGTACCAGAACCTCGGTGCGCAACTGGTCAAGGAGGTGGCGACCAAGACCAACGACGTCGCCGGCGACGGGACCACCACGGCGACCGTGCTCGCCCAGGCGCTGGTGCGTGAGGGCCTGCGCAACGTCACCGCGGGCGCCAACCCGATCGCGCTCAAGCGCGGCATGGACCAGGCCGCCGAGGCCGTCTCCAAGGCGCTGCTGGCCAAGGCCGTCGAGGTTGCCGATCACAAGGCGATCGCCAACGTCGCCACCATCTCGGCGCAGGACGCCACCATCGGCGAGCTGATCGCCGAGGCGATGGACAAGGTCGGCCGCGACGGGGTCATCACCGTCGAGGAGGGCTCCGCGCTCAGCACCGAGCTCGTCGTCACCGAGGGCCTGCAGTTCGACAAGGGCTTCATCTCCCCGAACTTCGTGACCGACGCCGAGTCGCAGGAAGCCGTCCTCGAGGACGCCTACCTGCTCATCACCACGCAGAAAATCTCCAGCGTCGAGGAGCTGCTGCCGCTGCTGGAGAAGGTCCTGCAGACCGGCAAGCCGCTGCTCATCATCGCCGAGGACGTCGAGGGTCAGGCGCTGTCCACGCTCGTGGTCAACGCGCTGCGCAAGACCTTCAAGGTCGCCGCGGTGAAGGCTCCGGGCTTCGGGGACCGCCGCAAGGCGATGCTGCAGGACCTCGCGATCGCCACCGGCGGCGAGCTGATCGCCCCCGAGCTCGGCTACAAGCTCGACCAGGTCACCGTCGACATGCTGGGCAGCGCCCGGCGCGTCGTGGTCGACAAGGAGAACACCACCATCGTCGACGGTGGCGGTAAGAAGGCCGAGATCGAGGACCGGGTCTCGCAGATCCGCAAGGAGATCGAGGCCTCGGACTCCGACTGGGACCGCGAGAAGCTGTCCGAGCGGCTGGCCAAGCTCTCCGGCGGCATCGCCGTGATCCAGGCCGGCGCCGCGACCGAGGTCGAGATGAAGGAGCGCAAGCACCGCATCGAGGACGCCATCGCGGCGACCAAGGCTGCGGTCGAGGAGGGCACCGTGCCCGGCGGCGGCGCCGCCCTGGCGCAGAGCATCTCCGCGCTCGAAGGCGACCTCGGCCTGACCGGCGAAGAAGCGATCGGCGTGTCGATCGTGCGCAAGGCCCTCGTCGAGCCGCTGCGCTGGATCGCGCAGAACGCCGGCCACGACGGCTACGTCGTGGTGGGCAAGGTTTCCGGCCTCGACTGGGGACACGGGCTCAACGCGGCCACCGACGAGTACGTCGACCTGGCCGCCTCCGGCATCATCGACCCGGTCAAGGTGACCCGCAACGCGGTCTCCAACGCCGTCTCGATCGCCGCGCTGCTGCTCACCACGGAGAGCCTCGTGGTGGAGAAGCCGGCCGAGCCCGAGCCGGCCGCGGCCGGTGGGCACAGCCACGGTGGCCACGGCCACCAGCACGGCCCCGGTTTCTGATCCAGCTCACGTCAGGGGCGCGTCGCTTTCCGCGGCGCGCCTTTGTCGTGTTTTGATGCATGGCCCGCTCACGGGGAAAGGTGCGCCAGGTGATTGTCGTCGTGGAGGGTCCCAGCGCGGCCGGGAAGACCGCCTGGTGCCGCCGGTACGTCGGGCGGTACGTACCCGAGTCGCGCGGCTCCGGCCCGGTGCAGGCCGACGAGGCGGCGCAGGCGCGGCACTGGGTGCGTACCGGGATGGCCCGCTGGGCGATGGCGGGCGAGCTGGAACGCGAGGACGGGGTGGCGTTCTGCGACACCGACCCGGTCAAGCTGCACTACGCGTGGGGCATGGCCGCGCTCGGGCTGGCCCCGCGGGCCCGCTTCGACCGGGAACTCGCGGTGACCCGGGAGGCGGTGCGCTCCGGGCGGCTCGGGTTCGCTGACGCCGTACTGGTCGGGTTGCCCGACACCGAAACTCTGCAACGCCGCCGCGACGGTGACGACACCCGGCGCCGGCGCAACTTCGCCGCCCACGTGCAGTTGCGGGAGCCGCTGCAGCAGTGGTACTCGGCGCTGGAAAGCCTGGCGCCGGGGCGGGTCATCTGGGATCTGCCCGCCATCGGGGTGCCCAAGCTGCCCGAGCCCCGTGCCGAGCGATGTGACCTTGACCTACTCGATGCCTTGGCCGGCGCGCTGCCACCCCTGCGAGCGGTGCACCATTAGCGGGTGAAACTTGCGTTGCGGGCAGGTCTGGCCGGGATAGCTTCCGCCGCGGTGGGGCTCGGTGCGGCCGAGGTCGTGGCTGTGTTCACCGGGGCGTTGTCCTCACCGCTGCTCGCGGTCGGGGGCGTGGTGGTCGACACGGTGCCCGCGCCGGTGAAGGACTTCGGCATCGCGGTGTTCGGCACGCACGACAAGACCGCGCTGCTCACCGGCACCGCCGTGCTGCTGGCTGCTTACGCCGCGTTGATCGGGATCGTTGCGCTGCGATCATGGCTTTGGTCGTACCTGGGGATCGCCCTTTTCGTGGCGATCGGCGTGGGCGCCGCAGTGACCCGGCACGACGCCGGAGCTGGCGCTGCCCTGCCCTCGCTGGTGGCGGGCGGGACTGCCGTGCTCGCGCTGCGGCTGCTGCTCCCGCTGGCCCGCGATGTCGAGCCGCAACCGGATCTCGGGGGCTCCCGCCGGCGCTTCCTGCTCGGGGCAGGTGCGGCGGCCGGGGTGGCGATTGCCGGCGGGTTCGGTGGCCGGCTGCTCACCTCCCGTCGCGCAGTCACCGAGGCCCGCAAGGCGGTGGTGCTGCCCGAGCCCACGACCCAGGCACCGACCGTTCCGGCTTCCGCGGTGACCTCGAACGAGGATTTCTACCGCATCGACACCTCGCTGTACCCGCCGCAGGTCGACCCGTCGACCTGGGAGCTGCGCATCCACGGCATGGTGCGCAACCCGATCACCATCACCTGGGCGCAACTGCTGCAGCGGCCGATGATCGAGCGCTACGTGACGCTGGCGTGCGTGTCCAACGAGGTCGGCGGCGACCTGATCGGCAACGCACGGTGGCTCGGCACCTCGCTGAAGGACCTGCTCGACGAGGCAGACCCGTTGCCGGGAGCCGATCAGGTGGTAGCGCGCTCGGTGGACGGCTGGACCTGCGGCAGCCCCACCGCGGTGCTGCGCGACGGCCGGGATGCCCTGCTCGCGATCGGCATGAACGGCGAGCCGTTGCCGGTGCCGCACGGGTTCCCGGCGCGCCTGGTCGTACCCGGCCTGTACGGCTACGTGTCGGCGTGCAAGTGGGTCACCGAACTCGAGCTGACCCGGTTTGTCGACTTCGACGCGTACTGGGTGCCCCGCGGCTGGTCGGCGCTCGGTCCCATCAAGACCGAGTCACGCATCGACAGCCCGCGCGACGGCAGCAAGAAGGCGGCTGGGGACGTGATGGTGGCCGGGGTGGCCTGGGCTCAGCACCGGGGGATCAACAAGGTCGAGGTGCAGGTGGACAACGGGCCGTGGACGGTGGCTTCGGTGGCGGCGCCGGTCTCGGTGGACACGTGGGTGCAATGGTCGTACCGGTGGGCGGCCACCAAGGGGGACCACACGATCCGGGTACGGGCCACTGACGCCGCGGGCGAGACGCAGACAAGCACCCCGGCACCGCCCGCGCCGGACGGGGCCACCGGGTGGCATTCGGTGCGGGTCTCGATCGGCTGAACCTGCCAACGCGTCGCGCTTGGTGGATAGCTTCTCTTGACTCGTGCGTGTCAAGGTGTCACGCGAAAGCCGCACTTTTCGTCCGACGGTGTTGCCAAGTTCGCTCATACGGTGGCTTGCATGTCCACGGATGCGGCTGACATGCCGCGGAATACTTCGACGCGGCTCTCCGCCGGGAACCGCGTCGTCAGTTGTGTCGTAGTGCCGCGCTTGGTGCGTCGTCAGGCTGCCGGTGCCTGCCGCTGTGCCGGAACGGTCGACTTGTGGGGCCGCCCGAGGCGTGCCTCCAGCCGCGCCAGGTCCACCCGTCCGTGATGATCGGCGAGGTCCTCCCAGCCAACCGCGAGCAGCCGCAGCCGCTCCGCTTCGCTGAGGCCTCCCCAGACGCCGTAGGGCTCCCGGACGGCCAGTGCGTGGGCGGCGCACTCGGCCCGCACCGGGCAAGCACCGCACATCGACTTGGCTTTGGACTCGCGGCGGTTGCGGGACGACCCGCGCTCGCCGTCGGGGTGGAAGAACTGGGCACTGTCCCGGCCCCGGCAGAGGCCGAGTCGCTGCCAGTCCCACAGGTCGGCGATGGGCCCGGGCAGTCTGCGAACGTTGGACATCAAACACCCTCCTCCCGCGCGGCACCGCGGAGTGTTTGTGATGAGGGCCATGGCTCAGGCCTGCCGCCGGTGTACCCAGGCGCATGCCGGATCACACACGACATGTCGATGTCTTCGTCGGCTGTTGCACAGCCGTATCCCATCGGTGCCGCGAACTCTACCGATGTTTCCCATTTTTTCCATCTAAAGCGCGTAATGCTGCGGCCCTCGCGTGATCTCCTCTGAGAGAGAAGGAGGATCACTGTGCGTACCGTCCTCGTGTGCGTCCGTACCCCACTGGCGGCCCAGACCGTCGCGTCCACCGCGGCCCGGCTCGGCATGACCGGTGTCGTGCGGACCGCGGTGAGCGAGACCGAGGCCATGATCCGTCTGGCTGAGAGACCGGCCGAGGTAGTTCTGGCCGACACCGCCGTGACCCGTCCCGACAGCGTCGGCTTCACCCGCCGCGTCCTCGCCCGCGCCCCGCAGGCGCAGGTCGTTCTGTTCGGCGCGGAAGACCCCCGGGTCGCCGCCGCCACGGTCGCCGCCGGCGCCCGCGGCGTCATCCGCGGCGTCGAGCACGACCTGGTCAGCGTCGTCGCCAAGGCGCTGCTGCTGTTGCTGTTGCCGGTGCGCCCCCAGGGCATGCCGATCAACGGCGCAAACGCCCAGCCGGCGGCGGTCGGTCAGGCGGGCCGCAACAACAACTCGGCCACCGCCCGTGGTCTGCACCGTGACGGCCTGGCAATGGCCGGCACCCCGAACGCGGCGGGCATCCCCGCGATCCTGCCCAACTCACCCATGGTCCCCGCGCAGCGTGGCGACGGATCCGACATCGACCCGGCCACCGGGCGCCCGATGGTCTGGCCGGGCAATGAGGCCCGTCCCGGCGAGGTCGCCCCGACCGGGCGGCGCCTCACCCTTACCGAACGCGAACTGCAGGTGCTGCGCGGCATGGCCGACGGCAAGAGCAACGCAGAGATCGGGCGCGAGTTGTTCGTGTCCGAGGACACGGTGAAGACCCACGCGCGGCGGCTCTTCCGCAAGCTGGGCGCTCGCGACCGGGCGCACGCGGTGGCCGCCGGCTTCCGCGCCGGTCTGGTCGCCTGAGGTCTGCACGGCCGGCGTGAGGCGCAGCCTTTCACTACCGAAGGCGCGACGTTTCTCTGCCGACGGCGCGAAAGGCGCGGGCGGCGAGCTTATTTGGGCTCGTCGTCCGTGCCTTCGGTCAACGTGTCGTGCACGCCGTCGGCGTAGCCGCGCGCATATTCCCACGTGACATAGCGGTCCGGATCCGGGTCATAGGCCGGCTCGTGCACGCGCGGGCGCCCGGACGACAGCAGATGCCGCAGATTTCCTCGCAGCAGATCCCAGTCGAAGTAGTGCGGCTCGTGACAGTCCTCGCACTCTATGACCAGCCCGCGGATCCCCGTGGGGCTCAGCAGCGCCTGATAGATCTCCAGGTCGGAGAGGTCCTCGAGGACGTCCTGACGCTCAGCCTCGGTCAGCGGGTCCTGCTCGGCGTCCTCCGAGAGGTCGTCGAGGCCCGCGGCCGGGTCTGCGGGGTCGCCGCTGAACGGGTCGATCGGCTCTTCCTGCACAGGGTCTACCGTACCCACCGGATGGCATTGTGTGGTGGCCCGCACCCGCTGTCCGCCCCCACGGGTCCCGCCTGAGCGATGAGTAGGATGAGACACTCCGCCTCTTCTCTAGGGATGATCTGTGGAAACTGAGTCCGCGCGCACGGTTCCTCTCGGTCTGACGTTCGACGACGTCCTGCTGCAGCCCGGCGAATCCGACGTGGTGCCGAGCCGGGTCAACACGATCACCCGGATGACCCGCAACGTCGAGCTCTCCATCCCGCTGCTGTCCAGCGCGATGGACACCGTCACCGAGGCGCGGATGGCCATCGCGATGGCCCGCCAGGGCGGCATCGGCGTGCTGCACCGTAACCTGTCGCTGGAGGACCAGGCGTCCCAGGTCGACCTGGTCAAGCGCTCCGAGTCCGGCATGATCACCAACCCGGTCACCTGCAGCCCTGACGACACCTTGCAGGAGGTCGACCAGCTCTGCGGGCGCTACCGCATCTCCGGCGTCCCGGTGGTTGACGCCGAGGGCGTGCTGGTCGGCATCGTCACCAACCGCGACATGCGCTTCGTCACCGACGCCTCGGTGAAGGTGCGCGAGGTGATGACCAAGGCGCCGCTGATCACCGCCGAGGTGGGGGTCAGCAAGGAGGAGGCGCTCGTCCTGCTGCAGCGGCACAAGGTCGAGAAGCTGCCGCTGGTCGACGGCACCGGCCGGCTGCGCGGGCTGATCACTGTCAAGGACTTCACCAAGAGCGAGCAGTTCCCCAACGCCACCAAGGACGCCCAGGGCCGGCTGCGGGTCGCCGCGGCGGTCGGGGTGGGCGACGAGTCGTACAAGCGGGCCCGGGCCCTGATCGACGCGGGTGTCGACGTGGTCATCGTCGACACCGCCCACGGTCACCAGCGCGCCGTGCTCGAGATGGTCGCGCGGCTGAAGAAGGACACCACCACCGACATCGTGGGCGGCAACATCGCCACCTACGCCGGGGCCAAGGCGCTGGTCGAGGCCGGTGCCGACGCGGTGAAGGTGGGCGTGGGACCCGGTGCCATCTGCACGACCCGCATCGTCGCCGGTGTCGGTGTCCCGCAGATCACCGCCGTGATGGAAGCCGCCCGCGCCTGCCACGCGGCCGGGGTCCCGGTCATCGCGGACGGGGGCATCCAGCACTCCGGCGACATCGCCAAGGCGATCGTGGCCGGCGCCGACACGGTCATGCTGGGCGGGCTGCTGGCCGGCTCCGAGGAGAGTCCCGGTGACCTGATCTTCGTCAACGGCAAGCAGTTCAAGGCCTACCGCGGCATGGGCTCGCTCGGTGCGATGCAGTCGCGGGGCCAGGCCAAGTCCTACTCCAAGGACCGTTACTTCCAGCAGGATGTCACCGAGGACAAGCTGGTTCCCGAGGGCGTCGAGGGCCAGGTGCCCTACCGCGGGCCGCTGTCGCGGGTGGCGCACCAGCTCGTCGGCGGCTTGCGCGCGGCGATGGGCTACGTCGGGGCCGAGACGATCCCCGATTTGCAGCAGCGCGGCCAGCTCATCAGGATTACCGCTGCGGGGCTGAAGGAAAGCCACCCGCACGACATCCAGATGACCGTCGAGGCCCCCAACTACCACTCCCGTTGATCACCACCCCCTTAAGAGGTATCTGACATGCGCGACGTGGTGGAAATCGGTCTCGGCAAGACCGCCCAGCGCGGCTACCACCTGGACGACATCGCGATCGTTCCGAGCCGCCGCACCCGCGACGTGGACGACGTGTCCACCGAGTGGAAGCTGGACGCCTACCCGTTCAAGATCCCCTGCGTCGCGCACCCGTCGGACGCCACCATGAGCCCGGCCTCCGCCGTCGCCTTGGGCCGTCTCGGCGGCCTGGGCGTGCTCAACGCCGAGGGCCTGTGGACCCGCTACGAGGACCCCACCAAGATCCTCGAGGAGCTGGCCTCGCTCGACGAGGAGGCGGACGCCACCAAGCGCCTGCAGGAGGTGTACGCCGAGCCGATCCGCCCCGAGCTGATCGCCGAGCGGGTGCGCGCCATCCGCGAGGGCGGCGTCACCGTGGCGGTCCGGGTCTCCCCGCAGCACACCCTGCAGCTCGCCCCGGTGATCCTCGACGCCGGCGTGGACCTGCTGGTCATCCAGGGCACCCTGGTCAGCGCCGAGCATGTCTCGACCACCGACGAGCCGCTCAACCTCAAGGAATTCATCGCCGACCTCGACCTCCCGGTCATCGTCGGCGGCTGCACCGACTACAAGACCGCCCTGCACCTCATGCGCACCGGCGCCGCGGGCGTCATCGTGGGCATCGGCGCCGACGAGTGGTCCACCACCGACACGGTGCTCGGCATCCGCGTCCCCATGGCCACCGCCATCGCCGACGCTGCGGCCGCCCGACGCGACTACCTCGACGAAACCGGTGGCCGCTACGTCCACCTGATCGCCGACGGTGGCATCTCCACCTCCGGCGACATCGCCAAGGCCATCGGCTGCGGCGCCGACGCCGTCATGCTGGGCGAGCCGCTCTCGCTGGCCGAGGGCGCCCCGGCCGGCGGCGCCTGGTGGCACTCCGCAGCCAGCCACCCGAGCCTGCCCCGCGGTGGCTTCTGCATCGCCGGCGAGCCGGACGGCACCATGGACGAGCTGCTCTACGGCCCGGCCGACCGCCCGGACGGCCAGCTCAACCTGTTCGGCGGCCTCAAGCGCGCGATGGCCAAGTGCGGCTACAGCGACGTCAAGGAGTTCCAGAAGGTCGCCCTCGTCCTGGACAAATGAGACCTCGACAGGTGAGTCTTGGGCAAGTGAGTCCTGGACAAGTCGGCATTGGGCAAGGTCGGTAGTGCGGATCAGGTCAGCGCGTCTGCGACGGCTGATCTGATCTGGTCGTCGTCGGCGCCCAGCAGGCGCGCCTCGCGGACGAAGGCGGCGGCCCGTTCCCGCAGCGCGCCGGCCCGGTCGCGTAGCACCCCGGCCGGATCCTGCGCAGCGGGAGGAGCCGGCGCGACCCGGGTGCCACCACCGCGCCGGGACACCACCAGCCCGGCCAGCTCCAGCTCGCGATAGGTGCGGGCCACCGTGCCGACCGCCAGGCCCAAGTCGGCCGCGAGCTGGCGCAGCGGTGGCAGGCGGTCACCGGGGGCCAGCACGCCGTACCGGATGAGCTCGGTCAGTTGGCGGCGCAGTTGTTCGTACGGTGGCGTGGGATCGGTCGTGACCACCGTCAAAGCCGGGCTGTCCGTCACTGCAGCTGCCCCACCCGGTCCTTGGTCGTGAACACCGTGGTCGCGCACCAGACAACCATGACAAGCGCGGCGAGAACCACTGCCAGCAGGGCCCACGCCACCACGGTCCACCACTGCGGTGCGCACGAGAAGGCGAACAGGCGGCCCGCCGCGGTGAGGCTCACTCCGGCCAACGGGATCGCGATCAGCAGGCCCACCGCGCCGACGACCGCACCGGCCGAGCGCCGGCGCAGCGCGTCATCGGCGGAAACCTCGCCGAACCGTGGGCGTCGCACGACGGTGTGCAGGGCGGCGTACGCCATGCCGAGCCCGATCAGCACGACAACCGCTACCGCAACGGTGTAGTACGAGCCCGGCCACGGTCCGTGAGCCTCGACCAGGTCGGGCGTGCATTGGCGGCCGAGCGAACGCCCGGCGCGTCCCCTGTCGTCCGGCTGCCCGGCGGCCGTCGTGGCGCACAGCACCAGCAGAAGGAGCCCGCCACTGGCTGCGACGGCCGTGCTCAGCGCGCGAGGCAGGTAGTTCCGGATGCGGCGGACTTCAAGGGTGGCGGTACGGGTGGGCCCGTCCGGACGCCGCATCAGAAGCTCACCGACGAGAACCCCGGTGAGCGCGCACCAGGCGAACAGGGGTGCGGCGAGCAGCAGGCCGCTGCCGAGGCCGCCGGATCGTGCGGTTATGACGGCGATGACCAGGCCGATCCCCACTCCGGCCCACCGGGGCAGCGCGGTCGGCATCCCGGCTGGTCGGCGCCAGAGCCAGACAGCCAGAAGGCTCAGCAGGACACCGGCCCCGGCGAGGGCCAGCAGTATTACCGGGAGCAGTGTCATCGTCGCTCCTTTGTGTCAGACGGGTGACACAAATAGTGGCCGCGACGGGAGCTTGTGTCAACTGGTCGATACAAGTCGGTGTTCCCGGCGGAGGAGACGTACGTTGGGGGCATGCGGGCTGGGATGGCGGCGGTGATGGTGGCTGTGCTCGCCGTGGGCGGGTGCACCGGGGACGACGGGTCGCCCGGGACCGCGCCGAGCAGTCAGCCGCCGCCGAGCTTCGCGCCGGGAGCAGACGGCGCCGGTGATCCGTACTTCCCGACGTACGGCAACGGTGGGTATGACGTCGCCGGATACGACCTCGACCTGCGCTACGACCCGAAGACCGGGCTGTTGAACGGCACCGCGAACGTTACGGCCACCGCCACCCAGGACCTGTCGAGCTTCAACCTCGACCTGGCCGGGCTCGCGGTCAGCAAGGTCAGCATCGGCGGTCAGCCGGCCACCAGCAAGGCCGTGCAGGACGAGCTGACGATCACGCCGGCGGCCGGGATCGTCAAGGGCACCAGCTTCACTGTCACGATCGACTACGGCGGGCGGCCTGAGCCGTTGAGCAATGATGCGCTGGGGGATGGGGGCTGGCTTCGTACCAACGATGGCGCCTTCGCCCTGGGGCAGCCCGAATCGGCGAGCACCTGGTTCCCGGTGAACGATCATCCGTCCGACAAGGCGACCTTTGCCCTGGCGATGACCGTGCCGGACGGGGTCGAGGCGATCAGCAACGGGGTGCCGGGGGAGCGCAGCACCGCTGGCGGCTGGACGACGTGGCGGTGGAGCGAGGCCAAGCCAATGGCCAGCTACCTCGCTACCGTCGTCATTGGACAGTACCGGGTGACCACGTCGACGCATGACGGGAAGCCGTTGATCACCGCCGTTCCGGAGTCGTTGCCGGCGAACGGGCCGGCCGCCCGGTCGATGACGCTGACCGGGGAGATCGCCGACTTCCTGGTCACCCGGTTCGGGCCCTACCCGTTCGACTCGTACGGCGGGGTGGTCATCGATGACGACCGGGTCGGCTATGCGCTGGAAACCCAGTCGCGGCCCGTGTACGGCAACGTCTTCTTCCGCAGCAGCACCAATCCCACGGTGGTAGCGCACGAGTTGGCGCATCAGTGGTACGGCGACAGCGTTGCCCTCGAACGCTGGCAGGACATCTGGTTGAACGAGGGCTTTGCCACGTACGCGGAATGGCTCTGGCTCGAACACAAGGGTGAGCGGACCACCCAGCAGTCGTTCGACGCAGCCTTCGACGGTTTCGACTGGAAGACGCCGACCGGTGATCCGGGGCGGGACCAGATCTTCGGCGACGCCGTCTACCAGCGCGGCGCGATGCTCGTGCACGCCCTCCGCAAGACCATCGGTGACCAGGCGTTTTTCGCGCTGCTCAAGTCCTGGCCGGCCGAGCACCGCGACGGCAACGCGACCACCGCCGACTTCATCGCGGCGGCCGAACGGGCAGCCGGCCGCGACCTGAAGGGCTTTTTTCGCCAGTGGCTCGAAAACAAGACTGCACCCACACGGCCCTAGCAGGCGTCTACTAAGTGTGCGAGGCGTGTTGGCAGGTGCCGTTGTCCTGATGCTGGCCGGTTGTTCGGCCGGGGACAGCGTATCGTCGGCTGTCCCCGCTACGGCCTTCAAACCCGGCTCCACCAGGGGAGACGACCCCTACTTCCCGGCTCATGGCAACGGCGGCTACGACGTCCGCGATTACCGGCTCAAGCTTGCTTTCAACCCGGCAACCGGCCGGCTCGACGGCACGGCCACCATCACCGCGACCGCCACGCAGGACCTGTCACGCCTCAGCCTCGACCTCACCGGCCTCACCGTGAGCAGCATCACCATCGACGGTCAGCCGGCCCCGAGCACCACCTCCGGGGGCAAGGTGACGATGACGCTGCCGACCGGCATCCGGCACGGCCGTTCGTTCACCGCGAGCCTGCGATACAGCGGCCGGCCTGCCGCGACGCACGAGGGCGGGTGGCGCACGAGCAAGGATTTTTCGTACGTCCTCAGCGCCCCCACCTCCGCCGCTTCCTGGTTCCCGGCCAACGACAAGCCCTCGGACAAGGCGTCGTTCGCCGTCGAAGTGACCGTCCCCAAGGGGCTGACGGTGATCAGCAACGGCTCGCTGCGCGGGCGCGCCGACCAGCACGGCCGGACGACCTGGCGCTGGCACGAGCCCACGCCGATGGCCCCGCACCTGGCCTACGTGGCGATTGGGAAGTACCGCCTCGCCACCACCACACACCGCGGAAAGCCGGTGATCACGGCGGTTCCCCCGTCGATGCCGGCCAAAGTGCTCGCCCGCACCGGCGAGATCGCCGACTGGTTCGAGGGGCTGTTCGGCGCCTACCCGTTCGACTCCTACGGCGGCGTCGTGGTGGACGACCCGCAGTTCTCCACCACCGCGGCGACCCAGACCCGCCCCCTGTACGGCGCCCAGACCCTGACCGGCGAGCCCTCGAACACCACAGCGGTGGTCGCCCGCGCCGTGGCCAGCCAGTGGTTCGGGGCCAGCGTGACACCGCAGCGCTGGCCGGACATCTGGCTCAGCGAGGGCTTCGCCACGTACGCGCAGTGGCTGTGGACCGAGCACGACGGCGGTGACAGCGTCGAATCCGTCGTGCAGCAGCGCTACTCCACCTACCCCTGGCAGGTCCTGCGGGCCACCGACCCGGGCGCCGGTCACCTGCTCTCCTCCGGCCCCTACGACCGGGGCGCGATGACCCTGCACGCGCTGCGCCGGCTCATCGGGGACGAGGTGTTCTTCCAGCTACTGCGCTCGTGGGCGGCCGAGCATGCCCACGGCACCGCCACTACCGCCCAGTTCGTGCGCGCCGCCGAGAAGGCCTCCGGTCAGCGGCTCAACGATTTCTTCGACGTGTGGCTCTCCGGCGCCTACCGCCCTACTTATTGATCAGCTTCGGGTGGGCCCGCAGGAACGGTCCGGGCTTATTGGCGGCGACCGCTTTCAGGTAGGCGCGCCCGTCGGCCAGGAGCTGCTCACCGAGGTACCCGCCGCCGCTGATCACCGAGTCCCCGGGCAGGCTCACCATGGTCACTCCGGCGGGGGTCAGGTCGCGCAGGGCGTACGCGTATTCCGCGGCAGGGCGATCCCCGGTCACCAGAAGCGCATTCCCGAGTGCCTTGATCACGCCGGTCAGCTTGGCCGCGTCGGTGGCCAGCCCGGCGTTCCCGGCCTGGGTGAGCAGCGCCTTGACGAGCTGACGCTGGTGTCGCTGGCGGTCGTAGTCGCCGTTCGGCAGGCCGTAGCGCTGCCGCGCGTAATCGATGGCCTGCCAGCCCGTGAGCTTGCGGGTGCCGGGCAGGTAGACCGCCTGCGGGCCCAGATAGTCGCCGCCACCGGGCGCGAGGGGCCGCAAGGAGCCATCGGGTTTGCGGTGATGGGACAGCACTTTCTGGTCGATCGTCAGCGTCACCCCGCCCAGGGCGTCGGTCAGCTTGCTCAACCCGCCAAAGGTCAGGATCGCCCCGGCCTGAAACTTCTTGATCCCCGTGTACGCCGAAATGGTCTTCGCCAGCAGCGCGTACCCCTTCAGCGGGTCGGCTTTGCCGGTGCCGGGCACCTCGGCGCCATAGCTCATCGCCTCGGTGAGCTTGTGCCGCCCATGCCCGGGGATGTCCACCCGCAGGTCCCGGGGCAGCGAGGTCAGATAGCCGTTCGTCAGCCCCGCGTCGACGTGCAGCAGCATGATCGCGTCGGCGTGCGGCTGCCAGTCCGGGACGCTGACCCGGGTGTCCACGCCGATGATCAGCAGGTCGAGCGGGCCGGTGAGGTCCGCACCCGGGCTCGGGCTGGGACCCGCGCTGGGGCTCGCCGCCGGCGTGCTGGGTAGCGCTGACGGCGCAGGCTTTTCGCCAGCCGCGCGGTCGGAGGAACGCACCGCGAAAGCCACGCCCAGCCCGGCCAGCAGGACCACGACTACCGCCGCCGCCACCCAGAGCACCGTCTTGGTCCGCATGACGGAACCCTAGGCGACCCGATCAAGCAGCTCAATCGATCACTGTCTCGGTGTGTGGAACGGGGTACGGCAAAACATGAAATTTGTCTTAAGCTGTGCGCCGCGATTCGCCAGGTGAGCGAATCTCACGGGGAGGCACGGCTTGAAGAAGCATGTCGCACGCCGGCTCATCGCCGGCGCGCTGTCCGTAGGCGTCGTCGCCGCGGCGGCCGGGACCACCACCTGGGCCAACGCTGACGAGACGCCGGTGCGCCTGGTCATCGGCCTCAAGTCCGGGGCCGACGCGACCGCCTCGGTGCAGGCGGCGTCCGCGCTGGGCGCCAAGCCCACCAACCTGGTCGCGGCAGCCCAGGAGGCGCTCGCGCCGCTCGGGGCCCGGACCCTCTCGGTCCCCGCGTCCCGGCAGTCGCTGATCATCTCGGCCCTGCGGCGCGACCCGGACATCGCCTACGTCGAGGTGGACCAGACGGCCAAGGCGCAGGACCTGAAGCCCAACGACCCGGCCTACACCAGCGGTGACCAGCCCGAGGTGAACAAGGTCAGGCTGCCCGCCGCGTGGCAGAAGACGACCGGCTCGGCCGGCGTCAAGATCGCGGTGCTCGACACCGGCGTGGACCGGGTGGGTGACCTCACCGGTGCGGTGGCCGGTGGCTACAACTACTGGGGCATGAACGGCGACACCTCCGACGACAGCGAGGACGGCCACGGCACCGCGGTGGCTTCGCTCATCGCCGGGCGCGGCAACGACGGCAAGGGCATCGCCGGCGGTTGCTGGAAGTGCACGATCATCCCGGTCAAGGTGCTCGACGGCGACGGGATCGGCCTCTACAGCGACATCGCCAAGGGCATCGTCTACGCGACGAACGTCGGCGCGAAGATCATCAACATGTCGCTGGGTGGCGAGTCGTCCGCCAAGGTGCTGTCCGACGCGGTGGCCTACGCCAACTCCAAGGGTGTGCTCGTGGTCGCGGCGGCCGGCAACGACAACAGCACCAAGAAGTTCTACCCGGCGGCGTACCCGGACGTGGTCGGTGTGGGCGCTACGGCTCGCAACTCCGACGCGCGGGCCTACTTCTCCAACTACAACAAGTCCGGCGACAGCTGGGTCGACCTGGCCGCGCCGGGCGACGTGACGGTGATGACCCGCAGCGGCGCGTACGAGTCGGGCTGGCTGGGCACCTCGTTCGCCTCGCCGATCGTGGCGGGCGCGGCGGGCCTGATCAAGTCGGCTCACCCGGACTACAACAACTGGTCGCTGCAGCGGGCCCTGATCGCCTCCGGCCGCAAGATCGCCTCGAACGGCTGGACCAAGTACGGCATGCTCGACGCGGGTAAGGCGGTGACGATCGGCACCGACCGGATTGCGCCCAAGATCAGCGTGCCCACGCCCGGCTATGCCGCATTGGTGCACGGCAAGGTCACGATCAAGCCCAAGGCCAGCGACGAGTGGTCCGGCGTGAAGTTCGTCGACCTGTACGTCAACGGCAAGTGGAAGGCGCGGGACAGCTCGGCGCCATACCAGTTCACCTATGACAGCGGGGTCAACAACGCCAAGGTCACGTTCCTGCTCAAGGCGACCGACAAGGCCGGCAACGTCGGCTCGTCGACCCGGTGGGTGACCGCCGACAACATCGCCCCGAGCGTCAAGATCACCAGCGGCCCGAAGAACAACGCCAAGGTGAAGGGCAAAGTGACCATCAAGGCCAGCGCCGCGGACCGCAACGGCATCCGCCGCGTCGAGCTGCTGATCAACGGCAAGGTCAAGGCGACCGACACCAAGGCGGCGTACTCACTCAGCTTCAAGGCGGCCAGCCAGCCGAAGAAGATGAAGGTGCAGATCCGCGCGATCGACAAGGCCGGCAACGTCAAGACCACGCCGGTGCGCAACTACAAGCGGTAGGCAGCTACCAACCTGCACCCGGCTCGGTCCGGCTATTCCACCGGGCCGAGCCGAGTGTGGCGGCATGATCCTTCGTGCAGCTACGGCCGGACTCCTGATCAGTGGCCTCGCCCTCATCGCAAGTCCGGCCGTTGCCGCACCGGCCATGGTTTCCCTCGTCGTGGGGGACACGTCGGGCGCGTACACCATCGACGTCCCCGCCGATCAGGTCAGCAAGACCACGACCACCCTGGAAAAAGACCCGGATATCGCGTACGTCGAGCCGGATCACATCGCCCGCATCTCCGCGATCACCCCCAATGACCCGGCGTACAAGGATCAGTGGGGCATCGCCAAGACCGGCGTGAACACCGCGTGGGAAACCACGAGGGGCCGCAGCACCGTCATCGTCGCCGTGGTGGACACCGGCGTCACCGCGATCCCCGACCTCGCCCCGCGGCTGCTGCCCGGCCACGACTTCGTCAACAACGACGACAACGCCACCGACGATCAGGGCCACGGCACGATGACCGCCGGCGTGATCGCCGCCACCGGCAACAACGGCACAGGCATCGCCGGCATCTGCTGGACTTGCCGGATCCTGCCGGTCAAGGTGCTCGGCGCGGACGGCTCGGGCAGCTACAGCGAGATCGCCAAGGGCATCCGCTGGGCCGCCGACCAGGGTTCCGACATCATCAACCTGTCGCTCGGCGGCGGCGCCGACAGCCAGGTGCTGCGCGACGCCGTGACCTACGCGGCGGACAGGGGCTCGCTGGTCATCGCGGCCGCCGGCAACGACGGCAGCGCCACACCGCACTACCCGGCCGCCATCGCGTCGGTACTCGCGGTCGGCGGCTCGACCGAGGGTGACCTGCGCTATCCCTGGTCCAACTACGGCTCCGACTGGGTGGACATCGCCGCGCCCGGCTGCAACCCGGCGCAGTCAAGGGCCGGCCTTATCGGCCAGTTCTGCGGCACCTCGTCGGCGACCCCGTTCGTGTCCGGAGTGGCCGCGCTGCTCGCCTCCACCTCGCCCGCGCCCAAGGCCACCGACATTCGCAGCGCGCTCACCTCGACCGCCGACGACATCGCCGGGAGCTGGGTGCCCGGCCGGATCAACGCCGCCCGCGCGCTCACGCTGCAGCTGTCCATGCCGGTGGCCAGCGACATGGTGAAGCCGGTCACGTCGTTCCTCTCGCCGTCCGGGTCGGCCCTGGTCCGCGGCACGGTACCGGTAACGGCTCGCGCCATCGACAACACCGGCGTCACGAAGGTGGAGCTGCTGGTCAACGGCAAGGTTGCCGGTGTTGACCGCACCGCGCCGTACGGGTTCAGCTGGCGGTCGACCGGCACGGGAGCCACGCTGGTGCTGCGCGCGACCGACCGTGGAGGCAACGTGGCGACTGCCACCCGTCGCGTGATCGTCGACAACGGGGCTCCGGGCGTACGGATCACGCAAGGTCTGAAAAGCGGGACCCACCGGGTGCGCAAGACGAGGTATGTGAGCGCCACCGCCACCGACCGCAACGGCATCCGCAGCGTGGAACTGCTGGTCAACGGCAAGGTCGTGCAGCGTTCCGCGGGTGCCGCCAAGCGTTTTGCGGTGCCGACGTGGAAGTTCGGAAAGACCCTGACAATCCGGGTTCGGGCGTACGACCGGGCCGGCAATGCATCGCTGACTCCGGCTCGCAAGTGGTACCGCTGAGGTCGGTAGACTGCCAGCCCATGAGCACACCGCGCCCTGTCTTGGTCGTCGATTTCGGCGCCCAGTACGCCCAGCTGATCGCCCGCCGGGTCCGGGAGGCGCGGGTCTACTCCGAGATCGTGCCGCACTCCATGCCGGTCGCCGAGATGCTCGCCAAGAACCCGGCCGCGATCATCCTGTCCGGCGGTCCGTCCAGTGTGTACGAACCCGGCGCCCCGGTGCTCGACCCCAAGCTGTTCGACAACGACGTGCCCGTCTTCGGCATCTGCTACGGCTTCCAGGCGATGGCCCAAGCCCTCGGCGGGACCGTCGCGCACACCGGTTCGCGGGAGTACGGACGTACCGTGTTGTCGCCTGCCTCCGAGGCCGGCACCCTGCTGCGCGAGCTTCCCGAAGGACTGCCGGTCTGGATGTCGCACGGCGACTCGGTGGCCGAACCCCCCGCGGGCTTCACGGTTACCGCGTCCTCGCCGGGCGCTCCCGTCGCCGCCTTCGAGGACGTCGCCACCCGTCGCGCCGGCGTGCAGTTCCACCCCGAGGTCGCGCACACCTCGCAGGGTCAGACGATGCTGGAACGCTTCCTCTACGACCTTGCGGGCCTCGAACCCACCTGGACGTCGACCAACATCATCGACGACCAGGTGGCGGCGATCCGCGAGCAGGTCGGCGACAAGCAGGTGATCTGCGGGCTGTCCGGCGGCGTCGACTCGGCGGTCGCGGCGGCGCTCGTGCACAAGGCCATCGGTGACCAGCTGACCTGCATCTTCGTCGACCACGGGCTGCTGCGTGCGGGTGAGGCCGAGCAGGTCGAGAAGGACTACGTGGCCGCCACCGGCATCCGCCTCAAGGTCGTGGACGCTTCGGAGACCTTCCTGGGCCATCTCGCCGGCGTCACGGACCCCGAGCAGAAACGCAAGATCATCGGACGCGAATTCATCCGTACGTTCGAAGCAGCCGCCCGCGAACTCGACGCCGAACGTCACATCGAATTCCTCGTGCAAGGCACCCTGTATCCCGACGTGGTCGAGTCCGGCGGTGGCACCGGAACGGCGAACATCAAGTCCCACCACAACGTCGGCGGCCTGCCCGACGACCTGCAGTTCGCCCTCATCGAGCCGCTGCGCACCCTGTTCAAGGACGAGGTCCGCGCGCTCGGAGCCGAACTCGGCCTCCCCGAGGAAATGGTCCAGCGCCACCCGTTCCCCGGCCCCGGCCTGGCCATCCGCATCATCGGCGCAGTCGACCACGAACGCCTCGAAATTCTGCGCGCAGCCGACCTGATCGCCCGTGAGGAACTGACGGCGGCGGGGCTCGACCGCGACGTATGGCAGTTCCCGGTGGTGCTACTCGCCGACGTGCGCAGCGTGGGGGTGCAGGGCGACGGGCGCACGTACGGCCACCCGGTAGTGCTACGGCCGGTCTCCAGCGAGGACGCCATGACCGCCGACTGGTCCCGCCTGCCGTACGACCTGATCGCACGCATCTCCAACCGGATCACCAACGAGGTACGGGAGATCAACCGGGTTGTTCTTGATGTGACCTCCAAGCCGCCGGGGACTATCGAGTGGGAATAGCCCCTCTGTGTCCGAGGGCTTTTGGGGCCGGGAGTGCCTCACTCCGGGCGGGGATGAAGCTCCGCGGGAGCGGTGGGTGGGGGCTGTAGCTACCCAATAGTGGCTGCCGTAGCCGTTGGCGAGCACTGTGGCCGCACCGGGGCCAACTCGGGGCCCGTTGATCAGGCCGATGTCACGACAGGTTTCCCCACGAGGGATCCTCGGGCGCGACATAGGACGCGGGAGCCGGCGGCGACTCCTCCGGGATGAGGAACCAGATGATCGGGTAGGCCAGCGCGGCCACACCCCACGTGCCGACGACGAGCACCGCGAAAGCTACGCGGATCAGAACGGGGTCGACCGAGAAGTAGCGGCCGAGGCCGCTGCAGACGCCGGCGACGATGCGGTCGTCGAGGGGGCGGCGGAGTTGTTTGTACGGGGCGACAGCCGGTGTGCTCATGAATCCAGACTCGCCGTCGCGAAGCGGATTGCCCTCGGTGACCGCCCCGATAACACCCCTGATTCCGGCCCGAGGTCGGGTGAATCTTGTGACGGATACTCCCATTGCACACCGTTACTCACTTGCTGCGCTTCGTGCGGAGAGCCGCCCTGATCTGCGATTACTGTCGGCTATCGCCCTGTCAGGAATCCGACAGACGTTTCTTGTACTTAACATAAACCGGGCAAGATGCCGCCCGTGACCCCCGCTCTGGAGCCGCTTCGCAGGATTGCGGCATATGCAGTCGCGACCGACCCCGACGGTCGCGTTCTTCTGGTCCGGGCTTCGACCCGGTCCGGCACCCCCGGCGTCTGGAGTTTGCCGGGCGGCGCCGTCGACCACGGCGAGGACCCGAACCACACGGTCGTACGCGAAACGGCCGCCGAGACCGGTTTGTCCGTCGCCGTTTCCGGGCTGCGCGACGTGCTGGCCGACATGAGATCGTTGCCGCATCGTGGCGTCACGATCCACACCGACCGCCTGATCTACGAGGTGTCGATCCGGGGCGGCAACCTGTACGACCGGGTCGGTCAGCCCACCGACCTCGCCCGCTGGCACACCATCGAGGAAGCCGAGAAGCTGCGGCTGCGCCCGTTCACCGCGGCCGCCCTCGGGCTCAGCGCCGCCTCGGGCGACCTGCGGCCCGAGGAAGTCCCCGAGTTCCCGTCGTTCTACGCCTACCCGGGGCCCGATGGGCTGCACCGATCGCAGCGCTTCGCGGCGTACGCGATAGCCACCGACCCCCGCGATCGCCTGCTGCTCACCCGCATCGCCCCGGGCTATCCCGGCGGGGGCCGCTGGCACCTGCCCGGCGGCGGGACCGACTACGGCGAGCAGCCCGGCACCGCGCTGATCCGTGAGCTGGTCGAGGAGACCGGCCAGGCAGGCCGGCTGATCGAGCTGCTGGGCGTGGCGAGCCATCGCGATGCGGCCTCGCTGGGCCCCGAGGGCTACCCGATCGACTGGCACGGCGTGCGGGCCTTCTATCGGGTGATCGTCGACGCGCCCACCGACGTGATCGTCAAAGACGTGGGCGGCTCCACCGACCTGGCGTGCTGGATGCACCTCAGCGACGTGGCCGCGCTCACCGATGATGAAGTGACCGAGGTGACGGCTGAGGCGCTGAAGGCGGCTAATCTCGACGGGTGAAGGTCAGACGGATCGGGGCCTACGGGCTGTGCCGCGACAGTGACGGGCGGGTGCTGCTCGCCCGGAACTCGGCGCTGTCCGCGTTCCCCGGGATGTGGACTTTGCCCGGAGGCGGCGTCGAGCAGGGCGAGGATCCTGGCGACGCGGTAGTGCGGGAAGCCCAAGAAGAAACCGGGCTTCGCGTACGGATCACAGCGTTGCACTCGGTGACCGCTGACGTCTTCCGGCTCCCGGGCACCGACACCTGGGAGCACACCGACCGGATCATCTACAACATCGACGTCCTCGGCGGGGACCTGCGCGACGAGCTGGTCGGCACAACCGACCGCGTCGCGTGGGTGCACCCGGGCGGCCTCGAGCTCATGCCGTTCACCGCGGGGGTGCTCGGGCTGCCGGTCGCGCCCAGCGACGTACCACCGGATCCGCACGAGGCTCCCGTACGCACAAATCAGCGCTTCGGGGCGTACGGCCTCGTCACCGACCCGGACGGCCGCATCCTGCTCACCCGCATCGCCACCGGCTATCCCGGGGCCGGGCTGTGGCACCTGCCCGGTGGCGGCACCGACCACGGCGAGACCCCGGAGATCGCACTCGCCCGGGAGCTGATCGAGGAGAGCGGGCAGCTCGGACGGGTGATCTCTCTGCTGGGCACCTCACACCGGCACGACCCACGCGCGATGGGCCCGGAGGGAATTCCGGTCGACTGGCATGTTGTTCGTGTCCTCTTCCGGGTACAAGTTGACCAACCAAGCGAGCCGGTGGTGACCGAGGAGATGGGCGGATCGACCAGCGAGGTGGGCTGGTTCGACCCGGTCACTGCGGGTGAGTTGCCGCTGACGGAGGTGGCAGCCCGGGCGCTCGGGCAGCTCGCGCAGGAAAGCGCTCATCGGTGATCGGGTTGCGTCGCCTCGGTTAAACTCGTCACAGGGCCAGGCAGTGTGCGTGCCTCCTGGCCCGGCACGGAGGATGAAAGCTCCAGAGAACGCCGTAACACACAACGGTCGATCGGTCTCTTACCAAGAGCGCCCGGCTGTGCGATTGTGTAACCCGCCTCAGTGACGGTCCGTAGACGTACGGACGGTGTGCACCAGCCCGCGACGGCCGCTGCCGGCGGGTTTTCCCAACCCCAAGATGGAGGAGCACGTGCCGAGAACCCCTTGGCGCCGGCGTCGTACGACGGATAGTCCCCGTCCCGCCGGACGTCGTTGGGCAGGCCGGCTGCGCCGTGGCGGAAGTCTCGCCCGGCAGGCCCTGCTGGTGCGCGTTGGCCGCCGATCCGGTGATTCCACCGGCCGCGCCGCCACCGCCACCCGGGCTGAGGTGATCTACACCGGCACGGACCTCGCTCCGTATGCCGCCGGGCGCGGCCGCAAGGTCGCCACGTCCGGCACCCCGCTCAGCCACGGCCCGGTCGCGATGGCCCAGCCGGTTGTCGTCGAGCCCGAAGCGACCTCGCTGCTGCCCGGCGAGCACACCATGCGCCGCCGTGCCAGCTTCGCTCTGGTCAACGCGTGCACCCTGGCCAGCCTCGGGCTCGGCCTGCTGGCGATCTTCCTGGCCATGAACGGCGAGCCGCGAATCGCCGCCGCCTGCCTGGTGGCCTGCGTGGCGTTCGACGGGCTTGACGGGGCCCTCGCGCGGCGTCTGGGGGTGTCCAGCCCGTTCGGTGCCCAGATGGACTCGCTGGCCGACATGTGCTCGTTCGGCCTGGCCGCCCCCGTGGTGGTCTACGCCTCGCTGGCCGGCTCGGTGCCCACGGCCGCCGCCGGGGTGGCCTGCGTGCTGGTCGCCGGCTGCGCGGCCATCCGGCTGGCACGCTTCAATGTCTCACCCAAGGACGGCAAGTTCTTCTCCGGCGTGCCCACCACCCTGGTGGCCGCGGTGCTCGCGCTGACCGTGCTGATCGGTCTCCCGCTGCCGGGCATCGCCGTGGTCGGCGGCGTCGCGGTGCTGGCCTTCGCGATGGTCTCCAGCTTCCCGTATGCGAAGCTGGCTCGCCTCGTGAAGCTGCCGCCGTGGATGTGGCTGCTCCCGGTCGTCGGGGCGCTGATCGACGCCCGGCTGACGTTCGTGCTGGTCGTGGCCGCTTACCTGGTCAGCGGCCCGATCATGTGGCTCGCCAAGCGCGTCTGACACAGGTCTGGAAAAGCCCGCCCGGTTCGCCGGGCGGGCTTTTTCATGCTCATGCGCGGGGGCTTACTTCCAGCGGGCGATGACCGAGGCGGCGCCGATGACCTTGTCACCCACGGCGACGGTGGCGTCGGCCTTGCCGGCCGGCAGGTAGACGTCGGTGCGCGAGCCGAAGCGGATCAGCCCGTAGCGCTCACCGCGGGCGACCAGGCTGCCCACCGGGGTGCGCTGCACGATGCGGCGGGCGATCAGGCCGGTGCGCTGCACCACCGCCACCGTGCCGCGGTCGGTGTCGAGCACCGTGTACGCCGCCACGTTGTGCTCGGCCGCGGCGGTCATCGCGTTGGCGTAGCCGCCGTCGACGATGAAGTAGTCCGTGACCCGTCCGGCCACCGGCATGCGGTTGACGTGCACATCCAGCACCGACAGGAACACCGCGATGCGCAGGAACTCGCCCTCGCCGAGCCGGGGGTCGCTGAGCCGTTCCACCGACAGCACCCGGCCGTCGCTGGCCGCCACCACGGCGTTCGGGTCGGTCGGCACGTCGCGCTCGGGATCGCGGAAGAACGCCGCCACCGGCGCCGCCGCCAGCGCCGGGATCAGCCACAACTTCGACTTCGGCCGGGCTGTCCGGGCCACCGCGGCCAGCCCCAGCGCGATGCCGGCGGCCGCGACGCCGTTGGAGTCCAGGTGCATGGTGCGGGTGAGCGGGACGCTGGCGGGGCGGTAGGCCGGGGCCAGGGTGGCGGCGCGGGCGGTGTCGGCCTGGGTAAAGCGCAGCTTGTGCACGCGCAGCGGCGGCTGGTTGCGCACCACCAGGTCGGAGCCCACGCCGAACAGGGCGCTCTGCCGGAACAGTTCGGCGGCCGCGCCGTCCGTGCGCCCCGGCACCGCCGGGGTCGCGAGCGCCACGACCGCCCCGTCCTTCTGGTATTTGGCCAGGCTGTCCAGCAGCGCCCGGGTCTGCTCGGCGGTGCCGGTCACCGGCTCACCGAGGATGACCACGTCGGCGGGCTCCGCGCCGGCCACCGAGTCGGTGATCCGGACCCGGTCGGCGATCCAGCTACCCAGCCCGGCGATGTGGTCGCGCAGCAGGTCGGCGGTGCTGCGCTCGCCCGCGACCAGGGTCAGGGTGTCGCCGGGCAGCAGCGCCTCGACGGCCGCCTCGACCACGGCCGACGCGTGGTCCGCGCCGATCACCAGGGCCGAGGTGGCCGCGTTGTGGCGGGCGAACTCGGCGGTGAGGACGCGGGCGGCGCGGGGGCCGACGCCGGTCACGGGCGCGGTGGACACGGAGGGAAACGGCGTCATGCGAAGAGCATATTGCCCCCGGCGCCGGCTCACTCGGCGCGGTCCGGCCGGTCCTGGGACGGGGCAGGGGGCCTGAGGTCCGTGCGGTCGGCCGGATTCTCCAGCAGCTCGCGCACGATGTCGGCATGCATCTCCGGCGGGAGATCACCCGGGGTCTCGACCGGAGCTGGGGCGGGCGCCCCGGCGGTGGCGGGCACCGGAGCGGGCTGCTCGACGCGCCGCCCCGATCGGATGGCGCCCATCAGCCCGATCACGCCGAAGAAGATCAGCGCCCCGGCGACGAGCCAGCCGGCGGCGGGCAGGCGAACGTTCGCAACCTCGCGCAACGCCCACCACAGGGCCAGGAGCAGGAAGATCACGCCGAAGCTGAGCGAGATCCCGTCGGTGCGGTGCGGCTTCATCGGTTGACCTCCACGTTGCCGGCGTCCATCTGGATGCTCAGGTGCAGCGTGCCGCGGCCCTTGCCGTCGGCGCCCAGATCGCTGATCTCCTGCGAGCCCAGGTCGCGGCCGTCATGGTCCTGGCCGAACAGGTTGACCCGGCCGTCGCTCACGTCCACGGTCACCGAGGTGTCGACGGTGTCCGGCAGCAGCACCTTGACCTGGCCCACGCGCATGGCGATGGTGACGTTCTGATCCTGCCCGGTGAAGTCGAGCGCCCGCAGGTCCAGGGTGGCATTGCCGATCGTGAAGTCGTAGCGGTCGGCCACCGCGGCCACCGTCGCCGGGCGGTACGAGTTGTTCGTCACCTGGCCGCCGAAATTCTCCACCGCCGACGAGATGCCCATGCCGGCCGCAACCAGCACCGCGAGCGTGATCAGGCCCCGGGCCCGGCCGAACCAGGCGCCGGCGATCAGCCCCAGCGCGATCGTGGCCAGGGCCGCCGCGAAGTACCCGGAGATCGGGATGCTCGCCCCGCCGTTGTCGATGGCGGCCAGCACACCGAGGACGACCACCACGCCGAAGAACGTGATGCGACCCAGCTTCGAGCGTTCCTTCGGTGGCTTCGGCGCCGTGGGCTCGGATGCGGCCGGCGGCTCGTACGAGGGCTGGTCGCTCGTCTGCGCGAACGGACCGTGCGGGGCGAACGGCGCCCGATAACCGCCGGCCGGCGGTGACCAGCGGGGCGGCAGCGGCGGAGCAACCGGGTCGGCCGGGGTTACCGGGTCATCCGGCGGCACCACGGTGGGCGCGGGCTCGGTCGCGGCTGCAAACGCCGCGGTCGGTTCTTCCGCCGGGGCAGGGGGCGCAGTTGCGGGCGGGAAGTCGAAGACCGGCGGAGAAGCAGCGGTACGGCCACTGCGCTTGAGCACCAGCACGCCACCGACCAGCACGGCGATCGCCAGCAGCGCAGCCCGGAACCCGTCGTTGACCACGAACGCGAACACCACGATCGTCGCGGCGGCCAGCAGCACCACGGACAGCGGCGTCATGCCGGAGCGGCCCCGGCCCAGCAGCGACTCGATCGGGGAGGCGGTGTCGTTCTCGGCCGGGATCAGCAGCCAGCCGAGCAGGTAGGCCAGGGCACCGATGCCGCCGATCACCGCCAGCACGGCGAGCACGACGCGCCAGAGCACCGGGTCGGTGTTGGTGGCGCGGGCGATCGCGCCGCTGACCCCGGCCAGGTAGCGGCCCTGGCGAGGCCGGATGAGGTTCTCACGGGACCACGTGGGACCGTCCGGCGCCGGGGGCGGGGCTCCCTGCGGCGGAGGCGGCGGGACAGCTTGGTCGGTCATGACTTCGATACTGGCGGTACGGGGGCCCCCCCCCCCCCAGGCGGTGACCCTGAGCCCACCCCGGGA
>NZ_LOJP01000001.1:1043756-1047397 GCF_001553785.1 Actinoplanes sp. TFC3
GTACGGGACCCCACCCGCCTCAGGTGCCGACCCTGAGCCCACCCTGAGATCCGGTGACCTCCGGCATGGGGGTGTTTCCCCGTAGCCGCGCCCGTGGCGGACGTGTGACGATTCTTGCGAGCCCACCGACCGACCGAGGAGTCGAGATCACCGCCGCCACCGCACCTTTGCCGACGCGCCGTCTGTACCGGCCGCGCGACCACCGCGTCATTGCGGGTGTCGCCTCCGGTATCGGGCGGCATCTGGGCGTACCGGTCATGGCGGTGCGCATTGCTCTGGTCGTACTCCTGGGATTCGACGGTCTTGGCCTGTTGCTTTATGCGGTCTTCTGGGCCGTCCTCCCGCAGCAGGCGCCGACCGGTAGCCCGCAACCCCGCCGTGACCTCGTGCTTTTGCTCCCGTTCGGCGCTATCGGCCTCGGTGTGGTGCTGCTGGAGAGCCTGCTGACCAGGGGAAACGGTGTCGCCGGGACGGCCGGCTGGCTGATCGCGCTGATCGCGGTCGGCGCGGGCGTCATCTGGCACCAGTCCGACGCCACCCGGCGCGGGCAGCTCAGTGAGCAAGCCGCCCGAACACCCTGGCTCGCCGCCGTGGTCGCGGAGAGTGACCGTCGGTCGTTCGTCATGCGCTTCATCGGCGGCGGCGTGCTGATCGCCGTGGGCGTGATCGGCGTGCTGGCGGTGTACTCGCCGAAGACCGATTTCAAGGCCGTCCTCAACGGCGTGATCTTCGCCCTGGTCGGGCTGATCGGCGTCGGCGTGGTGGTGGCGCCGCTGCTGTGGCGCACGTTCAGCCAGCTGCGCAACGAGCGTGAGGGGCGCATCCGCGAACAGGAGCGTGCCGAGGTCGCAGCCATGATCCATGATCAGGTGCTGCACACGCTGGCGCTGATCCAGCGCAACTCAACGGACATCAAAGAGGTGCAACGCCTCGCCCGGGGCCAAGAGCGTTCGCTGCGCAACTGGCTCTACAAACCCACCGCCTCGCCGACCGAGCGGTTCGCCGCAGCGCTGGAGCAAGCCGCCGCCGAGGTCGAGGACACCTATGCGATCTCCGTCGAAACGGTCATCGTGGGTGATACTCAGTGTGACGAACAGGTGGCTGCTCTGGTGGCCGCCGCCCGCGAGGCTCTGGTCAACGCGGCGCGCCACTCCGGGGTGGAGACCGTTTCGCTGTACGCCGAGGTGGAGCAGAGCGAGCTGAGCGTGTTCGTCCGCGACCGCGGCGCCGGCTTCGACCCGGATACGGTGGCGGAGACGCGCCACGGCGTACGGGGATCAATCATCGGGCGGATGCACCGGCACGGCGGCCAGGCCGTGATTCGCAGTGCGCCCGGCGACGGCACGGAAGTCCGTCTGACGCTGCCGGCCTCCCGGGAGAGCGTCACCGCCGGAAAGGAAAATGCACGATGACCGAGCAAACCGCCGAGGCGGCCCGCCGTCTCACCGTCTTTCTCGTCGACGACCACGCCATGTTCCGAGCCGGGGTGCGCGCCGAGCTGGGCGTGCATGTCGATGTGGTGGGCGAGGCCGGGTCGGTGGCCGAGGCGGTGGCCCGGATCGCGGCCACCACCCCGGACGTGGTGCTGCTGGACGTGCACATGCCCGACGGCGGCGGGCGTGCGGTCCTCGATGCGATGCGGCGTACCCATCCGCAGGTGAAGTTTCTGGCCCTGTCCGTCTCCGACGCCGCCGAGGACGTGATCGGGCTGATCCGGGCCGGAGCGCGGGGTTACGTCACCAAGACGATCTCGCCGGACGAGCTGGCCGCGGCGATCCGCCGGGTGGCCGACGGAGACGCGGTGTTCAGCCCGCGGCTGGCTGGCTTCGTGCTCGACGCGTTCGCCAACCGCCCCGACGTGCCGGTCGCCGATTCCGAGCTCGATCAGCTGACCAACCGCGAACGCGAGGTGCTGCGGCTGCTGGCGCGCGGGTATGCGTACAAGGAAATCGCCAAGGAGCTGTTCATCTCCATCAAGACGGTCGAGACGCATGTGTCGAACGTGCTGCGCAAGCTACAGATGAGCAACCGTTATGAGCTGTCCCGCTGGGCGGCTGACCGGCGGCTCGTCTGAGGCAGCAAAACGTACTGTCGACTCCTTTCGGCCGTCCCTGGCGCAAAATGGACAGGTGGCCGTAAGAATGTTGTCGGATTGTTTCGGTTAGAACAAAGGCGCTGGTCAGGGCATCGAAACTGACCGAAAGTACGATCCGTGCAAGGCCGCTGACCCGCATCGGGCTAATATCGGGTTGATAACGGCACAGCCGGGCGCTAGGGGCTTTGTGTAAGGGTTGCTCCTACTCACACAACCCCTCGTGAGCGCCCTCTGAAGGAGACTCTCCCATGTTTGGGAATCGCCCATGGAAGATGGCGGTCGGCGCGACCGCCATCGCCTTGTTGGCCGCTGGATGTTCGAGCGGTGGGTCGGAAGACAGCGACTCGTCCGGCAACTCGATCGTCGTCGGCATCGCTGAGCCGCAGCACCTGATCCCGACCAATACGACGGAGACCAGCGGTGCGCAGGTTCTGGCCGCGCTGTTCTACCCGCTTGTCGACTTCGACGACAAGAACAACCCGGAGCTGGTCGCGGCCGAGTCGATCACCTCGGACGACAACAAGGTCTGGACGGTGAAGCTCAAGCCGGGCTTCACCTTCAGCAACGGCGAGGCGGTTACCGCCGACAGCTACATCAACGCCTGGAACTACGGCGCCTACGGTCCCAACGCCCAGGGTGCGTCGTACTTCTTCGAGCGTATCGAGGGCTACGCCGACCTGCAGTCCGTCGACCCGGACGGCGAGGAGGGCCCGCAGAAGGCCCCCGAGCCCAAGGCCAAGACGCTCACCGGTCTGAAGAAGGTCGACGACACCACGTTCACCGTGACGCTGTCGGCGCCGTTCACCGGCTGGGAGTCGGTCATGGGTTACACGGCGTTCCTGCCGCTGCCCAACGCCGCCTTCTCGGCTCCCGGCGTCATCGCCGACGGCTTCGAGGACGCGATCATCGGCAACGGTCCCTTCAAGATGAAGGGCACCTGGCAGCACGACTCGCAGATCGAAGTGGAAAAGGTCGACGGCTTCAAGGGCACCGTGCCCAAGATCAACGGCGTCAACTTCAAGATCTACCAGGACCAGAAGGCCGAGTACGCCGACCTGGTCGCCGGTAACAACGACGTGCAGACCACCATCCCGATCGAGAGCCTCGCGGCGGCCCCCGGTGACCTGGGCGATCGTTTCCAGAAGAGCCCGAGTTCGTCCTTCCAGTTCGTCGGCTTCCCGACGTTCCAGAAGGAGTTCTCGAACGTCAACATCCGCAAGGCCCTGTCCATGGCGATCAACCGCCAGGAGATGACCGACCAGATCTTCCTCGGCTCGCAGACCCCGGCCAAGAGCTTCGTTTCCCCGGCCGTGGCCGGCTACCGCGAGGACTCCTGCAAGGCCAGCTGTGAGTACAACCCCACCGAGGCCAAGAAGCTGTGGGACGCCAACAACGGCCCCAAGAAGATTCAGATCACATACAACGCCGACGGTGGTCACAAGGCCTGGGTCGACGCGATGTGCAACCAGATCAAGCAGAGCCTGCCGGGCACCGACTGCGTCGGCACCGGTGAGCCGAAGTTCGCCGACCTGCTGACCAAGGTAGA
>NZ_LOJP01000001.1:1047497-1069064 GCF_001553785.1 Actinoplanes sp. TFC3
GCTGCGGTTCGGCCAGAACGTCTACGGCTTCTCCGAGAAGGTGAAGAACGTCAAGGTCGACACCCAGACCCGCGTTGACCTCTACACCATCGAGACCAGCAACTGAGTCTTGAGTCGGCGGCGATGAAACTCGGCCGTTAGTGCGGTGGTGGCGCCACGGGGATCTATGAAACCGTGGCGCCACCGCTGTGTTCCCCCACCTTCAAGTCGCCGCGCCCACGACGCCCGGCGGCGCATCTTCCGCGGAAGAGGCTAAATCCGTATGTTCCGCTACATCGTGCGGCGCTTACTCCAGATGGTCCTGACCTTCTTCGGGGCCACCTTCATCGTGTACGCGCTGATGTTCGCCAACCAGGACGACCCCCTCCAGGCGTTGGCGGGCGAGAGGCCCCTCACTCAGAACGTGCGACAGGCGCTGACTGAGCGATACCACCTCAACGACCCGTTCCTCGTGCAGTACTGGTACTACATGAAAGGCCTGCTCACCGGGGACTTCGGCACCTCGCTGACCGGCCGCAGGATCGGCGACATGATGACCCAGGCCTGGCCGGTCACCATCCGGCTCGCCCTGATCGCCATCGTGATCGCCGCGACCGTCGCCGTGGTCGCTGGTGTCATCTCCGGCATCCGGCGCGGCAGCCTCTTCGACAACGTCACGCTGGTGATCACGCTGATCATCCTGTCGCTGCCGATCATCGTGCTCGCCCCGCTGTGCCAACTCATTTTCGGCATCAAGCTCGGTTGGTTCCCGCCAACCGCGGGAGCACATCCATCCTTCTGGGCGCTGGTGCTGCCGGCCCTGGTGCTGGGCAGCCTCGTCATCGCAACCGAACTGCGCGTCACCCGCGCCTCGGTCGCCGAGAACCTGCGCTCGGACTACGTTCGCACGGCTCGGGCGAAGGGTCTGTCCCGCAACCGGGTGATCGGTGTGCACGTACTGCGTAACTCGCTCATCCCTGTCGTGACCCTCATCGGTGTCGACATCGGCGGTCTGATGTCCGGCGCGATCGTGACCGAAGGCGTGTTCAACATCCCCGGCGTTGGCTTCAACCTGTTCCGCGGCATCCGGACCGAAGACGGTCCGCTCGTGGTCGGGTTCGTCAGCATCCTGGTGATCGTCTTTTTGGTCGTGAACCTGCTGGTAGACCTGCTGTACGCCGCTCTCGACCCGAGGATTCGTTATGAGTGATCTCGAAGCAGTAGCCGCCGCGGCCGGCCCCAGCGGTGAAGCGCCGGTTCAGCCCCGGCACAAGTCCAAGACCGACAAGCCGCGCAGCCTGGCCGGCGACGCGTGGATCGACCTGCGCAAGAGCAAGATCTTCTGGACCGCCGCGGTGCTGGTGCTCATCATCGTGCTGATGGCGCTGTTCCCGTCGCTGTTCGGCGCAGGTAACCCGCGCGAGTGCATCCTGGCCCGTCAGCACGGCGCGGCGAGCGGCAGCGCGATCCTTGGGTACGACTACCAGGGCTGCGACGTCTATGCCAAGACCATCTACGGCGCCCGCAACTCGTTGCAGGTTGGCCTGCTGGCGACGCTGATCTCCGGCGTGATTGGCCTGATCTTCGGTCTGTCGGCCGGCTACTTCGGCGGCTGGCTCGACGCGATCCTGTCGCGTTTCATCGACGTCGTGCTCGGCATCCCGTTCCTGCTGGCCGCGATCGTGCTGGCCAAACGCCTCTCGGCCGACCCGAACAGCAACGGCGTGCTGGCAGTCACTATCACGCTGGGCGTGCTCGGGTGGACCACCGCGGCTCGCATCATGAGATCCTCGGTGATCGCGTCCAAGAACCAGGACTACGTGGCCGCGGCGCGCATGCTCGGCTCCGGCCCGGCCCGGCTGATGATGCGGCACATCCTGCCCAACTCGACGGCGTCGTTCATCGTCGTGCTGACCATCCTGCTGGGGACGAACATCGCCAGCGAGGCGACTCTGTCGTACCTCGGTATCGGTCTCAAGGGTGATGCCATCTCCTGGGGCATCTCGATCTCCGAGGCCGGGGCCTTCGTCCGGACCGCCCCGGGCCCGCTGATCTGGCCGTCGATCTTCCTGGCGGTCACGGTGCTGGCCTTCATCATGCTCGGCGACGCGGTCCGCGACGCCTTCGACCCGAAGCTGCGGTGACCCTCATATGACCGACATCAAGGCGGAGATCGACGTCCTGCCCGGGCTCGACCCGCATGCCCCCCTGCTTGAGGTCAACAACCTGCACGTGGAGTTCCGCACCCAGTACGGTGTGGCCCGTGCGGTAAACGGCGCCAACTTCCGGCTGGCCCCGGGCGAGACCCTGGCGATCCTCGGTGAGTCCGGTTGTGGCAAGTCCGTGACCGCCCAGGCGATCATGGGCATTCTGGACTCCCCGCCCGGGTTCGTCACCCAGGGCGAGGTCAAGTATCGCGGTACGGACCTGCTCAAGCTGCCCGAGAACCAGCGCCGCAAGATGCGGGCCAACCACATCGCGATGATCTTCCAGGACGCCCTCTCGGCGCTCAACCCGGTCTTCACGGTCGGCTACCAGCTCGGCGAGCTGTTCCGCAAGCATCGCGGCATGTCCCGCGCCGACGCCAAGAAGCGCTCGATCGAACTGCTCGACCAGGTCAAGATCCCGGCCGCCAAGGCCCGCATCGGCGACTACCCGCACCAGTTCTCCGGCGGTATGCGCCAGCGCGTGATGATCGCTATGGCGCTGGCCCTGGACCCCGAGGTGCTGATCGCCGACGAGCCCACCACGGCGCTCGACGTGACCGTGCAGGCGCAGATCATGGGCCTGCTCGCCGAACTGCAGCAGCAGCGCAACATGGGCCTCATCCTGATCACCCACGACATGGGCGTGGTGGCCGACGTGGCCGACCGCATCTCGGTCATGTACGCCGGCAAGGTGGTCGAGGAGGCTGGCGTCTACGACATCTACTCGCGCCCGGCCCACCCGTACGCCAAGGCCTTGCTCGAGTCGATTCCGCGGCTCGACATGAAGGGCCAGCAGCTCAACGTCATCCGTGGACTCCCGCCCGCCCTGACGGCAATCCCGCAGGGCTGCGCGTTCAACCCGCGGTGCGCCTACGCCCAGGACGTGTGCCGGCAGGACCCGCCGCCACCGCCGTACGCCGTCGCACCGGGCCGGACCGCCCGCTGCCACTTCTGGAGGGACGTGATCGGGGAATGACCGATCGCAACGACGTGGTGCTCGAGACCAAGGGCCTCGTGAAGCACTTCCCGATCACCCAGGGCATCCTGTTCAAGACCAAGGTCGGCGCCGTCCGAGCGGTCGACGGCGTGGACATGACCCTGCGCCGCGGCGAAACACTCGGCGTGGTGGGTGAATCCGGCTGCGGCAAGTCGACGCTGCCCAAGCTGCTCGTCGGGCTGGAGAAGCCGACCGCGGGCTCGATCAACGTCCGCGGCCAGGACATGACCAAGCTCAAGGGCTCGGCGCTGCGCCACGCCCGCCGCAACATCCAGATGGTGCTGCAGGACCCGTACACCTCGCTCAACCCGCGCATGACGGTCGGCGACATCATCGGCGAACCGTTCGAGATCCACCCCGAGGTCACCCCGCGCAAGGGCCGGGCCAAGGCGGTGCAGGACCTGCTGGACACGGTCGGCCTGAACCCCGAGCACGTCAACCGCTACCCGCACCAGTTCTCCGGTGGTCAGCGCCAGCGCATCGGCATCGCCCGCGCACTGGCGCTCAAACCCGAGATCATCGTCTGCGACGAGCCGGTCTCCGCGCTCGACGTGTCCATCCAGGCGCAGGTCATCAACCTGCTGGAGGGCCTGCAGAACGAGTTCGGGCTGTCGTACATCTTCATCGCCCACGACCTGTCTGTGGTCCGGCACATCTCGGACCGGGTCTCGGTGATGTACCTGGGCCGCGTGGTGGAGACCGGCAACGACGCGCAGATCTACGAAAACCCGACGCACCCGTACACCCAGGCGCTGCTGTCGGCTGTCCCGGTTCCGGACCCGCGCCTGCGCGGCCAGCGCGACCAGATCGTGCTGGAAGGCGACGTCCCCTCGCCGGCCAACCCGCCGTCGGGGTGCCGCTTCCGGACCCGCTGCTGGAAAGCCCAGTCGATCTGCGCCGAACAGGACCCGGTGCTGTCGATCCGGGAACGCTCGGACCACCCGAGCGCGTGCCACTTCGCTGAGCCGCGGGACGTGGTGCACGCGGTCTGAGGTGCTTGTGTTCGGGGGAGGGGTCCGCTGGGTGCTTCGGCGGGCCCCTCCCCTCGTTTCCGCTGGGAGCCGCCCTTGACGTGTCTGGGCTTACGGCGACGGCGGCTGCCGATAGCGAGCGGGTTACAGGGGGCCGCGCCCGGCGCGGAGCAGGAGCAGGGCTACCTGGGTGCCGTCGGGGCCGAGGGCTTCGCGGAAGCGTTCGACGATTTCGCGTTCGCGGGACAGGACGAGGCGGGTGCCGCCGGAGGCCATCCGGGTGCGGCCGACCTGCTGAGAGAGCCGGGAACGTTCCAGCCACAGGTCGATGATGGTGCCGTCGATCTCGTCGATGCGCTCTCGGATGTTCTTGATCTCGTCGGCCGCGGGTTGCGCGCCCGCGCCGGTGCGCTCGTCCAGGCCAGAGCCCGAGGTCGTGCCGGAATCCGAGGCCGCGCCCGAGGCCGCGCTGGAACCGGCCGAGCCCGCGCCCGTGTCGGTGCGTTCGGCTAAGTCCGGGGCGGCGGCGCCCGCATCAGGACCAGCGCCCGCGTCAAGGCCGGCGGTCGGGGTGCTGGTGGGCTGGTTGATCAGGTCTGCGCTCATGTCGTGCTCCTCGGGTGCTGAGGTCCCGGCCTGTCCCGCCCCCGGCAGCAGCAAGCCCCGGGCTCGGGAGCCCGGGGCTTGATGGAGGCCTTCGTTCAGGCGCGATCCACGGTCGCCGGACTTCCGGTGCCGTAGTCGTAAAATCGCGCCTGCTCAATCACGTTGCGAGTATGCCCCCCGCGCGGGCTGGCTCGCAAGGAAACCGCCCGAAGCGTGGGATCGGCGTGGTCAGCCGGTCTTGGTGATGCGGTTGGCCGGGCCGGGGGTTACCGGGGTGCCGGCGCCGAGGTAGGCGACCAGGGCGTCGATGTCGAAGCCGGGGGCGGTCGTACGGTCGGTGCCCAGCGTCAAGGTGCTGAACCCGTCGCCGCCGTTGGCCAGGAAGTCGTTTGTGGTGACGCGGTATGACGTGGCCGGGTCGATTGCCGTGCCGTTCAGGGTCAGGTCGCTCACCCGTGAGCCGAGTGGCGCCGTGCTGTTCCAGGAGTAGGTCAGGCCCTTCGACACCTGCAGGATCTTCTGGGTGCTCTGCCCGGCGTAGCCCGCGAACTGCTGCTCCAGGACCTCCTTGAGCTGGGCGCCGGTGAACGTCTGGGTCACCACGAGGTTGTTGAACGGCTGGACCGTGAACGCTTCGCCGTAGGTGATCTGCCCGTCCGCTTCGCCGCCGGCGGAGTTCTCGGCGTCGAAGTCCGCGCGGATGCCGCCCGGGTTCATCAAGGCGATCTGCGCGGTGCTGTCCTGCGTGTACGCCAGTTGCGCGTCGGCGATCACGTCACCCAGCGGCGATTCACCGTTGGCGCCGGCGGTGCGCACGATGTCGCCGGTGATCGAGCCGACCACGCGGTTAGCGATCGGCGCCACGGCCGTACGGTATTTGTCGGCGACCTTCTTGGCCTTGAGGTCGACCGTCTCCGGGTTCTTGAGGTAGACGCCCGTCGCGTCCTTGAGCCAGCCGCCCTTGCCATCCGCGACGCCGTTCTCGACGACCACGTTCTTGGCGGCGATGGTGGCGAACTTGCCGGTGCGCCGGTCGAGTGTGTAGTCGATGTCGGTGACCAACTGGCCGTTGGTGCCGGCGCTGGTAACCACCGAGGTGCCCGCCGAGTTGGGCAGCGTGCACGAGTAGAAACGGTGGGTGTGCCCGGAGGCCACCACGCCGAACTCGGGGTTGAGGCCCTTGACGATGGTGACGATCGGCCCGGTGAAGTTGGCACAGTCCGAGACACCAGGCACCGGCACCTCGGCCGACGCGTTCTGCTGTCCGCCCTCGTGCACGAGCAGAACCTGCGCCTTGACCCCGAACGCCTTGAGCACCTTGCTCCACTTGTTGGCGGTCTCGACCTCGTCGGCGAAGCGCACGTTGCGGATGCCGGCCGGGTTGACGATGCCGGCCGTGCCCTCCAGCGTCAGCCCGACGAAGCCGACCGGCACACCACCGACGAACTTGATGTCGATCGGCGGCAGGATCGGCAGCCCGGTCTTCTTGTTGATCGTGTTCGCGGCGAGATAGCTGAACTTGGCCCCGCCGAAGCCGTCGCCGTCCTGGCAACCGTCGGTCGGGTGACACCCGCCGCGCTGCAGCCGGATCAGCTCGTCGACGCCCTCGTCGAACTCGTGGTTGCCCACCGAGGAGACCTGCAAGCCGATCTCGTTCATCAACTCGATCGTGGGCTCGTCGTGAAACGCGGCGCTGACCAGCGGTGACGCCCCGATCAGGTCGCCGGCGCCGACGGTGATCGTCGAACGGCCTTCACGAGAGGCTTCGGAGCGGAGCCTTTTCAGGTAGGTCGCCAGGTATTCGACGCCGCCGGCGGGCACGCCGTTCACCGCCGCACCGGAGCCGCCGGGCGGGTCGATAGCGCCGTGAAAGTCGTTGTAGCTCAGGAACTGGCCCTTGACGCTCCGCCCGGCCGGGTGGCCGTAGCTGACGCTGGCGGGTGCCAGGCCCGGCGCGTACGCGGGTGCTGCCTGGGCCTGCTCGGTGCGGGCCAGGGGCAGGGTGGCGACGACGGCCAGGGCGAGAGCGAGGCCGGCCCACCTTCTGTAGGGGCGGTTCATGCCCGACAGCCTGAGTCATCGATGGTGATGAGCGCAAGGCGAACTCGGGGGCCTGTGGATAACTCCGATCAATGTTCACAGGGACGAGACGGGGCGGCAAGGTTGTCGTACCCCGGGCATAGACTTGTCCGCGCGATGCGAGCCCTTCCCGAAAACACCCAGCCTCTGTTCGCCGTTCCCGCTGTTCAGCAGCGGGAGGAGCCCCGGCGCGCGCCCGCCCGGCGCCTGGATCCCGAGTCGCTGCTGACCGGTCTCAACGGTCCCCAGCGCGATGCCGTGACCCATGCCGGTTCGCCGCTGCTCATCGTCGCGGGTGCGGGGTCGGGCAAGACCCGGGTGCTGACCCATCGCATCGCCTACCTGCTGGCTCAGCGCGACGTGCATCCGGGCGAGATCATCGCGATCACGTTCACCAACAAGGCCGCCGGCGAGATGAAAGAACGCGTGGCGGCCCTGGTCGGCCCACGCGCGCGGCTGATGTGGGTTTCCACCTTCCATTCCGCATGTGTACGAATCCTGCGCGCCGAACACGAACATGCCGGCCTGAAGAGCACGTTCTCGATCTACGACGCCGACGACTCCCGGCGGCTCATGCAGTTGGTGGCGCGCGAGCTGGACCTCGATCCCAAGCGCTACACCGCGCGCGGGCTGGCCGCCCAGGTCTCCAACCTCAAGAACGAGCTGGTCGACCCGGCCGACTTCAAGGAGAAGGCGAAGGGCCCGAACGAGCGCGCCGTCGCCGAGGCCTATGAGCTCTACCAGCGCCGCCTGCTGGAAGCGCACGCGTTGGACTTCGACGACATCATCATGGCGACCGTGCACCTGTTCCAGTCGCACCCGCACGTCGCCGAGGCCTACCGGCGCCGGTTCCGCCACGTACTGGTCGACGAATACCAGGACACCAACCACGCGCAGTACACATTGGTGCGTGAGCTGGTCGGCACCGGGGGCGGGGAGGTGCCCCCGGCCGAGTTGTGCGTGGTCGGTGACGCCGACCAGTCGATCTACGCGTTCCGCGGGGCGACCATCCGCAACATCCTGGAGTTCGAACGCGACTACCCGGATGCGCGCACGATCCTGCTGGAACAGAACTACCGTTCCACCCAGACGATCCTGTCCGCGGCCAACGCCGTCATCGACCGCAACACCTCCCGCAAACCGAAACGGCTGTGGAGCGACCAGGGCGCCGGGGAGCAGATCGTCGGGTACGTGGCCGACACCGAGCACGCCGAGGCCGACTGGGTGGCCCGCGAGATCGACCGGCTGACCGACAACCATGACGTACGCCCGGGGGATGTTGCCGTCTTCTACCGGACCAACGCCCAGTCCCGCGTGTTCGAGGAAGTGTTCATCCGGGTCGGGCTGCCGTACAAGGTCGTCGGCGGGGTGCGCTTCTACGAGCGTAAAGAGGTTCGGGACGCCCTGGCGTACCTGCGGGCCGTGGTCAACGACGACGACACCGTGAGCATCCGCCGGGTGCTCAATACGCCCAAGCGTGGCATCGGTGACCGGGCCGAGGCGTGCATCGAGGCGCTGTCCACCCGCGACCGGGTCTCGTTCGGTCAGGCTCTGCGCCGGGCCAAGGACGCGCCGGGCATCTCCACCCGTGCGGTGAACAGCATCACCGACTTCGTCCAGCTTCTCGACGATCTGCGTGAGCTGTCCCGCACCGCGCCGCCGGAAGAGGTGCTGGAGGCGGTGCTGCAGCGTTCGGGGTTGCTCTCGGAGTTGGAGGAGAGCCTCGACCCGCAGGACCAGGGCCGGGTGGAAAACCTGCAGGAGCTGGTGAGCGTCGCCCGCGAGTACACCGAGCGCGTTGAAGCCGCGGCGGACGAGGACGAGGCGCAGGCCGCGACCCTGGCCGGCTTCCTCGAACAGGTCGCGCTGGTGGCCGACGCCGACCAGATCCCCTCCGACGATCCCGATCACCAGGGTGTCGTTACGCTGATGACGTTGCACACCGCCAAGGGCCTGGAGTTCCCGGTCGTGTTCCTGAGCGGCTTGGAAGACGGTGTTTTCCCACACATGCGCGCGCTCGGCGACAACACCGAACTCGAAGAGGAACGGCGCCTGGCATATGTCGGGATCACCCGGGCGCGTCAGCGGCTCTACCTTTCCCGAGCCGTGACCCGCTCAGCGTGGGGGCAACCGCAGTACAACCCGCCCTCGCGGTTCACCGATGAGCTGCCTCCAGAGCTGGTGCGCTGGGAACGTACGGCAGGCTCCTACACGTCTTGGTCCGGCTCCGGAAGCGGCGTCGGCGGCCGCGGCTCGTCAGGCTTCTCCGGCGGAACGCCGAGGGCTCAGCAGCTCGCGCAGCGGCTGGGCGTGGACGCCAGCAAGCTGACCACAGCCAGCGAGCTGAAGCAGCCGCCGAAGGTGTCCACCGGCGACCGCGTCAACCACCAGCGCTACGGCCTGGGCCGGGTGGTGTCCGTGGAGGGGCAGGGGCCCGGCGCGCGGGCCCAGATCGACTTCGGCGACCAAGTGATGTGGCTGGTCCTGCGGCACGCCCCGATCGAAAAAATTTAGGCGGGGCCGGCAGCGGAGAGGTCCGTGCAGCCGGGGATGTCGACGCCGTGCTCGTGCATCCACCGGGTCGGCTCGATCGGGTTCTTGTAGGTTCCCTTGTGGACCTCGAAGTGCAGGTGGGGGCCGGTCGAGTGGCCGGTGGAGCCCTCGTTGCCGATATGGTCGCCGACCTTGACGTGCTGCCCGGCGGTCACCGTGATGGCCGACATGTGCCCGTAGTGGGTGAGGTAGCCGTTGCCGTGGTCGATCAGCACCGCGTTGCCGTAGCCCTCGGCCGGTCCGGCCGTCACGACGATGCCCGCGCCGGCCGCGCGGATCGGGGTGCCCTCGGCCGTGGCGATGTCCACGCCGGCGTGCAGGCGACCCCAGCGCTCACCGAAGCATGAGGTGACCGAGCCTTCCGGCATCGGGTTGATCCACTGCGGAAGCGGCTTGGCCTTACTCTTCTGCGCGACGAACGGCACCCCGAGGTCGAGACCGCCGAGCGGGGAGACACCGGCTACGCCGTTCTGCGGGGCGATGTCCGCGGTGGTGCTGCGAACCGACACCGGTGTGGCGCTGCGCGCGGCTGCTCCGGCGGGGGAGGGGCCGTTGTCAACGGCTGAGAGACCTGCCACACCGACGCCGGCGACCAGGGTCGCGGCCATCGCGTATCGGCCCTTCTCGGCGAGAGGCTCACGCGGGGCGCGGTGGCTCGTCAGCGCTGTGGTGCGACGGTGGCGACCAGGGGCGTGCCGCGGGGCTCGGTGCTGCACTGATCCTCCAGGCCTCGGTGTCGTCTGACACCTGCCTGTCGGCACTGCCTCGCGCAATGCTGAGGCGGCTGAGGATCTTGCAACCGCGGCGGTTGCGGCTTGGTTGCTGCGCGGTCTAGGAAGCGGCGAGCGAGCCGTACACCGACTCGATCTTCAGCTTGATGTCCACGCCGTGCGAGCGCAGGTAAGGCACCGGGTCGGTCGGCGCGCCGGCGACGTAGACGCCGACGTGCAGGTGGGTGCCGAACGAGTGGCCGGTGCTGCCGACCTCGCCGAGGATCTGGCCGGCCTTGATCGTGTCGCCGGTGCGCACGAGCACCCGGCGGGCGTGCCCGTAGATCATCTGGGTGCCGTCCTCGAGCTCAACGGTCACCGAGTAGCCGTAGCCACCGTTGTAGCCGGCCTGCTTGACCGTGCCGCCGTGGATCGCCTTGAACGGGGTGCCCTCGGGCGCGGCCAAGTCGATGCCTTCGTGCAGCACGCCGAAGCGCATGCCGTAGGGGGCGCTGAACGTGTAGTCCTCAAGCGGCAGCACCCAGGCTTCCTGCTCGAGCTCCTCCTGGGTGGGAGCCGCCGCGTCGGCGCTGCGATCGTCGCCACGCGAGGCCCGGTCACCGGGGTCGGTGGCGCGGTCGGCGAGCGCGTCCTGCGCGACGGCGGCTTCCTGGAGGTTTTTCAGCACCTCGGGGTTGGGCGCTTTGACGTCAGGCATCTGGGTGGCCGACCCGAGGGCAACCACGCCGGCGCCAACGAAGGCCGAGGTGACGACAGCCGCGTAGCGGCTGCGCGGGGGGGTAGGAACGCGCCGTCGGCCGCGATAGCGGTCGGGCTCAGACGACAGGCGCTGACGCACGAACAACCCTCCGTCGATGGCAAAAAGTGGCGGTTCCACCGGGGAAAATCAAAAACCTGATCGGTGGTTTGCCGGGCCGTCCGGCTGGATTAACCAGTTGACGACCGGGAGCCACGGTAACCAAACGCAACGCCAGTCACAAGTCGCAGCGCCAATTCCCTGACAGTTCCGTCCGGGTATTCGCGGAACATTGTCCGGTTTGGTTAGCTTTTCGGGGGAGCGGCGAGGTTGTCTCTCCGTAACTGTGTATCGAACGCAAAGTTATGTGACGTGGAATACGTTCCTTGGTGCTTGCGCAAGATCGCTGGATGGTCGTGGTCGTGGCGTAGTACGGGGCAGCATGCCCCCAAGGTTCAACGTGCTCGGGTTAACGTTGCCTAGGTCCGCTCGCACGGGCCGGGTCGACGCGCGCCGAAGGGGTCGCACATGCAAGCACGGATCAGGGTTGTGGTGGCCAAGCCCGGGCTCGACGGGCATGACAGAGGTGCCAAGGTGGTGGCTCGCGCGCTGCGTGACGCCGGCATGGAAGTCGTGTACACCGGCCTGCATCAGACGCCGGAGCAGATCGTGGAAACCGCGCTGCAGGAGGACGCCGACGCCATCGGGCTGTCCGTGCTCTCGGGTGCGCACATGACGCTCTTCCGCCGGGTCACGGAACTGCTCAAGGAACGTGACGCAGCCGACATTGTTGTATTCGGCGGCGGCATCATTCCGGCCGATGACATCAGCGAGCTGGAACAACTCGGGGTGGCCCGGATATTCACGCCGGGGGCAACGACCGCGTCCATCGTCGAATGGGTACGCGCCAATGTCGCCACCGCTGTGGCCTGATCCTATTTATCAGTCGCTCAGTAGCGGCGCAATTCCAAAGAGTTAAAGGGAGAGGCCGGACGCACCCCTCACACGTCCGGCCTCTCTATGCACGATGCCCCGCCGCCACCCCTCGACCGACAGGGCATCGGCCGCTTTCCGCCGGGCTCAGCGCTCCGACACCACACTCAACGACGCCTCACTGCGGCGGTTACGGGCGAGTTTTTGGCCGTACCGGATGATGATGTTCTTGTGTGGTCTTGCACACCGCGCCCCCGCGCCGTCAATCCCGGCCGCAATGTGGCTAGGCTGCGAATTGAAGCTCCTGAACCATCGGTGGGGCGGACATTTCTCTCACGCTGGCGGCGACGCAACGACGCGCCGCGCACACAGGTCGGGACGCAGGTACGCGGCTTGCCGGGGCAAGCGTCGCGAGCGAAAGGAGACACGTGGACCTGTTCGAGTATCAGGGACGCGACCTGTTCGAACGGCACGGCTTGCCCGTGCTGGGCGGCGGCGTCGCCGAGACCCCGCAGGAGGCCCGGGCCATCGCCGAGCGCCTCGGCGGCAAGGTCGTCGTGAAAGCACAGGTGAAGGTCGGAGGCCGCGGCAAGGCCGGCGGCGTCAAGCTGGCCGACGGCGCGGACGAGGCTGAGGCCCGGGCGACCGACATCCTGGGCATGGACATCAAGGGCCACACCGTGCACAAGGTGATGCTGGCCGAAACCGCGGACATCAAGGACGAGTACTACTTCTCGTACCTGCTGGACCGGGCCAACCGCACCTTCCTCTGCATCGCCAGCGTCGCCGGCGGTATGGAGATCGAGCAGGTGGCTGAGGAGCAGCCGGACAAGGTTGCCAAGGTCGCCATCGACGCGAACGAGGGCGTCACCGAGGCCAAGGCCCGCGAGATCGTCACCGCGGCGCAGTTCCCGGCCGAGGTCGCCGACCAGGTGGTCGACATCGCGGTGAAGCTCTGGCAGACCTTCGTCGCCGAGGACGCCACCCTGGTCGAGGTCAACCCGCTGGCCAAGGTCGGCGACGGCCGGGTGCTCGCGCTCGACGCCAAGGTCACCCTCGACGAGAACGCCGGCTTCCGTCACCCCGACCACGAGGCGCTGGTGGACCAGTCCGCCGTCGACCCGCTGGAGCAGGCCGCCAAGGCCAAGAACCTCAACTACGTCAAGCTCGACGGCGAGGTTGGCATCATCGGCAACGGCGCGGGCCTGGTCATGTCGACCCTCGACGTGGTGGCGTACGCGGGCGAGGCCCACGGCGGCGTCAAGCCGGCCAACTTCCTTGACATCGGCGGCGGCGCCAGTGCGGCGGTCATGGCCAACGGCCTCGAGGTCGTGCTCTCCGACCCGTCGGTGAAGGCCGTGTTTGTCAACGTCTTCGGCGGCATCACCGCGTGTGACGAGGTCGCCAACGGCATCATCCAAGCGCTCGCCCTGCTCTCCGAGCGCGGCGAGGCCGTCACGAAGCCGCTCGTGGTCCGCCTCGACGGCAACAACGCCGAAGCGGGACGCGCGATCCTCGACGAGGCGAAGAACCCGCTGGTCGAGCGGGTGGACACGATGGACGGTGCGGCCGAGCGCGCCGCCGAGCTCGCGTTTGCGGGGAAGTGACGACATGGCAATCTGGCTCACCAAGGACTCCAAGGTCATCGTCCAGGGCATGACCGGCTCGGAGGGCTCCAAGCACACCCGCCGGATGCTCGCCGCCGGCACCAACGTCGTGGGCGGCGTCAACCCGCGCAAGGCCGGCACGACCGTGGACTTCGACGGCACCTCGCTGCCCGTGTTCGCCAACGTCGCCGAGGCGATGAAGGAAACCGGCGCGGACGTGTCGGTCATCTTCGTGCCGCCGGCGTTCACCAAGGCCGCGGTGCTCGAGGCGATCGACGCCGAGATCCCGCTCGCCGTGGTCATCACCGAGGGCGTACCGGTTCAGGACTCCGCGGCGTTCTGGGCGCACAACATCGCCCAGGGTCAGAAAACCCGCATCGTCGGCCCCAACTGCCCGGGTATCGCCTCGCCGGGCGCGTCGAACGCGGGCATCATCCCGGCCGACATCACCCCGGCCGGGCGCATCGGCCTGGTCAGCAAGAGCGGCACGCTGACCTACCAGCTGATGTACGAGCTGCGGGACTTCGGCTTCTCGACCTGCGTGGGCATCGGCGGCGACCCGATCATCGGCACCACCCACATCGACGCGCTCAAGGCGTTCCAGGACGACCCGGACACCGACGCGATCGTGATGATCGGCGAGATCGGCGGCGACGCAGAGGAACGCGCGGCCGAGTTCATCAAGGCGAACGTGACCAAGCCCGTGGTCGGCTACATCGCCGGCTTCACCGCCCCGCCCGGCAAGACCATGGGCCACGCGGGCGCGATCATCTCGGGTTCGGCCGGCACCGCCGACGCCAAGAAGGCAGCCCTCGAGGCGGCTGGCGTCAAGGTCGGCAAGACCCCCAGCGAGACCGCGCGGCTCATGCGCGAGGTCATGAGCTGATCTTGGTACGACCACAGCGCGCCGCCGTCCGGACCACCCTGTCCGTCCGGCGGCGCGCCGTGTCTGCGGCCCTTTCCAAGGATCGAGCAGCGGCGCGTCGTCGTTTCTGCGTCGCAGCGGGGCGCCCGGCGTGGAAAAGTAGGCAGTGATGCCGACAACACCCGACCGTCCCACCGGTCGATCCGCCGGCTCGGGGGACCCGAGGGACACCACCGAGGCAGCTGACGACGCCCACTTCGTAGCTCAAACGCGCCCTTCCGTCGAGCGAGGTGCCGGGTACAACCCCTCGGACGAGGACTTCGACATCGTCCGTGAGACGGTGCCCCTCACCGCGCGCTCGCCGGACGGCGAGCCCGCCTCCGGCTCCGCCGCCGCTGCGACCGTCGGTATCGATGTCGGCGAACGGCCCACCGTGCGGGTGGACGCCGGCAACCGCGAGACCGTCAAGCTGCCCAACCAGCGTCAGCCCACCGATGCGCGCCGACGTGCGCCCCTGCCGGTTGCCGCGGCGTTCGCGACGGTGTGGGCCGCGCTGCTCTCGTACGTGCCGGTGGCCGCGATCATCGGCATGGCCCGGACCCTGGAAGGCCAGGGTGGCCTCGGCGGCGCGATGCATGCCGGGGCGGCGGGGTGGCTGCTCGGGCACGGCGTACCCATCGGCACGTCGATCGGTCCGCTCGGTCTGGCGCCGTTGCTGCTGACATTGCTGGCGGGCTGGCGGCTCAACCGGGCGGGGCTGCACGTCACCCGGGCGATCGGCGCGCGGCGCAGCGGATCGCGCAAGGCTGCGGTGCTGGTGGCCGGGTCGGTCGGGTTGTCGTACGGAATCATCGGGCTGCTGGTGGCTTTCGCCGTCGACGGCAGGGGCACGGATGTCGAACCGGTCCGCGCGGGCATCCACCTTTTCCTGGCCGGATTCGTCTTCTCGCTGATCGGCTCGCTGCGCAGCAGTGAAGCGCTGGTGGTGCTCGCCCGGCGCATTCCTCAACCGCTGCGCCATGGCCTGCGCACCGGTGTGGTCGCGGCCTTGCTGATCCTCGCGGCCGGAGCCGTGTTCACTGGTCTCTCGGTCGCCATCGGGGGCCGGCAAGCCGCCGACATGATCGCCGCCTACCGGACGGGAGTGGCGGGCCAGGCGGGCATCACGCTGCTGAGCCTGGGGTACGGCGCGAACGCCACGATCTGGGCGGCGGCCTACCTGCTCGGTCCGGGCTTCGCGCTCGGGACCGATTCAGCGGTACGGCTGACCGAGCTCAGCGTGGGACCGCTACCGACGCTGCCCCTGCTGGCCGGGTTGCCGAACGGCCCGATGGGCGCGAGCGGCGCCCTGCTGCTGGCGGTGCCGGTGCTGGCCGCGATGGCGGCAGGCTGGCTGCTCACCCGGCGCCTGATGACGGTCCACCACGTGGTCGACGGCCACCTCGTCGACGGGCGGCACCCGGCGCGCACCGGCGACACGCCGCCCGTGGAACCGGCCTGGTCGCTGGTGCTGACCTCGACGGTGATCGCGGGCCCGGTGACCGGGATCGTGCTGGGCATGCTGTCCTGGCTGTCCAGCGGGCCGCTCGGGGACGGGCGGATGGCCGAGATCGGGCCGGTGCCGTGGCAGGTGGCCCTGGTTGCAGCGGCTCTGGTCACGGTCTGCGCCAGCATCGGCGCGGCGGCCGGGCGAGCTTTCCGCGCGCCGGTGCGCAAGTAGCCCGCACAACACCGCCCGCTTGGGGAGTCCGCCGCGCCGGTGCCGACGCGGCGGACCGGTCGATCAGAGGCTGGAGTACGAGGAGAAGTTCCACGCGCCGGTAGTGATCGAGATGATCAGACCGACGAGGCCGAGCACGGCCGCGATCGCGCCGCAGATCAGGCCGGCAAGCGCCTGGCTGCGGTTGGTGGCGACGCCCGCCTTGACCTTGTTCAGGCCGAGGTAGCTGAGCACGGCACCGGCGATGCCGACCGGCAGGCCCAGGTAGAGGCAGCACAGCAGCGGGATCGCGGCGATGCCGAGGATCATGCCGACGAGGCCCTGGGTGTTCTGCGGAGCGGCGGGGCCACTGCCGTACGGCTGCTGGGCGCCATAAGGCTGCTGCGCACCGGCGCCATAGGGCTGCTCAGCGCCGTACGGCGGCGGCGGAGGCGGCGGATAGGAACCCGGCGGCTGCTGGTTGGGGTCGTCCTGACCAGGCTGCATTGTTAGACCCTTCCGAGGGTTTGAAGTGCGGGAGGAACCGGCAGCCTACCGTGACCGCAAGATCGCGCGTAGATCCGAACACCTGGTCAGGGGCCATTCGTTCGGCGGTCGCGGACCGGTCGTCCGCCAAGGGCGCCGTAGCCGAGCGACGAAGCGCTCCCCGTGCTCAGGTAGGGTGCTCGGGTGACTGACCCCGCGCCCTCCCGCCTGGTCGTCCTCGTCTCCGGCTCCGGCAGCAATTTGCAGGCCCTTCTCGACGCCGCGGCGGACCCCGCGTACGGCGCGAAGGTGGTCGCCGTCGGTGCGGATCGGGACGGCATCGCCGGGCTCGACCGAGCCGCAGCCGCCGGAGTGCCGACCTTCGTGGACTCGGTGAAGGCCTACCCGACCCGCGACGACTGGGACGCCGCCCTCACCGCTCATGTCGCCGGGCACAAGCCGGATATCGTCATCTCGGCGGGCTTCCTCAAGCTGGTCGGCAAGCAGTTCCTGGACGCGTTCGGCGACCGCTATGTCAACACCCACAACGCGCTGCTGCCGGCATTCCCGGGCATTCATGGCCCGCGCGACGCGCTGGCGTACGGGGTGAAACTCGCCGGTGCCACCCTCTTCTTCGTCGACGCCGGCGTCGACACCGGACCCATCATCGCCCAGGTCAGCGTGCCCGTGCTCGAAGGCGACACGGAAGACACGCTGACCGAGCGCATCAAGGACGCTGAGCGCCGGCAGCTCGTGGAGTTCGTCGGCCGACTGGTCCGCGAAGGCTGGACCATCACGGACAGGAAGGTCACCATCCCATGAGCGACGCGGGTCGCCGCCCGATCAAGCGGGCACTGCTGAGCGTGTACGACAAGACCGGCCTGGTCGAGCTCGCGCAGGCGCTGCACACCGCCGGGGTGCAGATCATCTCGACCGGTTCGACCGCGTCGACCGTCGAGGGTGCCGGCGTGCCGGTCACCCGGGTCGAGGAGCTCACCGGCTTCCCCGAGACGCTGGACGGCCGGGTCAAGACGCTGCATCCCAAGGTGCACGCCGGCCTGCTCGCCGACCTGCGCCTGCCCGCGCACGAGCAGCAGCTCGCCGAGCTCGCCATCGAGCCGTTCGACCTGCTCGTGAGCAACCTCTACCCGTTCACCCAGACGGTTGCGTCCGGCGCGAGCGTGGACGAGTGCGTCGAGCAGATCGACATCGGCGGTCCGGCCATGGTGCGCGCCGCTGCGAAGAACCACCCCTCGGTTGCGGTGGTGACGGCGGTGGCGGCGTACCCCCTGATTCTGGACGCTGTGAAGGATGGCGGTTTCACGCTGACGCAGCGCAAGATGCTCGCTGCTCGCGCGTTCGCCGACATCGCCGAGTACGACGTGGCGGTGGCGAACTGGTGCGCGACCGCGCTGGCCCCCAGCGAGTGGCCCGAGTTCTCCGGCTTGGCGCTCAAGCGGGAGAACCCGCTGCGCTACGGCGAGAACCCGCACCAGCAGGCGGCCCTTTACCTCGACCCGAACGCTCCGGCCGGGCTCGCGCAGGCGCAGCAGCTGCACGGCAAGGAGATGTCCTACAACAACTACGTCGACGCCGACGCCGCGTGGCGCAGCGCCAACGACTTCACCGACCCGTGTGTCGCGATCATCAAGCACGCCAACCCGTGTGGCATCGCGATCGGCGCGGACGTGGCCGAGGCACACCGCAAGGCGCACGCCTGTGACCCGGTGTCGGCGTTTGGCGGCGTGATCGCTGTCAACCGCGAGATCACCGCCGAGCTGGCCAAGCAGTTGGATGGCATCTTCACCGAGGTCATCGTCGCGCCCTCCTTCGCGCCCGAGGCCCTCGCGGTGTTCCAGGAGAAGAAAAACCTGCGCGTGCTCGTGGCGCCGTCCTGGAACCCGCCGCCCGCCGAGGTCAAGCAGATCGGTGGCGGCGTGCTGGTGCAGTTGGCCGACCGCATCGACGCCGAGGGGGACGACCCGGCCAACTGGACGCTGGCAACCGGCCCGGCGGCCTCGCCGGAGGAGCTGCGCGATCTCACGTTCGCGTGGCGGGCGATCCGCTCGGTCAAGAGCAACGCGATCCTGCTGGCCCATGACGGCGCGACCGTGGGTGTCGGCATGGGTCAGGTCAACCGGGTCGACTCGGCGCACCTCGCGGTCAACCGCGCCGGCGCGGAGCGAGCCAAGGGCAGCGTGGCGGCCTCCGACGCATTCTTCCCGTTCCCCGACGGCCTCGAAGTGCTGATCGCCGCGGGCATCAAGGCAGTGGTGCAGCCGGGCGGCTCGATCCGCGACAACCTGGTCATCGAGGCTGCGGAGAAGGCGGGTCTGACCGTCTACCTCACCGGAACCCGGCACTTCTACCACTGACGCACGGCCATGACCACGATCGTCAATCAGACGTTCTCCGGCAAGGACTGGGCGCTCGTCGACGTGGAACGCGCAGAGTACGAGGACTGCGCGTTCCACGACGTCGACTGGTCCGAGGCGCGGCTGACCGGCTGCACCTTCACGCACTGCCACTTCGGCAACGTCCGTTTCAACGCGAGCGAGCTGATCCGGTGTGCGATCACGCAGTCGGTGCTGCAGCGGTGCTCGTTCTTCGACGCCACGTTCACCGATTGCAAGCTCACTGGCGCCGAGTTCATCGACTGTGGCCTGCGTCCGCTCGCCATTGACGGCGGGGACTGGGGCTTCGTCTCGCTGCGCAACGCGAACCTGACGGCCGCCAAACTCGGCGGTCTGCGGTTGCGCGAAGCCGACCTGGAAGGCGCGAACCTCACCCGCGCCGACCTGCGCGGCGCTGATCTGTCGAACGCGCGGCTCAAGAACAGCATTCTCAAGGGTGCCGACCTGCGCGGCGCCGACCTGGACGGCGTGGTTCTGCGCGGGCTGGACCTCAGCGGCGCGAAGATCGACCTTGAGCAAGCCGGCTTGTTCGCTCGGGCCCACGGGGCCGTGATCGGCTGACTCGGCCGCTCAGGGGGGCGGTCTTCTTGGCAGCGTCAGGCGTGCGCCACGCTGAGGCCGAGCAGGATGAGGCTGATCGCGGCGGCCAGGGTGGTGGCCGTCGATGCGGCGACGCGATCCGGGGACTGCTCGCGCAGGACGTAGACCGCAATCGGGGCGATGGCCGCGCCGACCAGCCAGAGGCTGTTTGTCAGCACGGCGAGCATGATGACACCCAAAGCGGCCATGACCAGGATTGCTCCGGTCGGGGGCCGCTGGGGCCGGTGCTCGTGCTTGATCGCTGACATCGGGTATCAGGATAGGACGCCGGTGCTACTTCGAGCCCGGCGGCGATGTCCGGCCTGCATGCAGTACGCTCGTACTGCTAAGCATGTGTCCCGGGAGAGGAGCGCCGGCCGATGGCGAAAATCAAGGTCAACAACCCGGTCGTGGAGCTCGACGGCGACGAGATGACGCGGATCATCTGGAAGCAGATCCGCGAGCAGCTGATCCTGCCTTACCTCGACGTCAACCTCGAGTACTACGACCTGTCGATCCAGTACCGCGATGAGACCGACGACCAGGTGACCATCGACGCGGCCAACGCCATCAAGCGCCACGGCGCCGGCGTCAAGTGCGCGACGATCACCCCGGACGAGGCCCGCGTCGAGGAGTTCGGCCTCAAGAAGATGTGGCGGTCGCCGAACGGCACCATCCGCAACATCCTCGGCGGCGTGGTGTTCCGCGAGCCGATCATCATGTCCAACGTCCCGCGCCTGGTGCCGGGCTGGACCAAGCCGATCATCATCGGCCGGCACGCCCACGGCGACCAGTACAAGGCGACCGACTTCGTGGCGCCCAGCGCGGGCAAGCTGACCGTGACGTTCACCCCCGAGGACGGCTCGGCGCCGATGGAGTTCCACGTCGCCGACTACCCGGCCGGCGGGGTGGCCATGGCCATGTACAACTTCGACGAGTCGATCCGTGACTTCGCGCGCGCGTCGTTCCGCTACGGCCTGGCCCGCAACTACCCGGTCTACCTGTCGACGAAGAACACCATCCTCAAGGCGTACGACGGCCGCTTCAAGGACCTGTTCGCCGAGATCTTCGAGACCGAGTTCGCCGAGGACTTCAAGGCAGCCGGCCTGACCTACGAGCACCGCCTGATCGACGACATGGTCGCTGCGGCGCTCAAGTGGGAGGGCGGTTACGTCTGGGCCTGCAAGAACTACGACGGCGACGTGCAGTCCGACACAGTGGCGCAGGGCTTCGGCTCGCTCGGCCTGATGACCTCGGTGCTGATGACCCCGGACGGCAAGACGGTCGAAGCCGAGGCAGCCCACGGCACGGTGACCCGTCACTACCGCCAGTGGCAGAAGGGCGAGAAGACATCGACCAACCCGATCGCGTCGATCTTCGCCTGGACCGGCGGCCTCAAGCACCGCGGCCTGCTGGACGAGACCCCGGCGGTGACCGAGTTCGCGCAGACGCTGGAGAAGGTCTGCATCGACACGGTTGAGGCAGGCCAGATGACCAAGGACCTTGCGCTGCTCATCGGCCGGGACGCCCCGTGGCTGACCACCGACGAGTTCATGAACGCCCTCGACGAGAACCTGGCTCGTAAGCTCGCCTGATCTCGCTCGACCCCGACCGCCGGCCCGCTTCCTTGCGGGCCGGCGGTTGCGTTTCCGGTGCGCCGTGTTTCTGCCGCGCCCGTGTTTCTGCCTTGCCCGCGTCTTGCCGCGCCCGCGTCTTGCCGCGCCCGCGTCTTGTCGCGCCCGCGTCTTGTCGCGCCCGTGTCTTGCCGCGCCCGCGTCTTGTCGCGCCCGTGTCTCTGCCCGTGGCGAGCGGCGATTTTTACCGCGCTGAGCGGCGCTTTGCCCACGGCCGGTGGGCCAGATCGGCGAACCGGATCAATGTGGCAATCCGGGTGTTCATGCGTAACCAGGGGAGAGGCAGGTCGTTGCTCATGGCAGAACGGATGACGGCCGCGACGCTCGAGGAGTCGTACGCCGGTTTGGCTGCCTTGTCCCGGGCGCCGATCGGCTTCCTCGCCGCGATACGGCCAGTAGGCGCTTTCGCCTGCCGTCCTTCCCTGCGGGGGGCCTTGTCCCGGGCCCCCCGCAGGGAAGGACGGCAGGCGAAAGCGCCTACTGGCCGTATC
>NZ_LOJP01000001.1:1069164-1077624 GCF_001553785.1 Actinoplanes sp. TFC3
GGGGGCCTTGCCCCGGGCCCCCCGCCCCTGCGTCCCAACCCTGGCGGACCCCCGCCCGTGTGCTGGCCTCGGGGTCCCGGCCCTGGGACCCGAGCCCCGCAATTTAGCCTTGGCGGTCCCGGCCCTGAGACCCGCGCCCCGCAACCTGGCCTTGGCGGTCCTGGCTTTGGGACTCGAGCCCCGCGTCCCAGTCCTCGCTACAGGATTTCTCGCAAGGTCTGAGCCGCCTTTTCCGGCACGATGTCGTTGATGAAGGCGCCCATCGCCGATTCCGAGCCGGCCAGGAACTTCAGCTTGTCGGCCGCCCGCCGGATGCTGAACAACTGCAGGTGCAGGTAGCCCAAGTCGCGGCCCTCGCCGGTGACCGCCTGATGCCAGGCGGCGATGTACGGCATCGGCTTGTCGAACAGTGCGTCGAAACGCTGGAGAATGTCCAGGTACAGCGGCCCGAACGCGTCGCGCTCAGCGTCGTCAAGAGCGGGAATATCCGGCACCTGACGGTGTGGCGCGATCTGGACCTCGAACGGCCACCGCGATGCCGCCGGTACGTACGCCGTCCAATGCTCGTTCGACGCCACCACGCGGATCTCAGCCTTGCGCTCGGCGGCGAGGATGTCCCCGTACAGGTTGTTGCCGCCGGTGCGTTCGGCATGGCGACGGGCTGCTTGGAGCATGGACTTCGTGCGGGGCGTGACCATCGGGTACGCGTAGATCTGGCCGTGCGGGTGGTTGAGCGTCACGCCGATTTCCACGCCGCGGTTCTCAAACGGGAACACCTGCGCGACGCCCGGCATGTCCGACATTTCCTTGGTGCGGTCGGCCCAGACGTCCATGACCGTGCGGACCCGGGCCGGGGAGAGGGCACCGAAGTAGCTGTTGTGATCGCTGGTGAAGCAGACCACCTCGCAGCGGCCCACCCCTGGACGTACCGGAACAAGGTCTGTCAAAGAGGTGATCTCGTTTTCTTTGACGCGATCGCTGAACGACGGGAATTGGTTTTCAAAGGTGACCACGTCGTAGTCCGGCGCCGGGATCTCGCTGGCAAAGTCCGGGGTGGACGGGCAAAGCGGGCATTTGTCCGAGGGTGGCAGGAACGTGCGGGTCTGGCGGTGGGCCGCGACCGCTACCCATTCGTCCACCAGCGGGTCGTAGCGCAGCTGCGAGGTCGGTGGCGGGGGCGGCAGCTCGCGGGTGTCCGGCCACTTGTCCCGGTCCGGCGTGGTGCTTTCGTCAAAGTAGATGAGCTCTCGCCCGTCCGACAGCCGGATCGCCGTGCGCTTCTCGATCACTGGGCGCTCACCACCATGAGTTCGTTCACCTGTTCCGCGAGGATTGTGCGTGCGGTTTCGTCGAGCTGGTCGTCCGTGATGACCGCATCGGCGCGGTCCAGCGGGACGATCGAGGAGATGCCGACCGTGCCCCATTTGGTGTGGTCGGCGAGCACGACGAGGCGCTCGGCCGCTTCCACGAGAGCCCGGTTGACGTCGGCTTCCATGAGGTTGGGCGTGGTGTAGCCCGCGCGTTCGCTCATGCCGTGGACGCCGAGAAAAAGCATGTCGAGGTGCAGCGTGCCGATTGCGGCCACGGCGACCGGACCAACAAGAGCATCAGAGGGGGTACGAGTCCCGCCCGTCAAGACGACTGTCTGATCCGGGCGCCCGGCGCGGTAGAACACGTCGGCGACCGGGATCGAGTTGGTGACCACGGTGAGCGACGGCACGTCGACGAGCCGCTGGGCGAGACCCGCGGTCGTGGTGCCGGCCGACAGCGCGATGGCATCGCCGGGGGAGACCATCGCCGCGGCCCGCATCGCCATGGCAGCCTTCTCGGCGCGCTGGCGCACCGACTTGGCCGCGAAGCCGGGCTCGTGGGCCGACCCGGGGCTGACCGTGGTGGCGCCGCCATGAACTTTGGCCAGCAAGCCGCGTTCGGCGAGAGTTTCGAGGTCACGGCGTATCGTCATGTCGGACACGCCGTACTCGTTGGCGAGCTCGCTGACCCGGACGCCGCCGGCCGCCCGTACCCGATCCAGGATGGCAGCTTGTCGCTGCTGCGCGAGCATCAGCCACGCACCAAACAGTCAGCAAGCGGCATCCGCACTATTTCGAACACGCCCGAACACTACCCGGTGATCGGGTGTGCGCAAAAGAGTGTGTTAGATACCTCGTCCGCGTTTGTGCAGGGCGGACAGGACGTTTTCCACCTTTACTGCCCCAGTCATCGCCGCCAAAGCGATAGCGGTGCGAGGTTCTTTCCAGTTGGCGCGAACCGCTTCTTTGCTGTACTGCCATGCCTGCGACCGGTTTCCGCTCGCTGCGGACCAGCAGGCCAGCTGCCCGTACACCCGCGCCGCGCCGGGCCGGCAGCCGCTGATCTCGGGGTGTCGTTGCATCATCCAGCGCAGCGACGAGATCTTCGTGGCGTACTCGTACGCGTAGTGCGAAGTACGACCCCACAGCACCCGCACCATAGGCTCATCCAGGTGCACGATCGGGGCGCGCCGGGCCGCCCGCAGCAGCAGGTCCCAGTCCTCGTTCTGGCTACCCGGTGCATCCTCGGCGACCAGGCCGATGCGGTCCTCGTCCAGCGCTTGCCGGCGTACCAGAAAAGACGATGAATGCAGCATCGCCATCCGGGAGCGGGCCAGCTCGTCGACTGTCACCCGGCTGCGACCGGCGAGCCGGGGCGTCGTTTTGCCCTCGAACTCGACCTCGATCGCACATGTGGCGAACTCGGAGTCCGGCTCGGCCAGCAACCCGGCCACCTGCCTGCGCAGTTTGTCCGGTGCCCACACATCGTCGTCGTCGCAAAACGCCACATAGTCGGTGTCGAGCGACAGGATGCCGGTGTTGCGGCCACCCGCCAGGCCCGGAGTGCGCCAGTTCGTCAGCACCAATACGGGGGTGCCCTCGGTGGAGGCGAGCAGGTAATCGGGCTCGGCCTGGTCGTACACGACGACAACCTTGATCTCGCCTGGGTAGCGCTGCTCCCGGACCGCTGCGATTGCTTTGCGGACAAGCTGGGGGCGGTTGCGGGTGGGGATCACGACGCCCACCGATGGCCAGTTCATCGAGCCTCCACAGAGATGGGATATCCGTACGCCCGCAGCATGGGTGCGCACACGGCACCGACGAGCCGCCGCTGGTTGCCGGGCAGCGAGTGCACCCAGGCGTCGTCGCGGCGCAGCGGCAACCGCCCGACCGTGAAGCGCATCGGGTTGCCGGCCGCGCTGTGCCCGACCCCGAGGTCTGCGTAGCCGTCGCCGAGGAAGGCCAGGTCGGCGTCGGTGACCGGGACGTCGGCGAACTCGGCCAAGCCGTGCAGTGCGGAGCGGGGATCGGCGAGGAACTGCTCGTACCGGATCCGGCGAACAGCGACACCACGCCGGGCAAGAAGGCCAAAAGCGGCATTGTGGGCGTTCCACAGCATGGCCGAACGGCCGGGGGAGTAGCGCGTCATCTCGTCGCTGCCGTCGGTCTCGGGCCGCGTGACGGTCTTGGTCCACGAGTACGCGACCCCGCGCGCGTCCCGCACGACGTGCACGACGCGCAAGTCGATGTCCTCGGCCCAGCGCAGCACGTGGGCCAGCGCGCTGTGCTTCGAGGAGTCGACGACGACGGCGGCGCCGGAGATCTCGGCTGCGGCGGCGTAGACCCGGGCGTAGAAGCTCGCGTACTCGCGTACCTGCGGATCTGGCTCGCTCGCGTTGGCCAGTCGCGGGATGAACCGGGTGCGTTCCACGGCATCGCGCAGGGCGTGGATCCGGTCGACGTCCACGTTCGCCCAGCCGCCGAACGCCTGCTCGCCGACCCGGCGCCAGAACGCACAGGCGGCAAATCGGGCACCGCAGCCGCACCGCTCGTTGTCGCGGATGTCGCGCTGCCAGAGGTGCACGATCTCGCCGAGCGCGCACACCGAGGGCAGCTCACCGAGCAGACGCTCGACAAGCGTCGTACCGCTTCGCCCTAATCCGCCCAGATAAAGTACCCGTGCCACTTTGGCCCACCTTCGTTCGTTTCGCTCCTATAACGAGCGAGTAAGGCTGAAGGAGGCGTAGTGCTCATCGAGGCTTTCGACCGGGTGCGGCTCGACGGCACGGGCTTCGACCCGATCACCGAAGTCGAGGTGGTCGCGGTGGTCCGCGAGGCCATCGCGGCAGGCCGCGGCGGGCGGATCGTCACCCCGAACATTGACATCCTGCGGCAGGCCCAGCGCGACCCGGCGGTACGCGCCTATCTCGACGACGCCGAACTGATCGTGGCCGACGGAATGCCCCTCGTCTGGGCGAGCCGGCTCGGTGGCAATCCGCTGCCCGAACGGGTGGCCGGCAGTAGCCTGATCAGATCCTTATCGTCGGGTCTGGGTAGAGATGGAAGGTCTATTTTCGTCATCGGCGGCACGCCTGGAGCACAAGACCAAGTGGACGGCGCAACCCGAGCGGCGCAGCGACTGGCCGCCGAAAACCCGGGACTGCGAATTGCTGGAACGCTATGCCCGGCTTACGGCTTCGAAAAAGACGATTCCGCGTACGAGAAATTGTGCGCAACCGTCGCCGAGGCTGAGCCGGACCTGGTCTTCGTGGGTCTTGGTTTCCCGAAGCAGGAGTCGGTTGTGGATCGGCTGCGGGCGGCGCTGCCCAGGGCCTGGTTCATGGGGTGCGGGGCGGCGGTCAACTTTGTGGCCGGGGATGTGGAACGGGCGCCGCGCTGGATGCAGCGCAGTGGGCTCGAATGGGCGCACCGGCTGGGCACCGAACCGCGGCGGCTGGCTGGGCGGTATCTCAAGCATGATGCGCCTTATGCCCTCAAGCTGCTGGTGCAGGCGCGCCGCAGCGTGTGATGAGGTGCGGCCTGTTGCGGGCCCGCAGCTCGAAACGCGTGATGGCCCGGGAGGAGTCCCGGGCCATCACGGTTCGTGCGAGCAATCGTCGATGTGGAGCTTCGCCCTGGTCGGGCTTCGCCCCTGTCCGGCTTTGCCGATGTGGGGTGTTGTCAGTCGGGGTTGAAGTACGGGTCTTGGGTCAGCTTGGTGAACGCGCGAAATGCCGGGCGATCGCCGGCCAGTTGGAACTGCTGCTTCGGCCCGTTGCCCTCGGGGTTGGACTCGAAGTAGACGACCGCCTTGATTTGCGGGTTCGCCTTGAACGTGCGCTCGGCGTCGCGGAGCCAGGCGGCCCGGCCGTCCGAGCCCCACGCCTTGGCCACCCCGAACTCGCCGATGATGATCGGTTTCGGACGCTGGGCCGCCCATTGCAGGTACGGGCCCATCAGCTGGCCGATGGGTTGGAACTGGTTCCCGGCGTACACGTCGACGCAGGTCCAGTCGACCTGATCGTCACCGGGGTAGAACGCGGGGGCGTCGCCGCGCACGAAGCCCTCGGCGGTCGGACACCACACCCAGGAGACGTTGGTGGTGTTCTCCTCGGCGAAGACCTGCCGTATATGCTTATAGGCGGCGATATAGTCCTCGCCCGACCACATGGTGGCCCGCAGATTGGGCCGGTCCATCTCCCACCGGATGCGCAGCAGCACCGGCTTCTTCAATGTGCGGATGGCGTGGGCCTGCTCACGGATCAGCTCATCGTGTTCGCCGGCGGTGATCGAGCGGTTGTCGCCAGTCGCCCAGCTCACCATGAGCGTGGCGCCCTGGTTGACGAACTCCTTGTCGGAGTCGGTGCCGACGAGCTGATCAAAGCGCCGGTACGTGTTGACGATGTCCAGCGGCCGCCCGAGCTCATTTTCGAGCCCGTCCACAGCATCGACACGGCCCGTGTGCGTGAGCTCGTCCGGTTTGATCCAAGCACCCAGATAGGCCCCGGTCGACGGCGGCTTGAACGGGCCGGCCTCGAACGGTCCGGAGTTGACCGCGACGGCCGCCGGCGCACGGGTCAAATCGGGCGAAGGTGTCGGTTCGGGCTCGGCCCGCCGGTGCGAGGAGCATCCGGCGAGCACAAGCACCAGCAAAACCGGCACCACAGCAATCCGACGCAAGACCGCCGCCGGCCCATCAGCTACGGAAGCGCGCCGCAAGACCCGCGACGGCTCGGAGGCAGCATGACGCAAGACCCGCGACGGCTCGGAGGCAGCGCGGCGCGGGGCCGACGCGGGTCGGAAGGCAGCTCGGCGCATAGGCGTTACTTCTTCCGGCGCGCGGTGTACAGCACGTTGACCGCGAAGCCGTCCGTGCCCGGCAGTGCCCGGGCCGCCGCGTCCGCCGCGCGCGCGAGTGGATTCTTGCTCAGCGACTCGGTGATCATCGAGAAGCCGGTACGTTCGATGACCTCGAAGCCGTGGCGGTCGAACAGCTGCACAATCTCCTCGTGCGACAGTTCGGCGAACCAGCGCTGTCCCGAGTGCCGCCGGGCGCGCAGGTGCCGTACCGATCCCGCGTTTCCGTGGTTCTCGACGACCAGCAGGCCGGCCTCCGGGGTCGGCAGTGCCTTGGCGGCGAACGCGATTGCCCGGTCGCGGACGGTCTCGTCCACGTTGAGCAGCAGCCGGAACATCGTGACGATCGCCGGGTGGCCGGCCGGGACGGGGTTGGGCACCGGGCCGTCCGCCGGGATCTGATGCCACTGAGCCCGCGAGCCGACCTCTTCCGCCTTGGCCATCATCTCGGCCGACGTGTCGTAGCCGTGCGCCGCGCGCACCAAACCATGCAAAGTCCGAATTGCCCGGCCAGTGCCGCAGGCGAAATCGTGCTGCACCGGCTGCTTCAAGCCGAACTCGCGCTGGACCAGTTTGCGGAGGTAGGCCTGCTGCCGCTCGTTGATCTGCGACGCGTACGTGTCCGGCGCGTACGTGATGTGCTCGTACTTCGCGACGGCGTCCGCGTCCTGGAACACCTTGGTGTAATCGGTGGTCAACCGGTCCTCCTTGACTTGTTTGTCGACGTCTTGCCGGTCGCTGCGAGCCGACCGGAAGAGGCTGCCGTCTGGGACGACGCGGATTTGCGCCGAAATGAGAACGCGTTGAGCGCCAGCGGGCCCCGCAGTGCCCAGGCGGCAGCGACAAATGCGGGTACGGCGAGCACGGTTGCCGTGGTCAGGCCGATCGCGCCGGTGCCGGCCACCGCGGTCACGATTCGCGGGAGTACGCCGAAGCACACAACCGACAGCGCACCGGCAACCAGCGTGCCGCGCCCGAACGGGTGCAGCCGGGCCGCGCGGCCGACTTGGATCAGTGGCAGCAGGTTGTTGGCCACCATTGCGCAGGCCAACCCGATCGCGGCGCCGAGCGCGCCGTACCGGGGGATGAGCAGCACGTCGAGGCCGATGGTGACGCCGAGGGCGACCAGGACGTTGATCAGGTTCCACGAGGTACGCCCGGCCATCGCGAGCACCATGTCGACCATGCCGCAGCCGGTGGCCACGAGCATGGCGCACGCGAGCACCACGACAACCGTGACCCCGGCGGTGTACTGCTCACCGAACAGGCGCAGGTAGACCGGCGCGTACAGGATCACCATCAGGTTGATCGGCCAGGTCACCAGCACCAGCCAGCCGGTGGCGGTCTGGTAGAGGTGGCTCGCGGTGCTGCGATCCCCGGTGGCCAGCGCCTCGGCCAGGCGCGGCTGCACCGACTGCGAGATGCCCTGGTTTGCGAACTGGATGAGCACGACAAATCGCCCAGCCACCGCATAGACCGCAGCCGGGGCAAGCCCGCCGAGTGCCGCGACAAGCAGGACGTCGACTCGTTGCAGGGCGAGCTGAGCGACGCTGGCCAGCGCGCGAGGGCCGGTGAAACGCCAGAACTCCCGGCGCACGTCGAGTCGTTCGCTGCGCCGGGTGCGGTGGCTGTCCGGTTTTCCTGCGAAGTAGATCCTCCGCAACGCAAACGCGGCGAGCACAGCGACGGGCAAATAGGGCACGGCCCAGGCGAACGCCATGGCCGGCAGTGAGGCCGCGGTCCACATGGTCGCGATCCCGACGCCACCAACGCACAGTAGTTGCAGCACGCTGCGCAGGATCCGGTCAAGGGTGACGGTCGGCCGCATCGCCTTGTAGCCGCGGGTCGCCGTGAGCAGCGCGTCGGTCAGCGCCTGCAAAGGCAGGAACAGAGCGAGCATGCGCAGGCCCGCGGTGTGCGCGGCAAGAACGTCCGGCGAGTCGGCCGCGGTGAGATGGGCGATGGCCGGTGCCTGCCAGAACATGGTCGCGCTGAGAACCAGAGCAAGGACCAGCACGGGTACGAGCCCAGCGCGCAAACACGCCCCGAGCAGGTGATCCCGCCCCGTGGCCCGCAACCGGGCGGGCCAATAGACCAAACCGGTCTGCGTACCCAGTTTGGCCAGCCCCCCGCCGAGGACAAAGGCAGCCGTCGCGGCGAAGAACGCCCCGGCCTCCGCGGCGCCCAGCACCCGCGCAACGACCCAGGTAACGATGACCCCGGTCCCGCCCGCCAGCGCCGACCCGGCCATGTTCGCCAGCCCACCCCGCGCAACGCCGCGAGTCCCCTGGCC
>NZ_LOJP01000001.1:1077724-1119306 GCF_001553785.1 Actinoplanes sp. TFC3
GCCCCGCCGTCAGCAACGCCGGCAGCCCCAGCCCCGCCGTCAGCGAGGCCAGCAGCCCTGCCGTCAATACGCGCCGCTGACGCGTCACCGACAGCTGTCACTGCTGACGCCAGATGGGCACTCGTCCCAGCCATGTGATCAGTGCTTCGTCATGCGATGCGTAGTGGTTCGACAGTTCGCGTCGCAGGCCCGGGTCCATGTCGGACTGGCGGAGGCGGGCGTTGTGCCGTTCGAACTCCGGGTGTCCCAGGTTGGTCGGTAGGCCGAGGAACGTGCAGACCTCGTCGTAGACCTCTTCCGGCTGGGTGAAGAAGCGCTCGCTCTCCACTACGTGGATACGCTCACGTCCGACATGCTGGGCCATAACGCTCAAGTAGCGGGCGTACTCGCCACGCGCCCGGTAGGCGTGGTGCTGGTGGGCGAACGAGTAGAACCTCGGGTCCGCCGCCAGCTTTTCCTCCTGGCGGTGCAGCCGGGCCGGCTCCAGCGCCAGCGCGTTGCCGAAGTCGCGTTCGGTCTCGAAGCCGCGCGCCACCTCGTGGTGGTGCTGGGAGTACGCACGCTCGACCGGGTCGCGGACCAGGACGAGCAGCTTCGCCCCGGGCAGGTCCGCGGCGATCCGGGCGGCCGCCTGCGGGTGGTACATGTAGTACGGGCTCGACTCGAAAGTCTGCGCGGGAACGCCGTGCTTCTCGCGTACCTTCTCGGCCTGCCTTTGCATCGGGAAATGTCCCTTGTACCAGGACATTCCGCGCTCATACGAGACGTCGAAGTAGTGCACGCCCTTGTGCAGTACCGCTTTGAGCACCGCGGGGTGCGCAGCAAGCGCGCGGTAGAGCGACGTCGTGCCGCAGCGCTGACCGCCGCAGATGAGGAATGACGGCGTCATCCGGCTCGGCGCGGTGAGCCGGCCGTACGACCGCGACCCGAGGTGCACCACCCGCTTGACCGGCGCGGGGACCTTCCGCACATCCATTACAGTTCCTCAACCCTTCGAATCAGTACGGGGAGCAGCCACGTGCCGAGCACCCCGAGGCGCGCCCCGGCTTCGGCCTGGCGGTCGGTGAGATAACGAGCGGCCAGGTCGACCAGGTAGAGCAGCGCTGTCAGTTCCCGGACGTCGGATTCCACCCCGAACGGCGCGAGCAGCTCGCCGGCCTTGCGCACGGTGGCCTCGACGGCCGCCGCGGCGTCGCCGCTGGCCTGGATGCGCCGCTGCAGCTCGTGGTGCACGGCGTCGAAGCCAACCGGTACGCCCTTGGTAAACCGTTCCCAGTCCCACACCAGCAGCGCGTCGGCTAGGTTGGCCATGTTCCAGGGCGCCCAGTCACCGTGCCAGGCCCCGTACCGCAGCGTCTTGTCACCGGTGTGGGTGGCGAGCAGCTCGGCGGCCGAGCTCAGCGCCACGCCCTCCGGCCGGTCGATCACCGTGTGCAGCCGTCCGCGCAGCTCAGCCCAGTACGCGCTGCCCACCAGCGTTCCGGAGGTGTAGCCGCAGCACCCGGCAATGTCGAGCATCGCGGCGGTGAGCCGGCGCGGGGTCAGCGGTGCGCGCGGCAGCCAGACCGGAAGGGCGGACTGGATCAGCACCTGCGAACCCCGCCACTGCCCGGCGTGCAGCACCCGCGGCACGGTCAGCTTCGTGAGCCCGACGGTGCCCAGCGCGGTGAGAGCGGCCGTCTCCGCCTTGACGAGCCGCTGGGTCAGTGGGCCGGTGCCCAGCTTGCCGAAGCCGAACGTCTCGCCATCCGGGCTGATCAGTTGCAGGACCGGTTTGCGGTTCGCGCGTGCCGGACCGATGTGGATACTGACGGACAATTCGCGCCCGAGCGCTTCCTGCAAGTAGCCGTCGATCCCGGCGCCGGCCGGTCCGCGGACGTGCAAACGGTCCCGCAGCAGCACGCTCGAAGCACCGGTTCGCAGGGCCGCTACCACCGCGTCGCGCTTGAGCCGGGCGCCGCGCGACTGCGGTTCGGCGTACCGGCGCACCGCCGCGGCCGCCACCCGCCGCGAGGTCAGCGGCACCAGCAGCCGCGGCCGCCGGGCATCCGGCACAACCACATAGTGGGCAATCGTATGAGACGCCGCATCGGGAGAGGGCGCGGAGCCAGACCCGGAAGGCGAGGAAGTGGAAGCGGTGGGTGAGGAGGAAGAGGAGGAGCAGGGTGCGGGATAGAGCAGCTCCATCACCTCGTTCAGATACTGCGTGCGAAGAGCAGCATCGCCGGCGGTGAGCTCCGCCGGCGCGGTCTTAACGGGCATGGGCGTCCCCCTCGAATTCGTTGCGCCACAGCAGCGCGTAGGCCAGGAACATGAACGCCAGGGGGGTGGGGATCGCGTTGTACCAGAGCATCGCCGAGAAGGAGCTGACGATGGCGGCGCTGGCGGCCACCCCGATGGGCGTGCGGTCGCGGCGGAAGCGCCACAGGCCATAACCGAAGAAGCCCAGGTACGCGATGGTGCCGACCGCGCCGTGGGCGTACAGCAGTTGCCAGAGCTGGCCGTTGCCCCCGACCGTGAAGTTGCCGCAACGCTCGCAGCCGGCGCTTTCGCCGACGGTGATCGAGTTGCGCCCGCCAATCGTGTTGCGGGTGGAGCCGTAGCCGATCACCGGGGACTCCGCGAAGCCGTCCAGCGCGCGTTCGATCAGGAACGAGCGCACGCCGTTGGACTTGCCGTTGTCGAGCCGCGCGTTCACCACGTCGCCGAGCGGGGTCGCAATCAGCGCCACCACCAGGCCCGCGCCGGCTAGTGCGACCGCGCCGATGATCCACAGACGACCCATCAGCACGTAGCGTGCCGCGACATATACGACAATGACCCCCACGCCGATCCACAGCCCGCGGTTGAGTGAAACAACCGCCGGCACAATCGACACGGCCAGGCAGAGCAGGGCCAGAATCTTGATTCCGGTACGCCGGGAAGCCCACGCGGCCACCACCGCCCACCCCATGAGCAGGCAGAAGTTGTTGCCCCAGGTGTTTGTGTAACCCCACGGCGCGGCGGGACGCGGCTTCTCGCCACCGACCAGGTCCATCAGCTGCGCCGCGTACGGGTGCACCAGCGACTGCACGAAGCCCTTGCTGCGCACGTTGCTCGGCAGCAGCCACTCCACCGGCGAGGTGAACTCGAACCGGCCGGCGACCATGCCCAGCAGTCCGCCCGCCACGGTGACCACGAACAACCAGCCGAGCAGTTTCACCAGCCGGCGCCGCGACAATTCGGACTCGGTGAGGTTGCCGGTGTAGACCAGCAGCACGCTCAGCGACAGATACATGGCCAGCCGGTACGCCACCGCCAGTACCCGGGCGCTGGCGTGTTCGACCACCGTGCCCGCCGGGTCGGCACCCAGCGCCGCGATGCTGATCACCACGGCGGCCAGGAACAGCGCCCACCATCCGGCCCCCGGCGGCAGCCGCAGCGCACGTCCAGCGGCGCGCCGGCGGACCAGCAGCACAAGCATCGGCACGGCCATGATCGGGAAGATCAGCACCCCGAGCCCCAGCGCCCACCACAGTGGGTAGAACGCCAGGATGCCGGCTACCGGCCAGGCCGGTAGCCACGTCGGTCGCGCCGGGGCCGTGCTGTGGGCCGCCCGCTGCGTCGCGCCGGGGACGACCAGCGTCACTTGTCGTCGTCCTGCAGTTGCTTGGCGGTAGCAGGCGACGGCTTGGTGCCGGTGATGTCGATGATCGCAGTGACTTCTTCCGGCCCGTCACCCTGGCGCGGCGGCCGGGGTGAGAGCGAGCCGACGGTCCGCATCGGCTGCGTGCGCTCACTGTCGTGACCGCCCGGAATATCCAATTTACCCGCAGCGACGCCAACCCCAGCCGCCGACGATCCGCCCAACCCGGAACCCGAAGCCCCAAGCCCCAAGCCGCCGGAGCCGGAAGCTGCGGAGCCGGCAGTGCCCGAGCCGGAAGCGCCCGAGCCAGAACCGGAACCCGGCGCCCCCAGAGCAACAGCCGGCAGATTCTCCTCAGCGGCCGACCGAGTCACCCCACTGAGCTGCGGCAGCACCACCGCCCCCAGCAACGGCGTACCCACCCGGCTCAGCTGCTCGGCCGCATCCAGCAAAGCCGGCCGCTTGGCACGCCGCAGCTCAACCGCGAGGATCGCCGCGTCGGCCAGGCTCGCCAGGCTCTGCGCGTCCGCGCTGCTGCTGGTCGACGGGGCCTCGATGACCACGTACCCGGCCTGCCGGCGCAGCGCGTCCAGGGTGTCCCGCAGTCGCTGGGACTGCATCAGCCCAGCCGCCGTGGCCGCGCCGCCGGTAGTGACGACCCGCAGCGACGGGATGCGTGGGGTGCGCTGCACGACGTCGTTGAGCCCGACCCGCCCGGCCAGCAGGTCGGAGAGCCCGGGCATAGCGGACACCCCGAGCATCCGGGCCAGCGGTGCCGCATCTACCACGCTGTCCGGCAGGTGCGCCCCGACCAGGATCACGTCGCTGCCGGTACGAGCCAGCGCCGCCGCCAGGTTCGCCGCCACCAGCGTGGTTGACGAGCCCCGGCTGGCCCCGGTGACCACGATGATCTGGTCACCGGCGTTGAGGCTGGCCAGGATCTCGTTGCGCAGCCGGTTGAAGACCCGCCCGCCCGGACCGTACGGCTGCAGCACGTCATCGAAATGGGGCGTGGTGCGCTCGTCCAACGCGGCGAGCACCGGGATCCGGCCCCGGTCACGGACATCGGCGGCCGTGCGCAGCCGCCGGTCGAAGCGCTCCCGCAGGAACGCCAGCAGCAGCCCGACCAGCAGGCCGATCATCGCGCCCGCGGCAATGTTGAGCGGCCCGTTGGGGCTGATCGGGTCCTCGGGTTCGCGGGCGTCGCTGATGATCTGCCCGGCGGTGACGGTGGACGTGGTCAGCGCGTTCAGCCGGCCGGTGAGCCCGTTCAGCTGGTTCTGCTGGTTGCTGCGCAGGCTTTCCAAATTGGAGCGTTCGGAGCTGCCCGAGCGAGCCTTGGACAGCCGGCTGTTGATCGATGTCAGGCCGGTGGTGAGCTGCTTGATCTTGGTGCTCAGCGTCTTGATCTGCGTGTCCAGCGAAGCGCGGGCGGTCTCCTCGCGGTTGCGCAGGTACGCCTCGGCGAACGCGTGCGAACCGGCCTGGGCGTCCTTGGCGTTGTCCGCGGAGTAGCTGATCTGCAGCACCGTGGTGTTCGGCGGCACCTCAACCGTGACGTCGTGGGCCAGTTCCAGCGGCGAGGTGGTCGAGCGCAGCAGCGTCGCGGCCTTGGTGGCAACCGCGCCCGAGACGACGAGCTGCGCCTCGGTGTCGAGATTGATCGTGCCCTTGGTGCGCCCGCCGGAGGCGTTGACGTCCTGGTCGACGGGTGCCACCAGCACGGAGGCGGTGGATTCGTACACCTTGGGCGTGGCCTGGGTCACCGTGGCGCCGACGGCCAGCCCCGCCGCGGTCGCCGCCAGCACCACCCACCAGTGGCGGCGGAACACGCCAAGGTAGTGAGGCAGATCGGCGGACGGGCGAGTCGCTTCCATCGGTACGGCGGCCCTTTCGCGGGTGAAGGAGGAGTTTTCCGGCAAACGGGCGTTTGGCCCCCGAGGGGTAAACGGCCCGTGCGCCGATGCGTAACTCCTTCGCCGCGACCGGTTAGTTCATCGCGGGTTCAACCCAGCCGCTCTCCACCAGATAGGCCAGCACCCGATCGATGGCCTCGGGCACCGTCATGTTCGTCGTGTCGACCGTGAGCTCGGCATTCGCCGGAACCTCGTACGGGTCGTCGATGCCGGTCATGCCGCGCAGCTGACCGGCGCGGGCGCGGGCGTACAGGCCCTTGCGGTCGCGTTGCTCACACACTTCGAGGGGCGTGGCGACGTGCACGAGGACAAATCCGGCTCCCGCGTTGGTGGCCATCGCGCGCACCGCGGCCCGAGCGTCGGCGTACGGCGCGATCGGGCAGGCGATCGCCATCCCGCGGTGCCGCCCGACCTCGGCGGCGACCCAGCCGATCCGGCGCACGTTGCGATCGCGGTCGAGCCGGCTGAAGCCCAGCCCGGCCGAGAGCTCGCGGCGCACCACGTCACCGTCGAGGAAGGTGATGGTCCGCTCGCCGCTCTCGCGCAGCGTGTCGGCCAGCCCGCGGGCGATAGTGGACTTGCCGGACCCCGAGAAACCGGTGAAGAACACAACCAGTCCACGGTGGCGCCGCGGTGGACGTACCCTCGAAAGCTCTTTGGCCACGGCCGGGGGAGTGTGCCATTCCGGCAGCGGAAAACCGCGGTCGAGCAGGTCTTCGATCTCGGCCGGACGCATCGCCAAGCGACGGTTGCGGGGCGGGATGTCGTCACGCCAGCGCCATTGACCGTCCCGGTTGTCGTAGGCCAGCTCCCGCGGAACCAGCACGCGCAGGCCGCCACCGGAGAGCATGTCGCCGGTGGACAGCACGTGGGTGACGCCGTAGGCGACCGCGACCCGGGCCCGCAGCAGCGCATCACGCATCTCGTCGCCGCGCGTCATCAGCGGCACCGCCACGATCGTCGCGGGCGGCATCCGGTCGCGCGCGGCAAAAATTGCTCGCACGAGGGCTTCCGGCGGCAGACCGTCGGGCCCCGGGCCGGTCACCGGGATGAAGATCAGCAGGTGCGCGGCGAGCGTGCGGGCGGCGTGCGCGATCTGCGCGAGCTGCGGGCGATGCAGTGGCCGGTCGGCGATCACCCCGAGCACCCGGCCGGGCGGCAACAAGGCCTTGACCTCTTCGGGGGTACGACGTAAGCGCTGGAACGGCCCGTGACCGCCATCGCCCATCCGTCGCACCGAGCCCCCGACCGCATACATCCGCTCGGAGGTCGGCCAGGCGTCGCTGACCTCGAGCGCGGCCACCGGTGCGCCCTCGGGGTCGGTCAGCACCACAGTGCGCCGCTGCGGGTCATCGAGATTGAGCCCGGCGGCCAGCTCGCCCGGTATCTCGCAGGTGACCGCGACCGGCCACGGTGTCCCGTCGGCGAGCCGCCCCCGTCGGCGCAGCGCCTGCAGATCCGCCCGGCCCAGGAAGCCGGTCAGGGGCGCATAGGCCCCGGACAGCAGCAACTCGAGATCGGCCAGTTCGTGCGCGCGCGGTGTGTAGGACGGCGCGTCACGCAGCACGTCCTCGGGCAGCACGGACCCGTCGTTCACCTGAGACTCCCCCTGCAGTGACTTGAGGGACAGTTTCTCAGCCGGGCTTCACCACGTCGAGCGGGGTCCTCGATCGACGACCCGCTCATGTTTCATCCTCGTCGGTAGTCGACAAAGTGGACTTTGCATAACAAACTGCCCAATTGTGACACGTCTCGCACGTCGCGCCCGGGTTTTGCACCTCGCCGCGATCACCGCCGTCTTTGCCGTCTCGACCACAGCCACGCTGGCGTGGGCCTGGACCGGCGGCGCTGACCAGTTCGGCCTCGCCGCGGAACCCACGATCGTTCCCGGCCCGGCCGCCACCACCCTGCCGGACGGCACCCGCCGGCCGACCGGCCCGGACTACACGTTCGTGCCGCCCCCGGCCGCCGAGACCGGCGTCCCCGGCGTCCCCGGCGTCCCCGGCCTGCCCGGCCTGCCCGGCCAGCCGGGTCGAACCGGACTGCCAGGTCAGCCGAAGACGCCCAGCACCGCTCCGGGCGCCATCGCGCCGACCGGTGCGCCCACCGCGCCGCTTACGCCCGGAACAACCGGAAAATCCGGCGGGCAATCCGTGGCCGGCCCGTGCCGCACCGGCTGGAAGCTCGTCCCGACCTGCGGCGTCCTCTGGGGAGTGGCGCCGGGCGCGTTCACCGATGCCCGGGGCAAGAAGGCGCTGGCCTCGTTCGAGACGAAGACGCAGCGCCACCAGGACATCTACCACGCCTACCACCGGGGCAACGGCCAGCTGTTCCCGACGCCGAGCGAGATCGAGATCGCCCGGCAGCCGGGGCGAGAGCGCATCCTGTTCCTCAACTGGAAGCCCAAGGGCGCGTCCTGGGCGAAGATCGTCAAGGGGGACAAGGCGACCGACAAGTTCCTCGACCGGCTCGCCGTGCACATCAACAAGGACTTCCCGGAGCAGTTCTTCTTCACGGTCCACCACGAGGCCGAGGACAACGTACGGGAGAAGAAGGGCTCGGGCTACACGGCCAAGGACTATGCAGCCATGTACCGCTACGTGGTGAAGCGGCTGCGCGCCCACGGGGTCGACAACCTGGTCTCCGTGCTGGTGCACATGGCCTACGTACCGTACACCAGCCAGAAGTGGTTCTCCGACATGTACCCCGGCGACGACGTGGTCGACTGGATCGGCTTCGACTCCTACGCCTACAGCGACCCCGGCTACGGCAACGGCGACTTCGCCGAGCTGATGAACCGCCAGTCCTCGGCCCGCCCGGCCTGGCCCGGCTTCTACAACTGGGCGGTCCGCGCGCACCCGTCGAAGCCGCTGATGGTGGCCGAGTGGGGGGTCTGGTCCTCCAAGAAGAACCCGGGTCACAAGGCGGAGTTCTACCGGGAGGTCGGCCGGCAGATCGCCCGGTTCCCGAAGATCCGCGCTCTGATCCACTTCGACACGCCGCACAACCAGGACGGCCGCTCGTCATCGGTGGACGCCACGCCGGCCTCGCTGCAGGCCTACCGCAAGCTCGGCAAGCTCCCGATCTTCCAGGTGAAGGTCGACCCGCTGCTCCCCTGAGCCAGCGTCAGGCCGCCGCCTCGAGGCCGCGAAAGGGCCGCCGTCCGGAAAGCCGGACAGCGGCCGTTGAACGCCCGACCAGCGATCAGCTCGTCTCGCCGGCCATGGAGAAGCTGCGCAGCCGGTCGATCGCGAACACCGCGCAGCCCACCACGAAGATCGCCGCCATCACGACCGCCACCGGGACCGATACCTTCGGCTCCAGGATGGCGGTCGGTGCGATTTTGTCGGCGATCGTGATGACGTACTGCTCGATGGACAGCACCCGGGTCCCGCTGACGAACCGGCCCAGCAGTCCTTCCCAGACCAGGATGTAGACCAGGCCGAGCAGCACGGGCCGCCGGGTGAGCAGGCTGAGCAACAGGAACAGCGCCGAGTAGGCCAGCGCGCCGACCGCCGCGGCAACGGCGAGGCCGAGCCCCAGCCGTACCGAATCAGCCAGCCAGCCCGCCACGAACAGTGGGACGGCCGCGGTGAGCGCGCTGACGCCCACCGCGACGCCGAGTTTGGCCAGGATGATGTCGCGGCGGGGGAGTGGCTTGGTCAGGATGTGCACGATCGTGCCGTCGTCGACTTCGGAGCCGAGCACGCCCGTGCCCACGATCAGCGAGACCACCGGGAGGACGACGGCCAGCCCGAGGCCGACGATAACCGGGGTGCCCCAGTCGGAGGGGGCGATGTTGTTCGCGCGGCACAGCGCGGCCAGCCCCACCAGCAGCAGCGGCAGCGGAAGCAGCAGCAGGGCGCGGCGCCGGCCGAACAGGCCGCGTGCCGTTATCCAGGCGACGGTCGACATGTCAGGCCTCCAGCAGGTAGGAGAAGACGCTCTCCAGGGATTCGTCGGACGGGATCAGCTTGCGCAGGCGGATGCCCGATTCGAGAGCAATGCGGGGCAAGGCACGCGTGAAGCTGCCGTAATCCGAGGCGCGGATGGTCATGCCGGTGGCCTCGATCTCCACCCCACTCACCGACTTCTCGCCGATCAGGGCCACCGCGAGGCGACGGTCGTCGGAGGACTGGACAGCGAAGACGTGCGGGCGGTTCGTCATCAACCGGCGGATGCGGCGGTAGTCGCCCGACGCGGCGAGCCGGCCTGCCACGATCACCTGCACCGTGCCGGAGACCTGCTCGACCTCCTCGAGGATGTGTGAGCTGAACAGGATCGTGTGGCCCCGGTCGCCCAGGTCGTGCAGCAGCTTCATCATGTGCATGCGCTGGCGCGGGTCCATGCCGTTGAACGGCTCGTCCAGCAGCAGCACCTGCGGGTTGTGCACGAGCGCGGCGGCCACCCGGGTGCGCTGGCGCATGCCCTTGGAGTACGTCTCGATGCGACGGTCCGCCGCGTCGGTCATCTCGACCAGCTCGAGGGCCCGGTCGGTGGCGGCCTTCACGTCGGGCAGTTTCTGCATCTTCGCCGAGGCCAGGATGAACTCGCGGGCGGTCAGGAACCCGTGCACCGCCTCGCGTTCGGCGACCAGGCCGAGCTGGCGGTAGACGGCCGGGTGCCGCCAGGTGGGCGCGTCGTCGATGGTGACAGTGCCGCGCGAGGGCGCCAGGAAGCCGGCCATCATGTGCAGCACCGTGGTCTTGCCGGCGCCGTTGGGGCCGAGCAGGCCGGTGACCCCGGGGCCCAGCGACATGCTGATGTCGTTGACCGCCACCACATTGCCGTACCAGCGGGACACGTTCTGCAGGTTCACCGTGGTCACAGCGAGGCCACCTTCCGGTAGCGGGCGAGCAGGAGCAGCATGCAGGCGGCGATCAGGGTGAGCGCCTCGATCAGGTAGACCGGGCCGAACTCGCCGACGAAGATGCCGGTGCTGGCGTCCGGGATGAGCCATTGGCCGACGCCGCTGATCAGCGACATCGGGCTGGCCAGCCCGGCGAGCTTCTGGGCGGTGGCCGAGTGCAGGATGGAGATCACGCCGACGATCGGGGTGGTCATCAGGAACACCGCGACGATGCCACCCGCCGCGAACGCCCGCTTGCCGGTCAGCGAGGCGATCAGCAGCCCGATGCCGGTGAACAGCAGCGCCCACAACAGGCTGTACGCCCAGGCCGGGAGCAGATCACCGAGCTCGTGCCAGACGCCGCGCATGCCGGTTTTGGTGGTGAATGCCGCCCCTAAGAACATGACGAATTGGGGTACGGCCAAAAGCCCACAAACCGCCGTGACCATCGCCGCCACCTTCGCCCCGATGTAGTCAGCGGCGCGCAACGGGCGACTGAAATACAGCGGTAGCACCCCCGCCCTCATGTCCCGGGAGACGAGTTCCGGCGCCACGATCGCCACGAAGAAGATGATCAGCCAGCTCATGGCGTCGGCGAACTGGATGTAGTTGAGCGGTAGCAGGCCGGTCTGGGCTCGTACCGCGGCCAGAATCACCGCGACCAGGGTCACGATTCCCACCACGAGCCACGGGAAGATCTTCGATTTCGCCGATCTGCCCAAGCCGTACGCGGCGCGCAGGCCGTGGATGTAGATCGCGCCGAACACCGCGCTGCGACCCAGCCGCGGACCGGAGTAGCGCTGGTATCCGATGTCATGGATGACGCTGGCTTCAGACATCAGCGGTCTCCCTCGTGGCGAAGAGCTCGGCCACCCGGTGGCGGCGCTGGTCAAGGCGGTGCAGGGGCAGGTCCAGGTCGGCGACCGCGCGCAGGATCCGGTCGTAGGTGTCTTCCTGATCCAGCGGTACGAGCAGAACCCGCCCGTCCACCTGAACCGGCAGGCCCAGGGTGCGCAGGGCGGCGGCCAAGTCCTCGGTGCCCTCGGAGACCTCTACCGCGAGCACGTCGCTGGCCGCGGTCATCGCCGAGATCCGGTCGGCGCGCAGCAGCCGGCCGCTCTCGATCGCCACCAGCGAGTCGCAGATCTGCTCGACCTCGCCCAGTAGGTGCGAGCAGGTCACCACGGAGATCCCGAACTCGGTGCCGATGCGGTGCACCAGCGCCAGCATCGCGTCGCGCCCGGCCGGGTCGAGGCCGTTGGTCGGCTCGTCGAGCAGCAGCAGGTCGGGGTCGTGCACCAGCGCCTGGGCCAGCTTCACCCGCTGCTTCATGCCGGTGGAGTAGCCGCCGATCTGCCGGTAACGCTCCTCGTAGAGCCCCACGTGGCGCAGCGCCTCGGAGGCGCGCTCGCGGGCGGCGGTGCGGGGCAGGCCGCTGATCCGTCCCAGATGGGTGACGAACTCGGCCGCCGAGACGTCCGGCGGCAGCGCGTCATGCTCGGGCATGTAGCCGACCCGCCTGCGCACCTGGTCCGGCTCGACGGTCGGGTCCAGGCCGAACACCCGGACCGTTCCGCCCGTCGGCTCGATCAGGCCCAGCATGATTTTGATGAAAGTGGACTTGCCGGCGCCGTTCGCGCCGACCAGGCCGACGATCCCGGGTTCCACGTCGACGGTCAGGTCGTGCAGGGCGGTCACCCGCCCGCCGTACGTCTTGGTCAACCCTTGGGTCACGATGAGGCTCACGGGTGCCAGCGTAGAGTTCGCCCGCACCTTCCGGGATCGGTGAAGACCCCGAGCCGCCCCTGAGGGAGGGCCTTACCTGCGGTCGAACACCAGGTGGGTGACGCCGCTGGGGGATGTGGTCGCCTCGATCGTGAAGCGTTGCTCAAGGCTTTCCAGCGAATCCCACAGCCGCTCGCCGCGCCCGAGCACGATGGGCACCACCACGACATGCAGGTGGTCCACCAGGTCGGCGGCGAGGAACTGCCGGACGGTGGAAGGCCCACCCCCGATGCGTACGTCCAGATCGCCTGCCGCCTCCTTGGCCATCGCCAGTGCCTGCGCCGGGTCCGCGTCGATGAAGTGGAAGGTGTTGCCGCCCTTGAGCTCAAGTACCGGCCTCGGATGATGGGTGAGCACGAAAACCGGGGTCCGGAACGGCGGCTCATCACCCCACCAGCCCTGCCATTCCTCGTCGGTCCACGGTCCCCGCTGCGGGCCGAACTTGTTGCGTCCCATGATTTCGACGCCGATCCCCGGCCCCCACTGCCGGGCGAAGGCATCGTCGACGCCGGTGCTGCCGCCGTCGCCCTCACCATGCATGGACTGGAAGGTGCGGGTGCCGAAGAACCACTGCATCAGCCGATGCTGGGCGTGCCCGAACGGCGCCTCGAGGCTCTGACCTGCTCCGGTGCCGAACCCGTCGAGCGAGACGGCGAAGTTGTGAACGCGTACCAAAGACATGCCGGCCTCCAAACCGATTGCGATATGCAACCACGTTTGGGGGCCGGACACAATGACTGATTCCGCGCGCGCCTACTGCTTGACAGTGACCGCCTTGCTGGTGGCCTTGCCGTCGACGTAGCCGGTCAGCTTGGCCGTCACGTGCCCGCCGCCACCTTCACCGTTGCCGTGTTCCGGGCCGTACCCGTGATTGTCGGCGCCTTGGTGGACAGCGTGGGCGTGGGTTCAGCCCAGGCCGCCTGAGGCGTGGCAAGCACCACTGCGAGAACGGTCAGAATCGCTGCGCGGGCAGCGTGAATCGGTTGCACGAAGCCTCCCCGTGAACCTCGCGCTCGCGAGGCAGGAAGGATTGCACCTGGGGCTGACACAAACCGGCGCACCGTCCACAAGGTGAGATGGACGATGCGCCGGCGGTTGAATTTTTCAGATCAGCCCGTATTACGCATGCCGGCGGCGATGCCGTTGACGGTGGTCAGCAGCGCCCGCTCCAACGCCGTCGAGTCCGACGGCGCCCGGCGGGCACCCGGCGCGGTGGCCAGCTGACGGTCCGCTTCGGCGAGATCGCGGTACTGACGCAGCAAGGCGACCTGCAGGTGGTGCAGCGGCTCGAGGTACGTGTCGCGGACCCCCAGCGTGCGGGACAGCTCAGGCTGCGCGGCCAGCAACTCCTTGTGCCCGGTGATGGCCAGCACCTGCTCGACCGTCTTGGCGTACTCCTGCTCGATCGTGGCGAAGATCGGCCGCAGCGCCTCGGGGACCAGGGTCTCCACGTAGCGGCGGGCGATGCTCAGGTCGGTCTTGGCCAGCATCATCTCCACGTTCGAGATGAAGGTGCGGAAGAACTGCCAGTTGGCGTACATCTCCTGCAGCACTTCGGCGTTGCCCGCCTCGCGCACCGCGGTGAGACCGGTGCCCACGCCGAACCAACCCGGCACGATCTGGCGGGTCTGCGTCCAGCCGAACACCCACGGGATCGCGCGCAGGCCACCCAGGCCGGCGTCGGTGTTGGGCCGCTTCGACGGGCGGGACCCGATGTTCAGCGCGCCGAGCAGCTCGGTCGGCGTGGCCGCCCAGAAGTAAGCCGGCAGGTCCGGGTTCTCGACCAGCGCGCGGTACTGCTTGAACGCCGCAGCAGACGCCGTGTCCATCGCCGAGTCCCAGCGGGCCAGCGACTCCGGGTCGACCGAGGGCTCCTTGTGCAGCAGCGTGGCCTGCAGCACCGCCGCGACCGTCAGCTCCAGGTTCTCCCGGGCCAGCGCGGGCAGCGTGTACTTGTCCGAGATGACCTCGCCCTGCTCAGTGACCTTGATGGCACCGTCGAGCGTGCCGTACGGCTGAGCCAGGATCGCCTCGTGGGTGGGGCCACCACCGCGCCCGACCGTGCCACCGCGACCGTGGAACAACCGCAGCCGGACCCCGTGCCGGGCGGCCACGTCCCGCAGCGCGCGCTGGGCCTTGTGGATCGACCACTGGCTGGTGGTGATGCCGCCCTCTTTGTTGCTGTCGGAGTAGCCCAGCATGACTTCCTGCAGGTCACCACGGGCCTTGACGATCGCCCGGTAGGCCGGCAGCGACAGCATCTCGTCCAGCAGTTCGCCGCCCGCGTCCAGCTCGGCCGGTGTCTCCAGCAGCGGCACGATGCCGATCTGGGCGCGCTCGGAGCGGATGTCGATCAGCCCGGCCTCGCGGGCCAGCACCGCTGCGGCGAGCACGTCGTCCACGCCAAGGGTCATCGAGATGATGTAGGACTCGACCACCTCGGCGCCGAAGCGCTCCTGCGAGTGGCGGATGGTGTGGAAGACGTCGAACGTCTTGCGGGCCGAGTCGGTCAGCGGAGTGTCCGACGAGGACAGCGGCCGCAGCCCGGTCAGCTCGGTGGACAGCAGCTTGGTGCGGTCCTCACGGCTCAGCGTGGTGTAGTCGTCCACCTCGCCGACCTGCGCATACATCTGGGCGAGGACCTCGTGGTGCTTCTCGGCGTGCTCGCGGACGTCGAGCGTGGCCAACTGCAGCCCAAAAGCGGACACCGTCCGTACGGCCGAAGCAACCGTCCCCACCGCCGTGAGCTGGCCGGAGTTGCGGGCCAGCGAAGCGCGCAGCAGCTCCAGGTCGGCAACCAGCTCATCGGTGCCCAGGTAGTCGCGGCCCGGCACGTGCACGGTGCCGGTGCGCAGCCGCTCGCGGGTGTTGGACAGCTTGGCCTGAATACAGCGAACCTTGAGGCGGTAGGGCTCCTCGGCGTTGACCCGGCGGAAGCGCGGGGCCACCTCGGGCAGCGCCTCGAGATCGGCGGCCAGGCTCGCGGACAGGTCGAGCGAGACCCCGCGCAGCCGGCGCGACACCGACAGCTCGTCGATCAGCGCCTCCATTGCGGCCTCGGTGGCCTGGATACCGTGCTCATGCTGGATCAGCAGCACGTCGCGGGTGACCGCCGGAGTGACGAACGGGTTGCCGTCGCGGTCACCGCCGATCCACGAGCCGAACGACAGCGGCCGGGCGGTCGGCGCGGTCTCCACGCCGAGCTGGCGCAGCGTCTCGGCGAGGTCGTCGAGCACCTGCGGGGCGGCCTCGGCGTACAGGTCCTTGAGGTAGTAGACCGCGTTGCGGGCCTCATCGGTCGGATCCGGCCGGTCCAGGCGCAGCTCGTCGGTCTGCCACAGCAGGTCGATCAGCTCGGCGAAGCGTTTGGTGGACACGGTGGTGTCCGTTGCGCCGTACAGGACCGCGGCGCTGGCCTCGGCGTCCAGGCTGTCAGCCAGCTTGCGCAGCTTGGACAGGATCGAGCGGCGCGAGGCCTCGGTGGGGTGCGCGGTGAACACCGGGCGCACGGCGAGGTGCCGGGCGGCCGCGGCGATCTCATCGGCCGGCACACCCTGCTCGGCGATCCGCTTGGCGGCCTGGTCCAGCCAGCCGCCGTCGCGGGCGCGGCGGCGCTGCAGATCGCGGGCGCGGTGCACCTGCTCGGTGATGTTCGCCAGGTTGAAGTAGGTGGAGAACGCCCGGGCCAGCTTGGTGCCGGTGGTGACGTCCATGGCGGCAAGGCGGTCGGCTGCGGCCGGGGCATCCGTGCGAACCAGCGCCCGGACTTCCTCGACCAGATCGAGCAGCGGCTTGCCTTCCTGCCGCGCGAGAGTTTGCCCGAGCAGGGTGCCGATGCGCCTGATGTCCGCGCGCAGGGCCGCGTCGGGCCCGTCGGGATCAAGATGGCCGTGCTGGTCTGTCACTGGGGCGCTCCTTTGGTCACAGGTGCTCCAGGACTGCGCTGTCCCGACTTCGCGATCGTATCGGTACGGCCAACCCCAGGGGTGATTTGAGGTCAGTCTCATAGTCCCTTACGTCAGCTTCACACCATTCCGGCTTACCTGTGCTGCACAGGACACCGGGGAGGAAATATGGCAAAAAGGTCAAAGGCCTTGGGTACGGGCGCAGTTGCCACAGCGCTCGTGCTGACCGGCGTGGGGATTGGCGCGGCTGACGCTGCCACCGATCCGCCCCCGCTGGCGTTCACTCTGGCCACGCCCAACGTGACAGCCGAGCGCGTCACGTACGACGGGCAGGCGTACCTGTATCTGGATCTCGGCGTGCACGTCATCGCCGGCAAGGACCCGTTCGAAATCCGCGCGACCCGCAAGTCCTACGCCGACCCCATCGTCGCGCAGCAGCAGGTAATCAAGAACGGCAAGAAGAAGTCTGTCACGCTGCCCGCCGGGATGGTCACCGGCTGGGGCGGGCTCAAGGACTTCACCACTGTGACGTTCCAGAATGAGGCAGGGGCGGAGGTCAAGAGCTTCCAAACCGACTTCTGCCCCAACTCGTACGACTCCGTGCGCACCCGCCGCGACGCGCCGGCCGAGACCCCCTACCCCCGGGGCTGCTCGGACTACAACCCGTTCAACCTCGGCGCGGTCTGGGGCATCCAGGCCGGCTGGAACGCCACCACCGACAGCATGCCGCGTACGGGAGACTTCGATCTGGCGGCCGGCAAGTACACCGCCACGGTCACGCTCAACCAGAAGTACCGCGACTACTTCCAGATCGCCGGCAAGGACGCCACGGAGACGGTCAACCTGACCATCGTCGACGTGGAAGAAGGCAAGCAAGGCGCCGGGGTGGCCGAGGCCCGCATCAAGGCGGCCCGCGTCGGCGCGGACACCACTCCCGAGGCCGCGGTCGCCGAGCACGGTGACCACGGTGGTCAGGGCGATGCCAACCTGCAGGTGTCGGCGTACAAGCCCGGCTTCCGCCCGCCGGCCAAGGCACCGAAGGCGGTCAAGGCGAGCAGCATTGCCCGGGGCCCGCGTCCCGACCTGCGCTCGCTGCCGGCCTGGGGTATCTCACTGTCTCAGGACGGCGAGAAGTCGTACGTCAACTTCGGCGCGACGGTCTGGAACGCCGGCACGTCCCCGCTGCTCGTCGACGGCTTCCGCCGCACCGGCACCGAGCTGATGGACGCGTACCAGTACTTCTTCGACGCGAACGGCAAGGAGGTCGGCTCGGTCGAGGCGGGCACCATGGAATGGGACCCGCGCGAGGGTCACCGGCACTGGCACTTCACCGACTTCGCCCAGTACAACCTGCTGTCGGCCGACAAGAAGCTTGCGGTGCGCAGCGGGAAGGAAGCGTTCTGCCTGGCCAACACCGACCAGGTCGACTACACCGTCAAGAACGCCAAGTGGCGCCCGGACAACACCGACTTGTCGACGTCCTGCGGTCAGAACACGGCGGTCGCGGTCCGTGAGGTCCTCGACATCGGCAACGGCGACACGTACACCCAGGAACGCCCGGGCCAGTCCTTCGAGGTGACCGACCTGCCCAACGGCACCTACTACATCGAGGTCAAGGCCAACCCGTCGAACAAGCTCACCGAGCTGAGCACCACCAACAACACGGCCCTGCGCGAGATCCACCTCGGCGGCACCCCGACCGAGCGCACCCTGGAGGTCCCCTCCGTAAACGGCCTCGACTAGCAGATCCTGCCCGTCGAATCCCTTGGCTTGTCGGCTTTATCGGGCGAGTTCGAGGGCGTACTCCGGCCACCACTGGCCGGCTGCGGGAGCCCCCTTCCCGCAGGCGCCGTCGGACTCGCCCGGCCTTTTGATCCACAGGTACGCATCCACCAGCGTGTTGCCGGTTTTGGTGGTGGGCGGATCACCGAGCTTGCGGCCCGGCGGATTGCACCAGTGTTCGTGACCCCGCGGGCCCTGCTTTGCTGGCCCGTTACCGTTCCGGCTGGTGTCCACGACAAATGGGGCACCCCCCAGCTGTGCGGACAGGGCGGTGCCGTACTCGACGTTGGCCCGCGTCGTCTCGAAGTTCGCCACGTTGAGCGCGAACCCCCTGCTGCGCTCAATCCCGGCTCGCTGTAACGCTGTTGCAAGCTTGGTCGTATCCGTGATCCACGTCGGATTACCCGCATCCAGATAGACCCGGGTGCCGGCGTTAGCGCTCAGCGTGCTCACCGCGTACGAAACAAGGGTGTATCTCTGATTTGCCAGCTCTTGTGTCAAGCACCCCTGCACAGCCTGCGCCACCGCGTCCGGCTCAAGAACAACAAGCGCGTCATGGTCCCGCAGGGAGCCGGCCATCGCCGCAATCCAGGAGCGGTACTCCGCAGCACTAGCCGCCCCACCCGCCGACTGCCCCGAGCAATCCCGATGCGGAATGTTGTACAACGTCAAAATCGGCATCTTGCCCGCTTTGCCCGCCGATTCAACCAAGCTTCGAGCCCGGCTCACCCCCTCCGCGGACGAATCGGCAAACCAGGTAGCGGTAGGTCGATCCGCAATCCGCGAGACGAGCGCAGCCTCCTTGGTCCGCCCGCCCAAGCGGAACTCCCGAACCTGCTGCGCCGCAGCCCCATCCGGATCGACATAAAGCGCCGGCAGCGTGCGGCCTTGGCCCGAAGAGCCCCGGCCAGCCGAAGCCGGCGGGGGAGACCCAACCGCAGGCTTCCCGCTACCGGGCTCCCCAGCCCGGTCCCGATCGAAAGCGACCAGCCCCACACCTCCAGCAACCACCGCAGCAACCACCAAAGTGACCAGCAACGGTCCCCACCGCCGCGCCGCGCTGGAGCGTTCCTGCCGCCCACTCGCCGCGGTCTGCCGCCCCGAAGTGCCGTCGCCCGAACCTCGCCTGCGCCGGGCGGTGTCCTCGCCTCTGCCTTGCCTGCGCGGAACGGACCCTTCCCTAAGCCCTTCATCAGGCCCGACCTGCTGCCGTTCTGGCTCGCCTGTGCGTTCAGTGCGCTGCCGATCGGGCGTGCCCTCGTCCTCGATGCGCTGACGCTCAGGCATGTCCTCGTCCTCGTTACGCGCGTTCTCGTGACTTGTGTCTTCTTGCTCGACGCGGTAGCGGTGAAGCGCGCTCACCGGCCTGGGCGCAAGCTCCGATTCGCCCGAGCCGCTTCCTCGCAGGCGCCCGTCACGGTTCGTAGTCCGCCTGCGTCGAGGCGCATCCCCACCAGCGCTCCGCCCGTGCCAAGACTCCGACCCCGGCTCACGCCGCGAGAAAACAGCTCCCGGCTCAGTACCAGCGCTCCCTGAGCCAGACCTCGCCTCAAGAGCAGCATCCTCCTCGCCGGTCCATCCCGAGGCGGAAGCCGCAACAACCGCCCCCCTCGCCCGCGAACCGAACTCCGTCCCGGCGGCGGGATCCTCTCCGCGATGCGCCCGAGAACCGAAGTCCGCTACCTCCCCGTCGCGTGCTCGCGAAGTACTCCCACCCTCGGCCAGTGATTCAGAGTCCGGCTCAACGAACGCACCTTCGCTCACGTGCCGAGCGGTGGAGCTTGCACCGTCTTCAAGGTCGGCACCCACGGCCTGAACCCGGCGCCGCCGCCGGGAGGTGCCGGCTACGTGAGTTCCCCCAGCACCCGAACGCGGCCGCAGGGATCCAACTCCTTCCTCGGCACCCTCCAGCCGATGCCGCGAAGAGGCACCCTCCTGCCGATGCCGCGAAAAGGCACCTTCAAGCTGATGCTGCGAAGCATCACCCTCAAGCCGATGCCGCGAAGGGACATCCTCCGCCTCCGCATGACGCGCCCGAAAAGCCTCCCGCCCCGCAACGAGAGCCCAAGACGTGTCGTCCGCGCCGATCCGCGATGAGGAGGCGTCCCGCGGCCAGGACACCTCGAATTCCGTACCCTCCGCCCGATGCCGCCCCGATCGCGTCTCACCGCAGGCCACCCCACTGTCATCCGCGGCAGCCAAGGCATCCGAGCCATTCCGGGCATCCAAACCATTCCGGCTATCCAAGCCATTCCGGCCATTCAAAGTATTCCAGGCACCCGAGGCTTCCGAGTGACGTCGGCGACGGCCTGCGGGTTGTTCCCGTTGGGCGTGGGCGGCCAAGTCAGAGCACCTGGACCCAGCGAGCCACGGAAGGTACGCCGTTGCCGTCCAGCAGGAACAGCATGTACCAGCCCGACGGCGCGATGCCCCTGGTCTTCGGGATGGACAGGCCCAGGGTGTCCCCGCCCTTGGGCGTTATGTCCAGCGCCACCGAACGCTGGTCGACGTCCAGCACGTGCGTGACCGCGCTGGGACGAACCAGCCGGGCCTTGGTCACCCGAGCCGCGTCGGGAGAGGTGAAATCGACAGTTGTGCCGCGCTTGACCTGCTCCGGACCGCCGGTGATGGAAGGACGCAAACCCTGGAAGAGGTACGGCGGGGAGTACACCTCGATCCGCTTCTCGAAGGTGCCCGGTCCCTTACCCGATTCGTCGTACAAGGGATCGCTGCCCATGGTGACCACTCGGCCGTCGGGCAGCAGGATCGCTTCGGAGTGGTAGTTTCGGCCCACTGTGGACTCGGCGGCGGTGGTGAACGTGTTGCTTGCCGGTTGGTAGATCTGCGCGTTGAACAGGTCGCTGCGGGTTTTGTCGCCGTACTTGCCACCCCGGTAGCCGGAGGAGCCTCCCGTGGTGAACACGGTGTCGTCGGGCAGAACCACCGCGTTGAGGTAGCGCGCGGGCTCGGGCAGGTCGGGGCCGGGTCGGTAGCGCGGCTTCTTCTCGGACAAGTCGATGATGTCGGTGCGCTTCGTGGAGACTTCGGATTCGCCGACGCCGCCGCCACCAAAAATCATCACGCGCTGGTCCTGGGCCGGCGGTAGCAGCACCGACGAGCTGGTCTCGGTGAGCTTCGGGTCGCGCAAGCCTGGAACTTCTTTGAACGTATTTTTCCGGACATCCCAAATTCCCGGGGTGCGTCCAACGGTGTCGGAGCCGTAGCCCGCGTTCGAGCCCGAGTAGAACAAGTTGCCGTCCGCGAGCATGTGGAAGGACGGGTAAGTTGGAAAAGTCCGGTGCAATTCTGGGGCGTCCACCCATTCCTTCTGCTCCGCGAGATAGCGCTCGTTGTTGCCGGGAATGATCCGACCGAACTGATCAAGACCCGAGACCGCGAGTACGTCCCCACTCGGCAGTTCGGCCAGCGTCGGATACCACCGGTGCTCCACCATGTCGCCGACCTTGACGTAGCTCTCGGTTCGCGGGTCGAACTCGTAGGACTTGTTGTCGCCGGCGTACTCCTGCTTCTCCCGAGTGATCTTGTCGGAGACGCCGTAGATGTTCTGCCGGTCCAGCCCGGTCAGGCCCTCCACGGTGTACTGCGCCGGCTGCTCGACAACCGGCGCATTGCCCGTCTCCACCGCGTCGACGAAGACCTCGACCTCGGCAGCGTGCGTCATCACCAGCTCGCCATGCCGCATGGTGGTGGCCTTGCCGAGCGTCACGTCGTCGCGCGTCTGGTACACGTGCCCGGACGTGGACACGATCCGGGTGCCCTTGGCGAACTTGTGCGGACCGCTGGTCGGCGACTCGTTCTTCACCTTCATGACCCCGTACGCGTGCTCGATGTCCTCGGGCAGCACCTCGTAGTCCGCGGTTCCGCCGGCGACCAGCAGGTTGCCGTTCGGCAGGAACGTGTGCCCGGCGCAGAACACGTCGCTCGGCGTCGGCACGTCCTTGAACTTGTCCGTCGCCGGGTCATAGATGATGGTCCGGAATGTCCCCGCTTCGAACGCGTCCCGGTTGTTGCCGCTGCCCGCGATGATGAGCAGCTTCCCGGTGTTGAGCAGCGCCGCATGGATCGCGTTGACCTTGAAGTCCTGCGGCACCGGCAGGCGCGACCAGTGCCCGGACTCCTGCTTGTAGGACTGCCGGTTGATGGCGAACTGGTGGTACGCCGCCGAGGCGGCGGCGACCATCGGCTGGTTCACTACGGCGACGATGCCCAGCACCAGCAGCGCGACCGTGCTGCTCGCGAGCTTGCGGGCCAGGGTGGGGCGGGTGCGGGGCTTCATGCGTACGTCTTCTCCATGGTCTTCGGGTCCAGGACGCGCTTCCGGCGGTTTTTCGCGGATTTGGCGTGGGTGATCTGCACCCGCCACACGAGCAGCGGGAGCAGGCAGATCACGAGGTTGAGGGACGGCCACAGCCACATGGCGCCATCGGCGTGGCCGAGGAACGGCGAGGCGATCAGCAGGGCCGCGTAAAAACCGGCCCAGGCGAGGCTGTGCCGGAATGTCAGGACATGGTCGGGACTGCTGGAGTCACCCTTTGGCGTGACGACGAACCCGGCCTTGCGCCCGAATAGCGCGCCGAAGAACGACGACACATAGAGCGGAGTCGACAAAGTGGACACCAGCATGCCCGGCAGACCGGACGATCCGTCTTCCTCGTGCGGGCTGACGTTGTGCCGGCGGTTGAACAGGTACAGACCCATCTGAAAGAGCGCGGCGTCGACGTACAGCATCAGCCAGACTTGCTGGGGCACTTGCACGCCCTTGGCGCCGAGAACGAGGTAGCAGGCGGCCACCAGGGCGCCGAGCACCCAGGCCAGGGCGGTCAGCGGGTAGTACGACATCAGCAGCGCGTAATGCAAAGCCCGGCCTATCCCCAGCTTCCAGCCGAGCTTGGCGAACTTGCGGAGCACGACCTCGTCGGTGCCACGTGACCAGCGATGCTGCTGCGAGAAGTAATCGGTCCAGCTGGACGGTCCTTCGCCCACCGCGAGCACGTCCGGCGTGTACACCGAACGCCAGCGCCGGCCCGTCGCCGGGTTGTTGGTGCTGTGCATGACCAGGCTGGTGGCCATGTCCTCGGTGATCGAATCCTGCAGGCCGCCGATGCTGCGCAGCGCCGAGAGCCGCACCGCGTTGTTGGTGCCGACGAGCATGGCGATGCCGCGCTTGTTGCCGGCGCGCTGCAACAGCGAGTGGAACAGGTACTGCTGCGACTCGGCCCAGCGCGTGACCACACTGTCGTAATTGCCGTACACCTGCGGCCCGACCACGAACGCCACGTCCGGGTCGTCGAAGTACCCGAGCAGGCGCTCACAGAAATTTGGTTGCGGCACATGATCGGGATCAACCGAGACGAAGACGTCGTACGAGTCCCCGTGCCGATGCGCCCAGGAGTTGTAATTGCCGTGCTTGGTTTTCGCCTTGAAGGCCCCGGCATCTGTATTGAATTGGGGCAAACCCCGCCGCGTGTAGTGCCGCACCCCGAGCCGGCGGCACATCCGCTTGACGCCCGGATCGTCGCCTTCGTCGAGCAGCCAGACGTCGTATGGTCCCGGGTGACGGATTCTCGTAGCCGCGGCCAGCGTGCGTTCCACCATCTCCAGCGGCTCCTTGCCGGGCACGATGGTTGTCAGAAACGCCACGCGCAGGTTCGCGTCGGGAACCACAGGGACAGGATCGCGTGCCCAGATTGTCGCCAGACACAGCGTGACCACGTTGACGAGCCGGAACAATTCAATGGCACACGTCGCGGCAATCATGAACACGGTCGCGGCGAACACGACGGTGTGCAAATCCGGATCCGGCAGCGCGATGGAGGACAGCAGCCAACCGAAGAACGTGGACTCAAAGGCAAAGGCGAACAACGTAATGAGCATCGTCGCGACCGGCCGCCGGCGTGCAAGCCGCTTCATGGTCACCCGGTACGGCACACTGCGCCGCCCCGGCCGCGACTCCGCCGGCCCAGCCAGCACGCTGTAGGCGCTATAGCTGAACTTGAGCGGCAAAATATCGGTTTGGTCGTTACCCCCGCTCAAAATTTCCATGTGATGCTGCGTGCGCGGCGCTGGGATGACCGTGGTGTCATCCACCCCCGCCGGCTCACCACCGACCCGCCCGCGAGGCGCCGGAATAACCCGGGTGTCGTCCCGAGGCGACGGCTCGGGTGGCGGGATCCGGACGGCACTCATGAGTTCTTCTCCAAAGATGAACGAGAAAGGGGTCGAACAATGGATGGCGATCCAGGTGGGCGGGCAACGCGCGAGCTGGTGAGAGGCGCCCAAAGTGGACTGGGGGCGGGGCCTAGGAGGTAATAACCAGAGAAGCGAGCAGAGCGGGTAGCGAAGGCGAACGAACGGCGCGACGCAGGACCGCCGTCGATCCGCTGCGACCTAAGGTCAACGCGAGGCGCCGGATGAGCCGTGAGCGGCGGGTGCTCGTCAAAGGCCTCACCCGTGTGGCCGGCACCGCGTATCCAGGTGGAAGGCCCTGACCGATTTCGCGGAGTCCGACGAAGGGGTGAACGCGGCGCCAAGCCGTAGCCCCACACCCGGCCCGCCACGCGATACACATCAGCAGCGCAAATAGATCCAGCGGGTCGGATAAGTCGGGCTCTTCAAGCGGAAATTGGCACCGCCGGACGCACAGCTGGAACCTCCGAAAGCTCCGCAACCTCCGAGAAGGCAGCAGGCTGAACAGCCACCCCGGGCAGAGTTCGGTCAAGATCACCCGCGTCGGCAAAGCCAGCCACGTAAGGCGTAGCCCGAGCAGAATCCCCATCCCGCAGACGATCGGCAGCCGGAGTATCGGCAGCCGGACGTTCAGCAGCCGAGTGAGGAGCGACCAGACGGTCGGCGGCCGAACGATCACCAACCGGGCTGTCACCAACCGGACGGCCAGCGGCCGAACGATCGCCGACCGGGCGATCAGCGATCCGCAACTGAGCCGGCGTCCCCACCGCCCGAGCCTTGGTAACAAAGGCCCGCCGAGCAGCAGCAAAGCCGGACCGATCCCCGTACATGTCGCTGCTCATCTCGGCCAGCTCGCGGATTTCATAAACGTCCAGGGGCACCCGCTCACCCGCCAGCCGCCGCGCCTTCGCGGTCTGCAGGTGCCGCGCGTCGCGTGCATCGGCGTGTCGCATCGCCAGGGCCGTGAGCCATTCCGCGAACGCCTCTGGGTGGCGCGGCCCGACTTCGTCGACGAGACCCAGTGAGCGGGCCTGTTGCGCGCTCACTGGCAGTTTGTCGTCGATCAGGCGCTGGGCGGTGGTTGCGCCGACGCGCCGGGGGAGTGTGAAGGTGTGCAGCTCCGAGCCGTACAAACCCATGTCGTAGTACGGGTTCAGCACGATGCCGTCCCGCGCCGCCACGATGTCCGCGCCCAAGCCGAGCATCACGCCGCCGGCTCCCGCGCTCCCGGCGTACGCGGAAATGACGACCTGGCGGGTGCACGTGATCAGCTCGCGGCAAATGTTATTTATCGCCTTGATGTTGGCCCAGGCCGAGCCGGCCGAATCGGTCGCTGCCTCGATGGCATTGAGGTGAATGCCATTGCTGAACACGTCAGTGCCGCCACGCAGCACCAGCACCCGCGTGTCCTGCCCGGCTGCGTGCTGGAACGCGGCCAGCAATCGCCGGCAATGCCCGGCCGACATCGCGCCGTTGTAGAAATCGAAAGCCAGCCAGCCCACCGCGCCTGTCCGCCGGTAACGGATTTGCCGGTACGAGGGCCCTTCCGTGTCAGTGCCCGCCGGCAACGGCGAATTCGGCACATCCCGCAACCGCGAGCCCCCCGACCGCGGCCCAAGCGACCCCGAGCCGCCCGACCCCACCGACCGCGAGCCCAGCAAAGAAGTCGCAGGCAGCTTGAACACCCCATCCGCCGCCCGCAAATGCCCAAGCCAAACCGACCCATCCCCGGTCGCCACCAGCACGGCCCCCTGCCGGCGAGCCAGCAGTGCGCCCGGCCGCGCCCCTCGCGCCAACCCCGGATGGGCGTCATAGGCAAATACTTCAAGATCAGCAAGCTGCGTCCGTACGCCCGGAGCACCGTCCGCAGCCCGCACTCGCCGCACGATGTGATCCGTCGGGGCCGACCACTCGAACGCCCGATCCGCCTGCTTCATCGCCGGGCGGGGGCGCGCGCCTCGTACCTCGATGGTCATCTCGGTTGCGGGTGTTGGCTCGAAGCCCGGGTCCGCAGCCTTTGCCAGCACCTCGAAGACGCACTCCATTGCCGCGTCGGCGACCGGCCCGTTGTACAGCGATGACTTGCGCGGAGCGGTGAGCGGCATCGGGAAGGTCCGCGTGGCCCAGATCGGGCCGGCGTCCATCTGCTCGACGGCCTGCAGCGCGGTGACGCCCCAGGAGCTTGCCGCCTCGGTGATCGCCCAGTCCAGCGATGACGGGCCGCGGTCACCGGCCGGGCCGGGGTGGATGATCACCGTGCGGAAGTGCTGCCAGATCTCCGCGGGCACCCGGTCCTTGAGGAACGGGCACAGAATGAGTTCCGGCTCCGCCGCGTGGACGGCGTCGATCATGTCGCGCGGGTTCGTCGCCAACTGCACGCCGACGTCGTGGCCTGCTTCCCGCAGTGCGCACCACACGCGCTGACTCAGGCCGTTGAACGCCGACACCAGCAAAAGGACCCGCACATTGCCTCCCCAGACAAAGCCCCAACGAACGGGCAGTCTGGACCAGTCGTTTCACACTATGTCGGACTTGCTGTCCGATAGCGGTCCGGCGGCCCGGGGGCGGCACCCGGCGGACTAAGCTGGGCTGGTACCCCTCGTCCAACGGGCGCCGGGGTTTTTCGATGTGCTCATCAGAGAGTCTTTTTCATGCAACTCAGTGGCCTCATCCCGGCCGCCCTGCGTGACCGCGGGCTCGCCCGGGCCCGCGACCTTGCCCGCAAGGGCGGAGCCGACTCCGACGCGCTGGACCTGACGGCCCCCGCCTCGCTGCGCCCGTTCGTCGTGGCCGCGGTCGCCGGATCGGCCGACTCCGGCGGCGCCGGGCGTCCCGTGCTCGCCGTGACCGCAACCAGCCGCGAGGCCGACGACCTCGCGGCTGCGCTGGGCTGCCTGATCGCGCCGGAACGCGTCGCCGTCTACCCCTCCTGGGAGACGCTCCCGCACGAGCGCCTGTCGCCCCGCTCCGACACGGTTGGCCGCCGCCTCGCGGTCCTGCGCCACCTCGCCCACCCCGAAGAAGCCCTGCCCATCAGCGCCGACAGAAGCCGCGAAAGCACCGGCAAAAACGGCGGAAGCGTCGGTACGAGCGGCAAACACGAAGACGGCGGCAACACCCTGCAGGTGGTCGTAGCCCCCGTCCGCTCCCTCCTGCAACCCCAGCTCAAGGGCCTCGGCGACCTCAAGCCCGTGGAGCTGCGAGCCGGCGGTGAAGCCGAGCTGGAAGAGATCGCCCACCGCCTGTCCGACATGGCGTACGCCCGCGTCGACCTGGTCACCAAGCGCGGCGAGTTCGCGGTGCGCGGCGGCATCCTCGACGTCTTCCCGCCCACCGACGAGCACCCCTCGCGCGTGGAGTTCTGGGGCGACGAGGTCGAGGAGATCCGCACCTTCGCCGTGGCCGACCAGCGCACCATCGACCCGGTGGAGCGATTGTGGGCACCGCCGTGCCGTGAACTGCTGCTGACCCCACAGGTGAGGGCAAAAGCCGCAGAACTGGCAGCCGAGCACCCCGAACTGGCCGAGATCCTGGACAAGCTTGCCGAGGGCATCCCCGTCGAGGGCATGGAGTCGCTGGCCCCGGCGCTGCTGCAGGGCACCGACAGCATGGAGCTGCTGATCGACTGCATGCCCGCGGGCACCCATGTGCTGCTGTGTGACCCCGAACGGATCCGGACTCGGGCGCATGACTTGACCCGTACGTCCGATGAGTTCCTGGAGGCCAGCTGGGCCGCAGCCGCGGTCGGCGGCCAGGCCCCCATCGACGTCGGCGCCGCCGCGTTCCGCACCCTGGCCGATGTCCGCGCGCATGCCGCCACCCTGCGCCAGCCCTGGTGGACGGTGTCACCGTTCGGGTTGGTTGAGGACGAGACGCCCGACAATTCCGGCACGCCGTGGCTGGATACGCCGGCCACCGAGGTGAGCCCGGACGTCGGGGACGCCGTGGCGCTCAAGGCCCAGCCCGTCCCGCTGTACCACGGCGACACCGCCAAGCTGGCCGGTGACCTGCAGCAATGGTCGGCCGACCGGTGGGCCATCGCGCTCGTCTTCGAGGGCCACGGCACCGCCCAGCGCGCTACCGAGGTGCTGCGCGACGCGGGCCTGGGCGTCACCCCGGTCGACTCCATCGAAACCGCGATCGAGCCGGGTCAGCTGCTCATCACCTGCGGCGGGCTCAACCACGGCTTCGTGGACGAGGGCTCCAAGCTGGCCATCATCACCGGCAACGACATCACCGGCGGCCGGGGCGCGTCCACCAAGGACATGCGCAAGATGCCCAGCCGCCGGCGCAACACGATCGACCCGCTGGAGCTCAAGACGGGCGACTTCGTGGTGCACGAGCAGCACGGCATCGGCCGCTACGTCGAGCTGGTGCAGCGCACGGTGAACGGCGCCGACCGCGAATACCTGGTCATCGAGTACGCCCCGAGCAAGCGCGGCCAGCCCGGCGACCGCTTGTTCGTGCCCACCGACCAGCTGGACCAGCTTTCCCGCTACGTCGGTGGCGAACAGCCCAGCCTGCACAAGATGGGCGGCTCGGACTGGCAGAAGAGCAAGGCGCGTGCTCGCAAGGCCGTTCGTGAGATCGCGGCGCAGCTCATCCAGCTCTATGCCGCGCGGCAGGCTTCCAAGGGGCACGCGTTCGGCTCGGACACCCCTTGGCAGCGCGAGCTCGAGGACGCCTTTCCGTACACCGAGACGCCGGACCAGCTGGCTGCCATCAGCGAGGTCAAGCACGACATGGAGCTGGCCGTTCCGATGGACCGGCTGATCTGCGGCGACGTCGGTTACGGCAAGACCGAGATCGCGGTACGGGCGGCGTTCAAGGCGGTGCAGGACGGCAAGCAGGTCGCCATTCTGGTACCGACGACTCTGCTGGCCCAGCAGCACTACAACACCTTTGCCGAGAGAATGGGCCAGTTTCCCGTACGGATAAAGCAGCTCTCGCGTTTCCAAACGCCGAAGGAAGCCGCGCTGACGCTGGAGGAAGCCGCCAACGGGACCGCGGACATCGTCATCGGGACGCACCGCTTGCTGTCGAAGTCCACGCATTTCAAGAACCTCGGCCTGATCATCGTGGACGAGGAACAGCGTTTCGGCGTCGAGCACAAGGAACAGCTCAAGGCATTGCGGGCGTCGGTGGACGTGCTGACCATGTCCGCGACACCGATTCCGCGCACCTTGGAAATGGCGATCACCGGCATCCGGGAGATGTCGACAATCGCCACGCCTCCGGAGGAACGCCACCCCGTGCTGACGTACGTGGGGGCCTATGACAACAAACAGGTCGCCGCCGCCATTCATCGCGAGCTGTTGCGCGACGGCCAGGTCTTCTTCCTGCACAACCGGGTCGAATCGATCGACAAGGCGGCGCGCACGCTGCGCGAACTGGTTCCCGAGGCACGCGTTGCGGTCGCGCACGGCCAGATGAGCGAGGAGCAGCTCGAAAAGGTCATGGTCGGGTTCTGGGAGAAGGAGTACGACGTTCTGGTCAGCACGACCATCGTCGAATCCGGCATCGACATCCCGAACGCGAACACGCTGATCGTCGAGCGCGCCGACCTGCTCGGTCTGTCGCAATTGCACCAGATCCGCGGACGTGTCGGGCGTGGTCGCGAGCGGGCGTACGCCTACTTCCTCTATCCCCGCGAGAAGCCGCTCACCGAGCAGGCCCACGAGCGGCTCGCCACCATCGCCCAGCACACCGAGCTCGGCGCCGGCATGTACGTGGCGATGAAGGACCTTGAGATCCGCGGCGCCGGCAACCTGCTCGGCGGCGAGCAGTCCGGGCACATCGAGGGCGTCGGTTTCGACCTGTACGTCCGAATGGTCGGCGAAGCGGTCAGTGCCTTCAAGGGTGAGCGGCCCGAGGAAGAGCCGGAGGTCAAGGTCGACCTGCCGATCGATGCGCACCTGCCGACCGAGTACATCTCGGTGGAACGCCTGCGTCTGGAGATGTACCGCAAGCTGGCCGAAGCCCGTGACAACGCGCGCCTCGACGAGGTGGTCGCCGAAATGACCGACCGCTACGGCGAACCGCCCGAAACGGTCGCCAACCTGATCGCGGTCGCCCGGTTCCGCCTGGTGGCACGCGCCTACGGGCTGACCGACGTCTCGGTGCAGGGCAAACACCTGCGGTTCTCGCCGCTGCCGTTGCCGGACTCCAAGCAGATGCGGCTCAAGCGCTACCACCCCGATTCGGTCTACAAGGCGGCGAACGACCAGGTCAGCGTGCCCAGGCCGAGCACCCGGCGGGTCGGCGGCGAACCGCTGCGCGACCTGGCCCTGCTGCAGTGGTGCACCCAGTTGCTCAAGGATGTGCTCGGCGACATCCCGGCCCCGGTGTCGTCGGTCACAGCCGGAGCGTGAGAGAGTCTTGACCATGCCGCGTGCACGCCGACTTGCATCCACCGCTGTCGTTGCCATCTTCGCCGCCACCGGGCTCTCCGCCTGTCAGCAGTCCCCGGACGTGGCTGCCTACGTCGGCGGCGAGACCATCACCCAGGACCGGGTCGAGCAGATCTACGACCAGGTCCGCGACGAGCTGACGACCGCCCGTCAGCAGGCGCAGCAGCAGGGGGAGGCGAACGGTGCCTCGCCGGGTGCGGTGGCCCCGCTGAGCATGCCGATCAAGCAGCAGGACGTGCTGAACACGCTGCTCAGCCTCGATGTGCTGCGCAAGTCCGCGCAGTCGCACGGCATCAAGGCCGCCGCCGAGCCCACTGTCGACCAGGTCGCGCAGGCGCGTAACTACTCGGCCACCTGGGAGTACACCAAGCTCTACACCGAGACGTACCAGTTGCGAGCGGCGCTGCAGGGCAAGGTTGTTCCCGCGGCGCTGACTGAGGACGACCTGCGCGACGTCTACCAGCGCCTGCTGGCCGGCGGTGCGGCCGACCCGGGCACCTCGTTCCAGGACTTCTCGTCGCAGCTCTCGGCGGAGAACAAAACGCTGCTGGAGACCTACGTCGGGCTGCGCAACGAGATGAAGACGATCACGGCCGACGACAAGGTCAAACTCAACCCGCGCTACGGCAACCAGCAGGTCACGCTGTTGTCCGCGCAGGCCGCCGATGGCAAGGACGTGCCGCTCGTGGTGTTCACTTTCGCCGGTGACGCCGACGAGGCCCCGTATGTCACTGACGTCTCCGCCGTGACCAGCCTCGCCTGATGACCGAACCCGGGCGGATCGTTCTGCTGGTCACTTCGCCCCGGCTTCCTGCTGGGTTGCTCACGGCGACTGCTTGGGATCTCGTACGGTCAGGGCCCGTTTTCGCCGCCGCCGCCAGCGACCAGTCGGCGGCGCTGCGCTCCTCCGGGGTGCCCGTGACGATCATCGAGCCGGACCCCGAACGGCTGGTGCAGGCGCTGGCCGAGCATCTCAGCGTGGTCTGGCTCGCTGGGGCGTCCGGTGACGAGGACTTCGCCCGGCGCCTCGGCCTGCGGCTGGCCCGCGAGCCCGCGCTGGCCGAACTCGAACTCTGCTACGGCTCCTGGGACCCGCCCGGTGCCCGCCTGCTCGACGCGGTCGCCGTGATGGACCGGCTGGCATCACCCGGCGGCGACCCCTGGAAGCGCCAGCAGACCCACGAGTCGCTCGCCCAATACCTGCTCGAAGAGAGCTACGAGGCGTACGACGCCATCGCCGGCCACGACCTTGACGCGCTGCGCGAGGAGCTCGGTGACGTGCTGCTGCAGGTCGTCCTGCACGCCCGGCTCGCCGAGGAGCTTCCCGAGGATGAACGCTGGAACGTCGACGACGTGGCCGGCGGGCTGGTGGACAAGATGGTCCGGCGCAACCCGCACGTGTTCGCCGGGGAGAACGTTGACAGCATCGAGGACATTGTCGACAACTGGGAACGCATCAAGAAGGAAGAGAAGGCGCGGGTCTCGGTGCTGGAGGGCATCGCGCTGAGCCAGCCCGCGCTGTCGCTGGCCGCCAAGATCCTGCACCGGGCCGAGCGAGCCGGGCTGGACGTCGCGCTGCCCGACAATTCCGGCTTGGGGGCTGTGCTGTTGCGCATGGTGGCGCAGGCCCGCCGCGACGGGCTGGATGCCGAGGCGCTGCTCCGGCAGGCCACGTTGACGTACGCCGAAGCCATCCGATCGGCCGAAGCCGGACCCGCTGCCCGGGAGAATGTCGCACCTGCCGAGTAGATTCCGGTCCATGCCGGAGTTCGTCCCGCTCGCCGAGCGCATCGTCGACGCCATCCTCGAAGCCGACCCCGCGCTCGCGTCCATCGCCGGCGATCATCGCTACGATGACCGGCTGCCCGACCTGTCGCCCGGCGCGGTGACCGAGCGGGTCACCATGCTGCGTGACGCCGCCGACGCGCTGTCCGGCATCGACCCCGACCTGTTCGACCAGCAGGACCAGGTCGACCACGCGATCCTGTCGGCCGTCATCGAGCGCGGCATCTTCGAGCTGACCGACGTGCGCGAGCACGAGTGGAACCCGCTGGAGCACAACCCCGGCCCGCTGCTGCACGCGCTGATCGCCCGCCCGTTTGCCCCAGCGGAGGAGCGGCTGACCAGCCTGGCCGGCCGTCTCGCCGCGATCCCCGACGCGCTCGCCACCGCCCGGGCGGCGCTGCACGACGTTCCCCGGCTGCACGCCGAGGTGGCCCGCGGCCAGTTCGCCGGCGCTGCCTCGCTGATCCGCAACCAGCTCCCCAGCCTGCTCGCCGAGGTTCCCGGGTTGCGCCCGGCCGTCGAGCCGGCGATGCAGGCCGCCCTGGTCGCGCTCGGCGATTTCGACCGCTGGCTGCAGGCGCGCCTGGACAGCGGCGATCCCGGCCGCGACCCCCGCCTGGGGCGCCCGCTGTGGGAGGCGCGGCTGTGGCACACCCTCGACACCGAGCTGCCCGCCGCCGAGATCCTCGCCCGGGCCCGCCGCAACCTGGTCGACGTGGGCGCACAGCTGCGGGAAGCCGCCGCCGAGCTGACCGGCGGCCCGGAAACCGACGACACCGTGCGCCAGGCGCTGGGCCGGCTGGCCGCCGAGCACCCCGACGACGCCACCATCGTCGACCTGGCCAAGCTCACCATGGGCGAGGCGACCGAGTTCGTCCGCGAGCACGCCCTGATGACGCTGATCGACGACCCGTGCGTCATCGAGGAGATGCCGGAGTTCGCCCGCGGCGTGGCGGTGGCCTACTGCGACCCGCCCGGCCCGCTGGAGACCGCGTCGTTGCCCACGTTCTACTGCATCGCCCCGGCACCGGCGGACTGGCCGGCCGAGCGGGTGGCCTCGTTCTACCGCGAATACAACAACCACATGCTGCGCAACCTGACCGTGCACGAGGCGATGCCCGGTCATTTCCTGCAGCTCGCCCACGCCCGGCGTTTCCGCTCGGCGACCCGGGTGCGCTCGCTCGGCTATTCCGGTCCTTTCGTCGAGGGCTGGGCGGTCTACGCCGAGGAGCTCATGGCCGGCTTGGGCTTCGGCGGGCTGCCGGTGCGGCTGCAGCAGCTCAAGATGCAGCTTCGGATGAGCCTCAACGCGGTGCTCGACCAGCTCGTGCACTGCGACAACCTGAGCGAGCCCGAAGCCATGGCGATGATGACCGGCCTCGGCTTCCAGGAGGAGGGCGAGGCAACCGGCAAGTGGCAGCGGGCGTTGCTTACCTCGACGCAGCTGTCGACGTACTTCGTGGGCTACACCGAGATGGCCGGAATCGCCGCGGCCCGTCCGTTCGGAGCGACCCCCAAGGCCTGGCACGACGCGATGCTCGCCCACGGCTCACCGCCGCCGCGGCACCTGCGTTACCTGCTGGGCGTCTGAGCGCGCCGGTCGTCGATCTTCGCCGTCACGGGGACCATGAACGTGGCCGGCTTGACCCGGTCGGCGTAGTGCGTCATCGCCAGGTCGGTGCGGGTGCCGTTGATCAGGCCGCTGAAGCTGCCCAGCACTCCCTCGTTGGTGATGCAGGTATCGAAGTCGCTGGTGTCGGCACCGTCGAGCCCGCCGAGCGTCACGCAGGTGGCGTGCCGGCCCGCAATGGTCGTGTCCCGCTGCTTGACGTCGACCTCCGGGTCCAGCACCGCGCGGTTCAGCAGCGTCAGCACGACCGCGGGGGCGACCAGCCCGGAGGCGCTGGCGTCGCGGTACATCGCGGCCGGGGTGGGGCTGGTCGGGGTGGCAGGCGCGGTCAAAGTGCAGGTGGCGGGCTTGGTGGTGGTTACGCAGGAGGTGGTGGCCTCGCCGGTGACCAGCAGCTTGCCCTGGGGATAGATGTACGCCGTGCCGGCCGGCTGGCGTACCTGGGCGATTGTGCCCGTGGCGCCGCCGCTGAGCTGGTAGGTCGCCTCGTAGGTGAGCTCCGATGCCCCCGCAAGCTGGGCCGCCAGGTCGGCGACCAGATCGTTGGGGCTGACCCCGGCGGCGGCCGCTTCGTCCAGATCCGAGCAGCCCGGCAGGGCGGTCAGCACCAGCAGCACGGCTGCGGTCAAGCGGAGGCGGGAGGAGGGCACGAGCCCACCTTTGCCGATGCCTGCAACCCGCGCAAACCGGTATTCGACAGGTAGCTGTCCGCAATCAGGCGCGGGTTCGGCTCAATAGCTGCTGGCGCATCACATAGCGGCGGATAACGCGGGCCTGAGCCTCGTCGGAGTCGAACACTGCGACAATTTCCACCGACATCGGACCCGGCGGCACCTGCTGGGGCAGCATGGCGACCCGCGAGGCGGTGGCCGACAAGTCGACAATCTCGCTGCCGAGCTGGATCCAGAGCTGCAAGCCCTCGCCGGCGACTACGTTCGTACCCTCGAAATGGGCTCGGGCACTGTGCTCGCTGATGTCGCGGATCCAGCCGTGCGCATCCGTCCAGCCGGGCCGGCGCAGGATGATCTGCTCGCCGCCACCGCCGCGCACGTAGTGACGCTGCTGTTCGACCTGCGCTTCGGCGGCCGGGCGCACCTCGACCCGGTTCTCCTCGACCTCGATGACCGAGCACGGCAGGACGTACCGGCCGCGGGGGGCAGCCGACCAGCGCAGCGTGACAGACGCACCCACCCGGGGGACGGCCGCCAGCGGCGTGGAAAGGGTCAGGCCCGCGCCTTCGGCGTGAACCACGCGGACGCGGGCGGCCAGCTCGTCGGAGGCGGTCATCTCGACGTACGAGCCGGCATCGGGGAGGTGATGCGCGAGAGTAGTCATAGCAACCGGGCACATCGGCATTGCGGTTGATGCCATGAGCGGTGCAAGCCTCAAGAACAGCGCAAGCCCGGAACTCGTACCCAAGGGTTCATGAGCCGCCGCATGGCCCGGATCCGAGGGTAGATACGCTCAGTGCGAATGAGCGTGGTCGGCCGCAGGGTCGCGGTCCGAGGGAATTTCAACAGTTCTACCTAGAGGAGCGACACGACAGATGGCCACCATTGAAGCGATCGTCGCCCGGGAGATCCTGGACTCGCGGGGCAACCCCACCGTCGAGGTCGAGGTCGGCCTCGACGACGGCACGATCGGCCGCGCAGCGGTCCCGTCCGGCGCCTCCACCGGCGCGTTCGAGGCAATCGAGCTGCGCGACGGTGACAAGGGCCGCTACCTCGGCAAGGGTGTCGAGAAGGCGGTCAGCAACGTCGAGGACAAGATCGCCGATGAGCTGATCGGCTATGAGGCGAGCGAGCAGCGCCTGATCGACGAGAAGATGCTCGACCTGGACGGCTCCGCCGACAAGTCCGAGCTGGGCGCCAATGCCATCCTCGGCGTCTCGCTCGCCGTGGCCAAGGCCGCTGCGCAGAGCGCCGAGCTGCCGCTGTTCCGCTACGTCGGCGGCCCCAACGCGCACCTGCTGCCCGTGCCGATGATGAACATTCTCAACGGTGGCGCGCACGCCGACTCGAACGTCGACGTCCAGGAATTCATGATCGCGCCGATCGGCGCGGCTTCGTTCCGCGAGGCGCTGCGCACCGGCGCGGAGGTCTACCACGCGCTCAAGTCGGTGCTGAAGAAGAAGGGCCTGTCCACCGGCCTCGGCGACGAGGGTGGCTTCGCGCCCAGCCTGCCGACCAACGCCGCCGCGCTGGACCTGATCGGCGAGGCCGTGCAGGCCGCCGGCTTCACCCTGGGCACCGACATCGTGCTGGCCATGGACGTCGCCGCGACCGAGTTCTACAAGGACGGCGCGTACGTCTTCGAGGGCTCGCCGAAGTCGACCGAAGAAATGATCAACTACTACGCCAAGCTCGCCGAGACGTACCCGATCGTCTCGATCGAGGACCCGCTGGCCGAGGAGGACTGGGCGGGCTGGTCCGCGCTGACCGCTCAGCTCGGCAGCAAGGTGCAGATCGTCGGCGACGACCTGTTCGTGACGAACCCCACTCGCATCGGCCGGGGCATCGCCGAGAGTGCCGCCAACGCGGTCCTCGTCAAGGTCAACCAGATCGGTTCGCTGACCGAGACGCTCGACGCGGTCGACCTGGCCCACCGGGCCGGCTTCAAGACCATGATGAGCCACCGCTCGGGCGAGACCGAGGACGTCACCATCGCCGACCTGGCCGTCGCCGTGGGCAGCGGGCAGATCAAGACCGGCGCCCCGGCCCGCTCGGACCGCGTCGCGAAGTACAACCAGCTCCTGCGCATCGAGGAGGAGCTCGGCGAGGCGGCCCGGTACGCCGGTGCGGGTGCGTTCCCGCGTTACCGCACCGCGTAACGCTCAGTCACGAGATCATGGAGTTGTGGCCCCCCGTTCCGTGGGCATAGTGTCCAGGGACAGGTGCCGCAACTCCATGGTCTTTGGGCGAGTGCCGGGGGAGGGCAGGGATGACGCAGCGCCGCAGCCCGAGTGGGCAGGGGCCATCGCGCCGACCCACCGGTTACGCGGGACGCCCGGGCGTTCGCAATGGCGCCCGGCCCACCCGCACCCGTGACACCGCGGCGACCCGCATCGAGCCGCGCCGCACCCCCACCGCCCGCACCACCGGCAGCATCAACCGCTCCAGCAGCCGCCCCGCTGCCGCGCGCCGGGCTGCTGCGGCCGGTGCCACCAAGCGCACGGTGGCGACCCGGCCCAAGGCCTTCACCGGCCGCGCGACAGTGCTGATCGTCGTGCTCGTGGCGCTGGCCCTGGCCTATACGTATCCGGTCCGGGTCTATCTCGCCCAGGAGTCCGAGATCGCCCAGATGCAGGCCGAGCAGGCCGCGCAACAAGCGACGATCAAGGGGCTGGAGGAAGAGGCCGAGAAGTGGAAGGACCCGGAATACGTCCGCATCCAGGCCCGTGACCGGCTGTTCTATGTCCGCCCCGGCGAAACCCCGCTGCTGGTCTACACCGACCCGGCCGGCGCCCAGCGCGACGCCGCCGGCGGGGGGACCGCGGCCGCCCCACCCGGCCGGTGGTACGACACACTGTGGGGAAGTGTCGCAGCAGCCAATGCAGAATCCCGGAAGTAGATGACGACCCCTCCAACGAAATCCGATCTTGACATCGTCGCCGAGCAACTCGGCCGCCGCCCCCGCGGCACCCACGCCATCGCGCACCGGTGCCCCTGCGGCAACCCGGACGTGGTGGAGACCGAGCCCCGCCTCATCGATGGCACCCCGTTCCCCACCACGTACTACCTGACCTGCCCCCGTGCTACCGCGGCGTGCAGCCGGCTGGAATCGGCCGGGGTCATGCGCGACATGCAGGAACGCCTGTCGACCGACCCGGAACTGGCCCAGCGCTACCAGGCCGCGCACGAGGATTACCTGGCTCGGCGCGAAGCACTTGGGGACGTACCGGAAATTGCCAAGATCTCGGCCGGAGGCATGCCCGACCGGGTGAAATGCCTGCATGTCCAGCTCGGTCACGCACTAGCCGCGGGATCCGGGGTAAACCCTTTCGGTGACGAGGTCCGCGCGGCAATCGAGCCGTGGTGGTCCGAGGGACCTTGCGTTTCGCCGGAAGGAACGTAAGTGGTTGAAATCCGCCGGGCGCGCACGTCGGATGTGAAGGCGATCCGCGCGCTCGTTGACGCCTATACCGGGGACCGGCGGCTGCTGAGCAAGGCGACGGTCACCCTTTACGAAAGCGTCCAAGAATTCTGGGTCGCCGTCGACCCGGCGAGCGACCAGGTGCTGGGCTGCGGCGCGCTGCACGTGATGTGGGAAGACCTGGCCGAGATCCGTACGGTCGCCGTCGCCCCAGCCTGCCGAGGCCAGAAAATCGGACACAAAATCGTGTCGGCATTGCTGGACGTTGCCCGCGAGATCGGCGTGGCCCGCGTGTTCTGCCTGACCTTTGAAACCCGCTTCTTCGGCTCCTTCGGCTTCACCGAGATCGATGGCGCCCCGGTCCCGCACTCTGTATACGAGCAGCTGTTGCGCTCATACGACGAAGGTGTAGCCGAGTTCCTCGACCTCGAACGGGTAAAGCCGAATACCCTCGGCAACAAGCGCATGTTGCTGCACCTCTGACCGTTCACCAGTCGCTGTCGCCGCTGCACCTGTTGTCTTCGCCGCTTCGCCCGTGCCGTTGATGCGCCTGTTGTCTTTGTCGCTGCACCTGTTGTCTTTGTTGCTGCGCCATCCTTCGTGGCGCCTCCGTCCTGCCGCACCTCGAGGAGCCTCCCTTGCGCGTCGCCGCCATCGACTGCGGAACCAACTCCATCCGCCTACTGATCGCCGACGTGAGCGGTACGGCTTTATCGGATATTTCCCGACGAATGGAAATCGTCCGGCTCGGCGAAGGCGTGGACCGCACCGGACGCCTAGCCCCCGAAGCCATCGCCCGCACCCGCCAAGCGCTCCTCGGCTACGCAGCAGAAATCGCCGAACTCGGCGTCGAACGCGTCCGCATGTGCGCCACTTCAGCCTCCCGCGACGCCTCCAACGCCGAGGAATTCCGGGACATGGTTCGCCAGGTGCTCGGCACCGACCCCGAGGTCATCACCGGCGACGAGGAAGCCAGGCTGTCCTTCACCGGTGCCGTAGCCGGCCTCACCGCCGAAGCGCCCTACCTGGTGGTGGACATCGGCGGCGGCTCAACGGAGTTCGTCGTCGGCGATGCGCAGGTGCGCCACGCCATCTCGATGGACATCGGCTGTGTCCGCCTCACCGAACGCCACCTGCACAGCGACCCGCCCACTCCGGCCGAGGTCGCGGCCGCGGAAGCGGACATCAAGAAGGCCGTCGACACCGCGTTGCGTACGGTCTCGGGCCGGGGCACCGCCACGCTGGTCGGCCTTGCCGGTTCGGTCACGACCGTGGCGGCCCTGGCTCTCCGGCTTCCCTCGTACGAGGCCAAGCGCATCCATCACGCCACGATCGCGTACGACGACGTAGCCAAGGTGACCGCCGAACTGCTGGGCGCCACGGTGGCCGACCGCCGCGACCTGCCGGTCATGCACCCCGGCCGAGCCGACGTCATCGGCGCCGGCGCGCTCATCCTGCGCATCATCATGGAACGCGCCGGAAAGAACGCGGTAGTGGCCAGCGAACACGACATCCTTGACGGCATCGCCTACGGCCTGTCTTAGCGCCCGACCACGTCATTCTGGACGGCATCGTTTACGGCCTGTCGTAGCGCTCCCATTTGCTCTTCAGGCTGATCGTTCTCGTCCTGCTCGTAGGTCCACGCCGCTTCCTGAGTGCGCCAGGGCTCATCCCAGACCTGCCGGCTCTCCCGAAGATCCCGATCGGTCAGGCCCCGGTTCTGCCGCCGCACCAGCAACACAAACTCAACAATGCAAGTGATCACCAGGAGCGGCACCGAGGCGGCCAGCGCACCCATGCCGTTCAAAGCGGCTGTCGTAGCCATGGCACTGTCGGCGCGCGCCAGAAAACGAGTTACCGACTTATCCCCGGCGTCCGCTTCGCCCAATGCCTGCCAAACCGCAAACACGGTGAAGAGGAAAGAAGCCGGCGGGGCAAGAAACGCACACCACAGCCGCATCGGCCGGCTCTCCTGGAACCACAAAAACACCCAAAGAACCAGAAGCAGCCCGGCAAGAACCCAAGCCTGCCCCGGCAGCGCCGCAATCTCGTCCACTGCTCTCCCGCCTGACTACGACAGCGCCCACTGCGCCCCGTACTCACCTGCCGGGTCACTGCGCCCTTCGCATGGGCACCGCGCCTACTAATTTGGGCACCAGACCCGTTATGTCGGCCCTGCGCCTACTGCATCGGCCCTGCGAATACTGGCGAGTCGCCGCGTCCATCGCATGGGGACGCCGCGCCCACGGCGACCCGCCGCACGCTTGCGCCTCCGCTTGAAGCCTGCCAAACGCGAGCCACCCCCCTCGACCCAATCGTTCAGCAAATTCCACGCCTTCTTTGACACTACTTCGCATCGCACAGTAGTGTGCATCGCGTGGATACGACGCAGCTACTCAAGGGGGTGTTGGATCTCGCGGTTCTGGCCGTTCTTCGCGAGGAGGACGGTTACGGCTACGACATCCTGCGCCGGCTGCGCGCCGGGGGCCTCGAGGAAGTCGGCGATGCCAGCGTTTATGGCACACTTCGCCGGCTGTTCAACGGCGGCCTGCTGACGACCTACGTCGTGCCCAGCGATGAGGGACCGCACCGCAAGTACTACGCGCTCAACGCCGCCGGCCGGGCCGAGTTGCAGCGGTCGGGCAAGGTATGGCAAGGCTTTGCATCCACGATGGACGATTTGCTTCGCGAGCGGGGGACGGCGTGAACACCACGGTCCAGGACGAGATCACCGCGTACGTTTTTGCGGTCCGCGCAGCGCTCGGTGACCTGCCCGAGGCTCAGCGCGACGAGTTGCTCGAGGACCTAGCCGAGCACCTGAGCGAAGTCATGGCCGACGGCGAAGGTTCTCTCATCGAACGCGTGGGCAGCCCCGACGCCTATGCATCCGAGTTGCGGGGGACTGCACCCTATGTCGGTGGTTTCCCCGACCCGCCTTCGAGCGTCAACCCGCTGCTGGAACTGCGCGAACGAATCACCCCTCACCTGCACGAGGCAGACCTCAAAGCCGGACGCATTCTGGGGTACGAGCGGCTCAGCGACTTCGGCCGCCTGCTGCGCCCGGCCTGGTGGGTCGTTCGCGGTTACCTGCTGGCGATGGTGGTCGCAGCGCTCCTCGACAACGGCGGTCAGTCAATCGGCCTGCTCCCGCGCATCGGTGGCAGCGACGCCATGGCTTGGGTCCTGATCGCAGCCGGGGTGGTCGCCTCGGTGTGGTTCGGCCGGCGGTCGTTCGCCCTGACTCAATGGCCGCGCTTCAGTTTCTACGCGGCCACCGCCATCCTGGTGCTTGTCGGGCTCAACGGCTTCTTCAGTGCCGACAGCGAGACCCGCAATTCGTACTATTCGAACATAACGAGCTACGACAACCCCTACAGCGGTGTCGAGGACGTTTTCGTGTACGACGAGCAGGGCCGCCTGGTGACCAACGCCCGTCTGCTCGACCAGAACGGCCAGCCGATCCACCTGGGCAACGCCTCCTGTTACGACGACCAGCAGGGCTTCTCCATCGACGCCACGCCGGGCGTCTACCCGTTTTGCCCAAGCCGCGCCCCCTTCCGCCTACCCGGCGCAGAAGCCTCGCCCACCCCCAGCGC
>NZ_LOJP01000001.1:1119406-1218438 GCF_001553785.1 Actinoplanes sp. TFC3
CCGCCGCAATCTGGCACAACCGGGCAACCGGCCAGCCCGTGACCAGGTCACTCATCGCCTACGACCACTAACCGCGGTTAGGAATTACTCGTCTAGGACGGCGCCGGCGCTGATCAGACCGAGCCCGGCGAGGGAGACCTTGCGGCGTTCCGGTTCGTTCACGAGATCCAGGGTGCCCGCAATCCCTGTGCGTTCGCTGAGACGGCGCGGATCGGCGAGACTGCGTATATGCAGACGGCTACGGAAACCGAACGTAAGTACGAGGTGCCGGCCGGCTTCACGTTGCCTGATTTATCCGGCGTGGGTGGAGCGAGCGGGTGCGGCGAGGCGGAGACCCACGAGCTGGATGCTACGTACTTCGACACCGGAGATCTCCGACTTGCCCGTAACAAGCGGACGTTGCGGCGACGTACCGGCGGGCACGATGCCGGGTGGCATCTCAAGACGCCGGGCGGTGGGTCCAGCCGCACCGAGCATCGGTTACCGCTGGGTGAGGATGCCGGCACGGTGCCTGAGGAACTGGTCGCCGAGGTGCGCACCATTGTTCGTACCCGGGAATTGAAGGCTGTTGCCCGCCTCCGCACGCACCGGGTGGAAACACCGCTGCAGGATGCCGGCGGCCGCACGCTCGCTTTGATCGCGCAGGACGAGGTGATCGCGGATACCGATCGCGGAGAGCAGCGCTGGCAGGAACTCGAGGTGGAGCTCGTGGACGGCGACGCCGAGGTGCTCGATGCGGTCGAGGGCATGCTGCAGGCCGCGGGTGCCACTCCGGCTGCTGGCCCTTCGAAGCTGGCGCGGGCCCTGGGCGACCGACTGACGGCAAAGACCCCCAGAAGGGTCAAACCCGTTCTCCGGTACGCCCGTGAGCAGCGCGATGCAATCGAGGGCTACGACGCCGGCGTCCGCGCGGGTGACCCGGAAGCAGTGCACAAGATGCGCGTGGCCACGCGGCGGCTGCGCAGCACTCTGAAGACGTTCAAGGAGTCCTTCGACGCCGAGCGTGCGGTGTTCCTGCGCGATGAACTCAGGTGGCTGGCGGGCAGCCTCGGTGCGGTCCGCGATGCTCAGGTGCTCTCGCACAAGCTGGTGGCCGCGGCGGAACCCTTCCCGGAGGTTGCCACCCACATTCGGGAGAAGCTCACTTCCGACGTCAAGAACGGGCGCGAGGCGCTCACCGCGGATCTGAACTCCGATCGCTATCTGGCGCTGCTCGACGCGCTGGACGACGTGATCGACAGCGCGGCAACAGACACCGCCGGGGCTCAGCGGCGTGCCCGTAACGTGCTGCGCAAGGCCGACCGGCTGCTGGACGAGGCGGTGGCCGATGGCGTGGACGCCGAGCTGCACGATGCCCGTAAGCGGTACAAGCAGGCGCGGTATGCGGTGGAAGTGTTCGCCGAAGACGCCGGCAAATCGGGCAGGGAGCTGGTCAAGGCGCTGACCGAGCTCCAGGACGTGCTCGGCGCGCACCAGGACTCGGTCGTTGCTCGCGAGGTTCTGCGGGAGGTGTCGCGCACGGCGACGGACGCTTTCCCGTACGGAATTCTCTACGCCCGTCAGGAAGGTGTTGGGGCGGAGACCTTGACCGAACTTCCGGCGGTGACCAAGGCGTCGCGCACGCGCAAGCTCCGCAGCTGGCTGAAGTAGGCGTTAACCTTCCGTCCATTTTTCGGACACCCTGAGCGAGGTGGGATGTCGGGCCCGGTGGGTAAGAAACGATTCATGCAGGCCCAGCAGGAGCAGAATCACAGCCAGGAGCAAGACGACCGGCACGAGCAGGGCGACCAGCAACAGCAGGGCGACCAGCTACAGCAGGGCGACCAGCTACAGCAGGGCGATCAGCCCGAGCAGGGCGACCGGCACAAGAGCCACGATCACAGCGGTCCGGGCGAGTCGGATAATTCCGATGCTGAAAGCCTGACCACCGAGCCGTACTCCGGCCCCATCAACGAATTGACCGGCTACCGGGTCGCCGACAACGATGACGATGACCCGGTGCTGCTCAACCAGGACGGCACTCCGGTCGACACGTGGCGCGAGGATTACCCGTACGAGGACCGCATGCCGCGCTTCGAGTACGACCACCACAAGCGGCTCCTGCAGATCGAACTGCTCAAGCTGCAGAACTGGTGCAAGAGCACCGGCGAACGCCTGGTAATCCTGTTCGAAGGTCGTGACGCGGCCGGCAAGGGCGGCACGATCAAGCGCTTCATGGAGCACCTCAACCCGCGCGGAGCCAGTGTGGTCGCGCTGGAGAAGCCGAACGAGCGCGAGAGCACCCAGTGGTATTTCCAGCGCTACATCAAGCACCTGCCGGCGGCCGGGGAGATCGTGCTGTTCGATCGCTCCTGGTACAACCGCGCCGGCGTTGAACGGGTGATGGGTTTCTGCACCCGCGCCGAGTACCTCGAATTCATGCGCCAAGCCCCTGACCTGGAGCGCATGCTGGTCCGCTCGGACATCAACCTGATCAAGTTCTGGTTCTCGGTTTCCCAGGGCGAGCAGCGCACCCGGTTTGCCATCCGTCAAGTCGACCCGGTGCGGCAGTGGAAGCTCTCGAAGATGGACCTGGAATCCCTCGACAAATGGGGCGATTACACCGAGGCCAAGGAGGCGATGTTCTTCTACACCGACACCGCCGACGCGCCCTGGACCGTCGTCAAGAGCAATGACAAGAAAAGAGCCAGGATCGAGGCGATGCGGTACGTCCTCAGCCGCTTCAACTACGACGGCAAGGACGATGAGGTCGTCGGCACCGCGGATCCCCAGATCATCGGGCACGCCTCGCTGGCGGTAGAAGGTACCGAAATGTCCCCCCGCGTATTCCCGCGCCTCTAGTGACCTTAAAGGCGTTGTCGGAAAGCCTCCCGGGTGGTTAACGTAGCTGTACACGTGAAGGGAGGTGGTCCGAAGTTGTATAGCAACGGGACTCGTGAGGTGGCTGTCCGCTAGCCGCTGTCCTCGACAGCTTCGAATTTTGTTGTAGTACGTCGAGACCGTGTGGCAGCGGTCAGGCGAGTACCAGGCAGCCACCCGACCCCCGGGGATCCGGCCTTGTCCGACCGGACCACGCGCTCTGTGCACGTGGAAGTCCCCGGGGGTCGCTTTATGTCCGCCTTCCTGCTTTTGACAAGAGGGGCAGATGCGCGAGCTGACCATCCTGGGCACGGCCAGCCAGGTGCCCACCCGGCACCGCAACCACAACGGTTACCAGCTGCGCTGGGACGACGAGGTGATCCTCTTCGACCCGGGCGAGGGCACTCAGCGCCAGATGTTGCTGGCCGGGCTCGCCGTCTCCCCGCTCACCCGGATCTGCATCACGCACTTCCACGGCGACCATTCGCTCGGTTTGCCCGGCATCATCCAGCGCATCTCGCTCGACAAGGTCCCGCATCCGGTGCGCGTGCACTTTCCAGCCGGTGGCCACGAATACTTCGGCCGGCTGCGGCACGCCACCAGCTTCTACGATGTCGCTGACCTGGCTCCCGAGCCTGTCGGGCCGGACTTCTGCGTGCAAACCCCCGCGGGCCTGCTCACCGCCCTGCCTTTGCACCATTCGATCGAGACGTACGGGTACCGCCTCGTCGAGCCGGACGGCCGCCGGATGGTGCCCGCGCTGCTCGCCGCGTACGGCATCAGCGGCCCGGTCGTGGGCAGGCTGCAGCGCACCGGGAAAGCCGGCAGGGTCACCCTCGACGATGTCAGCGTGGTGCGGCCCGGCCAAAGGTTCGCCTTCATCATGGACACCGGCCTGTGCGACAACGTCTTCGCGCTCGCCGAGGGCGCCGACCTGCTGGTTATCGAGTCGACATTTCTGGCCGAGGACGCCGAAATGGCCGCCCAAGTCGGACATCTGACAGCCGGGCAAGCTGCCTCGGTGGCCCGGCAAGCTGGAGTGCGCACCCTGGTGCTGACCCACTTCTCCCAGCGGTACGCCGACAGCGAGCGCTTCCTCGACGAGGCCCGCACCGAGTTCGACGGCGACATCGTGCTCGCCGAAGACCTCATGCGGGTGCCCGTGCCACCGCGGCTAGTTTCGACGCATGAGCGTGCATCTGCGACCGGCAATTGACGATGACATGTCCGGCATAGGCGACTTGCACTACCGGTCGCGAGCTGCGGCATACGCGCACATCCTCACCCCCGAGGCGCTCACTTTCGGCTCCCCCGAAACCCTGGGTGAATGGTGGGCCGAACGGTACAGGTGGGAACGCGAAGCGCACCGGCTGACGGTGGCCGTGGTCGGTGACGAACTGGCTGGCTTCACCTACCTGGGCGCCAGCGAGAACCCCGGCGTAGCCGAACTCAGCGCCATCCATGCGGACCCGGCCTACGTAGGCAAGGGGGTGGGACGCCTGATGATGGCGCATGCGATGACGGCGCTTCGGTCGTACGGGGAGCGCGGGGTCCTGTGGGTCTTGGAGGGAAACGCACGCGCCCGGCGGTTTTATGAGAAAGGCGGCTGGGCGGCGGATGGGGAGACGCGCGTTGAGCCTATTGGAGACGAGCCGGTGATGCAGCTTCGGTATTCGGTGGATTTGTCGATTATTTGAGAGGGGTTGGTCCAGGCGGGGTGGGCCTGGGGTCGCTTGGCAGGCGGGGATGGCTTCGCTCTGAACGGACCGCTCTGGAGGGAGGGCGGGAGCGCGTGACCGAATAAATGCGGGGGAACCTGTGGTCACGCACTCCCGCCTACCGCGCCCGCCCGAACCGTTGTGCGCCTGGCCGGAGGCGCCGACCGGCGGAGGCGTGCCGGTCGGTTTGGTTCTGGGCGGGTCCATGGTGCGGGACACCGGCATGCTGGCGGGGCTACGCGCGATGTCACCGCGGAGGGCGGCTGCGCCGGGTGCTCGTGCCGGGGGACGGAAGAGCTCGGCTGCGCCCTGCAAGGGGAACCCTTGGGGTTTTCAGTCGAAATGCCCTCGGTTCAGTTCGTCGATCTGGCGCATGTCCCGGCGCGGGCGGTTATCGTCCTGCATGCCGGGCAAATCGCGCATACTGTTCAGGTCGTGCCGAATGGTCCAGGCCTCGCGCCAGGGGCGGCGGGAAGCAACGTCGGCGCGTTCGGCTATGCGCCGGGGAGCACACGGCCAGCGCCATCCGCACCAGACACAATTGCCGTCATGGCCGGCGCTCGCGTGGCGGCCCAGCATGCGCTGGGCGTCCTGCCACAGCAGGCGGTCCACGATGCCAGCCGGTGCGGACTGGTCGGCGGTGACCATTGTTTCTCGAACCTCCGTCCGACGGGTCGGTTTGTCTGACTCATACAACGCCCGAAACGGACGGACCGGTCGGACTGAGTGTGCGACCCTCGCAACTATCAGTGACGGCCGATATTCGCAGGCTTGGGCGATGTCTCCATCCAGCGCGGACAGCGCAAGCGCGCACGGCAAGGGTTGCGGCAGCAGGGATAGCGCGACCCAGCCAGTACAGGCCCAGCATCAGGCGCCCCGCACGCCATAGGTCAGAACGCCGCTTGGGGCTGTTCGCCGTCAGCGGACGGGAACCGGATATAGGCGGTGCTGACGGTGGCGTTGGCGCTGCCATGGACACAGAACACACGGGTGTCGAAACTGAGGCACTTGATGCCTACAGCCGTGTGGTGACCGGTGTTGCCACCAGCCTCCTGCCCTCCGTTGCCGCGCTCAGTGTGCGTACCCCTCGGGGTGCGGGCGCCGGGTCTGCGGTGACCTTCACCAACGACGGATTTTTGCTTACCAACGCTCATGTGGTTGCCGGGGCTACCGGCGGGGTCGCCGAGTTCGCCGACGGCACTGAGACCCGCTTCGACGTTGTTGGGGCGGATGCTCTGTCCGATTTGGCCGTGGTTCGCGTGCACCAATCGGGCGCGCCTTCTGCTCCGCTCGGCAATGCTGACACGCTGCACATCGGCCAGTTGGTCGTTGCGGTGGGTAATCCGATGGGGCTGGCCGGTTCGGTAACCGCAGGAGTGGTTTCCGGCCTTGGCCGCTCGCTGCCGGCCCGTGATGGGCGGCGGGTTCGCATCATCGACAACGTTATTCAGATCGACGCTGCGCTGAACCCTGGCAATTCGGGGGGGCGTTAGCCAACTCCACCGGCACGGTTGTGGGGATCAACACCGCGGTCGCCGGGTACGGGCTGGGGCTGGCAGTGCCGATCAACGCGACCACGCGGCAGATCATCGGGACCTGGTGACTACCGGGCGGGTCCGGCGGGCCTGGCTTGGGGTAGCGGGGGTTCCGGTTCCGCTGCCACCACCACTGGCCGAGCGGCTCGGGCAGAAGCTCGGGCTACGGGTGGTCGAGGTCGTGCCGGGTAGCCCGGCGGGCACGGCTGGCATCTACCTGGGTGATGTGTTGCTCAGCGCGGGCGGGCAACCGGTGCAGAGCGTGCAGGCCCTGCAACGGCTGATGCTTGGCCCGGCAATTGGGAAGAACCTTCCCATAACAGTGCTACGCAAGAACGCACTGGTCGATGTTGTCAGCGTTCCCACTGAACTGGGCTGAGCGGAACGCCTTGGTGATGTGCTCAGCGCTTCCCCGGAACCAACTTAACCGGATGTCCCTCATCACCGAGCGATTGTCCGGGTCACTCGCAGGAGGTTGCGAAGCCGCGGTTCCGGCTGTGGGACCGCGGCTCGTTTCGCTGGTGGCGCGCTGGGGGCGTACCGGGAAAACTAGCTCAAATGGGCGAGGAGGTCCTGGCGGGTGAGGACGCCTGCGGGTTTGCCGTCGATCAGGACCATGGCCGCGTCCGCGTTTTCCAGCAGGGCCACCACCTCGCTCACCGGCTGGCCGCCGCCGATCATCTGCAAGGGCTCGCCCATGTGGCGCTCGATGGTGTCGTGCAGGTGCGCCTGGCCGGTGAACAAGGCGTCGAGCAGGGACTTCTCGGCGATCGAGCCGGCTACCTCGCCGGTGACGACCGGCGGCTCCGCCTTGAGAACCGGGAGCTGGCTGATGCCGTACTCGCGCATGTAGTCGATGGCGTCGCGGACCGTTTCGGTCGGGTGCACATGGACCAGGGGCGGAATGGAGCCGCCCTTGGACTCCAACGCCGTGGCGACCGTGGGGCTGCCGTCGGCCGAGGACAGAAAGCCGTACCGGGCCATCCAGCGATCGTTGAAGATCTTGGACAGGTAACCGCGGCCGCCGTCGGGGAGCAGGACCACCACCACGTCGTCCGGGCCGGCCTTGCGGGCTGCTTCGAGGGCTGCCACCACTGCCATGCCGCAACTGCCGCCGACCAGAAGGCCTTCTTCGCGAGCCAGGCGGCGAGTCATTTCAAATGAGTCGGAATCCGACACCTCGATGACCTCGTCGCAGACACTCTGGTCGTAGGTGGTTGGCCAGAAGTCCTCGCCTACACCCTCCACCAGGTAGGGCCGCCCGGTGCCGCCGGAGTAGACCGACCCTTCGGGGTCTGCCCCGATAATTCGGACTTGTCCCTGCTCTTTCAGGTACTTCCCGACGCCGCTGATGGTGCCACCGGTGCCGACACCTGCGACAAAATGGGTGATCCGGCCCTCGGTCTGCTTCCAGAGCTCCGGACCGGTCTCCTCGTAGTGCGAACGCGGGTTGGCCGGGTTGCTGTACTGATCCGGCTTCCACGCGCCCGGGATCTCACGGGCCAGGCGGTCCGAGACGTTGTAATACGAGCGCGGATCTTCCGGGGCCACTGCGGTGGGACAAACCACTACCTCGGCACCGTACGCCCGCAGCACGTTCTGCTTGTCTTCGCTCACCTTGTCCGGGCAGACGAAGACGCAGCGATAACCGCGCAGCTGAGCCACCAGCGCCAGCCCGACGCCGGTATTTCCGCTGGTGGGCTCGACGATTGTGCCGCCTTCTTTGAGCAGCCCGGCCTTCTCCGCGTCCTCCACCATCCGTAGCGCGATCCGGTCCTTCACCGATCCGCCGGGGTTGAAGTACTCCACCTTGGCGAGCACCGTCGCCGCGATGCCCTCGGTGACGTTGCGTAGCCGGACGAGGGGGGTGTCCCCAATGATCTCGACGACGTTGTCGTAGTACCGCACGTCTCTGCGCCCTTCCGTGCCGACCCGTTGATTGAGGTCAGCCTACGGCTCAGGGCACGACACTCCCGTTCAGGACCGCATCTCGTTGCCGTTCCCATTCCAGGAAACGTTCGGTTTCGGCGAGCACGGTGCCCGCCAGCCAGGTGATCATGACGGCATCGTCGGCGAGACCGAAGACGAGCAGCGCGGCCTCCGGGATCACATCGATGGGCGAAATGACGTACGCCGTAGCCGCCGCCATCATCGCTACTCGTAAGCCGCCGTCGTACTCCCGGCGGGCAGTTGCTTTGAGCATTCTGGGCAAGGCCGCGAGTCGCTTGCCAATAGAGGGACCACCACGCGCGCCGGACATGAGTGCCTTGGCGAGCGCGGTAAACGCGGCGGTTCGTCGCAACGTTCTAGCCATGTTGTCCCCTTTCCCTGAAACAAGCATGACTGCACCTCGCCACATCCGCCCGTTCCGCGGCGGTTCAGATTTTCGTCGCACAGCCGCGTTAGCCTCGAAAGCCCCACCACGAAAGGTTTCGCCCGGCCCGCGACCGCAACCAGCGGCTTGGACCGGGCGTTACCGGCCAGGGCCGGTCACCACCGGCCACGGCGCTTCATCGGCTGAGAGCGAGGGAGATCGTGCAAAGGGTGCGTAGTTTGACAGCGGAGGACCGCCGGCGGATCAAGCTGGCCAGCCAGGTCGCCGGCGGCGTCACCGGCGCGGCAGCGGGCATCACCCTGCTGTCCGCGGGCGTGTTGTTGCGGCAGGCGGCCGACGCACGACGGATCATTCCGATGGCCGAGGCGCCGCCACCGCGCGGCGACGGAGTATATGGGCCGAAATTTCCGGGCAAGGCGCTGAGCATGGTCATCCTCGGCGATTCGACGGCGGCCGGGTACGGCGTGCACCGGCCCCGCGAAACACCCGGCGCACTGCTGGCTACCGGCGTGTCGCGCCGACTGCGCCGGCCCGTCCGGCTGCACCGGCTCGCCGTGGTTGGCGCCGTGTCCGCGGGCTTGAGCTACCAGGTCGACGCCGCTCTGGAGTACCGGCCCGAACTCGCTGTGATCATCATCGGCGGCAACGATGTCACCCACGTCTCCGCGCGCGCTGCCGCCGTACGCCATCTTGCCGATGCCGTCCGCCGGCTGCGCGCGACCGGATGCAAGGTCGTAGTGGGCACTTGCCCAGACGTCGGTGCGATCCAGCCGATCAAGCCGCCGTTGCGCTGGCTGGCCCGCTCCTGGAGCCGGCAGCTCGCCGCCGACCAGACCGTCGCGGTGGTCGAGGCCGGTGGCAGCACAGTCTCGCTGGCCGACCTGCTGGGCCCGGCGTTCATGGCCGATCCGGTACGCATGTTCGGCTCGGACCGCTTCCACCCGTCGGTCGAGGGGTACGCCCGCGCTGCCGCTGTCATCATGCCCGCGTTGATGGCCGTGCTGGGCGAGGACGACCGCACCCCGGCTGTCGGCACCGAGGGCGTCCGCGCGCTGCCCGAAGCTGCCCAGGAAGCGGTACGAGCAGCAGGAACAGAGGTCAGCGGCGCTGAGGTCAACGGGCGTGAGCGCGGGCCTGCCGGGCGCTGGGCGCAGCTGCGGCGTCATCCGTGGTTCGGCGAGCCGCGGTTGTGGTTCGGGCACCGGGCCCCCTCCTTCTCCGGCTCTTCACCCGCCGGTCCCCTGCCGGATGACCCGGCGTCGGATCAGCGACCGGCCACCGGCCCAGCATCGGAGGAAGGCCCCGCTCGGGCACATCTGACGAGCCGTCCGGGAAGTCGTGTTACTCGTGGGTCGGGACGCTCGGCTTCCGGCGCCGTAGGCTGGACACCAGAGGATCAACAGACCTCACACCAGAAGCGGACCGGCGGGCACGCCGGACCAAGTGCGGAATCTGGCGGTCGCAAGCCCAGTGGTGCGACCGGTGCCGACGTCAAGGAGGCGACATGACGGGCGTAACGGGTCGAATCGGCAAGGCTGCGGCCACGACGTTGTTCGCCTCTGCCGTGGGCGGAGCCGCCCTGCTGGCCGGGGACGCGATTGCGGCCCGCAGCCGCCGCTATGCCAAGCCGACCATGGGGCTCGCGTTGCGTACCTCGATGGGTCCGTCCAGCGCGCCCACGTTGCGGCTGGTGCTGCTCGGCGATTCGGCGGCCATCGGCGTGGGCGTGGAGTGGCTCTCCGAGACGGTCGGCGGTCAGCTCGCCCGCCTGCTCGCCGAGGGCACCCCGGAAACCGGACCGCGACACGTGCTGCTGTCCAGCGTCGGCGTGGCCGGCTCCCGATCGGTCGACCTCGGCACCCAGGTGGCCAGGGCGCTGCTCGGCGACCGCCCGGACGTGGCCCTGGTGCTGATCGGCGCCAACGACGCCACCGGCCTGCGCAACGCCGAGGACTCGGCTGAGCTGCTCGGCAAGGCCGTTCGCCGGCTGCACGACGCCGGCGTTCAGGTGGTAGTGGGCACTTGCCCAGACTTGGGGGCGTCGCGCTCGATCGCCCAGCCGCTGCGGCAGGTAACGGGCTGGGTCGGCCGCCGGATGGCCAAGGCGCAGGCACTCGCGGTTACCGATGCGGGCGGAGCTGTGGTCGACCTCGGCGAGGAGACCGGCGCGGTGTTCCGGGCGGACGCGGGGACGCTCTGCTACGACGGATTCCATCCTTCGGCTGACGGTTACCGGGTGTGGGCGTTGGCGCTGTACCCGGCGGTGTTCGAAGCGGCGCAGGCGGCTGGGCGGCGGTCGACCCAGGAGTAAAGCGGTGGAGACTTTCGCGGGCACGGCCACGGGCCTTCAGAGCGCTCGGAGCAGGCGCGGGCCTTCACCTGAGGGCGACGCTTTCGCGGGGACCTGAAGGGAAGAGCCTCGCGGGACGCGTGTGACGAAGTTGGGGTTCCCGGCTAAGTTACTGACGCGTTAACGTGAAGTCATGCCGGAAGCTGTCATCGTCGCCACTGCCCGCTCTCCCATCGGGCGCGCCCACAAGGGCTCCTTGAAGGATCTGCGACCCGACGACCTTGCCGCCACCATCGTCGACGCCGCGCTGAGCAAGGTGCCGCAGCTCGATCGGACGCTGATCGAGGACCTGTACCTCGGCTGCGGTCTGCCCGGCGGCGAACAGGGCTTCAACATGGGCCGCGTGGTTGCCGTGAAGCTGGGCCTCGACGGCCTGCCCGGTGCCACTGTTACGCGGTACTGCTCCTCGTCGCTGCAGACCACGCGGATGGCGTTTCACGCGATCAAGGCCGGCGAGGGTGACATCTTCGTGTCGGCGGGCGTGGAGACTGTGTCCCGGTTTGCCCGGGGCAGCTCGGACGGGTTGCCGTCGGACGCTCAGGAGTTGGTGGGCGGCGGCTGGCAGAACCCCGAGTTCGCGGGTGCTCAAGCTCGTACCGTCAAATATGCGCAAGGCGGTCAAACCTGGCACGACCCGCGCGCAGATGGGGCCCTGCCCGACATCTACGTTGCCATGGGGCAGACCGCCGAGAACCTCGCCCAGCTCAAGGATGTCAGCCGCGAGGACATGGACGAATTCGGTGTACGGAGTCAGAACCTCGCCGAGAAGGCCATCGCCGACGGTTTCTGGCAGCGTGAGATCACCCCGGTGACGCTGCCCGACGGCTCTGTCGTCTCCACCGATGACGGCCCGCGCGCCGGCGTGACCCTTGAAGGTGTGGCGGGGCTCAAGCCGGTGTTCCGTCCGGATGGCCGGGTCACCGCAGGCAACTGCTGCCCCCTGAACGACGGTGCGGCGGCAGTGGTCATCATGAGCGACACCAAGGCCCGCGAGCTTGGTATCACCCCGCTGGCCCGGATCGTGTCGACGGGCGTCACGGCGCTCTCCCCCGAGACCATGGGGCTCGGTCCGGTGGAGGCATCCCGGCAGGCGCTGGTCCGCGCCGGCATGAGCATCGACGACGTGGACCTGGTCGAAATCAACGAGGCATTCGCCGCGCAGGTCATCCCCAGCTACCGCGACCTGGGCATTCCGATCGAGAAGCTGAACGTGAACGGTGGCGCGATCGCGGTCGGCCACCCGTTCGGCATGACCGGCGCCCGCATCACTGGCACGCTGCTCAACGCGCTGGACTGGCACGACAAGTCCATCGGCCTGGAGACCATGTGCGTCGGTGGCGGCCAGGGCATGGCGATGGTGCTCGAACGGCTCAGCTGAGCTGGGTCGTTCTTACTGCAGGAAGCGTTCGATGTACGCCATCGTGCGCGCGTTGCCCTCGTGGAGTACGGCTTGCAAGCCGGCTGCCTGGGCTCCTTCGACGTTGGCGGGCAGGTCGTCGATGAGCAGGCAGTCGGCTGGCGGGGTGCCGATCCGGGCACAGGCGTCGTGGAAGGCCTTGGGGTCCGGCTTGAGCAATCGCACCGATGGCAGCGTCCGCGAATTCACAGGGAATTCCGGATTTGGATCACATTATCGACCGCCTGGTCCAACAGCTCGGGAGCCGGATCGGCGGCCAACAGGTCGTCGGTCATCACCTTGAGCTGGTCGGGCAGGATCATGTCCGGCTCGCGCGGAACGGCGCGACGGGGGCGGTTCTCGGCGTCGGCTGCGTAATCCGCCAGGCGCTGCACCAGGGCGTACACCAAGTCTCCCCGCGTGCCCTCGCCGGCGGCGACCCCCCAGCGCCCGGTCTCCCAATGCCCAACCTGCGTGAGCAGGCGCTGAACCGCTACCTGGAAATCTTCAGCCACCCGGCGACCCTATCCAACGCCGAACGCCCGGACGGTTGCATGGTCCGGGCGTTCGGTTGCTCAATGCTGGTTTGCCGGGTCTTAATCGTCGCCCTGCAGGAAGCTCAGCAGGCGCAGGACCTCGAGGTACAGCCAGATCAGGCCGACCAGGATGCCGAAGGCGGCGGTCCAGGAGTAGCGCTGCGGCAAGCCCATGCGGGTCGCCTGCTCGATCTCGTCGAAGTTGAGGATGAAGCTCAGCGACGCGACGACGATGCAGACCAGGCTGAAGATGATGCCGAGGGCACCGTTGTCGCGCAGGCCGGTGTGCACGCCGAACAACGACAGCACCAGGTTGATCAGCATGACGGCAAACAAGCCGCCCATGACCGCGATCAGACCCCGGGTGAACTTGGGCGTGGCACGGATGACGCGGGCGCGATACAGGAACGCCATCAGGAAGAAGACGCCGAAGGTGGCGACCACCGCCTGCAGGACGATGCCCGAATAGCCCATGATGTCGTTGAAGAATTTGCTGACGAGGCCGACAAAAGCCCCTTCAACGACCGCGTACGCCACGACGAGGGCCGGGTTGGCCATCCGCATGAACGAGATGACGAAGCCCAGCACCAGGCCGACCACGGCGGCACCGATCCAGGCGGCACCGAGCAGGCTGTTCGGGATCAGGTTCCATGCCGCGACGGCGGAAACGCCGGTGATGCCGAGCAGCGTCACGGTCTTGACGACAACATCGTCGATCGTCATGGGGCGTACGGCGGGGGGCGCGGCCGGGTAGCCGGTGTCCGACGCGTACGGCTGACCGTAACCCGGCTGGGCAGGCGGCCCGTAGGGTCCGTATCCGGCCCCGCGCTCCCGCTCAGCCGCTTGGCCGAGGCGCGAAAGCACCGGGTTCGATGTCTTCACTGGGTCCAGCCTCCCTGGGGGTTGGTTAGCACGCGGGCGTGCTTCGGTGGCGTGCTTCTACCAAGGGTAAGCGCACTATCGGCACAGGACCGGCTCTGCTGGCTGTGAACGAGCTGAAAAGCAAGATGCCTGCACAGGGCATGTTTCTTGCCCATTCTGCTGCTGAGTGCCGGCTCAAGCGCCGGGCGGAGGCCAGGCGTCCCCCCACTCGACATCGCGCGCCGCACGGTAGAGCGTTCCCTCCTTCTTCGAGATGATTTGCAGCTGTACGTCCCCAGCGGCGCGACAGAGCTGCATTGTCACCATGCCTTTGCGGAACTGCGGATGCCGCAGTACTCGACCGCCGGGCTGCTGGAGAGTTGGTGACGGCGCGCCCGCGATGAACGAGAACTTCTCATCCTCGTGTCCGAGTTGGGCGTTCTTGAGCCGGCGATGCACCGCGGACCGGTTTACTCGGGCGGCAAAGTGGCACCAGTCGCCCGGGGTTGTCGACAACGGGCAGGCGTTCTGGTGGGGACAGGGAGCCACGATCGTCAGCCCCAGATCGAGCATCGCTTGGCGGGCGCGGAGGACTCGCTCGTAGCCTGCCGGCGTACCGGGCTCGATGACCAGCAGCAGGCCGGCGGCCGCCGGGATGACCTGGGCGAGCAGGGCGGCTTGGGCTTGGGCGGGGAGCTCGCCGAGAACGTAGGAGACGGTGACGAGGTCGGCGCGGGGAAGGCCGGCGGAGGTGCTGGCGTGCCACTGGTCCCACATGGCTTTTCGCAAGGCCGGGTTGTTCGCTTTTCCGGTCAGGCGAGCGCCGAACGTGAGGGCGTCGGCGACTTGATCGCGTACCGAAATATCGGACAAGCCCGGATAGGCGTCGGCTGCCGCCCATACTGCTGCGCCGGTTCCGCCGCCGATGTCCAGGTGACTGCGCGGGGAGAAGTCCGAATAAGCCCCGGCAATTTGCCCTAGGGCCGCTCGGACTGCCGCGAAGGTAGCGGGCATCCGATAGGCGGCATACGCGAGAACGTCGGTTGACGAGGTAAGGATCGGCACGGAGGCGGGCTTGCCCGAGCGGTAGGCCTCGATCAGCCGACTCACCGACTGGGCCAGGCGCTCTTCGGGCGCCCGAGCGGCTTCGGTCTCAAGACCGGCACGGAGATCAGCGGGCAGCTCGGCGGTCACGATCCGAAATCCTAGGCAATGCCGTATTCGCTCGCCGCGCCCAGGTCATATGGATGGGACAGCGAGTCACGCAAGAGTCGCTCGCAGCGCCCAGGTCATCTGGATCCGACAGCGAGTCACGCAAGAGTCGCTCGCGGCGCCCAGGTCATCTGGGATCCGACGGCGAGTCACGCAGGCGGAGGTCTGGCTGCGCGGAAGGGGATGTGCCCGGGGCGGGTCTCGAACCCGCACGCCTTTTGGGGCAGCCGCTTTTAAGGCGGCCGTGTCTGCCGTTCCACCACCCGGGCCGAGTGCTGCTGACCACCGTAGCGGGTGGTGCCCGCCCGGCACGACGCCGGACGGGCATAAATCGTCGCTGGGCCCGGTGTCAGGAGTGTTGCGCTGGCTCTGGCACCGGGGTGGCGATTTCGGTCAGCGGGCGCCAGCGCCGACTCGGCGGAGTTCCTTGTTGCCGGTCAGCGGCGGCGTTACGTCCTCGAACTCCTCGCGGGGCTCGTGGAGCTGGCCCAGAGAGATGACCTCGCGCTTGAGGACCGAGGCCAGACCCCAGTCGGCGAGCACGCGCACCTTGCGGTTGAACGAGGGGATGCGGCTCACGTGGTAGAGGCGGTGCATCATCCAGGCCGGCCAGCCCTTGAGCTTGATGCCGTACACCTTGGCGACGCCCTTGTGCAGGCCCAGGCTGGCCACGCTGCCGGCGTACTTGTGCTTGTAGTCGGCGGGGGTGCCGCCAAGGATCACCTTGCGGATGTTGTCGGCCAGCACCGCAGCCTGGCGCACGGCGTGCTGGGCGCTCGGAGAGCACCAGCCACCGGGGTTGGTCAGGTCGGGGACCTGCGCGCAGTCGCCGGCCGACCAGGCGCCGTCGAGGACCTTGCCGTCCTCGGTGACGACCTGCAGGGTGGGCAGGCAGTTGACGTGGCCGCGAGGGCCGAGCGGGAGGTCCGTCTGCTCGAGCATCGGGGACGGCTTGACGCCGGCGGTCCACACGATGGTGTCGGCGCGGAAGACGTCGCCGTCGGAGAGGTGCACCTCACCGTCCACGCAGGACTTCATGATGGTCTCGAGGCGGATGTCGATGTCGCGCTTGCGCAGTTGGCGGGCCGCGTAGGCACCCATCTGCGGGCCGACCTCGGGGAGGATCTTGTTAGCCGCCTCGACCAGGACGAAGCGGACTTCCTCCTGATTGAGTTCGGGGTAGTACTTGAGGCCGTCGCGAACGACATCCTCCATCTCGGCCAGCGCCTCGGCGCCGGCGAAACCGCCGCCGACGAACAGGAACGTCAGCGACGCCTTGCGGACCTCGGGGTCCGGGGTCACGGCGGCGACGTCGAGCCGGTCGAGGACGTGGTTGCGCAGGTAGATGGCCTCACCGATGGTCTTGAGGCCGATGCCCTGCTCGCGCAGGCCCGGGATGGGCAGAGTGCGCGACACGGAACCGGGGGCGACCACGATGTGGTCGTACTCGATTTCCTTTACCGGACCGTCGATCGGCTGCACGGTGACCGTCTTGCGGGTGTGCTCGATCCTGGTGACCTCACCGGCGACGATCCGGCAACGCTTGAGCTCGCGGCGCAGCGGCACAACCGAGTGGCGCGGCGAGATGTTGCCGGCTGCCGCTTCGGGCAGGAACGGCTGGTACGTCATGTGCGGCTGCGGGTCGATGACGACGACCTCGGCACGGCGCGAGCTGAGCTTCTTCGACAGGCGAAGGGCCGTGTACAAGCCGACGTGCCCTGCTCCTACCACCACGATGCGTTGCGGGTTCACGTTGTCATTGTCGCGCCAGGGGCCGCTGGATGCGTCGTTGTGTGACCAAGGACAAGCTGGGACGTCAAGAGTCGTAACGCCTGGATTTCGATTTTGTTTCGCTGAGTGCGAGCTGTGAGAGTTCCGTCACGGACGGCGCAACAACCGGGCCAGCAGCAAGGTCAGGCCAACTGCTGCGGCTAGTCCCACCAGGGTCGCCACGAGGAACGCTCCGCCGGCCAGATCCGAGGTCAGGCCCAGAACAATGACGGTCAGCACCGCCGATCCCAACACCGCGAGCCCGGCCCGGCCGGCCCATGACAGTACGACATCAGCGTTGACGATTGCGTCGTAGGGCAGCACGGCGGCGAGTGCGGCGAGGGTATGGCCGGCGTAGGTCAAGGTGGCGATCGCGAGCACCCGCCAGAGCGCGATCCGGGCGTCGTACCAAGTGGTGTCGAGGATCCAACCGCCCACCGCGATGATCAGAACGATGGTGACACCGCGGCCGCGTGGCGCGAATGCCGGATAGATGGCTGCGACCGCGAGCAACACCATCCAGCAGCTGACCACTACGGACACCGGCCACGCAACCGTCATCGCGCCGAAGAAGGCGACGGCCACACCAGCGCGAACGAGAAGCGGCAGAATGGTGGCGCGCTTGATGACCGTGCGGGCGCGATTCGCTCGTTGGGTGATTTTCCCGGCCATGTCAACGACCCCGCGGGGCGGAGGCGAGCCGCGCGACATCGCGCAACACCAGGTCGAGGCTGCCCGCGCCGGCCCAGTCAACGACCGGTACGCCGTGCTCGCGCAACCGGCCCAGTACGTTCTCCCGTTCCATCCGCCACAGCTGGGTGGCCAGTGACGTCCACGGTCCGCTGGGTGGCGGTGCCGCATCATGCGGCAGGGTGTCCACAGCAACCGTGTATCGGCCGGACTGCACGAGTCCGGCCAGCATGTCCGCCGCGCGCGGGTCGACCAGCGGGGTCAGCACCACGACGAGCGCGTCGGAAGAAACGTTGTGGGCGCCGAAGACGTGTTCTGAATTCGGCTCGCCAGTGTCGGCTCGCACGTCGAGAAGCCATTCCAGGACGGTGAGGTATTGCCGGCGCCCGGTGGCGGGACGCAGGCGGCGGGCGGAGGAGCCGTACTCGGCCAGGGACACCCGGTCACCGCGCTGCAAGTAGTGCTCCGCGATCGCGGCGGCCGCTCGTACGGTGGTGTCGAGAACTGAGGCTTTGCCCTTTACGCCCCCTGATTCTCCGGCTTCGCCGAGCACGTCCAGGAGCAGCAGAACCTCCGCGTCTCGGTCCGACAAAGTGGACGCAACGTGCAAATCGCGGGTACGCAGGGAAACTCGCCAGTCAATGCGCCGCAGCCGGTCGCCGGGCGCGAAGGGGCGCACCCCGGCCAGTTCGCCGCCCTCCCCCGGTCGTCGCGAGCGATGGTTACCGACCAGCCCTGCCGCCGCGGGCATCGCCTCCGTGGCCGCGAACGGCTCGGTCTCCGGGTACACGCGCACGCCCTGGGCGGGGATCACCACAGGCCGGCACGCCAGCAATCCGCCACACGCGGCAACCCGGGCAGCCGCCGGTCCCACGTCCTGCCGGCCCCAGCGGGTGGCGCGGCCGCTCAAGTCAACAGCGGTCCAGCCGTCCGGTGCCACCTTGATCGCGTGCGGACGGTCGGCGTCCTCCAGCTCCAGCCACGGCGACGTCCGGGCGCGCACAACCACGAGGTCGTAGGTGATGACGTCCGGGTTTGCCACGGTTAGCCCGGCACGCACATTGCCACCTTCGACGATGTGCTCTTCGTCGGCTTCAATGCTCAATTCGGGGGCGAATCTGGGCATCCGTCGCAAAGCAACCGCGGCACCGATGGCGAAGGGTGCGGCCAGCAGCACCAGATCCACCCGGCCGAGCGCCACTCCGAGCACCAGGAGCAAGCCGGTGATCAGGACCGTACGCCCCAGCGCGCGGGTGGGCACCCAAGCCGGCTGAGCCCAGCCGTCATCGGCCACGGCCTCCGTCGGGGGCACCGCAGCGCGCAGCGTCGGCGAATCGGTCGCGCTCACTGCTCGGCATACCCGCCCGCGTACGTGGGCAGCGCCCCGCTGGCCGGCGCTGAAACGTTTTGCAGCACCTCCTGGACCACAAACGACGGGTCCACCCTGCGCAGCCACATCTCCGGCCGCAGCGTGATCCGGTGCGCCAGCGCAGGCACCGCAACGTCCTTGACGTCCTCGGGCACCACGTAATCGCGGCCGGCCATGACCGCTCGGGCGCGAGCGAGCAACAGAAGGGCAAGCGAACCACGAGGCGACGAACCGACCAAAGCGGACGCGTGCTCACGGGTCGCGGAGGTCAGGGCGACTATGTAGCGGCCGATCGAATCCTCGACCACGATCGACTCGAGCGCCGCCTGCATGGACTGCAACGTGCGAGCATCCACCATCGGTGCGATCTGCGCCTCTTCCTGACGACGCGACATCCGCCGGCGCAGCACGTCCCATTCCTCGTCCTGCGTCGGGTAGCCGAACGACACGCGCAGCATGAAACGGTCCAGCTGAGCTTCGGGCAGCGGGTACGTGCCCTCGTACTCGATGGGATTTGCGGTCGCCAGCACGTGGAACGGCGGGTCCAGACGGTAGGTGACGCCCTCGACCGACACCTGCTTTTCCTGCATGGCTTCGAGCAGCGCCGCCTGAGTTTTCGGTGGCGTGCGGTTGATCTCGTCCGCCAGCAACATGTTGGTGAATACCGGACCTGCCCGGAAGGCGAAGTCGCCCTTGCGCTGGTCATAGAGGAACGAACCGGTCACGTCGGCGGGCAGCAGGTCTGGGGTGAACTGCAGGCGCCGGAAGTCGAGTCCGAGGGCCTGCGCGAACGAGCGAGCGGTCAGCGTCTTGCCAAGGCCGGGCAAATCCTCCAAAAGCACGTGCCCGCCGGCCAGAATGCCGGCCAGCACCAGCTCAAGGGAATCCCGCTTGCCGACCACCACGCTGCCGACCGCGTCGAGGACTGCGCCTGCCAGGCGGCCCACCTCGTAGGGCGGCATCGCCTCAACGCTCGCGTCCGTCACCGAACCACCCTTCTCAAATTCTTTCCAAGGCTTCCACGTACGACGCCAGGTCCCGCGGTTTCGGCGTGCGCCGCACCGAGTCGTTGAGCATTTCCCACAGCGGTTCGCCCATCAGCTCGCGTGCCCGCTTCGGATCCGACTCGCGCGTGATGCCGTGCCGCAGCCGCAGCCGCTCATCGGTCAATTCCGACAGCGCCGGCAGGACGATACGCGAGAACCGGTCCGGGTCATCGTGCGACCACTGGAGTTGTTTTTCCCAGCGATGCACCGCTGTCCGCAGCGTGTCACCACCGGACCAGAAATACTCGCCAGGCTCCTCGCCACGACGGCCCGACCGGCGCGGTACCGGTGGCGGGGCCACTTCGGACACCGCGAGCATGAGCAGGCGCAGGGCCACGAACGCAGCCACAATGAGCAGCACCGACACCTTGAGGCCCTGAGACCGCAGCACCGCCACGGTGATCGCGGAGGCGGCGCCGACGAGCAAGGCGTTGCGCAGGACCCAGGCAACCTTGGATCGGGGCTTTTCGACCGGCTCCTGATACTCCTCGGCGGCGGCCGGCTCCTCGACAGATCCGAAAAGTCCGGCAAGCCCCTCGTCCGGATCGCGGCTCACGACGCCACCCCCGCCCCGAGATCGGTGCGCAGCCGCTCCAACGCGGTTCGGGCCTGCTGCCGCATCTGGTTGTCCACGGTGTGCGTCGCATATCGCGCTTGCCGGTAAACGTGCGCGAAAGGAGTGAGCACTGCGGCTTCGAGCCGCTGCTCGGCGAGCAGGCGAGCGACCAAGTCGGTGGGGCTGTCGCCGGCGTGGCGTGGGGTTCCGGCCGCGGCCGCGGCGTCCTCCAGGCGCACCCAACAGGCGATCACGGCTCGGCGCGGGTCCCGGTCGCTGTCCGACAGCTCCTGCAAGCCGGCATCAACAGCAGCAACCAAATCTTCGGCGGTACGTACATCTGTCCGCTTTGCCGCCCGCTTCCCCCGCCGCCGCCCACGTCGGCGCGCGACATCGCGGAACAGAGCCCATATCACCAGGGAAACCACCAGAACGCCCGCGATCGCGAGCACAATCCACGCCGCAGTTCCTACCCAATCGGGCAAACCACCGGCCGCTTCGACCGGCTTGAGTGACTGGCTGGCGATCGGCTCGGGAGTGGGCGGCAGCAACGGAACAGCCGATTCCTCCGGCAGGGCATCCGGGTTGAAGCGTTCAAGCTGCGGCGCCGAGCGGGTGGCGGCCAGCGCGGCGATGCTGAGCAGCATGATGACGGCGACCAGGGGCCACCAACGGCGCAGTGCGGCGAGATCCAAGAGTCCGGCGATCCTTGCTGGCTCAGCGCGGCGGGTGCCGCACGACCTTTACTCATTCAGCGCGGCGGGGCCGCAAACCGCTTGTTCAGCGCGGTGTGTGCCGCAGGACCGAATCATGCCAGGCCCGCTAGCTGTTTCGCACTGTCGAACACGTCGTCCAGCATGGCGGGCGTCAAACGGCCGGTGAACGTGTTCTGCTGCGAGACGTGGTAGCAGCCGAGCAGATCCGGGCCGCCGGGCATGCTGACGTGGGCGCCGTGCGTGAATTTGGGGCGTGGGACGGGGGCGCTGAGTCCGTACACCTGCTTGAGAATTGGCCACCATGCAGCCCAGGCAAAACCGCCGAGAGCGACCACGACGCGCAGCGTGGGTCTGATCAGTGAGACCTCGCGGTGCAGCCAGGGCGCGCAGGTGTCGCGCTCGACTGGCAGTGGCTTGTTGTCCGGCGGCGCGCACCGGACCGCCGCGAAAATCCGGGTGTGTGCGAAGGCCAGACCGTCGTCGGCGCTGACGCTGGTGGACTGATTGGCGAGGCCGGCTCGGTGCATGGCGGCGATGAGCACATCACCCGAGCGGTCGCCGGTGAAGATGCGGCCGGTGCGGTTGCCGCCGTGCGCAGCCGGGGCGAGCCCGAGTATTGCGATCGCGGCGTCGCTGGGACCCATTCCGGGGATCGGACGGCCCCAATAGGTCTGGTCACGGAAGGCGGCCCGCTTGGTGACCGCAACTTCCTCCCGCCAGGCAACCAGCCGCGGACAGGCAAAACAGTCCGAAATTTCGGCGTCGAGCACGGGCAAATCGGGCGCGGCGGATGCCTGGGTGGCTACATCTTCTGGGGTACGGCTGAGCACGCCCTCTAGCGAAGCACGATCCGGCCGGGAAGGTGGGTCCGGTCCGGGCGATTGATTTTGGTTGAGGCGATCGGGCGAGGGCGCGTGGCGTGCCGGCGGGTGGCTCGGCGTGGCGGTCAGTCTGGGCTGGCGCGGCGATTGGCGTTTCAGGCGACCAATCAATGCGGCGGCGGACGGGTGGGCTTCCGGTGCGCCAAGCGGGGCGGAACCGGTCGATGCGGGGACTGCTCGGCTCAGCGGGTGGCGGCGGAGGCGGTTACGGAGCCGCTCAGGTAGGGGGCTGGGCGCGGTCAGAAGGGTGTTGATGTCTGTCGTCACAAACGGATCATCGACACCCTTCGTCATGCCCACGACTCAGGGGTAGTTAGGACTTACTCGTCTAGGCCTCGCCCTCGCCGGAGCCGGCCCGGAGCGGACCGACGCCGCCGCCCCGCCGACCACGGCGACCGCCCCCGCCGACCCGCCGGCTGCGGACCCGCCGACGTCCAGCTGATCACTGCCGGGCGGTGTTGCCACTGCGGCGAATCAGCCGTCACCGCGCCGGGTTGGCTACGCCAGCGCGGTGTGATGACAGCGGCCAACGCGCTGCGCGAGTTGCCGGGTCAAGCCCCCGCAACCTCAAATCGGCGGTCAGCGAGTTCCCAGCTTTTCTCGGGCTACGGCACAGGGCATTCCTAGGTATGCGTCGCACACTGGAGGCAGGCCCCTGGAGGGTCGGTGCTCGTCCCCCGTGCGTGCGCCGGCCCTGCAGGTTGAACGAGAAGCGCTGTCACGACCGCCGCCCCAGTCGAGGCGGCGCTTTTCTTTGACCGCATTCGCGCAGTGGGCCGTCTCAAAAGCGGCCATATCGGCTGTGCAGGTACTGCGCACGCGAGTAATGGGCGGCCGCTGCTCCGTAGTACATCGTCGCGAGCGACACGTGGAAACTGTTGTCGGTCAGGGCGTTCTTGGCGTTCGCGGTCTCGGACCAGCGAATCTCGGCGTCGGTGGGGCTGATCCCGCGCCGTGCGCAGCGTTGCAGAGTCATCTCCTTGCCGAGTCGCCAGGTCTCCAGGGCCGCTTCGGCCTGCCGCATCATGGCCCGGGCCTGTTCGATGAGGGACTCGGCAAGGGTCCAGGCGGCGTGCTCCTCGTCGCTGTGAAACTCAGGCATGGCGACACCTCCCACACGGGATCAGGCTGGCGAAATGTCCGTCCATTCAGTGTGTGAGATGGGTTTGGCGAGTGTCGATCTTTTACACCCGCAGGGGGTACCCAGCCGCAGGTAGACGCGCTCACCAGCGCCGATGACCGCAGCGCCAAAGCGAAAATGCCGTGCCAAACGAAACTGCCGCGCCGGAAATCGGCGCGGCAGCGGACGTGCAATGAGATCTATCAGGCGGTCTTGGCGACGCCGACCGGGCAGGTCATGCCGTTGGGGCCGTGGTTGCAGTAGCCGCCCGGGTTCTTGCTGTCCGAGAGGTATTGCTGGTGGTAATCCTCGGCGTAGTAGTACCTGGTCAGCGGGCCGATCTCAGTGGTGATCGAGCCGCGGCCGGCCTTGGTGACGATCGGCTGGAACGCCTCCAGGGAAGCCTGGGCGATCTTGGCCTGCTCCGGCGTCGTCGTGTAGATGGCCGAGCGGTACTGGGTGCCCACGTCGTTGCCCTGGCGCATGCCCTGGGTCGGGTCGTGGTTCTCCCAGAACGCCTTGAGCAGGTCCTCGTAGGCGATCTTGGAGGGGTCGTAGACCACCTGGACGACCTCGGCATGGCCGGTCGCGCCCGAGCAGGTCTCCTCGTACGTCGGGTTCTCGGTGAAGCCGCCCGCGTAGCCGACCGAGGTCGAGTACACGCCGGGCAGGCGCCAGAAGATGCGCTCGGCGCCCCAGAAACAGCCCATGCCGAACACGGCCGTCTCGAGTCCGGCCGGCCAGGGGCCCTTCAGCGGGTTTCCGAGCACCGTGTGCGTGTCGGCCACCGGCATCTCGATGAACCGGCCCGGAAGGGCCTTATCGGGGGTGGGTAGCTCGGCCTTCTTGTACCGCAGGAACACGGTGACTCCCTTCATCCGCTGGGTGCAACACCATCCACCCCGCCATCCTTACCCGATCGAGCAAGACGCCCGGCCGAGAGGCCACGATCAACCCGAACCAAAGGCCGTACCGATCCGAGCGGCGTATTCCGCGGCCTCCTCGTCCGAGGCGTACTTGTGCCGAGGCCAGAAGAACCCGCGCAATCCGTCCCCCTTTGTCCGGGGCACCACATGGAAGTGCAGGTGCGGCTGCGACTGCGACACCACGTTGTTGTTCGCCACAAAGGTGCCCTGCGAGCCGAGCGCCGCCGGCACCGCCTCAGCCAAGCGCTGGACAAGTCCGAAATAGTCCGCCAGATCGCTTGACGGCAGATCAGTCAATTGGGGTACGTGCGCACGCGGCACGATCAGGACATGTCCCTTGAACACCGGGCGGACATCCAGGAACCCGACGCCCTCAGGCGTGTCGGCCACCTTGAACGCGGGGACCGTGCCCGCCACGATGCCGCAGAAGACACAGTCAGCCATCAGCGCAGACTAACGTTGCCCTTCATGACGGGTAACAACTACGGCTTTGACACTCTCGCCATTCACGCGGGGCAGGAACCGGATCCTCGGACGGGTTCGGTGGTGCCGCCTATTTATCAGACGAGCACGTACGCGCAGGATGCCGTTGGCTCGCCGCGGCTGGGCTACGAGTACAGCCGCTCGGGCAACCCGACTCGCGACGCTTTGCAGGAATGCCTCGCGGCGCTCGAGGGCGGACGCCGCGGCTTGGCCTTCGCCAGCGGCCTCGCCGCCGAGGACGCGCTGCTGCGGGCGGTGTGCCGGCCGGGTGATCACGTGGTGATCCCCGATGACGCGTACGGCGGCACGTTCCGCCTGTTCAGCAAGGTCGCCGAGAACTGGGGGCTGGACTGGACCGCGGTGCCGCTGAACGACCTTGATGCCGTTCGTGCCGCCTTCCGCCCCGGGCATACGCGGATGATCTGGGTGGAAACGCCCACGAATCCACTGCTGAACATTGCCGACATCGCTGCGCTGGCTGCCTTGGCGCATGAGTATGACGCGCTGCTCGCGGTCGACAACACGTTCGCCTCGCCGTATCTTCAGCAGCCCATCGCCCTGGGCGCCGACGTGGTCATCCACTCCACGACGAAGTACCTGGGCGGGCATTCCGACGTGGTCGGCGGGGCCCTGGTCGCGGCCGATGACGGGTTGGGGGAGCAGCTCGCGTTCCATCAGAACGCCATGGGTGCGGTGAACGGGCCGTTCGATGCGTGGCTCACTCTTCGCGGAATCAAGACTTTGGGCGTACGGATGGATCGGCACTGTGACAACGCCGAGCGCATCGTCGCGTTCCTTGAGGGGCACCCCAAGGTGGGCGCGGTTCTGTATCCCGGTCTCGAGTCGCATCCCGGACACGAAACTGCTGCCAAGCAGATGTCGCGTTTCGGGGGCATGATCTCCTTCCGGGCGCGCGGTGGTCTTGAGCAGGCCATTGACATCTGCAACCGGACAAAACTCTTCGTGTTGGCCGAGTCGCTGGGCGGCGTGGAATCGCTGATCGAGCACCCTGGGCAAATGACACACCTCAGCGCGGCGGGCTCACCGCTTGAAGTCCCCGCCGATCTCGTGCGACTGTCTGTCGGCATCGAAACCGCTGACGATTTGCTCGCCGATCTGGAACAGGCGCTCAGCTGAGCTCCTGGACGGCGGACGACGATGTGACGGCGGTGTAAAGGCTTTCAATACAGACAAAGCGGAGACGGGCCATGGATAACCTGGCGACCACGTGGGTGGGTGCCACGGCGAAGCAGATCTCCCGAGCGGTCCGTCGCGGAGACACGACCGCCACGCAGGTGGTAGCGGATCACCTCGAACAGATCGCGATCTCCGATCCGGAGATCGCGGCGTTCCGGGTGGTGCGCGGCGGCGAGGCGATCGCCGAGGCCGAGAAGGTCGACGAGCAGGAGGACCTGGCGAACCTTCCGCTGGCCGGTGTGCCGGTTGCGGTGAAGGAGAACACGCAGGTCGCCGGCTTGCCTACCTGGCATGGCTCGGAGGCCGCGCGCAAGGAGATCGCCGAGGAGGATCACGAAGTCGTCCGCCGGTTGCGTGGCGCGGGTGCCGTAGTCGTCGGCGTGACCCGAATGCCCGAAATGGGACTGTGGGCCACGACCGACGACGCCGATGCTCCCACCCGTAACCCCTGGCTGCTTGACCGCACGGCAGGCGGCTCGTCGGGCGGCGCGGCGGCGGCAGTCGCGGCGGGCCTGGTGCCGATTGCGCATGGCAACGACGGGCTCGGCTCGGTGCGCATCCCGGCTGCTTGCTGCGGACTTGTCGGACTTAAACCAGGTCGCGGCACCGTCCCGGTCGACCTGGGCCAGGATGGTTGGTTCGGTCTGGTGGAGCACGGCATTCTCGCCACCACGGTCGCGGATGCTGCGCTCGGGTTCAGTGCTCTGGCCGGTCGGGCTCCCGCCAAGCTCACCCCACCGGAAAAGCTGCGGGTGGGCGTGAGCTTGCGCTCCCCGATTCAGGGGGTACGACCAGACGAGCCGAACCGTGCCGCCGTCGCAACCGCCGCACGGCTCTTGGTCGATGCCGGGCACGACACCGTGACCGCCGACCCGCCCTACACCACGGCCCTCGGGCTCGCGGTGCTGCTGACCTGGTTCGCCTCGGCGTACCAGGAATCCTCCGGTCTTGACGTGAAGAAGCTGCAACCGCGAACCCGCCGGCACATCGCGCTTGGCAAGGTCGCCTCGAACCGCGGTTGGGTACGCCAGCAAACCCGCGACGCGTGGCGAACCAAGGCGATCGAGTTCTTCGCGAAGAACGAAATCGACGTGCTCCTCACCCCCGTGCTGGCCACCGTCCCACCCCCGGCCGGAGGGCATGCCAGCGGCAGTTGGCGCGCCAACATGCGGACGAACATCACGTATGCCCCTTATGCCGCCCCTTGGAACGTCGCCGGCCTGCCCGCGATAGTCGTGCCGGTGGGGGTGCGCCCGGACGGGCTGCCGGTCGGCGTGCAATTCGTAGGCCCGCCCGACTCGGAGCTCACGCTGCTGTCGATCGCGGGGCTGCTCGAAGTGGCGAACCCCTGGCAGCGGCACGCGTTCGTGTGACCGCGACCCGGTTTGCCACCGGGTCGCGGGGTCCGAATCTTCCATCCGGTCGTCATGGCGGCGCGGCTCACGGGAGGTGGTGGTCGCTGCGTGCCCGTTGGGTGGCACGATCACTGCTATGAGGGACCTGCTTTCGCTCGCCGACATCGAGGCCGCTCGCAAGCTGCTCGCCGGCGTCGTGAGGACCACCCCGCTCGATCATTCGATGCCGTTGAGCGCGACGCTGGGCATGCCGGCGTTTCTCAAGTGCGAGAACCAGCAACGCGCCGGCTCGTACAAGGTTCGCGGGGCATATACCCGAATTTCCCGGCTATCGCCGGAGGAGCGGGCGCGGGGAGTCGTTGCGGCCAGCGCGGGCAACCACGCCCAGGGTGTGGCGCTGGCTGCTGGACTCTTGGGTACGCACGCAACGGTCTTCATGCCCGAGGGCGCGCCGCTGCCCAAGGTCGCCGCGACCAAAGGGTACGGCGCTGAGATCGAGTACGCCGGCAGCACGGTCGACGACTCGCTCGCCGCCGCCCGCGAATTCGCGGACCGAACCGGGGCGGTGCTGATTCACCCGTTCGACCATCGCGATGTCATCGCGGGCCAGGGCACAGTCGGACTCGAAATCCTCGAACAGTGTCCCGAGGTCGGCACCATCGTCACCGCGGTCGGTGGCGGTGGCCTGATTTCGGGTGTGGCAGTGGCGGCAAAAGCCATCAAACCCGATATTCGGATCATCGGCGTGCAAGCGGCGGGCGCGGCTGCCTACCCGCTCTCCCTGGCTGCGGGTGCCCCCGTCACGCTGGCGGAGTCCGCCACCATCGCCGACGGCATCGCGGTGATGCGCCCGGGTGATCTGACCTTTGCGCATGTGGCTGACCTGGTCGACGACGTTGTCACGGTCACCGACGAGGACCTGTCGGCAGCGCTGTTGGTGCTGCTCGAACGTCACAAGCTGGTGGTGGAACCGGCCGGGGGAGCAGCGGTCGCCGCCTTGCTCTCCGCCAGCCTCCCGCTGAAGCCGCCAGTCGTGGGCATCCTTTCGGGCGGCAACATCGACCCGATGCTGCTCATGCGCGTCATCGAACACGGGCTGGCCTCCGCGGGCCGCTTCCTTCGGCTGTCCGTGCGCACCGGCGACAAACCCGGCGAACTCGCCCGAATCCTCGCCGAGATCGCCCGGCATCGCGCGAACATCGTGGACGTCATGCACACCCGGCAGGAACCGCGCCTCAGCTTCGGTGAGGTGGAAGTGCAACTGTCGGTGGAGACCCGGGGCCCCGACCACTCGCAAACGCTGATCGGTTCACTCCGCGAATCCGGTTACGCGGTAACCCTGCTCTCCGGCACCCCGTAGAGGAAGCGCCCCGCCGCACCGGCTGCGGTGGGGCACCCTTTAGTTCAGCGCCGCGCCGCGCTACCCGCAGCTGGGCACCCTCGTCAGTCGGCGCAGTGCGGCACTACCGGCGGTCGGGCCCGTAAATTTGCGCAGCGCCGCCCGCCCCGCATAGTGCCGCTCGCGCTGCCGAGGCCCGGCCAGCACCCCACATAAGGAAGGCATACCTGCGCAGGCCAGCGCCCCTGCCCCGGTGAGAGCAGCGGCGCCGGCCTGCGAACAGTCGAGGGCGGGGTCAGCCGCCGAAGGGGGAGAACTCCACGACAGTGACCTTGATGTCCGCGCCGCTGGGGGCGGTGTAGGTGACCGTCTGGCCCTTGTTGGCGTCGAGAATGGCCTTGCCGAGCGCCGACTCAGGGCTGTATACGGTGAGGTCAGTGGTCGACGCGATCTCGCGAGAGCCGAGCAGGAACTTCTCGGTGTCGCTCTTGTCGTCGTCGAAGTAGATCGTCACCACCATGCCGGGCGCGACCTTGTTGGCGGTGGGGGCGTCGCCGACCTCGGCGTTGCGCAGGAATTCCTTCAGGTAGAGGATCCGGCCTTCCTGCTTGCCCTGCTCCTCACGGGCAGCGTGGTAGCCGCCGTTCTCTCGCAGGTCGCCCTCCTCGCGGCGGGCGTTGATCTCGGCGGCGACGGCCGGCCGGGCTGCGATCAACTCGTCGAGCTCGGCCTGCAGCCGGTCGTAAGCGTCCTGGGAGAGCCAGGTCTTCGACGCTTCTGAACTGGTCACAGACTTCTCCTTGAAGCGGGCTGAGCGTGCGGAGCGAATCACCAAGCTTACCAGCGGTAGGGTAGGTGGACGATTCGCTGGAATTGCCTGGTGCTTTCTTACCGTGCGGGTCTGACAGTTTCCTTGGTCCGGCGTGCGGAACCGGCGCGCAGGGTGCGTGGGAAAACTGTGGACGTACCGGAAATCAGCTTGCGGCTCGGCAGTTGAGCACGTCTCCGACGAATGCCTGGGCCGTGGTCGGAACGATCTCGGAGGCCTTGATCGTGCGTTCGTCGCCGACGGCCTGGACCGTCACCGTGCGGGTGCCAACCGTCGCGCCGGCATAGTCGCGGGCGCGTAAACCGCAGATTGCCGCGCCGCCCGGAGGTACTTGCACGGTGAAATCGAGGGTCACCTGAGTGGGCGTCACATCGGTCCAGCGAACGATCTGAGCGTCATAGTCAGGGTCGCCGTATTGGCTGTAGAGGCGGAAAGAAAGCGCAACTGCGGCCACGGCGATCACCGCTGCGAATATGATCGGCCCGGCAAGGCGACGGCGCCCGTCCCGACGCCGGCCGTAACGGCCCGGTGGGAATACCGGTGCTGTGGCGCGCGTCTCGCTCACCAGGGGACCTCTCCTGCGAAAAGTGTCAGTGCCATCGGACAGAATGGCCTTGTCCATCTTCGCAGCCGAAACCGGGTCCACCACATGAGGTCCGGTCGAGGGAGATATCAGTGGTTGAGCAGTTGCGTCTGATGACCGTGCACGCGCACCCGGATGACGAGTCGAGCAAGGGTGCCGCCACCATGGCGCGTTATGTCGCCGAGGGCGTTGACGTGCTGGTCGCAACGTGTACCGGCGGCGAGCGCGGCAGCGTGCTCAACCCGAAAATGGACCGGCCGGAGGTGCTGGCCGACATTGCCAACATCCGCAAGCGGGAGATGGACAATGCGCGAGAAATCCTAGGCGTACGCCAGGCGTGGCTCGGTTTCGTCGACTCGGGCTTGCCCGAGGGTGACCCGCTGCCGCCGCTACCCGAAGGCTGCTTCGGACTGGTCGACCCGGCCGAGGGCGCCATTCCGCTGATCAAACTCATTCGGGAGTTCAAGCCGCACGTCATCACCACGTACGACGAAAACGGCGGCTACCCGCACCCGGATCACATCATGTGCCACAACATTTCCGTGGTGGCGTTCGACGCAGCCGGTGACCCCGGCCAGCACCCGGAATTGGGCGAGCCGTGGCAGCCCCTGAAGCTGTACTACAACGGCGGCTGGACACGCGCCCGCATGCTCGCACTGCACGAGGGCATGATCGCCGCCGGCCTCGAATCGCCGTACACGGAATGGCTCGAGAAGTCCGAAGACCGCCCCGACCGCGGCGACAAGGTCACCACCCGGATCGAATGCGGCGAATACTTCGAGGTCCGCGACGACGCATTGCGCGCCCACGCCACCCAGGTCGACCCGGACGGCTTCTGGTTCAAGGTCCCAACCGAAATGCAGCAGAAGGTATGGCCGACAGAGGACTTCGAACTGGCCCGGTCGCTGGTTGACAGCCCGATCCCGGAGTCGGACTTGTTTGCCGGGATCCGGGAGTCAATTCAGGCTCGCTGATCGGGTGGTTTCTCGGGGGTACGCGCTCATCTGGCTTGTTGAGGGCCGTCCAGGCGTACCCCGGAGATCTGCTTTTGCTTGTGATCACCTCGGCTGGCGCCGGTTGGCTTCCTGCGGTGTTGGTGATCGACCGCATGTTGTGGCTGCCGCGACTCTTCAGCAGGCGGTTGCGGCGGGCGTGCTTCTTGGCGGGTTCCCGAGGTGGTTCCGCGAGAGGTGAGGGCCCGGCCTTCTTTCGTGATGGCTGGAGGCGCCATGGACGTTGGGCTGGGCTCGGCCCCCTCGCGGGGGCCGGGACGTGTTTGGCCCGGTACTCAAGTCGCGGCGCCCACGCTTGGCGAGCGCTCGTGACGGTCAGCACCATCAACGGCGCTGCCCTCGATGGCGCTTGGGCGGTATCGAGAGCGACCCCGCAGCGGTAGCCCGGCATTGCCGGGCCCGCAGCTGGGCCATCGGCGGTCGTGCTGGGCCCCGGGCGGCGGGGCCGGGGTCGGTTCGCGCGAAATTGCGGGATCCCGCGGCCGGGTGTGGTGCTGGCGGGCGTACCTTTGACGTGTGGATATCGTTGCCGTGAACAACTTCGGGGACACCCGGTCCGGCGGGCTGGCCGGCCCCATGGGCCTCTTCATCATCGTGTTGTTGACCGTCGCGACGGTGCTGTTGATCCGTAACATGAATAAGCGGTTGCGTCGGCTTCCCGACAGTTTTCCCGACAATCGCGGTGTCACGCGGGACGCTGAGGCGACAAGTGTCGAAGCGAAGCTCGCTCAGGGTGACGACACCCCTAAGACGCGTGTGGCCGAGGGCGGACGTTCCTCGATGGACGAATCCAGGACAGATGCTGAGGTCGCGGGCGTGGATTCTGCAGAAGACCGGACAAAGGACGGTGGCCGCAGCGATCGCTCCTGAGATCGAGTGCGCTGGATCCACTTTGTCAAGTTGCCCTGAGCAATCATCCCGGTCGGCCATCACCGTCTCGGCATCGATGATGCTTCTCCGTCAACCCCTGTTGCGTTCCGCCGGATTGGCTTAGCCTTCCGCCGGGGGGCTTTGACGTCCCTCGACCCTGCGCGGAAAGGGGGCCGTCGATGACCATCTCCCGCCCGCTGCTTCCTCCACTGCAGATGCACGTGCATCCGCCTGTGCCGCTGGTCAGCGGCCTCCGGTGTGACCAGGAGCAAGATCGTTCCCGAGCGCTTCGGCCCTTGGCTCCTGCGGCAATCGTGGGACCACCCCAAGCCACGTTACGAAGAGAGCAACCGGCTGACGCACCCGCGCCGGTGGTCCCGGCAAGGGCCGCGTTGGACGTGAGCGACAGTGCAGTCACTGCCTTGCTCCTGTCGGCGTGTGCGCATGACGCTAATTCGGACTCATCTCCCCGGGCGGGCCGGGTACCCCTTTCGCGCTTGTCTGCTCCGGCCTTGCGCTTGTCTGCTCCGGCCTCGCGCCTGCAGTCGCCGGCTTCGTGCCTCCTCGCACCGGCCTCGTGCTTTCGCGCCCATCCCGGCCTGGCCTCGCTTCAGAAGGGCTCGCTCCGGAAGGCCTCGCCCGTTTCGGCGATCGAGCCACGCCGGATCGCCTCGAACTCCGGGAGCAGGCCCGCTCCCGGTTCGGATCGTTCGGGCGAGGAGGTGACATGACTTCGTCGACCGCTGTTACGGCGATGGCACCCCGGGATGCTGGAGGCGCCGTTGTTGCGTCAGTTCGGCGCGCTTCGGCCGTACGCATGTTGTTTGCTTCTGTCCTTGTTGCGGCTTTTGCCAGCGCTTTTGCTGGCGTTTTTCTTCCGCTGTCGAGCACCGAGTCGTTCACCGTCACGCCGATTGTTGGCGTCGGCATGGCGTTGCTGCTGGTCATGCTCGGGCAACTAGGACGTCTGCGCTTCCGTGTCGGCCGTGGCACTGTCAGTGTGTCGTGGGCCGAGACGGCGTTCATCCTCGGGTTCACTTTCGCCCCGCCCGGATGGGTGCCCGCCGCGACGCTCGTGGGCGTGGCCGCCGCGTGGCTGTTCATCACCTGGCTCAACGGTCAGCGGATGGTCGCGGATGTCGTTCATCTCGCTGCGTCTCTCACGCTGGGAGCTTCGGGCGCAACCTTCATCTCGTACGTCATAGCTGGACCTGCTGCGTCTGTGGACAGCCGTCGAACTCAGTTGGCTCTGGTGGCCGGCGCCGCCGTGTACCAGGTCATCACGCTCGGACTTGCGGTCCTCACCTTGACTCTGCGCCAGGACGCGGCGCCGATGCAGGTTGCCGTTCAGGCCTTGCACGCGAAGTTGCCGATGTTCGTAGGCAACGTGATAGTCGGATTGTCCATCCTCTATCTGCTGGTCAACGGTCCGGTGTGGCTGATCGCTGTGCCGGTGGTGCTCTGGTTACTGCAGCGTGGATATCGCAGCCATCTACGCGCTGAAGAAGAAAAGCGCATTTGGGCGGCATTTGCCCGGGCCACCCGAACCCTGAACGGGTCGACCGAGCGTGCCGTAGCCGAGGCGGGCCTACGCGGGGCGCTGGATGTTTTCGGCGCGCGACGGGTTGAGATTGAAGTGACTTTGTCGCTTTCGCCCGGCAGTTCCGGCGCGTCCTTGACGTCGGTGGACAAAAACCCCATCGGTTCTTCGCTCGGGTTGTCGGCGGGTGTCGTGGCTGACGGCGGACTTCCGGAGGACCGGCGATACGCCGCGGACGCGTGGGAGCGGGCGTCTGACGCGATGCCGGGTCCGGTGATCACGCGGGCGATGACCGTCGGAGGCGCGCAGGTGGGCGATCTGACCGTCTGGCTCGCCGAGCCGGCTCTGCCCGCCGCTCAAGATGAGCTTGCTGTGTCCGCTTTCGCGGATGTGCTGGCCGGCGCCTTGCATGACGCGGCGGCACGTGAGCGGCTGGCGCTGCTCGATGCTCAGGTCGCCTACGAGGGAGCCCACGATCCATTGACCGGCCTCGCGAACCGCGCCGCGTTGCTGTCCGATGGGGACGAAACACTCAAGTCACTCAACCCGGACTGCCCGGTCGCCGTCCTGCTGCTCGATGTCAACAACTTCCGCGAGGTCAACCGAACCCTCGGATATCGAGCCGGCGATGCCGTACTGCGAACCATGGCCGAGCGGCTGATCGATCTCTCCCGGGAACAGGAGATCATCGCCCGGCTGGGTGACGACGAGTTCGCAATCCTGCTGCCCACCGTGGCAGCGGTTACCGATTCGTCCACGCCGCTGCAGGAGGTGCCGAGCCCCCTTCCCCACGCCTTGCGCCGTGCCCGCGAAGTCATTGACGCTGTGGGCAAACCGGTTGATATCGACGGCGTCCGTCTCGTCACCGAAGTAGCCGTTGGCGTCGTTGTGGAAACAGCCGGCTGTGCCGAGCTGGGCGAACTCATCCGCCGGGCCGGCGTAGCGCTCGACCAGGCCAAGGCGCTCAACGTGGCAGTCGCGGCGTATGACAGCAACCACGACCCGACCAGCACCGACCACCTGTCGTTGCCTGCCGAGCTGCTCGACGCGCTCACCGCGGACGACCAACTGATCCTGATGTTGCAGCCCGAGGTCGACCTCGAAACCGGGGCGCCAACCGGCGTCGAAGCGCTGATCCGATGGAATCATCCCCGGCGGGGCTTACTGACGCCTGATTCCTTCGTTCGCACGGCAGAGAACGGCGGGCTTCTCGGACCTTTCACTCGATACATCCTCGACCGGGCGCTTCTGGCGGCTGCCGGTTGGGCGGCCGCCGGGTTGGACGTACCCGTTTCGGTAAATGTGTCCGCACGCAGCCTGCTCGACGTGACTTTCCCGGCCCAGGTCGCCGAAGCCTTGCGGCGGCATCGCATCGTCCCCGACCGGTTGGTGCTCGAGGTCACCGAGTCGCTGGCGGTCAGTAACTCCACCGTTGTTGACGAGGTCCTGGACGCGCTGCGCGAACTCGGCGTGCAGATCTCGGTCGACGACTTCGGCACCGGCTTCTCGTCGCTGGCGTTCGTCACGCGGGTCGTCGTGGACGAACTCAAGGTGGACCGGTCATTCGTCCAGGAAATGGCCGATTCGCCGAGCGCTGCTGCGATCGTTCGTGGCGCGGTGGAACTCGGCACACGCCTGGGTGCCCGGGTGGTCGCCGAGGGCGTCGAAACCGCCGACCAGCGAGCGGCGCTGCTGGCGCTGGGCTGTACCTCCGCCCAGGGCTACCACTTCAGCCGCCCGCTACCAGCCGACAAAATCGTTCCGGTACTGCAGCAGATGACCGCCGCCGCTCCGCCCACCATCCTGCCGCTCCGAGTAGATGGCGCCTCCTGACCAGCGCTACCCGCTTCCGCGCCGGCCTGATCCTTATCCCCGACTGACCATCGGCCCGACCAGCGCGGCTCACTTCGCGCTACCGCGTGTTCCGCTTGCACCACACGTTTTCCTCGATTAACCGAGGTTAATTTGACGTCATGACAAATCGTCTGGCGACCGCCGCTTCGCCGTACCTGCTCCAGCACGCCACCAACCCGGTTGACTGGTGGCCCTGGTCGCCGGAGGCGTTCGAGGAGGCCCGTCGGCGGGACGTACCGGTGCTCGTCTCGATTGGTTATGCCGCCTGCCACTGGTGCCATGTCATGGCGCATGAGTCGTTCGAGGATGAAACGGTCGCTCGGCAGGTCAACGAGCACTTCGTGGCGATCAAGGTTGACCGCGAGGAGCGCCCGGACGTCGACGCTGTCTACATGGCTGCCACGCAGGCCATGACCGGGCAGGGCGGGTGGCCGATGACCGTCTTTGCGACGCCGGAAGGCGAACCCTTTTTCTGCGGTACGTACTTCCCGCCCGCGAGCTTCACCCGGCTACTCGACTCGATCGCCGAAGCCTGGCGCACCCAGCGCGCAGCGGTACTCAAGCAAAGCTCAACGGTGGTCGAAGCCATCGGGGGCGCGCAACTGGTCGGCGGTCCTACCGCTCCCATTTCGGCCGATTTGCTCGACGCGGCCGCGGCCCAGCTCGCCAAGGACCACGACACTCAGTACGGCGGCTTCGGCGGTGCCCCGAAGTTCCCGCCGCACATGAACTTGCTGTTCCTGCTGCGCCGCCATCAGCGCACCGGTTCGGCCGAGGACCTGGAGATGGTCCGCCATACCGCCGAGCAGATGGCTCGCGGCGGCATCTACGACCAGATCGGTGGGGGATTTGCCCGCTATGCCGTGGACAACACCTGGACCGTGCCGCACTTCGAGAAGATGCTGTACGACAACGCCCTGCTGCTGCGGGTCTACACCCAGCTCTGGCGTTTGACTGAGGACCCGCTCGCCCGTCGCATCGCCGATGAGACCGCGACGTTCCTGCTCCGCGATCTCGCAACCTCCGCGGGCGGCCTGGCGTCAGCCCTCGACGCAGACACCGAGGGGACCGAGGGCCTTACCTACTCCTGGACGCCGGCTCAGCTCATCGAAGCTCTGGGCGAAGACGACGGCACCTGGGCGGCCGACCTGTTCGCGGTCACCACCAAAGGCACATTCGAACACGGCACCAGCGTTCTGGCGCTCGCCCGGGACATCGATGCGGCAGACCCGGCCTTGGTGGCGCGCTGGCAGAAAATTCGCTCAAGTCTTCATTCGGTACGGGCAAAGCGTCCTCAACCGGCACGAGATGACAAGGTCGTCGCATCCTGGAACGGCCTCGCCATCACCGCCCTCGCTGAACATGCCATCCTGCTGAATTCGCCGTCCTCCCGCCAAGCTGCGATCGCGCTGGCCGACGTGCTCGCCACCCGTCACCTCGTCGACGGGCGCCTGCGCCGTGTTTCCCGGGGTGGCGTGGTCGGTGAACCGGCCGGGGTTCTGGAGGACTACGGGGCCGTCGCCGAAGCATTCTGCGCTGTGCACCAGCTCACCGGTGATGGTCGTTGGCTCAGTCTGGCTGGCGATCTTCTTCAGGTGGCGTTGGATCACTTCGGGACGGGCAACGGCGGCTTCTACGACACTGCGGACGACGCGGAACGGCTCGTCACCCGCCCGGCAGATCCGACCGATAACGCCACCCCGTCCGGTTTGTCCGCCATGTGCGCGGGTCTTGTCGCGTATGCAGCTCTCAGCGGCGAAACGCGGTTCCGCGAGGCTGCCGATGCTGCGCTGGCCACCGTCGGACCGCTGATCGGTGGACATCCACGCTTCACCGGTTACTCGGCGACGGTGGCGGAAGCTGCGCTCGCCGGCCCGTTCGAGATCGCGATCGTTACCGAGAATCCGGAGGAGCCCCTGGTGGGGGCCGCCTACCGGCACGCTCCGCCGGGAACGGTGATCGTCGTTGGCCGGCCGGACCAGGATGACGTCCCGCTGCTCGCCGACCGTCCGTTCATCGAGGGTGCGGCGGCAGCCTATGTTTGTCGCGGTTTCGTGTGCGATCGGCCGGTGACCACGGTGGACGACCTCGAGGCACGGTTAGCTCGGTAACGGCCGTCTCCACGGCCCGGGAAGTGCGGAGCCCGCTTGGTTGTCGACCGCCCTTGACCTGGTAATCGGGCGTGTCGTAGTCATGCAAGGTCTTCGGCGAAAGCATGGGCCATGCGCTGTCACATTGCCGCTCCTCATGCAGTCGTCGTCGGGCGCAGCAACCACCCGAGATTGGATAATAAATGCGTTGCCGCGCTGAAGCCGACTCCCTAATCTAGGAACCACAAAGCGATCCGAGCAGTCAGGAGAGACCGATGATGGGGCAGCCCAGCGGCATTTCGCAGCGCACGACGCTGTGTGGTGCCGGCGCACTCATCTGTCAGGCCTCCCTCGTTTCTTCCGCCGCCGAAGCCGGCAACGGCGTGAATGCGGCTGACTACCTGAACTTGTATCTGCATCGGTGGCGCAGCTAGCGGGAGCTAGCGATAAGCGCCGCCCACCCAGACCGGGATCGGGCGGTTTTTTCGTTTCAAGATCACCTTGCGGACACCGGTTACCGGCCGGTGCTTCCGCTCTGAACGCTGCCTCAGCGAAAACAGCGGCACCGTATTTTGAGAACTGCACAGTGGATGACACACAGCCTGGCACGCAATTTACGCAAAGCCGGGCAACCGGCCGCCGAAGTGGCGGCCGAAAGGCTGGTCGCGAAGCCGTGACCGGCAGCCAGTCTCAAAGCGCCGGCATGTCAACGGTCGCAACGCGGCGGCCGAACATGCGGTCGCAACGCGCGGCCGAACATGCGGTCGCTATCAGCGGCTGGATTGCTGGTCAGGCACCGTCGACCGGCATGGGCTTGTAGCGCAGTTGGTAGCGCACCGGTTCGGCAGACCGGGGGTCAGCGGTTCGAGTCCGCTCAGGTCCACGGCACCTTGATGCGGTTGTAGCTCAGCAGGTCAGAGCGCCACCTTGCCATGGTGGAGGCCGCCGGTTCGATTCCGGCCAGCCGCTCTGTTTCCCTTGACCCAGTTTCGCCCTTGTAGCCCAATGGCAGAGGCACGACGTTGAGGACGTCGCCAGTGCGCGTTCGAATCGCGCCGGGGGCACGCAGCACCACCTTTGGCCCGGGTAGCCCAATTGGCAGGAGGCGCGCCGTTCAGGTCGGCGACAGTGCGCGTTCGAATCGCGCTCCGGGTACGTACGTCATAAGGGCTCGTAGCTCATTCTGGTAGAGCGCCCGCCTTGCAAGCGGCAGGTGGCCGGTTCGAAACCGGCCGGGTCCACGCACCGTTGCCGCTTCGGCGAATCGTCGTAGCTCAGTTGGTCAGAGCGCCGCCCTGATAAGGCGGAGGTCGCTGGTTTAAGTCCAGCTGGCGATACAGCGGTCCAACGGGGTCCGCAATCCGGCGTCGCCCAATCGGCAGGGCAGCGCACTGTTCATGCGCACAGGTGAAGGTTCGAGTCCTTCCGCCGGAGCTCAGTCCCATGGCCTGCGGCATTCCGGCCGATTTGCTGGGAGCAGTGGGGCTCGGCCGACTTGGCTTCGCCGGTGAGGTCACACGCGCGTCGTGGACGGCGGCACGTCCAACGGTCCGTAAAACCGTCGCCTTAGGGCAGACCTGGGTCGGCACCAGGGACGCGCACCACTATTTCCGCTCTGTCGGACACGACCGTATGCCCGAGTGGTCAGGGGGCCGCCTGCAAAGCGGTACACGCCGGTTCGAATCCGGCTGCGGTCTCGAGCGGCAACCCGGGCATTTCGCTCGGGCAAGCCTCCTCCTGGGTCATCCGCTGCAGTTCCATGCGTATCGTGGCCGAAGCGCTCAGCCTGGCGTTGCTGCCGTACCCGATGAATTGGTCTTGAAGGTGGGGGTCTTACCTCGGCAACCGGAGGGCCAAGGCGGGTCGATAGGCTGGCGGCGCGATGGATACTCGAACCGGCCTCCCTGTTGTCGGCATGGTGGGTGGCGGCCAGCTGGCCCGGATGACCCACCAAGCCGCGATCGCCCTCGGTCAGTCGTTGCGGGTGCTTTCCGAAAAGCCCGACGACAGTGCCGCCCTCGTTGCTGCCGACGTGCAGACCGGAACGCATACCGATCTCGCGGCGCTGCGGGAGTTCGCGAAGGGGTGCGACGCGGTCACCTTCGACCATGAGCACGTGCCCACCGCGCACATCGCTGCACTGGCCGACGAGGGTGTGAAGATCTACCCCGGTGCTGATGCGATCGTGTTTGCGCAGGACAAGCAGCGGATGCGCGAGCGGCTGTCGGAAATGGGCGCACCGGTTCCGCTGTGGCGGCCGGTCGCCAGCGTGTCTGAAATATCAGACTTTGCCGCCGAAGTTGCCGCCGCCCGCGCGGGATCCGGCTGGCCGGTGGTCGCCAAGGCGGTCCGGGGCGGGTACGACGGACGCGGCGTTTGGATGCTCGAGAGCGCCGCGGCTGCAGAGGAACTCGTTGCCAGCGGGACGCCCTTGATCGTCGAAGAGCGGGTGACATTGCGGCGCGAGTTGGCCGCGCTGGTGGCGCGCTCACCGTTCGGACAGGTTGCCGCGTACCCGGTGGTCGAAACGGTGCAGAAGGACGGGATCTGCGTCGAGGTGCTGGCGCCAGCACCCGATTTGCCCGAGGAGCGCGCGGTTGAAGCGCAGCAGTTGGCGATTGACCTAGCCAGCGCGCTCGGTGTAGTCGGGCTGCTGGCCGTGGAGCTGTTCGAGACCGAAGCCGGCATCGTGGTCAACGAGCTCGCCATGCGGCCGCACAACTCCGGGCACTGGACCATTGAAGGTGCTCGGACGTCGCAATTCGAGCAGCACCTGCGGGCGGTGCTCGACTACCCGATGGGCGAGACGTCGCTGACGGCGCCGGCCGTGGTGATGGCGAATGTGCTCGGCGGGCAGCCCGGCGGCATGTCGATCGACGAGCGGCTGCACCATTTGTTCGCCGCTGATCCCGGTGCCCGGGTGCATTTGTACGGCAAGCAGGTCCGTCCGGGCCGCAAGATCGGGCACGTCACGGTGCTCGGAGACGACATGGCATCCGTACGCGCGAGGGCGGTGCGCGCCGCGCGCTGGCTCCAGGACGGCATTCAGGAAGGCGAGTAATGGCTCCGGTCGTTGGCGTGATCATGGGCAGCGACTCGGACTGGTCCACCATGGAGGCGGCGGCCCTTGCGCTCGCCGAGTTCGAGGTGCCGTTCGAGGTGGGCGTGGTGTCGGCGCACCGCACCGTACAGAAGATGGTCGAATACGCCACGTCGGCCGCCGACCGCGGGCTCAAGGTCATCATCACCGGCGCCGGTGGCGCTGCGCACCTGCCGGGCATGGTGGCTTCGATGACGCCGCTTCCGGTGATCGGTGTACCGGTGCCGCTGAAGTACCTCGACGGGATGGACTCGTTGCTGTCGATCGTGCAGATGCCGGCGGGGGTGCCGGTGGCCACGGTGTCGATCGGCGGTGCACGGAACGCGGGTTTGCTGGCCGTGCGCATGCTTGCGGCTTCGGATCCGGTGCTGCTCAAAAAAATGCAGGCATTCCAGGCCAGCTTGGAGCAGGCCGTTGCGGAGAAGGACGAGGCGCTGCGTCAGCGGCTCATGGCGTGACCCTGCCCGAGTTCTACGAGCAATTACTCTCTGCCTGGCACCGCAAAGACGCGCCCGGCTTCGCGAACCTCTTCGCGGCCGATGCGCTGATGGTCGACTTCGACGGTAGTCAGACCATCGGCGCAGATATACAGGCGCGCGTGGGGTTTCCCGACGAATCCCGCTATGTCGCTAAAGTCCGTGGTGTTCACGGGTCAGTGCTGCACGCCATTGTAGGCGTGGTGCCGGCGAGCCGGTTCGATGTTGATTCTGCGCTGAACGCTGTGCATACCGTGGTCGTCGCCGATAGCGGCATCATTCTGTTCCAAAGCACGCCGGCCAGGTACAAAGGACGACCGGATCTCGCCGCTACGCACAACGCCGAGCTGATGCCGGCGCTGCTGAGCGGCGAGACCTTCGCCTGACCGCTCGGCAGCTCCACCCGACGCGGAAGTCGACTCCCGCCGCGCAGGCCGGACGCCGCCATCAGAGGCGGACCGCCACGACCAAAGGCGGACGCCGCCGCCAAAGGCGCACGCCAGCAGCCAAGGCCCGAAGCACGCCAACTCAGCGCATCCGGACCAAGGCGCCTTTCAGTCGTTCCTGCGTCCGACGCCGATTCTCATTGGTCGCACCCAGGAAGAGCAGCACCATTCCCACCGGCACCAAAACCAGCCACGGCCCTACCAGGGTCGTCGCGAAGTGCAGCGTCGCGACGGCGGTAGCTACCGCGCCGATCACCACCGGAGCTTGCTGCTGCATCCGGGAGCCGATGATCAAAGTCGCCACCGCGCCGAGAAGAAGCAGCAGTTCACGCAGGTCACCCGCGTCTGTCGCAATCACCAGGCCGGTGGTCGGGACGAACGCCGCGAGCAAAGCCGGACCGTACGCCGCCCAGCTGCTCAAGTCGGGACGCTGACGGGCCTCGAGGATGCCCACCAGCAGCGCGAGCGCGGCGAACGGCAGGGTGTACGCCTCCGGGAGCGCAACATCCGCGAGCGCCACGAACAGCCAAATGCCGATGATTTCGAAGCCGACTGCCAGCCAGAACAGATTCCGGCGCTGGTTCGGGCTGCGGTCGGGGCGCGTCGCCGCGAGTCCGAGGACAGCGCCCCAGGCAGCCAGCAGCGCGGCGAGGTGCGGCGGGGAGTTGTAGGCGAGCGCACCGGCAATGAGCGCCGAGGCGTAACCGCTCCACTCGACTGTTGCCGCCTCCAACCGGTATTCCGGCAGGCCAAGGCGGGGGAGCGCAGCCTCGAGCACGAGCAGCGCAGCTCCGACACCGAGCACGCCGAAGGCTGCCCATTGCGGCGACAGGCCGGCGACCAGCGTCACCGTCAGCACGAAGAACTGACCCATGACGGCCGTAAAGATCCAGCCGAGGATCCGGGCGTGGCGGCTGCGTCCCGCGACCGCTCCGACTAGGCCGACACCGACTGCCGAACCGAGAGTGAAGAGCGTGAGCCGCTGCGTGGCAAGGCTGCCGGCCAGACCGGCGCCGCCGGCGAGCAGACCGATAATGAACACGATGTTGCGCGTGGTGCGCAGCATCGCGGCCCGCGTGGGGACCGGCGGAGGCGTCAGGGCCAGCCCCAGCATCGAGATGGTGAAGACGACCAGCGCCGCCGTGGTCGACGCTGGCCAAGGCGCGTCCAAAGCAATGGACGCGATCAAAATCGTCAGGGCCAAACCGGGCAAGATTACCGGTACGGCCTCAGTCGCCTTGCCGCCAAAGCCGAGCGCCGCCAGCGCCGCAGCCACCGTGAGCAGCACCGTTGCCAGCACGCTGGTGCCGTCCACACTGCCGGAAGCCGGGGCGGTCAGCGCTTCGATCGGGCCGTCCCACACCGCGCTTATCTGTCCCAGCGGGTCCACGAGGGCAGCCCGCAGCGCCGGTGAGATGGAGATGAGCGCGAGCAAGGTGGGGAACGCCGCAACCCAGACCGCGCCGGTGGCCGGGTCGACAAGCCAACGACTGTGCAGGCTCAACGGGCGGATTCGCCGGTTTCGCCCGTACCGTGTGGTGGCGAATTGATCCTGCTGCTCGGCCACCGTCGCAGCCACGGTCAAACCGGGCGCCGGTACTGAGCCGCGCAGCAGCTCCGCGATGACGCCGATCAACGCCGCGGCCGCCGCATACAGAGCTGTGGGGTAATCACTGGGAACCGAAGCGATGGCTGTGACCAGCGCGCCACCGACCAGCCCGGCGGTTGCCCACGGCAGGTACTGCGGCACCCGGCGGGCCACCGCCGCCATCAAAGCGAGCATGAGGCTGGACCCGGCGATCGCAGCGATCAGGACGACCTGGGCGGTTTGTCCCTGGTCCGCCTCGATCGCGGCGAGCATTCCGGGCGCGGCGAGCAGGGCGCCCATCGTGGCCGCGCCGCCAATCTTGGCGCGGTGCCTGGGCATACCCGTGTCGTCGAAGGCGAGTGCGACGCCGTCCTCGGCCTCGGCGCGCTCGATCCAGTTTCGGCGCTCCGCCGGTGTCAGACCGGTTCGGGCCAGCCAGGCGACCAGCGCGCCGATCAGCACGATCATGCCGAGGGCGAGAGCCGTGGACCAGGGCCGGACCAGGCCCGCGCCGGCGGCGTGCAAAAGGACCACGGCGGCTGCGGCGGCTCGCGCAAGGGCGTCGCGGGGATCGGTTGCCGCAACGGCGGCGATGCCGTAGGCCAGAGCGACAGCACAGCCGATCAGTAGCGGTGACCACCACGGCAACTCGAAGGCTGCCGGCGCGCCGATGGTGGCCAGCGCGGCAGCGGCGGCGCTGATGTCGTACTTCCACGGCCGCGGCAACGCGGTTGCCGCGGCAATGGCGATGATCAGCAGTGCGAACGGCGCTTGCCACGCCCCGGCCGGTACGTCGCCGGGAACGTTGCTGACGTCCGACGCCCAGATCGGGCCGGGCGCGGCAATGATGCGCAGGCCGAGCCCGGCTGCCTGCCAAGCAGCGATGAACCCGACCACCAGGCCGGCCAAGGCGATGCCGCGGACCGGGCCGCGTCGCCAATCGGCGGGCACCGCTCGTACTCCGAAGGCGACGATGAGCACCACGACGGCCCCCACCGCCAGCGGGGCATCCGGGAAGGCCAGAGCGGTGACTCGGGCCAGCGCGCCGCAGATTGCCACGGTGGCTGCGGCGGCCGCGATGTCCGGTCCGTCCAGCATCCGGTCGGCGCGGCGGCCGTTGTCCAGCGACTTGGCGAAGAACAGGAGGAGCGCGGCGGCCAGCAGCAGGGCGCCGACCCACACGTCCGGTGCGGTAGCGCCGGGGGCGAACAGCGCGGCAAAGGCGAGCGCGACCGCGCCCAGCCCGGCACCCGCAGTCATCGGCACGCTGACCTCGCGCCGGGCAACTTGGAACACCGCAGCGTAGGTGAGCGTGCCGGCCACCGCGAGGAACCCGAGAGCCAGCGCGGGCACCGTGACTGCTTCAGTGGGCGGTGGGCCACCACCCGGGTCGTTGACTGCGAGCAGGGCAGTGACTACGGCGCCCGGGATGGCCAGGGCAGCCGCGCCGGACGCCCAATCGCCGACGAGCCACGCGTACAGGCGTACCGGGATTTGCCTTGCCGCAACCGTGACCATCACGCCTGCGCCGGCCAGCGCGGTCAGTACTGCGGCAGTGAGCCAGGACGCGCTCAAGGCGGCGCCCGCGCCGAAGAGCCCGACCACCCCAGCGGCCGCGATGTGCGCGATGGCGACCCGCCTTGTCGGCGCGAGCAATCCGGCTCCGCCGATGCCGATTGACGCGATGACGAGTGGCCAGGGTGCTTCCGACCAGGGCAGCGCCAGCGACGACGGTACCGACAAAGCGGTCAGAGCGACGCCGATGACGGCGCCCTCACGCCGGTATTCGCTCGGCAACGCGAGGGCGGCAGCCACGGTCAGCAGGAGGGCGCTGAGTGCCAGCATCCACCCGGACCCGTCGGCGGCAGAGGAAATTTTATCCGCATATGCCGCTGTGTCCGCGTGCCATACCGGGCGGGCGGCTTGGACGGGCGCGAACGCCGCGCGCAGAGCGTCGAGGGCGACAAAAACCCCAATAACGGTGAGGGCGGCGGCGGACGCGTACTGCGGGCCGCGCCGCACCTCGTCCGGCAGCAGGCCGACGATCGCGCCGGTGAGCGCGACGGCGGCGGCTGCGGCGGCCAGGGTCCAGGCCGGAGTGGCCACGTTGGCAACCCGGGCGAAAACCACGATGATCGCCAGGGTGAGCACGGCGCCGGCGATGTTGCTCGCCGTGACATGGTCGACCATCCGGGCGGCAGCCGCGGCGGTGACCGCCGCGGCGATGAGGATCAGGCCGGACCGCAGCGCGTCGGGTACGGTGTCCGCGCCGATCAGGCCTGCTGTTCCGTAGAACAAGGCGCCTGCGGCGGCAATCAGCAGCAGTACGTACGTCATCTGCCGCAGCCAGCCGGCCGACGGCGGTGTCGCCGGTGGCGCGAGCGGAACCGAACCGGCTGCTGGCGCGCCCGCCGGGCGAGGACCAGGGAAAATACGGGTGGGCAGCCAGCGCCAGCGGCGACGACCGGCCAGCCCGTCGATGATCAGGTCCGGTTCTTCGGGCAAGGTCTCCGGCCGCACCGGCATATCGGATGATTCGTACGCGCCCGGGTCGGCGGGATCGGCACGCCGCTCAAAGTCGCGCTCGCCGATCGTGCGGGCGTCGGCCTCGGCCAGCGATTCCCGATCGCCGGCCACCGGGCGGCCGACCGGCCAGCGCGGAAGCAAGCGGCCCTGGCGGATGACAGTGGTGAGCAGCAGCAGGTCGATCACGGCCACGGCGGTCAGGGCGCCCGCCCAGCCTGCCGGGCTTTCGATGATGGGGTACGCGAGCAGCGGTGCCACCGGCTGCACGGCCACCACGGTGGCGTACCTGGGCACGGCGAGCCGCGTCGCGCCTGCGTACACGAAGCTGGCCGCTGCCGTGATGAGGAGCGTGAACCCGAGGAACACTGGGGCGGAACCGCCGAACGCGGGGCTGCCGTGCAAGGCGTACAGGCTCATCGGCAGCAGGACGAGGCCGACCGCTCCGAGCGTCTCCCCGGTCGAGGTCAGCCCACGGCGCGCGATGACCGGTGCCACTGTCAGGGAGATCGCGGTGAAGATGCCCAGGATCAGCGCCCGGCCGAAGGCGTTCGTGGCCGCACCGGCGAACACCACCGCGGCCACACCCAGCACCAAGGCGCTGAGACCGAGCAAAATGTTCTGTACCGACTGTGACGATGTCTCCGGCGCGTGCGGCGGCGGATGCTCGGGCGGTAGCGGCGCGACTCGGGGCCGGCGCGGTGGGGCCGGTGTCTCGGTGGGCGGCGGGTCGTCCACCAGGACGGTGACGCCATCGGTCGCCGCGCCTTCCGGACCGGGCCCGGTGTACGGCGTGCCGGGCGACGCCCAGGACGGCGGGCCCTCCGGCGGCGCGGTGGCCGTCGAAGCGGTCGCACTGCGGCGTCCTGCCCGACTTGTCCGGCGCTCAGCGCTCCGAGTGTCCGTTATGACCGCGCTTGCTGCACCGGCCGGGCCTGCGCTCGACCCCCCACCCGGACCCGCGTCCGGACCGGCCAGGCGTGCGCCTGAGTCCGCTTGATCAAGACCTGCACCTGCCTGCGCCGCCGCGCCTGGGCCCACTTGGCCCGCGCCGGAGGACACCTGGCCTGCGCCAGGACCTACCGGTCCCGGGCCTGCCTGGCCTGCGCCTGAGCCTGCTCGACTCGCGCCCAGGCTCGGACCTGGACCTGCTTGACCTGCGCTTGGGCCGGCGTGGCCCGCGCCGGGGCCGGCCGGTCCGGCGGCTGGCGCCCCGGTCTCCGGTGGCCGGCGGCGCACCCGCCGGGCCGATTTCGCCGCAGCGGCACGTTTGCGCTGCTGATTGGCGTGGGCCAGGATGTCCCGCTGGAACTGAGCGGCCTGGATCTTGCTGGCGATGTTCGTGCGTTCCTTCGCTGCCGCCATGTCCTGGATCTTCAGCTCCGCGATGGACGCGTCGATCCGGGCCAGTTCATCGTCGTAGCTATCGTCCGGCTTGTGCGCCTGAGCCACGGCACTCCCTTCGACCCCGCCTACCGGAGGACCATGCCCTTCCGACACCTCATTAGAACAGTCCCAACCCGGTCGAGATAATGGGAAACGGCCGTGAACCCGGCAGGTTTGCCGCCGCAGCCGTAAAACGGTCAGCCGTCAGAGTGCCGGCGCAGGACGCCCCATGCCGCGATATTCCCGGCCCGCCCGCGCCCACAAGGTCATGTCCAGGCAGCTCTTGCCGTCAATCACGCGTTTGCCGGCAAGGAGCGCTTCGAGGACCTGCGGGTCGGCGTTGCGGAATTCGGCCCACGCTGTGCCTTGCGGGTCGTAGACGTGCACGTCGGCGCCGGCTTTGACCGGGCTGGCGGCGGCTGCGAGCGCGGGCGCGTCGCGTACGTCATCGGAATTGGGCTTGAACGCTGCTCCCAGCACGGCGATGCGGTTGGCCCGGTCGCTCTTGGCGCCGACCACAATTCGGTTCGGCCGCAGGACGTCCTCGACCCGCGAAGCCCTCCTGCAGGAATTCCGGCGACCAGGCCACCTCGATGCCGAGGCCGGGGGTCGGCGTGCCGGGCCGCTGCCCAGGGTGGTGAGGCGCACCTCGGGGACATGCCGGCGTAGCGGTGCCCGGTTTGTCTGAGGTGTTCGCTGCTGTCGGAGTCGTCTCGGGGCGCTGCCAGATTTGCTTCCTGGCGGCGTCCCGGGCGAAGGATAGTGCGCGTACCCTACGCGTCGGTAACATGGCGTTGTTGCGGTGCGCAGAGAGGGCGAAGCATGTCTGATTTCGACGTGTATCAGTTGCCAGAGGACCACGAGACGATCCGCGAGGCGGTCCGCGAGGTCTGCGACGCCCGCGTGGCGCCGAACGCGGCCGAAGCCGACGAGAACAGCGAATTCCCGAAAGCCTCTTACGACGCCCTGCGTGCCTCGGACTTCCACGCCCCGCACATCCCTGCGGAGTACGGCGGCGCGGGCGCTGATGCGCTGGCCACCGCGATCGTCATCGAAGAGGTGGCACGGGCCTGCGCCAGTTCGTCGCTCATCCCGGCCGTGAACAAGCTGGGCACGATGCCGCTCATCCTTGCGGCCTCCGACGAGCTCAAGCGCAAGTACCTGACCCCTGTGGCGGCCGGCGAGGCGATGTTCTCGTACTGCCTCTCGGAGCCAGAAGCGGGCAGCGACGCAGCATCGATGACCACTCGCGCGGTTCGCGACGGTGATTTCTGGGTGCTCAACGGCGTCAAGCGCTGGATCACGAACGCCGGCATATCGGAGTACTACACCGTCTTCGCGGTAACCGACCCGACCGCGCGCTCTCGCGGCATTTCTGCTTTCGTCGTGGAAAAAGCGGATGAAGGCGTCAGCTTTGGAGCGCCGGAGAAGAAGCTGGGCATCAAGGGCAGCCCTACCCGCGAGGTCTACTTCGACAACGTCCGGATCCCCGCCGACCGAATGATCGGTGACGAGGGGACGGGCTTCGCCACGGCCATGCGCACCCTTGACCACACCCGCGTAACCATCGCGGCGCAGGCCATCGGCATCGCCCAGGGGGCCATCGACTTCGCCAAGGGCTACATCCAGGAGCGCAAGCAGTTCGGTAAGCCCATCGCCGATTTCCAGGGCATTCAGTTCATGCTTGCGGACATGGGCATGAAGCTCGAGGCGGCCCGGCAGCTGACCTATGTGGCGGCCGGCAAGAGCGAGCGCGGCGATGCGGATCTGACCTTCTTCGGCGCGGCAGCCAAGTGCTTCGCATCGGATGCCGCGATGGAGATCACCACGGACGCGGTGCAACTCCTGGGCGGCTACGGCTACACGCGCGACTACCCGGTCGAGCGCATGATGCGTGACGCGAAGATCACGCAGATCTACGAGGGTACGAACCAGGTGCAGCGCATCGTCATGGCCCGGCAGATGCTCAAGGGTTAGAGGCTCGCAGCGGCCCTCACGCCCCGCCAGGCGTGGGGGCCGTTCGCGTCCCGTCAGACGGAAGAACGTCCCTCCAGGCGGAGTGCGTCCCTCCAGGCGGAGGACGTCTCCCGCTGGGTGCCGCTTGGCTAACCCTCGTCAGGCAGGGAAAACAGCAGCATTTCTACGTGCGGAATCTCGTCCCGGCACACCTCGGTGAGGTTTTTGTACCAGGTCTGCAGCGACGAACGGGTGCTCAGCCGCATTGGCCGCTCCGGCCGCAGGTGAGGCGGAAGAGCCTGCTCAAGGACCTCCAACCGGTCCTGAGCCAGCGTCAGCGCGCTGAGCTGTTTAACCCGCGCCAGCTTCCGGTACTGCCGGTCGGGCTGGGTGAGCGCTTGGCAAGCCTCCTGACCGCGCTCGCCGGGCGGATCGGCGAGCAACTCCGTGACGACATTTTCGTACCAGCTGATGTCCGGCTCGACCTCGCGCGCGCGGGCAGCTGCGGCCTCGGCGAGCATGGTGAGGCAGGCCCGTAGTTGCCAGCGCTCCACCAACTCGCCGGAACGGTGCTCCCAGATGACAGCGGCCGCCAAGAAACCGAGCAGCGCCGGTGTGGCCGCCACGCCCGGACCCCCACAAATCGTGCACATGTCCGTGCCGGGCAGGTTCAAGCGCCACGCCGGCCAGGTGGGAGCTTGGTTCGGGGCCAGCGACAGGCTCTTCAACACCCGGCAATCCGGTGCATGGCTCCGGCTGCCCGACGTTTCGCCGTAACTGACTCGCAGCCATCCAGGACCCGAGAAATTCAGCGGTGGCAAGGGCGGGGTGTCGGGAAGGTCAAGAACATCCCCTCGTACGGCGAACTGCTCGGTGCACGCGGACGCGAACTCCGCGGTCGAGGTCCACAGGTCAGCCGGCAGACGATTCGCTAGATGGCCGCTGCCGGCTGTCCACTCGAGGGCAGCCTCAAAAGCTGACCGCAGCGGCCCCAGCACCTGACCGACCGATCCCTCGGAGGATGGCTCGGCGGAAGGGCCGACTGCGGCGAGAAGGTCTCGTGCCAGGCCCACCGGGAGGCCCTTGAGAAGGACCATCGCGATTTCGCGGCGACGATCCGGTCCGGCGCCGGACGGGAACGCCGGGATCGGCCAGTCCCGCAGGTCGGCCGGCTCGCCGACCGGCCAGGAGCGGTACCCGCGGTCATAGGCGTCCGGTACTTGCCGGGCAGGGTCAGCACGATGTTCGTCGGCTGGGCTAACGTGTCCGACATCCCGTTCGTCAAGCATGGACAATCTCCGCGACCTGGGCTGCGCCCATGATTCCATGGCCGCCGCCGCTGCTCAGAGGCGGCGGGTGGGCTCGTCGCCGGAGTCGGGGACCGTCAAGGGGCCGGTGTCCTCGGCGGCTTCGTCGGCGGGACTCTCAAGACCCGCGACGGTCGTCCGATTTGTCGGCCGCGACGCATCAGCTGGGAGGGCTTTACGTGACCCCTCGGCCGCGAGCGGTTCACCCTCCCCGTCCGTAACGCCGGTCGTGAGCGGTGGGCGGGCCTCCGGCATCTCCTCGGTCGCAAGTTGCTGGTGCGACTCCCGTGCATCCTCGGTTGCGGCTTCCGTCTGCTCCGGCCGTACCGTGGCCGCCTTGCCTGATTCTGGCGACTCGTCGCTCGCAAGAGGCTTGCGCGACTCTGGCGACTCGGGCCTTGTAGGAGGCTTGCGCGACTCTGGCGACTCGGGCCTTGTAGGAGGCTTGCGCGACTCTGGCGACTCGGGCCTTGTAGGAGGCTTGCGCGGCTCCGGCGACTTGCCAATCGCAGGCGTCTGCGCCGGCGCCGGCGGCTTACCCGCTATGGGCATGCCCAGCAGCGTGGTCTCTTCCTCCTGATCAGCGAGGGGTGACCCGCCGGCCGGTTTGATGGGCGCGAGCACGGTCGTGACATCGCCTGGATCATCGCCCGTTGTTCCGGACACCGCGGCGGGCTCAGCGTGCCTCGTTCCGGCGGCCCGTTTTGCCGGTGCCTGCTCTGTCTTGAGGGGAATGATGCGGGTGGTCTGTTCCCGGTCCGGAACTCTCTGGGTGGGAATCGCCACGACCGTCGTAGTCCGTTCCTCATCCGGAACCGTCGGCGCGAACGCGCCGACTTGCAGCGCCTGTGTGCGATCCGCGTCGATCGCCGGCCGTGTAATCGCCACCGTCGCTTCCCCAGGTGACGGCCGCGCCGGTCCCGATGAAGGTCGAGTGTCCCCAGTAGCCAGCACCTCCGCTGCCTCGGAATCCGATTCTGCAGCGCTGCCCTTAACTGCTCCCGTTTCGCTAGCCGACTCTGCGAACAATGCGGACAACAGCGTCGTCTGCTCGTCAAGTGAGCTCTCCGCGTGGGGGTCCGCCGCGAAGTCGGAGTCGGCTGCGAACACCGTGGTGCTTTCGGCGGCGATCGGCGTGCCGTAAGCCCGCGCCTGTCCACGCGCCTTGCCGAGGGTGCCCAGAAAGATGACATGCGGCGGTTCGTATGCGGCCCAACGGCGGGCGCTCAACGCAGTACAGATCAGGGGTACGGCAAGAAGCAGCGTCAAGCCGTAGCCCGGTGTACTCAGGTCAAAGCCACCCTTGGTGATCCCGGCCGGCCACAGATCGGCGTACGCGTCCCGGGCAAATCGGGCGAAGATCCCGATACCCAGCAGGAGTACGCCGGCGAGGAGCGGTCCGGCGGGGGAGATCGGCGCGAAAAGCAGGATCGCGTAGGCGGCCCCGGCCAGCAGCAGGAGCAGCGGGCCGCCGATTGTTTCCGGGCCGCTGCCATTGTCCAGGGCGCGGCCGGTCAAGTCCCGGTCGAAGCCCGCGCCGCACAGGATCCAGGTGGCCGGTGCCAGCACAAGTGCATACAGGATCGATCGGAGATGCCTCACCACCGGACCGTACCCAAGCTCGGCAAACGTACCGAATAGCCTTTCGGACATGAGTGACAAGCCGCAGGGGCGACCCACCGCGCACTCGCGGGTGACGCTGAGCCGGATCATGACCGCGACCGACGTCAACCTCTACGGCACGGTGCACGGTGGGGTGTTGATGAAGTTCGTCGACGACGTTGCCGGAGCGGCGGCTGCGCGGCACAGCGGTGGCACGGCAGTGACTGCGGCAATTGACGAAATCCTCTTCGTTGAACCGGTGCGTGTCGGTGATCTCGTGCACGCGTCCGCCCAGGTCAACTGGACTGGTCACACCTCGATGGAAGTGGGCGTGCGGGTGACGGCGGAGCGCTGGGACACCGCTGGAGGCGAGCCGCTGACCGTCGCCACCGCCTACCTGGTGTTTGTCGGCGTCGACGTGTCCGGGCAACCGCGAGTGGTTCCGCCTGTGTTGCCGGAAGGCGCTGACAACCAGCGCCGCTTCCGGGAGGCTTTGATTCGGCGCGAACATCGGCTGGCCCGCCGCAAAGCCATTCAGGATGCGCGAGCCACGCCTGCTGAATGAGCGTTAAGGTGTCGGCATGACGACGGGCACCGTGTTGTGGACGCCACCGGCCGACGTTCTCACCACCTCACGCATAGGACATTTCCTGACATGGGTACGTGAGGAGCGCGGCGTTGAGGTGCACGACTACCCGTCGCTGTGGGACTGGTCCGTGACTGATCTCGCCGGATTCTGGGCCGCGATCTGGGACTACTTCGACGTAGTCGCGCACTCGCAGCCGACCGAGACGCTCGCTGATGCCACGATGCCCGGGGCGCGGTGGTTTCCCGGGGCGACCCTGAGTTACGCCGAGAACGTGTTGCGCATGCCGGGCATGGGCGACAACGACGTGGTCGTCTACTCGTACTCCCAGACTCGGGAACCCGTTGTGCTCACGGCCCGGCAGTTGCGCGATCAGGTCCGGAGGGTCGCCGCCGGGCTGCGCGCCAGCGGAGTCGGCCAAGGCGATCGAGTAGCGGCATATGCCCCCAACATCCCCGAAACGTTTGTGCTGTTGCTGGCGACCGCGAGCTTAGGAGCGGTCTTCTCGTCCTGTGCGCCGGAGTTCGGCTCCCGCAGCGTCATCGATCGCTGGTCGCAAATCGAGCCCAAGGTGCTTGTTGCCGTCGATGGCTACCGCTACGGCGACAAAGAGGTGGATCGCCGGGCTGAAGTGGCTGCCATTCATGCCGCCCTGCCCAGCGTCGAGCGTTTGATCACCATCCCGTACCTCTATGAATCCGGCGATTGGGACTTGCTCGACGGTGATGATCCGTTGACCTTTGAGGCGGTGCCCTTCGATCACCCGCTCTACGTCTTGTACTCCTCGGGCACCACCGGCCTGCCCAAACCCATCATTCACGGCCACGGCGGCATCCTGCTCGAACACCTGAAGATGCTGGCGCTGCACCACGACATCGGCTCAGGCGACCGGTTCCTGTGGTTCACCACCACCGGATGGATGATGTGGAACTTCCTGGTCTCGGGGCCGGCGGTAGGCGCGGCCATCGTGCTCTTCGACGGCAACCCCGGCTACCCCGACCTGGGCGCGCTGTGGCGACTTGCCGCCGACGCCGGAGTCACTTATTTCGGTACGTCCGCACCGTTCATCCTCGCGTGCCGCAAAGCCGGCGTGCAGCCCCCAGCGACCGTCATCCGCGGCGTCGGGTCGACCGGCGCACCCCTGCCGCCGGAAGGTTTCCGCTGGATCTATGAGGTGCTGGGCGACAAGCCGCAGCTGCAGTCGTTGTCCGGGGGAACCGACGTGTGCACCGGTTTCGTCGGCGGCGCGCCCTTGCTTCCCGTGATCGAAGGGGTTATCTCCTGCCGTGCTTTAGGCGCTCGAGTCGAGGCCTTCGATCCGGACGGTAAGCCGCTGATCGGCAGCCTCGGCGAGCTGGTCGTGACCGCGCCGATGCCCAGCATGCCGGTCGGATTCTGGAACGACCCCGACGGCCGGCGCTACTTCGAGGCGTACTTCGACGTCTTCCCCGGGATATGGCGTCACGGCGACTGGATCACCATCGGTGAGGACGGAACCTGCGTGATCACCGGCCGATCGGACGCCACCCTCAACCGCGGAGGTGTGAGGCTCGGCACATCGGAGTTCTACTCGGTCATCGAGAGGCTGCCCGAGGTCATGGATTCGCTGGTCGTGCACCTGGACGAACAAGATCGACTGCTGTTGTTCGTGGTGCTCGGCGAGGGTCATGAACTTGATAGCAAACTGCGCGGCCGGATCGCGTCAGAACTCCGTGCCGCGCTGTCGCCCAGGCACGTCCCGGACGAGGTCCACCAGGTACGAGCCGTGCCGCGCACGCTCTCCGGTAAGAAGCTCGAAGTACCGGTCAAGCGCATCCTAACCGGTACGCCCGCAGCGCAAGCCGCCGCGACGGGTGCCCTGGCTGATCCGGAATCCCTCACCGCTTTTGAAAGTGTCGTACCTCCGGCCTAATCTCCCGGCATGAATTTCGTACAGGCGTATCAAAATCTCATCCCGCTGGTCAGCCGTGGCTCCGTCGCGCTGACCGTTGCAGGCGTCTCGGCGCTCGACAACGACGGCCGTCGCGGCCTTGCAGCCGAGCTGCCCTCGATGGCCCGGCACCGCCGCGGCGGCTGGTGGGGCAAGACTGCCGTCACTCTCTGCGTCGCGGCCGTGGGATGCCTGCCCGACGCCGTGCATGCCGCTCAGGTCCTCGGCCGCCGGTCGGTGACGTTGGACGCCGACGCGCTCAAGCCGGTTCTGACCGTGGCGCGTGCGCACCGCGTCACCTGGCTGGCGGAGCTCGCTCACCGGCTCGACAGCTGGCGCAAGGGGCCGAGCCGCCCGGCCCACTGGAGATTCCTCGCGGGCCTGGTTCGCGCGGAGGGTGCCCCTCCGCCCACGAGTGACCGCTTCGTGGCCGGATGGCTCGACGACCTCTCGCGTCCACAACCGGAACCGGCCGAACCGCGTCCGGAACCACCACGAAGCCCCAAGCTGGAAGCGCTGGTCGACCGTCTGCGCGACGACCCGTTCCTGCCGGTGCTCCTGCCGCGTCTGTTCGAAGTGGACGCGCTCGGTAGCCGCATGCTCTTTCGTGACCCTGGCCTCGCGCAGGGCCACGCCTTTCCGGCAGCCATCGCTCAACTCTGCGACGAGAAGGTCATCGACCGCTATGACGTGTTGAACGCCACTCTCGGACGCTTGGAGCGCGGTGATCGGCCCGGAGCGCTGAGGTCCTTCCTCGTGCTGCACGACGCTCTGGCGCCCACCCCCGAGGAGATCGCCATGCGCAGCGCCACCTACCTGCGCCTGCTCACCGAAGCCCCACCAGCGGTGGCGACCATGGCTCAGAAGGCTCTGCGCCGCGCCGACGTCCTGGACGTCGAAACGCTGCTGGAGGCATCGCGGTCGGTACTGAGGCGTCCGGAGAAGGCTTTGGTGCGGTCACAACTCACCTGGCTGAGCAGGCTGACCGTGCCGTGGGACGAACGCATCGCCGGCGTGGTCGCAGTTGCGGCGTGCCACCCGGCACCCGACGTGAGGCAGCGGGCGATGACGTTGCTCGGAAAGATCAGCGCTGTTCCCGTTGCGGCATGACCGGGTCAGGGCAGCCGTGGCGCCGGTTCAGCTTTCCTTAGCAGTCCACCGGTCTCAGCCAGCGTGCCTGCCTCGCCCGCTTCGACCTCCCGCTCATCGGCCGCAAGCCCGTCCACGTCCCCATCGGCGTCATCGTCCGCTGCTCCCGCACCCGTCAGCAGCGGACGAACCGGCGAAGGGCGCGTCGACGAGCGAGGCCAGGAGCGGGAACACGGCAATGATCAGGACGATGCCGAGCGGAGCTTTGTGGGACGTAGCAGGGATTCTCGTGGCGCAGAACGTGCCGACTGTGAAGGTGCTGAACCGGACCAACAGCAGGTTCCCCGACAGCAAGGTGTACTGGCCATTCAACGGGCAGACGCATTCGATCGCCGAGCAGCCCTATCTGGACATGCCCGCGAACTTGTCCGGCCGGATGTCCTTTCACCTGGGCTCAGCCGACGCCGCGCTCAGCGACTTCATCGAGTTCACGGTCGGCGCGGACCAGTTCAACGGCAATACCACGCGCGTCGACGCCTTCGTGCCCAAACTGGCTATGCGGCTGCGCTCCGGTGCCGGCTCGAATCTGACAGGGGGTTCCACCTGACAGGTCACGGTTCTCGTGAGGCGGCTCCCGTGAGGCGGCTCTGGCTGTCCCACCTGAGAGGTGACGGTTTCCAGGAAGCGGCTCCCGGGGGCGGCTCCGAGGGGACGACTTCTCAGTGACGGTGACTGCGTTGCGACTGCCTACCGCAGAACGAGGGTGACGTTTTCCGAGGAGACGCGTCTGTCGATTGCCGACTCGTCGAGGTTGGCGCAGAGGACGACGCTTGCCCCGGCGAACAGGGGTGCCAGCAGCCAGTCGCGGGGGTCGGGGTACGTGGCGGCGTTGATCAGGACGCGCGACCCGGCTGTGATGCCCAACTCCTGGGCGCGGGCTGTGGCCGTACCGGAAATGGCTTCGTGGGTTATGTCGTCGAGTGCGGCGGACGCGGGGGTGACCGGTTGGATCGGGGTGAAGTGGTCGCCGTAGGCGCGGACCTCGATCGTGTAGTCGGCGTAACCCGCGGGCAGCTCTCGCAGCGGCATGGCCAGCGGCAGCAGTCCGGTAGCGTAGCGCTCGCCGGAGGGCCAAGCTGCAGCCGTGTCGACGTCACCCGGCCAGGTGAAAAGCATGTCCACCGGTCGTGGGAAAGCAGTGCGGGCTGCGGTGAGCCCAGCGGCCCAGGTGCCCAGCAGGATGGCTGCGGTCTGCCAGTGCGGCGGCAGCAGCACGGCAACCGAGTCGCCGTGGTCCAGACCGGCTCCGTCCGTCAGCAGGTTCGCCGTTTTCGACACCCAGTTGTCCATTGTTGCGCCGGAAAGTTCGGTGCGGTCGCCTGAGGCGTCGTCATACCAGGTCAACAGCGGCGTAGTGGGGTCGCGGCGGACCGCTGTGCGCAGCGCGGCCGGGATGGTGTCATTCATCAGACACGACGATAGCTGGGTGACGGAGCGTGGATACGGGCGGCGCGCAGGGGAAGGACGGGTAACGGCACGATGTCGGGAAGCGTCGCGGGCGGCGCGGGATGCATCGAGCGGCGTACCCTTGGCCGTGGTCTGGCCCACAGCTATGAGGAGTTGCAAGTGACCACCGGTCGTCCGCCCCGAGTCCTCGTCGACGCTACGAGCGTCCCTGCCGACCGCGGTGGTGTGGGCCGATACGTCGACGGCCTGCTCGGCGCGCTCGGTGCTGTCGATCCCGAACGCCTTGATCTGGCTGTGGTGGCACAGCGCTCGGATGCGGAGCGTTACTCGCGAATGCTCACCAACGCCGAGGTGATCGCTGGGCCGTCCGCGGTGGCGCACCGGCCGGCGCGGCTGGCCTGGGAGCAGACCGGGTTGCCGTTGCTCGCCCAGCAGATGGGCGCGAGGGTCCTGCACTCGCCGTTCTACACATGCCCCTTGCGGGCGGGATGCCCGGTCACGGTGACCGTGCACGACGCGACCTTCTTCACCGAGCCGGAGCACTACGACAACACCAAGCGCACGTTCTTCCGCAGCGCCATCAAGACGTCGCTGCGTCGTGCCGCCCGGGTCATCGTGCCCAGCAAGGCCACCCGTGACGAGTTGATCCGGTTGCTTGACGCCGACCCGACGCACATCGACGTGGCCTACCACGGCGTCGACCAGACCGCGTTCCACGCGCCCAGCGACGAGGAGAAGGCGCGGGTGCGGGCCCGGCTCGGCCTCGGTGACTCCGGTTACGTCGCGTTCCTCGGCGCCAAGGAGCCGCGCAAGAACGTGCCCAATCTGATCCGCGGCTGGGCCCGCGCGGTGGCCGACTGGCCGCGGCCGCCGGCCCTGGTCATTGCTGGTGGGCAGGGCCACGACGACGAGATCGACCGGGCGGTGGCCGAGGTGCCGTCGCACCTGCGGCTGCTGCGTCCTGGCTATTTGCGGTACGCGGACCTGCCCGGCTTCCTCGGCGGCGCGCTGGTCGCCTGCTATCCCTCGTTCGGTGAGGGTTTCGGTCTGCCCATCCTCGAGGCGATGGCGTGCGCCACCCCGGTGCTGACCACGCCGCGGCTATCGCTTCCCGAAGTCGGCGGCGACGCTGTTGCTTACACGACCGAGGACCCCGACCGCATCGCCGAGGACCTCGCTGACCTGCTGCATGACGAGGCTCGCCGGCTCACTCTCGCGAAGGCCGGTTTTGACCGCGCCAAGGAGTTCACGTGGGCGTCCAGCGCTGAGGTTCACGTCGCGACGTGGAACCGCGTAGCTTCGTCATAGTTCGCTACACTCCGTCCGCATGAGTGAGAACCAGGGTGGGCTGTACGCCGTCATTCCCGCAGGTGGCAGTGGCACGCGTCTATGGCCACTGTCCCGGGCCGGGCACCCAAAGTTTCTGCACCCCCTGACCGGGACGGACGCGTCGCTGCTGCAAGCGACGGCCGACCGTCTCCTACCGATGACCCGGGCCGACCGCATCTTCGTGGTCACCGGGGTGGCCCACGCCGCCGCGGTGTCGCGCCAACTGGTCGCCGTGCCTGAAGAGAACATCCTTGTCGAGCCGTCGCCGCGCGACTCCTGCGCGGCCATCGCCCTCGCCGCGGCGGTCATCGCCCGCCGTGAACCGGACGCCATCATGGGTTCGTTCGCCGCCGACCACCTCATCGCCGATGGCGAGCGCTTCATCAACGTCATCGAGCAGGCGATGGCCGGGGCGCGGCAGGGCCTGTTGATGACGCTGGGCATCATGCCGACCCGCCCGGAGACCGGGTACGGTTACGTCCAGTGCGGCACCCCGGTCGGCGACGGTCCGGTGCTCGCGGTCGAGGAATTCAAAGAGAAGCCGTCGTACGACGTGGCCGAGAGCTACGTCAAGTCGGGCAACTACCTGTGGAACGCCGGCATGTTCGTCTGGCGCGTCGATGTGTTCCTCGCCGAGCTGGCCCGGCAGCAACCACAGCTGCACGCGGGCATTGCGCGGATTGCGCAAGCATGGGACTCCCCGTCGCGGGAGGACGTGCTGGGGGAGGTTTGGCCGACGCTGCCGCGCATCTCCGTTGACTACGCGGTGATGGAAGGCGCGGCCGCAGTGGGCCGGGTAGGAACGGTGCCCGGCGACTTCGGTTGGAACGACGTCGGCGACTTCCACACCCTGGGCGAGGTCCTCGCCGCTGACCAGGCCGGCAACGTGGTCGTCGGTCACGACGCGGCGGCCGGTACGGGCGTCATGCTGCGGGAGTCCCAGAACTTGGTCGTGGTGCCCACTTCCGGGCGGCTGGTGGCGGCGCTCGGCGTACGGGATCTGATTGTGGTGGACACGCCGGACGCGGTGCTGGTGTGCCCACGCGACCGGGCGCAGGAGGTCAAATCGATCGTGGACGAGCTCAAGGAAACCGGGCAGCTCAGCTACATCTGACCGAGTCGTCACGCCCGGGTTTGATGGATGAGTCAGCTGGCGCGCAAATATGGGGTCACTCTCGCGTTCGACCGAGAAGTCACGTCGGCAATTGACTAGGGGCAAGCTCGCATCTGACTAGGCGCAAAGCGTTATTTGACCAGGTTAAGTCGGTATTTGACCGGGACAAGCCGGTATTTGGACCTGGGCAAGCTGGCGCTTGATCTGGTGCAGGGTTGGCATCTGGCTGAGAGATTCTGCTTATCTCGGAAAGCGAAGGATTACGCCCGGCCGGTGTCAACCAGCCGGGCGGTGGAGCCAGCGGGGAAAACAAGCGGTGGAGCCAGCGCTGAAAGCAAGCAATGTCCCCGAGCGGCAACTCGTCGTCCGCGGGCTAGCCGCCCGCAGACAAGCCCCTCATCCGCAGGAAAGCCAGCTACAAAGGGCCCGCGGAAAAGCCAGCTACAGAGGGCCGCAGAAAGCAAGCTACAGAGGGAACGCGCCGCCGGAGCATCCCTACACAGCCAAGCGCCAGCCTCAGCGAAACGCCCGATCACAGCCGAGCGAAAGCAGGCGCCACCTGCTGCACAACGCCCTCAGCCAGCGGCGAGGGCAAATCATCCACCGAGAACCAGCTCAAAGCCGCAGACTCGTCGCTGATCTGCTCAACCGCACCCGCCGGACAGATCGCCAAAAACCGGACGTCGAAGTGCCAGGATCGCTCGGCTGGCCGGCCCTCGGCTGGGGCGCAGCGGACTTCGTGTACGTCCACGTCAATGGGGTTGGGGTCGAGGCGGAGGCCGGGAATGCCGGATTCCTCGGTCGCTTCGCGGAGGGCTGCTGCGGCTAAGGTGGGATCGTCCGGTTCGCAGTGGCCGCCGACTTGCATCCATAGGCCAAGGCGACCGTGCAGGCAGAGCAGGACGCGGCGGTTTTCGTCGACGATCAGGGCGCTCGCTGTGACGTGGCCGCGGCGGTGGGCACGGGTCATGGCGACGGGGCCGGCCGTGAGTAGCTCAAGGGTGCGTTTACGGGCCAGGTCGGCCGGATCTGACGTGGCGTTCCAGGTTGTCAGGGTGGCCACTGCGTCTTCGTGCAGGGTCACTTGTCTCCTCCGGAGACGGCGATGGTGGCGCCTGACTCGTCGAAGGCGACCGCCGATACCAAGGCCTCGGCGGCGAGGGCCGCGCGTAGCCGTTGCACGTCGGCGCCGAAGCGCATCAGGCCTGCTGGGGAAGGGTCCGGCGCGGTGCAGCGCAACGTTTGCGGCGACGGTACGGCCACAGCCCCCTCCAGCCCCGCGGCGACAATCGCCCGTTGGACCGCCTGGGCCGAGGCCGGTCGGTCCGTGGCCGCGTCGCTCAGCGTTGCGGCTGCTCGCAGGCCCTGAGCGCGGGCTTCGTCCGTACCCAGGGAAAACATGTCGCTGGCCGCATCCCGCAGCAGGACCGCGGCGCCCGGCCCGTCCTCTGCCCCTGCCCCTGGGTAACCACGCACCACCGCGACCGGTACCTGGTCGCATTTGCCCTTCACCAGCTCGCCCGCGGCGGCCAGTTCGTCGATGACCGCCATCTGGGTCAGCTGGAGCTCGTTGCCGTAGGGGTCGATTTCGCCGCGGTGATCGCGAACTGGCTCGATGCCGGCGGCTCCGAGAGCGACATCCGTGAGGCCATTTCGCCAGGCGCGACCCATCGTGTCCGAGACGATGACGCCTACCTGCAAACCGCGGGTGGCCAGGTCAGCGCGGAGGTAGCGGGCCGATTTGTCCGGGTCGGCGGGGAGTAGTACCAGATGGGTCTTGTCGACGTTCGAAGCGTCAATGCCCGCTGCGGCCATCACGAAGCCGTGGTGGGTCTGCACGATTGAGGTCGGGCCGCGGCGGGCCACCACCCGGCGGGTCTCCGAGGCCAGGACCTGCGCGCGGGTGGCCTCGCGATCGGGGCCGTCGGCGGGTACCTCGACCAGCCGGCCTTCCGCCTTGGACACAATTTTGCTGGTCACCACGAGCACGTCACCGTCGCGTAGCCACGGCGCGTTGCGGGTGATCAGCTCGGCCAGGTCGTCGCCGGTGGTCACGTCGCCGATGCCGCGCACCGGCAGAACTTCCAGGCCGTCCATCACACCCCCGCGAGGTCCAGCGCCGAAGCCACCATGGCGGCCGTCAAGTCCTCGTTCTTCATCCATAACGGCGCCGCTTTCACTCGTACGCCAGGAATATCGGTTTTGTCGTCTGTTGTATCCACGAGCCAACCGTCGAGCACGCCGCCCCCGGAACGTGCTCCGTAGAGCGCGCCCACGCCCGCAGCGCTCACCTCGACGCCCAGCGTGCCCAGGCAGCGGTCCGCCATGCCACGCACGGGAGATCCATTGATGATCGGCGAAACCCCGATGACCGGCGCGGGGCCGTTAGCCACAGCCTCTTTGAGCTCCGGTACGGCCAGAATGGGCGCAACGGACACCACGGGATTACTGGGCGCGAGTAGAACCACGTCCGCAGCCGCGATGGCCTCGACCACGCCGGGTGCCGGTTTCGCCGTTTCCGCGCCCACGAACACGAACCGATGGGTCGGCACAGCGCCTCGGTAACGCACCCACCACTCCTGGAAGTGGATTGCCTTACGCTCGCCCTCGATGTCGGCGACCACGTGCGTCTCCAGCCGGTCGTCAGTGGCCGGCAACATCGTCACGCCGGGCTGCCAGCGTTCGCACAAAGCCGCGGTGACCTGGGACAACGGATAGCCGGCGGTCAACATCGTGGTGCGTACCAGATGAGTTGCGGTGTCCTTGTCGCCCAGCCCGAACCACGACGGCTCGGCGCCGTATTTCGCCAGCTCCTCCTTGACCACCCAGGTCTCGCCGACGCGCCCCCAACCCCGCTCGGGATCCGCCGCGCCACCCAGCGTGTACATCACGCTGTCGAGGTCGGGACAAATCTGAAGGCCGTGCATGCGTACGTCGTCACCGACGTTCACCACAGCCGTCACCTCGGCACCGATGCGCCGCGCATGTGCGCGCACGCCCACCAGGAACCGGGCACCACCGATCCCCCCGGTCAGGACCACGATCCGCATCCGACCATCCTTGCGCACCCGCCGCCGGATCGCGGTCCACGGGTGGCGGGTGTGATGAGGCTATCGGGACTAGGCTGAGCGCGTTTGTCCCGAGTCTTTCGTGTCCCGAACCTGGAGAGCCGCTGTGACCAGCACGCCGCAGCCCGGCCCGGCCTACCCGGACCAGCCCAGCTCAGCCCCGCCGCCGGGCCCGCACCCGGGCGCGCCCGGGCCTGCTGGCGCCCAGCCCGCGGCCCAGCCCGCACCAGCACCGGCTGGCCGCCCGTTAGGCTCGATTCTCCGGCCGCTGCGTGATTTGGCGGTGTACGCGCTGATCGGCGCGCCGGCGATCTGGCTGTTCGTGGCGATCATCCGGCTCATCCCGTCGGGGGTCGGGCTGACGTTCTTGAGCCGGGCACAGAACAGCTTCTACAGCTACGTCAACCTCGAAATCATCCTGCTGCCGCTGGCCGCTGTGCTGCTCGCGCACCTGATCCAGCCCCGGCACCGGCAAGCCCGGCTCGTGACCGTCGTGGCTCTGATCGAGTATGCGGTGGCGGCGTTCTTCGCTGTGGTCTTCGGTTTCCTGATCGCCATCGTGAAGATTGCCGGTTCGAGCATCCGGGTCGCGTTCGAGGAACTGCTCGTGCGGGTGGCGTGGCTGGCTGTGTTCGCGGTGGCTGCGTACGCGGTGTTCATGGTTTGGCAGACGCTGTACTCCGCGCCTAAGCCGCAGCCGTCGCCTTACGGTTCTTCGCCTTACGGTTCTTCGCCTTACGGTGGGCCGCAGCAAGCGCCTCATGGCGGGCCGCAGCAGCATTCGCAGCCGCCTTGGGGGCAGCCGCAGCAGGGGCAGCAGGGCGGGTATCCGGGGCAGGCGCCATATGGGCAGCCTGGTGGTGGCCAGCCTGGCGGTTTCCCGGGTCCTCAGCCTGGTGGGGCACAGCAGCCTGGAGCCTCGGCGGGGTCGCAGGGTGGGGCTTCGGCGGAGCCTTGGGGTCAGGCGCCTGCCTGGGGCGGGCCTACGACTCAGCAGCCTGCTGTGAATTACCCGCAGGGCGCGCCGTTCTCGTCGCCGCCTGCTTCCCCGTCGCCTGCTTCCGCGCCTCCGTCGTTCGGAGCGCCTGCTTCCGCGCCTCCCTCGTTCGGAGCGCCTGCTTCTTCGCCTCCGTCGTTTGGGGCGCCGTCGTCTGCACCGCCTGCCTATCCGGGTGCCGGACAGTCGTCGGACTACCCGGGCGCGGGTCAGCCATCATCGGAGTACTCGAATGGTGGGCAAGCGCCCACTCCGCCGCCGGGACCGTTCGCACCGTCGCCGGGGCATCCGCATGGCACGCCGCAGCCCCCGGCCGGCGGATACGCGGATCCGACCGCAGCCATTCCGGCCCACAACCCGGACGACGACCGCACCGAGGTGTTCCGCCAGGACCCGCCTCGCACCTGAGTTGTAGCAATGACGGCCGCGGCACTGGACATCCAGTTCCGCGGCCGTTGCCGTGCCATCCCACTCTCTTCAACCGCGACCCGCCGCTGGTCTTTGCCACGGCTTGGCCCGGCCTGCAGCTCTTCGACGCGGTGACGATGCCGGCGCAGTTGAGCCCGCAGCGGCGGCCTGGAGCCGCCTCCGGGATTCGCGCCGAACTGCGGCCTTCCACCCCACCCGGCAGCCTTCCCGGCGTGGCTCCGCGCTAGCGTCCCGCGCGTTATCCGAGCCGGCCGGTACCGGTCCCGCTCCGGGCGCAGCGTGTTCCTTGCCACTAACTGTGCGCAGCCGCCGTGAGGGCGGTTGACCTTTTTCCGGCCTAGGCTGCACGAGTGGCAGCCTTGGACACTCCGCCAACCGAAGCCAGCATCCGCCGCGCGCTCAAGCGTGCTTCCGCCGGAAAAGCGATCGATGCCGATGAGGCGACAGCGCTTCTGGCCGCCGATGGGCCGCTGCTGGACGAATTGCTGGGCATCGCAGGGGGCATAAGGGACGCCGGGCTACGTGAAGCCGGTCGGCCGGGTGTGGTCACGTACTCGAAAAAGGTCTTCATTCCGTTGACCCGGCTCTGCCGTGACCGTTGCCATTACTGCACGTTCGCGACGGTCCCGCACCGGCTGCCCGCCGCTTTCCTGGAGCGCGACGAAGTGCTCGCGATTGCGCGGGAGGGCGCGGCGCAAGGTTGCAAGGAGGCGCTGTTCACGCTTGGCGACCGGCCCGAGGACCGCTGGCCGGCGGCTCGGCAATGGCTGGACGAGCGCGGATACGACTCGACGCTCGACTATGTGCGGGCGTGCGCTGTGGCCGTACTGGAAGAAACGGGTTTGTTGCCGCACCTCAACCCGGGCGTGCTGAGCTGGGCGGACCTGCAGCGCCTCAAGCCAGTGGCGCCGAGCATGGGCATGATGCTGGAGACCACGGCCACGCGCTTGTGGTCCGAGCCTGGTCAGCCGCACTATGCCTCGCCCGACAAGGAACCTGCGGTGCGGTTGCGGGTGCTCGCCGATGCCGGTCGCGTGAACGTTCCGTTCACCACCGGCATCCTCATCGGGATCGGGGAAACCCGCGCCGAGCGTGCGGACGCCATTTTCGCCATGCGTCGCAGCGCTCGCGAGTACGGGCACATCCAGGAGGTTATTGTCCAGAATTTTCGGGCAAAGCCGGACACCGCGATGCGAGGCATGCCCGACGCCGAGCTGCGAGAGCTGGCCGCAACGGTCGCGGTGACCAGGGTGATCATGGGACCGAGGGCGCGCATCCAGGCCCCGCCCAACCTCATCGACTCCGAGTTCGACCTGCTCCTGCGGGCGGGCATCGACGACTGGGGTGGCGTCTCGCCGGTGACCCCCGATCACGTCAACCCTGAGCGGCCATGGCCGCAAATCGACCATCTCCGGCAGATGTCAGCCCGTTCCGGCTTCGAGCTGCGTGAGCGTCTGACGATTTATCCCGAGTACGTCCGCCGCCCCGAAGGCTGGCTGGATCCCCGGTTGTCTGCGCATGTCGCAGCGCTGGCCGATGCGTCCGGGCTGGCCCGCGAGGACGCGATGCCGGTCGGTCTGCCCTGGCAGGAGCCCGACGACGCGTACGCGACCGGCCGCACCGACCTGTTCGCCACGATCGACACCGAGGGCCGCACCGGTGATCGCCGCGGCGACTTCGACTCGGTGTACGGCGACTGGGACGAGGTCGCCACGCATGTGTCCACACCGGTCTACGAGAAGACCGACACCGATGTGCTGGCCGGCCTGCGCCTGGCCGCCGAGGACCCGGCGAAGCTGCTGCTGCCCGAGCACGAGGACAAGGCGATGGCCCTGTTCAACGCGGATGGCTCGGCCCTCGACGAACTCACCCGTCTCGCCGATGACCTGCGCAAAGAGGTGAACGGCGACGACATCACCTACGTGGTCAACCGCAACATCAACTTTTCCAACGTCTGTTATGTCGGCTGTCGTTTCTGTGCCTTCGCCCAACGCGAGAACGACGCCGACGCGTACCGGCTCTCGGTCGAGCAGGTCGCGGACCGCGCGGAGCAGGCCTGGCGCGACGGTGCCACCGAGGTCTGCATGCAGGGGGGCATCGACCCTAAAATGCCGATCACCGCGTACGCCGACCTGGTGCGAGCCGTCAAACAACGAGTCCCCGGCATGCACGTCCACGCGTTCTCGCCCATGGAGATCGTCACCGGCGCGTCGAAGGCGGGGGTGTCGATCCGCGACTGGCTCATCGAACTGCACGAGGCCGGTCTGGACACCATTCCCGGCACCGCCGCCGAAATCCTCGACGACGATGTCCGCTGGGTGCTCACCAAGGGCAAGCTGCCCGCCTCAACCTGGATCGACGTCGTCACCACCGCCCATCAAGTGGGCATCCGCTCCAGCTCCACGATGATGTACGGCCACGTCGACCACCCCCGCCAATGGCTGGGCCACTTCCGCGTGCTCGCCGGCATTCAGGACGTAACGGGCGGCTTCACCGAGTTCGTAGCGCTTCCGTTCATCCACACCAACGCGCCGATCTACCTCGCTGGCATCGCCCGCCCAGGCCCTACGTGGCGGGAAAACCGGGTTGTCCACGCCATGGCCCGCGTCCTGCTGCACGGACGGATCAGCAACATGCAGTGCTCGTGGGTCAAGCTCGGCGACGAGGGCACGATCGCCATGCTGAACGGCGGCTGCAACGACCTCGGCGGAACCCTGATGGAGGAAACAATCTCCCGAATGGCCGGCTCGGAGAACGGCTCAGCCCGCACGGTCACAGAGCTGAAGGACCTTGCGGCGCGCGCGGGGAGACCCGCGGCTGAGAGGACGACGGTGTACGGACGGCGCTGACGTCTGGTGGTTTGCTCGCGCGGTCCGGGCACTTCGTTCGGCTTCGATGGCCGGGCGAAGGTGAGCTTGGGTGCGGTCTATGACGTCCCGGAATCGCCGGTAATCGTCGGCCAGGCCGAGGGGGGCGCTCCGGAGCGGGCGCTCACCGTTGCCTGCGTTCGCTGTGGCCTGCGCTCCCCGTGGCCTGCGCTCACCGCCCCTTGCACGTAGGTCCTTCTGCATCAGCGTCCAGCGGTGTGCTGGATTCGAAAAACACCCGCCGCACCCAGCACCGGTGGTAATCAGCATCTAGCCGTAGAAGTCAGAACCGGAGTGAGCAGCCGGCAGCAGCCTTGCGTCAACGCGCAGTCGGTTACCGCTGATCGTCACCTCTCCGGCTCCGGTCGCCCATGACCATCTACTCCATCACGCCCCGCGCCCAGATGTCGGATGTCGGCCTCTTGTACCTCTTGCGCATTACCACGAGAAGTCTCATCCGGGCTGGTGCCTACATCACAAATTGGGGTAATTTGGACCCGACGCGCCGACTGTGCGTTACCTCTTGACCGCTCTGAGAGATAGGGCAGGAACGGGACCGCGCGGTGAAGACGGAGCCTTGTGGGAACGGGCCTATTTATCAGGTTCGGCTTGACGACGCACGTCTTACACGCGTGTAATTTCGGTGGGGTTGTGGGAAAGCGGCGTCGCGAACCGCTTATTTCCCGCAAGAAACACGCCGCGTGCGTGGGGGGTCAGCGCTGGCATCGCTGCCGGCGCGGAAAAGGAGGCACGCCGATGGAAGCGCAGGTAGAAGGGGTCGACCTGCTGGGGGACGCGCCCGAGTGGCAGGAGCGGGCGCTGTGTTCGCAGACTGATCCGGAGGCTTTCTTCCCGGAAAAAGGCGGTTCAACTCGCGAGGCGAAGAGAATCTGCGGCCGCTGTGATGTCAAAGCCGAATGCCTGGAGTACGCACTCGGTCACGATGAGCGATTTGGTATTTGGGGCGGCCTCTCCGAACGGGAGCGCCGCAAACTCAAGCGCCGCGTTGCCTGAGCACCAACTGTCGTCACGACGCCGGGGGGCATGTGGCGAAGTTGGGGGTAAGACCAAGGCGTAGGCGATTCGCGCACGCTGCCGGGGGCAGCGGACAGAGGCCGATCGCGAGGAAACTGAGTACGGCCGGAATGCAGCATTGAAGCCGCGACGCGAGCGGTAGATCGGCGGCGGGCTGCGGATCCACGAGGTGGGGGCCTCTTGGACCGCGCCCGAGCCGCTGTTTGCGTACGGGCAATCCGGCTTAGGTGAGTTCGTCCGGGTCAACGCCGAGAAGGTTCGCTACCTGCTCGATGATGACGTCGTGGACCAGGTCCGCCAGGTCCTCACGATCCATGGCGCGAAACTCCAGCGGACGGCGATAGAGCACGATGCGCGGCGGAAGCTCCTGACGTCCCGGGCGCCCCGGCAGCAGGCGCGCCAGTGGCACCTCGCCATCCTCCAGCACGTCAGAGTCGTACACGTTGAGATCCGGCGGAACGTCCTCGACGGCGAACTCGACGCCAGCCAATTCCTTGGCATAGCGGCGTTCCAAGCTTTCGACCGTGTCCAAAACAAGATCATCAAAGATCTCTGCCTTGGTACGAGCAAGCGGCACCGTCGCCGGAACGAGCCGGCCACGCAGCCCTCGCCCGTGCCGGTCGCGTCGAGTAGGGCGACCCGGTCCGGCGGTTCGGGGGGTCCGGCCCGGTTCAGAGCCGGCCCGGCGGCGGTCGGGACTGGTTGTCACACCGCCAGCCTAGCCCGCAAACGCCGTACTCCGTGCTCAGGCTGTGTGCGGCGAGTTTCAGACGCCGGAATTCGTCCCATTGGGACGGCGTGTCGCGGCGGCATCGCTAATTCGTGATGCATCACCGCTCGGCGTGTCGCGGGCGGCATCGGCCCCGCGAGAGCGCGCTTAGAGATAACGTGCCGCCGTGAGGTCCCCACGGCGCTGCTCCCGTAACGGCTGTCCCCGACAGGCGGTCGCCACCCTGACCTACGTCTACAGCGATTCCACGGCGGTGGTCGGACCCCTTGCCGCATTCGCCGAGCCGCACACGTACGACCTCTGCGAACCCCACGCCCGCAGCCTCACCGCCCCCCGAGGCTGGGAACTGGTCCGCCACGACGGCGATTTCGCCCCACCGCCGCCCACGACCGACGATCTGGTTGCCCTGGCCGACGCCGTCCGCGAAGCTGCGCGCCCAGCCCCGCCGCCGCGTCCGGAGGAGCACGACAACCTCCCCGGCCATCAAACCGGCCGCCGCGGTCATCTCCGGGTCATCCCGCCCTCGCACTGAGCCTTCTTTCGTTCCGCGTGCCGTTGCGCTCGTCTCAGGGCAGGGCGATCAGGTCGTAGCGGCTCTTCAGCCACGGGATCAGCGTCTTGTACGCCGCGATCGTGTCCGGCTGGCCGTAGTCGTGGGACAGGATGATCGCCCCCTTGCCGACGTGCTTCTTGACGGTCTTGACGACCCGGGCCTCGTGAGCGCCGTCGGAGGCGTCGGTGGAGTGGTCCCAGTCGCGCGGGTCGAGCTGCCAGTAAATGGATGTCATGCCCTGCTCGGCGGCCGCCTCAACGAGCGCAGGCGTGAAGTTGCCGCCCGGCGCACGCATGTACTTGATCTCGGCATCCGGCACTGCAGCCCGGATGGCATCGTTGGTCTTCTCCAAGTCCGCCCGAATCGCCGCCGGCTTCTGCCTGCCGAGCGTCAAACTGTGATTCCAGGAGTGATTGCAAAGCGTGTGGCCTTCGGCCGCGATTCGCTGTACGAGCTCAGGGTGCGCCGCCGCGTTCTGGCCAACCAGGCAGAACGTTGCCTTCACGCCCTGCTGCTTCAGCAGGTCGAGCATCCTCGGTGTCTGCACCGGGTCGGGGCCATCGTCGAAGGTCAGCGCCACTTCATCGCCGCCGGTGCGCATGAGGCTCTTCGCCGGGCCATCACCGTGGGGCTTGGCCGCCGCTGACGAATCGGACGCCGCGTGAGCCGGAGAACCCGCAGAGGCAGGCTGAGCCGCTGTTCCTGGAGTGGGCGCTCCGGTCCCATCGGTAGGCGCCTCCGAGCCGGAGGTCGAAGTCCCCGAGCCAGAGGTCGAAGTCACCGAGCCAGTCGCGGAGCCCGAGTCTTTTGAGGTGCCCGAGCCGGCGGCGTCGGATGCGATGTCTGAGGAATCGCTTGCAGCGGATGAGTCCGATTCGCCAGAGGCGTCCGCAGCGTGGGAGCCGCCAGCCGACGAGTCCGACTTGTCGGGCGATGCTGATTCCGTTCGGGAGTGCGAGGACGCGGACGGCGCGACCCACGACGGCGACCGTTCGGCCGCCCAAGCTGTGCCGCATCCCGCGAGCCCAGCCAGCGCCAGGCCGGTCACCATCATCTTCAGGTTGCGCATCTCGCCATCTCCGTCCGAACAGGCAGCACCAAGGACGAGAAGAAATATGGCCGCCCGTGCGGCGGCGCAGTGGGCGCTCGCGGCGGGCTGGCACACATGGGGGAGACCTCGCGATCAGCAGCAGCCGATTGAGCGATCACCGCCGGACGCCGGCAGCCGGATCAAGGGCTACGGCCCCGCTCCCAAAGGGGACATTCTGACCGGCGCTTCAACCCTGAGTGGGAGGCGTTGACCGCGTCTAAGCCGGAGCGCGGGCGGCGTAGGTTACGCCTCCGGCCGGAGCGGCGGGCGTGTGGACCGGCGCTTCCGCCCGGAGCGGCGGGTGTGTGGGCCGGCGCTTCCGCCTCGACCGGGGACCGGCGCTTCCGGCGAATCCGGGTCCGATCGAAACGGCAATCGACAGACTGTTGTCGCCGGGGGTGAGCTGGGTCACGATGGAGTGGTCTGGAGGTGTGGGATGGCCGATCCCTGGTTCGCGCTCGATCTCGGTGCCGACCCCGCCGAACGGATCAGCCAGGTCGGCCGGGCCCATGAGCGATTTTTGACCGGCGATGCCGGGGCGAACCGGGAAGTTCGTGATGTGGTCGCTCAGTCGTGGCGGCGGTCGGCCGGTGCGGCAGTCAGCCCGGACAGCACCGCACCCATCGACCTGACCGACAGGGATCTCGAGGCGTACCGGGCGGCGCATCCCCTTGCCCGGGTGTTACCGATATTCCGGGACCTGCTCGGCGGTCTGGCCGACGATGGCGCGCATCTGATGGCGGTGTGCGACGCGTACGGCCGGCTGCTGTGGGTTGAGGGACACGCTACGGTGCTGCGCGGCGCCGAGTCCATGAACTTTGTACCTGGCGCTCGCTGGGACGAGGCGCATGTGGGGACGAACGCGCCGGGGACGGCGCTGGCGGTCGATCACTCGGTGCAGATCTTCGCCACCGAGCATTTCAGTCGCGGCGTGCAGCGTTGGACCTGCGCGGCTGCGCCTATTCACGACCCGGCAACGGGGCTGCTGCTCGGCGCCATTGACGTGACCGGCGGCGATCACTTGGCTCACCCGCACAGTTTGGCCCTGGTTCGGGCGACCGCCTTGGCGGCGGAGGCGTTCCTCGGCTCTCAGGCGCCCCGGGCACCATCGGTGTCCGTTTTGGGGCGTGAGGATGCGGTGGTGGCGGTCAACGGAAAGAGCCGCCGGCTCAGTCGGCGTCACTCGGAGTTGCTGTGCCTGCTGCTGGTGCACCCGTCTGGACGTACCGGCGAGCAACTGGGTTTTGACCTTTATGCCGATGATTCGAATCCGGTGACCGTGCGCGCTGAACTGTCGCGGCTGCGCCGGATTCTGGGGCCGGAACTGCTGGATTCACGGCCTTACCGGTTGCGCGGTGAGGTGGCGGCGGATTTCTTGACGGTGACGCGCCTGCTGGACGATGGGCTTGTCGGCGACGCGCTTACGGCCTACGCCGGACCGCTGTTGCCGTCGTCGGATGCGCCCGGCGTGGTTCGGCTGCGCAACCTCATCGACTCCCGGCTGCGCGGCGCGGTGCTCGCGACGGGGGATGCGAAGCTGATCCGGGCTTGGCTCGACGCCCCATGGGGTGCGGATGACCTGCAGATGTGGGAGGCCTACGCGACCACGCTGCCGCAAGGGTCACCGGCTCGGCGGCCCGCCTTCGACCGCATAGTTGAGCTCGCCGGAGAGTACGGCGTTGCAACGTCTGTGCAACGTCCTCGTCATTAACGTCCGTAGGAGCGCGGATCAAGCGCCAGCGGAAAAGGCATGCGAATCAAGGTCAGGGAACGCGGCCGCATATCAAGCGTGAGCGGAACGCGGGCAAACCCAAGCATCAGCGGAACGCGGGTGCAGATGAAGCATCAGCAGGACGCGGCGCAAACGCAGGACCGGTAGGGCGCGGGTGCGGCTCGGGCGTGAGTCGAACGCAGCGCAAGCGGTAGCTGACAAATCGGTCCTCGACGGACACGGCGGCCTGGAAACGCCGAAGCCGCGACACGCCCGCGCAGGACCGTGAAACGCAGGACGAGGAGGACGTAGCGATGACCATTTACGCCCCGCCCGGCACGGACGGATCGATCGTTGAGTTTCAGAGCCGCTACGACCACTGGATCGGCGGCGAGTACGTCCCGCCCGCGAAGGGCCAATACTTCGAGAATCCGTCGCCGGTCACGGGTCGGGCGTTCTGCGAGGTTGCCCGGGGCACGGCCGACGACGTCGAGCGGGCCTTGGATGCCGCGCACGGTGCGGCGCCGGCCTGGGGGCATACCTCGGTGGCCGATCGCGCGAATGTGCTGAACAAGATCGCCGATCGGATGGAGGCGAACCTCGAGCGGCTCGCCGTCGCCGAGACGTGGGAGAACGGCAAGCCGGTACGCGAGACCCTGGCTGCGGACCTGCCGCTGGCCGTTGACCATTTCCGCTATTTTGCCGGGGCTTTGCGCGCCCAGGAGGGGACGCTCGGCGAGATCGACGATGACACGGTCGCCTACCACTTCCACGAGCCGCTGGGTGTGGTCGCGCAGATCATCCCGTGGAACTTTCCGATCCTGATGGCGGTGTGGAAGCTCGCCCCTGCACTGGCGGCGGGCAACACCGTCGTGCTGAAGCCGGCCGAGCAGACCCCGGCGTCCATCCACTACCTGATGTCGATCATCGGTGACCTGCTGCCGCCGGGTGTGCTCAACATCGTCAACGGTTTCGGCGTGGAAGCGGGCAAACCGCTCGCATCGTCCAGCCGGGTTGCCAAGGTCGCGTTCACCGGCGAGACCACCACCGGGCGCCTGATCATGCAGTACGCGTCGGAGAACATCATCCCGGTGACGCTGGAGCTCGGCGGCAAGAGCCCGAACCTCTTCTTCGACGATGTCAGCCGAGCCGACGACGACTTCTTGGACAAGTCGCTCGAAGGCTTCACGATGTTCGCGCTCAACCAGGGCGAGGTCTGCACCTGTCCGTCGCGGGCGCTGATCCAGCAGGGCCACTACTCGGACTTCCTCGCCGCCGGCGTCAAGCGCGTGGAGAACCTCAAGCAAGGCAACCCCCTGGACACCGACACCCAGGTCGGCGCGCAGGCGTCGAACGACCAGCTCGAGAAGATCCTGTCCTACATCGACATCGGCAAGCAGGAGGGCGCAAAGGTCCTCATCGGCGGCGCGCGCGGCGACCTCGGTGGTGATTTGTCCGGTGGTTACTACGTGCAGCCGACGGTTTTCGAGGGCGCGAACTCCATGCGAATCTTCCAGGAGGAGATCTTCGGTCCGGTCGTGTCGGTGACTTCATTCTCGGACTATGAAGACGCAATCAAAATCGCCAATGACACCTTGTACGGTCTTGGCGCCGGTGTCTGGACGCGCGACATCACTCAGGCATATCGGGCAGGCCGGGAGATCAAGGCCGGTCGAGTGTGGACAAACTGCTACCACCAGTACCCCGCGCACGCCGCATTCGGCGGGTACAAGCAGTCCGGCATCGGCCGCGAGAACCACAAGATGATGCTCGACCACTACCAGCAGACCAAGAACCTGCTGGTGAGCTACTCGCCCAAGGCGATGGGCTTCTTCTGATGACCACACCGGCCGATCGCGACCCGGCGGCGAGGGGTGCCCGGGTCGACGTGACCCCCGCAGCGGCGGACCTCATCCGCTCGCTGCGGGGGCGGCACGGACCGCTGATGTTCCATCAGTCCGGCGGCTGCTGCGACGGCAGCGCGCCGATGTGCTACCCCGACGGTGAGTTCCGCACCGGTTCCAGCGACATCCTGCTGGAAGAGTTGCGCATCGACGGGGTGGACGAGCCCGTGCAGTTCTGGATGAGCAACGCGCAGTACGAGACGTGGAAGCACACCCATCTGACGGTGGATGTCGTGCCGGGCCGGGGGAGCGGCTTCAGCCTCGAAGCCCCCGACGGCGTGCGCTTCCTTATCAGGAGCCGGCTGGCTTCCGTCCCACAGCACAATCAGGAGCCGGCGGACTTCCGTCCCACAGCAAAGCGGAAGTGATTGACGAACCGATAACCCCCGCTCTCATTCCGGTACGGCAAGGCCGCGGCGGTCACCTCCGGAGCGAGAGCGGGCTCCTCACCGAGCAGAATGCCCCGTACGAGGGCCGCTTCGTCGGGCACCTCCCACGGCATCTCCACCAAGCCGGACGCGACCACGGTCAGCCCGCAGTCCCCGAACAACTCCTCAAGACCGCCGGCCACCCGCAAATCGCCATCCGGTCCGGGCGGCTCATCATCGAGCGCTCGTTCCACCGAGTCCACTTCGTTGAGGTCGCGCTCGGCCCAGTTCGCTACCGCGACATGCCCGCCCGGCAAGGTCACGCGGATCATCTCGAAGAGCGCCGCGTCGGTGTCGCCGGCGAATTGCACCGAGTTGAAGGCGGTCACCAGGTGGAAGGTGTCGTCCGGCCAAAGGAGATGTTCGGCCTCGGCCAGCCGGATAGCGCCCGCTGAAAACCCCGGCTGGGCCGCAAGAGCCCCCGGCCCGGTTGCAGAGGTCTCCGGCATGCCTTCGAAGGCTTTCGGCCCGCGCACGAAAGCCGCGGAGATGTCCAGTTTGGACCTCAAGCCTTCCGGCTCGGCCGTCAGTTTCCGGTCGGCGACCTCAACCATGCCCGGCGCCGGATCAACTCCGAAGGCGTCCAGGCCAACACTGCGGGCGTACGCGACGAAGTCACCCGCACCGCACCCCACATCCAGCACCTTCGCCCCACGGCTGATGCCGCCCGCATCAAGAACCACCCGCCAAATGGGTGCCGGGAGTTGTCCCCACAATTCGGACCACAGCTCGGCGATCTCGGACCAGGCGTCATCACTCACCCGATCACCCTGCCACGCCGATCTCCCGTGCCGGGCCAGCAAGCCGCGGGTCTGAGGGCGGGCAAGCAGCTCAAACCCTCACCACGCAACCACCGGATCCGCCCGCAACCGGCTGTACATCAATGCGTCCCGCCACTGACCCGCCCGAAACTCCGCCGACCGGATCACACCCTCAACCTGAAACCCGGCCTTGACCAGCGACTTCTGCCCAGCCACGTTGTCGGCCTGAGTGGTCGCCTGAATGCGCTGCACCGGCGTGTGCTCGAACAAGTAGTCGCTTACCATCGCCTGCGCCCGCCAGCCGATGCCGCGACCTCGGAACTCCGGAAGCAGCACGATGCCGATTTCCCAGTACGAGCCGTAGCGGCCGAAAGTTCCCGATTGCCAAGAGGTCAGCCCCGCGGTTTGGGCGTCGGCGATAACCATGACGCGGCTGTCATTGTCGTTGAGGAAGCCGTCTTCGGCGTACCTCTTGTTCAGGGTCTGCACGTTGCGGTAGCCGTACCAGTTGGGCCCTATCAGTCCTGGCTCGATCGCAAAACGGTGCAAGACTGATAAATCCTCATCATTTACCGGGCGCATTTCGATGTCCATTGATGCAGCTTGTCCGATCGGGTCAACTGGGATAGCCATTTGGGGCAATCGATGAACTGGGGACGAGGTCAGCTCCGTACGGCTCGGTGGACACCCGAGTCTTCATAAGGAGCACCATCCATGCGAACTCCCGTTCGTACCGCGATCCTGTCCGGAGCGGCGCTCACCGTCGTCGGTGCACTGACCGCTGTGACGTTCCAGGCCTCCGCCGCCGAGCAGAGCCAGGGCCCGGGCCGCCCGGGTCCGCGGCCCAGCGCCAGCACGGTGGCTTCGCCCATTGACCCGCCCGCCGGCCTGCGCCGGATCGGCACCTACAAGGTGGTTCGAGGGACCCAGACCTACACCTGCGCCAACGGTTCCTTCGCGGGGGCGTCGGTACCCGAGGCGCAGCTCGCCGGAACCGGCGGCCGGCTGCACCACTTCAAGGGACCGAGCTGGCAGTCCGAGCGGGACGATTCGCTGGTCACCGCGGCCAAGGTGGGTGAGCAGACGCGCGCCGGGACGATCCCGGAGCTGCTGCTGCAGATCAACAGCCACAGTGGCCCGGCCGACGGCGTGCTTGCCAAGGCCAGCTACATCCAGCGTCTGTACACCTCGGGCGGTGTCGCGCCCGCCGGCACCTGCACCGATGGTTCCACCACGGCCGTTCCTTACAGCGCCGTTTACGTCTTCTGGGGCTGACATTAACGATCGGGGAACCGCGGTGTGACGTGCGCACATCGCGGTTTTTCGGAACCCCGGTTGCCGCCTTCTGGGTACCGGCACTCCGTTAGTCTCGGCGGGACAGTAAATCGCCCAAGGAGTGTGCGTTGACTGACCTGTCCCAGCTCGTGAAGGCGTACGACGTGCGAGGCGTCGTGCCGGAGCAGCTCAACGAGACCGTCGCCCGGGCCCTGGGTACCGCTTTCGTGGAGATGCTGCGGGAGTCCGGCGACGACGCCGAGAAGATCGTCATCGCCCATGACATGCGGGAGACCGGGCCCGCACTGGCCGCCGCTTTTGCCGCCGGCGCGAATTCCGCCGGAGCCGCGGTCGTACACATCGGTCTGGGTTCGACCGATGAGCTGTATTACGCCTCCGGGGTGCTGAACCTGCCCGGTGCGATGTTCACGGCGAGCCACAATCCGGCGCAGTACAACGGCATCAAGTTGTGCCGGGCCGGGGCCAAGCCGGTGGGTCAGGACAGTGGTCTCGCGGTAGTCCGGGTGCGCGCCGAGGAACTGCTGAACGATCTCGGTGCGGTTGGCGAAATGCCGCCCAATGTCGAGCACGTCGCGCTGCTGTCCGGGTACGCCGAGCACCTGCGCAAGCTGGTCGACCTCAGCGATATCCGCCCGCTCAAGATCGTCGTGGACGCGGGCAATGGCATGGGCGGTTACACCGTGCCGGCCGTGCTGGGAGATCAGCTTCTGGCCGCTTTGCCACTTGAGATCGTACCGATGTATTTCGAATTGGATGGTTCTTTCCCGAACCATGAGGCCAACCCGCTGGATCCGGCCAATCTGGTCGATCTGCAGGCGGCCGTGCGTGAGCATGGCGCCGACATCGGTCTGGCTTTTGACGGCGACGCCGACCGTTGTTTTGTCGTTGATGAGAACGGCGACCCCGTTTCCCCGTCCGCCATCACCGCCCTGGTGGCCAAGCGCGAACTGGCCAAGGCGCCCGGCGCCACGGTCATCTACAACCTGATCTCCTCGGCTGCCGTGCCCGAGATCATCAAGGAAAACGGCGGTCAGCCGGTACGAAGCCGCGTGGGCCATTCCTTCATCAAGGCCGAAATGGCCCGCACGAACGCCGTCTTCGGCGGTGAACATTCCGCCCACTACTACTTCCGTGACTTCTGGTTCGCCGACACCGGCATGCTGGCCGCGATGCACGTGCTCGCGGCGCTGGGCGGGCAGGACGAGCCGCTGTCACAGTTCGCGGCCGAGTTCGAGCGCTACTGCGCCTCCGGTGAGGTCAACTCCACGGTCGCCGACGCCGGCGCCAGGATCGCGGAGGTTGAGGCCGCCTACCCGGACGCCACGATCGACCGCCTGGACGGCCTGACGGTCCAGCTCAGCGACGGGTCCTGGTTCAACCTGCGGGCCTCCAACACCGAGCCGCTGCTGCGCCTGAACGTCGAGGCGCCCAAGCCCGACCGGATGGTGGCCCTCCGGGACGAAGTGCTCGGCATCGTGCGCGGTTAGGATCACCTGGTCCTGGATACATATCGCGTCACGAAGGAGCCGCTCGGTGGCCCTCGATCCGCAGTTGCTGGACATACTGGCCTGCCCTGACACGCACCATGCGCCGCTGCGCTACGAAGCGGATGCACAGACGCTCACCTGCACCGAGTGCGGGCGGGTGTTCGAGGTACGTGACGACATCCCGGTCCTGCTGCTGGACGAGGCCCGGCCCGGGACCGGCCCCACAGCGCGAAATGAGGTGGGCTGACATGGCGAGCCCGAGACACGCCGGAACCGGCCTGACCGGCCGCCGGGTGGCCGATGAGTCGCTGCTCGAAGACGAGAAGGCGATGCTCGCCAAGGACCCGGGCGGCATGCTGCGCGCCACCGCGTCCGCCGGCGCCCAGGTCCGGGAGTCGGCGGCGCTGGCCGCCGAGGCCAACCTGACCAGCCTGGCCGACGAGGGCCGGCCCCGCGCGGTCGTCGTGGCCGGCATCGGCACTGCCGGGCTGACCGGCAACATCCTGGCCACGGTGGCCGGCCCCCGGTGCCCGGTCCCGGTGATCGGGCACCGCAGCGCCGGCGTACCGGGCTGGGTGGGCGCGGCGGACGTCGTCATCGCCGTTTCCGCGTCCGGTCGCAGCCCGGAGGCGCTGGCTGCCGCGGACGCCGCTTCGCGCCGGGGCGCCCGCCTCGTCGCGATCGGCAACCCGGATTCCGAGCTGCAGTCCATGGCCGAGCGGGCCCGCGCGCCGTTCATCCCGGTGCCGCGCCGTGCCCCGGCCCGCGCCAGCCTGTGGGGCCTGGCCGTGCCGGTGCTGCTGGCCGCCCGCGCACTCGGTCTGGTCAAGGTCAACGAGGCCGACTTCGCGGAGACCGCGGCCCGCCTCGACGCCGACGCCGAGCGGTGCCGTCCCGGCGCCGAGGCGTTCGTCAACCCGGCGAAGTCATTGGCGCTCGATCTGGCCGGTTCTGTTCCGATTGTCTGGGGTTCATCGCCGCTGGCCACCGTCGCCGCGCGGCGTTTCGCCGACACGCTTGCCGCCAACGCCCGCTACCCCGTGATGGCCGGCGCCCTCGGCGAGGCCGGCCGGGGCCGCGTCGGTCTGCTGGACGGCCCGTTCGGTGGGCTCGCGGAGTCGGCGCGCGACATCTTCGCCGACCCCGACGAGGAGGAGGACACCACGCGGTTGCGCCTGGTCGTGCTCCGCGACGGCGGTCTCAACCCGGAAGAGGACGCGGACGAGCCGGTCGCGGTGGAGGAACGCCGGGCCGAGGCCGTCCAGGTGCTCGCCGAGCGCCGTGGCGTGCGGTGCGACGTGTTGACCGCCGAGGGTGGTTCGGCGTTGGAGCGGCTGGCGTCGCTGACCGCCGTACCGGATTTCGCTTCGATTTATCTGGCTTTGGCGCACGGCCTGGACCCCATGGCCGTGCCTGCGATCAACGAGATGAAGGAATTGAGCAACCCGATGCCGGAGAGCATGCAGTGAGCGCGGGCGGCGGCACCAAAGCAATTCTCGCAGCGCTGGGGGCCAACCTCGGCATCGCTGTCACAAAGTTCATCGCCTGGCTGCTCACGGGCTCGTCGTCGATGCTCGCCGAGGCCATCCACTCGGTCGCGGACTCCGGCAACCAGGGCCTGCTCCTGCTCGGTGGCAAGCGATCAACCCGCAAGGCCACCCCCGAACATCCTTTCGGGTACGGACGGGAGCGCTACATCTTCGCGTTCATCGTCTCGATCGTGCTGTTCAGCATCGGTGGCCTGTTCGCGCTCTACGAGGCCTGGCACAAGATCCAGCACCCCGAGGCGATCGAGTCGTGGAAGTGGGTGCCGGTCGTTGTCCTGCTGATCGCGATCGGCCTCGAGGGCTTCTCGTTCCGCACCGCGATCAAGGAGTCCAACCACACCCGTGGCAAGACCTCCTGGGTCGACTACATCCGCCGCGCCAAGGCCCCTGAGCTGCCGGTTGTCCTGCTTGAGGACGCGGGCGCACTGGTCGGTCTGGTGTTCGCGCTGCTCGGTGTCGGGCTGACGCTGATCACCGGCAACGGCATCTGGGACGGCATCGGCACGGCCGCCATCGGCCTGCTGCTGGTGGTCATCGCCGGGGTGCTGGCGGTCGAGACGAAGAGCTTGCTGATCGGCGAGGGCGCCAACCCCGAGGATGTTGCCAAGCTGGAGAAGGCCATCTGCAGTGGCGACGGCATCGAGCGCATCATCCACATGAAGACGCTCTACCTGGGCCCCGAGGAGCTGCTTGTCGCCGCGAAGATCGCGGTGCCGCCGACCGAGCAGGCGCAGGAGGTGGCCCGGCACATCAACGAAACCGAGGCCCGCATCCGCGAAGCGCTGCCCATTGCCCGGGTAATCTATCTCGAACCGGACATCTACCACCCGGCGAAGGCGACAAACCTGACGGCAGCGGACACCGCCGTCGCAACCTGAGATTGGGAGGCGGCCGACGGTGGCTGCAGTACTTCCCCTGACCGGCGTCATCCGGCCCTACGCCTGGGGGTCGCGCTCAGCGATCGCCATGTTGCAGGGCCGGACGGCCCCGACCGATGACCCGGAAGCGGAACTCTGGCTCGGCGCCCACCCCGGTGACCCCTCCACCGTGACAACCGGCGACGGCCCGGTCAGCCTCGACGCGCTGATCGCTGAGGACCCGAAAGCCCAACTGGGCGCCGAGGCGGTCGAGGAATACGGCGCGCGGCTGCCGTACCTGATGAAGGTCCTCGCCGCCGAAGCCCCGCTGTCGCTGCAGGCCCACCCGGACGCCGAGTATGCGAAGCAAGCCTTTGCCGCGCAGCAGGCGAACCCGGACGCCCCGAAGAACTACACCGACGCCTACCACAAACCGGAAATGCTGGTAGCGCTCACCGAGTTCGACGCTCTCTGCGGCTTCCGCGACCCGGCCGCCGCGGCGAAGGACCTACGGGACCTCGGCATCGAGCGCCTTGGGCCTGTTGTTGCTGCTTTGAACACCGGAACAGAGGGCTTGGCGGAGGCGGTGCGCACGCTGCTGACCTGGCCTGCGGAGGATCGTGCGACGCTGGTCGAGGAGGTCGTGACGGCGGGTACGTCCCCGCTCGCGGCGAGTTTGGCTGAGCACTATCCGGGAGACCCGGGGGTTCTGGTCGCGCTCTTGTTGAATCAGGTACGACTGCAGCCCGGTGAAGCTATCTGGATGCCGGCCGGGAACCTGCACGCGTACCTCAAGGGCAGCGGCGTTGAAATCATGGCAGCCAGCGACAATGTCCTCCGCGGCGGTCTGACCCCCAAGCGCGTCGACGTTGACGAACTGCTCAGGGTCCTGCGCTTCGAGGTGCTGGACGACCCCATCGTGCCCGCAACCCAGGAACGACCCGGCGTGACGACGTGGCAGGTGCCGGCTCGGGAGTTCGCGCTGTACCGGCTCACGCTGGGACCGGCCACGCCACCGGTGAGCCTGCCGCCCTCGGGACCCCGGATTGCGCTGGGAACCGAGGGGGAGGTGCACGTGGCTGAGGCGGTGGACGGAACTCCGGTTGAGGTATCGGCTGGAAAGGCTGCGTACCTTCCCGCGGAGACCGGGGCGGCTACGGCTGCTGGGGTGGGCGAGATTTTCGTAGCTGCTGTGGGGGTTGAGGGCGGGCTCGTCGACTAGCTCTTACCTGACGCGGAACGCGGTTCAGTCCCGGAGAAGGAGCGTTGGCGCACTCAGAGCACCTCAAACGCCACCGAAAAAGTACGAAATTTGCTGATTTACTTGACATGGCTGTTGCGGAGTGTGAATCTATAAACACGCAGCGTCAATGGTGATCGGGGGGTCCCACGACGCGCGTGGTACCAAACCGGGGGGATGAACGAGGCGGCAGGTCTTTGACCTGTCGCCTCGTTCGCTATGTGGGGGTTCGCGGTGCCTGCATGGCTGAGATTCGGCGTTGCCCCGCCCCGAAGGGTTGATTTCCAGGCGGCTGGCCAGCAACTCGCTGATGGTGCTCAACAAGTTTTGCTGGTGTCTATCGAGCGGTGCGGCCCGCCGACGATTGGGTTCGCCCGGCGCGGGGGTGCTTGGGTGCGGCTCGTGGCCGGTTGGGCAGCGAGCGGGATCGCGTCGGTTCAGGGTGCCGATCGGGCGATCAGAGGTCCGGTCAGGGGAGTGGCCCGCTTTGGCCGTACCGGATGAGGCATGGGACTTTGTGCGGGATTTGGGGGGCGGGGGGAGATGCATGGAAAAGCGAACCGGTGGTTGCCGCCGCCGGTTCGCTTTCCGGTTCCGCGCTTCGCCCCCGCAGGCGATGCGCAAGGTGCCGGGTCCCGCGTGACGACCTGCACCAAGTTGGTATTTCTTATCTCATTAGCACATGCGGGAGGCGGATCTGCAAGTGCAGAAAGTGGTCTGCAAGTTGCACTGAGTGGCCGGTACGGTGGGCGCGTGTCTAGACCGACATCGATGGCTGCCCGCCGTGAGTTAGGCGATGAGCTTCGGCGGCTGCGGGCCGAGCGCCGCGCTGCTGATGTGGCAACCGTGCTGGGCTGGTCCGAATCCAAATTGAGCCGGATCGAAACCGCCCGGACCGGGATCAGCGATACCGACCTCGAGCGGCTGTTGCACGAACTTGCGGCGCCGCAGCCGGTTCGCGCGAGGCTGCGCAATCTCGCCCGGCGCGGCCGGGACCGCGTGTGGTGGGCACCTTACCGATCCTCGGTGAATGACCCGTACGCGGAATATGTTGCTTTTGAGGCCGAAGCTGTCTTGATTTGCGAGTGGGAGACGCAACTCGTGCCTGGCCTTCTGCAAACCGACGAGTACGCCCACGCCGTCATTAAGTCGGGCGCTGACGTGCGAGACCAGGAGACGCTGCAGCGCCGGACCGCTTTACGAATGGCCCGGCAAAGTGTCCTCAGCCGGGACGGCGCACCACGCCTTTGTGTGGTGATGGACGAGGCCGTGCTCTGGCGCGAAGTGGGAGGGCGCGAGGTGCTCCGCCGTCAGTTGCAGCGCCTGTACGACGCCAGCCGCCGGCCTCGCGTGGAGCTTCACGTCATGCCGTTTTCGGCCGGTTCGCACGCTGCCATCTCGGAAGCATTCGTCGTTTTCGAGTTCGAGGACCGGCCGCCGGTGGTCCACAGCGAAGACCTGGTTGGCGGGCAATTGCGGACGAAAGACCCCGAAGTGCGGGTGTACCGCGAAGCCTTCTCCGATATCCGTAAGCGCGCGCTGTCCGCCGACGAGACGCGGGAACTCATCGCTCGTTCAGGCGAACGGCTGAACTGAGCTGCGTTCTGCCGCGTTATCTGGGGGAGTGAACATTGGCTGGAAGGCATGACATTGCAGCAGAACGCTTTGACCTGGCAGAAGAGCACCCGCAGTGGACCTGCCGGGCACTGTGTGGAGGTCGCCCCGGCACCCGCCACCGTGTTCGTGCGGGACTCCAAGGATGTCGCCGGGCCGGTTCTTGAGTTCCCGGCACGAGGCTGGTCGCAGTTCGTCGCCGGCGTGCAGGCCGGTGAGTTCGACCGGTAGCCGTGGGCGCGAATCGACGGACCTCATGCGGGCAGCTCCGGCTGCCCGTATGCGACATGCAACGAAACTACGTGGCTTCTTGACGTGGTGGGCGGCTTCATGCGTAAGGTATGCCGAACCTTAGTTAGGGATGCCTTACCGACGGAGTGCCATGCTCGCCACGTACCTCATCGGACTGCGTGAGGGTTTGGAAGCCACCCTTGTGGTCAGCATCCTCATCGCTTTCCTGGTCAAATCGGACCGCAAGGACCGCCTCGTGCAGGTCTGGGGCGGCGTCGCGGTTGCCGTAGTGCTGTCCGTCTTGTTCGGGTGGCTGCTCAGCTATACCGAGACCACCCTGCTGCAGTCCTACGACCAGCAGGAACTCTTCGAGGCGATCACCTCGCTGCTGGCGGTTTGCTTCGTCACCTGGATGATTTTCTGGATGCGGCGGGCGGCCCGCTCGATCGCCGGCGAGTTGCGCGGCAAGCTGCACGATGCGCTTGCCGTGGGCTCGATGGCTGTGGCTTTGATGGCCTTTCTGGCGGTGGTCCGCGAGGGACTCGAGACTTCGCTGATCTTCTATTCCGCTGTGCAGGGAGCAAGCTCCAACACCGGACCGCTCTTGGCCCTTGTTGCCGGAATTGCCTCGGCTGTTGTCATCGGCTGGCTCATGTATGCCACCGCGGTGCGCATCAACCTGAGCGTGTTCTTCACCTGCACGGGCGCCCTGCTCATCCTGGTCGCGGCCGGCATCTTGAAGTACGGGGCGCATGACTTCCAAGAGGCAGGCGTTTTGGGCGGCCTCAACCATTTGGCGTACGACATCAGCGGCGCACTCGACCCGAACGCCTGGTACACCGCGCTGCTCACCGGCATGTTCAACATCACGCCGACCGCGTCGGTACTCGAAACCGTGGTCTGGGCGGCGTACGGCATTCCCGTGCTCGCACTCTTCCTCTGGCCGGTGACCACCTCGTCAACCTCGGCACCCGCATCTCAGCCATGAGCCGTCACTAAGCCGCGGCGAGAAGCCCGGCGGCAAGCCTCAGCAGCAAGCCCTGACAGTCACTCCTCAATGCAGTACCCGCTCAGCGCAGTAACCCCTCAGCAACGAGTCGCCTCGCAAAGGCGCGCCCGCGACAGTCGCCCAGCAGTAGGAGAACCATGCGTACGAACCGGCTCCTTGCCCTCGCCGCGGTCGGCGTCCTCGGTAGCGCCCTGACCGCGTGCGGCGGCGGTGAAGACAAGCCGGCCGACTCGGCGTCGGGCGGTCCGATCACCGTGAAGGCCTCGGACACGGCCTGTGAGGTCGCCACGAACGCGGTTGGCGCGGGCACCAGCGTCTTCAAGGTCACCAACGGCGGCAACAAGGTCACCGAGTTCTACGTGTACGCGCCGGGTGATCGGATCATGGCCGAGGTCGAGAACATCGCGCCCGGTTTGTCGCGGGACCTACGCGTCGAGTTGCCGGCCGGATCCTATGAAACGGCGTGCAAACCGGGCATGATCGGCAAGGGGATCCGGACGGCCTTCACCGTGTCGGGTTCCGCGGCGCCGCTCGCCGATGACGCCAAACTGGCCGAGGCCACCGCCAGTTATTCGCGGTACGTCAAGAGCCAAACCGACGCGCTGCTCACCAAGACCGAGGAGTTCGTGACGGCGGTCAAGGGCGGCGACGTCGACAAGGCCAAGGCGCTGTTCCCGGTGGCCCGTACGTACTGGGAGCGCATCGAGCCGGTAGCGGAGATCTTCGGCGACCTCGACCCGAAGATCGACGGCCGCGAGGAGGTCACCGAGGAGGGCATGGAGTTCACCGGCTTCCACCGCCTCGAGAAGGACCTGTGGGCTGCCAAGCCCGACGTCAGCAAGGACGGCCCGATCGCCGACCGGTTGCTCACCGACGTCAAGGACATCGTGGCCAAGGCGAACGCGGAGAAGCTGTCGCCGCTGCAGCTCGCCAACGGCGCGAAGGGCCTGCTGGACGAGGTGGCGACCGGCAAGATCACCGGTGAGGAGGACCGCTACTCGCACACCGACTTGTACGACTTCAACGCAAATGTCGAGGGTTCTCAAGCGGCAATTGCGGCGTTGCGGCCGGTGCTGGAGGAACGCGACCCGGCGCTGGTGAAGACGCTGGACAACGAGTTCGCAAACGTCGGCACCACGCTGGAGAAGTACCGCAGCGGGGACGGCTGGAAGCTGCACAACGAGCTCAACCAGAGCGACCTGAAGAGCCTCTCGGACGCCATCAACGCACTCGCCGAGCCGATCTCCAAGGTCGCCGCGGTGGTCTCGCAGAAGTAAGCCGGGCCGGGAAGTAAGCCGGGCCGGGAAGTAAGCCGGGCCGGGAAGTAAGCCGGGTCCGGAAGTAGGCCGGGCACGGAAGTAGGCCGGGCACGGAAGTGGGCCGGGCACGGAAGGTAGGCCGGGCCGCGGGGGTAAGCGAGGGTCGAAACAGAGCCGCGGCCCGGAAGTACGCACGCGAAGATCGAGCAGTAAGGGCAGAGGTAGGTCTGATGCCGTCGGAGAACGTGTCGCGCAGGCGGGCCATAGCGCTCGCCGGTATCGGTGTGGCCGGGGTTGCCGGCGCTGCCGCCGTCGGCGGGGCGCTGATCGACAGCGGCGTTTCGGACTCCGCGCCGGCGGGGGATGGGTCGGTGGCTTTCACCGGGGCGCATCAGGCCGGAATTGTCACCCCTGCGCAGGATCGTCTGCACTTTGTGGCGTTCGATGTCATCACCAAGGACCGGGACCGGCTCATTGGCCTGCTGCAGGAGTGGACCGCGGCTGCCGCGCGGATGACTGCGGGTCGCGATGCCGGGGAGGTCGGCGCGGTTGACGGCGTGCCCGAGGCGCCGCCGGATGACACGGGAGAGGCTCTCGGGTTGCCGCCGTCCGCTCTGACGATCACCGTGGGGTTCGGGCCTTCGCTTTTCCGTGACGCCGATGGGCGGGACCGGTTCGGGATTGCGGCGAAGCGGCCGGCAGCCCTGGACGATCTGCCCCATTTTCCCGGCGATGTGCTCGATCCGGCGCTGTCCGGTGGCGATCTTTGCGTGCAGGCTTGCGCCGATGATCCGCAGGTGGCGGTGCACGCGATCCGCAATCTGGCCCGGATCGGGATGGGGGTGGTCGGCGTTCGGTGGTCGCAACTGGGCTTTGGTCGTACCTCATCGACGTCGGCGTCTCAAACGACTCCCCGCAACCTCTTCGGCTTCAAGGATGGCACCGCGAATCTGAAGCTGGAGCAAGCTGAGCAGCTTGAGCAGCACCTGTGGGTGCAGCCGGGGGACGGCGCGGAGTGGATGACCGGCGGCGCCTACCTGGTCACCCGCAAGATCCGGATGGTGGTGGAGACCTGGGACCGGTCCTCATTGGCGGAGCAGGAAAGCATTGTGGGGCGGCACAAGGGTACGGGCGCAGCGCTCGGCAAGGCCGCCGAGTTCGACGAGCCGGACGTGTCCGCACTGCCCGAAACATCCCATGTGCGGCTGGCTCACCCCACCATGAACGGCGGAGCGCGGCTTTTGCGGCGGGGCTACAACTTCGTCGACGGCTCCGATGGGCTGGGGCGGCTCGACGCGGGGCTGTTCTTCATGGCCTACCAGCGTGACCCGCGCAAACAGTTCGTGCCGATCCAGCGCAACCTCGCCCGGCGCGATGAGATGAACGAATATCTCAAGCCCGTGTCGTTGGCGTTGTTTGCGTGCCCGCCCGGCGTCTCCGGTACGGACGACTACTGGGGCCGGGCGCTGTTCAGTTAGACCGGATCTGGCCCGGCACGCGACATGATCGACGGCCGGTCGCACCTGCTGTAGAGGGACAGTGCAATATTGGATCGCATGAGAGCCCGCGTACTCGTCGTCGATGACGACCCAGCGCTGGCCGAGATGCTCGGAATCGTCCTGCGCAGCGAGGGTTTCCTGCCCTCGTTCGTGGCTGACGGTGAACGGGCCCTCGCCGCGTTCCGGGAGAACAGGCCCGACATCGTCCTGCTCGACCTCATGCTGCCCGGTATGAGCGGCATCGACGTCGCCCGGGCCATCCGCACCGAGTCGGGCATCCCCATCGTCATGCTCACCGCGAAGAGCGACACCGTCGACGTGGTGCTGGGCCTCGAGTCCGGCGCCGACGACTACGTGGTCAAGCCGTTCAAGCCCAAGGAGCTCGTGGCGCGGATGCGAGCCCGGCTGCGCCGTGGCGAGGACGCCGCGCCGGAGCTGCTGACCATCGGGCCGCCCGGCAACCAGATCACCATCGACGTGCCGGCGCACACCGTGTCGCGCGACGGCGAAGAGGTGAAGCTGACGCCGCTCGAGTTCGACCTCCTGGTCGCGCTGGCCCGCAAGCCGCGTCAGGTCTTCACCCGCGAGGTGCTGCTTGAGCAGGTGTGGGGCTACCGGCACGCCGCCGATACCCGCCTGGTCAACGTGCACGTCCAGCGGCTGCGCGCCAAGATCGAGCCGGACCCGGAACGCCCGGAGATCATCCTCACGGTGCGCGGCGTCGGCTACAAAGCCGGGACGGGCTGACACTTATCCACAGGCTCCTCGGGGCTGAGGTGCCGAACGGCTAACCTTGGCCCCGATGCGTGCTCCTGCCTGGCTTCCGATGCCCGTCCGCCGCACCCTGCGAGTGGTGCGGCGGCACTGGCGTGCTGCCGTGCGCCGGGCCAAGCGGTTCACCGCCCCGGCCCGCCGCGCGTGGCGGCGTTCCCTGCACCTGCGCGTTGTCACGCTCACCATGGTGATGTCCAGCCTGCTGGTCGGCGGCTTCGGCTGGTTCATCGCCGACCAGAGCACCAAGATCCTGCTCAACCGCGCCGAGGACGAGGTCCGCTCGCAGATGGCGGGCAAGGTGGACTACGCCTACCGCCAGCTCACCGTGCACCGCCAAGCCCGTGACCCGCAGCTACCGGCAACCATCAACGACACCGTGACGCGGCTGGCCGACACCGACCCCGCGGAGAGTGGCGGGGCGATCGTCTCGCTGCGGGCCGACAACATCGCTGACCTCAAGCCGGTCACCTCGACCCGGGCCGACACCGACGTGCTCATCAGCCGGGAGATGCGCCAGGCGGTCGCCACCGACAGCCTGGTCGCACAGCAGATCCGCACGATCAGGATGAACGGCGAACCGATCAAATACCTGGTGTACGGATCGCCGGTGCCGACCAGTTTCGGCCACGTCGAGCTCTATTACCTCGTACCGCTGACCACCGAGGACCGCGCGGCCAACCAGATCCGAGCCACCGTTCTGGTCACCGGTCTGGCTTTGGTCATCCTGCTTGGCGTGGTGGCCGGCCTGGTGACCCGCATGGTCGTCACCCCGGTGCGAGTTGCGGCGCGCACCGCTCAGCGGCTCTCGGCCGGCCTGCTCGATCAGCGCATGAAGGTCGACGGCGAGGACGACCTGGCCCTGCTCGCAGCCTCCTTCAACCAGATGGCGGCCAACCTGCAGCGCCAGATCGTGCGGCTCGAGGAGATGTCCCGCCTGCAGCGCCGGTTCACTTCCGACGTGTCGCACGAGCTGAGGACCCCGCTGACCACGGTACGGATGGCAGCCGACCTGATCTTCGCCGAGCGCGACGAGTTCGATCCGGCAGTGGCCCGCAGCGCCGAGTTGCTGCAAGCCGAGCTGGATCGTTTCGAAAGCCTGCTCACCGATCTGCTGGAGATCAGCCGGTTCGACGCCGGGTTCGCCGCGCTCGACGCCGAGCACTCCGACCTGGTGCCCATCGTGGAACGCGTCGCCGAACGCCTCGAGGGCCTCGCCGAGCGCGTCGGCGTCACCATCGAGCTGCGCCTGCCCGACACCCCGGTCATCGCCGAGGTCGACCCGCGCCGGGTCGAACGGGTGCTGCGCAACCTGGTCGGCAACGCCGTCGAGCACGGCGAACGTAAACCGGTCGAGGTCACCATGGCCACTGACGACGCGGCAGTGGCCATCACCGTCCGCGACCACGGCGTCGGGCTCAAACCGGGTGAGGAGCGGCTGGTCTTCAACCGGTTCTGGCGAGCTGATCCGTCCCGGGCCCGGCAAACCGGCGGCACGGGGCTCGGCTTGTCCATCGCCGTGGAGGACGCACGCCTGCACGGTGGCTGGCTGGAGGCGTGGGGCGAGCCGGGCGGTGGCGCCCAGTTCCGCCTGACCATCCCGGTCCGCGCCGGCGACCGGCTGGTGGCGGCCCCGCTGCCGCTGATCCCCCGCGACCGAGCGATCGACGCCGCACCCGCAATCGCCGCCACGCCCGCCGCCACGCCAGCAGCCGCCACGCGTGCGATAACCGCCACGCCCGCGGCAGCCACGCCCGCGGCAGCCACGCCCGCAGCAGCCACGCCCGCCGCGGATGACCGGCCCGCCGTGGCCGGCGCCGCGCGGGAGGACAACGGCGATAACCCGGACAGCGGCGCCAACTCGGGCAGCGGCGGCACCCCGGGCAGCGGCGGTAACCCAGACGCGGGCGACGCCCCGAAGACCGGCGGGAACGGCGTTGGTGAGGCCCGTGGGGAAGAGCCTGCGGAGGTGCGGCGATGAAGCGTGGACTGCTGGCGGCAGTGCTGGCCGGTGCTCTGGCGCTGGCCGGGTGCGGCATTCCGGACAACACCCGGGTCGAGAAGATCAAGGAAGGGCCGACCACCGGGTTCGCTTCCGGGGACAACGATGCGCCCGACCGGTTCACCCGCGAGGATGCCACCGACAACCTCGAGCTGGTGCAGTACTACCTGCGCGCCGCGGCTGCCAGCAACCCGGAAACCTCGCTCAAGCAGGTGCAGAGCTTCCTCTCGCCGTCGGCCAACAACGTGTTCAAGGCGCCCAGCGAGATCAAGGTCGTGCACCTGACCGACGACCCGCTGGTCAACCCGGGCAGCGATGACGTGACACTCAAGGTGGTCACCGTGGGCGTCCTGACGTCCAAGGGCATCCTCGAGCCGTCGCAGGACAGCGGCGAGCAGACGTACAAGCTGACCGTCTCGCAGATCACCGGTAAGCCGGGGCTGTTCGTGACCAAGGCACCGCAGGTCATGCTGCTGACCGACCGGGCGCTGCAGGACTACTACGAGCCGCGCACCATCTACTTCTGGAACAAGGATCACACCGCGCTGGTGCCCGACGTCCGCTATCTGTCCGCCGACGTGCCGTCCGAGCAGGTGCCGGGTCAGGTCATCAAGTGGCTGATCGACGGGCCTGCGGCCTGGCTGGCCGACTCGGTGGAATCCTTGCCCGAGGGCACGCTGCTGCAGGGTAACGTGCCGGCCGCCGGCAACGGGAAGCTGCAGATCAGCCTGAGCGGCCAGGCCGTGCAGCCGCAGGACGATCCGAACGCGCTGGACCGATTGCGCCGGCAGGTCATGTGGTCGCTGCAGGACCTGCTACCGCGGGTGCTGGAGCTGACCATCGGCCAGGACCAGAACGACTACGAGGGCACCGACTACCTGCTGAGCAACGCCTCGTACCGGCTGCCCGCGGAACCTGAGCGCTTTGTCATCTACAACCAGCAGATCCGGCGGTTGTCGCAGTCGCGCGGCTCGACCGAGGCGGTCCCGGTCGTCCGGTCGGCGGCAAACAAGAACGTGCGGGCCGCGGCGATCGGACACAGTTTCAGCAATTACCGGTACGCCGCCCTGGTCACCGCCGAGAAGGGCGTCAACACGTTGCGGGTCGGCGGGGCGGCGCCGGGGGAGCAGGCCGGCTTGAAGCCCGTGGCGCTGCGGGGTGGCTCGGTCGGCCAGCCGGTGTGGGCGATCACCTCCGATGACGCGCAGACCGGCGCGCTCGGCCTGATCACTGTGGGCGGCAAGCTGTTCAGCTTCTCGGCGGACGGGTCGCCGCTGCGCGCGGTGGCCTGGCCCGGTTCGAACGGCGGGTTCATCTCGGCGGTGGCGGTGGCTCCGGACGGGCGGCGCCTGGCCCTGGTGGCCGGCGACAAGTTGTACGTGGCCGCGCTCGACGCGGACGGGGATGTGCCCGAGTTGTCGGCGCCCCGGCTCGTGCAGGTCTTCCAGCTCAACCAGGTCACGGCGGTGGACTGGGGCACGGAGACCTCGCTGGTCGTCGCCGGGGTGACCGCCAGGGGCCGGGCCTCGATCATCGAAACCGAGATCGACGGGACCCGCTCGTCGCAGGTGCTGGCCGACATCGGCACGCAGCACGTCACGTACCTGACCTCGTACCCGGTCAGCCCGGTTCCGGTGAAGCAACTGCCCGACGTCATCCACTACATGGCCAACGGGATCACCTTCGACGCGCTCACCCCGCCGGTGCGCATCGGCGTGGGCAACCTGGCCGATCCGGTGACCAACCCGCCGGCCGGAGTCGTACCGGTCGCGCCGTTCTTCTTACGCTGAGCCTGCGGCATGCGCCTGGCCGAGCTCGGAACCGACCTTGCCGACCTGGTGCTGCCCGGCGTCTGTGCCGGGTGTGGTGCCGAGCGCGTGGCGTTGCGCCGCGGGGTCTGCGCGAGCTGTGTGACGCGTCTGGAAAGACTTTTCCCGTACGCCAGCAGCCCGTCGCCACCACCGCCGGGTATGCCGGGGTGCGTGGCGATGGGCCCGTACGCGGGTTCGTTGCGAGGGGTGCTGCTCGGCTACAAGGAACGCGGGCGGCATCGGTTGGCTCGTCCGCTCGGGGCTCTGCTGGCCAGTGCGGTTGCTGAGGCTGCCTTGCTGGGTGGGGGCGCTGTGGACGTACCGGTAAATGTTGTTGCTGTGCCATCGACCGCAAGGGCGGCACGCGAGCGGCACGGTGACCACATGGCGCGATTGGCCGCACATGCAGTGCGGCGGTTGCGTCGGGCCGGTTGGCAGGCTGATCTCCATCAGCCGTTGCGGGCGCTTCCCCGACCGGACTCCGCGTCACTGGATGTAAGCGGACGGGTGGCCGCGGCTGAGAATTCCCTGAGGATCAGGCCCGCCCGGATCCACATTTCGCGGCGGCGGCCGACGATGGAAGGCACCCTGATAGTGGTGGACGACATCGTCACGACCGGGGCCACACTGGCCGCGGTGGCGAGCCGGCTGCAGGAGGTGGACATGCAGGTCAATGGGGCTGCTGTGCTGGCAGCGACAACGCTGCGACGGGTCCGCCCCCAAGCGGGTGAAAGCCCTCCGGCATGGCGAGCGCCAGAGCCGGAAGTCCCGCTATCGGGTTGCCCAACGAGGGGTGACGGGCAGGCATCGGCAGGTTAGCGTTCTGGTGACGAGGGTAAGCGTCCTTGCTTATCCGCCACCGGAGCGAAGCCGAACATCCAGCCCGCCGCACCGGAAAGGAGCGTCCTCGTAAGCCGATTCGGTCACGCGCGTGGGATTGCTCCGTGATCCCCGGCGTCACCGACAGCAGCACAGCGCGATCCCAGTGCCAACGTTGGGGGAGGTCACGAGTGGACATTGTCGTCAAGGGCCGCAACGTAGAGGTTCCCGATCACTATCGGGAACATGTCGCCGACAAGCTGGCAAAAGTTGAACGGTACGACCAGAAGCTGATCAGAGTCGACGTGGAACTGTTCCACGAGCGCAACCCGCGGCAGTCCGATAACTGCCAGCGCGTCGAAATCACCGTAGTGACCCGAGGACCCGTCATCCGGGCCGAGGCCTGCGCCAAGGACTTCTACGCCGCACTCGACTGCGCAATCAACAAACTCGACGGCCGCCTTCGCCGCGCCGCCGACCGCCGCCGCGTCCACCGCGGCCGGCACGCACCGGTGTCCGTGGCCGCAGCCACCGCTGGGCTCCCAACCGACCTGCCGAGTCTGAGCGCGCCTGACGATTCATCGCTGGCCGACCCGCAGGAACACGACAATGACCAGCCATGGCGCATCGTGCGCGAAAAGGAACACCCCGCGGACCCGATGACCGTCGACGACGCCCTGTTCCAGATGGAGCTGGTCGGCCACGACTTCTACCTCTTCCACGACAAGGAAAGCGGCCGCCCGAGCGTCGTATACCGGCGCCGCGGCTACGACTACGGCATCCTCAGCCTGGAGACAACCGGCTGAGCGCGGCCTCTGACCGGTCTTGACTGACGCTGTCGCGAGCAGCGCGGTGCCCGGTCCGGCCGGTCCTCAGCCCGCGGACGGGCGGGTTGAGCGCAAGACCTGTCTACGCTGACCGCGCCCTCGGCAGTGCGAACTGAGGGCGCGGTCTGACACCTGCGCGCTTGCAGGATGGCTTGTGTCCAGTGGGCAGACGACTCTCGCGCCCGCAGCCCGTCGCGCCCAACCGCCTCACTCACTGATCAGAGCGAGCACATCCTCAGCCAGCAGCGCGAACTGAACATCATCGTTGCGCGTCCCATCGGGTCCGGGCAGCCGGCCCCGCAGATACGCCTCGCGCTTGAATCCCGCCTTCTCCAACACCCGCTGAGAGGCCAGGTTCTCCGGCAGCGCCCCCGCGATCAGCCGGGCGATTCCCGTCTCCGCGAAAGCCCACAGCGCCACCAGTTGCGCAGCTCGGGTGGGGTAGCCCCGGCCGCGCCAGGCCGGGAGCATGCTGTAGCCGATCATGGCCTGGGCCGTTCGGGGGTCCTGGTAGTACAGCCCGATCTCGCCGGCTCGCGTGCCGGTTTCCGCGTCCAGGATGATCATGTCGGCGCGGTTGCCGGCGAGCCAGTGGGCTTGAGAGCGGTCGCAGCGTCGTTCCATCTCGATGTGGCTGGGCGGGATGGGGGGCACGGAGGTTGCGACGATCTCCGGGAGACTGTGCAGCGCCGTGTAGAACTCGCTGTCCTCGGGCAGCAGCGGCCGGAGGGTCACCACGCCATCGCTCAGTTCGTTGCCCGGCAAATCGGGCAAGAGTCGCTCGACGGGGCCGGGGGGATCCTCGGCCAGGCGGGCATAGGCCACCAGATCGTCGCGATTGCCGTCTCTGTCCGGAAGCGCTGCCCGCCGTACGCCCTCACGGGTGTAACCAGCCGCAAAGGCGACACGCTGGCTCGCCGTGTTCTCCCAGTGCGTCAGCAACTCCAGCCGGGACAGCCCACTTACGAACGCGTGCTCGCTCAGGGCGCGTACCGCCGCAGTGGCCACGCCTCGTCCGCGCGCATCCGGCGCCGTCCAGTAGCCGATCTCCGCCTGACCGCGTTCGAGCGCCACCCGGTCGATTCCCGCGCCGCCGAGCAACTGGTCGGTTCCGGTGTCCGCGATGGCCCAGAAACCGCCGCCTGCCGAGAACATGCGCGGCACGACGTCGTTCAGGTACTCCTCGGCCTGCGTATGCGTGAAGGGGATCGGCAGCAGGGGCAGGAAACGCCGCAGTTCCCAATCGTTGTACGCGGTGAGCAGGTCGTCCAGGTCGTGCCGGGCCAGCGCGCGTAGTCGTACCCCGTGCGCCTCGATCACAGGAACCCTCACACAACCTCATCTCTCAGCAGCGATGCCACCCAGCAGTCCCGCCGTTTCCCGTTGATCATCAAAGCCTGCCGCATGAGTCCTTCGGTCGCGAACCCGGCCCTCGCCGCGACCTGCCCGGACACATCGTTCCCGGCCGCCCACCGGAGCTGGATGCGCTGCGGCCCGAGCACCTCGAACCCCCACCTGCTGATGGCGCGGACCGCCGACACCGCATACCCACGCCGGCGAAAGTCAGGCAGGACGAAATATCCCACTTCGCCCACCGCCGGGTCGTCGCGCCGCACGCTCAGATCAATCGATCCGGCGTACGAGTCCAGATCATCAGCAATCGCGAAAACAACCTCAACACCCCCGGCCCACCACAGCGGAACCAGCCGGTCGACGTAGTCACGGGCCGTCTCGTGAGTCCACTTCTCCGGAACCGAGAACCAGCGGATGGTGTCCGGGTCGTTGTAGCCGACGGTGATGGCCGGGATGTCTTTCTCGGCAGGTTGACGCAGCGTGACCGGATTGGCGGTGAGTGTCGGGGGGGTGGAGCCGAAAACGCGGGCTGCCCGCCAGCTGACCCGCCGCAATCCCTGTTCGAAGGCCGACTGCGGCAGCGCCCGTGCGGCTCGCTCGCTAACTCTGTGTCCCGCGCCCACGGTACCGTCCAGTAACCGATCGACGCCGTCCGCGCCGCTTCATCGATGCCACTCAGCACGACGCTGCCTGCCAACCCATGATCGGCGAAGACGCCCAGGTGCCAATTGGTCCGGTCGTCCTGCCGCGAGCCGATGAACTCCAAAGCCTCCTCCATCCGGTACGGCCACGGCAAACTCGGTAACCAACGGCGCAGCCACGGGTCCTGACACGCCCGGACCATTGCCTCGGCGTCCCCGGACCGCCAGGGGCGCACGAGTAGCTCATCGACTCGAAACTCGGGCGCACGCACGCGGCCATCCTGCCGCGCGGACGCACAGAGATGCCACCACGTTGCACGCCGCACCGCCGCTCCGCTTTCAGCGAACGTGCTGCGGTATTTGCACCACTTTGCGAGGTTAACCGGAGGCGCGGGTCACGAGTACGCCAAGAAGGCGCCTACGATGGTTCGGCAGACCGTCTAGGGGAGCGTTGACCCGTGTCGATTTTGGAAAAAGTCCTCCGCGCAGGCGAAGGCCGCATGGTGCGCCGCCTCAAGGCGATCGCCGAGGCGGTCAACTCGATCGAGGACGAGTACACCGACCTCACCGATGACGAGTTGCGGGATTGGACCGAACAGTTCAAGCAGCGCTACGCCGACGGCGAGAAGCTCGACGACATGCTGGTCGAGGCCTTCGCAGTCGCGCGCGAGGGCGCGCGCCGGGTGCTCGGGCAACGGGCGTACGACGTCCAGCTCATGGGCGGCGCCGCGCTGCACTTCGGCAACATCCCGGAGATGAAGACCGGTGAGGGCAAGACGCTGACCGGCGTGTTCCCCGCCTACCTCAACGCGCTCAGCGGCGAGGGTGTGCACATCATCACGGTCAACGACTACCTGGCCCAGCGCGACGCCGAGTGGGTCGGCCGGGTGCACTCGTTCCTCGGCCTGACCGTCGGCGTGATCCTGCCGAACCGGCCGGCCGCCGAGCACCGCGCGGCTTACCAGTGCGACATCACGTATGGCACCAACAACGAGTTCGGCTTCGACTACCTGCGCGACAACATGGCGTGGTCGGCCGCCGAGCTGGTCCAGCGCGGGCACAACTTCGCGATCGTCGACGAGGTGGACTCCATCCTCATCGACGAGGCCCGCACCCCGCTGATCATCTCCGGTCCCGGCGAGCACTCCCAGCGCTGGTACGGCGAGTTCGCCTCGATCGTCAACCGCCTGCAGAAGGGCAAGGACGGCGAGGGCGACTACGAGGTCGACGAGGCCAAGCGCACGGTCGCCATCGCCGAGCGTGGCGTCTCCCGGGTGGAGGACCGCCTCGGCATCGACAACCTCTACGAGTCGGTGAACACGCCGCTGGTGGGCTACCTGAACAACGCCATCAAGGCCAAGGAGCTCTACAAGCGCGACAAGGACTACATCGTCGACGAGAACGGTGAGGTGCTGATCGTCGACGAGTTCACCGGTCGCATCCTGCACGGCCGGCGCTACAACGAGGGCATGCACCAGGCCATCGAGGCCAAGGAAGGCGTCGAGGTCAAGCAGGAGAACCAGACCCTGGCGACCATCACGCTGCAGAACTACTTCCGGCTCTACAACAAGCTGGGCGGCATGACGGGTACGGCCCAGACCGAGGCCGGCGAGTTCAACCAGGTCTACAAGGTCGGTGTGGTCAGCATCCCGACGCACCGCCCGATGATCCGCGTGGACCACCCGGACGTCATCTACAAGACCGAGAAGGCCAAGTTCAACGCGGTCATCGAGGACATCGCCGAGCGCCACGCCACCGGCCAGCCGGTTCTGGTCGGCACGGTCTCGGTGGAGAACTCCGAGATCCTGTCCACCCTGCTGCGCCGCCGCGGCATCCCGCACAGCGTGCTGAACGCCAAGTTCCACGCCCAGGAGGCGACGATCATCGCCCAGGCGGGCCGCAAGGGCGCGGTCACCGTGGCCACCAACATGGCCGGTCGTGGCACCGACATCCTGCTCGGCGGCAACCCCGAGTTCCTCGCCGCCGCCGAGCTGCACCAGCGCGGCCTCGACCCGGTGGAGAGCCCGGAGGAGTACGCGAAGGCCCTCGAAGAGGTCCTCCCGATCGTCAAGGAAGCCTGCGAGACCGAGGCCTCCGAGGTCATCGGCGCCGGTGGCCTCTACGTGCTGGGCACCGAGCGCCACGACTCACGCCGCATCGACAACCAGCTACGCGGCCGCTCCGGGCGTCAGGGTGACCCGGGCGAGTCCCGCTTCTACCTGTCGCTGCAGGACGACCTGATGAAGCGCTTCCGCGCCGGCGCGGTCGAAGCGGTGATGGAGCGCTTCAACATCCCGGAGGACGTCCCCATCGAGTCGAAGATGGTGACCCGCCAGATCCGCAGCGCGCAGACCCAGATCGAGGCGCAGAACGCCGAGATCCGCAAGAACGTCCTCAAGTACGACGAGGTGCTCAACAAGCAGCGCCAGGTCATCTACGCCGAGCGCAAGCGCGTGCTCGACGGCGAGGACATGCACGACCAGGCCCAGCACATGATCGACGACGTGACCGCCGACTACGTGCACGTGGCCACCACCGACGGCTACGCCGAGGACTGGGACCTCGAGCAGCTGTGGACCAACCTCAAGCGCCTGTTCCCGCTCAGCGTCACCATCGAGGACGTCGTCGAGGAAGCCGGCGGCGAGCGCAGCAGCATCGACCAGGAATGGCTGATCGAGCGGCTCAAGCAGGACGCGCAGGCGGCGTACAAGGCCCGCGAGGACGAACTCGGCGAGGACGCGGTCCGCGAGCTCGAACGCCAGGTCCTGCTCGCGGTCATCGACCGCAAGTGGCGCGAGCACCTCTACGAGATGGACTACCTGCAGGAAGGCATCAGCCTGCGGGCGTACGCCCAGCGCGACCCGGTGGTCGAGTACCAGCGCGAGGGCTTCGACATGTTCAACCAGATGATGGAGGGCATCAAGGAAGAGGCGGTCGGTTTCCTGTTCAACCTCGAAGTCCAGGTCGAAGAGACCCCCGCGGTCACCGTCGACCCGACCCAGGCCGTCCCGATGCCCAAGGCCACCGACCCCGACGACGACGACCAGCCCGACCAGCACGTCGAAGTCCGCGCGAAGGGCCTCGGCGGCAGCGGTCGACCCCAGCGCCTGCAGTACACGTCGCCCACCATCGACGGCGAGGCCGGAGCCGGCGCCCCCCAGATCCAAGAACCCGAGCAGCAGGCCCCGGCCCTCGGCCTCGGTGCCGCCCCGGTAGTCCCGGCCAGCCCGGCCCACACCGGCGCCCACCGCCAGACCCCGAGCCGCACCTCCGGCCAAGCGGAAGCCAGCAACGGCCCCTCCCGCAACGCCCCCTGCTACTGCGGCTCCGGCAAGAAGTACAAGCGCTGCCACGGCGCTCCGGGCGCTGTCTGATCGGTTCGTGGTTGTTAGTTCCCGGCCCCTACGGCGTTTGCCGTGGGGGCCGGGCTCTTTCGGCTGTATGCGCGGCTGTGTCTCCATGCTGCGGTATCGAGGGGGTAAGGCCTCGAGCGCCGTTACCGGTAACGGGCTCAAGGAGGGTGAGGCCCAGGACGGCCGCCGCCTCTACTGCTCACCGGACGCCCCGGGGGTACCCGTGGTCTGTACTGCTGAGGAGGGTGGTTACAGCAGGCGCAGCACGGTGGCCAGCCAGCGGTTATGGGGCTTCTCCAGGCGGAACACGAGCGCCCAGGCTCTCTCCGGGGCAACCAGCACGGCCGCTGCTTCTACGACGCCAATCCGGGGTTCGCAGATGGAGGTGCGAGTGGCGAGTACCGGGGATGGAACCTGATTGCGGGGGAGCTGCTGGACTTCCCGGCGAGTGACAGCTACCTGCTGCGCGGCGATCAGGGCTTGCGAGATCAGGTGGGCTGCCTCGCGCGGTTGGGCCAAGGAGCGTAGGTGGGCTGCGGGGCGGTAGCCGTTGATGACTTCGGCGCAGGCTTTGACGAAGTGGTGGGCGGCCAGCTCACCCTCGCTGGGTCCACTGCGGGTCGCCGGCTGGCGGCGGGAGGTCCGGGTGCTGCGTTCTTTGACTGTTGCAGCGGAGGTTGCGGCGCCTTTGCCTCGTCCGGCTGATGTGGGAAGGGCCGGGCCTCGGGCGCCTGCGCCACGGGTGGCTGGAGCGCGAACACCCGCCCTGCGCGCAGCGGGGTCGAGGCTCCGCCCAGCCAAGTTCCGCCGGGCCTCAGCACCCCGCTCATCCACGCCGCGCGAGGCGCCCCTCGGAACAACCCCACCGTCGACGCAGCCCCCACCAGCCGAATCAGCAGAGCCCCCCGAACTGCC
>NZ_LOJP01000001.1:1218538-1220639 GCF_001553785.1 Actinoplanes sp. TFC3
GCCCGGGTAAGCACCGTCATCCGAGGCAGCTCCCCACCGAACCCCAGTCCCAGACCCACCCCCTCGTCGTCGTAGGGCGGCTCATATCGAGGCGCCCGGCGCAGCAGGATTGCGGGTTTGGCCACCGTTGCGATCGACACCGTGCACCCCAATCATTGCGTTTGCCTTCGTTTGCCTCCGGTACGAGTCTCAGTAAAGGCATGGCGAAGCGTCAATGGCAGTTGGCCGGGGCTGTGGATAAGGGTTACTCAATCAGCGGGTTCTCTTGAACCCAGGCGGCTGTCTCGGCGTGCTTCTGATCGATGTACTGCTCGAGTTTGGCCCGCTCAACACGCCATTGACCGCGGCCACCGATTTTGATCGCGGGAAGCTCGCCGCTGCGGACCATGTGGTAGACCTGCGAGTCTGAGACGTTCAGCTCAGCTGCTACGTCTGACAACAGCAGGAACCGGGGTTCCACGGGGCCTCCGCTCATGCGTTCGAAGTCTTTAGTTTGCCACCGTTTGCTCTCCAATGGGCGCCAAGGCCCGGCCGGGCAGGGGACTGGAGTAGACCACGCTGGTGGTGACCGCGCCCAAGCCGGCGATGCGCCCGGTCACCTCTTCCAGATGCCGCATGGACCGGGCCAGCACCTTCAGAACAAAGCAATCCTCGCCGGTCACATGGTGCGCCTCGATGATCTCAGGGGTGCTGTCCAGCAGGGCATGGAACGGCCTGTAGTTCCCGGTCGGGTACTTGAGCCGGACGAAGGCCATCACGTCGAGGCCCACCCGCAGGGGATCCACCGTGGCCCGGTAGTCCGCGATGACCCCGGCTTCCTCCATGCGGCGTACCCGCTCGGCGACTGCGCTGGGGGACATGGCCACCGTTCGCGCCAGGTCCGCGAAGGAGGCGCGGCCGTCTCGCTGAAGTTCAGCCAGAATCTGCCAGTCAGTGCGATCAAGGGTCATAACGGCAAACTACCGGGGAATCCACGGTCGGCACAGGGTAGGGCCGTTGAGAGGGACTGCCATCCCGTCAAGCAGCCGCATAGCGTGCTGATCATGCGAACAGCGGTGGAGATCTTCGAGGAAAGACTGCGTACCCAGACCGACGTCAGCGACGTCTACGGCGCGGCGGAAGGCGACTTCGTCCTGATCGATTCGCGCAGCAGGACGGCGTGGGACCAGGGCCACCTCCCCGGCGCCGTGCACCTGCCCACCGCGGACATCGCCGAGGGGGCGGTGCCGGCGGGAGTCCGGATTGTCACGTACTGCTGGGGGCCGGGGTGCAACGGCGCGACCCGGGCGGCGCTGGCGTTCGCGCGGCTGGGTTATGACGTGCGGGAGATGATCGGCGGAGTGGAGTACTGGGTCCGGGAGGGCTTTCCGCTGCGCACCCGCGACGGCGATGTCACCCGAACCCCGGACGCGCTGACCGCCCCTGTCACGGACGCATGTGGTTGCTGATGGAATAGCGCAGGGAAAGACCACTGCTAAGCGGGGAGACGACAGTGCCGATCACCGAGCGGGTCCGGGTGTACGTGCCGGCCACCGTGCCGCTGCTGGGGGTGCTCAAGGCTTCCGGCCAGCTTGGGGGCGTACCGATGGACGCTCATGCCGTGACCCCCGCCCTGCGTGAGTGGTATGCCGAGGGTGACGAGGAAGAACTCGAATATGTGGCTTTCACCCGCGCCGCCCAGACCTCTCTGCAACTGCTGCGGCACGACGGGAAGGCGCCGCGGCGCCGGGTGGTGATCTCGGTCGACGTGCCCGCGTCGGCGCTGGTGCGTGAGCAGGCCGAGCTGGGGTCGAGTTCGGTGGTGCTGCCGCAGGCGATCTCGCTGGCGAGTGTGGCCGCAATCCACGTGGACAGCGAGGATGCGGCCGAGCAGGTGGGCGCCGCGGTGGACGCAGTCGAGGAGGCGCTGGCCGGGGATTCCGACGCGCAGTTCACCGTCGACGGCGCCGAAGACCATGAGCTTGAGTGGTACGCGGTAAGCGAGCTGGACCAGCTCGTTTAGTCCTCCTTGCCCGACGGCACGGTCTCCGGGTGTTCGTCCCGCGCCGCCTTCTCCACCTCGTCGGGGTCGGTGGGGGCGGGCTGGGGCGCACGCCGGGAC
>NZ_LOJP01000001.1:1220739-1234970 GCF_001553785.1 Actinoplanes sp. TFC3
CGCCGGGACGCCGCGGGGGCGGGCTCCTCGTCGGCGGGGGAGCTCATGGTGCGGCCCACCGCTATGATGGCCGTGAACGCGCCGACGAACAGCACCATCAGCGCGTTGTTGAGGCGGGGGCCGCTGAGCATCTGCTGGATCGTGGTGTCCAACACGCTGACCCGGCCGGCCAGCTCCAGCACGCGAGCTCCGGCCGTACGGGTAAGAAGCTCTCCGACGGCCAGCAGCAGACCCGGACCCGCGCCCGCGAGCGCATAAAGCGGCCACCGGACGTCCACGCCGGTGCGGCGCAAGCCGCGACGCAGCAGGCGGTATGTGATCAGACCGGCCACCAGGCCACCGAGGATGCCCTGCGCGTAGCCCCAGTACGTCGCGGCGCTGGCCTGCGACGCGGCGCTTTCCCCGGCTCCGAAGACCGGCAGCAGGTCGTTCTGCAGGAACGCCAGCACGACGCCGACCAGGAACACCGCGATGGACGCCCAGCAGACCGCGCTGACGATCCGGGGGTGGCGGAAACCGGCCAGCGCCCCACCGATCGTTGCGGCCGCGGCCACCGTGCCGCCGACCACCGCGTAGATCCAGCCGTCAGTGTTGATCGTGATGATGGTGAGTGCGCCGAGGCCGCCGAGGATCAGGCCGGTTCCGGTGGAGATCACGAAGCGCAGCGTGGTGCCGAGCTCGCGGTTGCGGCGGGCCGTCAGGGTCAGGACGAGCAGGGCCAGCGCGGCACCGGCGATGAGCATTGCAGAGACCGCGCCGGGCATCGCGTACGCCGTGGAGGTCACCTCGATCTCGGCGTTTTTCTGGCTCGTGATCGAGACCCGGGCCGACCAGAGCATCCCGGCCGCCCACACCAGACCGGCGATCGCCAGCACCACACCCCGCGCCGGGGGCCGCTCCGTACTCATGGGCAAAGGGTACGCGGGCGGTAACCTGGGAGGTATCAGGCCTATTGGCCGGAATGTCGTTTGTTGCTCATGGCGGTGACGGCGATCCGTGGCCTTTGACGCGGTTCCGGACTTCGAGCGCCGTCTGACCGATTTCGCGCTCCATAATACCGCGCGCAGAGCTTTCTGAACGGCAAAACGCCCGGTCACGACCCTCGTGGTCGGACTGTCTGTGCGGGACAGTCGTATGTGGAGACGCAAATTGGACGGATCGGGCGAAATCCTGGACGCCGCAGCGACAAAGTGGCAGCTTAGAAGGCATGCCCGACTCTCAAATCAACCCTACGGCTGCCGCTCTGCTCGGCCTGCTCCACGATGGGCCGATGACCGGCGGTCAGCTGATGGCGGCTGCCGAACGCCGCCTCGGGCCTTACTGGTCGATGACGCGGAGCCAGGTCTACCGCGAACTGCCCGTGCTGGCCGAGATGGGATACGTCCGCCTCGGCAAGCCCGGACCTCGGTCCAGTCAGCCCTATGCGATTACCGCCTCCGGTAAGCGTGCCTTCAGCCGATGGCTCGCGGAGGCTCCCGGACGAGACGCGATCCGCAATCCGATCGCGTTGCGTGTCGCCTTCGGTTCGCAGCACGCCGGTGGCCAGCTCAAGACGCTCTACACCGGCGCCAACGAATACCACGCCGAGGCCCTCGCAATGGCGCGCGAGCAGGCCAAGGAGGCCAAGAAGTCCGGGGATCAATACGGCGCTGCCGCGCTGGAGTTTGCGGTTGCGTACCACAAGGCGGCCCTGACCTGGCTCAAGGCCGCGCCCGCGGAGTGACAACGGAATAACGCAGCACGGGCCGCCCGGCCTCATGGAAGTGGCCGGGCGGCGTATTCTCGGTAGTCGTGAGTGCAGCCGACTTCCCTGAACAGCTCAAGGCCCTCGACGCCACCCTGCGCAACATCGAGAGCGTGCTCGACCTCGACAAGATGCGCCGCGACCGCGCGCAGCTCGAGGAGGAGGCCTCGGCCCCCGACCTGTGGGACGACCAGGCCCGGGCTCAGGACGTCAACTCCCGGCTGTCCTACGTCGCCGGCGAGATCTCGAAGATGGAGCGCTTGCGCAGCCGTCTCGACGACGCCGGCCTGCTGCTGGAGATGGCCGAGGCCGAGGGCGACGCCGACTCGGTCACCGAGGTCGGCAACGAGCTCGTCGCGCTGCAGAAGGCCATCGACGAGATGGAGGTCCGCACGCTGCTGTCCGGCGAATACGACTCCCGGGAGGCGGTTGTCGCCATCCGGGCCGGTGCCGGTGGTGTGGATGCCGCCGACTTCGCCGAGATGCTGCTGCGGATGTATCTGCGCTGGGCCGAGCGCCACGGCTACCCGACCGAGGTCTACGACACCTCATACGCCGAGGAGGCGGGCCTCAAGTCCGCCACCTTCGCGGTCAAGGTGCCCTACGCCTTCGGCACCCTGAGCGTGGAGTCCGGCACCCACCGGCTGGTACGCATCAGCCCGTTCGACAACCAGGGCCGGCGCCAGACCAGTTTCGCCGGCGTCGAGGTGATGCCGGTCGTGGAGCAGACCGACCACATCGACATCCCGGAAAACGAACTACGTGTCGACGTCTACCGCTCGTCGGGGCCTGGTGGACAGAGCGTTAACACCACCGACTCCGCGGTGCGCCTCACGCACATTCCGACGGGCATCGTCGTGACGTGTCAGAACGAGAAATCGCAGCTTCAGAACAAGGCCTCGGCCATGCGGGTTCTGCAGGCGCGGTTGCTTGAGCGCAAGCGTCAGGAGGAAGAGGCCAAAATGGCCGGCCTCAAGCAGGACACCACCGGCTCGTGGGGTGACCAGATGCGCTCGTACGTGCTGCACCCGTACCAAATGGTCAAGGACCTGCGCACCGAGCAGGAAACCGGTAACCCGTCGAACGTGTTCGACGGCGCCATCGACGAGTTCATCGAGGCCGGCATCCGGTGGCGGAAGACGTCTCAGCTCGCTGAGTGAGGCGCGCGACACGCCCGCCTTAACGTCCAGTCAGTTGGCGGTCACCGCATGTGGGGAATGAGGCCCACGATATGCAAAAGACGGTGACCGCCGGGCTTGGCAGTTTCGTTACACCGCGTAGACTCTCCACCCGTGATTCAGCTCGAGAACGTGACGAAGACGTATCCGAAGGCGTCCCGGCCGTCGCTGGACGACGTCAGCGTCGGTATCGACAAGGGCGAGTTCGTCTTCTTCATCGGCCCCTCCGGTTCCGGCAAGTCGACGATCATCAAGCTGCTGCTCCACGAGGTGGCACCGACCCGCGGCAAGGTCGTGGTGAACGCCAAGGACGTCACCACCCTGCGCTCGTGGAAGGTCCCGCACTTCCGCCGCTCGATCGGCTGCGTGTTCCAGGACTTCCGGCTGCTGCCCAACCGCACCGCGTACGAGAACGTGGCCTTCGCTCTGGAGGTCATCGGCAAGACCAAGGCCGTCGCCCGCCGGGTCGTGCCCGAGGTTCTCGAACTGGTCGGCCTCGGCGGCAAGGAGCACCGCTACCCGCACGAGCTCTCCGGTGGTGAGCAGCAGCGTGTCGCCGTGGCCCGGGCCTTCGTCAACCGGCCGCTGATCCTGCTGGCCGACGAGCCCACGGGTAACCTCGACCCGGACACCTCGATCGAGATCATGCGCCTGCTCGACCGGATCAACCGGACCGGCACGACGGTCGTGATGGTCACGCACGACTCCAACATCGTCAACCAGATGCGCCGCCGGGTCATCGAGATCGAGAGCGGGCGCATCGTCCGCGACCAGGCTCGCGGCGTCTACGGCTGATCCGGGCCCCGCGCCCCCGCTTTTCTGCCCCACCTTGATCGAAGTACGCGGAGTCCCGGAAGGAACCCCCGATGCAGCGCGCCAAGTACATCCTCAATGAGGTGCTGGTCGGCCTCTGGCGAAACGTCACCATGACGGTCGCCATGATCATCACTCTGTCGGTGTCGCTCACCATGCTCGGCGCCAGCGTGTTGATGTACATGCAGGTCGACCAGATGAAGGACTACTACTACGGGAACATCGAGGTCTCGATCTTCCTGCGGGAGGACGTCACCGAGGCGCAGCGCGCTGCGATCGACCAGTCCATCGCCGACAACCCGCTGGTGCAGGAGAAGACCTACGAGAGCCGCGAGGCCGCCTTCAAGAAGTTCCAGGTGCTCTGGCGCGACTCGCCCGACTTCGTGAAGTCGGTGGGCCCGGACAGCCTGCCCGAATCGTTCCGGGTGAAGCTCAAGGACCCCGAGCAGTACCAGTCCTTCGCCGACCAGATCAAGGGTCAGCAGGGCATCCAGGACATCGTCGACCAGCGTGAGCTGCTCGAGAAGGTGTTCAACATCTTCAACGCGATCCAGGTCATGGCGCTGGTGGTGGCGGCCTTCATGGCCCTGGCGGCACTGTTGCTGGTGGGTAACACCATCCAGGTCGCCGCGTACAGCAAGCGCCGCGAGGTCGCGGTCATGAAACTCGTCGGCGCGTCGAACTGGTTCATCCAGGCGCCATTCGTGCTCGAGGCGGTGGTCGCCGGTCTCATCGGTGCGATCCTGGCCTTCGCGGCGATCTTCGTCAGCAAGTCCGTGCTGCTCGACGGCCGGTTGAAGGCGCTGACCAACGTGCTCACCCCGATTCCGGACGGCAATGTGTGGCTGATGCTGCCGCTGCTCGCCGGCGTCGGCGCCGTGGTCAGCGCGCTCACCGCCTGGTTCACCCTGCGCTTCTACCTCAAGGTCTGAAGCAAATCGCAAGCAGAGGTCGCGCATCCGGTACGACCGGAGCGCGGCCTCTGCTGTTTTGGGCGATTTCGCCGGATAACTACGAAGAGTCGGAGTACGGTGACTCCTCGTGGGGTCCCGTCGAACTCGTGCCGCCTTAGCCGTCTGTCTCAGCGCCCTGTGCCTCGTGGCCGCCTTACCCGGTGCCGCGAACGCCGACCCCGGGGACGACGCCAAGAAGGCCGGCCGGGCCGTCGACCGGGCGGAGGCGATCCTCGAGGACGCCACCGTTACCGCTCGCAATGCCGCCCGCCGGCTCGAAGCCGCCACCGCCGCCATGCCGGCCGCGCAGGAAAAGGTCGCCAAGTCCAAGGGTGTGGTGGCTGCCGCGTCCGTTCAGGCCGCGACCGCCCGGCGCAAAGCCGACACCGCCCGGGACGCGTACGACGCGGTCGCCGCCCGGTTCGAGACCGCGCAGGACCACGTCGACCAGGCCCGGGACCGCGTTGATGACATCGCTGCGGCCACGTACATGGGCGGTAACTTCGCCGCTATCAACGTGCTCGTCGGGGCTCAGGGGCCGCAGGACGCCATGGACCGGCTCGGCCTCGTCGACCAGGTGATGCAGAAGCAGCAAGAAGGCGTCGACCAGTTCATGCAGGCGCGCCGCACGGTGCGTACCGAGCAGGACAAGGCCGGCCTGGCCAAGCGGGCGGCCGAGGATGCCGAGCGCGATGCCACGGAGAAGTTGCAGGCGGCCAAGGATGCCCAGGTGGCCGCGGTCAAGGCGCGCGCGGCGGTGATCGAGCTGGCTCAGAGCCGCAAGGATGCCCTGCGGGTTGCCCGGTCCCAGCGTGCCGCGGTGCTGGCAAAGTATGAGCAGGCAAAAGCCGAGGAAGCTCGCATTCAGGACGCGTTGCGCGGGTGGGACGAGAAGAACGGCGGCGGGGGATCGTACGACGGAAGCGGTCTTCTCATGCCCGTCCACGGGTGGAAGACCAGCAACTTCGGCACCCGATACGACCCGTATTACCACGTATGGCAGTTGCATGCGGGAACCGACATCGCCGCTCCGGGTGGCACCCCGATCCATGCGGCGGCCAGCGGACGGGTCATCCGAGCCGGGTGGAACGGCGGCTACGGCAACTACACGTGCATCAGCCACGGCGGCGGGTTCTCCACCTGCTACGGCCACCAGTCCAAGATCCTGGTCAGCCCCGGCCAGTACGTGCGGCGTGGCGAGGTCATCGGCCGGGTTGGCACCACCGGCGCCTCGACGGGGTATCACTTGCACTTCGAGACGCGCTTCGGGGGCGTACCGAAAAATCCCCTGAACTATCTCCCGAAATGCTTCTGCTGACGCCTGGCTAAGATTGAGGCTCCAACTGTTGCAGGGAGTCACAGCATGCCGCGCGAACAGGGCCGCAAGGTCGTGGCGTCGAACCGCAAGGCGCGGCACGACTATGCGATCCTCGACACCTACGAGGCGGGCATGGCGCTGACCGGCACCGAGGTCAAGTCGCTGCGCCTGGGCCGTGCCTCGCTCGTCGACGCGTTCGGCCACGAGAACAACGGTGAGATCTTCCTGCACGGCATGCACATCCCGGAGTACACGCAGGGGACGTGGACCAATCACGAGCCCCGCCGTACCCGCAAGCTGCTGCTGCACCGCGCCGAGATCTTCAAGATGCTGGGCAAGCTGCGCGACGACGGCGTCACCCTGGTGCCACTGCAGGTCTATTTCGAGAACGGGTACGCCAAAGTCGAGCTCGCCGTGGCCAAGGGCAAGAAGTCCTACGACAAACGCCAGGACCTCGCCACCCGCGACGCCAACAAGGAGATCAACCGGGCGCTCGGGCGGCGCAGCAAGGGTATGGACTGAGCGCGCTGCTCCGCTTGGCTCTGCCCGGCTTCATATCGTTGATGGATCACTGTTTCCTTTGTTTGGTGATGGATCGATGGACGGGTAACCTCCCCGCGGCACCAGTTTCCGTGCGAGAGGACCGCCGTTGCCCGGCAAGCACAACCCCACGCTCCGCCTGCCCCGCTACTCGCTGATCATCGTGGCCGCCACCGTGCTGACCCTGCTGGTCGGCTGGGTCGCGTTCCGGGCGGCCGGCCCCTCCCGCGAGACGTCACCGCGCCTGGTGGTCCCACCACCCGCGTCGGCCTCTGTCGTGCCTGCCGCGGTGGTCGAGCCGGTGCCCGTGACGTCGCCCTCGCCCTCGCTCTCGCCCTCTATTTCTGCTTCTGCTACCCCTTCTCGGTCCAAGTCGCCGTCGCCGTCTTCGTCGCCTTCTGCGTCGCCCTCTCGTAAGCCATCGCCGTCGCCCTCCAAAGCGCGGCCCAGCCGCTCCCCGTCACCGACCGCGGCGACGCTGACGTCCCGTTACCGCACGACGGCTAGCTGGGACACCGGTTTCATCGGGGCCATCTCGGTCACCAACACCGGCTCGGCCCCGGCCACCTGGAGCGTCACGGTGACGTACCCCTCAGACGCCGGCGTGCGCATCACCGGCGCCTGGAACGCCAAGGTCACCGGCGCCACCTTCACCGGCGAGACCCTGGCCCCCGGCGCCACGGCAAGGTTCGGATTTTCGGCAAATAAGCAGGTCAGGGGCAAGGTGGCGCCCACCGGGTGCACCGCCGGAGGGACTTCTTGCCGAATCGGTTGAATACCGGAATGAAGTCCGCGGGCGGACGCGTTAGTCTTGTACGGCTGCCGTAGTTCGCGGTGGCCCTACGAGGGGGTGACTGGTTTCGACTTCGTACGTGGAGACAGGGGAAGCGAGCCGAGGAAGCCGACGTCGTCTCGAGAATCGGTCGTCGGAAAATTACAAGCGCCAATTCCAAGCGCGCTGACTTCGCTCTCGCCGCCTGAGGCGAGTAGCAAGTCTGTCGGACTGAGCACACCTCCGGCTCAGATCTCCGGCATCAGCTAGGAGGTTGGCCAACAGGCCCCGGTCGCGGGGGCCTCGCGGCGAGATTAATCAGCGACTGGGCCCGTCACACCACCTTGCTCACGAGATCGGTGGGGCCAAGTAGAGGCATAGTGAGCTGCGCTCGGAGAAGCCCTGACAAAACAACGAAGGACCCGGGTTCGATTCCCGGCACCTCCACGAGACGGTTCTCCCTTGAACCCGCAGCGGCACCGCCCACCAGGGCGGTGCCGCTGTCGTTTCGGGCCTCGCTGACCAGCGGCACACCAGGCTCGTCGCGATTCCGGCGACCCACCCGCCATCGTCCGGCGACTTGCGACGGGCACCGTTGACCTATCGAGTTTCACCGATCCGGTCGCACGGGCTCCGGTCGTACCCGTATCGAATGGGCTTTACGGTCGTTAATGGGCCGATCGGCCTGTCGGGTGTGGACGTTTGTCGGCGGTTGTGTGAAAGGGAACAGTTCTGCCTCCGCTTGGCGCTGTGACCGCGTTTCCGTTACCTGCTGGTCATCCGGTGTGCTTACGATCCGGCCGGGTTCACCATCATCGGAGGAAGAATCTCGATGCGTCGATACAAACGCACCTCAGGGGCGCTGGGGGCGGCTACCGTCGCCACGGCGGTCGCGCTGAACGTTGCCGGGGTGCCGGCTCTGGCCGCCGGGACGTCACCGTTCATCAGTGAGATCCACTACGACAATGCCGGCGCGGACAGTGGCGAGGCTGTTGAGGTTGAGGCGCCTGTCGACTTCGATCTCAGTGGCTGGCAGATCGTTCTTTACAACGGCGACACCTCGAGCCGGGCTCCCTATGACACGAAGACCCTGGCCGGCAAGGTTCCCGCGGCCGGTGTGGTCGTCCAGTCGTACCCGGTCAATGGCCTGCAGAACGGCGCTCCGGACGGGGTGGCGCTGGTCAAGCCGGACGGCTCGGTTGCCGAGTTCCTCAGTTACGAGGGCACCTTCACCGCGGCCAGTGGCCCGGCGAACGGGCAGGCCAGCGTGGACATCGGGGTGCTGGAGGCGGGCACCGACCCGGTCGACTTCTCGCTGCAGAAGATCGACGGGGTCTGGAAGGCGCCGGCCAAGAACAGCTTCGGTGCGCTGAACACCGCGGGCACCCCGGACCCGCAGGACCCGGCGCCAAGCTGCACCACCGCGGCAGACCACACGATCGCTCAGGTCCAGGGCACCGGCGCAGCCACGCCGCTAGCCGGAACCAAGGTCACCGTCGAGGGCGTCGTTACTGCTGACCACCGTACCGGTGGATATAACGGCATCTATGTGCAAACAGCCGGTAGTGGCGGCACCCGGCCGATCGCCGAAGGCACTGCTTCCGACGGCATTTTCGTGTACGGATCGACCGCCAACCAGCCGAACGTTGCCATCGGCAACCTCGTGCGCGTCACCGGTACGGCCACGGAGTTCAACGGTTTCACCGAGCTGACCATCGCCGCGAAGAGCGACGTCGCGGTGTGCGCCAGCAACCAGCCGCTGCCCCAGCCCGTCCAGCTCAAGCTTCCCCTGGACGAGGCGGCCCGCGAATCGGCGGAGTCGATGCTGGTGGCGCCGGCCGGGACGTACACCGTCTCGGAGGTCTACGACGCCAACCGGTACGGCGAGATCGACCTGGCCGCCGGTGACAAGCCTGCGCCGATCCCGACCGACGTCGAGCGGCCCGGCACGGATGCAGCCAAGAAGATCGCCGCCGAGAACAAGCTCGGCAAGATCGTGCTGGATGACGGCAGGACCACCAACCTGTCGACGGCCGGTCTTGCGCCGCCGTACTTCAGCAAGGATGAGCCGTTGCGGGTGGGCGATCAGGTCGCTGCGTTCGGACCGACCGTTTTGTCGTACGGTCTGAGCGAATGGCGCCTGCAGCCGGCCACGCCCGTGGACGCGAGCACCCCGGCCGTCAGCCGTACCTCGTTCGAGCACACCAACCCGCGCACGGCCAACCCGGTTGACGTCGGCGGTGACGTGCGGGTGGCCAGCTTCAACGTGCTCAACTACTTCGTCCACTTCGGTGGCGAGGCGCGCGGTGCCAAGGATGCGGCGGCGCTGGCCAAGCAGCAGAGCAAGATTGTCTCGGCGATCACCTCGCTGAACGCCGACGTGGTAGCGCTCATGGAGATCGAGAACTCGGTTCGCTTCGAGGCGAACGATCCCCAGTTGGCGCTCAAGACCCTGGTGGGCGCGCTGAACGCCAAGGACGGCGCGGGCACCTGGGACTACGTGAAGACCCCGGCTGAGCTGCCGGGCGCGGCGCAGCAGGACTTCATCACCACGGCGATCATCTTCAAGCCGGCCAAGGTCGCCCCGAAGGGCGCTTCCCGCTCAGTGAACGACGAGTCGGTGTGGAGCAACGCTCGCGAGCCGATCGCGCAGACCTTCACCGCCGGTGCGATCGACTTCACCGTGGTCGCCAACCACCTCAAGTCCAAGAGCGCTTCGGTCACGCCGACCGGCGACAACGTGGACACCGGGGACGGGCAGGGCGCGTACAACGGTGACCGCAAGCGGCAGGCTGCCGCGCTGGCCACGTTCGTCGCGCAGGTCGCGAAGGACAGCGGCACCGACAAGACGATCCTGCTGGGCGACTTCAACGCCTACACGCAGGAAGACCCGATGCACGTGCTGTACGACAAGGGCTTCAGCGACCTGCACAGCACCTTCGCGCCGGGCAAGAACTCCTACGTCTTCGGCGGCGAGTCCGGTTCGCTGGACCACGCGCTGGCCACCCGATCGCTGGCCGACCGGGTCACCGGCGTGGACATCTGGAACATCAACTCGGTCGAGTCGTTCGCCTTCGAGTACGACGGCTACGCGCCGTTCTACCAGGACGGGCCGTACCGGGCGAGCGACCACGACCCGGTGGTCATCGGGCTCAACACCAAGGCCAGCGGCCCGGTCGACCTGCAGTTGCTGAGCATCAACGACTTCCACGGCCGGCTGGAGTCGCCATCCGCCGGGGTGGGCGGCGCGGCGCAACTGGTCGGAGCGGTCAACAAGCTGCGGGCGGAAAACCCGAACACCGCGTGGGTTTCGGCCGGCGACAACATCGGCGCCTCCACGTTCATCTCCGCGATCGATGGCGACAACCCGACGATCGACGCGCTGAACAAGGGCGGGCTGAACGTTTCGGCGGTCGGCAACCACGAGTTCGACAAGGGCCTGGCCGACCTGACCGGCCGGGTCGAAGGCCGCGCCGACTTCCCGTACCTGGGGGCCAACGTCTACCAGAACGGCCAGCGGCTGCTTGACCCGTACGCCGTGCAGACCGTCGGCGGCGTTCGGGTCGGCTTCATCGGTGTCGTCACCGAGCAGACCGCGTCGCTGGTCAGCCCGGACGGCATCGCCGGCGTCGAATTCCGCAACCCGGTGGCCGAGGCGAACGCCGTGGCCGCGCAACTGTCGGATGGCAACGAGGCCAACGGCGAGGCCGACGTGCTGGTGCTGCTGGCCCACGAGGGTGCGGCCGCCGAGCACATCGGTTCCGCGCAGGACCTGGTCGCCGACCCGGTGTTCGGCAACTTCACCAAGGTGAGCGCCGACATCGACGCCGTGCTCAGCGGGCACACCCACCAGCCGTACGCGTTCGAGGTCCCGGTTCCGGGCACCGGCCGCACCCGCCCGGTCATCCAGGCCGAGGACTACGGCGTCAAGATCGGCCGCGCGGTGCTGACCTATGACCCGGCCACCAAGGCGGTCACCAAGTCCACCGCCGAGCTGATCAACGTCACCGGCTTCACCCCGGACCCGGCGATCGAGCAGATCGTGGCCGACGCCAAGACCAAGGCCAACGAGCTCGGCAAGGCCAAGCTCGGCTCGATCACCGCGGACATCAAGCGGGCGTACACGGCCGAGGGCGGCGAGGACCGGGGCAGTGAGTCGGTGCTCGGCAACTTCATCGCCGACGTCCAGCTCGACCAGACCACCGCGGCGGGCCGGGGCGGGGCGCAGATCGCGTTCATGAACCCGGGCGGCCTGCGGGCGGACCTCAAGTACGGCACCGACGGCACGGTCACCTACGCCGACGCCTTCGCCGTGCAGCCGTTCGCCAACGACGTGGTCACCCAGACCCTCACGGGCGCGCAGATCAAGCAGGTGCTGGAGGAGCAGTGGCAGCCGGCCGGTGCGTCCCGCCCGGTGCTGCACCTCGGCTCGTCGAAGGGCCTGACCTACTCCTACGACGCGTCGAAGCCGCGCGGCGAGAAAATCATCGCGTCGTCGCTCAAGCTCAACGGCACGACGATCAACCCGACCGGCACGTACCGGGTCACCTCGAACTCGTTTCTCGCCGCGGGTGGAGACAACTTCACCACCCTGGGCCAGGGCACCGGCAAGGTGACCACCGGCGACAACGACCTGACCATGCTGGTCAACTACTTCGCCGCGCACTCCCCGGTAACGGCGGACCCCAAGCCTCGCTCAACGCCGGGCATTCTGGACACCACCGCGCCGACGGGTTCGTACTCGCTGAGCGCCACCTCGATCTGGACCGGTCAGAAGGTCCAGCTCACCGAGCTCACGCTGGCCGACGACACCTCCGCGGCCGGGGCGATCAAGCGGGTGGTGACGTGGGGTGACGGCTCGGCGCCGGAAATCCTGACGGCAAAAACGGCGCTGCACTCGTACGACAAAACGGGCAGTTTCGGTGTTTCTGTTACCCTGAGCGACGAGGCCGGCAACTCGGCAAACGCCACGATCGGCTCCGCCACGATCACGGTCTCGGCGCAGCCCGGCAAGTACACGGTGACCGGCACGTCGATCTGGGCGGGCCAGTCCGCGAGCCTGGGCATCAAGGGCGTCACCGGCGCCAGCAAGATCGTGATCGCCTGGGGCGACGGCACGACCACCTCGGTGCCGGGCAACACGTCGGCAGTCGTTCACAAGTACGCCGAGGCCGGCACCTTCAAGATCACGGTCACGCCGTACAACACAGCCGGCGCCGGCAAGGCCGTGACCGCGGGCACCGTCAAGGTCACCAAGGACACCTACAAACCGGCCGCCGGCCTGATCACGCCGCACTCACCGAACAAGGTGGCGTCGTGGAAGACCGTGTCCGGCTGGACCGCCGACAAGGGCCTGGGCGTCGACAACGTGCAGGTGAAATTCGTCGAGCAGCGCTCCGGCAAGTGGTACTACTACAACGGATCCGGCTGGGTGAAGGCCGCTTCGCACAGCACGGCGACCGCCAAAGCGAAGGTCAACAAGGTGACCCCGCACTGGATCGCCTGGAACCTGACGCTCAAGGGCCTGCAGAAGGGCACCCTGGAGATCAGCTACCGGGCGCAGGACGAAGCCGGTAACGCTTCGAACTGGAAGACCTACAGTGCCAAGCTGACCAAATAAGCGCTCGGTTCCCTCGGGCCCTCATCGCCTCGTGCGGTGGGGGCCCCTCTTTTGAGTGAAGCTGCGGACGTACGGCATCTGCTCTCGATGATGGACGCCCTGCGGTGCGTGACCACGTCCCGGCGATCTTCACCCCCTGCGGCCCTCGTTCCCGCGCAGACCTTATCGGTGGCCGGAAGCGCAAGCTAGTGTCCAATCATGGCGCGAAGGCGAGGGTGTTGTGTTCAGTGAAGAGCAGCGCATCGGAGGTCGGTCCGTGGAGTCGATGACCGGGCAGCTGCTGGTCGCGACACCGACCCTCAAAGATCCCAACTTCGACCGTACGGTCGTGCTGCTCGTGGCCCACGAAACCGGGGGAGCCCTGGGCGTGGTGCTCAACCGCGCCACCGAGGTCCCGGTCGCCGACGTGCTGGGCGGCTGGGGAGACCTGGCGGGCGACCCGGCCGTACTTTTCGAAGGCGGCCCGGTCCAACCCGAATCGGCCATCTGCCTGGCCCGCACCCGCCCCGAGGTGAAAAAGCGCGTCTCCGGCTTCCACCAGGTGGCCGGCGCCCTCGGCACGGTCGACCTGTCAGCCGACCCCGACCGCCTACGCGAAAGCGTGGCCGGGATCAGGGTGTTCGCGGGCTACTCGGGCTGGTCCCCGGGCCAGCTCGAAGAGGAGATCGCGGCCGGCTCCTGGTTCGTCTTCGACGCCCTGCCCGGCGACCCCTTCGTCAACCGCCCGGACGACCTGTGGGCCATGGTCCTGCGCCGCCAAGGCGACATTCTGGCCGCGGTGGCCCACTTCCCGCCGGACGTCTCGCTGAACTGAGGGGGTCCTGCATGGGCTCGTTGAGAGGTGTGTAGTATTTCTTCCTGTGCCCGGAAGATCGGGGACAGGCAAGGGGCTGTGGCGCAGCTGGTAGCGCACCACACTGGCAGTGTGGGGGTCAGGGGTTCGAGTCCCCTCAGCTCCACGAGAAAAGGTGAACCCTGCCCGCGGACTGCGCGGGCGGGGTTTTCTCGTTATGTCTGCTACCGGGGGCCGAGCCCCCGGACACCCCCACGGTGCGGATCGGGCGCGGTGGGGGTGGGTTGCGGTTAGGGCACGCTTTGCTGCGCTTGCGATGGGTGCGGTGGGGGAGCGGGTTGCGGTTAGGGCACGCTTTGCTGCGCTTGCGATGGGTGCAGGGGTGCCTTGGGAGGACGCCTTCGGGCTTGGAAGTCTGAGTTCGTGCAGGTGGCTCGCCGGGTAGGTGAAGGACGAGCACATGCGCTGGGTGGGGGTGGGGTTAGCGGCGGGGGGGGGGG
>NZ_LOJP01000001.1:1235070-1304617 GCF_001553785.1 Actinoplanes sp. TFC3
GGGGGGGGGGGGGGGGGGGGAGGGGGGGGGGGGGGGGGGGGGGGGGGGGGGGTTTAGCGGCGGGTGAAGTAGAAGGCTACTACGCTGCCTAGGAGGGTTCCTAGGGTTGCTATTACTGTGCCGAAGAAGGCTATTAGGTCTTTGAGGCCCGTTGGTTCCAGCCAGGCCAGGGCGCTTGTTGCCAGGATTATGAGCAGCATGCAGGCGCCGAAGAGGCGCAGCAGGAACAGGGCTACCGCGCGGATGTCGTCGGCTGGCGGGCCGGTTTCTGGGGGTGCTGAGAGGCCCTTTTCGGCGTCGCGGAGTTCGTTGGGGTCATTGGAGAGGTCCCAGGGGCGGGCGAACGCCGGGTCCGGGGTTGAGCGGTTGCCATCGCTTTGGGCGTCCGGGGTCAGCAGGTCAGCCATGGCCGCGCTCCAGCTTGGCGGCGCAGGGGGTGGCGCACGCTATTTCCGTTACCAGGTTCCAGATCTTGGGGACGCACTCGCACGCCGGCGGTGTCAGACCGCGCCGCGAGGCCTCGCTGTCCTCGGAGCTGAGGTCGAGCACTTCTGCCGTGGATGGGTCCCGCTTATGGTTCGAAGCGGCCATACCAGCGATGGTCCTCGGGGCGGCCCATGACCGGCACAGTGCGTCAGCAACTGGACAACCCGGCCGGTCCGCGCGAGCAACTGGACAACCCGGCCGGTTCGCGTGAGCGACTGAACAAGCCGGGCCGGTCCGCGTCAGCAACTGGACAACCCGGGCCGGTCCGCGTTATTGACTGAACAAGCCGAGCCGGGCCGCGTCATTGACTGGACGAGCCGCGCCGCCCCCTCAGAGGTACGCCGTCAACGCAGCACCACGACTTCACGCGGACTCCCGTTCACTTCCTCGACGAGTAGCTTGGCCTTGCGCCGTTGCAGGTCGTACATCCACTTCTGCAGCGACACAGCTCGCCTGATCTGTTCGGTCACCGAGGTTCGTTCCTCCGCCGCCATCTCCTTGAGAGCGTCAACGACTTCGTCCGACAGGCTCACCGTGAGTTTGACAGTTCCCATCATTGGCCTCCGTTGGTGTTCGTGCCCACCAGTGTGCGGGTGCGAGTCCACTGATCGCCAGCCTTAATGCTGCCGCGTACCTGCCAGATGCCGTCTTTTTGCCGTCCTGGCCGTGTCTTCAGTCTTGGCTCCGAGCCGGTTGATCGCCATGCTCTGGTCTGCCATTCTTCGTCCAAGTGCCGTCTTTTTACCTGCTGAATGCCGTATCGGACATGGCTGAACCCCGTTGCGCAGGGGCACACTGGGTGGGGCAGCAGGATGCCCTCCGCTCGGCGAAGATGGCGGGATGGCTGAGTTCGTTCTGCAAACCCTCCCCGTTGATGCTGCCGATTGGCTCGAGGTTGCGCGCAAGGCCGAGGCGGCCGGCTTCGACGCCTTACTCGTAGCCGATCATCCGGGCAGTTGCGCCTCGCCGTTTGTTGCGCTTGCTGCGGCGGCCGCGGTCACCACGACCATCAAACTTGGCTCGTACGTGGCCAACGCCGGGGTGCGCGAACCGATGTTGCTGGCCGCGGATGTCGCAACGCTCGACATGATCAGCGGAGGGCGTGCGCTGCTGGGGCTGGGTGCGGGGCACACGCCGGCCGAATGGGATGCGATTGGACAGGTACGTCCGGACGTCCCCGGGCGGGTCCGGCGCTGCATCGCCGTGGCCGAAGCGACCGTCCGGCTGCTGGCGGGAAAGCGGGTTACCGTGTCGACCGCCGAGTTGACCATGTTGAACGCCGAGCTGACCGAGCCGCGGCCGGTGCAGGAGCGAGTGCCGTTGTTGATTGGCACGGCGAATTCCGAGCTGCTGCGGTGGGCCGGGGAGCACGCCGATATCGTCGGGCTTACCGGATTCGGGCGAACAAAATCCGACGGCCATCGGCATGAGGCCCGGTGGCGGCTCAGCGACATCGACGAGCAGGTGGCCAAGGTTCGAGCCGGCGCGGCCTCGAGAAAGAGCGCGTCGAGCCCGGAAATGCCCAGCGGGACAGTCACGCTGGAGGCGCTCGTGCAGCATGTGGAGATCACCGATGACCCGGACAGGGTGCTGGCCGGGTTCGGTGAGCGGCTGGGGATGAGTGCCGGGGAACTCCGCGAGGTGCCGTTCCTGTTGGTGGGTAGTCCGGATCAGATCGTTTCGGCGGTACGGCGGCATCGGGCGCGGTGGGGGATCACGCGCTTTGCCGTACGGCGGAATGGTCTTGATCTGTTGGCGCCTCTTCTGCCCGAGCTCAGATCCACTTAGGTCATTCTTCGAGCAGCTCCTCCTCCGCGCGGGCGCGGTAGTCGGCGTAGATGCGCCGGTAGCGTGCCGTGGCGCCGGCCGAGTCGCCGAGTTCGAGCAGGTCGAGGATCTCGTCGTGGCCGTCCACCCAGATCTGCCACAGATCTTCGCTCATCGCCAGTATGCGGTTGGTGCGGGCCACCACGAGGTCGACCATGGACTGCAGTTCGCGGTTGCCGCTGGCCAGGATCACGATGGTGCTGAAGTCGGCCCCCGCGGCGGCTGCGGCCAGGATGTTGCCGGTGCGCAGGCTCTCGACGAACTCCTTCTGGCGCTGGCGCATCAGGTCCAGATGGGTTCCGGTCAGGTTTTCGACGCCCCACTCGAAGCCGGCGACGGCGAGCACGCTCATCACGTCGATCAGCTCAAGGGCATTCTTCTGGGTGACCCGGGTGACGTGCCGGGTCCGGTTGGGCGCGATGTCGATCAGGCCCTCGACGGAGAGCTGAGCGATCGCCTCGCGCACGGGCGTGATGCTCACCCCCAGGCGGGTGGCAAGCTCCGCATCCTTGATCAGTGTGCCGGGCGACAACTCTCCGGTGACGATCTCATTGCGCAGCTGCCGCACCACGGCGGCCGTCCGGGTCGGCGGGACCGTGTAAGACATACCGGCAGCCTACTCACAGTCACCACGGCTCGGTGACCCGTACCCTCGTAGAGTGACGGTGATCGACCTCGATCTGCAGCCGGCGCGGCCTCCGGTGCCGCGGGCCCGGCGTACGCGGCGCTGGCGAGTATTCTTCTTGATCGCTTTGCTGCTCACGGTGGGTGCGGCGGCGCCGCCCGGGGACCCGATGGTGCAAGTCCTGGCGGCCGGCGGGACGGCCGCGGCGGGGTTCGAACTGGGTCCATCGGAGCTGTTCACCGCCACGTTCGGTCAGAATCCGCAGAACGAAGCGGGGGTACGACGCTACGACCTGTCCACCGGCGCGCAACGCTGGGCCACTCCCGTACCGCACATCGTGCAAGCTTTGACCTACGACCCGCAGGCCGGTGTGGTGCTGGCCCGGGCCGGGGACGACCCTCGGATGACGGTGCTGGATGCAAGCGACGGCACGGCCCTGTGGCACCTTTCCCGGGGCAGTACCTGGGCGTTGACGGTTACCGGCGGGCACGTGTTGCTGCGCACCGACGCGTCGGCGACCCGCAGCGTGCTGGTGCTGACCGACGCGCGAACGGGGAAACCGGTGTGGCGCCGCGACATCAACCCGCGCACTGATGTGTACGACGATGCCGCTCGCGATCGGATTGTCCTGGTCGAGCTGAGCGGGCGGGTGACGACGCTGCGGTTCACCGACGGATCCGAGCTGGGTCAGGGTGAGGTGGGCAGCTATTCCACTGTGGATGTGGCGGGGGACCGGTTGTACGTGACGACGCCGGCGATGCTAGCGGCGTACCGGATGCCGGACTTGACCCTGGTGTGGAAGGTTCCGAGCGCGTCGGCGGGGATCGTCAACGAATGTGGCCCGGTTGTTTGTGTCTCCAGCGAACTGGGGGTGAGGGGGCTCGATGCCGCCGACGGCGAGCTGCGGTGGAGTCTGCCGCAGTGGCGAGCCGCGTCCCGGCGGGTGGACGGCGCGGTGGTGGTGCAGACCTCGGACGGCGAACCGGATTTCGCCGAGATCGACCCGGCGACCGGCACAGTGCTGCGCCGGCTGGGCGAGGTGTGGAGCGACCCGCGGCTGCGGATGCGCCTCGACACCGTCATCCCCCGGCGCATCTGGGTGCAGCTTGTCGACCCGGCCGACAACAGCCCGCACACCGTCGGCGCAATCGACACCGATGCGGCGTACGGCTGCGAAGTGAGCCTGCCGTATCTCGCCTGCCCGACGGCGGCCGGACCGACCGGGGTCTTCCGCCTCCCCATCGCTTGAGTGACTGCTGCTCGGCCTCTACTTCTCCGACAGGTTCGTGACGGCCAGTGGGTGGTTGAAGGTCGGCGGGGCGTTCCACTTCTGCAGGTCCGAGCTGGTGCAGGTGGCGACCTTCACCTTGGCGGTGCCATCGGAGTGGGTGTCCGCCGGTTTGGCCGACAGGTCGGTGGGTGTGAGGCAGTAGCCGTTGCTGTCGACGATGCGGAAGCTGCTGGCCACCTCGCCGGTGTCGCCGTAGACCGTCCACTTGAGGCGTTTGCCGGCCACGTTCACGTCAGCCGAGCAAGCCGCCATTGTCACGTAGCCGGCCGGCGTTTCCGGGGTCTGCAGGCAGTAGCCGTTGGGCGTGCGCAGCAGCGTGTTGGCCGGGGTGAGCACGGTGGCGCCGTTCGCCGGCACGCTCCACGACTGGTTCACCGGCACGGTGCCGTTGGGTGACTGCTTGCAGAACCAGACGATCTCATACCCGACGTTGCTGTTCGTGTAGTCGAAGTTGGTGACGTCCAGGCAGCGGCTGAACTGCTTGTAGTTCACCAGTTGCTTGGTTTCCGCCGAGGCCATGCCCGCCCCCACACCGGCCTGCGGGCGCCACACGTTTTTGTTCGACACCGCGCCGCAGGCGCCCAGCACGAGTTCGCTGGGGGAGCCTGCGGTCTTGGCGTTGATGCAGAAGTTGTCAGTGCTGACCCCGTTGGTGGTGCCCACGAACGCCGAGCTGTCGTTGAGGCTCCACTGCTGCTTGGCCACGCGGCCCTCGCACGGCTGGAACGTCAGCGCGCCATCGGTCTTGTGCGGCATCGGGGCTTCCAGGCACATGCCGTTCGGCGCCAGGCTGTTCTCCGAACCGATGAGCTCGATGGCCAGATCCTTGGTGTAGGAGAACCGCTGGTCGCTGCCGCCGCCCTCCTTGCACAGCTGCACGGTCACCGCCGAGCTGGGCGCCGGGGACGCATCGACACCGGCGTCCATGCAGAGCGGGTTGGTGGTGGGCGAGGCCAGTTGGATGGCGCCGCCATCGATGTTCTCGTTCTTGAAGCGGAAGGTGTACGTAGCCTCGATCGTCCGCGTGTTCGCCGCGCCCTGAGCGACCGTGGGCAGCAGCGTGCTGGACAAGCCGGTGCCGGTCGACGTGATCAGCGCGGTAGAGGGCACATCCTGCAGCAGACCGTTGACGCAGTCGGCCGGTTCCGGGGTGTTGTCGGTGGCATCGGCCGGCACGGTGAAGTACTTGATCACGAAGCTGAACCGCAGATCCGGCACCGGGATGGTGCTCGAGGCGGTCAGGTCGGCCACCGAGGCCACCGCGCCGGTCAGCGGCGTCCCGGCGCAGGAGGGCAGCCGGTTCAGCGCGCCGGCCACGCTGGTGGTCGAGCCGAGCAGGGTGGTCAGCGGTACGGCCCCACGCAACTGGCCAACCGCCGCGTCGACGCCGGCCTGGGCGGCATCGAGCGCCACGGTCCGGGCGTCGACAATCCGGGTGCTGGTGATCTGGCCGAGCACCAGCGGCACCAGGCCCGCGGTCAGCGACATGGCGACCAGGGTGAGCAGCAGCGCCATCGCCATCGAACCCTCGTCACCGGTACGGCGGTTGGTGATCACTTGGGTCTCCCTTCGCTGCAACCGTTCGTGGCCGGGGTCAGGTTCGAGGTGTTCAGGGCGGTGAACGTGGTGTCGATCTGCGCGGTGCCGGACGCGACCCTGGTGGTCAGCTGGACGCGCAGGCGCTGGAAGACGGACTTGAAGTCACCGCCGGTGGTGTTCGCTCCCGCGGAGGCGTAGGGCTGGGCGCCGTACGCCTGCTTGCTGAACGGCGGGGTGGTGCTGTCCATGACGACCTGCGAGGCGACCGTCTGCCCGCGGGCGTTGGCGGCTGGCGGGCTGCCCAGCGTCCACGTGACCAGTTGCAGCACGCCGAGCCCGTCCGAACTCGGTGCGAGGCGTAGCTGGTAACAGTCGGTGGTGACCGGGCCCGCGAACTCGACGTACTGGGTGGTGCCGATCTTGCCCGGGTCGGCGATCCACGACGCATAGCGCAACTGGCGGTCGAAGCGCTGAAACGCCACGGCGAGTTCGCGCTGGGCCTCGCTCAGCGAATCGGTGACCGAGGTGGTCTTGAAGACCTGCAGCACCGCCGCGGTGAACAGCAACCCGAGCACACCCATCACGCCCATGGTCACCATCAACTCCATGAGCGTGGTGCCCTCGTCGCCGGCGGGCCGTCGCCGGAGCTTCACGACACGGTCCAGACGAACATGGCGTTGGCCAGCGTCGACCCGGTGCTCTTCACGACCAGCTTCACCGTGTACGTCCCCTTGGTGGTCGCGGTGCCGGTGATCAGGCCGGACGAGCTCATCGAGAGGCCGGTCGGCAGGCCCGTGGCGGTCCACGTGTACGCCGACGCGGTGGCCCCGCTCGCGGTGGCCTGCAGCGAGACGGTCTTGCCGGACACGGTGCTCTGATCGGCGAGCGGCGCGGTCACCCGCAGATCCGATGAGGAACTCGCGACGACGTTGCAGACGACGCTGAGCGTGGTCGTACCGCCCGCCGCGTCGGTGACCGTGACCGTGGTGATGTAGCGCGTGCCATGCGCGATGGTGCCGGTGACCTTGCCGGTGGACGGGTCCATCACCGCGCCGTCCGGCAAGTTCTGCACCTGCCACGTGTACGGCGCCAGCCCTCCGAACGCGTACGGGGTGAACGTGCCGACGTTGGTGCCGTTGGTCATCGATTGCGGGCCGGGGTCGTACAGCTGCACCGGGGTCAGCACCTGCCAGCTGAACGTGACGCTGGACGTGCGCGGGACCAGCCCGGAATCGGTAACGGTCAGGGTGACGTTCGCGGTCTTCGCGGTGGTCGGCGTGCCGGTGATCAGGCCGGTTGCCTTGTCCAGGACCAGCCCGGCCGGCAGCGTGGCCGAGGTCCACGTCATCGGCGCGAACCCGCCGGTGACCACGGGTTGCAGGTTCACGGCCGCGTTGGTCCGGCTGACCTGTTTGCCCGGGTTGGTCAGCACCGGCGAGGCGGCGACCGTCCAGGTGAACGTCGAGTCGTCGTTGCGCTTCTCCTTGTCGGTCACCTTGACTGTGACCGGGAAGGTGCCCGGCGTGGTCGGGGTGCCGGTGATCAGCCCGGTGCCCGACATCGTCAGGCCCGCCGGCAACCCGGTGACCGACCAGGTCAACGGCAACGTGCCGCCGGTCGAGATGACCTGCAGGGCGACCACATCTCCGACGTAGGTGCGCTGGGCGACCGGGTCGATGACCGTGGGCGCGGCGGTCTTGACGTCGAACACTGCGTCGGTGCCGGTGCTGATCGTGGTGCTGGCGATGTAGCTGCAGCTCGCATCCTTGCAGTTCTTGTCCGGCCAGGAGACCGCCACGACGACTTTGAAGAACGGCAGGTTGTACACCGGCGATTGGGTTGCTACGCAGTTGCCGATGGGCAGCACGCCGTTGACGACCGAGGAGACCCGGCTCTGGTAGCACTTGCCGACGTACCACTCCTGCTTGAACGTGACGCCGTTGGAGGTGGTCTCGACGGGCTCGGTGGGCAGCGGAGCGGAGGCGCCGGCATCGGAGGAGTTCGGCAGCATCGGGTCGGACGCCACCGCCATCGTCTGCAGGTAAGCGGCCACTGTGGAGGAAGCACGGGCGATCTGAGTGGCAACCGCGGTGGCGCTGCGCCCGCTGGTCAGCGACGTCGGGTCGAGGGCGCGGACCCGGTCGAGCGCGTCGTTGGCCACCTGGATGGCGACCTGGGCGGCCCGCTGCTGGTTGACGACCGAGAGCGAACGGGCCAGGAACGGCACGGCGCCGGCCATGACCGTACCGATGACCGCCATCGCCACGATGACCTCGAGAAGCGAGAAGCCATCGTCGTTGCTGGGGTTACGCCGCACGGTTCACTTCCCTCCGGGGAGGCTTCAGTCGGTGGTGACCGCCGGGGCGCCCGTGGCGAGCTGGGGCGCCACGAACGCCTTGAGCTGCAGAACAATGCTGAGATCCGACGAAGCAGCGTCGGCGGCGGCGTCTGGGGAATCGGACCAGACGGCCGAACCGATGAGCACGGCCCGCTTCTGCCCGCCGCCCTGCAGCTGCTCGAGAAAGTCGTTGAGCCCGTCGGCGGAGCCGGTCACGGTGAGCTGAATCGGCAGTTCCTTGACCCCGCTGACAACGGTGGAGGTGCTGGGCGCGCCCACAGTCACGCCGCCGACGGCGACACCAAGGTCGTTGCCCGCGGCCTGTAGCTGGCGCAGGAACGCCGGGATGCCGGAGTCGGCAGGCAGGGCATCCTGGTACGTCGCCAGCGTCGACTGCAACTGCTTGAGGTTCGCCTTTTCCTTCTTCAGCGCCACAATCCGCTTGCGCAGGGTCGACGCCTGCGACACCGCCGAGTCGGTCTGCGAGCGCAGTTCACTGGCTTCCGCGTACTGCGGGTTGATCAAAAGGAACCAGGTCGCCACGCACATGACCGCGATGGCCACCACGCCGGCGATGATCCACAGCCGGTCGGCGCGCAACCCGCCCATCACTTGCCTCCCTGCGACTCGCACTTGTCGCCGAAGCGGCCGCACAGCGCGGCAGAGGTGACATCGACGTTGAGACTGAAGGACACGCCGCCTCCATCCGTGGCGTTCACCGCTGTCACGTACGGGGTGGCGAGGTTGGACTGTTTGCTCAGCGTGTCCGCGTAGGCGGCCACGGCTTCCTTGTCGGGGCCGGTGCCGGTGATCACGATGCTGCCCACGGTGGCGGCGGTGCTGGTGCTCGGCAGCGAGTTGTCGGTGTTGGCCGGGGCGCTCGCATCGGCCAGCGTGGCGTTGACGCCGTCGAGTGTGAGCCCGGCGCCGGCCGCTGTGCCGCTGAGCGTGCGGTACAGCGCCGCCCAGTCCAGGTCGTTCTGCATGACCGCCTTGAGCTGCTTGGACAGCGTCTCGGTGTCGGTCTGCACGTCCACGACGTCCTTGTACTCACGCTGGCTGCGCTGCAGGTCGGTGACCTCGGTGGTGGCCGTGGTCAGCTCGGCGTCGGCGTCGCGCTTCTCCTGGTTGGCGAAGAAGAACCAGGCGCCCAGCAGGCAGGCCACCAAGGCCACGACGATGATCACCCAGCCGCGGGTCCGCCGGGCCCGCCGCGCGCCGATGACCTCCTCGGGCAGCAGGCTGGCCGAGATGGTGATCAGCCGGGTCACGCGCTGCGGGGTGCTCGCCGGGTCGACCGGCATCAGGGTGGTGGCCATCAGGCTGCCGCTCCCAGGGTCAGGCCGATCGACACGGCGGCCGACGGGACGAAACTGTCGAAGCCGCGCTCGCGGGCCTTGCGGGTGTCGCGCAGGCGGCCGGCGCTGTCGGCGTACATGACCGACACGCCGAGCTGCTGCTGCACGTGCTCGGCGAGTCCGGGCATGAGCGCGGAACCGCCGCACAGCGCCACCCGGGTGACCTGCTTCTGGCGCTCGCCCGAGGCGAGGTAGGTGAAGGAGCTGCGCAACTCGTTGACCAGCGGCCGGATCGCGTCGGCGGCAGCCGCTGCGGTGTCCGGGTGGCCGTCGCCGTGCAGGCCGTACCGGCACTTGAGCGCCTCGGCTTCGGGCAGCGTGATGCCCAACCGGGTGGCGATGCTCTCGGTGATCTCCTTGCCGCCGCGCGGCACGGTTCGCACGATCAGCGGCTCGCCGTCGGCGTGCACCACCACGCTGGTGACCTCGGCGCCGATGTCCACAATGGCCTCGACCTGGGCGTCGAGCCGGGAGGCGGCGCGCAGCAGGGCGAACGAGGCGAGGTCGACGTTCACCACATGCAGGCCGGCCTTCTCGACCGCCTGGACCAGGTCCATCACCGCGTCCTTGGGCATGGCGATCAGCAGCCCGCGCACTGTCGGGTTGGTGCCGGGCTCCTCCAGCGGGCGGAAGTCCAGCAGCGAGCGCTCCACGGCCAGCGGCAGCATGTCCTTGACCTGGAACGGCAGCGACTTGCGCATCTCCTTGGGCGGCAGGTTGGACACCGACATCTCGCGGACCACCAACTGCGGGTTGGTCACGCCGAGCATCACGTGCTTGGTGCCGAACTTGCAGGCCGCCCAGAGCTGCTTGAGCGCTGAGGTGAGCGCAACCGGGTCGGTGAGAATGCCGCCCTGCACGGTGCCCGGGGGCAGCGGGACCTGACCGAAGTTGGTCAGCGAGTACTCGTCCTTCGCGCGGCGTACTTCGACAGCGCGGATGGACGACGAGCCGATGTCCAGCCCGATCGGATTGACGCCAGCCATCGGTTCTCCCTCCGAGTTGAGTGTGGGTCAGGCGGGGATGAGCAGATTCGTGTACCAGTCGGCGATGGGGGCCGCGGCGAAGACCGCCACGAACGCACCGGCGAGCATGTAGGGCCCGAACGGGATGCGGCTCTTGCGCCGGGCCACGCGCAGGGCCATCAGCACGGAGCCGGCGAAACCGCCGAGCAGGAAAGCGGCGAACAGGCCGACGGCGACCGCACTCCAGCCGAGCCAGCCAAGGTAGAGACCGAGCAGGGGGGCCAGCTTGATGTCGCCGCCGCCCATCCCGAAAAAGCCAATGAGCTGGAACAGCAGCCACATCACGCCGGCCGCGAGCAGGGCGCGGGCCGCGGTGTTCCAGCCGTCCGTGGCGATCATCGCGGGTACGAGCAGCAGCAGCGCCACGCTGTAGGACGGCAGCACGATCTGGTCGGGCAGGCGATAGACGTCAAGGTCGATCACGGCAAGAGCAATGGCAACCGCGGCGAGATAGAGGTACGCCGGCAGCTCCCACGACCAACCGAACTTGGCCGCCACAGCCACGAAGAGCGCCGCCGTACCAGCTTCGACGAGGGGATAGCGCGCGCCGATCGGGGCCTGGCAATCGGCACACTTACCGCGCAGCAGCAGCCAGCCAAGCACCGGGATGTTGTGCCGGTTGCGTACCTCGTTGCCGCAGTTCGGGCAGTGCGAGCCGGGCCGCACGAGCGATTCGCCGCGCGGCACCCGGTGGATCACCACGTTGAGAAACGAACCCACCGCGAGCCCGAGCAGGCCGACGATGCCGAGCAGCAGGGGCTGCGGCATGACGGGTCCTCCTCGGTCTCGCGGTCGGGTTTTCGGCAATCAGCCGGCGATGCAGGCGGCCATCGTGGTGGCGGCCGACGCCTTGACCGAGCCACCGTTCTGGCTGTTGTACTGGTAGTACTTGTTCTTCGTGCCACCGGAGTTGTTGGCACAGATGACGTAGTACGTGCTGTTGTTCTTCAGCTGCAGCGTGGTGCCGTCGGAGATGGTGATCGTGCCGGCGGTGCCCCCGGTGCCGGTCGCGGGGAGCACGATTTTGCCGCCGGTGCCGGTGGTGGCCGCGACGTCGCCCGGGTACGCGTTGCCGTTGTTGGTGTAGTACTGCTCGACCGCGCTGATTGCGCCACGCACGTCGGACTGGGCCGACTTGTCGGCCGCGCCCTCGCGGTAGTTCAGGTACACCGGGACGGCGATGGCGACCAGGACACCGATGATGACCACGACGACGAGGAGCTCGATGAGCGTGAAGCCCTCGTCGCCCTTCTTGGCGCGCAGCCGGTTGATGATCTCCTGCATTGGGGGTGCCTCCGTTGGGCGTCAGGGTGAAGCGGGGATGGGTCGTCCGGGCTCGGGCGCCCGACGTCTCTTACGTGCTCCGGAGCGCTAGTTGCTCTGGATGTTCTGGTAGATGGTGAACATCGGTAGGTACAGGCAGATCACCATTCCGCCGACCACGGCTCCCATGACGAGGACCATGATCGGTTCGATCGAGGCGGTCAGGGACTCGGCGGCGCTGTCGACTTCCCTGTCGTAGAAATCGGCAACTTTGTCGAGCATCTGACTGATCTGACCGCTTTCTTCGCCCACTTCGATCATCTGCGTGACCATCTCGGGGAAGATCTTGTGCAGCCGCATGGCCGAGGACATGGTCTGCCCGTCGCGCACGGCGGACTGCACGTCGCGCATGGCGATGTTGATGACCTCGTTGCCAGTGGTCTCCCCGACCACGGCGAGCGCTTGCATGACCGGCACGCCGACGTTGAGCAGCAGGCCCAGGTTGCGCGAGAAGCGGGCCATGGCGAGCTTGCGGAAGAGCGAGCCGAACACCGGCGCCCGCAGCTTGAGCTTGTCGACGGCCAGCCGGAACTCCGCGCTCGCGCGTTGCTGGCGCTTGTAGAGCACCGAGCCGGTGATGCCGATGATCAGGAACAGCGGCCCGATCCACCACATGTTGTGGCTGGTGTCGACGAGGAACTGGGTGATGCCGGGCAGCTCGCCGCCGAGGTTCTTGAACATGTTCTCGAACACCGGGACGATGAAGATCAGCACCGCGGCGATCAGCACGAACGTGAAGCCCAGCACGATCGCGGGATAGGTGAGCGCGCCCTTGATCTTGCCGCGCAGCGCGGTGTCCTTCTCCAGGCTCGCCGCGATCTGCTCCAGCGCTCGGTCGATCATACCGCCGGTCTCACCGGCGCGGATCATGGCGACCATCAGCCGGGGGAAGACCTTGTCGTGCTTGGTCATGGCCGCCGAGAGCGAGTGACCGCCGGCGACGTCGGTGCGGACCTCGCCGACCGCCTTCTTCAGCGAGACGGCGGTGGTCTGCTCCTCGAGGATTGCCAACGAGCGCAGCAGCGACATGCCGGACGCGGTCATCGTGGCGAACTGGCGGGAGAACACCGCCAGGTCCTTGAGCTTGGTCCGGCCGGCGAGCCCGGGGATCTTGAGCTCGCGGTTGAGGCCCTGACCGGCCAGCGTCAACTCCAGCGGCACCTCGCCGCGCCCGCGCAGCAGATGCGTGGCAGCGGTTTCGTTCGCCGCTTCGACAGTGCCTTTGATCTTGCGGCCGGTCGCGTCGATGCTGTTGTACGAGTACGTCTTGGTCGCCGGCATGTCACACCCGTCCGATCAGCCGCTTGAGTTCCTCGGCGGAATGGCAGATCTCCAGGGCGGAGTGCATGCTGACCAAGCCCTCGCGCACCCGTTCGGCCAGGTGCTGGTCGAACGAGAGCATGCCGTCGTTGCCGCCGGCCTGCATGAACGAGGGGATCTGGTGCGACTTGCCCTCGCGGATCAGGCTCCGGATGGCCGGGGTGGCGGTGAGGATCTCGCACACCACCGCGCGGCCCTTGCCGTCGGCGCGCGGCGCGAGGGCCTGCGTGACGACGCCCTGCAGGCTCGCCGCGAGCTGCGCGCGGATCTGCAGCTGCTGGTGCGGCGGGAAGATGTCGATGACGCGGTCGATGGTCTGCGTGGCGCTCTGCGTGTGCAGGGTGGCCAGCACCAGGTGACCGGTTTCCGCGGCGGTCAGCGCGGTCGCGGTGGTCTCCAGGTCGCGCAGCTCGCCGACCAGGATGACGTCGGGGTCCTGGCGCAGGGCGTGCTTGAGGGCCTGCGCGAACGTCTCGGTGTCCGAGCCGACCTCGCGCTGGTTGACCACGCTGCGCTTGTGCGGGTGCAGGAACTCGATCGGGTCCTCGATGGTGATGATGTGTGCCGCCCGGCTGCGGTTCGCCAGGTCCAGCACCGAGGCCAGGGTGGTGGTCTTGCCCGAACCGGTCGGGCCGGTCACCAGCACCAGCCCGCGGGGCAGGTGCGCGAAGCGGGCCACCGAGTCGGGCATGCCCAGCTCGTCCAGGGGCTTGATCTTGTGTGGGATGGCCCGGAACACCGCGCCGCACGAGTTGCGCTGGATGTAGAGGTTGCCACGGAAGCGCGAGACGCCGATGATGCTGTGCGCGAAGTCCAGCTCCTGCTCAGCCTGGAACGTCTCCCACTGCGCCGGGGTGACGGCGGCGCGGGCCAGCAGGGCGGTGTCGGCGGAGTTGAGCTTGCCGTAGCCGGGCAGGGCCCGCAGGCTGCCGTCAACCCGGATCATGGGCGGGGAGCCGACGGTCAGGTGCAGGTCCGAGCCGCCGGCCTCGACCAGCGAGACCAGCATGTGATCGAGCACGGCCAGGTCGCCCGAGGCCGGCCCGGTGGCCGCCTGGTGCGGTACTTCCTGTTCGAGGGTGTACATCCGTGGCCCCGGCAATCTCGTGACTTCCTCTGACGCCACCCTCATTCGGCACGGTCCCGGGTGGCTTTAGGACCTCTTCCGGCGGATCTGAGCGCCGGGACAATCGGTGCGGTAACCTGCGGCGCCCGGCTCAAATGGCCACCCGGGAGACCTCGCGGACCGAGGTCAGACCCCCGGCCGCCTTGGCCAGACCATCCGCGCGCAGGTCGTACATCCCCTGCTCGACCGCCGTGGCACGGATCTCGTTGGACGAGGCGCGGCGGATGGTCAGCGACTCGATCTCCGCGGAGACCGGCATGACCTCATGCAGCGCGATCCGGCCCCGGAAACCCGTGTTGGCGCAGTTGCGGCAGCCCACCGGCCGGTACAGCGCCTCCGGAATCTTGAGATCCTGATACGGCCAGTGCGCCGCCTCAAGCTCCTCCTCGGTCGGTGCGTACGCCTCCTTGCACCAGTCGCACAGCCGGCGCGCGAGCCGCTGGGCCAGTACGCAGTCCAGCGACGAACCGACCAGGAATGGCTCGATGCCCATCTCTGTGAGCCGGGTGATCGCTCCCGGGGCGTCGTTGGTGTGCAGCGTGGAAAGCACGAGGTGACCGGTGAGCGACGCCTCGACCGCGATCTGGGCGGTGTTGCCGTCACGGATCTCACCGATCAGCACGACATCGGGGTCCGAGCGCAGAATGGCCGGGAGCACGGCGGCGAAGGTCAATCCGGCCTTCGCGTTCACCTGCACCTGGTTGACGCCCCGCAAGCGGTACTCGACCGGGTCCTCCACCGTGATCACGTTGATCTCGGGCTTGCTGATCCGGCCCAGGGTGGCGTACAGCGTGGTGGATTTGCCGGAACCGGTGGGACCGGTCACCAGGACCATGCCGTGCGGCTTGGTGAACGAGGCCGCGAAGCGGTCGAGGTTGTGCTGGGTGAAGCCCAGCTTGGTCATCTCCAGGTCGATGCCGCCGGTGTCCAGGACCCGCAGGACGATCTTCTCGCCCCACACCGTCGGCAGCGTCGCGGTCCGCAGGTCGACAGTGCGGTCGCGGATGAGGGCGGTGATGCGCCCGTTCTGCGGCACCCGCTTCTCGGTGATGTCGACGCCCGACATGATCTTCAGGCGGGAGGTCAGCGCGGCCATGACGCCGCGCGGCACGGTGTCGAGCTCGTGCAGCACGCCGTCGATGCGGTAGCGCACCCGCATGTCGTCCTCGGTCGGCTCGAGGTGCAGGTCGGAGGCGCGGTTCTGGACGGCCTGCTCGATGAGGTTGTTGACGTAGCGCACGATCGGCGCGTCGTCGGCGGAGTTGGCCTGCGCGGCCATGCCCGCGGCGTCGTCCAGCGAGGTGTCGACGATGTCGCCGAGGTCGCTGTCCTCGCGCTGCAGGCGTTCGATGATCCGGCGGACCTCGCTGCGGGCCACCACCACCGGCCGTACGGTCATGCCGGTGGCCGCGCGCACGTCGTCGAGCGCCACTACGTCGCCGGGGTCGGTCACGCCGACTACGAGCTCACCGTCGTTGATCGCCAGGCCCAGCACCCGGTGGCGCAGCACGACGGGCAACGGGATGCGCTTGAGGGCGACCGGGTCCGGGTTGAAGCCGACCAGGTCGAGGGTGTTGATGCCGAACGCGGCGGCGGCGGCGGAGGTGAGCTGCTCCTCGGTGACCACTTGGTCATTGATCAGGACCGCGCGTACCGACCGGCCGCTGCGCTGCGCCTCCTCGGCGGCAGCATCCACCGCACGAGCGTCGACGCCGATCTGCTTCAGCGCGTCGAGCAGCGGGCGGAAGGTCTGGTCCATGGCATCCTCGCGAAACGACACTTTCGGGGTACGCCTGTCCCATCGGACACTTCTGCCCGGATCTGAGGCTCGCGTTACGTACGGCGAAAAGTGCGGCGGTAGGCACTGGGTGCGACACCGACCGACTGCTGGAAATGCTGGCGCAGGGCGGTGGCGCTGCCCAGACCCGAGCGCTGGGCCACCACGTCCACGCCCAGATCGGTGGACTCCAGCAGCAGCCGGGCGTGCGCGACGCGCTGCTGCACCAGCCACTTCTGCGGGCTCAGGCCCGTCTCGTCGCGGAACCGCCGGGTGAAGGTGCGCACGCTCATCCGGGCATGACCGGCCAGGTCCTCCAGGCTGACCGGCGCGGCGAGGCGGTCGAGGGCCCACGTCCGGGTCGCCTGGGTGCCCGCGCCGTCGGTGTCCGGGACGGGCCGCTCGATGTACTGCGCTTGCCCACCGTCGCGGAACGGGGGAACCACGCAGCGCCGCGCAGCCATGTTGGCGATCGCGCTGCCGTGATCCTTGCGGACGACGTGCAGGCACAGGTCCACCCCGGCGCCCACTCCGGCCGAGGTCAGCACGCTGCCGTTGTCGACGAACAGCACGTCGAAGTCCCAGTTCACCGCCGGATAGAGCCGGCGCAGGCGGGCCGCGTGGGCCCAGTGGCTGGCTGCGGGCAGGCCATCGAGCAGGCCGGCGTCGGCTAGTACTGCTGCGCCCGTACAGATGCTCATGATCCTTGCTCCGCGGGCGTGCGCGGCCCGCAGGGCCTTACGGACCTGCGGCTCGCGGCGGCCCTCGATGATGGCCGTGCCGGGCACGAGCACCGTGTCGGCGCAGGTCAGCGGGGTGAGGTCGTGGTCGGGCAGCACCTGGTAGCCGCCGCGCGACGGCCGGATCGGGCGGCGGTCGATCCCGCAGGTGGTGACCGAGTACAGCGGGGTGCCACCGGGCGTGCGAGCCGCGCCGAACACCTGGGGAGGAACGCCGAGATCGAACCCGACCACGCCGTCGAGGGCCAGCAGCGCCACGGAATGCGTCATGGCCCGATTCTTGCGCATCATGGCCTCCGGGCCACTCGTCCGTCCGGTCCGGGCTTCGCAGAATGATCCGGTGACTACTCGACGTCTTCATCCGGCCTGGCTCGTGGCCGCCGTTGCCTTCACCGCCCTGATCGGCGCGGCTGGCTTCCGGGCCACGCCCTCGGTCATGCTCCAGCCGCTGCACGACGAGTTCGGCTGGCCGCGCGGCGTCATCGCCGCCGCCGTGTCGGTCAACCTGCTGCTCTACGGCCTGACCGCGCCGTTTGCCGCGGCGCTGATGGAGAAGCTGGGCATGCGCTGGGTGGTGGCCGCCGCCCTGCTGCTGGTCTCGCTCGGCAGCGGGCTGACGGTGTTCATGCACGCCAGTTGGCAACTGATCCTGTGCTGGGGCGTCCTCGTCGGGCTCGGCACCGGCTCGATGGCGCTGGGCTTCGTGGCGATCGTGACCAACCGCTGGTTCGCCAAGCGCCGCGGCCTGATCACCGGGGTGCTCACTGCGGCGGGCGCCACCGGTCAGCTGATCTTTCTGCCGCTGCTTGCCACGCTGACCGGCGACCACGGCTGGCGGACCGCGGCGCTGGTGGTGTCGGCGGCGGCGCTGGCCGTGGTGCCGCTGGTCTGGTGGCGGCTGCGGGACCGCCCGGCCGACCTCAAGGTCACCGCGTATGGCGGCGAGGTCGAGATCCCGGCCGTGTCGCCGGGCGGGGCGGTGCGCAATGCCCTCGCGGCGCTGCGGCAGGCGGCCCGGACCCGGGCGTTCTGGCTGCTGGCGGGCGGGTTCGCGATCTGCGGCGCGACCACCAACGGGCTGGTCGGCACGCACTTCATCCCGGCCGCTCACGACCACGGCATGGGCGAGACCACGGCGGCGAGCCTACTGGCCCTGGTCGGCGTGTTCGACATCGTGGGCACAATCGTGTCCGGTTGGCTTACCGACCGCGTCGACAGCCGGTTGCTTCTCGGCACGTACTACGGTTTGCGCGGTTTGTCGCTGCTCGTGCTCCCGTCGCTGTTCGCTGCGACAGCGCATCCGAGCATGGTCGTTTTCATTCTCTTCTACGGTCTGGACTGGGTGGCGACGGTGCCGCCGACGGTGGCGTTGTGCCGCGAATATTTCGGTACGAGCGGAGCAGTCGTGTTCGGCTGGGTGTTTGCGTCCCACCAGTTCGGCGCGGCCATCGCGGCCAGCGCGGCCGGCCTGGTGCGCGACCGGCTCGGCGACTACGACATGGCTTGGTACGGCGCCGGGGCGCTGGCCGTGCTGGCCTCGTTGCTGTCGCTGATGCTGCTGGCCGGTCGCCGGCTGCAGCACGAGGGTCCGGCCGGGCCGGGGATCGGCTTGGCCTTCCCCGCACCCACCGGTCGCTGAACCGGCCTCTCCGGCTTCAAGACAAATCCAGCCTTTGCGGCTTGTGTATACGTCTCGTCCTTGACCTGGTCCGGTGCGGGGGTGCCGACCGTTATCACCTGTTCGATATGTATAGATGTAACTCGATGTGCGGAACTTGGGAGCAACCCCGTTCCCTCTCAGGGAGGTCGTTGTGTTGCTCAAAAAGCTGTCCGCACTGCTGTTCGCGATCGTGGCAATGGCGGGCCTGCAGGTCGTCACCACCGGGCCCGCGGCCGCGGCGCCGAGAATCCTGTACTACGACGCCAGCCAGGCCCAGGAATTCGTGGCCGTGGTCAATCAAGGCGCCCAGATCTGGAACAGCCGGGTGACAAATGTTCAGCTTCAGCCGGTGCCGGCCGGGCGAACCCCCAACATCCGGGTGTACGCGGACAACGGCTGGCCGCGCACCTATACGACATCGCTCGGCAATGGCCGCTGGTACATGGGACGCGAAGCCGTGAACGACGGGTATTACCAGCCGCGGATCGCCGCGCACGAGTTCGGGCACATTCTCGGGCTGCCGGACAACCGCACGGGCCGGTGCTCGGATCTGATGTCGGGCAGCAGCGCGCCGGTTTCCTGCACCAACGCCTACCCGAGTGCCACCGAGGCCGCCACGGTCAACACCAACTTCCGGACCTCGGCCACCGTGCCCGCTCAGGTTTTCGTTTTTGCGGGGTGACCACTTACGCACAATGAAGGGTCCGGGAATCCGTTCCGGCGCCGCCCGGCGCCTGGATTCCCGGACCCGCCCTCGGTGGGAACGACGGTCAGCACCATCCACCCAGGTGCGACATCCGCTGCTATTCCTGGAGCTCTTTGACTTCTTTGACTTCTTTGGCGTCCTTGGCTTCCTTGAGCGAGACGACTTCGAGCAGGCCGCTGAGCACCAGAATCTGGTGGACGCCGCGGCTGGGGTTCGCGAGCTGGAAGTCGATGCCCTCGTCGCGGGCGCGCTGGAAGCCGAAAATAATGGCGCCCAGACCGGTGGAGTCGATGAAGGACAACTGCGCGAGGTCGACGACAATTGTGCGGGGAGCCGTTTCCAGTGCTTCCACCAGGGCGATGCGCACCTGGTCCACGTTGAGCACATCGACTTCGCCGTGCAGAGCGACAGTGGCCACATCGTTGTCGCGCTCGAGTGTCGTCACGGGTTCGTCGGTCACCGGGCGCCTTCCGTTGGGACAATCTTCCGCAGTGGCGATGGTTCCACGTACGGTAATCGCAGTGTGAGGGTAGACGGGTGTGTCACTCGCCTGCCAATGAAGAACTGTTGGTCGATGAGGAAACTGTTGGCCGAAGAAGAGGGGGAGGACCGGCGTGCCGATCCGGGGTGGTCTGCCGCCACGTAATCCGCGGTTTGTGGGTCGCGAGGACCTGCTCTCGCGGATGCGCGGACTGCTCGGCAACGGACCGGTCGTGCTGCTCCCCTCCGCCGATCATCAGCTAGGTGGAACAGGACGTACCCAATTAGCGGTCGAATACGCCTACCGCTACGCCGACACCTATGACCTGGTCTGGTGGATCCCCGCCGAGCAGACCGCGGGCATGCGAGCCGCGCTGGTCGGTCTGGCCAGCGAATTGAAACTGCCGGAAGCCCGCGACATCAACCGTACGCTCGGAGCGGTCCGCGATGCGCTGAGCCGCAGCGAGCCTTTCCGTAACTGGCTCGTCGTTTTCGAGAACGCCAACCGTCCGGAGGACATCAAGCCGTATCTGCCCAGTGGCGCCGGACATGTCCTGGTCACCTCGCGCAATCCGCGCTGGACCTCCGAGGTCGCGCAGGCCGTGCCGGTGTCCGTTTTCGACCGCACGGACAGCGTCGACTTCCTGCGCCGCCGCACGCCCGAGATGCCCGTACCCGACGCCGAACGACTCGCCGCCCACCTGGACGACGTCCCCATGGCTCTCGAACTCGCCGCCGCCGTCCGCACCGCCGCCGGGTGGACTGTGGACGAGTACCTCACCCGCTACGAAGCCCGCGCCCAGGAACTCGTCTTCCCCACGCCCATCCGCGTCGCGTGGGGGCTGGCCGCCGACGCGCTGGCCGAGGCGTCCCCGGCGGCATTCGAATTGCTGCAGCTCAGCGCCTTCCTGGCCAGTGCCCCGGTGTCGTGGGAGCTGCTGTGGGCGGCGCGCGGCCTGGCCTCACCCGAGCTGGCTCCGACGTTGCGCATCGAACGCCGGCTACGCGCCGCGATCCGGCTCATCGGCCGCTACGGGCTCGCCGACCTTGACCCGCCCGGTGCCGGGCTCATCGTGCACCCGCTGGTCCGCGGCATGCTGGGCCAGCAGCTGACCTCGGAACACCACGCCGCGATGTTGCGGACGGTACGGGCCATGCTCGCGGCCGCCGACCCGGGCGATCCGGACAATCCCGCCCGCTGGTCCCGCTACGCCGACATCGTCCCGCACCTGGTGCACTCCGACGTGCTGGGCGGCGACTCCGAGGAGATCCGGCACCTGGTCATCAACTGTGTGCGGTTCCTGTACGCCCGCGGCGACTACGACTCCAGCCGCGACCTCGCCGCGCACGCGGCTGCCCGCTGGGCCGACAGCTTCGGCGAAACCGACGATCAGGCGATGCTCGTCAACTTCCATCTGGCCAACGCCTTGCGAGCGGTGGGCCGCACCGCCGACGCCCGCGCGCTGAACGCGCACACCCTGCGGCTGCAACGCGACGTGCTCGGCGGCGACGACGAGACGACGCTGGCCACGGCGAACAGCGTGGGCGCCGACCTGCGCATGCAGGGCCATTTCGAGCAGGCCCGCCAGCTCGACGCCGACAACCTGGTGCGCTACCGCCGGCTGTTCGGCGAGAACTTCCCGACCGCTTTGCGCTGCGCCAACAACCTGGCCGCCGACCTGCGCCTGCTCGGAGACTTCCGCGGCGCCCGCGCAATCGACGAGCAGGTCCTGCGCCACCGCCAGATGATCTTCATTGAGGGTCACCCGGAAACGCTGTCCTCTCGCGCGGAACTGGCCTTCGACCTGTACGGCATGGGCGACTACGCGGGTGCCTCGGCGTTGCTCGCGGTTACCGGGCATTTCGATACCCTGGGCGCAGATCACCCCATGGCCTTGTGGGCCGGCCGCTTCGCCGCAATGGCCGCGCGCCGCGAGGGCAAACCGGAAGCCCGATCCCGTGCGGCGGCGAACGTGGAGCTGTACCGGCAGAAATTCGGCGACCTCAGCGTGGAAACCTTGGCCGCAATGGTGTCCCTGGCCAACTGCGAGCGCGACGCGGGGAACTTCGACGAAGCCCACCGCCTGCTCGAACGCGCGGTGGCCCGCTACCACGCGGTGCTGGGCGACGAGCACCCTTTCACCCTGGCCGCCGGCGCCAACCTGGCCGGAGTCGTACGCGCCATCGGCCGGTCCGCGGAAGCCCGGACCATCGACGCCGAAGCCCTGGGCGGCCTGCGGCGCAGCGTCGGAGTGGACCACCCGTTCACGCTGAGCTGCGCCAACGGGCTCGCGGCGGACCTGCTGGCAGTGGGCGAGGCGCAACCGGCGCGAGAGATGGCGCTGGACACGCTGAACCGATCGCGCGGGCTGCGTGGCGCTGACCACCCGGACACGCTGGCGTGCGCGTTCAACCTGGCGCTGGACGAGGGGGACGAGGTGGGTGCGCTGGCGGCGGTCGAGGGACTGCAGAAGGCGTACGGGGATCGGCACTTCATTCCGGTACGCGCGCAGGCCGGGCAGCGGCTGGAGACGGAGATCGAGCTACCTCCGCTGTAGCCGAAGGTCCGTGAGCCCTGGCTGCCCGCGGACTTCGAGCTGTCCGCGGGCTACGGCTGGGCGTCAGGTGGAGAGCGCTGACTGGCGGTAGAGCAGGTCGGTGAGGTCTGTGGCCGGCATGGGCTTGGCGAAGTGGTAGCCCTGAGCCTGGGCGCAGTCCAGTTCCCGCAGACGCGAAGCCTGGTCCGCGTCCTCGACACCCTCGGCAACCGGCGCCAGGTTGAACGTACGGGCAATCTGCAGGACGGCCTCAGCCACCGACGCACCGCTGGTTTCCTGCATGGCCTGGACGAACGACTTGTCGATCTTGACCACGTCGACCGGCAGGGCGCCGAGGTGGCTGAGCGACGAGAAGCCGGTGCCGAAGTCGTCGAGCGCGATGCGGACGCCGAGGCTCTTGAGTGCGCTCAGCACCCGGGCCGACTCGACCAGGTCGACCAGCGCTACCGATTCGGTCAGCTCGAGAACCAGCAGCGACGGCGGCAGGCCGGTTCGTTCGAGCACGTTGCGTACCTCGTCGATAAGGTCCGGATCGCCCAGCTGGCTGGCCGACAGGTTGACATTCAGCTCGAAGCCCGGCTCCTGCACCTGCCAGATCGCCGCTTGCCGGCACGCCTCCTCCAGCACCCACCCGCCGAGGCGGGGGAGCAGCCCGAGCGCTTCGGCCAGGTCCAGGAAGGCCACCGGGGGAAGCAGGCCGCGCTCGGGGTGGTTCCAGCGGACCAGCGCCTCGACGCCCACTGTGCGCTCGCCGTTGAGGTCGACGATCGGCTGGTAGTGGACCTGGAACTCGCCCTCGTCCAACGCGCGGCGCACGTCCGCTTCCTCGCGGCGGCGGGCCTCGGCCTCGGCGAACTGCGCCGGGTCGAAACGCCGGGCTACGCCCCTTCCATCGGCCTTTGCCTGGTACAGAGCCAGATCGGCTTCGCGCATCACGTCGTCGAGTTGCGCGCCGGTTCCCCGGGTGATCGCAATACCCGCGCTGGCCGGGATGGTCAGCACAACGTCGTCGATGACCAGCGGCTGAGCCAGGTCACGCAGGATCCGGTTGGCCACGGTGTCGGCGATCTGGTCGTCCACCAGGCGCGGCAGCAGCACCACGAACTCGTCGCCGCCGAGGCGGGACACGGTGTCGTTGGCGCGGACGTTGGCGTTCAACCGTTCGGCCGCCGTGCGCAGCAACTGGTCGCCGGTGGCGTGGCCGTACCTGTCGTTGACCTCCTTGAACCCGTCCAGATCGAACAGGAGCACGGCGGTCATCGTGTCGTCGGCGTCCGCGAGGGCATCGGTGGCGTGGTCCATGAAGAGCTTGCGGTTGCCGAGTTCGGTGAGCGGATCCCGGAACGCCTGCCGTACCAATTGCGCCTTTTGCCGCGTCAAGTCACGGACCAGCCCGGCATTCGTGCGAGCGCCAAGGAACTGCCGGACCAGGACGATTGCGGCAACGGCGATGGTGAGCCAGGTCAGCGCCGGGCTGATCGAGCCATGCCGCCCGAACCAGAAGCCGGCCATGATCACGGCGGAGGCGGCCGGCGCGTAGCTGAGCAGCGGCCACCGCCCGGCGAGCAGCATCACCACGATGCCAAGCCCGACGACGGTGGCCCCACCGATGATCAGCCCCGGCACGCCGGAATTACCGGCCACCACGTCTTCGAAGATCGCCGGCCACGCGAGCAGCAGCAACGATGTGAAGATCAGAACGTCATCCACACACCGGCGCGTCCGGTCCATAGCACTGCTGCGGCTCATGCCTCACCTCCAACGGAGCCAAAAATCGGCCCTCGGGAAGGCTTCCTTAGGAAAGCCAGCGCACGATCTCGAGCGGCTCGCCCACCCCCGCCAGCACGCTGGCAACCTCCGGAGCCACGTCGAACCCCCCGGCGATAATCAACCCCACCCAATCAACACCGACAAGTCCGACTTTCCGGTACGCCCGCAGTGCCCTTTCCCGCTCCCCGAGCACATACGCGACGTCCGCTTCGCCGTTGCCCACCTTCGCCGCTTGTCCTGAGCGGCTGGTGTGTTGCCCCGGTGCCCGGCCTTGCCGCCGGAGTTCGTGCTCGGCTGTCCGATTCTCCCGCTGTTGCTCGGGCGCAGCCCCGTTCCCCTCCGCGGGTCTCGGGTCAGTGCCAAGGCCCTCCAAGGAGTGACCTCGCAAGAATCGGTGAGTCAGGTCCAGGCGGGCGTTCGCCTCCAGAGCGCGCCGGGCCATGGGCTGCAAACGGGGCGTGACCTGCGGCGGTGGTTGGCCCGCGTGCCAGGCCTGCGTCAATGCGGCCACATCGTCAGGCTCGATGCGCAGGTTGCGGAGCCGCCAGCGGAGGTAGTGGTCGCGGTTGGCTCCCTCGGCCAGGCGGAGCACGGCCGGCTCGACGGGTTCGGCCAGCCAGGGGCGTACCTCGTCAAGCAATGCCCCGACAAAGCGGGCACCCGCCGGGGTGAGTTCGCGCAGTCCTTCGCCTGCCGCAACCACCGCCGCGCGCCAGCGGGCGAACTCGAACTGGGCCAGCCGGTCCCGGCGCTGTGTGCGCCAGAAGCGGGTGACGGTGAGATAGGCATAGGCGCCGTGCAGAATCCCGGACGCCGGCCGCGGATCATCGCGCCAGGGTGAATAGCCCGTTAGGCCCGGGGCTTCGAGGAGGCCGAACAGGTACTGCACCGCGTTGAGAATGCTGTGCTGAGCTTCGTGCAACAACCCAACCGCCAGCGCGGTGGCATCGGCGGGCTCGGAGATCGCCACCGCCCCGAACGCATCGGCCGAGGTCGCGCTGATTCCCCTGGCCGCGGGATCGGGCTCCACGGGGACGATGCAGGTGAGTACGGCTGCCAATACCTCGGCGTCGGGGCGCACGGCGGTTACCAGCAGGCGCCAAGCCCCGGTGAACTTCTCGCGCCAGCGCCTGAGCTGCTCGTTGGTCAGCCGGGGCGCCGGGGTCAGCCCGAGGTGCGCGCGGAGGGGGTCGCGGTCCTCCAGGCGTACGGAAATTGTCAGGCCGTCATGGGTTGCGGTGAGCGCACGATCGTCGTGGTTGCGCTGGTGGGGGATGTGGGCGGCGGTGGCGAGGGTGGCGAGGTGGGTCAGGCCGGCTTGCTCGGGGGATGCGCCTTCGCGGAGGGCTTTCAGGCAGGACACCGCCCAGACGCCGAAGAGGGGGTCGGCCAGGAGCTCGCGGACGCGGGCTGGGGCTTCGCGCTCGGCGGCGGCTAACGCGGCGATGGGCTCGTCGGGCGCGGCCGAGGTCCGATCTGCCAGTGGTTGTGGCAGATGTTCTGTCTGCTTTGACGGGGATTGCCGGAGCGTTGCGGCTATCTCGTGCAGCAGGAGGAGGTGGCGGCTGAGCTGCGAGCGGCGGAGTTCGGCGATGGTCGCGGCGTCGGGATGGCCGGCGCCGAGGCCGGCCAAGGCTGCGTCGCTGAGGTGGTGGGGGCGGGCGTGGGCCAGGGCCGGGATGGTCACGGCTCAGAGGGCCGAGTTGAAACCGGCGATCGGCTCCCCGGGGTGGGCCAGGTCGTCGGCGAGGCGGCGCAGGCAGTGCGCCAGCACGCTCTCGCCGGCCGGATCCGTGGCCGCGGTCAGGTCGGTGAGCGACAGCTCCGAGACGTCAATCATTGCCGAGCGCCATTCCGGCGTCGCACCGGTAGTGCTCACTACCCCGTCCACCTACGCCTACCTTCGTCGGAGAAGCAATGCGTTTCTCGATGAAGCTACTTGCTGGTTAGCAACGATCTATGTGTTGCCGCCACATTACGGCGGTCGCCAGGTCGGGTGATGTCCGGGCGTGTCCCCGGGTGGGGTCGCCTTGAAGATCCCGGCGTGATCTCATAGGCCACGAACGGAAAAGTCGGCAACGGAGGACAAACTGTGCAGGCCCGAGACGGGAAGAGCGGGGAGCAGGTGCACGATCATCCGGACGAGGAGCCGGAGGAGGTGACCGTAACCCCCGATCCGCCGGTGATGCCGGCGCCGCCTTTCCCGGCGTTCCAGAGCGTTCCGACGCTGCCACAGCAGACGCCGGGCGTGGGCTTCGAGAGCGGGCGCGACAGCCGTGCCCGCTGACGACACGCGTCCGCAGCTGCCCCGGCGCGGACCGGCCCCGGTGGTCGACCAGATGGACAACGCCGAGCTCGCGCGCATGATCGAGGCCGAGCACCCGTACCGGGGGAAGGCCTTGTTCGAGCTCTCCGACCGCATCCCGCACGACGATGACGCGGCGACCAAGGTGGCGATGCTCAGCCGGCTGACATCGCTGCGTCAGGCGCGGCTGTTCGATCGGGTGTCCTTGGCCTGGTCGGCGATCATCGCGCTGCTGGCGGCCGAGACACCGCATGCCCGCGCCTGCGCTTACGAGGCGTTCGGGGCGCTGGACACCGAGGAACGCAGGGACATGCTCGACTACCTCGAGGTCACCGCGATCGAGGACGCGCATCCCCGGATCGGCTGAGGAAACCGGATCGGGCCGAGGGGCCGGATCCGGCCGAGAGATCGGCGCGGGCCCACGAGCTGGATCGGGCTGCCGGGAAACGCACGGCGTGGCCCGGCGCCGACCTGGGGTCGGCGCCGGGCGTGGACAGTGGCCGTGGGCGGGGAGAATCAGTCCTCGACCTTGACGTCCTTCCAGAAGGCGACCCGGTCGCGAACGGCCTTCGCATCCGGCTTGGGGTCCGGGTAGAACCACACGGCGTCCTCGCTCCTGTGCTCACCGGACTCGAGGGTGTAGTAGGACGCCTTGCCCTTCCACACGCAGACGGAGTGCGTGTCGGAGGGCCGCAGTACGTCCTCGCGGAGGGACGAGCGCGGGAAGTAGACGTTTCCCTCAACAACCACGGTGTCGTCGCTCTCGGCGATGATCTCGTCGTTCCAGATGGCCTTCGGCATACCCCGAAAGTAGCGCGCCGCGTGGTGTCAGTCCGATATGCGCGACTTTTCGCCTCCCGTGGGTGAAACGTCGTGGCTCAACGGGGCATTGCCCACCCGGTGTACGAGGATCTAAGGTCGATCAACCCAGGACACCCCGTATGGAAATGGCCGCCGATGAGTACTTTGAGCACAATTCCGGGCACGCGTCTCCCGGCTACCCGCGAACAAGCCCGGCACGCGCTGGTTTTGCTTGGCGCCCCGGCTACGCCGCGGCTGGTGGTGGACGTGCACTCGGCTTTGTTTGACGGCGACCTCTCGGTGCCGGGGCTCGCAGCGGTACTGCGGGACGAGGAGCGGGATTACGATCCGCACGCGCTCACGTCGTACCGCATCGTCCCGGCCCTGCACCACGACCTGTCGGCAGCCCGCGGCATGGTGACGTTGTCGGGCTGGCCGGTGGCCCGCCGGCTGGTGTCGCCGCAGCAATTGCGGGCCGATGCCCTGGCCGCGGTCGCCCGGATCGCCGAGTTCATCATCATTCGGGCGTCGGCGAGTCCAGCGGCGATGGAACTGCTGCGCAGGCTGGCTGAGACGGTTCCGGGTGGCGCGGAGGCGTTCCTCGTGCACGACCCGCGCGCACTGGCGACTGCGGCTCGCGCGGCGCTGGCGGAGCTCACCCCGGGTATCGCCTCGGATGTGGTGGTGGCTCGCTGGGAGCGGCTGGACGATCGGCAGCGGCTGTTCGGCGTGATGAGCCTGCCGAACCAGCGATGCCGCGCGTGACGGCGACTCCACGACCTCGCGACAATTCGGACTCGGCGCTCGATCGGTTCCGGGGCGCCAACCCCGCGAAGCGGCACAACGCCCGGACAATTGCCGCTTTGACCGGTAATCCTGGCTGCTCGCGGCGGGCTGTGCTGGACGCGGCAGGGGTGGACAAGCCGCGCCTGGCTCAGCAGATCGGTTTTCCGATGGGGTTCGGGCAGAGCCGGTTCGCATTGGCTCGGGGCAACGGCTTCGAAGCGATGCTCAAGGCGGACAACTGCGCATTGCTGTTGTCCGTTTTGCGGGATGTGTTGGCGCTCGAAACGGACAGCGTCGCGTATGCCGACCTCGGCGAGGATGACGATGCAACGCTGGGTGCGCGCCATGGACGTACCCGGGAATTGCTTGCTGCCGCCGCCGGGGCCGCCCTGGTCGACCACCCGCTGCTCACCCTTGAGGTCGCGGGACGGCAGGTCTTTCTGGAACCCGATCTGATCGCGTTCCAGGTCGAAGGCCGGCTGCACGTCGTAGAGATCAAGTCGTTCGCGATCGTGGACGGTCAGGCCGACAGCGCCAAGGTGTCGGCGGCAGCCGTGCAGGCCGCGGTGTACGTACTCGCGCTGCGCCGGCTACTGACCAGTCTCGGACACGATCCGGCTCTGGTCAGCCATGACGTGGTGCTGGTCTGCCCGCGCGACTTCTCGCTGACCCCGCAGGCCGTGGTCATCGACGTGCGCAAGCAGCTCGCGACGCTGAAACGTCAGCTCACCCGGCTCGCCTCGGTATCCGATCTGGCGGCCTCGCTGCCGGATGGCATCAGCTTCGACGTGGCGCTGCCCCCGGCCCAGCTGATCGCCTCGCTGCATGAGGTCGAGGCCCGATATGCCCCGGAATGCCTGTCGGCGTGCGAGCTTGCCGTGTTCTGCCGTCACGAGGCTTCCGGCAGCACCGCCGCGCTGGGCCGCCCGGTGCGTGACGCGCTCGGTGGCGTCAACACCATTCAGGAAGCGCTCGAACTCGCCACCGAAGCCCGCACCCCGACCGAAGAACAGGCTGAGGCCGCGGCATTGCTCCAGGCTGCTGCCCGCTTGCGCGCCGGGATCCTATGAGTACGCTCACCGCTCTCGCCCGCGCCCAAGCGTTCGCCGCAGCCCGGGCGCAGCCCCTGGCGACGGTCCGCCACCTGCACCTTCACGAGCGTCCGATGGTGCTGATCCCGTACGCGATGGCCGGTGAGGCGAACGCCCCGCTGGCCGCCATGCTGGGCACTGACCGGAAAAATCCGGACTTGCTGGTGGTGGCTCAGCCCCGCAACCGCGATGACCGGTTCGCCTTCGCCGCGTCGCTGGCCGAGGCAATTGTCCCGTATGTTGACTCCTTCACCGCACTGACCGAGGCGGTCGCCGTGGACCGGGGGCGCGACGTGCGCTACCGCTTCACCGACGCGCCGCAACTGTGGGTGCCCAACTCCGGCGGCGTCGAGTTCCTGCGCCTCTTCGGACGATCGACGCGCTTTCGCAGCACCGAGGGCGAGTACGCGGTGCCGGCGGCGGTGCCCCTGCTGGGCCGGTGGCTGACCTTCTTCGCCAACACCGCCGAGGTCCCCGGCTCATCGTTGCTGCTCAACGTCGTACAGGCGATGTCGTTGCATTGGGCGACCGGGCAGAGCAGCGCCGAAGACGCCCAACTGGCCGCGCTCATGGCCTGGATCGCGCCGCCCGCGGGCGTGAGCGTTTTCGAGGCGGCGGCTGCTGCCGAAAATCCGGCGCTCCTCCCGCCGGCCGGCCCGGCCACGGATCCGGCGTTCGACAACCATGTGCTGGCGCCGCTGCTGTCGGTCGCGGAACCCGACATCGCAGAGTTGACGGCGGTGTTGCGGGAACAGCTGCTGCCGACCTGGAACTTGATGTGGCAGGCGATTGATCTGTTGCGCGCGCTGCCGGTGGGTAGCCGGGTGGCGGGACGCTGGGATGGCGACCGGGATGCTTACTCGGCGTTCTACCAGCACCTGGCCGAAGGTGGCGCTCCTCAGCCACGGCGGGACGGTGCGGTTGCTGCGGCGGCACGGCTCAGCCGGTTGGAGAACGCGGCGGCGCGCTATGCGGTGCAGCGGGCGTTCGACGACCCGCTGGTGATGGCCGAATACCGGCTGGCCGGGGCGGCGTTCGAGGGTGCGGTCACCCTGGCCAAGGCCGACCGCATCGACGATTCGGGCAAGCGTCCGGTGCTGCGGCCCCGGATCATGGTGGTGACCGCTGAACCGGTACGAATGGAGCCCGGCGCCACGCTGACCTCCCCGGCCCGGCCCAGCCAGAAGGCCACGATCATCTCGGTAACGCCTGTTTTGCCCGGGGACGAAGCGAAGACCGAGGTACTGCTCGAACTGTCCGGCGGCATGGGCCGCAAACTGGTGGCCGAGCCGGGCAGCGTTCCCGAGGTGGGGGAGCGGCTGCTGTTCACGACGTTGAGCGAGGCGTACCGGCCGGGTGGCGCCTTCCCCGAGCCGGACCAGACGCCCTGGACGCACGGCGGGCCGCCGGTGAGTGACTCGGCCGCGGATGACGAGGCCGGCGTGAACGGCTCGGCGGAGCTCGAGCCGGCAGCCCTCAGCGGAGCTTGATCAGGAGCAAGGCGGTGTCGTCAGCGCGGCGGGCGGTTGCGTTGATGAGCAGGTCGGCGAGGTCGTCGACCGGGAGGTTTGCCCCTTCGTGCAGGCAGCGGGCCATGCGGTCGATGCCTTCGTCGAGGATGTGGTCCGGGTGCTCGACCAGGCCGTCGGTGTAGAGCAGCAGCGTTGAGCCAACCGGCACCGTTCGGCTATGCGTTGACCGGTGCTGACGGGGCAGCAGGCCGAGGAGGGGTTCCGGCTTCTCCCACCAGATCTCGACCTTGCCGTCCGGGCGCAGCAGCAACGGCGGCGGGTGGCCGGCGTTGGAGAACGTCAGCTCGTAGGTGTCGACGTTGCGGCGTACACGGGCGAGAACGGCCGTTGCGGCGATGCCCATGTTGAGACCGCGGACGGCGAGGTCAAGGCGGGACAGCAGGTTGCCGGGTTCGTCGTCGCGGGCGTAGGCGTCACCTCGTACGAGGTTGCGCAGCTGACCCATCGCCGCCGCGGCTTCGATGTCGTGGCCCGAAACGTCCCCCACCGCCAGCATCACGCTGCCATCGGGCTGGATGAACGCGTCATACCAGTCGCCGCCGACCGCCGCGCCGTCCTGAGCGGGCAGGTAGCGGGCGTGCAACTTCATGCCGGGAATTTGCGGCAATTCGGTCAGCAAGCTGTGCTGGAGAACCTCGGCGACATGGCGTTGCTGGCGGTACAACCGGCTGTTGTCAATGGTCAGACCGGTCCGCCGGGCGATGTCGAGCGCGGTCCGCTCATCGGCCTCGGTGAACGCCGCCCGGTCCGGGCCATTGATCAACGTGATCGAACCGAGAACCTTCTGACTCACCGGCGCGGTGACGGGCACGACAATGTAGGACGCGTAGCCCAGCCGCTCGGCGATCGTGGCGAGTTCCGGGTTCGTGGTACGAGAGAGCAGTGCTGAGCTGGGCTCGGTTGCCCGGCGTACCGGCGTACGGGATCTTTGGACCGCAAGAACCGCAGAATCTGGACCAAGCGCCGAGGCCATGATGTCCGCGAAGCGTTCGGTGTCGGCCTTCCTCAGCGGGTCGCGGTGCGCGCCGGCCACGAGCCGCACGCCGCCGTCGTCACCGGCGAGCGTGACCATGCACCAATCGGCCAGCCGGGGGACGACACCGTTGGCCAGCAGCCGCATCCCCTCGTCAATGTCGAGCGTGCGCGCGAACGTTTCGGTCAACTCGGCCAGCATGGCCAGTTGTGCCCGCGCACTTTCAGCGTGCTGGCGAGCCTCATCGGCCACGGCCCGCGCGATCCGCAACCGCAGCTCGGAGGCGCAGGCCTCGGCAAGGTCGGCCAGAATTTCCAGCTCGTCCTTGGTCCAGGCCCGAGGCTTCGTGTCGATCGCGCACAGCGACCCCAGGGTCCGGCCTTCGGCATCATTCAACGGCATCCCCGCGTACGCCACCACGCCGAGCTCCGGAATCGCCAAGTTGTCCCGCACCTGCGCATAGATCCGCGCGTCGGGAAAGACCTTGGGAATTCCCTCGTCAACCACATGCTGACAGAACGAATGGGTGAGCGGGGTCTCGCGCTTCTCGGACCACGGCTCAGGCAACCCGACCTGCCCGGGAAAAAACTGCCGGAGATCATCAACCAGAGAAACAAGCGCCACGGGTACGCCCAACATGCGCTTGACCAGCGAAGCGAACCGGTCGAAGGCAGCATCCGGCTCGGCGCTCGCGGCAACCTGATGCAGAGCGTGCAGTCGCGCCGGGTCGGTGAGGGTGCGTGCGGTGGCATCCGGGCCAGCTGTGCCCGGAAGGTCTGCCTGGCCGTTCGCGTCGGCTGGGATGTCGCCGAGCCCGCTCATGCGCCCTCCCTGCAATTTCGACTCGGCGGTGAGAGCAGCCAGGCTACCCGCCCGGCGGCGAACCGGCTGCGTGCCGAAGAACACGGATCCGCATCACGTCGGTCCCGCTCAGGCCTCACCCGGGGTGGGACTCGAAATGTCACGACGCAGGGACGTTTGCCAGATCGGCCTTTCTCGCCCCGGTGCCGGCCACGGACGCCGAACCGGTGTGTGGTTGCGGCGCGGTACAGCCGCCAAGCCGGTGGGACCCGTTACGGCGTGGGGGTGTCCGGCCTCGTCATCGGAGCCGTTACGGCGCGGGAGTGTCCGCCGTCGTCACTTGGGCGTTGCGTGCCTTGGCTGCCCAGCGTTCCGCCCACCGCTTGCGCACCACTTCGAACGAGGCGTCGTCCAGCCCGTACGTCGACACGGTGATCTCCATCCGGCCCGCCCCGCGGCTGTTCTGCGGTTCGCGGCCGGCGATCACCACGAGGTGGCCGTCGCCGTCGACCAGCCAGGCCGCGCGATCGCCGGCGCGGGTGACCGCCCCACCGATGGTGCCGAGTACCTCTGGCCAGTTGGTCGCTCCGGTCAGGTAGATGGTGCGGCGTGCCCCTTTCGGCCGCTCAATCAGCAGGAACTGCAGCTGGAGCAGGAAGGCGCGCCAACCTTCCTCGACCGCGTCGTACCGGCCGGAATCGTCGGTTGAGCCTTGCCGTACGGCGCGTACGACCGTGCCGGCGTCGTTTCCGCTCACCTCCAAATAGGAGCCGTCGGCCCAGCCCATCCGCTCGGGCGCCAAGAAGGTGGCCTCGTTGACAAAGATGTGCTGGATCTCGCCGTCCAGGTCGTCGTAGTCCCAACCGAACCACTGCCGCAGCACGGGCGGCTGCGTGACCGCATCCCACACCTCGTCGCGGCCAAGGGGCAGACTTACTTCGACCAAATAGGACTTCGGCGTCTCTCGATCAGTCACGCCCCTATCCTGGCGGTAACTCCGGAACTACGCCATGCGATCTTGGCCTCGTTCTCTGCCCGATTTCACCACCGACGCCCGCATCCCGCAGTCACTCCCCGGCAGCGGAAGAGGCGGCCAGCGCTCAACCCCGAGCGGATCGTTCGCACGGTTTCCGTACGCCCCAAGCCCGACCATGCAGCCGCGGCCGTAAGTTCGCGCGTCACCAAGCCTTCCTCCAGTAGTCCCGCCCCGATGAGCCTGCCCAGAGCAAACGCCGCCCGGTTGAGGGTGTCGTTGCGCGATCCCGCCGGTGCATGCGCGACGCGTTCGGTCTCGGTTTCCAGTGCGACGGCCGCGTACCTGTCGGGGTGGGCGATGGTCGCCGAGCCCAAAGCCGTCGTGGACTGCGGGGGCTCCGGGCCGGCGATGAGTTCTTCCAGCGCCGCCGGTGCTGACGGCAGTGGTATGCCGGGGCGGACCACCCAGTAATAGGTGGTGCCGCTGGCGTGCCGGGATGGTGGTGCCAATACGTAGCCGCCGTCGCCGCGCCAGTCGACGCCGGGGATGACGTGCACCCTGTTGCCGTACCCGAGAGGTGAGAACCAGAAATGCCAGCCGCCGCCGCCCGTGCGCACCTGGGGTCCCTGCGGCATCGCGCCGTCCAGCACGTGCCGCAGGCCGTGCCAGCCTTCGAGGGAGTCGACGTCGGCCACATCCATCGCGACGCCGGTGCGCAGGCCGATGTTGGCGTCCGGCCAGCGTGACCACCATTTGTGCACCGTATGCGGGTCGGCGCTGGCTTCTCTGAGCCCGTGCCGCAGCCTCGGGTGCTTGCCGGGCCGATCGCAGTCCGGGCGCCCGCAGGAACACGATCCGCCCAGGTCAGGCGTGTGCACCGGCAGGACCGGGATGCCGTGCCGGGCATAAGCGATTGCCGCATCAAGCTTCATTCGTACAAGTGTACGAGTTCAACCGGTTCGCCGCCGAAGTTATCCACAGGGCCGGGCAGTGGTCAGATGCTGTTCTTTTAGCTTCCCTAAGGTCCGCCGGTGTTGAAGAGCAAGCCGGTTCCGCAGTGCAAGCCGGTACTGGGCGGGCCGGTGCTGAGAAGCGAGCCGGTCTCGAAGAGCAGCAGGGTCTGGGCTCTGCCGGCGTTGACAGCCGCATGCCTAGGCGCATGGCGGCTGACCGGCCCGGCGTTGTGGGCCGATGAACTGGCGACATGGGGTGCCGTCCGGCTGTCCTGGTCACAGTTGTGGCAGCTCACCGGTTCGGTCGACGCCGTGCTCTTGCCGTACTACTTCCTTCTCAAGGCCGTTACCTCCCTTGCCGGAACTGGAACGGCTGCGCTGCGTCTTCCTTCGCTCGCCGCTGTTGCGGTGACCGCCGGGGTGGTCGCGGTGATCGGCAGGCGTCTCGGTGGCGCCGGGGCAGGGATAACTGCCGGCATGCTGTTCGCGCTGCTGCCGGTCACGTCGCGCTATGCACAAGAGGCGCGACCGTATGCCCTGACTGTGCTGTTTGCCGCTCTCGCTCTCCTGTTCCTCATCCGCCTTCTGGAGCAACCCACAAGAAGCAGGATCATCCGGTACGCAGCAGCCTCCACCGCCACCGGACTTCTCCACCCCCTCAGCGCCGTTTTGATGCTGGTGGCCCACGCCACCGCGGTGACCGTGCACCAGCTCAGCAACCGCCGAGCCGGGTGGCGGACAACCTGGCTGTGGGCGGGTGCGGCGTTCGTGGCAGCCGCACCCGTTGGACTTCTGAGCATCCGCGCCGCCGGGCAGAACGGCCAGGTGTCCTGGATCACGCTTGTCGATGCGCCGACCCTCGAAGCCGTGCCGCAGCATTTGTTCGCGTCCGCGGCGGTTGGGGGCATCGTTCTTGCCCTGGCGGTGCTCGGCGTGCGGCGGGGAATGGCCACTTTGTGCGTGACGTGCGCCGGCTTTGTCCCGCCGGTTCTGCTGCTGATCGCCGGAACTCAGGTGCCGGTCTGGGTCGCCCGGTATGTGCTGCTGGCCGTTCCTGCGCTGGTGGTGCTGGCCGGCGCCGGTGCTGCGCGGGCGGGGCGGGTGCAGGCGGGAATGGCGCTGGTGGTTGCCGTGCTTTTGTCGTACGCGATGCAGATCGATCTTCGAAGTGGCGCCGGGCATCGGCAAGATACGGCGCGGATCGCGCAAGTCATCGGCCCTCGGTATCTCGCGGGCGACGTGGCTGTCTTTCCCGACACCCATCCGAGCATCCCCTGGGCGGCGCGGGACATCTACGAACGCTACCTCCCGGAGCCGCGGCCGCCGGACGTGTTACGGATCACTCCACAGCGCACCGACGGGCAGTTCTTGGCCACCGAATGTCTGTGGGCAGCCTGCCTGACCTCGCCGTCCCGGATCTGGATCATCCGGGGCGACAACCTGCCCGACCTGCTGGACGGCATGCCGCTGGCGAAAAGGATCCTCCTCACAGCGCACTACCGGCGTGCGCAGCGCTGGTCCTATCCCATGCTGACGATCGTGCTGCTGGAGCGAAAACGCAGGTGAGGCAGTTATCCACAGGCGGGACGACGCTTTTTTGCGAAGCCGCTTATGCTCGCTGCTCAACGGGATCGAACTCGATTTTCGCGCCGACCGAGGAGGGACAGCCGCCGTGAGTGACGAGACGAAAGACGCCACTTCGCCTGCGGCGGTGGCATCGACACCGCTCAACGACACCGTGCTGCCTATGTCAGGCCTGGGAAACCCGGCTGACCTGGAGGTTCCCGTGGCGGAACGCGCCTCCGGCCAGACGGCCACGGTGCGCGTAAGTCCTCCTGCACCGGTTGCTCGCAGCGGCGGCAAGCTGCCCAAAGGCTTGATCGCCACGTACTTCGCCGGTGGCGTCGCCCTCCTGCTGGTCGGTGCGGTTGCCGTCGTCTACCTGGCCGTGCGGGCCTACGGCGGCAATGCTCCCGAATCAGCTTCGGTGACCGTCTCGCGTGGCGCGCAGCCATCGGTGCCGGCCCACGGAGTGTCGTCGCAGGAGGCCACGGCGCGAAAGGCACAGCCACCGCAGAAGGTGCCGTCGTCGCCGGTTGATCCATCCGATCCGGCGCGGGCACGGTTCGGGCCGCAGCGGCTGGCGAACGGCAAGCCGTTCGTGATCCAGGGCGAGAACAACTCGAAGTTCCAGGTCACCGTCACCGCGGGCACCTTCCACAAGGGTGCCTGCGACATCTACTCGGTCAAGCCCGAGGAGGGCGGCTACCTGCCGGTCAAGCTCAAGGTCAAGGTGCTGGAAGGCGAACCCGAGATCAGCGAGTACGACTTCCGCTTCCAGAAATCCGACGGCTCGTGGCTGCCGTCGGTCGGGGGAAGTGGATGCGATGGCCGTGATTACGGCGGCTTCCTGCGCCGGCTGTCGGCCGGCCGCGAGTATTCGTCCTCGGTGGTCTTCGACGTGCCGGGCAAGAAGGGCGACATCGTGTTCGTCTACCCGATCATGGACGTCGTCGCGGCTTGGAAGGTCGGCTGAACGAGGCTGACGGTTCGGGGGTGAGGCTGTGCAGGACATGAGCGATGTGATGGGACGTGCTCCACGCTATCCAGCTTGCCGGGCTGCCACCGCCGCGAGCACTGCGTGCGCGACGGGCGATCTCGGCGTCGCCCCACGAGAAGCGGGCCCCCTCGGCCGGCCAATGCGGGGAGCCGACCAGCGTCCTGCACAAGTCATGACAGCGATCGTCGCTTCGCCCGCCTCTTCTGGCCCAGCGGTAGATCCACCAGTCCCGTTCGGTGGTGTAGCGCAGCGTAGGGAGCTGCCGATGGTTCACGCCGTTGCGACGCACGGGAGACGTGACGCCGTAATCCGCATAGCCGACACCCGGCTCCTTCAACCGGGCCCAGACCTGGGCGTCGAGCCGGCCGACGGTAACCGGTTCATCCGCCGGAAGATCGTCCAGGTTGGGCGGCATGGCTCCGGCGGCCACCGTCACCGAGCGCCACGGCATCGTCCTGGCCCAGCGCAACACCTGACGGGCGCGTTCTTCGATGCGGTACGCGTGGGCGGCACAGGCGGTCTCGGCAAGATCGATCAGCAGGTCCACGCGCTCGGGATCGAGCCCCGCGCCGGTGAGCAGGCGCGACGTCGTGGCGGTGGCCTCCGCCGAGTTGCGCACGTCAAGGTGCGGCTGAAGCCGCAACACGGCCCGCATCAGGTGCATGCGTGCGGCCAGGCCGTGTTCGGAAAGGCGACGAGAGCTGTCGTACGCCCGCAGCACCGGCAGCATTGCCACGCCCAGCTCTGCCAGTTCCTCGGCGAGGTCCAGCGGCGGCGAAACGAGCGAGCCGGCCGGGTCGGGCACCGCGCCCAAGTCCACACCGACCGCGGTGGTGCGCGGGGGCACCTGCTTGATGAGCTGCGGCAATCGATCCTGCGAACCGAGTTCCACAATCGGCATGACCAGCCGAGCGGCAGCCGCGTCCAAATGGTGCAGGGCGCTCAGTTCGCCCCGGCGGGGACGCAGGATCGGCCTGTACACGCCGTCGTCCGCATCGCCGGGGCGCATGAAGACACTCATTCACTTAAAGTAGCCATGCTGGACCCACTTGTGGCAATACGCCAGTTTTGTCAGACCCTCCCAGTACGGTGTGCGCCGTGATGGAAACCCCGGGCGCCGAGGCGGCGCGCATCGTTGACGCCGTGCTGCACGACCTCGCGACGTCCGTGCACCGCGGCGTCGTGGTCGACTCCCCGCCCGGCGCGGGCAAGAGCACCCTGGTGGTTCGCGCCGCCGGCGTGCTCGCGGCAACGGGTGTGCCCCTGATGATCGTCGCTCAGACGAATGAGCAGGTCGACGATCTGATTGCCCGGCTGGCAGCGGCATCGCCCGAGCTCGGCGTCGGTCGCCTCTCCGCCGTGGACTACGTCGCGACCGAGCGGGTTCGCGCGCACCCGTCGTGCCGGGTGGGCGCCAAGGTAGCGGATCTGGGCGGGCCTGCGGTCACGATCGGCACCGCGGCGAAGTGGGCCACCGTCACCGACGGCACCTGGCCCTGGGCAATCGTCGACGAGGCGTACCAGATGCGCTCCGACGCTCTGCTGCGTGTGGCGCCCCGCTTCGATCGGGCGTTGTTCGTCGGAGACCCGGGCCAGCTCGATCCCTTCTCGACCGTCGAAGTCGATCGCTGGACCGGTCTGTCCTGGGATCCCATGCAGAGCGCCGTCGCGGTCCTGCTGCGCCACAACCCCGACCTGCCGGTCCTCCGCCTCCCCGTCTCCTGGCGCCTGCCCGCCTCCGCCGCCCCGGTGGTCGCAGCCGCGTTCTACCCCTTCACCGGTTTCCGCTCCGGCACCGGACCAGCAGACAGAACCCTCTCCTTCGGTACGCCCACAGCATCGCCGATCGACGAAGTCCTCGACGTGGCCGCAACCTCCGGCTGGGCCCTGCACGAGCTGCCGGCCCGTTTCACCGTCCGAACCGACGCAGAAGCGGCAGCAGCGTGTGCCCTCATCGCCGCCCGAGCCCTGGCCCGCGACGGCGTCACCCAGTCCGAATCGGGAACCCGCCCCCTGACCGCCGACCGCATCGCCATCGGCGCCGCCCACCGTGATCAGGTAGCAGCCATCCGGGCTTTCTTGCCGGAAGAGGCCCGCGACATCACTGTCGACACGGCCAACCGTCTGCAAGGCCGCGAGTACGACCTCACCGTGGTCCTGCACCCGCTGTCCGGCCGCCGTGACGCCACGGCTTTCCATCTGGAGTCGGGGCGCCTCTGCGTGCTGACCTCCCGGCACCGTCACGCCTGCGTGGTCGTTGCTCGCGAGGGAATCGCGGAACTGCTGGACGCGCACCCTTCGACGGAGCCGGTGCACCTGGGTGTGCCGGTCAAGTTCCCGGACGGCTGGGAGGCGAACCAGGCGATGCTGGCTCACCTCGCCGGAGTGGGGGTGCGCGCCTAGATCGGCAGGTCACTGTCGCCGCCCAGGTTGTCGATCATCCGGCGCAGGAGACCGCGCGCGACATCCTGGAGGCGATGGCGACCGCGCAGGTTGAGGTGGCCCAACGCGCTGCGTCCGCAACGGCCGAGACAATCGGCGCGGACTCCGAGACAGGCAAGGCGATCATCGCGTCATTCCGGCCATGACCTCGCCATTTACGGTACGGCCACAGGAGGTTGCCGCCCACTCCACGCACGTCCAAGCGGTGGCCGACGGCGTCACGGCTGCGGCTGATGCGGGAGCCGTCGTCCGATCGGGAAACGAGGCGTACGGGCAGCTGTGCGCCTTCGTGCCCCCGATGCTGAACATCTTGCAGGACACCGTGATCAATGCCCTGCGCACCACGGCCGCTCGACTGAACGACACGGCCGGCGACCTGCGTGACACAGCAGCCGACTACGAAACTACGGAGTGGGTGCGCGAACGCGTATTCCACGCGATTCGGAACGCGCTATGACCACGGATTCGCCAGCTGGATCGCCATGGGCCGGTATCTGGATCGCCGAGGACATCGAGCAGCTCGCCGAGGGTGTCGAAAGCGGCAACTGGATCGACAGTTCGCTCGCCTTGATCGGTGCAGGACTCGACGGCCTGGCCCTGATGTCCGACCCACTCGGCGGGCTCCTGCAGTACGGCATCGCCTGGCTGATCGAGCACGTCAAACCCCTCGCCGAAGCCCTCGACTGGCTCGCCGGCGACCCGGCGCAAGTAACCGCCAACGCCACCGCTTGGCGCAACACGGCATCGTCCCTATCGGCCGAAGCAGCGACCCTCCGACGCACCTTGGAAACCGACGTACCGGATTGGACCGGGGCGGCATTCGAGGCTTACGCACTGCACGCCACTCACCAGGCACAAGCCCTCGAAGCGCTGTCCACGGCGGCGAATACCACGGCTTCGATGACCGAAGTAGCAGGCATCCTCGTGGGGTCCGTGCGCATGATGGTCCGCGACGCTGTAGCCACGGTGGTGTCCCGGCTGATCAGTTATGCGGTTGAGCTGACGGCCACGCTCGGGGTGGGTACGCCGGCGGTGGTTGAGCAGGTGACGACGCTGTGCGCTGCTTGGGCGGGGAAGATCGCTCGGTGGCTGAATTGGCTGCTGGCCAGCTTGGGGCGCCTCGAGGAAATGTCGGGAAGGCTGTCCCGCACCGTCGACAACCTCGGTGGAATGGGAAAAGGCGGTAGTAATGCTCCGGAGCCGCTCAGGGAGACACCGCCAGATCCGACTCGGCAGCCAGCCGATCCTCCTGACTTCTCCATCGCAGAACCGGATCCCCGCAAGATTGCGGGCTACGCGATGAACCCGGATCACCGGTGGGGAAGAACAAATATCACGTCATACGGTCCGCTACCGGCCTGGACATTGTGGCGCTTATCGAACAACAGATCAGGGACGGGGTCCGGAGCGGTTCGCCGATCCCGGGGAAGGTCGATCAGTATGGTCAAAGGTGGGCGGTGGATGTACCGCTAACGGGTCCTAACGGCACCATAATCGTCAGGACCGCTTGGATCGTGGAGACGGGTGCCACTACTCCTCGGATTGTCACCATCTCCTTTCCGAAGTGAGGAACGATGAACTTCGAGGAACTTGATGCCGTGCAATTGACCGCTCCGGTGCCCGGCGACGGGCTGGAAGCTGGGGCGGTCGGCACGGTGGTGCACGTTTTTCACACGCCCTACCTCGCATATGAGGTTGAGTTCGTCGACGACCAAGGTGCCACCATCGCCATGACCACGCTGCGTCCGGAGCAGATCGAGGCGTACACCGGCTAGTGCCTCGTTCTTGAACGTTGGCTGTGTAATCCGTCGGTTCTGATGGGGTGTCGGGCAGGCTGTTCCTTTCGCGGTTTGTGGGAGGTGATGCCGGGTGGGCCGACGCCCGGAAGTGTTTGTGCGAGCTCTGTCGTTGGCCGAGGGTCAGCGGCTGCAGAAGATCACGCGTACTGCGAAGAACCCGGTCAAGCTGCGCCGGGCGACGGCTTTAAGAATAGCCCTGTTTTCGAGGTAGTTTGCTAGACGTGCAGGCGCCGGGGGCCTGGCGGTCGCCGGTCCCCGGCATCTCATGAAAGGAGATAAGGATGGAACCCGCTCTCTGGCAGCGCAGTGTCCGCCGACACCTGATACCGAAGCTTCCCGGGCAGTGGAAAACTGCAAGAACACTTCTCTACCAAAGGTATTCGGAATGGCTACTGTTCTATTTTATTTTGAAGAATTCTCGATACGGCGGCGATTTTGGCGTTACTTTTGGTGTGGAATTGCTCGCGGTACCCAAAGAGAACTTTGGCGGGCATACTCTTCGAAATGTGGGCCACGCAAGCGACCGGCGAAGTTATTGGCCATCTCCATTGAACGTGGACGAAGCGGCGGAATGTATGGACGAAATCTTATATTTCGCCCACTCGGAGGCGCTGCCTTACTTCGACCGGTACACGTCGGTTGAAGATTTCCGTGCTGAGTACCGTAAGAAGATTGAGCAGGCGCCAGTCGATCCGCATTTGTATGAAGGCTTGCTGTACGCCGATCTTATTATTGGCGACGTTTCTGCCGCGCTGCATGCGTCAGAAGCCATATGTGCGATTGCGCGGTCGTCGTTGGCGGTTGGGTCGCCTTGGTTCGATACGATCGCAGATCGTGCTCAAAGTACCGCGCAAATTGCGAAGACGGATTTGCACGCCGCTGTCGATGTCTTAAGAAGTAATGCACGTTTCGCACTACGAAACAATGGCATAGCTGATGAACGGTCTTTTCGAGATGATTGATGTTGATCAAGAGGTCGTTGGCCTGGCACCAGGCCCGAACGGTGGGGTGTTTGTGCGGGGAGAAGTTGTCCCGGATCAGGTGCATCGTCTGTCCTGGCCAGCGGCGTCGCAGGCTGTTGAGGAAGGCGAGGAACTCGCTTGAGCGTTTCCTGTCCCGGATCTGGTAAGGAATCTTCCCGGTGGCCAGGTCGAGGTTGGCGATCATGTGCCGGACACCGTGATCACGGTGGTAAGTTGCCCGTAGCCGGACCGGCCGGCCTTGTGGTTTCCAGGCTTTGCCCGGCCGGGGCTGCAGGTTCAGCGTCCCGAACTCATCGACGCAGATGACCCGGCCGCTGGCCGGTGGATGGTCATAGCGGTCCAGGACCCGCCGCATCTTGGCGGTGAATTCCAGGTCGTTGCTGGCTTTCCACGTCTTCGACTGCTGCCAGGTCACGCCGCGTTCGTGCAGGATTCGCCGGACGGTCTCGATACTGATCGTGGCGACCCAGCCGGTGTCGATCAGGTAGTCACGCAGCTTCGACAGCGACCAGCCCGAGAACGGCCGGCCCAGGAATCGGGGGTCACACCGGGCGATCACGCAGATCCAGTCGCGGACCGTCTCACTGACCTTGTTCGGCGTGCCCCCTCTCCCTTTTGGGTCCAGCGCGTCGAACCCCCGCTCGTTGAACGCGTGGATCACGTCGCGGACGTAGTCGTCGGTCGCCTTGAGCAGGTACGCGATGTCCCCCGCCGGCTGGCCCTGGACGGACATCAGCACGACGACCGCCCGGCGCAGCTTGACCGGGTTCTTCGCAGTACGCGTGATCTTCTGCAGCCGCTGACCCTCGGCCAACGACAGAGCTCGCACAAACACTTCCGGGCGTCGGCCCACCCGGCATCACCTCCCACAAACCGCGAAAGGAACAGCCTGCCCGACACCCCATCAGAACCGACGGATTACACGGCCAACGTTCAAAGACGAGGCACTAGTTCGCGAGTGGCCGGCGCGCCACCTCCTGCGGGTAGCGCGCCGCGCCTCCTCAATCACATTGCTGGCCACCGCTCCTTGTGCACCGCAGCCTCAACCGGCCGTCGTCTGCGCCACCCGTGCCGCTCCAGATCCGGCGTCGTCTCCCAATGCGTAACCGGTCCCAGACAGAGCCAAGCCACCGGTCGAATCCCCGCCGGCACCCCTAGCAACTCACCCAGGAACTCCTCGCGGTAGAACGAAACCCACCCCACGCCCAGCCCCTCCGCCGTAGCCGCCAGCCACATGTTCTGAATGGCCAGGCAAACCGAATACAGCCCGGCGTCCGCGATTGCGTGCCGGCCCAGAACTGCTGGGCCGCCCCGGGCTGGGTCGTAGGTGACGGCGATGGACAGTGTTGATTCGAGGATGCCGTCGATTTTGATGTGGGAGAAGCGTTCGGCGGCTACCGGGTCCAAGGATGACGCGAAGACTTCACGTTCGTGGTGGACGTGCTGGTGGAATTGCGCGCGGGTTTCGGGGTTGCGGATGAGGATGAAATCCCACGGCTGGGAGAGGCCGACGCTGGGCGCCGCGTGGGCTGCTTCGAGGATTCTTTGCAGCGTCTCGTCCGGGATGGGAGCTCCGGTGAATTGGGCTCGGACGTCTCGGCGGGAGTGGATGACGTCGTACAGATCCATTTTTGGGCAGGCTTCCGCTGGGTGGACGCGAGGCCGGTCTTCGGACTTCCGGATCGCTGCCTTACCGCCCGCCTTCCCAGCGCGCAATGCGCCAGTGGCTGCACCTGGGTGCATGGGCGGCGGCTCCCCGGTTACCGCGGCGGGCCCGTGCCGGAATCGCACCGGCTTCCCAGATTCTCCCCGGCGCCATCGCGACGCAGGCACCTTCGCCTTCACGACGCACACACCATCGCTTTCACGACGGAGCCGAGGCACCTCGCAACAAGTTTGTGCCGACAGCACTTTAGCTCAGCCACCCTTCGATCTTCGCGTGGCAGGCCTCCTCGACCGCCGGCCATGGCGTTCCGAACGCCGGCAAAGCGGCTTCGGCCGGGGAGCGATTCTGGCGGGCGACGCGATCGAAGAAAGACAAGAGCGAGGCTTCCCCGTACGTTGAAGCCAGGCACCTGATCGCCAGGTAAGCCATCGCGTAGAACCCGACCCGTTCGGTGCGTTGCGACGACCACGGCAAATCCAGCCGTCCCTGCCATTGCGTACGAGCGATGTGGTCGCGAGCCGCCTGCGTCAAACGGTATGACGACATCGGTGTCTGTTCCCAGGCTACATATTCGGCCATTCCCTCGATCGCCCAGTCCGGTTGACCGCCGAGCGTGCCGAGCAAAGTGGCGACATGACCAAGTTCGTGCCGGAGTAACCTTTCGCTGGGTTGTTCGGCGGCGTCCACCACGGTGAAGGCTGTTTGTTCGCTGGTGCGGTCGACGAATCCGAGTGCCTCGCCATCCTCACCGATCACCGTTTGCCATTCGTCGGCCGCCGCCAGATAAATGACGTACTTCCCCGGTCGCACAAACGCATATTTGTCGGCGATCTGCGCTGCCCGGTCCGCGACGGCGACCCATTGGGCCGGTTGCATGGAACCGCTCGAAGCCGCCACGATCACTCGCGATCCGGTGGCGAAATTCAAAGTCTTCGTCTTCCACGGTACGGCCGCAGCTGGCATGGGCGCCGACACCAAGAAGCTTTCGAGTACCGCGTGATCGTCAGAAACTCGCCACACGGTTGCCGCTGTGATCACGTCGCCCAATGGCACGTAAGTGTTGTGGGCGCGTACACATCGGGTGCCGGTGAAACAGACCCGGACTTGCACCGCAGCCCGCCACAGCGAATCGTCACCGGCCAGGCTGGTAGCCCGGGGAAGCCAGGCCGACACTTCCAGACCGCGCAGGTTGTCGTACAGCCGACGCATTTCCGTTTGCTGGGATTGGTCCACCGGCCGCAACCATCCGGGCGCGTCGCCACGCAGCAGCGCCTCGCCCTGGTCCTGCAAAGCAAGATCAATAGCCCGGGATGCATCGTGTACGCGCACAGCACCGGCTCGCACAGCCACCACTGCGCCGCAGAAGGCTAGTACCACGGCGAGGGCGGCCGGCCAGAAGTGCCTGTGCCGCGTCACCTCGCGGACCTTACCAACCTCCGGCGCCATGATCACTGTCCGTGGATGTTTGCAGGGAAGTCACCGTCTCGAAATATGGATGCGCTTGACTGTCCAATGGACGACTGATTTGCGAGCTGACATGCAACTTGCAGGCGCGGTTCGCCCTGCAAGTTGCAGGTTCGCGCATCAAAGACCTGCTGCTTCAGCGTCGCCGCAACGGTTTGAGCGTCCGACCGGGTTTCACTCATCGGTGTTTCCGAGAACTCGCAAGAAGCCTCTTCCTGTCGATCTCCGGAGATGAAACTCTTCTAGCCAGACGTAGCGCCAGCGACACGGACGGTGGTGGTCTTGAATGCGTCCAGACGTTCTGGTCGGTCCTAGCGATTGGGTGGTCGAGCAGTTCGGCGACAAGGTAGCCGCCGAAATGTGGACCCGGGTGCCCGAGGCGTTGAGTACGGCGATCGAACGTGAAGTCAATGCCCATCCCTCGATGACGCAGACCACGGAACGAGTGTTGGCCAACCCGCGGTGGCCCCTCCCGTACGAGGAGTTGGTGCTGTTTCTTGGCACGCTCCCCGGCGCCGAAATCATCAGCGTGCCACGCTCGGTGTATCAACTCGTGGTCATCAACGGCCACGTGATCGTGCCGTGGTGCTATGGCCAATCGGCCCGGGACTCGATGCGCGATGCGGCAGTCGGGCGCTCGTTCGGCCGACTGACCCGAGAATTGCTACGCCGTTTCGGCCCACCCTGGCGCCGCTCGCAAGCCGAGCCACCGCTACCGCTCGACGCCGTCGACGAGCGAGAGGTCGCCAAGATCTGCGCAGCAATAGCCACAATCGAGCCGCGCCCCGAAGTAGTGATCGCCGGGTATGCGGGAGCACCCCACCTCGGGCTGCTCCGAGCCTGCCTCGGCGAGATCAAGTCCACGGACAACGGCACCCTCGACTGGAGCCACCTGGACGACCTGCCACTACCGCCTCCGGTCATCCCGCGGCCGCGGCGGCTGCAGTTCCCGTAGCTCTGTGATCACCTGGTCCGGCTGAGTTGGTTGGACGGATTGCTGCTGCAGGATGCATCTCCGGGGGTTGGGGTGCTGGTGGCGGGAGCGGGCTTGGTTGAGGCTGGGCCAGGTGGTTGGGGTTGTGTTGGCCGGTGGAAGCGTGAACGGGCCGGTGGGTGCCTGGGAACAGCTGAGAAACTCGGGCCGCCGGGGACTCGGGGTAGAGCTGCGGGCGCGAGCGTGTGTGCATGCGAACGCCCGGTGGGTGATCCGGCCAGCGCGGGCGCCGGCTAGCGCCCGTACTGGATGGTGCAGTAAGCGGAACGGCCTGATCTGAGCGCAGTCCCCGCCAGCCCGCAGGCCCGATCCAAGCGCGACATCTACCTGACGCAGCCGAACCACGACGGCCGCATCGACCCGGCAGCAGACTCATAAGACCGAGCGCATGACTGGAGCGAATCCCATGCGATCAACGCTAGAGAGCTGGGGCGCGATGGTCGATGGGGCTGGGGCTAGTAACGGGGGTATAGCTGGCACTACAGGCTAATCTGCGAAGGATGCAGGAGACGCCGATCGTCATTCGGGATCGTGCCGTCTCCGTGGCTGACTACCTGCTTGCAGTTCGCGCTCAGATGGATCGTCCGGCGCGGACCGTACCGGGGGATGCGCACTGGCTTGATCAGTTGCCCGTTCATCCGGATTGCCAGGTGGGTCCGGCTGCGGACGGCACGACATGGCTGTGCGTGGGTTTGCCCGACATGCCGGCCTCGCCGCCGGTGCCTCCGGAGCTGCGCCGGAGTCTCAACGAGCCCCCGATGCCTCGCCAGCCCCCGATGCCTCCGGAATCGCGGCAGAGCCGCGACAAGCCGTCGATGGCGCGGCCGAGCCTCAAGGAGCCAGGGCCAGAGCCGAGCCTCAACGAGCCAGGCCTCAACGAGCCAGGGCCAGAGCCAGGCCTCAACGAGCCAGGGCCAGAGCCAGGCCTCAACGAGCCAGGGCCAGAGCCAGGCCTCAACGAGCCTGAGGACACCCCGGCGGACGGGTTCGAAGACTGGCGGGACCAGGTGTGGCGGCCATGGGTGCAGGGCAGCCGCGCCGCCGAGCAGACCCGTACGGTGCACCGGCAGCTCTTCGATCGCATGCATCAAGTCGACATGGCCGTGGCTACCACCGAGCTGGTCTGGGGCCACGGCATCGTCGAGACCGTGATCGACGGCGTTCGGGTGCGTTATCCGCTGGTGGCCACGCCGGTGCTCATCGAGTACGAACCGGATCGCTGCCTGATCACCGTGTCCCCGCAGGGCCCGTCCCGGCTGCAGATCGACGCCCTCACCGGCCTTGATGACCGCTACCTGCGCCAGTTGCTCGCGCTTGCCGGGCCGGCTGGCATCGTGGAAGTCGACCTGTGGGACGAGTTCGAGCGGCACGAGTTCTTCGATCGCGCCGTCCGCCGGCTGGGCGACACCGTGACCATCGCCGACACCGGTGTCCTTTTTGCCCGCCCCAAGCAGCGTCTGCTGCGCGGCTTCCTCGAAGGTTTGCGGGACAGGTTGCTGGCCGGGGACACGGCGAGCATCGGGGCGCTGGCGGCGATCGTGGCGCACGAGCCGAGCCGGTTGCGGATGCCCGAGGACCGGCCCGAGGATTGGCACCGGGTGGGCGAACGGCTTCTCATGCCGCTACCTACCAATGAGGCGCAGGAGTCCATTGCGCGCCGGCTTGCCCAGCATCGCAACGTGGCAGTTCAGGGGCCGCCGGGCACCGGGAAGACGCATACCATCCGCAATTTGATCTGCCACTTGATGGCGAACGGCAAGCGGGTGCTCGTGGTGGCTCAAAAGGAGGATCCGCTGCGGGTGCTGCGGGATGGACTTCCGGAAGAGGTGCAGGCGCTGTGCTTGGCGGTGCTTGGTCGTACCACTGATCAGCTTGTGCAATTGCAGTTGGCGGCTCGGGAGTTGTCCGACCGCGCGGCCACGCTGGACAAGGTGGCCGAGGCGCAGCGGGTTGAGCGGATCACGCAGCGGTTGGCGGCGGCCGAACTCGATTTGGCCGGGGCGTTGGGTGGGTTGCGGGCGATTGCGGAGAATGAGGCTGCCACCTACCGGGTCGATGATGCCGCCCTGTCGCCCGCCGAGGTGGGGGCGTGGTTGCGCGCGCGGGCGACGGCGCACGGCGGGCTTCCGGATGCCGTTGAACCTATCGATGAACCGCCGTTGACCAGCGCGGAGTTCGGCGAATTGCTGGAGCTGGCGATGCGCTTGGCGCCCGGGGAGCGGGCCGCGGCGGTTCGGGATCTGCCCGACGTTGCGGCCCTGCCGGATGAGGCTCAGGCCAAGCAGGACCGAGCCAATCGGGCGTTGGCCGCCGAGCGGGTGTCGCGCTTGGCGGCGGCCGGTGTTGATCCTGATTCGGTACGAGAAATTGGCGCCGATTCTCTGCCCGGTCTGCTCGACGGTCTGCGGGAGGCGGTCGCCTGGCTGCATCGCCGCGAAGGTACGTGGACCGACCGGCTCGGGCGCCTGCTCGCCGATCGGCACTGGGCCACGATCTGGCGTGATCATGTGGCGGCCACGGAGGCGTTGCAGCAGTCCCTGGCCGACTTGACCCGCACCCTGGCCGGGCACCGGGTCGTCATCGCGCCGCAGCTCGTCGCGGAGCCGAAGAAGTTGCTGGCGACGCTGAGTGAGCTGCGGGGTCGGTTCGCGGCGGGTAAGGGCGTGTCCCGGTTGCTGCAGGCCGGGCTGTTCCGGGTGGCCGAGGAGATGCGCGTCGACGACGAGCCGTTGCGCAGCGTGGCCGACGTCGATGTGGCGGTTGCCTGGGTACGCCGTGCGCAGGCTCAGCGAAGGCTGGGCGAGCACTGGTCGGAGTGGACCGAGCGGCTGGGCATTCCGGCGCGCAACGGCGAGCCCGAGGTGTGGACCGGGAGCTTGCTGGCTGAGGCCGCGCAGTCACTGGGGTGGGACGCGCGGGAGTGGCCTGCTTTGTCGGCTCGGCTGGCTGTGCTCGTACCGCAGGAGGAACTCGACCTTGACGCGGGTCGGCTGGTAGCAATTGCGAAGCTTATTTCCGACTCGCCCGTTGTTTTCGACCTTGACGTGTTGGGCGCGGCCGATCGGGCGGTGGCCGACAGCCTGGCGCCTTGGCCGCACCTTGCGGCGGCCTGGCGCACGCTGGAGGGCTGGGACGCTGCTCTCGCGGAGACCGCACGGCTGCTCGCGCTGCGGCCTGCGGTGCACCGATATGTTGAGCTGAGGGACCGTCTCGCCGCAACGGCTCCGATCTGGACCGGGCAGATCGACGCGGGGAAGGTTCCGGCTGTGTCCGGGGCAGCGTGCTTGCAGGCCTGGCGGTGGCGGCAGGCGCAGACCTGGTTCGATCAGGTCGTTGGTAGCGTCGATCCGGCCGCTCTGAACCGGCGTGTCGAACAGGCGCGCAGCAAGATACGTAAGCTCACCGCCGATCTTGTGGTGGCATCCGCGTGGCTGGAAGTTGCGCGGGCTCTCGACGATCGCCGCCGGGCTGCGCTCGCCGACTGGACCACCGCGTTGCGCAAGATCGGTAAGGGGACCGGGCGCAGTGCCGCGGCGTGGCAGGCCCATGCCCAGCGTGCGATGGCATCGGCGGTCGAGGCGGTACCCGTGTGGGTCATGTCGGTGGATCGGGCGATCGAACAATTCGCCGGCGGCGCGCATTTCGACGTGGTGATCGTGGACGAGGCGTCGCAGGCTGACCTTTTCGCATTGCCGGTGTTGTCGCTGGCTGACCGGGCTGTCGTGGTCGGCGATGACCAGCAGATCGGCCCGCAGCTCGGCTTTGTTGGCGGCGTGACCGGGCTGATCCGAAGCCATTTGCCGGACGTGCCATCGGCCGAGCATTTCGACCCCGAATCGTCGCTCTACGATCACGCCGTGCGCCGCTCACCCGAGCGCATTCTGTTGACCGAGCATTTCCGGTGCGTGCCGCAGATCATCGATTTCTCGTCCCGGCACTATTACGACGGCAAAATTCAGCCGCTGCGCGCCGACACCTCGACCCTTGATCCGGTACGAACACAGCACGTGCCCACCGGCCTGCGAGCGCCGGTCAGCCCGTTCGGCGAGGTCAACGTGCCCGAAGCCGACGCGTTGGTCGCCCGGGTGGCCGAGATCGTGGCGGACCCGGCTTACCGGGAAAAGACGCTCGGCGTGATCAGCCTGTTGAGCACCAGTGGCCAGGCCGGCTATCTGCTCGAATCGTTGCGCGAGAGCATTGGCGAGGACGAAATGGAAGTCCGCCGGTTGCGGGTGGGCGACGCCTACACCTTCCAGGGCGATGAACGCGATGTCGTGCTGCTGTCGATGGTGGTGTCCGAGCAGGACGGCAGGCTGGCCGCTTTCACCAAGCGCGAATATCACCGCCGGATCAATGTGGCAGCGTCCCGGGCTCGTGATCAGCTCTGGATTTTCCATTCGATTCAGGCATCCTCCTTACGCGCCGATGACGCTCGCGCTTTGCTGCTGAACCACGCTTTGCATCGGGGCTCGCCCGCTGCGGCCCCGGCCGAACCGTCGAACGACTTCGAACGCGAAGTGCTGCGCCAATTGCACGAACGCGGTTACCGGCCCATCGTGCAGTACCGCATCGGCGGCTATCGGATCGACTTCGTGCTCAACGCCCCGGACGGCCGCCGCTTGGCCATCGAATGTGACGGCGACACGTACCACGGCCCGGAACATTGGGAGAGCGACATGCGCCGGCAGGCCGTGCTCGAGCGGGTGGGAAATTGTGTGTTCGTCCGAATCCGCGGCAGCATCTACAACCGCGAACCGTCGGCCGCCTTGCACCCGCTGTGGCAACGTATCGACGAACTGCGCATCACCCCCGAGCCCGCCGCCGTGGCCTGACAAATGCGCAGTTCTCAAGGTTGCGATGCGGGCACGGGCCGCGATGCCGGACGGATGCGCTGGTCTCGGGGTTGCGAAGTGGCTGCGGGCCGCGGTGCCGGGCGGATGCGCTGGTCTCGGGGTTGCGAAGTGGCTGCGGGCCGCGGTGCCGGGCGGATGCGCTGGTCGGAGGGTTGCGATGTGGCCACGGGGCGTCGCGCCGGCTCGCGGGTGGCGGCGGCCACTTCTAGGGTCGGTGGATGATCGTGCTGGCTCGGTGGGTGGTGGCCCGGCGGTGGTGGGTGGTGGCCGCCTGGCTGGTGCTGACCGTGGTGGGCGGGATCGCGGCGCCCAAGGCCACGGCTGCGCTGACGTATGACTTCTCGTTGCCCGGGCAGCCCGGTTATGAGACCAACAAGGACATCACGGCGGCGTTTGGCAACGGCGGGGATTTCTCACCGATCCTGCTGGTGGTCGATCGGCCCGATCCGGCTGTTGCCGAGCGGGTAACGACGGCGGTGCAGAGCGCTTTGCCGGGGTCGCGCATTTCGTCGTACGTGGATCAGCCTGAGCTTTTGCGCGACAATCTCGGGCTGATTCTGGTGTATCCGCGGCCCACTCCCGGTGGCGATGCGTATGTCGCCGCCTTGCCCGTGCTGCAGCAGATTGCCGAGCAGAATGGCGCGACGGTTACCGGTAAAGATGCCCTGGCCACCGAGGGAGGTGGCGGCGGGGGAGCGGACGTGCTGGCCGAGACCATTTTCGGCGGTGCCGGTGCGCTGATTGTGCTGCTGCTGGTCTTCGGGTCCGTGCTGGCGCTGATGCCTTTGGTCATTGCCGCAGCGTCCATTCTCACCACCTTTCTCATCGTATGGGGGCTGACTGCGGTCACCGACATCTCGTTCATCGTGCAGTTCCTGCTCGCCCTGATCGGGTTGGGCGTGGCCATCGATTACGCCCTGCTGATCGTCACCCGCTGGCGCGAAGAACGAGGTCAAGGGCTGAGCAACGATGACGCCGTACGATCAGCGCTGAGCACCGCCGGCCGTTCCGTCTTCTTTTCCGGAGTGACTGTCGCGGTCAGCCTGGCCGCCCTGATCGCTTTGCCCGTGCCCTTCCTGCGCAGCGTCGGATTCACCGGACTGCTCATTCCGGTCATGAGCGTGCTCGCGTCGCTCACCTTGTTGCCCGCACTTCTGTCGCTGTGCGGACCCCGGCTTGACTGGCCCCACCGGCGCTCCGCTGACCCGGAAAGCAAACTGTGGCGCCGGGTCGGCACCGCAGTCGTCCGGCACCGCTGGCTCTCCGCGATCCTGGCCACCCTTGTCCTGCTGATGCTCGCCGCGCCGGTGCTCGGGTTGCGGCTGGGACAGCCGACAAACGCCTCGCTCGCCTCCACCGGCGGTAAGGCCGGCGCCGCGATCACCGCTGTGGACAACTCCGGCATCGGGTCGGGCGTCTCCACCCCGATCGAGATCCTGACCACCGATCCGGCTGGCGTGCGCGCGAAGGTTGCCGCGGCTGACGGGGTGGCGGCGGCGATCGCTCCGGCCGGATGGCAGCGCGGTGACCAGGCGATTGTGCTGGCCTGGACCAGCCAGGACACCTCCACGGGCGAGGGTGAGGACGCGGCGGCCCGGGTGCGGACGGTGGCCGAGGATGCCGGTGCGCGGGTCGGCGGGACACCGGCCCAGGATGCCGACTTCGCGGTGGCCACGTACGGCAACGCCGGCTGGGTCGTGCTGATCATCGTGGTGGTCACGTTCCTGCTGCTCGCCCGCGCGCTGGGTTCGGTGGTGCTACCACTCAAAGCGTTGCTGCTCAACGTTGTTTCGCTCGCGGCGGCGTACGGGATAACGGTGTGGATCTGGCAGGACGGCCACGGCACCGAGCTGCTCTTCGATCAGAGCGCGTCCGGTGCCATCACCATCTGGGTGCCGATCGCCGTGTTCGCGTTCCTGTTCGGCTTGTCGATGGACTATGAGGTGTTCCTGCTGTCCCGCATCCGCGAGGAACACGACAACGGCCACGACACCGACGATGCCACTGTGCATGGCGTGGCGCGCACCGGCCGGCTGGTCACGTCGGCGGCGCTGATCCTGTTCCTGGCCTTCATTTCGCTGTCGCAGGTGCCCACGACCGAGGTGAAGATCCTGGCCACCGCGCTGGCCTTGGGCATCATCATCGACGCGACGATAGTGCGTGGTGTGCTGGCACCGGCTCTGGTGGCGGCGTTGGGCGAGGCGAACTGGTGGTGTCCGCGGAAGCACCGAAGCGACGCCGGTATTCCGTCGGCGTGAGACCCGTCTCCCGGCGGATCAGGGCGCGCAGGTTGGTTGCCGTGCCCAAGCCGCTGCGGCGCGCGACCACGTCCAGGCGTGCTTCGCCACGTTCGATCAGCCGGCAGGCCAGCGTGACGCGTTCGCCGGTGAGCCAGGCCAGCGGGGTGGTGCCCAGCTCGGCGCGGAAGCGGCGGTGCAGGGTGGCCGGACTGACGGCGATCTGGGCGGCAAGGTCGGCGACCGTGATCGGCTGGTTTAGGTGCTGCTGGGCCCAGGCGAGCAGCGGAGCCAGCGAATCGTGGGGGATCTGCGGAATCGGGCGTTCGATGAACTGACGCTGGCCGCCGTCGCGGTGCGCGGCAAAGACCAGCCGGCGGCTCACCGCGTTGGCGATCTCCGCGCCGTGGTCGCGGCGGACCACGTGCAGGCCCAGGTCAAGCGCGGCGGCGCTGCCGGCGGCGGTGAGGATGTCGCCGTCGTCGACGAACAGCACGTCCTGTTCGAGGGTGACCTGCGGGAAACGGGCGCGGAAGGCGTCGGCCCACTGCCAGTGCGCGGTGGCGCGGCGGCCGTCGAGGATGCCCGCCTCGGCCAGGGTGAACGCGCCGCTGCAGAAGCCGAGCATGCGGGCGCCGCGCTGGTGGGCCCGGCGGATCGCGGCGAGGACGGCGGGACGGCGGGGGACGTCGACGTCCGGGCGGTTGGGGACGATGACGGTGCCGGCCTCGTCGAGCGCTTCCAGCCCGGCCACCCCGGTGAGCGTGAAGAAGCCGTCGCGCATCCTGGTGGTCCGCGCGGCCGCGCACAGCCGGAAGTCGTACAGGTCGCGGCCCAGTTCGGGACGGCGCAGGCCGAAGACCTCGGTGGCGCAGCCCAGCTCGAACGGGTTCGAGTTCTCGTCGGCCAGCACCACCACCCGGTGCAAGGATTCTTGCGGCATGTGCGATTTCTAGCACTCACCGGGTGCCGTGCCAAGGGGCCACCATGAGCGGCATGACATCACTGGACAAGGCTCTGGCCAGCTTTGACGAGCTGTGGAGCCCGAGAATCGTGGCCGCCGTGAACGACTACGACGTGCGGATCGCCAAGGTGCAGGGCGAGCACATTTGGCACACCCACGACCACACCGATGAGTTCTTCCTCGTGCTCGACGGTGAGCTGACGATCGACCTGCGCGACCGTACGGTGGTGCTGCACCGCCACGACGTGTTCACCGTGCCACGGGGCACCGAGCACAAGCCGAGCTCGGCCGGCGGCGCGTCGATCCTGATGGTCGAGCCCACCGGGACGCTGAGCGTCGGCGACCGGCACGACGAGGTGCCCGCGCACGTGGACGCTACCCGCGGGCACCACCTTCGGACTCGATCCGAGCCTTGATGCCGGTGTGCTCGGCCAGCAGGTTGAGCAGTGCGGAGCCGTCGAGCAGCTCGATCGGCCGGCCGGTCAGCTCGTCGTGCACCGCGGGCTCGAAGCCGTCGGTGGCCACCAGGATGCCCTTTGTCGCACCAGCCTCGATGACAGCAGTGGCGAGCGCGGTGGCTGTCGCAACATCGACGACCTGGCCCCGTACCGTCTGAACCACCACTGGACCGCCGAACAGCGGGCGGGGGTCGGAGGCCAGCCAGCGACCTCCCTTGCCCGTGCCCATGGACAGGCCCATCGTGCAGAACAGATCCGCCACGGTCTGCTCCCACTCCGGCTCGGGCAACGTGGCCAGGTTGGGGCGCTCGTCGATGTCGCGCAGGACGTTGAACTCCTGGGTGAAGTCGTTGTCCGCCTCCCGCTCGAAATCGAGCACCGGCGTGACGCCGTCGAGGGCATCGGGCGTACCCGAAATGCCGCCTTGCAGGTGTTTGAGGCAGGCCACCGGATCGACCCGGCGCAACTTGATGGCGGCGAAGGTCTCCCGGTCGGTGTCCAGCGAAACCAAGCAGGGACGCACGAACTGGCCGGTGCGCCGGTCGATGGTGTCCACGATGCCGTTGAACAGGACCCGGCGGACCAGGCCGCCCCGATCCGCCTCGATGATTTCGTGTACGGAGCGCAGCGCCACCATCGCGATGACCTCGGTGTACCGGCGCCGGATCTCGCTCTCCTCGCGCGGCACGGCCAGCAGATCGTCGCGCACGCGGTCGTAGCGGTATTCCTTCACCACCGGGATCACCTCGACCGGCGGCAGGTGGTACTCGATCAGCAGATGCTGCTGCTTGGGCAGGAACGCGAGCCGGAAGTGCTGGGGGAAGTCGTCGGGATACACCGAGTTGCCGAGCACCATCGCGAAGTACTCCACCACCGATGACGGATCGGCTCCCGCGACCGCGGCGGCAAACCGGTCCACCTCCGCGTTGTACGCCAGCAACTTCGCCTCGTGTCGCTGTTTGTATTCCTGGTATTGCTGCTCGCGGGCGACCAGCCGGCGCAGGCGGCGCTGCTCGTGCTCGGCCCACTGCGCCTGGGCCTGGTCGAACGCACGCCGCGCGGCCGCCACCTGCTGAGCGTGCAGGCGCTCACCCCCGAGGATCTTGCCCACCCCGCGCGGTTGCGGCGGCGCGTAGCTCGACCAGGACGGCTCGGGCGCCGGGCGACCCAGCGGCCCGGGGTCGAACGGGGGCACCTCGATCGCCTTCTTGAACCGGTCGAGGTCGATGTGATCATCCACGTCCAGCGTGGACAGCAGCAAGGTGTCGAGGTCGGTCAGCCGCGCCCGCAGATCGGCGTTGGCGGCGGCGGCGTCGGCCGTGCGCGCCTCGGCGTAGAGCCGCCGGTGCTCCCGTTGCCGGTCGGCGTCCGCGGCGGCCTGTTGAGCGGCGGCGATCGCCAGGTCGGCGTTGCGGCGGATCAGTTGCCGCTGCTGTGCGGCTGCGGTGCGCGAGCGTTGATCGGCGGCGGCCTGCGTCGCCTGCGCGCGCTGCATGTCCCGAATGATGCCCATGCGTCACCCTCGCTGACGTCTGTCTCGTCCTCGGTTCTGTGCCCGGACCGCCACCATATCTACCCGTTATGGATCACCCGGCCGGGGCCTCAGGGGATGATCACGGACCTGGTGTTGCTCATCGTTCCACTGTCGGCACTCACGGTAACTGTCCGTCATGGATCACCCGATGTCCGGGCCGTTTCGCTGGGCCACCGCCAGGTCAGCCGATCGGTTGAATCCCTGCTCTGTTCGGCGGAGAACACCCTGTTCTTTGTGTTCCGGGCGCAGGTGCGAAAACATTGAGGCCTGCGCCCCCTGTTACATAGAGCGGTAACAGGTCGTAATAGGGCGGGGGCATCGTTCACTCGGCAGGGGAGGTGGGAACAGCGGATGACAGCACCCGACGAGCGGTTCCCGCGTCCCCGGGCGCTGCGGGACCGCCTCTCCCGGCGCCCACGACTCAGCCCCAACGCGGGGCCGAGGCCGGCGCACTTGCCGGAGGCGCGGACGCCCGTGGACGATGAAGTCTGGTTCCTGTACACCGCCGATGGTGACCGCGTGGCCTGGTCCGACGGCCTGGCGCGGCTGCTCGGCACCGGCGTCAACGGCATGGAGGTCAACCGCCAGCTGCTCGCGCACTATGTGCACCGCGACGACCATGCCACGGCGCTCGCCTCGATCACCCGCGCCTGGACCGCCCGCGAGTCGGTGCATGTGACCGTTCGCTTGCTGCGCCCGGACGGAAGCTGGTTCGACGTGGACTGCCGGCTCGAGCCCTTGGCCGGGCGCGACGGCACGGTCAGTGGCATCCGCGGTGCGCTGCGCGACGTCTCCGCCCGCGAACGCGCCCGCCGCGAAGTCGACCGGCTGACCCGGCGCGGCGAGACCGTGCAGGCCTCCATCATCGATCCGGACCCCGCCACCGGCCTGCTCACCCGGGCCCGCTTCGCCGACGAGATCGACCGGGCGCAACGCCGCGGCGGGGGAGCGGTCCTGGTCATCCGGGTCGAAGCCGACCGGGCCGAGCTGGGCGGGCGTGACGGCGTCGAGCTGCTGCACCGCACTGCGCGCGTGCTGGAAGGCATCGCCCAGCCGGCCGACCTGCTGGGCCGCACCGGTCCGATGGAGATCGCGGTCCTGCTCCCCGGCACGTCGTGGGCCATGGCCCGGCGTCAAGCCGACCACTTCGTGGAGGCCCTGCGCACGCAGACGTTCGTGCTACCCGACGTGTGGGTGCACGCCCGCGCCTGGGCCGGGCTGGTCCGTTTCCGCCCCGACGGCGAGGCGGGCAGCCACGACCTGCTGATCGACGCCGAGCACGCGTGGCGGCAGGCCCGCGAGGGCAACCGCCCGGTCACGCTCGTGCCCGACCCGGTGCCGGCCAAGGACCGCCAGGGTTCCTACCGCAGCCGCGTGGCCGCCGCCCTGGGCACCGATCGGTTCACCCTCTACGCCCAGCCCATCCTCGAACTGCAGACCAATCGGGTGCTGCGCCACGAGCTGCTGCTGCGCGTGATCGATGAGACGGGCACGCCCCAATCGCCGATCCAGGTGCTCGACACTGCCGAGCGCCTCGACGCGGTCTACGACATCGACTTGTGGGTGGTCGAGCGCGCGTTGCAACTGGCGACCTCCCTGCCCACTCACTCCTTCCAGATCAACCTTTCCGGCCGTACGGTCGGAGACCCGCGCCTGACCACCGAGATCGAAGCGCTGTTCGATCGGTACGCGGTGAACGCCGAGCAGCTGACGTTCGAGATCACCGAGACCGCCCTGATCGGCAACCTCAGCGAGGCCCGCCACTTCGCCGACCGCATCCGCGATCTCGGGTGCCAGCTCGCGCTCGACGACTTCGGGTCCGGCTACGCATCGTTTCGCTACCTGCGCCTGTTCCCGATCGACCTGGTCAAAATCGATGGGGAGTACGTCCGCGACCTCGTCGGCAACCCGCAGGATCAAGTGCTCGTGCAGGCCCTGATCAAGGTCTGCCAGGCATACGGCATCCACACCGTCGCCGAGTACGTCCAGGACGAGCCCACCCTGCGTATGCTGCGCGAATTCGGTGTCGACTTCGTGCAGGGATACCTGATCGGCCGCCCGGCGCCGGTGTCGACGCTCGGGGCGGGTAGCCGGCTGCGGTCGTCCTGAATAATTCCCGGCCCACCCGGGTATGGGCAGGTCATGGAGCACTACACGATCGCCACGGTGGCCGAGAAGAACCCTGACTTCCGCCGAGTCCTGTGGACGGGCAAGCACACCCAGCTCGTCATCATGACGATCCCGCCGGGTGGCGAGATCGGTGAGGAAGTCCACGAAGTGGACCAGATCCTGACGTTCGTGAGCGGCGCCGGCGAAGCCAAGATCAGCGGCCAGACCCGCAAGGTCAACCAGGGCGACCTCGTCGTGGTCCCGGCCGGCCACAAGCACAACTTCACCAACGAGGGCCCGAACCCGCTGGTCCTCTACACGGTGTACGGCCCCGCCGAGCACGCGGACGGCGCGATCCACAAGACCAAGGAAGAGGCGGACGCCGCCGAAGAGGCCGGCAAGGACGAACCGCCGTCGAAGTGAGCACCAGCTTTCGATGCGCCGCGCCGCGTCTGCCACTCGGTGGCGGAGCGGCGCGCGCTGTTTGTTCAGGCTGCGGGCTGTGGGCGGCGACGCGCGCTGTTTGCGCCGGGCTGATGGAAACGGCACGGCGCCGGGGTCGGCCGTGGCCCCCCAGCCAGCCGATCCCGGCGCCGCGCCGGAGTGGAAAGTCTGGGCGGAACCATACTCTTGAGCGTTCAAGGAAGTCGATCGGTCTGCCCGATTGTTTATCTTCCGTTTCCCGAACCTTGCCGGAGCCGAGCTGGTGGCGCCGCGCCCCAATTGCGTCATCCGGCTCGCGAGCGGTCCATCCGTCCCGCGAAAAAATCTGTTGAAGGTCGCCGAAACATGGCCACCCGGGCGATCAGTACCCGCGCCGCGGTAACTAACCTGCTGCCATGGACGAGCCCCGGTGGTTGACCGACGAACAGCAGCAGGCGTGGCGCAAATTCGTCGAGGTGCTCGTCAAGGTTCCGGCTGCCCTTGAGGGCCAGCTCCAGCGGGACGCCGGCCTGACCCACATGGGCTACCAGGTGATCACCACGCTCTCCGAACGCGACGACCGGCGCCTACCGATGAGCCGCCTGGCCAAGGAGGCGAGCGCGTCGCTGTCCCGGCTCTCCCACGTGGTCGCCCGGCTTGAGGCGCAAGGCTGGGTACGCCGCGAACGCGACCCCGATGACGGCCGCGTCCAGATCGCCGTCCTGACCGACCTCGGCTTCACCAAGGTGGTCGAATCAGCCCCCGGCCACGCCGAGTCGGTGCAGCAACTGGTCTTCGACCGGCTGAGCGGCTCCCAGGTCCGCCAGCTCGCCAAGCTCTGCGAAGCCCTCCTGGAAACCCCAGCCGACCAGACCTGACCCGCCGGCCGCCTCGCCGCTGACCGCAATCCGCGCCGGCTGCCGCCCGCACGGCAGCCAGCCGCGCCGCCCCGCCCGGCGGCCGGTCAGAACCGGCCGCCGCCACCTCGACGGCCGCCGCCCCCGCCACCGCCGCCGCCACCGGTCCGGCGCCCGCGAGATGCGCTCCCGCCGAATCCGCCGCCGGACCAGCCGCCTCCACCGGACCAGCCTCCACCTCCGTGGTACGACCGGCCCGAGCCGCCGCCGCCCGAGAGCAGCCCGCCCAGCACCGCACCGGCGAACGATCCGGCATCGAAGCCGCCCTGTCCGCCGTACCCACCCGACCCGTAACCCCACGCCTGAACGTCGCTGTGGGCAGCCTGACCCGCCGAAGCGGCGAGGCTCTGCGCTTGCTGGGCATGGCTCAGCGCGGTCACCGGGTCGGAAGCGGCGAGGCTTTCCGCCAAGCTGAGGTAGCGCTGGGCTTCGGACAGCGAGGCCCGGGCGCCCGTGTCGACGGCGCCGCGGCGGGTGGCGATGAAGTTGGCGGTGGAGGCGACCTCGGCGCGAGCGACCGGCAAGGCCTGGGCGAGCAGCGTGCGGCTGCGGGCGGTGCGCTCAGCGGCGTCCTGAGCTGCGGCGAGCGCCTGGTCGAGGGTGGCGTCGGCAGCCTGCAGGATTGCCACCGCGGCGACCGGGTCAGGCTTGGCCACCGCTAGCTGGGCGGTCACCTCCGTGATGGCTGTGCCGGCACCGGCTACTGCGGCACTGAGGTCACCAGCGCCGGCAGCCTGCAGGGCGTGCGCGGATGCGATCTCCGATCGCAGCTCGGCGACCAGGGCATCCGCGGCGGTACGCGCGCCCGCTAAATCGCCCGCCGCCTGGTGGGTCGCGGCCACCAGTTGCTCGGCCTGCGAAACAGCTTGCTCGGCTGCTCGTACCGCCAAAGCCGCCTCAGCCCGTGCCCCACCCGGCACGCCATCCGCGCTCCCGGAAGCTTCTGTGGCCAGCGCTTCCCGCGCCCGCGTCACCGCTTGGGCTGCGAACCCCAGCCGCTCCTTCGCCTGATCGACATTCCCCGAGACAGCAACCACCGTCTGCCCCGCGTACCTGTCAAGCACCTCGCGCAAAGCCGTCTGTGCGGCAGGCAGCGTGCCCTCCGCCGCCGCCCGGCGCTGCTCCACGTCCGTCGCGGCCTGCGCGGCTCGTCCCTCGAGGTCTCGCAACTGGTCGAACGCCTCGGATTCCGTGTCCAGCCGGTCGTCGGCCGCCCGGCAGCGCGCGATGATCTCGGTCAGCGTGCGGCGGCGGGTCTCCTCGTCGGGTGCGGGTTCCGCGTCGAGCGTCAGACGCAGGCGGAAGGCCTCGGCAACGTCCTGCCGGGATGCCTCCAGCGCGGTGCGGAAGCGGGCTGTTTCGGTTTCGCCGTACTGCGCCGTGGCCAGGCCGAGCTCGCTCTCGCTTTCGCGTAGGTCGTTGTCGAGCTCGATGAGCAGGGCGTTCGCTTCGGCGGTCAGGTCTGCCGTGGTGGGGCCCGAGGGCGGGGGAGCGGCCGGGTGGGCGCGGCGCTTCCGGCGTACCAGAAGCCAGACAAGCGCGGCCACGATGATCAGAGCCAGGACCACGATGATCCAAACTCCCGAAGATCCTCCTCCGGCCGCTTCCCGGTAGCCGTTCGCGGCCGCAACCACCGCGCCTGACCAGTTGCTTTTCGCGAGCGCCGGCTCGATGTCGTCGGCGGCCACGCCGGCCAGCTCGCTGTCGGATATGCGGGAATCTTCGGGGAACGAATATGCGTACGCCCGGTCGTTGGTCGCCACCGCCAGCAGCGCATCCCGGTCGCCCAGGTCGCTGAGCCGCGCGGTCTCGTCGGTCCACTGCTGGGCCGGCGTGCCGTCGAACGAGTCAACGAAAACGACAAAGAGCTGGATATCGGTCTTCTCCTGCAGCGACGTGAGCGCTGAGTCCACCGATGCCCGGCCGGATCCCAGCGCACCCGTGGTGTCGGTCACCTGAGCGGCGAGACGGGACGGCGAATCGGCCCAGGCGGGTGCCGGAAGCAGCAGCAACGCCAGGACCAGCAGGAGTACGCGGCGCACAAGGGTCACCCGGACACCGTAGATCCTGGGTCCGGCAGTTCGAGCACCCAGGCTCGGATGGCATTGTGAGGCCATGAGTCAGCGAGTCAACGGCGTCATCTCCCGGGCGAAGGGCGCGCCCGTCGAAGTCACCACGATCATCGTGCCGGACCCGGGGCCGGGCGAGGCGGTGGTGAAGATCCAGGCCTGCGGGGTCTGCCACACCGACCTGCACTATCGCGAGGGCGGCATCAACGACGACTACCCGTTCCTGCTCGGCCACGAGGCCGCCGGCGTGGTCGAGTCGGTCGGGGCCGGCGTGACCGAGGTCGCACCCGGGGATTTTGTCGTGCTCAACTGGCGGGCGGTCTGCGGCGAGTGCCGGGCCTGCAAGAAGGGCAAGCCGTGGTACTGCTTCGCCACGCACAACGCCACGCAGAAGATGACTCTGGAGGACGGCACCGAGCTCTCGCCGGCACTGGGCATCGGTGCGTTCATCGAGAAGACGCTGGTCGCGGCGGGCCAGTGCACCAAGGTCGACCCGCAGGCGCGTCCGGCTGCGGTGGGCCTGCTGGGCTGCGGGGTCATGGCCGGCATCGGCGCGGCCATCAACACCGGCGGGGTCACGCGCGGTGACTCGGTCGCGGTCATCGGCTGCGGCGGGGTCGGTGACGGCGCGGTGGCGGGTGCGGCGCTGGCCGGAGCCACCACGATCATCGCCATCGACACCGACGACCGCAAACTGGAGTGGGCCCGCGGCTTCGGCGCCACCCACACGATCAACGCGCGCGGCGCCGACGTGGTGAGCGCGGTGCAGGAACTGACCGGCGGCTTCGGCGCGGATGTCGTGATCGAGGCGGTTGGCCGACCGGAGACGTACAAGCAGGCCTTCTATGCCCGTGACCTGGCCGGCACCGTCGTCCTGGTCGGCGTGCCCACCCCCGAGATGACCATCGAGTTGCCGCTCGCCGACGTTTTCGGCCGCGGCGGCGCGCTCAAGAGCAGCTGGTATGGCGACTGCTTGCCGACCCGTGACTTCCCCATGCTCACCGAGCTCTACCGCCAGGGCCGGCTCGACCTGGACAAGTTCGTCACCGAGGAGATTCGCCTCGACCAGGTCGAGGAAGCCTTCGCCAAGATGCACAGCGGCGACGTCCTGCGCTCAGTGGTGATCTTCTGATGGCCGCCCGCGTCGACCACGGCATCACCAGCGGCACCTTCTCCCTGGATGGTGAGACCTTCGACGTCGACAACAACGTGTGGGTGGTCGGCGACGACAACGAGTGCCTGATCATCGACGCCCCTCACTCGGTGGAGTCGATCCTCAAGCTGGTGAACGGCCGCAAGGTGGTGGCCGTCGTCCTGACCCACGCCCACGACGACCATGTCCGAGTGGCTCCCGAGCTGGCCGGACGCACCGAAGCGCCGCTCTTGCTGCACCCGGCCGAGGAGGTGCTGTGGAAGCTGACCCATCCGGGCCTCCCGATGCCGGCTGCGCTCAGTGACGGCCAGGAGATCGCAGTCGCGGGCACGACCCTCACGGTTCTGCACACCCCCGGCCACAGCCCCGGCGCAATTTGCCTCTACGCACCGGCGCTGAGCTGCGTCTTCACCGGCGACACGCTCTTCCAAGGCGGCCCGGGCGCCACCGGTCGCTCCTACAGCGACCGCCCCACCATCGAGCGCTCCATCCGCGACCGCCTTCTGATGCTGCCGCCGTCGACGGTCGTGCACACGGGTCACGGCGACGACACCACAATTCAGAAGGAGCAGTTCTAGGTACGGGTACCGCTGAGCTGGCTCGACCGTGGGGCTGGGCTGGGCGGCGCGAGGATTGCTCGCGCCGCTGCCTCAAGTCGCGCGAGCGGAGGCCGGCACCGCCTGATCAGCCAGCAGATCAAGCGACAAGGCCGCCGTCCAGCTGAACGTGGGCGCGCCGATTCCCTCCCCCGACTTCGGGTGGAAATACTCGTAGTGCCCGGACTCCTCGATCAGCCGGATCATGGCGGTGCGCAGATCCTCCGCCTCCACCCGGTACCCGTGCACCAGCATGCCGCGGCGCAGGAGCCAGTTGACGTTGATCCAGATCGGTCCGCGCCAGTAGCGCAGGGTGTCGAAGTCCGGGGAGGTGCGGTCAAAGCTTGGCACCGGCAGGCCCGTTGTCTCCGGCAGGCCGAAGCGGGGTGAGGCGGCCTCGGCCATGATCGCGGCGGCCTGGTCCTCCGGGAGACCCGGCAGGATAAGGGGGACCATTCCGTTGATGGCTCGGGCCGGGCTGAGCTGGCCGGTGCGGAGGTCGCGGGAGCGGAAAGTGCGGGACTCGGCGTCCCACAGGCGCTGGGAGATTGCCGTGGTGATGCAGCGTGCGCGTTCGACGTGCCGCCGGGGATCCGCGCCGACGACTGCCGCGATGTGCGCGAGTGTCAGTTCGGCGGCGGCCAGGATGGCGTTGAACGCCGGGCATTCGACCACGAACCCGTGCCGTTCGGCCAGGTCGGTATCGGAGTAGCCGCGGTCGCGGTAGGTGAGCACCAGGCCCAGGTAGCGGGCGTAGTCAATGTCCAGCGGGCGGTGTGCGGCGTCGGCGACCTCGAGGTCGCGGCGTTGAAAGCGGACCAGCAGGTTCATGTCCGCCGGTACGCCGGCCATGGCGCTGTCCCACGACGGGCTGTTGTCGAGCCCGGACTCCCACGGGTGCACGATGCTCGCGAGCCCGGTGCCGGCTGCGTCGCGGTGCAGGCTCAGATAGTCCTGTTGAGCAACCAGCCGGGGATAGAGCCACTTGAGCTGTTCGCCAGCCTCATGGGCGCAGTCTGCACCGTGCGCCGAAGCGCGCCGGTAGACCTCCCAGACGGCTACGGCGTGCAACGGGGGCTGCACGAGTCCGGTGCTGCCGCGGGCTGCACGCCGACCGTACGCCGGGACATCCCAGAAGGCCGGGCCCGGGAAATAGTCACCCTCCGCGGTGCGGGGGTCGAAGACGATGTGCGGCACCCGGCCGTCCGGCCATTGCGCTTCGAAGAGGCTGCGAAGGTCGCGCCAGGCGCGCGTCGGGTTCACGTAAGCGAGCCCGATGGCGGTGAAGGCTGCGTCCCAACTCCATTGGTGGGGATACAGGCGGCGCGAGGGGACCATGTGGTCGTGCGCCCAGTTGGTTTCGAGTACGACAGTTGCGGAGTTCCAAAGATCAGCAGACATATCCTGGATCAATACGGGAGCGGAGAATGCATCGGGCTTGTCCATCTATAGCCCTTTCCGCTCCAGAACCGCGCAAACACTGCCTATCGGGTGACGAATGACTCCCCTGGGCAATATCGACAACCCGACGAGTGCGGAAAAGCCCACTTCTTGAAAGAGGACCTAAGCGCCGATCTCGAGCCACAGCCGGCTCCGGCGCCCCGGCAGGTAAGGCGAGTCCAACCGTTTGGCGACCACACCCTGCAACCCCTGAGCCCGAGCCGCCTCCAGCGCGAACTCCCCACCGCCCGGAAAGTACGGCGGCGTCTGCCAGTTGTCGCCGGTCAGGTTCAGCCCGTCGAGCAGCTCCCGGCGTTCGGCGTAGCGCAAAAGCTCGACGGTGGAGTGGCCCTCCAGCCAGAGCAGGTCATAGATGAGCAGGTGGACGGGGGTGCGCTCGGCTGCGCGGCGGGCTGCTCCGGAGTCGCGGGGGGCTTTACGGCGGGCCAGGTGTTCCGATGACACCTTGGTGCCGTCGAACGCGACGATCTCGCCGTCGAGCACGGCTTCGGCCGGGGCCAGCGCGGCGCCCAGGGGCCGGATCTCCGGGTACCAGGAGGTGGCGTCCTCGCCTTCAGCTGTGGTGAGCCGGATGCGACCGCCGGAAACGTAGGCCAGAGTGCGGCGGCCGGCCCAGCTGAGTTCGTACCCCCAATCTTCGTCGTCCTTCGGAAGGCCCGGCGCCTTTGTGGCCAGCATCGGTTCGGCGGCCTCGGGGATGCTCTGCCAGCCCGGCTCCGGGGGGTCCATGCGGCGGACCATCCAGTCACGGCCATCGGTCTGAAAGAAGACATAACGCCCAGAGGTACGGTCACCATGGAACGTGACACCTATCTCATCGTCACGCCACTTGTCCGTCTCATACGTGCCCCGATCGTGGATGGTCATCTGGCCGCCGCCGTATTCGCCAGCCGGAATCTCACCCGAGAAGTCCAGGTATTCCAGTGGGTGGTCCTCGGTGTGCTTGGCCAAATGGTTGCGGGCGCGATCGCGGGGCAGGCCACGGGGGACAGCGAAGGAAACCAGCACGCCGTCGCGCTCCAGCCGGACGTCCCAGTGCAGGCTGCGGGCGTGATGCTGCTGGATGACGAACCTGGTACGGCCGGTCGGGCGCGGGCGGTTTGCCGGGACGGGCTCGGGGGTCCGCCGGGCATCACGCTTGCGCCGGTATTCCTCAAGTTGATCGGCCATCCAGCGATTGTCCGCCGGAGTTACATCGCTGTCATTCGCTGGAATGTCGTACCCCGGTGCTTGGGTAGGTCCATAAATGCCGAAAGGGCCGCTCGGCTCCCGCATGTCATCGTCTGGCGCAGCGTCGTCCCACCCGGGCCGCCGGCTGGAGCATCCTGCCCGACGGAAGGCGCCATGCCGGTGACGCTACGAGCACTCCGGACCGCTCGTTTTGAATAAATCGGACAGGTCGACCGCCGTGGGTTCCGCCTCATCGTGGCGCCCGGTAGTGTCTTGGCTCCGACGCGTATCGAACCCCCCTCGGAGGCGTTGCTGCGATGACCCTGCGGATCCTCGTCGTAGGTGGCGGTATCAGTGGTCTAGCGGCAGCCCGAGGCCTACGGGTGGCCGGCTTCCGGCCCGAGGTCGTGGAGGAACTCCCTGCCACCATGGCTCCCGGCGCGGGCATCTACCTGCCCGGCAACGCGGCACGTGCGCTGCGCCTGCTCGGGCTCGATGCGCCGCTGCGCCCGCTCGGTGACCTCATCTTCCGGCAGGTGTTCCAGGACTCCGCCGGCCGCGGGCTGTTCGAGATGGACGTGGCCGCGCTGTGGGCCGGAGTCGGTGAATCACGCGCGCTCGCCCGAGCCGACCTGCAGCAGGTGCTGCTGACGGGGGTCGGGGGTGAGGTTCGTTACGACACTGCCGTACGTGAGATGGACCTCATGGACAGTGCGGTCAAGGTCGAGTTCGGCGACGGCTCGGTGGCCGAGTACGACCTCGTGATCGGTGCCGACGGACGCCGCTCGACGGTGCGGGCCAAGGCCGGGCTGGGCGGGGCCGCCACGCCGACCGGGCAGGTCGTCTACCGCAGCGTGGTCAGCGGGGGCCCGGTGCTCAGCGACTGGACAGCCCTGCTCGGCGACCGCTCCCAGTTCGTGGCCATGCCCATGGGTGGCCGGCGGCTGTATGTCTACGCCGACGAGACGGCCGTGGCGGGCACCGAGAACCCGGCCGACCCCAAAGCCCGGTTGCGTGAGCTCTTCGGCGGGTTCGGCGGCTGCGTACCGCAGATCCTCGACGTCATCGAGAAAGTGCAGGTCGCCCGCACCGACGAGGTCGTCCTCGACACGCCCGCCCAGGGCTCGGTGTTGCTGGTCGGTGATGCTGCCCACGCCACCGCGCCGACGCTGGCCCAAGGTGCCGCCATGGCGCTGGAGGATGCCGTGGTGCTGGGCGAGGTGCTCAAGCAGTCCGGCGGCGATGTGCCGGCCGCGCTGGCCTCGTACCAGAATCGCCGCCGGCAGCGCTGTGACCTCGTGCGCGAGCGGACCCGTGAGCGCGACACGACCCGCGATATGGCGCCTGCGGAGCGCGACCTTATGCTGCGGGAGCGGGGCCAAGAGATCTTCTCGGATCAGTACCGGGAGCTTACCGAGCCGTTCTAGACCTGGGTGCTCTTTGGTCACCCCGCGCCCGCCGGGGGTCGGTGGGGGACTATTCTGCCTGCGAGGTACGCCTTTAATCAGGGCGTACGCAGTGGGACGAACGAGACACCGGAGGCTATCCGTGACGACCGTTGCGCCTAAGCCGATCGTGACCCGGCCATGGCCGGTCAGGCAGCAGGTCAAGGGCTCGGCCCTCGCGCGGATCCTGCGGACCACGGACGCGAAGCAGATCGGGATCATGTACATGATCACCGCGTTCGTGTTCTACATGCTGGGCGGCATCATGGCCCTGCTCATGCGCACCGAGCTGGCCCGTCCGGGCATGCAGCTGCTGTCGCCCGAGCAGTACAACCAGTTGTTCACGATGCACGGCACGATCATGCTGCTCTTCTTCGCGACGCCGATCGTCTTCGCGTTCGCGAACTTCCTGGTCCCGATTCAGATCGGCGCGCCCGACGTGGCGTTCCCCCGGCTGAACTCCTTCGCGTACTGGCTCTACCTGTTCGGTGGCACGATCACCATCGGCGGGTTCCTGACGCCCGGAGGCGCGGCTGACTTCGGCTGGTTCGCCTACACCCCGCTCAGCGACTCGCTGCACTCGCCCGGCGTGGGCGGCAACATGTGGGTCGTCGGGCTGGCGCTGTCCGGCCTCGGCACGATCCTCGGTGGCGTCAACATCATCACCACCGTGATCACGCTGCGGGCGCCCGGCATGACGATGTTCCGCATGCCGATCTTTACCTGGAACATCCTGGTCACGATGCTCCTGGTGATCATGGTCTTCCCGTTCTTCGCGGCGGCCCTGTTCGCCCTGGCCGCCGACCGCGTGCTCGGTGCCCACGTCTTCGACGTCGACACCGGCGGCCCGATGCTGTGGCAGCACCTCTTCTGGTTCTTCGGCCACCCCGAGGTGTACATCGTGGCGCTGCCGTTCTTCGGCATCATCACCGAGGTCATCCCGGTCTTCAGCCGCAAGCCGGTCTTCGGCTACAAGGGCCTGGTCGGCGCCACCCTGCTGATCGCCGCCCTGTCGATGAGTGTGTGGGCGCACCACATGTTCGTCACCGGCCAGGTGCTGCTGCCGTTCTTCAGCTTCCTGAGCTTCCTCATCGCGGTGCCCACCGGCATGAAGTTCTTCGTGTGGATCGGCACCATGTGGCGCGGCCAGATCAGCTTCGAGACGCCGATGCTGTTCGCCATCGGCTTCCTCGTCACGTTCCTCTTCGGTGGTCTGTCCGGCGTGCTGCTGGCCGCTCCGCCGATCGACTTCCACGTGTCGGACTCGTACTTCGTCATCGCGCATTTCCACTACGTGTTGTTTGGCACGATCGTGTTCGCGGTGTTCTCCGGCATCTACTTCTGGTTCCCGAAGATGTTCGGCCGGATGCTCGACGACCGCCTCGGCAAGGTGCACTTCTGGCTCACCTTCATCGGCTTCCACGCCACCTTCCTGGTGCAGCACTGGCTCGGCGCCGAGGGCATGCCCCGCCGGTACGCCGACTACCTGCCCAGCGACGGCTTCACCTTCCTCAACACGTTCTCCACGGTCGGCTCGTTCGTTCTGGGCGCCTCGACCCTGCCGTTCATCTACAACGTGTGGAAGTCCTACAAGGTCGGCGAGCTGGTCACGGTCAACGACCCATGGGGCGCCGGCAACTCCCTCGAGTGGGCCACGTCCTCGCCGCCCCCGCTCCGCAACTTCGACAGCATGCCCCGCATCCGATCCGAGCGCCCGGCCTTCGACGCCAAGTACCCCGAACTCGCCGCCGGCGAGCAGTCGATCGCCGGCCCCCCGGAAGGCGGCGCCCGCTTCCTCACCGCCGAATCCGACGGCGGTGCCACCTACAAAGAAGACCAAAGCGACGGCCGCAAGTACTGACCCTCGCCCCCATCTCTTCCGAAGCCCGGCCCGGTTACTGACCCGGCCGGGCTTCGCCCTGTCTTTAGGGGCTTGGGCTCGCTTTGGGCTGCAGATGAGCCGCTCAGACGTGCCGTTTGGATGCGTCCAGGCGGTCGCTTCTCGCCCAGCCGGGGTCCGCCCGCACGGATCCGGCTGGGCGAGAAGCGACCGCCTGGACGCATCCAAACGGCACGTCTGAGC
>NZ_LOJP01000001.1:1304717-1317952 GCF_001553785.1 Actinoplanes sp. TFC3
CATTCGCACCCGCCCGACCCCTCGCCCACCCGTGGATCAAAGCGACGACCAGGGCGCCTGCGGAAGTGTCGGACCTGCACGGCAGACTGACGGGCGGAGGTGAGGACCGGATATGTCCTTGACGCCTTACCGGGAGACGTTGGCTCTTCGGGGGATCAGGTCGTTGCTTGCGGTGGCGACGCTGGCCAGGGTGCCGATCACGGCCGGGACGGTCACCCTTACGTTGCACGTGACGCAGGACCTGAGCCTGGGGTACGGGGCAGCCGGCCTGGTCGGTGCCGCGTTCACGATCGGCGGGTCGTTGGGGGCTCCGGTGATGGGCCGGATCACCGATCGGCGGGGGCTGCGGCCGGTGCTGGTGCTGACCACCGTTTCCGAGGTGTTGTTCTGGACCACTGCGCAGGCCATGCCGTACTGGGCGCTGCTCGTGGCGGCTCTGCTCGGTGGTCTCCTCACGTTGCCGGCGTTCGCGGTTGCCCGGCAGTCCATTGCTGCGCTGGCACCCGAGTCGCATCGGTTGCCGGCGTTCGCCCTGGATTCGATCACCACCGAGCTGTCGTTCATGACCGGCCCGGCGCTTGGCGTCCTGGTATGCACCACGGCAGGACCGCGCACCGCCATGCTCGCGGTCGGCGGCGGCATCCTGCTGTCCGGCGTCGGCCTGTACCTGCTCAACCCGCTGACGCGAGCACCCGGCGAAGCCCCGATCTCGGCGAGCGAACGGGTGTCGCGCCGCTCCTGGCTGCGACCCGAGTTGATTGCCGTGCTCGCGATCAGCAGCGCGGCCACCCTGGTGCTGAGCGGCACGGACGTGGCCGTGGTTGCGGTGCTGCAAGAGTCGGGCGAGGTGCGGTGGACCGGCGCGGTCCTGGCGCTCTGGGCGGTCTATTCACTGCTGGGCGGCTTCGCGTACGGAATGGTCCGTCGCGGTCTGCCCCCGCTGCTCCTGCTCGCGCCGATGGCTCTGCTCACCATTCCGGTGGGGCTCGCCGGCAACTACTGGTGGCTGCTCGGAGCGCTGCTGCTGCCCGCGGGAGCCCTGTGCGCACCAACGATCACGGCTACGGCCGATGCGGTCAGCCGGCTGACTCCGGCGGCGGCCCGGGGTGAGGCGATGGGCTGGCACAACTCGTCGCTGACAGTGGGTGTGGCGTTGGGCGCACCGGCGGCCGGCGCGGTGATGGACATGTTGTCGCCGGCGTGGGGGTTTGTGACGGTCGGTGGCATCGGGCTGCTCGTGGCGATCGTGGTCCTGCCGATCGAGCTACGCCGCCGCAAGCAGGAAGCAGCCGGAAACAGCGCCGGCCATGAAGAGCAGAGAACGAGCGGGGCCGAGGCCGCCGGGCAGGAAGGCGCCGCCGGCCCGATCGCCGACTTCCCGCACGCGGACGCCACCCGGCCACCTCGCTGAAATAGCCGGAAGGTAGCCGGGGACGAAGGCCGGAACAAAGCCGACGAGGAGAGAAGGCAGCCAGGACAAAGGCGGGGAACTGCCGACCGGCTGAAGCCACGGATACCCTCAACCGCCGGCGACCACAGGCTCACCCTCAACCTCAACTTTGGCCGCCTCGAACTGCTCCAGCGCAGCCGTCGTCGTAGCCGGCGCAACCCCGGCAGTCATTCCGAGCAGCACCTTCGTGTCAAAGCCGGCAGCCTTGGCGTCCAGCGCCGTAGCCCGTACGCAATGGTCAGTAGCGATCCCCACCACGTCCACCGTCGTCACACCCCGGGCCTGCAACCACGCCGCGAGACCTTTGCCCGTATCGGTGTGGCCTTCGAAGCCCGAGTACGCCGCCGCGTGCTCGCCCTTGTGGAACACCGCCTCGATGCGGTCCGTGGCCAGTGCCGGGTGGAACTGCGAGCCAGTCGTGCCCACCACGCAGTGCGCCGGCCACGAGTCGACGAAGTCGGGGTGCGTGCTGAAGTGGGCACCCGGGTCGACGTGATAGTCCTTGGTCGCCACCACGTGGTCCCACGACGAGGTGGTCAGCGCGGCCGAGATTGCCGCGGCGACGCCCGCCCCACCGGCCACGGCCAGGGAGCCGCCCTCGCAGAAGTCGTTCTGGACGTCAACGATGATCAGAGCGCTGGTCATCAAGCTGCCTTTCAGGCGGGGATCACGGTGACGGGAATGGCCGGATCGCCGGCCGAGAGCTTGAGGCCCTCCCACGGGATGGAGATCAGGCATTGGCGCAGGTGTTCGCGCGACTCGGCCAGGGCAGGGGGCTCGGCGATCTCCCCGGCAGCGATGAACGAGCGCTGCAGGAGCCGGTCGTTGGCCTGGTGATCGGGTACGCCCTGGGAGACAATTATTTCTTCCGTGGCCGTACCCGTGGGCTTGTGGCGCCTGATCGCGGTCTTGCGCCCGCCCACCGTGGCCTTGTTCTCCGACCTTTTCACCACCGGGCGGCCTTCCACCTCGACCAGCTTGTAGACCAGGCCTGCGGTGGGTGCGCCCGAGCCGGTGACCACTGCCGTGCCCGCGCCGTACATGTCGACCGGTTCGGCGGCCAGCGACGAGATCGCGTATTCGTCCATGTCGCCGGACACCACGATTTTGGTCTCGGTGGCGCCGAGCGAATCGAGCAGCTCGCGGGAGTGCTGGGCCAGCACGGAAAGGTCGCCCGAGTCGATGCGGACCGCGCGCAGGTCGGGGCCGGCTACCGCGATGGCGTTGCGGATGCCCTGGGCGATGTCGTAGGTGTCCACCAGCAGCGTGGTGTTCTTGCCCAGCGCCGCCACTTGCGAGGTGAAGGCCGCCGTCTCGTCGTCGTGCAGCAGCGTGAAGGCGTGCGCGGACGTGCCGGTGGTCGGGATGCCGTACCGGCCGCCCGCGGCGAGATTGGAGGTGGAGGAGAAACCCGCGAGATAGGCCGCTCTGGCTGCAGCAACAGCCGCTTCTTCATGGGTACGGCGGGAGCCCATCTCGATGATCGGACGCCCCCGGGCCGCCGTGACCATGCGGGCGGCCGCCGACGCGATGGCGCTGTCGTGGTTGAGCACCGACAGGATCAGGGTTTCCAGCACGACGCACTCGGCGAAGCCGCCCGAGACCGTGAGGATCGGTGAGCCGGGGAAGAACAGCTCGCCCTCGGCGTACCCGTCGATGTCGCCTCGGAATGTGTAGTTGCTCAACCAGGTGGCGGTGGTCTCATCGACGATGCCGGCCGCACGCACGAACGCCACATCCTCGTCGCGGAAGCGGAAGTCGCGGATCATCTCGATCAGCCGGCCCTGGCCAGCGGCCACCCCGTAGCGCCGCCCGGTCGGCAACCGGCGGGCGAACACCTCGAAGACGCTTGGTCGTTCGGCGGTGCCGTCCCGCAGGGCTGCGCTGACCATGGTCAGCTCGTACTGGTCGGTCAGCATGGCAGGCGCGAAGTCGTTCAACGGCATCTCCTTAGGCGAGCTCTCCCGGCCCTCACCCTCACGGCCGTCGTTGGGTCCGGGTGGCGCGGTTCGGTGCTGTCGATCGCGCCACCAATACCCTATTGCGGCAACAGCTTCAGCGCTGGCGTGAGTTCATTCCGGCCGTTGACACCCAGCTTCGTGTACACGCGCTGTAGGTGGTTCTCCACGGTCCGTGGCGACAGGAACAGCTGATCCGCGATCTCCCGGCTGCGCACGCCACCGGCAGCAAGTTCAGCAACCTGTCTTTCCCGTACGGTCAAAGCAGGCTGGACGGCCACCAGAGCCGGCGTGCGAACCGTGTCGCAGCGGCCCAGCACGTCCGCCAGCAGGGTACTCGCCGCCAGGGCACGGGTGTCGCGCGCGGCTCGGAACAGGCGCACCGCGGTTGCTGCCGTTTCGGCGGCGAAAACGAGACAGCCCACCCCGGCGAACTCCCGCGCCAGCGTGAGATGCGCCTCGCCGTCCACGCCGGCACGCGCGTGGCGGACGAACAGTGCCGACAACCGGCCGCCGACCTTGCCCCCGAGTTCGCTCATGCGCCCGGCGACCAGGTCCGGGCAGCCGAGCCGGACCACGTCGTACAGGGCGAGCAACTCGTGACCGTGGAAACCGCCGGACCGGGAACGCGACGCTGACGCGAGCTGTACTCGTACCGCTGTGGAAATGTCTCCCGCACAGGCGTACGCCCACGCCCGGGCCTGCTCCCGCCAGGGGTAGTAAACCGAGAAGACGCCATTCGCGGCCTCATCGGCGAGCTGCAGCGAGGCCGTGGCGAGCGCGACATCTCCGCGCGAGGCAGCGATGATGGCCCGCGCATAGTGGGCGCTGCCGTCGTAGACATGGCTCGGCGCGAGCGCGGCGCAGGCCTGTTCCACCGCACGCAACGCTTGGTCCGTGCGGCCGCGCAACCACGCCGCCTGGGCCTGCAGCAACGCCACCCAGCCGGAGCCCAGACCGAAGCCGCCTGCCTGCACGAGCCCGGCGAACTCGGCGGTCAGGATCCGGTCGATCGCCGGCAGGTCGAGCGTGACACTGACCAGCATGCCCTGGGCCATCTGCAACGCATATTGCACCGAGGGGGTGTCGCGGCGCCACTCGGCCGCCACGGCCAGGACCTGATCGAGCAACTCCTGCGCATGGGCCGGATCGCCCCCGGCCGCACTGAGAAACGCCAGCACGCAGCGCGCCAACGCATGGGAGGGCACGCTCGCGGCTGGTTCGGCCAGGACAGCAGCGGCCAGCTCGCGCGCCCGCCCCACCTCGTCAAGCAAAAGCCTCAGGAAAGCCTCGAACGCATGTACGCGCGCTGCGTCGCCCGGGTCGGCGGTCCTGACCTCGGCCAGCGCGTTCACCGCCTCCGGGCGCCCGAGCCCGAAGAACTCGACGGCCACCCGGGCGGTGAGCCGGCGGGGAGTGTCGTCGGGGGTTTCATCCAGCACGGCCAGCGCGCGTTCGGGTTCGTCGGCGAACAGCAGGGCGGTCGAGAGCAGCTCGGCGGCCGGATAGCCCGCTCCTGCGTCATGCGCCGCCGCGCCCAGCCGGCGGGCGAGGTCGATGTCGAAACCGGCGAACGCTTGAGCTGCGGCGTCGAGCAGCATGGCGCCGTTTTGAGCCGTACCGGAATGCAACCTCAGGACCGCGACCCGCAGGAGGTCGTTACGGCGCCGCGAGCCCGAGGTCTCGATCAGGCCGGCCAATGTCGCCTGCAACCGGCGAGCGCGCGTGACCGGGCAGGTGCGCCGCACGACCTCGCCGTAGAGCGGATGGGCCAGGCGCACGTCATGGCGGCGGTCGTGCTCGATGACGCGGATCAGCCCCCGGTCCTCAGCGGCCTCCACGTCCGCCTGATCGGCCCCGCGCAGCAACAGCGACAACCCCATAGGCTCACCAAAAGCCACCAGCTCAAGCACATCCCGTACGCCCGGAGTCAGCCGTCCGATCCGCGCATCCACCAGCTCGGCCAGGCTCGGGGCCAGGGCCAGGCGGCCGGTCCAGCGCCAGAATCCGTACGCCTGCTCCAGCTCACCACCGCCGATCGCGGCCATCACCAGCTCGCGCAGCAGCAGCGGATTGCCGCCGCCCAGCCGCCCCATCCGCTGCGCCGACCCCGCCTCCACCGGCCCGCCCACCAACGCGGTCAGCAATGCCCGCGAATCCTCCACGCTCAGCGGCGTCAGCTCGGCGTGCGCGACCAGCCCCTCGGCCCACAGCGCGCTGATCGCGGCGGGCACCGGTTCGGCGGTGTGCAGCGTGCCCAGCAGGGTGGCGCCCTCGCGGACCAGCAGGTGCACCAGCGCAGCGGACGGCGGATCCAGCAGATGGGCGTCGTCAACGGCGAGCACGATCGGGCGACCGGCCGCGTCGTGGATCAGCCCGTCGACCGCCCAGCGCATGAGCCCGGCCGGAGACAGCCCGATCGGCGGGTCCCCGGGCAGGATCTGCACCAGCCCGCCGAACGGCAGACCGGAGGTGGCGATGGTCGCGGAGGCACGGTAAACCGCCCACCGTCCCGCCGGCAGGTTGGCGACCGCCTCATGCAGCAGGCGGCTCTTGCCGATGCCAGCCGCGCCACTGAGAATCAGGCCGCGCTCGGCGGAACTGACCGCCACCATGCGCAGGCGGGACAACTCGTCGGCACGACCGACGAAGCCCCAGTGCTCCACGCGGTCATCATATCGAGATATGTCACGGTCCCGCTCCTGTCGGTTACCCGTCTCAGTTTGAGTAGCGAAGTTGATCGCGGTAAGTAGCGCCACCCCTGTATAAGGCTCTTGACGTGCCATAACGGTTCCACGGAGCCGGCGCGCAACATGTCCGGGCCCCTCCTGGCGGGGTGGGGCCCGGGCGCCCGCGAAAGGTCCATACACCCCGATGGGGGCGGTGTCATCGCTCGGCGGCCGGTTTCTCTTGCGCGACGGCGTGGCACGATGGGGGCATGGCGTTGCCTCAGGTTGCTCCCGTCGAGACGCCACAGATCGAGGAGGTGCCGGCTGATGACCGGCCTTGGGTGACCATCGTCTGGGACGATCCGGTCAACCTCATGTCCTACGTGACGTGGGTGTTCCAGAAGCTCTTCGGCTACAGCCGCGAGAAGGCCGAGGAACTCATGCTGGACGTGCACAACAAGGGCAAGGCCGTGGTCTCCACCGGCGCCCGCGAACGGATGGAGATGGACGCGTCCCAGCTCCACGGCTACGGTCTGTGGGCAACGGTAGACCGTTCGTGACTCTTCGGTACCGGATCAAAGCTCTGCAGATCAAAACTGGGCGGGTGATCGACTGATGTTCCGGCGCTATGGCAACCAGTGTGTGGCCGCGTTCGCCGTGGACGAGGTGCGGGTGTTGCGCAAGGTGGCGGGTGAGGTCGTCGGCCTGCTGATGGACGGCTTCGACCACACCGACCCGGTGGTCGACCGGCTGTTTCCCGACATCTACCCGGACGACCCCGACGACTCCGCCGAGTTCCGCCTCTACACCGAGGGCGACCTCAAGACGGGCAAGATCGACCAGGCCGGCGCGATCCTTGCGGCGCTGCCGGACGACGGCCCCGGCGAGGTCCGCCTGGACGGCGAGGAGGCGGAGGCCTGGCTGCGGGCGATCAACGACGCCCGGCTGGCCATGGGCACCCGGCTCGACATCCAGGCGGACACCGACCTGGGCGCGGAGCTGGACAAGGCGGTCGTCGAGGACCCCGCCTCGGGCCGCGTCTTCCAGCTCTCGGTGTACGCCTACCTGGGTTACCTGCAGGAGTCCCTGCTCAACGCCTTAGTCGTCGAGCACGGCTAGCTCTTCGCCCGAGAGTTCCAGCTCGGCCGCCTGCGCCGAGTCAGTGATCGACTCCGGGCGGCTGGCGCCGGGGATCGGGATCACCACCGGGCTCTTCGCCAGCATCCACGCCAGGGTCACCTGCTGCGGGCTGACCCCATGCTGCTCGGCCACCCGGCCGAACGCGCTCTCGCCGAGTTTGCCCGCCTTGCCGATGCCGCCGAGCGGTGACCAGGGCAGGAATGCGATGCCGAGTTCGTCGCAGAGCCGCAGCTCGGCCTCGGAAGAGCGGAACGCGGGGGAGAACTGGTTCTGCACCGACGCCAGCCGGCCACCGAGGATCTCGCGGGCCTGCCGGATCTGATCGACAGTGGCGTTGGAGATGCCGGCGAGCTGAATCTTGCCCTCGTCGAGCAGGTCACGCAGCGCGCCGACAGACTCCTCGTACGGGGTCTCCGGGTCGGGCCGGTGGAACTGGTAGAGCCCGATCGCCTCGACACCGAGACGCTTGAGCGAGCCCTCGACCGCCTCGCGCAGGTGAGCGGGTGAGCCGTCCAGGGTCCACGACCCGTCACCCGGGCGCAGGTGGCCACCCTTGGTGGCGACGAGCACATTCGAGGTGTCCCCGCCATAGCTGGCCAGCGCCTGAGCGATGAGCGACTCGTTGTGGCCCACCTCGTCGGCATGCTGGTGGTAGGCGTCGGCGGTGTCGATCAGGGTGATGCCGGCGTCCAGAGCGGCGTGGATGGTGCGCACGGATCGCGCGGTGCCGGGGCGCCCCTCGATGGACATCGGCATGCCGCCGAGGCCGATCGCACTGACTGACTTCTCTGCGATGCTTCGCTGCTTCATAGCCGTTGTCGTACCCGCGGATGCTCCGGATAGGCCGGTGCCGCTCCCGGGCGTGAGCACTGCCACGCCCGGTGCCCGGGATCGTCACGGTAATGTGAACGATGTGCTCACCATCGACAGTGCGATCGTTGACGCGATCGTCGCCCACGCCCGCCGGGACCACCCCGACGAGGCCTGCGGCGTTGTCGCCGGGCCCCTCGGCAGCGACCTGCCGACGCGGCACATCGCCATGGACAACGCGGCGCGGTCGATGACGTTCTACGAGTTCGACTCGATGGAGCACCTGCGTGTCTGGCGCGAGATGGATGACAACGACGAAGAGCCGATCGTCATCTACCACTCGCACACCGCCACCGAGGCCTACCCGTCGCGCACGGACATCTCGTTCGCCGGCGAGCCAAACGCGCACTACGTGCTCGTTTCCACCCGTGAGCCCGATTCCGAGGAGATCCGCTCGTTCCGTATCGTGGACGGTGTGGTGACCGAAGAAGAGGTCAACATCGTGGATGCGACGGTGGACGCGTGAGCAGGAGTGCGGACGGGTACGCCGTCCAGTCGTACATGTTCGGGCAGAGTCCCGCGTCGGTCTACTACGAGTGTCGCTGAGCGCCTCGTCCCGACCGGCCCATCCCGACGTTTCGACTCACTCTTTCGCATCCGAGGAGCATCACCATCATGGCTATCGAAGTTCGCGTTCCGACCATCCTGCGCAGCTACACCGGCGGCGCGAAGGTCGTCGAGGGCTCCGGTGACACCCTGTCCGGTCTGATCGACGACCTGGACGCCAAGCACAACGGGCTCAAGGGGCGGCTGATCACCCCCGAGGGTGGGCTGCACCGTTTCGTGAACATCTACGTCAACGACGAGGACGTACGCTTCCTGGGCGCGCTCGACGCCAAGGTCAGCGACGGCGACTCGGTGACGATCCTCCCGGCCGTGGCCGGCGGCGCGCTCGGCTTCGCCGCGGCGGCTGCGTTCCTGGGCAGGTAGTCGTCATGGCTCGCTACGAGAGCCTCCTTGACGCCTGCGGGGGCACGCCGCTGGTCGGCCTGCCCCGGCTCTCGCCGACGGTGCCCGAGGGGGCACCGCCGGTGCGGCTCTGGGCCAAGCTGGAGGACCGCAACCCGACCGGCAGCATCAAGGATCGCCCGGCTTTGCACATGGTGCGCGAGGCCGAGGAATCCGGAAAGCTGCGCCCCGGCGACACCATCCTCGAGCCGACCAGCGGCAACACGGGCATCTCCCTGGCCATGGTGGCCAAGCTGCGCGGCTACCGCCTGGTCTGCGTCATGCCGGAAAACGTGTCCAGCGAGCGCGTCCAACTCCTGCGCATGTACGGGGCGGAAATCATCTTCTCCCCGGCTGCGGGCGGCTCGAACCAAGCGGTAGCGGTGGCCAAGCAGATCGCCGCCGAACACCCCGACTGGGTCATGCTGTTCCAGTACGGGAACGCGGCGAATGCCCGTGCCCACTACGAAACAACTGGCCCCGAGCTCGTGCAGGACCTGCCCACGATCACCCACTTCGTGGCCGGCCTGGGTACGACCGGCACCCTCATGGGCACCGGCCGTTACCTCAGAGAAAAGATTGACGGCATCCAGATCATCGCCGCCGAACCCCGCTATGGCGAACTTGTCTACGGCCTGCGCAACATCGACGAGGGATACGTCCCCGAACTTTACGACGCCACAGTCCTGACCCGCCGCTTCTCAGTAGGCACCCGCGACGCCGTCCTGCGAACCCGCCAACTGGTAGAGGTCGAAGGCATCTTCGCCGGCTTCTCCAGCGGCGCCATCCTGCACGCGGCTCTGGCGGTGGCCCACGAGGCGGTCAAGGCCGGAAAACGCGCCGACGTGGCCTTCGTGATCTGCGACGGCGGCTGGAAATACTTGTCCACTGGGGCGTATGGCGGCACGCTTTCCGATGCCGAGGATGCGCTTGAGGGGCAGCTCTGGGCGTGATTTTGTTCGTGGCTTGATAGTGTTTGCGGCTTGATGGGCGGGGCGGTTCCGTTGAGGGCCGTCCCGCCTCTCTGTTTCTGGTCGTTCTTTGATGGGGCTGCTTCGGGTTCTTGCACCACCCTCCGAGGGCCAGTTCATATGGCCTTGATTGCGGCTTTTCTCGCGCTGGGCGGAAGGATGGATCGGTTTGTTTCGCCCCTTGAGACGCCGATTCGTTGAGCTTTGGGGCGTAGGTTCGGCCGCGATGGGGTCGCGTGTCTCAGTAGGCGACCGCCAGCAAGACATCCACAGCCAGCGGAACGGCAGCGCCCAGCAGGAGCACCCACGGCAGCACGCGCCGATGGATCGACAAGAACGCTCCGACCGCCAGCGCCACGCTGACCATTCCGAAGAAGGCCAGCACCCACGTGTACCAACCGGGTACGCCGCCGCTGATCTGGGAGAGCAGGCCGCGGACCCCTACACCTACGCCGCCGAGGCCGAGTAGGGATGCGTAGATCGACATTGTCAGGAGGCGGCGGGCGCCGGGGGCGGGGTCGTCGGCGGCTGGGAAGCGGAAGCGTACGTCCTCGTCTCCGACCTCCTGGGTCAGCGGGCGGGTTGGTTCCCAGCCGAACGGGACCACCTCCGGAGCGCTCACTTCTTGTGGTGATGAGCGTTGGCGGATGCGTGTCTTTTCGTCCGCGTCCGTTGTCGTCACGATTCGACCCTCCGTTTTGTCCCGGCGATGTCCCTCACCGTGTGCAACGGATGCGACTCACAAGGCGTAACGCCATCGACAAAGGCGCGTGCGACAGAGGGCGGGACCTAGGTTGTCGATTTAGCGACAAATCGATCAGGCGTTTACGTGACGCGCTGGTCCGGGCGTAGGCTGCGCAGCGTGATGGACTGGTCCGCGTGCCTGACCGGGGGCCGGTTGGCGGGCGCGTGGACAACCGAGCGTGAACCAGAGGGATCCGCATGCGACTGACCGTTCTCGGCTGCGCCGGCAGTTTTCCCGGCCCCGAGTCGGCCTGTTCCGCCTATCTCGTCGAGGCCGAGGGTTTTCGTCTCTTGATCGACTTCGGTTCGGGCTCGCTGTCGGCGCTGCAACGCTATGCGGGAATCGACGCGGTCGATGCCATCTTGATCACCCATCTGCACTGCGACCACATGCTCGACGCGTGTACCTATGTGGTGGTCCGTCGTTACTCACCCGGCGGTCCTCTGCCGCCGCTGCCGGTCTATGCCCCGATGGGTGCGGCCGAGCGCATCTCGGCGGCCTACAGCTCCGAAGCCGAGCCGGTCGACGACGTCTACACGTTCTACGGCCTGCAACCGGGCACATTCCCCATCGGTCCTTTCATAATCACCGCCGATCGGGTCAACCATCCGATCGAGACCTATGGCGTACGAATAGAGCACGACGGACGGGTCCTCGCGTACTCCTCGGACACTGCACCCTGCGAACCCCTGATCCGGCTGGCCCAGGGCGCGGACGTGTTCCTGTGTGAGGCGAGTTACCTCGACGGCCGGCCCAACCCGCCCGACCTGCACCTGACCGGCGGCGAAGCGGGCCAAGCCGCCACCAAGGCCGATGTGGGCCGCCTTCTCTTGACCCATTTGGTACCCGCCTGGGCGTCGGAGGCATCTACTGTGGAGGCCGCATGCGCGGCGTACGCGGGTCCGGTGGAGGTGGTCCGTCCGGGCGCCAGCTACGATTTGTGAGCTGCCGAGGGGACGGCACGAGCGCACCATCGAATCGATCGTGACCTTGGAGTGCCCTGCATGACCGGTCCATCAGGAGGCGGGCGCAGCTTGCGCATCGTCCGACTGGCGAACTTCGTCTCACCCCGGCCCGGCGGCCTGCGAACCGCCCTTCGCCACCTCGGCGAGGGCTATCGGCAAGCCGGTCACGAGCCGATCCTCATCGTTCCGGGCCGCGAGCGCTCCGACGAGATGACCGAGCAGGGCCGGGTCATCACGCTGCCGGGGCACCACCTTCCTCGTACCGGCGGGTATCGCGTCATGGCCGGACGCCGTGAGCTGACCCGCCTGCTGGATGAGCTGGAGCCCGACCGCCTCGAGGTCTCGGACCGCTCGACGCTGCGCTGGACCGGCCGTTGGGCTCGCGAGCGCGGTGTGGGTTCGATGATGGTCTCCCACGAAAGTCTGGCCGGGCTGCTGGGCGTGTGGGGCATGCCGCACCGCGAAGCCCTCGCCGACCGGCTCAACCGGCGTACCGCGGAGACATTCGACCAGATCGTGTGCACCACCGCCTTCGCCGCCGCGGAATTCCGCCGGTTGGGCGTGCCCAACCTGGTCGAGATCCCGCTCGGCGTGAACCTGCGCCAGTTCCACCCCAGCCGCCGCGACACCACCGTCCGCGAGCGCTATGCCCGCCCCGGCGAGTTGCTCATCGTCTTTTGCAGCCGGCTCTCCGCGGACAAGCGGCCGGAACTCGCCGTCGACACTCTCGCCGCGCTGCGGGCCGGCAAGGCTCCCGCCGTGCTGGTCATCGCCGGTGACGGTGCCCGCCGCACCGCACTGGCCTATCGCTCGGCGCGCCTGCCGGTGCGCTTCGCCGGCCACATCTCCGACCGCGACGCCGTGGCAGCCCTGCTGGCCAGCGCGGACGTCGTCGTCGCGCCGGGGCCGGTGGAGACGTTCGGACTGGCCGCGCTCGAAGCCCTTGCCTGCGGCACTCCGGTTGTTGTCAATGACGCGAGCGCGTTGCCCGAGGTTGTCGGCCCGGCCGGCCTGGCAGTCCGGGGCACCCCGGACGCGTTTGCTGAGGGCGTACAGAAAATTATGGAGCGTCCGGAACGGCAGCGTCGCGCGGCGGCACGGGCCCGGGCCGAACTCTTTGGCTGGCCCAAGGCTGTCGAGGGCTTCTTGCATGCCCACGGCGCGCGGACGGCGTCGCTGCAGGCGGCTGCGAAACTGACTCGCCAGACGGCCCGTAAGCTGCGTCCTGCCGTGCCTGCCGTCGTGGCCGCCGCCACCGATGTCTGGGCGACCGCCTCGGCCGAAGGTGCTTGATCCGCTGCTCAGGACCCGGGTCTACCAACGATCCACACCGAGCCTTGAAGGTTGTTCACAGGTGGGTCGTCCGGTCGGGGCAAGTTATCCACAGGGTTGACACCCCCCGGCGCGAACCGCTCCGGATCCGCCTAGACGAGTAAGTCCTAACTACCCCTGAGTCGTGGGCATGACGAAGGGTGTCGATGATCCGTTTGTGACGACAGACATCAACACCCTTCTGACC
>NZ_LOJP01000001.1:1318052-1332875 GCF_001553785.1 Actinoplanes sp. TFC3
CCGCCGCAATCTGGCACAACCGGGCAACCGGCCAGCCCGTGACCAGGTCACTCATCGCCTACGACCACTAACCGCGGTTAGGAATTACTCGTCTAGGCTCTTGGCCATGTCCCGACCCGACGGCCGAGCGCCTGACCAACTCCGTCCCGTGACCCTCACGCGCCGGTGGAGCATCCATCCCGAGGGATCGGTGCTCGTCGAGTTCGGCAATACGCGTGTGCTGTGCACGGCCAGCGTGACCGAGGGCGTGCCGCGCTGGCGCAAAGGCTCCGGCCTCGGCTGGCTGACCGCCGAATACGCGATGCTGCCCCGCGCGACAAACACGCGCGGTGACCGTGAGAGCGTCAAGGGCAAGGTTGGCGGCCGCACGCAGGAGATTTCCCGCCTGATCGGGCGAAGCCTGCGCGCCTGCATCGACCTCAAGGCGCTTGGCGAAAACTCCATCGTTCTCGACTGTGACGTGCTGCAGGCCGACGGCGGCACCCGCACGGCCGCAATTACCGGCGCATACGTGGCGCTGCACGACGCGGTGGGCTGGCTCGCCGGGCGCAAGGCCCTCGCGGGCAAGCCGGCCAACGTGCTGCACCGATCCATCCAAGCGGTAAGCGTCGGCATCATTGCGGGCGAGGCGCGCCTTGACCTCATGTATGACGAGGATGTCGCCGCCGAGGTCGACATGAACGTGGTGTGCACCGGCGAGGGCGACTTCGTCGAGGTTCAGGGCACCGGCGAGGCCAACGTGTTCCGCCGCGACCAGCTCGACGCCCTGCTCGACTTGGGCGTGCTCGGGTGCGCGGAGCTGGCCGCCGCACAGCAGAAGGCGCTCGCATCATGACCGCCCGGCTGCTGCTGGCCACAGCCAACAAGAAGAAGCTCGTCGAGCTGCAGCGCATCCTCGATGCCACGCTCGGATCGGGTGGCGTCGAGCTGGTCGGCCTCGGCGATTTCCCGGGCTACCCCGACGTGGCGGAGCCGGGCCTGACCTTCGGCGAAAACGCACTGATCAAAGCCCGTGAAGGCGTTTCCCGTACGGGCCTGCCCACGGTCGCCGACGACTCGGGAATCGCGGTCGACGCGCTCAACGGCATGCCCGGCGTGTTCAGCGCCCGCTGGTCCGGCACCCACGGCAACGACCAGGCAAACCTGGACCTCCTGCTCGGGCAGATCGGCGACGTGCCGGACGAGCACCGTGGTGGAGCGTTCGTGTGCGCGGCAGCCCTGGTGCTTCCGAACGGCCGTGAGCACCTGGTCGAGGGCCGGCAGAGCGGGCGGATTCTGCGCGCCCGGCGCGGAACCGGGGGATTCGGGTATGACCCGATTTTCCTGGGCGACGGGCAGGACAAGACGAACGCGGAACTCAGCCCGGTGGAAAAGGACGCGATCAGCCACCGGGGGAAGGCGTTCCGGGAGCTCTCGAAGGTGATTGCCAAGGAGTTGCCGCGCTGAGCTGATCGGCGTCCGGCCGCACGCGGCTGGGCCACCTCGATGCCGGCGGTAGCGCCGTGCGGCCAGGCGGCGGCTGGGCGCATTACCGCGAACGCCGCATGCCCCGGCACACGCCGCCGGCTGGCCATCCCCTGCGAAACACAACCTGGGTGAGTAGCGGGTGCTGACCAGCCGCGCGGGTGTTGTATGCGGCCTGTTGGCCATCCCGGATGACGGGTGGAACGACCTACTATCCACGGCGTGAAGCTTGCGGGGGTTGCGGTCGTCATGGCTCTCTTGCTCGGCGCTGGGGGCTGTGATCTCGTCGATGACCTGGATGATCCGCAGGTTGTCGAGATGGTTGCCGGGGGCGGGACGGAGGCTGCGGGTGCTGCGGTGAAGGCAGCTATCCGGGGCCGGCTCGTGCAGATGGTCATGGGGGCGACGGGGTGTTGCACGTCCTCACCCAGCAGGATCTGCGGCTCGTGATGTGGTCGGTGGCGGACGGGCGGCTGACCCGGGTGGCCGTATCAGACGTCGAGGCCGAGTACGTCAGTCAGGCCGGAGCGGGCACGGACGGGTTGGTGCGCGTCGCCTTGTCGAACGGCGAAGGCGGGGTCTGGCGGATCCGGCCGGACGGGTCGGCGAGCCGGGAAACCGTCCAAGCCGCCGGAAGCGAGCCGGGTCATCCCCAAGGAACCAAGAGCAGCACCGCAATAGACGGGCTGGCCTTCGACATGGCCGGGCGGACGTATGTCGCTGAGCGCCGCCCCCAGCCCGTACCCCATCACCTCGTCCGAACAGCAGGTAAAACCCTGCTGGGCCGCGACCTCACCACAGCCAGAGAATCAACCTGGGCCACCCCCAGCGCCCGCAACGGATTCCCCGAAGGCACCGCAGGCACGGCCATCACCGCCGAGGGCGCAGCCTCCCTGCCGGTGGCCGTGACCCCGAAGGGCACCCTCTACGCCGCCGTCACAAACGAACAGGTCATTGCGGTACGACCAGACGGCACCGCGCAGCACATCGCCGGCTCGGTTGAGGATGCCGCGGATTGGCCCGAGAAGCCGTTTGTCAGCCGGGGCCGGGGCACCGATGTTCCCGTTCATCTGGACCCGCATTCCGAGCTGGTCAGCGATGCGGCCGGCAACGTGTATTTCGTCAACGACACGTACCGGTGGGGCTTTCTTCCGGGGTCTTTCGACTGGACCGGAGACGTTTCCGATGCGCAGCGGGAGCTGCTGGTCACGTCGCGGGCCGAACGGGATCAGGACACCGAGGTGCTGCAGATCGATCCCGACGGCAACGCGGCAACTGTTGCCGGGCATGCCGACGCTGTGGCCGTACACGGGGAGTGGATTTATCTGGCTCGGGCCTTTCACGACGATCAGGGAGGCGATCGGGTGGTGGTGGTTCGGACTGCCAAGCGGTGACCGGGGGCGCGAAGGCGGGCGCCGAAGACCTATATGCACCGCGTGAAAGCACGGGGAATTGCCATCGTCGCCCTGCTCCTGCTCACCTTGGCCGGTTGTGGCGAGGATGACGCGCAAGCGGTCGAGGTTGTGGCCGGCGGCGGGCCGGGCACCAGCGGCACGGCGACGGAGGCGCGGCTCGACGGGCGGCTCATTGCCATGGTCAACGGCGGTGACGATGTGCTGCGGGTGCTGACCATGATCGACCAGCAGTTGATGCTGTGGACGGTCAAGAACGGTCAGCTGGCCCACACCGAGGTCAAGAACGTGTTCGAGGCCAAGTACATCAGCCAGGCCAGCGTCGGGCCGGACAACAACATTTACGTCTCGATCTGGAACGGCGACGGCGGCATCTTCCGCATCGACGCGGATGGCTCTTCGCGGCGCGTGCTGGGCGGCCGGGAAGCGACCGGGGAGGCGACGGACGGCAGTGCCGCGAACAAGGCGCGAGTGCCGCAAGCCGGAAGCGTGGGATTCGGTACGAACGGACAGCTCCTTTACACCGAGGACCTCGAGGTCAACTTCCCTCAGCTCCGCACCGTCGTCGGCGGCAAACTGAAGACCCTGGCCGGTTCCAGCAAGACCAGCCAGTACACCTCGGAGCGCGGCTTCCCCGACGGCACCCGGGCCACGGCCGTGCAGTTGGACAGCCCCTTCAACAACGCGATCGCGGCCGGTGGGGACGGCAACATCTTCGTCGCCACCGGGTCCAGTGCCATCGTGGTACGCCCGGACGGCACCGCTCGCAAGGTGATCGGGGTCAAGGACTACCGCCGGATCCCCGAGGCCCGCAAGCCGTTCGCCGACCGGGGGCAGGCCGCCGACCTCAGGCTCTACCTGTACGAAACCCGCTCACCCCGCGGCAGCAGCTCGATTCCGCGCAGCACTCCCAGCATGGTCGCCGACCAGGCCGGTGACCTGTATCTGGTGAACCGGGCCTCCGGGCTGGACGACCTGCCCGAATCCTTCAACTGGACCGGCGACGTCAGCGACGCCCAGCGCACCCTCCTGCAGGCTTCGAAGCGCCAGCGCACCGAGCAGACCGAGGTGCTGCGGATCAAGCCGAACGGCAGCGCGGCAACGGTCGCCGCGCACGCCGATGCCGTCGCGGTGGACGCCAACTGGATCTACCTGGCCCGCCAGTTCGACGACCCGGCGGGCACCGGCGAACGAGTCATCATCGTCAAAACCGAGAAGCGCTAGACCCTACGCCAGGGTCTCCAGCACGTCGGCCAGCGCCCGCACCCCGGCCGTGCAGTCCTCGTCGGGGGCGTGCTCGGCGGGGGAGTGGGAGACGCCCGTCGGGTTGCGGACGAACAGCATCGCCGTTGGTACGTGCGCCGACAGCACCCCGGCGTCGTGGCCTGCACCGGTCGGCAGGATCGGGGCGCCACCGAGGATGCCGGCGAGGCGTTCCCGCAACGCGTGGTCGAAGGCGACTTCGGGGGAGCTGGACTCCGGCTCAACCGCGAGCGTGGTGCCGTCGCGGCTGGCACGCTCGTGGGCGCGTTTGACGACCGCCTCCACCAGCCGGTCCAGCGTTGCGGTGTCCTCGGCGCGCGCGTCGAGCCAGCCGCGGACCAGCGACGGGATCGCGTTGGTGGCGTTGGGTTCGACAAGCACCCGGGCGATGGTTGCGTGCGCCCCGGCCAGCCGGGCCTCCTTGTTGGCGGCCAGCACCGTGTACGCGAACGTCAGCATCGGGTCCTGCCGGTCGGCCATCCGCGTGGTCCCGGCGTGGTCACCGGCGCCGGTGAAGTCCATCCGCCACCGCCCGTGCGGCCAGATCGCGCTGGCCACGCCGACGCTGGCGCCTAGGTCGTCGAGGGCCCGGCCCTGCTCGATGTGCAGCTCGACCACGGCGGACATCCGGGTCACCAGGTCGGGCAGAGCGCCGGCCGGCGGGGCACCGAGCGCCTCGGCGAAGGTGATCCCGTCCGCGTCGCACAGCTGGGCCGCCTTCTCCGGCGTGATGGCCCCGGTGAGCAGCCGCGAACCCAGGCACGGGACGCCGAACCGCCCGCCTTCCTCCTCCACGAACGCGGCGATCCCGATCGGTTTGGCCGGCGTGATTCCGCGTTCGCGCAGCAGGTCCACTGCCAGAAAAGCGCTGACAATGCCGAGCGGCCCGTCGTAACCACCGCCGTGCGGCACCGAGTCGAAGTGCGATCCGGTAATCACCGCGTGGTGGCCCCATGGCGTTCCCCACCAGGCGAACAGGTTGCCGTTGCCGTCCTCGGTGACATTCATGGATCGGCGCGCCGCCTGATTGCGGAACCAGTCGCGCAGCACGAGTTCGGGGGCGCTCAGGGCGTACCGTGAATAGCCGCCCTTGCTGTCGCGGCCGATGGGCGCGATTTCCTGCCAGAGTCGCTGAAACGTCGCGGTCACTGTGCCTCCGGGAGTTGCCAGCTTGTGGTGCGGCGACCGTGCTGCCAGACGGTCCGGACGAGGTGTACTCCCGGACGATAGGCCAGGTGCACGAAGGACGGCGCGTCAAGCAGAATCGCATCTGCCCGCGCACCTGAGGAAAGCCGCCCGATATCGTCGCGGCGCAACGCCCGGGCCCCGCCGCGGGTTGCCGCGAGAAGCGCTTCGGCGGGGGTCATGTGCATGTCGCGCACGGCCAGGGCGATGCAGAACGGAAGGGAGCTGGTGTACGACGAGCCGGGGTTGCAGTCGGTGGCGATCGCCCAGCTCACCCCGGCATCGCGCAGCCGGGAAATGTCCGGGAACGGCTGCCGGGTCGAAAACTCTGCCCCCGGTACGAACGTAGCAACCGTGTCCGACCCGGCGAGCGCGGCAACGTCGTCGCCGGACAGAAATGTGCAATGGTCAATGCTCGCCGCGCCCAGCTCAACACCGAGCTGGGCGGCCCCCGAAGGGCCCAGCTGATTGGCGTGCAACCGCAAACCCAGCCCCCGCTTGGCGCCCGCGGTCAGAATGGTGCGCGCCTGCTCGACATCGAACGCGCCTTGATCGCAGAAAACGTCGATCCACCGGGCCACCGGGGCCACGGCGTCGAGCATTTCCCCGGCAACCAGCTCGACGTAGGCGGCCGCCGACTCGGCTTCCGCGGGGACGACGTGCGCCCCGAGGAATGTCGTCTCACTGGTGAAACGGGAAGCGATGTCGAGAACACGGCGTTCATCGGGCACGCTGAGGCCGTACCCCGATTTGATTTCCATGGTTGTGGTTCCCGACCGCAATGCCTCGTCGAGCAGTTTCGCGGTGTGCGCCGTCAATTCCTCAGTGGACGCGGAACGGGTTGCTTCGACGGTTCGCCGGATTCCGCCTGCGGTGTAGGGCTGGCCGGACATGCGCGCGTCGAATTCGTCGGCTCGGTCTCCGCCGAACACCAGATGCGAGTGGCTGTCGACAAAGCCGGGCACGACCGTGGCTCCGCCTGCGTCCACGCTGGTGTCAGCCGCCGGGGCCGATTGCCGCGGCCCGAGCCACGCCACCTTGCCGTTGTCCAGCACCAGCGCCGCATCGTGCAGGATGCCCAGTGGCCCCTCGCCCGCGGCCGGATCGGCGGTGACCAACTGACCGATGTTAGTGATCAACTCACTCATCAGCAGCCTTCCACCGAGCGGAACAGCCGTGCCGCCCGGTCGAGATCGGGACCGGCCCGCAGCGCACCCTGTGTGATCACGGTTCGCACGTCACTCGCCGTAGCGGTCAGGACCAGTTCCTCGGGCCGGCTTCCCAGGGTACGAACCGAAGCCGCATCCACCTCGACAAGGTCAATCGAGGCGTCCTGCCGCAAGGCATGGTGACCGTCGGTGGTGCCCATCGTCCACAGCTCACCGGGCGTGAACACGCCGCGCTCCCCTGATGCGAGCCGGGCCCCGCGTTCGACCAGCCGCAGCTCCTCGAACGGGTCGATCGTCACGTGCTGATCGGAGCCAATCGTGATCCGCGCGCCTGCCTCGGCGAGGTCTCGTGCCCGCCCCAACCCGTCGCCAAGGTCACCTTCGGTGCTCGGGCACATCGCCACGGCAACCTCGCTTGCACCGAGGAGGCGCACGTCGTCATCGCTGAGGTGGGTGGCGTGCACGACCGTGGTGCGCGGCGACAACGCCCCGGCGGACTGCAACAACGCAGCCGGCGTCAGTCCCGTCTCCTGCAAGCATTCCTCGTTCTCGGCCGGCTGTTCCGACAGGTGCACATGCAGGGGTACGTCCTCCGGCAACCCCCGTACCGCCGCGGCCAGCTCCGACGGGGCCACCGCCCGTACCGAGTGAAATGCCGCCCCCAGCGTCGCCCCGCGCACCACCGCTCGCAGGTCGTGCCAGCGTTCCAGCCACCGCTCGACGTTGCCGTCACCGAACCGGCGCTGCTGCTCACCCAGTGGCCGGCCGAAACCGCCGTGCAGGTAGAGCGTGTCCAGCAAGGTGAGCCGGATCCCGGCGGTATGCGCCGCGGCGACCAGGGCGAGTTCCATGTCGTGCTTCGGGTACGGCGTCCCGTCCGCAGCATGGTGCACATAGTGGAATTCGCCCACCGAGGAGTACCCGGCGGCGACCATCTCGGCGTAGACCAGCGCGGCAACCTCGTACATCAGGTCCGGGTCCAGGCGCGCGGCCACCGCGTACATCTCGGTGCGCCACCGCCAGAAGTCACCGCCACCACCGTTGGTACGCCCGCGCAGCAGCCGATGGAAGGCGTGTGAATGCGTGTTGGCGAACGCCGGAACCACAGTGCCCAGCCGTACCTCAGCCGGTCCCTCGGTGCCGCCGGTGTCGAGCCACACGTTGTGCCGTACGCCCTCGGGCAGCACCAAGTGCTCGGCAAAGACCCTCACGGCTGCATCGGGATCTTGAGCCCGCGGTCCCGGGCGACCTCGGCGGCGCGCTCGTAGCCGGCGTCGACGTGGCGCATCACGCCGGTGCCCGGGTCGTTGGTCAGCACCCGGGCGATCTTCTGCGCGGCCAGCTCGGTGCCGTCGGCCACGGTGACCTGACCGGCGTGGATGGACCGGCCGATGCCCACGCCGCCGCCGTGGTGCAGCGACACCCAGGTGGCTCCGGACGCGGTGTTGAGCAGCGCGTTGAGCAGGGGCCAGTCGGCGATCGCGTCCGAGCCGTCCTTCATCGCCTCGGTCTCGCGGTAGGGCGAGGCCACCGAGCCGGAGTCCAGGTGGTCGCGGCCGATCACGATCGGGGCGCTGAGCTCGCCGGAGGCCACCATCTCGTTGAACTTGAGGCCGGCCAGGTGGCGTTCCTGGTAGCCGAGCCAGCAGATCCGCGCGGGCAGCCCCTCGAAGTGGACCTTCTCGCCGGCCGCCTTGATCCAGCGGGCCAGCGGTTCGTTGCCGGGGAAGAGGTCGAGGATGGCCCGGTCGGTCTTGGCGATGTCGGCCGGGTCGCCGGACAGCGCGGCCCACCGGAACGGGCCGCGGCCCTCCTCGAACTGCGGGCGGATGTAAGCCGGTACGAACCCGGGGAACGCGAACGCCCTGTCGTAGCCGCCGAGTTCGGCCTCGGCCCGGATGGAGTTGCCGTAGTCGAAGACGTCGGCACCGCGGTCAAGGAAACCGACCATCGCTTCGACGTGCTTGGCCATGCTCGCGCGGGCCGCTTTGGTGAAGCTTTCCGGGTCCTCGGCTGCGCGCTGGTGCCACTGCTCGACGCCGATGCCCTCGGGCAGGTAGCTCAGTGGGTCGTGCGCGCTGGTCTGGTCGGTGACGATGTCGATCGGCGCGCCCATCGCGAGCAGCTGCGGGAAAACGGTGGCCGCGTTGCCGACCACACCGACCGACAGCGCACGGGTTTCGTTCTTCGCCGCGGTTACCTTGGCGAGGGCCTCGTCGAGGTTGCCGGTCATCTCGTCGAGGTAGCGGTGCTCGACGCGGCGGCGCAACCGGGCCGCGTCCACGTCGACCACCAGCACCGCACCGCCGTTGAGGGTCACGGCCAGCGGCTGAGCACCGCCCATCCCGCCGGCCCCCGCGGTCAGAGTCAGCGTGCCGGCCAGCGAAGTAGCTCCGCGCTTGGCCGCGACGGCAGCGAACGTCTCGTAGGTGCCCTGCAGGATGCCCTGGGTGCCGATGTAGATCCACGAACCGGCGGTCATCTGGCCGTACATGGTCAGCCCGGCCTGCTCGAGGCGGCGGAACTCCGGCCAGTTCGCCCAGTCACCCACCAGGTTCGAGTTCGCGATCAAAACCCGGGGAGCCCATTCATGGGTACGAAAAACGCCCACCGGTTTGCCCGACTGCACCAGCAGCGTCTCGTCAGCCTCAAGCTCGCGCAGGGTCGCCACGATCGCGTCGAACGCCGCCCAGCTACGCGCCGCCCGCCCGGTGCCCCCGTACACGACCAGGTCATCGGGGCGCTCGGCCACCTCGGGGTCCAGGTTGTTCATCAGCATGCGCATCGGCGCCTCGGTCTGCCACGACTTCGCGGTGATCTGCGAGCCGCGGGCGGCCTTCACCGCACGCGCCCCCAGGGAGAAGTCCGTCATTTGCCAAGTCCCTTTCAGGCGAGGGGGCCGGCGGCCCGGCGGGCGGCGGCCAGCAGCGATCCGGAGCGAACGGCGGCGGTCACGGCCGCGATGTCGGGGGCCAGGAAACGGTCGGCGCCCGGACCGGCGACCTTTTCCCGTACGGCGTGCAGCACCTGGCCGGTGGCCGGGCCGGGTTGCAGCGGGGCGCGCAGGTCGATGCCCCGGGCAGCCGTCATGATTTCGATCGCGAGCACCTGGGTCAGCCCGTCGATCGCCTTGCGGAGCTTGCGGGCCGCGGCCCAGCCCATCGAGACGTGGTCCTCCTGCATCGCCGAGGACGGGATGGAATCAACCGACGCGGGGGCGGCCAGGCGCTTGAGTTCGCTGGTGATGCCGGCCGCGGTGTACTGGGCGATCATCAGCCCGGAGTCGACGCCGACCTCGTCGGCCAGGAACGGGGGCAGGCCCTGACTGCGGTTCTGGTCGAGCATGCGGTCGGTGCGACGCTCGGAGATGCTGGCCACATCGGCGACGGCGATGGCCAGGAAGTCGAGGACGTACGCCACGGGCGCGCCGTGGAAGTTGCCATTGGATTCCACCCGGCCGTCCGGGGTGACCACGGGGTTGTCGATCGCCGAGGCCAGCTCACGCCCGGCGATCAGGCGGGCATGCTCCACGGTGTCGCGGGCGGCGCCGTGCACCTGCGGGGCACAGCGCAGTGAGTACGCGTCCTGCACCCGGGTGCACTCCGGACCCTTGTGGCTGGCGATCAGCGGCGAGTCGTGCAGCAACGCGCGGTAGTTCGCCGCCGCCGCGGCTTGCCCGAGTTGCGGGCGCAGCGCCTGCAGATCCGCGGCGAACACGGCGTCGGTGCCCAGCAACGCTTCGACGCTCATCGCGCCGGCGATGTCGGCGGCCGGCATCAGCCGGTCCAGGTCCGCCAGGGCGAGAATGAGGTGGCCGAGCATGCCGTCGGTGCCGTTGATCAGCGCCAGGCCCTCCTTCTCGGCGAGCAGGACCGGTTCGATGCCCGCCCCGGCCAGGGCTTCGCCGCCGCTGACCAGCCGGCCGTCGCTGGTGCGGGCCTGGCCTTCGCCCATGATGACCAGGGCGCAGTGGGCGAGCGGGGCGAGGTCGCCGGAGCAGCCGAGCGAGCCGTACTCGTGGACCACCGGGGTGATCCCGGCGTTGAGCACGGCGGCGTAGGTTGTGGCGACTTGTGGCCGTACCCCTGTGCGACCGGTCAGAAGAGTGGAAAGCCGCAGCGTCATCAGCGCCCGGACCACCTCGCGCTCGACCTCCGGACCGGAGCCCGCGGCATGCGAGCGGACCAGGCTCTGCTGCAGCTGGGTCCGGCGGTCGGTCGAAATGAACGTGGTGGCCAGCGCCCCGAAGCCGGTGCTGATCCCGTAGTGCGGTTCCACGTCGTCGGCGAGCGCCTCGATCAGCTTACGTGTCCCGGCAACGGCAGCAAGCGCCGTCTCATCGATATTAATGGATGCATTGTCGCGGGCGATGGCGACCACGTCAGCAAGCGCAGGGGCGGCCGCGCCCAGGGAAACCGAGGCGGTCCGGCCGGTAGTGGTCGAGGTGAGGGCCATGCCTTCATCCGAGCACAATCTCAGCGCGCGAAGGAGGGCGTACCCGCGATCGGTGTCCCACATGTGAGACTGACGGGCGTGCAATCGCCGGCCGCCCACCACACCCTGCGGATGCTGACCTACCTGTCCACCCAGCGCGGCCCAGTAGCCGCCGCCACCATCACCGCAGCCCTCGGCCTGCCGCGCTCAACGGTGTACCGGCTGCTCGGCATCCTGGAGGAGCACGGGTTCGTCATCCACTACCCGGAGGTCGAGCGCTACGGCATCGGCATCGCCGCGTTCGAGATGAGCTCCGGCTTCGCCCGCCAAGAGCCCCTGGCCCGTCTCGGCGCCCCCATCCTTGCCGCCCTGGTCGACCGCGTGGGCCAGTCCGCGCACCTCTCGGTGCTGCACGGCCGTGACGTGATCTATCTGGTTGAGGAGCGCGCCCCTCGCCGCCCGCCCCTGGTGACCAACGCCGGTGTCCGGCTGCCCAGCCACATAACCGCCAGCGGCCGCGCTCAACTGGCCGCGCTGCCCGACGGCCAACTCCGCGCCCTGTTCCCGAACCGGGCCGCTTTCGCCGACCGCGGCGAAACGAGCGTCACCCGCCTGTCGGAGTTGCGGGCGGTTCTGGTCCGCGAGCGGCGGCAGGGGTACGCCTTGGAGGACGGCGAGGTCACCGAGGGCCTGGTGTCGGTGGCGGTGGTGATCCGGGACCGGTCGGGCTGGCCGGTCGCGGGGATTGCGGTGACCTATCCGCAGGACCACGTCACCGACGCCGAGCGGCCGGGGCTGGTCGACGCCGTCCGCAGGCACGCCAACGAACTCGCCCGCCGCATCCGGGGCCTGGAACTCACCCCGCAGGCCCCCCGTTAGGCCGGATTCTTTGTCACCCGCGTTTGTCGAACCGGCTCGTTTAATGGGTTGGCCCGGATGATCAGGTGCTCTACCGTTCGGGTCATGACGTACTGACAGGCACCCACGCTTCCTTGCTGAACACCCATGTCTGAAGGACCGTCATGCCCGTCACCGTCTTCGCCTCACCCTCCAGCTGGATCGAGTCGTCTGCGCTGGACCAGTGCCACCAGGTCGCCGCGCTTCCCGGGATGCTGCACGTGGCCGCAATGCCCGACCTGCACCCCGGTAAGGGTGCACCGATCGGCGCGGCGATGCTCTCCACCGTGCTCTATCCGTTCCTCGTCGGCGCCGACATCGGCTGCGGCATCGCCGTCTATCCGGTCAGCCTGCGCAAAGCTGTTCCCGAGCGGCTGGCTCGGCGCTTTCCCAACCTTGATGCCGAGCCGGACGACGACGACCCCGCCTGGGATGTCATTGACCGCGCGGAACTGCGGGGGCACACGAGCGGCTTCGGCACCGTCGGGCGCGGCAACCACTTCGTTGAGCTTGCCAGGATCGAGAAGACCGATGACCTGGTGCTGATCGTGCACAGCGGCTCGCGGGGGCTCGGCGAGCGGATTCTGCGCGCGCACACCGAGCAGCATGGTGCTGGGCCGGCGGCCGATCCGCAGGCCTATCTGGCCGCGCACGACCATGCCATGCGTTGGGGGTCGCTCAACCGGCGCATGCTCGCCGAGCGGGTGGGCGACGCGCTCGGCACCCGCATCGGCGAGCCGATCGTGGATGAGAGCCACAACCTGGTCGAGGTCGTGGACGGCTGCTACCTGCATCGCAAGGGTGCCGCTCGGGGGGACAACCGCAGAGTCCTGATCGCCGGTACGAGGGGCACGCGCTCGTACCTCGTGTCCGCCCACGCCGGCGCGCACGCCAACTACTCGGTCGCGCACGGTGCTGGCCGCAAGATGTCCCGGGCTGATGCGTTGAAACGGGGGCAGGCCAAGCACACGGTGCAGGAGCTGCGCCGCACGCCGCTGGGTTCGCAGGTGGTGTGCGGTGACCGGCAACTGCTGTTCGAGGAGGCTCCGACGGCGTACAAGCGGATCGAACACGTCATCGATGACCTGGTCGAACACGGGCTCGTGACCCCGGAGTACGCGACCGTTCCGCTGGTCACGTACAAGACGCCGGAGAGCGCCCGCGTGCGACGCTGAAGTCATGCGGATCGCGTCGCTGCACACGTACCCCGTCAAGGGTTGTCACCGCCTGGACCACGACCAAGCGGTAATCGAGCCGTGGGGTTTCGCCGGCGACCGCCGCTGGATGGTCATCGACTCCGACGGCGTCGGCATCACCCAGCGGCAGGCGCCGGCCCTGACCCAGCTGCACGCGGTGCCGCAGCCCGGGGGAGTGCTGCTCAACGGCGTGTTCGTCGCCGAACCCGTCGACGGCCCGAAGATCATGCTGCGTGTCTTCAGTTCCAAACCGCCGGTAACCGCCCGCCTGGCCGCCGGTGGCGAGGCGTTACTGACCGGCCTGCTGGGCCGGCCGGCGCGACTGGCCTGGCTGGCCGACCCGACCGCGCGCCCGATCCAGAACAACGCGCAGCCGGGCGACCGGGTCAGCTTCGCCGACGGCTTCCCGGTGCAACTGGCGAACGAGGCCTCGCTGGCCGCGCTCGGCCTCGACGTCCCCATGACCCGCTTCCGGCCCAACATCGTGGTCACCGGCGCCGAGGCATGGGCCGAGGACGGCTGGCTCGGCGGGCGCCTCACCATTGGCGGCACCACGTTCCGCGCGGCCGAGGCGTGCGGGCGCTGCCTGGTGACGACCATCGATCAGGACACCGGAGAAGGCGGCCAGGAACCATTGCGTACGCTCGGCCGGCTGCGCCGCGTCAACGGCAAGCTGCTCTTCGGCCTGCTCCTCATCCCGGACATCCGCCCCGGTGAGACAAGAATCATTCGCCAGGGTGACGCCGTCTTAAGCGTTTCTTAGAGAGGTTGCCGCCGGGCGTGCCGCCCCGCAGCATTGCTCGGCGTGACCGCTCATCGCCGCCCTCGCCCCCGCTGGCTGCCCGGACCCCGCTGGCTTGCGTCCGGTGGCGCGGTTCTGCTCGCCGGGGTGCTCGGCGTGGCCCTGCTGCTGCAGAACGGTGGCGGCGCCTGCGCGGCCCCGCCGTCGAGCACCGGACACGAGGGCAAGGCGACCTTCTACGACCTGGCCGGCACGCAGGGCAACTGCTCGTTCGACCCGCCCGCCGATGACCTGTACGTCGCGCTCGGCGTCGACCAGTACTCCGAGGCGCTGTCCTGCGGCAGCTACATCGACGTCACCGGGCCCAAGGGCAAGGTCCGCGTCAAGGTGTTCGACAAGTGCCCCGAATGCACCCCGGGCTGGCTGGACCTGAGCCGTACCGCGTTCAAGAAGATCGCCAGCGAGTCGCAGGGCGTCGTGCCGATCACGTACAAGGCGGTGCCCAACGCGGCAACGCCGGGACCGCTGACGATCACCTTCATGGAGGGCGCGTCACAGTACTGGTGGGCCATCCTCATCGACAACCACGCCAACCCGATCCAGAAGGTGCAGGCCAAGGGTCCGGGCGGTAGCTGGATGACGGCGGGTCATGAGGACTACAACGCCTGGCTGATCGACCGGCGGACCGGCCCGGGTCCGTTCCAGGTCAGGATGACCGACATCTACGGCAACGTCGCCACGGCCAAGAACATCAAGCTCACCCCATCCAAGAGGCAGCAGACGCCGGTACGTTTCGCCGGCTCCTCCGGTGCCGCCGCCGACGCCGGTGCCGCCACGAAGTCGTCGAAGTCGTCGTCCTCGCCGGCTAAGTCCGCGTCGCCTGCCACGTCCGCGTCGCCCTCTGACTCCGCGCTGCCTTCCAACTCCGCACGGCCCTCTGCGGCCGGGCTCCCCTCCCCGGCAAAAACAACGGCAATTTCGGAAACACCCGTTTCTCCAGACCTGGCCCTCGCGGCGGCAGTGCCAACCCCCCCCCCCGCCACATGCTGAACCCCAGCCGC
>NZ_LOJP01000001.1:1332975-1341693 GCF_001553785.1 Actinoplanes sp. TFC3
ACCTCCCGGTACCCGAGCTTGCGGTAGAACCCATCCAGCCCCTGCCCATCCCGCACGGTCACCTGCAGTGCCTCCAGCCCCAGTGCGCGCCCAACCGCCTCGGCCTCCCGCATGAGCGCCGCCCCGTACCCGCGCCCCTGCGCTCCGGGCAGCACCATCACCCGCTTCAGCACCCGCCAGTGCGCCTTGAGGGTGAACCGGTTGTCCACGATGATCAGCAGCGCCACCAGCAGCCCGTCATCCCAGCCCGCGATCAACCGGTCGACGCCCGAAGCCACCCCGGCGAACGCCGCCTCAGCCACCGGCCGCACCAGGTCCACTGTCACCGGGGCAACAAAACCAACAGCCCCGCCCGCATTGGTGACGTCGGCCCACAGTTGAACGATGTCCTCGCGCAGCTCATCGGTCAGCGGGGGATCGAGAACGAACTCAAGCGCCATGCCAGCCATCGTCCTGGGCGCCGCACCGCCCCCGCCGACGGCTCAGACCAAGGTGACCCGGGTCGCATCGGACAGCAAGGTCCGGCTCGGAAGTGCTGGTAGGGCCGGCGGGACTCGAACCCGCACTTGTAGGTACCTAAAACCTATTCCTCTGCCAATTGGGATACGGCCCCTGGTGAGTCCCTACTCTAAGGCCGCCCGCCGGTGAAATTGAACCCGGGTGGTGACATGGCACGGCGGCCGCCTCGCGGATCAGAGCCGCATGACGGCCGCCGTGGGTCGGCGGTCCCCTCCCGGAGGGACTTCTCAGTAGCGGAACATCGCCAGGCTCTGCTGCAGGTCGTGGGCGACTCGAGCCAGGTCGTCGGCGGCGTTCGCGGTACCGGCGGCCGCCTGGGTGGTTTCGGCAGCGGCGTCGGCTACCTCAGCCACGTTGCTGGAGATCTCCGTTGAACCGGTGGCCACTTCGCCGACGTTGCGGCTCATCTCGTTGGTGGTGGCGGTCTGCTCCTCGACGGCCGCGGCGATTGCGCTCTGGGTGGCGTTGATCTGGTCGATCACCGCTCCGATCCCGGCGATCGCGGCCACCGCTGCCGAGGAGTCGGCTTGGATGGCGCCCACCCTCGTACGGATGTCCTCGGTTGCCCTTGCGGTCTCCTGGGCCAGTTCCTTCACCTCGCCCGCCACCACCGCGAAGCCCTTGCCCGCGTCTCCGGCCCGGGCTGCTTCGATGGTGGCGTTGAGCGCGAGCAGGTTGGTCTGTTCGGCGATGCCGGTGATCAGCTGGACGACCGACACGATCTCGGCGGAGGACGTGCCCAGCTTGTGCAGGATCGCACCGGCCTCGGCGGAGATCCGGACGGCCTGGTTGGCCACGTCGGCCGCGCTGGAGGTGCTGCGGGCGATCTCGGTGATCGAGCTGCCGATCTCCTCGGCGCCGGCCGACACGGTGGTGATGTTGCGGCTGATCTCCTCCGACGCCGTGGACACCGCCTGGGCGCGGCTGGCCGAGCGGGCGGCCGACGAGTTCATCCGGCCGGCGACCTGGGTGAGCTGCTCGGACGAGGTGGCCAGGGTGGTCACGTTGGTGCCGATGTCGCGCATTGCGGCGGTGAGCCGGTCGAGCGCGGTGTTGAGGGCCTCGCCCATCCGGCCGACCTCGTCGCGCCCGCGCACCTCCAAGCGCTGGTCGAGCCGGCCGTCGGCGAGCGCTTCGAGCACGGTGACGGTCTGACGCAGCGGAAGGGCGATGGCGCGGCTGACCGCCACGGCGACGGCGATGGCGAACGCGAGGCCACCGGCGACCAGGCCCCACGTGAGCACCTGGGCCATCCTGGCGTTGCCGCTCGCCGCGGACTTCTCCCGGGCGGCGGCCTTGTCCTCGATGCCGGCGAGGTTGTTCAGGGCCACGGTGATCTTGCTGGTCAGCGGGTCGATGTAGTTGTTCTGCACGCCCAGGTAGGTGCCCAGGCTGTTCTGCTGCGCGGCGGGCACGAGCTGGGCGTCACGAACCTTGCGGTACTCGGTGATGCCGGCCAGGAACGCGGCCCGGTCGGTGGCGGTGCCGGCCGCGGGGTGCGCGACATACGCCTTCCAGGTGGCGTCGATCGTGGTGTCCAGGCGCTTGATCTCGGTCTGCACGCTGGTCACGTCGGTCAGCGCCGAGCGCAGAATCAGCTTGTTGGTCAGCGCGGTGGCCTGCTGCACCTCGGCGCGGACCTCACCGAGGCGGGCGATGGCCTGCAGGTTCCCGTTGTACATGCTGTCGAGCCGCGAGTTGGCGCTGCCCAGCTCGACCAGGCCGGCGCTGCCGACAACAACGACGAGCAGCGCCAGCAGGCCGAAACTGGCAAAGAGCTTCTGCGCAACGGTAAGCCGCCGCAAGAGCCCGGGGCGGCCACGCGAAGGCCCGTGACGGCGACGCGACAGGCCGCGTGGCAGGCTGACGCGCGCGAAACGGCGGGGCGGCTTGGCGGCGGCAGTCGGCATCGGCGTCTCCTGGGGCGCACGGGGGTTACCACTCTGTTCGGCACCCGCGCCCGGAATCCGCGGTTTCTGACCCGGTGTTTCAGTCGATGCCGAGATCCCGGCGCAGCTTGGCGACGTGCCCGGTGGCCTTGACGTTGTACAGCGCCTTCTCGATCGCCCCGCTCTCGTCGATGACGAAGGTGGAGCGGATCACGCCGGTGACCGTCTTGCCGTACAGCTGCTTCTCGCCGAACGCCCCGTAGGCCGTCAGCACGCTCTTGTCCTCATCGCTGACCAGGGGGAACGTGATGGCGTCGCGTTCGCGGAACGTGGCCAGCTTGGCCGGGGTGTCGGGGGAGATGCCGACTACCTCGTACCCGGCGGCCTGCAGCGAGCCGAGGTTGTCACGGAAATCGCAGGCCTGCGTGGTGCAGCCGGGGGTCATGGCGGCGGGGTACACGTACAGGATCACCTTGCGGCCGCGCAGGTCCTTGAGCGCAAGCGTGTCACCGTTGTCGGTGGGCAGGCTGAAGCCGGGAGCCGGGTCGCCGGAGGAGAGTCGTTCGGTCATGCGTCCGAAGATATCCGGGACGGTGCGCTCGCTCGCAGGCGCAGCACCGCGGCCACGGCAAGCCCGGCACCCGCACCGATCGAGCTGAGCACTGCCACCCGCGCCAGCCAACCCGGTCCGGGGAAGTTGATGACGGCCTGCCGCAACACCCCGGCGTCGTTCAGCCCGCCGAAAATGGTCACGGCCACCCCACCGAGCAACAGCATGAAGGGGGTACGTCCACGCGTGGCCAAAACCCCGGCAACGATCGCCAGCACCCCCGCCGCAACCGCCGGAGCCTGTCCACTCACGCCGATGATCGCGCGCGTCAGGGCGTACCCGAAACCGATCGTGCCGGTGAGCAGCGCAACCGGCCCCGCCCAGCGGAACCGCCGCCGGCCCAGGCCACCCACCAGCGCGGCCAGCACCACCGCACCGGCCCACCACAGCCACGCGCGCGGCGGGGGTTCCCAGGTCAGCATGCCGGTAACGGTGAAGACATGCGCGCCGATGCGCAGGGGTACCGCCCAGTCCCGCAGCTTGTGCGGCTGCGACGGGTCCGCCTGAGCTTGGGGTGGCAGGCCGGGGGAGAGCCAGTGGGTGCGCTGGTCGTGCCACCGCACACTGGTCTCGCCGGACACCTTCCGCCAGGTGGGGGCCGCGGTGGGATCGGCGCTCGGCGGCACCGGGGAGTCGCCGTCCAGCGTCGCGTTGGAGTAGGTGGCCGGCGAGCTGGTGTTCTCGTAGGTGCCGTCCGGTCGTACCGCTAAGTAGGGCTCGTTCTGATAGCCCAGGATCTCCACGGTCTTGCCGGTGTGGTTGACCAGCTCCAGCCGCGCGCCCGCCTCGACCGCCCGCACGCTCAGCCCGGTCACCGGCTCGCTCAGCCCACCGACCTGCGTGCGGTACGCGGTGGCATCGGGCGCGTCCCCGCCATGGGCCATCGCCGGGCCGGCCGGCACGAGCAACGCCCCGGCCAGCCCAGCGACGAACAATGCCGCCCTTACTGCGCCGCTGCGTCCACGGCCGCGGTCAGACCGGCCGCGCTGCGGTCCTGCAGGTTCGTGCCGGCGACCTTGACCGTCGGTGTGCTTGTCACCCGGCGCGATGCCGCGGTGTCGGTGACCTTGGTGGCCCACGCCTTGTACGTCCCGTCGTCCACTGCCTTGGCGAAGTCATCGCCGAGCCCGACCGACTTGCCGAGCTCCACCAGCTTCGCATCGTCCAGCCCGGCGCTGCCCTCGGCGGGCTGGTTGGCGAACAGCACCTTGTGGTACTCGGCGAACTTGCCGCCCACCGCGGCGGCGGCCGACGCGGCTGCGGAGCGGGTCGAGTACGCGGTGGACGAGGCGTCGTCGAGGATCGCGATGGGGTGGTACTGCACGGTCACCTTGTTCGCGGCTACCAACTGGTCGATGGTGCCGGCCACCGAGCTTTCGAACTGCCCGCAGATGGGGCACATGAAGTCCTCGTACACGTCGATCTTGACCGGCCCGGTGCCCACCGCGAACGCCGTCCCGTCGTCCACCGCGACGCTCGGGGTGACCAGGTTGGCCGTCTTGTTGTCCTCCTGACCGGCGGCGATGCCCCACCCGACCAGCCCGGCGATCACCAGCACTGCCACCACGGCGACGGAGGTCCAGATCGTGACCTGGCGGCGCCGCTCGGCCGCCCGCTGCTGCTCGACGATCCGCTTGGCCTGGGCCCGGTCCTTCGTGGCTTTGCTCACTGCACGTCCCCCATCAAGATGCCGTCCACCGAATAGCGGGTCCGCGGCCACCACAGCAGAATCCCGGCGAGCACAAGAAAACCGACGTCCCGCACGATGTCCCAGCCGTACGTGGGGCTGGCTCCGGCGCCGAGTTCCCCGCCGGAGCTGAAACACCCGCAGTCGATCTGCAGACCCCGCGACCAGGCCGAGATGATCCCGGCGATGAAGATCAGCAGCAGCGCCGCCGAGATGCCGGCGCTGAGCCGGACCGCGAGGCCGGCGAGAAGCAGCAGACCCAGCGCGATCTCCAGGAACGGCTGTACCGCCCCGATCACCTTGGCCACGTCATACGGGAAGATCTGGTACGCGCTGACGGCCCGCCCGGACGCGGCCAGGTCACCGACCTTGAGGCCGCCGGCGATCAGCCAGACGGCCGCCAGCCCCAGCCGGGCCACGGTCGACACCCACGGCAGCATCACGGCCCTGCGCGCAGACAGTCCGGTCTCCATGCTCACGCTCCCTTAGTCGACGCGGAGCGCCGTCAGGTTCCGTCCTACTGCCTGAGGTTTGGCTGTGAGTCAGCTTGCCTGCGCGGCGGTTACCGCGGTGACCAGTTCGTCGCGGGCGCGGGCCACCCGGGAGCGGATGGTGCCGACCGGGACTTCCTCGACCTCGGCGGCCTCGGCGTAGGACAGGCCGAGGACCTGGGTCAGCACGAAAGCCGTACGCCGCTCCTCAGTGAGCCGGCCCAGCAGGTCAGCCGCGCCCAGGCGATGCGCCGGGTCGGGCTGCTGCGGGCGGTCCGTCCAGACCTGCGCGGCCAGAGCGGCGTCGAGCTTGCGGCGGCGGACCACGGCACGCAGGTGGTCGGCGCAGGTGCGGCGGGCGATGCCGAGCAGCCAGGTACGTACCCCCGCTCGGGCTTCGAACGATGGCAGCGCCCGGAACGCCCGCAGAAAGGTCTCCTGGGTCAGATCATCGGCCGCCCCCGGATCGACCAGCGCCGCGGTGAACCGCCAGACCTCGGCCTGCGTCCCCCGGACCAGGGCGGCCTGCGCCGCGCCGTCGCCGGACCGCGCCCGCAGAGCAAGCGCGGTGAGCGGGTCGCTGGCAGTCACAAGCGCAGATGGTACGCCCGCCGCCGACCCGGATCTGCGACCACCTTTTGGCTCCCGGCAGCGCATCGGGGAGCATTGCTGACATGACGCTTGATCGACGCCGGGCGGCTGCGGCTGTCGCGGGGCTGCTGTTCGGGCTGTTCTGCGCGCTTCTGGGCCCCGCAGCCCCGGCCAGCGCGCACGCCGCCCTGGTGGCCAGCGACCCGGGCAACGGGAGCATCGTCCCGGACGCGCCCAACAAGGTCACGCTCACCTTCAGCGAATCGGTGCAGCTGATCTCCGGCAAGATCCAGGTGCTCGCCCCGGACGGCAGCCGCGCCGATCAGGGCGGCCCCCAGGCCGGCGGCGGCTCGGTGACCATCCCGCTGCGCTCGGGCGGCGGGCGCGGCACCTACCTGGTCAGCTTCCGCGTCGTCTCGGCGGACAGCCACCCGGTCGGCGGCAGCATCACCTACTCGGTCGGCGCCGCCTCGACCCCGCCCACCGAGTCCCAGGCCGCGGAAAAGGTCGACCCGGTGGTCCGGGCGCTCATCCCGATCGGCAAATATCTCGGCTACGCCGGGCTCGTACTGCTGGTCGGCCCGATCCTGGTGCTGGCGCTGCTCTGGCCGCAACGACTGTCCCGGGTTGTCCCGGCTCGCCTGGTGTGGACCGGCCTTGGCCTGGTGCTGGGCAGCACCGTGCTGGCGTTGTGGCTGCAAGCGCCGTACACCACCGGCACCGGCCTCTTCGACGTTTCTGTGAGTGATCTGCAGGATGTGCTGGGCAGCACGTTCGGTGCCGTCATGCTGGTGCGCCTGGGCGTGGTCATCGCGTCGGCCTTCCTGCTGCGCCCGCTGCTGCGCGGCTCCGGCGGCGACTCCAAGGCAGACCTGGCCCTGCTCGGCGTTCTCGGCGTCGCCGCGCTGGCCACCTGGCCGCTGACCGGGCACCCTACCGCCTCGCCGGTCGCCGGGGTCTCGGTCGTGGTCGACGCGATCCACCTGGCCGCGATGTCGGTGTGGCTCGGCGGCCTGGTCATGCTGGTCGGCTTCCTGCTGCGCCAGGCCAACGAGCGGGAGCTGGGGGCCATCCTGCCGATCTGGTCGCGCTGGGCGGCGACCGCGGTGGCCGCGCTTATCGTGGCCGGCTCGGTGCAGGCGCTGATCGAGGTCGATACCTTCAAGGGGCTGTACGGCAGCACGTACGGCCGGCTGATCCTGGTCAAAATCGGGCTCGCCGCCGTGGTGATCGGCGTGGCGGCGTACTCGCGCAATCTCGTGCGCAACCGCACCGCCGAAACCGGCCCCCGAACCCTGCGCCGCGCCGTGCTCGCCGAACTAGCGGTGACCGCCATCGTGCTCGGCGTGACCGCGGCCCTGGTCCAAATCCCGCCGCCCCGCACCGCGGAGGCGGCCCAGACGGCTGCGGCGACCACCACTGTGTCGCAGACCATCAAGGGCGATTCGATGTCGCTGCAGGTCGACGTCTTCCCGGCCACAGTAGGCAACAACTCCCTGCACCTCTACGCCTACACCCCCGACAACAAGCCGCTGCCGGTGGTGGAGTGGACGGCCACGGCGGCGCTGCCGGCCAAGGGGATCGAACCCATCGAGGTGCCGCTGCTGCGCATCACGGACTTCCACGCGGTGGGTGACATCGCGCTGCCCGCGGCGGGGGACTGGACGTTCAAGTTCACCGTCCGCACCAGCGACATCGACCAGTCGACGCTGTCCATGACGGTCAAGATCTCTTAGTCGGTACGGGCCTGCCAGGCCTCGGGGTTCGGTTTTGCAGGGGATGGCCGGACGACACCCGGACCTCGCCTCGCTCGGGCCACCCCTGCGAAACAGAACCCAGCCGCGGCTCGTACTCCATCGGGCCGCGGCTCCCCTTTGTGCCGCGCTCCCTTTGTGCCGCGCTCCCTTTGTGCCGCGCTCCCTTTGTGCCGCGCTCCCTTTGTGCCGCGCTCTCCTTGCGCTGCCGCTTTCCCTTTGTGCCGGAGCCCTTTCCCTCTTTGCCGGAGCCTTTCCCGGACCCTGCGCCGCCGTCCCTTTCCCTACCCCCGCGACACCCAATAGCGGCCCAACCGCCGGTTTATCCATTTTGGCGGTATTTCGGTCTGTATGGTCTCCGCAGTACCACCGAGAAGGGGGAGATCGCGATGCGGGTGTTCCGCACGATCCTCGGCATGCTGTTGCTGACCGCCGGACTGCCCGCGCTGCTGGCCGGAGGCGCATTCTGGGCCGCCATGCAGCACCGCGACGCGGGTGGGGCCTTCAGCGGGAGCATGCAACGCGTGGCCACTTCCGGGTACGCCGTGGTTGTCGACGACGTTGACTCGATGCTGGGCAGTGACGCCCCGTTCGCCCGCTTCGGCGACACCAAGCTGAGAATCACCGCAACCTCGTCGAACGCCCCGGCCTTCGTCGGCCTGGCGCCGCGCGACAAGGCGGCTGCGTACCTGCAGGATATTCCGCGTATCTCGGTATCCTCGATCGACCTCGGGACGGGCGCGCTGCCCGTGACCAGCCAGCTTGTACCCGGCACCCGGGCACCGGAAAAGCTGCCCTCGCGGCAGACTTTCTGGCTGGCCAGCGGCGTCGGCGCCCTCGACTGGAAGCCGTCGGACCTGCGCGACACCCCGTACAGCCTGATCATCATGAACGCGGCCGCGCAGCCCGGCGTACGGCTGGAAACAACCGCGGCCCTGAGCCCCGGCTGGCTGAACCAAGCCACCTGGGCCCTGCTCATCCTCGGCACCCTGCTGGTCATGGGCGGCATGATCATCCTCGGCTGGCCGGCCCGCCGCCGCGAAGTGGTCTACGTGGTCGAACCCAGCCAGGTCCCCGACCTCATGCAGGCCATCGGAGCCCCCCTCCCCCTGAGCCGCACCGCCGGCGGCCGACACTCGGCGTCCCACCGCCCCAGAACCCTCGCGGACTCCAAGCC
>NZ_LOJP01000001.1:1341793-1363898 GCF_001553785.1 Actinoplanes sp. TFC3
GCCCCGGCCTCAACCACAGAGTCCCCAGAAAAGCCGGAAACCAAGATCGCGGAGCAGCGCACCCAACCCCACGCCGCACCCACTCCGACTCCGGTCAGTAACCCTGATTCGACAGCGCCACAGCCGGTGAACGCAGCTACCTCACACGCGGTAGCCAAGCCCGCCGAGCCAGGACCGCTCAAAGCGCCCCAAGCGCTGGTAACCCAGCCCAAGCACGCGGAACCAAAGGCCGAACCAAAGGCCGAACCAAAGGCGGAACCAAAGGCCGAACCAAAGGCGGAGGCGGAAGCGCCGACCCCGAGCCAGCCGATCGAGCCCCCACCGCCCCGCAGAACCGGCTCACTGCTCGGCAACTACAAAGCCGAAGTAGCCGAACTTCTCAGCGGCGGAGCAGCCCGCCGGCGCCGGAAAGGAATGACCGCAGCCGGCCTGCCGAACCCCGATCCAGATCCCGAGGGCATGGAATCGCCGATCAAAATGACCCGGCCGCCCCGTCCCGGCCGAGGTCCCAGCAAGGACTAAGACCGGGCCAAGGCTCCGGCAAGAACTGAGAACCGAATAACCACCGATGGCCGCGCCCTGATCAGAGGGGAGCGGCCATCGTCGTGAAATGCCGAAGGGCCCTCCACGCTGCCGACGTGGAGGGCCCTTACCGGGGGAACGGAGTTACCGAAGGGGGGCTTCGTCCGTTAAGACCAGTTTAAGACGTTGAGGGCGAACTGGGTAGCCCCAGCCGTGATACACCCGATCCAGGGTGATTTCGTCGCGCTGAGCGCATGGCTCCCCATCAGGGGGTACGAGCAGAGCCCGCAGCACCGTTCCCGGCCACCGCGTAGGCTGGACCCCGTGGCTGATCTTCTGGTGTGGATCGATTGTGAGATGACCGGCCTTGATCTCGGCAAGGACGCCCTGATCGAGGTTGCAGCTCTCGTCACCGGTCCCGATCTCAACGTGCTCGGTGACGGCGTCGACCTGGTCATTCACGCCGATGATGCCGCGCTGGACGGCATGCCCGAGGTGGTGCGCGACATGCACGCCAAGTCGGGCCTCACCGAAGAGGTGCGCCGCTCAACTGTCACCATGGCGGAAGCGGAGGAGGCCGTCCTGTCGTACATCAAGCAGTATGTGCCCAACCCTCGCACCGCGCCCCTGTGCGGCAACAGCATCGCCACCGACCGCGGCTTCCTGGCCCGCGACATGCCGGCGCTGGACCAGTTCCTGCACTACCGCATGATCGACGTCTCCTCGATCAAGGAACTCGCCCGCCGCTGGTACCCCCGCGTGTACTTCGGCCAGCCGCAAAAGGGCCTGGCTCACCGAGCCCTCGCCGACATCCGTGAGAGCATCCGCGAGCTCGAGTACTACCGCCGCACGGTCTTCGTACCGCTTCCCGGCCCCGACGTGGATGAGGCCCGAGCCATCGCCGCCGAGCTCTAGAGCGCGCCCGGCGGTAACCCGGTCGACGGGAGGGCCGGGGGTGCCGCTATGCTTACCCGGAACCTGCTGCGGGAGTTCCTTCCGCGGTGGGGCCGCGTGAAAGAAGCGCGGAAAACAGAACATGGTGGTCGTAGCTCAGCTGGTAGAGCACCGGGTTGTGGTCCCGGGGGCCGCGGGTTCAAGTCCCGTCGATCACCCCATGCAGCAACGGAAAAAGCCCGCTCACCCGAGCGGGCTTTTTCGTGTCCACCACGCAAAAGCGGCCGCCGTGCCCACCCATCGCATCGCCCAAGCCCCGATCCGACGCGCCCCGTAGCCGACCCGGGGCACCCAATCATCCCCCTACATGGTCTACTGCCGAACATGAAGCAACGGGCAAGCCTCGCCCTAACCGCAGCCATCCTCGTTCTAGGCGTAAGCGGCATTATCACCTGGCGCTGGTGGCACAACCGCCCCGCGTACGGACCCGAGGCGCTAAAGGCCCAAGCCACTCTCCGGCAAGTAGATCAGGCTACCGCCGACGCAGCCCTCAAGCCGGCAACCGCAGCCGTAGCCGAAAAGGGCGACCAGATCTTCCTGGGCACAGTCAGCTGGACGCAGCCCCCGCACCCGCAGAAAGAAAACACGTTCCGGCTCGTGGCGGTGGATAAGCGTAGTCATTTCATGCCCGGGTTCATCGCCGTTACTTCGGCCGAGCCCGACGCTGTCAGTGCCGGGTCGGATGGGGCTCTCGATGAGGCTGAGAAGCGCTATTCGTGGCTGCGGGGCATTGGTGCCCGGAAAGGCGACGACGGCTCTTATTGGACCGCGGGATCGGCCGTCTTTGTGACGTCGGTGGGAGCGTCGCCGGTGACTTTTCAGACCGTCCTGCGACCGGGGGAGGCGGGCACGCCGGTGCAGGAGGCGGTCGCTTCGGGGCCGGCGGCGGTTGACGATCTTATGGTTGCCCTGATCAGCGTGGGGCCTGACGGGCAGGTCTACTGGGCCAACGCCTGCTGCACTGATGAGAGGGCGACGCGGCATGTGACCAAGGAGATAGACCGACGGGCGGAGTTGCGGACGTACGGTAAAACGTGACCTCTTCGGCTGTAGCCACCACCTCGAAGGCCTTCGGGTGGCGGTTCATGACGCCGTTGATTGTCGGGTCGGCTTTGAACCCGGTGAACAGCTCGATTATTGCTACCGCGCTGGTGCCGATTGCCGCTCATTTTCGCGTTCCGGCGGGGCGTACCGCGGTTCTTGTTGCCGTTCTTTACGTTGCCAGTGCTACCGCTCAACCTACGCTTGGCAGGATTGCCGGACGACATGGTCCTCGCCGGGTCTTTCTGTCCGGCATCAGCCTCGTCATGCTCGGCGGCCTCATTGGCAGCATCGGTCAGAGCCTGCTCATGCTCACCATTGCGCGAGTGGTCATCGGGATTGGAACTTCCGCAGGTTATCCAACCGCCATGCTTCTGATCCGGCAGCGCGCCAGCGCCTTTGGCATCGCCGCGCCGGGAAGCGTGCTGGGGGCCATTTCCATCGCGGGGCAGGTGACAGTGGCCCTGGGCTTGCCGCTCGGCGGGCTGCTGGTCGGCGCTGCGGGGTGGCGAATTGTTTTCCTCATCAACATACCGTTTGCGGTGCTGGCTTTCCTGATGGCTTGGTGGTGGATTCCTGCCGATGCACCGGCGGCCGGTGACGGTGGGATCGATCTGCCGGGCGTGGTGCTTTTTGCCGGTACATTCACCTGCCTGCTCGGCTTCCTGTTGTCCCTCCACCACCCGAGATGGCTGGTTCTCGCGGGTGCCGTAATTCTGCTCGTGGCACTTGTGTGGCGGGAGTTGCGGGCTGCCTCACCGCTTGTAGATCTACGATTGTTGCGGTCGAACGGCGCGCTCACCCGTACCTATCTTCGTCAGCTTTGCACGCAGTTGGTCATGTACTCGCTGATGTATGGGGTCACCCAGTGGTTGCAGGACGGCAAGGGCCTTTCCGCAGCGCTCGCGGGCCTCGTCATGCTGCCCATGACCGGCATGTCGGCGCTGGTCACGGCTCCGGTGGCGCGCCGCAATGTGGTTCGCTTGCCGTTGCTCATCGCGGCCTTCGTCGCGCTGGTGGTGGCCGTCACCCTGCGTTTCATGTCCATCGGTACGGCCACAGCAGCCATCCTCACAGTAACCGTGGCGTTCGGTCTCACCGTGTCCCTCGGGGCAGTAGGTAACCAAGGGGCACTGTATGTCCAGTCCCCGGCGCACGACGTGGGCACGGCGGCGGGATTGATGCGCACTTTCTCGTACCTGGGCGCGATCCTGTCCTCAAGCTTGATCAGCTTGAGCTATGCGCAGGGGGTGACCGACGCGGGTCTGCACTCGATCGCGAACGCGCTGATCGGCGGCAGCGTCGTGCTCGTGCTGATCACCGCCCTCGACCGCCGGCTCCCCAGCCACATAGACCGGCCCTGAAAGACCGGCCGGCAGAACGGCCCGGCGGCGAGAGGACCCGGCCGCGAGAGGGCCCGGCGGCGAGAGGGCCTGGCCGCGAGAGGGCCCGGCGGCGAGCGGGGCTGCCGGCGGCACGACCGGTCCGGAACGTAGGAACACCGTTGCGAATTCCACGGGGGAAGAACTCGCAACGGCGTTGTCGATGACTGTAAACGATGGAGTGTCAATCGTCTATATCGGTGGGCGATCCGGCCCAACGGACAGCTGTTCCAGGTGGATCGCCGCGGCACGCACCTTCATGCTGGTGCTGAGCGGCCGGTTGCTGTGGACTCCGCGCTCAACGGCGGCCCCGAAGGTTCGGCGGTCGCGGAAGCGGTGTGCCGGTTGGCCTAGGCCCTGCACCTAAAAATGGTCGCCAAGGGCGTCGAAACGGCCGAGCAGGCCACGGAACTGACGTTGCTCGGCTACGACTACGGGCAGGGTTACCTGTATGCCGAACCGCTGACCGCAGCCGCGTTCGAGGAGAAGGCAGCCCAGCAGCCGATCGCGGGCCGACCCGTCACCTGTCCCAGCCGTCGCAGTGGTCGTCGGGTTCCTGGTCGCGCAGCAGGTCGAGCAGGTCCGGCCCGGTGTGCCCGGTGTCCACCGACTTACCGACCAGGCCGAGCTGGGTGGCGCAGTCGCGGCCGAAGCCCTTGACCATTTTGTCCGCCCGCGCCAGGTGCCCGCAGCGGGGGCACTTGCGCATCGGCACAGGCCGGTCGATCACCCTGCCCACGGTAGCCCCCTGCGCCACCCGCCGCCGCCAACCACACCAAACCGCCATCCAATGGTCCAACCCGTTCACCAGTTCCCGCCAGCGAGCCGTTCCGTTCGACGTCTTCCTGGTCGGCGCTGCCGGCCACGTGGAACGGCTGGGGAACGAGGTGCGCCGGCTACGCAGGTTTGCGTAGGCCGCAGCCTCCTGCGGGCTGACGCGCCACCCGGCCCGGCCAACGGATAGTCGAGCCGTGAATGCAACTACAAGACTTTCGCTGTACGGCCTCGCAGTTGGCGTCCTCGGCCTGGTGATCCAGTGGGCCGCGGAGCCGGACAAGTTCCCCGTGTTCCCGCCGGGCATCATCTTCATCGTGGTGCTCGGGGTTCTCGTCGTGGCTACCGCCCGGTTCTGGTGGGCGCCGGTGTTCGCGGTGCTGATCTCGCTGTGGATCGTGTTCGGCGGGTTGGCGTCCGGCCAGCTGACACCGAACCTGGTCTCCAGCAACGCGGGCACCGTCGTCGGCAACGTGGTGATGTCAATCGGCCTGCTGTTCGCCGCGGTCACCGGGGTGGTGGCAATGCGGCAGCGATGGCAGGCTCGCACAACGTGACAGCCCGCAAACAAGCGGCGGCAACAGCCGGGAAGACCACAAGCGCAGCCCTGGCGCTGGCGGCGGTGCTCGTAGCCGGCACCCTCAACGTGGCCTCACTGCAGGACAAGAGCGTCGACGCCGGGGCGCTGACGCTGGTAACAGCAGCCGCTCTCAGCACGGTGCTGTTGCGCCGCTCGCCGATCTGGGCGCTGGCCGGGGCCATGGTGTCGGTCAGCGTCTACCTGCTGGCCGGCTACCCGTACGGGCCGGTGCAGCTCTGCATGGTGATCGCCATGTTCGAGGTGGCCCGGCGGCTGCCGCTGCGGCTGTCGGCGCTCGCGTGCGGGGTCGCGGCGGTGATGGCCTCGGCGACAGTGCTGGCGCGTTCGACACCGGAGCTGCACCAGCCGCTCCTGCTCGCCCTGGGCTGGTCGGGCTGGGTCGTGCTGCCCTGGTCGCTGGGCGCGCTGGTACACGTCACGACTGCGGCGCGCGAGCGGGCCCGGCGGGATCTGGTGACTCGCGCCGCCGCTGCCGAACGGGTACGCCTGGCCGGTGAGGTCCACGACGTGGCCGGGCACGGGTTCGCGCTGACCGCGATGCACGCGCAGATCGCCCTGCTGGTGCTCGACGAGCGACCGGATCAGGCCCGCGCCTCCCTGGAGGCGATCAAGGCGACCAGTGACGCGTCGCTGGCGAACCTGCGCGGGATGCTCGACACCTTTCATCCTCGCAACCGTGCCGGGCTGGCCGGTCTTGGCGCTCTGGTCGATGAGGTTCGCGTGGCCGGGTTGCCGGTGGAACTGTCGATGACCGAGGTGGTTCTCGGTGAGGAAGCCGACGCGGTGGCGTACCGGGTGATTCAGGAATCCTTGACTAACGTCTTGCGGCATGCCGGACCGACCATTGCGGACGTTTGGGTGGTGCCGGGGGACGGTGAGGTGCTGGTGCAGGTCGGTGATCGGGGGAGAGGTGCCGAGGTGGAGGCGACGCGGCTCGGACGGGGGCTGGCCGGGCTGCGGGAACGGGTCGAGAAGGCCGGGGGACGGTTCATGGCGGGGGCGCGGGACGGTGGCGGTTTTCAGGTGACGGTGTGGCTGCCCGTGGGCGGTGCTGGGTGATCCGGGTGGTGCTGGCCGACGACGAGGGTCTGGTGCGGATGGGCCTGCGGGTGCTCATCGAGCGGGAGGACGACCTGGCCGTGGTGGGAGAAGCCGCCTCCGGCAACGACGCCCTGCGGGTGGTCCGCGAGGTGTGCCCGGACGTGCTGCTTCTGGACGTACGGATGCCAGGCCTTGATGGTTTGGCCGCCCTGCGAGCGATAGCGGCCGATTCCGCGCTCGCCGCCACCCGCGTGGTCATGGTGACGACGTTCGAGATCGACCGGTACATCTTCGAGGCGCTGCAGGCCGGCGCGGCGGGGTTCATCCTCAAGGACACCGCCCCGGCCGACCTCATCCGGGCGATCCGGGTCGCCGCGGCCGGGGAGGCGCTGCTGTCACCGTCGGTGACCCGGCGCGTGGTGGCGTTGTTCAGCCAGCCCGGCAGCGCCGTCACCGGCATCGACACGCTGACCGAGCGGGAACGCGAGATTGTCGCCTGGGTGACCACCGGCAACACCAACGAGCAGATCGCCCGCGAACTGTCGCTGAGCCCGGCCACCGTGCGCACCCACGCGAGCCGGGCGATGGTGAAGCTCAACGCCCGCACCCGCGCCCAGCTCGTCGTCATCGGCGTCCGCGCCGGCCTCACCGTGGACCGCTGAGACAGTCAGGCTCCGGCGCCGCCGTCCACCGGCACGATCGCACCGTTCACGATGGAGGCGCGGTCGCTCAGCAGCCAGGCGGCCACCTCGGCGACCTCGCGTGGCGTGGCCATCCGCCCGATCGGCGAGGACGCGCTGATGCTGTCCTTGATGCCGGGGGTCGCGGCCTCCCACTCCTCGATCATCTCGGTGGCCGTACCGCCCGGGGTGATGCCGTTGACCCGGATGCCCTGAGCGGCCCATGTCACGGCGGCGGTCTCGGTGATGCTGTTGAGCGCACGCTTCATCGCGCCGTACGCGGGCAGCGCCGGATTTGCGCGCCGGCTACCGATGCTCGATGTGTTGACGATGGCCCCGCCGCCGCCCTGGCGCATCAGCGCGGCCTCGGCGTTCATGGCGACCCAATGCGCGCGGAAGTTCACCTCGAACTGCAGGTCGATGTCCTCGTCGCTGGTGGTGTCGAGCGGCCCCGGCTGGTGACCCGCCGCGCCGTTGTTGAAGGCACCATCGAGGCGGCCGTGCAGGTCGCCCACGCGGTCCACCGCGGCGCGGATGCTGGCGCGGTCGGCGAGGTCCAGCGCCACCGCATCGGCAACCCCGCCGTGCGACCGGATGTCCTTGACGACGCGATCAAGGGCGTCGGTGCTGCGGGCGGCGAGGACGACCGCGGCGCCCTCCTCGGCGAACAGTTCGGCAGCAGCGGCGCCGATGCCGCGGCTGGCGCCGGTGATGAAAACGACCTTGCCGGTCAGGAGCTGTGTCATGCCACCCAGCGTTGCGGCGCCGGACAGTCGGATACAGGCACAAGCGGTACCAGGATCCGTGGCGGCAAAGCGGGCACACTGAGGCCATGAACAAGCAGGAGCTCGGTGCCTTCCTCCGCAGCCGGCGCGAGCGGTTGCGGCCGCAGGATGCCGGTTTGCCGGAGGGTCCGCGCCGCCGGACACCCGGGTTGCGCCGCGAGGAAGTGGCCGTGCTCGCGCACATCTCCACCGAGTACTACGTCCGGCTGGAACAGGGTCGCGCGCCGCGTCCGTCGAGCGAGGTCCTGGCCGGGATCGCCGGCGCGTTGCGGCTCACCGACGCGGAATCCGAGCACCTGCACGTGTTGTCGGGCACTGCGCCCACCCGTACCGGTCAGCATCGCCGCGACGTGCGCCCGAGCATCCTCGCGCTGCTGGAACGCCTCCCGCAGACCGCTGGAATCGTGATCTCCGCGACCTTCGAGGTCCTCGCCTGGAACGACCTCGCCGCCGCCCTCATGGAAAACTTCGCCGAGCGCACCCCGGAAGATCGAAACCTGGCCCGCAAAGCCTTCCTTCATCCGGTACGACCAGAGCACCCGATCTACGGCATCTCCGACGCCACCGAGTTCCGTCACCACGTTGTCATGAAGCTGCGCGCAACCCTCGCCCGCTATCCCACCGACCCAGCCGTAACCGGCCTGGTCGAGGAGCTGATCGCCGGCAGCACCGACTTCGCCCGCCTCTGGCAACGCCACGATGTCCAGCCCGCACCGGTGCTCACCAAAACCTTCCACCACCCCGTTGTCGGCGAGGTAACCGTGGACTGCGACTCGCTGGACATCACCGACACCGACCAGCACCTGGTCCTCTACACCGCCCCACCCGATTCCCCCGCGGCTGAAGCCCTCGCCTTGCTCAACGTCCTCGGCACCGACTGGCCGTCGTCGACCACCGCGGCCACGAAGCCCAGGCGATGACGCGCACCTGTGGCGCGGGACGCTGAGCGAACTGCCGATCCCCGAAACGAAACGAGGATGCCATCGGCATTGACTGCGGCCGGTCCGGCGGGGCGCGATGTGATTCGTGAGCACAGGATCCGGCCGCACTACGACGAGTGTTGAGAAGGACGAGTGTTGAGAAGACGGAGGCGCGTGTCGCGTTTGCTGCGCGGGCGCCCAACGGGCTGCGCAGATGGTCGAGGACGCGGAGGCTTGGGGCGATCGGTCGGATTTGGCCCGCCGGTTCTCCGAGGAGGCCACGGTCCGAATCACTGGGCAGACGAGCCGGACGAGAGTTCAGCTTCGTAGCGTCTCGCCCAGCAGCACGCCGTAGGCAGCCCGGTGCGCGGCGGCGAAACCCGTACTGCAGCGCGCGAGTGCTGGTGCCGGCCGCCGCGGCGATCTCGCTGAGCTGCAGCGGCAGGTGGGCGTGGGCGTCGATGTGGGCCACCGCGCGCCGGATCACAGCCGGTGTGAGCGTACCCGGGCCTGGATCGTGGTGGCGGTTCATTGTCGTGTTCGGGAAGACGTGCAGAGCAGCGGTGGCCACGGTGCGGGCCAGGTCCTGGGCCACCTGCTTCATCCGGTCGCTCGGCAGCCGCAGGGTGGTCACATCGAAGCCGTGCATCGCGAACTCGATCGGCGCCCCGAGAGGAAAGCGATGTCCCCGCCGGCGGTGTTGTTGCTGATCCCGCGACTGTTGATCCGCACGCTGCCAGAGAGCACGACGAAGAACACATAGTCGTGGAAGCCTTCGGCGCTCGTACCGCTGTCATCGATGGACGCACTGACCCGGATGAGGTCTAACGCAACCTTTTGTTGCATGTGGCGTCCGCTGCCGCTACTGTCATGTGCAACCAAACATTGCAGGAGGGTCAGATGGAGACCGGTGTCATCGAGCGGGAGCTGTACATCGAGGCGGTACCCGAGGTCGTCTTCGAGGTGGTGAGCAACCCGGAGCACGTGAAGCGGTGGTGGCCCGACAACGCCCAGTACGAGGTGGTTGCGGGGTCAACTGGCGAGATTTCGTTCGGCGACTGTGCCGCAGGCGGAAAGGTCATGGCGCTCACGGTGGTTGAGGCGCGACCGCCGCATATGTTCTCGTTCCGCTGGACGCATCCGACCGGGACGAGCGCGGTGGAGGGCAACTCACTGCTGGTTACCTTCACGTTGAGCCCCTCCGGTGACGGAACCCTGCTGCACTTCACCGAGACCGGCTTCCGTGAACTCGCCGGCCAGCCGGCAGTGGCCCAGGAGATGTACCAGGAGCACGTGCAGGGCTGGGACCTGTTCCTGCCGCGCCTGGCGCCGTACGTGGCGAGTCTGCAGCTGAAATGATGGGCCCGGCGCTCACAGGTTCGGTGGACGACGACCTCTGGTCGGCGGTCGGTGACCCCAATCGGCGCCGCCTGCTCGACCTGCTGGTCGATGCCCCGGGCACGGCGACCACCCTCAGCCAGCACCTGCCGGTCAGCAGGCAAGCGGTCACCAAACACCTCGAGGTGCTGGGCCGAGCCGGCCTGATCCGCGCGACGCCGGCCGGCCGGGAGAAGCGGTACGTCGTCGACGAGGCCGGACTCGCCCGGGCAGCCGCTCAGCTCGCGTCGGTCGGTGCCGCCTGGGACGCCCGGCTGCGCCGGATCAAGGACATCGCGGAAACGCTGCAACGCGACCAGACGCGCTGACCGGATCGTTCAGTGCCATGGATATCCGTACGTACCTATATGGCATTTCGCCTTACGGTCATGAGACGCACTCTGGTCACCCCGGCAGCCGTCGCGATGGTGTCTGCGGGCTGTTCCGCCACAAAGGAGCCCGCACGCACGCCACGCCCACCGATGCAGTACACCGCCGAGGAGATCCGCAGGGCGATCACGCGTACGAGACGATCTGGGACAGCTACCTCCGGCAGGGCCTCCTGGCCCTGCCGGAAGGGCTGGATTCCGGTTCGTACGGCGACCAAGCGCTGGGCGAGGTGTTTGCTGATGCCGTTGCAGCCCTCGACCGCCCAGACCCGGTCTTGTGCTGCCGGCCAAGCTTGAGCATCGTCTGGTAGCTGTTTCGGTCGGTGCTGGTCCGGCCTTGCGCGAGGACCTTCTCGCGGTCGTTGATGACCCCGATGGCCGCGGACCGTTTGTGCGGGTCCATGTCGATGATGACCTGTCCCATGCCTGCCTCTTCCTCGATCGAACCCGGGGGTGAATCCGGCGAGTAGGGCAGCGCTACTTCGAGCCGGGCAGTTCCCTCCTGGATCCCGACCAATTGTCCAATTCTTTATGGAATGAAAATGGCATCTCGCCGGACGAAAACCGATCACGCCCGGCAAGAGACGATCAACCTTGTGGATCGCTGTCATAGCCTTCGTCGATGGCCGTAGTTGCCACGGTCGTCGCCTTGGTCGATTACCGAGGTAGGGACTCCGTGAGCGCCGGACCGGCCGGCGCCCCCGCAATCGCTTCGACGGCCGATGAGCTTGGACGGCCAACGGAACAACGGTCGGCCGTAGCATAAGTTTCTGCTAAGGGCTAAGCATTCTCTTGTGGGTCGGATGTCAGCGTAAGGGTGCTGCGATAAGCGCCGCCGTTCCCGGGGCGAGAAGCTCTGTTGAAGGGTTCGCTGCCCGACGGCCAAAAGCGGGTTGCCCGATAGGGATAGCCGTCCTGTCCCGGGCGCTCCCATTCCAACCAAACTAGCTGACCTCGTGTGAAAGTGGAGACACCAGGAATCGCTGCGTGACTGAAGTGCGCCCAGCAGCCCCCAGGGGTTGCCAGTGAATCGATGATTCCCCAGCCTTCGTCATCATTCCACTGACGGATGTTTCCAGAATCGGCCATCCGTTATTTTATGGTCTTTGATGATGGCAACACAAGGGATTTGCGCAACGGCGCATGAAGATGTGAGGCAAGAGCCGATGGTTAGCCATCCTTGCCTCACATCTGCACATGGCGTCAGGTTTCGAGGCGCTTCGAATTAGTCGTGAATGTGGTAATCACCGGGCAGGCTCGGACGCGGACCATTCTGTCCCCGAAAAACGCCATCACACCACATCGAGTCGCCTGATGCTGCTGCGACCCTGCTGGTCGGCGTCGTGGCCCGACTTGATTGTGGGGTCGGCGCCCACTTCAGTGATGCCTCGATCGTGGACATAGTTGACCGCACTGCCGCAGGGTGGAAGATCGGCCAGTTCGTTATCGGGGATCAACCATGCTGAGACGGGTGCCCCGCCTCGCAGCGATCGTCATGCTTTTGCCCATCCCGATTCTGGGCTTCAGTTCTGGCGCGTTCGCCGGTAGCGGTAAAGGAACGGTGACGTGCGGACAGCAAGATCCACGTCCGGCCTGCCACGTGAGCGCCGGAAACGCCAGAGCAGCCGGGGAATGGTGCCGGCGAAAGTGGCGGCCGAGGCGGTTAAGGTGGCGAAGGCAAGGGCTCAACCCTGACGGCAAAAAGATCCCCTTACAAGCCCTGCTGACCTATCACCCACGTTGATCGAGAACCTCGGTGGCCAGCCGCCTGGTACCAGAAAGTTTGTTATGGAGCAGATGGCGAGGCGACTACCGGCTTCGGGGGTCCGGTGTGGATCGCTGGTGCGGCACCCGTGGTATCGCAGGCGCCGCCTGGAGTGGCTTCGTCCGACTTCGTTGTTCACCTTGCGCGCGATGTCCGGGGCGTGCAAGGTCGTTGTGCTGGCCTGTGGATAAAGCGCAGTCCGGTGTTGTAATGATCCTCGACCTGTGCCGCACCGAGTCGCGCCTCCATCTTGTTGACCTGCCGAACGTGCTGGCCGGTGTTGAGAAGCGCCCAGGCTGCCGACATGTTAGTGAATCGAACCCCGGATCCACCGCCGCGCGGCCGACTGCGCATTATCGGCGCCAGATCAGTGCACCTGATCTTGCGCACGGCTTGCCGATTCGGCCCGCATGAGGGCACGTGGTGGAACTGGCCCGCCGCGAGCACCGCGGAAACCTGGTCCCGATGCCAGTGCGGCTCGCCGACCTGCACCCCGGAGAGGACTACCAGGGCGGCCTTTTCCCTGATGGCTGTCCGCGCACGGAGGCGCATGTCGAGCAACACCGACTCGCCCAGTGCTTTGACTGGCGACATCACGAGCTTCTCACCCACGTCGCCGACGCCGGACGGGTAGCCGGACTCTCGTAGTCAACCGGGACTGAACGCGACGCCGAGCCCGCTTGCATACATAAGCGGGCTCGGCGTAGGAAGCACTCAGAACGGCAAACCGTTACCGGCTCAGGAGCGGGTGGGCGCCGACGGCTTCGCGTCGGTCCACCCGATCGTCAGGAAGGTTTCGTTGCCGGACTTGACCGCATCTCCGCTGTCCGCGGCCTTGGCGTCGTAACCGCGGGCAAAAACCCGGTGGGTCGCGGAATCCAGGACGATGGAGTTCACCTGGCTGACGCTGGAGCCGTTCTGCAGCAGGGTGATCCTGACACCGTCGCGGCCTTCCGCGTCCTTGACGTGTTCCTGGATCGTGATGCCGGGCAGATCGGCGATCACCTCGAACGCCGCGGCGCGTACGGCGGGCACTGCCGGAACCTGCACCAGCAGGTCGGTCATAGCCCGGAAGAGGTTCGCATCCCCGGCGGCCGTGCCCGGAAGCGCAGCGGTGGCGCGCTCGACGATCCGGTCCTGAAACAGCTTCCTCAGCTGGGCCGGGCTGGTCGGCAGCGCGTTCACCTCGATCGCGTCGAAGCCGCCCAGACTCTGCAGGAACATCGAGGCGGACATAGTCTCCAGGGTGGCGCTGCCCGGGGCCGCACGCAGCGTGCGGTGACCAGCCGCATTGTCCGTGGTGACGGTCCAGGTGGTCGGCTTGCCGGCCGCCGCCCACTTGGCCGTGTCATCAGGGGAGAACGGCCGGTACCCCAGGTCCCGCTGTCCGACCCAGCTGGCGTCCTGCGGATCCTTGGCGAGCCAGTATTCGATGACGGCCCGGCTGGCCAGGTCGTAGCCCTGGACGCGCACCGGCCCGCGGAGGACGACCGTCTCGGTGTGCCAGTACCTGCCGGTCTTCTCCGCACCGGCCGTGGTGGCTGCGGCCAGCAGGAAGTCGTGCGCCCCCGGCTGCTTCGCCGGGGTCACCGCCTCCACCTGGGTATTGCGGGGCGTCGTGTCCGGTTGCCCGACAGCGAACGCCAGCACCGCGGCCGTCACGGTCACGATGCCACCGGCAACGGCCGCACGAATCGTACGGCGTTTCGAGCGTCGTTCCATTGCCGTGGTGAGCCTGTTTCGCGCCTGGAAAGTCACTTGGGGTGTCGGCAGGGGCGCCTCGAGCAGCTCACGGACGAGCTGAAGGTCTTCGTTCATCGGGTGGCTCCTGAAGGGTCGCAGGTGGGGTCGACGCCGCCCAACGCGGCACGTACGGTCTTGCGGGCGCGGTTCAACCGAGAAGCGACGGTGCCCTCGGGAATACCAAGGGCAACAGCCACCTCCGCGTAGCCAAGGTCGGCAAGGGCAACGAGAAGGAGTACGTCCCGGTCACCCGGTTTCAGGTCCCGCAGGGCGGCGGCGAGCTCACGGTGGACGACGCCGGCCGCCACCCGCGAGATGATCTGCTCGTGGTCGTTCTCGGCGGGTTCGGGGTGCGAGCCGGCGCGGCCCATGGCGCGGTAGCGGCGCTCCTCGTCGCGGTGATGCCGGCGAATGAGGTTGGTGGCGATGCCGTAGAGCCAGGCGCGTACCTGTCCGGCGTCGTTCAGCGTGCTCTGCTTGCGGAACGCCACCAGGAACGTCTCGGCAGCGAGGTCATCGGCGTGGGACGGGCTCAACCGGCCGGCCACGTACCGATAGATCTCTGCGTGATACTTGTCGAACAGGTCGGTGAACCGGTCGGTCGGTACGTCGCGCGACTTGATCAGCACCATGGGTGGGTCCATTGGATAGTCACGGCTCTTAGTGCCCGTTAGCCTTCAACGCCTTCACTGCCCTCGTGACCTCTCGCACGCCGACCACATACCACCACCGAACCGGTGGGCGAGGTCCGATACGCTGTCGCCGCCCGGGTCTCGGCAGCGCAGATCGAAGAGGACGCCAAGCCGCAGGGCACATCCTGACCAACCGCCGAACCCTCCTCGCCACGACGGCCGCGGCCTGCTCGACCGTGGAAACTCATCATCGAGTCCCACGCGGAAAGAGCACCGCCGCACCCACACCTCCTGGTCATCATCGACCTGCCCCCTTGATGCATACCCGGCGATCCACCGTCCGGTTGTCCGCGGCATGAGCGGATGTTCGGCTGGACCTGGTGGGCGTCCACCTTCGGCTGGTCGGGTGATCAGGAACCGATACGCTGCTGCGGCCGGCATTGCCGCCGCGTCAAGAAGAATGTGTCAGTCATGGCTACGGTCTGCGTCGAGACCATCATCAATGTCCCGGCACGCCAGGTTTGGGAGGTTGTTGCCGACGTTGGTGCCGTACACAAGCGGCTGTTGCCAGGCCGGGTGGCGGATGCCCGCGTCGAGGGAGACGTCCGCATCCTGACCATGCCGGACGGGGCGCAGGTGCGCGAGCTGATTCTGGCGATCGATCATGACATTCGCAGGATGGCGTACACGGTGACCGCAGGGCAGCGACTGCCGCTGACCTATCACCACGCGGCGTTCCAAGTTTTCGAAGAGGGAAAGCGCAGTCGGCTCGTCTGGCTCACCGATGTTCTCCCGCACGCCATGGCCGAGGTGGTGCAAGGCCGCGTCGAGCGGGGAATCCAAGAAATCAAAGAAGTCGTAGAGCAGAACACGGCGGAACAGTAAAACGCACGCTCATCGGCTACTTATCTACTGGTGGTACGACCGGAGCCGGACTCCCTGAGAAGGACGCTTCAACTGCGCAAACAGCGTCTCCTGGTGTCCAACGCTCCATCCCTGACAGAAGCGCTGAACAGGGGACCGTGGCCTCGAGGGTCTACGCCATGAGCGCTGCGGCCGTACCAATCCGTTCGTCACATAACTTCCCGTATGGCAGTCCGTGACGTGCTTCGTGCGGTAGCTGCTGGCCTCCGCGTAAGAGAACGCCTTGCGCTCTCAGGCCGATGGCGCTTGACAGCGCCAGCAGTCGCGCAGAAGTGGCGGCGAACGAAGCAGACATAGCACATGATCCGGGTCACTGAGCGATGACAATGACGGCCAATATCGGGCCCTGCCGGGGGCTGTCGGCGTCTCCAGATCAACAGGGGACAGAAAACGGTCATGACCAGACGTAGAAAGCCTGTTCAGGACCGTGATTACCGGTGCGCCGCGTAGGACTTGAACCTACAACCCGCGGATTAAGAGATCTCACATCAATCACGCGGCAGCTAATTTGCGCAACGCCAGGTGCGCCTCATCGTTGTACGCCCCGGCCGGTGGCGATCGTGTGCTCTGATTTGCCGAGTTAAAAGCGCACAAATTATGTTCATTTGGCATGACCCGGAATGGCAGAGAATCACTTCTGTCACCAGCTTGAGGATCTTGTTTATTCCCGCTTTTTGAACGACCCCTTGCAGCTGGCGGACTGTCGGCCTCGAGTCCGACTCGCGATGAAAATGCACGACTCATGCTCTGTGCGCGTCGGGATAATTTTCAGTGCGGCCACAGGTGCTTCCTCTCATGACCAATCGATCGTGTTCGAGGAGCTTTGCCCAAACCGGATAAGTTCAATGCGGCGGCCACCCGGGGTTTCGGATGGCCGCCGCATTGTGGGGCCGTCTCAGCCTTGTGGAGCTTCTTTACGCCGGAGGTTGTCGACTTCGTCGGTAGTGAGTGCTTGCTGGTACGCGTAGACGTCGTCGATGTCGCCGGCGAAGTATTCGGCGGCGGCGTCGTTGCGCAGAGCTCGACCGGTGGTGAATGGGCCGGTTGCGTTCCAGGTCCGTGCTGGGACTGGTGCGGCTGCGGTGCCGACTCCGTTGACGTATAACTGGAGTGTTCCAGCGCCGGCGTCGTAGACCGCGGCGACGTGTGTCCACGTGTTGATCGCCGCGGCGGTTGTGGATTGAACAGTGATAGTCGTGGGATTCGCGGCATCGGTGGCGGGGAGCGAGACTTTCCAGCACTTGCAGGTGGTGCCGAACCCCAGTTGGAAGCCGCTGGCGTGGGTGCCGTACTGGCTGATGGTGGTCTGGTCTCGGGTGGTGTTGGTGATCCGGGCCCAGCTGGCCACGGTGAATGACTGGTCGGTGCGGACTCGTGCTCGGGTGGACACGGCACCGGTCGTACCGTCGAGGGTGATCGCGCCGCGGTCGGTGTCGATGCCGCCGGAGTCGCCGTCGGGGCTGGGGTGCCCTTCCTGCTTGTAGGTCACGCCTCCGCTGAACGTTCCTGGAGCGAGCAAATCGGCGTCAGAGCGGGGGGAGGAGTCGGTCGCGGTGGTGGGCAGGCTCTGGTCCTCGAATTGCCAGTTCACCATGGGCGTGGCCGGTCGTGCCTCGGCCTGGACCTCGGCGTCTCCGAGGGCGCGTACCCACACTCGGGCGTCGGTGATGTCGCCGGCGAACCAGTTGCTGCGGCTGCGGCCGAGCCATGTTGCTCCGTCTGGGTCGTTGAAGGGCGTGACGGCGTCCGCGCCCGTCTGGGAGTCGCCGTTGACGTACAGGTCGAGGCTGTTGACGGAGGCGTCGTACACGGCCGCGAGATGCGTCCAGACGCCGGTCTTTGCTACCGCGTCGGAAATGGCGGTGGGCATCGCGATGTTGTCCCCGCTGGTTGCTGAGGGCATGACGACGACCCACTTGTCGTCGGATTTGCGGTATTGGAAGGTCATGGAGGCATTGCCGGTGGCGTTGCGGGTGAGGATGACCCGGTCAGCCGACTTGTCGGTCACTCGGACCCAGGCCGCCACGGTGAAGCTGCGCGCGGTGTTCAGCGGCAGCGCCAGGTCGGCGTAGCTGCTGGAGCCGTTGAACTTCCCGGCCTGGTAGTCGACCTGCTGGCCTGGCGACCAGCTTACGTCGGTCAGTGCCGCGTCATGGTAGGCAGGCGCGGCAGGATCCCCGGTGCCGGCACCGGTGTCAGCACCCGTGGCGTTCAGTGCCCACTCGGCGACCGGGTACAAGTCGTCGCCGCCGGTGACCTCTCCGTCGCCGGTGATGCCGTCAACGCTGTCGGAGTCCAGGACGTACTGCTGTGCGAGGGTTTCGTAGTAGAGATTGTTTGGTGATTTAGTGCCGTCGGGCGCGGTGTCCAGGGCTTCGGGTTTGACCGCGGCGCCTGTTGCGGTGCCGTCGTCGGAGACTGCGGCGGCAAAGTCGATGACCCCGTCGGCGTAGCCCTCCATGGTTGCCGGGCCGCCGTTGCCGAGGATGTGGGCGTTGACGAGTTGTCGCGCGCTTTCCTGGCGGCGGTGTGGGTGACGGTGAACGGGGGCAATGTGGCGACGTACACCTTGAGGTTGCGGTTGGAGGTGGGCAGGCTGACCGCGTAGTCGAGTGCGTCGTCAGTGGAGTATTGCTGCAGTTGTCCGGCGAGGGTGTTCAGTTTGGTGTTGACCGCATCTGCGCAGGTGCTGGCGGAGTCGGTGCACGTCAGCAGATCACTGCTACCGGCCGAGATGAGCACGATGCGGGCGTTGGTCTGGTTCAGGATCTCCCGGTCGACAAGGCCGTAGGAGTTTTGCGGGTACAGCGTGTTGGCGATTCGGGGGAGTAGGACCTTGTTGTTCCAGCTGCTGCTTCCCTGGTTGAGCACGCCGGTCCGGACCGGGTAGCGGTTGCCGTATTCGTCGGTGGAGAGGACGGTGGTTAGTTTGTCGCTGAGCTGGCACAGGCACACAACCGCACACCCTCACCGCAACCAAGGGCGGCAGCGATCCCACCACGTTCGTCTACGACGTTGCCGGTAACCTGCTGACCCGAACCGCCACCAACGGCAACAACCAGACCCTGAAGTGGAACAACGAAGGCTCACTGGCCCAGGTAACCTCGACCGGCGCCAACGCCGGAACCACCAAGTACCTCTACGACGCCGACGGTAACCAGCTGATCCGACGCGATCCCAGCCGCACCAGCCTCTTCGTGGGCGACACCGAAATCGTCGTCAACACCGCTGCCAACCCCCCCCAGTCGCACTCGGCGCTGTCCGTACTTACAGCCACGGCGCCAGTTCAGTCGCCGTCCGCTCCACGCTGCCCGGCGGCGGCACCCACTACCTGTTCGGCGACCAGCACGGCACCGCCGGTATGTCGATCGACACCACCACCCAAGCAGTCTCCCGGCAGCAGTCCAAGCCATATGGCGAGAACCGGGCCAGCAATAACACCACCTTGTGGCCGGACCCGACCCGCGGATACCTTCATGCGGCCAAAGACGTCAGTACCGGCTACACCGACCTAGGCGCCCGCAAGTACGACCCCAGCATCGGCCGCTTCATCAGCGCCGACCCCCTGCTGGAAGTCGCTGACCCGGCACAACTCGGCGGCTACACCTATGCAGGCGACAATCCCATCACACTGTCCGACCCCACCGGCCTGGCCGGTGACACCGGCAACGGATCCGGCAATGGTATCCGCTTCAATCCCACCAGCGGCGCTGTCCTTGGCGGCGGCACGGGCAATGTCAACAAAGGCACTGATAAGCCGAACAGCGGCAGTACGGGCGGCAGCGGCAGCGGCAGCGGCAGCGGTAGCGGCAGCGGCAGCGGGAAGCCTGTCGACGTGGTTAGCACCGGCACCGGCAGCTACGAAGTCGCTGGCGTCACCATCACCAACGACCAGGTAGAGGACGTCTACAAATTTGCCGCGCAGATGAACGCGGGGTACTACTCCTATCGCAAAGCATGGGGCGCCGACTGGTATTACATGAACGACGATGCGAAAGCCCTCTACATGATGGATTTTGCATGCCAGCAGATCGCATTCCTATGTCAGGGCGCTTACGCCAGCTCGGTCCATGAGTCCGTCAAGCATTTGGGAGACAAGGCGCGGGGCTGCTTTCTGGGCTGCGACTATGCCGACCGAATGCAAGACGTCGTCTCCAACAGCGATGGCGCGTCGCCCAGCGCCGCCGGCCGACTACTCGCCGGGTCACGTCTCTCGATGGAGAGCTTTGACGCGCTCGACGACATGGCCGCGGGCGTTAAAACCGCTTGCGTCGGGAACAGTTTTTCGCCGGAAACCCGCGTCCTCATGGCAGACGGCACCACCAAGCCAATCTCCGAAGTCCAGGTTGGCGACAAGGTGCGCGCCAGCATCCTGAAACAGGTAAGACGAGCGAGCAAGAAGTCACGGATCTGCACGTCAACGCCGACACCGAATTGGTTGATCTCACGGTCAGCGCCACCAACGGTCATACGGCCGTGGTACACACCACCCAGGAACACCCATTCTGGAGCCCAGCAAAACACCAATGGGTAAACGCCGGAGACCTCCATCGCCGTGACGCGCTGGGCGCCCCGGTGCCATATGGTCCAGTCGCCGTCAGGGTTGTTCATCGGTTCGAGGGCCGCAAGGCCATGTACAACCTCACGGTTGCGAACATCCACACGTACTATGTGCTCGCTGGCAACACGCCGGTCCTCGTGCATAACACCGGTGGATGCATCAATTTTTCTTCGAAGGGTGCAGGACTCGACCTTCGGCGTACCGCAGAAATCGATGGTGAGACTTGGAGATTCAATACTGGGCATGGGTTCAATCGCGCTCATGAAGGACCTAGCGGAATGAACGACCTTCGAACCACGACATTGACGGCAGATCGAGTTGAGACTGCGATTGCTCGTGACGTGAACGCCTTCAGGGCTAGCGGCGGTCAAGTTCCCGTTCCAGGGACGTCGGGCTTCAGGGGGCCCCTCGAAAGGTATGTCAGCGTGGGTGGTGCCAAGATTGGGTATCGTGTGACCAACACGCCCGATGGTGCATTCAACGTTCCAACCTACTGGAACCACAGCTGGGAGTGAGGTGCGGTGATGCCGGTGCACGACCTCGAGGTAGCTGCCAGGAAACTGATTGCGGCCAGCCAAGAAGGCGACCCGAACGACAAGGTCGGTGCGATGCGGACATTTGTCGAGCGAGTTACCTTTGCTCCAGCTGATGAGATTTTATTCGTCCTACGTGAAATTGCTGCTGAAGACTGGATGGCAATGCCGCCGTGGGCTCGGAACCTGGCTTTTAGGCTGGCCTGCCTTCAGCGTCCTACCGACGTGGATATCCTGCGCGAGGCGGCGGCGGATCTTTTGTCGTTCGGCCCTGATTGGGATGTTTATGCGTATGAACTGCAGAGTCAGGCTGATCGGATAGAGAATAGGGCCGACTAGACATTCGTTAACTGCGCTTGAGTGGCGGTGATTGTGACTACTTTCGTGCGTCTGTGAGCCTCGGCTTGTGTGCCGGTTGCTGTCATCGTTGCTGCTAGCCGATCTTTGAAATTGGGAAACATCAATTCTTTAAAACGGGAGTACTCGATGAGCGTGAGGGAGCGATTCACGGTTCTTTTGGCGGGAAGGTTTTCCGCCGAGGGTTTTCGTCGACGCGGTAATAACTGGTATCGATTGGGATTGACACTTCATTCAATAGTTAACATTAGTCCTCGCGATGGGATGCGTTGTCGTTCTGTAAAACATTGGATTTTCGCTCATTGACGATGTGCGAAATGGTTGGCAAACTACACCTGGAACGGCTCGCAGCGGAGCGGCATCACCGCCGACAAGGGCGTCGGCTCCGGCAAAACCGTAGCTGTGTCCTACACCGCTGGAAAAATCAGCAAGTATCGTCAGGTCGGCTTGGACAACAGCTCCCGCGAAGCCACGTATGCCTACGACAGCTCGGGCCGGCTGCAGACCATCCAAAGCGCGACACCGCGCAAGGTGATGTTCGATTACAACGCCAATGGTGACCTCACGAAGATCACCACCAAGACCGACACCTACGTGCTGATCACCTACGACGGCCAGCACCGGGTCACCTCGGTCAACCAGGTCACCGACAACGCCAGCGGACAGGGCTCGGTTACCCGATTCGCCTACACCAGCTCCACCCGCACCGACGTCGCCGACCCGCGCCAGGACATCTCGCAGCCGGTGACGTCGGTACCGCACACCACGTACACACTCGACGACGACGAGCGTGTCACCAAGGCCGTCGACCCGGAAGGCAACGAACGCAACGACACTTACACGCCGTTCGGTGATGTCGCGAGCTCGCAGTCGCCAGAGGGCGGCACGGTGACCAACTCCTTCGGCGCCAACGCCGGCGAGTCCATGACCAAGTCGGCGTCACCGACCGGAGCCAGCGCATCCGCGGCGTACGCCAACGCGGCTACTTCAACGAACCCGACGGCCAACTTCCAACCGTCCTCATCCATCGACACGCAAAGCAACAGCTCCAGCTACACCTACAACGGTGCCGGCAACAAAACCTCAGCCAAGGACGCTCTCGCAGCGGAGGCCAAAGTCGACTA
>NZ_LOJP01000001.1:1363998-1406603 GCF_001553785.1 Actinoplanes sp. TFC3
GCCGGCGGCACCCGCTACAACTTCCAGTACGACAAGAGCGGCAACCGCACCCACCAATACTTCGCCACCAACGACACCAACAGCACATGGGCGCTGCCTACCGAAACCACATACGACAAGTCCGACCGGCCGCTACGCATCACATCAACGCGAAACTCCGCCTCCCCGGCAAAAGTTTTCGACACGACCTACTGCTACGCCAAGTACGTCTCGGGCCAGTCCTGCTCTACGGACAAGGATAAGGACACCGGCCTGCGTCAGTGGCAGAAAAATGAAATCAGCGGCAAGGTCAGCGAATACAGCCATGACAAGGGTAACCGCCTGACGAAGGCTACCAATTTCAATGGCAAAACCTACGACTACGATTACGACAGCAACGGCAACCGCAAGAGCATTAAGGTCGACAGCACCACGACCCAGACCCTGGCCTACAACTCAGCCAACCAGGTCACTACCACTAGCAACGTGTACGAGAACCGCGGCAATCAAACCAAGGTCAGCGAGCCGGTCATCGGCACGCTCACCTACAACGCCGCTAACCAGATGACCTCCGCCTCCGGGCCTGGTGACCAGGCCAGCTATACCTACGCCGGGACCGACCAAGTCGAACTGACTCAGGCTGGCTCCATTAAGCTGGACTATGGCCACGACGACCAGCACGGCATGGCATGGCTGCAGTCCTGGACCAACGGTGCAGCCCTCACTGCCTATGTCGAACGCGACGGACTCGGCTCACCACTCGGTCTGCGCATCGGCACCGCCGACTATGCCTATGTCCTGGATGGACAAGGTTCAGTCATGGCCATCGTCGGTAGCAACAACATTGTGGCCGCCACCTATCAGTATGACCCTTACGGCGCTGCCACCAGCACCGACGAAACCGGACTCGGGCAACCGAACATTGTTCGCTACGTTGGTGGTATCTACGATAAGAACACCACGCTGACCAAGTATGGCCAGCGCTGGTACAACTCCTACCAGGGCCGCTTCACCCAGCAGGACAACCTCAGCTTCGCCGGCGACCCAAGCAAGGGGAACCGCTATGCTTACGCGGGTGCGAACCCCGTCAACTACATCGACCCAACCGGGCAAACCTCCGGCATCGACTACATGTTCACGAACCTCGCCATGATCGGCGGAACAATGATTGGTGTTGCACTTGCCCCGGTCAGTGCGCCACTCATCGCCGGAGTGGCGGTCGTTGGTGCCGTGTCACTCGGACTGGATGCGATGTCTGTTCGTCAATGCGTGAAGTTTGATAGCTGCTTAGATGACTAATAAATCAAAGGCGCGTGTCGTTGCTCTCCTAACTGTCTTCGTAGCGGTTTGCGGTATTGTTGCATTCTTATACTGGCGCAGTCCATTCTCAACTGCGGGCGCCGTTCTGACGCTATTTGGCTTGCTCGGTGTTGGTCTGGTCATTTTTAGCGGCATTTGGGCGATCAGACGAGTAGATCACGGCTCTAGCTCATAAAATGCTTGGTCGGTCAGACTTAAAACGGTCAATGATGGTTTCATTGTCGATCGAAGCAGAATCAGTCAGACTTATAAGGAAGTAATCGGCGTGTGGGCGCCCATTAGCGCGCAGTGGGCGCTCACACGAACGAGTTCCATGTGTAAGGTAAATGGTAATTCTGGCCGATTAGTTCAAGGTCAAATATGGACTTTGGTCTAATGTCACCAAGCGATGGAAACTCGTTTCCGCAAAACCTCAGCGCGATGCAGGTCCAATCGGAGGGCAAATGCCCGGTATCTGCGCGGGTTGATGTTGGACGGACAGCGGAAGTCGATGCAGCCGATGGCAGCCCGTCTGGGCGTTGACCACCAGCATCTGCAACAGTTTCTGACTTCGTCGACGTGGGATGTGACCGGTGTCCGGAGACGGGTCGCGACTTCCGCTGTTGGTGTGGTCTCGCCGACGGTGTGGGTGGTCGATGACACCGGCTTCGCGAAAGACGGGCCGGCGTGGGCGGCCCCGGCCGCGGCGGCCGACACGAAGCCATATCTGTCGGTCGATTATCGGGCGTTGGACGGTGCGACCGTCAATTCGCCGTTCACGGCGACGTTGCAGAACGCGGACGCGGTCACCGGCACGATCACGTGGCTGCTCGACGACCATTACGTGGGTAAGAGCGCAGCGGCGCCGTACACGTGGTCGGTGTCAACGACGGACGGTGCGCACAAGCTGAAGGCGCGGTGGACGGACACCGACTGGGTGACCGCGGAGTTCACGGTCGTGCCGGAAGGATGGGCCCCGCCGAAGCAGGTATATGAGGAGCCCGGCCCGGCACTGAAGAGCCTGTGGGTGAGCGCGGACAACCGGCGTAAGCCGGTGTCGGGCTTGTACGACTGGTCGAAGGCCGGTTTCGGTGGTGGCACGATCCTGCCGACGGACGCCAACGTGCGCACGGAGACGGCGTGCCGGATCAGCGCGGACGACCTGCGTACGAAGTTCGGGGTGAAGCCGAACGATGGGGCGGATGACACCGGCGGGTTGCAGGCGGCGGTCGATCAGGTCAAGGCGCAGTGCTCGCCGACAGGTGACTACACCAAGGAAAGCCGGATCCTGCTGCCCGCGTGCACCCTGAACGTCAGCCACGAGCTGCACCTGGACGCCGACTATCTGATCCTGCGTGGGGCCGGATCGGACCCGGCGACGGGTACGCATCTGGTGTACGCCCCGGACGCGAACACCCGGTACGACACGATCACCAAGGACGGTTCGCGTTGGGACGAGGACGCGATGACCTCCGGCGAAGCAACCGGCGGTTGGCTCTGGCCCGGTCGTGGACTGTTCCGGGTGCAAACCCGGGCCGTGGCAGACAAGTACGCCGCGCAGTACGCCGCAGCGCCGGCCAATCGCAAGGATCTGTTCGAGGGCACGGTCAATGACCGCTGGACCAACGGGCTGACGCTGCGCGGTAAGCCGGGCGACGCCAACTACGCCGGCCGCAAGGGTGACAAGACGGTCTACCTCGCGGCGAACTCGCCGTTCGACAATTTGAAGGTCGGCGGCCTGGTCAACGTGATGGCCGCGAACTCGCAGAAGTTCTACGAGCAGATGAAGGCGGTCCCGAGCGACTACGACCTGGAAAACCTGCACATGCGCCAGCAAGTTTTCATGGTGACCTCCGGGGACCCGCTGAACGCGACGATCACCCTGGACAAGCCGCTTGAGTACGACCTGCCGATCAATTCCACCTCGGACGGCTCCGCCCCGATCAACGGCGAGGTGTTCCCGTCCAAGGTCACCCCGCTGGTCGACGCGGTGGCGTCGACTCGACCCCGGCCGACAAGCCCTGCTCGCCCTGGCCCACCTGCGCAACGGCGACACGCTGACCCGCCTGGCCTGCGGATTCGAGATCGGCGTTGCCACCGCCTGGCGATACGCTCGCGAAGCCATCGACCTGCTCGCCGCCACCGCAGACGACCTGGACGCCGCAATGGCCCGGATCCGGCTGCCGGCCTACACGATCCTCGACGGCACTCTCATCGCCATCGACCGGGTCGCCGATCAGAAGCCCTGTTACTCCGGCAAACACCGCCGTCACGGCGTCAATGTGCAGGTCATCGCGGACCCGGCAGGCCGGCTGGTCTGGGCATCAGCAGCCTTGCCAGGCTCAACCCACGACCTGACCGCCGCTCGCGCCCACGCCAACATCGACACGTTGACCAGTGAAAACGTGATGACGTTCGCCGGCAAGGCATACCAAGGCGCCCACAGCAGCATCCGAACGCCGTTCAAACGCCACCGCTACCGGCCGAAGCTGTCCCGCTGGCAGAAGAAGGTCGACCGCGCCCACGCCCGGATCCGTTCCTACGGAGAACGCGCCAACGCGACCCCTCAAGACCTGGAAAGTCCTAACCAAGCTGGGCTGAAGCTCGATCGCCTCCCGGGCGACGGCACGTGGAGCAACTTAATCATCCCCGGTCGAACCTCCACGGACGGACCCCGGCGTCTCGCACTAGACGTGTGCCGGTTGACGAGCGGAAACTGAGGCTATCGAACCCCCAGCCCCACCGTTCACGGGCCTGTGGCTACGCCACAGGTGGCTCGCAGCGCTGCCTGATACCGCCTACCACCGGGGTTACCAACAGCTCTAGAGCACACATGGGTTACACAAGCGTCCACGCTGGACAGAGAGATGGCCCTGATCAGACGTAAAATGCCTGATCAGGGCCAAGATAGCCTGTGCGCCGCGTAGGACTTGAACCTACAACCCGCGGATTAAGAGTCCGCTGCTCTGCCAGTTGAGCTAGCGGCGCTCGTTGGCAACGGAGAAACATTAACACGGGCTCCACCGGGGGCTGAAATCGGCCCCTCCCGCATGATCGTGACGTGCAACCCACCGGTTGGTGGACCCCGTCTCTTGCCTTGGTAGGGCAGGATGGCCGCGCGGAACGTGAGAACGGGGCAGAGGATGGTCAGCACAAGGCGTTCGCTTCTGGCGATCGTGACTTTGGTGGTGGTGGCGCCCCTGGCGCTGGCTGCCTGCGGCGACGACGACTCGGAGGCGGCCGGCGCCGCTCCGGTTGCGAGTTCGGCCGCTCCTGCCGCGGGGGCCTCGGCCGTTCCCGAATCCGGGGCGGTGAGTAGCGCGCCCGGTGCCGTGGAGCTGAGCGTGACGCCCGGCTCCGGAAAGAAGGGCGTGCCGGTCAGCGCCGAAATCGGTTTCACGGTCTCGGGTGGCAAGGTGACGACTGTCTCGCTCAAGGATGACAAGGGCAAGGCCGTCGCGGGCGAGCTGCGCGAGGACGGCTCGGCGTGGGTGCCGCGCAGCCCCTTGAAGAACAGCCAGTCGTACGAGGCCAGCGTCACCGCCACCGACGCTGCGGGCGCGAGCAAGACGCAGACCACCCGGTTCACGACGATGGCCAAGCCGGCCAAGAAGACGGGCACCGGGCTCTACCTGTTCGACGAGCACACCTACGGCGTCGCGATGCCGATCGTGGTGGAGTTCAGTCCCGGCATCAAGAAGAAGGATCGTGCGGCCGTACAGAAGCGGCTTTTCGTCAAGAGTGAGCCCGCACAGCCCGGAACCTGGTCCTGGACCGAGGCCGGCACCCAGGTCTACTACCGTCCGCCGACCTTCTGGAAGTCCGGCACAAAGCTTGACGTGCGCATCGCGGTCGGCGGTCTGCCCGCCGGCGGCGGGCGGTACGGCGACCAGGACCGGTCCGCGAGCGCCAAGATCGGCCGGAGCTTCGTGATGAAGGTCGACAACAAGAGCAAAAAGATGACGGTCGTGGAGAACGGCAAGACGGTACGAACACTGCCCGTCAGCTTGGGTTCGCCGAAGAACCCGTCGTCCAGTGGCACCATGGTGGTGATGGAGAAGAAGGCCGCAACGGTTTTCGACACCCTGGACGAGATGCCCCCGGGCGAGGGCTACGTCACCGACATCGAGTACGCGCAGCGCCTGACCTGGTCCGGCCAGTACATCCACTCGGCGCCCTGGTCGGTGGGCTCGCAGGGCCGGCGCAACGTGTCACACGGCTGTGTCAACGTGTCCCCGTCCAACGCTCGCTGGCTGTTCGACAAGACGCTGGTGGGTGATCCGGTGACGGTTCGGGGTACCGAGGACAAGCTGGCGTACGGCAACGGCTGGACGCCCTGGGATCTGAGCTGGAAAGAGTTCGTGAAGGGCAGCGCTCTGCCGGTCCCGGCCGAACTGGCCGCTCAGGCCGGACAGGCGTGACGTCAAGTCGTGATATTTGAAGCGTAAAGTCCAAGCGCCCGGACGGACCGGGTGGCACGAATCCGGGATGGGGAGCCTGGCATCCATGACGGATGATGGGCACCGGACAACAGTGCAATGAGAGGGATCATGAGGCTTCGCAGAGTGACCGGCGGGACCGGACGGCGGCAGTGGCGCACTGCCGCGGCGGCGCTGGTCGCCGCGACCGTGCTGCTGAGCGCGGGCTGCAGCGGCGGCGACGACAAGTCGTCCTCGCCGGCCTGGCAGGGTGGGGGAGCGTCCAGCGGTGCTCCCGCCGGCGACGCCGCATCGCCGCAGCCTCAGCAGAGCACGGTGAAGGTCACCTCTCCGGCGTCCGACGCCACCGACGTCAAAGCGATCACCGCTGTCAAGTACGACTCCGAGGACCCGGGCAACACCACCGTCAAGGTCACCGACCCCGACGGCAAGGAAGTTCAGGGCACGCTGGACAAGGACGACAAGACCTTCACCCCGGCCAAGGCACTGAGCTGGGGTGAGACCTACACCGTGGAGGTCACGGGCACCGCCTCGGGCGACAAGACCGGCACCACCACCAGCAAGTTCACGGTGATGAAGAAGCCTGCCAACCTGGTGCGGGTGTCAAGCTTCCTCGGTGACGACCAGACGGTCGGCGTCGGCATGCCGTTGATCGTCAAGTTCGGCCGCTCGGTGCCCAAGCAATACCGCGCCGACGTCGAGCGCCGCATGGTCGTCTCGGCCACCCCGAGCCAGGAAGGCTCCTGGTACTGGCTCAGCGGCACCGAGCTGCACTACCGCCCCAAGACCTACTGGAAGGCCAACACCAAGATTCACTACAGCCTCGGGCTGGCTGGTGTGGAGATGGACAAGGGCTACTACGGCCGCTCCGACCTGACGGTGGATCTCAAGGTCGGCCGCTCCTTCATCATGGTTGCCGACGCCAAGAAGAAGCAGATGACCGTCACCCAGGACGGCAAGGTCATCAAGACCCTGCCGATCAGCCTGGGCAAGCCGAGCACCCCCTCCTCCAGCGGCACCGCCGTCATCATCGAGAAGAAGGAACACACCGTCTTCGACACGATGGACGAGCTTCCCGAGGGCGAGGGCTACCGGACGAAAATCGACTACGCCCAGCGCTACACCTGGGGTGGCGAGTTCGTGCACGCCGCCTCCTGGTCCGAGGGCGTGCAGGGCAAGCAAAACGTCTCGCACGGCTGCGTCAACGTCTCCGAGGCGATGGGCAAGTGGCTTTTCGACCGCACGATGATGGGCGACGTGGTCCAGGTCAAGGGCACCGGCCGCAAGCTGCAGTGGGGCAACGGCTGGACCGACTGGGAGCTGAGCTGGGACGAGTACAAGAAGGGCAGCGCCCTCTAGATCGTCGACCAGCCCGGTTCTCTTACAAGCCGATCGCCCGCAGGAAGCTGCGGGCGGTCTCGGCAGCCGGGTGCAGGATCTCGCTGCGGATCCAGCGGCCCGTGGCGGCCAGGGCACGCCAAGCCGGGCGTACGGTCCAGCGCCAGCCCCACGCCACCGCCAGTCCGGCCGGCCGCAGCAGCCACCGGCAGACCTGCACCGAGACCCAGGTGATGGCGAGGCCCAGCGGCCGCAGCACCCAGCGGTAGCCGAGGCTCAGCAACCAGCCGGCGCCCAGCCAGCCCGGACGCAGCACCCAGCGGTACAGCTGCACCGACACCCAGCGGATCGCCCACCAGCACGGCAGCAGCAGCCACCGGTACAGCAAGCGGACCAGCGCCTCGAACACGAAGATCAGCCCGCCTGCGACCCAGGCCACTGCCCGGCCCAGGGCCCGCCACACCGGCGCGGTCAGCCAGGCGAGGAAGTCCCAGACCGGCGTCAGGACGTACCGGATGATCCAGAGAACCGGCACCACGACCAGGTAGCGCCAGAGAAACGCCAGCGGGACCACGACGAGGTAGCGCCACAGAAAAAGCAACGGAACCACGACGAGGTAATGCCACAGCCAGGCGAGGCCACGGCCGATCCGGGCCAGGCCCCGGCCGAGGAGGTGCAGTGCTTCCCAGGCCAGCCGGAACGGCAGCACCACGATGGTTGCCAGCACCCGGACGGGCCATTCGATCCAGGCGGGTACCTCGGGTTGGTCGCTCATCGTGACACCACGGTAAACGATCAGGAAAAGGCGTTACCCTCATGCGGTGCGGCGATCACTGAGCGTAAGCGTGTCGATGATGATCCTGATGTCGGGGTGCAGCGCCGGGAAGCCCGAAGCGGCGCCGCCTACCCCCAGTCCTGCCGTCACCGCCGCCGATGATCAACCGCCCGGCACCCTGGCTTGCGGTCAGGCCGTTGCAGCGGTCGACGCGGCCTCGCTCATGACGGCGGGCGTGGTCACCGCCATCCAGCAGGCCGGCCTCACCGCCGACGCCCCGGTCGCCGATGCCGCCAACCGGCTCAACGACGCCTACACCGCAGCCGTGGCCGCGCACGGCGCCGCTGATGAACCGGACAAGGTGGCCGCGGTGAGCGCCGCGGCCGCCGACATGGTCCAGGTGTGCCGCGACAGTGGGCTGGAAGCCGTGGGGTGAGGGTTACTTCGGCTGGATGAGCCAGTTCCAGGCGCGGCGCAGGCCGTCGGTCAGCGAGGAGTCGTCGCCGGTAGCGTTCTCGCTGGGCTCGGGAAGCTGGGCGGCTGGCTGGGCGATGATCACGGCTCGTTCGTAGATGCCGTCAACCAGGGTGGCTGCGGCGTACCGGTGGCCGTCCTTGGTCTTGATCACCAGGCCGTTGAAGATCTCGTCCTGGTCGTCGGAGAGCACGTGCTCCACCGTGCCGACCTTGTCGCCGGCCCGATCGTAGACCGGGGTGTCGTCGCTGAGCACCAGGAACGACTGGGGTGCGCCAAGGTCCTCGGGGGCAGTTTCTGTGTCAGCCATACGCCGGCACGTACCCCGTGGCCGGAAGCTGTAATCAGCCCCGATCGCCGGGCGGCAGGATGGCGACCTCGCGGTAGAACCGGTCGATTGTGCGGACAGTCGACTCGAACTCGTCGAGGCCGAAGGGCTTGGTCACGTACGCGTTGGCCCGGTGCTGGTAGCTGGCCGCGATGTCGAGGGCCGCACCCGAGGTGGTCAGTATGACCACGGGGATGCTCTTCAGCTGGTCATCGGTCTTGATCGCGGCCAACGTCTCGCGCCCGTCCATGCGGGGCATGTTGAGGTCGAGCAGGATGAGGTCGGGGCGGTGGGCGTGCTCGAACGGGGTGTTGCGGCGCAGGTAGTCCAGCGCCTCGCGGCCGTCGGCCACGCGGTTGACCGTCGTGGAACGCTCCGAGTTCTCGAGCGCCTCCGAGATCATGAAGGCATCGGCATCGTCATCATCGACGACGAGGATCTCGAGAGTTCGCACCGTGCCCCCTTGGTTGCAGTGGCGCAAGCATAGGTGCGGGGGAGGCACACCACCACATGAGGAAGGTATGAATTACGTGAAGATGGGATGAGTGTCATACCGCCACCCTGCAACCTGCCAGAAATGCCAGCTCACCACGTACGAAACAATCGTGAGTGAATCGTGGCGCAAAGTAGTCGGGCATCGACTGCCACTAATTGCCGGGTCTCAAACGTCAACCCTTCGTGACAGCGAACGGGGATCAATACCCAACCCGGAAGAAGCCCAAACCGCGCCGGAGGCTGTGGCGCCGGATCGGTGTCCGTCTTCTGGTGATTGCGCTCTTCTACGGGGTGACCGGCGCCGCGGCAGCCGAGGCCTACGTGGAGTCCGTGCCGCTGCCGTCCGCCCCGATCGAGCCGCAGGCCTCGACGCTGTATTTCCGTGACGCCACCACGATCCTGGCGCGCGTCGGCACGGTGGACCACAGCGACGTCCCGCTGTCCGCGATCCCGGTCGAGGTGCGCAAAGCGATCCTTGCCGCCGAGGACCGTGACTTCTACAGCCACGGCGGGGTCTCGATGCGCGGCGTGGTCCGGGCGGTGGTGGCCGACGTCAGCGGGGGCCGCCAGGGCGCCTCGACGATCACCCAGCAATATGCCCGCAACGCCTTCCTCACCCAGGACGTCTCGATGGGCCGCAAGGCCAAGGAGATGGCGCTCTCGGTGCAGTTGGAACGCAAGTACACGAAGGACCAGATCCTTGAGCGCTACCTCAACACCATCTACTACGGACGCGGCGCGCAGGGAATCGCCGCTGCCGCGCACGCCTATTTCGGCATCACCCCGCAGCAGCTGACCCCGGCGCAGGGCGCGGTGCTCGCCTCGGTCATCAAGGACCCGTGGGGCTTCGACCCGGCCAACGACGCCACGGCGGCGCGCAAGCGGTGGAACTGGGTGGTCAAGGCCGAGCGCGACCTCAACTGGCTGCCCGGCGCGCTGGAATACCCCGCGGTCAGCGCGGCCACTGCCAAGAACCCGGGCGCCGACGGCATCTTCATCGACCGGGTGGAGCGCGAGCTGGCCCGGCACGGCGTCAACTCGCAGATGCTGCACACCGGCGGGCTGAGGGTGGTGACCACTCTGGACACCACCGCTCAAAAGGCGGCAGTGCAGCGGATCGCCGCGAAGCTCAAGGACCAGCCGGCCGGGTTGCGCGCCGCGCTGGTCGCGCTCGACCCTCAGACCGGAGGGGTACGCGCATACTACGGCGGCGCCGAACGCGGCTACTTCGACGACGCCTTAGCCTCGCACCCGGCCGCGTCCACGTTCAAGCCGATCGTACTGGCCGCCGCGCTGGACAAGGGCATCAGCGCACTGTCCAAGTGGGATGGCCGATCGCCGCGGCTGTTCCCGGGGCGCCTCGGGGTGCCGTTGAAGAACCACCACAACCTGCAGTGCCCCTACTGCACGCTGCAGACCTCGATGGTCGACTCGCTGAACACGCCGTTCTACGCGGTCACCGAGCAGATCGGCGTCACCGCGGTCCGCGACATGGCCTGGGAACTGGGCATCAGCCGGAAGTACGGGTCCACGCCGACGCTGGTCGACGTCAAGGGTGACCCGAAGCCGGGCAAGACGCGCGCCGACATTGCGATTGGGCGTTACGCGGTGACACCCGGCGACCTGGCCTCGGTGTACGCGACGTTCGCGGCTGGTGGCGTACGCCATGACCGGTTTTTCGTGCAGACGGCCGACGACGCCGGCGGCAAGCGGCTCTACACCGCGGTGCCCAAGTCCACGCCGGTTCTGGACCAGGCGGTGGCCGCCGATGTCACTTCGGTGCTCAGCGCGGTGGTCAGCAGCGACAAGTTGGCACCGGGGCGCCCGGCCGCGGGCAAGACCGGCTCGCAGCAGTGGGGCAACACCAAGGAGACGCAGGACGCGTGGATGGCCGGGTACACCCCGGACCTGGCGACCACGGTGTGGATCGGCAAGGAGAAGCCGGGCCCGATCCGCGACAAGAACGGCAAGCCGATCAACGGTGAGACCGTGCCCGCGCGGCTGTGGAGCGACTTCACCCGCGCCGCACTGACCGGCTCGCCCAAGGTGGCGCTGCCCGAGGCGGCGCACGTAGGCCGCACCGACGTGGGCGATGCCGGGCTGGCCAAGAACATCGCCAAGAAGGGCACTGACGGCCGGCGCGGCGAGAGCATCGGCGAGGGCGGCAAGCCGGACGGCGACAGCAAGCTCGGGTTCGGCACGCCGGTGGTGCACACCGCTGGCACCGGCAAGCGGCTGGCGCTGACGTTTGACGACGGGCCATCGTCGTACACCCCGCAGGTGCTGGCGATCCTGAAGCAGTACGGGATCAAAGCGACGTTCTGCATGGTGGGCGAGGAGGTCGAGAACTACCCGGCGACCGTGCGCCAGATCGTCGCCGAGGGACACCAGCTGTGCAATCACTCGTGGGAGCACGACGACCTCGGGCAGATGAGCGCGTCCGCCGCGAAGGCCGACATCCAGCGCACCGATGCGGCGATTGCGGCGGCGGCTCCGGGGGCGACGATCACGTACTTCCGGGCGCCGTACGGCTCGTGGGGGGCCTCGGCCAAGGAGGGCGCGAAGCTGGGCCACACCCCGCTGGGCTGGCTCGTCGACCCGGACGACTGGCTGCTGCCCGGCGCCGGAGTCATCGCCCAGCGCATTGAGGACCAGCTGACCCCGCGGGCGGTGGTGCTGGTGCACGACGGTGGCGGCGAGCGCGAGCAGACCGTCGAGGCGCTCACGAAGCTGATCCCGAAGCTCAAGCGGGAAGGGTGGACGTTCGACCTGCCTGAGCGGACCATCGACGCGAAGCCGCAACCCGGGCCGTCGCCGTCGAAGACAACGCCGAGCCCCCCATCGAGCCCGCAGCCGAGTCAGACTCAGCCTGCCGATCAGACTCAGCCCACCGATCCGCCGAGCGCCGGGCCTGGGACCAGCGGAAGCCCGGACCCGCAGACGAGCAGCAGCTCAACGCCCGAGGGTGTCGAGCAACCGCAGGATGCCGGGTCCGAGGATGACCACGAAGATGACCGGAAATAGGCAGAACAGCACCGGGAAGAGCAGCTTCACGGGCACCTTCTGGGCCAGTTCCTCGGCCTTCTGACGGCGCTTGGTGCGCTGGTCGCGGGCGTGTTCCCGGAGCACGCCCGCGATCGGCACGCCGAGCTCGCCGGCCTGGATCACCGCCGTGACAAACGACTGCAGCTCGCGCACGGTGGTGCGGGCGGACAACGAGCGCAGGGCCTCCGTTCGCGAAATGCCGATCTTCATCTCCTGCAGTACCCGGGTGATCTCGGCGGGCATCGGGCCGGTCAGGTTGGCCGAGACCTGGGCCATCGCGGCGTCCAGGCCCAGCCCGGCTTCCACCCCGATGACCAGCGCGTCCAGCACGTCGGGCAGCGACTGACCCAGCTCCCGCTGGCGCTTCGAGCCCAGGTCGTGGATCGCGATGTCGGGCAGGAACAGGCCCAGCACGGCGGCGGACGGCCCGGACAGCAGCGCCCCTGGTGCCCCGGCGAGCGCAGCCCCGCCGAGCACCCCGGCCAGCCCCATGCCGATCAGTAGCTGGGCGCGGCGGCGCACCACCGTGTCGAGGGGCCGGTCGATCGGGTTGCCGGCGTAGTCGAGCAGGCGCTCCAGCCGTACCCGGGCGCCCGCCGGCGTGACCGCGCGCCCCAGCCGGTCGAAAAACGCGAGGGTGGCCGCCCGCAGCCGTTGATCCAGAGCCGGGCCGCGCTCGTCGACGAGCCTGCCGCGGGCCCCGAACATGCCCAGCGTGCGCATCATCCGCTCGCCCCGGGTGGGCGGCAGTGCGACCGCCAGCACGAACATGCCCACGGACGCGGCCGCGGTCAGCACCGCGACGATCTGGACGACGAGCAGCCCCATCAGACCTCAACCTTGACCACTCGGCGCAGCCACAGGCCACCCACTACCAGCAGCACCGCCGCGATCCCGAGCATCAGCAGCCCGCGCGGATCGGTGTACAGGGGCCGGATGTACTCGCGTCGGAACAGCAGCATCCAGGTGCCCAGGATCAGCGGCATGGCCAGCAGGATCCCCGCGGACAGCCGGCCCTCGGCGGACAGGGTCCGCACGTTGCGCCGCAGGTTCTGCCGGTCGCGCATGGTGTCGGCGGTGGTCTGCAGCACCTCGGACAGGCTGCCACCCACCTCACGCTGCAGCTTGATTGCCATGACGAGCCACTGCATGTCGTGGTTGCCGGTGCGCTGCCCGACGCCCTCCAGCGCGTCCTCCAGCTCGGCGCCCAGCCGGGTCTCCGACAACGCCCGCCGCAGCTCCGCGGGAACCGGGCCGGTGCTGTCACGCACCGCGTTCTCCAAGCCGTGCTGCAGCGTGAAACCCGAGCGCAGCGAGCTGACCACCATCTGCAGCGTGTCCGGCAACTCCTCGGCGAAGCGCTGTTTGCGGCGCTCGACCCGGCCCTGCAACAGCGCGTTGGGCAGCAGCAGACCGGCGGCCAGCCCGGCCGGCACCCCCAGGTACCAGGGCAGAATCAGGCCCAGCACCAGGGCCAGGGCGAGCGCGGCGGCGGCCCTGATAACCAGCCACTCGGCCGGGCGGATGGGCACGGCTGCCGCGTCCAGCAGGGCGTGGCTGTCAAGCCGGATGATCCGCGCCAGCCACTCGCCGAGCCGGGTCACCTCGGTGCGCAGCAGGACGAGCCAGCGCCCGTTCTGGATCGGGTTCTGCACGGCGAAGCGGCGCAGCGAGGCGAGGCGGCGCTGGAAGGAGGTACGGCCGAAGAGCGCATCCAGGATGACGTACGCGATGAGGAAGACCGCAGCGGTCAGCCCGATCACCGCGAGCGCGAGCCAGATCACCGGCGGCCCTTGGTGAACAGCGCGGCCGGCATGGTGACGCCGTACACGGCCAAGTCGTCGGCGAAGCGGGGGCGCAGCCCGGTGGGTTCCAGCGTGCCCCGGAACCGTCCGGCGCTGTCCGTACCGGCCTTGAAGTCGAACAGGAACAGGTCCTGCACGCTGACCACGTCCGACTCCATGCCGACCACCTCGGAGATGTGGGTGATCCGGCGGCTGCCGTCCTTGAGCCGGCTGATCTGCAGGATCACGTCGACCGCCGAGGCGATCTGGTCGCGGATCGCGCGCACCGGCAGGTCCATGCCTCCCATCAGCACCATGGTCTCCATCCGGGCGATGGCGTCGCGGGGTGCGTTGGCGTGCAGGGTGGTCAGCGAGCCGTCGTGCCCGGTGTTCATCGCCTGCAGCATGTCCAGCGCGGCGGCATCGCGCACCTCGCCGACCACGATCCGGTCGGGGCGCATCCGCAGCGCGTTGCGCACCAGGTCGCGGGTGCTGATCGAGCCGCGGCCCTCGGAGTTGTTGGGGCGCGACTCCAACCGGACCACGTGGTCCTGCCGTAGCTGCAGCTCGGCCGCGTCCTCAACGGTGACGATCCGCTCGTCGTAGGGCACGTACGCGCTGAGCACGTTGAGCATCGTGGTCTTGCCGGAGCCGGTGCCACCGCTGACCACGATGTTGCGGCGTCCCCGTACACAGGTCTCCAGGAACTCGGCGGTCCGGGCGGTCAGCGTGCCGAAGCGGATCAGGTCGTCAACGGTCAGCGGCGACGCCGAGAACTTGCGGATGGTCAGCGAGGAGCCGTCCAGAGCCACCGGCGGTACGACGGCGTTGACCCGGCTGCCGTCGGGCAGGCGCGCGTCGACCATCGGGCTGGCCTCGTCCACCCGCCGGCCCACCCGCGAGCAGATCCGGTCGATGATGCGCCGCAGGTGGGCCTCGTCGTCGAACTCCACATCGGCGCGTTCGAGCCGGCCGAAGCGCTCCACGAAGATCAGGTCCGGCCCGTTGACCATGACCTCGCTGACCGACGGGTCACGCAGCAGCGACTCGATCGGCCCGTGCCCGAGCACGTCGTCGGTGACGTCGCGGATGATGCGGGCCTTGTCCGCGCCCGCGAGCGGGGTCTGCTCCCGCGCGATCAGCTCGGTGAGCGTCTGCCTGACCCGGGCATCCAGGTCGTCCCCGGCCGCGCCGGCCGCGTACAGGGTGGGCCCGAGCTCGTCGGCGAGCTGACGTTGGATGCGCAGCCGGACCTCGGTGACCGAGTCCCCGGTCTGCATGCCGGCCGCCCGGTAGCGCTCGGTGGTCGCCGACAACGGCCCCTGCTCGGCCGGTTCCGAGGGCGGGGCCTGCGACTGTGTCCGGGCTGCGATCCGCGCGGAGAGGCTCATTTGCGCCTGCCGAGGGCGAAGATCCGGCGGCGTGACTCGACCGCGCTGGACACCCCGGCGCAGCGGTCGGCCAGCTTGCGGATCGCCAGGCTCACCGGGTGCGTCGGGTCCTGCAACACCAGCGGCACGCCCCGGTTGACCGACACGGTGACGTCGCGCGACGACGGCACGTGCACGGACAGGTACGCGCCGACCGCCTCCTCGACGTCCTCCAGGCTCAGCCCGACCTCGGTGTTGGCCCGGTTGAACACCACGAGCCGGCGATCCCGGGCGTACTCGAGCAGGTCGAACATCTCGATGGTCAGCCGCACGCTTTTCAACGTGGGCAGATCCGGGGTCACGATCGGCACGAACCAGTCGGTCAGATCCAGCGCCGAGAGCACCTGGTCGGTGACCGCTGGCGGGGTGTCCAGCACGATGTAGTCGTACATGTTGCGGGCCACCTCGATGACCTCGGAGACCAGCTCCCGGCCGACGTGCTCACCCTCGGCCGGGCTGGAGGGAGCCAGCAGCGCGTCGAAGCCCGGCCGATACGGCGTGATCACCGAGCGCAGCCCGGCCTCGTCGAGCTTGCCGCCCATCGAGATCGCGTCGGAGATGCTGCGGTTGGGCGGTAGCTGCAGCATGATCGCCACGTCACCGAACTGCAGGGCCAGGTCGATCAGCAGCACGCGACGGCTGCCATCGGCGCTGAGCGCTGCGGCCAGGTTGGTGGCCACCACGCTCTTGCCGCACCCGCCCTTGCCCGCGAAGACCGTCACGACCTTGGCGCGTTGCACCTCGTTCGAGCTGCGCAACGTCGTGCTCAAAGCCTTGGACAGGTCGATCGAGCGCGCCGAGGCGACCCGGATCCCCTCGGCGTCCAGCTCATCGACCACCTCGCGGACCCCGGCCCGCATCGCCCGCGCCAGCACATCGGGTTCCAGACTGCGGCGCAGGAGCAAAACCCCGATCAAGGGCCGTTGCACCCGCTGGTACGCCGTGAAGGTCAGCGCTTCGTCGAGGTCCACGGCCGCGCCGATCATCACCAGCAGCGTCTCGGGGTTGCGCGGCAGATGGCTTTCCAGCCCGGCCAGGTCGTCGACGATGTCGAAGCCGTACTCGCGGTAGACCGCTCCGGCCGTGCTGCGCCGTTCGGCGTCGGACTCCACATAGACGTAGAACGTCACGGCGTCTCCTTCGGCCAGAGCGAGTCGTAGTTCACCGCCGCCGACGGGGTGACCTGGGCGCCTTCGCCGATCAGGCCGAGGTAGATCTCGGCGGTCTGCGCGGCGTGCACCAGCCGGGTGGCGTTCTGCTGGTCGACGGCGAGCGTCACGGGATACGACTGCGCCGAGGCGGTGCGGGTCGAGCGGGTGGGCGTGGGGGCCGGGCGCACGTCGGCGGGCTGGCCGCTGGTGATGCTGATGACCGTGGCCGCCGGGATGAGCACCCGGGTCTGCTGGTCGCTGGCGCGCGCGTCGCGGGGATAGGTGACGAAAACCGTGACGCGGTCGCCGGCGGTGACCTTCTCGGCGACGCCGGGAGCCATGGAGACCTCCACGCTGATGCCGAGCTGTTCATCCGGTACGCCCACAGTGCTCGCCGAGTTGCTCACCGAGCTGCTGAACAGCCCCCGCATCACGAGCTGCTGCGGGGCCAGATCGCTGGTCAGGCGCAACGAATCCAGCGCCGGATCCAAACTCGTCAGGGCACCCTCGGGCACCGTGCCGGCCGGCATGACGACGGTGCGGGCCAGCTTGGCCTTGCGGATCTGCGCTGCGGTCGTACCCGCGGGAATTTGCTTGGTGGCCAGCAGCACACTCACCGCCCGCCGCCCGTCCACGGCCCGCTGGTCCACGCCGCGGGTGTAGAGCAGCATCGATATCCCGCTGAACCCGGCCAGCACCAGCGCGGCCAGCACGATCAGAACCCGGCGTCGCATTGTTCCCCCGTCATCCGGTCCGTCCGATCACCGTCACGCCGTAGTCCAGGGCCCCCTCGACGGAGAACCGGGGCTGCGAGCGTGGCGCCAGCATCTGCGTGAAGTAGCCGGCCACGCAGGGCATGACCGGGTCGGTGCACACCGCCGCCGGATCGGCCTGCCCGGCGTACTCGGTGAGCGCGTAAGCGGCGTAGCCCACGACGTGCACCTGCATTCCGGCGCGGCTGTCGTAGACCGGTACGAGCAGCGGCAGGTGCTGGTCACGGGCCTCGGCCAGCGCATCGGGACACGAGGTGGCAGCGGCGGCCATGTCCAGCGGGGGAGTGGGCTCCACCGCGCAGGTCCCACCGCTGTCCAGCCAGGTGAAGCCGCACGTCGTGCCGGTTCCGTCGTCCTCGGGGATGGCCGTCGCCGCGTTCGCGGGAGGCGGGGAAAGGCGGCGGGGCACCGCGCCGATCGTGTCCTCGGTGTCGTCCGGGATGCCGGGCACGCTGTAGAACGCCGACGGTATGCAGGCAGCTTGCAGTGCGAGCGAGCTGAGCCGCAGCGACTCGGCCGTGCCCCACGACACCCGGGAGCACGCGCCGACCCGGGAGCCTTTGTCCTCACCGGAGAAGGCCCCGGCGAGCGGCGCGGGCATGATTGTGTCACCAGCGTCGTCGTAGTAGGCGCGCACCTCGACGTACGGGCCGAAGGTCATCCGCAGCGACGGGCACTCGACATCGGTGTTCCAGACGGCGCAGTCGATGCCCTCGATGCACACCTGGGCGGCCACGGCTGCGCTCAGGTTGTTGCCGGGTTGCGGGCCGTACATTTGAGCCGCCACCAACTCATCGGCCTTGGGCTGCTGCTCCTGGTTGGTGCAGGCGTCCGGCGAGTCGATGCAGGCCTGCGCGATCGCCCAGGCTGCGGCGTCCGCGCCGGCCTGCAACTGCTCGCGCTTGGCGTAGAGGTTGCCGACGTCCACCACGATCGCGGTCGCGCCGATCAGCACGCCGCCGGACAGCAGCACGGCAGCGAGGACGGCGACCGCGCCACGGTCGTCGTCGCGTCGGAACAGCCGCTTCAGCCCACGCATGGCATCACGCCGGTGGCATGCAGCTCGAAAGATGTGACGTTGCGCCGGCCGAAGTGCGCCATGAGGCTGCCCAGGCCGGTTGGCGAGTCGTAGTACAGCGTGAGGTCGACTGTCGCGGACTCCGCGGAGTCGTCGTCGCACGTGGTGATGCTGGTGTCCAGCTGGGTGTTGCCGGCCGATGCGCCGAGGATCTGCTGGACGGTCTGGGTCACCGCAGCGGGATCGCCGTTGATCGCGGCCACCCGGGCGCCCTGGTGGGCCGCCTCGGTCAGGTTGAGCTGGCGGTTCCAGCCCAGCCCGAACTCGATGATGCCCAGGACGATCAGCAGCAGCAGGGGCAGGACGACCGCCATCTCAACGGCGGCCGCTCCCCGATCGTCATTGCGTCGCGGCGCCGGGCCGGTCAGGAACCGTCGTCGGTCCCGCCGCCGAGCTGGTTCGCCACGTCGTCGAACATGGCGTCGATGTTGCCGCCCAGCAGCGTCACGCTGGAGATGATGATCACGGCGATCAGCCCGACGAGCAGGGCGTACTCCACGGCGGTCGCGCCCTCGTCGTCGTGCGAGGGCCAGCGACGCGCCATCTCGCGCAGCAGGATGATGAGCATCGTGGTTCTCCTTCGAGGGTGCCGCGACTGTTTGCGCCGGCATGGTCAGCCTGTCGCAATGTGTATCGGTCCCTGGCGGAATCACTGAAGCTTTTGGCGCATTCATGGCAGCTCGGCAAACCAACCGGCAACCTGGGCGGGCGTCAGATCAAAGCCGGTGGCCCGGGCGCCGGCCCAGTTGACCCCCACCAGCAGGTCATCGCGGCGCAGGCCGGGCAGCCAGCTGTCCAGCCAGTCGGAGACGGGGATCTCGACCACGTCGAACCCCTGGTACGCCGGTACCGCGCCGACCACACGCCGGGCGCGTGACTGCTTGGACCAGAACGGCATGGCACGGGAACCATCCGCCGCGCGGGGGGCGGGGAAGCCACGCGGGTCCCGGATCGCATAAACCCGGCCTTCCTGAGGCACCTCACGGCGAAATGCCGCGGTGTGGGCCGCGCTGACCGACATGTGCCGTACCTCCTGAACCGACGCTGTTCCTTATCGTCGCCTGTCAGGAGGTTCTAGGTGATTTGTTCAGGTAAATCAGCCGAGTAGAGGCAGGCGGTGCACCAGCTTGTCGATCCGGTTCCGGGGTCCCACCAGGCTGATCGCGTGATAGGTGAGGGCGTCGGCATCTTGGAGCTGGCTCAGGTATTCGTCGTAGACCCTGGTGCTCTGGGCCTGGGCCGGCATGTCGGCAACGTAGACACCGATGCTGGCTGCGGCCTTGACCCGGATGGCCGCAAGCTTGTCGGCGGGCGCACCCAGCACCGTGCACCCGGCCCATGGCAACCCGGGATGGATCGTGCCGCCGGCGTCCTTGCCGTCCGGGCCGAGCAACCCGGTCACCGACGTGGCGGTTGCGGCGGCCACGCAGATCGCCGCGTTGGCTGCCCGCCCGGCCGGCAGAGCCTCGTCGACCACGATGACCCACTTGAGCCGCGCGCTGCGGGTCGGCTCGCCGGTGCGGATCTCGCCGGGCTCGAAGCCCACCTGATAAACGTCGCTCATGTCCGAAAACGGTAGGCAGGACTACGGTCCTAAGGCAAGGATTCCGTACTTGATTCGGTTAGGGTGGCCGGATGGCTGACCTGGACGAACTTGATACGGCGCTGCTGCGGGAGTTGCAGGTGGATGCACGGCGCACCAACCGCGACATCGCCGCCGCGGTGGGCGTCTCGCCGACCACGGCACTGGACCGGACGCGGGCCCTGCGCGAGCGTGGCGTGATCCGCGGGGCCAGCCTGCAGCTCGACCTGGCGGCCATCGGGCGGCCGGTGCAAGCCCTGATCGCGGTACGGATCCGTCCCCCGTCGCGCCGCAACATCGAGGCGTTCCGCAACTGGGTGACCGCGTTGCCGGACACGCTCGGCGTCTTCGTCACTACGGGCACCGAGGACTTCCTCATCCACGTCGCGGTGGCCGACAACGACAGCCTGTACGCCTTCGTCATCGACCGGCTCACCGAGCACGCCCACGTGGCCGACGTGCGTACCTCGGTCGTCTACGAGCACCTGCGCAACGACCGGATCGCGCCCATCAAGCCACAATAAGCGCATGGAGATCAGGGAAGCGACCGAGCAGGACTGGCCGGCGATCTACCCGTTCTGGTCCGCCATCGTCGAGGCGGGGGAGACCTACGCTTACCCGCTCGGGGCCAGCAGCGAGGATGCCCGGGGCTGGTGGATGGAGCCGGAGCCAGGGCACGTGGTGGTGGCTGTGGACGGGGACGCGGTGCTGGGGTCGGCCAAGATGGGACCGAATCGGCCGGGGCGTGGGTCGCACATCGCTACCGGCAGCTTCATGGTCGACCCGGCCGTGCACGGGCGCGGGGTGGGCCGGGCGCTGGGCGGTTACGTGATCGACTGGGCGCGCCGGGAGGGCTACCGCGGGATCCAGTTCAACGCCGTTGTGGAAAGCAATGCTGCGGCCGTACACCTGTGGAAGTCTCTGGGTTTTGCCGTGATGACCACGATTCCGGAAGCGTTCGATTCGGCTTCGGAGGGTCTCGTAGGGCTGCATGTTATGTACCAAAAACTGTAAGTTCGGCACGCGAGTCCCATTTGTCGCCTAACCTCGGGGTGTTCCAGCCAGCGGCATTCGGAGGTATCGGCATGCGCAAGATTCGGTGGGTCGCCGCGGTCGCGGCGGCGGTGGGCCTGGCAACGGTTGTCACGGGAGCGCCAGCGGTCGCGGCGGTCAAGGGCCCGCACCTGATCACCGACTGGGCCCGCGCGGTCCCGGCGCACCAGGGCACGTGGATCCAGCTGTACTGGAAGACCGGCAAGGCGGTGTGCGACGCCGAGGTCACCCTCAGCGGAACGGATGTCGACGTGATCTACCCGGACAACACCGAGCGGTACTCCTCGTTCGCCAAGGGCTCGTCGCTCAAGGCCGGCAAAACCGACCGGACGGCGATCAACGTGACCGCGCACTACGACAAGACCACAGTGGTCAAGCTCAAGGCAAAGATGGTCTACAACACCTGTGGCAAGAACGCGGTGGAGAAGACCGAGAAGGTCTCCGTCAACCTGCCTGTCATCGTCGACGACGTCTTCTAGGAACCGGCGGTTACGCGCGGCCGGCGGGGGCGGCCGGCCGCGCGTAAGTCTCCGCATCCAGCACCATCGCCAACGCCCGGGCCACCACTGCCGGGTCGTAGGTCGAGGCGTGGAACGTCGCTTCGAGGTGCAGCACCCCGTTCATCTCCGAGGTGGTCAGCGTGATGCCCTCCGGGCTGCTGGCCGTCGGCACGCTCTGGTTCACCCGGCCCGCCGCCGGCCCGGCCCACGGCAGATCGCTGAGCACGTCATGGCGGCCCTGGTTGCTGAACGTCAGCGCCGGCCGCGGGGTGGCCGGGGCCTGCGACGGGTACGGATCCGGCAGACCCGGCGCCCCGGACAGCAGGATCTTGCCCTCGCGCAGCACCATCATGCTCAGGATCCGGCCGGTGGCCAGCTCGGCCTTGAGCGTCGTGTGGATCGACTTCGGATCGGTCAGATCCGCCGGCGACAGGTACGGGCCCATCACGAAGTTGCTGTCGATGCTGACGTCCTTGCCGGTGTAGCGCCGCGCATCGGCGAGGAACACCCCGCCCCGCAGATCCGGCTCCAGCCCCAGCTCGCGCAGCGCCGTCGTGAACGCCGCAAACGTGATGGCAGACGTGGTCACCCCGGGGGCGTGCTGATCCCGCCAGGTGCGCATGGTGCCGAGCACGGTGGCCGAGCGGTCCGTCACCACGGTCAGGCTCGCAGTCCACGGTTGCATCGGGCCGGGCTCGGTGTGCGGCGGGCGCGCGAAGCTCAGCCCCTGCTTCCAGCGGCCCGGCTTGGTGCCGAACTGCTTCCACCAGGCCAGCGGCAACGCCCAGCGATGGCGCACCGAGGGGGCGACCACCGCGGCCCGATCCTCGGCGGCGGCCCGGATCAGCTCGCGCAGCAGCACGTTCACCGGTCCGGCGTCGCCATACGCGTGGGACACCTTCATCGCCACGTAGCCGCCGCCGGCCAGGATCCGCACCGGGTGATGCGCGCGCTGCTCGGCCTGCAGTTCCCGGGTCATGGCGTCGAAATCGGCCGGCTCGTCGCCCAGATCGGTCACCGCGTCACGCACGTAGCGGGCGAAGGCGGGAGCATCCATGTGCAGCCACCGCGCGCCGCTGCGGTCGAGGCTCGACACCGCCCGGTGCGCCGGGTCGGCGGCGTGCAGCCCGATCATTGCCTGGCGCAGCCGTTCCGCGCTCACCCCGGTCAACGGCCCGACCGTACGGATGTACTCCAGCGGCAACCACGCGCGCTCATGCAGCGTCAGGCTCGTAGCGGACATGAGAGTGACCCCTTCCGGGACTTCCTTGGCTCCTCGGGCGAACACGACACGCAACACGGTCGGCGCCACGAGCACGGTCTCGATGGCCATCACGGCTGCGACCCAGACGACCAGGTCGGTGAGGCTGCCCTGGCTGCCGCCGTACCAGGCCGCGATCAGCTCGGCCGCCCCGGCGAAGACGGCGAAGATGCCGGCGCCGCGCACGGTGCCCTGCACGCGGGAGATCGCCAGGAAGAAGTGGTGGAACACGAACGGGATGTAGGTCAGCGCAAGGATCGCCAGCGCGGAGCCGGCGGACTCGGCGTAGCCGGCGCCGAAGATCGACATGATCGGCCGGGCCAGCAGGGCCGTCAGCAGCGAAGCGGGCAGCCCCACCACCAGGCAGATCGCCAGCCCGACGCGGACCTTGGAGCGCAGGGCCGCCTTGTCGCCGCTGGCCACCGCGAACAGGGTGATGGCCACGTTGCCCGGAATCATCGACAGGAACGAGATGACCATGAACGCGGTGTAGAAAGACGCGTTCGCCTCGGCCGACAGCACCGCGGTCACCACCAGGGGCAGCGCGGCCCGGGGCAGATAGGTGGCCAGGTTCAGCAGGTTGTGATCAAAGGTTGACCGGCCGCGTCCGCGCAGGAGGTGGGCGTGTGGCCGTACCGAATCAATCAGGCCTCTGGTCCTCAGGCCCCGCCCCAGAATGGCGATCGAAGCCACCATGCCCGCGACCCACGTCAGCAGCAGCTCGCCGCCGCTGACGGTGATCGGCAGCAGCACCACCGCGCCGAGCAGCACCAGCTTGATCACCGAGAACCAGGCGTTGCGCATCAGCTGCATCGGGCCTTGCAGCAGGCCGACCAGCGCCTCATCGAGCACCAGAGTCATCGCGTTGAGGGCTGTTCCGACAACCAGCAGCAGGGTCGCGGGCGTGCTGCCGAGCGCATCGCGCAGCCCGGGGAACGCCCAGTGCGCCAAACCCACATAGATCAACCCGCCGGCCGTCGCGGCGGACCCGGCGACCAGCAGGCAGGTGGTGATCAGCTCCCACTTACGCCCGCGCAGCGTCGGCAGGTCGGAGATCAGCATGGTGCCCATGCCGAACATGCCGATGGTCCCGATCAGCGTCATCGCCGACACCGCCGCGGAGGCCTGACCGACGGCCTCGGCCGGAGCGGCGCGGGCGGCCAGCCACCAGTACGCGAACCCGAACAGCGAGGTGATCGCCGTCGTCGCCATCAGCGACCCGGCGTTCATCACCAGGTCCAGGTGGCCGCGCAGGACAGCAATGATGCCGGTACGCCCAGGCACCTCGGCTGTCGCGGTCTCCACCAAAACTGCACCCCCGTCGACGTGATCGACTGTCAACGGTAGTTACGCCGCGTAGTGAGTTGCCAGGGCGAATCGGGGCAGTCCCGGCTGGCCGAAAGGGGGAGGCGATGGGGCCTCAGTGACGGCTGTGACCAGGGACTATTCCTCCCACACCGGAACCGGGGGCAGACCGAGCTCGGCTCGGGCGGCATCGGTAAATTCCTGGATCAAATTGGTCTTACCGCGCGTATAAGCCTCGCCCTCTCCGAACCGGCGCATCAGGTCGCGTTTGAGCGCCGCGTAACGGTCGCGGGCCTCCGGGTGCGCCCGCAGGTAGTCGCGCAGCAGCCGCTGGTTGCGTTCGGGCCAGCTCACGGTCGTCACCACGTGCAAGTGGTAGCGCAGGCTGTCGTAGTCCTCGCGTCGGTACAGCAGGCGGTCGGGCATGCTGCTCGGCTCGTGGCGGTAGCCGAGCGACGCGAGCGCGTCGTCGTTCACCTCGTCCAGGTCGGGGGCTGCGGCGAGAAGATCAATCACCGGCTTCGCGGCCAGTCCGGGCACCGCCGTGCTCCCGATGTGTTCGATCTCATCGAACAGCGGGGCCAGCACCGAGACCGCCTGCTGCCCGCGCTCGACCCAACGCGGATCCGGCTCGGCGACAGTCACAACCAGCCTGCTTTCTTCAGTCGTCGATGAAGCGCTACGGCGGCCACCGCCATGGCCAGCAGCGCGGCGGGATAGCCGTACTTCCAGTTCAGGCCGGGCAGGTTCGCGAAGTTCATGCCGTACACACCGGCGATGGCGGTCTGCACGGCCGCGATGGCCGCCCACGAAGCGATCTTGCGCATGTCGTTGTTCTGATCCACCGACACCTGGGCCAGCCGCGCCTGCAGGATGGAGTTGATCAGGTCGTCGTACCCGGCGACGCGTTCCACGGCCCGGGTCAGCCGGCTGCGCACATCCACCAGGTAGGGGACCAGAGAGGAAGGAAGGAGGTCGCCCTCCACCAGCCGTTGTACGGGGTCGCGAAGCGGCAGCACGGCCCGCTTGAACTCCACCAACTCCCGCTTGAGCTGGTAGATCTGCGCGATGTCGGGGGCGTCGCTGGCTTCCACGGCCTCGAGATCGCGTTCCACCCGCCCGGCCACGTCGAGGTACAGCTCCACCATCCGGTCGCACACCGCAAAGGCAACGGCCCACGGACCTTCAGCCAGCAGAGCCGGTCGCCCTTCAAGATTTTTCCGTACGGTACGAAGCGCGCCCGCCGCCCCATGCCGGATCGTGATGACGAAGGTCGCACCCACGAGCACGGTCACGTCCCCGGTGTCGACCACCTCGGAGGTGGCGGTCAGCTGCTCATGCTCGACGTACTCGGCCGTCCGCAGCACCAGCCGGGTCACATCCCCGATGATTTCCACGGCGGGCCGGTGCCCACCGGAGGAGGCCTGGCTGGCGGTCAACTCATGCAACCCGAACGCAGCGGCGATCGAGGTCATGGTCAACTCGTCCGGCTCATGCAATCCCAGCCAGACAAAGGAGTTGCGCTGGCGCCGCACCCCGCGAACGGCATCGGCGTAGTGCACAGCCCCCGGCCGCCGCCCACCGCCGGAGTAGACGGCACAGTCAACAACAGCCCCGGGATTGCGCCCCCGCTGCTGAGGAACAACCCGCCGAGCCCCACTGAGCTGCCCGATCAACCGGCCGAACGCGCGCGGAATCGCATACGGCTCCCGCCGCCACCCGACCATCCGCCCGCACTCCTCCGCTCAAGCCTGCACAGCAAATGCACACTCACGAGCCTTGACGTTAGCGGGCGCCCGCAGCCCCCCACAGACCCGGCGTCCAACTCCGTCGATCTCACCTGCGCCCTTCCGTGCTCCGGCCGCCTGTCGTCCCGGCCCGGCCTGTCCGTGCCCGGCCTGTCCGTGCCCGGCCTGTCCGTGCCCGGCCTGTCCGTGCCCGGCTTCGGCCGCTAGCTCCGCGATCATCAGTCCGTGCTGATCTGATCCCGATCTTCGTCTTCTCACCTCCGGTCAGGTTGTGGCCGCAATCAGGGGCATCCTGGACGCATGGCGAACACCAGCGCGCGGATGCTCCGGCTGCTCTCCTTGCTGCAGACCCACCGCTACTGGCCCGGTGCGGAACTTGCGGACCGCCTGGAGGTAAGCCCTCGGACCCTGCGCCGAGACGTGGACCGCCTGCGCGAACTGGGCTACCCGGTGGACGCCAGCCGCGGCGTAGCGGGCGGTTACCAGCTCCAAGCAGGCGCGGCCATGCCTCCACTGCTGCTCGATGACGAGGAAGCCGTGGCCATTGCCGTCGGTTTGCGCACCGCAGCGGCCGGCGCGGTAGCCGGCTTCGAGGAAACCTCCGTCCGCGCCCTCGCCAAAGTCACCCAGCTTCTTCCACCCCGCCTCCGCAAACGCATCGACGCCCTGCGTGCAGCCACCGCCCCTGGCGCCTTCTCCGCCGATAGCCCACCCCTCGACGCCACCACCCTGACCACCATCGCCCTGGCTTGCCGCGCCGAAGAACGCCTCCGCTTCGCCTACACCCCGCGTACCTCCGACTCCACCAGCCCAGCACCCCCGATGACCGAGCGTCACGTGGAGCCGCATCGGCTGGTTTCGCTGGGCCGCCGCTGGTACCTCCTCGCCTGGGACCTGGACCGCACCGATTGGCGCAGCTTCCGCGTGGACCGCCTCAGCAAGCCCGCCCCCACCGGCGCCCGGTTCCGCCCACGCGACATCCCGGGCGGGGACGCCGCTGCGTGGTTGCAGTCCCGCCTGTCCGGTGCAGGGCAGCGTTACGAGGTGTCGATCCTGATTGGTCGCGAGGCCGGAGTCGTGCGCGACTTCGTGGGGCATTGGGGCCAGGTCGAGCCGATCGATGAGGGGTGCCGGCTGCGCATGAACGTGGACGACCTGAACTGGCCGGCCATGGTCCTGGGCTCGCTGGGTGCCGCCTTCGTCATCGAGTCCCCTCCCGAGTTGCACACCAAGGTTCGCCAAGTCGCCGAAACCCTCATGCAAGGAACCCAGACCGCCGGCCCGCCAACAGCCGCGCCACCAGTCCAGTAGTAGGCGCGCCGCCTGCCCGGCAACCGGGCAGGCGACCGCCGTGGATCGGCACCCCCGTGGCGCCGATCCACGGCAACGAACCTAGCGGCCCCCTCTGACATTTTTCTGCGGCGACCATCCACAGTGGCTCGGAGCTGCGACAACCGATCGGCCCGGCGGCGAGACGAAAACCGGCCCGGCGGCAGGACGCTGACCGGCCCGGCGGCAGGGCGCTGACCGGTGGCAATGCGCTGATCGACCTGCCGGCAAAGCGCAGCGGCAAGGCGGTGACCCGTCTCCGCCGAGACGACGACCGGTTCGCCGGCAAGACGACCGAGGTGCCGCAAAGGAGATCGCCGACAGAACCTGACTGCCGACGAGACGCCACAGCGGCAACGAAAGTCGCGCGCTTACTGCGTACCGGAAAAACCTGGGGCTTGCTTGGTGCTCGGGGTGGCATTATTCGCGAGGCGAGAGTGAGGTGGGACGGCTATGCGATCCGTCGATGAGTTGGTTCGGGCGACGAATTCCGGGCGGCGTGTCAAATATCTGTTCTTCTGGGGGCATCAGCCGCAGCGGGACGGCGGTATTGGCGCGAGTTGCTTGAGTCAGTGGTTTCCGGCCGAGTTTGTTGTGGACGGATTGGCGTTTGCGACCGCTGAGCATTACATGATGTGGCGTAAGGCCAGGCTGTTCGATGACCAGGAAGCGGCTGAGCGCATTCTTGCCGCTCGGCATCCGCGCGAGGCCAAGCTGCTCGGCGGGCGGGTTCGCGGTTTCGATGAACAGGTGTGGGAGCGTGAGCGGTTCGCCATTGTCACCGAGGCCAGCGTGCAGAAGTTCGGCCAGCAAAAGGACATGCAAACCTTTTTGACAGGTACGGCCAACCGAGTGCTCGTCGAAGCCAGCCCCACGGACCGTATCTGGGGCATCGGGCTGGCCGCCACCGACGAGCGCGCCGGAAATCCCTCGCGCTGGCGCGGCCTCAATCTGCTCGGCTTCGCCCTCATGGCCGCGAGGGACAACTCTCTCATGGCCGCGAGGGACAACTCCCTCATGGCCGCGAGGGAAGACCTCACCAGCGCCGCGGAGAGCCACCCCGATCCCGAATAGTCGCCCAAACCACCTTGCCGCCCACCGTTCGCATGGCGCCCCAAGCCACCGAATCCGCATCCACCACCAGCAACCCATGGCCCCGCTCGTCCAGCGGTCGTCCGGCGATCACCGGGGCCAATGCTCGAACGTGTGGCAGCGCCGGATCGTGATCGCGGACCGCCAAGTGCAAGCCGGTGCCACGGCGGGAGACCGAGACTTCCATGGGCGTACGGGCGTGCTCGATCGCGTTTCCGACAAGTTCCGACATGACGGCTCGGCCCGGGTGCAGCAGGCTCGGCAACTGCCACTGATGGCAGGCCTCGCCGACCAGGTTGCGGGCCGCGCTGGAGGATTCCGGAGCCGGGGGCAGGGACAGCCGGATCGGGGCTGTGCCGGGCGGGCAGTCCACGAGTGAGTCCCGCGCAGCCGCCACCGTCGGGAACGCGTTCTCGATGTGGTCGCGCAGGATGCTGTGCGGCGGCAGGCACACGGCCAGTCTTGTGGGTTCGGCATCGCGGGCCAGGGCCAGCCAGGTTGGCGCGCTCTGGCCTTGCGGGTCGTCGAGTTCGGCCAGGTCGACGGTGATGCCGGAGGGGCACTCGGCCAGGCATTGGCGGATCATGGCGGGCAGGGTCGCCGCGAGTGCTGCCGTCCAGGGTCCCCGGACGACGATGTCGATCACCGCGCCGTCGTCATCGGTGGTCACCCTCACGCTGGTGTCACGGGAATCGAAAAGGTACGGAGGTTCTTCCTCCATGGCGCGGCCTCCCCGTGGTCGAGTACTCAGATCTTTCGGTGCGGATCGGAACTCGTCAACGTATGCATCACCGCAAAGGATTAGTCCCTTCGGCGGGGATTGGCGGGGCGGTTCCGGCCGGGTTTTGTCACAGGGCCCCGGCAAGATGGTGGCGTGACGAACCTAGGCGCGATTTTCCTCCCCCAGAACCCTCCCGAACGGCTGCCCGAGGTGGCCCGCGCCGCCGACGCGGCCGGCCTGGACCAGCTCTGGCTGTGGGAGGACTGCTTCCTCAACAGCGGCATCGCGGCGGCCTCGGCGGCGCTCGCCGGCACCACGAACCTGCAGGTCGGCATCGGTCTGATGCCGGTGCCGTTCCGCAATGCAGCCCTGGCCGCGATGGAGGTCGCCACGCTGCACCGGCTCTTCGGTGACCGGGCAATCGCCGGCTTCGGTCACGGCGTGCAGGACTGGATGGGCCAGGTCGGCGCCCGCGCGCAGTCGCCGATGACGCTGCTGCGCGAATACACCACGGCGCTGAAGTCGCTGCTCAACGGCGAGGAGGTGACCACCGACGGCCGGTACGTCAAGCTCGACAAGGTCAAACTCGACTGGCCGCCGGCCTCGCCGCCGCGGGTGCTGATCGGGGGCATGAAGCCCAAGACCTTGCAACTCGCGGGCGAGCTTGCGGACGGCACAATCCTTGCGGGGGGCACGTCCCCAGCGGCCGTCCGGGCAGCCGTCGAGCACATCAAGCCCGGCGACAAGCACGAGATCGTAGTGTTCCTTCCGGCCGCTTTCGGCCCCGGAGCGGCCGACCGGCTCGCCCGCAAGCAGGAATACTTCCGCTCGGACTGGCCCGGGGTGAGCGGCACAGCCGAGGAGATCGCCGCCGGCGTGCGTGCGGTGGCCGAAGCGGGCGCGACCAGTGTGGTGCTGGAGCCGACCAACGAGGACCCGTACCCGGTGGAAGAGTTCGTGCAATTCGTGGCCAAGGATGTACGCGCGCTCGTTGAATGAGGCGTGGCCATTTCGCCGTACCTGAGGGAGCTGCGTGCTGTTGTCGGCACCCGCCTGCTGTTTCTGCCGGGAGTGACCGCCGTCGTCTTTGATGAGGAGGGGAGGGTGCTGCTGGGGCGCCGCGCGGACGACGGCACGTGGGCCTTGATCGCCGGGGTGATGGACCCGGGGGAGCAGCCTGCGCAAACGGTCGTGCGTGAGGTGTGGGAGGAGACGGCCGTCCACGTCGTGCCCGAACGTATCGTCGCCGTGACCACGCATCCGCCGAACGTCTACCCGAACGGCGACCGCACCGAGTACGTCGACATCACGTTCCGCTGCCGGGCCACCGGCGGACAGGCGCGGGTGAACGACGACGAGTCCTTGGAGGTGGGCTGGTTCGCCGTGGACGCTTTGCCGCCGCTGTCCGACCGGCAACGCACCCGCATCGAATGGGCACAACAACCCGACGCGGCCGCCCATTTCCAGGTCTGAAGCGCCCACGCACCGGTGTTGAAGCGCCCGCGCGCCGGTGGAAAGCCGGCGAAGAGCGGGAAGCCGGCGAAGAGCAGCTAGATCTGGCGGGCGCGGACGTGATCGTCGAACCAGGTGCAGCCGACCAGGAACCGCTTCGTGCCGACGATCTCGAAGCCGTGCTTGGTGTAGAACCTCGCGGCCCGCTCGTTCTGCTGGTTCACGCCGAGCCAGCACAGCGTCGCGCCCGTAGCCGCCGCGGCCTGCACGGTAGCCGTCATCAGCGTCGCGGCCAACCCGGAGCCGTGGTTGTCGAGCAGCACGTAGAACTTGCTGAGTTCGATCGCGCTGCCACCGTCCGGTGTGGCCGGCTTCACGGTCGCGGCGAGGTCGGCGTCCGCGATCTCGCCGCCCACCAGCATCGAGTAGCCAACCGGCCGGTCTTCGTTCTCGGCGAGCAGCAGCACCCGTAGCGGGTCGGTGAGGTAGTTCTCGAAGCTTTCGCGGGACAGCCTGAGCGCGATGAACGCGTCGATGTCGCTCTGCGCAGTGCCCGCCGGCGTGGCCAGCCCGAAGGTGCGCGCCGCGACATCGTGCAGGACGGCCGCGTCCTCAAGGGTCGCGCGCCGCGTTGAGATTGCCATCTTGTCACTTTATCGACCGGGTCGGCGACCCTGGGATGGGAGCGATCCCAGAGGCCGTGACCGGAAACTGGAAAGAGGGTTTAATATTTCGGGCGGACCGGCCGGCGGTTCCTGCGAGAAGGGCGTAGTGGTGACGAGAGAACTGGGCGATGTCATACCCGTCCCCGCCGAGGTGCGGCCCGATGCGGCCGTTGACTTCGCCATTGATTCCGGTACGTCCATAAGTGCGGCTCCGGGCCTCGAACAAGTGGCCGACTACCTGGTCGCAGTCCTGCGCCCGGCCACCGGCTTCGAGCTGGCGATCAACTCCGGTGCCGGGGCGATCGCGCTGGCCGTGGACCCGGAACTGGGCTCTGAGTCGTACCGGATGGACGTTTCCTCGCAGCGGATCGTGCTCACCGGCGGTGACCCGGCGGGGGTCTTCTACGCCGTGCAGACACTGCGCCAACTGCTGCCCGTGGAGATCTACGCCGACAGTGCGCAGCAGGCCGACTGGATCGTGCCCGGCGGGGTGATCGTGGACCGGCCGCGCTTCAGCTATCGCGGGGCCATGCTCGACGTCGCGCGGCACTTCTTCACCGTCGACGAGGTCAAGACCTACCTCGACGCGCTCGTCCAGTTCAAGATCAACCACCTGCACCTGCACCTGACCGATGACCAGGGCTGGCGCATTGACATCGAGAGCTGGCCCAAGCTGACCGCGCTGAGTGGCGGCGATGGCACGGGCGTGGACGGACTCGGCGGCGGCTGTTACAGCAAGGGCGACTACGAGGAGCTCATCTCGTACGCGGAGAAGCTCTTTGTCACGATTGTCCCCGAGATCGACATGCCGGGGCACGTCAACGCCGTGCAGGTTGCCTATCCCGAGCTGACTGCAGACGGCGTCGCGCCCATGCCGCGCACCGACATGGAGGTCGGCTACAGCTCGCTGGTGGCCGGCAAGGACGAGACTTACGCGTTCGCCGACGACGTGATCCGCGAGATGGCCGCGCTGACCCCCGGGCCCTACCTGCACATCGGTGGCGACGAGGCGCAGGCCACCACGGCCGAGGACTACCGCACCTTCATCGTGCGGGTGCTGCCGCTGGTGACCAAATACGGCAAGCGGCCCATCGGCTGGCACGAGATGGCCGCCGTTGACCTGCCCACCGCCGCCGTCGCACAGTTCTGGCGCATCGAGGAAGCCGACGAGGGCACCGCTCGGGCCGCGGCGCGCGGCAACAAGATCATCATGTCGCCGGCCGACAAGACCTACCTGGACATGCGCTACGCCGCCGACACCCGGCCCGGCCTGGAGTGGGCCGGACTGATCGACGTCAAGACCGCGTACGGATGGGAGCCGGCCGAACGGCTGCCCGGGGTGGGGGAGGAAGCCCTGCTCGGCGTGGAAGCACCGCTGTGGTCCGAAACGCTGCGCAGCCTCACCGACGCGGAGACGATGACGTTCCCACGGCTCCCGGCGATCGCGGAGATCGGCTGGTCACCGCGCGATTCCCGGGACTGGGAGTCCTTCCGCGCCCGGCTCGCCGAGTACGGCCCACGCTGGCGGCAGCAGGGCATCGCGTTCCACCCCTCGCCGGAGATCGACTGGCCCTAGGTCACCACGATCTTGGCGCCGCTGGCCACCCGGGCCGGGATCCGGCTCAGGTCGACAGCCATGTTCTGCGGCGGCACGTAGTAGTCCAACTGGGCCAGGCGTTGCACGAGCGTGCCGAGGATCGCGATCGTCAGCTGCTCGCCGGGGCAGCGGTGACCTGTTCGCGGGTCGCCGCCGCCCTGCGGGATGAGCTCGAACTCGCCGATCGGGCGATCCAGGAAGCGCTCGGGACTGAACGCGTACGGGTCGGGCCACAGCTTGGGATCGTGGTTCTGGCCGTACACGTCGAGCAGGACCAGGGTGCCCCGCGGGACCTCCTCGCCCTCGAAGAGCATGTCGTGGGTGGCCCGCCCGCCGAGGAACGGGGCGAACGGGTAGAAGCGGCGAACCTCGTGCACGAAGGCCGTGGTGAACGCGTCGTCGCCGGAACGCAGGCGGGCGGCGTGCTGCGGCCAGCGGTCGAGGGCGTGGGCGGTATAGGCGACAAACCAGGCCACCGCTGTTGCCGGGCGGATGATGTTGAGCAGTTCGACAGCGGCGGTGCGCGGGTCGAGGGGTCCGCCGTCCTGCTCGAAGAAGGCCACCTGGGCCAGGGCCGAATCGGGGGCGGCGGGGGAGCGCTTTGTTCGTACCTGGTCAATCAGGGACGCCAGCCACCGCTCCCGCCGGTGCCTCGCCCGCAGCGCCCGCCAATGGCGCGGACCAACCGTCGCAAAACCGTCAACCATCGCCAGGAGATCCGCCGCCAGGCCGTCCATCTCGTCATCTTCCAGCGGTATGCCGGTCCAGCGCGTCACGCCCCGGGTGATCGCCCGCGCCGACTCGTCCATCAGGGTGATCTCGCCCCCGCCGCGCCACGAGTCCGCGGCCTGGTCAAAAGCCTCACCCACAAGCTTGGCGGCCGCATCGATCCCGTCACCCATCAGCAACGGTACGAACAAAGCCTTGCGCGCCCGATGAGCCTCGCGATCCAGCGTATGCACCGCGCCCTTGCCGAACAGCGTGCTGACGACCAGGCTGGGCAGCGCCGTGTGCCGCTCCACATTGTTGGCCGCATAGAAGAAGCGGGTCGCCTCGGTACCGCAGATCCCGACCGCCGGCTGTCCCATGACGCGCAGGTGCACCGGGCCGCCGCCCGCCTCGCGTCGCAGGTCAGGCAGCCAGGCGTATCCCTTGAGCGCGGCCAGGGCAGTCTGATCAAGCTGAGCCATGATCCCTGCATCCCCGCCAGGGACCCGGCGAAACGACCGCCGCCACGAGCGTCCGAAATCTTTCTTAAATCTCGACAACCGGCGGCGACGATGTTCTCCCAGTTCAAGCCGCCTTCATGAGGATCACAGTCGATCTACCCCATGCCGGAGTGTCCCACCCCCGCCCTACTGTTGCTCGGGTGCGAAAGTTGGTGTGGACGTCGGTCCTCGCGCTGGCCGGCTTCCTGACGGTGGCTGCGCTGCAGCTCGTGGTGGTTGTCGTGCCGGTCATGCTGGTGCTCACGACCTTGCCGGGCTCGGCAGCGGCACGGATCGGCGTGCCCGTGTGCACAGCCACGGTTGGCGTGATGGCGTACGCGACCTGGCGCGCCCTGCACCATCGCCGCCCCGAACCGGTCGGCATCCCGGTGAGCCGCCAGGACGCGCCCGACCTGTGGGCCGTTCTGGACGCGGCAGCCGTTGCCGCCGGCACCCGGGCCCCCGACCGCCTGACCATCGTGGCCGACGCCGTGGCCCGGGTCGTGGAACGCACCCACCTGCTCGGGGTGATCGGCGGTCGCCGCGACTTCTACCTCGGACTACCGCTGCTGCAAGCCTGGGACATCAAGCACCTGCGCGCGGTAGCCGCCCACGAGCTGGCCCACTACTCACCCCGCCTCGGCCGTCTGGCCCCGCTCGCTTGGCGTGGGCGCGCCGCCATCGCCCGGGTCGCTCCGCGCATCTCCCGCCGCAACCCAGCCGGCCCGCTCCTGCGTACGTACGCCACCTTCTACCGCCGCGTCGACGCCCCCTTCAGCCGCGCCCAGGAACTGCAGGCCGACCGCATCGCCGCCGAGTTCGCCGGGCCGGCCGCGGCGGCTGCGGTGCTGCGCGACCTCCCGGCGCTCGACGCGGTCCACCGGGTGTTCCACGCCGAATACCTCGGACCCGGCTTCCAGGCCGGTCACGTACCGGACGACATCTTCGGCGGCTTCCTGCGCGTGCTGTCAGCCCGGGCCGAGGACGTCGCTATCCTGCGCGCCCGCGAACCCGCACCGCCGTCCACCTGGGACACTCACCCGGCACGCCAGGAGCGGCTGGCCGCGCTGGCCAGCTCCGCGCCGCCCGCACCGGTGTCACCGGCTCCCGCCGAAGACCTCGCCGCCGTGGCCGCGGGCGCCTCCACCGCGAGTTCGGTAGCGGTCGCCGACCGGGCCCCGGAAGAATCCGCGACCGGACCGGCCCCTGACTCCCTGCCGCCGGCTGACTCTCCGCCGCCGGCCGATTCCCGGGCGCCTGCTGATTCCCGGGCGCCGCGCCGGGAACGTTCTGCCCCGGCGTTGACGCTGGTCCCGGACCTGCCTGGGCTCGGAAAGGTGCTGCAGCAGGTGGCGTACCCGCCGCAAGGCCGCACCCGGGTGGGCTGGGACGAGTTCTTCGGCGCCGCGCGCACCGTGGAGATGCAACGCGAGGCCGACGCCGCGCTGACCACGCTCTCCCGCGCGGCCGGCAGCCCCGTCACCACCCCCGCCGACGTGCTCGACCTGGCCGCCGACGGTCGCCTGCACAAGATCGCCGAACAGGTCTTCCCCGACCTGCCGCCCGACAAGACCACCGGCCGGACCGTCGAGTTGGTCACCCTGCTGCTGGCCCTGGCCGCCCTGCGCAGCGGCGCGGCCCGCTGGCGGCACAGCTGGACCGGTACGGCCGAGCTGGTGGCCGTAGACGGGTCACATCTTGATCTCGGAGGACTGGCTGCCCTGGCTGTTGACCCGGCGACCGTGGACACGGCTCGGGAACGGCTGACAGCGCTGGACATCGACGTGGCCACCGCACCCTCGGCCGACCTGCCGCCGGCCCGGCCCGAGGTGGTGGGCGGGGTGGTCAACCTGGTCGTGGACGGTTCGCGCACCGACGTTCTGATTGTCGACACGGGACTGGTCCTGGTGCCCGGCCTGCCCCGGACGCAGAACGGTTCGGCGAAAAGCCGGCTCGCCCGCGTCGCCGCTGAGGATCCAGCGCAGCGTTCTTTGCAGACGCGGTTCGTGGCGTACGCCGACGTGGTGAACGCGACCCAGCTCAAGCGGCGCTCGTGGACACTTGATCTGCGCGACGGCGGCACGCTGAGTGTGCGCAGCGCGCTGGATTCCGACGAACTGCCCGGTGGATGGTCCGCCCTGGACAACGCCGTCGACTTCTTGTCCCGTACGAGATGAACCTTCGAGGTCTCCGGCCCGTGCTCCTTGGGTGAAGCCAGGTCGTGTCGCTCCGGCCGGAGTCGCATCGGCGACTGAGGCGTAACCGGGACATCACTCGGCGTCACAATGAAGATCCGGCGACGTTTGCTTACCGTTCGTGGAAATGGGTAGAGAGTTTTCCCGCGATCTAGCGAAAATCGTCGTAACACGGGGGGAGAGGGCGTCGATGGAACGGGGACCTTTGGCGCTCTTCGGGGCCATCCTGGCGGTGGGCCTGGGACCGGCGTTGTGGCTGGGCGCGCAATTCGGTGAGTCAACGGTGACGCCGCAGCGTCCCCCGGCGGTGACAGTCCAGCAGAACGAGGTCATCCCGCCCGCTGGTGGCGATGAAACCGGCGGCAGCGGTGACGGCGGCACGGGCGCAGGCGATACGCCCACCGACCCGGCCCAAATCGTCGCGAATAACCCCAAAAAGAACGCGGGGCCACGGAAGACCCGCTCGGAGGCCACGCCGACAGCAAGCCCGTCGGAGTCGGCTTCGCCGTCCGCATCGGAGGATGCAGACCCGTCGGCCAAGGAACCGGCGAGCTCGCAATCCCCGCCGACCGGCGACGACACCTCCGACCCGGCCACGCCGCCCACCGAGTCGACAACCAACCCGGCTGGCGACCCGACCGGCGGAACCTCCGACGAGCCCACCGATCCGGATATTTCGACTCCGGACGGGGCTGCCGGCGACGGCGTTCCGGCGGCTTACGATCCGTCCTGAGGGCGCGAGGGCCGCACCCCCGCCTACTACTTATGGCCGATCACCAAGCCCAGCGAAACCCGCCCTCCGGCCGAAGCGTGTACCTCCCATGATCAAGCAGGCTGCGAGGCCGGAGACGTTCATGGGGGAGATCGATGGTCACTCGTCGGGCAATAATGCGTGGAGGTCTGTTGGCTGCCGGTGGTGCGGCCACCGCCTTCGCCGGCACCGATCAGGTCAAGCACTGGCTGGGCTGGGACCGGCCACCGCTGGGTGGCGGGTACGCCTCGGCGGCCGACAACCTCGGTGCGGTGGCTCATGGTGGCGTGAAAATTCACTACTTCCAGCCGACCGCCGAGAAAGTTGTGGCGCTGACCTTCGATGACGGGCCGCTGCCGGACTACACGCCGCGGTTCCTCGACGCCCTCGACACGGCTCAGGTGCCCGCCACCTTCTTCCTCGTCGGCAGCCATCTGGAAGAGCATGCCGACCTGGTTCGCGGCCGCCTCGACCGGCACGAGGTGGGCAATCATTCCTGGTCGCACGACGATCTGGCCACGCTGGACCTGGACGGCGCCCGCCGCGAGCTGGAGCGCACGCACGAGGCCATCAAGCGGCACCTCGGCCGCGAGGTCACGGTGATGCGCCCGCCGTACGGTCATCTCGGCGGCTCGACCGTGCTGGCGGCCGACACGATGGGTTACGACATCGCGCTGTGGTCGCACCAGATGCACGAGCGCAACTTCGCCGATGACCCCGCCGGTCAGGCGCGCAACCTGATCGAGACGGTGCGTCCGGGTTCGATCGTGCTGGCTCACGATGCCGGTGACAAGCGCCGCCTGATCGCGTTGAACTCGCTACCCGCCATGATCGCTGGCCTCAAGACGCGCGGCTACGAGTTCGTCACCCTGTCCGAGCTGTGGCGATCCAAGTAGGTCGCGGCCAGGCCCCGCGCGGTGCCCACGAACAAGGATCGCAGCTCAGCGGGTTCCAGCACCTCGGCATCGGCCCCCAGTTTGAGCAGCTCGATGTGCCCATGCTTCGCTGATTCGATCGGCACTTCGGTGGTCAGCCAGCCGTCCGGACCGGGCTCCGACGCGTACGCCTGGGCCGTGCGGGCCATCTCCGGCGGAAAAATGAACGGCATCCGCGCCAGCGCCTCGGGGGTCAGCCGGACGATGGCTCGCCCGGTGTAGACGCTTTGTTCGTACCGGTCAGTCCAATCCCGCCAGAAGCGCGCAAGATCAAATTCTTTCGGCCGTACGACCACAGCTTCCAGAAGTTGCGCCTCAAGAATGTTGACGACGCGGTAGGCGGTCACGCGGTCGCCCGACTTCGCGACCAGATACCAGCGTCCGGCTTTGAGGACCACGCCCAACGGAGACAAGGTACGGGTCACTTCCCGCGGCGCCCGCCACCGGCGGTACCTGACTTCGAGCTGACGTTCCTGCCACACCGCGCCGGCCACGGTAGCCAGGTAAGGGGTGGATTCGTCGGCGCGGAACCAGCCCGGAGCGTCCAAGTGGAACCGGTCGCGCACCTGGTCGGCCCGATCGGCCAGCTCACCTGGCAATGCGGCCCGCAGCTTGAGTTCGGCGGCCGCCAGCACCGACCCGAGCCCCAGCTCAGCAGCCGGCCCCGGCACGCCGGCCAGGAACAGTGTGCCCGCCTCGGCCTCGGTCAACCCGGTCAGCCGGGTGCGATAGCCGTCCAGCAACTGATAGCCACCGGTAGGCCCGCGATCGGCGTACACCGGCACCCCGGACGCCCCCAGCGACTCAACATCGCGGTAAACCGTGCGGATCGAGACCTCAAGCTGGTCGGCGAGTTCCCGCGCGGTCATCCGCCCACGCGTCTGCAGCAGCAACAACAGGGAGACCAGGCGAGATGCACGCACCCGCCCAGTCTCCCTCAGTGGCTCACAGTCCCGTGATGCGGTTGAGAATGTCGCGGTAGCCGCGTAGCTGCACGCGCAGCGTCTCGGTGTCGTCGCTGGCACCGCCGAGCCCGTCCTTACGGGACTTCAGGCTCGCGGTCAGTTGGTCGACCGCCTCCTCGACCAGCTTGGCCGCCTCCTCGGTCGCTTCCTTCGGGCTGTCCACGAAGCGCAACTGCACGTCACGCCAACGTTCCTTGAGGGCGGTGGCGTCGTTCGCCGCGAACAACGTGTCCGGAGCTTGCTGCTGTTCGGGCTGCGCCGCGGGCACCGGGACCGGCACCACCGGGGGCTGCTCGCCGGGGATCGCCTGCTCGTCGTGCGCCCGGGTCTCCAGCGGTCGTGCCGTGGCCGGGTCGATCGCCTGCGGGTCCTCGAAGCCGCCCTCATCCTTGAGCACCCGGTCCGTCACGTCGTTGCCGCCCTTCGGCTCCTCGGTCGTGTCCGTGTCGTCAAGCGGTACGTCCACAACATCATCGTGGTGCGCTTCCGGCCGATCACCGGCGATGCTTGCCGCGTACGTCGTCGTGTTGGTCTCCGAGGGTGACTCGACTGTCTCCGCAACCGGGCCGGGCTCGTAGGCCTGCGTACGCTCCGGGTCGTCGATCACCTGGGTGTCATCTCGGTGGTGGTCTTCCGCGGGTACGGCGGCCGGGGCGCTCGCTTCGGCCGGAGTGGCCCACGGCGACGGCGGGCGGGGGCCGGGCACCGCGACCGGCTCGGACTGCACCCGGTCGGGGTGCTGCTCGTCGGCGGCGCGGTGATCGGGGTCGTCGTCCGGCGCCTCGCGGGCGTCGTTGGAGAAGAAACGCATCATCGGGCTCCTCAGCGGCTGGTGGCGTCGGTGTCGTAGTCGTTGATCTTCTGGGCCGGAATCTTCGGCTCGCTGTCAGGCACGACCGCACCCTCCGAGCGGACCGGGTTTTCGCCGAGCAGGTCGGCGAAGAGCGCGCGGTAGTGCACGAGAGCCTGGCGCAGGTCCTCGGTGTCCGCCTCACCCCGCTTGTTGCGCTCGCTGATCGCGTGCGCGTCGCGGTAGTGCTCCAGCGTCTTGGCGTGCTGCACCGACAGGTTGGCCACCTGCTCGTCATAGTCGCCGGTGGGGTATCCCCGCTCGGCAATCAGCCGGGTCACCAGCTCGTCGGCGGTGTTGACGGCTTCCTTGGGCGCGTCGACGAACTGGATCTGCACCTCTTCCCAAGCGACCGAATACTGGGCCTTGGCCTGCGCGGGCAACGCCTTGAGCTCGAACTGCGAGACGCGCTTCTGACGTTCCAGCAGCTCCTTCTCCCCGGCGGCGCGGCTGTCGGCGTCCCCGACGACGCGGTCGTACTCCGGGCCGAACTTGTGCTGCAGCTTCTTGCGGCGCGAGTTGCGCACACCGATCAGGACGGCGGCGATCACCACCAGCAGGACGACGATGAGAATGATCACGGATGTGGGGGACATCGGTCTCCTCCTTCTTCACCGGTGGATATGCCCACTCAACCGTGATCATCAATCATCGGGCTCGGATCAAAGCCACTTATCCACAGGGGTGGTGGATGGGCTGGCCATGATTACGTATCCTCGCGGGGGCGTACGCGAGTCATAGACAGATATTGAATCGTGTACGCGGTCCTGCACCCGTTCGGGCGGAGTCTGATGAGAACCCGGAGTTGGTCGATCCGTTCGAAGATCATTGCGCTGGTAGTGGTCCCCTTGGTCGCACTGCTGGCGCTCTGGTCCTTCGCAACGGCAATCACCGCAGGCCCGGCGGTCAACCTGTTGTCGGCGCGCACGCTGCTCGAATCGGTTGGCGATCCGGGCGAGGTCCTCGTGGGCGAGCTTCAGCGCGAGCGCAAACTTTCTGTCGCCTATCTGTCCGACCCCAAGGCCGATGCGGCGTCGCTCACCGCCCAGCGCGCCGTCACCGACCGCGCCGCCACCGACTTCACCAGCACTGCCGTGGACGCGGTCAGCGGCGAGGCCTGGCGCGCGGCCAGCGGCACGCTTGAGACGCGCATCCGCCAGATCGTCACCGACCTCGAGGGGCTCGGCAAAGCCCGCGGCTACATCGACGCCCGGGATGTCGACGTGGTGGGCGCGCAAAACCTCTACAACAGCATCATCGACACCAGCTTCGAGATGTTCGCGGCCACCGCCACGTTCGGCGACGAGAAGGTCGACCGGGAGATCCGGGCGCTGACCACCGTCGGCCGCGGTCAGGAGCACCTCAGCCGGGTCGACGCGCTGCTCGCCGGGGCCAACGAAGCCGGCAAGCTGAACGCGGCGAGCCGGGTCGAGCTGCTGCAGGCGATCGGCACCTCCCGCTTCCTGTTCAGCCAGGGCGTTGCCGACCTGCCCGAACGCGACCGGGGCGCCTACCAGAAGCTGAGCAACGGCGCCGCGTTCGGCCGGCTCACCGAGCTGCAGGACCGACTGCTCTCCGAGAGCCGAGCCGGTCAGGCATCCCCGGTTCCTCAGGACGCCTGGCAACCCGCATACGACACGTCGACCCAGCAGCTGCGCGCGTTCGAGCTCAACGCAACCGACTCCCTCGCCGAGGACGCCCGCCCGGTCGCCATCTCCATCCTGCTCCGGCTCGCTCTCGCGGGCCTGCTCGGCTTGGCCGCCATCATCGTGTCGATCGTGGTGTCCCTCCGGGTCGGCCGCTCCATCGTGGGCCGCCTGGTCCGGCTGCGCGGCGAGGCCCTGGAGATGGCCGACGAACGCCTGCCCTCGGTCATCGGCCGGCTCCGGCGCGGCGAAACCGTCGACGTGGACGCGGAAACCCCGCCGCTGGAGTACGGCCGCGACGAGATAGGCCAGCTCGGCCACGCGTTCAGCGAGGTGCAGACAACCGCCGTACAGTCCGCCGTGGACGAGGCCAACGTGCGCCGCGGCATCAACGAGGTCTTCCTCAACATCGCCCGCCGCAGCCAGACCCTGCTGCACCGCCAGCTGGCCCTGCTCGACCGCATGGAACGCCGCGAAACCGAGCCCGCCGAGCTGGAAGACCTCTACCGCGTCGATCACCTGGCCACCCGCATGCGCCGCCACGCCGAAGACCTGGTCATCCTGGCCGGCGCGGCCCCCGGCCGGGGCTGGCGCAACCCGGTTCCGCTGATCGACGTCATCCGCGGCGCCATCAGCGAGGTCGAGGACTACAAGCGCATCGACATCGTCGCCATCCAGCCCTCAGCCGTCCTCGGCCGCTCGGTCGGCGATGTCATCCACCTGATCGCCGAGCTGCTCGAAAACGCCACATCCTTCTCCCCGCCCACAACCCGCGTGCAGGTAAGCGGCCAGATCCTCCCCAACGGCTACGCGATAGAGATCGAAGACCGCGGCCTGGGCATGTCGGCCGACGCGATCACCGAAGCCAACCGCAAACTCGTCGAACCCCCCGAGTTCGATCCCACCGACAGCGCCCGCCTGGGCCTGTTCGTCGTAGCCCAACTGGCCGCCCGTCACACCATCCGCGTCAGCCTGCGCCCCAGCCCCTACGGCGGCGTAACCGCAGTGGTCCTCATTCCGAGCGATTTGACCACCGCAGCCCCACCCGGTCCCGGAGCCCTGCAGATCGGCCCCGACCCCGCTCCCTACTCCGCAGCCTTGGATCCATCCGCCGCTCCGCCCGCTGATTCCCTTGGCTTGGCTCCTTCCGCTGGGATTCCCGTCTCGGACCCGGCCGCTGACGTGCCCGCCGCGGTCCCGTTGACCGGCGGTCCTGCGAGAGCCCCTTCTGCCGCCGCTGGCCTCGACGCCGAGCGCCCGGAGGCCGGCACCGCCAAGCCGATCACAGGCCCCGCCCCCAGCGCCGTAGCAGCCGGCCTCAGCGCCGACGGACTGGTCCAACGCCGCGGCTCAGCGTCCCGC
>NZ_LOJP01000001.1:1406703-1419293 GCF_001553785.1 Actinoplanes sp. TFC3
GGTGGCCCCTGACCCCCGCGAAGCCGGCACCCTCAACGTCGACTGGCCCTCCGGCAGCAGTCAGCCCCTGAACGCCACCTCGACCAGCGAAACCGCCTTGACCCATGGGGGAGAGCCGGTACTGCTCACCGGCTCACCGGCGCCTGGTTCGCCGTCGGCTGCCGGCTCGGCGCAGGCCTCCGCTGGCCTGCCTGCTGCCGCCGGGCCGCCGCCTGCGGCCCTGCCGCCTGCTGCCGCTTCACCGCCGCCTGCGGGCGTGCTTCCTGTGGCCGTGCCGCCGCCTGTCGTGCCGATTGCGGCCGTGCCCGCGGCTGCCATGCCGGGCTCGGAATCGCCGGTCATCGACGTGCGGCCGCCGATCGTCGCCGCTCCGGTCACGCCGGCGCTCTCTCCGCGCATCCCCGCGCCCCGGACGCCCGCAGATGAGCCACCCGCCGACAACCGCATCCCCGGCGATGAGCGCTTGCTACCGCGCCGGGTGCGACAGGCGAACCTCGTGCCCCAACTCCGCGGACCCGTGGCGGAACGAGCCGAGTCGACTACTGTGCGTACCCCCGAAAAGGTGCGCAGTCTCATGAGTGCCTTGCAACGCGGTACGACCCAGGGGCGCAAAGATGCCGCCGCGCTCGCCGGAAAGTCGCAGCCCGAGGCGGGCGCTCCGGCATCACCGCGTGATCAGGTGAACGCAGGTGGTGAGGGAATAGCCGGCGAGGGTGACGCGCAACCCCCAGTTACTGACAAAGAGCAGACGCCAGGGCAGCCGGCGTGGTCGGAGGCGGCTACGGTCACCTTCCCGGCCGTGGGGACCTCCGCGGCCGGGGCCGACGGCGGGACGGACGGCGCGCCCGAGGAGAACAACTCGAATCATGCCCCGGTTAAGGACGCATAAGTGGCACAGATGACCAATCAGAGCGCCAACCTCACCTGGCTCCTCGACGACCTTGTCGAGCGGGTACCGTCCGCCCAGCAGGCAGTGGTCCTGTCCGCCGACGGGCTCCTCATGGGAGCCTCGGCGGGAATGGGCCGGGAGGACGCCGAGCACCTGTCCGCGATGGCCGCCGGCTTCCAGAGCCTGGCCAAGGGGGCGAGCCGGCACTTCCAAGCCGGTCCGGTGCGCCAAACCGTGGTGGAGATGGAGGACGCGTTCCTTTTCGTCACCGCAGCCGGCCTGGGTGCCTGCCTGGCGGTCGTTGCGCACAGCGATGCCGATCTCGGGCTCATTGCGTACGAGATGGCCATGCTCGTCACCCGCGTCGGCCAGACGATGGACGCACCGGATCGGCTGCCTGGATCCGATGCCCGCTGACGCATTGTTCCCCGGCACGGGGCGGGTGCTCCACGACTGGCTGGACCACGACGCTGGTCCGGTCGTCCGGCCGTATGCAATGACGCAGGGGCGGGTTGCGCCCTCGGAAGGCGAGTTTGACCTGCTCGCGTTCGTGGTGGCGACCATGCGGGACGATTCCCTGCCGCCCTCGCTTCATCCGGAGCATCATGCGATCGTCGGCGCGGCGTGGGAGCCAACGTCGGTTGTCGAACTAGCCTCCAAACTGGACCTGTCGGTCGGGGTCGTCCGGGTATTCCTGGGTGATCTACGCTCGGCGGGCCTGATTTCGCTTTACGAACCTCCCGCGGCCTCCCAGCCGCACGACGTCGACGTACTCAAGGCGGTTGTCAATGGACTCCGTGCGCTCTGACCGTGATGGCGCCCGCTCGCACATCCCGGTTGCGCTCAAGATCCTCATCGCGGGTGGCTTCGGCGCGGGCAAGACCACGATGGTCGGCTCGGTCAGCGAAATCCGGCCGCTGCAGACCGAGGAGGTTCTCACCGGCGTCGACGGCGCCGACGACACCTCCGGGGTCGAGGGCAAGCACACCACGACGGTGACGATGGACTTCGGTCGCATCACCATCACCGACGACCTGCAGCTCTATCTGTTCGGCACGCCCGGCCAGGACCGCTTCTGGTTCCTCTGGGACGAGCTTTCCCAGGGTGCCCTGGGCGCCGTGGTCCTCGCTGACACCCGTCGCCTGGCCGACTGCTTCCCGTCGATCGACTACTTCGAGCAGCGCGGCACCCCCTTCGTGGTGGCCGTGAACTGCTTCGACGAGCGCCGCTTCGGCTCCGACGCCATCGCCCGGGCCCTCGACCTGGACGGCGACGTTCCTGTTGTCGAGTTCGACGCCCGCGAACCCACGGCAGCCCGCAACGTCCTGATCGAACTGGTCGAGTACGTGGCCCGCCGGCAGCTCGCCTCAGCAGGCAGCCGGTAGCGGGGCTCAGTATCGCGGCGGAGGCGACGCGTCGTGCCAGGCCGGCGCCGTCTGCGGGGGCAGGCAGATCACCCACGAGGCCATCCGGTGCAGCATCTTGCTGGTCACGAAGCCGCGGACGATCATTTCCTCGGGCTGCAGGTATGGCCGCGCGAACCGTCCGATAGTGATCGCCTGGGCTGTTTGCGGTGTGATGCCCGGCAGTTGGGTCAGGACGTGGCTCGGTGCGTGGTTGATGTCGATCAGCCCGCCGTCGTCGTACGAGCGGCTGAGGTCGGGCCGGCCCACTCCCATGTGCAGGGCCTGGGCCGGGTTGTAGGCGGCGAACATGCGGGCCTGGGCTCGCAGGGTTCGTGCCAGCGGGCTGTCGCCGGGGTGGGAGGCCAGAACACCGCCATGCACCGCCGCCACCACAGCGATGGTCAGCCACATGCAAATGGCCACGTTTTCCAGCGGCGTGGTGTCCTTGCTGTTCACCGGGGAGGGGTCGATGCCCATGATCACGCAGGCCACGATGAACAGCACCAGGTAGACCGCTGCCGCGACGAATTGGCGCCGATCCCGGCGGTAGATGCCCGCGTACACGAAGTAGATCCAACTGCCGATCGAGCACAGCAGGATCGGCAGCAGCGACGCCACGATCACCTGGCCGACCGGGAAGCCTTTGGACACCCGCAGCGGCAGCGGGGTGGTGTTGCCCCAGTGCGGCGGCGGGGTCTGCACGGTCGGGTCCGGGGGCACGTAAGGTGGCACGTAGGCCGCAGCCCCCGCAAACGGCGGCGGAGAAATCGGCGGTACGTACGCCGCCTCGCCGGCAGCCGAAGGGGACTCAGGCTCGGACGAGGAGGCCCACGGGTCAACCGGCTCGGTGTAGAGCCGCTCTCCACGCAGGATCCGCCGGTGCGTCTCCTGCAGCATCTCGCCCGGCTCCACCCCGAACTCGTCGAGGAAGTATTCCCGGGCGTCGCGGAACACCGCCAGCGCCTCGGCCTGCCGCCCGCCCTGGTGCAACGCCACCATCAGGTGCGACCGCAGACCCTCACGAAGCGGAAACTGCTCCACCAGCCGTACGAGATCAGGCATGACCCCGGTGTGGTTGCCCCGAGCCAGCTCGATTTCTGCCCATTTTTCCCAAGCCGTCGCCCGCGCCTCACTCAGTCGCAGGCGAGCCGCCTCGAAGACCGCCCCGCTGAGGCCCGCCAGAGCCTCGCCCCGCCACAGCGCCAGCACCTCGCGCAGCAGCGCCGCTGCCTCAGTGAACTGTCCACTTTTGCGTAACGCCGACGCCTGGACCAGCCCAGCTTCGAAGCGCAGCGCGTCCACGGCGTCCGGCTCAATACGCAACGTGTACCCGCCGCTGCTCAGTGGCAGCAGCTCGCCGGGCGTGCGGGGTGCATGTGATGGATCGAGGATGCGGCGCAGGCCGGCCATGTACTTCTGCACCACGTTGGCGCCGTTTTCCGGGGGCTCCTCGCCCCAGACCGCGTCCACGATCTGCGCGACCGCAACCGGGCGGCCCGCGTTGAGCAGCAGCACGGCCAGCACCGCGCGTTGCTTGGCCGGTCCAAGCTCCAGTTCCGTGTCTGCGCGGATGGCGCGCAGATCGCCGAGGACTTCGAACGCTACGGGGTCGTCAGTCACCCGACACCCCCTCTGAACAGCGCAAACGTTGAACGGCAGCGGAACGGCAGCCGGCAGCAGCATAGCGGCAGCGCTCCAGCAGCACTGTCCCGCAGGCTTCACTGCGTCGACCCCGGTGCCGCACGGCGCCGGGACCCCCATTTCCACTTCCGGAGAGACGCAGACATGAATGTGTACAAGCCAGTAGGCGCGCTGCTCGCCCTGTTCGTCCTGGCGGCCGGTGGTTGTGGTGTCGCCGAGCAGGTCAAGCAGACCGCGAGTCAGCCGCCCGCGACGCCCAAGGAGGAGCTGCTCACCGCGCTGCCGGGGCCGGCCACGGGGGCGTTCCACTTCGCTCTCAAGGGTGGTGAGCAGCCGATGCAGGGTGTGCTGGACGCCACCAAGAAGAGCTACCGGATCGACATCTCGCAGAAGGACGCCGATCTCGGCTTCACCATGACCATGAAGTTCCTGGTCGTGGATGAGAAGTCCTGGATCAAGATCAATTTTTCGGGTACGAACGGACTGACCGGCTTGCCGAAGTTGCCGAAGAAGTGGATGCTCGTCGACCGCGCCAAGCTCAAGGACGACGACGCGGCGCCCCTGTCGTACGAGAACGAGACCGACCCGGCCGAGCTGTTCCCGGTCTTCCAGGCCGCAGCCGACGTCAAGAAGGCCGGCACCACGTTCAGCGGCACCACCGACCTGACCCAGCAGGGCAAGGCGGAGATCGTCGACAGCAAGACCCTCAATGCCTTGGGTGCCGCGGCGAACAAGGTGCCCTTCGAAGCCGTACTCGACGCACAGGGCCGGCTGACCAAGGCGATCATCAAGGTCCCGGCAGCGGGCAAGGCCAAGGCTCAGCGGTACGAAGCCGTGTACGACCAGTACGGCACCGCCGAGTCCCCGGTTGAGCCGGCGGCCGGCGAGCAGCAGAAGGCGACCGCCACCACGTACGAAATCCTGAACTCCTGACCGCACCACGTCGGCGGCGAGCGCGCGGGTCTACGGGGGTCCGCGCGCTCGCTGTGGTGGGATCGGGGCATGGACGAACTTGTCTTCCTCGGTTGCTACACCGATGTCAGCGGCGGTACGGGCGAGGGCATCTCCCTGGCCAGGCGGGACCCGGCGAGCGGTGCGCTGACCGGGCTGGCCGTCGTTGCGCGTACGCCATCTCCTTCTTTCCTGGCCCAGCACCCCACCCGCCCGGTCCTGTACGCCGTGAACGAGCTGGACGAGGGCACGGTAAGCGCGTTCGGTGTGGCTGACGACGGCAGCCTCACCCCGCTCGCGGTGCAACCGACCGGCGGCAAGGATCCGTGCCACGTTGCTGTCGCCTCGGATGGCTCCCACTTGCTCGTCGCGAATTACTCGAGCGGCAGCGTGGCGGTCTTCCCGCTCGACGCCGATGGTGTGCCCGGGCCGCGCTGCGACCTGCTGGAGCTGGCCGGGTCGGGCCCGGTGGCCGACCGCCAGCAGGGCCCGCACGCGCACATGGTCAACCCCGACCCGAACGGGCCGGACGTGCTGGTCTGTGACCTCGGCTCGGATCGCGTCTGGCGCACCCGGCTCGACCCGGTGTCCGGGCGGCTGGCCCTGGTGGGTGCGGCGATCACCGCCGAACCCGGCACCGGCCCGCGGCACCTGCTGCGCTCGGCCGGCGGCGCCCTCTTGCTTGTCGGCGAGCTGACCGGTGAGTTGAGCTGGCACCGGCCGGGGGAGCAGCCCGGAAAGGTCGTCACCAGCGAGGGCCGGCCGAACCAGCCATCCGAGATCACCGCCGGGCGGGACGGGCGGTTCGTGTATGTCGGCAACCGTGGCCCCAACACCGTGTCGGTGTTCGCTTGGGATGGCGAACGCGGCACCCTGGTCGCCGAAGTCAGCACCGGCGGCGACTGGCCCCGGCACCTCGCGCTGGCCGGGGATCACCTCTACGTAGCCAACGAGAGGTCACATAACGTAACGATCTTCCGCATCAACCCTGATTCGGGCATCCCGGCGGCAATCGCCGGATCGGTGGGGCTGGGCAGCCCCACCTGTATCGCTCGGTTCCATGCACCGATCGGATAGGAACAAACACGGAGAGTAAATTAAGTTTTAGATAATGCCATTACGAGTAATTTTCATCCGAACGTATATGGCATTCGGCTTCTGGCGTGCGCAGTATGGAGCGCGTGTCAGGCCGCCATCGCAGAAATTTCAATGTCAAGGGAGCGGGCGTCGTCGCTAGCGCGATGGCGATCGTTGTCGTGCTCGCGGGCTCCTGGCTCGGTTATCAGCAGCTCAGCGACAAGGGCTGCAGCGGAGCGATCCAGCTCAACGTCGCCGCGGCGACCGAAATAGCGCCTGCCATCGAGCAAGTCGCAAAGACCTGGACAACCGGCGGTGCCAACGTCAACGGGACGTGCGTCAACGTCAATGTCACAGGCGTCAATCCGGCCACAATGGCGTCGACCGTCGCGCTCAAGCACGGTGTTTCGCTGACCGGGCTCGGAGCCGCCAGCAAGACCGGCGCGGTGCCCGATGTCTGGGTCCCCGACTCGACGACGTGGCTGATGCGCATCCGCTCGGAGGCCTCGGGCTTCCAGCCGACCGACGGCGCCTCGCTCGCGCAAAGCCCGGTCGTCGTGGCGATGCCGCAGCCGACCGCCGAGATCATCGGCTGGCCCAACCGCAAGCTCGGCTGGGCCGACTTGGTCGCCAAGATGACCACTGGCAACGCGCTGCGCACCGGCATCGTCGACCCGATGCGCGACGCCGCCGGGCTCAACGGCCTGCTCGCCCTGGGCGGCGCGGCTGGCTCCTCGCCGCAGGCGAAGGCCCAGCAGGTCGGTGCCCTGCGCACCCTGGCCAGCGGCAGCTCCTCGCTGCGCGACGACCTGCTGCAGAAGTTCCCCCGATCCACCGACCCGGCCGACCTCGCCAGCGGCATCAGCGCCGCGCCGCTGTCCGAGGAAGACGTCATCGCCTACGATGCCGAAAAGCCGGTCGTACCGCTGGTCGCGCTCTACCTCGACCCGAAGCCCCCGGCGCTGGACTACCCCTACGCGGTGATGCCCGGCCTCGAGGTGAGCACCCAGGCGGCGGCCACCGGCCTGCGCGAGGCGCTGCAGGCCGCGTCCTTCAAGGATGAGCTGGCCAAGGCCGGTCTGCGCGGCGCGGACGGCACCACGGGAGCGGGCTTCGAAGCTCCGATCGGCGCCCCCAAGGCGGCAGCCGCCTCGAGTTCCGGCAGCCAGGGCGCGGCCGCGGCCGGGCTGGACGCCGGCGCGATCAACCAGGCGCTGGGCAGCTGGGCGGCGATCACGCTGCCGGGCCGGGTGCTCGCGGTCTTCGATGTCTCCGGCTCAATGGGCACCAAGGTGCCCACCGCCAACAACCTCAGCCGCGCGGCGGTGACCCGGGGTGCGGCCTCGCAGGGCCTGGCGCTGTTCGACGACAAGTGGGCCGTCGGTGTGTGGGTCTTCTCCACCGAGATGAACGGCAAGCTGCCCTACAAGGAGATCGTGCCGATCAGCCCGCTGACCTCGGCGCGCGGGCAGCTACAGGAATCGGTGAAGACGATCACGCCCAAGGAGGGCGGCAACACCGGTCTGTACGACACCGCGCTGGCCGCATACAAGAAGGTGCAGGACACCTGGCAGCCGGGCCGGGTCAACTCGGTCATCCTGTTCACCGACGGCGTGAACAAGAACGATGACGGCATCAGCCGCGGCACCCTGATCTCCGAGCTGAAGAAGGCGAGCGACCCGCGCCGCCCGGTGCGCATGGTCATCGTCGGCATCGGCAACGAGGTCGACGCCAACGAACTCGACGCGATCGCCGGAGCCACCAGCGCGGGCGGCGTGTTCATCGCCGAGGACCCCGCAAAGATCTCCGATATCTTCCTCGAGGCAATCTCCTCCAGGTCCGGCGCCAGCCGCTGAGAAAGCGCCGGGCCGGCGCCAGCCCGCCGGGAAACGACAGGAGGCGTTACCCCTCGGGGGAGGAGGCGGGCGTCCAGTCGAGGCAGACGGCGACCGCGTCGTCCTCCAGGTCGGCGCTGACGAACGCGCGCAGGTCGCCGAGCAGGGACCGGACGGCCTGCAGCGGCGCGAGCGAGCCCGTGCGCCGCACGAAGCGGTGCAGGGCGGCGTCGCCGTACCGGCCGCTGGTGCCGGGAGCGGTGAACACGCCGTCGCTGACGATGTAGAGCCGGTCGCCGGGCTGCAGGACCATGCTCTGCGGCTGGTAGTCGGTGGTCTCGAACATGCCGAGCGGGAACTGCGCGTCGAGATCCTGGTCCAGCACCTCGCCGTCGCGCAGCACCATCAGCCGGGGTGAGCCCGCGTCCACCGCTTCGAGCCGTCCGGTGGTCACGTCCAGTTCCAGCATCAGCGCCGCCACGTGCCAGTCGCCGCGGTGCTGGGAGAAAATCGCCTGGTCGGCCAGGCCCGCCTGGTCGGCCAGCGGCAGCCCGGCGCGGCGGGCGTTGCGCAGCGCCTGGGTGGTCAGCGAGGTCAGTAGCGCCGCGCCCATCCCGTCGCCCATGCCGTTGAGCACGGTGACGAACACCTTGTTCTCCTGCTCGGCCCAGTCGAAGCTGTCGCCGCGCACCGCGTACGCCGGTTCGAGCTGGCCGGCGAGCCCGAAGCCGGACCCCGAGCGGCTGCGTCCGGGCAGCAACTCCCACTGCAACTCCGCAGCGAGGGTGAGCCGCTGCGCGCGGGCCGCGATGGTGTAGCGGTCGGTGCCGGTGCTGGCCGCCTGCAGCTCGTGGGCCAGCAGCGTGGCGATCGTACCCAGCTCGGTGCGCTCCTGCTCATCGCTCGACACGGGGGAGACGCGCAGCACCCCGAGCCGCTCGCCCCGGACGCTGACCGGGAAGTAGCCGACCTGACCCGCGACCACTTGCTGCTGATGGTCGAACGAGCGCCACGCCGGGTCTCCGGGGCGGGTGATGGCCGGTCCATCCATCAGCGGCAGCAGCGCCGACAGCCGGTAGTCGACCTGCAACAGCTCGATGGCGGCGGCCTCGTACTGCTTGGCCAGCTCCTCGGCGAGGCACTCGACAACCTGGTCGGCCGGTGCGTCGGCAAGCACCCGGCGCACGGCGGTCACCCGCTCGGTCACCGATTCCACCTCCCCGGCACGGCCCGTCCTGCGGGTAGTCTCTGCTGCACCATGGCCGAACACCATGGGCCGGATGGGCCACAGCACGCCGCGGCGGTCGACGACGCCGCGGCTACCTTGCTGGCCGTCTGGGATTCTGCCCGTGAGCAAGCCGTGCCCCGGCTGTCCGGTCCCCAGCTCAGCGCGCTGCTGGTCGTCGAGCGTGCGGAGGGCATCAACCTACGGGGTCTGGCCGCTGAGCTCCGGATGATTCTCTCCTCGGCCAGCAGGCTGTGTGACCGGCTTGTCGCCTCCGGGCTGGTCGACCGCGAGCCGGGCCGGGCCGACCGCCGGGAGATTGCGCTGTATCTGACGCCGTCCTCGCGGGCGCTGCTCGACAACCTGCGCTCGACGCGGCGCGAGGTGCTCGGCGAGGTGTTCGACCGGATGAGCCCCGCGGGCCGGGCCGCGCTCGTGCGCGGGCTCAACGAGTTCCAGCAGGTTGCCATGGACACCTCAGCTCCGGGCCAGCCAGCCGGCGGGGTCGTTGAGGACGCCTTGTAGCACCGCGCCCGCCGCCCCGCGCATGGCCGCGTCCGGGCCGAAGGTGGCCGCGCGCAGCCGGATCGGTGACCCGGTGAGCACCCGCCGGCCGATCTCCGCGTCGATGGCGTCCCGCAGCCGCGCCACCAGCGGAGCATAGATGCCGCCCAGCACGATCGTGTCCACGTCCAGCAGGTTCACCACCGTCGAGAGCGCAGTTCCCAAGGCCGTGCCGGCGATGGTCAAGTCGGCCCCGGCCAGCTCGGCCACCGAGGTCACCCCGGCGGCGCGCAGCATCGCCTCCTGACCGGCGTACTGCTCAAGGCAGCCACGGGCACCGCAGCGGCAGAGCGGGCCGCTCGCGTCGATCGGAATGTGGCCGATCTCGCCGCTCCAGCCGCGCACCCCGCGGTAGAGCGAGCCGTCCAGCACGATGCCCGCGCCGATGCCGACCTCGCCGGAGACATAGATGAAGCTGGGCGGCAACTCCCCGACCCCGAGTTCGCTGAGCGCCGCCAGGTTGGCCTCGTTGTCGACGGTCAGTGGCAGGCCGTCCAGCTCGGTCCCGATGGTGATGTCCTGCCAGCCCAGGTTGGGTGCGACGCGCACGACACCGCCTGCGGCCACCAGGCCCGGCACCGCCAGAGCGGCCCCCGCCACGGTCAGCCCGTCAGCTTCGGCGCGGTGCCGGGCAAGCGCGGCGAGCCGGGTCAGCGCGCTGAGGGCACCGGCCTGGCGCTGGTCCCCGGCTTCGACCAGGCGATGGCGCAGCGTGCCGGTGAGGTCGACAACGCAAGCCGCGCGGTAGTCGACGTTGATCTCCAGGCCCAGCCCGGCCGGCCCGTCGGGGGCGGGGCGCAATCCGGCCGCGGGTCGCCCGGCTCCGGTGCGCGGGGCGGGGTCGACCTCGGTGAGCAGGCTGCCCGCGATCAGGTCGTCGACCAGCGCCGACACGGTCGAGCGGGTGAGCCCGGTGGCGCCGGCCACCGAAGCCCGGCTTATCGGATCTGCGCTGTTCGCCACGGTTTGCAGCACAAGCGCGAGATTATGAGCCCGCACACTGTTCTGCCTGATAGGGGCCTGGGAGACGCTCGGCACCCCTTGACAGTGACACATCGCGGTCAAATAATTCAACCAATAAACAAATCTTGTACGTGGAGGTAACCGTGTCGGTTCATCCCACCCGCGACGACAAGTTCTCCTTCGGCCTCTGGACCGTGGGATGGACCGCGCGTGACCCGTTCGGCGAGGCCACCCGCGCCCCCCTCGACCCGGTGGAGGCGGTGCACAAGCTCTCCGAGCTGGGCGCCTATGGCATCACGTTCCACGACGACGACCTGGTGCCGTTCGGCTCGGACAACCAGACCCGCGACGGGATCATCGCCGGGTTCAAGAAGGCGCTCGACGAGACCGGCCTGGTCGTGCCGATGGTGACCACCAACCTGTTCACCCACCCGGTGTTCAAGGACGGCGGTTTCACCAGCAACGACCGCAGTGTGCGCCGCTACGCGCTGCGCAAGGTGCTGCGCAACATGGACCTCGCCGCCGAGCTGGGGGCCAAGACGCTGGTGCTGTGGGGCGGCCGCGAGGGGGCCGAGTACGACGTTGCCAAGGACGTGCACGCCGCGCTCGACCGCTACGCCGAGGGCCTCAACCTGCTGGCCCAATACTCCGAGGACAAGGGGTACGGCCTGCGCTTCGCCATCGAGCCCAAGCCCAACGAGCCCCGCGGCGACATCCTGCTGCCCACCGCCGGGCACGCCATCGCCTTCGTGCAGGAGCTGGAGCGCTCCGAGCTGTTCGGGATCAACCCCGAGGTCGGCCACGAGCAGATGTCGAACCTCAACTTCGCCCAGGGCATCGCGCAGGCGCTGTGGCACGGCAAGCTGTTCCACATCGACCTCAACGGCCAGCACGGTCCGAAATTCGACCAGGACCTGGTGTTCGGTCACGCCGACCTGCTCAACGCGTTCGCGCTGGTGGACCTGCTCGAACACGGCGCGCCCGGCGGCGGACCCAGCTACGACGGCCCGCGGCACTTCGACTACAAGCCCTCGCGCACCGAGAACTACGACGGCGTGTGGGAGTCGGCGAAGGCCAACATGCGGATGTACCTGCTGCTCAAGGAGCGCGCCGAGGCGTTCCGGGCCGACCCCGGGGTGCAGGCCGCGCTGGCCGAGGCCAAGGTGCTCGAACTCGCCAAGCCCACCCTGAACGAGGGCGAGACCTACCAGGACCTGCTCAACGACAAGAGCGCGTTCGAGGAGTACGACGTCGACGCGGCCGGCGCGCAGGGCTACCACATGGTCAAGCTCCACCAGCTCGCGATCGACCACGTCCTGCGGGCCCGGTAGCAATGACCCTCGTCGCAGGCATCGACAGCTCCACCCAGTCCTGCAAGGTGGTGATCCGGGATGCGGACACCGGAGCACTGGTACGGCAGGGACGCGCGAGTCACCCCGAGGGCACCGAGGTTCACCCGCAGGCCTGGTGGGACGCGTTGCAGACGGCCATCGCCGAGGCGGGCGGGCTCGATGACGTCGCTGCGGTGTCGGTGGCTGGGCAGCAGCACGGCATGGTTGTGCTCGACGAGGACGGCGAAGTGGTCCGCCCGGCGTTGCTGTGGAACGACACCCGCAGCGCCGGGGCGGCCGCCGAGCTGATCGAGGATCTCGGGGGCGCCGGCAAGGGCCGCCAGGCGTGGGCCGATGCCGTCGGGATCGTGCCGGTGGCCAGCTTCACGCTCACCAAGCTGCGCTGGCTGGCGCGCACCGAACCGCACAACGCGGCGAAGGTGGCAGCGGTCTGCCTGCCGCACGACTGGCTGACCTGGAAACTGTCCGGCGCCGGGAGCCTGGACACGCTGCGCACCGATCGCAGCGACGCCAGCGGGACGCTCTACTGGTCGGCCAAGACCAACGAATACCGGCCCGACCTGCTCGAACTGGGTTTCGGCCGGCAGCTCATCACGCCGCAGGTGCTCGGTCCCACCGGGATCGCCGGTCACCTGCCCAACGGCGCTCCGCTCGGGCCGGTATTCGTTGGTCTTGGCCGACCAGTAG
>NZ_LOJP01000001.1:1419393-1440517 GCF_001553785.1 Actinoplanes sp. TFC3
CTGCCGGGAGACGTCGTGGTTTCCATCGGTACGTCGGGCACGGTGTTCGTCTCCTCGGAAGTGGCCCCGGACGATCCCAGCGGCACGGTGGCCGGGTTCGCCGACATCACCGGGCGGTTCCTGCCGATCGTGGTGACGCTGAACGCCGCCCGGGTGCTTGACGCGGCGGGCAAGATGCTCGGCGTCGACCATGACGAGCTGTCCCGGCTGGCCCTGTCGGCCCCGGCCGGCGCCGATGGGCTGGTGCTGGTGCCGTACCTGGAAGGCGAACGGACCCCGAACCGCCCGGACGCCACCGGGGCCATCCACGGGCTCACGCTCAGGACCTCGGATCCGGCGCACCTGGCCCGGGCGGCGGTCGAGGGCATGCTCTGCGCCCTGGCCGACGGGCTCGACGCGCTGGTCGCGCACGGGGCTGAAGCCAACCGCATCGTGCTCGTCGGCGGAGGAGCACGCAGTGTGGCCGTACGACAGATTGCTCCTGCGCTCTTTGGTCTTCCGGTCCTGGTGCCCCCGCCGGGTGAGTATGTCGCCGACGGTGCCGCACGCCAGGCCGCCTGGGTCGTCAAGGGCGGCGATCTCCCGCCCACCTGGTCCGCGGAAAGTCCCGAGGTGTTCCAGGACGACAGCGTTCCGTTGATCCGGGAGCAGTACGCGGTGGCCCGGGACAGGGTCGTCGACAAGGTGAGGCGCTAACCTCCTCCCGTGAGAAAGGGCGGCTCGGCGCATCGCACGTACAGCGTGGTGGTGTTCGTCGTTCTCGCCTCACTCGACAATGTGGCGATCGGCCTCGTCCCACCCCTGTACGGCAGCATCGGCACCGGCTTCGGGGTGGGCGAGGGCCACATCGCGCTCGCCACCACCGTGATGTTCCTGATCAGCGCCGTGGCCGCGATCGGCTGGGCGTACGCCGGGGATCGCACGAACCGCAAGCCGGTCCTCATTGCCGGCACCGCCATCTGGGTCGCCGGCACCGCCTGGTCCGGGCTGGCCGGCAGCTATCCCTCGTTCCTGGCCTCGCAGGCGCTGGCCGCGATCGGCCTCGGTGGCGTGGCCAGCGTCAGTTTCTCCGTGGTCAGCGACCTCATCTCCCCCAAGCGGCGCGGGCTGGTGATGAGCTTCTGGGGGCTGTCGCAGGGCATCGGCACGCTGGCCGGCACCATGGTCGGCGGGCTGCTCGGCGCCGACGACTGGCGGCGGCCGTTTCTGATCACCGCGGCGGCCGGCGTGGTGGCGACCGTGGCCTACGTGATCACCTATGACGTGCCGCGCGGGGACAGCCAGCCCGAACTGCGGGGCATCGAGTACGACGAACGCATCCACCGCGACGACCTGCCCAAGATTCTGGCTCGTCGGACCAATGTGTGGCTGATCCTGCAGGGCTTCTCGGCCCAGGTGGCGTTCGGCTCGCTGGTCTGGCTGCCGATCCTGTTCCGGGCCCGCGCCGAGGCGCAGGGCTACTCCACCCAGACCGCGATCGTGGTGGGCAGCGTCTTCGCCACCTTGTTCCAGCTCGGCGGCGCGTTATCCATCCTCGGCGGGCTGGTCGGCGACCGGCTGCAACGCCGCACACCGCGAGGGCGGGCGCTGGTCGCGGCGGTTGGGGTGCTCTCCGCCGTACCGTTCTACGTGGTGCTGTACTTCGTGCCGTTTCACATCGACGTGCCCAACGGCAGCAGCTCGGGCGCGATCATCGGGGCGGTCCTGACCAATGTGGTCACCGAGCCGACGGTGGGGCTCAGCCTGGCCGTGGCGGTGTTCGCGCTCGCGCTGACCTCGGCCAACTCGCCGAACTGGTTCGCGCTGATCGCCGATGTCAACCCGCCCGAGCACCGCGGCACGGTGTACAGCCTCGGCAACCTGTTCAACGGCGCCGGGCGGGCCGGTGGGAACGCGCTGGTCGGCGTGGCCTTCCGCGGGCTGTCCGGGGCGTTCCCGCCGCCGCTGAACTACGCGGTCGGGCTGGCGGCTTTCCAGTTCTTCTTCATCCCCACCGGCATCATGTACTGGCTGGCCAGCCGCACCGTGGCCAGGGACATGGCGGACACCCATGCGGCCCTGGCCACGTACGCGGCTATCGCCGAACCCAGACCGTCACATCCGGCGGAACCTGACCGTCTCCGGTGAGCGGCCCGCTGCTGAGCAGGACCTGCGAGCCGCCGGGCAGCGCCACCGGCTCGTCGCCGAAGTTGCTGAGCACCAGCACGTCGCCGTTCGCGAACGCCAGCACCTCCGGCTGGCTGCCGGTCCAGGTCAGGGTGCCGTTGCCGAGATCGTGCTCGCGGCGCAGGCGCAGGGCCGCGCGGTAGAGCTCGTACGTCGAGCCGGCCACGCCGCGCTGGCGGTCGAGCGCGAGCTCCGCCCACGACGCCGGCTGTGGCAACCAGCTGGCGTCGGTCGGGCCAAAACCGTACGACGGCGCGTCGGCCTCCCACGGAATCGGCACCCGGCACCCGTCGCGGCCCGGCTCGGCGTGCCCCGAGCGCTCCCACGCCGGGTCCTGCCGGAACTCGTCGGGCATCGTGGTGTGCTCCGGCAGCCCCAGCTCCTCGCCCTGGTACAGATACGCCGAACCGGGTAGCCCCAGCATCTGCAGAGACGCCGCCCGCGCCCGGCGCAGACCCAGCGGCGCATCGGGCTGCGGGTCGCGGGCCGAGATGCCGTTGCGGTGATCCTTGCCGTCAGAGAAGCCGAAGCGTGACGCATGCCGGGTGACATCGTGGTTCGACAGCACCCAGGTGGTGGGCGCGCCGACCTCGGCGTTCGCGCCGGTGGTCCGGTCGATGACCGCGCGCAGCGGTGCCGCGGCCCACGGGGTCACCAGGTATTCGAAGTTGAACGCCTGGTGCATCTCGTCCGGGCGCACGTAGTGGGCAAGCCGCTCGGCGGGCTGCACCCAGGCCTCGGCCACCAGGATCCGGTCGTCCTCGTACTCATCGAGCACCGAACGCCACTCGCGGTAGATCTCGTGCACGCCGTCCTGGTCCCAGATCGGCGGGGGCGGGGCATCCTGCGGCGTGAGCCCGCCGAGCACCGTGTCGTCGCCGTACTCCCAGCCGGCCAGGCTGGGATCCTTGACCAGCCCGTGCGCGACGTCCACCCGGAAGCCGTCGGCACCGCGGTCGAGCCAGAACCGCAGGATCGCCACGAACTCGGCGCGCACCTGCGGGTTGGCCCAGTTGAGGTCGGGCTGGGAGACGTCGAACAGGTGCAGATACCACTGCCCGTCGGTGGTCTGTTCCCAGGCAGGGCCGCCGAAGACGCTGCGCCAGTTGTTCGGCGGCTCGTCGCGGAAGATGTAGCGCTCACGCTCCGGGCTGCCCGGCGCCGAGGCCAGCGCGGCCTGGAACCAGGCGTGCTCGCTGGAGGTGTGGTTGGGCACCAGGTCGACGATGACCCGCAGGCCGAGCTGCTTGGCCTCGGCGATCAGCTTGTCGGCGTCACCCAGGTCACCGAAGCGCGGGTCCACCGCCCGGTAGTCGGCCACGTCATACCCGGCGTCATGCTGCGGGGAGCGGTAGAACGGCGAGAGCCAGACGGCGTCCACGCCGAGCTCCCGCAGGTCGCTGAGCCGCGCGGTGATGCCCGGCAGGTCGCCCATGCCGTCGCCGTTGCTGTCGGCGAAGGAGCGCGGATAGATCTGGTAGATGACGGCGCTGCGCCACCAATCACTGCTGAGGGGCATGCACCCCAGGCTAACCGTCGAGGATGGCGGCGAACCGCTCCTCGGCCAGGTCCAGTTGATCAAGGATGTGGTCCTTGGCGGTGATCGACAAGGGGGTGTCGGGGCGCCCGATCAGCTCCCTGAGCTTGGGAACCAGCGGCCGGTACTTGATCGCTGAGCTGCGCGCTTTGTCGTACGTGGTGTGAATGACGCCGACGCCGTTGTCGGTGAAGTCACTGACTTTGATGACGCGGGCCCACGGATCGCGGTCGAGGCTGTCCGCCACGTGCGCGCGGTACTGCTCGTGCTTGTCGCGTTCCGGGTCGTACTCGGGGTTGGTGACCGAGCGGACCAGCTCGGCGACCCGGGGGCCGAAGCGCCGCGCGAGTTCCGCGACGGCCGCCTCGGTCAGCACCGCGTGCCCCAGCGCGGCGGGCAACCCGGCAAGCTCCGCCGGGTGGTCCTCCACCGCGTCGTGCAACAGCGCCGCGACCAGCACATCCGGGTCGCTGATGCCGTAGTAGCGCAGGATCCGGATCGCGACCCGCAGCAGGTGGTTCAGGTAGGGCTCGCGGACCCGGCGGTCCTCGGCGTGCAGCTCGGAGGCCAGCGCCAGGGCCTCCTCAAGCCGCTTGCGGTCCGAGGAGGGCAACTGCTCCAGTTCCAGGGCGAAGCGGTCCCGCAGGCCCGCCTCGCCGTACACCTCGGTGATCGCGTGCAACGGCATCGACAGCAGCATCCTGGGCGCCATGGACGAGAACATACCGTCCCGGCTACGACGCCACTGGCTCTTCGTTCCTGAGGTCGTCGCCCGTGAGGTCGTCACGGTCGCCGGTCGGCCGCTCATCCATGGCCGGGCGCGGGCGCACCGGCGAGGGCCGCCGCATGGTGCTCAGCGTCGTCTGGCGCAGCGACCACGGCTGGTTGTGGTGCTCGGCGTGCGAGCCGCGCTTCGGGATGCTGGTGCCGTCGGTGAACTCCTCCTCAGTCATCGCCTGCAGCGCGCTGAGCGCCACCCCGATGATGGTCGCCGCGCTGATCAGCGTGATCGGCACGATCATCAGCAGCGGGCGGATGCCGCTGACGTGGTGGGAGATGGTGCCGCTGAGCTTGACGCTCATCGCGGCCATGCCGGTGTAGTGCATGCCACAGACCGCGATGGCCATGATCGCGGCGGCACCCAGCATCCGCAGCATCCCGCCCCGCATGGCCACGGTGAACCAGAGCGCGGTGGTGGCGGCGACCACGGCGATGATGCCCGACGCGATCACCAGCATCGGCTTGTAGTTGATGGTGCCGGAGACGTGCATCGCCGCCATGCCGGTGTAGTGCATCGCCAGCACGCCGGCGCCGGTCAGCACGCCGGCCACCCCCACCCGCAGCATGCTGGGCCGGCCGTGTCCGACAACAATCAGTCCGAATCCGACCGCGACCACGGCCAGCCCAAGGCTCAGCATGGTCAGCAGCGGGTTGTAGCGCACCGGGCTGGCCGGCACGTCGAACCCGAGCATCGCGGTGAAGTGCATGAGCCAGATCGCCGCCCCGCCAATCGAGAACGCCGCGATGATGAGCCACCTGGTGCGGCGGCTGCGGGTACGGGCGTTGCGGGCGCGCCCGGTGCTCAGCAGTCCGAGGAAGGATCCGAGAAAGGCGACCAGGTACGCGCCGATCGGATTGAAAGCTCCGTAGGTGAAGTGATGGACCTCGGCCACTGCCGGCTCCTCGCGAATTCGTGGGGGATCGATTCGCTGAGGATTACGTCACGAGTCCGATCTAGGACATCGCACGGCGTGTGCGGGGGACTACTTTCGGGTCCCCCGTCGAGATGGAGAAGCTCCCGGGTAATCGGGCAAAAATGCAGAAAACCGGAGCCACCGTATGGCTACCTGCAAGAGATAGCCATACGGCAGCCCCGGTTGGGGATGCCGTCTTATGGGACGGCTCAGCTAGTTGAAGATGCTGACACCGCCGGGGCCGACCAGCAGACCGACGACGATCAGCACGATGCCCCAGAGGAGCTGCCGCCGGAACAGCGCGAGGATGCCGGCGACCACGAGGATGACTGCGAGGATCCAGAGCAAGAATTCCATGACCATCTACTACCCGAGCCGCCAAAATTGGAAACGTGGCGTGCCATCGTCCACCGGCGACGGAGCGGGAATCAGACCCTCACCAGCCCGGCCCCGGCGTCCTCGGACAACAGCTGGTAGACGTTGTAGGCCTGCTTGATGACCGGGTGTGCCACGTTGCGCACCGGCACCCCGCCCGGCGTGCGTCCCCGCTCGCTGCCGTGATGGGCGTGCCCGTGCAGAGCCAGCGCGGTCGGCGCCGAATCAATGGCCTGGCCCAGCAGGTACGACCCCAGGAACGGATAGATCTCCAGCGGCTCGCCGACCAGCGTCTCCGGCACCGGCGCATAGTGCGTCAGCGCGACCAGTGCATCGCACTCCAGCGAGCGCAACGCGTCGCCGAGCCGGTCCGCGATCGCCTCGGTCGTACCGACGAAATCCTTCATCTCGCGCTCACCGAACTTGCTGGCGCATGCCCCGGCGAACCCGCCGCCGAAGCCCTTCGCGCCCGCGACGCCCAGCAGGTGCCCGTTGAGTTCGAGCACCACGCCGTCGCCTTCGAGCACCGTCAGCCCGGCCTCGCGCAGCACGTCAGTGACCTCGGCCTGCTGGTCGCTCTGATGGTCATGGTTGCCCAGCACCACCACAACCGGCACGTCCAGCCCGCCGAACTCCTGGGCCATGCACTGGGCTTCCTCGACCGTGCCGTGCCGGGTCAGGTCACCGGCGATGAGCAACGCATCGGCCACGTCGGGCAGTTGCTCCAACGCGGGCCGGTAGCGGCCCAGCACGTCCTTGTCCACGTGGACGTCGCCCACGGCAGCGATGCGGATCATGAGATCTCCTCCACCTCGGTGGGCGCGGCGGCACGCACGATGCCGATGTCACAGGCGACCTGCACGTCCGGGAAGTTCGCCGTGATCTGCCGGCAGATCTCGTCGCGGCGCTCCGCGCTCTCCACCTCACCGCCGAGCACCAGCAGGTTCTCCCGGCACTGCACGGTGATGCCCTGCTCGGCCACCGCGCCGTGCTCGGTGAGCAGCCGCTGGATCTCGGCTTCCATGTACTCGTCGAGCTGGTGGGTCATGTCATCCCCCCACGGTCAGCCGGGCGCCACCGGGCTCCGGCACCACATCGAGGCGGTCGAGGAGCACGAGGAAGGCTTCGGCGTACGGAGACTTCGCGGTTTCCTTACGTACCCGTTCCCAGTCGATCTGCTCGCGCAGGGAACGCGCCACCGGCAGTCCGGTCGCGAAGTCGCAGTAGTGCTGGGTGTAGCTGAGCAGCTTGTGCACCATCAGCTGGGTGGCCGACAGCACCGGCATGTTGATCGCCTCGACCGAGAGCATGGAAGTGTCGCGCAGCGTGTCGTCGGTCACCGGCGCCTCCACCGGGCGGTAGATCAGATCCACCATCCGGCCCTCGTCGAAGACCTTGACCAGCCAGTCTTCCGGGGGCTGCTCCACCTTGAAGCCGACCGCGGCCAGCTCCTGCAGCGCGCGCTCCTTGTCCTGCTCCCGAATGACAAAGTCGACATCGTGGTCGCTGGAGTGCCCGCCGTGGGCATACACCGCGTAGCTGCCGGCCAGCGCAAACGGGACCTCTGCCTGCTTGAGCACCGAGGCGACCCGCTTGAGCGTGTTGACCAGGCCCTCGTCAACCCGGTGCGGCATAGCATCTCCCTAGCATGTGGTCGAGTTTCAAAGACAAACCAAACTGCTACCCCCATTGTGTACGTCCGAAGCGTCCCCTTACGCAGGAACGCTGCGTGACACCCCGCGCTACCGTCGGTGGGTATGGTCTCCGCCCGCCCTCCTCGCACCATCGCTCTCGTCGGGATCGACGGCTCCGGCAAGACGACTCAGGCCCACCTGCTCGCGGACGCGCTCGCCGATCGCGGACTGCCCGCCCGCTACCGGCGCAACGCCGGTGGCCGGCGCTGGTTCGGCCGCCTCGCCGAAGCCCTGGGCCGCGACCATGTGCTCGGACACCGCGCGATGTTGTTCGTTGAAGCGGTGCTGCGCTGGCTCGCCATCCTGCGCACGCTGACCCGCCGCTGGTTCACCGGTGAGATCGCCGTGATGGACCGCTATGCGGTGTGCCAATTCGCCAGCATCCGCGCCCGCGCCGGAAACGATCACCGGGCTCGATGCTTCTATCGCGCGTTCCCCGCCCCCGACGTCACCTTTTTCCTGGCCGTCAACCCCCAGATTGCGTACGACCGGATCGAACGCCGCGGCTACGACCACGAGGAGATGGACTATCTGCGGGCCGCCACCGCCGCCTACCGCAGCCTGCCCGAGTTCCCCGGCTTCGTGGTGATCGACGCGAACCAGACCCCCGGCCAGGTCCAGGCCGAACTGCTCGCCCATCTGCCGGCCCTCGGCACCGTCCGGCGGCGCATCACCACGTCCATCGTCGTCGGCGCCGCCGCCCTCGCCGCAGCCGCCAGCGCCGTGACCTGCCAGCTCGCCGAGGGCTTCTAGCCGGGCCCCCGCTGATCCTTGTGCTCCACCGTAGGGCTGTGTTATCCGTCACCTTCAGCATGGGTTTTCAGCTCGCCCACAGCATCGATCGAACGTCACCCGGATGGGTCAGTGATCTGCAGCGTGATGTGCCGCATCGTGACAGGTGCTGCACGTCATATCAGTGGCGTGACCTTTGGCTGCGGCGTTTTGCTTGAAGCTGGCGGCAACCTGTCGATGCATCTGAGTGAACCCGAACGGCTACCCGGCCGTACTTGGTGGTGACGAGCGTCGCAACAGAGGTCGTGATGCGCGTCGCTGCGACGGATGAAGGGCTGATGGTGTCATGGAACGGCCGCTGGGTATGCGTTTGTCAGACGCATCCAACCCAGGGTGCGGCTCCGAATGTCTCTTAGGAAGAGCCTTCCTCAGAAAATATGCAACGGGCTCTCAGGTGACGCTCAGACATTCGTGACACTTTCAACTCACCAGCCGGAATCAGCGCAGGGCGTCACTTGTTGTGTAGGTGCGCACCGCAATGCGCGAGCTACGGACGTTACGGGGGAGGGCTGATGGACGCAGGTATTGCCCGTAACAGGGTTAGTGATGGCAATGAGGGGACCGTGGGCAACGTGGAGAAGAACACCGTGATGCGGACCGACCAGGTCGCTGAGGAACGTGACCTCGTCGGAGTCTACCTGCACGAAATCTCCCGGACGCCGCTGCTGGACGCTGCCAGGGAGGTCGAGCTCTCCAAAGCAATCGAGGCCGGCTTGTACGCCGAGCACCTGCTCGACGAGGGCGAGGTCCGCCGCGGCGTGAGCCGGGAGGAACTGGAGCGCCTGGTCGTCGACGGTCAGCGCGCCAAGGACCTGTTCATCCGGGCCAACCTGCGCCTGGTCGTGTCGATCGCCCGCCGCTACGTGCGCTCGGGCATGCCGATGCTCGACCTCATCCAGGAAGGCAACACCGGCCTCGTCCGCGCCGTGGAGAAGTTCGACTACGAGCGTGGCTACAAGTTCTCGACGTACGCCACGTGGTGGGTCCGCCAGGCCATCAGCCGGGCGATCGCCCAGCAGGAGCGCACCGTGCGCCTGCCCGTGCATCTGGTCGAGGACGTCAACCGGATGCGCAACGTCACCCGCCAACTCGTCCGCGAGCTCGGCGCAGACCCGGAGCCGGAGCAGATCGCCACGGCGCTGGGCGTGACGGTGGAACGTGTCAACGAGCTGACCCGCTGGGCACAGGACACTGTGTCGCTGGATACCCCGGTGGGCGACGACGGCGACACCAACCTCGGCGATCTGGTCGCCGACAGCGATGCGCCGTCGCCCGAGGAGATCGTCCTGACCGCGCTGGAGCGCCAGCGCATCGAAGGTTTGCTCAACCACCTCGACGACCGTTCGGCGGGCATCATGCGCGCCCGCTACGGCCTCGAGGACGGCCGCGAGCACTCGCTGACCGAGGTGGCGTCGCGCTTCTCACTCTCTCGCGAGCGCATCCGCCAGCTCGAGATCCAGGCCCTGGGCCGGCTCCGCGAGCTCGCCCGCGCCGAAGGCCTGCAGGCCGCCTGATCCGAGGCGGCCGCAAGCCACCCCGGCAAGCTCGATCCCCCAGCCCATCACGAGGCCGGTGTCCCCCGACGGACACCGGCCTTTCGGGTTCTGCACTGATAAAAGACACCACTGCACGGCAAACCGGCCGGCGTCCCGCGAGCGGGGCACCGGCGGTAGGCGTGTAACGGATGGATCAGGTGACGCGGCCATAGCCGTACGGGGGCATGATGTCGATCGAGCGCTTCTTCACGGGGGCTCCCGCGTGCGACGCGTCGATGATCATGCCGCCACCCACGTAGATGCCGACGTGGCCGAGGCTGCGGTAGAACACCAGGTCACCGGGTTGCAGGGCGCCCCGGGAGACCCGTTTGGTGGCGCTGTACTGGGCGGCTGCGTTGTGCGGCAGCGACTTGCCCGCCGCGGCCCACGCGGCTGAGGTCAGCCCCGAACAGTCATAGGTGTTGGGACCGCCCGAGCCGTACTCGTACATGAGCCCGATCGCGCCGTAGGCGAAGGAGACCGCCTTGCCCGCGGAGCCGGCGATGCTGGGCACCGAGCCGGTGTACTTCGCCGGCTTCTCGGTCTCGCGGCCGTACGCCTCCTTGCGCATGGCGTACAGGTCCTTGAGGTCGCCCTCGATCTTCTTCTTGCGGGCTGCGAGCTCTTTGACCTCGGCGGCCTGCTTGTCCTGCGTGGTCTTGAGGGCGGCTTGGCGCTGCTCGTAGGTCTGTGTCGTCTCGGTGTAGGTGTCGATGTCCCGTTGCCGGGTGCGCGACATCTGCTCGAGAATGGACATGCGATCCATCAAGCCCTCGTTGCCCTGCAGGAGCGCGCTCATCGGGCCGACTTTGCCGGTCTTGTAGGCCGACGCGGCGATGACCTTCATCTGCGACCCGGCCGCCGCAAGGGCTTCGCGGGCCGGCCCGAGCGACTCGGCGAGCTTCTTCTCGTCCGCCTTCGTCTTGTTCAGGTTGATGGTCATCTTGTTGTACGACTCGACGACGTCCTCGAGCTGATCCGACGCCTTCTGGATCTTCTTGGTCAGCTCACTGGACGAGGGTGCTGCGTGCGCTGCGGGGGCGACCGAGCCAGTGATGGCGATCGCCAATGCGGCGACCACCAGGGTGCGTAGCCTCATGCGGGCGTTTCGCAACGGTGTGTGGCCTCTCTTCCGCTCCAGCCACCTACCGGGTTAGCTGACGGATTCGGGCGGGAAGAAGGCCCTACCGCTCGCGCGGATTCACCCCAGTGCTGCTTCGGTTGGTTCCCCGGTTCGCATCAGGAGACGCGCCAGCCCCGGGGGATGGGGCCGCCGAGCGGTTCCTGAGCAATTCGGTGGCGCTGGCCGGTGCCACGTGAGGAAGTGGCTGCGGACCGGACCAACCGCACCAACTTATCGGCGATCCGAATTAATTCAAGAGGCGGGTAAGTGATCTAGGCTAATTGTCACATTTATGCGAATGATCCCGATAGCGGAGTGCAATTCGGCGGGTTCGCAGCGTGACTTTCGCTATTTTTCCGCCAACGCGGACTCGTTGTCCACCGTGCGCGGCGTCCACTTGGTGGTGACCACTCGTTCGGCCCAGAACGAGAAGAACGGAATGGTGCCGGCCAGCATCACGAGAAGCATCCGGCCCAGCGGCCAATGCGCGCGCCGGCTCAGGTCGAAGGCAGCCACCAGATAGATCATGTAGAGGAACCCGTGGATCGGGCCGACGGCGGCCACCACGGTGTCGTTGTCCCCGAGATACTTCAGCGGCATGCCCACCAGGACCAGCACGATGAGGACCACGCCGACGATCCACGCGATGATCCGGTAACGGGTGAGAGCTCCCTGCACGATCCACGTCCTTAGTTACTTCGGTGCTGGCTTGTGACCGGGGTAGTCGCCCGGACGCGCCCCTGGATGGGCGTTCAGCCAGGCCAGATAGTCGTTGTAGGCGGCCAGGTCCGGGTCGTCGCCGGCCGGGGTCGCGGACTTGACGGGTACGCGCACAGGTCGCCGTACCGTAAGAGGGGCGTCTTCGGTTGCCGCCGCCGGCACGTCGCTGTCCCCGTCGGGTTGCGTGGCTACGCCCCGGCTGGCTTGCCGCTCCTGCTGCACCTCGCGGAACCACAGAAACGCCACGAAGAGCGCGAAGACCGGCCACTCGAAGGTGTATCCCCAGCTCAGCGAGTTGCCGCCGGTGGCCCTGCTGAACTGCCACCAGCCCAGTGCGAGGAATCCGGCGATCAACGCGAGCGCGAGCACATGCCGCGCGATCCACGCCGGGGTCCACAGCCCTTTCATGGCGTCGAGCGTACCGGCGCGGGTTTGACGCCAGGGCGGGCGGGCAACCGTTGCTGCAGGCGCCCTGCCCCCGCCGGCGGGCCGGGCACCGACTGTGAGAGGAGAGATCATGAGCGACTCCGACGTCCACGACATTGTGGGAACCGAAACCGGCATCGATCCGGCCGGTCTCGCCGACGAGGACCTCATCCGCGAACTCGGCAGCCTGCACCGCACCCGGCTGGACACGCTGCGCCACGGTCCGGATGCCGCCCTCGCCACCCACCTGCGGCGCACCGCCGAGCTGGAAACCGAATACCTGGCTCGTCACCCGGGCCGTGAGGTCAACCCCGACCGGCTCACCCAGGACTTCTGAGAGGACACCCCCAGGCATGATCTCCTCGGTACGCGGCCGGCTCGACCGGCTGCGGCGGCAGTACGCGCCGCACGACCACCGGCCCCTGGACGGGTATGTCGCCATGATGGGCACGTTCGGCGCCCTGGCGGCCGGCGTCACGACAGCGGCGAAGCTGACCGGCCGTCCGGTCCCGGACCGGCCCGCGACCGCGGACGTGGTGCTCGTCTCGATCGCCACCCACAAGCTGAGCCGGCTGATCGCCAAGGATTCGATCACGAGCCCGCTGCGTGCACCGTTCACGCGTTACAGCGAGCCGGCTGGCAGCGGTGAGATCAACGAAGAGGTACGCGACGAGGGCAGCTCGCTGCGCCACTCGGTGGGGGAACTGGTCAGCTGCCCGTTCTGCCTCGCGGTGTGGGTGGCCACCGGGCTGACCACGGGGTTGGTCTTCGCGCCCCGGGTGACCCGGCTGGCGGCCACGGTGTTCACGGCGACCGCCGTATCGGACTTTCTGCAGATGGCGTATTCGATGGCCAAGGAGGCGGCCGAGGGGCCCTCAGACGATGAGGAGGAGCCAGCGCCGTCTCAGCAGCCGGCGATCAACGGGCACGCGATCCCGCAGCTCTGACCCGACGCTTCGAACGGCCCCGGCGGATGCCGCCGGGGCCGTCCTGCGTTCAGGACTTTTCGAGGCCGGACCAGCCGCGCGGGCTCTCTTCCTCGCGGGCGTCGCTGCCCTCGGTGATGGCCGGGTCAACGGCCGTGCTGCCGTGCTCGTCGGCGAAATCGCTGTCCCCGGCGACGCCGGCCTCGTCATCGCCGAGCGGTTGCAGGTCCTCGTGGTCAGACATTGAGAGTCCTCAGGGCTTCGGAGGCCTCGTCCTGGGCGTACTCCCCGTCGGGCAGGGCGTCGATCAGGGTGAGGGCGGAGGCGGGCAGGTCGGCGGCGATGGCCCCGCGCTGCAGGTCGGCGCTGCTGAGCCGTTCCTGCGCGGAGTAGGCATCGTCCAGGTACTCGTCCAGAAGGCGAAGGTCGTCACTCACGTCAGCCCGGATACCCGCTTTCGCCCCGGACCCACATCAGCCTTTAGTGTGGTCCAGGTCACATTCGCTCCCGGAATGGTGGTGGGCGACCGACAGTTGAGTACAGATGTCGGTGTGCCCAGTGTCCCCGGGCCTCACCCTTTGCCTTCGCGGAATACCGTCCGGCTGGAGCCGCGTTGAGCCACTCGCCGCGAGGCGACCTGCACACCGGCACCTACGAAAAGGGCGTCGCCCCCGGGTCTTCCCGGGGGCGACGTTCGTTACCGGGCGCAGCGGGTAAATGACCACTCATGAGTGAAACAGACCGGGTGGATCAGCGAGCCGCGGACCTGCTCCCCGAGGAGCGCAGTGCGGGCGGCAGCGCGGACCCCAAAGCCCAGGCGGAAGCCATCCTCGCGGAGTCCGACCAGCGCGAAGAGGCCCCGGGAGCCGCCCCGGGCACCTTCCTGGAACATCGTTCGTCGCAGCAGACGGTTACGCCCGGGGACGTTACCCGATAGGGGAAGCCACTTTCGTGTTCACGGACCAGCATGGCAATATCGGCCAAATGTCTGCCCCGCAAAGGAGCACCGGGCGGAGGTCGCGTCGTGCCATACCCGCGACCGACGTACCCCCGCCCACCCGCATCGTCGTCCGCGGCCGGGTAAAGTCCCAGATCGCCGTCGCGCCCCTGCCCGCCACTGCTATGCCCGAGCCGCCGCACCCCGTCGAGGTGGCAGGACTGCTGCACGAGTTGTCGGCGCAGCTGCTCGGCGCTGAGGACGTACCGGAAGCTCTCAATCGTCTTGCCACCCTCGGGGCGCAAGCAATCCGCGGCACCTTGCGCTGCTCGGCGGCCCTGATCGGAGAGGGCGGCCCACCCACGCTCGCCGCCTCCGGCCCCGAGGGCGCGCCATTCGATGATGTGCAGTACGAATCGGGTAACGGACCCTCGCTCGAAGCCGCCCGGACCAGAGCCGTGGTGACCGCGCACGACCTGTTCACCGACGTCCGCTGGCCGCACCTCAACGACTGTGCCAGGACCCAGGGGGTACGAGGGGTGCTCGCGATCCCGCTGGACATCCAGCGCTCGGCGGTCGGCTCGGTCAGCTTCTTCGTCGCCCAGCCGGCCGGCCTCGACCCGGAACTGCTGCTGACGGCGATGGCGATGGTCAACCAGGCGGAGGTGCTGTTCGGCGAACTCCAACGCCGCCAGAGCCAGCGCGAAGGAGCGGCCGTGGACCGAGCGGCAGGCGTGATCATCGCGCAGCGTGGATGTGGGGTGCAGGAGGCGTATGACATCCTGCGCGACACGTCCCAGCGGCTGGGCCTGCCCCGCGAGGAGGTGGCGGACCGCCTGATCGCGGCGGCCGCCCGGCGTAACGGCTGAGTTCTACTTCCTGGCCTGCTGGACTACCTCGAATTCCAGCAGGCTGGCGCCGCCGGCCACGGGTCGCGCGCGCTCACCGGCGTGGGCAGCCCGGCCCGAGCCCGCCGACCAGGCCTGGAAATCCTCTTCCGTCTCCCACTTGGTGTAGACGAAGTACCGGCTCTCCCCGGCCACCGGGCGCAGCAACTCGAACTCCAGGAAACCCCCGGCGTTCTCCACAGCCCCCTGTCGAGCGGCGAACCGCTTCTCCAACTCCGGGCCGGCGCCCTCGGGCACCTCAATCGCATTGATCTTCACAACAGCCATGCGTCTCAGAGTACGAGCGCGTGGTCGCCCAGCCTCGCTCGCGGCTACCTCTGCCAATCTGCCCAACGGGAACGGGCCGCCCTCCCCGGCGGAAGCGCGGCCCGTTCCTCCTTCGTTACCTCGTCAACGCCCCGGCCCCGTAGCGGCCGCCGGTCCGGAGCCAACCTCGCCCGGCACCCCGTCGCTCGCCTCTGCCGCGGCGGCGTCGGCTGCGCGCTGCTGCTGGGCTGAGCGCTGCGACAGCGGGATCTCCGGCAGGAAGAAGACCACGATCAGGCCGACGATCATGACCGCCAGGGCGAGCAGGAACACGACCTGGATGCCATCGGAGAAGCCGACCTTGAACGGGTGGGCCAGCGCCTCGGGCAGCTTGTTGATGAACGACGTGTCGTTCAGGTCGGCGCCGCCGGACTGGGCGGGGGGCCGGATGCCGGCATCCTGGTAGGCGTCGCCGATCTTGGACGGAAGCACGTTGAACAGCACCGACAGAAAGACCGCGGTGCCCAGCGTGCCGCCCATGGAACGGAAGAACGTCACCGAGCTGGTCGCCACGCCGATCTGGCGGGGCGAGACGGCATTCTGCACCGCGGTGATCATCGGCTGCATGTTGCCGCCCAGGCCGAGACCCATCAGCACCATGATCAGCATGACTCGCCACAGCGGGGTGTCCGCGCCGATGAGTGAGAACAGCAGCAGGGCCGCCGTCATCAGGATGCTGCCGACGATCGGGAAGATGCGGTAGCGACCGGTACGCGCGATGAGCTGGCCGGAGGTGATCGAACCGGCCATGATGCCGACCACGAACGGGATCATCTGCAGGCCCGCCACCGTGGGGGAGCTGCCCTTGACGATCTGCAGGTACAGCGGGACGGTCATCAGGCCGCCGAACATGGCCATGCCGAGGATCGTGCTGGAGGTCGCACCGACCGCGACCGTACGGTTGCTGAACAACTTCAGCGGCAGCAGCGCCTCGTCCTTGTATGCCCGCTCGGCCAGGATGAAGCCGATCAGGCCGAGCGCGCCGATCACGTAGCAGGCGATGGCTCGCCCGGAGCCCCAGCCCCAGTCGCGGCCCTGCTCGGCGACCGTGAGCAGCGGCACCAGGCCGATGATCAGGGTGAGCGCGCCGGGCCAGTCGATGCGGTGGTCGGTGCGGCGGTGGGGCAGGTGCAGCACCCGGGCGACCACTGCCATGGCGGCGATGCCGATCGGCACGTTGATGTAGAACACCCAGCGCCAGCCGTCGATGCCGATGATGCTGTCGGCGCCGGCGAAGAAGCCGCCCAGGATTGGGCCGATGACGCTGGCGGTGCCGAACACGGCCAGGAAGAGACCCTGGTACTTGGCGCGCTCGCGGGGCGGCACGATGTCACCGATGATCGTCAGGGCGAGCGACATCAGGCCACCGGCGCCGATGCCCTGGATCGCGCGGAAGGCCGCCAGCTCGTACATGTTCTGCGAGAGCCCGCAGAGGAACGAGCCGACAATGAAGATCCCGATAGCGAACAGGAAGAACGGCCGGCGCCCGTAGATGTCGGACAGCTTGCCGTACAGCGGCGTCGAGATCGTCGAGGTGATCAGGAAGGCAGTGGTCGCCCACGCCTGCAGGTTGAAGCCGTTGAGGTCGTCGGCGATGGTGCGGGTTGCCGTGGCCATGATGGTCTGGTCCAGGGCGGCCAGGAACATGCCCATCATCAGGCCGACCAGCACCGTGATGATCTGACGATGGGTGAATTCCGCCGACGGCTGGGCCGGGGCAGCGCCGCTGGCGGCTCCCGGCCCCGCTCCCGCCGGTGCGGTTTCGGTGGAGTGACTCACGCGTTCTCCCGTGCTGAGACGGCTGGGTCGTTGCGCAGGTGCGCTTCGACGGAGCTGTTGAATTCTTCGAAGTAGTCGGCGAAGGCGCGGATGCGCTCCTGCGGCCAGGCGGCGAGCGCCTGGCTCAGCGACGCATGCCGGGCCTCGTGCAGCCGGGCGCACGCGGCCAGGCCGGCTTCAGTGACCGCGAGCCGAGACGCGCGGCCGTCGGCCGGATCCGCCTCGCGGCGGGCCAGGCCGGCCTTGACGAGCTGGGCCGCCTGCCGGCTGATCGTGGACGGGTCTGCGCCCTTGAGTTCAGCCAGGTCGGTGACCCGCAGGGGGCCGTGGTGCCGCAACGGGAACAAAAGCATCAGTGCGGAGAACTCGGCACCTAGGTCCGCCATGTGGAGCATGCCCTTGACGCGTGCGCCCAAGCGGACGAACCGCTGAACTTCGTCCACGAGCCGTCCGACGGCGTCCCCGGTGTCCGGCTTCGTCACGTGCTCCGCCCCCGATCATTTGTTTGCAGCGTACAACTTGTTGTGTGGTGAAAGCATCTCCCACACCGTTGTGACAAGCGTCTCGGTGTCCTCCAGGGCGGCGGGCACGGGCACGGCGAACTCGGCAGCACGCTGGAACAGGCGCTCGGGGAGATACCCGCGTCCGGGGTCACCAACCAGAACTCGCCCCTGCCGTACGAGCCGGCGCATCTCAGCCGTCATCCGATCGGCAACACTGCGCGTGTAGAAGACGTCACCCGCGAGTACGACATCGGCGCCTTCGGTGTCGGCTATGTCGGCTGCGCGGGCGCGCAAGCTCACCCCGTTGACCTCGGCGTTGCGCAACGCTGCTTCGACCGCGGCGGGGTCGAGGTCGATCGCCTCCACTTCGGCGGCTCCGGCCCGCGCGGCAGCTACCGCCGCGATGCCTGAACCGCTTGCCACGTCGAGCACCCGTTTTCCGGCGACCACGTCGGGATGGTCGAGCACATAGCGGGCCAGCGCTTGCCCGCCGGCCCAGGCGAACGCCCAGAACGGCGGTGCGACATCGCTCGAGAATGCGCCGCCGGCCGCATCGAAAAGCCCGGTCCGGGTGCCGGCGAGATGCAGAGATATCTCGGGAACAAGGGGTACGGACAACAGCGTCGTTTGCACCCGGCGATTCTGATCCTTCGAGGCGGACCGCCGCTTGCCAATTCGTCAGCCTGTGCATAACCGAGGCTGTCCAAAATTGTCGGATTAAGCGGCGTACTCCATCGGCGCCGGGTCCGGCTCGACCGCTTCCGAATCAAGTTCGGCGACCCGGTTGGCCAGCAGAAATGCCAGCGAGGTGTCACCGGTGGCCAGGGCATGATCGCGGGCTTCGAGCAGGATGGCCATCAGCCGTACGCGGTACAACGCCCGAGCTCGGGCCGCCCAGGCTGACTTGTCCACATCTTCGAGCAACGGGCGTGCGGCGAGATGGGCTGCTGCGGTAAGGGGGCGCAGAGCGCCGGCTGAGGACCGGCCCGACGCCGCGGCCGCGAGCTGGTCGAAACGGGTGACGTCTACCCGTACCCGATCAGCGATTAAGGCGTACCCGCCGTCGCGCTCCTCGATGACCGGAGTTCCGTGCTCCAGGTGCTGGCGCAAAAGCGACATATGACGTTCCACGATGGTCTCCGCGGCGGCCGGCGCATTTCCGGTCCACAAGAGATCGGCAAGCTCTGACGTGCGCAGATGCCCGCGCAAGGCAAGCAGGGCGAGGATTTGCTGGGCGTGCGCGTCGCCCAGGTCACTGCCCGTGAGGCGTACGCCACGGGTCCGGACTTCGAGGCGGCCGAAGAGCTGGATCTCGTACATGACGTAAAACCCTCAGCGGGGGGCGATGATGCGGCAAGCCCCCGTGGTGGTGAACCGGACCCCAAAAGCGAGGGGGAGCATCCACCGAAGATATGAGGTGGGCAGACCGCTTGGACCCATCCGTACGGCAGGTGGTCAACCGGTTCGGCGTGCCTCGTGCATGCTGTCAGACTGTTGGTACGCCTTGGCTTCGCGCGGAGGACACATAGACTTCCAGCGCTGGCGGATCAGGAGGCGTTAATGGTGGGCGAGGCGATCACGGTGCTCGTGGTGGACGGGCATCAGACATTCGCCGAGTTGCTCGGTGTGGCGCTGGCCGGGCAACCGGAGCTGCGATACATCGGTCATGCGGTCACAGGCGAGCAGGCCATCCGCATGGTCCAGGAGCTGCGCCCCAACGTGGTGCTGCTCGACCCCGACCTTCCCGACGCCGACGGCATCGCGATCGCGGAGCTGCTGCGCCACCGGCTGCCGGACACAAGGTTCGTCATTCTCACAGCGAACAACGAGTCGGCGCTCGTCGGTCGGGCGACGGCCGCGGGAGCCTCGGGCTTCCTGTCGAAGAACGGCCCGCTCGGCGACGTGATGAACGCCATCCGCACGGCCCACGGCGGCGGCATGACGGTATCCACGGACATTCTCGCGCGCCTGCTGCGCAGCACCGCGCCGGTAGTAGGCCCACGGGCCGGTGGTCTGACGGCGCGCGAGCACGAGGTGCTGGTGCTGATGGGCTCGGGCCTCGACCCGCGAGCCATCGCCCGCCGGCTCGGCATCAGCGTCCACACATGCCGCGGCTACGTGAAGGCTGTGCTGGGAAAACTCGGTGCCCACAGCCAGTTGGAGGCCGTAGCGGTAGCCACTCGGCGAGGCCTCCTTCGGCCGGACGGGCATAACGCAGAGTAATTCACGTCTGCACCCATCCGCGAGCCCCGCCGATCCGTACCACTCGCCGGAGCGCCCTGCTAAGACAGCCGGCGCCGACGCGAGTTGGAGGGCTTCGCGTGGAACAAGGATTCGCCAGTTCGTCCGATGTGTCCGTAGCGTTAGCGGACATCCCGTCGGGCGGCCCAGCCGATCACGAAGCGCCCCACCGCCGGCCGGAAGCGGGAGCGCTGCCCCACCGACGTCCCTCGGCAACGCTGAATCGCGAGGATAGCGCTAGTTGGAACGCTTTCGCCCCACGTTCGGGACGGGGGGAGTCGGCTGCTGAGGAGCAGCTTGTTCAGCGTGCGGGTGCTGCTGAGGCGCGGGCGGCTGCTGGCGGTGGGTCGCGGCAAGGCGCCGGTAGCGGCGCTGCAGACTCTGCTGGGTCGCGCGGACTCAATGCCGGGGATTCGCGGGCGGGTGGCTCGGGCGCTGGAGGGTCGCGGCTGGGGGCTGCGGCTGGGGGCGATGGCGGATTGGCGACGACTACTGCGACTGAGTGGGCGCGGCGGGGTGGCGCTGGGCCGCTTGCCGGCGGAGATCCGGGACTGGAGATTCGCCGGCCTGGTGGTGGGCGCGCGGACGAAGATGGCCGTCGCGGTTCGGCTGGTGGGCGGCGCGGGGATGCCGGAGGGCTTGGCTCTGACGACATGACGCGGGCAGACGGCTGGCAGGGAACGGGCGGGATGCCGCGAGTGGGCAGCCAACCTGGAACGGGCGGGATGCCGCAGATGGGGCACCGCTCGGGAACCGGTGAGGTGCCGCGAATGGGCGGTCGGGCGGAGGCGGCCGAGAGGGCATATGGCCGCGCAGGCTCCGGAATGGGCGAGATGTCATGGTCTAGCGCCGGTGACGGGCGGGGCAATTCGGACGGTCAGCGCGGGGAGTGGGAGAGCGTTCTCTCGGCCGCGCCGCAGGACCGGCGCATCGGGCCACACGACCGGCAAGCTCTGAGCCCACACCCGCAGGCCGGGCTGCGCGATCAGCACGCCGCCCAAGGCAGTGGGCAAGGCGCCCAAGGCAGTGGGCAGGCGGCCTCCCGCGGACATCAGTCGGCCGCGCGCGGGCATCGCGTGAAGCGTGAAATGCCGGCGCCGGAACCGAAGTATGGTCCGGCTCCGCCGGCTACCAATCGGCGGGCATCGTTCGGCTTCACGGCGGGACCGATCAGCGGTAACTGGCCCGACGAGACCGATGGCACCCCGCCGGCGCCCAGCCACCGCCGAGCCGAACGTGCCGAGCAGACCGAGTGGGCTCAGCAGACCGAGCGGACCCAGCAGACCGAGCGGACCCAGCAGACCGAGTGGACCCAGCAGGCCAGGCGGGCGAAGCAGGCCGTGTGGGCGGAGCAACCCGAGCCAGCCGCGGACGAGCGCATCGGCGACCTTGTCGGTGATTCCGCGCATGAGATTCGCGCGCATCGGGCCACCGGCGGGCATGGCGGTGGGCGGGCGCGGGG
>NZ_LOJP01000001.1:1440617-1499577 GCF_001553785.1 Actinoplanes sp. TFC3
GGGGGTGCTTGTTGCTGGGCTGGGGCTCACGTTGGCCGTTGTTGTGGGCGGGACGGTTGCTGGGGTGACGTACTTCTCCGGCGGGGACAAGGACGTTTCGGGCGTGCTTGAGCTGGGTGCCGACGGCAAGAACGGTGATTCTCGTACGGCCACAGCGCTGGTCGAGGGACGTACGGCTGCTGAGTTTGAACTTGTCAGCGCGGTTGGCAAGGTTTCGGTGCGCAATGACGATCTGGGGGATGCGCTCTACCGGATCACCACGGCCGACGGGTCGGGGCTGGTGCCCAAGCCGGAACTGACGCGGGACAAGGTGCAGTTGCAGTTGGCGCCGACCGGGCCGGCTGACGAGGCCGGGGACGTTGAGGTGGTGCTGTCCTCGAAGGTGACCTGGAAGCTCAAGTTTTCCGGGGCAGCCGAGGAGCAGGAGCTGAACCTGGCGAAGGGCCGGGTCGCCGGGATGGACTTCACCGGGGAGGTGCGCCGGACCTCGGTTCAGCTACCCAAGGCTGCGGGCACCGTGCCGTTGAAGGTCACCGGATCGGTTGAAGAGCTCGCGATGACGTCACCGGCGGGGAACCCGGTGCGCGTGGAGATGAAGGGCGGGGCCAAGACCGTCGCGGCGGGCGATCGTACGCTGAAGGATGTTGCTCCCGGGTCGACTCTCACGCCTAAGGGGTGGGCGACCGGTAACCGCTACGACGTCGACACCGAGGCCCAGGTGACCCTGCTGTCCGTGGAGACACGCGACTGAGGGCCACCCGAACCCGGCTTGATGCTGTTCAGGAAAGCACTCGCAGGCGCACGGTCTGGCTCATGCCGCGCAGCTTGTCGAGGACGTCGGCGCTGTAGTTGCCGCTGATGTCGGTGATCAGGTAGCCGTACTCACCGCGGGTGCTGAGCAGTTGGCCCTCGACGTTCACCTGGTGCTCGGCCAGGATGCTGTTCACCTGAGCGAGCACGCCGGGCATGTTGATGTGCACGTGGACGATGCGGCTCATGTTGTCCCCGGCAGGCAGGGCAACGCTGGGCAGGTTGACGCTCAGCGTGGTGTTGCCCTCCTGCACGAAGAGGGTGAGCTTGTTCGCCACGAAGTCACCGATGTCGGCCTGGGCCTCCTCGGTGGACCCGCCGATGTGCGGGGTGAGGATGACGTTGGGCAGGCCACGCAGCTCGGAGACGAACTCATCGCCGCGGCCCTTGGGCTCCCTGGGGAAGACGTCGACGGCCGCGCCGGCCAGGTGGCCGCTGGTCAGGGCCTCGCGCAGGCCGACGTGGTCGACCACGATGCCGCGCGACAGGTTGAGGAAGATCGCACCCTGCTTCATCTTGGCGAACTGCTCGGCGCCGAAGAAGCCGGCGTTGCCCGGGCGGCCGTCGACGTGCAGGGTGACCACATCCGCCTGCTCCAGCAGCTCGCCGAGCGAGCTGCAGCGCTGGGCGTTGCTCAGGGCCAGCTTGTCGGCGGTGTCGTAGAACAGCACGTGCATGCCGAGGTTTTCGGCGAGCACCGAGAGCTGGGTGCCGATGTTGCCGTACCCGACGATGCCGAGCTTGCGACCGCGCACCTCGTGGCTGCCGACGGCGGCCTTGTCCCACACGCCCTCGTGCATGAGGGTGTTCTTCTCGGTGAGGCGGCGCGTCAGGGCGATGATCTCGGCCAGGGCCAGCTCGACAACCGAGCGGGTGTTGGAGAACGGGGCGTTGAACACGGCGATGCCGTCCCGCGAGGCGGTCCCAAGGTCGATCTGGTCGGTGCCGATGCAGAACGCGCCGATGGCGACCAGGCTGTCCGCGGCCTCGAGCACCTTGGCGGTGACTCGCGTCTTGGAGCGGATGCCGAGCAGGTGCACGCCCGGGATGCGCTCGATCAGCTCAGCCTCGTCGAGGGCGTTGCGCAGGGACTCGACCTGGTAGCCCTCTGCCTCGAGCCGGGACACCGCGTCGGGGTGAATGCTCTCGAGCAGCAGAACTCGTACCTTGGCTTGGTCGATCATCACTGTCCGTTTCGTCTGGGGAATTTGATCGGGTTTGATCGCCGGGGCCGCCACACCGAAGCCCAGTCACAGGGCTCCCAGAGTAGTGCCCCGGATTGCCCCGATGCCGGGGGTGTGCCGGAGGTCCCATCTACCGGTCAGTCCGTAACCTCAGCAGCTCAGGCGTTGCTTGATCCACGGCAGCAGCGCATCGGCCTGAGCCCGCTGGAAGTCACGCACCCGCGGGATGCCCGGCGACGGCTGACGGGAGCGCTGCATGAGGTATCCGGCGAATCCCGCGCACACGTCAACGGCCTGAGCTGGGTCGATATCATCGAGAACGCGGTCGCCGTCGCCGCCGTGCACGACCACGTCCATCGCGAGCAGGACGGTGTCGAGCCAGGCCGGTGCGAGGCTGGCCCAGGGCCAGTCGACGACCATGACGGTGCCGTCCGGACGTACCAGAAGATTATCGGCGCGGATGTCGCAATGCGCGACGGTCTCGGCGGCCTTGAGCGCCTCCAGCCCGCGGTCTGCGGCCGCGTTCAGATCCTCCACGTGGGCGGCGGCCCACGGATCAAGATCGGACATGGGCTCGGCGGCGAGGTCGGCCCAGCCGGCGAAGTGAGACGTCAAGCGGTCGGCTGCGTGCGGCACTCCGGCCAGAGACTCCGGACCAATTGCCTGGCCCAGCGTGCGCAATGCGGTCACCGCCGCCTCGATTTCGGCATCGATCCACGGGGTACGAGGATGGCGCCCGTTCACGTCCTCGACCACCATCACCATCCATTCGCCGTCGTCAAACGACCCGAGCAGCCGCGGCACCGGAACGCCGTCGGGCATTTGAGCGGTGAAGTGGGCCTCCATCCGGGCCATCGCGACCGACGTCTCGTTCAGCGAGGTGCTGACCGCTTTGACGAACGCGCGTTGATTGCTGTCGGTAACAACGCGGTCGGCCGTACCCGGAGAGAAGCCGCCCTGCTGTGATCGCGAAGCGACAACCCGCCCGCCCAGAATGATCTCGATCTCCGCGCGGATCAGATGGGGAAGATCCCGCCAGCCGATCCTCACCCCTGCTGCCTGGATCATCGCTACCCCCTCCGCCGCGATGCGCGCCTGAGCAAATGCTGGCAGCCGAGTGACGATGGGGAAACGGACTTAGTGGGTGACGCGATAAAACCGGTGAAGATGTCACACGGTTACGCGACGATGCCCCCATGTCCAACGCACCGGCAGTTCACACCTCCGGTCTCGTCAAGATGTTCGGAGACAACCGCGCGGTCGACGGTGTCGACCTGACTGTTCCGCCGGGGACGGTCTATGGCCTGCTGGGTCCCAACGGAGCAGGCAAGACAACGGTGGTACGCATGCTGGCGACGCTGCTGAGACCCGATGGCGGTACGGCCCAGGTCTTCGGCCACGACGTCGCCAAGGAGCCCGACGCGGTACGCCGCCGCGTGAGCCTGACCGGCCAGTACGCCTCGGTCGATGAAGACTTGACCGGCATGGAGAATGTGGTACTGCTTGCCCGGTTGCTGGGCTACAAGAGAGCCGCGGCGCGCGACCGGGCTGGCCAGCTCCTGGCGGCTTTCGGGCTGACCGAGGCGGCGGACCGGCAGGTCAAGAAGTTCTCCGGTGGTATGCGGCGCCGCATCGACATCGCGGCCAGCATTCTCAACACGCCGGACCTGTTGTTCCTGGACGAGCCGACAACCGGGCTGGATCCTCGCAGCAGGAACCAGGTATGGGACATCGTGCGCGAGGTGGTCGCCCACGGCACTACGGTGCTGCTGACAACGCAGTACCTGGATGAGGCGGACCGGCTGGCCGCCCGTATTGCGGTCATCGACCACGGCAAGGTGATCGCCGAGGGCACACCTGGATCACTCAAGGCTTCGATCGGCGCGGGCACCATTCATGTACGTCTGCGAGACGCGGACCGGCGCGCGGAAGCCGAGAAGCTGCTCAGTGCGACGTTGGACGCGATGGTGCAGCTGAATTCGGACCCGGTGGCGTTGACGGTACCGGCCAGCTCAGCCGAGCAGGCGTCACGGGCTTTGGCGGCGCTGGCGGCTTCGGGGATTGTGGTGGACGACTTCTCGCTGGGGCAGCCCAGTCTTGACGAGGTTTTTCTGGCGCTTACCGCCTCGGGGGTGGCGGCATGACGTCGCTTGCTGCTGTGCTCACCAGGGAGGAACGCCCCAGCCGCCCCTCAGCTTTGGCGGCGTCGCTGACCTTCGGCTGGCGGGCCATGCTCAAAATCAAGCACGTTCCCGAGCAACTGTTCGACGTGACAGCGTTCCCCATCATCATGACGCTGATGTTCACGTACCTCTTCGGCGGAGCCCTAGCCGGTTCCACAAGGGAATACCTGCAATTCCTCCTCCCCGGAATCATGGTGACCAGCGTCGTCATGATCACCATGTACACCGGAGTGGGCCTCAACACCGACATTGAAAAGGGAGTCTTCGACCGCTTCCGAACCCTCCCGGTATGGCGCCCAGCAGCCCTGGTCGGCATGATCTTCGGCGACGTCCTCAGATACATTCTCGCCGCCACAACAATCATGCTCGTAGGCCTGATCCTCGGCTTCCGCCCAGCCGGCGGGCCGGTCGGCGTAGTGCTCGGCGTGGCCCTGCTCGTGGTTTTCTCGTTCGCTTTCTCGTGGATCTGGACCATGTTCGGGCTGTTGCTCCGCTCGGAGAAGTCGGTCATGGGCGTGAGCATGCTGGTGCTGTTCCCGCTGACCTTCCTGAGCAATGTCTTCGTGGACCCCGGAACGATGCCGGGATGGCTGCAGGCGTTCGTCAGCGTCAACCCGATCACGCATTTGGTGGCTGCTGTGCGGTCGGTTATGAGGGGGGATGTCGATGGTGGGGAGGTTGTTTGGGTGCTGGTGGCTTCGGGGGTGCTTGTGGGGGTGTTCGGGCCTTTGACGATGCGGCTCTATAACCGGAAGTAGCCGGCTGCATCAACCTTGGCCTCGCCGGACGAGTGCGCGGACCTCACGCAGCAGCCTGACGGAAGTAGTGCTGGGGAGCCGCGCGCAGCGTGACGGAAGAGTGCGTGGAAGCCCTGCGACTGCCCGATGACCAGGCGCGACCGCTGTCACAGGTCCCTGGCGTCATGGGTCCCGGGTTGTCTGGCGGCGCCCGCCGCATTCGCAGCTCCAGGAAACGTCCACCGCAGATTGGCCGGGCGGCTCACAAGGTGTGAGCCGCCCGGATGAGACAGGACTCGGAAAGCTGCTGCGTTCGTACGCAGAACAGTCGCTGCGCTCGTACGCAGAACAGTCGCTGCGCCCTTACTCGGAGCAGTCAGGGTCAGGGGCGAAGGGATAGTCGTTCTGCCGTACCCGGGCGATCTTCATCGCGTGCCGGGTGCTCAAACCGTGTGTCCTGCGGGCCTGCCTTGCCTTTCGGCTCGCTGCGGCTGCTTCCTTCTTGCGCAGACTTTCTCGAGTGCGCTCATCCAAACGTCGCCGCCATTCTTCGCGTTCGTTCTGGCAGAACAGCTCCGCATCACTCATGCCGAAATTGTTCCGCGCGCCTGTGACATTTTGAGCCTCCGGGGCGCTCCGGGCCAAGCCAATTGTGCGACGCATGCCATAGTGCCAAACTGCTCTGCAGGTGCAACCAAAGAGCCGATTCGCGATTAAGTGAAGGAGGCATTTGCGCTTGAACGTGAGGAAGAAACAGTGGCAGGCTGGGTTGACTATCGGGTCCGAGCGTCTGTCGACCTAGGGTAGTTGAGCGAGGAAGGCGCAGGCCTGAATGGGGTTGGCTCGCCGCGAGGCTACCCGCGTCGCTTTCCGCACCCAGGGCGGCGCTGAAGGAAGTGCTGGCCTTAAGCGGTGGTTGCCTGAGGCGACAGAAAAGAAGTGGTTGGGGGAAAGGCTCCGAGTGGTGATTGGTCAAGGGGGGCTTTGCCTGAGAACAATAAGCGGGTGAGCATCTTGGCTGAGGGATGGAGATGCAGGTGCGATGCCGGGTGCTTGGCTCAGGGTGACGTCGTCGCGGAGGTGCCCGTTAATGGCGCTGACTACAGCGTTGCCCAGCAAGCAGGGTTGTAGGGAAATCGCCAACTCGCTCAAGGGAGTCGGACCCACGAACTACAAGCCATCAGCGACGGTCCACGCGAGAAGCAGCGGCGTTAACGACCCGCCCTCCCACCAACCCCCGCCCAACGGCCAAGGCACGAGGCACCACCGTCCCCTGCGGATGCAAGAAGCCCGCGATGACCACGACACCGACAGCAAGAACAAGCTGCCCATTACCCCAAACCGCCCCGCCCAGCCCCGTCACCGGAAGCCGGCTGGCCAGCGGCGCGCGGCGACTTCGACGAGATATGCCGTAATCATGTGGACAGCCCCGGAATGCCGGTTGCGCGGGACATCTGCTGGTGCATGGCGGCAACTTCCCGGCGAGCCTCGGTTTCGCCCTCGGCGGTCAGCCGGTAATAGCGCCGGCTCGGGCGGCCTTCGAGCGCGGGATCGACATCCTCCCACTTCGACTCCACCCAACCGGCGCGCTCAAGTCGTACCAGAATGGGATAGAGCGTCCCCGACGGAAGGCCCGTCGCTTGCATGATCTGCAGTCCGTAGCGTTCGGACGTGGGGTCGGCAAGCAACGCGGCGATCACTTTGAGCACCGACGACGTCATCCGCACAGCCATGTCCGTATCCTACATAGGGGGACCGGCACTACACTACTTCGATGCCCGCGCTACCCCTCTGGCCGCTCTATGTCATGTTCGGCATGGTGCCCCTGTGGTGGGCGCTGGGTGGGCTCTACCTGTTCTGGCCCGTGTTCACCGTGGTGCTGGGTGTCGTGCTGCTCAGCCGCGGCCGGATCCGCATGCCCACCGGGTGGACCCTGTGGCTGATGATGATCTCGCTGATCGTGATCAGTGCGACCCGCTTGGAAAAGATCACGAGCTTCATCATGTATGGATTACGCCTGAGCTTTGTGGTTTCGGCATTCCTGATTTATCTGTACGTCTACAACGCGGCCCGCAGCGGACTCAGCTGGAAACGGTTGTTTCAGCCACTGATGGTGTTCTGGCTCGCCATGGTGGCCCTCGGCTGGCTCGGCGTGATCCTGCCCCGACTGGCGCTGACCACCCCGGTCGAGATGCTGCTGCCGAAGAGCATTTCCGGTGACCGGATCGTGCAGGCGTTCACGCACGTACATACGACCGAGTTCAACGTGGCCAGCCGCAACCCCTACTTTCGGACGGCCGCGCCGTTCCCGTACACCAACAACTGGGGGACAGGCTTCGCCGTTCTGGTGCCGTGCGTGGTCGCGTACCTGTCCTCCGTACGGCAGGGGTTGCTTCGAAAGATTGTCATTGTTTCTCTGCCGTTGTCCCTGGTCCCGGCATTCTTGACGCTGAACCGCGGCATGTTCATCGGGCTCGGCGCCGGCCTGCTCTATCTCGGCCTGCGGGCCCTGATGCGCGGCGACGTGCGGGTCATTGCCTCCATCATCGGAGTGGCGCTGCTGGCCTGGGTGGTGACGCTGTTCATTCCGGTCATGGACCTGATCACCAACCGCGTCGAGAACACCGACTCCACCCGCGACCGCGCCGATCTCTATTGGCAGACCTTGAACGCGGTCCTGCACTCACCCCTGCTGGGCTATGGCGCGCCGCGGACCGTGGACACGACAACAGGCGCAGAGCCTTTGGGCACGCAAGGCCAGCTGTGGCTGATCATGTTCAGTCACGGCCTTCCCGCTCTCATCCTGTTCCTGCTCATTTTCGTGCTGATCGCCCGCCGCCTGGCCGTGGCAGTTTCCACGCCGGGCAAATGGCTCAGCATCATTCCGGTCATCGCCCTGATCATGACGCCGTTCTACGGCTACACCGACCCCAACATGTCGGTCATGTTCTTCGGTATCGCCCTGGCAATGGCAGCCGTCGACGGCCCGGTCAACCGGTCCGCGACCACGGAACCGGCAACGCGCCCACCCGTACCCCGGACCATTCCGAGCTGACCGATGAGTGACCCCGGCAGTCATATCCACGTCAACCGCGAAGTAATCGACACCAACGTCGGCACGCCATGACACTGACCGGCCGTATCGCCACCTCCGACGATCTGCCCGAATTGGCGCCGCTGATCGACGCGGCCATCACCGAACTGCAGCGCGGCTTCCTCACCGACGACCAAATCCGCTCAAGTCGCGCCATCATGGGCCTCGACACCCAACTGATCGACGACGGCACCTATTACGTGGTCCATTCCGAGGGAAAATTAGCGGGCTGCGGCGGCTGGAGCAGGCGTGCCACCCTGTACGGAGCCGACCATTCGGCCGGGCGCAACGCGACACTGCTCAACCCAGCAACCGAGCCGGCGAGAATTCGGGCAATGTATACGCACCCTGGTTTTGCTCGCCGGGGTGCCGGACGGCTGGTGCTGGCGCTGTGCGAACAGGCGGCAGCTGCAGAGGGCTTCCGAGAATTGGAACTCATGGCAACAATGGCGGGCCAGCCGCTGTACGAGGCCGCTGGCTTCCATGACGTCGAGCACCTGACAGACGCGGCGGGAGGCATCCCGGTTCCGCTGGTCCGCATGCGCAAGCGGCTGTGAACTCCGGTGGAGGAGGGGCTGAACAGTTCTGTTGCTGCTCTGCTCTGCACGCCCACGGGTCGCTACTTCGTAAAGGCGCTGCCCTCCGATCATCGCTGGGTATGGACGCAGGCCCGCGAAGCAGAGATAGCTGACTTCGTCAAGCCAGTAGCTCCAGCGCTCCATAAGCGCGTCGTACATTTCGGCTGGGATGTGCTTGTCTTCGAAGCACTGGAGGGGCACCAGGCCGACTACGCCCCAGGCTCAGACGATCTCCACCATGCCGCCGATTTGCTTACTCGGATCGGCGAACTCAGTTGTCCCAACCTTGCCTTGCGGCAGGCGGAGCAGCGCTTGCAGGCGTACACCGATGCGAGCGAGCTGCAATACTTCGCCGGTGGAGCGCTACTGCACACGGACCTGAACAATGCCAATGTCATCGTCGGCGGGCGTCAGACGCGCATCGTTGATTGGGGCTGGGCGACGCGCGGCGCGCCGTGGCTTGATGCTGGCTACTGGGTGATCTGGCTGATCGCCGCCGGTCACAACCCCCGTGCCGCTGAACAGTGGGCCGAACAAGTCCCCGCCTGGCGGACAGCGCCGCCGCAAGGCGTCGCAGCTTTCGCAGCGGCAAACGCGAGAATGTGGTCAGAAGCCGGAGGAGGTAATCCTGATCCTTGGATTCGCCGCCTTGTTGATGCCTCCGCAATGTGGAATCAACATCGGCTGACAGGGCGACCAGCACATGGATAGCCGGGACGGAACTCCTGCGACTTGAGCCAGCGTTTGCGCCTCACGCAGAAGCCCGCTCCGTGCAGCGAACGGACGGCGGGGCGCGACACCATCGCGTGACCCCCCGCATTGCGGTGCGACCAGCGAGCCCACAACCGCAGGTTCAGGGGTTTCCGATGTCTCGAGACATCACAAAGCGCGCCCGGCAGGATTCGAACCTGCGACCGACGGAGTAGAGGGGCGGGTGATCATGGGGGTCGCCGAGAGATCATCGATCATCATCCTGAGCAGGCGCTTCGGGGCTTCGCGAGGATGCGGTGATCATCGGCGATCACCCGCCTCAACCAGGAATCATGGCCATCGTCGGTAACAATTTCGGTACCGACGGCGGTACCAACGTGGCGTGATGGCGGTCCCGACAGGCTACCGGGCCACCAGTTACGTACAGCTCAAGCGGCCTCCCCTGCATGCCGGAGGCGTACATGGTCTGGCGCGCTAGCCGCCTCGGTGGCGCAACGACAAGGAGCCCGCCTCACCTAGTTGGGATAGAGTCGGGCCTCCCCTGCACTACTGGCAGACCGCCTTACGTCGCGTCCTTATCCTTGATCTGGAGAACGACAGGCCCGGTAGCGGTCGGGGCTATCAGAGCCTCGTAGTTCGGGGTCCTGCTCTCCGTCTTGGTTTCCCCTAGCAAGGTGTAGCGCACGGTCAATCCGTACGTGCCCGTCACGTGGATGACGCCGTACTTCAGATCGAACGATGGCCGAGCCGTCAGCAGGGGATCGCCGTTCATCGACCACCTGACCTTCTCGGAACCGCGCGGCGGCGTCCAGTCGGGGCACCCGGCGGGCATGGCTGAGCTGGCCCCTTGCACACACCGCTTGAAGGCGTTATTTAACTTCGCGGCTTTCGGTTCCCATGCCTGTTTGGGATCCTGCTTCTTCACATCAGGATCGCCGATGGCGGAGTGTTCCTTGATCGCCTGGACTTCCAGCTTGCCATCGATCCAGCTCACCTTGGCCCAGTAGGTCATGGGTGTTACCACGCGTTGCGGCTTTGTGGAAACGGTGTAGTCCGCCGAGATGACGACGGTTCCCAAGACGTCGAAATGCTTGTCGTCAGCGGTGTAGTTGACGAACGCGGCCTCGACCGGATTGCCGTAGAAGGTCCAATGAATGTTGGAGGCGTCGCCCATGGTTTCGTCGATGGACTGCGGGCAGTTGACCGAGGCCGCCGAGGCCGCCGCCTGGCACTTATCGAGCCAGCTGCCGACGGATGCCGTTACAGCTGCGCTCTGCACCCCGGCCGGAAAGGGATCCGTCTGCGTTGGGAACGGCTCATCGGTCCCGAAGATGAGGTAGCCAACGACTAACAGAGCGATCAGTCCACCACCACCGCCGGTTGCCGCTACCGCCGTTCCAGCGCCCGAACCAGACTCCGACGACTCGCTGTCGTCTTCTCCGTAAGTTTGGTTGGCGTCGGGATTTATGATCGTCTTACTGTGATCGTGATAGTGGTAGTCGTTCCCAACGTTTATTGCGTCTCGGTCGGCATATCCGATCTGATCTCCCACCACGGTCACCTTTCACCGTGATCAGTGCCGCCATGAACGATATAGTCGTGTGCCACATTGATCTGATCTCGCTGAGCGATGCCGATCTGATTCACGGCCGACTGGCTGGCGTTTCGCTGAGGCAACGACGCAGCCGGATTCCCGTCTTCCCTGGTCGACCCGACACGCTCAAAACTCGGTGCGAAACGTGGCGATCACACCAACGATCGCCACTGGCAAAGCAAGGATGTTCGCCCAAGCGGCAGCACCGTTAAGACTCCCGCTAACGATCATAATCAGCGAGACAATAATGATCAGAAAGAGCACAGAGATGGTCCGATGTCGTTTGGGCACGACGTCCATGATGAGCGATGAATGTGAGTCACGGAAGCATCGCGGTCGATTGTCTTTGATCTGACAGTCGGCCCAGTCGCTCTGACCGATCTCGCGAACCCATGATCTATTCGCTGTTCAGTCTACCCCTGGGGGTATGACCCACTGGCGCTCGGGACGAGGACCGCCGGGTGATAGCAGCTCCGAACTTGCCACGGTTTAGAAGTCGACGTTGCGGCGCTTACCACCCGCCGACCTGCTGCATCAGTTAAGGCGCCGCGTCCAGCGTGGTGATCCCGAAGGATAGCCGGCTCGGACTGTTCGGGCTTCGGGTGTCGGCCCGCAGCTTGGGCTCCTCGATGAATCGGTGTTCTTCAAGATCGGCTCAACAACGCGGCCATCCGCCGACACGCAGCGCACAGGCGCAACGCCTCGGTTGGCAACGCGGTGTCACAACCGGTCTTGCAGACCAGTGAGGATCTTTCTGTAAAAGGATCAAGGCGGCCCGAACGCGCCGCTCACGCCGCCGACCCAGGGTGTGTGTGCGAGTGCCGCCGCTGTCGCTTGGCCCGCGTCGGCGGCGGCCCATCGACGGGCGTGCAACTGCGGCTCGGATTGCCGCGACGACCCCGACTTGGCCTACTGGGTCCTTACCAGGTGTCATGAGGTCCTGACGGCGTGCCTTGCTTGTCAGCACAAGGTCAATCTGATCCTTGAACGCGATCCGCACCACGGCCCATATTTTGATCGGCGCAAGAGTTCGATCACGAATCTGACAGTTTAATGTGGATGGCGCGAGGAGTGTCTATTTTGGATCCGGCCGTACTTCTCACTTGAGGCGTGGGCCACCTTGCGCCGGCTCCTTGCCCTCCCTGATGTGAGCGGCCGACACATGCGCCATCCACGGCTGGCCGGCTGGAGCGGGAACAACGGGTGAATCAAAACTTCACGGCACTCGGATACGTTGCCGTACTGATTTCAGCGGCCACCTCTCTTCTAATTGTATGCGCCGCACTGGCCTTCTCCTTCCGTGGAATTCGTCGACCCGGAAGGCTCAATACTGCCCCCGGGAACCGCCTACCGTCGGCCACCCCGTGGGTTACCAGCGAGCTCGATCAGGCCCTCGACGCTGCCGTCGCATTGAATCCATACAATGTCGGAAGGAAAGCACTGCAGGCCATCCACTTGGCGAACGCGGTTCGCTATTCACCAAATGACTACTCGACTGCCGCACGCGAGGTGGCAGATTCGTACAGGCAAAATCGCATCGTCTCGCTCGACCTTTCGAATATGAATTCGCAGTCGGCGGTTAGGCTTGTCGACTTCTGTAGCGGCCTATTGGCCGCAAAGTCCGGTTGGATTTTCCGGCCGTCAGACTTCGTCATCATATTGACTCCCGGAGTCGAGTAAGCACTTGACTGTGAATTCACCTCAAGTCATGAAGGGACCGAAGTGCCGCCACCCAACACCGAGCAATTGTTGCTACTAAGCCATCAGATTCGGGAGACCGACCACGCGCTGGCAGTGGCTCGGCGACGGTCACGTTGGTCGAACATCGCGATGCTTCTCGGCCCGCTGCTTGGTCTAGTGTTGTACGCAATGGCCTGGGTGCCCCTGATACCGAAGCGCGTGCTGATAGCCATTTACATACCTGCAATTCCTATTGCAGTGCTATTCGGCGTCGCCTCTTACTACTACAAGCGCAATCCAGGATATCCCTCCATAAACGAACGTGGCGGAAAATCATTCATTTCTGCGGGCAATTTGGAATTGAAGGTCGCGCAGCAACGCGATGCGCGGAAATTGCTACTTGCGAACGTGGATACGCCACCAAAGGTTCGGCGAGTAACTTACAAGGAAGATGCTTATTCTGACATCGACATACTTAGGGGAGAAAGTAAGAACTACCGCAGTGTCAACAACTTTCTACAAGGAATAATCATTATTGGCTCTTTGGCCGCTACCGGAGCGTCGGGTATCGCGACCGAGGTGCCCGTCCTGCGTTGGGTGACATTGGGTTTGACCTTTACCGTTGGCATTGCTAGTGGGTTCATGGGCTACTTCAAGTACAAGGAGCGCAGCTTCTATCTGCAGCAGACGGCAGATGCAATTGAAAGTGAGTGGGAAGCGGTAGAAATCGGTGTCGGGAGATACCGAAACATGCCAGAGTCCGAAGCACTTGCAGAATTCGTCGAGGAGGTTCACCGACTCAAGTCTGAACAGAAGAAGCGGCAGCAGAACCTCGAACAGCCGCCGGACGTCAGGAATGCAGATGACTAATGCCCTGCGCGGGCCGTCCGACTTGTGGCTTCAGGTCATCGGCCTAGCGGCATTCTCAACGGTTTTGATTTTTAGTCTATTGGCTTGGCGTAAGGGCCGAAGCGCTTCCTCGCATGAGGACGGATATGTTAGGGCGCTTTTCCTTGTCGGATTTTTGGTTCTGATTATAGGAGTCGTACTACTTCTCATACCTCACTGAACGGACCTGACGTTCATCCCGTTTAATCGAGGCTATTCCGCACTGACGTCGATCGTCTTGCGGAGCCGATTGATGGCCGAGACCAGGTCAGCCCATGGGAAGAGAGCGGCGGCCGGCGGCCCCATGTTCGGAGTTGGCAGGGGATAACGGTCCGGGTCGAAGAGCAACTCGACGCCCCACGACCGGAGCGCCTGCACGCTGGCCATGAAGGCCGGATGGCGGGCGAGCGCCACGTTCGGTGTGGGGACCGCGATGATTGGCAGCGGCAGGCCGATGGCCTCGTTCAGCATGCCGAGGGCGAGCGTGTCGCTTGCTCCCGATGCCATCTTGTTGATGGTGTTGAACGTGGCGGGAGCGATCACATACGCGTCGGGAAAAGGCAGGACATCGGGCTCGTCTGGCTGCTTGTAGTCGTAGCGGACCTGGTGGCCGGTGATGGCCGCGATCTCGTCGAGGTTCATGAACCTCACGGCGGATGGTGTTGCGATGACGCACACGTGCCAACCGTCGGCTTGCATCTGGGAGATGAAGCTGGGCAGGTCGGCGGCGGGGCGTCCGCCGCACGCCACGACGTAGAGCACGGGTTGACCGTGGGTTGGCATACCGCTCCATCACTCGACCGATAACTTTGCCCGGTAGTCCGAGCCCAAGCGCTGACGTATCGTCATCCCATGGTTGCGGACCGGCGAGAATCCGGCACCGCGCTGGACCATATCGGAGTACGGGTCCGCCGTTGGCGGCTCAAGCGTAATCTCAGCCAGCGCGTGCTTGCGGACCTGGCTGGCCTGACTCAGGGATACATCGCGCAGATCGAGGCGGGAACAGCTCCGCTCGACAAGCGCAGTACGCAACTCGCGCTCGCCAAGGCACTGCAAGTCTCGTTGGCCGACCTGACCGGGCAGCCCTACGATCCCACCACCCTGGAGCATGCGACAGCGGTACGTCACCTTCCCCCGCTGAGGGCAGCACTCGCGGAGCTGGCGTTCGGCTCGACCGGCGCTCCGGACGATGGTCCAACGGATCTTGCAGCCGCCGTGCGCGACGTCACCGAGCTACACAACGCCTGCCGTTACGACGATCTCGTCGCCGACCTCCCGGGCTTGCTCTTGACGCTGGGTGGTAGGCGAGACGATCCCGTGTCGGTTCGTCGCCTGGTGTGGGTGACGTATGCGACGACCTTCGCAGCGAAGTACCTCGGGCACGCCGATCTAGCGATGCTGGCCGCGCAGCAGTGTCGGGAGGCCGCCGCTCTCCTGGCGGACGAACCGGAGTGGCTGGGGATGGCCGAGTTCGCCATCGTGCACACCCTGCCAGCCGAGTCACGGGCGCTGCCGTTGCAGCGGGCCGGCCGGGCGATCGATCTCCTGGAGATGGCCGCTGATCACCCACGCGCCGGACAGGTTCACGGCATGCTGCACCTGAGCGCCGCCATGCTGGCGGCGATCGGCGGAGACGCGTCGACAAGCCGGACCCATCTTCGCGAGGCGCGCGGATCCGCTGGCCGGCTCGGCGAGGGCAACTTCGGGCAACTGTGGTTCGGGCCGACGAACGTCGAGATCTGGCGGCTCGGCGTGCTCGCCGAGCTTGGCGACGGTGGTGCGTTCGTGAACACGCCAACGCTCGACATATCAGCCATCGGCTCATCGAATCGCCGGGCGACCATGTATGCCGACCTCGGCAGGTGCCTTGCCCAGACCCGCAAGCACGACGGCGAGGCGATGGCTGCCCTGCTCCGCGCTGAAACGATCGCGCCGCAACGGGTCCGTCTGTCGCCGCTCGTACGGGAGACCGTGGGCTCAATGCTGCGCCGAGCGCGCCGTTCAGCAGGTGGGCGAGATCTGCAAGCCCTCGCCGCACGGCTCGGCACTGCGTGATTACTGCCTCTAATCATTCCTGCCTGGAGTGACCATAGCGTCACAACCGTTGAGGACGGGCGATCACCGCCTGACCTGCACCGACGGGAGGGGCGTGTACGAGATGGCAAGCCTGGAAGGCCGGCCTCAACCGGGCAAGGCATCGACGACGTACTACGCGATGTCGGCCGACCAGCAGTTGAGTGAAGCGCAACGGGTACTCGACACGCACATCACTTCGAGCGGCACTAACCGTTGCCTGGAGTGCGGCACCTGCGGTCCGTGTTGGAGGCGGGAGAACGCGGTAGTTGTCTTCTCCCGGACTCTGCGGCTACCGACCCGTCAGCCCGGGGCCAGTCAACCCGAGTTGATCAACGCTCGTCGAATGCCGACCACGCGGCTTCCACTCGCGGGCTAGCGGTGCTCGGATGCCGAAGCCAACAACCCTGCACGTGCCATCGCGGCCCGATTGGAACTGTCAGGCACCCGGTTGCGGACAGCCGTGGCCCTGCACCTCGCAGCGCGCGGAGCTACTGAGGACGTACCGACACGCGCGTTCGCCGTTACGGATCTACATGGCTTCCTACATGTACGACGCGATCGAGGATGCCGTTCGGCATCCCTCCGAGAGCGAGATCGACTTCTGGCATCGGTTCATGGGGTGGGTCCCTCGTCTGCCGGATCCTCCGATCCTTCCGCCCATCGACCAGGAAACCACGGGCGATCCAGCCGAGGTTGCGACCACTACGAGGCCGAGAGAGCCCTACAGCGCGGGTCACGCCCGCTGCGCACCGGACCGTCACCGCTAGTCCCGAGGAGGAGCCGATGTACCAGGCCATCGTCAGCCCGCAGGACAGCAAGTTCATTGCCGCCCGCGCTGGCCAGCCGGCTGCCATGCAGCTTCCATCCGCCTACTACGCGGAGCTAGCCGACATCGCGGACTCCGATGGGGTGGTGCCCGACTGGTTCGGGGACGCAGCACGTCAAGCCTGGGGCATCGAACTCGCTGGCCGTCCCGTCAGGGAGGTCCTGGTGGTGCGGGCGCCGTCGGTCCTGCCGGTGGCGTACAGCCGTGCGTCGTGGGAGATCAACAAGGGCTGCAACTTCTCCTGCGAGCACTGCTACCTCGAACAACGACCCTTTGCAGGGCTGGCGCTGGCGGACAAGTTCCGCCTGCTCGACCTCCTCCGCGACATGGGCGTGATCTGGTTCGAGATCACCGGTGGCGAACCACTCATCGACCAGGATTTTGTGCCCGCCTACAAGCGAGCCCATGCCGCCGGCATGATGATGGAGATCCTGACCAACGGCTCACGGCTCTACCGCGACGAACTGTTGGACACCTTCGCGGTCCACCGACCACACAAGATCACCGTCTCGATGTACGGCGCCAGTCCCGAGACCGCGGACGCGCTGACGCAGACGCGCGGCGCGTTCAAGAACGCCTACCGGGGGATGGTGGCAGCAGCCGGAGCAAGTCTGCCCATCGAGGTCACGCTGATCATCACGAAGCACAACGTCGAAGAACTCGACGAGATGCGCGCCATGGTCCGTGACCTCGGGTTGCCGTTCAAGGAGTACGCGTCGATCTCGCCGACCTACACCGGCAAGGGTTCCACGCTGGCCACGCAGGTGCCGAGCCTGATCGGCAAGAGCGACATCTTCCAGGGCTGCCCCGCTGGCCACACGTCCTTCCACGTCGACCCGCTCGGCTTCACCACGATGTGCAAGGTCGGCCGCGACAACCCCATCAACTTGGTTACCGAAGGCCCTGACGGGCTCCTGCGTCTGCCTGGGATTGCAGACGCTCAAATGCTTCGCACGGGTGGATGTAGCGGCTGCAAGCTCTCGTCCACCTGCCGGGTATGCCGACCCATGGCGCGCGTGTACCAGGAGGCGAAGGCACCACTGAGTCACTACTGCCAGCACGGCATGAAGGAGGAACCATGACCGCTACCCCTGTCGAGATCATCAGCCGTTCGCCGAGGGTCGGCAACGCCGCCAAGCACCTGCCCAAGCAGGAGCCGGCCGGCATCGTCATCACGACGGTCGACGCCCTGACCACGGATAATGTGCGCGGGTGCAGCGACGACAACCCGTACCGCTGACCCACGCCCATCAGCGCTCCGGATCGCTGTCGTGCCATGGCGCGGCGATCCGGAGCGTGTCGCCTGCTGAGGAACCCGCCGTGCCGCTCACCCGCATCTCGTACTGGAATCTCCCGATGGTCGTCCGCAACAAGATCGAGGACGCCACCGGCATCGTCACGTCAGCTACGTCGGTGGGGGAAGGGCTGAACAGCTCCGTTGCCGCTCTGCTGAGCACGCCAACGGGCAGCTATTTCGTGAAGGCATTGCCGTCGGATCATCGCTGGGTATGGACGCAGGCCCGCGAAGCCGAAATCGCCCAGTTCGTGCACCCGGTGGCTCCGGCGCTCTTTAAGCGCGTCGTGGATCTTGGCTGGGATGTCCTGATCTTCGAAGCGCTAGAGGGACACCAGGCCGACTACGCCCCGGGCTCACACGATCTCCAACACACCGTCGACCTGCTCGCCCGGATCGGTGAGCTTGCCTGCCCCGACCTCGCCCTGCGGCAGGCGGAGCAGCGCATGCGGGCGTACGCCGAGGCGAGCGAGCTGCACTACTTCGCCGGTGAAGCGCTGCTGCACACGGACCTGAACAACGCCAACGTCATCGTCGGTGGGAGCCGGGCGCGCATCGTTGACTGGGGGTGGGCGACGCGCGGTGCACCGTGGCTTGATGCCGGCTATTGGGTGATCTGGCTGATCGCCGCAGGCCACGATCCCCGTTCCGCCGAGCGATGGGCTGTACACGTCCCTGCATGGCGAACGGCGCCCCCGCAAGGTGTCACGGCTTTCGCAGCGGCGAACGCGAGGATCTGGCAAGAAGCCGGCGGAGCTGATCCGGATCCTTGGACTCGCCGCCTTGTTGATGCCTCTGGAGCGTGGAGCCACTACCGGCTGACGGGGCGATAAGCATTGGATAACCGGGCGCGGAGCCCCCGAGATGGGCTAGCACCTGAGGGCTGACGCTTCGCTGGCCAGGCTGCAACGCTTGTGGTTCCTGGCCTCCCCGATTCCCTTCGCCACTGATACATAGTCAAGAGCAACGTGACGTTCTTGCAGCTCAGGGCGTTTCGGCTTGGCTGTGGACACCAAGTGGGTTGGTGTGCCCGACCAATTTTTCGCGGATCGTTGGTCAGTCCGACCAAGTCGCCCTGTGTACGCGACATGGTGGCCTGTCCCGGGACGCCTTCTGGAAGGTGTGGTGGGGCAGCACGATGCAGCGGGCGTTGGATGCCGGGTGGATGAAGCCCCGTTTCTTCGCCGTGCGGAGCGCACCCGAGACGGAATCCAGTCGCTCTTCCGTCCTGCCGAGGATTCGAGCCAACTCGCCCACGCCGAACGGAGCGTGCCCGGTCGAGTTGTGGCGGCCGAGAGCCGCGAACAGCACGCGGATCCAGAGCGGGCCGTTCTTCTCATCGGTTGCCCAGCGCGCCATCTCGCGCTGCGAGTACGCACCCCACGGACCGTTGTTAGCGAACGTGATCCGACTCTCCGGTCGGGTCATGCCTTGGTCCCAACCCGCGAGCGCTGCTCGTAGCTTTCGATGTCGGCGAGGCGGTAGAGGACGTGCCCTCCCAGCTTCAGGTAGGCCGGACCGATGCCGTTGCTGCGAAGGTTCGCCAGGTGGCCGACGGAGACGAACCATCGCCGCGCGAGGTGTGCGGGGGTGAGGTGGACGATGACTTCCTGATGCACTCGGAGGATCTCCTCGATCGCTGGTGCTGATCGAAGCCTGCTGGCCTCATGAATCTCCTCAGTTCGACGTCACGGGGTGATGCACGCTGACGCTACCTGGCAAATGGTTGTGGTTGCAACCCACATTAATGATTAGGGCGTGTACCTGCCATCTGCTACGTTGGCTGGCATGGACTCATCTACACCTTCGGGCCTGAGTGACGTCATGGAGTCGGCCCTCACCACCACAGATCCGCTCGTCCACCTGGGTGCGGCCGGCCGGAGCGCGTTCGCTGTGCTTCGCCACCACGACGGCGCGCAAGACTGGCTGGTCGGGTTCCGCCTTGCGGCGGTGGGCGATCGCCCAGGCGAGTGGCGGGCCGTGGAGTTCGCCGTACGGCAAGTTGACGAGACTGCCCCGTCGGCGATGACGAGCAAGACGATCCGGGTGTTGCCGATCGGGGAGTTGCTCGCAGCTGCCAGGAAGGCGCTCAGCGTCCAGATCGGCGCTCGCCCTGTCGCGAGCAGGGTGCGATTCGTCAGCTCTGCGGAGGACCGGCTAGCCGCCTTCCTGGAGGACGGGCGGGGCCGTCAACCGCGTGATGACCAGGCCTACGCCGGCCTGGCGGTGGAGTACTCCTTCCTCGTGCAGGACGGCGATCGCACGCCGGCCAAGACGCTTGCCGGCATGCACGGTGGAGTCAGCGGCACGTGGGCCAACCGGATCGCGGAGGCGCGCAAGCGCGGCATGCTCACGGCGGTCAAGCCGGGCGAAGCTGGGGGCGGCCTAACAGACAAGGCTCTCAAAACCCTGCATCCCGGCTGGTCGCCCGAAGATGACGCACTCATCGACGCTGAACTTGCCGAGAGGGAGTGACGTATGGGCAGACGTGCACTCGGCCTCGGTGAGCATGGGGAGATTGAGGCAACTCCCCAAATGCGAGATGCGGATGGGAAGTGGAAGCGTGCTGTGAGGGTTCGCGGCGCCGAAAGGTGGCGGGCGCGCTGCTACCACCGGGGACACGACGGGGTCATGGGCGAGATCTCCCGAGTCGCGCGCACCAAGCGACTCGCCATCGAAGCTGTGGAAACCGCTCTCGAAGAGCGGGAGCGCGGCCACGTCGAGATGACCTCGGGCACGAGCCTGGTGGCAGCGGGTGAGCTATGGCTGACGCAGATCCGACGTACAGACTCGGGTCTCAGTGCCCGAACGGTCCAGGACTACGGCCGGACCTTCGCCCGCTACATCGACGTACAGGGATCAAGCGTTCGCGGCCTGAGCTTGGTGCAGGTCAACGACCCCCAGCGGCTCAGGATCTTCCTCCAGAAGGTGGCGGACAGGCATGGCACCGGAGCCGCGAAGATCAGCAAGAGCGTCCTCTCCGGCATCCTCAACTTCGCCATCGAGAACGGCATCTTGACCACCAACGCCCTCCGCCAGATCCGCCCGGTGAGGGCGCAAACCGCCAAGGTCCAGGAACACGACTCCAAGCGAGCCTTCACCAGAGAGGAACGGGACGCCGTCATCGCATACGCGGACAAGCTGGCACGTGACGAGTCGGCCAATCCCCGCACACGACGCAAGCGGGAGACGGTTGCCGACCTGGTGGCGTTCATGGCGGGCACGGGCGTACGGATCAACGAAGCTCGCGGCCTCCGCTGGGAGGACATCGACCTCAAGACCAATGCCGCGCACGTCCGTGGCACGAAGACTCGCAAGTCGGATCGGCGGCTCACCCTGCCCTCGTGGCTGACCGAGCGCCTGACCGGCCGCGCGGAGCGGTTCGGGACCAAGGGACTGGTCTTCAGTTCCCCGCATCACCTGAGCGAGCCGGAACGTGTATGGGATCAGAGCAACTCTGCCAAGGCGCTCGCGAGCATCTTCGATGGCAGCGGATTCTCGTGGGCCATCCCGCATACCTTCCGGCGTACGGTGGCGACCTTGCTCGATCAGGCGGGCGTGCCGATCGCCCGGATTGCCGATCAGCTTGGCCACGCCGATCCGGCAATGACGGCCAGCGTCTACCTGGGCCGCGACCTCATGGGCGACAAGCGCTCGGTCGCCGAGCACCTGTGACGTCCGTACGCCAAAACGGGTAACAAAACAGGTAAGCGGGACCGTCGGCAGATGGCCCGGCAAACCAAACACCCTGGTAGATGCGGGATAAGGCGCGCCCGGCAGGATTCGAACCTGCGACCGACGGATTAGAAGTCCGTTGCTCTATCCGCTGAGCTACGAGCGCCTGGCCTGCACATACTAGAGTCCCGTCGGCTTCGTGGCGAGCCGGTTGTCAGGCGGTCGTGGTGTCTGCTTTGTCCCGGGCGGTTGGTTCGGGCTGGTCTTCGGGGGCGGGAGGGATCTCTTCCTCGGGCGTGTCCTTCGGCTTCAAGAAGCCGTCGACCCAGCGCCCCAGCTCGCGGAACACCTCTGTTCGTACCTCTTTGCCGGAAAGCGTGAGGTCGTGCATGCCGCCGTCGAAACGCGCGATTGTGACTCGCGGTCCGAGCAGGGGGGCCCATCGCACGATGTGATCGACGTCGAGAACGGCGTCGGTGAGGTGCACGTCGTCGGTCCAGGATCGGCCGCGGAACGTTCTGGTCGAACAAGCGACAAGAATGGGTGCGTCGATGGCAAGGCCGGAGCGAAGGTGGGCCTGGCCGCGGCGAATTGCGTCGAGCCATCCGGTACGTACCGGAAAACCTGTTACCGGCTTCCAATTGAGGTCGTACGTCCACTCGCCCCGGTGATTGCTGTGCAGACTCTGGCCGTACAGGCCGAGCGAATTCATGGGGATGATGCGGTACGGGTTGCGTGTGCTCGTACGCCCAACGAGGTTCATCAAAGGCCGGCGCAGCAACCACGGCACGTTGAAGTCGAAGAACGGGCTGTTGAGAAACAGTCCGTCGACGATCCTGCTCTGGCTACGGGAGTTCGCCCAGAGCGAGGTGACCAGCCCGCCGGTGGAGTGGCCGGCGACGAGCAACTGGTCATGTCCGTCCTGCTCTCGGATGATTCGAGCAGATTCGTCCAGTTCCGGGAAATACTCGCTGAGGTTGCGCACGAAGTTCGGCGTCTGGTGCGGGAGCAGGCTGCGGCCGTATTTGCGCAGGTCGAGGGCGTAGAAGTCCCAGCCGCGCTCGACGAAGAAGTCGGCCAGGTGGGTCTGGAAGAAGTAGTCGACGAAACCGTGTACGTAGAGCACTGCTCTGCGCGACGGGGCGTCACATCTGCGCCGGACCAGCGTGGCCACCACGGCGCCTTCGTCGTCGGTGCCCAGGTCAATGGTGTGACGCTCGTACGGCGTACCCAGAACATCCGTCTCCACGTCGCCAGGTTACCCATGCGTAGGCCGTCGTGCGCCATACCAGATCCACAGAGCCCCGTGGAGTTATCCCCAATGCGCCGTTGTCCACAGGCCTGACGGACTTTTTCGGCGGAGTTGCCGGCGATCGCGGCACGCTGCTCCCACGAACTTCGACCGATTGAGGAGAAGCGATGTTCGACACCAACATTGTCGTGGTCGGCAACGTGCTCAGCCCGCCGGAATGGCGCCGGACGACCAGCACCAACACCCTGGTCACCACCTTCAAGATCGCGTCGACCGCGCGCCGGCTCGACCGGGAAACAGGCCAATGGACCGATGGCAACCAGCTCCGGGTGCGCGTGAACTGCTGGCGCCGGCTCGCCGAGGGTGTAGCCGCGTCGGTCATGATCGGCGATCCCGTCATGGTGACCGGGCGCCTCTACACCCGTGACTGGGTGGATTCCGATGGCAACCCGCGTACCTCGTACGAGATGGAAGCCTCCGCCGTGGGTCACGACCTGGCCCGGGGCCGTGCCAAGTTCTTCCGCAACAAGCAGGCGGTCACGGCCACCGTCGAAATTCCGGAGCTGGAAACGAAGGTACGCGGGGAGAACGCGCCAGCAATCACCGAAGACGAAGCACCCACCGTGTACGGCGAAGGGGTCCCCGACTCGGCAGAACCCTCATTCGATGACCAGCCAATGGTCCCTGGCGGGGCGTTCGAGCCGTTCGAGAGCAACCTGAACCTCAGCGCCCCCGAATCCTCGGAGCAAGCGTCGGGCGATTCCCCCGATCCGGCCTCGGGCGTGTCTCCTGCCTCGGTTGAGTCCTCTGCCCCGGATGGTTCCTCGGCAGCGCCCGGATCTTCCACCGCTGACGGGGACGAATCCGATGCCGGCCCTGGCCAGTCCTCCGACGCCGCGCCTGCGGTCAAGCGGGTCCGAAGTCGCACCACGCGTCGCCAGCCTGTGGCTGCCTGACACATCCTGAACGCCCGTCGTCGGGCGGCCTGTCGATGCCCTCGGACAGCCCACCCGGCGGCGGCGCCTGCCCCGGTTCTCGGCTCTTCCCACCACTGCCGGCCGAACAGCCACGGTGTCCTGCCTCCAAGGCACCGCGCCGATGCGGCCGGTCCATCCAGGAAAGCTGAGAACCGGTGGCCGGAACCCGTCGCCCTTGCGAGCGCGCCGCCCACCCCGGGCGGGAGTGACCGTGCTCGCACGGACACGGGAGCACCGGCCCTCACCCGAGTGACGCACCAGCTCGGGCGAAATGGCCGTTCGTCGTGCCGGCTCTCCCCGGCCAAGCGAGCGGCAGAGGCCCGGCCGGCACCCCCGGTACCGGCCGGGCCCGCCTGACCACACCCGCATGGCCCAGCACCTCGCTTGCGAAGTCCCGCTGGGCGTGCAGTTCAGAGATGTACAGAACGCCGGTGGACTCGTAGGGGGGTGAACTCGTAGTCCGCCGGCCGGCGAACGGGAGCTCGGTGGTCGGCACCCGTTCGTCAGCGCTGCCCCTCCGCTGCGTCCCGGCGCTCGCGTGGAGTTCCCCGGTGAACCCGGCAAGCGGGCCTGTTCGGCGGCGGGTCTGCTCGGGCCACGGGTTCCAGCCGGGGAAGGCCTTACCTGGGAGAAAGGCCGTTCCACCGGCGCGGCCGGAGGCAGCAAGGGCGCATCGCAGCGCGTAGGCAAGGCGCGTGGCGAGCGCCTCCTGGAGAGACAGCGCACAACCGGCCGCCGCCGGGCCCGGACTCGGCGGCGGCCGGCCCCAAAGCGTGGGATGAGGCTGAGAGGAGTCGGTAGTAGCGGAGAACTGGTCTTTGGCTTGGGGCGGATGGTGGCTTTCGGTTGCCCGGTGGCGGCGGGGAACTGGTCTCCGGTGGCTGAGGGCTGTGGTGGCTGGTGGTCTTCCGGTGCCGGCAGCCGTGGTGGCTGGCGGTCTTCCGGTGCCGACGGCCGCGATGACTGGCATATGGGTCAATGCCGTCATCGCGGTGGGGTGGATGGGTTCCTAGTGGTCGGACAGCCCATCCACCGGTGCCCTGCGGATCGGCCGAGCGACGCGGGCCGGCCTCGATCGCGGGCGTGAGCCTGTCCGGCAGGGTGGCGCCCTGGCCGGACGGGCGGCAAAGTGCCGGCCACCGACTCCACCAGCGGGTCGGTGGCCGGCCGGCGCCGGGCGAATGCAGTGCCGGGTGTGTGCGGTGTGTGCGGTGTGTGCGGTGTGTGCGGTGCGTGCGGTGCGTGGGCAGGCGCCGGGAGGCGTGGTGCGTGGGCAGCGGCCGGGTGTGTGCGGTGCGGGGCAAGTTCGCCGGGGAGCGGAGGGAGATCACACGGCGGGAGCTTCAGGGGGATCGGGATTGTGGGCTTACTAGGGTGGTGGAGATGGGACGGGGTTGGGCAGCGGATGCTGTGGGGATTGCTGCTGGGTATGCCTTGGATGGGCTGCTTGGCGACCCTCGGCGGTTTCATCCGGTGGCGGGGTTCGGAACGGCCGCCGGGGCGCTTGAACGGCGGCTTTATGCCTCGAACCGGCGGTCCGGGGTGGTCTTCACCGCGGTTGCCGTTGGCGTGCCTGTGGGTGCTGGAGTGGCGTTCTCGGCCGGGACGCGGCGGTGGCCTTTTGTTCGGGCCTGCCTCGTTGCGGCTGCTACCTGGACCGTGCTTGGCGGGCGGACCCTTCGGCACGAGGCGGGCGTTATGGGCACGTACCTGCAGCATGACGACCTTGAGGCGGCGCGGGGGCGGCTCGGTCATCTTTGCGGGCGGGATCCATCGCAGCTCGACAGCTCTGAGTTGGCGCGGGCGACTGTTGAGTCGGTTGCTGAGAACACTTCGGATGCCGTGGTGGCTCCTCTTTTCTGGGGTGGGGTTGCTGGGCTCCCGGGACTACTGGGATATCGGGCCGCGAACACTCTCGACGCGATGGTGGGGCATCGGTCGGCTCGGTATGCGCGGTTCGGCACGGCTTCTGCACGGCTGGACGATGTACTCAACCTTGTGCCGGCTCGGTTGACCGGGTTGTTGACGATCGTTTCTGCGCCACTGGTCGGTGGGCGTCCGGGGGAGACGCTGCGGGTTTGGCGGCGGGATCGCAACGATCATCCGAGTCCCAATGCCGGGCAGTGTGAGTCGGCGATGGCGGGGGCGTTGGGGGTGCGGCTTGGCGGCCGGAATGTCTACTTCGGGCGTACGGAGACTCGTCCCTTTCTTGGCGATGGGCCGCGGCCCGGTGCGGGGCACCTTCGCTACGCGGGGCGGTTGTCCGGAGCGGTTGGCTTGGCGGCGGCCGTCATCGCGGTGGGGCTGGCGGCGGCACGTGGCAGCCGGAGGCCAAGCGCATGAGCGTGGCACAGGGCTGCGGGAGGCGCAGTGCGTGAACGGGGGCACGGGGCTGGAGAGGAGGGGCGTGTGAGCGGTGGCGGGTTGCTGGTTGCTGGGACTACTTCTGATGCTGGGAAGAGTGTGCTGACGGCTGGCATTTGCCGGTGGTTGCGGCGGCGTGGGGTGAAGGTGGCGCCGTTCAAGGCTCAGAACATGTCCAACAACTCTGTCGTGGTTGTGGGGGCCGACAGGCGGGGCGGGGAGATTGGGCGCGCGCAGGCTATGCAGGCTGCTGCGTGTGGGGTTGCTCCGGATATCCGGTTCAATCCGGTGTTGCTCAAGCCGGGCAGCGATTATTCAAGTCAGGTTGTTCTGCTGGGCGAGGCTGTTGACACCGTTACGGCGGGCAATTATCGGGTTTTGCGGCCGCGGCTGGCTGAGGTGGCGTTTGCGACGCTGGCGGAGTTGCGGTCCGAGTATGACGCTGTGATCTGTGAGGGGGCCGGTAGTCCCGCTGAGATCAATCTGCGGGACGGGGACTTCGTCAACATGGGGCTCGCGCGGCAGGCGGGGATGCCGGCGATTGTGGTCGGCGACATTGACCGGGGTGGCGTCTTTGCGGCGTTGTTCGGCACGGTTGCATTGCTCAGCGCCGAGGACCAGGCGTTGGTGAGCGGGTTCGTCATCAACAAGTTCCGGGGCGATCTGGGGCTGCTGCGACCGGGGCTTGACATGATTGCCGGCGCTACCGGGCGTCCGGTTTACGGGGTGCTGCCGTTCAACACCGATGTGTGGGTCGATGGCGAGGACTCGTTGGCGTACGGGACGACGCTTGGCCGGCCCGGGGCACCGCGCGGCACCGAGTGGCTTCGGGTTGCTGTGATTCGGTTGCCACGCATTTCGAACGCCACCGATGCTGAGGCGCTTGCCTCCGAACCCGGGGTGCATGTTCGTTTGACCGTGGAGCCGGCGGAGGTCGCGGATGCCGATCTGGTGGTCATTCCGGGGTCCAAGGCGACGGTCAGCGATCTGGCTTGGCTTCGTGAAAGGGGCCTTGCCGATGCTGTTCAGGCTCACGCCGCGGCCGGGAAGCCAGTAGTCGGCATTTGCGGCGGATTCCAGATGCTCGGACGCACGATCAATGACGAGGTGGAAAGCCGGCGTGGCACTGTGCCGGGGCTTGGCTTGCTGCCGGTCGACGTAACCTTCGGCGCCCGTAAAACCCTGGCTCGGTCGCAGGGAACGGCATGGGGGCAGGTTCCGGTCAGCGGCTACGAAATTCATCACGGGTACGTTTCCAGCGCCGCCCCCGAGTCCCTCCTGCACTACGCGGACGGCACTCCCGAAGGGGCTGTGCAAGGCACCGTCAGTGGCACGCATTGGCATGGGGCGTTCGAGTCGGACGAGTTCCGGCGCCGGTTTCTTGCCGAGGCGGCGCGGCAGGCTGGTCGTACCGGGTTCGTTGTTGCTCCTGACACTCGCTTTTCGGCCGTGCGGGAGCGAAGTCTGGACACGTTGGGTGATCTGGTGGAGGAGCACCTCGATACCGAGGCGCTGTGGCGTCTGATCGAGTCCGGGCCCAGCGGTGGTCCCTTCATTGCGCCAGGGGCTCCCGGTGCCTACGTTCGCTGATTTGGCTGCCCGGATTCACGCGACCGCTCCCCGGCTCGGAGCGGTGCGGCTGGTGGCTGTGGACGGGCCGAGCGGGGCGGGGAAGAGCTCGTTTGCGGGCCGGTTGGCGCAGGCTGCGAATGCTCCGGTGGTGCACACCGATGACCTGCTCAACGGGTGGGAAGACCAGTTCACCTTCTGGACCCGGCTCGAGGAACAGGTGCTCGGGCCGTTGCGACAGGGGTGCTCCGGCCGTTATCAGCGGTACTTGTGGCATCGGGGGGCTTTCGGGGGCGTTCCGGTTTTTGTTGACGCTGCTCCGGTCGTACTCCTGGAAGGGTCTTCTTCGGCGCGCAGCGTGATTCGTCCGGAGCTTTCCTATTCGATTTTTCTTGACGCCCCCGCCGATGTGGGGTGGCGGCGGGTTGTGGCACGCGACGGCGGCGATGATGTTGCTTTCCAGCAGTACCTTGAGCGCTGGCATGCCGCCGAGCAGGAGCATTTCGCTGCGGACCAGACCGCCGCGTTTGTCGACCTCCTGGTTGATGGCGCTGCGCGAAGTTTCGGCGAAGAGTACGAAGAGCTGTAGCCGGCGGTCCGCCAAGGGCCACGATCAGCTGCGGGAGCAGCGGGAACGGGGACGACGATGACGACCGAGGAGAACCGGCCGGAACGCCGGCGGATCACTCTGACCGGCATCAGCTCACGCGCCTGGGAGCACCCGGCCGACCGCGGAGCCCTTACCGCTTTGCGCGAGCTACGCGGGTTCGACGACGTGGTCAAGGCGTTCTTCGGCATGTGGAACGAGCGCGGGTTCCGGCTGCAGTACCTCGCCGGTTCCATCCGCGTCGACCACCGGCAGTATCCGCGCGTCTACCAGCGCTTCACCGAGGCCGCAGCGACGCTGGACGTGGCCGAGCTTCCCGACCTGTATGTCACGCAGAGCCCGATGATCAACGGACAGGCGATCGGGATCGACAAGCCGTTCATCGTGATCACCACCGCGGCCGTCGAGAAGCTCGAGGACGACGAACTGCGCGCGCTGCTGGGCCACGAGATCGGGCACGTGCGCAGCGGGCATGCCGTCTACAAGACCATCATGATGATCCTCACCCGCTGGGCGGCGAACCTGAGCTGGCTGCCGGTGGGCGCCCTGGCGCTGCGAGCCATCATCGCCGCGATGCTGGAGTGGTGGCGCAAGGCCGAGCTGTCCGCCGACCGGGCCGGTTTGCTCGCGGGGCAGGACCCGGCGGCGTCGACGCGGCTGCTCATGAAGCTGGCCGGTGGGGGCGACCTCTCGCAGATCGACACGGCGGCGTTCCTGGAGCAGGCCGCGGAGTACGAGAGCGGCGGGGACCTGCGCGACAGCATCCACAAGTTCGGGCTGACCGCGTGGAGCACTCACCCGGTGCCGGTCGCGCGGGCCTCGGAATTGCGTAAGTGGGTGGACTCCGGTGAGTATGCGCGCATCTTGAGCGGCGACTACCCGCGGCGCGATTCTGACGGCGACGCCTCGGTGACCGAGGATGTGAAGGCGGCCGCGGACTCGTACCGGGAGACGTTCACCAACTCGCAGGATCCGCTCGTCGGGCTGCTGCGCAAGCTCGGTGGGGGAGCGTCCGACCTGGCCGGTTCGGCGGCGCGCGGGGCTCGCGACTGGGCCTCCAACGCCGGCCGCCGCCGCGACGACAACCCGCCCGCCTGAGCACCCGGCCGGGACGACAAGCTGGCCGCCTGAGTATTCGGCAGGGACAGGAAGGCGCCGCCTGAGCATCCGGCCGGGACGACGACGCGGCCGCCTGAAGGTGGGGCGGGCCTAGGATCGGGCTATGACTGAAGACGAACTGCGTACCGCGGTTGCTCGGGAGCTTCCCGGGGTCCGCGCCGACCTCGAACGGCTGGTTCGCATTCCCGGGATCGCGTTCGACGGGTTCGACCACTCGCAGGTTGAGCGGTCGGCCGAAGCGGTGGCCGAGTTGCTTCGCGGGTGCGGCCTTGAGGTGCAGATCGTGCGCGGGGCGGGGCAGCCTGCCGTCATCGGTCACAAGGCGGCGCCTGAGGGGGCTCCGACGGTTCTGCTCTACGCGCACCACGACGTGCAGCCGGTTGGCGACCTCACATTGTGGGAGGGCGACCCGTTTGAGCCGGTTGAGCGGGACGGGCGGCTCTACGGACGCGGTGCCGCCGACGACAAGGCCGGCGTGATGGCGCATGTGGCGGCGCTGCGGGCGTTCGGGGACGAACTGCCTGTCGGTGTCGTGGTGTTCGTCGAAGGCGAGGAGGAGTACGGGTCGGCTTCGCTGGACGAGTTGCTCACCTCGTACCGGGATGTCCTGCGCTCCGATGTCATTGTCATTGCCGACTCGGGCAACTGGGACATCGGTGTGCCGGGGCTGACCACCTCCCTGCGCGGGCTGGTCAACTGCTTTGTCGAGGTCAGCACACTGAAGAGCGCGGTGCACAGCGGCATGTTCGGCGGGCCGGTTCCCGATGCGCTGACCGTTCTCGCCCGCCTGATCAGCACGCTGCACGACGAGCACGGCGAGGTGGTCATCGACGGGCTCGCCGGGCGGGAGGGCGCCGAGGTCGACTACGCCGAAGATCGGCTGCGGCACGAGGCCGGCGTGCTCGACGGGGTGCAGCTGATCGGCGAGGGGCGGCTCACCGATCGCATCTGGACCAAGCCGTCGGTGGCGGTGCTCGGCATCGACGCCCCGCGCACCAGCGAGGCGCCCAACGCGCTCGTTCCCAAGGCCAAAGCCAAGATCAGCGTGCGGCTCGCGCCCGGTGACGACCCGGATTCGGCGTACGCGGCCATTAGCGCCCATCTCGAGAAGTCCGTGCCGTGGGGCGCCACCGTTGAAGTGACCCTCGAAAGCTCCGGCGCGCCCTGCGTCATCGATGCGACCGGCCCGGTGTATGACGCGGCCCGCGCGGCGTTCACCACCGCCTGGGACGGCACCGCGCCGGTGGACATGGGCGTGGGCGGCTCGATTCCGTTCATTGCCACCTTCCAGGAGCTGTTCCCGCAGGCTGCCATCCTGGTCACCGGCGTCGAGGATCCGTACTCCGCGGCGCACGGACCCAATGAGAGCCTGCACCTCGGCGAGTTCGCCCGGGTGTGCCTGGCCGAAGCTCTGCTCCTGCACAACGTGGCCCGGCTGGGCAAGTGACATGACCGCCCCCGACCTCGACTGCGACGTCCTGATCGCCGGCGCCGGCCCCACCGGGCTGATGCTGGCCAACTGGCTGGTCAAGCTCGGGGTCCGGGTGGTGGTAGCGGACGCCAAGGACGGCCCCACCCGCGAGTCACGCGCGCTGGTGCTTCAAGCGCGCAGCATCGAGATCTACGACCAACTCGGCCTGGCCGGCAAGGTGCTCGCGGCGGCACAACGGGCCGAGGCGCTGGTACCGGGCTTCGGAAGCCGGGTCTACGGGAGGATTCCGTTGGGGCCGCTGGGGGCGGGGCTGACGCCGTACCCCCATATCGAGGTCTTGGAGCAGAGCCGCAACGAACAGATTCTGTACGAAAACCTGCGCGCCCTCGGTGGGAAGGTCCGCTGGGGTGAGGAAGTCACCGAACTCTCCACTACCGACAGTGGCATCTCCGCCGTCATAGGGGCGCAGACCGTTACCGCCCGTTTCTGCGTTGGCGCTGACGGGGCCAACTCGATCGTCCGCCGGTCCCGCGACATCGCGTTCGAAGGCGTCACCAACCCGCACCAGTTCTACGTCATCGACGCCACGAGCGTTGCCGGCCTCGTCGACCGTGCGATCAATGTGCGTCCCGGCGGCACGGACTTTCTGCTCGGTTTCCCGATGGTGGGGCGCAACAATTGGCGGCTCATCGGGCTCATCCGTGATGACGACGGCGACGGCAAGCTGTCCGAGGACGATGCCCGCTCACGCCTGCGCAGCGACTTCGCCGTCACGTACACCGCATCGCGCTGGTTCGCCACCTACCGTGTCCATCATCGGGTGGCGGCTGCTTTCCGTGACGGTCCGTATTTCCTTGCCGGTGACGCAGCGCATGTGCATTCCCCGGTGGGCGGTCAGGGCATGAACACCGGCCTGCAGGATGCCCACAATCTCGCGTTCAAGCTGGCCGACGTGCTCCACGGCCGGGCCGGCGATGCCTGGCTCGATCGCTACGAAGCCGAGCGCCGTCCGGTGGCGCGTACGCTGGTGGCCACCACCGACCGCCTCTTCGGCGCGATCACTTCCGAGGGCCGGCGAGCTCAGACGTTGCGCCGTTTGGTCGTACCGCTGGCTGCTCCGATCGGTGTTCGAGTGCTGCCGCGTTCGGGTTCCGGTTCGCGGCTGTTCCAATACGTCTCCCAGACCCGCATCCGCTACCCGATGCTGCCCGGCGAGCCCCGCGACCGGGTGGTGGGCCGCCGCCTGCCCTGGACCGGCGCCAACCACGAGAGCCTGCGCGAGGCGCAGTGGCAGATCCACGCATACGGCCAGGTCACACCCCCTGCGAACCTCGACCTGCCGCTGCAGACCTTCGCGCCGGCGCCAGCTTTTGAACCGGACATCCTTTATCTGGTACGTCCAGACGGCTTCGTTGCTGCCGCCGCGCCCCCGTCGCAGGCGGCCGAGGTGTTCCGGCAAGCGATGCCCCCGGGCTGGCCCTGACCGTCCGTCACCGCTCACGAGATTTCTCCGAGGCCGTGTCGATCCGCGGTCCCTTCGTTCGACACAAGGAGGCGAAGGCCGAGCGGCGGCCCGCTGAATGAGGAGAGCGCGATGGCGAAGTACCTGCTGGTCATGCGGGGCACCGATGAGTCGAACGCGGCCATGATGGCCAACATCGAAGAGCTGATGACCATCACCCACCAGTTCATCGAAGACGCGGTCAAGGCCGGGGTGCTCCTCGCTGCGGAAGGGCTCGACGAACCCGGCAAGGGCGTCGTGGTCGACTTCAGCGGCGAAACGCCAGTGGTCACGGACGGGCCGTACGGCGAGACCAAAGAACTGTTCGGCGGCTTCTTCATGCTCGAGGTCGCCTCGCAGGAGGAAGCGGTCGAGTGGGCCAAGCGCGTCCCGGTCGCCCGCGGCGCCAAGATCGAGGTCCGGCGGGTGCCCGGCAGCGACGAGGCCCCGCAGGCCGCCGAATGATCGGCAACTGATGGGTACGGCCGACGTCGAGGCTGTATGGCGGATCGAGTCAGCGCGCATCGTTGCCGCGCTGACCCGGTTCACCGGGGACTTCGGGCTGGCCGAGGACGCAGCTCAGGAAGCGGTGGCCGAGGCGCTGGTGTCGTGGCGGCTCGACCCGCCGGCCAACCCGGCCGGCTGGCTGATGACCACGGCCCGGCGCCGGGCCATCGACGCGATCCGGCGGCGGGCTGCCCTGCAGGACAAGTACGTCCTGATGGCGGCGTCGGTGACCGAGGCTGCCCCGGAAGTTGATCCCGTCGCCGGCTCGGACAGCATCGACGACGACGTGCTGGCGCTGATGTTCATCAGCTGCCACCCGGTGCTCTCTCCCGAGGCGCGGGTGGCGCTTACTTTGCGCGTGGTCGGCGGTTTGTCCAGTGAGGAGATCGCCCGCGCCTTCTTGGTTTCTGTGCCAACGGTGCAGGCCCGCATCACCCGGGGCAAGAAGACGATCGCGGCGGCCGGAGTGCCGTTCGAACTGCCCCTGGCGGCCGAACGCAGACAGCGGCTGGGCGGTGTGCTCAGCGTCATCTACGTCATCTTCACCGAGGGTTCGTCGGCCACCTCGGGCGACCGGCTGCTTCGCACCGACCTCGCGTACGAGGCGATCAGGCTGGCCCGCACGCTGGTCGCGCTGCAACCGGACGAGCCTGAGGTGCATGGCCTGCTCGCCCTGTGCGAACTGACCGCCGCACGCTTCCCGGCCCGAACGGACCCGGACGGCACCCCCATCCTGCTCGAAGACCAGGACCGCCGGCTGTGGGACTTCTCCGCAATCCGCCGAGGACTGGCCGCGCTGACCAAGGCGTCGAAACGGGGACTCGGCCCGTACGGTCTGCAAGCCGCTGTTGCCGCGGTCCACGCAACGGCACCTTCCGTGGAGGAGACGGACTGGGACCGAATCGTGCTGCTCTACGAGGCGCTGGGCCGGGTTGCTCCGTCGCCGGTAGTGGAGCTGAACAGGGCCGTAGCGGTGGCTATGGCCTCGGGTCCGGCGCCAGCTCTGGCCATGGTGGACGAGCTGGTCGCCTCCAACAAGCTGCCGGGGTCCCATCTGGTTCCGACGGTACGGGGGGAGCTGCTGGCTCGGCTCGGGAGGCGCTCGGAGGCGCGGGCTGAGCTGGAGCTGGCTGCTCGGATGTGCGCGAACCGGCGAGAGAGGTCCGTGCTGCTGCGGAAGGCTGCTGGATTGGGTTGATCAGGGCGGTTGTCTCGTTGCCTGGTTTTGAGTGGGGGCAAGTCCGCGGCTGCGTACCAGTCCTGATAGGATTCGAACATGAGTTCGAATGAGGCAATCCAGGCGCTTCGCGCCGCGGGTAACGCTCTGGGGGACATCGACGTCTCCGGGTGGGACGACACCGCCCTCACCGGCCAGCTCACCGACCTGTCAGCCGCCCTGTGCGAGCTCGACTCCCAACTCTCCCGAGTAGCCGACGCAGTCCGAGCACGCGGCTTCCGCATTGAGGAACCCGGGCCGACGCTGATTACTGGACCGCTGTCCATCACGGTTGCTGTGGCTGCTTGACGTTTTGATGGGGTGATGGGCGCGCGTGGCGGGCGGGCTGCGGGCGATCGGGGGCGGGCGGGCTTGCGGCAGGAGGGGAGGCCGGAGCCCGCCGATTGCCGACGCCCATTCAAGCGTCAAAGACGTTCGACCCAGTAGCCCTGCCCGCTTCACCTCTGAGCAGCGCTGCCCGCTACTCCCTTCTCAGCAGCCCGTCCGCCGTTCGCCTTCGAGTAGCCGGCCACCCCACAAAGCCTGACCACCCCTCGCACCTGCAGAAAATGTCGTAAAGAGCTGCCAGGATGACCTCGTGCGGTTTCTTGATCTAGCGGCTACTTCAGCGTCCGTGTCCGCGGTTTCCGGGCGGAAGGCGAAGGTTGAGGTGCTTGCCGAGGCTCTTCGGCGGCTTGACGGTGGGGAGATTGCTGCCGGTTCCGCCTACCTTGCTGGGGAGGTGCGGCAGCGGCAGACCGGTGTCGGGTATGCGGCGTTGCGGGATCTTCCTGAGCCGGCGGCGGAGGCTTCGCTGTCGGTAGCTGAGGTTGATGCGCGGATCGCTGAGATCTCCGTCGTTGCCGGGGCCGGGTCTCAGGCTCGGCGGCGGGAGCTTCTTGGTTCCCTCTTTTCGCTAGCTACCGGTGATGAGCAGCGGTTGCTCGTGGGGCTCTTCAGCGGGGAACTGCGGCAGGGGGCGCAAGCCGGACTGCTCGCCGATGCGATTGCTAAGGCTGCCGGGGTTTCGCTTGTTGCCGTACGCCGGGCGTTGTTGCTCTCCGGGGATCTCAAGCAGGTGGCTGTTGCCGCGCTTACCGGGGGTGCTTCCGCTCTTTCCGATATCAGCCTTCGGGTCGGCACTGCTTTGACGCCGATGCTTGCGGCCAGTGCTCCTGATGTTGCGGCGGCTTTGCTCAGTACCGGGGCGCCTGCTACCGCCGATGTGAAGCTTGACGGTATTCGCATTCAGGTGCACCGGTCGGGCGACGAGATTGCTGTTTTCACCCGCAGCCTCGACGACATCACCGCGAGGCTTCCCGGGGTGGTCGACGCCGTCCGAGGGCTCGCTGTCAGCGACGTTGTGCTGGATGGCGAGGCTATGGCATTGGGGCCCGACGGGCGACCTCGGCCATTCCAGGAAATCTCCAGCCGGGCGGCTACCCGGTCCACCAGTTCCACGGCTGCAGAGCTGCAGCCGTACTTCTTCGATTTGTTGCATCTTGACGGTTCTGACCTTCTCGATGAGCCCGGTCGTGTTCGGTGGGCTGCGCTGGCTGGCACCGTTCCCGGGGAGCTCATTGTTGGGCGCCGGACCGTCGAGAACGAAGAGCAGGCCGCCGAGGCTTTCGCGGAGGCCGTTGCTGCTGGTCAAGAGGGCTTGGTGCTCAAGGCGCCGGAGGCTCCCTATGACGTCGGGCGGCGCGGGTCCGCCTGGGTGAAGGTCAAGCCGCGGCACACGCTGGACCTTGTGGTACTTGCCGTGGAATGGGGACACGGGCGGCGCAAAGGGTGGCTTTCCAATCTGCATCTGGGCGCGCGCGATCCTCGTACCGGCGGATTTGTGATGTTGGGAAAGACCTTCAAGGGCCTTACCGACGAGCTTCTGCGGTGGCAGACCGAACGATTCCGGGAACTGGCTGTGGATGACAGCGGGTGGGTTGTGACGGTACGACCGGAGCAGGTTGTCGAGATCGCTTTCGACGGCGTGCAGACGTCGCCGCGCTATCCGGGCGGGGTGGCCTTACGGTTCGCCCGGGTGCTGCGGTATCGGGATGACAAACGGGCCGAAGAAGCCGACACGATCGACATGGTGAAGGAACTGGGGGCTAGATAGCAGCCAGCGAACGCACGTAATTGACCTGCTGGTGCAGCGCCGTGACCTGCGTCTGGTCGGTTACCGGAATGCGGGAGACGTATTGGCGGACGCCGTTTGACACGGTGATCTGCACGGTGCCGCGCGGGATGGTGACCTTGACCAGCAGGAACAGCAGGCTGAACACCGTCAGCACGCAGAAACCGAAGATTGTCGCCAGGATCGCCCAGGTGGGGATCTTGGTTTCATGATGCCAATAGTCGTGCACCATCCACGTTGATCCGGCCAGCGGAATGTCACCGGCGGGCGTGTGCACCACCGTCGACGTCACGCCCAGGTCGCCGATCCGCACGATCACCGGGCCCGGGTTCGCAGGCGCCGCGGGAGTGAGCGGCGGCGGCGCCGGCACGGCCCACGGGTCATCGGGCGGCGGGATCGGAGGGTACGTCACCCGAAAACCCTAACCGCGGGACACGCCGTCGGAAAGCACGCACCGGCGACGAGCCCGCCCGCGTCGAACCAGCCAGCCCGTGGATGAGGCGGGCTCACTGGCGAACGGGCGAAGCGGCAGAACTCATTCAGGCTGGCGGGTAGAAGGCACCGCGGTCAGCCGGGCGTCGGCGGCCTGCACCCGGTCCACCTTCTCCTTGACCGGTCGCTCGCCGTGGGCTTCCTTGCGCGCCTGCCACCCGTACGCCAGCAGGGCCATCACGGCAAACAGCCACCACTGCACCGCATAGCCACCGTTCTGCCAGGCGTCCTCGTGGTCGATTGGAATCGCCGAGTAGCCCGCTGCCGGGTCGGTGACCAGCACATACGCGCCGTACAGGGGATAGGGGATCTGGTCCGCGAGGTGGGGCAGCGAGACCCGGCGCGTGTCGATGCGCCCGTCCCGGGTCGAGATGCCGGACGGGCGGCTTTCGGTCAGGTGGATCTGGCCGACGACCGTGACCTCGCCCGTCGGCGGTGCCGATGAGACCGGGGCTGAGGTGGCGTCGCCGGTCTGCGGGGGCACCCAGCCGCGGTCCACCAGGACCGCTGTCCCATCTGCCAGGACGAGGGGGGTAACGATCTCGAAACCGACGTTGCCGTCGACCGTGCGGCCGCGGGCCTGGATCTCGTGGGTGACGTCGTAGTGACCCGTGACCGTCACCTTGGTCCAGGCCTTGTCCTTGCCCGGCATGGCGCCGACCTTGCCCGGGGTGTCCGGCTTGACCAGCACGGACGTCAGCGGCACGGCGGTTGCCGAGTCGGCGGCGTCGATCCGGGCGTTGATCGCGCTGCGCTCGTGATACCGGTGCAGCTGCCAGTTGCCGAGGAACACCATGACCACCGACGCCGCCACGGTCAGCGCCGCCGCGGCCAGCCAGCGAGGGGTCAGCAGGAACCGGTACACGAATCGAGGCTACCCGGCTGCCGACAACCGCATGCGCCTGGCAGGTAGGGTGCGACTTCGGCCGTCAATATCACGATGGCCCCGATTTCCGTATCCGCGAGGGAGCCAGTCATGACCAGCCAACCACGCCTGGTGGTGAGCGCGCCCTCCTCCGGGCACGGCAAGACCGCCATCGCGGTGGGGCTGCTGGCTGCGTGCGCCGCCCGGGGCGTACCGGCTGCGGGTTTCAAGGTGGGGCCGGACCACACTGACGCCGCCTATCTGGGTCTGGCCGCCGGCCGGGCGGGCCGCAACCTGGACCCGCGCCTGGTGGGGTCGCAGCGCATTGCTCCGCTGTTCGCGCATGGGGCGTCGGGGGCCCGTTTCTCCGTCATCGAGGGCGCAATGGGCCTGTTCGACAGCCTGACGGGCCAACCGGAGATTGACGGTACGGCCGCAGTAGCCGCCGCGCTGCGAGCCCCCGTCCTGCTCGTCGTGGATGTCGCCGCGATGGGCCACTCCCTGGCAGCGCTGGTGCACGGGTTCCGGATGTTCGACGAGATGGTGCACCTGGGTGGCGTCGTGCTGAACCGGGTCGCCTCGCCGCGGCACGAGGAGATGCTGCGGACCGCGCTGGACGACATCGGCATGCCCGTGCTCGGCGCGCTGCACCGGGGGGACCTTCCGGCTGTTCTTCCCGCCCGGTCGCAGGGTCCGGTGCCGGTCGCGCATCGCTCGGTTGAGGCAGCTCGGGCCGTACGCCGTCTGGGTGAAGCTGTGGGTCAAGCTCTTGATCTTGATCGGATCATGGCGCTGGCGGACACGGCACCTGATCTGCCCGGCCCGGCGTGGTCGCCGTCGGAGACCATGGAGGGCGCGGAGGTGCCGGAGCAGCGTCCGGTAGTGGCGCTCGCGGGTGGTCCGGGGGCGCCTTACACGTACGTGGAAACCGCCGAACTCCTCACCGCAGCCGGCGCCGACGTCGTCGTGGTCGATCCGTTGCGTGACGAGATTCTCCCGGCCGGCACGCGGGCGCTCATGATTGGCGCCGGGCTCCCCGAGGGCTACGCGGAGGAACTGTCGGCCAACCGGCGCCTGTGCGCGGCCGTGGCCCAGCTCGCGCGCGACGGTGGCCCGATCGTTGCGGAAGGCGTTGGCCTGCCCTGGCTCACGCACGACTTCGATGGCCGTCCGATGTGCGAGGTAATCGACGCGTCGGCGACCACAGGCTCACAGACGGTAGCCGGTTATCGCGAGGCAACCGCGCCGGCGACGTCCTACCTCGCTCCGGCGGGCGCGCGGATCACCGGCTACAAGCAACACCGCGCGATCGTTTCGCCGCGCGCGGGTCACGTGCCGGCCTGGACCTGGTCGGGCGGCACTCCTGAAGGCTTCGTCTGGCGCCAGGTGCATGCCTCGCAGCTGGGGCTGCACTGGGCGGGTGCCCCGGAGATCGCCCGCCGCCTGGTCGCCGCGTCGCTGCCGCAGAGCCCGGCGATCATTTCGCCGGCGGCTCCGCTCCCGGTCAAGCCCGCCGAGGCCGATTCGGAGGAGGCCACCCTCTCACTCACGGCCGCCGATTTCCAGAATCACTAGCAGGTACGTCGGGAGCTGGGCAGCCGCGCCCGGCGAATGTCGTACCCCAGCCGTACGGTAAGGGTGTTCCGCGAGAAGGGAGCACAGCCGTGGCCGATCAAGTGCCGCTGGATTTTGACCCGCCGGTCCGCCAGATCCGTAACCTGCTGCTGGGCATCACCGACGCCCACCTCACCTCGCCCACCCCGTGTCCGGACTGGTCCGTCGGCGCCTTGCTCGATCACTTGATGGGCCTGTCCCACGCCTTCACCCAGGGCGCGCAGAAGAAGACCGACCCCGTCGCCACCGGCGCACCCCCGCCCGCCCCTTCCCGGGACCACCTGAACCAGCGCTGGCGCATCCGGCTGCCCGAGGTCCTCGACACCCTGTCACGCGCCTGGAAGGTGCCAGCGGCCTGGGAGGGCACGGCCCAGGTGGGCGGCGTGACCCTGCCCGCGGCGATGCACGGCACCTTCGCCGTCAACGAGCTCACGATGCACGGCTGGGATCTCGCGCGAGCAACCGGCCAGGAGTATGCGGCCGACCCTCGCATTCTCGAGCATCTGATCGAGTTCCTCGGCCAGTCCCCGGCCGGGGTGCCGGGACTGTTCGCCCTGCCGGTCCCGACCGACGATGAGGCCTCGCTGCTCGATCAGGCCGTCGCGCTGGCCGGACGCGATCCGCGTTGGCGCCCTGCCACGGCGGCTCTTTAGGCGGCGTCAACTCGTCGGCGCCGCCTGTGCAGGCTCAGACCTTGACGGGGACCGGAAGACAAAGGTGGCGCGGGCGCCGAAGCGCCCGCGCCACCAGAGCCGGATCCGATCAGTCGCCCCGGACCATCTCCGCGGGAGGCGGGTCGAACTTCTCCTTGGGCTGGCCCTTCAAGGCGTCCTTCAACGTCTCGGCCACCGTGAACTTGGAGATGGTGCCGCGGCTGGTTCCCACGGTGTTCTCCGGGTTGTCCGGATCAGCCACGAAGGCGGCCGCCGCGAGTTGCGGGGTGAAGCCACAGAACCAGGCGCTGCGGTTGCTGTCGGTCGTCCCGCTCTTGCCCGCGACCGGCCGGTTCAGGATGGCGTGCACCATCGGCGAGGTCTCCCAGCCGCCGCAGTCGCCCTTGGCCGCGCCGTAGCCGGTCACGCACCGGGCCGCGTCCGTGGCGGCCTGGGCCACCTCCTTGCGGATGGCCTGGTGGCAGCGGGGGCCGGCGACCTTCTTGCCCTGGTACTCCAGCGACGCGCCGTCCCGGGTGTTGATCATGCGAACCGGGATGGGTTCGCAGTAGGTGCCTTCGGCGGCCAGGGTGGCGAAGACGTTGGCCATCTCGATCGGGGTGGCGTCGCTGACGCCCAGGGTGAACGCCCCCCAGCCGCCGGCGTGGTCCGGGCCGGCCAGCATCTGGTCGATTTCGGTACGCCATTTCAGCCCGAGCCGCTCGGCCATCTTCACCGCTTTGTCGGCGCCCACCTTCTGCTCGAGTTGTACGAAGTAGGTGTTCACCGACTTGCCGAAGCCGCTCCACATGGTCTGCTTGCCGGTCATCGACTCGCTGGAATTCTTCGGGCACCAGTGCACCCCGCAGGTGGCCGGACCCGGCGCGGTGATGTATTTCGTGACGAAGCGATTCGGTGAATAGAACGAGGTGTTCAGCGGCATGCCCTCGTCGAGTGCGGCCAGCATCGTGAAGACCTTGAACGTCGATCCGGCCTGATACCCGGCCATGTCACCGCCGCCGAGCAGCGGGTTCACGGTGTTGGGGTAGTTGCCGCGGACCTCGCCACGCAGCCGCCGATCGCTGTGCTTACCGTTTTTCCTCTGGTCGAGCGAGTACTTGCGGTTGACCGCCATGGCCTTGATGCGCCCAGTTCCCGGTTCGATGATCACTTCGCCGTGGGCGTACACACTCTTCTTCTTTTCCTTGTCCAGAACGTGCTTCATGGCCGACGCCTGGATGTCGGGGTCGATGGTGGTGACGATTTTGTAGCCGCCGCGGCGCAGATTCTCGAGCCGTTCCTGCGAGTTGGCACCGAACGCCGGTTGTTCCATCCACCAATTGCGCAGGTAGTCGCAGAAGAAGCCCCAGTCGTTGTGCTTCTTGGGCACCGAGACGCAGTCGTTGGGCGGCGTGGTCAGGTTGAGCTTGATCTTCGACTTCTGCGCCGACTTGGCCTGCGCGGCGGTGACCGAACCCATTTTGAGCATCTGGTCGATCACGTAGTTGCGCCGCTCGGTGGCCGCACGCTGGTCATTGGTCGCCGGGTCGTAGGCCGACGGTGCTTTGACCAGGCCGGCGAGCAGGGCAGCCTCGTTGAGCGTCAATTGCTTCGGGGTCTTGGAGAAGAAAACCTCGGAGGCGGCGAAGATGCCGTACGCCCGGTGCCCGAAGTAAGCCGAGTTGAGATAGCGCTGCAGAATCTCCTGCTTCGACACGCGCTTCTCAAGCTCGATCGCGAGCCGCATTTCGCGCAGTTTCCGAGCCGTGGTCTGCTCGGTGGCCTCCAGCGCCTCCTTCGGCGTGGCCGCCCCGTCGCGCAGCGCCATCCGGACGTACTGCATGGTCAGCGTGGAAGCACCCTGCGAGACGCCACCGGCCTGCTGGTTGGCCACGAAGGCCCGGGCCACACCCTTGGGGTCCACGCCGTGGTGCTCGTAGAACCGGGTGTCCTCCGACGCCACGATCGCCTGGGTGATGTACGGCGACATGTCCGTGATCTTGGTTGGCTTGCGGTGCTCCTCGTAGAACATGGTGAGCAGCGTCTTGCCGTCGTTGGCGTACACGTAGGTGGTCTGCGCCGAGGGGACCACGGTCAGCTGCTCGGGCATGTCCTTCAGCGCGTCCGCACCTTCCTTGGCGCCGACGCCGGCCAGCGCGACCAGCGGGAAGACGAGTCCGGCGACCACGACCCCGGCGATGAGGCCCGCCCGGATGAGCGGGGAGATCCGACCGGCCCTGGCGACTCTCGTCTGCTTCACCTTCTGAAGGTATGACAAAACGGCCGAACTCCCGACGGAACGGCCGAAGTGAACTCGCTAATCACATCCGGCATGCTGGCGGGGTGGAGAAAGAGCACGGGGAGGGTCAGCTGGACCTTCATCACCACGGTGACGCGGAGGTCGAGCCGGGGCTGGTCGACCTGGCCGTCAACGTCCGGCACCAGAGCATGCCCGGGTGGCTGGCCGAACCGATCGCGGCATCGCTGACCCGGCTCGCGGCGTACCCGGACGCCCGCCGGGCCACCCGCGCGACGGCCGCCAAGCACGGCCGCGCCGAGAACGAGGTGCTGCTCACCGCCGGGGCCGCGCAGGCGTTCGTCCTGATCGCCCAAACCATCCGGGCCCGGCGTGCCGTGGTGGTGCACCCGCAGTTCACCGAGCCCGAGGCGGCCCTGCGCAACGCCGGTCATGAGGTCGAGCGCGTCCTGCTGCGCGAGGAGGACGGCTTCCGGCTGGACCCCACGCTGGTGAGTGAGGACGCCGACCTGGTGTTCGTCGGCAACCCGACCAACCCGACGTCGGTGCTGCACCCGGCCGCGTACCTCGCCAAGCTGGCCCGCCCCGGCCGCGTCCTGGTCATCGACGAGGCGTTCGCCGACACCACGTGGAACGGCGGGCACGAACCCGAGTCGCTCGCCAGCCGCACCGACCTTCCCGGTCTGATCGTGCTGCGCAGCCTCACCAAGACCTGGGCGCTGGCCGGTCTGCGGATCGGCTACGCGCTGGCCGCGCCGGAGCTGATCACTCAACTAGCCGCCGCGTTGCCGCTCTGGGCCGTCTCCACGCCCGCGCTCGCCGCCGCCGAGGCCTGTGCCAGCCCCGAGGCCGTCGCTGCCGAGCGCGAGATCGCCGAGGCCATGGCGGCCGAGCGGGACCACCTGGTGGCCGCTCTCACAGCAGTGCCGGACATCACGGTGGCGGGCGTCCCGGCGTCGGCGTTTGTCGCGCTGCGCCTGGCCGGTGCCGCCGAGGTGCGTCTTGAGCTGCGCAAACGAGGGTACGCGGTACGGCGCGGCGACACCTTCCCCGGCCTGGGCGCCGACTGGCTGCGGGTGGCCGTGCGCGACACTGCCACCACGGATGCGTTCGTTGCGACGCTGATTGATGTGCTGAAGGAGCGACAGTGACCCTGGAGACGACCCTCGCCGCCATCGCACCCGCCGATGAGCCGGCCATGGCCGCCGCCCGCGAGCTGCAGGCGCGCCTGACGAAGCCGGCCGGCTCGCTGGGTGTTCTCGAGGAGCTATCCGTACGCCTGGCCGGGCTGGCCGCTGCCTGCCCGCCACCGATGCCCGAGCCCGCCGCGATCGCCGTGTTCGCCGGTGACCACGGCGTGCACGCGCAGGGGGTAACGCCCTGGCCGCAGGAGGTCACCGCGCAGATGGTGGCCAACTTCGTGGCCGGGGGCGCCACGATCAACGCGTTCGCCCGCCAGATCAACGCCTCGATCCTGGTGATCGACGTCGGCGTGGGCATCGAGCTGCACGGCGGCGACAACCTGCTCGACGCCAACGTGCGCCGGGGCACCCGGGACCTGGCCGTCACCGGGGCCATGACCGAGGACGAGGCGCGCGCCGCGCTGGAGACCGGCATCTCGGTCGCCGAGGCGCTCATCGAGGGCGGGGCGAAGTGCCTGCTCACCGGGGACATGGGCATCGCCAACACGACGCCCGCGGCGGCCCTGATCGCCGCGTTCACCGGTGCGGCGGCGGCGCAGGTCACCGGCCGGGGCACGGGCGTGGACGACGCGACGTACGCCAAGAAGGTCGATGTGGTGGCCCGGGCGATCGCGCTGCATCAGCCGGACCCCGCGCGCCCGCTCACGACGCTCGCAGCGGTCGGCGGTCTGGAGCACGCCGCGCTGGCCGGCTTCATTCTGGGCGCGGCCGCCCGGCGAATCCCCGTGATCATCGACGGGGTCATCGCGGCTTCGGCTGCCGTGGTCGCCGCCGCGTTCGCCCCGGACGCCGTGGCCGCCATGGTTGCTGGGCACCGCTCCGTCGAGCCGGGCGCCGATGTCGCGCTCACCCACCTGCGTCTGTCCCCGCTGCTCGACCTGGGCCTGCGCCTGGGCGAGGGCACCGGGGCCGCGCTGGCCGCGCCGCTGGTGGCCGGCTCGGTGCGGGTACTGCACGAGGTGGCGACGTTCGACAGCGCAGGAGTGTCGGAGAAGTGAACCTCTACCCCTTGGCGCTCAAGCTGGACGGCCGCCGGGTGCTGGTGGTCGGCGGCGGTGCGGTGGCGACCCGGCGGATGCCGGCGTTGCTGGCGGCCGGGGCCCGCATCGAGATCGTGTCGCCGGTGCTCACCCCGGCCCTGCGCGCCTATGTCGACGCGGGCCGGTTGACCTGGCAGGAGCGGCGGTTCGAGCCCGCCGACGTGAGCGGGGCCTGGCTCGTGCAGGTGGCCGTGGACGACCCGGGCGCCGCCGAGCAGGTCAGTGCCGCTGCCGAAGAGCACGGCGTTTTTTGCGTACGAGCGGACGACCGCGACGCCGCAACGGCCTGGACCCCCGCCGTGGCGCGCCAGGGCGAGGTAACCGTGGCTGTGACCGACCGCGGGGAACGCAGCCGGGCCATGGCCGTGCGGGACCTGATCGCCGCCGCCCTGCAGAACCTCCCGGAGCCCCAGGTGGGGGAGGAACCCGGTCAGGTCGTGCTGGTCGGCAGCGGCCCCGGCGACCCGGAGCTGATCACGGTGAAGGGGCGCCGGCTGCTGTCCCGCGCGGATGTCGTGGTCGCCGACCGGCTGGTGCCCGGCATGCTGCTCGACGAGCTGCGCCCCGACGTCGAGCTGGTCGACGCGGCGAAAATCCCCTACGGCCCGTCCGCCGCGCAGGAGTGGATCAACCAGACGCTGGTCGAGCGGGCCAAGGCCGGCAAGTTCGTGGTGCGGCTCAAGGGCGGTGACTCGTTCGTTTTCGGCCGCGGAGGCGAGGAGGTGCTGGCCTGCGCGCAGGCGGGGGTGCCGGTCACTGTCGTGCCGGGCGTGACCAGCTCCATCGCCGCACCCGAGCTGGCCGGCATCCCGGTCACCCATCGCGGGGTGGCCCACGAGTTCACGGTCGTCTCCGGGCACGTACCGCCGGAGAGCACCCAGTCACTTGTCGACTGGGCCGCGCTGGCCCGGCTGCGCGGCACGCTGGTGATCATGATGGGGCTCAAGAACTTGCCCAAGATCGCCGAGCGGCTGATCGCCGAGGGGCGCGGGGCTGACACGCCGGCCGCCGTGGTGCAGGAGGGCTCGACCTCTTCGCAACGGGTGCTGCAGAGCACGCTGGGCGAGGTGGCTGCCGCCACGGCTGCCGCAGGGCTGCGGCCGCCAGCGGTAGTCGTGATCGGCGAGGTCGTCGGCGTCCTGGGATAGTCACGGTGAGGAATGGGTAGCTCACTCACATGAGTGAGCGACCGCAGATGATCGTCGCCGGGGTGGTGCTCGACTCCCCGGACGCCCAGCAACTCGCGGCTTTCTACCAGCGGTTGCTGGGCTGGAACGCGGTGCAGGACGAGCCGGACTGGGTCAAGCTCGGCGACCCGGCCGGTGGTCCGGGCCTGTCGTTCCAGACCGAGGCGCACTATGTACGCCCGGTGTGGCCGACCGGCCCCGACGACCCGCAGATGAGCATCCACCTTGACATCCAGGTGACCGACCTCGAAGAGGCGGGCCTGCATGCCGAGAAGGCCGGGGCCACCAAGGCCGGCTTCCAGCCGCACGAGGACGTCCGGATCTATCTCGACCCGGCCGGCCATCCCTTCTGCCTATTCCTCTGAGCTGTCCCCGGCCGGGCTTTCCTCTGAGCTGTCCCCGGCCGGGTTGTCCGACGCGTCGTCCGACGCGTCGACGCCCAGCTCGGCGAGGAAGGTGCGCGCCCACTCGGCCACGTCATGGGTGCGCAGGTGCCGCTGCATGACCCGCGTCCGGCGCTTGAGTTCGGCCGGCTCGGCGGCCACGGCCCGCAGCAGCGCGTCCTTGACGCCATCGGGGTCGTGCGGGTTGCACAGGAAGGCCTGACGCATCTCCGTCGCGGCCCCGGCGAACTCGCTGAGCACCAGCGCGCCACCCCGGTCACCGCGGCAGGCGACGTATTCCTTGGCGACCAGGTTCATGCCGTCGCGCAGCGGCGTCACCATCATCACATCGGCGGCCACATACAGCGCGGCCAGCTCCTGCTTGCTCATGGACTGGTGCAGGTAGTGCACCGCCGGCATGCCGACCTTGCCGAACTCACCGTTGATCCGGCCGACCTCGCGCTCCACCTTGACCCGCAGCGTCTGGTAGTGCTCGACGCGCTCCCGGCTCGGCGTGGCCACCTGCACCATCACCGCGTCCGGCACCTTGAGCTTGCCGTCGGCCAGCAGTTCGCGGAACGCCTTGAGGCGCAGCTCGATACCCTTGGTGTAGTCGAGCCGGTCCACGCCCAGCACGATGGTCTCGGGGTCACCGAGCTCGGCACGGATCTCCTTGGCCCGGGCCTGCACCCGGGGGTCGGCGGCCATCCGCTCCATGTCCTTGGTGTCGATGCTGATCGGGAACGCGCCGGCCTTGACCTTGCGCCCGTCCACCTGGATCGACTGGCCTTCGTAACGCAGCCCGAGCAGGTGCCGGGCGAGCCGCACGAAGTTCTGGGCGGCCAGCCGCTGCTGGAACCCGACCAGGTCGGCGCCGAGCAGACCGCGCAGGATCTCGGCGCGGAACGGCATCTGCATGAACAGCTCGATGGGCGGGAACGGGATGTGCAGGAAGAAGCCGATGCGCAGGTCGGGGCGCATCTCGCGGAGCATCGCGGGCACCAGTTGCAGCTGATAGTCCTGCACCCACACGGTGGCGCCCTCGGCGGCGACCTCGGCCGCAGCTTGCGCGAACCGCTGGTTGACCAGCCGGTAGGCCTCGCGCCAGCGCCGCTTGTAGACCGGGGTCTCGACGGCGTCGTGATACAGCGGCCAGATGGTCGCGTTCGACTGGCCCTCGTAGTAACGCTCGAGTTCCTCGGCGCTCAGTGGCACCGGGTGGATGTTGATGCCTTCGAGCTCGAACGGCTCCGGCGCCTCGCCATCGCCCCCGGCCCAGCCGATCCAGGTGCCCCGGTGCTGGGTCAGCACCGGGTGCAGGGCGGTGACGAGACCGCCGGGACTCGGGCGCCACTGCCGTTCGCCGTCGACGATGACCTCGTCCACGGGCAGGCGGTTGGCAACTACGACGAAGGAACTTCGTTCGGCCACGCTGAGTGCACCTCCGGGTCGTTCTGGTTCCCCGCTGACGAGCCTACTGTGCGTAGCCAGCCGGGTCTTGCTGAGGGACCGTCCCGCCGGGGGCGGGGCGGTGGCATGCGAATGCCATCCTTGACCGGTGAGTCTGTCCGCTGATCTTTCCCCGCCGCGACGGCCGCTGTTCTTTCCTGTGGTCATCGCCACCGTCTTCCTGGCCATCATCGGCATATCGGGGGGCTTCGCGCTGGGAACAGAGCATCGCCGGGATCGGGATTCCCAGGCGACAGCCCCTCAGTCCCCCCAGACGCCAGATACCAACCCAGTCAGCGACCAGCCCGCGCCGGCCGGCCCGTCCTGCCCCGATCAAATGCTGGCGACGGCCCGCAGGCTGGGCATCACCGGGCAGCTCAGCGAGGTCCTGCAGGTGCGCACCGAGGACACCGGGCTGGTCGTCTGGATCTGCCAGGACCCCGCGGCCAAGCTCTATTACCAGGCCAACCGCGGCGGCGTGGACGGCCAGTGGGTCGAGGGCGAGACCGCGTTGTTCCTCAGCGACGTCGAGAAGTCCGGCGACAGCTACATCGCCACCGCCAACGACGGGGCGACCTTCACGGTCAGCACCACTGAGCTGCACATCGTCAAGAAGAACGGCAAGGTCGAGGACCACCCCGTGCGGGTCCAGTAGCCGGGGTACGGGGAATCCTTGTGCGCCGACCGGGGTTGATGTAAGAGGCCGGGGAGCGACCTGGAAAGATTGGGCCTCCGTTCCGGCACCGGAAACCACGATCACGGAGGTAGGCCGCGCTGTGGCCCAGTACATCTACACCTTGGAGAAGGCGCGCAAGGCGCACGGCGACAAGGTCGTGCTCGACAACGTGACGCTGAGCTTCCTGCCCGGGGTCAAGATCGGCGTGGTCGGCCCCAACGGCGCGGGTAAGTCCACCCTGCTGAAGATCATGGCGGGCGTCGAGCAGGTGAGCAACGGCGAAGCCCGGCTCATGCCCGGCTACACCGTCGGCATGCTCGCCCAGGAGCCCCCGCTCAACGACTCGAAGACCGTGCTCGGCAACATCGAGGAAGCCGTCGCCGCGACCAAAGCCAAGCTGGAGCGCTTCAACGCGATCGCCGAGCAGATGGCCACGGACTACACCGACGAGCTGATGGAGGAGATGGGCAAGCTCCAGGAGGAGCTCGACAACGCCGACGCCTGGGACCTCGACTCCCAGCTCGAGCTGGCCATGGACGCGCTGCGCTGCCCGCCCCCGGACGCCGACGTCACCCAGCTCTCCGGTGGTGAGCGCCGCCGCGTCGCGCTGTGCAAGCTGCTGCTCGAGGCGCCCGACCTGCTGCTGCTCGACGAGCCCACCAACCACCTGGACGCCGAGAGTGTGCACTGGCTGGAGCAGCACCTCGCCAAGTACGCCGGCACCGTCATCGCCATCACGCACGACCGGTACTTCCTGGACAACGTCGCGACCTGGATCCTCGAGCTGGACCGCGGCCGCACCTACCCCTACGAGGGCAACTACTCGACCTACCTCGACAAGAAGGCCCAGCGCCTTGCCGTCGAGGGCCGCAAGGACGCCAAGCTCAAGCGGCGGCTGTCGGAGGAGCTGGAGTGGGTCCGCTCCAACGCCAAGGCCCGCCAGACCAAGAGCAAGGCCCGCCTCGACCGCTACGAGGAGATGGCCACCGAGGCCGAGAAGACCCGCAAGCTGGACTTCGAGGAGATCCAGATCCCGCCGGGCCCGCGCCTGGGCAACACCGTCATCGAGGCCAACGAGCTGACCAAGGGCTTCGACGGGCGCACGCTGATCGACCACCTGTCGTTCTCGCTGCCGCGCAACGGCATCGTGGGCATCATCGGCCCGAACGGCGTCGGCAAGACCACGCTGTTCAAGACCATCGTCGGGCTCGAGCAGCCGGACGAGGGCAAGGTCCGCGTCGGCGAGACCGTGCAACTGTCGTACGTCGACCAGAACCGCGCCGGCCTCGACGGCGACAAGACCGTGTGGGAGGTCGTCTCCGACGGTCTTGATCACCTCATGGTCGGCAAGGTCGAGATGCCGTCGCGGGCCTACGTCGCCGCGTTCGGCTTCAAGGGCCCGGACCAGCAGAAGCCCACCAAGGTGCTCTCCGGTGGTGAGCGCAACCGGCTCAACCTCGCGCTGACGCTGAAGATCGGCGGCAACGTGATCCTGCTGGACGAGCCGACAAACGACCTCGACGTGGAGACGCTGGGCAGCCTGGAGAACGCGCTGCTCGAGTTCCCCGGCTGCGCCGTGGTGATCTCCCACGACCGGATGTTCCTCGACCGGGTGGCCACCCACATGCTCGCGTGGGAAGGCACCGAGGAGGACCCGGACAAGTGGTTCTGGTTCGAGGGCAACTTCGACGCGTACGAGAAGAACAAGATCGACCGGCTCGGCGCCGAGGCCGCCCGCCCGCACCGGGTCACCTACCGCAAGCTGACCCGTGACTGACAGGTTCACCTACGATGTGGCAGTGCGCTGGTCCGACATGGACGCGTACGGCCACGTCAACAACGCGCGCTTCCTCACCCTGTACGAGGAGGCGCGCGTTGCGCTGTTCTTCACCGCCGCCCGCGCCGCCGGGTTGACCACGTTCGAAGAGGGCATCGTCATCTCCCGGCATGAGGTCGACTACCTGCGCCCGGTGGACTACGGCGAGAACGTGCGCATCGAGTTGTGGATCTCCCAGTTGCGCGCCGCCTCGTTCACCGTCTCGTACGAGCTGTTCGACGACGGCGTGCTGGCCAGCCGGGCGAAGTCGGTGTGTGTGCCGTACAAGCTGGCAGAGGGTTTCCCGCGCCGGCTGACCGACGCCGAGCGCAACTTCCTCACGCCCTACCGGGAAGCCTGAGCCGATGACCGACCACGGCATCTCCGGGGTCCCGGACGCCGGCGCCTTCCTGGCCCGCCTGGTCCGGCTCGACCCGGCGCTGGCGGTGCGGCTTCGTTCCGGCAAGGGCCGCACCGCGCTGTGGGCCCGGCTGCCGTGGGGCGTGCTGGTCACCCGCGATGTGACCGGTCCCGGTCCCGGCGACGCCACTGTGGCCGCCCGCGAGCTGCTGTCCATCCTGGCCGCGGGGGGCACCGAGCTGCCCAAGCGCCGCGATGCCGCTTGGCGCTGGCCGCTGCCGCCGGCCGGGGCGCACGTGGTGGAGTCGGTGACGGCGGCCGAGCTGGACCGGCTGGCCGAGGCTGCCGCTGGCACGTTGCGTGAGGTCAGTGAGGGTGGGCTGGCCGGTCGTACGGTGGGGCAGCGGGCGGTGCGGGATGCACTGCTCGATCATGTCGCGCTGGTGGTCACGCCCAGCGAGGGCGAACCGGTGCCGGTGCCGCAGCGACTCGTTCAGGCCATCTCGCGAATGGGCTTCCTCGGACCGGCGGGGGCCGACGTTCCTAGCCCACGCGTGTGCGTGGCGGGACGCTGGGTGGGAATTTCTGCACCATATGGAGTTGCCTGGCTACAGCCGGTCCAAGAACTGACCGTTATGCCCTTGGGGGGTCATCCGAAAGGGTGATGCTGCATCGTTCGTCCGGTCGCGCCCTCCCTTTGAGGGGATGACCTCCGCGAGCTGTACGGGTACCGTCGCCACGGGTCCACCGCTACGTCCGGCGGCTGACCTGCTGGGGAGTGAGGTGCACAACGATGCCGTGGTGGTCATGGCGTCCCGGATCGTCCGGAGACAACGAGCCCGATAACGGTGGCGAGATCGCCCTGCAGAGCGGCGTCCGTGTCGGCGTACCGGCGCAGCGTGAGCCCGAGCGCGCTTCGATGTCGCCCGCCGACCTGTCCGCGATCGAGGAACCGGGCCAGGTGGCGCCGGTCGACCTGGGCCGGATCGGCAAGGCCCTTGATCTGCTCGACATCCGGTTCCTCGCCGACGGAGGCGGAAGCCTGCTGGCGATGTGGGAGCGGCACGCGGTGCTGTTCACGCTCGAGGGCCCGGACGACGAGATCCTGGTGATGCGGGCCCGCCCGCACGCCACCGTCCCGCCGGACTGGGCCGATCGCGCCTACCGGGTGGTCAACGAGTGGAATCACACGCGCCGGTTCTGCAAGGCCTACATCGGCGACCCGACCGAGCGGGGTCAGTTGCCGATCTACGCCGAGCTGCAGGTGCCGCTCGCGTCCGGCGCGCACGACGCGCTGCTGGTCGAGATGCTGGACTGCGGTGCCGCGGTCGCGACCTCGTTCGTGGATTGGCTGCATGACGAGGGCGCGCTGCTCTGAAATGCCAAAAGCCGGGCTCCCGATGCGGGAGCCCGGCTTTTTCCTGCCCTCACTCGGATCAGGGCAACGGGAACATGCCGATCCGGCCGTGGAACTCCTTGCCGAGCTGATCGGTGTCCGAGCCGACGATCAGGCCACCCGGCACGACCAGGAACGCCCGCACGCCCACGCCGCGCTTGCGGGTCGGGTTCCAGGCCAGCGCCTTGCCGGTGGTCGGGCTGACCGCGCCGATGCCGACCCGGGTCACCGCGCCGGCACCGGGCCCGTCGGCGTCGCTGCCGTACGGGTTGTCCAGGTAGCGCTGGTGACCGCCGACGTACACCGCGGTGCCGGTCACCGCGATCGCGTAGAGCGAGTCACCGCCGGTGCGCTGCACCCAGGTCGGGTTGTGCTTGCCGCCGCCGGTGGTTTCGAAGCGGGCCGCCGAGTCGCACAGCTTGACCGGCGAGGAGGCCCGCCCGGTCGCCGCCACCACGAAGTACTTGCCGTCCGGCGAGAACTTCACCTGCCGCAGGTACGTGTCGAAGCCCTTCAGGCATTCGGCCTTGTACGCATCGGTGTACCAGCTCAGCACCGTCGCAGCCGCGCCCGAGGTGTCGAACATGGCGATCTGGGTGCGGCTGACCGAGCCGACCTTGAGGATCGCGCCCACCGCGACCAGGCGGGTGCCGTCCGGCGTCACGTCGAAGTGCTCGACCCGGGGCCGGCTCAGCCCCGGCGCGGACAGCTTGGGGTTGAAGCCGGTGTCGACCGCGCCCGTGGAGATGTTGAGCCGGGCCAGGCCGACCCGGCCCACGTTGTTGATCGAGGAGAACGTGCCACCCACGTAGAGCCGGCTGCCGCGGATGACCATCGCGCGGACATCACCCCAGTTGATTTTCGCGCTGAACCCCGAGATCCGGGCACCGCTGGTGAGCGAGATCCGCGCCAAGCCGCGCTGCTCGACCTTGTTGACCGTGCGGAACGCGCCGCCCACGTAGACCGTGTTCGTGGCACCGGGGGCCAGGGCGTACACGGGGGAGTCGACAGCCGGGGCCCAGGGGCGCACGGCACCGTCTTTGAGGCCGTACGCGAAAATGTTTGTCCTGCTGTAAGTGACCTTGCGGGCGCTGTCCTGCACCTTGGTGAACGAGCCGCCGACCACCACCGTGTCACCGACGACGGTCAGGGCCCAGACCGTGCCGTCCAGCACGTGCGGCGTGAAGTCGACCGGATTTGCCGAGACCACCGCGGGTTGAGCCGGATCGGCAACGGCCGGCGGCGACCCGAGCAGGGGAGTGGTGATCAGGGCAGCGCTGAACAGCGCGGCGGCGGCGAGCAGACGGCGTCGCATGGGGTTGGCAGCTCCTGGGATCGGGAAACGTCACCCGATCAACGAAGGGCCGGTCCCCCGGGATGCGCATCCATGGTGTTGACCATGAAGTAGGCGGCGCGCTCGAGGTATTCCCACAGCTGGGTGCGCAGCTCCTCGGGCAGGCCGAGATCATCGACCGCTTCGCGCATGTGCAGCAGCCAGGCGTCGCGTTCCTCCGGACCCACCCGGAAGGGGGCGTGCCGCATCCGCAGCCGCGGGTGACCCCGGCTGGTCGAGTACGTGGTGGGCCCGCCCCAGTACTGCATCAAGAACAACGTCAAGCGATCGGCGGCCGGCTCGAGATCCTCCTCGGGATACATCGGGCGCAGCAGCGGGTCCTTGGCGACACCTTCGTAGAACTTGCCGACAAGCCGGCGGAACGTCGGCTCGCCACCGACCGCTTCGAAGAAGCTGACCTCGCTCACCTGTCCAGTCTGCCAGCCGTGGTGCGTCGTCCCGGGGGGAGGTGAGTGCGCTCACTGCTCGCCGTTCCGGACCGGTCGCCGGTGGGGGCGCGCTGCGCCGGTGGCTCCAGCGCCGGGGTGACATTCTCCGGCCGGTGCCGCCCGGCCCGTATCGCCCCGTCCGGCCGCGGCCAGCGAGTCGCCAGCGCCACCATCAGCACCAGGCCGGCGACGCTCCACAACCCCACGACCATCGGTACGGACGAGCGCTGCGCCAGCACACCTGTCGACATCACTGCGAAGCCCTGGGTGAGCTGCAGCCCGCTCTGCATGACGCCGAACGCCCGCGCCCGGTAACCATGCGGCAGCGCGAGCACGAAAATGCCGTTCAACGTCGGCACGAGCACCCCCTGGGCCACCCCGGACACCGAGACCAGCACCGCGACCATGATCGCGTTGGGGGCGAACATGGTCAGCGCCAGCGCGAGGGGGGCAACAGCGGCGAATGGACGGACCAGCTGATGCTTGCGGGACTGCGACGCGATCCGGCCCACCGCGAGCCCGCCCACCACGTAGCCGACCGGCCCGGCGGCCATGATCAACCCCTGGTCGAAGCCGCGGGAGCCCGGGTTGTCCTCGAACACCGCCGCCCAGCCCGCGGCCAGGCCCTCCGGCAGGATCGTGAACGTGGTCAGCGCGAACACCATCACCGCGATCGAGCGGAGCTGCGGGGTGCCGAAGACCAGCCGGTATCCCTCGGCGGTCTCGTGCATGAGGTGCCGGCGCTGCGCCGGGGCGTTGGCGGCGGGACGCGGCTTCACCCAGGCGGCGATCATCGCGGCCGAGGCAAGGAACGAGACGGCGTCCAGGGCCAGCCCGAGCCGGGCGTTGAAGCCGGCCGCGAGCAGACCGCCGGCCAGATAGCCGAAGACCTGCGCGGCCTGCGAGGTCGAGGAGTTGAGGGCGAGGCCGGTGACGACCAGGCGGCGGTCGAGGATCAGCGGGATCAGCGCGGAGCGGGCCGACTGCGTGGGCGGCGCGCCGAGCGCGGTCACGAACAGCAGGACCAGCATCGCCGGCACGGGCATTCCGGGCAGCGCGATCAAGGCGATCGGCACGGCCCGGGTCAGATCGGAAAGGATCAGGACGCGCCGGTACGGATACCGCTCGGCCAACGCCGCCAGCACCGGCCCGCCGACGATCCACGGCAGGTAACTGATCGCAAAGGACGCCGCCGACAACATGACCGACCGGCTCTGCTCGTAGACCAGAACGATGATCGCCGCGCGGGCCAGGTAGTCACCGAGCCAGTTGATGATGAGCGAGACGTACAGCGCGCGGAACTCGCGCACGGCCAGCACGTCGCGGTAACCGACCCGGTCGGCCCGCTCCGCCGCGCTGCCACTGGGGCCGGGCTGCGCGGCGGGCCGGTCCTCGGACACCCAGGTCCTCCATCGATCGCGACGACTGCCTCACCGCTGCCGGGAGGCCTCGTCCGCCTCTCGCGTACGTGACGCTGCAAGTGCAGATGCTTCTTGCACGATTCTGCCCGATCGTCGGAGTCCTGGCTAGGGCGTACGGGAGGATTGCCGTCCAATCGGTCGACCTCAGACATCCTCCGTAGCGGTGTTGCCGCAGGTCAGGACGCTCCCCCCGGGGCGCCCGGGGCGTCCGCCGAGGAGTACGCCGACGGCACCGCCGAGCGCGGAAGCATGCGGGATACTGCAATCCGTTCCGAAATTCCGGACGTTTCGAGCGCCTCGGTGAGCCGCCGGCGCAGCTCGCGCTGGATGACCGGCTGGCCGTCGGCTGTGGTCTTGGCGATGGTCCGGATGACCGCGCCGTCGACGGTCAACTGCTCGACGCCGACGACATCCGGCGGCTCCAGGAACTCGGTGGCGTGCTCGGGCTCCTCGGCCAAGGCCAGCGCCGCCGAGCGCAGCACCGCGCCGGCCTCCTCGGAGTTGACGAACCCGATCGGGATGTCGATGACGACCATCGCCCAGCCCTGGCTCTTGTTGCCGACCCTGACGATCTCGCCGTTGCGGATGTACCAGAGCACGCCTCGCATGTCGCGCACCGTGGTGACCCGCAGGCCCACGGTCTCCACCACGCCGACCGCGTCACCCAGGTCCACCGAGTCGCCGACGCCGTACTGGTCCTCCAACAGCATGAAAAGCCCGGCGATGAGGTCCTTGACCAGGCTTTGCGCCCCGAAGCCGAGCGCCACGCCGACGATCCCGGCGCTGGCCAGCAGCGGTGCCAGGTTGAAGCCCAGCTCACCCATCACCAGCAGCGCCGCCATGGTGAACACCACGGCGGTGATGAAGCTGCGCAGCACCGACCCGATCGCCTCGGCGCGCTGGCGGCGGCGTTCCGGGATGAACTGGGCCTCGGTGGAGTCGGCCTCGCGGTCCGCGCGTTCCCGCAGCGGCTTGAGCAGGGCGGGCATCGCGGCGCGCGACGTCGTGCTGGTCAGCCGGGACACCCCGCGGGTCAGCGCCCAGCGAATCAGTGCCGCCACGAGGATGATCGCCAGGATCCGCAGCGGTTTGACGATGAACAGATAGCCACCGTTGGCGAGCCACTGATTGTTCGTGTTCTGGAAGATCCAGGTGCAGAACTCATCGGTGGCACAGCGCTCGGACAGCGGCGTCGTGTCGACGATCGGAACGGGCGAGGTCGACGGGTCGGGAGTAGCGGCCAGCAGAATCACGGGACACCACCGTACCGGCCGTTCGGCGCCGCCCGGGAACCGGACATCTGTGGCACAGACCTCGGACGTTTACCGCCCGGCCACAGATTGTGCTCGCAAATTCGTCATTCATCAGGGACTATTGGCCCACGAGCATCGGCCGATCCGGTGCTCGCTTGAGACCTCACGCACATCGGGAGCGGTTGCTAGCACTCACACCGAAGGGTGATCGCGATGCCTGACATACGACCCACAGTGGGCTCCTCCGCGTTGGTTCTGAACGCCACCTACGAGCCGCTGTGCGTCGTATCGGTGCGTCGAGCAACCATCCTCGTGCTGACTGCCAAGGCCGAATGCGTCTCCGATGGTGACGGCATCCTGCACAGCGTCCACCAGAACCTGCCGGTTCCGTCGGTGGTCCGCCTCACCCGCTATGTGAAGGTGCCGTACCGCACGCATGTGGGCCTGTCCCGGCGCGCGATCTTCGCACGCGACGGCGGCAGGTGCGCCTATTGCAGGGGTTCGGCCGAGACCATCGACCACGTGTTCCCCCGCAGCCGAGGCGGGCTGCACGCCTGGGAGAACGTGGTGGCGGCCTGCGCCAAGTGCAACCACAGCAAGGGTGACAAGACACCGGCGGAACTCGGGTGGCGGTTGCACACCGCTCCAGCCGCGCCCCGGGGAGTCGCCTGGCGGGTCCTGGGGCACCGGACCCCGGACCCCCGCTGGGCGGACTGGCTGGACCTGCCCGCCCCGACCACCTTCACCGCCGAGGCCGCTGCTTAGCGCCTCGGATTTTTTGTCTCCTCAGCCGTCCTTGCTGTCGATCAGGGACGCGAACACGATGATGTTGTCGGAGTAGCCGCGCTCGCCGCCGAGCCAGGTGCCACCGCAGGTCACGAGGCGCAGCGAAGGACGGCTGTAGTCGCCGTACACCCGCTGGATCGGCAGTTTGTTCTTGCCGTGATGCTCGACGGAGTTGACCTGAAAGATCGCCGTCTCATGGTCCTCGCGCAGGACCTCGATCTTCTGGCCAGGCTTGAGCCGGCCCAGATGATGAAAGACCGATGCGCCGGTACGGGTGTCAGCATGCCCAACGATCAAGGCAGGCCCGAACTGCCCGGGCGTAGGTCCCTGATCGAACCAGCCGGCCTCGTTGTGCCTTTCCAGCGGCGGTACGGCCACCGTCCCATCCTCGGCCAGCCCGACGTTGAGCAGCGGCGCCTCGACCTTGATCGCCGGGATGGTCAGTCGCATCGGGCGGCTCGGTTCGAGGACGGGAAAGGCACGTGGGGGTGGCTTGTCGGGGCCTTTGAACAGGTCACGCACGTCGAAGCCGGTTGCGGCGCCCATGCCGGCGCCCATGGCGAACAGGCCGGTGAAGACCAGGATGATCGCTACCAGGCCCAGGGATGGCTGGGATCGTCGCCTGCCTTGCGTTCTCTGCGTTGCCGGCACCCCAGGCGTTCTCTGCGTTGCCGGCACTCCCGGTGGGAGCATCCGCTGTGGCCGTGGTGGTAGTGCCGGGCGATTGGGGAGTATTCCGGCGGGGCGTTTGCGGAGCACCGACTTCGGCATCCGGGGGCCCGGCGTCATGGGCTGGGGGCGCACGGCGCGACATCAAATCCGGCGGCGGCGCATGGACACCACGGCCAGGACGAGCCCCGCTCCCAGGGTGGCAGCCCCGCCGCCGATCAGAAGCGAGGCCGAGGCCCCCGGGGCTGTTCCGCCGCCGCCGGTCGCCGGGCCGCGGACCGGTTCGACCTTGGCCACCACGTGCAGAGTGCTTTTCGCCGTCTCGCCGCCTTCGCAGCGCAGGTTGACCGGGTAGTCGCCCGGTTTGGTGGTTGCCGGGACGCGCTTGGTCGTGGTGAGGAAGCCGTACCGGGGTGACACGGTCAACGACCCCAGCGGACTGCTCGTCACTGTGGCCGGCTTCAAGTTGTCATCGCAACTGGCGCGCAGGGCAACGTCGTCGCCTGCTCGTACCGTATCGGGATTGGCCTCGACGAAGACGTCAGCCGCCAGGGCGGGCGATCCGACCAGCGGGACGGCGGCAAATGCCAGAACCACCGCCGCCGCGGCGGCTGGGACAGAGACGCGCATGACCTCCCCCTCCTGCCGTCCGGGGCCTAATCGACGCGGACGGCGCGTGAGGGTGATTTTCGCACCTCCGGGCCGGTTTCGCGGTACACGAAGGGCGTCATATGTGGGTCTTGACACCCGAGCGTCCGTGGCGCCTCTCACTCCGCTACCGTGATTGACGTTCGGATCACTGGGAAATCCAGTGACTTGGCCCGGTTCCTTGTGACGCCTGGGGGCGTTGAGGTTGTCGATCTTCGAAACGATTCTGATCTACGCGGTGATCCCGTTCGCGATCATCGCGGTGATCGCCGCGTTAGCGCTCGCCGGCGGCAAGCGCACCTTGCCCGACCGTCGCTACCGGCCCGGCCGGCCCTACGACTTCAAGCCGATCTGGTTCCTGGCCTCGCCCAAGCAGGTCAGCAGCGTCAGCGCGGCCAACAAGCCCGAGCTGACCTCCGGCGTGCTCGTAGACTCTTCGGGCCAGCAGGTGCGGCCCGCTCCGGTGGGAGGCGCAAGTGACCGTTGGTGAAGCCCAAGCTCTCAACTCCGAGCACCGCGAGCAGCCGATGACCGCCCTGGCCCACCCGGGCGGCCCCACCCTGACCGCGGCGCCCGAGCTGAACATGCCGCAGGAGAGCCTCGACGCCCTCGACGGCCCGTTCACCACCAAGCAACTCCTGCGCCTCGACCACGCCCTGCGCATCGCCAACCAGCAAACCGGTCTGGTCTTCAGCGTCTACCTGGGTGACCTCGAGGAGCCCACCCGCGACGCCGCCGAAGCGCTGCACCGCCAGCTCGAGTTCGCCGCCAAGAGCGTTCTGATCGCAGCCTCGCCCAACCAGCGGGTTCTTGAGATCATCACGGGCGCCGAAGCCCGGATGCGCGTCTCGGACCGCGACGCCAAGCTGGCTGCCCTGTCGATGGCTGCTGCCTTTGCGGGTGGGGACCTGGCCGGGGGAGTGCTGGCGGGGGTGGACCAGCTCGCTTCGCACGCCGGGGGGGGGGGAACCAGTTGTGGTACTGTCGGCGGGGGGGTGGAAGG
>NZ_LOJP01000001.1:1499677-1509373 GCF_001553785.1 Actinoplanes sp. TFC3
GCCTTTGCGGGTGGGGACCTGGCCGGGGGAGTGCTGGCGGGGTTGGACCAGCTCGCTTCGCACGCTGGGCGGGGCTGACCCGGTTGTGATCCTGCGGGCGGGTGGTTGACCGTTCGATACTTGCGGCTGGCGGCCTGACGGGCTGCCGGCCGCTTGTGTTTGGGGGTCGGCTGCTGCGTGGGTTGTGAGGGTGTGCCCGCGCTCTTGCGCCGCGGCCTCGCACCTGCGGCCTCGCCCGGCCAGATGTCTCGGCGGCCCTCTTGCGCTCATAAAGCTGGCTGTCAGAACCTATTGCCAGGTCTGCGGGGCCACCCGTATCGGAAAGGGCGCGTCCACTCGTACCGGATCGACGCCGTGGATTGTTTCCTGGCGGGCGAAGCCTCCGTCGAGCAAGGCGTAAGTGTGCAGCACCGGCTCTGGGCCTGGCTCGATTCGCCAGAACGTGGTGATTCCGGCCTCCGCGTACAGGGCTGGCTTGAGCAGGCGGTCGTATCGACGGCTGGCTGGCGCTTCGATTTCTACCACCAAGGCGATGTCGGCCGGGTTGGCCCAGCTTGCGCCGGATGAGCGGGGCCTGAGCACGGTTACGTCGGGAACCAGGTTGCTGTCGGCCCAGGCTATGCCGAGACGGTCGCACACCCACCAATCCTCGGGCGCGGCGGCCCGCAGCACCGTCACCAGGGAGTTGACGATCGTCTCGTGGGCGTCGTCTGCCGGGGGCGTCACGTGCAGGCTGCCGCAGACGATCTCGTAGCGGTGGCCGTCCTGGGGGAACAAGTGCAGGTCGGGCTCGGTCCAGGGACCGTCGGGGGCAGTCCATCGCGGCGGGGCGCCTTGACCGATCACCACCATCGGACCACCTCCGCGACGTCACGCTGAGATGCCAGCGTACTCACGGGGCGTGGTGGCGGCGGGAACAAAACGCGGGCCGCGGGAAGAGTCTTCCCACGACCCGCGCACAATCCGGCGGAGGCCGGCCGAGCGATCAGGCGGCGGAGCCGTCCTTCTCACGAGCCTTGAGCGCTCGCAGCACCCCGTCCCGGCCCTCAGCCACCAGCCGCCGCAGGGAAGCCGGGTGCCCGTCGGTCGCAAGCCAGGCGTCGGTCAGCGCGACCGTTTCCTCGCTCACCTGGTAGGCCGGGTACGCCAGCATCACGAACTCCTGGGCCGGTTCGCTGTCCGAGCGGGCCCACACGTCGTTGACGACCTCGAAGAACTTCGGGGCATAGGGCGCCGTCAGTTCCACCTGGCTGGACGACTGGAAGCCCTGCAGCAGGGAGCGGTGCAGCCAGTTCGGCAGCTTCTCCGTGCCGGTGAGCCGGGCCCACACCGCAGCCTTGTTCTCGGCGGTCGGCAGCAGAGCCCGGGCCAGGGCGGCTTCGCGTTCGCCGCTCGCGGTGCGGTCGGTTTCGAGTTCGGCGTCGATTTCCTCGTTGGTGGCTGCTCCTCGGGCGGCCAGGGCCTCGATCAGGGACCAGCGCAGTTCCGTGTCGATGGTCAGGCCGGCCGGTACGCCGCGGCCTTCGAACCAGCCCCGCAGCACCGTGAGGTCCCGCTCGCCGCGGGAGGCTCCGATGTAGGCGCGGGCCCAGGCGAGCTGGAAGCCGCTGCCCGGCTCGGCGGCGGCGAGTGCGGTGCGGGCGGTCTCGGCCAGCCGGGTCCACCCGGTGGGCGCCCAGGCCGGATCGGCGAACATGGTCAGCGTGGTGGTGGCCTGGCGCAGCGTTGCCGTGGTCAGGTTGATGTCGCGTTCCTGGGGCAGGCCGGTGCTGACCAAAGCCAGGTAGTCGCGGGCGGCCATCTCGGCGTCGCGGACCATGTCCCAGGCGGCGGCCCAGCACAGGGCGCGGGCCAGCGGCGACTCGAAGCCATCGATGTGGCGGACCACCGTGGCCAGCGAGCCCTCGTCCAGGCGCAGCTTGGCGTAGGTGAGGTCGCTGTCGTTGAGCAGCAACACGTCCGCGGCGCGCTGGCCGGCCAGGGCGGTGATCGCGGTTTCCTCGCCGCTCACGTCGATCTCGAGGCGGTCGCGCAGTTCGAGGCGGTCGCCGTTGAGGTCGTAGAGGCCGACGCCGATGCGGTGGGTGCGCAGGGTGGGGTAGTCGGCAGGGGCTTCCTGCTTGACGAGCACGCTCTCGTACGTGCCGTCGGCGGCCACGCTGACCACCGGGCGCAGCGTGTTCACCTGCGCCGTTTCGAGCCACTGGGCGGCGAACTTGCGCAGCTCGCGGCCCGACGCGGTTTCCAGCTCGGTCAGCAGGTCGTCGAAGGTGGCGTTGCCCCAGGCGTGGCGCTGGAAATAGGCGCGCAGGCCCGCGACGAACGAGTCGAGGCCGACGTAGGCCACGAGTTGCTTGATGACGCTGGCGCCCTTGGCGTACGTGATGCCGTCGAAGTTGACTTCCACCGCCTCGAGGTCGGGCATCTCGCAGTAGACCGGGTGGGTCGAGGAGAGCTGGTCCTGGCGGTAGCCCCACGCCTTACGGACCGACAGGAACGTCGTCCAGGCGTCCTTGAAGCGGGTGGCGCTGGTGTTGCACCAGTGGCTGGCCCACTCGGCGAACGACTCGTTGAGCCACAGGTCGTTCCACCAGCGCATGGTGACCAGGTCGCCGAACCACATGTGGGCGAGCTCGTGCAGGATCGTATTGGCCCGCTGCTCGTACTCGTAGTCGGTGACCTGCGAGCGGAAGATGTAGTGCGCCTCGGCGTGGGTGACGCAGCCGAAGTTCTCCATCGCGCCGGCGTTGAAGTCGGGCACCCACAGCTGGTCGTACTTGGGCAGCGGGTAGCGCACACCGAACTGCTCATGGAAGAAGTCGAAGCCCTGCTTGGTGACCAGGAACAGGTCCTCGGGGTCGAGATATTGGGCCATCGAGGCGCGGCAGAAAACGCCCAGCTCGATGCCGTCGTGGCTGTCGCGGACCTCGTGGTACGGCCCGGCGCACAGCGCGGTGATGTACGTGCTCATCCGCGGTGAGGTCGCGAAGTGCACCGTCTTGGCCGCGCCGGACTGCTCGGTGTCCTCGACCGGCATGTTCGAGATGACCTTCCAGTGCGCCGGCACCGTGGCGTGCCACGTGAAGACGCTCTTGAGGTCGGGCTGGTCGAACGCCGCGAAGACCCGCTGCGCGTCCGCCGTCTCGAACTGGCTGTAGAGGTAGACCTCGTTGTCGACCGGGTCCTCGCTGCGCTGCAGGCCCTGCCCGCTCGCCGAGTAGTGGTAGTCGGCGTCGACCACGAGGGTGTTGTCGGCGCCGAGCCCGGTCAGGCTCAGCCCGCGTTCGGCGGACCACCCGGACAGATCCACGGGGGTGTCGTTGAGCACCGCCGCGCGGACCGACGCGGCTGCGACTTCGATGAACGTCTGCGCGCCCGGTTCGGTGCAGCGGAACGTAACCTTCGTGACCGTACGGAAGGTGCCGTTGCCCGGTTTTCCGGCGCCGTCGGTCAGATCCAGGGCGATGTCGTACCCCGTCACCTCGAGCAGGCGGGCCCGCTCAGCGGCCTCTACCTGGGTCAGGTTACGAACTCCGGCCACGATCACTCTCCTCCATGCTGGCCGGGGCGGCAGTGCCCCGCCGTTGTCGCGCCTAGCGCGTGAAGCCTTCCACGCCACCCTATGCGTTACCTGCGGGTCGCACCTGAGGAGGATCACGTCTTGGACCGGTGCAGCGAAAAGCACTGCGCTTTTCATCACGCCGAGGGCTTTCGCGTCGTTGTATGGGGTGACAACAGTCACTCACTCAGGGAGTTGCCATGCCGGAGACCGACAGCGTCGCCACCTGCACCGTTGCGGTTGACCGGGGCGTCTGGGACGACGCGGCCCTGGCCGCCATGGTCGCGCCGCCCGTCACCGTCTCCAGCCTGCCGCTTTCCTCGGCGCCCGGGGATTCGCAGCGGCGCGTGAAGGAGGCGCGCCTGCGTCAGAACATGCCGTCGAGCCGTCACCGCCGCACGATCTGAACTCTGGGACAAGACGGGGCACCCCCCAAGAGCGTCAGACCGCCTAGGTACGTTCACAGCATGACGGTCGTGCACCCGATCAGCCGAGCCTGGACCACCACCGGCGGCACCGGAGCTCAGAACTACGACGAGTTCGCCGATGACGCCGAGATCACCGAGATCATCGCCGCCAACCCGCGCAGCGCGCTTGCCATCGAGATGCCGCACCGGGCGCCCGATGCCGTGGGCCGGGCCTTCCTCGACTGCCTGAGCGACGCGGCGGCGCGGCTGGCCGAGGAGAAGGCGGACGGCAGCTACACGCCGGCCGAGCAGGTCGTGGTGCTCTACCGCATCAGTGCGCCGGGCGAGCCATCCGCGTACGGGCTGTGGGCCCTGGTCGACACCGATCAGATCTCCACCAGCGCCGCCGAGCCTGGCCTGGTCATCCGCAACGAGGATGTGTTCATCGCCAAGGTGCGCGAGCGGGTGGCGCTGGCCGGCGCCCTCAAGACCCTGCTCTCCCCGGTGCTGCTGCTGCAGACAAGCAAGGGTGCGGAGCTGCACGCCGCACTCGCCGCAGCCACCGACGCCGCGGGTGCGCCGGCCGCGACGGACCTCGACCAGAGCGGGCGCACCCACGCCATCTGGGTGGTCCCGCAGGGTCCGCTGCAGGATGAGCTCACCGCGCTGGCCGGCGGCGGCGAGCTGGTCGTGGCCGACGGCAACCACCGCAGCCTCGCCGCACAGACCGGTGGCCTCACGACGTTTCTCGCCGTGGTCACCACGCCCGCCTCGGTCGCCATCCAGCCGTACAACCGCCTGGTGTCCGAGGTCGCCGCCGAAGACCTGGTCGAGGCGCTGACCGCGGCCGGCGCGCAGGTCGAGCAACTGCCGCGCCCGGCGGCCATTCCGAGCAAGGGCACCATCGAGCTGTACGTCCGCGGCTCCTCGTACTCGGTGGTGCTGCCCCCGGCCGCCGGTGCCGCAGCGGTGGAGAACCTCGACCACGCGCTCGTCGAGCGGGTGCTGCTGCGCGACGCCCTCGGCCTCGACGCCGGCGACAAACGCATCTCGTACGTGGGCGGCGACTACCCGGCCGAGTGGCTGCGCGGCGAGGTCGACGCGGGCCGGGCCGAGCTGGCCGTGCTCATCGCCCCGGTCACCGTGCAGGACTTCGTCGCGGTGAACCTCGAACGCGAGAAGCTGCCCCGCAAGAGCACCTGGTTCACGCCCAAGGCCCGGGGTGGACTGGTCCTGGCCGAGCTGGCCTGATGCTGCACCCGCAGGTTGCCGCGTCGCTGGCGGTGCGCCGGCGCCCTCCCGCCGGCGTGCTGGCGGGCGACCCGGCGGCCCAGCTCGCCCACGCCCGCCAGGCGATGCTGGATTCCAACGAGGCCGAGTGCGGCCCGGCCATCCCGTTGCCGGTGGTGGTCGACGTGGACGCCGACGGGGTGCCATGCCGCTTGTATGCCGCCCGCACCGGCGCCCCCGTGTTCGTCTACGTGCACGGCGGCGGCTGGTGTTACGGCAGCGTGGAGACTGTGGACCGGCTTTGCCGCCGGATCGCCGAGCGGTCCGGCTGCGCGGTGCTGTCCGTTGACTACCGGCTGGCCCCCGAACACGTCCACCCGGCCGCGCTGGAAGACGTGGAAACCGCCCTGAGCTGGGTGCGCCGTGAAGGCAGCGGGCTCGGCGTCGACCCGTCGCGGCTGGCCATCGGCGGCGACAGCGCGGGCGGGCAGCTGGCCACGGTGGCCGCCCGCCGCCAGCGCGACGCGGCAACTCCACTGGACTATCAGGTGCTGATCTACCCCGCGATCGACCCGATGACCGCCTCCGAGTCCTACGACGAGGTGGCGGGCAACGGTCTCGACCGGGATGCGATGCGGCTGGCCTGGCAGACCTTCGTGCCCCACCAGGCGGACCGGTTCAGCCCCGACGTGGCCCCGCTGGCGGTGCCGGATCTGGCCGGGATGCCCCCGACCTTGCTGATCACCGCCGAGTACGACGTGCTGCGCGACGAGGGTGCCGACTACGCGGATGCCCTGCTCAGCGCGGAAGTGCCAGTTGTGCACGTACGGTATCAAGGGGTGAATCATGGGTTTGCCCGAAAGCTCGCGCTGTTCGATGCCGCCCGCGCCGCGGCAGACCAGATCGCGGTCAGTCTGCGGGCCGCGCTGACGTTCTGAGCCGGGTTTGAAAGACTGCGGTCATGCGCGTCTACCTCGGTTCCGATCACGCCGGTTACGAGCTGAAGAGCCACCTCGTCAACCACCTCGCCAAGCAGGGGTACGACGTCGTTGACGTCGGGCCGCACGTCTACGACCCGGAGGACGACTACCCGGCGTTCTGCCTCAACACGGGCGCCCAAGTGGTGGCCGACCCCGGCAGCCTCGGCATCGTCATCGGCGGCTCCGGCAACGGCGAACAAATCGCCGCGAACAAAATCGCCGGCGTACGCTCGGCGCTCGCCTGGAAAGCCGAGATCGCCCAGCTCGCCCGTCAGCACAACGACTCCAACGTGCTCTCCATCGGCGCCCGCCAGCACACCCTTGACGAAGCCGCCGAAATGGCCGAGGCGTTCCTGACCACCCCGTTCTCAGGAAACGAACGCCATGCCCGCCGAATCGACCAGCTCGCCGAGTACGAGCGCACGCGGGAGCTGCCGGCCCTGCCACAAAGCTAGGTTCTTCTCCGGCAGGTTGGGCTTCGTTGCGGGCTGCTACTCCCGCGGAGCTAGCGTCCGCCGCGGGGCAGTTCCTCGCGCGGTACCCAGTTGCGCCGCACGATTGACAGACTGGCGTCGGCCTCGGCGAGGTCGGCGTCGGTCGGGCGCGCCGCATCCCGGGCCCGCATGGCCGCACCCACGCTGACCTGCGAAGACCCGGACCCGACGAGGCCGCGAAGACCCCGCTCGGAGGGTTCGTCCCCACCGGCGCCGGCTCCCGAGGTGGGGCGCGTGTTGTTCGCTCCCGCTCCTGAGGCGGGGCGTGGGCTGGCGGCTCCTGACGTTGGGCGGAAGCTTCTCGGTCCGGCTCCTGAGGTGGGGCGTGGGCTCGGGGCGCCGGCTCCAGGCGTGGGGCGTGGACTGGTGGCACCGGCTCCCGACGTGGGCTTGGCGCCGATCACTCCAGCTTCGGACGTCCGGGCCGAGCCCGTCGCCGCCGTCCCGGACTCCGCGCCACCCGGGGACTCCGGAACTTCCCCAGCCCCATCCTCATCCGGGTTGAAAACAGCCGGCGTCTCAGCAACCCCCGCAGCCCGAGGCTCCCCAGAACCGTCCCCAGCAGCAACGGCCGAAGCCGAAGCGTCAGAAGCAGCAACGGCCGAAGCCGAAGCGTCAGAAGCAGCAGCCGCCTTAGCAGCCGCTGTAGGTCGCAAGCGCCGCCGCCGGCGTTCCGGTACTTCGCCCATGCCTCGAATCTACCGTCGCCGCTCGGCCTCAGAACGTCTCGGTCAGGTGCGGCATGCGTTCCCACCCGAAGCTTGCCGTAGCCCGGCGCAGGCTGCCCGGCGTTAGTTCCCTCACCTTCCCGGCCGCCGCGAGGGCTGCCAGCCGGACCCCGCCCAAATAGACAGTGCCCAATTCCAAGATCGTGCAAGAAAGGTCAGCTGCTGATCCGGTACGTTCACAAGTAGCCGATCCCCCCTCGTCCACCCGAAGCCGCCACCGCCCGGTATTCGACGCCAGCAACTCATCCGTCACTTCCAGCACGACATCCAGCGGCGCGGCATAGCGACGAGTCGCCAAAGCCCGGGGCAGATCCACGATCCTCACCCACAACCCGTCCCCGATCGCCGGGTTCAACCGCCGCGGCTCGTCAACCAGGTACCGCAGGGGTTCGTCGACTGCCGCGGAGCGCATCGACAGGTGGCGGGTCAGGTCGATCGAGAGCAGGAAACGCCACAGGGCCAGGTATGCGTCCGGGTCCCCGGCCACCACTTCGCGCACCTGAACTTCGCCTTGCGGGCCTTGCGGGGTCCAGTTGCCCTTGGAGCGCCAGATGGCGTAGCCGGCTGGGCCCTCGGGTGTCTCGTAGATCACGGCGTGGAAGGGGGTGGCGCCCTGGCGGTGCTGGGGGTTGTCGGCGTGCACCGCGTTCCACCAGGCTTCGCTGGGCCGGCTCGACCAGCCGACCCGGCCCGGACGCAGGCGGTCGTAGATCGCGGCGAAGTCCTTGCGCCCGGTGTCCAGGCCGACGAGGCGCAGCGTGCCGGGGACCGGGGTGCTGGGCAGGCGTACCTCGTTGGTGTCGATCTCCAGCCGGAGCCGGTGCGCGGCTTGACCGTACCCAAATCTTGAATAGATCTTGGTCTCGCTCGCCCAGAGGGCCGCCAGGGGCTCGCGGCCGGCGTCGGCGATCTCGCGGAGCTGCCGGTGCATCATCGTGGTGAGCAGGCCGCGGCGGCGGTGGGTGGGGGAGACGCCGACAAGCGTGACGTGAGCTGCAGGAACAACGGCTCCGGGCACGGTCAGATCCCGGGTGTAGGCCGCCGCGTGGCCGATGATCGCCCCGCCGTCCTCGGCGACCAGGCAACGCTGCGGCTCGAAGGTCGCCCGTTCGATCGCCGACGCCTTCTCCGAATGCGGTTCGTGGAACAGCAGCATGACGTGGTTCCAAATGGCGTCCCAGTCGCCCGGGTCACCTACCCTGATCGAAACATCGGGAGCCGCCATGCTGATTGTGTAACGGACGGCGCGCGCAACGGCGAGCTATTTGCCGGCTGGTTACTCTCGATGCAGGGCGGCACACGGCCGTGCCGGGGAGGGGAGCAATGCCGGAGCAACCGCAGTGGCCCGAGCGGACACTCGACATGCCGCCCCAGGACCCCTGGGCCGACCCGCCAACCACAGACCTGCCCCCGCGCCGCCAGCCGCCCCCGGAACGGGGCTACGACCCGAACGAGCGCGCCTACGACCCCACGCGGCAGTCGCAGGGTGAGCGGAACTACGACCCGACCCGGCAGTGGGGCGAGCAGTCCGCAGCACCGCCCTTCCAGGGTTCGGCCCGCTCAGGCATGCCGCCGGCGGGTGCACCTGCGGTCCAGGGTCCGGCCCGCCCGGCCGGCGCGCCTCAGGGCACGGCCGGCGCGGCCCAGACTCAGGGGTCGGCTCGTCCGCCCGCGCAGGCGCCCGGCGAACCGCAGCAGAATCCCGCCTGGAGCGGCCGCGCAGCAGTCAACCCGCGCCCGCAGTCCCAGCAGTTCGCCGCCGAGCACGAGCCCACCGGCACCGGGTGGCCGGGCGCCGAGCCGCACCAGGAACGCCGCCCGCTGGAATGGCACCTCGCCCAGCTGCGCCGCGGCGGCGAGTGGAGCTTCGCGGGCCTGCTGTTCGCGTTCGTGTGCTGGGGCATCTGGGCCTTGTCGACCGGCGGCAGCCTCCCCACCGCGATCGTCGTGTTCATCGTGTCGCTGCTGGTCGCGGCGGGTGTGTTCGCCCTGTCGCGGCTGATCGGCAGGGTGGTGTGGGAGCGGCAGCTCGGCCGGGAACGCCGCACGGCCAAGGGGGCGCACATCGTCGCGGGCCTGTTCCTGGTCGGCGTCGGCATCGCTCACCTGCAGCAAACCCCGTGGGTCATGGACGCCGTCCACTGGATCGGCGACCTCTTCAACTGAACAGACGCAGTGGCGGGGCTGCCGGAACCCCACCGGCGGCCCCGCGCACATCTCAGCTGCGCCCACCCATAGTGGTCCCCGTCTCCAGCATCGTCTTGAGGTCGCTGAGCACCCAAGCCCATCCTCCGCCCC
>NZ_LOJP01000001.1:1509473-1519881 GCF_001553785.1 Actinoplanes sp. TFC3
CCATGACCCACGAGCTGACCGGTGCGCCGACCCCGCCACCATCGCCGAGGTAGCCGGCGCACCGGTCAGCTCGTGGGTCATGGTCAGCCGGCACACGCCCGGCTGGGACTTCAGTTCCTCGATCTCGTACGTGATCGTGGTGAACGGCTCGCCGGACGTGGTGGGGTCCATGAGCATGCGCCAGGTTTGCTTGAGCAGGCGCGGCGGGTCGGATTCGAGGACCTGGCCGTCCAGGATCTTGTCCGGCAGCGTGAAGCCGTTCTCCTTCGCGTACGCCTGCATCTCGTCGGTCGGCGTGCAGTGGAAGCTGCCGCCGGGCTTGAGGTCGTAGAAGACCGGCGCGGCATAGCCGTACTTGGCGGTCCATGCGGGGTCGACGATGGCGTTCCAGATCTTCTCGGGCGTGGTGCGGATCCATACCCGGAACACCTGCGTGGTCAGCGGCTCGGTCATGACTCGTCCTCCAGGTCGAGGAGCGCCGACACGTGACGCTCCGTGAACTTGTCGATCCACCGGTCGTGGATCAGCCGGATCGGGACGGGGTTCAGGAAGTGCAGCTTCTCCCGGCCCGAGCGGCGCACGACAACCAAGCCGGCCTCTTCCAGCACCTTGAGGTGTTTGGCCAGGCCGAAGCGCGTCATCTCGACCTGCGACTCCAGCTCGCCCAGGGTGCGGCCCTCGCGGGCGAACAGCAGGTCGAGCATGAGCCGGCGGGTGGGATCGGCGAGCGCCTTGAATACCAGGTCGTCGTCCGTCATGACGCCAAGTTAGGTGACCAAAAGGTCACATGTCAAGGACGGGTCCGCCGGACGAGGCGGCGTAGCTGAAGGATGCGCGCCGACGCGACCGACATGGCGACCACTGCACCGGCCACGCCGGCGATGAGCAGCGCGAGTGCGAGCGGGATCCGGCCCTGCATCCACAGGAAGCTGATCTGCACCCCGCCGGTGTTCTGCGCGACGAAGATGATCGTCAGGATCAGCACGACCACCCCGGCCCAGATGCCGTACCAGACCGCGCCGGTGCGGCTGACCGTGGCGTGTGCGCCGCGTCTGGCCGGTGCCTCGCCCGCGGGCTCCAGGCCGGCGAGGGTGCGGGCCAGTTCGTCCGGTAGCGGAGGCGAATCCGGCTTGCGGGACGGGTCGGGCGCCGGGAAGTCGTGACCGGAAGGGAACACCATGACAGTGAGTGTCGCGCATGGTGCGCTGCGCTTACCTCGTACACGCTGTTGCGGAACTTGAAAGGTCCTAATAACCTGCGCCGGTCATGCGTAGACCCGTGCTCGCTGCCGGCGGCTTCGCGCTGCTCACCGTGGTTGCGGGTTCCACCGTCGCCGCGGGTGCGAACGCGGGCACGGTCACCTATGAGGCCGAAGCGCCCAGTAACCGGATGACCGGGGGTGCGCGGACGGTTCTGTGCCAGCGCTGCTCGGACGACGCCCGGGTTACAGGTCTCGGCGGCACCGGCGTGCTGACCTTCGCCAACGTCATCGTCAAGCAGGACGGGCCGGTCCGGGTGAGCGTGACCTACACCGCGGAAGGCAACCGCACCGCCCGGATCAGCATCAACGGCGCCCTGCCCACAGCCATTGATTTCCCGGGTACGAGGGGCAGCGCGCGTCCCGCCGACCTGACCATCACGATGACGCTGCGCAACGGCGTCAACAGCATCCGCTTCGAGAACCCGACCGGCGCAGCACCGGACCTGGACAAGATCGTCCTCGCCATCGACGGGCCCCCACCAGCGGCCACGCCATCGGTGGCCGCGTCCCAAGCCGACCCGGTCACCGAGGTCGTTCGCCTCGTCAACGACGAACGCCGGCGGGCCGGCTGCGACCCGGTGACCGAGAATGATCGCCTGACCGCCGCCGCTCGCCGGCACGCTGCCGACATGGCCAGCCACCGGTACTTCGGCCATGTCTCCCCGGCCGGCGACGACTTCGCGAACCGGCTCCGCGACGTGGGCTACCACTGGTCGGGCGCGGGGGAGAACCTCGCCAAGGGCCAGGACAGCGCCGCCGCGGTGATGGCCAGCTGGATGGCCAGCGACGGGCACCGCGGTAACATCCTCAACTGCGACTTGCACGACATCGGCGTAGCGGTAGCCGCCGGCTCCGACGGCGAGCTGCTCTGGACCCAGGACCTGGCCGGCCCGGCGTGAGGCGCGTCCGTCCTGAGCGGCAGGACCGGCCTCAACCCACGTAGCGGCGAGCGGTCGAGCGGCGCTGGGCCTCGTCGAGGGGGGCCAGCCGCGACTCGACCTCCGGGGGCCTCGGGTTGCGTTGCCGGATCAGCCACGGCAGCCCGCGCACGGCGTCCCAGGCGGCCAGCGCCGAGGTCGAGTCGCGGGGAACGGTGCGGGCCAGGAACGCGGTACGGCGCAGCGCGGGAGCCATCGGCCGGCGTAGCCAGGTGAACCACAATGTGTTGCGCAACCCGACGCGACGGCGCAGGCGCGCATCCCGTACCCGTGAAGCCTGATGATGAACGACCAGGTCCTCGCGGTAGCAAAGCTCCCAGCCCGCGCTCAGCAGGTCGGTGGCCAGTAACTCCTCCTCGCCACCGAGCCACAGCCGCGCACTGAACCCGCCGCACTGCAGGAATGCGTCGCGGCGCACCACCGAAGCGCCGGCCAGGAAGCTGCCGAGCGCCGGACCGGGCAGCCACGCGGGCGCCGGCACGGGGGAGTCGCGCAGCTCCGCGACGATCGGGTCCTCGGTGCCGGCCGGTTCCACGATGATGCGGGCATTGAGGATCGCGATGCGGGGGTACGAGTCCAGCAGCTCACCCGCCCGGGTCAGCGAACCCGGTTCCCACCACGTGTCATCGTCACAGAAGGCGACATACGGGGTGCGTAGTCGTCGTACCCCGAAATTCCTTGCCACCGCCCCGAGGTTCTCCGTCAGAGCAACCACGTCCACGTCCGGGAACTTCTCTTGCACGGCAGTGGCGGTGCCGTCGGTCGAGCCGTTGTCGACCAGCACGACGTGCGGCTGCTCGGGCAGATCCCGCAGCCGCCCCACCGCCGCCACCGCCTCGTCCCGGCGGTTCCAGGTGATGACCACTACCCCGACGCGCTCCTCGATCACGGGGGCCTGTGTTCCCACCCACCGCGTTTCATGGGGTTACGCGCGCCACACCAGGGGATGCAGCAGGCATGACCGACCAGTTCACCCCCCAGGATCCCCGCTCCCAGCACCCCGCTCCCGAGCTCAAGGGAGGCGAGCAGGGCCACCCCGGCCTGGCCGCGAAGATGCCCGACAAGCCCGACCACGGTGAGGACACCTACCGGGGCAGCGGACGGCTGACCGGCAAGCGCGCGGTCATCACCGGCGGCGACTCCGGCATCGGCCGGGCCGTCGCGATCGCGTTCGCCCGCGAGGGCGCCGACGTGCTGATCTCTTACCTGCCGGAGGAGGAAGAGGACGCCGCGGACACCGCCCAGCTGATCGAGAAGGCCGGTCGCATTGCGGTGCGCGTGCCCGGCGACATCCGCGACGAGGCGCACTGCAAGGCGATCATCGACCGGGCGGTCGGCGAGCTCGGCGGCGTGGACATTCTGGTCAACAACGCGGCGTTCCAGATGGCCCAGCCGGGCGGCATCACCGACATCACCACCGAGCAGTTCGACCGGGTCATGAAGACCAACCTGTACGCGATGTTCTGGCTGTGCCGCGCGGCCGTCCCGCAGATGCAGGCCGGGGCGACCATCATCAACACCGCGTCGATCCAGGCGTACCAGTCCTCCAGCGCGCTGCTCGACTACGCCACCACCAAGGGCGGGATCGTCGCCTTCACCAAGGCGCTCGCCGAGGACCTCGCGGAACAGGGCATCCGGGTCAACGCGGTGGCGCCCGGCCCGATCTGGACGCCGCTGATCCCCGCGACGATGCCCAAGGAGAAGGTCGAGTCGTTCGGCGGTGACACCCCGCTGGGCCGCGCCGGTCAGCCCGCCGAGCTGGCCCCGGCCTACGTCTACTTCGCCTCGCAGGAGTCCAGCTACACCACCGGCGAGGTGCTGGGCATCACCGGCGGCAAGCCGGTCAGCTGATCGGCCGGTGCGGGGATGCGTCACCCCCGGAACACTGCTGGGTGGAGCCGCGGTTGCTCGGTGCCGTCGAGCTGTCCGTCGAGGGCACGGAGCGTGCGGACCTGGCCATGCCGGCCAGAAAGCAAGGCGACGTGACCCGGGCCCTCGGCCACGCCCAGCAGGCGCTCACCGCCGCCCGGGCCGGTGGCCATCAGAGCGCGATGGCCCGCGCGCTCGACACCGTTGGCTGGTTCCGGGCCCAGCAGGTCCGGGCCCGCGCCACCCGGCTCTCCCAAGCCCCAGCACCCACGTCAACCTCGCGGTGCTGATCAACCACTTCCCGGCCCTGGCCCGGGGTTACCGCCGGGGCCGGGCCGGCGCCGCCCTGACCGCGGTGGCGGACCTGGGCCGGGCCACGCCCCCGTTCGACCGCGAGGCGCTCAGGTTGATGTCCCGCCACGGGTGCAGCCTGGTGCAGGCGTTGCCCGGCGCCCTCGACGAACTCGCCACGATCGACCCGTCCTTCGCCGCGCTGGTGGCAACCCTGCGGTCGGCCGTGGACGAGGTGCACGAGTACATGGACGCGTACCGGCCGACCGCCCGCGACGTACCGGCCGAGGCCTTCACGCTGGCCAGCCGGTACGCCGACTGTTACGCCGTGGCCGCTTGCGTGCAGGTGTGGCTGCGTAACCGCGAGGCGGCGGGCGACGGCGTGACGGCCGGTTCGTGGCAGAACCAGGACTGGCTGCGGGCGTGTCTGGCCCGGCTGGCAACCCGGCTGAGCCCGCGGTCGCGGCCACCGAGCATGCCGCCGACGTGGACCGGCTCATGCCGCACCTGCGCACCCAGCACGAGGAGGGCCTGCTGTTCTCCGTGCTGTCCTGCCAGTTGATCGGCGAGCAGAGAAAGGCACCGCAATGACGGCTGCGGAGTTGGAAACCCGGCTCGGCCCGGCGGACGACCCGGACAACCCACTCGGCGATCGAGCCGTGGTCGCCGCCGACGAGCGCGCGGAGATGCTCGCCGACGGCGAACGGATGCTTGACGAGTACGGGCTCAACGCCGAGTTCGTGCCGCGCTCCCGAGGTGGCCGGTTCACTCAGGCAGACTGCTTTGCTCGTACCGTCAGAGTTTTGTTCCGCCGGGATCCTGTTCTTGCTCTGGGGTATGGATTGTCGAGCTTCATCGGCTCGGCACCGATCTGGGCCTCCGGCAGCGACCAACAGCAGCGGTGGGTCGCCGACCTGTTGTTGCGCAACGACCGCATCGCCGCCGGCTACACCGAGCTGGCCCACGGCGGCGACTTCACCCGTGTCGAACTGCGGGCCCGCAGCGGTACGAACGGCTTCACCCTGTCCGGCGGCAAACAGCTCATCAGCAACGTGGCGCGGGCCCAGACAATCACCTTGTTCACCCGCACCGACGATCGGCCGGGCAGCCGCAGCCACTCGCACCTGCTGATCGACACCCGCACCCTGCCCGCCGGCCGGGTCAGCCATTCCCGCTTCCGCACCTCGGGCATGCGCGCCCTGCGGCTCGGCGGCGTGGAGTTTCACGACTGCCCGGTGCCCGCTGACAGCCTGGTCGGCCCGGTCGGCGGCGCCCTGGAAGCGGTGCTGGGAGCGTTTCAGGTCACCCGAACCGTGCTGCCCAGCATGGCAATCGGGGTGCTGGATTCCCAGCTGCGCCTGACCATTGCGTTCGCCGCCCACCGCCACCTGTACGGAGCCCCGGTGATCGACCTGCCGCGGGTACGGTCGCTCCTCGCCGGCGCCTACCTCGACCTGCTCATCTGCGACAGCCTGGTCAGCCGACGCGTTGTAGCCGGGCGCAGCAGCAGCGCGGCCCACCGCCCGTACACCGGGAGCGTGCGGCCCGGCCACAACAGCAGGCCGGGCGCCAGAGCCAGCTTGACCAGCGGGTCCAGGGTCAGCCAGGCCAGGTCGCGCCAGGTCGCCGGGTCCCGCAGCATCCACCCGAAGCGGGTCAGCCAAGCCGGTATCCGGGGGCTGCGGAACAGCGCGCGGTGGTAGCGGTACCAGCCGTCCGCCATCGGCTCCGGAGGTGGCGGCGCCGGGTCGTACGGCTCGGGGATCTCGACGCCGCACCACTGCGCGCAGCGCCGGCGGGTCAGCCCGGCCATCCGCCGTACCACCCGGACGGTCAGCGGGAACAGCGGGATGGCACCGATCCCGGACGCCTGCAGCAGCGCGATCGCGGCCAGCGCTAGCAGGGCCACCTCGGCGAGCACCAGGGCGAGCAGGGCGATGCCCCGGCCCATCTGTCGCAGCATGGCGTCCAGTGTGCGGCATGCCGCCACGACCATCGCAATTGAGATATGTCGATATAGAAAACGCTGGTATGGTCCGAGCGTGTCCACTCTGTACGCCGATGCACCGCTCGCGGCATCGGTCGATTCCCGGCTGCTCGCTGCCGTCGTCCCGCTCGCGGTGCTGTCGCTGGCGTTCGTCGTCTACTGCCTGGTCGACGTGTACCGCACCGAGGTGCGATACCTGCCCAAATGGGCGTGGGCCCTGATCTGCCTGGCGTCCGTGCCGATGGGCGGCATCGTGTACCTGATCGTCGGGCGGGACAGCAAGTGATCATTGAATCGACAGCGTTGACGAAACGCTACGGCCGGCACACCGCTCTCGACGGCGTCGACCTGAGCATCGCCCGCGGATCGACATATGGTCTGGTCGGTCCGAACGGCGCCGGCAAGACCACGCTGCTGGCGATCCTGGCCGGGTTGCGCCGGCCCACCGGGGGGCGGCTCGATATCGACGCCCGGCCGGGCAAGGTGGCGCTGCTGCCGGACACTCCGCAGTTCGAGAACTGGCTCACCGGCCGCGAAGTGGTGGACCTGTCCCGCAACCTGGTCGCGCCGCACCTACCGGCCACGCGGGTGGACGAGGTGCTGCACGAGGCCGGGCTGAGCGACGCGGCCGGCCGGGCGGTCGGCGGCTACTCGCGCGGCATGCTGCAACGGCTCGGCATCGCGGCCACCGTGGTGGGGGAGCCGGAGGTGCTGCTGCTCGACGAGCCGGCCTCGGCCCTGGACCCGGCCGGGCGGCGGGAAGTGCTGAGCCTGATCGCTGGGCTGCGCGGCCGGGCCACCGTGCTGATGTCCAGCCACATCCTGGGCGACGTGCAGGAAGTCTGCGACACGATCGGCATCATGCGGACCGGCCGGGTGCTCTTCCAAGGAACCCTGCAAAGCCTGCTCGCCGGGCGGACCAAGCCTGCTTATCTGGTACGGCTTCGCGGCGACGCCGGGCCGGTGGCCGAGAAACTGCGGGCTCAGACCTGGGTGACCGGCGTCGATGTACAGCCCCCCGGCCAGCTACGGATCATCGTTGACGACCTCGATCTGGCCGAACAGCACCTGGCCGGCGTGCTGGCCAACAGCGCCCTCCCGGTGATCAGCATGACGCCGGAAGCCGCCGATCTCGAAGCCGTGTTCCTGGAGCTGACCTCATGACCTTGTGGCGACTCGAATGGGCGCGCTTGATCCGTACCCGCCGCTTGCTGGCCCTGTTCGGTGCCTATCTGTTTTTCGGTCTGACCGGTCCTTTTTCGGCCCGCTACCTCAGCGACATCCTCAGCCAGATCAGTACACCGGGGGTGGAGATCAAGCTGCCGGACCCGGTGGCCGCCGACGGCATCGCCCAGTTCATCAGCAACGCCTCGCAGATCGGCCTGCTGGTCGTGGTGCTGGTGGCAGCCTCGGCCCTGGCCCTCGACGCCCGCCGCGAAATGGCTATTTTCCTGAGAACACGCGTTTCCGGTACGCACGCAATCGTGTTACCGGCCTACACCGCCACCACGGTCGTCGCCGCCACCTCGCTGCTGGCCGGCGCGCTGGCCGCCTGGTATGAGACCGCGGTTCTGATTGGTAACTTGCCGGTCCTGCGGTTGCTGCTGGGCATCGGCCTCGGCTTCCTGCACCTGGCGTTCGTGGTAGCCGTCGTGGCCTTCGTGGCCAATCTTGTGCGCGGGGTGCTGGCCACCGCCGGCGTGACCCTGGTCGTGCTGATCCTCATGTCGCTGCTGGCCAACTTCGGCTCCCTGGGCCGGTGGCTGCCGAGCGCACTGTCGAGTGCGATGGCCGCACTGGTACGCGATACCGAACCGGGCGTGTTCCTGCCGGCCGCCATCGTCGCCGTACTCGCCACGGTGGCGTTGCTCTTCGGAGCGATCTGGCTGGGCGGCCGCCGGGAAGTCTGATCTTGTCGCCGGACCGGCCCCCGCCTCGCGGCTGCGCGGCGGGGGACCGGCATCAGGCGACGGGCACCGGTGACGGGGGCCCCTCTCCTGATCCCGCCCGGTCGTCTCCTCGCCGTGCGACAGCGTGGGCAACCAGGCGAGCCAGCGGGGCAGGTACCAGGTCCGGTCGCCGAGGAGCTTCATGGTGGCGGGGACCAGCACGGCCCGGACCAGCGTGGCGTCGATCAGGATGGCCGCCGCGAGACCGACGCCCATCTGCTGAAAGCTGACCAGCGACATCGTGCCGAAGACCGCGAACACCGCCACCATGATGAAGGCAGCGCTGGTCACCACGCTCGCCGTCGACTTGATGCCGTACTCGATGGCCGCCTCGGTCGAGCGGCCGCGATCGTAGGCTTCGCGGATGCGGCTGAGGATGAAAACCTGATAGTCCATCGACAGGCCGAACAGGATCACGAACAGCAGCAGGGGCAGCCAGTTCACGATGTCCCCGGCCGCGGCGCCCAGCAGGCCGTTCTGGAAGACCAGGACCAGGATGCCGTACGCCGCCGCGACCGACAGCAGGTTGAGCAGGATGGATTGCACGGCCACCACAACCGACCGGAAGCTGACCACCAGCAGCAGGAACGCCAGCAGGAGCACGAACCCGAACACCAGGGGAGCGCTGGCGGGCCAGCTGATGGTTGAAGTCCATCGTGCCGGCCACGCTGCCGGTGACGTACGCCTCGGTTCCCGGCTGCGCACCGACAGTCTCCGGCAGCAACGTATCGCGCAGCGTCTCGACCGCCTTACGTCCCGCCTCGCCGTCACTCACGCTCAGCGAGATGGTGGCCACCGTCCGGTCCGGGTTGGTCTGAACACTCACCGGTTCATGCGCCACCGACGACCCCAAGGCACGATCCTTGAGCTGCGCGATTGCACCCTGTACGCCCGGGGCTGACACGTCCGGCGCCTTTGCCGCCACGATCGCCGGTTCGTTGCCGCCCGGGAACGCCCGGTCGATGGCTGTGTACGTACCGGCAATCGGGTAATCGCCTTGCAGGTCTTCGACCCCGGGCTGGCCGACCCGCATGCCCAAGGCCGGCACCGCGAGCGCCACCAGCCCCCCGCCCGCCAGCACGGTCGAGATCCACGGATGGCGCAGCACCTTGCCCAGAACCGCATTCCACGCCCGGCCACCCCCGGACCGCACCCCCAGCCGCCGCGACCAGGTCACCCGGCCCCGGCTCGCCACGCGCACGATCCCGTGAATCAACCGTGCGTCAACCGCGTCCCCGAACAGCGAGAGCAAGGCCGGAAGCACCGTCACCGACGCCACCATCGCGGTCAGGACGATCAGGATCGTGCCCTGCGCGAAGCCCATGAACACGCCGTTGCCCGTGAAGAACATGCCCGCCATCGCCAGAATGACAGTGCAGCCCGAAATCAGCACCGCCCGCCCCGACGTGGCCGCGGCGACTTGCAGGGCGCGCTCCTTGGACCGGCCCTTGGCCCGTTCCTCCCGCTCACGGCTGAGATAGAACAGCGAGTAGTCGACGCCGACAGCGAGCCCGATCAGCAACATCAGGTTGGTCGTCGTGTCAGCCACGTGCAACAACTTGCTGGCCAGCGCGAGCAGCCCGGTGGCAGCGAAGAACGCGGTCTTCGACGTAGTGAGCGGAATCAACGTCGGCAGCAAGGTGCCGAACGCGAGCAACAAAATGATGGCGGTAATGGGCAAGGACAGCGCCTCGGCCCGCTTGAAATCCGCTGCAAGCGCCACCCCAGCCAACCGCTGCAAACTGGCCGCGCCCGCCTGCTCCACCCTCAGCTCCGGATGCCGGTTCTGGACGCCGGAAACCGCATCAAGCACCGGCTGCACCCGGTCCCCAGCGGTCTTTTCAGCCCCCGTCATGTCGAACAGCACCAGCGCGGCAGTGCCGTCACTGGTTCGCGGTGCCGGGTCAGCCGGGTCGTACGGCGTGCGCACATGCTGCACCTGACCGGTGGCCTCGACGGCGCTCTTGACGTCCTGCACTGCCTGCCTGAACTCGGCGCTGTCCGCCGTCAGCCCACCGCCGCGAGCCTCAACCAGCACCATCTCCCCAGCAACATCAGGAAAATGGGCCTCCTGAATGATCTGCCCAGCCCGCCGTGAGTCCCCACTCTCATC
>NZ_LOJP01000001.1:1519981-1528064 GCF_001553785.1 Actinoplanes sp. TFC3
CCCCCCAATCGCCCCCTCGCGCGAACCGCACCGTGGGGGCGTCCGGGGGCTCGGCCCCCGGAGCAAAATGCGAAAAACGCCCAGAGGTCAGCGCAGTGTGCTGACATGGGCGTCCCAAGTTTGAGCGGGCGACGAGAATCGAACTCGCGTAATCAGTTTGGAAGACTGAGGCTCTACCATTGAGCTACGCCCGCAAGCACCCGTGGGTGCGGCCCTAGCGTACTGAATCATCGTGCCGATAGCGAACCGGATCCCCCGCGTGGCGCATCTGGGCGACGCCGCGGCACACGGCTCGGGGCGGACCGCATACACTTGCCTGCGGCCTTCGGGGTGTGGCGCAGCTTGGTAGCGCACTCGCTTTGGGAGCGAGGGGCCGTGGGTTCAAATCCCGCCACCCCGACTTACAGCAGACACGAAGAGATCCATCAAGGAGTACGCCTGTGAAGAGCACCGTCGAGACTCTGAGCCCGACCCGGGTGCGGCTCGCCATCGAGGTGCCGTTCGACGAGCTGAAGCCCAGCCTGCAGAAGGCGTACCGCGAGATCGGTTCTCAGGTGCAGATCCCCGGCTTCCGGCGCGGCAAGATCCCGGCTGCGGTCATCGACCAGCGGGTTGGCCGTGGCACGGTGCTCAACGAGGCTGTGCAGGAGGCGATCCCGCAGCAGATCCTGGCGGCCGTGCGCGAGCACGACGTCAAGACGCTGGGTCGTCCCGAGGTTGAGATCACCGAGTTCGCCGACAACGAGCCGTTGAAGTTCACGGCCGAGGTCGACGTGCGCCCCGAGATCACCATCCCCGACCTGAGCACCATCAAGGTCGAGGTGCCGGCTGTCGAGATCGGTGACAACGAGATCGACGAGCAGATCAACGGCCTGCGGGAGCGTTTCGCCACCCTCAAGACCGTGGAACGCCCGGCTGCTGAGGGTGACTACGTGACGCTGGACCTGCGGGCGACCGTCGACGGCGAGGAGGTGCCGGGCGGCTCGGCCACCAACATCTCCCACGAGGTTGGCAGCAAGCAGCTGCTCCCGGGTCTTGACGAGGTGCTGGTCGGCCTGGTCGCGGACGCCGACGCCACGTTCACCACCCAGCTCGTGGGCGGCGACTTCGCCGGCCGCGACGCCGAGGTTGCGGTCACCGTGCGCTCGGTCAAGGACAAGCAGCTGCCCGAGATCGATGACGACTTCGCGCAGATGGCCAGCGAGTTCGACACCCTCGAGCAGCTGCGCGATGACCTCAAGGAGCGGCTGGGCAAGGTCAAGAAGGTCGAGCAGATCTACGCGGCCCGTGACGAGGCGCTCAAGCAGCTCGTCGAGGCCGCCGAGATCCCCGCGCCCGAGGGCATCGTCAAGGACGAGGTCGAGGGTCGCAAGCAGGCCATGACCGACCAGTTGGAGCGCATCGGGGCGACCCTGGAGGATTACCTTTCCTCCGAGGAGAAGACCGAGGAGCAGATTGACACCGAGCTGACCGAGGCGGCCACCGAGGGCGTCAGGATCCAGCTGCTGCTCGACACGATCGCGGACGCCGAGGACATCCAGGTCTCCGACGACGAGTTCGGTCACGAGATCGTGCACCGCGCCCAGCGGGCCCAGATGCAGCCCCAGCAGTACTACGACCAGCTCGTGCAGTCGGGTGCGGCCGCCGCCGTGTTCGGCGATGTGCGCCGCGGCAAGGCCCTGGCCAATGTCATGGAGCAGGTCGAGATGAAGGACACCGAGGGCAACGTGCTCACTCTCGACGACCTGCGGGCCGCGAGCGAGGACGAGCACGCCGGCCACAATCACTGAGCCACCGGACGAAGGGGTCGCCGCGAGCTGTGGCGGCCCCTTCGACCATTCCGCCGCCCTGGTGCGCTGTCAGCGAACACCTGCCCGAGCGGGAAGCTGATGCGCATCGAACCGGTTAGGTTGGTGTACGACGGACAACCTGCCGGCCGGAACCTCGGCCGACACAGTCAGCTGTGAAGGGCTGCCATGACCGATCTGCACATTCCAGCGAGTCCCACGCTGCGTGGTGACTCCCTCAGTGGCAATCTGGACGACTCGGTCTACAACCGCCTGCTGCGCGAGCGGATCATCTTCCTCGGCAGTGAGGTGAGCGATCAGGTTGCCAACCGCATCTGCGCGCAGCTGCTGCTGCTTTCCGCCGAAGACCCGGAGCGCGACATCAACCTCTGGATCAACTCGCCGGGTGGTTCCGTCTACTCCGGCATGGCGATCTACGACACGATGCAGTTCATTGACAATGACGTCTCCACCGTGGCCATGGGAATGGCCGCGTCGATGGGGCAGTTGCTGCTCTGCGCGGGCACCGCGGGCAAGCGTTACGCGCTGCCGCACGCGCGGATCATGATGCACCAGCCGTCCGGGGGCATGGGTGGCACGGCCGCCGACATCGCCATCCAGGCGGAGCAGATGCTTTACACCAAGCGCATGTTCCAGGAGCGGGTGGCTCACCACACCGGTCAGGACCAGGCAACGATCGAGGCCGACTCCGACCGTGACCGCTGGTTCACGGCCGAGGAGGCCAAGGACTACGGCTTCATCGACAAGGTGATCACCGGGGCCACTCAGGTCCCCGAGGGCGCCGGAACGCTGAACTGAGGAGCTGAACCATGACAGACCTTTCCATGCCTCCCGGGTTCGCTCCGGTGCACAACCGCTACGTGCTGCCCTCGTTCGTCGAGCGCACGTCGTACGGGGTGAAGGAGTCGAACCCGTACAACAAGATGTTCGAGGACCGGATCATCTTCCTTGGCGTGCAGGTGGACGACGCGTCGGCGAACGACGTGATGGCCCAGCTGCTCACGCTAGAGAGCGCCGACCCGGACCGCGACATCCTCATGTACATCAACTCGCCCGGTGGCTCGTTCACCGCCATGACGGCGATCTACGACACGATGCAGTACGTGCGCCCCGACATCAGCACGGTCTGCCTCGGTCAGGCTGCCAGTGCGGCCGCTGTGCTGCTGGCTGGTGGCACCCCGGGCAAGCGGATGGCGCTCCCGCACTCGCGGATCATCATCCACCAGCCGGCCACCGAGGGCGGCTACGGCCAGGGGTCGGACATCGAGATCCAGGCGCGCGAGATCCTGCGCATGCGCACGCAGCTCGAGACGCTGATTGCCAAGCACTCGGACCGCACGCCCGAGCAGGTCAGCAAGGACATCGACCGCGACAAGATCATGACGGCGGACGAAGCCAAGGAGTACGGCATCGTGGACACCGTCCTCGCGACGCGCAAGAAGAGCCTGCAGGCCGTCGGCGCCAGCAGCTGATCTTCGTTCTTGGCAGGTAGGAACGGTAGTTTGCGCGTGTGATGAGCACGCGATGTCAGGGGTCGGCCGGCGCACGCTAGACTGACTGACCCCTGACACGCCCGTTTTGGGGGGTCGGAGTTCTGCCCCTTTGCGGGTAACGTCGAGTCGGCAACCTCAGTAACGCACGTCGGCAGACGATGAACTGTGCAAGACGATGTTCTGGCTCGCGGACGACTGTCCCGGGCTGCAGGCCGGTAATCGCCGGCCGATGAGCGCAGGGAGAACGTAGGTGGCACGGATCGGCGACGGTGGCGACCTACTGAAGTGCTCCTTCTGTGGGAAGTCGCAGAAGCAGGTCAAGAAGCTCATCGCGGGCCCCGGGGTCTATATCTGCGACGAGTGCATCGACCTCTGCAACGAGATCATCGAAGAGGAGCTGGCCGAAACCGGCGAGGTGAAGTGGGAAGAGCTTCCCAAGCCGATGGAGATCTGCCAGTTCCTGGACAACTACGTGGTGGGCCAGGAGCAGGCCAAGAAGGCGCTCTCGGTCGCCGTCTACAACCACTACAAGCGGATTCAGGCCGAGTCGAGCGGCGCGCCCGGAGCGGGCAGCGACGTCGAGGTGGCCAAGTCCAACATCATGCTGATCGGCCCCACCGGGTGCGGTAAGACCCACCTGGCGCAGACGCTGGCGAGGATGCTCAACGTTCCGTTCGCCATCGCGGACGCCACGGCGCTGACCGAGGCGGGCTATGTCGGCGAGGACGTCGAGAACATCCTGCTCAAGCTCATCCAGGCGGCCGACTACGACGTCAAGCGCGCCGAGCAGGGCATCATCTACATCGACGAGGTCGACAAGATCGCCCGCAAGAGCGAGAACCCGTCGATCACCCGGGACGTTTCCGGTGAGGGCGTGCAGCAGGCCCTGCTCAAGATCCTTGAGGGCACTGTGGCAAACGTCCCGCCGCAGGGCGGACGCAAGCACCCGCACCAGGAGTTCATCCAGATCGACACCACAAACGTGCTGTTCATCGTGGGTGGCGCGTTCGCCGGGTTGGACCGGATCATCGAGTCGCGCATCGGCCAGGGCGGGGTTGGCTTCGGTGCCCACCTGCGCTCGGTCTCGGAGCGCAACACCGATGACATCTTCAGCAAGGTCATGCCGGAGGACATGCTGAAATTCGGGCTCATCCCCGAGTTCATCGGCCGGCTTCCGGTCATCACCACGGTGCGCAACCTCGACCGCGAGGCGCTCATCAAGATCCTGACCGAGCCCCGCAACGCCTACGTCAAGCAATACCAGCGGTTGTTCGAGCTTGACGGCGTGGAGTTGGAGTTCGACACCGGCGCTCTCGAGGCGATCGCGGACCAGGCGATGCTGCGGGGCACCGGCGCCCGAGGGTTGCGCGCGATCATGGAGGAAGTCCTCCAGAACGTGATGTTCGAGGTGCCCAGCAACCCCGACGCCGCCCGAGTCGTGATCAACCGTGAGGTGGTCGTGGAGAACGTCATCCCCACCATCGTGCCGCGCGAGTTCGGCAGCCGCCGGCCACGTCGCGACCGCGAGGAGAAGTCCGCCTGACGGCTGGCTGTTCCGCCGGGTGGGGCTGCGTCCGTACCCTGAAGGCATGCGTGTAGCCGTCTGCCAGCTGAACGCCCGCGACGACCGTGACCACAATCTGAGCGTGGCCCGCGACCTACTAGGTCGCGCGGCCGCGGCCGGAGCGACCCTCGCGGTCCTGCCGGAGTATGTCGACTATCTCGGGACGGGGAAGGGTTCGCCCAAGCCGGAGCCCGTCGATGGCGAATTCGCGCATTTCTTCGCGGCAGCGGCACGTGAACTCGGCATTTGGGTACACAGCGGCTCTTTTCACGAGGCCGGCCCCGATGACGAGCACACCTACAACACCACGCTGCTGTTCGATCCGGCCGGCGAGCTGGCTGCTACCTATCGCAAGATTCACCTGTACGACGTGGAGATTCCCAACCGGGTCTCGTACCAGGAATCCCGGACTGTGGCCCCAGGCACCGAGACGGTGATTGCCGATGTTGCCGACGTCCCCACCGGGCTTTCGATCTGTTACGACCTTCGGTTCCCTGAGCTGTATCGGCGGCTGGCGGCTGGGGGAGCCAAGGTGCTCGTGGTGCCTGCGGCGTTCATGATGCACACCGGGCGCGACCACTGGGAAGTGCTGCTGCGGGCCCGGGCCATCGAGAACCAGTGTTACGTGGTGGCGGCCGGTCAGATCGGCGATCACGAGCCCGGCCGCACCTGCTTCGGGCGCAGCATGATCATCGACCCGTGGGGGACAGTGCTCGCTCAGGCACCCGACACGGTGGGTGTGGTGACGGCGGAGCTGGACCTGCTGCGGCTTGAAGAGATCCGGCAGACCGTGCCGAGCCTGGCCCATCGTCGCTTGGCTTGAGTGCTTTGTTTGCCGGTCGCAGGGGCTTAAAGCGACTGCACCAGGTAGCTCACGACAGCGACGCACACCACAGCTGCGGCGGCGATGAGCATGGCTCCGCCCATCCGGGAAGGGCCGCGCAGGAATAGCCGATGCACGGAAACGATGACGGTCACCAGCACCAGGATGCCGATGACCAGCTGCGATGCCGGCATGAGCAAGTCGAACAGGGCGTCGACGGCGAGCGCCGGTTCACGAACCATGCCTGCCACTGTGGCATGGCGCGATGCTGGCGGCGCGGTAGCGGGACGGGTGTCGATTTGCGTTTCGGGTGGGACGTCGCGTAACTTTCTTTCTGCCCGAGGGGAACCCGGACGGAACGGCACGAAAGTGACCGGTACGACCACTCTTCAAAGGCGCCGCTACTTCAGCGTCAAGCTGGGGTGGCACCGGGCGAAGTTGCCGCGGAACCGGGTCGCTAAGACCGGGGTTGCGCTAACGAAAACGACCGGGTAAGGTAGTCCGGGTCTGCAGGGAACCGAGCGGATGGATCGCAACGATCTCCGGTTGGCCTGCTGGACTTCCCGCAAAGTACGAGCCTCCAAAGGGCTTAGCATTAGCGCGGGAAACTTCGGGCGATGCCATGAAGGTCCTCGGATCTTCCAAGACTCCGGTCTTGCGCTGGCGAAGTCGACCGGGTAAGTTAGAGCGGTTGCCCCGAGCGGGTAGAACTTCGGTTCTTCTCGTACGGTGTGTGGTTGTTCTTTGAGAACTCAACAGGGTGCTTGATAAGCCAGTGCCAATTGTTTTATTTCTGGCTTCTTCGGAAGCTGGGATTCCTTTGGCAACTTTTATGTTGCCGGGATGGATTCACAACAAAAGTTTTTGTTGGAGAGTTTGATCCTGGCTCAGGACGAACGCTGGCGGCGTGCTTAACACATGCAAGTCGAGCGGAAAGGCCCTTCGGGGTACTCGAGCGGCGAACGGGTGAGTAACACGTGAGCAACCTGCCCTGGACTTTGGGATAACCCTCGGAAACGGGGGCTAATACCGGATATTACTGCTGGCCGCATGGTTGGTGGTGGAAAGTTTTTCGGTCTGGGATGGGCTCGCGGCCTATCAGCTTGTTGGTGGGGTGATGGCCTACCAAGGCGACGACGGGTAGCCGGCCTGAGAGGGCGACCGGCCACACTGGGACTGAGACACGGCCCAGACTCCTACGGGAGGCAGCAGTGGGGAATATTGCACAATGGGCGCAAGCCTGATGCAGCGACGCCGCGTGAGGGATGACGGCCTTCGGGTTGTAAACCTCTTTCAGCAGGGACGAAGCGTGAGTGACGGTACCTGCAGAAGAAGCGCCGGCCAACTACGTGCCAGCAGCCGCGGTAAGACGTAGGGCGCGAGCGTTGTCCGGATTTATTGGGCGTAAAGAGCTCGTAGGCGGCTTGTCACGTCGACTGTGAAATCCCGCGGCTCAACCGCGGGTCTGCAGCCGATACGGGCAGGCTAGAGTTCGGTAGGGGAGACTGGAATTCCTGGTGTAGCGGTGAAATGCGCAGATATCAGGAGGAACACCGGTGGCGAAGGCGGGTCTCTGGGCCGATACTGACGCTGAGGAGCGAAAGCGTGGGGAGCGAACAGGATTAGATACCCTGGTAGTCCACGCTGTAAACGTTGGGCGCTAGGTGTGGGGGACCTCTCCGGTTCTCTGTGCCGCAGCTAACGCATTAAGCGCCCCGCCTGGGGAGTACGGCCGCAAGGCTAAAACTCAAAGGAATTGACGGGGGCCCGCACAAGCGGCGGAGCATGCGGATTAATTCGATGCAACGCGAAGAACCTTACCTGGGTTTGACATCACTCGAAAACTCGCAGAGATGTGGGGTCCTTCGGGGCGGGTGACAGGTGGTGCATGGCTGTCGTCAGCTCGTGTCGTGAGATGTTGGGTTAAGTCCCGCAACGAGCGCAACCCTCGTTCGATGTTGCCAGCGCGTTATGGCGGGGACTCATCGAAGACTGCCGGGGTCAACTCGGAGGAAGGTGGGGATGACGTCAAGTCATCATGCCCCTTATGTCCAGGGCTTCACGCATGCTACAATGGCCGGTACAAAGGGTTGCGATGCCGTGAGGCGGAGCGAATCCCAAAAAGCCGGTCTCAGTTCGGATCGGGGTCTGCAACTCGACCCCGTGAAGTCGGAGTCGCTAGTAATCGCAGATCAGCAACGCTGCGGTGAATACGTTCCCGGGCCTTGTACACACCGCCCGTCACGTCACGAAAGTCGGCAACACCCGAAGCCGGTGGCCTAACCCCTTGTGGGAGGGAGCCGTCGAAGGTGGGGCTGGCGATTGGGACGAAGTCGTAACAAGGTAGCCGTACCGGAAGGTGCGGCTGGATCACCTCCTTTCTAAGGAGCAACTA
>NZ_LOJP01000001.1:1528164-1543398 GCF_001553785.1 Actinoplanes sp. TFC3
TGTTTGGTGGGGTGTCGTGGGGTTGTGGGTTGGTTGTTGGTTGAGAATTGCACAGTGGACGCGAGCATCTTGTTTTCTGTGGTTAAGTTGTCAAGGGCGAACGGTGGATGCCTTGGCACCAGGAGCCGATGAAGGACGTGGGAGGCCGCGATAGGCCTGGGGGAGCTGTCAACCTAGCTGTGATCCCAGGGTGTCCGAATGGGGGAACCTGGCACGAGTCATGTCGTGTCACCTGCATCTGAATTCATAGGGTGTAGGGGGGAACGCGGGGAAGTGAAACATCTCAGTACCCGTAGGAAGAGAAAACAATTTAGTGATTCCGTGAGTAGTGGCGAGCGAAAGCGGATGTAGCCTAAACCTTGCGTGTGTGATACCTGTCAGGGGTTGCGCGTGGGGGGTTGTGGGATCTGTTTTCTGTGTCTGACAGTGCAGAGAAGAGTTATAAAGTTGCATGTTAGTCGAATGGTGTGGGAAAGCCAGCCGTAGACGGTGAGAGCCCGGTAGGCGAAAATGTGTGACCTCTTTACAGATATCCCGAGTAGCAGCGGACTCCTGAAATCTGCTGTGAATCTGCCAGGACCACCTGGTAAGGCTGAATACTTCCTGGTGACCGATAGCGGACGAGTACCGTGAGGGAATGGTGAAAAGTACCCCGGGAGGGGAGTGAAATAGTACCTGAAACCGTTCGCCTACAATCCGTCAGAGCCTTTCGGGGTGATGGCGTGCCTTTTGAAGAATGAGCCTGCGAGTTAGTGGCATGTGGCGAGGTTAACCCGTGGGGGGTAGCCGTAGCGAAAGCGAGTCTGAAGAGGGCGTTTGAGTCGCATGTTCTAGACCCGAAGCGGGGTGATCTAGCCATGGGCAGGTTGAAGCGTGGGTAAGACTGCGTGGAGGACCGAACCCACCAACGTTGAAAAGTTGGGGGATGACCTGTGGTTAGGGGTGAAAGGCCAATCAAACTCCGTGATAGCTGGTTCTCCCCGAAATGCATTTAGGTGCAGCGTCGTGTGTTTCTTGCCGGAGGTAGAGCACTGGATGGTCTAGGGGGCCTACAAGCTTACCGAAATCAGCCAAACTCCGAATGCCGGTAAGTGAGAGCGCGGCAGTGAGACTGCGGGGGATAAGCTTCGTAGTCGAGAGGGAAACAGCCCAGATCACCAGCTAAGGCCCCTAAGCGTGTGCTAAGTGGAAAAGGATGTGGGGTCGCTTAGACAACCAGGAGGTTGGCTTAGAAGCAGCCATCCTTTAAAGAGTGCGTAATAGCTCACTGGTCAAGTGGTTCCGCGCCGACAATGTAGCGGGGCTCAAGCACACCGCCGAAGCTGTGGCATTCACATGGTAGCCCGGTGGGAACTTTCGGGTTTTCATCCAGGTGTGTGGATGGGTAGGGGAGCGTCGTATAGCGGGTGAAGCGCCGGGGTGACCCAGGTGTGGACGCTATACGAGTGAGAATGCAGGCATGAGTAGCGAATGAAGGGTGAGAAACCCTTCCGCCGGATGACCAAGGGTTCCAGGGCCAGGCTAATCCGCCCTGGGTGAGTCGGGGCCTAAGGCGAGGCCGAGAGGCGTAGTCGATGGATAACGGGTTGATATTCCCGTACCCGCGTAGGAGCGCCCAAGACGAACCCACCTGTACTAACCACGCGAAGTGCCGGCGGTTTTCGGACCTATGGTATGGAGTCTGGGATCTTGGGTGGTAGTAGTTTAGTGATGGGGTGACGCAGGAAGGTAGCTGATCCCGGCCGGTGGTTGTGCCGGGGTAAGCGTGTAGCCCGATGTGTAGGTAAATCCGCATGTCATGTGGGTGAGACGTGATGCCGAGCCGTTCAGGTGAAGTCAGTGATCCTATGCTGCCGAGAAAAGCCTCTAGCGATGTTCCGAGCGGCCCGTACCCTAAACCGACACAGGTGGTCAGGTAGAGAATACCGAGGCGACGGGCGAACTGTGGTTAAGGAACTCGGCAAATTGCCCCCGTAACTTAGGGAGAAGGGGGGCCGGACGCGTGAAGCCCCGTGCGGGTGGAGCGTGGTATGGCCGCAGAGAGCAGGGGGAAGCGACTGTTTACTAAAAACACAGGTCCATGCGAAGTCGTAAGACGATGTATATGGACTGACGCCTGCCCGGTGCTGGAACGTTAAGGGGACCTGTTAGCCTTTCGGGGCGAGGCGGAGAACTTAAGCGCCAGTAAACGGCGGTGGTAACTATAACCATCCTAAGGTAGCGAAATTCCTTGTCGGGTAAGTTCCGACCTGCACGAATGGCGTAACGACTTCCCCACTGTCTCAACCACAGGCCCGGCGAAATTGCAGTACGAGTAAAGATGCTCGTTACGCGCGGCAGGACGGAAAGACCCCGGGACCTTTACTATAGCTTGACATTGGTATCTGAATGTAATTGTGTAGGATAGGTGGGAGCCGGTGAAGCTCGGACGCCAGTTCGGGTGGAGGCAATCTTGAAATACCACTCTGTTGGATTTGGGTATCTAACTTCGGGCCCTGATCGGGTCCAGGGACAGTGTCTGGTGGGTAGTTTAACTGGGGCGGTTGCCTCCTAAAGGGTAACGGAGGCGCCCAAAGGTTCCCTCAGCCTGGTTGGCAATCAGGTGTTGAGTGTAAGTACATAAGGGAGCTTGACTGTGAGACTGACAGGTCGAGCAGGGACGAAAGTCGGGACTAGTGATCCGGCACTTGCGTGTGGAAGCGGTGTCGCTCAACGGATAAAAGGTACCCCGGGGATAACAGGCTGATCTTCCCCAAGAGTCCATATCGACGGGATGGTTTGGCACCTCGATGTCGGCTCGTCGCATCCTGGGGCTGTAGCAGGTCCCAAGGGTTGGGCTGTTCGCCCATTAAAGCGGTACGCGAGCTGGGTTTAGAACGTCGTGAGACAGTTCGGTCCCTATCCGCCGTGCGCGTTGGATACTTGAGAAGGGCTGTCCCTAGTACGAGAGGACCGGGACGGACGAACCTCTGGTGTGCCAGTTGTCCCGCCAGGGGCACGGCTGGTTAGCTACGTTCGGAAGGGATAACCGCTGAAAGCATCTAAGCGGGAAGCTCGCTTCGAGATGAGGTATCCCACCACCTTCGAGTGGGTAAGGCCCCCAGCTAGACGACTGGGTTGATAGGCCGGAAATGTAAGCCAGGTAACTGGTTCAGTTGACCGGTACTAATAGGCCGAGGGCTTAACCACACCAAACTTTTTGCTCAACGCGTCCACTGTGTGATTCACAGCAAACAACCCACCCACCCCCACCAACCACGTCCCGTAAGGGATGTTGGTGTGACGGGGGTGCTGGTGATGGTTTCGCTGACAGCTGTTTCGGTGGTCATAGCGGAGGGGAAACGCCCGGTCTCATTCCGAACCCGGAAGCTAAGCCCTCCAGCGCCGATGGTACTGCACTCGGGAGGGTGTGGGAGAGTAGGACGCCGCCGGACTCAACGTCAGAAACGCCCGTTCAGATTCATATCTGAACGGGCGTTTCTGTGTATACCGAAAAGGATAAGAAATGCCCGCTCAGGCTTCCTGCCGGAGCGGGCATTTCTGCGTGCACGGCCTATTGCTGCGTGCACGGCCTATTGCCTTGAGCCGGGCATTTTCGCGTGCACGGCTTATTGCTTGAGCTGGGGACCCAACCGCAAAGGCAAGACAACGGCCGGCCAACCTCCCGCCCGAGCCAGCCGCGCCAATCGACCCGGCGAACGGATTACCCCCGGGTTTGAGAGGCGTCGCGGATCTGCTGAAGAAGGGTTGCCGCTTCGGGCTCGGGTCGGCCAGGGAACATGGCCAGGGCGAGGCTTCCGTGGTCGGCCCAGCCGCACACTGACATGTCGGCGTCGTCCGTTTTGGTTTTTCCGCACTTCATGGTGCCACCGAGTTTGCCGGCCGGGACGTCGTGAAGACCGGTCACTGCGCCCTGGTCGTCCGAGATGAGTTCGAACGCCGTCTCCAGGTCGCTTCCCGGCGTCCAGATCAGGGTTGTGCCGCCGAAGAACAGAACATCGTTGGCGCTGCCGTCGGAGTAGACGCCGCCTACCGCGTTGTCGAGGTCGACCTCCGCTGACAGTGCCGTTTGCAGGTAGTCCGCGGTTGACTTGCCCTGCTCCGAGGTGTCCAGCTTGAGATTGCCGACTGACTGCGGGGCCGTGAGGGTCGCGTCCTTTTCCGCGGCGATGCGCCAACCGGCGTACCCGATGGCTCCTGCTCCGGCCAAAGCGACCGCCAGCAGGGAGGCAAGCACGATGGTCTTGGTCCGCGACCTGGGCTTCTGCTCCTCGTGCTCCTCGTCCGCGGCCTCGATAAGGGCGAACGGCTCCGCGGAGATCTCCATGGGCTCGGTGGCTCCCGAGGGCGAACCGGAAGTAGCCCGCGAGGGCGCACCGGAAGTAGCCGCCGAGGGCGAACCAGTGGCAGCCGCCGAGGGCCCGCTGGAGGCAGCCGCGGAGGGCGCTACAGAGTCGGTCGGGTCGGGCATCGTGCGAGCCTAACAACAGTTATCCACAGGCGGGGCGGCCGGACGCAGCGCTTCGCTGATGGCTCCGTAAACTTGGTGGGTGACCGAAGCGACCGATACCCGTACCCCCGACAGCCGGCCCTCCGGTGGCCTTTCTGCCCAGTATCAGCCGGGCGAGGTAGAGCAGCGGCGGTATGAGCACTGGGTATCGTCCGGCTACTTCGCGGCCGACCCGGCCAGCGACAAGCCGCCATTTTCCATTGTGATCCCGCCGCCCAACGTGACCGGATCCTTGCACGTCGGGCACGCGCTGGACCACACGATCCAGGACACCCTGAGCCGCCTGAAGCGGATGCAGGGCTTCGAGGTCCTCTGGCTCCCGGGCATGGACCACGCCGGCATCGCCACCCAGAACGTGGTTGAGCGCCAGCTCGCCGCGCAGAAACTCTCCCGTCACGACCTGGGCCGCGAGGCGTTCGTGGAGAAGGTGTGGGAATGGAAGGCCGAGTCCGGCGGGGCGATCCTCGGGCAGATGCGCCGTCTCGGCGACTCCGTTGACTGGAGTCGCGAGCGGTTCACCATGGACGAGGGGTTGTCGCGCGCCGTTCAGACCATCTTCAAGCGGCTGTACGACGACGGGCTCATCTATCGCGCCAACCGCATCATCAACTGGTGTCCGCGCTGCCTCACTGCGCTGAGCGACATCGAGGTTGAGCACACCGAAGATGACGGCGAGCTTGTCTCCATCCGCTACGGCGACGGGGACAACGCCATCGTGGTGGCCACCACCCGGGCCGAGACGATGCTGGGTGACACCGCGGTGGCCGTGCACCCCGATGACGAGCGGTACAAGCACCTGATCGGCACCGAGGTCGAGCTGCCGCTGACCGGGCGGCGCATTCCGATCGTGGCTGACGAGCATGTCGACCCCGGCTTCGGGACCGGTGCGGTGAAGGTCACGCCGGCGCACGACCCCAACGACTTCGAGATCGGTCAGCGGCATGACCTGCCGAGCCTCACGATCATGGATGAGCGTGCGGTGGTCACGGTGCCGGGTCCGTTCGAGGGCCTTGACCGGTACGAAGCCCGCCCGGCGATCGTCGCAGCCTTGCGGGAGCAAGGTCGCATCGTGGCGGAGAAGCGGCCTTATGTGCACTCGGTGGGCCACTGCTCGCGGTGCAAGACCACGGTCGAGCCCCGGCTCTCGCTGCAGTGGTTCGTGAACACCCAGCCGCTGGCCAAGGCGGCCGGAGACGCGGTGCGCGACGGGCGGGTCAAGATCGAGCCCGCGGAGCTGTCCAAGCGCTACTTCGCCTGGGTCGACAACATGCATGACTGGTGCATCTCGCGTCAGCTGTGGTGGGGTCACCGCATCCCGGTCTGGTACGGCCCCAACGGCGAAGTCGTGTGCGTCGGACCCGACGAGCAGCCGCCCACCGGTGCGGGCTGGCAGCAGGACGAGGACGTGCTCGACACCTGGTTCTCCTCGGGCCTCTGGCCGTTCTCGACGATGGGGTGGCCCGAGCAGACCGGCACGCTGGCCAAGTTCTACCCGACCAGCGTGCTGGTCACCGGCTACGACATCCTGTTCTTCTGGGTCGCCCGGATGATGATGTTCGGCCTGTACGCCATGGACGGGGTGCAGCCGTTCAACGTGGTGAACCTGCACGGCATGGTGCGCGACGGGCACGGCAAGAAGATGTCGAAGTCGTTCGGCAACGTGGTGGACCCGCTGGACTGGATCGAGCGCTACGGTGCCGACGCGACGCGGTTCACGCTTGCTCGCGGTGCCAACCCAGGTTCGGACGTACCGATCAGCGAAGAGTGGTGTCAGGGCTCCCGCAACTTCTGCAACAAGCTCTGGAATGCCACGCGCTTCGCCCTGATGAACGGTGCGACGGTCGAAGGTGACCTGCCGGCGCCGAGCGAGCTGTCGTCGGTCGACACGTGGATCCTGTCGCGGCTGCAGCACGTGATCGGCGAGGTGGACGAGCTGTTCGCTGCGTACGAGTACGCGAAGGTCTGCGACGTGCTCTACCACTTCGCGTGGGACGACGTCTGCGACTGGTACGTGGAGCTGAGCAAGCCCGTGCTCTCCGGCGACACTCCCGAGGCGGCCCTGTCGCGCCGGGTGCTCGGGCACGTCCTGGACCAGTTGCTGCGGCTGCTGCACCCGGTCATCCCGTTCGTCACGGAGGAGCTGTGGACCGTGCTCACCGGCGGCGAGACGCTGACGCGGGCGGCCTGGCCCACCGTCGACAAGGTGCTGATCGACGACGCCGCCGAGGAGGAGATCGCCGCCCTGCAGAAGGTGGTCACCGAGGTCCGGCGCTTCCGCTCCGACCAGGGCCTGCGCCCCGGCCAGCGGGTCAGCGCCGCGCTCACCGGGCTGGGCAACGTCGGCATCGACACCCACGAGCCGCTGATCCGGTCGCTGGCCCGCCTCGACGCGCCCGCGCCGGACTTCACGGCCACGGCCACGCTGGCGGTCACCGGGGGCATCACCGTCGACCTTGACACCCGCGGCACGATCGACGTCGCGGCCGAGCGCGCCCGGCTCGACAAGGACCGGGTCGCCGCCGAGAAGGAAGCGGCGCAGTGCCGCGGCAAGCTTGGCAACGAGGCGTTCGTCGGCAAGGCACCCGAACAGGTGGTTGCCAAGATCAAAGACCGGCTCGCCACGGCCGAGGCCGACCTGGCGAGAATTGCGAAGGCTCTGGAAGCGTTGCCTGCATCATGAGCACTTACGAAGAAGTGGTGACCGCGCTCGACGGGCGCGGGTTCACCCGCATGGCCTTCGACATGCAGAAGATCCGCGACCTGATGGACGTGCTGGGCAGTCCACAGCGGGCGTACCCGGCAATTCATTTGACCGGGACCAACGGCAAGACCTCGACCGCCCGGATGATCGACAGCCTGCTGCGGGCGCACGGGCTGCACACCGGGCGCTACACGAGCCCGCATCTGGAAACTGTGCGCGAGCGGATCAGCCTCGACGGCGAGCCGGTGAGCGAGGAACGGCTGGCGGCCACCTTCGACGAGGTGGCCCCGCTGGCCGACTTGATCGACCAGCGCGCGGCCGAGCCGCTTACCTACTTCGACATGACCACGGCGATGGCGTACGCGGCGTTCGCGGACGCCCCGGTCGACATCGCGGTCGTCGAGGTGGGCCTGGGTGGCGAGGAGGACGCGACAAACGTCATCGAGGCGGGGGTGTGCGTGATCACCCCGATCGGGCTGGACCACACCGAGTGGCTCGGCGACACGATCGAGGACATCGCCTGGGCCAAGGCCGGCATCATCCACAAGGGTGCCACCGTGATCACAGCGCTGCAGACCGAGGAGGCGATGCGACCGCTGCTGGAACGCACCGCCGAGATGGGGGCGACGCTGGCGCGCGAAGGCAGCGAGTTCGGCGTGGTCCAGCGCGACCAGGCAGTCGGCGGCCAACTGCTGACCCTGCAGGGCCTGGGTGGCGTCTACGACGAGATCTTCCTGCCGCTGTTCGGCGCCCATCAAGCCCAGAACGCGGCGCTCGCGCTAGCTGCCGTGGAGGCGTTCCTCGGGGCGGGTGCCAACAGACAGCTCGAGGCGGATCTCGTACGGGAAGGCTTCGCGGCTGTTGACTCTCCGGGTCGCCTGGAACGGGTCCGCAGCGCGCCCACGATCCTGCTGGACGGCGCCCACAACCCGCACGGCATGGCGGCAACGGTGAACGCCCTCGAGGAAGAGTTCGCGTTCCGCCACCTGGTCGCGGTCGTGGCGGTGCTCGGCGACAAGGACGTGTCCGGGCTGCTCGAACTGATGGAACCGCTGGTGGCCCGGCTGGTGGTGACGCAGAACAGCTCGCCGCGCTCGATGCCGGTCACCGAGCTGGCCCAGATCGCGTCGGACATCTTCGGCGAGGACCGGGTGACCGTCACCCAGACCATGCCGGATGCCATCGAGGAAGCCGTGGTGCTGGCCGAGGAGGACACCGACGGTGAGCTGAGCGGCGTGGGCGTGCTGATCACGGGCTCGGTCGTCACGGTGGCCGACGCGCGGAAGCTGCTGAAGAAATGACCGAGCCGCGGCGATCCGGACTGAAAAATCCAGCCGCAGCCGTACGGGGGCTGGGCGCCGGCACCCTCACGCTCGAAGCGATCGTGCTGCTGCTGGCGATCCAGCCCATCCGCATCTTCGGCGGCCACCTCAGCGGCTGGGGCATCGGCGCAGTGATCGGCCTGGCCGTGCTCGCGGCGCTGCTGGCGGGCAGCATGAAGCGCAAGTGGGCCTGGCCGGCCGGCACGGTTCTGCAAGCGCTGCTGCTCGCGTGCGTCTTCCTGCACTGGTCACTGGGCGCCCTCGGCCTCATCTTCGGAGCCGCGTGGGCGTACGCCTTGTACGTACGGCGAACGATTGAAGGCCGTTAGCGAATTGCCTTCCACTGGGTGATCGCGATGTTGTGATTGTCGGGATCGTGGAACGAGGCCGCCCAGAGCTCCAGCTTGTCGCCGCGGCTGACCGGGCGCGGGCCGTGGACAAAAGCCACACCTTTGCGCTTGAGCTCCTCGAAAACCCCCTCCACCTCGCCGACCTCGAGGTTCAGGTAGATCAACCGCCCGACGGCCGACAGATCATGCACGGCGCGCAGCACCAGCCGGGTGTCACCCGAGGCCAAAACGGCACTGCCGGGGCCGGCATCGATCTCGTAGAACCCAAGCATGTCCTTGTAGAACGCAATCGACCGTGCAAGATCCGTTACCAGCACGGTGATGCCTACGCCATGGATCGCCCCTGACGCGCCGGGACGGGCACTGGGGTACGCGGTGATGAGATCGTCTGCCAGGTGGGTGCGGTCCCCTGGTTCGAAGCCGCCTTTCAGGTCGGTCCAGGGGGAGGGACGGCGCTGTTGCGGGGTGGGTGGCTGGGGCTGGTCGGGGTGCTGGGGTACGGGGGCTGATGCTGAGGCGGTACCCACGGCGGGGGTTCCGGTTCGCCGCCCAGCAGGTCGTCGTCGGGGAGGTCTTCCTCGTACATGGTGGGCGGGCCGTTGGTGACGGTGGCCTCGCGGGTCTCGGCCTCGTCCCAGTCGATTTTGACCCGGCGCAGGTCGTCGACGTCCACGGTGATCGGGATGATGTCGCCGGCGATGGGCCATTTGGCTACGGGTACGCGCGGATCCCGGACGGTGACTTCCTCGTTGGGCAGGCCCGGCGCCATGATCAGGATGCGCAGCTCCGCGCGTCCGTAGATCGAGGTGGCGGGGCGTTCCGAGACCGCTCTGACCTGGGCGTTTCCGGACACCCAGGCGCGGGCGCCGCGGCTGGCCACGTTGACTATGCCGATGCCGATGGCCAGCGCGAGCATGGCCGCGCCCAGCGCGACGATTGCCCAGCTGGACATGCCTAGACCGAACAGCATCACGAAGGCCGCGATCGTGCCGATGACCCCGGCCACGAGCTTGCGGGCCGGCGCGACAGGCCTGCCGTTCTGGTTCGCCACAGTGGACCTCCCGGTGGTCCGGTCACGAGAACTGACCGGATCGTGCTGCATTACCCGTCAGGTTACGTAGCGGCACCCACGGGTGGAAAGTGCGCAGGCGGGCGGTTGGCTTCCACGGGGAAAGGTGGTTGCCGAACGCGGAAAACGCGGTACCGATAGGCTGACATCTCGTAATGCCGAACCCGGCGTGCCGCGTTGGTCAGGAGGCCTCAGCCGTGTCCACCAGCCCTGTTGGCGAGCGCTCGCTCGTGCTTGTCAAGCCCGATGCGCTGCGGCGCGGCCTGCTGGGGGAGATCCTCGGCCGCTTCGAGCGCAAGGGGCTCGTGATCGAGGCCCTCGAGGTGCGCACCATGGACGCCGAGCTGGCCGACCAGCACTACGCCGAGCACGTGGACAAGGGCTTCTATCCGCCGCTCAAGGAGTTCATGACCAGCGGGCCGCTGGCCGCGCTGGTGCTCTCCGGCGACGAGGTGATCTCCGTGGTCCGCGAGATGATCGGCGCCACCGACGGTCGCAAAGCCGCCGCCGGCACCATCCGCGGTGACCTGGCCCTTTCCAACCGCGAAAACCTGGTGCACGCCTCCGACGGCCCGGACAGCGCGAAGCGCGAGCTTGCCCTCTGGTTCCCCAACCTCTGAGCGAACGCCAGACCACGCCGGAGCGTTCCGCCCGAGGCAACCGGGTATTCATGTCGGGCCGGTAGACCGGCGGTATGACCTCGATTGATCGACGTAGTTTGCTGCAGGCTGGGCTGGTGGGTGGCGTGCTCGGGGCGCTGCCCGGTGGGTCCGCCCTGGCCACGGGTTCCGGACCGGCGCTGGGTGGGCCCGTCGCCGGCCCGCGAGCTGGCTCAACAATTCCGGGACGAAATGCCGCGAGGCCCGTTCTCACTCATGGGGTGCAGAGCGGCGATGCCACCGCCGATTCCGCGGTTGTGTGGTCGCGGGCGGATCGGCCGGGCCGGCTGTGGGTGCAGGTCAGCCGGCGGCCTGACCTGCGCGGGGGGCGGCGGTTGCGGGGGCCGGTGGTCACGCCGGACGGTGACTTCACGGGCAAGGTGCGGCTGCGCAACCTTCCATCCGGCGAGCGCCTTTACTATTCCGTACGCGTGGAGAGCCTGGACGGTGTCTTCAGTCAACCCATCATGGGGCAGCTCACCACCGCTCCTGCCCGGCGTCAGGACGTCTCGTTCGTGTGGACGGGGGACGTGGTCGGGCAGGGGTGGGGCATCGATCCGGCGTACGGCGGGCTGAAGATCTTCGAATCCATGCGCCGGCGGCGGCCTGACTTCTTGCTGCACAGCGGTGACACGGTGTACGCCGATGGGCCCCTGACCGCGCAGGTGACGTTGCCGGACGGGCGGATCTGGCGGAACCTGATGACCGAGGCCAAGTCCAAGGTTGCCGAGACACTGCAGGAGTACCGCGGGCAGTATGCCTACAACCTGCTCGATGACGCGTACAAGGCGTTCGTGGCCGAGGTGCCTCAGATCAACCAGTGGGACGACCACGAGGTGGTGAACAACTGGTACCCGGGCGAGATCCTGGACGACGCCCGGTACGGCGAGAAGCGGGTTGACGTGCTGGCCCGGCGCGCGCACCGGGCGTACCACGAATGGGTTCCGATTCCCTCGGCCAGCGGGCCGGTCTACCGCAAGATCTCGCACGGGCCGCTGCTGGACGTGTTCGTGCTGGACATGCGCACCTTCAAGGACCGCAACAACGACGTCACCTACGCCGACCCCAAGCGTGGTCTGCTCGGCCGTGAGCAGCGCGAATGGCTGATCCGGGGGCTCAAGGACTCGAAGGCCACCTGGAAGGTGATCGCCAACGATCTGCCGCTGGGCACCGTGGTGCCGGACACCCCGAGCGGGCAGGAGGGCGTCGCGCAGGGCGAGCCGGGGGCGCCGGAGGGGCGCGAGCTGGAGTTCGCGCAGGTCCTGCAGGCGGCGCACCGGGCCAGGGTGAGCGGCATCGTGTTCCTGACGGCCGACGTGCACTACAGTGCGGCGCATCACTACGACCCGGCTCGGGCCTCGGTGCAGGACTTCACGCCGTTCTGGGAGTTCGTCTCCGGACCCGCGCATGCCGGTGCTTTCGGGCCCAATGCGCTCGATGGGACATTTGGCCCGAACACCGCTTTCATTCACACACCGCCGGTGGCTAACGCTTCTCCGGCCGAGGGTTTCCAGCATTTCGGCGAGGTGCGCATCGACGGTCGTACGAAGGCGTTGTCGGTCGATTTACGCGATCGCGACGGGGTGTCACTCTGGAGTACGACGCTCCCGGCTCCCCGATAACGCTCCGCCGGGTTCGGCATTTGCCGCCTTGCGCGGTCAGTGCCGAGCCCGGTTGCCAAGCTCACCGGCAGGTTCCCCGGCGGCGTCGGATAATGTCCTACCGCCCCCCACTACGAAAGTCCCGCCGGAGGAACACGTTGCCGCTGCTCTACACGATCGGCAAATTCACTGTCGGTAACACGATGAAGCTCGGCTGGCGACCCCACGTCGAGGGCCTCGAGCACATCCCGGTCACCGGTGGCGCGATCTTCGCCGGCAATCATCTGTCCGTCGCCGACGAGCTGTTCCTGGGCGCCGTCGTGCCGCGCCACCTGGCCTTCTGGGCTAAGGAGGAGTACTTCAAGGGCGACGGCTTCGGTGGCAAGATCACCAAGTTCGTCATGCACGGGCTCGGCGCCATCAAGGTCGAGCGGGCCGGCGGCCGGGCCGCCCTGGCCGCCTTCGACGGGGCCGTTCCGGTGCTCCAGGCCGGTGACCTGGTGGTCGTCTACCCCGAGGGCACGCGCTCACCCGACGGCAAGCTCTACCGCGGCCGCACGGGCGTGGCTCGCCTGGCCATCGCAGCCGGCGTGCCGATCATCCCGGTAGGCATGCTGGGCACGGACAAGGTCCAGCCGATCGGGCACCGCTTCCCCAAGCTGACGAAGGAAAAGGTGACCATCAAGTTCGGCGAGCCCATCGACGTCACCGGGCGCCCCGACGACCGCAGCGCGCTGCGTGCCCTCACCGACGAGGTGATGGGCGAGATCCAGAAGCTGACCGGCCAGGAGTACGTCCCCAGGTACTCCCCGAAGAAAGAAGGCTAGGGCGCCTTACTGCCCCTCGACTTCTCTTGCTCGACGACGGCTTCGAGATCGGCGAGGCGGCGTAGCCCGTTCATCGGCTGCCGCATGCGGTGGTTGCCCTCCAGCTTCGACTCGTTGCGCTCCAGGAAGGACCAGTAGCCCGCCGTGAACGGGCACGCGTCCTCGCCCACGCGCACCTTCGGGTCGTACCGGCAGCCACCGCAGTAGTCGCTCATCCGGTTGATGTAGGCACCGCCGGCCGCGTACGGCTTGGTGCTCATCCGCCCGGCATCGGCGTACTGGCTCATGCCGACCACGTTCGCGGTCATCACCCACTCGTAGCCGTCGACGAATGCCCGATGGAACCAGTCGGCCATCGCCCCGGGCTTCCAGCCTCGCTGCAACGCGTAGTTCCCCAGCACCATCAGCCGCGGGATGTGATGCACCCAGCCGCGGTCCCGCACGCCGCTCAGCACGTCGGAAAGGCACCGGGCTTGCACCGCGCCGGCGTCCAGCTCGGCGAACCACTTCGGCAACGCCTTCTGCGCGCGCAGCTCGTTCGAGCGGCGGTAGTCCGGCTCGAAGTACCAGTACAGGTGCCAGATGAAGTCGCGCCAGCCGATGATCTGCCGGACAAAGCCTTCCACGCTGTTCAGCGGCGCCTCGCCGGAACGGTAGGCGGCCTCCGCGAGCTCCACGATCTCCAGCGGATCGAGCAGGCCCAGGTTGAGCGGCGCGCTGAGCATGCTGTGCGCCATCAGCGGGTCACCGGCGAGCATCGCGTCCTCGTAAGGCCCGAATGCCGGCAACCGATGCGTCACGAAATGCTCCAGCCGCGCCAGCGCCTCCACGCGCGTCGCGGGGAAAAGGCGAGGGCCGTCCCGGCCGAGGAACTCAATGCCATCGTCCCGCTGCCAGCGATCAAGATCATCACGTACGGCCGCGTCGATCTCATCCTCCACGATCTCAGGAGGATCCGGTACGTCCAGACGTCCCGCCCCGCGCGGAGGCGGCTCCCGGTTGTCGGCGTCGAGGTTCCACTTGCCGCCGGCGGGCTCGGCGCCGTCCATGAGAATGCCGTGGCGCTGGCGAGCCTCGCGGTAGAAGTCCTCCATCTTCAGGCCCCGCCGCCCGTGGGCAAACGACACGAAGTCCTGCGGCGAGGTGGCAAAGCCGCGCGGGCCGAGCATCTCGACGTCCAATTTGCCGACCAGTTCCCGGGCGCCTCGCGAGGTGGGGTGGCACACGCTCAGGGGTTCCCGGCGTGCGCGGATCACTTCGGCGTAGGTCTCTGAACGTACAAAATCGGCTTGATCCGCCAGCTCCTGAGCCCGGTGCCGGAGCGCGGAAAGAACCAGATGCGCCTTCTGCCGGTGAAAGACCCGGCGCCGGAAGACGCCCTTGGACTCGATGAGCAGCACCGGCTGGCCCGGCTCGTCAAGAAAGTGCGGGCCGAGTTGGTCGGCGAACAGCCAGCGCCTGGTCATAAGGCCTGTCTACTAGATCAGGCCGTCCAAGGTGCGGTCGAACTTGGGGTTCAGCACAGCCGCGCGTAGATCGCCGGTGAGCTCGGCACTTTCCTTGACCGAGCGGCGCGTGAGGATCGTGGTCGCCAGGCTGCCGCGATCGGCCCAGGCGCACACGACGACGGTGTCACCACCGGAGCGCCCGGTGCCGCAGCGCGTGTGCACGCCGGTAACCCCGAGATCGTAGGCCTGCGCGTTCTTGATCACGAACTCGCCGGTCAGATGGTCCAGCTCGGCTTCGACGTCGGACTGCGGGGTGAGGCGCAGTCCGGTCGTACCGAAAATCTTGACGACCTTACCGTTCTTGTCGCTGTAAACCCCGGCAAAAGGGTCACCGCCGATGGTCACGGTGCCCTGCAGATCCTCGCTGAGGCGGTCGACGGCACTCTGCCCCTCATCGTCGGAGCGCAGATCGAGGTCGCCGATGCTCTGCGGAAGGGCGGCGCTGACCGGGTACTGCTCGGCCGTCGGGGAGAGGTAGTAGCCGGGGACGCCGCAGCAGCAGAGGGCGCTGAGCAGGGTGAATGCCAGGAAGCGGCGGCCTCGGCGGCGTTTGCGCTTGGGTTGCTGCTGTGGCTTCGACGGGGCCTTCGGAGCGGTCTTGGGCTGGGCTCGGTCGACGTATTTCGGCGCAGGCGGGGGGAGTGCGGGGCGTTGCTGATTTCGCTGGGGCTCCGGCCGGGGCTGGAC
>NZ_LOJP01000001.1:1543498-1554081 GCF_001553785.1 Actinoplanes sp. TFC3
GCCGCCGGGTGGTCCGTGCGGGTCGGCGGCAGGGCCGCCGGGTGGTCCGTGCGGGTGGGCGGCATGGCCTCCGGGAAGGGGGCCTGGATGTCGATCGGGGTGTCGTGATCGGCCCAGGGGTCCACCGCGGGGATCGCCGACCAGTCCTCGCTCTCGGCCCAGGGGTCCACCGCGGGTGCCGGCTCGTCTTCCGTCGGCGACCAGTGGCGGGCCCCGCGGGATTTCTTCGCGGGGTGCAGGGGGACCGCGGCCGAGCCTGACCAGCGCTGCGGGGGTTCCGGGGTTCCGGCTGCGGGAGGTTCGGTGACCGGCTCGCTCGCGGCGGCAGCGGCGGCCGGCTCGGCGCTCGGCTCAGCGGGTGGTGGGTCTGGCTGATCGTTCGTCATGTGCCAGGTTCCCTTCCCGGACCGCATTCTCGGTGCCTTGCCCAGGTTAGAGCGGGTGTGCCACCCCGAGTATCAGGCCGCTTGAAGCATCGACGAGGATAAAGTTCGCCGATGGTGCGGAATCGGGTGGGGTTGTCGCCGAAAAACGGACACGGGGGGCGATGTGCGGGACCGTGCGGAGTCGTATGGTGACCCGATGGTGATCTGGATATGAACACGATTCAGAGACATGCCATCCGGCTCAGTGGGCGGGCGGATGGTCAGCCGATGCTGTTCGCCCATGGGTACGGCTGCGACCAGAACATGTGGCGCTTCGTGGCTCCGGAGTTTGCCGATACGCACCGGATCGTGCTTTTCGATCACGTCGGGGCGGGCAAGTCCGACTTGCGGGCGTACGAGGACGAGCGTTATTCCTCTCTCGACGGCTACGCCTCCGATGTGCTGGAGATCGTCCACGACCTTGACCTGCACGATGTCGTTTTTGTCGGGCACTCGGTCAGTGCGATGATCGGGGTGCTGGCCGCCATCCGCGAGCCCGAGCGCTTCGCCAAGCTGGTCCTGATCGGGCCCTCGCCGCGCTACATCAACGACGGCGACTACGTCGGCGGGTTCGGCAGGACCGACATCGAGGAGATGCTGGATTCGCTGGACAACAACTATCTCGGGTGGTCAAGTGCCATGGCGCCGGTCATCATGGGCCATCCCGAGCGGCCCGAACTCGGTGCGGAGCTGGTCAACAGCTTCTGCGCGACCGACCCGGGGATCGCCAAGAAGTTCGCGCATGTCACGTTCCTGTCGGACAATCGCGACGATCTACCCAGGCTTCGGGTGCCCGCCCTGATCCTGCAGTGCACCGACGATGTGATCGCCCCGAAGGTGGTGGGCGATTATGTTCATGAAAATCTCGAAGGGAGCACACTGGTGGCCATGAATGCGACCGGGCACTGCCCCAACCTCAGCGCGCCCGCGGAAACGGTCGCGGCGATCAAGGCCTACCTCTGACCAGCGATGACGGAATGTGGCGGTGATGTGCCAGACGTGACCCAGGATCTGCGCGTGCCGTGGGAGGAAGATCCCGGCGATCTCTACGAGCACGCTCCTTGCGGTTATTTGACGACACTGCCCGACGGGACCATCGTCCGGGTCAACGAGACGTTCCTGGCCTGGACCGGCTATGCCCGCTCCCAGCTGGTGGGGCAGCGGCGCTTCCGTGACCTGCTCAGTCCGGGCGACAAGATCTACCACGAAACGCACTACGCACCGCTGCTGAGCATGCAGGACGACGTGCACGAGGTCGCGTTCGACGTGGTCTGCGCCGACGGCCGGCGGCTGCCGACGCTGATCAACTCGGTGCTCGGGCGCAATCCGGGCGGGTCGCCGCGGCTGATCCGCACCACGGTGTTCAACGCCACCGAACGCCGCGGCTACGAGAAAGAGCTGGTGGCGGCGCGGCGGGCCGCCGAGGCCTCCGAGGTACGGGTCCGCGCGCTGCAAGAGGTGGTGGCCAATCTTTCTGCCGCGCCGACCGCTTCGGAAGTAGCAGAAGCGGTGGTACGAGCACCCGCCGCCGCCTTCGAAGCCGACGCGGCCAGCGTGTGGCTGGTGGACGCCGACCGCGACCAGCTGACCGCGATCGCCAGCACCGACTCGGCCGGTCCGGCCCGCGACGACATCCCGCGGGGCTCGTCGCGCCCGATCGCCGAGGTCGCTCGGCGCGGCGACCTGCACGTCGTGCACTGCTTGGCCGGGGCCGAGGAGCAGTTTCCCGAGCTGGCCGAGACGATGCGCCGGCTGGGGTATGCGACAGCCGTCCTGCTGCCGCTGACCAACGGGTTCGCCGGGGAGTCGATCGGCGCCGAGGTGCTCGGCGTGCTCAGCTTCGCCTTCACCGAGCAGTGCGAGCTCACCGATGCCGAGCTGAGCGTGGTCCGCCTGCTCGGTCACCAGGCCGGGCACGCCCTCGACCGCGCCCGGCTCTACGACGACGCCCGCCGCCGCGAGGCCCGGGCCACCTTCCTCGCCGGGACCACCCGGGCCCTGGAGGAGCTGCCGCGGCTCATGCCGCGGGCCCGGCGGCTGGTCGAACGCGTGGTGCCGGAGATCGCCGAGTGGGCCGCCGTGCGCTTGCAGATCGGGCCGGCCGGGTTGCTGGCCGATGCGGGCAGTCCGGCGCCCGACCCGGAACGCCTCGCCGAGCGGGTGGCGCTGGTCGTGGCGAACGGCAAACCCGAGTTCACCGACGACGGACCCGATCCCGACTGTGCGGTGCTGCCGCTGTCGGTGAGCGGCAAGGTGCTGGGCACCCTGGCGCTGCGGATGGCACCCGGTCGGCGTACCGCTGCTGCCGAGGCCGTCTTCCTCACCGACCTCGCCGACCGGGCCGGACTGGCCCTGGAGAACGCGCGCCTGTACGAACAGGAACGCGCCATCGCCCGGACCCTGCAGCGCAGCCTGCTCGCCGGTGACCCGCCGACCGACCCGCGCTTCGCGGTGGAGACGCACTACCAGGCGGCCACGCACGATCTCGAGGTCGGCGGCGACTGGTTCGACGCGTTCCTGATCACCCCGGACAAGCTGGCCGTGGTGGTCGGTGACGTGGTGGGCCGGGGTATCGATGCGGCCACCACGATGGGTCAGCTGCGCAGCGCCATCCGCGCGCTGGCCTCCGCCGAAGCCGGTCCGGCCCGGCTGCTCGAACGGCTGGATCGCTTCGTCGACCGGGTGGAGTCCGCCCGGATGGCCACGGTGGCCTACGCGGAAATCGACCTGACCACGAGCGAGATGACGTACGCCTGCGCCGGGCACCTGCCGCCGCTGCTCACCAAGCCCGGTGACGCACCGACGTACCTCTTGCAGGGTCGTTCCGGGGCGCTCGGCTCGCGGGCCGGACGCACCGCCCGCCTGGAGCACCGCACCCCGTTGCCGCCCGGCAGCCGGCTGCTGCTCTACACCGACGGGCTGATCGAACGCCGCAACCGCCGGCTCGACAAGGGCTTCGAACTGCTGGCCCGCACGTACGCCGGACGTCGCGACTCGCCGCTGCCCGGTCTCACCAAGGGGCTGGTGCAGTCGCTGGTGGGCACCGACCACGCCGACGACGTCTGCCTGCTGTGCCTGGCCATCGGCACCGAGGAGCGCCTCGAACGCTCGATCGGCGCCGACGCGGTGCAGATTGCCCTGCTGCGCAAGGACCTGCGCGGCTGGCTGGTGTCGCACGACGTGGACGAGGAGAGCACCCAGGCGGTGCTGCTGGCCTGCTCGGAGGCGGTCGCCAACGCGATCGAGCACGGCTACCGCAACGACCCGTTCGGGATCGTCGACGTGACCGCGACAGTCACCACCGGCGCGGTCGAGGTCGAGGTGACCGATCGCGGTGACTGGAAGGCCACCGGCAGCTCGCAGACGCGCGGGCGTGGGCTCAAGCTGATCGAGCAGGTCATGGACGAGGTGGTGTTCGACCGGGCGGAGGGCACCACGGTGACGATGCGGCGGACCCGCCGGGAGGCGCGATGACCGATCAATGGGTGACCTTCGCCAAGCTGGGCACCGCCGACCTGGTCCGGCTGGCCGGCGAGATCGACCTGGCCAACGCCCCGGAGATCGGGCGCGAGATCGCGCGCCAGACCGGCCGCAGCGGCGCCGTGCTGATCGACCTGACCGCTGTCTCGTTCCTGGACAGCGCCGGGGTGCGGTTGCTCGATGCGCTGGTGGGCGATCTCGACGAGGCCGGAACGCCGATCCGGCTGGTGGTGGGCGAGACCGGCGCCGCCCGGATGACCCTGCAGCTGTGCGCCTTCCGCGATGACCTGCTGGCCACCGACCTGGACCGGGCCGCAGACGAGGTAGGTCGGTAACCCGCGTACCCTGGATGCCCATGAGCGTCGAGTCCGTCTTCCCCAAGCTCGAGCAGTTGCTGCCCCGGGTCTCCAAACCCATTCAGTACGTGGGTGGCGAGCTCGGAGCCGTCGTCAAGGACTGGGACGCCACCATCGTCCGTTGGGCGCTGATGTATCCCGACGCGTACGAGGTCGGCCTGCCCAACCAGGGCGTGCAGATCCTGTACGAAGTGCTCAACGAGCAGCCAGACGTGCTCGCCGAGCGCACCTACGCGGTGTGGCCCGACCTCGAGGCACTGATGAAGGAGAACGGCGTTCCGCAGTTCACCGTCGACGCGCACCGCCCGGTGAAGGCGTTCGACGTGCTCGGCCTGTCGTTCGCCACCGAGCTCGGCTATACCAACATGCTCTCCGCGCTCGACCTGGCCGGGATCCCGCTGGACAGCGCCGAGCGCACCGAGGACCACCCGATCGTGCTGGCCGGCGGGCACGCCTCGTTCAACCCCGAGCCGATCGCCGACTTCATCGACGCCGCGGTGCTGGGCGACGGCGAGGAGGCGGTCCTCGAGATCACCGGCATCATCCGGGAATGGAAGGCCGAGGGCTGCCCCGGCGGGCGGGACGAGCTGCTGCTGCGCCTGGCCCGTACGGAGAGCATCTACGTCCCGCGCTTCTACGACGTGGACTACCTGAGCGACGGGCGCATCCAGCGCGTCGTGCCGAACCGTCCCGACGTGCCGTTCCGGGTGAACAAGCGCACGACGATGGATCTGGACGCGTGGCCGTACCCGAAAAAGCCGCTTGTGCCGCTCGCCGAGACCGTGCACGAGCGCTATGCGGTGGAGATCTTCCGGGGCTGCACCCGCGGCTGCCGGTTCTGTCAGGCGGGCATGATCACCCGGCCGGTGCGCGAGCGCTCGATCACCACGGTCGGCCAGATGGTCAAGGAGGGCCTGGAGTTCTCCGGCTTCTCCGAGGTCGGCCTGCTGTCGCTGTCCAGCGCCGACCACTCCGAGATCGGCGACATGTGCTCCGGGCTGGCCGAGCAGTATGCCGACACCAACGTCTCGCTGTCGCTGCCCTCGACCCGGGTGGACGCGTTCAACATCGACCTGGCTCAGGAGCTGTCGCGCAACGGGCGCCGCACCGGGCTCACCTTCGCCCCCGAGGGCGGCTCGGAGCGCATCCGCAAGGTCATCAACAAGATGGTGACCGAGGAGGACCTGATCCGCACGGTCGTCACCGCGTATTCCAACGGCTGGCGGCAGGTCAAGCTCTACTTCATGTGCGGACTGCCCACCGAGACCGACGAGGACGTGCTGCAGATCGGCCGGATGGCGCACGAGGTCATCCGGGCCGGCCGGGCCGCCGCGGGCACCAAGGACATCCGCTGCACGGTGTCGATCGGCGGGTTCGTACCCAAACCGCACACCCCGTTCCAGTGGGCGCCGATGGAGCGTCCCGAGGTCATCGACAACCGGCTCCGGCTACTCAAGCAGGAGATCAACAGCGACCGCTCGCTGGGCAGGGCCATCGGCTACCGCTACCACGACGGCGAGCCCTCGCTGATCGAGGGCCTGCTCTCGCGCGGTGACCGTCGGGTCGGCAAGGTGATCCGGCGGGTCTGGGACAAGGGCGGGCGTTTCGACGGCTGGTCGGAGCATTTCTCGTACACCCGGTGGGTCGAAGCCTGCGCGGAGGTCCTCCCGGACTTCGGCGTCGACCTTGACTGGTACACCACCCGCGAACGCGAGCAGCTGGAAGTGCTGCCCTGGGACCACCTGGACTCCGGTCTCGACAAGGACTGGCTGTGGCAGGACTGGCAGGACTCCATGAGCGAGTACGAGCAGGACGACTGCCGCTGGACCCCGTGCTTCGACTGCGGCGTGTGCCCGTCGATGGACACCGAGATCCAGATCGGCCCCACCGGCAAGAAGCTGCTTCCCCTGACGCCCATCGGCGGCCTGCGGGTGCCGACTTCGGCGCATACGCACTGACCAGGAGCCCGTCATCGCTAAAAACCAGCCGGTCGGCGGTCAGGCCCCGGTCGTTCAGCGCATCCGCCTTCGCTATGCCAAGCGGGGGCCGCTGCGTTTCACCTCACACCGTGACTTTGCGCGCGCCTTCGAGCGGGCGCTGCGGCGCGGGGGAGTGCCCATCGCTTTCTCTCAGGGATTCACCCCGCACCCCAAGATTTCGTACGCCAGCGCGGCGCCCACCGGCGTCGGCAGCGAAGCGGAATACCTGGAGATCGGACTGCAAGCACCGGTCGACCCGGGTCAGCTACAGGTGGCCCTGGACGCGGCGCTCTCGCCCGGCCTGGACATTCTCGACGCGGTGATCGCGCCCGAGGGCAGCGGCAGCCTGGCCGACCGCATCGACGCCTCGCGCTGGCTGATCGAGCTGCCGCAGGTCGAGCCCGAGGTGGCCGACCGGGCGGTTCAGGCCTTCCTGGCTGCCCCCGAGGTGCCGGTCGAGCGCCTGACCAAGCAGGGAATGCGCTCCTTCGACGCCCGAAATCCGGTTGCGTTCTTTGCTGTGACCAAGGAGTCTGACGCACCTTCCGGGGCCAACGCCGCACCGTGTGCGATAATCGACCTTGTCGTGCGGCAGGTCACTCCCGCCGTACGGCCCGATGACGTCCTGTCTGGCCTGCGTGTGGTGGCCGGCCTGGAGCCGCCGGTGCCCCCGAGGGTTACCCGGCTGGCCCAGGGCTCGCTCACGCCGCAGGGGGAGATCGTCGATCCGTTGGACGCGGATCGCGAGGGCGCACCCATCGGCGGGCGCTAGCAAGGTCGATCGGCGCCCCCGCTGGGAACCATCGGAGGGTGCCAGCCGTCCAGCCCGGACGGGTCGGCGCCCGCGTTGGCAGACTTCGGCAAACCCGTCCGACGAGGGCCGGGACCGAAAAACTTGCGGCGACCCTGCGTGGCAGCGCTCACCCGCGCCCGGGGCCGCCAGAACTGGAGAGCGCCCCATGCTCGATAACGAGCCACACGAGGGCGGTGAACGGGACGAGGCCACCACGCCTCCTCCCGCTGCTACCGCCGAAAGCACCACCCCTGCGCGCCGCACCCGAGCGCCGCGCCGCAAGGCCGCCGCTGCAGCCGCAGCGCCGGCCGGGGATTCCGGCGAAACACCCGGAGCGGAGACGGCCGCCGCAGCGGATGCTGCTGCGCCGGATGCTGCTGCGGCGCCGGTGAAGGCGACACGGAGCCGGGCCCGGAAGAAGGCCGCGCCGGCTGCTGCCGCCGCTCCGACGCCGGTGTCTCAGGACCCCGCGGCCGTGGCTGAGAGCCTGCTCAGTGACGCTGAGCCGGTTGCGGCTGCTGAGCCTGCCGCGCCGGTGAAGGCCACGCGGAGCCGGGCCCGGAAGAAGGCCGCAGCGCCGGCCGCCGCCGCGCCCGTTGAGACAGACGGCGCCGCTGCTGCCGAGTCTTCTGACGCCGGCAACGCGATCATCGCGACCTCCAGCCGTGAGACCGCCGCCGCCGAGGCCTCTGCTGAGGACGAGCCGGTCGCTGAGATCGAGCCGGTCGCTGAGATCGAGACCCCGTCCGAGTCCGTGCCGGTGATCGCGGTGCTGCCCCTCGATGACGAGATCGTGCCGGTGGAGGAGCCCGCCCCGCGCTCCCGCCGTCGCAAGGCCGCGCTTCCGCCCGCCGTGCTGTTCATGCCGCCCGAGCCGGACGCCGAGCCTGCCCCGGCCCCGACCCGGCGCAGCCGCCGCGGTGCTGCCGCAGCTCCCGTGGCCGAGCCCGCAGCCGTGGACGAGGTCACCGAAGAGGTGGCCGCTCCCGTCGTGGAGGAGCCGCTTGCGGAGGAGCCCGCCGAGACCGGGCGCAAGACCCGTCGCCGCCGCCGGGGTGGCGCGGCCGCCGAGGCCGAGGAGATCGCCGACTCGGTTGCTGAGCAGCCCGTGCTTGACGAGGCCGATGAGACTTCCGACGACGTTGAAGACGGTTCCGAGGATGACCTGGACGACGAGGATGGCAGCAGCCGTCGTCGTCGTCGCCGCGGTCGCAGGGGCAGGGGCCGGGGCAAGGGTCCCGCCGACGAGGGTGAGGACGCCGAGGCCGTCGACGCCGAGGCCGAGGAGAGCGCCGAAGCCGAGGCCGAGGGCGACGACGAGGAGAGCGACGAGGGCGACGGGGTTACCCGGCGTCGGCGCCGCCGCCGTCGCAAGGGTTCCGGCGACACCGAGACCGGTGGTGTCGAGGACGGCGTGCACACCGTGGTCCGGGTGCGCGAGCCCCGTCGTACCGATGAAGTCCAGGGTGTTTCGGGGTCGACCCGGCTGGAGGCCAAGCGGCAGCGCCGGCGCGACGGCCGGGAGCAGCGACGCACCCGGCCGCCGATCCTGAGCGAGTCGGAGTTCCTGGCCCGTCGCGAGGCGGTCGACCGGGTCATGGTCGTGCGGCAGAAGCCGGACCGGACCCAGATCGCCGTGCTCGAGGACGGCATCCTGGTCGAGCACTACGTGTCGCGGTCGACGTCCGGGACGATGGTCGGCAACGTGTATCTGGGCAAGGTGCAGAACGTGCTGCCCAGCATGGAGGCGGCGTTCGTTGACGTCGGCCGGGGCCGCAATGCGGTGCTGTACGCCGGTGAGGTCAACTGGGATGCCACCGGGCTGGAGGGGCGCGCTCGCTCGATCGAGCAGGCGCTGCGCTCCGGCGACTCCGTGCTGGTGCAGGTCACCAAGGACCCGCTGGGCCACAAGGGCGCCCGGCTGAGCAGCCACATCGCGCTGTCCGGCCGGCACCTGGTGTACGTGCCGAACGGCAACGCCTCGGGGATCAGCCGCAAGCTGCCCGACAACGAGCGCAAGCGGCTGCGGGACGTGCTGAAGAAGATGGTGCCCGACGGCGCCGGGGTCATCGTGCGCACAGCCGCCGAGGGGGCCAGCGAGGACGAGCTGGCCCGCGACGTCAAGCGGCTGCAGGCGCAGTGGGAGGACATCCAGGCCAAGGCCGCCGAGGGGCACGCGCCGGTCGCCCTGTCCGAGGAGCCCGACCTGGTCATCCGGGTCGTGCGTGACCTGTTCAACGAGGACTTCCGCGATCTGATCGTGCAGGGCGAGCAAGCCTACGGCGAGATCGAGAACTACCTCGAGTCGGTGTCGCCGGATCTGATCGATCGGCTGCACCGGCACACCGGCGCCTCCGACGTGTTCGCCGACAAGCGCATCGACGAGCAGATCCTCAAGGGCCTGGACCGCAAGGTGTTCCTGCCCTCGGGTGGTCACCTGGTCATCGACCGCACCGAGGCGATGACCGTGGTGGACGTCAACACCGGTAAGTACACCGGGGCCGGCGGCAACCTGGAGGAGACGGTCACCCGCAACAACCTCGAGGCGGCCGAGGAGATCGTGCGCCAGCTACGCCTGCGTGACCTCGGTGGGATCGTGGTGATCGACTTCATCGACATGGTGCTGGAGAGCAACCGCGAGCTGGTGCTGCGCCGGCTGACCGAGTGCCTGGGCCGGGACCGGACCAAGCACCAGGTCACCGAGATCACCTCGCTGGGCCTGGTTCAGATGACCCGTAAGCGCATCGGGTCCGGGCTGCTCGAGGCGTTCAGCGAGACCTGTGACCACTGCAAGGGCCGCGGCGTCACGATCCACACCGAGCCGGTGCCGGAGAAGCGGCCGAGCGGTGCGGTGAACCAGGTCAAGGCGGTGGCTGCGGCTGCTCGTACGGAAGCCCCGGCGCAGCCGCAGCAGCAGCCGGCCAAGTCCCGCCGTCGGCGTGGTGGCGCCGCCAGCGAGCAGCTGGCGATCGCCGAGCCCGCGGCCGTGGGGGTCGTCGCCGAGACGCCCGCCGAGCTGACGACGGAGGATCCGGCGGCCGAAACCGCTGGGCTGCCGCCGCAGGAGACGCCCGGTTCGGGCGTGATCCGGGTTGCGGCCCCGGCGCTCACCTCCGACGACGACGCCGACGACTACGACATCAGCGGCTACGACCTGTCCCGCTACGAGTCCGACGAGCCGGATGAGCCGCTGCAGCTGACCGGCTCGGACGACCCGGACGCGGCGGGCGAGGACGAGGACGAGGACGACGAGCCGGTGGGCGCGGGAGCCGGTGGCCGCCGGCGGTCGCGGCGCGGCGGCTCACGGCGGCGTACGCGGCCGTAGGTTTCTTGGCAAATCGGGCGGTCCTGGCGGGGTTTCTCCTGCTGGGGCCGCCCGCTCCCGTTCCAGGGATCGATGTCGGTTACCCTCGCAGCTCCCCCTCTGCAAGGAGCTCGATCCCCATGCGACTTCTGCTGTGCGCGTCCGCCGTCCTGCTGCTCGGAGCCTGCTCGTCCGGGTCCTCCGACACGACCGGTCAAGCCGCAACCAATCCCCCCGGGGCCCCCC
>NZ_LOJP01000001.1:1554181-1568392 GCF_001553785.1 Actinoplanes sp. TFC3
GCGTGGGTGTTCCCGTCAAGGGCCGCGCGACCAGTGCGGCGCCAGCGCCGGTAGCCGGGCTGCTGGCGCCGAGGCTGGTGACGCGGCGCTCAAGGGCAACACCGATGCCATCTGCGACCAGGCCGCCCGCATCGGCGGCGACGCCGCCAAGACCTTCGCCGCGGATTTGAAGCTGCTCAAGGACGCCAAGTCGGCCGACGCTGATGCGGCCGCCCAGGTAGACCAGAAGACCACCCGCGACGTGCAGAACTACGCGGCGGCGCTGGCAGACATGGCCAAGCTGACCACCGACGCGAAGCTGAAGAAGACGCTGGCGGGCATGGGCAAGCAGATTTCGGCGCTCGACGGTGATGTGCGTAAGCTGAACCCCGACAAGCTCGCCGGACTGCAAGAAGATCTCAGCAAAGCCTGCAGCTGACATCCGCAGCCGGTAGCTGAGCCGGCGCAGCCTGGGGCTCAGGGCCGGTTTGGGTGCGAGCCCAGTCATGAAGTACGCTGTCTAACGGCGCTTTTTCAGGCGCCGTGTTCCTGATGCGCGGCTGACAACGAGCGCGCCGGGGCCCAGTTTCATCCGCCAAGCAGCGATTGTCGCTGCGTAAGTCTCAGGGAGTCCGCGTCCCATGTACGCGATCGTCAAGACCGGCGGCAAGCAGTACAAGGTTGCCGAGGGCGACGTGATCGAGGTCGAGAAGCTCGCGGGTGTGCCCGGCGACTCGCTGACGCTCGCCGCGGTCCTCCTCGTCGACGGTGACAACCTGGTGACCGACGCGGCCAAGCTTGCCAACGTGACGGTGTCCGGCGAGATTGCCGAGCACACCAAGGGTCCGAAGATCCGGATCCACAAGTTCAAGAACAAGACCGGCTACCACAAGCGCCAGGGGCACCGTCAGCCGCTGACCCGCGTCAAGGTGACCGGCATCTCCAGCGGGAAGTAGGGACGAACCGCCATGGCTCACAAAAAGGGTGCCTCCAGCTCTCGCAACGGCCGTGACTCCGCCGCCCAGCGGCTCGGAGTGAAGCGGTTCGGTGGCGAGCTCGTCAACGCCGGCGAGATCATCGTCCGCCAGCGTGGCACGAAGTTCCACCCGGGCGACCTGGTCGGCCGCGGTGGCGACGACACGCTGTTCGCGCTGGCCGCGGGCAACGTGCTCTTCGGTCACAAGCGTGGTCGCAAGACCATCAGCATCGTGCCGGTCGCCGCGGCTGCCGAGTAACACAGGCAGCAGCAACACAGCATCGCAGTGGGCCGTGGACCTTACGGGGTCTGCGGCCCGCTCGCGTTTCCAGTGGGTTCCCGGGCATAAAGTAGTGGTTTGCGGGCGTTCTCCCTGCGGAGAAAGTCAAGGTTGGGAGATCAGAAGTGGCTACGTTCGTCGACCGGGTCGTGCTGCACCTGCAGGCAGGTGACGGCGGGCATGGCTGCGTCTCGGTGCGCCGGGAGAAGTTCAAGCCCCTCGGCGGCCCCGACGGCGGCAACGGTGGCCACGGCGGCGGCGTCACGCTGGTCGTGGATCCCCAGCAGCACACCCTGCTCGACTTCCACTTCCGCCCGCACATCAAGGCGCAGAACGGCGGCGGTGGCGCCGGGGCCAACCGCGACGGGGCCAACGGCGGCGACCTGGTTCTCAAGGTTCCCGATGGCACGGTCGTGCTCACCGCCGAGGGCGAGGTCCTGGCCGACCTCATCGGCGCCGGCACCACCTTCGAGGTGGCCCGCGGTGGACGCGGTGGACGCGGCAACGCCTCGCTGGCCAACACCCGGCGCAAGGTGCCCGGCTTCGCCGAACTCGGCGAGCCCGGCGAACACTTGGACGCCGTGCTGGAGCTCAAGAGCGTCGCCGACGTCGGCCTGGTGGGTTTCCCGTCGGCCGGTAAGTCGTCGCTGATCTCGGTCATCTCCGCGGCCAAGCCGAAGATCGCCGACTACCCGTTCACCACGCTGGTGCCCAACCTGGGCGTGGTGCAGGCCGGCGAGAAGACCTTCACGGTCGCCGACGTGCCCGGCCTGATCCCGGGAGCCGCCACCGGCAAGGGGCTGGGGCTGGAGTTCCTGCGCCACATCGAGCGCACCTCCGTGCTGCTGCACGTGCTGGACTCGGCGGCGCTGGAGATCGAGCGCGACCCGATCGCCGATCTGGATGCCATCGAGGCCGAGCTGGCGGCGTACGGGGGGCTGGAAGAACGGCCCCGGATGGTCGTCCTGAACAAGATCGACGTGCCCGACGGGCGCGATCTGGCCGAGATGGTGCGTCCCGACCTGGAGGCACGCGGCTACCAGGTGTTCGAGGTCAGCGCGGTCACCCGCGAGGGCCTCAAGGAACTCGTCTACGCGCTGGCCGAGGCCGTGGAGGCCAACCGGTTGGCCGCGCCGCCCGCCGAGCCGAGCCGCCGGGTGGTGCGCCCCCGCGCGGTCGACGAGAAGGGCTTCACGATCGAGCAGGACGCCGAGGGCGTGTACGTGGTCCGCGGCCAGCAGGTCGAGCGCTGGATCCGCCAGACCAACTTCGACAACGACGAGGCCATCGGCTACCTGGCCGACCGGCTGGAGCGGGTCGGCGTGGAAGCGGCCCTGGCCAAGAAGGGCGCCCAGGCCGGCGACCCGGTGCGCATCGCGGACCGCGAATTCGACTGGCAGCCCAACGCCGGCGAGTACGTGTCCGGCCCGCGCGGCACCGACATCCGCCTCGAAGAGGACCTGAACCGGCCCACCGCCGCGCAGCGCCTGGCCGCCCGCAAGGCACGCCGGATCCGCTCCGACGATGAGCTGCTGCACATGTCCGAGGACGGCACGGTGTCCACGATCTCGATGGCGAAGAAGCCGGTGCTGGTCGAGGACGAGGACGACGAGCCGGGCGACGCGGAGTAGACCGGGACCGGTCAGATTCCGGCAACCCGCGGGAAACGGACGCAGTCTAGGCTGTCGCCGTGCTGATCGAATCGCGCCCCGCCACGGACCCCGAGCTTGCCGCGTTGCTGATGGCCCAGCAGCAGGAGATCAGCGACACCGGCACCGGCGGTTACGGGGTGCGCTGTGCACCGCGCGCCGACGTCGCCTACCTGGTCGTCGTGCTGCAGCACCGCGTAGTGGCGTGCGGTGGATGGCGGGTACTGGAGGACGACGTCGCCGAGATCAAGCGCATGTACGTACGCCCGTCGTTCCGGGGCCGGGGCATCGCCCGCCAGTTGATCGTCGCACTGGAGGAGGAGGCGCTGGCCGCGGGTCGGCCGATGCTGCGCCTGGAGACGGGCACCGACCTGAGCGCCGCGATCGGGCTGTACCGCTCGGCCGGCTACCGCGAGATCCCCGCGTACGGCGAACACGCTGGGAACCCGTTCAGCGTGTGCTTCGAGAAGTCGCTGCTGCTCACTTCTCACTGACGGCGGAGACCGCGGAGCCGGACCGATCGAAGGCCGTGAGGTCCAGGCAGGTGCCGCTCTTGGCCCGGCCCACCAGTAATGTCGGGCCGCCGAAGCCGCGCGCATGAGCCAAGTGAGGAACTTCTCTTAGTCACGGGCGTCGGGGCGGGCCCCGGAGGCGCGGGCGGGCATGATGGTCGGCATGCCGAGCCTGACCCGCGCCGAGGCGACCGCCCGGGCCGCCATCATCACCGTCACCGGGTACGAGATCGCCCTCGATCTGACCGATCCCGGCGACACCTTCCGTTCCCGCACCGTGCTGAGGTTCGAGGCCGATCCCGGCGGGGCCAGCTTCGTCGAGCTCGAGCCTGTTGAGCTGCTGTCCGCAACCCTCAACGGCAGTCCCATGGATCCCGGCGCCCTGGCCGAGGAGCGGCTCACCCTCAGCGGGCTGGCCGCCACCAACGAGCTCGTGGTCGAGGGCGTCATGCGCTACTCGCACAGCGGCGAGGGCCTGCACCGCTTCGTGGACCCCGCCGACGGCCGGATCTACCTGTACGCCCAGATGTTCCTCGACGGCGCCCGGCGCATCTTCCCGTGCTTCGACCAGCCCGACCTGAAGGCGCCGTTCACCCTGACCGTCACCGCCCCGGCCGACTGGATCGTGGCCGCCAACGGCGCCCTGGCGGCCGAGGCCGAGCGCGGGGTGTGGCGCTTCGAGCAGACCAAGCCGCTGTCGACGTACTTCGCCTCGCTGATCGCCGGCCCGTACCACTCCTGCACCGACGAGCACGACGGCATCCCGATGGCCATCTACGCCCGCCAGGCGCTGCGCCAGCACCTTGACGAGCAGGCCGAGGAGATCTTCACGATCACCAAGCAGTGCCTGGACCGCTACCACGAGATCTTCGACGTGCGGTACCCGTTCGGCCACTACGGCCAGGCCTTTGTGCCTGAGTTCAACTTCGGGGCCATGGAGAACCCGGGCATCGTGGTGCTGCGCGACGAGTATATCTACCGGTCCGCGGTCACCGACGGTGAGCGCGAGCACCGGGCGATGGTCATCGCGCACGAGATGGCCCACCAGTGGTTCGGCGACCTGGTCACCATGGCCTGGTGGGACGACCTGTGGCTCAACGAGTCGTTCGCCGAGTATCTGGGCAGCCGGATCACCGCCGAGGCGACCGAGTTCCGCAGCGCGTGGACCACGTTCGCGATGCACCGCAAGGCCTGGGGCCTCCGCGCCGATCAGCGGCCCTCGACCCACCCGGTTGCCCCCGAGGAGGTGTCGGACACGGCAAAGGCACTGCTCAACTTCGACGGCATCTCGTACGCCAAGGGCGCCAGCGTGCTGCGCCAGCTCGTCGCGTTCGTGGGCGACAAAGCGTTCCTGGCCGGGCTCAACGAGCACTTCGCGGCGCACGCGTACGGCAACGCCACCCTCGCCGACCTGCTCGCCGCGGTCAGCCGCAGCAGCGGGCGCGATCTGACCACTTGGGCCAACCTGTGGCTGCGCAGTTCCCAAGTCAACATGCTGCGCGCCGAGGTCGAGCGCGCCGAGGACGGCACCTACGCCAAGGTCACCCTGGTGCAGAGCGCCCCCGAGGGCTACCCGACGCTGCGCCCGCACACGCTGTTCGCCGGCCTGTACGACCACGGCTCCGACGGCACGGTGACCCGGCGCCGCCGCATCCAGGTCGAGCTGGACCCGGCGGTGGACGGTGGACGTACCGAATTGTCGGAACTTGCCGGAGAGCCGGCGGCCGACCTGTTGCTGATCAACGACGGCGATCTGGCGTACGCGAAAATCCGCCTGGACGAAGCCTCCGCCGCCGCCGTGCCGATGATCCTGCCCTTGCTCGACGACTCGCTGGCCCGGGCCGTGCTGTGGAGCTCGATGCTCGACGCCGTCACCGACGCCGAACGGCCGGTCGCCGAGCTGGTCACGCTGGTGCTCGCCGCGCTGCCGATGGAACGTGACGTGGTTGTGGTGGAGGATGTGCTGCGCACCACGCACGCGCTGGCCGACCGCTATTCGACCCCGGAGACCCGTCCCGCCGCGCTCGAACTGCTCGCGCAGGCCAGCGACCGGCTGATCGCGGTGGCCGAGCCGGGAAGCTCGCTGCGGCTGGCGGCCATGCGGGGTCTGGTCGGAGCGACAACCGATACGGTACGGCTGCAGGGCTGGCTGGCCGGCGACAACGTCCCCGAGGGCGTGGCCATCGACGACGACCTGACCTGGCTCATCCTCTACCGGCTCGTGGTGCTGGGCGCGGCCGGGCCGGACGAGATCGAGGCCCGGTACGCCAGCGACCACAGCGCCACCGGCGAGCAGTGGGCCACCCGTTGCCGGGCCGCCGTGCGCGACGCCGGCGCCAAGGCCCGCGCCTGGGACTACCTGATCAACAGCCCGGACGCCTCGAACCGGATGCTCGAAGCCACCGCGCAAGGCTTCTGGCACCCCGAGCAGCTCGGACTTGTGGCACCGTACGCCGAGCGGTACTTCGCCGAGATGCCGGGCATGCTGGCGCGCCGGGGCGGGATGAGCGGCGAGCGGGTGGCCGTGACGGCGTACCCGGCGGTGGTCGTGTCGCCGGAGACCCGGGGTTACGCCGCGGCGCTGCTGGCCTCGCCGGACGTGTCATCGATCATGCACCGGGTGGTGACCGACGGCGACGACGACATGCGCCGCGCCCTGCTCGCCCGGGGATAGGTCATTTCGGCCTTTCCACTGCTCAGCAGCCGTTAGCCTTCCGGTACGGGGGTGAACGGTGGAGTGGTCCGAGGAGCTGTCCAGCGGTTTGATGTCGGCTGTCCTGGACGCGGTCCTGGTGCTGGCGGAGGGGCGGGTCGTCGCCGCTAACGACCGCGCCCGGGAGGTGTTCCGGGACGAGGTTCTGGGCCGGCCGGCCGGCGCCCTGCTGCCCGGCGGAGCCCGCGCGGCGTCCGTCCAGGCCCGCCGCGCTGACGGGAGCGAGTTCCCGGCCGAGGTGTCGCTGTCATCGGTGGACACCCCGGCCGGGCGGCGCACGGTGGTCGTGGTGCGCGACGTCACCGAGCGCCATGAGCTGCGGGCCGAGGCGTACAGCCAGCGGCACCGGCGGCTGGAGGCGCTCGGGCAGCTCGCCGGCGGGGTGGCCCACGACTTCAACAACCTGCTCGGGGTGATCGTCAACTACGCGAGCTTCGTGATCGACGAGGCGGAATCGCAGGCTCCCGACGCCGCTACCATCGTCGCGGACGCCCAGCAGGTCATGCGCGCGGGCGAACGGGGGACGAAGCTGACCCATCAACTGCTCAAGTTCGCGCGGCGGGAGGTCGTACGGCCGCAGCCTCTTGATCTGAACGACGTGGTGGAGCAGACCTCGGGGCTGTTGCGCGACAAGCTCGGCGACGGCATCCGGCTCATTTCCCGCCCGGCCGGCTCATTGCCGCCGGTCTCGGCCGACCCCAGCCAGCTCGAACAGGTCCTGGTCAGCCTCTGTGACAACGCCCGCGACGCCATGCCCGACGGCGGCAACCTGGTGATCGACACCGCCTGCGCGCAGCTGTCCGCGGGCGAGCACCCCGAGCTGGAGTCCGGCGACTACGTCCGGCTGCGGGTGTCCGATTCGGGGCGCGGCATGACGCCGGACGTGATCGAGCGTGCGTTCGAGCCGTTCTTCACCAGCCGGCCCAACCACGAGGCCACCGGGCTCGGCCTGGCCACCGTGTACGGCATCGTCAACCAGGCCGGCGGCAGCGTCAGCATCGCCTCCGAGCCGGGGCTGGGCACCACGGTGACCGTGTTGCTGCCCTCCTGCTCGTCCGAGGTGGCGGTGGGCACCGACGCCGACGCCAAGCCCTCGGCGCTGGACGGGCGCGGGGAAACCCTGCTCGTGGTGGAGGACGAGGCGGCGCTGCGCGACGTGGCCGGGCGCATCCTGTCCGGGGCCGGCTATCGCGTGCTGGCGGCCGACGGCGGCCCGAGGGCCCTCGAATTGGCCGCGCTGCACGAAGGCGCCATCGATCTGCTGGTCAGCGACGTGGTGATGCCCGGGATGCTGGGCTCGGAGCTGGCCGAGCGGCTGGCCGATGTGCGGCCCGGCACCCGGGTGCTCTACATGTCCGGGTACGCCCAGCCCGTGCTGGCCTCGCAGGGCACTCTGGATCCGGGCGTGGCCCTGCTGGAGAAACCGTTCACCGCCGTGGACCTTTTGAGCGCGGTCCGCAAACGCCTCGACGGTTGATCTATATTTCCCCGATGCACAAGCGGCGCCGGATCGGCATCATGGGCGGGACGTTCGACCCGATCCACCACGGGCACCTGGTGGCGGCGAGCGAGGTGCAGAAAAGCTTCGACCTGGACGAGGTGGTGTTCGTCCCGACCGGCCAGCCCTATCAGAAGGGCCCGGTCAGCCCGGCCGAGGACCGCTATCTGATGACGGTCATCGCGACCGCGTCCAACCCGGTGTTCCACGTGAGCCGGGCGGACATCGACCGCGACGGGCCGACGTACACGATCGACACGCTACGCGACATGCGGGCGCTCTACGGCGCCGAGGCGGAGCTGTTCTTCATCACCGGCGCCGACGCGCTGGCCAAGATCCTGTCCTGGAAGGACGCGCTGGAGATGCTGTCGCTGGCGCACTTCGTCGGCGTCACCCGGCCCGGCTTCGTGCTCTCCGACGAGCACCTGCCGGCCGACTCGGTGACGCTTGTGGAGGTGCCGGCCATGGCGATCTCGTCCAGCGACTGCCGCGCACGGGTCGCCGATGGCCACCCGGTCTGGTACCTGGTACCCGATGGTGTGGTGCAGTACATCGCAAAACGTGACCTTTATCGGCCGTAGAGTGTCGTTCGTGGCGAATCATCCCCGAGGGAATGTCGGACCCGTGTGAGAGGCTTGTACCCTCTGGAACCGAACGAGGGGAGACCGGTGCCCGCCACCGAACGCGCCCGCGAGCTCGCGCTGACAGCTGCGCAGGCCGCGGCGGACAAGAAGGCACAGGACATCGTCCTGATCGACGTCGCCGAGCAGCTCTACATAACCGACGCGTTCGTCATCGCGTCGGCGTCCAACGAGCGCCAGGTCATCGCGATCGTCGACGCCATCGAGGAAGCCCTGCTCAACCTCCCCGAGAAGGCCAAGCCGGTGCGCCGCGAGGGCGAACGGCAGGGCCGCTGGGTGCTGCTGGACTTCGTCGACATCGTGGTGCACATCCAGCACACCGAGGAGCGCGAGTTCTACGCCCTCGACAAGCTGTGGAAGGACTGCCCGACGATCGAGTTCGTCGATCGTGACGTGGCCGGCCGCGACATGGTCGAGGCTGAAACCTCCGCATGACCACCACCCGACTGATCGTGTGGCGCCACGGCAACACGGACTGGAACGCGGGCCACCGGGTCCAGGGGCAGACCGACGTGCCGCTCAACGAGCTGGGCCGCCAGCAGGCCGTGGACGCTGCCGAGCTGCTCGTTCGGCTGAAACCGGACGTGCTGGTGGCCAGCGACCTGATCCGCGCCGCAGACACGGCCGCAGCCCTGGCTGCGCTGACCGGGCTCACTGTCAACTACGACAAGCGGCTGCGGGAGCGCTACTTCGGCGCGTGGCAGGGCCTCACCATGAGCGATGTGGCCGAGCAACGGCCCGAGGAGCACGCCCGCTGGAAGGCCGGCGCGGACGTCATCGGCGGCGACGTGGAGACGCTCGACGACTTGGGTCAGCGGGTGGCCGAGGCGCTGCAGGCGGCGGCCGGCCTGGTCCCGCCCGGCGGCACCGGCGTGGTTGCCACGCACGGCGCGGCGGCCCGGCAGGGGATCGGGCACCTGCTCGGCTGGCCCGCCGAGCAGCTTCGCACGCTGCGCGCGCTGCAGAATTGCCACTGGGCCGAGCTCAGCCACGACGAGTCGCGGGGCTGGCAACTGGGGGCGTACAACGTCGGGCCCTTCTCGCAGCGGCCCGTTCCCGCGCCGGTCTGATCGCTTTCCCGGGAACCAGCGATGGGGAGGGTTCGTCCAAGGATCATGAGACTGCTTCCCGTCATCCTCGTTCTTGCGCTGGCTGGGTGTGCCAATGGTGACCCGGCCGGCGCGCCCAGCGCTCCCACCTCGGGGCCTGTTGCGGCACCGCCGTCGCCTCCGGCGGGCCAGACCACCATTTCCGGCACAATTGGCGCCGGCGTGGAGCCCAACTGCCTGGTTCTCGACAACCATCTGCTGATCATCAAGGACGAGGCGCAGAAGGCCATCGCCCGCCCGGGTGCGTCGGTCACGGTCACCGGGCGCGAAGAGCCGCAGATGATGACAACCTGCATGCAGGGAACCCCGTTCATCGTCTCCGCCGTCCAAGCGAACTGACCCATCGGCTACGGTGCCCGCATGCCCGTAGCGGTCGTCACCGACTCCACCGCGTACTTTCCGGCCGAGCTGAACGGGACATATCACCTCACCGTCGTGCCGCTCACCGTCGTCATCAACGGCGACGAAGGCCGCGAAGGCGAGCAGATCTCGCCGGCCCAGGTGGCGCGGGCGCTGGGTGGCCGGCGGGTGGCGGTCAGCACGTCGCGCCCGGCACCGGAACAATTCGCCCAGACCTACCGTGACCTGCTCGACAAGGGCGCCGACGGCATTGTGTCGATCCACTTGTCGTCGCGGCTGTCGGGCACCTACGACGCCGCGATGCTGGCCGCGGCCGGGATCGGCCCGCAGGTCCAGGTCGTGGACAGCGGAACAACGGGCATGGGCCTGGGCTTTGCGGCCTTGGCGGCGGCGACTGTGGCGGGCCGGGGTGCGTCGCTTGATGCGGTACGAACAGAAGCCACCGACCACGCCGGCCGTGTGAGCACCATGTTCTACGTCGACACCCTGGAATTCCTGCGCCGCGGCGGCCGGATCGGTGCCGCGTCGGCGCTGCTCGGCACGGCGCTGGCGGTCAAGCCGATTCTGCACGTGGTCGACGGCGCCATCGTGGTGCGCGACAAGGTTCGTACGGCCGGGCGGGCCCTGCAGCGGCTGGTTGACCTCGCCGTGGAAGCCTCGGGCTCCGGCGAAGTGGACATAGCGGTGCACCACCTGGAAGCCCCGGACCGGGCGGGCGCGCTCGCCGACGCGGTGACCATGCGCCTGGGCGATCGGCTACGCGACTGCTACATCACCGAGGTCGGCGCGGTGGTGGCGGCGCACGTGGGGGCCGGGGTGGCCGGGGTGGTCGTTCACCGGCGCACCGATCACTGAGGCCACTTGTAGCCCTTCCAGCGTTCGGGGGAGATGCTCTGCGGTTCGAGCCGGTCACAGACCTCGGACCAGGGGCGGGTGGTGTCGCCGAACTGCACCTCGTCGGCCTCGGGCAGCAGCGCCGGTCCGTTGTCAGGCCACAGTGCACGCGTGCGGCCGTCCTGGGTCAGCAGCAACTCGGCGGCGTGCGGCAGGTGCTGGGCCTGGCGGGCGTATTCGCGGGCGCCCAGCACGGCTCGGGCTCGGCGGACGCAGACTTCGTACGGGGAATCGGGCTGGGCCTCGTACGGAACGATCTTGCCCTGTTTGTCGGAAGTGTAGGCCATCGGGGTGATAGCTCGCGGTGACGAAAGGTAGATCGCCTCGGCGCGCGTGAACAGGTCAGCCAGGTGCGCACTGCCATCCGCGGTCACCAGAAGCAGTCCCCGATCGGGCGCGAACGCGACCGGCCGCCCACCGACCTGGTCCTGCAAACCGGCGAGCCAGTTGTCCAGCAGCAGGTGCGAGGTCCAGTAAGCGTCGCCGTTGTCCAGAAACTGCACCACCACCGGCTCCTCGGCACCGCCGACCAGCTTGGCGTGCGAAAGGTTGCTGCGCGCGGCGGCGAACACCTCGTCATCGGTCACGCCCCACCCGTGCGTGGCGTTCACATAGGTCATCGTGTCCGGCTGATCGACCACCACGAACTCCGCCAGAAACGGCAACGCGGGCCGGCACAGCGGCTCCGACACGTCGGCGGTCGTGGTCACCCCGCGCAGCACCGGGCGCAGCAGCGGACGTGCTTCGGTCCAGGTCGCGGGCAGGCCGGGGGCGCGCAACAGCCCGGCGATGAAACGGTCGACGTGCTTGCGTTTGACTTCTTCCAGCCGTACGACGCTCGGCTCGTCATCGCCGGGCCGCGTGAACTGCACCGTGAAAGAGGCGGAATGATAGCGCGCGCCGGTCATGCCGGCCTTGCGCAGGCGTTTGATGACCCGGCTGGCCAAGCGCGCCCGCGCGGCTCTGGTGAACAGGCCCACGCTCTACCGCCTCCTTGGTGGGCGCTGACTTTAGCTGCTCGCTCTCGTGGCTGTCACGACCGTAGCGCCTAGATCCTCGTCGCTGTGGACACCGGGGTGCAGCCCCTGCCGCTCGATGAGGTGGACGGCGGTAGCGGTCTGCGCTTCGGTGACTTCGGACAGCAACATGCCGCCGGGTTGCAGCCAGTGACCGGCCTGCTCGATGACGGCCCGGAAGATCTCCAGGCCGTCGTGGCCGCCGTCGAGGGCGGTGTGAGGTTCGTAATCGCGGGCCTCGGCCGGGAGGAAGGGGATGTGCTTGGTCGCTACGTAGGGGACGTTGGCCAGGAGGATGTCGGCTTTGAGGTTCGGGGGGAGGGGGTCGAAAAGGTTGCCCTGCAAAACGGTGGTGCTGTAAAGGTTTTCCGCCGCGCATGCCACGGCGGCTGGGTCGCTGTCGGTGGCGTACAGGTCGATGCCGGGCCGGAGGTTGCGCAGAGCCAGACCGAGGGCGCCCGAGCCGCAGCACAGGTCGATAACCGTTGCGATCTGCGGCTTCTGGGCGGCGGTGCGGACCAAGAGTTCGCTGCGCACGCGCGGAACGAAGACACCAGGACGAAGCTTTACCCGTACGCCGCAGAAGTCCGCGTATCCGACTACCTGCTCCAGCGGTTCGCCCCCCACCCGGCGCGCCACCAATGCCTGCATGAGCCCGGCATCCGCCCCCGCAGCCTCGACCAGTACAGCCGCCTCTTCCTCCGCGAACACACACCCCGCGACCCTGAGCTGCTCAATCGCGCCCGCTACCACAGATTCCACACACGCCCCCGGTTATCCCCAACGCGCGTCTGTCCACAGGCAGCCAGACGCTCCTTCCGCAGAAACCCTACGGTCGGCGGCGTGCGAGGAGCGAAGACCCCTGAGGATCCTGTCCAAGCCCGGCTGGCCGCTGTGCTGCCGGGGCGTGGTGCTGTGCGTTCAGGCGGCGGGGGGCCTGGGTCTCGGTCTCCTTGGCCGGGCGCTTTTGCTGCCGGTTCTTCTCTGCCGCCTTCCGGGGCGGCCGCATCCGCTGCAGCGACCAACTTGCCTGAGCTGGATGGGGCGCCGCTCAATTGGGCCGACGTTGTGCCGGGATGGGCTGATGCCGTCCCGGGGTGGCCGCACGATGCGCCAGGCTGGCCCGACGATGTAACCCTCCCCGAAGCGGCCACGTCTGCGCCCGCACCCGAGGCAAACGAGCACTTGTACCGGCCGCAGCCACCCTCGGCCGACAACCTCGCCCACCGTCCTGCGTGGACAGCCGCCGACATCCCGCTGCGGCCGATATCTCCTGCCTCCGGCTTCTCGCGCCAGCAGTTGCGCTCTGTATCCTCGCCGCCACCACTGACCGCTGACATGCCGTCACAACCGACTCCTCGGCAGGCCAGGCCCACCTACGCCTCCGCGGATCCCGACGCCTCCCCGGTCCTCCCCGCAGCCGGCGCCTTCGAATCTGCAGCGCGCTCACGGCTCACCTCCTTCGATCCCGGCCGGAGAGGCGTTCGCGCCCTGGCTGCCGTGGCCATCGCAGTGGTCCTCATCGCCGCGTACCTCGCCTGGCACGCCCGTCCGCACGTCGAATCCGTTGCCCCGCCTCCGATCCCGGGCGAGTCCGCTGCCGACCCCGCACCAGTTCCCTCGGCCACAGCGGCAGTTGTCGTCGCCGTGGGCGGGAAGGTTCGCAAGCCCGGCCTCGTCAACCTGCCAACCGGTTCCCGCGTGGCCGACGCCCTGCAAGCCGCGGGTGGGGCCCAGCCCGGAGTCGACGTGGCGCCGCTCAACTTGGCGCGCAAAGTTGTTGATGGCGAACTCATCATGGTGGGCGTCACAGCGCCACCCAACGCGGCCGTTACGGGTCCGGCGGCGGCTTCGGGCGGGGGCGCACCGGGGTCGCTGGTCAATTTGAACACGGCCACCCTCGCCGACCTGGACACGTTGCCAGGGGTCGGACCGGTGCTCGCCCAGCGCATCTTGGCCGCGCGGGATGCTCAGGGCGGGTTCAAGGCGGTGGCCGATCTGCGCAAGGTAGAGGGGATCGGGGCGGCGCGGTTCGAGCAGCTCAAGGATCTGGTGACGGTATGAAGGACCCGGATCTTCGGCTCGCTGCGTTTGCCGTGGCGCTGTGGCTGGCTGCCCTGGCCGGGCTTTACCTGTCGTTTTCCCGCGGGTTGTGTCTCGGGCTGGCGTTCCTCGGCACTGCGGCGGTGATGAGTGCGGTGCGAGGCGGGGCTTGGCGTTGGATTGCGATTTCGGTGCTGCTCGGTGCCGGCTGCGGGGCCATTGCGACGGCCGCGCGGGTGCAGGCGCGCGAGTCGGCGCCGCTTACTGCGTTGATTGACGAGCATTCCACCGTACGAGCAAAGCTTACCGTGCGTGACGATCCCCGGGCGTTGCAGGCGACAGCGGGGTTACCACCGACGTATTTGATCTCGGCCACCGCGACGGAACTGCAAGTGCAGGACGCGCCGGCGGTTCGCCTTGAGGCTCGGGTGCTCGTCATGGGGGCGGATCCGGGGGCGCGGGGGGTGCTGCCGGGTCAGCACGTCACGGCGACCGGGCAGGGGCTGGAGCCGCGGGGGGGGGACCTGACGGCGGCAGTGCT
>NZ_LOJP01000001.1:1568492-1615746 GCF_001553785.1 Actinoplanes sp. TFC3
CGGCATGGGGGCGGATCCGGGGTGGCGGGGGTTGCTGCCGGGTCAGCACGTCACGGCGACCGGGCAGGTGCTGGAGCCGCGAGGAGGTGACCTGACGGCGGCAGTGCTGTCGGTGCGGGAGGCACCTGTCCCGCAAGGCCGGTCGTCGTGGGCGCAGCGGGCAGCCGGGGCGCTGCGAGCTGGACTGCAACGGGCGTGCGCGCCGCTGCCTGACGACGTGGGTGGGCTGCTTCCCGGGCTGGTCGTCGGGGACACCAGCAGGATGGAACCCGGGTTGCAGGAGAACTTTCGCTCGACCGGTATGACGCATTTGACCGCTGTCAGTGGTGCCAACGTGGCAATCATCCTGGGTGTCGTGCTGTACGCCGTGCGGTGGGCGCGGGCCGGACCGGTGGTGACTGCGCTGGTCTGTGCGGTGGCGCTGGCCGGGTTCGTGATTCTGGCCCGCCCCTCGGCCAGCGTGGTACGGGCGGCTGCCATGGGCGCGATCGGGTTGCTCGGGTTGGCGGCCGGACGCCCACGCGCTGCGGTGCCCGCGCTGGCTGCCGGGGTGGCTGGGCTGATCTTCGTGGACCCGGAACTGGCCGGGGACATCGGATTCGCGTTGTCCGTACTCGCCACCGGTGGACTCTTGCTGCTCGCACCGAAGTGGAGGGACGCCCTGCAGCGGCGAGGCTGGCCGGCGTGGGCTGCCGAGGCGCTCGCGGTGCCCGCTGCTGCCCAGGTCACGTGCGGTCCGGTGGTGGCCGGGATCTCGGCGAGCGTCAGCTTTGTTGCCGTTCCGGCCAACTTGCTGGTCGTACCGGCGATTGCGCCCGCCACGCTGCTCGGGGTCAGTGCTGCGGTCCTGTCACCGGTGTGGCCGACCGGGGCGGAGTTCGCGGCCTGGGCCGGTCAATGGCCCACGCGCTGGTTGGTTCTGGTGGCAACGCGCGGAGCCAATGTCCCGGCCGGTGCTTTGCCGTGGCCTGGTGGCGTGCTTGGGGCGCTGCTGCTCGCGGTGCTGACTGTGGCGTCGTTGATTGCGACGCGGCGGCCGTTGGTGCGCCGGCTGGTCGCTGTGATTGCGGCGAGTGCGGTGCTGGGTGCTCTCCCCGTACGGCTGATTGCTGCCGGATGGCCACCGCCGCGCTGGATCGTGGTGACCTGCGCGGTGGGGCAGGGCGATGCCGTGGTGTTGCCGGCGGGGGAGGGCAGGGCCGTGGTGGTCGACGCGGGACCCGATGCCACCGGGGTGGATCACTGCCTGCGGCGGCTGGGCGTCCGGCGGGTGGCGCTGTTCGTGGTCAGCCACTTCCACGTCGACCATGTCGGTGGGGTAGCGGGAGTGTTCCGGGGACGGACGGTCGCCGGGGTGGTGGCGCCGGACTGGCCCGAGCCGCCGGCTGGCTACGCCGGGGTGGCGGCCGAGGCGGCGCGGGCCCGGGCGCCGATGGCTGCAGTGACACCGGGCTGGCGGTACGCGATCGGGGGCCTTGAGCTGACCGTGATCGGGCCGTTCGAGCCGTTGCAGGGCACCAGTTCCGACCCCAACAACAACTCCCTCGTCCTGCGCGCCCGGATCAGCGGCCGGACCGTGCTGCTGCCCGGCGACGCGGAGACCGAGGAACAGGAGGAACTGCTGTCTCACTTGGGCCGTACCGCCGTACGCGCGGATGTCTTGAAGGTCTCCCACCACGGCTCGGCCTATCAATCACCGGAATTCGTGGACGCGGTGGATCCAGCGGTGGCCCTGGTGTCGGTGGGCCGCGACAATGACTACGGGCACCCGAACGCCGCGCTGTTGGACCGGCTGGCACGCGGCGGGGCGAGGGTGATGCGCACGGATCAACAAGGGGACGTGGCCGCGGTGCAAACGATGACGGGTCTGGGGGTGGTGGCCCGTGGCAGCCCACCATGAGCCCGCCTTCCCGCTGCTTTCGCCGATGACCACCGCTCATGACGTGGCCACTGCGCTACGGGAACCCTTGCCTCAACTGCGGGAGCAAAAGCTCCAAGCGCCGACATATGCGGCAACGGGGCCGCCGCTGTTCACCTCAGGACCGCTGAGCTTTGAAGGGGTTGGCGGCCAGCCATCCGTCGAAGGTCTGGTGGCCTCGGGGGCCTTCGGTGGTGGGGATCAGGCCGCCGGAGCCCGTGGGGCCAGGGATCGGGAGGGGGATCACCGGGCGGTGGCGGCTGCCGCCTGCGGCGATGAGGCGGCGGGCCATGCTGGGCAGCGATTCGATGCGGGGGCCGGCCAGGTCGGGGGCCGTGGCCTGGGGTGGCTGGGTGATCAGGCCGGCCAGGGCTTCGGCTACCTCGCGGACGGCGATGGGCTGGGTTTTCATGCCGGGGACCAGGGCCAGCGGGCCGGGGAGGCGGTCGAGCATTTGACCGGCGAACTCGTGGAACTGGGTGGCGCGCAGGATGGTCCAGGGGACGTCGCCGGTGCGGACGACCTCCTCCTGGCGCAGCTTGCCCGCGTAGTACGGCAGTCGTACCCGGTCGATGCCGACGATGGAAAGGGTGAGCAGGTGGCGCACGCCCGCGCGGTGCGACGCGCTGACCAGGTTGCGGCCGGCCTGGTCGAAGAAGCCGACCGCGACGTCACGCTTGTTGGTGGTCACGTTGCTCACGTCGATCACCGCGTCGACGCCGGCCAGCGCGCTGTCCAGGCCCGCGCCGCTCAGCAGGTCGACGCCTTGCGAGCGGGCCAGCACCACCGGTTCGTGACCGGTCGTTCTGAGTACCTGCACCACGTTGCGCCCGGTCAGGCCCGTTCCGCCGGCGACTGCGATCTTCATCTTTCGCTCCCTGTCCTGGGGTGTTCCTCAAGCAGACGAGATGGCCTCGGGAAACGTGACACATCTGGTTCACCCGGCGGTTGGGCGTGGGCGTATTGCTGATCATCGAAATGGTTTTAGGGTGGCTCATGTCAATGTCTCGTGTTCGTCGTGTGGTGGCGGGGGCTGCTGGTGGGCTCCTCGTCGTCACGATGGGCCCGGTTGTCCGGGCCGAAGCCGCGCCTGCGCCCGTGCCGCTCGTCGGCAATCCGGTCAGTTATGTGGACCCTTTCATCGGTACGACGCGGGGTGGCAACACCTGGCCCGGAGCGACCCGCCCGTTCGGCATGATGGCGTGGAGCCCAACCAACACGAACGGTGATCAGACGAACGCGCCTGCTGCCAACGGGTACGAGTACAACGCCACCAAGGTGCGCGGCTTCAGCCTCACCCACGTCAACGGGGCCGGCTGTGCGCCCGGGGCGGCCGGGGACATCCCGATCCTGCCGTACGTGGGTAACGTTGACTCCTCGCCGACGGCTGACACCAAGGACGCCAAGTACGCGTCGACGTTCTCGCATGCCAACGAGACGGCGAGCCCTGGCCGGTACACGGTGACGCTGGATTCCGGCGCGCGGACCGATCTGGCCGTGAACACGCGTGCGGGCATTGCCGACTTCACGTTCCCTGCCGGGTCGGCCGCGAACCTGTTGTTCCGCACTTCCAACTCACTCAACGGCAGTGAAAATGCAGACATCGAAATCGACAGCTCTGCTCGTACGGTCAAAGGCTCGGTGTTGACCGGGTCGTTCTGCGGCCGCCGAGGCAACGGTGGCGGGGCGAACAACCCGGACCGGCGCTCCTATTACCGGCTCTACTTCAGCGCCACGTTCGACCGGGACTTCGCGTCCACCGGCACGTGGCACGACGCCACGGTCACGCCCGGTGGCACCGCGGCCAGCGGCGGCGAAGGCTACCTGACCGGCGCCGATCGGGCGGGCCGCGGCTCCGGCGGGTGGGTCGGCTTCGACACCGGGTCGGACACCGACGTACGGATGCGGATCGGCATCTCGTATGTGAGCCTGGATGGCGCGGTCGCCAACCGAGACGCCGAGATCCCCGCCACGGCAACTGTCGACTCAGTCGCCGGGGCGACCCGGGAGGCCTGGAACACCGAGCTCAGTCGCATCCGCGTCGGCGGTGGCACCGAGGCGCGCACCACCGCGTTCTACACCTCGGTTTACCACGCGCTGATGCAACCGCAGATCATGAACGACCTCGACGGCCGCTACCTCGGCTCGGACCTGCAGGTGCACAGCGCCCGCCCCGGCCAGAAAGCGGTGTACGGCACGTTCTCCGGCTGGGACCAGTACCGGGCCCAGATCCAGCTCCTGGCGATTTTGCGCCCGGACGTCGCCGGTGACATGGCCACCTCGATGCTCGACTTCGCCACGCAGAACAAGGGCATCTGGGACCGCTGGCTGCACCTCGGCGCCCCGGCCCACGTGATGACCGGCGACCCGGCCGCACCCACGCTGGCCACCTACTACGCCATGGGGGTGCGCAACTTCGACACCGGCGCCGCCCTGGATTCGCTGGTCAAGCAGGCCACGGTGCAGAATCCGGACGCCCTGTCGGACGCCGGCTGCCCGGGTCAGTGCCTCGGTCAGCGGCCGACGCTCAATACGTACCTGGCGCTCAAGTACGCGGCCAACGACATCTGCCACTGCTGGGGCGGCGCGGCGGAAACCCTGGAGAACTCGCTCGCCGACTTCTCCCTGGCCATGTGGGCCAAGAGCAGCGGGCGCAAGGATCTGTACCGTCAGCTCCTGCCGCGCGGCGACTACTGGAAGAACACGTACAACCCGGCGGTCGGCTACCAGGCCGCGCGCAAGGCCGATGGGAGCTGGCAGCCCGGTTTCACACCGTCGACCGATGTCGGGTTCGCGCAGGGGTCCAGCGCCACGTACACCTGGATGGTCCCGCAGGACGTCTCAGGGCTGGCCACGCTGATGGGCGGCCGGCCCGCGGCGGCTGCCCGCCTCGACGGCTTCTTCCACGACGAGAACGGCAACTGGGCGGTGCTGGGCGGCAACGCACTGCGCTACGACCCGACCAACGAGCCCGGCATCCACGCGCCCTGGCTCTACAACGGACTCGCCCAGCCCTGGAAGACCCAGGAAACCGTCCGGCAAATCCTCGATACCGCGTACGGAACAGGGCCCGCGGGCCTGCCCGGCAACGACGACCTGGGCACCATGAGCGCCTGGTACGTGTTCGCCGCTATCGGCATGTTCCCCCAGGTCCCGGGGCGCGCGGAGATGCTGCTGGGCAGTCCGGTCTTCACCCGGGTGGAAATCGAGCGCAGCAACGGCGTCCGGCTGACGGTCAACGCCACCAGCACCGACACGTACGTGCAGAGCGTCAAGCTGAACAACTCCACCCTGCGCCGGTCCTGGTTGCCGGAGTCGTTCCTGCAGCGCGGCGGGGCGGTCTCGTTCACGCTGGGTAGTTCGGCCAACCAGACGTGGGCTACCGCGACCAAGGACCTGCCGGAGGATCACTAAGAATTCGCACCCTCCGCGGTGTCCCTGACTTCCTGGGGACACCGCGGAGGGTGCGGCTACTCGTAGCGGCGGTTGGCGGACTGGCGGGCTCGCTGCTCGTCATCCAACGGCTCGGCCCACTGACGGCCGGGACGCCCCACGCCCACCGTGCCCAGCTCGGGCCTGTCTGCCTCGGGCAGGCCCAGCTCCGGCCCACCCACTGCCTGCGTGCCAAACTCGGGCAGTCCGGGCTGCGGCCCTTGCGACGTCAGGCTCCCCAGCTCCCGCTTGCCCGACTCCTGCGGGGGGACAAAGGTGGAGAACCGGTTAGGCGCATCCAACGGCGGGAACGAGTCGAACGACCGGTCCGAACGGCTGTCGAACTGATCGGACACCGCAGCCGGCACCGGACTGACCAAACGTTGAGTGTCGGCCTGAGCGAGATCGTTCCCGGTATCGGCCTTCTCCGCCGGCTCGGCGGCACGCCTGCGCGACTGTCGAGTCGCCCCCGGGACGCGGCCAGTGAGGTCCACAGTCGGCTTGTTGTCACCCGGTGCCGCGCCGGCATTACGACCTGCTCGCGACAGCACCGAGGCCGGGAGTCGTACCGTCTTGCCTCCGACCTCGCGACTGCGCGACCGCGTGGCCGACGAGACCGTGAGGGCCCCGGCCACCACGTCGTTGAGCTTGACCATCGCGGCCACCGAGAGCGGTAGCACCAGGACGCCCCACCAGCTGACCAGCTCGGCCAGGGCGAGCAGAACGCCCAGCGCCACCGCACCTTCGAGGAACACGAAGCACAGGAACCCACTGGGGGCCAGGTATTGCAGGCCGAGCGCGCGGGCGTACAGGGGTTGCTGGCGTACCTCTTCGCGGGACAGGCCGGCGCGACGCGAGCGGGTCATCGGGCGCCTCCGGACTGGCGGGCGTGGGCTACCGCGAAGACGGCCTGCTCCAGCGCGTAACCGCGGTCCTCTGCGCCGCCCTTGACCGCGGCGTTGCATTCGGCGGCCGCGCGCATGGCGTCGACCAGTCCTTCGGGGGTCCAGCCCCGGCTGCGCTCCTGCGCCTTCTGGATCTTCCACGCGGGCATGCCGAGCGAGCTGGCCATCTGGTACGGATTGCCGCGCCCGGCCGACGCCACCCGGGCCACCGTGCGTACCCCATCAGCGATGGCGTCGGCGATCGGCACGGGATCGACGCCCACGTGCAGTGCCCAGCGCAGGGCTTCCAGCGCCGCCGGCACGTCGCCGATCATCGCGGCATCGGCCACGGCGAAGCCACTGACCTCGGCGCGGCCCTTGTAGTAGCGGGCGACCACGGCGGGACTGATCTTGCCGTCGGTGTCGGCCAGCAGTTGCGAACAGGCCGCGGCGATCTCGCGCAGGTCGGTGCCGACAGCTTGCAGCAGGGCAGCCGCGGCGGGTTCGTCACAGCGCCCGCCGTTGCGCCGGAACTCGTCGCGTACGAAGGCGATGCGCTCACGGTCGCCCTTGAGCTTGAGCGCGGGCACCACTGTCGCGCCTGCGCTTTTCAACCCGTCGGCGAACGCCTTGCCCTTGGCGCCGCCCAGGTGGGTCACGATCAAGGTCACTTCAGGATCGGGATTCTTCGCGTACGACAAAAGCGCCGCCGTGAGCTCCTTACGCGCATCCTGCCCGCTGCGGATGACGAGCACGCGCTGACCGCCGAACAGTGAGGGGCTCAGCATCTCGGCGACCTCGCCGGGGCTGAGCTGACCGGCTTCGTACTCCCGCACGTCCGCCCCGGGGTCAGCCGCTCGCGCCGCCTCGACCGTCGCGGTGACGGCTCGGGCGGCCAGCAATTCCTCATCGCCGAGGACCAGGACCAGGGGGGTAGGAGGTGCACTGTTCACGAGCAAAATCTTCGCACGGGCGTCTGACACACTCCGAAGCCTCACTCCTGCGCGCAGCCATCTGATCAGCGAATGCGAAAGCAGACATATCGGCCGACAAACATATCGAGTCCGAGCTGAGGAGCCTCGATCAGGCTGGACATCTGCCCCGGAACCCCGACGTGATCCGACGCACATCCGAACCGATCGCCCAATGTCGAATCGTATAAGGGACTTAATCCGGGCGTGTCGCGCTCAATTCCAACGACGCCGGCGGATGCGAAAGGCCGGAAAGATGCACGCCTTCACCGTGCGGAAAGCAGAAGGGCCCAAGCCGCGAAGGAGCGCGAAGGCGAAAGCGCCGCCAGCGCCGAACGCCCTGAGAGCGAATCTCCTACAGACAAGAAAAAGCACCCAGGCACCGCTGGACCGTAATGGTCCGGCGGTGCCTGGGGGTGCTTTTTCCGCAGCCGCTCGCGGCAGCTCGGGACGCCATGGCGCGTCGGCGCCGCAAGCGAGCCCTGCGTATCAGGCGGAGAGAGCGGCGATCTTCTTGGCGATGGCCGACTTGCGGTTTGCCGCCTGGTTCTTGTGGATGACGCCCTTGCTGACAGCCTTGTCGAGCTGGCGCGAGGCGTCACGAAGCAGCGCGGTGGCCGTCTCGGTGTTGCCCGCGTCGCCCGCCTCGTGCAGCTTGCGGATAACGGTCTTCAGCGACGACTTGACCGACTTGTTGCGCAGCCGGGCCTTCTCGTTCTGCCGGTTGCGCTTGATCTGGGACTTGATGTTCGCCACGCGACAGCCTGTCCTGACTAGGTTCGGATGATGCTCGGTTCGTGAAACGGGATGAAGCTGGGCGGCGACAGCACGCATCAGCGTGCCACCACACGCGACGAACCAATGTATCAGGCCGGTTCGGCGGCACCCAAATCGATGGCTGACCAGCCCCGGCGTTCGGCCAGCCAGGCCAGCGCTTGGCGCCCGCTGAACGCCTGGTGCTGGCGCTGATGCGGAGATGCGCTGCTCGGTCCGGAAGCCGCGCTCACCAGCCAATGCCCACTCATCACGGCAAGTACCCCGTCAACGCCCTCCGCCGGGGCGTCCACGAGCCGATCGACATCGTGGCCACTCGCGTACGCGGTGACCAGCAACGTCACCGTGTCGAACCAGGGCTGGCCGATGCAAGGCCACGCCCAATCGCAGAGCCACGCCTTGCCGTCCCCATCAATGATGACGTTGTCGATGCGCAGGTCACCATGCATCATCCCGTGGCCCGCCAGCATCGCCGGAAGCGCCTGCTCCAAACGTGCCAACTCGTCCAGCTTTCCCGCCACCCAGGCCGGCGCGGCTGGGAGAGGGGCCCGGCCGGCGGCTATCTCGGACCACCAGCAGAGCTGATCCCGTACGAGATGAGCAACAGCCGGCAGCCGAAGTGCCTTCGGTGGCTCGTGGAGGGCAGTGATCGCCGTTTGCCAAGCGTCCAGGGCAGCCTGCAGCTCCTCGGCGCGCCACGGCATGACCGGGACGTGACCGTCGATCGCGTCGAGGCACACCACAAAGTAGCCCTCGGCCTCCAGCGCCCACCGAAACCGGGGCGCGGCAACCTCCGGCGGCAGCAGCGATGTGATGGACGCCTCACGCTCGTAGGCCTCGGCCGCCGGCTCCTGGACAGGCGCCGCCTTGACGAACGCCCGCGCACCCGTCGCGGTCTCCAGCACACCGGCAAACGCCCTGGTAAACCCGCCGCCCGCGGTGCTCGACGCCGTCACCGGAGCGCCCAGACGCCTCTCGATCACCCTCCGAAGAGCCCCAGGCAAATCACCCCAATCTGGCCGTACGCTCGTGACGCCGTACTCGATGTCGGGCAGTGATACCGGACGCATGCCTCCATCCTCCCCTCCCGGTTTTTGTCATACCGGCCTGGCAGGCTGTCCCTCATGAGAACGGACGACTTCTGGGCGGTCATCGATCGGGCGACCGCCGACCGGCCGGGTTCGCCCGACGAGGTGGCCAAGCGTGCCATCGCCGAGCTGGCCACGCGCGACCCCGGCGAGATCGTGGCCTGGGGCCGCCACGTCGACAAGGTGATGGCCGCTTCCGGCAAGGAAGACCTGTGGGCCGCGGCCTACCTGATCAACGGCGGCTGCTCGGACGACGGCTTCGACTCCTTCCGCGGCTGGCTGATCGCCAACGGCCGTGACGTCCTCGCCCGTGCTGTCCGCGACCCCGATTCGCTGACCGACCTGCCCGCGGTCCGCTCGGCCGCGCTGACCGGGGCCGTGTTCGAGGCCGAAGAGGTCCTGGGCATCGCCGCGGCGGCCTACCAGGAGGCCACCGGTGAGGAGCTACCCCCGAGCGACGCGCCGCCGGGCCGCCCCGACCCGGCAATGCTGTGGGACTTCGACGATGAGGAAGAGATGCAGCGCCGCCTGCCCCGGCTGTCGTCGCTCTTCCTCGAGCCGCCGGACTGACGCTCGGGATGGTGTCCTTCCGGGGCTGATTTCGGGGAGGTCGAGCTGAGAAAATCGGCGCATGGAGGAGCTTCGAGGTGAGGTAGCCGCGGTCAGCCGCAACGACGTCTACTCGTTCAGCAAGCCCACCCGGGACCGCATCGTGCTGGTACCCGGCCTGGGCGTAGCGGGCGACATCCACGCGGGCGTGCGGGTGCGGCACCGGTCCCGCGTAAAGGCCGACCCCAAGCAGCCGAACTTGCGCCAGGTGCATCTGATCCAGGCCGAATTGTTCGGGGAGGTGGGAGCGAAGGGGTACGACGTACCCTCCGGCGGGCTGGGGGAGAACGTGACGACCAGCGGGTTGGACCTGCTGGGGCTGCCCCGCGGGACAGTGCTGCGCTTCGGCCCAGCGGCGCCGGGCGAGGCGGCGCAGGCTGTGGTGGCGGCGCAGGCTGTGGTGGTGGCTGCGCGGGATGCGGCGTTGGATCCGGCTACGGCGGCGGCAGTTGACGTGCTGGAGGACGTGATTGCCGGCGAGCTGGAGCGCGGCGATGACGGGCGCCCGGCGGTTGTGCTCATGGGCCTTCGCAACCCGTGTGCGCAGATCAACCGGTTCCGGCCCGGCCTGCTCAAGGAGGTGCTCGGCCATGACGAGCGCGGTGAGCTGGTCCGCAAGGCCGGTGTGATGGCCGTCGTGCTGCGCGGCGGTGAGATCCGGCCCGGCAACGTCGTGACCGCCGAGCTACCTGCCCGCCCGCACCAGAGCCTGGACCGCGTCTGACTGCCCGTTCCTGCTCCGGCGGCGCGGCGTGGGACCATGGATGGGTTGGCCCGTTGGGGGCCGGCCTGTGAGTTGCCCGAGTCTGACCTTCAGCTTCGAGAACGGACGAACGTGCCTGGACCGCTCGACCCCGGCGTGAACATCATCGGAGCGACGGATCCGCGTCGCATCCGCAACTTCTGCATCATCGCTCACATCGACCATGGCAAGTCGACGCTGGCTGACCGGATGTTGCAGATCACCGGCGTGGTTGATCCGCGGCAGATGCGCGCGCAGTATCTCGACCGCATGGATATCGAGCGCGAGCGCGGCATCACCATCAAGAGCCAAGCCGTGCGGATGCCGTGGGAGGTTCGTAACGGCGCTCAGCAGGGCGAGTCGGCAGTGCTCAACATGATCGACACCCCTGGGCACGTTGACTTCACCTATGAGGTGTCGCGCAGCCTTGCGGCCTGTGAGGGCGCTGTTCTGCTGGTCGACGCCGCGCAGGGGATCGAGGCGCAGACGCTGGCCAACCTGTATCTGGCCATGGAGAACGATCTCCACATCATCCCGGTGCTCAACAAGATCGACCTGCCGGCCGCGCAGCCCGAGAAGTACGCCGAGGAACTGGCCAAGCTGATCGGGTGCGAGCCCAGCGACGTGCTCAAGGTTTCCGGCAAGACCGGTGAGGGCGTCGAGCACCTGCTGGACGAGATCGTCCGCCAGTTCAAGCCGCCCGTGGGCGACGCCGATGCCCCGGCACGGGCGATGATCTTCGACTCCGTGTACGACGTGTACCGCGGCGTTGTCACCTATGTCCGGGTCATCGACGGGCGGATCGAGGCGCGCGACCGGATCAAGATGATGTCGACCGGCGCCGTGCACGAGCTGCTGGAGATCGGCGTTGTCTCGCCCGAGATGGAGAAGGCCGGCGCGCTCGGGGTGGGCGAGGTCGGCTACATGATCACCGGCGTGAAGGACGTGCGGCAGTCCCGGGTGGGTGACACGGTCACCGGCAACAACCGGCCGGCCAGCAACCCCCTCGGCGGCTACAAGGACCCGCGGCCGATGGTCTACTCCGGGCTTTACCCGATCGACGGCTCCGACTATCCGGCGCTGCGCGACGCGCTTGACAAGCTCAAGCTCAACGACGCCGCCCTGGTGTACGAGCCGGAAACCTCCACCGCCCTCGGGTTCGGCTTCCGCTGCGGCTTCCTCGGGCTGCTGCACCTCGAGATCATCAGCGAGCGGCTGGAACGCGAGTTCAACCTCGACCTGATCTCCACCGCCCCCAACGTGATCTACCAGGTGATCACCGAGGACATGCAGGAAGCCACTGTCACCAACCCCAGTGAGTTCCCGGCGGGCAAGATCGCCGAGATTCATGAGCCCACCGTGCGGGCCACAGTGCTGGTGCCCAACGAGTATGTCGGCGCGGTGATGGAGCTGTGCCAGAGCCGGCGCGGCAACCTGCTCGGCATGGAGTATCTGTCCTCCGAGCGGGTGGAGCTGCGCTACACCTTGCCGCTGGCCGAGATCATCTACGACTTCTTCGACCAGCTGAAGAGCAAGACCAAGGGGTACGCGTCCCTGGACTACGAACCCTCCGGTGAGCAGGTCGCCGAACTGGTCAAGGTGGACATCCTGCTGCACGGCGAGCCGGTCGACGCGTTCAGCGCGATCGTGCACAAGGACAAGGCCTACAACTACGGCGTCACGATTGCGTCGAAGCTGCAGAAGCTGATCCCGCGCCAGCAGTTCGAGGTGCCGATCCAGGCCGCCATCGGCAGCCGCATCATCGCCCGCGAGACCATCCGGGCAATCCGTAAGGACGTGCTCGCCAAGTGTTACGGCGGTGACATCAGCCGCAAGCGCAAGCTGCTCGAGAAGCAGAAGGAAGGCAAGAAGCGGATGAAGATGGTCGGCCGCGTGGAGGTGCCTCAGGAGGCCTTCATCGCCGCGCTGTCGACCTCGGACACCGCCGATCCCAAGCCTGCGAAGAAGTAAAGGAAGATTTTTTCCGGCCGGGACCGGTTGCGGCGATCAAGGGGCGCGAGCTGCTCTGATGGTTGTTTGCGGGGGTTGGTGCGGGTGTGGTCCTGAGAGGTTCCTGGCAAAAAAGCGGTTTGGTTTTTCGGGGCGTCGGGAACTCCTTTGCTCGACGGACGCAACGTGCACCACCCCCCGAGGAGGACCTCCATGACTGTCACCGGAATCATTACCGCGCTCATCGTCGGTCTGATCATCGGCGCCCTGGGCCGCCTGGTTGTTCCGGGCAAGCAGAACATCCCGATCTGGCTGACCATGGTCATCGGTGTTGTCGCCGCGCTGCTGGGCACCGTGATCGCCCGCGCCACCGGCGTTGCCGACACCAAGGGTGTCGACTGGATCGAGCTGCTCTTCCAGGTCGTGCTGGCCGCAGTCGGTGTGGCGCTTGTTGCCGGCATCGGCGGTCGCCGCGGCTACAGCCGTCGCTGACCTCGACCCCCTCGGGGGTTCGTAGGAACCGCACTGCCAGAAAAACCGGACCCCACAGGGGTCCGGTTTTTCGTTGTTGCCGGTCGAAGGTGTCGTTCGAGCGCGGCCCGGCTGCGGGACATCACTGGGTGGTGGCCGCGCGGAACGCCGGGTCACGCGCGGCCAGCGGGTACAGCGAAGTGGCCGAACGCCTCGCGCACCAGCTTGTCCGTGCCGGCGAAGTGGTAGGTCAGCGAGCCCAGCGGCACGTCGTCGTCGGCGGCCACCCGGCGGGACGAGCTCCGCTCATGCTTTTCAGTACCGGAACTTGTGCTGGGCGCTGCGCCGGTTCACCCAGGCCGGCAGCTCGTCGACGTGGTCGAGGCGCGGGATGCGCTCGGCCGGGTCGTGCGCCTCGGTCACGTCGCGCATGGTCACCACGTACCCTTGCACCAGCCGGTCTTCGCGCAGGTCCCGGTACGTCGCCTCGACCAGCACCTGGCTCTCGTCCGAGCGTTGCAGCGCGCAGTGCACCACCCCGTCGCCGTTCTCGCGCAGCTTACGGCGCACCTGGGTGCGGTCGTCGGGGTGCACCAGGTCGGCCAGCGTGGCGAACGGCGGGATCTCCTTGTCGCCCAGCAGGCTCCGCAGCGCCGGGCTGGCGTACCGGATGACCTGATCCTCGTCGGTGACCAGCATGATGTCGGCGGTGTTGCGGATGACCGCGCGTAGATAGAGATCGCTGTCGCGGCGTCCGATGGCCTCCACCAGCGCGATGCGGTCGAGGGCCAGGGCAGCCTGTCCGGCCAGGACCTCGAGAGCGTCGCGGCCGGCGTCGAGGGTTTCCCGGCGCCCGGTGAGGACCAGGGCCCCGCCGCTGGGCCGGGCGACCGCGAGCGGCTCCAGCCAGAGCGGGCAGATCAGCGTGGCCTCGACGTCCGGCTTCGGGTTCGGTGCCGCGGTCGGCGAGGACAGCCACCAGCTGCGCGAACCCGGACCGGCGGCCGCGGCGGGCAGGGCTTCGAGCGCCAGCTTGCGATCGTCGGTGGCGAACAGCACCTTGGTGGGCGGCAGGAGTTTGCCCACTGCGGCGCGGACGGCCTCGTCCACGGCGGCCTCGTCCGGCGCGGCGACCAGGGAGGCGCTGGCCTCGCGCAGCGCCCGTTCGCGGGCCTCCGCCTGGTTGCTCAGCAGCGCCGAGTCGGACAGCCGGGTGATCATCAATACCAGCGTGATGGCACCGGCCACGGCGATCACCACGCCGTCGGTGACCGCGCCGGACAGGGACTCGACCAGCAGCACGATCGGCGGGGTGGCCACCGAGACGCCGAGCAGCGCGGCCCAGCGGCCCTTCCAGGGGATCTGCCGGGCGGGGATGGGCGCGGTCAGCTCCACCATCGAGGAATGCAGGGCAGCACCGCCCCAGGCCAGATAGAGCACCATGAAGCCGGTCTCGGTCCACCAGCGGGGGTGCAGGCCGTACGCGATGTCGCTGGACAGCATGCCCGCCGCGCCCACGCACAGCAACACCGCCGACCAGTTGAACCAGGTCGCCGCGATGAGCCGGGCGGCCACGCCGATGAGCAGCAGCGCGCCGATCACGTCGGTGGCGACTATGTCGCCGAGGCGGTGGCTGTCAGCGATCACGAACACCCAGACCACGAGCAGCGTCGCGCATGCGCAGGCCACCAGGTCGATGAGCCGGGCGCGGGTCATCAGCAGCGTGCCGCCGCGGGTCAGCTGCAGCAGCGCCAGACCGATGGTGACGAACATTGACAGATAGCTGACATCCGCGATGCCGTACCGGCCGAAGGCGTACAGGATGTCACCGAGGGCGAGGCAGGCGACCGACGCGGCGATGAGCAGCCACGGTCCGGTGCGAGCCGGTCGGAACCGGTTCACCCCGATGATGATGGCGGCTACGCTCACGGCTCCGAAGAGGGTCCATTCCAAGGCGTGGAGCACGAATAACTAGTACCAGTACGGTCGCTGTCTGTCCATGTCGATGTATACGTAGCGCTATGAGCTGCGAGCATGGCATCGGGCCTGGCCGACGTGTCGGTGAACGTGAATGTGAAGGTCAGTGAAAAACCTCGGCCACCACAGTGTCGTCGCCGACCCGCCGGTCGCCGGTTACGGGCTGCCACTTCCCGTTCGTGGCGTCCCACTCGCGATCGGCGAAGCGCACCCGTTCGAGCCCGGTGCCCTTGGCGTGCGAGACCAGCCAGTGCGCGTAGCGCCAGCCGGTGTTCGGGTCCTTCACGGTGACCTTGAGATCGGCGTCCGGGGACGTGTCGACGCCCCAGTCCAGTTTGAGCCCCTCGGAGAGCGCTGCCGAGGCCGCCGCCCCGCGCAGGGCCGGCTCGCCGGTCACAGTGCACTCGACGGCGCCGGTGGCCCGCCCGGCCAGCGCCTTGGCGAGCACTGCGGATTCGTCGGCCCACTTCTCGTACGCGTTGGGATAGGCCGATCGCTGCACCTTCTGCGCGGCGTCGGTCACCCGCATCTCCTTCCAGCCCTTCACCTTCTTGAGGGCCGCGTAGAACTTGTCGGCGGAGTAGCGCGGGTCCTGGATTTCCTCCGGGGTGCCCCAGCCCTGGCTGGGCCGCTGCTGGAACAGCCCCACCGAGTCGCGGTCGCCGGTGTCCAGGTTCTCCAGCTTCGACTCCTGCAGCGCCGTGGCCAGCGCGACCACGATCGCCCGCTCCGGCATCTTGCGGCGCAGCCCGATCGCCGAGATGGTGGCGGCGTTGGCCATCTGCACCGAGTAGAGGGTTACCTCGCCGTCGGCGCGCACCGTGCACTCCGGACCCAGGTGGGGCAGCTTGAACGTGCCCGGAAAGGACTGGGAGACCACAAAGCCGAGGGCGCCCACCAGCACCAGCACCGCGATGATCGCGACCGGCTTGCGCTTCACCCGCACCTCCCGCGGACCCGCCGGCATGATCAGCCGGTCGATCAAAGACTAGACAACGCGCGCCCGTCGCTCACGGGACCGGCACCCAGGCGGCCGCCCGCTTCTCGCGGAACGCGGCCACACCCTCGCGGCCCTCGGCCGACTTGAAGTATCCCGCGGACCGGGCGGACAGCTCGGCCATGTCGGCCCGGATCGACTCGGCAGGGGTACGCCGGAGCAGCCTTTTCGTGCCCGCCAGCGCGGTCGGGCCGCCCTTGACCAGCGACTCGCAGTACGCCGCCACGGTCTCGTCGAGCTGCTCGGCCTCGACCGCCCTGGTGACCAGGCCGATCTCGGCGGCGCGGGTGCCGTCGAACACGTCGCCGGTCAGGTACAGCTCGGCGGCGGCGCGCGGGGCCAGCCGGGGCAGCACGGTGGCACTGATCACCGCCGGGATCACCCCGAGCCGGACCTCGGAGAAGGCGAACGTCGCTGTGCGCGTACAGACAGCTAGATCTGCGGCCGCGATCAGGCCGAGCCCGCCCGCCCGGGCCGGACCCCCGATGCGCGCGACCACGGGCTTGGGAAACTCCCAGACGGCGGCCAGCACGTCGGCCATCACCTCGGCCGGAAGCTTGCCGTCGTCGCCGGTTGCGGCCGTTTCCTTGAGGTCGGCGCCGGAGCAGAAGACCGGACCGGTGTGCGAGATCACAACCGCGCGTACGGCTGGGTCGCGCTGCGCGGCGGCGAGGGCCTCCAGCAGCTCGCGCATGAGCGGCGAGGAGAGGGCGTTGCGGTTAGCCGGGCTGTCCAGCGTCAGGGTGGTCACCCCGGCGGCGGTGACGGTACGGACCAGAGCCATCCCGGAACCATAGGGCATATTTGAGTGATGCCTGGAGCCTTACCCGACGGGGAACCCGTACCCGCCGACGGCTTGCTACCGGCGTCCGTGCGTGTGTCCGGGCAGTTCGGGGTGTACGTGCACGTGCCGTTCTGCGCCTCGCGGTGCGGCTACTGCGACTTCAACACGTACACGGCCAGCGAGTTGGGCGGCGGTGCCAGCCGTGACGAGTACGCGTCGACAGTTCTTCAAGAGGTCCGTTTCGCCGGGCAAATCGTGGCGAAACCGGTGGAAACCGTGTTCGTCGGCGGCGGCACGCCCACCCTGCTCAGCCCGCACGACCTGGGCCGCATCCTCGAAGGAATCGACCGGACCTGGGGCCTGGAAGCCGACGCGGAGATCACCACGGAAGCCAACCCGGAATCGGTAACGCCGGAGTCGCTGCGGGAACTGAAGAGCGCCGGCTTCAACCGGATCTCGCTCGGCATGCAGTCCGCCTCCGCGGGAGTGCTGGCCGTCCTGGAGCGCAACCACACCGCCGGTCGAGCCGTCCAAGCCGCCCGGGAGGCGCGCGAGGCCGGCTTTGAGCACATCAACTTGGACCTGATCTACGGCACGCCGGGGGAGACCGCCGAGGACTTCGCCGCCTCGCTGAACGCGGTCATCGAGGCCGGGGTGGATCACGTCAGCGCGTACTCGCTGATCGTCGAGGACGGCACCAGGATGGCCGCCAAGATGCGCCGCGGCGAGGTGCCGTTCCCCTGCGATGACGTGGCGGCCGACCGCTACCTGGCCGCTGACCAGGCGCTGAGCGCGGCCGGGTTCGCCTGGTACGAGGTGTCGAACTGGGCCACGTCGCCCGAGGCGCGCTGCCGGCACAACCAGCTCTACTGGACCGGCGGGGACTGGTGGGGCTTCGGGCCGGGCGCGCACAGCCACGTGGACGGGGTGCGGTGGTGGAACGTCAAGCACCCGTCCTCGTACGCGAAAAAGCTTGCCGGCGGTGTCTCACCCGGCCTGGCGCGAGAGGTCCTGACGGCTGAGGATCGGCGTGTCGAGAACGTGATGCTGCGCGTGCGTCTGGCCGAGGGGCTGCCGTTGTCCGCCGCGGACCCGGTTGGCGTGGAGAAGGCGATGGCCAACGGGCTGCTCGACCCCGCCGCGTACGAACGGGGCCGAGCAGTTCTCACGCTGGGGGGCCGGCTGCTGGCCGACGCCGTGGTGCGTGACCTCGTCTGAGGCTGCTTACTTGATCAGCGAGACCGTCATCGGGTATTTGTACGGCTCGTTGTTCGCCGCCTTGACCCCGGCGATGACCCCGATGATCGAGGCGATCAGCCACGCGGCGATGGCCACCACGAAGCCGACGACGATGCAGGTCAGGATGTAGCCGACGATCGCGATGATGGCCCAGAGCAGCTGGAAGTTCAGCGCCTTGACCGCCTCCGAGCGCACCAGCGGCGACTGGTTGCCGCGCGCCAGCATCGCGACCAGCGGGGCGATCCAGCCCGCCACGCCGCCGGTGATGAACGCGCCGGCCGCGCCGCCGAAGTGGGCGACGAGGATCCAGGTGCGGTCCTCGTTGCTGCCGCCCCCACCCTGCGGGTTGTACTGCGACGCGCCGTACGGCTGGCCGTAGGGTCCACCGGACGACGGCGGAGGCTGCTGGCCGTAGGGCGCGCCCGAGGAGGGCGGTGGTGGCGGGAAGCCCCCGGCGGGCGGCGGGTAGCCCCCGGAGCCCGAGCTGGGCGGCGGGTAGCCACCGGCTCCCGAGGCGGGCGGCGGGTTGTAGGGCGGCGGGGGATATTGGTTGAACGGCTCGGTGGGGTCCGAGGGTTGTCCCTCACCGGGCGGACGAGGTGGTTCAGTCATGGCCCACACGGTAGGGCCGCGCGTCGAACCTGGCGAGGGCGACACCCGGCCGTCCAGGGCTTTCGCCGACGGCCGATCATCGCGCGGGCGGCCTGGGCGACGTAGACTGGCACTCGCCCGGACGGAGTGCCAGACCACGGAGGGAGGGGTCATGTCGCTGGATGACCGCAAGCTCGAGGTGCTCCGCGCCATCGTCGAGGACTACGTCGCCACCCAGGAACCGGTCGGCAGCAAGGCCCTCGTCGAGCGGCACCAGCTGGGCGTTTCCCCGGCAACCGTGCGAAACGACATGGCCGTGCTGGAGGAGGAGGGCTACATCCGCCAGCCGCACACCAGCGCCGGCCGGGTGCCCACCGACGCCGGCTACCGGCTGTTCGTGGACCGGCTGTCGCGGGTCAAGGCGCTGAGCCCGGCCGAGCGCCGGGCCATCGAGCGCTTCCTGGCCGGGGCCGTCGACCTCGATGACGTGGTGCACCGCACGGTCCGGTTGCTCGCCCAGCTGACCCGCCAGGTCGCTGTGGTGCAATATCCGAGCCTGGCCCGTTCGTCGGTACGCCATCTGGAGCTGGTGCCGATCTCCAGCACGCGGCTGATGCTGGTGATGATCGCCGACACCGGCCGGGTCGAGCAGCGTCTTGTCGAGCTGCCCGGGCCAACCAGCAACGACGACGTGCTCGACCTGCGCCGCAAGGTGAACGCCAAGCTGACCGGGGAGAAGCTCGCCGACACGCCGCCGCTGGTGCAGGCGCTGGTCGACGAGTGCGCGCCGGAGAAGCGGATCACGATGGCGTGCCTGGCATCGGTGCTGCTCGAGACGCTGGTCGAGCGCAGTGACGAACGTCTCGCGCTGGCGGGCACGGCTAATTTGACCCGCGGTGGTGTCCTGGACTTCCAGGGCTCGTTGCGCCCGGTGCTGGAAGCGCTCGAGGAGGAGGTCATCCTGCTCAAGTTGATCGGCGAGGTGGAGCCCAGCACCACCCGGGTGCGCATCGGCGACGAGAACGAGATCGACAACCTGCGGGCGGCCTCGGTCGTCAGCACGGGTTACGGACCGGGTACGACAATCGTTGGTGGCCTCGGCGTGCTGGGGCCGACTCGGATGGATTACCCCGGCACCATCGCTACCGTGCGTGCCGTGGCACGCTACGTCGGCGATCTGCTGGCACAGAATTGATAGACGGAAACTGACGCCGCTCGCCAGCGCGCGGAGCGCGGGGCAGACATGAGGACTCGAACACCTGTGGCCAAGGACTACTACGGAATTCTCGGCGTCAGCCGGGAAGCCACCGACGACGAGATCAAGCGCGCCTATCGCAAGCTGGCCCGTCAGTACCATCCGGACATCAACCCGGACCCCGAGGCGCACGAGAAGTTCAAGGACATCAACGCCGCCTACGAGGTCCTCTCCGACGACCAGAAGCGCCAGATGGTCGACCTGGGCGGCGACCCGCTCGCTCCCGGCGGCGGTGGCGCCGGTGGCCCGGGCGGTCCCGGCGGAGCCGGCCCGTTCGTCGGCTTCCAGGACATCATGGACGCCTTCTTCGGCACGGCCGCAGGCGGCGGCTCGCGAGGCCCGCGCCCGCGCACCCGCCCCGGCGCCGACGCGATCCTGCGCCTGGAACTGGACCTGGTGGAGACGGCGTTCGGCGTCGAGGCCCCGATCACCGTGGACACCGCGGTCCTGTGCACCCAGTGCTCCGGCGCCGGCACCGCGCCCGGCACCCACCTCGCCACCTGCGAGACCTGCGCGGGCCGTGGCGAGGTCCAGTCGGTGCAGCGCACCTTCCTCGGCCAGGTCGTCTCGTCGCGTCCCTGCCAGAACTGCCAGGGCCACGGCACGATCATCCCGCACCCCTGCCCCACCTGCGCCGGCGACGGCCGCATCCGCACCCGCCGCTCGCTCACGGTCAAGATCCCGGCCGGCGTCGAGGACGGCATGCGCATCCGCCTGGCCCAGCAGGGCGAGGTCGGCCCCGGCGGCGGCACGGCCGGCGACCTCTACGTCGAGATTCACGAACGCCCCCACGACGTCTACTCCCGCAAGGGCGACGACCTGCACTGCCGCGTCACCCTGCCGATGACCGCGGCCGCCCTCGGCACCCGCCTGACCATCAAGACGCTGGACTCCGAGGAGAACATCGAGGTCAAGGCGGGCACCCAACCGTCCTCCACGCTGCGGATCCGCGGCAAGGGCGTCCCCCACCTGCGCGGCCAGGGCCGAGGCGAGCTGTTCGTGCACCTCGACGTCAAAACGCCCACCAAGCTCACCGCGGACCAGGAACGCATGCTGCGCGACTTCGCCAAAACCCGCGGCGAGGACATCGCCGAGCTCAGCAAGCAGGGCGGCTTCTTCTCCCGGATGCGAGACGCCTTCAACGGGCATTAATTCAGGATCCGGAGGTCGTAGCTCGGTGGGTGGCGCTGACCGCACCCACCGAGGCCGGGCTCAGGGTGCTCGGATGCCGCTCGCATGATTGCTGGAAACGACGCCAGAGGATCATCTGCCGCAACGGTGACAAGCCCGCGTTCGGTAGCGTTCATGGGGTGTCCGCGCCGCTGTTCCTCGTTGATGACCTGCCCGCTGCCTCCCGGTACACGCTCGGGGGCAAGGAGGGCCACCATGCCGCCGACGTGCAGCGGCTGAAGTCCGGCGAGGCGGTGCTGCTTTCCGACGGCCGGGGTGGGCTGGCTCAGGGCGAGGTTGCCGCGGTCGGGCGGGGCAGTGTCGACCTGCTGATCTCCGAGCGTTCGTTCATATCGGCGGGGGATCCTCGGCTGGTTGTGGTGCAGGGGATCGCCAAGGGAGACCGGGGCGAACTCGCTGTGCAGGCGATGACCGAGATCGGCGTCGACGAGATCGTGCCGTGGGCCGCTTCCCGCTCCGTGGCGCAGTGGCGGGGGGATCGGGGCCTGCGGGCGCGGGAAAAGTGGGTGGCTACCGCGCGCGAGGCCGCCAAGCAAGCCCGGCGGGCGTGGCTTCCGGTGGTGGGCGGGGATCCGGACGTGTCGACGAAGAAGGTGGCGGCCCGGCTCGGAACAGTCGCGGCGGCGTTCGTCCTGCACGAGGAGGCCTCCGACCGGCTCACCGCGGCCAAGCTGCCCGAGTCCGGGGAGATCGCGCTGGTCGTGGGGCCTGAGGGCGGCATCAGCGACCAGGAGTTGGGGGCCTTCGTGGCGGCCGGTGCGCATCCGGTGAAGCTGGGGGATTCCGTGCTGAGGACCTCCACCGCAGGCATGGCGGCGTTGGCCGTGCTGTCCGCGCGGCTGGACCGGTGGTGACGGATAGGGAAGGCTAGCCTAAGCTTCGGCGCATGGTCCTGACGCGTACGCCGGCGCCTGCGCGATCGCAGCCGTCCGCCGGGCTCGCCGCGACTCAGGCCCGGCGCGGGGTCGGTTTGCTTGTCTGTCTTGCCCTGCTGGCGCTGGTTTGCCTGCTCAGCATCGCGCTGGGCACCCGCAACGTCCCGCTGCACACCGTCTGGGATGCCTTTCTCCACTACGCCAACACCGACGACCAGGCGATCGTGCGCGACCTGCGGGTGCCGCGAACCATCCTGGGGCTGCTGGCCGGTGTGGCCTTCGGGCTGTCGGGTGCGGTCATCCAGGCGGTCACCCGCAACCCGCTGGCCGACTCGCAGGTGCTGGGCATCAACGCTGGTGCCGCGCTGTTCGTCGTGTTCGCGGTCGGCGTGCTGGGGCTGACCAGCCTGTCGCAGTACATGTGGTTCGGCTTCCTGGGTGTCGCGTTCGCGTTGACGCTGGTCTACCTGCTGGGGTCGATGGGGCGCGGCGGTGCCACCCCGGTGCGGCTGACGCTGGCCGGCATCGCGTTGGGCGCGGTCATGGACGGGCTCTCGAACGGCATCCGGCTGGTCCGCCCGCGCGCGTTCGACTACCTGCGGTTCTGGGACATCGGCGCGCTCGGGGGCCGGCCGGTTGACGTGGCCGTCACGATCCTGCCGTTCGTGGCGGCCGGGCTGGTGCTGGCAATGATCGTGGCGCGCTCGTTGAACGCGGTGGCGCTCGGCGACGACCTGGCCCGCACGCTGGGCGCGAGCATCGGGCGGACGAGGGTGCTGGCCACGATCTCGGTGATGGTGCTGACCGGGGCGGCGACGGCGGCGGTGGGGCCCATCGGGTTCGTCGGGTTGATGGTGCCGCACGTGGTCCGGTGGATCGTCGGACCCGACCAGCGCTGGATCTTCGTCTACACCACGGTGCTCGGGCCGGTGCTGCTGCTGGTTGCGGACATCGTGGGCCGGCTCGTGGTGCGCCCGGGCGAGCTGCGGGTCGGCGTGGTCACCGCATTCGTGGGAGCTCCCGTGCTGATCTGGTACGTCCGTAAATCCAAAGCGAGCAGCTTGTGAAGCCGGTCCAAAGCGAGCGGCCCGTGACGGCAGTGCAGGACGATCGGCCGGGAGAGGTGGACTTTGGCCGGCGTGTGCTCGTGCTGCGCCCGGCCCCGGCGGTGTCGGCGCGGATCTCGGTCCGGCCGTTGCTGGTCACGGTGATCCTGGTGCTGGCTGCGCTCGCGATCGGCGTGCTGGCGCTGGGTACCGGGGAGTTCTCGCTCGGCCCGGCCCAGGTCATCGAGGCGCTGAGCGGCGAGGGCACCCGCGCGGCCCGGCTCGTGGTGGTCGAGTGGCGCCTGCCCCGGGTGCTGCTCGCCTTGATCATCGGGGTGGCGCTGGGGCTGGCCGGTGCGGTCTTCCAGGCCCTCACCCGCAACCCGCTGGGCAGCCCGGACATCATCGGGTTCAACGTGGGCGCGTACACCGGGGTGCTGATCGTGACAGTGGTGGCCGGTAACGGCTACTACGCGGTTGCCGGTGGGGCGCTGGCCGGCGGGCTGGCCACCGCGGTGCTCGTGTACCTGTTCGCGTTTCAGCGCGGGGTGCAGGGCTTCCGGCTGATCATCGTGGGCATCGCGATCAGCGCCATGCTGGCCTCGGCCAACGAGTGGTTCCTGACCAAGGTCGACTTGCAGGCCGCGTACTCGGCGTCGATGTGGGGGCAGGGCAGCCTGAACGGGCTCGGGTGGGCGCAGGTCACCCCGGCGTCGGTTGCGGTGGGTGCCTTGTGCGTAGCCCTCATCTTGTACGGGCCCCGGCTCGCCCTGCTCGAAATGGGCGAGGACGCAGCGGCTGCTCTGGGCGTACGAGTGGAACGCGTGCGGTTGTCGTACCTCATCATTGGTGTTGCCTTGACCGCCGTCGCGACCGCCACAGCGGGACCGATTTCCTTTGTCGCGCTGGCCGCCCCGCAGCTTGCCCAGCGGCTGACCCGCACCCCGGGCATTGCTCTGGTGCCCTCGGCGGCGATGGGCGCGTTCCTGCTCATGCTCAGCGACTGGATCGCACAGCGGGCGTTCGCCCCGACGCAGCTGCCGGTCGGCGTGGTGACCGTGTCCGTGGGTGGCCTCTACTTCGTCTGGCTGCTGATGCGCCAGGCGCGTCGATAGGACTGTGCGCATGAGCCTGGCCGCCAGGAACATCACCATCGGGTACGACAAAAAGACGATCAGCGAGCACCTCTCCCTGGACATCCCGGCGGGCCGGTTCACGGCGATCATCGGGCCCAACGCCTGCGGCAAATCCACCCTGCTGCGGGCGCTGTCCCGGCTGCTCAAGCCGACGACGGGTGAGGTGTTGCTGGACGGCCGGGACATCCACGCGCGCCCGGCCAAGGAAGTCGCGCGCCGGCTCGGGCTGTTGCCGCAGTCCTCGATCGCCCCGGACGGCATCTCGGTCGCGGAACTCGTTGCCCGGGGCCGCTTCCCGCACCAGAAGCTGATCCGGCAATGGTCGAGCGAGGACGAGGCCGCCGTGGTCGCCGCGATGGCTGCCACCGGGGTCAGCGAGCTGTCCGGCGAGCTGGTCGGCACGTTGTCCGGCGGGCAGCGTCAGCGCGTCTGGGTGGCCATGGTGCTGGCCCAGCAGACCCCGATCGTGCTGCTCGACGAGCCGACCACGTTCCTGGACATCGCGCACCAGATCGAACTGCTGGAGCTGTGCGTACGGCTGAACCGCGAGCAGGACACCACCATGGTTGCGGTGCTGCACGACCTCAACCAGGCCGCCCGCTACGCCGATCACCTGGTCGTCATGAAGTCCGGGGCGATCGTGGCGCAGGGCGACCCACGGGAAGTGATGACCGCTGATCTGGTTGAGCGGGTGTTCGGTCTGGGCTGCCGCATCATCGAGGACCCGGAAACCCGCACCCCGCTGGTGATTCCGCGCTCCAGCTTAGGTTAGCCTTACCTGGTCGGTGTCGCAGACCTCAAGGAGCCCGCGTGTCCAGCAACCCGTTCGACGACGAGAACGGCACCTTCCACGTCCTCGTGAACGACGAGGAGCAGCACTCGCTGTGGCCGTCCTTCAAGGAGATCCCGTCGGGCTGGCGCAGCGTGTTCGGCCCGGCTCCGCGCCAGCAGGCCCTCGACTACGTGGACCAGAACTGGACCGACCTGCGACCGAAGAGCCTGCGCGACAGCATGGCGCAGTGAACAAGGTTCTTCGCCGGGTTCTCACTCGCAATGCCAAGCGCCTGTGGTCGGGCAGCTCGCTGATCGGCCTGCACCAGGCGTGTGAGGCGAGCATTCCGATTCTCATCGGCGTCATCGTCGACCGGGCGGTCAGCCCCGGCGACGGCACGGCGCTGCTGCTCTGGGCCGGGGTGCTGGCGCTGCTGTTCGCGGTGCTGACGGTCGCGTACCGTTTCGGCGCCCGGGAGCTGATGAAGGCGATCGCCGAGGAGGCGCACCAGTTGCGCGTCGGGGTGGCAGCCAAGATCATGCATCCGCGCGGGATCCGTACGGACTATCGGGCCGGCGATCTGCTGACGGTGTCCACGACGGACGCCGACGAGGCGTCGTACCTGATCGACTATGTGCCCCGGATCGCCGGTGCGATCGTGGCAACCGCGATCAGTGCGGTGACGCTGCTGCTGATCTCCGTACCGCTGGGGCTGGTTGTGCTGGTCGCCACCCCCGTGGTGCTGCTTCTGCTGCAGTTCAGCGCGCCCCTGATCACCAAGCGGGTGGCCGAGCAGCAGAGCCGGGCCGGCGCCGCGACCTCGCTGGCCACCGACCTGGTGACCGGGTTGCGCCCGCTGCGCGGCATCGGCGCTCAGGACGCCGCCGCCGAGCGGTACCGGCAGGTCAGCCGGCACTCGCTCGCCGCGACCCTGCGCGCGGGCCGCACCCAGGGCGGCTACCTGGCCGCCTCGACCACGCTGAGCACGCTGCTGGCCTGCGGCATCGCCATCCTGGCGGGCTGGTTCGCGCTCACCGGCCGGATCACTGCGGGCCAGTTCATCACGGTGATCGGCTCGGCCCAGTTCCTCATCGAACCGTTCGGCCTGCTCGCCGTCGTGCCGAGCTGGGTGGCCGAGGCGCGGGCCTCGGCCGACCGGATCGCCAAGGTCACCGACGCCCCGCTGATCCTGCCCGCCGGCGCGGCCGTCGCCGAGACCGAACGCTGCGAGCTGCACCTGCGCGACCTGCGGCACGGGCCGCTGCAAGGCTTGGACCTGCACGTACGCCCCGGTGAGTTCGTCGGTGTGGTCGCGCGCCGCCCGGGTGACGCCGAAGCGCTGGTCAAGGTGCTGTCGGTGCCCGCCGACTACGAGGGCTCGATCCTGCTCGCCGGGACCTCCTTGGACACGTTGGACCGCGACCACGCCCGGCGCTTACTGCTGGTCGAGCCGCATCATGCCGACCTGTTCACCGGTACGATCACAAGCAACCTGATCGCAGCCGACATTCCGGACACCGTGCTCGGGGCGGCAGCGGCCGACGAGGTGATCGCGACGCAGCCCGGCGGCCTGGCCGAGCCGGTGGCCGAGCGCGGCGCCAGCCTCTCCGGTGGCCAGCGGCAACGCCTCGCCCTGGCCCGCGCGCTGCTGGCCCGGCCGCCGGTCCTGGTGCTGCACGACCCGACCACCGCCGTGGACGCGGTGACCGAACACTCGATCGCGCAGGGCATCCGCGCGCTGCGGCACGCTCCGGAGTCCAGTTTCGGCACCATCGTGATCACCAGCAGCCCGGCCCTGCTGGCGGCCACCGACCGCGTGGTGGTGCTGGGCGACGGCGTGGTCGACACCGAGGGCGAGCACGCCGGCCTGGGCGCTACCGACGACACCTACCGCCGGATGGTGCTGCGATGACGTTGCCCATTGCCACTGCGAAACAGAGCCGCGCCTGGCTGGCGAGCGAGCTGAAAACCCGCCGCGGCGAGACGGCCGGAACGCTGATCGCCGGGGTGCTGGCCGCGATTGCCGCGATCGTTCCCGTGTACGTCCTCGGCTTGCTCGTGGACCGGGTGCGCGAGGGCGCCGGGGCGCACGCCATCATCCCGATTGCGCTGGTGATCGTGGCGTCGGCGCTGGTGGGGGGCGCGGCGACGGGGCTTTCGACGTACCTGATCGGACGTCTTGGCGCCCGGCTGCTCGCGGATCTGCGTGAGAGCACCGTCTCGACCGCGCTGCGTCTGCCCGCGCTGGTGCTGGACCGCTCGGGCCGCGGCGACCTGCTGTCGCGGGTGGGCGCCGACATAGCCGCGATCGGCAAGGCCGTCACCGACGTGCTGCCGCAGGTGATCTCGGCGCTGCTGCTCGGCGTGCTCAGCCTGGCCGCGATGACCGGCATCGACTGGCGTCTCGGCCTGGCCGGGGTCATCGCCGTACCGCTGTATGTGCTGGGGCTGCGCTGGTATCTGCCGCGTTCGGCTCCCCGCTACGCCAGCGAACGCGCCGCCATCGCCGAACGCTCGCAACTGCTGGTCGAGAGCATGCAGGGCCTGCGAACCGTGCACGCGTACCGGCTGGAAGAACGCCACCGCCGTGAGATAGACACCGTGTCGGCCAAGGCACGCGACATCTCGGTCGACGTGTTCACCCTGTTCACACGGTTCGTCGGCCGGGTCAACCGGGCGGAGTTCGCCGGGCTCGCGGCCATCCTGGTGGTCGGCTTCCTGCTGGTCCGCAACGGCTCGGTGACCGTCGGCGAGACCTCCGCGGCGGCACTGCTGTTCCACCGCCTGTTCAACCCGGTGTCGATGCTGCTGTTCACCTTCGACGAGGTGCAGAACGCGGGTGCCAGCCTGGGCCGCCTGGTCGGCGTGCTGCGCATGCCGGTGCCGGCTGATCAATCCCGGCCGGCCGATGGTGCTGCGCTGTCGCTGGACAAGGTGTGCTTCAGCTACGACGGGGTCACCCCGGTGCTGCGCGACGTGACGTTGCGGGTGGAGCCGGGGGAGCGGGTCGCGCTGGTTGGTTCAACGGGAGCAGGAAAGACGACGGCTGCGTTGATTGCCGCCGGCATCCTGCGACCGGCAAGCGGTTCCGCGTGCGTCGCAAGCGTGCCGGTCACCGAGGTACCCGAACGCACCGTGGCGATCGTCAGCCAGGAAACCCACGTGTTCGCCGGTCCGCTCATCGAGGACCTTCGCCTGGCCCGTCCGGGCGCTTCGGTGACGGAGGTGTCGGCGGCGCTGGCGAAGGTGGGGGCGCTCGAATGGGCGTCGGCTCTGCCCGAGGGCTTGGGCACCGAGGTCGGGGATGGCGGTCAGGAGTTGACGGCGGCGCAGGCGCAGCAGCTTGCTCTGGCGCGGTTGGTGCTGCTCGACCCGGTGGTGGCCGTGTTGGATGAGGCCACGGCTGAGGCGGGGAGTGCGGGGGCGCGGGCGCTGGAGGATTCGGCTGCGGCGGCGTTGCAGGGTCGTACGGCGCTGGTGGTGGCGCATCGGCTGACTCAGGCGGCGGCCGCGGACCGGGTGATCGTGCTGGAACACGGGTCGATTGTGGAGTCCGGATCGCATGAGGAGCTGGTTGCTGCGGGTGGGCGGTATGCCGATCTGTGGAGTGCGTGGTCGGCTCGTTCGGTGGCGTGATGGCGCGTCCTGCCGGGTGGCACGGAGGGCGGTCTCCATGTCTGTTGAGGTTAGGCTAACCTAAATCCGCGTCGGTGGGTGACGTGCGCCTGACTGGGCGCTCCACTTCGGAGGTGCGGGTTACATGACGGCTGGGCTTCAGGGGATTGAGGACTCGCTGGCGCGGTGGAACAACCACACGACGCCGGCCGGCATCTCCACCGTGGTGGAAGCCTTCCTGGCCCAGGCCGCGCGGCACCCCGGCGCCCTGGCGCTGGTCGCGGGGGAGACCCGGTGGACGTATGCCCAGCTCAGCGGCCGGGTCTGTGCCCTGGCCCGTCGGCTGCAGGCGGACGGCGTCGGGGCCGAGGATGTCGTGGGCGTGGGCATGCCTCGCTCAGCCGAGATGGTGGTCGCCGTATTGGGGATCATGGTCGCCGGCGCTGCGTTCGTACCGGTGGATCCGGCTTGGCCTGATCAGCGACGGGAGCAGGTCCTCGCCGAGGCGCGGGCGAAGCTGGTGCTGACCTCGGGCGATATTTCCGGCACGGTGGAACCGGCGCCGGGGACCGGCATCGAGCCGGGCCAACTCGCCTACGTTATTTTCACCTCGGGCTCGACCGGTAAGCCCAAGGGCGCGATGATCCGCCACGAGGCCATCCACGAACGGCTGCGCTGGCAGCGTGACGAGATCCTGCACTTCGGGCCGGGCGACGCGACCCTGTTCAAGGCGCCGCTCTCGTTCGACATCAGCGTCAACGAGATCCTGCTCCCGCTGGTGTCCGGCGGCTATGTCGTGGTGGCCGAGCCGGGCGGCGAACGCGACCCGCAGTACCTGCTCGACCTGATCTCCACCGAGGGTGTCACCTTCGTCTACCTGGTCAGCTCGATGCTGGACGTCCTCCTGCAACTCGCCCGGGGTACCCACCTGCTCGACGGGCTGCGGCACGTGTGGTGCGGCGGCGAGGTGCTGACCCCCGGGTTGTTCGAACGCTTCCGCTCGCAGCTCACGACGACGCTCTATCACGGGTACGGTCCGGCTGAGGCGACCATCGGCGTCTCCCACGTGATCTACCGCGACTCAGCCGAGCGCATCGCCACCTCGATCGGGCGTCCCAACCCGCACACCCAGTTGTACGTGCTCGACGACGATCTCAACCCGGTCGGGCCGGGCGTGACCGGGGAACTCTATGCCGCCGGTTTCCTGCTCGGCCGCGGTTACGTCAACGCTCCCGCGCTGACCGCCTCCCGGTTCATCGCCAACCCCTTCGGCGGCAGCACCCGCATGTACCGCACCGGGGACCTGGCCCGCTGGACCGGTGATGGCAGCCTGGAGTTCGCCGGGCGCGCCGACGACCAGGTGAAGATCCGCGGCATGCGCCTGGAGTTGGAGGAGGTCGAGGCCGTCGCCTCGGCCCACCCGGCGGTCCGCCAGGCCGTGGTGACAGTCCAGGACAGACACTTGATCGGGTACGCCGTCCTGGGCGCCCCCGCAACCGCCGACGACCTGCGCGACTGGTGTGCCGAGCGGCTTCCCGAGTACATGGTGCCCTCGGTTTTCGTGATCCTTGAGGCGTTCCCGCTGACCGCCAACGGCAAGGTCGACCGGCGGGCACTGCCGGTCCCGGTGCTCGGCCCGGCCCGTTCCCGCCCGCCGCGTACGGAAACCGAAGCGCGCCTGTGCGACGTGTTCAAGGACGTGCTCGGGTTGGAAACAGTCGGCGCCGAGGACGACTTCTTCGCGCTCGGCGGCGACAGCATCGTGGCCATCGGTGCCGTACGAGCCGCCCGGCGCGCCGGTTTCACGCTGCGCGCCCGTGACCTGTTCGCCAACCCCACCCCGGCCGCGTTGGCGCTGGTCGTGACGTTGGCCGCCGAAGCGGAGCAGCCCGCGATCGAGGCTGTCGGTGAGGTGCCGCCCACGCCGATCCTGGCCTGGCTGGACGAAGTCGGCGACGGTCTCGACGGCTTCTTCCAGGCGATCACTGTGCCCTTCAACGGCAGTGCCGACCTCATCGACGGCCTGCTCGCCGCGCACGACGTGCTGCGCGGGTCGATCCAAGGGGCCACGCTGACCCTCCGCCCGGCCGGTTCGATCACGGCGGCCGAGGTGCTGCGCGAGGGCGAGGACTTGGAGGCCACCGTAGCCCGGCTGAGCACCGAGCGCATGGTCGCGTTCTCGTACCTCCCCGACCGTGGCGAGCTGATCATCGCGTTGCACCACACGATCGTCGACGGCGTCTCGCTGCGGGTGCTCGCCGAGGCCCTGCGCACCGGCCTGCCGATCGCGCCCGCCCCGACCTCGTTCCGGCAGTGGGCGACGGCGCTGCGGGGCGTGGACCTCGGTGCTGACCTGGCGTTCTGGCAAGCCGCTGCGCAGGTTTCCCCGGGATCGTTGCCGGTCGGCGCGGGCACGGTCGCGACCGAGGAAACGCTGACCGTCACGCTGCCCGAGGACGTCACGGACCGGCTGCTCGGTGCCGTACCGGCGGCCGTTCACGGCGGCGTGAACGATGCGCTGGTGGCCGCGCTGGCGTTGGCGATCTCGCCGGACGAGCCGTTCCTGCTGGAACTGGAGGGACACGGGCGCGAGGAAGACGCCGTGGACCTTGACCTTTCTCGTACGGTCGGCTGGTTCACCACGCTGTTCCCGGTCCCGCTTGACGTTTCCGGGCTCACTGCGGCTGCGGCGGTCAAGGCGGTCAAGGATCAGTTGCGGGCGGTGCCGCGCAACGGGATCTCGTACGGCATCCTGCGCTATCTCGCGGGCCACCACGATCTCGCCGTCCAGCCCCGCGTGCTGTTCAACTACCTGGGCCGCTTCGACGACGGTGAGGTGGTCGTCGAACGCCGTGACCCCCGCATGCCGCTGCCGCGCACCCTTGAGGTCAACGCGGTCACCACGGGCACCCAGTTGTCGGCTGTGTTCAGCTGGCCCGGCTCGGTGCTGACCCGCGCCGAGGTGCAGACGATCGCCGACCGCTGGACCGCGCACCTGAGCGAGCTGGCCACCGACCCGGCCGTGACCGGGCACACCCCCAGCGACTTCCCGCTCGTGCAGCTCACCCAGTCCGAGGTGGACGCGCTGGGTGGGGAGGTGCGCGACGTCCTTCCGCTCACCCCGCTGCAAGCCGGTCTCTACTTCCACGCAACGTACGATCCGAGCGCCGACCCGTACGTCGTGCAGCAGCTCATCCACCTCGAGGGCCGCCTCGACGCCGAACGCTTGCACCGCGCGGCGACCGCCGTGTTCGACCGGCGCCCCAACCTGGCTGCGGCGTTCCGTCCGACGGCCGGTGGCGAGATCGTGGCGGTGCTCGGCGGCCCGGTTGCGGCTCCTTGGCGGTACGTGGTCAGCGGAGACGTGGAAACGGTGGCCGCGGCCGAGCGTGCCGAGCCGTTCGACCTGGCCACGCCGCCGGGCATGCGGTACGCGCTCGTGCGGGTCAGCGATGACAGCCACGTACTGATCCAGACCGTGCATCACATCGTCGCGGACGGCTGGTCGGTGCCGCTGGTCCTGAATGAATTGCTCTCCCTGTACGCGGGGAAGTCGCTCGCGCCGGCCCTCCCCTACCGGGACTTCCTCGCGGCGCGCGGTGAGGGGGACGTGGAAGCGTTCGCCCGCCTGCTCGATGGGGTGGTCGAGCCGACGCTGCTCGCGCCCGCTGCGGGGGGCATTTCGGGCGCTGCAGGCCGGGTCAGGGCATCGGTCGACGGGGCTGCGGTTCGCGAGGTTGCCCAGCGTTATGGCGTGACGGTCAGCAACGTGATCGCGGCCGCGTGGGGGGTGCTGGTCGGCCGGGTGACCGGGAGCGACGATGTGGTTCTCGGCTCGACGGTTTCGGGTCGCGGCGTCGAGTTGGCCGGTATCGATGACATCGCGGGGCTGCTGATCAACACCGTGCCGGCGCGGGTTCGGTGCAGTGGTGACGAGAGCGTGGCTGACGTGCTGCGCCGGTTCGCCGCGGACCAGCGGGAGGTGGTCGAGCACGAGCAGACGTCGCTCGCCGGGATCCAGCGCCGGACCGGGCTGCCCGAACTGTTCGACACGCTCGTGGTGATCGAGAACTATCCGGCCACGTCGGCGCCCGCCGAAGGTGGCCTGCGCATCACCGGCATGGACGTGATCGAGGCATCGCACTACCCGGTCACCCTGATGGTCAAGCCCGGCGACACCATCGAGATCACCCTGACCCACCGCCTCCGGCACGAGGCCGCCGAACGCCTGCTGGACCAGTACGTCCGCGTCCTCACGGCCGACGCCACCACCACTGTGGCCCAGTTGCAGCTTTTGTCCGACGCGGACCACGCGGACGTCGTGCTTCGAGGAAGAGGGGAACCGTCCGGGCAAATCGCGCTGGTGACGGAGGCGATCCGAGCCGTGCATCCGTCCGCGGTGGCAATTGGAATGCAAGCCCCGCTCGGTCGCGGGTTGGAGCTGACCTACGCCGACCTCTGGACCCGCTCCGGCGCAGTCACAGCCGCCCTGCAAGCCGCAGGCGTCCAGCGCGGCGACGTAGTAGCCGTAGCGACAAAGCGCACCCCCGACCTCCCCACAGCTCTCCTAGCCGTCCTCCGCGCCGGCGCGGCCTACCTCCCCGTCGATCCCGGCTATCCAGCCGCCCGCATCGAGTTCATGCTCGACGACGCCCAACCCGTATGCGTCCTGGTCGACGACGCCACCAACCGTTCGCTGCCCCCGCACGATCTCCCGGTCGTCCGCATCCGCACGGCCAAGGGCGAACCTCGGCCCGTCGAAATCGGTCCGCTCGACGCGGCCTCCGTGGTGTACACGTCCGGCTCGACCGGGCGGCCCAAGGCGGTCATCGGCACCCATGGCGCGCTGGCCAACCGGCTGGCCTGGGCGAAAGAGCGCTGGACCGGCGAGGTCCGGGTCGCCAAGAGTTCCATGAGCTTCATCGACGGCACCACCGAACTCCTGGGTGGCTTGGTTGCCGGGGCCACAGTGGTGATCGCGGACGAGACTGCGGCGGCTGATGGTTCGGCGCTGGCCCGGCTGGTGCACGAGTCCGGCGCTACCCAGCTGCTCGCCGTGCCCAGCCTGGCCGCGGCGCTCGCCGAGTCCGCGGCTGAGCAGGTGCGCGGGCTGGAGCGGTGGATCACCAGCGGTGAGGCGCTCGATGCCGGTACGGTGGCCGCGCTGGCCGCCGCGTCGCCGGACGCCGAGCTCGTGAACTCGTACGGTGCCTCGGAGAACACCGGGGATGTCCTCGCCGGAACTGTCACGCCGGGCCAGCCTGTCACCCTGGGCCGGGCCGTTCCGGGCGTGACCATCCACCTGCTCGACGCCGCGCTGGAGCCGGTTGCGCCCGGGGCGGTCGGCGAGATCTACGTCGGCGGCGTGCAGTTGGCGCGCGGCTATCGCGGGCAGGGCGGGGCCACCGCGGCGCGGTTCGTGGCTGACCCGTTCACGCCGGGGGAGCGGCTGTACCGCACCGGTGACCTCGGGCGTTGGGCAGGCGACGAGGTCGAGTTCCTCGGTCGTAACGACGACCAGGTAAAGGTCAACGGGCATCGGGTCGAGCTGGCCGAGGTCGAGGCGGCGTTGCTGCGGCGGCTGGGCGTGCGGGAGGCCATAGCGGTCGCGCGCAATCGCAGTTCGCTGCACGGATATGTGGTAGCCGAGCCCGGCGAAACGCTGGATCCGCAAGCCTTGCTGGCGACGTTGCGCGAGGAACTGCCGGGTTATCTGGTTCCGTCGACAATTACGGTGCTTGAGGCCGTACCGTTGCTGCCCAATGGAAAGCGTGACCGGCGCGCCCTGCCGGATCCCGTTGCGGCCGTTTCCACGCCGCCGCGCAACGAACGGGAAGCGCAAGTTGTGGCGCGCTTTGCCGAGGTGCTGAACACCGATGCCGTCGGCGTCCACGATGACTTCTTCGCCCGCGGCGGTGACAGCATCTCGGCGATCCGGCTGGCCAATCTGCTGGCGCGGGAGGGCATTCAGCTTTCCACCCAGGATATTTTCCGTACGCGCACAGCAGCCGCGATAGCCGCCACGCACACCGAGGAAGCCGTCGTAGCCAAAGCGGCAGAAGCCGAAATCTGGGACCTTTCCCCGCTGCAGCAGGGCGTCTACTACCAGGCCACCTTTTCCGACGGCGCGAACACCTACATCGCCCAGAACGTTTTCGACTTCGACCGCCGCCTCGATATCGAAGCGCTCGGAAAAGCCTTCGCCGCCCTGCTCGACCGCCACCGCACCCTGCGCGCCTCCTTCGTCGGCGAACCGCGTCCGCAGCAACACATCGCCGCCCGCGTTCCTGCCATTGTCACCGTTTCCGACGGCGATCCCGAGGCCATTGCCGCCGAGGATCGCGAGCGCCCGTTCGATCTGACCGATCCGCCGCTCATGCGCCTCACGGTGGTGCGCAACGCCGACGGCACCGACCGTTTGCTGCTCACGTGTCATTTCCTGCTGTGGGACGGCTGGTCGCGCGAATTGGTGCTGCGCGAGCTTTTCGCGCTTTACGACTCCTGCGGTACGACCGGAGCGCTGCCCACCGAAGGCCCCGGTTTCCCCGACTATCTGGCGTGGATCGCCACGCAGGACAAGGACGCCTCCGCCGCCGCCTGGAAAGCGGTCCTCGACGAGCCGACGATCGTGGTGCCCGAGGCGGTGGGCCGCGAACCCTTGCTGTCCGAGCGTGTCCTCGCCGCGCTGCCCACCACGGTCACGACCCGGCTCACCGAGCAGGCCCGGCGCGCCGGCGTCACGCTCAACGCCGTGCTCACCGCCGCCCTGGGCCTGGTCCTGGGTCACCGCACCGGCCGCGGCGACGTCACCTTCGGCACCACGGTGGCCGGACGCCCGACCGGGATCCCCGGCATCGAGAACGTCATCGGCCTGTTCCTCAACACCGTGCCGGTGCGGGTGGCGGCAACTCCCCGCACGACAGTGGCCGACCTCGCCCGCCGCGCCCAGCAGGACCGTCTCGACCTGGCCCCGCACGAGTACCTGGGCCTCGGCGACATCCAGCGCGCAGCCGGGCACGACCAACTCTTCGACACCCTGTACGTGCTGCAGAACTTCCTCGCCGACAGCACCTTCGCCGACCTCGAAGCAGCCCAGGGCATCGTTGACGTCCAGTACACCGACACCACCCACTACCCGCTGACCTGGGTCCTGACGCCGGGCGCCAACCTGCGGATCAAACTGGAGTACCGCCCCGACGTCATCCCGGCCGACCAGGCCCGCGAGATGGTTGACGACCTTGTCACCGTCCTGCGCGTCCTGGCAGACAACCTGGAGATCCCGGCCGGCGCGGTGTCTCTGGAAAACGGCCACCAGTCCCGTGGGCACGAGACAGACATTCCAGATATGACCGTGGCGGAGATGCTGGCCACCCAGGCCGAGCAGACCCCCGGCCTCACCGCGCTCGTCTTCGGCGACCAGCGCCTCACCTACGCCGATCTCGACGCGCGCATCAACGCCGTGGCCCGCGGCCTGATCGAGCGCGGCGCGGGACCCGAGCAGATCATCGCGCTCGCACTGCCCCGGGGCATCGACATGGTCGTCGCGCTCTTCGCCGTGCTGCGCGCCGGGGCGGCGTACCTCCCGCTGGACCTTGACCTTCCGGCCGAGCGCCGCCAGACCATGATTGACGACGCCCGCCCGCTGCTGGTCCTGGAAACGCTTGACGGCATCGCGTCGCAGGACACCTCGCCGGTCCGGCAGCAGACCGATCTTGATCGCCCCGCCTACGTCATCTACACCTCCGGGTCGACCGGGCGGCCCAAGGGCGTCGTCACGGCGTACCGCGGATTGACGAACATGCAGTTGAACCACCGGGCCGAAATTTTCACGCCCACCGTGACCCGCGCCCGCGCCGCCGGGGTCGAGCGGCTGCGGATCGCGCACACCGTCAGCTTCTCCTTCGACATGTCCTGGGAGGAGTTGCTGTGGCTGGTCGAAGGTCACGAGGTCCACGTCTGTGACGAGGAACTTCGCCGCGACGCGACAGCGCTGGTGGCCTACTGCCACGCCCACGGCATCGACGTGATCAACGTGACCCCGACGTACGCGCATCACCTGTTCGACGAGGGTCTGCTCGACGGGCATCGCATGTGGCTGGTGCTGCTCGGCGGCGAGGCCGTCACCGACGCGGTCTGGTCGCGGCTCAGCGACCCCGGCGGCCCGGCCGGTTACAACCTCTACGGACCCACCGAATACACGATCAACACCCTGGGCGCGGGTACGGCGGACAGCGCCACCCCCACCGTCGGCCGACCGATTTTCAACACCGTCGGCTACGTGCTGGACGACTGGCTGCGCCCGGTGCCGCGTGGTGTCGTCGGTGAGCTGTACATCGCCGGGGCCGGCCTGGCCCGCGGCTATCTGGACCGCCCGGCCCTGACCGCGTCGCGCTTCGTCGCCGGGCCGGACGGCAGTCGCCTGTACCGCACCGGTGACCTGGTCCGCGAGCGCGCCGACGGCAACCTCGACTTCCTCGGGCGCAGCGATGACCAGGTCAAGATCCGCGGTTACCGCATCGAGCTGGGTGAGGTGGAAAGCGCCGTGGCGGCCGTACCCGGTGTCCGGCAAGCCGCGGTGATCGCCCGTGACGGCAAGCTCCACGCGTACCTGGTCGGCGAAGCCCTCCCGGCCGACGTCCGCGCGGCGTTGACCGAGCGGCTGCCGTCGTACATGGTCCCGTCGCTCTACGCCACCGTGGAGGCCCTGCCGCTCACGGTCAACGGCAAGCTCGACACCAAGGCGCTGCCCGAGGCCACCCCGATCCTCGGTGTTGTCCGCGATCCCCGCGATGAGCGTGAACGTACCCTGGCCGGCATCTACGCCGGCGTCCTCGGTCTGGAGCAGGTCAGCATCGACGACGACTTCTTCGCCATCGGCGGCGACAGCATCTCGTCCATCGCCGTGGCCGGGCGCGCCCGCAAGGCCGGTCTGTCCGTGACTCCCCGTGACGTGTTCCGCCGCCGCAGCGTTCAAGCCCTCGCCGCCGCGCTGCCTGCGACCACCGTCGAGACCGTGGTTGACGACGGTCTGGGCGACGTCCGGCTCACCCCGATGCTCGCCGAGACGGTGAAGTCCGCGACACCGCTGGGCCACTTCTACCAGTCGATGGCCTGGCACACCCCGGCCTCGCTGACCCGTGCCGGCTTGGTGGAGAAGCTGCAGGCGCTGCTCGACCGCCATGACCTGCTGCGCGCCACGTTCGACGGCACCCTGCACGTGCCCGCCCCCGGCCTGCGGGCGGCCGGGCTGATCACCGAGGGGCCGATCGACGAGGAGGCCGAGGTCGCGCGCTTGGACCCGGCGAACGGCATCATGCTGCGCGCCGCGTGGGACGGTCGCAAGCTGCTGCTGGTCATCCACCACCTGGTGATCGACGGCGTCTCGTGGCGCATTCTCACCGAGGATCTCGCTCGCGAGCTGCCGCTTGCGCAAGTGGGAGCCTCGTTCCGTACGTTCGCAGCAGCTCCTGTGTCGTTCGGTGGCCAGGAGGACTTCTGGCGCACCACGCTGGCCCAGCCGCGTCCGTTGCTCGGTGACCGGCCCGCCGACCCGGCCATCGACACGGCTGCGACGGTCCGCTCGATTTCGGTGACGCTGCCGCCCGAGGTGACCGTACCGCTGCTGACCAGCGTGCCCGCGTCGATGAACGGTGGCGTCAACGACGTGCTGCTCACCGGGCTGGCCGTTGCGGTCAACCGCTGGCGGGGCCGGGCGCAGGAGCCGGTGCTGGTCAGCCTCGAAGGCCATGGGCGCACCGGCGATCTTGACCTGTCCCGCACGGTCGGCTGGTTCACCGCGATCCACCCCGTACGCCTCGAACCCGGCACGACCGTGGACCTCAAGGCCGCCGCTCGGGCGGTGAAGGAGCAGCTCCGCGCGGTTCCCACGGAGGGGCTGGGTTACGGCGCGCTGCGCTGGCTGGAGGATCACGACTTCGGCCCGGCACCGGAGATCCTGTTCAACTACCTGGGCCGCTTTGGTGCTGCGACGGACAAGGCGGACTGGAGTCAGGCGGCGCCGCTGCGCGAAGGCGTGGACCCGGCGAACCCGGCGATGCCCCTGGAAATCAACGCCTTCGCCACCGGTGACACGTTCGAAGCCACGCTGTCCTGGCCGGCCGGGCTGCTGAGCGAGGACCGGGTGGTGGCGCTGGCCGGCCACTGGACGACTGTGCTGCGCGAGCTGGTAACGACCGACATTTCCGGTCGTACCCCCTCGGACTTTGCCTTGGTCGAGCTCACCCAGGACGACGTCGACGCCTTCGCTGACGCGGCCGACGTGCTGCCGTTGCTGCCGTTGCAGGAGGGCATGTACTTCCACTCGGTGACCTCCGAAGTGGACACGTATGCCGTCCAGCAGATCGCTGAGCTGGTCGGGGAGGTCGATGCGCCGCGGCTGCGGGCTGCGGTTGAGGCCGCGGTGCGCCGGCACGACGCCCTGCGCGCCTGCTTCCGGGAAACCCGCGACGGCCGGATCGTCCAGATCATTGCGAACGACGTGCACCTTCCCTGGCGCTTCGCCGACGGTACGGACGTAGCTGCCATTGCCCGCGAGGAACTCGCCAAGCCGTTCGACCTCGCACACCCGCCCGCGCTGCGCTACGCCTTGGTGTCGCTGAGCCCCACTGAGCACCGGCTGATCGAGACCATGCACCACATCCTGGCCGATGGCTGGTCGTACCCCTTGGTCTTCTCCGACGTCGTCGCCGTTTACCACGGAGCTTCGTTGCCAGCCCCCACCGCAACCTTCCGCGACCACCTCGAAGCCGTTTTCGGCCGTGACCGCGAAGCCGCCCGCACCGCTTGGGCGCAGGCCCTGACCGGAGTGGAACCCACCGCCCTCCACCCGGACATCACCTCGGTCTCCCACCACGAGAGCGCCTTCGCGTACGTGGACCAGGTCGCCGACCTCGCCGAAGCCGCCCGCCGCCACGGCATCACCGTCAGCACCCTGATCCATGGCGCCTGGGGCCTGCTGCTGGGCCGCCTCCTCGGCCGCGACCAGGTCGTCTTCGGCTCCACGGTCTCGGGCCGTGGCGGCGAGCTGCCCGGCGTGGAAACCGTTGTGGGCCTGCTCATCAACACGGTTCCGGTGCCCATGTCCTGGCGCCCGGACGAGCCCCTGGCCGAGGTGCTGCGCCGCCTGCAGGACCAGCAAACCGACGTCCTCGACGTGCAACAGGTCGGCCTGGCCGAACTCAACCGCCTGGCCGGCGTCCGCGAACTGTTCGACTCCATGGTCGTGGTCGAGAACTTCCCGCCGGTCGCCCGGGGAGACGCCGGCGGCCTGGGAGTCGTCGGCTTCACCGGTACGGACTCACCCCACTACCCGGTCTCGCTCGTCGCCTTCCCCGGCGACCGCCTGACCCTGGAGATCAAGTACGACACGGCAGTGGGGGAGCCGGCCGCCCGCCGCCTGGTGGAGCAGGTCGCGCACATCCTGCACCAACTGATCGAAAACCTCGACCGCCCGGTCGCGGCTCTGCAACTCGGCGTGGCCCCCGCGCCGGTTCCTCTTGCTCCCCGGCCGGCCGCTGCGGTGTCCGATGTGCCGACGGTGAGCCGCCGCATCTCGGACTTGCCCGAGTCGGTGCCGGTCGATGTCCTGGATCTCGCGCTCGAAAGACCCGACGCCGTCGCCGTGGACGACCTCACCTACGCCGAACTCGAACACCGCGCCAACCAGCTCGCGCACGAACTCATCGCCCGCGGCGTCCGGCCCGAATCCCGCGTGGCCGTCCGCCTCCCGCGCGGCAAGGACCTGATCGTCGCGCTGCTGGCCGTCATCAAGGCCGGCGGCTGCTACGTACCGGTCGACAGCGCAGCCCCCGCGACCCGGCAGGACTACATCCTCGCCGACGCCAACCCGGTCTGCGTGGTCGGCGAAGGCGGCGTCGGCGTGCAAGCGCCCGGCCGTCCCGGCACCCGGCCCGCGGTTGCGCTGCACGGCGACCACGCGGCGTATGTCATCTACACCTCGGGGTCGACCGGCAAGCCCAAGGGCGTCGTGGTCACCCATCGCGATGTGCGGGCCCTGTTCGCCGCCGCGGACCAGCTGTTCGCCTTCGGGCCCGATGACGTGTGGACGATGTTCCACTCGTACGCCTTCGATTTCTCGGTCTGGGAACTGTGGGGTCCGTTGCTCCACGGCGGCCGGCTGGTCACCGTGCCGCACGATGTTGCCCGTGATCCGCAGCGGTTCCGGGCGCTGCTGCGCGACGAGCGCGTCACCGTGCTCAACCAGACGCCGTCCGCGTTCTACCCGTTGATCGAAGCCGACGCGGCCGCCCCCGATCACCTGCCGCTGCGCTACATCGTCTTCGGCGGTGAGGCGCTGGACCTGGCCCGTCTGAGCCCCTGGTACGCCCGCAACGCCAACCCCGTGCTGGTCAACATGTACGGCATCACGGAGACCACCGTGCACGTCTCGTTCCGCGCCCTCGACCCGGCGGATGTCACCAGGCCCAGCGTGATCGGCGCCGCCCTGCCCGGCCTGAGCGTCCACGTGCTCGACTCCTACCTGCAGCCCGTCCCCGAAGGTGTCACCGGTGAGATGTACGTGTCCGGCCCCCAGCTCGCCCGCGGCTACCTGGACCGGCCCGGTCTCACCGCAGCCCGCTTCGTCGCCGGGCCGGACGGCACCCGGCTCTACCGCTCGGGTGACCTGGCCCGCTGGGAAGACGGCGAACTGGTCTACCTCGGCCGCTCGGATCACCAGGTGAAGGTTCGCGGCTACCGCATCGAGCCCGGCGAAATCGAGGCGGCGCTGCTCGCCCTGCCCGGGGTGGCCAACACGGCGGTGATCGTGCGCGACGGCAAGCTGGTGGCGTACCTGGTGGCCAGGGCCGGCAGCCGCCCCGACGTGGATGCCGTTCGCGCCCACCTCGCCGGGGTGTTGCCGGACTACATGGTGCCGTCGGCGTTCGTGACGCTGGACGCCTTGCCGCTGACCGTCAACGGCAAGCTCGACAAGGACGCCCTGCCCGCACCGGCCCGGCAAGTCACCAGCGCTGCATCGCAGACGACCGGCGAAAGCACCGAGGTCACTGCCTTGCGGGGACTGTTCGCCGAGGTGCTCGGGTTGGACGCGGTGCCCGGGGACGGCGACTTCTTCACCCTCGGCGGCGACAGCATCGTGGCGATCCAGCTCGTCAACCGCGCCAAGCGCAGCGGCATCCGGCTCTCCCCGCGCGATGTCTTCCTCAAACGCACCCCGGCGGCCCTCGCCAGCTCCGCAGCCCCCGTGCAGAAGGTCGTGAAGACCGACGGCGTCGGCGAGGTACCGCTGCTGCCGATCGTGCACCGGCTGGCCGAACTCGGCGGCGGCATCAACCGCCTGCACCAGGCCGACATCCTGCGTACCCCCGCCGACGCCACCGCCGGCAAGCTGCAAGCCGCGCTGGACAAGCTGGTCGCCCACCACGACGCGCTGCGCCTGCGCTTGAGCCGCCCGGCGCCCATGCTGTGGTCCCAGGAGGTCACCGAGACCGGGCAGGTCACCCTGACCACCGTCGAGGGCACCGGCCCCGAGCTGATCAAGCGTGCGGCCGGGAACGCGGTGTCCCGGCTCGACCCGGACGCCGGTCGGGTGCTCGAAGCGGTGTACTTCCCGGGTCACCACCGCCTGCTGCTCGTCGCCCACCACCTGGTCGTGGACGGCGTCTCCTGGCACATCCTCACCGAGGACCTGCGCCGCGCGTACGCAGGCGAGGACCTCGACCCGGTGCCGACGTCGCTGCGGTCGTTCGCGCGCAGCCTCACCGAGCAGGCCAGCAGCGCCGCGCGGCTCGCCGAGTTCCCGCAGTGGCAGGCGGCTCTGGCTCCCGGTGCTGAGCTGGACGCGGGGGCGATGACGTTCGGGTTGACGGTGGGGCAGACCCGCGACCACGAGCTGCGCATCCCGGTCGAGGCGTCCACGCTGACCGGTGACGTGACCGGCACACTGCTGACCGCGCTGCACAAGGCGGTCAACCGCTGGCGGGGCACCGACGCCGGCCTGGTGGTGGATCTCGAACGGCACGGCCGGGAAAGCGACGCTGACCTGTCGCGCACGGTCGGCTGGTTCACCAGCATCGCCCCGGTCCGCTTGCCCGCAACCTCGGAGAAGCCGGCGGGCGACGGTCTCGGTTACGGCCTTTTGCGCTACGTGAACCCGCGCAGCGCCGCCGCTCTGGCGCGCCTGAGCACACCTCAGGTCTTGTTCAACTACCTCGGCCGGTTCACCGAGGACGCGGGCGACTGGGCGTCGACCGGCGAGGACATCCACATCCGGCCCGACGACGACCTGGGCACGCCGTACCTGCTGGAAGTCAACGTTGCGGCGGTCGGGAACGAGCTTCGCGTGCTCCTGACGTACGCCGATGAGGGTCTTGGTCTTGATGCCGTGCGCGCGATCGCCGAGGGCTGGGTGGCCGAATTGGCTCCGGCGGACGAGCGTGTGCTGCCGAGGTCGCCGCTGCAGGAGGGGCTGTACTTCCAGGCCAAACTCGCCGGGGACGCCGACGTCTACATCGCGCAGAACGCGTTTGATGTGACCTATCGTCTCGATGTGCCGGCGCTGGAACGGGCGTTCGCGGCGGTGCTGCAGGCGCATCCGGCGGCGCGGCTGGCGTTCACCGATGAGGGCGCGGTGCTGCGCCGGTCGGTGCCGGTGCATGTCGAGGTCATCGAGGATCCGGCCGACCTGGACGCGGTGCTGGCCGCCGACCGGGCCCGCCCGTTCGACCTCGCCGAGCCGCCGTTGGCCCGGCTGACCGTGCTGCGGCTGCCCGGAGGACGGGACCGGTTGTTGTTCACGTACCACCTGCTCCTGTGGGATGGGTGGTCCCGTGAGCTGGTCCTTCGCGATCTGTTCGGGGCGTATGCGGGCCGGCCCGTGCCCGCCGGGAAGGCAAGCTTCACCGACTACCTCGCCTGGACCGCCCGCCAGGATGCGGCCGCGTCCGAGCAGGCCTGGGTGCACGAGCTCGCCGGCGCTGAACCGACGATCCTGTACCCCGCCGCCGCAGGCACCGAGCCGATCCTCGCGACCAGCCTCGCGGTGCAGTTCACCGAGGAGGAGACGGCCCGGCTCACGGCTCAGGCCCGCGCTGCCGGAGTCACCCTGAACGCCGTGCTCAGCACCGCTTTGGGGCTCGTGCTCAGCCACGCGTCGGGCCGCCCGGAAGCGATGTTCGGCACGACCGTGGCCGGACGCCCGACCGAGTTGGACGGCATCGAGGACGTGGTCGGCGTGTTCCTCAACACCGTTCCGCAGCGCGTGACGTTCGAGGCGGCTGAGCCGGTGGGCGAGGTGCTGCGGCGCGTGCAGGAGTCCCGCATCGAGATGATGGCTCACGAGTACGTCGGACTCGGCGACATTCAGCGCGCGGTGGGCCGGGGTCAGCTCTTCGACAGCCTGTACGTGCTGCAGAACTTCCTCGACGACGACACGTTCGACGACCTGGAAACCGAGCACGGGATCGTGGGCGTGGCGGCGGTGGATGCCACGCACTACCCGCTGACCTGGGTTGCTACGCCGGGGCGGGCGCTGCGGATCCGGCTGGAGTATCGCTCCGATGTGGTGCCTGCCGCGGCTGCTGAGGCTTTGCTGGGCCGGCTCCATTCCGCTTTACTCGGGTTCAACTCGGACATTTCGGCGGCGGCTTGGGCCCTCCCCGACGAGCCACCGCAGACCGGCATTACGGCTGGCATTCCCGATACAACCATTGCGGAGATGCTGGCCGAGCAGGCCGCGCGCACCCCCACGGCGGCCGCGCTGACCCATGACGGCACCACGATCAGTTACGCCGAACTCGACGGCCGGGTCAGCGCGATCGCCCGCGGGCTGCGGCACCGCGGCGCCGGACCGGAAACGATCGTCGGCCTGGCCCTGCCCCGCGGCATCGACATGGTCGTCGCGCTGTTCGCCGTGCTGCGCGCCGGAGCCGCGTACCTGCCGCTCGACCTCGACCTGCCGGAGGAGCGGCGGCAGACCATGATCGACGACGCCGGGCCGGTGTTCGTGCTCGACTCGCTGGCCGGGCTGTACTACGAGGTCGGCGAGCCGTGGATGGAGGACTTCGCGCCGGGCACCCCCGGGCGCCTGGACCGGCCCGCGTACGTCATCTACACCTCGGGCTCCACCGGCCGGCCCAAGGGTGTCGTCACACCGTACCGCGGGCTGACGAACATGCAGCTCAACCATCGCGAGGCCATCTTCGACCCCACTGTCGCGGCGGCCGGTGGGCGGATTCTGACCATCGCGCACACCGTCAGCTTCTCCTTCGACATGTCCTGGGAGGAGCTGCTGTGGCTGGTCGAAGGCCACCACGTGCACGTCGCCGACGAGGAGCTGCGGCGCGACGGCCGGGCGCTGGTCGCGTACTGCGCCGAGCACAAGGTGGACGTCGTCAACCTCACGCCCACCTACGCCCAGGCCCTGCTCGATGAGGGCCTGCTCGACGGCGCGCACCGGCCCTGCCTGGTGCTGCTGGGCGGCGAAGCGGTGTCCGAAAAGCTGTGGGCCACCCTGCGCGACACCGACGGCGTCGCCGGCTACAACCTCTACGGCCCCACCGAATACACGATCAACACCCTGGGCGGCGGTACGGCCGGCAGCGCCACAGCCACCGTCGGCAAGCCCATCTTCAACACCGTCGGCCACGTGCTCGACGGCTGGCTCCGGCCCGTGCCGCCGGGGGTGGCGGGGGAGCTCTACATTGCCGGGGCGGGCCTGGCCCGGGGGTACCTGAACAGGCCCGCGCTGACGGCGTCGCGCTTCGTGGCCGGCCCGGACGGGAGCCGGCTGTACCGCACCGGCGACCTGGTCCGCCGGCGCGCCGACGGCAACCTCGACTTCCTCGGGCGCACCGACGACCAGGTCAAGATCCGCGGTTACCGCATCGAGCTGGGTGAGGTGGAAACCGCGGTGTCGGCGGTGCCCGGCGTCCGGCAGTGCGCGGTGCTGGCCCGCGATGGGGCTCTGCACGCCTACCTGGTCGGCGATGTCGCCCCGGCGCAGGTGCGGGCGGCGTTGACCGAGCGGCTGCCGTCGTACATGGTGCCGTCGCTGTATGCGGTTGTGCCCGAGTTGCCCCTCACGGTGAACGGCAAACTGGACACTGCCGCGCTGCCCGCTGCCACCCCGGTGACCACCGCGTCCCGCCCGCCCGCCGACGCTCGGGAACAACGCCTCACCGAGCTGTTCGCCGAGGTCCTGGAGCTGCCATCCTTCGGCGTGGAGGATGATTTCTTCGACGCCGGCGGCCACTCCCTGACCGCGTTGCGCCTGCTCGGGCGGGTGCGCACCGAGCTGGGCGGCGACCTCTCACTGCGTGCCCTTTTCGATGCCCGTACGCCCGAACGACTCGCCCGTCTCGCCAGCGGCCCGGCCCGTGCGGCTGTCAACGCGGGCGTCCGCCCGGACGTGCTGCCGCTGTCCCCGGCTCAGCAGCGGCTGTGGCTGCTCGACCAGCTCGACCCCGGTTCCAGCGCCTACAACTACCCGCTGCTCGTCCGGCTCGACGGTCACCCCGACGTTCCGGCGCTGTCGCTGGCCCTCGGTGACGTGGTGGCCCGGCACGAGGTGCTGCGCACGCTGATCCGCTCGTCCGCACAGCACATCGTCCCCGCTCCCGGCGCGCTGCCCGTGGAAACCTCGCTGGACATCATCACGCGCCCGTTCGACCTGGCCGCCGACCTGCCCATCCGGGCCGCGCTGGTGAACGAGGGCCGGTCAAGTCTGCTTGCGCTGGTGCTGCACCACATCGCTATGGACGAGTGGTCCGACCGCCCGCTGCTGCGTGACCTCGACATCGCCTACCGGGCTCGGCTCGCCGGTGCCGCCCCCGACTGGCAACCGCTGTCCGTTCAGTACGCCGACTACGTGCTGTCACTTGCTCCCGCCGCGCCTGACTACTGGGCGTCAGCGCTTGCGGGCTTGCCGGATGAGATCGCGCTGCCCGCTGACGGTGGACGTACCGTGGCGAAAAAGCCCGCCGGAACGGTCACCGCAAACCTGCCCGCCGAGCTGGTGGACCGCCTGCGCGACCTCGCCCGCGGCGAATCGGCGAGCCTCTTCATGGCCCTGCACGCCGCCCTCGCCACCCTGCTCGCGCGGCACGGCGCGGGCACCGACGTCCCGATCGGCAGCCCCACCTCGGGCCGGGGCGACGCGGCGCTGGACGAGCTGATCGGCTTCTTCGTCAACACCATCGTGCTGCGGGCGGACCTGTCCGGAGACCCGGCGTTCGTAGACCTGCTCCGGCGGGTGCGAGACGCTGATCTGGCGGCGTTCGAGCACGCGGACGTCCCGTTCCAGCAGGTCGTCGAGCTGGTGAACCCGCCGCGCGTCCCCGGCCGCAACCCCCTGTTCCAGGTGATGATCGGCTACTTCCACCGCCCGGCTTCCGAGGACTCGTTCCTGGGCTTGCCGGCTCTGGAAGCACCCCCCTTCGCGGCGGACCCGAAGGTGGACCTGAACGTCACCTTCATCGACGCCGGGGCGGAGGGGGTCGAGGTGACCTGCGAGTACGACACCGACCGGTTCCGGCCGGGGACGGCAGCCCGGCTGCTGGAGCGGCTGTCAATGCTGCTGACGGCCTTCGCGGCTGACCCGGCGGTTGCCGTGTTCGAAGCCTCGCTGCTGACCGCTGCGGACAAGTCGGAGTTGTCCGCCTGGGAGGTGGGCCGGGGAGGTGCGGAGTCGCCGCCCTTTGCACGTCCGGATGAGTCCGGCTTGTCAGGCAGCGCTGCGATGGCAGGCGGCCTGATTGCGGACGGCGTGTCCTATTCGGCTGCCGATCTCGCCGCCGCGTCCGACTCGCTGGCGACCGCGCTCGCAGCTCGCGGGGTAGGCACCGGCAGCATCGTCGGCATCCACCTGCCCCGCTCGGCCAATCTGGTCATCGCCGTCCTGGCCGTGCACAAAGCCGGCGCCGCCTACCTGCCCCTCGAC
>NZ_LOJP01000001.1:1615846-1650004 GCF_001553785.1 Actinoplanes sp. TFC3
GCCGCCCGGGCCGTGCAAAAAGCGGGCGCCGCCTCCCTCCCCCTCGCCCCCGCTTCCCCCCCCGCCCGCCGAGCCTTCATGATCGCCGACGCCACCCCCGCCGTCATCATCGACGAACCCTTCCTCAACGCTCTACGCGAAGCTGCAACCCCCGCGAGCCCCGCGACCGGTACCCCCGCACCCGGAAACCACAACACCAACCCCAGCCCAGACAGCGCCGCCTACCTCATCTACACCTCAGGCTCCACCGGCCAGCCCAAAGGCGTAGTAGTCACCCACCGCAACCTCGAATCCTTCCTGGCCGCCTTCCCCCTCAACCCAGCCGAACGCCTCCTAGCCGTAACCACCCTCTCCTTCGACATCTCCGTCCTGGAAATCCTCGGCACCCTGCGCGCCCAGGGCACCATCGTCCTCGCCTCACCCGAGCAGATACGCGACCCGCGCCTGCTCGCCGCCCTCATCGAGCGGCACCGCATCACCGCCATGCAGGCCACCCCCGCGCTCTGGGCCGCCCTGCTCGAAGCCTCCGACGTGGATCTGACCGCCGTGAGAGCCCTGGTCGGCGGCGAAGCCCTCCCCACCTCACTAGCCGGACAACTCCGATCCCGTACGGCCGCAGTCACCAATCTCTACGGCCCCACCGAAGTCACCGTCTGGGCCACCGCAGCCGACGTCGGCGAAGGCTGGAACGGCGAGATCGGCCGGCCGCAACCCACCGTCACCGCCCAGGTCCTCGACGCCCACCTGCAGCCCGTCCCGCCCGGAGTGGCCGGTGAGCTGTACCTCGGCGGTCCTCAGGTCACCCGCGGCTACCACGGCCGCCCGGCCCTGACCGCCTCCCGTTTCGTCGCGGACGGCAACGGCGCTCGCCTGTACCGGACCGGTGACCTGGCCCGTTGGCGGGACGGCGACCTCGAATACCTCGGGCGCACCGATCACCAGGTCAAGGTGCGAGGGTTCCGCATCGAGCTGGAAGAAATCGAGTCGGTGGCCCTGTCCCACCCGGACGTCACCCGGGCCGTGGTGGTGGCCCGCAACGACCGGCTTGTTGCGTACCTGATCACGACGTCTGCGTTCACCCAGGCGTCGCTGACCACGCTGCTGGAGTCGCGGCTGCCCGGCTACATGGTGCCCGCGGTCTGCCACGTGCTCGACGCCCTGCCGCTGACACCCAACGGCAAGGTGGACCGCAACGCGCTGCCGGACGTCGAGCTTGCGGGGGCCTCGGCCGAGCAACCGCGATCTCGTACGCAAGCAGCAGTGTCCCGCCTGGTCGCGGACGTGCTCGGGGTAGCGGCGGTAGGGGTGCACGACGACTTCTTCGCGCTCGGCGGGCATTCCCTGCTCCTGGTGCGCCTGGCCACCGCCCTGCGCGAAACGCTGGGCGCGGACATCCCGGTGTCCCGGCTCTTCACCGCTCCCACGGTCGCCGGGGTGGCCCGGCTGGTCGAGGGCTCGGCACCGGACGGGGACGCGCTGGCTCCGGTGCTGCACCTGGCTCCGGGAACCGGCGAGCCGCTGTTCTGCCTGGCCCCGGCGAGCGGGTTGGCGTGGCAGTTCGCCGGGTTGAAACGCTTTGTGGACGTACCCCTGGTCGGTCTGCAGTCCGATTTTGAACCAGCAACCACGATGGCCGAACTCGCCCAGCGGCAGGCCGATCGGGTGGAGTCGGCGTATCCGTCGGGGCCGGTCCGGTTGCTCGGCTGGTCGTTCGGCGGCGCCTTGGCCTTGTGCGTAGCGGCGGAACTGCGCTCGCGGGGACGCACCGTTTCGTTCGTGGGCATGCTCGACGCCCGCCGCGACGCGATCGCATCCCCCTCCACCGTGGCCGGGCTGCTGTCCGAAATGGGCTACGAGGTCCCGTCGCCGTCACTGACCCTGCAGGAAGCGGTCGCCTTTGTCCGCGACGCCGGCGGCACGGTGGCGGCACTGACCGACGACCAGATCGCGTTGATCCTGCGCAACTACCTGAACAGCGACCGCCTGATGGCCACGGCCACCTACCCCCGGTACGACGGCGGGGTTCTGTTCGTCGAGGCAACCGTCGCCGAGCAAGGCTTCACCGGCCCCGGAGCACCGGCATGGCGTCCCCTCGTGGCCGCTATGACCGTCCACGAATTGCCGGTGAGCCACTCCGAGCTGCTCGACGCAACAACGTTGGAAAAGCTCGGCCCGCTGCTGGCCGAGGCGCTCGGAGGGTGATCGATGGCTGAACCGCTTCCGTGGGCCGGACGTGTGGGTGGCATACCGCTCGTCTTGCTCACGGAAGGGGCGCAGAGATGCGATCCTCGCGAAAGTTTGCCGCGGTGGCTGCCGGGGCTGCGATGCTGCTGTCGGCCTGCGGGACTGATTCGCCCAAGTCCGCGTCCCCCACCTCGCCCACGGCCGGGGAGGGTGCCGGTGCACCCGCCGCTGAGCCGCAGCAGCCGCAGACGCAGAACGGCACCGCCAAGACCAGCAACGCGATCCAAGGCACCGGCGACTGGGCGGCTCCCGTGGGTGGCACGCTGTCCGAGGCCCAGGCCGTCGAGGCCGAGAAGTGGGTTCAGCTCACCGCCACCCGGCTCGCCGATGCCGGGCAGGTGCTGGTCAACGGCGCCGGGCTGACGCTCTACCGGTTCGACAAGGACAGCGCTCAGCCGCCGAAGTCAGCTTGCAACGGCGAGTGTGCCGCTGAGTGGCCGCCGGTGACCGTGCAGGCCGGCGGCAAGATCTTCCTTGCCGGGGTGGCCGGGCAGGACATCGGCGTCGTGCCCCGCGAGGACGGCAAGCTGCAGGTCACGGTGGGCGGCTGGCCTGTCTACCGCTTCGCCAAGGACACCAGACCCGGCGACGTGAAAGGCCAAGGCCAAGGCAACACCTGGTTTGCGGTACGTCCAGACGGCAGCAGATCCGAAGGCGCAACAGACGCCAGAACCGCACCCCGGCCCAGCGACCAACCGCAGCAGCCCAGCACCCCGGCCAAGCGGGTCGTGCTGTTCAGCAGCTTCTCCTTCAACGTCTTCGACGATGAGGCCGCGTCCCAGGTCATCGAGGCCAGCACCGTTCCCGACGGCGGGTGTGTGAACGCCCTCGACCCCGGCACCGCCTCCTCGATCGCCTTCGACGGGCTGGTCAAGATTTGGAGCGGACCGGACTGCACCGGGCAGTCCAAGGAACTCGGAGCCGTGGATGCCGAGAATGCCGGGGGCATTGCCGATCTCCGCGACATTGGTTTCAACAACGCGATCGCGTCAGTGAAGGTGCCTCAATAAAACCATGATCGCTGTTGCGGCAGCCAGCGTTATCAGCGCGGCTGTCCAGCCCAGCAGCAGGGCCTCGATCGGCAGGATGATGTAAAGCAGAGCGCACAGCACAAGGGTTTTGGGAATCGGGCGCGCGCCGGTATCCGGCGCGCGCATCCGTGCGGCGAAATCCGGATCTTGTTCGCTCAGCCGGTGTTCGATGTCGTGCAGCGCCGCGGCAAAGGGATCATCGGCCATTGGTGACCGCCCGTCTGTGGCTGTCGTCCCTCTTTAACTTTTTCCATCGGCGTCGTTAGATGTCAATGGTGAGGGGTACCCGCGCCCCCGCGTCCGGCGAAACCGCTGGCCCCGCGCCGATCTTGGGGAGCACCGTTGGCTGTCATCACCCCGCGTCCCGTCACCTCCCGGCCCTGGCCGGTACGCCAGCCGGTCCGGGGTTCCGCGCTTGCGCGCATTCTGCGCACCACCGACGCGAAGCAAATCGGGATCATGTACATGACCACCGCCTTCGTGTTCTTCATGATCGGTGGCGCGATGGCTCTGCTGATGCGCGCCGAGCTGGCGCGCCCGGGTTTGCAGATGCTGTCGCCGGAGCAGTACAACCAGCTGTTCACCATGCACGGCACGATCATGTTGCTGTTCTTCGCAACGCCGATCGTGTTCGCCTTCGCCAATTTCGTGACACCGCTGCAGATCGGCGCGCCCGATGTGGCGTTTCCCCGGCTCAACTCCTTCGCCTACTGGATGTATCTGTTCGGCGGAATGATCGCCATCGGCGGGTTCTTCGTGCCCAGCGGCCCCGCGGATTTCGGCTGGACTGCGTACACACCGCTCAGCGACAACCAGCATTCTCCGGGCGTGGGCGGCAACATGTGGATCGTCGGGCTGGCGCTGTCCGGCATCGGCACGATCCTCGGCGGCGTCAACATGATCACCACGATCCTGACCCTGCGAGCCCCCGGCATGACCATGTTCCGGATGCCGATCTTCACCTGGAACATCCTGCTCACCAGCCTGCTCGTGGTGCTGGTCTTCCCGTTCCTGGCCGCCGCGCTGTTCGCGCTGGCGGCTGACCGCATCCTGGGTGCGCATGTGTTCGACGTCGACACCGGCGGCCCGCTGCTGTGGCAGCACCTGTTCTGGTTCTTCGGCCATCCCGAGGTCTACGTGGTGGCGCTGCCGTTTTTCGGCATCATCACCGAGGTCATCCCGGTGTTCAGCCGCAAGCCGCTGTTCGGTTACAAGGGCCTGGTCGCAGCCACCCTGCTGATCACCGGGCTGTCGATGAGCGTGTGGGCGCACCACATGTTCGGCACCGGCCAGGTGCTGCTGCCGTTCTTCAGCCTGCTCAGCTTCCTGATCGCGGTGCCCACCGGGATGAAGTTCTTCGTGTGGATCGGCACGATGTGGCGCGGGCAGGTGAGCCTGGAAACGCCGATGATGTTCGCGATCGGATTTCTCGTCACGTTCCTGTTCGGCGGGCTGTCCGGGGTGCTGCTGGCCTCGCCGCCGATCGACTTCCACGTGCACGACACCTACTTTGTCGTGGCGCACTTCCACTATGTGCTGTTCGGCACAATCGTGTTCGCGGTGTTCTCCGGCATCTACTTCTGGTTCCCGAAGATGTTCGGCCGGATGCTCGACGACCGCCTCGGCAAGGTGCACTTCTGGCTGACGTTCCTCGGCTTCCACACCACGTTCCTGGTGCAGCACTGGCTCGGGGCCGAGGGCATGCCGCGCCGGTATGCCGACTACCTGCCCGATGACGGGTTCACCACGCTCAACACGGTGTCGTCAATCGGCTCGTTCATCCTGGGCGCCTCGACGCTGCCGTTCATCTACAACGTGTGGAAGTCGTACAAGTACGGCCAGCTCATCACCGTTGATGACCCGTGGGGGCACGGCAACTCGCTGGAATGGGCGACTTCGTCACCGCCGCCGCTGCGCAACTTCGACCGGATGCCACGGATCCGCTCCGAGCGCCCGGCCTTCGATGCCAAGTATCCCGAGCTGGCGGCGGGCGAGCAGTCCGAGGCCGGGCCGCCCGAAGGTGGCGCGCGGGTGCTGAGTCCCGAGTCGCACGGGGGCGCCCGGCATCAGACCGAGGAGTAGGACGCCGCTGCGAAGAACCCAGCGGCCGGCGGGGGAGCGCCGGCCGCTCTGTGGCCGTACCGGATGAATCAGCTCTGGTTGGAAAGATCCTCGACCTTGGTGGCCGGGTCGTTGTCGGTGGCCGCCTTGAGCTGGGGCACCAGGATGTCCAGGGCGTAGAGCAGCGCGTTCGGACCGCTGTAGGCCAGGGCCCCGCTCAGCGGTGTGTCGAAGCTCGTGTAGAGGGTGCGGTCCTCGGTGACGACCTTGAGCCGGGCGAACGCGGGCGAGGCAGCCATGTCCTTCTTGGTCGCGCCGTTGACGAACAGCACGTCGCGGTCCAGCAGGTCGAGGCGCTCCTCGCTGACGTCATCCTTCTCGTTCTGCACGCTGAAGCCCAGCGCGTCGAACAGCGCGCGGCGCGGGTCCTTGGCGCCGAGCAGCCAGTGCTGGCCCTTCTCCGGACCGAAGTCCACCACCAGGGTCTTGCCGGCGAACTGGGGGTTGGCCGCCTTGGCGTCGTCGATCTTGGCCTGCACCTTGTTGATCAGCGCCTCGGCCTCGGGGGTCTTGCCCAGCGCCTTGCCGATCGTGCGGGTCTGCACGTCCCAGGGCGTCTCCTCGTCCCCGAAGTCCTTGGACTGGATGACCGTCGGGGCGATCTGGGAGAGCTTGTCGTACGTCTCCTTGTTGATCGTCTCGTAGATCGCGATGATCAGGTCGGGCTGCTGCTTGATGATCGCCTCGAAGTTGATCTCGGCGGAGAAGGTGGGCACCTGCTTGCCGCCGAGCGCGGTCTGCACCCACGGGTACGCCGGGTATTCGGTGAACCACTCGCGCGTCGACACCGGGACCACGCCGAGCGCGATGGCCGGGTCCTGGTCGTTCCAGCCGACGGTGACCACGCGCTCGGGCTTCTTGTCGATCGTGGTGGAGCCGAACTTGTGCTCGATGGTCACCGGGAACGCGGCGGCGGACGCACCCGAGCCGGTGGAGACGGTGCTGGTGTCGGAGGAATCGTCCGAACCGCAGGCGGCTGCGGTGGTGAGGGTGAGCAGGCCGGCAGCGGCGACGGTGAGAACCCGTCTCCAGCCTCGGATGCGGGATGACATATCGGCTCCTGTGAGTGGGTGGTCCGTTGGCTCGCTAGGTTAGGTTAGGCTACCTTTGCTTCGCGGCGGGGGATGCCCCGCTACCACATCCTTGGAGGACCACAGACATGCAGCGCACCCTGCTCGGCGGCAAGATCCACCGCGCCACGGTGACTCAGGCGGACCTGCACTACGTCGGGTCCATCACCATCGACAAGATCCTGATGGACGCCGCCGACCTTATCGAGGGCGAACAGGTGCAGGTCGTGGACATCGACAACGGTGCCCGGCTGGTGACGTACGTGATCGAGGGTCCGGCCGGTTCCGGGGTGATCGGCATCAACGGTGCCGCGGCGCGGCTGATCTCGGTCGGCGACCTGGTCATCATCATGTCGTTCAAGCAGGTGGAGGAGGCCGAGCGGGCCACCTACGAGCCGCGGGTGGCGCACGTCAACGAGCGCAACGAGCTGGTCGACGTCGGCTCGGACCCGTCGCAGCCGGTGCCCGGTGCCGACGACCAGATCTCCAGCAAGGTCCTGGTGCACTAAGACCATGGGGGGAGCGCTTACCGTCTGCCGGGACTGCTGCTGCGGCGACGCCCAGAAACACCCGGGGGTCGATCACGACGCGCAACTCGAGGCCATCCGGGGTGCGGCCGGCGAGCGTCACCGGGTACGGGTGAGCGAGTGCCTCAAGGTCTGCGAGCGCTCCAATGTGGTGGTGGTGCACCCCACTCCCGCCGCCCGCCGCGGTGGCGCCCGGCTCGTACACCTCGGCGACATCCTCGATGATCACCTGGTCGACGCCGTCATCGGCTGGCTCGATGACGGCGGGCCGGGGGTCGCAGCGGTGCCCCAGGAGCTGTCCGGGCGCGTTTTCGACCCGGCCGACTACGCGGACTGAGTCACCGGTTCGGGTCTATGCTTGCCCGACGATCGAGCAAGTTGCATACGACCCGAAGGAAGCGCACGTGGCAGACGGCCCGGCCGCCCCCGGCGGCGAGCGTGACAATCCCAAGCTGGACACGACGGTGCCGCAGACGGCACGGATCTGGAACTACCTGCTCGGCGGCAAGGACAACTTCGCGGTGGACCGCGAGGTCGGTGACCAGATCATCACCAACCTGCCGCAGCTCGCCGAGAACGCCCGGCTGTCCCGGGCCTATCTGGCCCGGGCGGTGCGCTTCCTCGCCGGAGAAGCCGGCATCCGCCAGTTCCTCGACATCGGCACCGGCCTGCCCACCGCCGACAACACCCACGAGGTCGCGCAGTCAGTCACGCCCGAGGCCCGCATCGTCTACGTGGACAACGACCCGCTGGTGCTCGCGCACGCCCGGGCTCTGCTGACCACCAGCGAGGCCGGTGCCACCGACTACATCGACGCCGACCTGCACGACAGCGACACCATCCTGCGCGAAGCCGGGCGCACCCTCGATCTCGACCAGCCGGTCGCGCTGATGCTGATGGGCATCCTCGGGCACATCGAGTCCGACGACGAGGCCCGCGGGATCATCAAGTCCTTCATGGACCGGCTGCCCTCGGGCAGCTATGTGGCCATGTACGACGGCAGCGACACCAGCCCGGAGAACACCGAGGCCGTGCGGATCTGGAACATCTCGGCCAACCCGAAATACCACCTGCGTACGCCCGAGCAGTTCGTCGGCCTGTTCGACGGGCTCGAGATCGTCGCGCCCGGCGCGGTGCCGGTGACCCGGTGGCGCCCGGAACCCGGCGCGGAGACCGATGAGATCGATCAGTACGCCCTTGTCGGGCGCAAGCCGTAATCAGAGGACCATGCCGGTGAGCGCACCCGAGCAGAACGGCGGTCCCACGGTCCGCCGGCTGCAGCTCGGTGCCCGGCTGCGCAGCCTGCGCCTGGCCGCGGGGATTTCCCGCGACCAGGCCGGCTACGAGATCCGCGGATCCGAGTCGAAGATCAGCCGGATGGAGCTCGGCCGCGTCGCGTTCAAGGAACGCGACGTCACCGACCTGCTGAGGCTGTACGGCATCACGGACCCGGGCGAGCACGAACGCCTGCTCGCGCTGGCCCGCGAGGCGAACTCACCCGGCTGGTGGCACTCCTACGGCGATGTGCTGACCACCTGGTTCCAGAACTACCTTGACCTGGAACAGGCAGCCGAACTGATCCGCACCTACGAGATCCAGTTCGTGCCGGGCCTGCTGCAGACCGATGCATACGCCCGGGCCGTCATCCTGCTCGGGCACGGCACCGCCTCGGCCGAGGAGATCGACCGGCGCGCCGACCTGCGCATGGCCCGTAAGCAGTTGCTCACCCGCGAGCACGCACCCCGGCTGTGGGCGGTGATCGACGAGGCGGTGCTGCACCGCCCGATCGGCGGCGAGCAGGTGCTGCGCGAGCAGATCGAATACCTGCTCGAGGTCTCCACCCACCGCAACGTCCGGCTGCAGGTGATCCCGTTCGAGTCCGGCGGCCACGCCGCGGCCGGGGGAGCGTTCTCGATATTGCGCTTCGCCCACCAGCATCTGCCGGACGTCGTCTACATCGAGCACCTGACCTCGGGGCTCTACCTGGACAAGCGCGAGGACGTGGATCACTACGCGGCCGCGATGGGCCGCCTGGTGATCGAGGCCGAGCAGCCCGACCGCACCCAGGAGCTGTTACGGAAAGCGCTGGACGACCTGCGCGACCGATAATGGTCCCCATGTTTGTTTTCGGGGATCTTGTGAAGTTGCGGGCGATGGGGCCGTCCGACGCCGAGGCGTTGTGGCGGTGGAACCACGATCCCGAGGTCATGCGCTGGATGGACGACACCTACGCGCAGCCGATCGAGCAGACTCGCAGATGGCTGGAGGAGCGCCCGCGCAACGACTACGGGCACGTGCTGTTCGGCATCGAGACGCTGGCCGCCGGCACGTTGATCGGGTTGGTCGTGCTGCGCGACGCCGAGCCGGAGACCGGGTGCGCCAAACTCGACATCTACATCGGCGAGAAAGATCACTGGGGCAAGGGCTACGGCACCGACGCGGTGCGGACCGCGTGCCGGTACGGCTTCGACAAGATGCGGCTCCACAAAGTCTCGCTGACCGTTGTCGCGGCCAATGAACGGGCGCAGCGGGCGTACGAGAAAGTGGGTTTCGTGGTTGAAGGTCGCCTGCGCAGCCAGTTCCGGCGTGACGGACAGTGGCACGACGAGATCACGATGGGTTTGTTGGAAGGGGAGTTGGCATGAAAACCACCACGCTGGGTGCGCACGGGCCTGAAGTGGGGGTGATCGGGCTCGGCTGCATGGGGATGACCCACGCGTACGACCTGAGCGCACCGCGTGACGACACGACCAGCATCTCGGTGATCCACCAGGCGCTGGACCTGGGCGTGACGCTCATCGACACCGCCGACGTGTACGGCCCGCACACCAACGAGGACCTGGTCGGACGCGCGCTCACCGGCGGTCACCGCGATCGGGCCGTGCTGGCCACCAAGGTCGGGCTGACGTCGGCGGGTGAGGACGGGCTGGTGCGCAACGGCCGTCCCGAGCACGTCCGCGAGTCGATCGACGCGAGCCTGCGCCGACTGCAGACCGACCACGTCGACCTGTACCAGTTGCACCGCGTCGACCCCGACGTGCCGATCGAGGAGACGTGGGGTGCGATGGCCGAGACCGTGACAGCGGGCAAGGCGCGGCGCATCGGGCTGTCCGAGGTCACCGTCGAGGAGATCAAGCGGGCGCAGGCCGTGCACCCGGTGACGTCGGTGCAGTCCGAGCTGTCGCTGTGGACGCGTGACGCGCTGGCCGAGGTGCTGCCGTACTGCGTGGAGCAGGGCATCGGGTTCCTGCCGTTCTCGCCGCTGGGCCGCGGTTTCCTGGCCGGGCGGTTCAGCTCGTTCGACGACCTGCCGCAGGAGGACTTCCGGCGCAACCTGCCGCGCTTCCAGCAGGACGCGCTGCGGGCCAACCTGGCCATCGCCGGGCGGGTGCGCGAGCTCGCCGAGCAGGCCGGGGTGAGCGCGGCGCAGGTGGCCTTGGCCTGGGTGCTGCGTCAGGGGCGCTATGTGGTGCCGATCCCGGGCACCAAGACGCCGAAGTACCTGGCCGACAACGCGGGGGCCGCCGGGGTCACGCTCACCGACGAGCAGATGGCAGCCCTGGACGCGTTGCCGGCGCCGGAAGGCGGGCGTTACTGAGGACGGCTGGTGAGGTAGCCGCCCATGGTTGTGAAGTAGTCATGGGCGGCCAGCTCAATGCCGTCTTCTGTGCGTACCTTGGTGATCAGTAAGGCCTTGCTGCGACCGCGACGGGCCTCGGCGCCCGCGACCACCGCCACCCCGTCGCCCTCGCGGTAGAAGATGCGTCCTGGGGTGCCGCCGTAGACCGCCTCCGACACACCCGCCGTGATGATCTCCAGGCGCCGTTCCTTGTGGAAGCAGAACGCCTGCGGGTAGGGCGCCGACTGCGCGCGGACCAGGCGGGACAGCTCCTCGGCGGTCCAGTTCCAGTCGATGCGGATGTCCTCCTCCGAGCGCTTGTGGAAGAAGCTGGCCTTCGAGCGGTCCTGCGGGGTGAAGTCGCGGCGCCCGGAGGCGATCTCGGCGAGCCCGTCGACGGTGATCGGCCCGAACAGCTCCAGCGTCTTGGCGAACAGGTCCGTGGCGGTGTCGCTCGGACCCACGGGCACGGCTCGCTGCAGCACGATCGGCCCGGCGTCGAGGGTCTCGTCCATCAGGTGCGCGGTGACGCCGACTTCCGGTTCGTCGTTGAGCAGGGCCCAGATCAGGGGCGAGAATCCGGCGTACGCGGGCAGCAGCGCGTCGTGCACGTTGAGCGTGCCGAACGGTGGCAGGGAGAAGATCCGGGGCGGGATCCAGGTACGCCAGTTGGTGGCCACCAGCACGTCCGGGGCGAGCCGCTTGAGTTCCTCGTACAGCTCGTCGTCGTCGGCGCGCTCACGGACCAGGACCGGCACCCCGGACTCGCGGGCCAGATCTTCCACCGAATCGGACCAGACCTTCTCGTACGCCCCCTCGCCACGGGGGTGGGTCACCACCGCGACGATGTCGTGTTCGGAGTCCAGCAAGGCCTGCAGCGTCCGGTGCCCCCACGTCTGATAGCCGAGCATGACGACCCGCATGAATGTTTCTCCCTCACTCAACCTCTGGACGATCCCCGGCCTTAGGTTAGGCTAACCGAAATCCGGGGTCAGAACGGCCCCGCGCTGGAGGGACCGACATGTCTGAACCTGTACTCGATGTCGTGGGGATCGGCTTCGGGCCGTCCAATTTGGCCCTGGCCATCGCCGCGTCGGAGCACAACGACGACGCGGGTGCCGCACGGGTGACCACGCGCTTCCTCGAGCGGCAGGCCTCCTTCGGCTGGCACCGCGGCATGCTGCTCGACGACGCGACCATGCAGGTGTCGTTCCTCAAGGACCTGGTGACGCTGCGCAACCCGACCAGCGAGTTCAGCTTCCTGCGCTACCTGCACGAGCGCGGACGCCTGATCGACTTCATCAACCACAAGAACCTGTTCCCGCTGCGCGCGGAGTTCCACGACTACTTCACGTGGGCCGCCGAGCAGGTCGCCGACCAGGTCACCTATGACGCCGAGGTGGTCTCGGTGACCCCGGTTGAGGGCGAAAGCGGCGAGATCGACGCGGTCGACGTGGTGGCCCGCCAAGGCGGCCGGCTGACCACGCATCGGGCCCGCAACCTGGTGATCGGCACCGGCCTGCGCCCGCGGCTGCCCGAGGGTGTGACGGCGAGCGAGCGGGTCTGGCACACCAGCGACCTGCTGCACAACCTGCCCCGCATCCGCGGCACCCGGGCACGCCGGTTCGTCGTGGTGGGCGCCGGCCAGAGTGCCGCCGAGGCCGTGGCCACCCTGCACACCGAGTTCCCCGAGGCCGAGGTCTGCGCGGTGTTCTCCCGCTACGGCTACTCCCCGGCCGACGACAGCTCATTCGCCAACCGGATCTTCGACCCGCAGGCCGTGGACGAGTTCTACCAGGCTCCCGAGCAGGTCAAGCGGCTGTTGATGGATTACCACGGCAACACCAACTACTCGGTGGTGGACGTGGACCTGATCAACGACTTGTACCGCCGGGCGTACCAGGAGAAGGTCCTCGGCCGTGAACGCCTGCGCATGCTCAACATGTCCCGCATGACCCAGGTGACCGACACCCCCACCGGCGCTCGGGTGGCAATCCAGTCCCTGGTCACCGGCGAGATCACCACCCTCGAAGCGGACATCGTGGTCTGCGCGACCGGCTACCACCAGGCCGACCCGTACGGCGTGCTGGGCGTGGTCGGCGACCTGTGCACCCGCGACGACCTGGGCCGCCCCACGGTGAAACGCGACTACCGGGCGGCTACCGACGAGCGGCTGCGGGTGGGCATCTATCTGCAGGGCGGCACCGAGCACTCGCATGGCATCACCTCGGCGCTGCTGTCCAACACGGCCATCCGGGTGGGGGAGATCCTCGACTCGGTGCTCACCCGCCGTGCAGCCCTGGCGCTTGTGGCGGCGTAGCGGGAGTCTGCGGTCGGCGCGCCAGGTTCACGGGAATTCTTGCGAAACACCTGTTTCTTGCCGGATATCTTGCAGAACACAGCATGCATTGATGGGTGTCCGCTTGAAAGTTCGGTTACTGGGCGTGCTGCCTGCGGTTTTGTGAGGCCAGGGGGGTCGGATGGGCCTATTTTCCACTGTCGACTCATCCGTTCAGCCGAAGTGCCGACATGATCGTTGTACTTGCGGCGATACATGGAGGAAACTTCGTCCTCGCGTTGATCCCTCCCCCTCGGCGCCAAGGACGTGTCATGACGCACCTGCAAGAATCGCCCCCTTCCGCCCGGAGAAAGCGAAGTCCCCTTCCCTGGGTGCTCCTCGCCGTCTTCGTAGTAGCCCTCGCTGTGGTCGTCGGACCGCGCCTGTTCAGCGGCAGTGACTCGAACACACCGAACCCCGTGGCCGACGCGCAGGCCGATCCGATGCTCACCGCGGTCGACAAGTGTGACCCCGGCAAGGAGGGCCTCAAGCTCTCCGACAAGAACACCAAGCTGAGCGTGAACGGCGCCGGCACCGGCTCCAAGCACGCCATCGGGCTCGACGAGACCCAGATGACCTGCGTGTTCACCACCCTCGGGGTGCCCGGCGCCCTCAGCGCCCGGATGTCGGGCACCACCGAGGCCGACGGCCGCCTCGAAGGTGAATGGCCCGGCTACTCCGTGACCTGGACCAACAGCGCCGCCGGCCTGGACCTCGTGGTCACCGCGGCCGGCTGAGCCGCTACAGCGTCAGCGTCGCGGTCAGACGCGGATCGTCGAGGGCGTGCGCGGCCGTCACCGCGTACGTCCCCGGCACGGTGTGCCACCCGCCGTCCCAGACCTGCCAGGTGCGTTCGGGCAGGGGGATCCGCACGGTCACGCTCTCGCCGGGGTGCGCCTCGACCGGGGTGAAACCGGCCAGCCAGCGCGACGGGCGTTGCGGCACCACGCCGCGCCGCCCGACACCGGCGGGCGCGGGGCCCGACGGTCCGGCATAGAGCTGCACCACCTCACGGCCCGTACGGGCGCCCGTGTTCACCAGCGTGACGACAGCCTCGGTGGCGGTCACTACCAGTGACTCGTACTCCCAGGTCGTGTAGCCGTGCCCATGCCCGAAGGCGTAGAGCGGCGGCGTGCCGGCCAGGTCCCATGCCCGGTAGCCCAGGAACACGCCCTCGTCGTAGCCGAGCACACCGTCGCGGGGCTGCACCGCGTAGATCGGGCAGTCCTGCTCCCGGCGCGGCCAGGTGGCCGGCAACCGCCCACCCGGCTCGGTGACCCCCAGCAGCACATCGGCGAGCGCCGCGCCCGCTTCCTGGCCGGGGAACCAGGTCAGCACGATGGCCGCCACGTCCTGGGCCCACGGCAGCAGCACCGGCGAGCCCGCATTCACCACCACGATCGTGCGCGGGTTCGCCGCGGCCACCCGTACCACCAGTTCGTCCTGGCGGCCCGGCAGCGCCAGCGACGTGCGGTCGAAGCCCTCCGACTCGACCTGCTCGGTGGTCCCGACAACCACGATCGCAACGTCGGACTCGCGGGCCAATTTCTCGGCCTCGGCGAGCATCCCCTCGGCCGACACGCCGGGCGGTTGATGACCCAGCGTCGCGGAGACCGTGTGCGCAAGACCCGGCTGGATGCTTTGCCGCAACCGCACCTCCACCGGTACGTCCGCAGTCAGCGAAACCACGACCCGCTGCTCCTTGGGCGCCAGCAGCAGATCAGCGCGCCCGGTCCCGGCCGGGTGCAACGCCCCGATGGCGAACTCCTGCGCACCCACCGATAGCTGGAAGCTGCCGAACCCGGACACCGCGAACGTGTGCTCACCATCCTCCACCGGGGTGAACGTGGTCGCCAGCTCCAGCCCGCTCACCTGATCCGGGGCCACCCCGCCGGGCAGGTCGCCGATCCAGCGCACCGCCGCGGCCGGCACCTCAAACGTGTGGCCGGCGCCCAGCAGCGTCACCTCGGCCGGCCCGGCCAGCGCGGGCAGGAAGGGCCGCGGATCGGCGCCGACGGCGTGCGCGATGTCAACGCCGGGCAGCGCGCGGACCAAACCTTCCAGCGGTGACACGACGTGCGGCGGGGTCACCTGGGCGCTGCCGCCGCCGCGCACCCGGGCGTCGGTGGCGAGCGCGCCGATGACCGCGATCCGGGTCAGCGCGGCGGCTTCCAGGGGCAGGGCGTAGTGCTCGTTGCGGGCCAGCACGAACGAGCGCGCGGCAACCTCGCGCGCGACCGCGTCGCCGTCCAGCACCTCGAGTTGCGGGCGCTCGGCGGACCCGAGCGCGCCGACCCGTTCGGCCAGGCGAAGCACCCGCCGTACCTTGTCATCAATCAGGTCCTCGGCGACCTTGCCATCGTGAACGGCCTGGACCAGCTTCGGACCCCACGGGTTCTCCAGCGCGGGCATCGCGATGTCCAGACCGCCGAGCGCCGCCCCCACCGTGTCGCGGGCCGCCCGCCAATCCGACACGACGACCCCGTCGAAGCCCCACTCGTCCTTGAGCACACCCTGCTGCAGCGGCCCGTTCGAAGCCATCGGCAGCCCGTTCACGCCGTTGTACGCGCTCATCACGCCCCACGCGCCGGCCTTGACGATGCGCTCGAACGGCGCCAGATAGACCTCGCGCAGCGCCCGCTCGCCGATGCGCACGTCAACAGTCATCCGCTCGGTCTCGAAGTCGTTGCCCACCAGGTGTTTCACCGTGGTGCCAACTCCCTGCGCCTGCACACCCGCGACGAACCCCGCACCGATCTCCCCGGACAGCAACGGGTCCTCGGAGTAGCACTCGAAGTGCCGGCCGCCCAGCGGGGTACGCTGCAGGTTCACGGTCGGGCCGAGCAGCACATGCACGCCCTTGCGCCGCGATTCCTGTCCCAGCAGCAGACCGGCGGTGCGGGCCAGCGCCGGATCCCACGTCGCAGCCAGCGCGGTGGGCGAGGGCAACGCGATCGACGGATCCTCCGGAGCCCAGCCGGTGCCGCGCACGCCGATCGGCCCGTCCGACATCACCAGCGAGCGCAGCCCGATCCGCGGCATCGCCGGCAGAGACCAGAAATCCTGGCCGCCCAGCAGCGACACTTTTTCTTCCAGGGTCAGCTGCTTGAGCAGTTCGTCCATATCGAGGATCTTACGTGCGCAGGTAGGAAGCGCCGTTCAGGTCGAGGATCGATCCGCTGGCCCACTGCGCTTCGGGCGAGGCCAGCCAATGCACCGCAGCCGCGATCTCCTCGGGCCGCGCCACCCGGTTGAACGGGCTCTGCGCCAGGATCGCGTCGTTGAGATGCGCGGCGGCCATCTCGGTTTCGACAAACCCCGGAGCAACAGCAGCAACGCCGATGCCGTACGGCGCCAGCGCGACGGCCAGCGACTGTCCCATCGCGTTCAGAGCCGCCTTGCTCGCCCCGTACGAAGGCTGCTCCGGTTCACCCCGGAAAGCCCCGCGCGACGAGACGTTGATGATCCGTCCACCCCGCTCCCGCATGTGCTGAGCAGCAGCCCAAGCCGCGTTGGCCGCCCCGAACAAGTTGACGTCGAAGGTGCGCTGCCATGCCGCCTGCCACTGCTCGAAGCTGGTGCCGAACACCGGATGCTCCCGCTCGCGGATGCCGTAGATGCCCGCGTTGTTCACCAGCACATCGAGCCCGCCCAGCGCCTCGGCCGCCTCGTCGACCATCCGTCGTACCGCTTCGGCATCGCCCATGTCGGCCTGCACCACCACGTGCCCCGCACCCAGCTCCGCGCGCAGCGCCTCGGCCTGCGCCGCGGAGTTCCGGTGATGGATCGCCACCCGGTCGCCGCCGGCCGCGAAGAGCTGCGCCACCGCGCGCCCGATACCGCGGGAGGAACCCGTCACCAGAATCGCTCGACCTGTCATGCCACCAGCTTAGGATCAGTCGCGTGACCTCCTCGCCCGGCGCCACCGCCGCTGCTCAGCGCCACCTCGAACGGGCCGCCCGCCGCGCCCAGTCCGACGGGCGTATCCCGGCCCTGTCCGTGGCGCTGCACCGCGCCGACCGCGGGCTGTGGACGTTCACCCTCGGCGACTCGGGCAACGCCGCGCACCCGCTGAGCGCGGACAGCCGCTTCCGCATCGGCTCGGTCACCAAGACGTTCACCGCCGTGCTGGTGATGCAGGCCCGCGACGAGGGCTTGCTGGACCTTGATGACCCGGTGTCCGCGCACCTGGACGTCCCGGCTCACGGCGACGCCACCCTCCGCCGGTTGCTGTCCCACACCTCCGGCTACCAGCGCGAACCGTACGGCGATGTCTGGGACACCCTGGTGGCGCCCGGCGACCGGCAACTGCTCGACGATCTGGCCCGGGTGGAACGGGTGCTGCCCAGCAACCGCCGCTACCACTACTCGAACCTGGCCGTGGCCGTGCTCGGCCAGCTCGTCGCCCACCTGCGCGGCGGTAGCTGGGCGTCGGTGCTGCACGAACAGATCCTCGAACCCCTCGGGCTCAAGTCCACCACCCTGGAACCCACCGAAGCGGCAGCGGTCGGTTATCTGGTCGACGCGTACTCCGACGCCGCCCGCCCCGAACCCCAGCTCAACCTGGGCGGCGCGGGACCGGCCGCGCAACTCTGGAGCACCGCCGCCGACATGGCCCGCTGGGCGGCCTTCCTGACCAGCCCGGAGATCATCGACCCGAACGCGCTGATCCTGTCCCCGGCCACCCTCGACGAGATGCGCTGGCCGCTGACCACCACCGACGAGGCAAACTGGGCCGGCGGTTTCGGCCTCGGGCTGATCCTGGAACCCCAGGGCAAACGCACCATGCACATAGGCCACGACGGCGCCATGCCCGGCTTCCTGTCCGGCGTCTACGGCCGCCGCGGCGGTGAGGGCAACCCCGGCGCGCTGGGCGCGGCGGTCCTCGGCTCCTCCGGCACCGCCGTTGAGATCATCGACCTGGTCCACGAGCTGCTGCGCATCGCCGTCGAGGAGGACCCGGCGGACATCCACCCCTGGAAACCGGGAGCCGCGGCACCGGCCGCGTACCGGTCAATCCTGGGACCGTGGTGGGGAGAAGGCTTCCAGCACATCTTCTCCTGGCACGACGGCACCCTCCAGGCCCGAGCCGCCGACGCAGCAGCCGACCGCCCACCCTCGATCTTTCGCCCCACGACCGACAACCCGGATATCTTGCGTACGGTCTCGGGACGCGAGGCGGGCGAACTCCTACGCCTGACCCGAGACGAGAACGGGGTGGTGGTCCGGATGCACTGGGCGACCTACCGGTTCACCCGTACGCAGGAGACCTTCGACGGCATCCCCGTCAGCGAAGGTCCCTGACGCGCGTCCAGGAGGAGTTGCGGCGTGCCGCCGAGGAACCCTGTGGGCTGACGTGAGCGGGATGACCCCGGATCGGGGTGGTAATGGCCTCGGCGACGCTGTGCCCGAGCGGATACGATGGCACGATCCGACTGCGGGAACGAGTACAGAGAGCAGGTGGCGTAGGCCGTACGGCCGCCCCTATGACCGGCACCGACCACAGCAGCGCTGCCGCTCGGGTCCAGACCAAGATCTCGGTCGCCGATCCGAAGATCATGGTGAACCTGCTCGGACCCAAGGACGAGATTCTGCGGCTCGTCGAACGGACCCTCGCGAGCGATGTCCACGTGCGCGGCAACGAGATCACCATCACCGGCGCCCCCGCTGACAACGCGACGGCCGAGCGGCTTTTCTCCGAGCTCATCGAGCTTATCGAGAAGGGCGAGACCCTGACCACCGATGCGGTCCGGCGCACCGCCGCCATGCTTGAGGCCGGCACCGCCGAGCGGCCCGCCGAGGTGCTCACCCTCAACATTCTCTCCCGGCGCGGGCGCACCATCCGCCCCAAGACGCTGGGCCAGAAGCGCTATGTCGACGCCATCGACGAGAACACGATCGTGTTCGGCATCGGCCCCGCCGGCACCGGCAAGACCTATCTCGCCATGGCCAAGGCCGTGCAGGCCCTGCAGGCCAAGCAGATCAACCGGATCATCCTGACCCGTCCGGCCGTCGAGGCCGGCGAGCGGCTCGGCTTCCTGCCCGGCACGCTCAACGAGAAGATCGACCCGTACCTGCGCCCACTGTACGACGCCCTGCACGACATGCTCGACCCCGAGACGATCCCCCGGCTCATGCAGGCGGGCACCATCGAAGTGGCGCCCCTGGCATATATGCGTGGCCGGACGCTCAACGATGCATTTATCATCCTGGACGAAGCCCAGAACACCACTCCCGAGCAGATGAAGATGTTCCTGACCCGGCTCGGGTTCGGGGCCAAGATCGTGGTGACCGGTGACGTCACCCAGGTCGACCTGCCCGGTGGGACCACGAGTGGGCTGCGCATCGTGCGGGAGATCCTGCGCGACGTCGAGGATGTGCATTTCGCCGAGCTGTCGTCGTCCGACGTGGTCCGGCACCGGCTGGTCGCCGAGATCGTTGACGCCTATGCGCGCTACGACTCCGAGCAGGAGCAAGCCGGTCAAGGGGTGCACGCGGTGCCGGGCCGGGCCGCGGGTGGCCGCCCCAACCGCCGGCGCTGAGTTCCGGCTGCTCATCCATTCATCTCAGATAGGGGTAGAGGCACCACATGTCCATCGAGATCGCCAACGAGTCGGGAGTCGAGGTCGACACCGACGCGATTCTCGCGGTGGCCCGGCATGCCCTCGAGGAGATGGGGGTCAACCCGCTCGCCGAGCTGTCGATCCTGCTCGTCGACATCGACTACATGGCCGAGCTGAACCACCGGTGGATGGGCAGCGACGGGCCCACCGACGTGCTCGCCTTCCCGATGGACGAGGGCAGCGTCGACCACGGCCCCGGTGAGGCCGGTACGGGTGAGCCGGCCCTGCTCGGCGACATCGTGCTCGCCCCGGAGGTGGCGGCCAAGCAAGCGGTCGCGGCCAACCACACGGCGGCTGACGAGCTGCACCTGCTCACCGTACACGGTGTGCTGCACCTGCTCGGCTACGACCATGCCGAGCCGGATGAGGAGCGTGAGATGTTCGCTCTGCAGGCCCGGCTGCTGCAGAGCTGGCGTTCCGGGCGGCGGACCGGCGGCTGAGACCCATGGACCCGTCCTCAGCGACAACGATCCTGGCCGGGGAAGCGGCCGCCGGGTTGCCCGATCTGCAGCTGATCGTCTACGCGATCGTGCTGGTGTTCCTGGCCGGTCTGGCCTCGATGACTGATGCGGCGCTGGCCACCGTCTCGCCCGCGCGGGCCGCCGAGATGGCGCGCGAGGGTCAGCGGGGTGCGGCGGCGCTGGCCGCGGTGGCCGGGGACGTGGTCCGGCACCTCAACCTGCTCCTGCTGTTGCGGCTGCTGTGCGAGCTGACGGCGACCACGCTGGTGGCGCTCGTGGCCGTGGACAGCTGGGGCGTCGGGTGGCGGTCCGCGCTGGTCACCGCGGGCGCGATGACGCTGGTCAGCTTTGTGGTGGTCGGCGTGGCTCCGCGCACGGTGGGGCGCCAGCATGCGTATGCGGTGGGCAAGGCGACTGCTCCGCTCGTACGGTGGATCGGCAGGGTCTTCAATCCGTTGGCTTCGCTGTTGATCCTCATCGGTAATGCGGTGACGCCCGGTAAGGGGTTCCCCGAGGGTCCGTTCGGTAGTCAGGTCGAGCTGCGCGAGCTGGTTGACCTGGCCGAGCAGCGCGGGGTGGTGGAGCACGGCGAGCGCGAGATGATCCACTCGGTGTTCGCGCTGGGTGACACGATCGCGCGCGAGGTGATGGTGCCGCGCACCGAGATGGTGTGGATCGAGGCGCCGAAGACGCTGCAGCAGGCGTTGTTCCTGTTCCTGCGCTCGGGTTTCTCACGCATCCCGGTGATCGGCGAGAGCGTCGATGACGTGCTGGGCGTGCTGTATCTCAAGGACGTGGTCCGCCGCACGCAGAACGGTGACCCGGCGGCCCCGGCCGAGGCGGTGGCCGAGCTGATGCGCTCGGCGACGTTCGTGCCCGAGTCCAAGCCGGTTGACGACCTGCTGTCGGAGATGCAGGCGGCCCGCACCCACCTGGTGATCGTGGTTGACGAGTACGGTGGCACGGCCGGGCTGGTCACCATCGAGGACATCCTCGAGGAGATCGTCGGCGAGATCACCGACGAGTACGACGTGGAGCGCCCGCCCGTGGACCACCTCGACGACGGCGCGGTGCGGGTGACCGCCCGGCTGCCGATCGAGGACCTGGGTGAGATCTTCGGCGTCGAGCTGCCCGCCGACGAGGTGGAAACCGTCGGTGGCCTGCTCGCCCAGACGCTGGGCCGGGTGCCGATCCCGGGTGCGACGGTCGACGTGGGCGGGCTGCACCTGATCGCGGAGGGCACCACCGGCCGCCGCAACCGGATCGATTCGGTGCTGGTGCGCCGGGTCGAGCCGCCATCGCCGGAATCCGACGGCGACGAGGACCCCGAGAACGAGGAAAGTAGACAGCACGCCGATGCCTGAGCAGACCATTCCCGCCGGGACCGACCTCAGCGCCGAGGATGCGAAGCTGGTCACGCTCGCTCGCGGCGCCCGCGCCCGGGTGGCGGCGGCCGAGGGAGCTTCGGTACGAGACCAGGACGGCCGTACGTACGCGGCGGCAACGGTGTCCCTGCCCAGCCTGCAGGTGACCGCGTTGCAACTCGCGGTGGCGTCGGCGGTGGCCGCGGGCGCGAAGTCGCTGGAGGCCGCGGCGGTGGTGACCGAGGCGGACACGCTGGACGCTTCGGGTCAGGCCGCGGTGCGCGATCTCGGCGCCGAAGCCCCCATTCACGTGGCGGCTCCGGACGGATCGCTGCTGGGCACGGTGACCCAGTGACGGACGAGGAACGCAAGCGGCCCGCGCGCGGTGAGAAGAGCAAGCCGGGCGCGGCGGGCTGGACCGGTGCGGTCAACATGCGCGGCGAACCGGTTGCCAAGCACAGCCGCACCTGGAAGAGCGCACCTCCCGTGGCCGGCGGCGGACGCAGCAGCCGCACCACAGACAGCGCCCCCACCGAGGGCGGCCGCAGCGGCTCCGCGCGCCAACGTCCTAGCGAGCGTGGAGCGGCGCGCGGCGGTCAGCAGCCCGGCAGCGACCGCCAGCTGACCCCCGGCGAACGCAACGCCCAGCGCCGCCAGGAACGCCAGGCGGCCAAGCGGAGTGGCACCCAGGAAGAAAAGCGCGGCGGAGACAAGCGCCGTACGTCCAAAGCTCCGGCTCGCCGCGAGCCGCGTCCGGCCACGACCTCCGAGCCTGGCCGGCACCGCCACAAGGCGGCCACCGCGCGTCCGGCGAGCAATGACACGTACCGCGCCGGTTTTGCGTGCTTTGTCGGCAGGCCGAACGCGGGGAAGTCGACGCTGACCAACGCGATCGTCGGGCAGAAGATCGCGATCACCTCGAACAAGCCGCAGACCACCCGGCACGTCATCCGCGGGGTCCTGCACCGCGACGACGCCCAGCTCGTGCTCGTGGACACCCCTGGTCTGCACCGGCCGCGCACCTTGCTGGGGGAGCGGCTCAACGACCTGGTCCGCGAGACGTGGAGCGAGGTCGACGTCATCGGGGTGTGCTTCCCGGCCGATGAGCCGGTGGGCGCCGGGGACCGGTTCATCTCCACCGAGATCGCCGAGCTGAAGGCCACCGTGATTGCCGTGGTCACCAAGGTCGACCTGGTGAGCCCGGCGGTGCTGGCCGAGCGGTTGCTGGCGGTCAGCCGGCTGTACGACTTCGCCGAGGTGGTGCCGGTCAGCGCCGTTTCCGGACATCAGGTGGACACGCTGGTCGACGTGCTGATCCAGCATCTACCCGAATCGCCCCCCTTGTACCCCGACGATGTGTTGACCGAGGAGCCCGAGCAGATCCTGATCGGCGAGCTCATCCGGGAAGCGGCACTTGAGGGCGTACGCGATGAATTGCCGCATTCAATTGCTGTTGTTGTGGAGGAAATGCTCGTGGAGGGCAACCTCACCAAAATCTACGCGAATGTGTATGTCGAGCGGGACAGCCAGAAGTCGATCGTGATCGGCACGCAGGGCTCGCGCCTCAAGGAAGTGGGCACCAAGTCGCGCGCCGAAATCGAGGCTCTGCTCGGTCGCAAGATCTACCTCGATCTGCACGTGCGGGTGGCAAAGGAATGGCAGCGCGACCCCAAGCAGCTACGCAAGCTGGGCTTTTAGAAGGGGTTCACACGGTGCTTGCCGCCCAGCGCACCGGTCTCCCCGGCCGCCGTCACAGCGAGCCGACCGTGACGTTGCCGCTGCGGGTGCTCACGTCGATGGTGTTCGGCGCGCTGTCATCGTTGGTCAGGTCGCTCTCGACCTCGCCCGAGCCGGCGTCCTTGCGCAACTTGTAGGCCCCGGCCGGCACCATCAGGTCGACGTTGCCGCTGGTCACCTTGGCGGTCACCGAGGCCGGCTGGCGCAGCTTCAGGTTCACGTTGCCCGAGGTGGCCTCGACGCTGACCGCCTTGCCGCCGCTCAGCTCGTCGCCCTCGATGTTGCCCGAGGTCGTGTGCAGCCTGGTGACACCGCTCAGCGCGTGCACCTCGATGTTGCCCGAGGACGCCTCGGCCCGCACGTCGCCGGTGACGCGTTCCAGCCTGACGTCGCCGGAGGTGACCCGTACGTCGACGTAGGCCACATCGGTCAGGGTGAACTCGCCGGCGTGCAGTTCCCCGCGTACCTGCACGCCGGTGGGGGCCTGGATCTCGTACGAGACCCGGCAGTTGCGCCCGCAGCTGGTGTTTAGGTTCAGGGTTGTCCCCGAGACCGAGTACGACTGTCCGGGATCGTCACCGCCGGAGCGCACGATCCGCCGGATGCGCGTCTCGCTGACCGCCGCCGTGGTGACCGCGACGTCGCCGCTGCTGCCGGTCACCATGATGTCGGTGACCTTCACCTTCTCGGTGTCGTCGTAGGTCAGCTTGGCGCCGAAACCTCGCTCGCACCCGGTGAGCGCGGTCGCGGTCACGGCGGCGATGAGGGCGACGGCACCGGTGCGCCGGATCAGTCTCGACTTCATGAGGCAACGCTATGAGCCGGGGCCAAGCCGGGCCATCGGTCCTCCCACTGAGAACACCCTGATATCCGCCTCAGGGTCTCGTCGGTTCCTGTCGTACCGGCCAGGCAGAATGGTCGGGTGCACGCCGGATACCGACGCCAGCTCTACCGCGACGACGCGGTGGTGCTGCGTGTGCAGAAGCTGGGCGAAAGCGACCGGATCATCACGCTGCTGACCCGCCGGCATGGCCGGTTGCGGGCGGTGGCGCGGGGGGTGCGGCGCACCACCTCGCGTTTCGGGGCCCGGTTGGAGCCGTTCGGCCACATCGACCTGCAGCTCGCCGGTTCCCCTGAGGGGGTGGGCAGCAACCTGCACTCGATCAGCCAGGTCGAGGGGGTCGCGCTCTACGGCAAGAAGTTCCTGGCGGACTACCCGCGCTACACCGCCGCGAGCGCCATCGCCGAGACAGCCGAGCGGCTGACCCCGGTCGAGCGGGAGCCGTCGCTGCGGCTGTTCCAGCTCACCCTGGGCGCGCTCAAGGCGCTGGCGGTGGGTGAACACTCGACGAGCCTGGTCCTCGACGCCTACCTGCTGCGCGGGATGGCCTCGGCGGGCTGGGCGCCGGCGATCACCGAGTGTGCGGTGTGTGGGACGCCCGGTCCGCACGGCGCGTTCTCGGTGCCGGCCGGCGGCTCGGTGTGCATGGACTGCCGCCCGCCGGGTGCGGCCCATCCGGCGCCCGCGACGCTCGCGCTGATGGCGGCGCTGACGAGCGGTAACTGGCAGTTGGCGGACAGCACCGAGCCTTCCGTACGGCGGGAGTGCAGCGGCCTGGTCGCCGCCCACCTGCAGTGGCACATGGAGCGCAACCTGCGCGCCCTTCCCCTTGTTGACCGACGGGAGTCCCAGTGACGCGTCCGCCCACCCCGCACATCTCCGGGGCCACGCCGCCCAGCCTGCCCAAGGACGCGCTGCCCAAGCATGTGGCGATCGTGATGGACGGCAACGGCCGGTGGGCCAAGGAGCGCGGCCTGTCCCGGACCAAGGGTCACGAGCAAGGCGAGCACTCGCTGTTCGACACCATCGAAGGCGCGCTGGAGCTGGGCATTCCCTACCTGTCGGCGTACGCCTTCTCCACCGAGAACTGGAAGCGCTCGCCGGAGGAGGTCCGGTTCCTGATGGGCTTCAACCGCGACGTCATCCACCGCCGCCGTGACGAGCTGACCGATCTAGGGGTACGGGTGGTCTGGTCCGGTCGCGCCGGCCGGCTCTGGAAGAGCGTCATCTCCGAGTTGCAGTCCGCCGAGGCGCAGTCGCAGCACAACACGAAGCTGACCCTGCAGTTCTGCGTCAACTACGGCGGGCAGGCCGAGATCGCCGATGCCACCGCCGCCATCGCCCGCGACGTAGCCGCCGGCAAACTGAAACCCGACAAGATCAACGAGAAGACCATCCGGCGCTACCTCTACCACCCCGAGATCCCGGACGTGGACATGTTCCTGCGCCCCTCCGGCGAGCAGCGCACCAGCAACTACCTGCTCTGGCAGTCCGCGTACGCCGAGCTGATCTTTCTCGACACCCTGTGGCCCGACTTCGACCGCCGCCACCTCTGGTACGCCTGCGAGCTCTACGCCCAACGCGACCGCCGCTTCGGAGGCGCCATCCCCAACCCCGTCGCGCCGGTGTGAGCCGCCGGCTGCACCTGGCCCGCCGCGGCGACGCCCAGCCTTGAGGGTTATAGGGCCTCGGCTCTGGTGCAGTTCGACGACGTGACACATTTACCCGCATCGCTGCGTTGGGACTGGATTCATCGCTGATTTCACTGTGACGTAACCCACTCGTCGCTATCGAACATACGTTCTACAGTGGCCTCCATGGTGGACACCTTGGAGCACCTCGGGCAGGACGTGGCCAAGCTCGCCGCGTCCGCTTGGTGGTCGGTGTCCGACTCGGAGTGGCCGGCTCATTTGCAGGCCGCCTACCGGCTGCAGCAAGCGGCCGGAGCGCTGATGGTGAGCATGGTGGCTCAGGTGTCGGCCACCGAGGTGCCCGCGCGGCTGGGTGAGCGTGATGCGGCGGGGCTGCTGCGGGCTGTCCTGCACATGGACCCGTCGCCGGCCCGCGAACTCGCCAAGCGAGCGGTGCTGCTGCAGCGCTGGCCGGCCGTGACCCAGGCGTTGATCGATGGCCAGGTCGATGTCCGGCAAGCTGCCGTGATCGCATCCACTATCGATCAAATCCCCGAGACCCTGGCCGAGGTTGATGACGGCACCCTGACCGATGAGCGGTCGCACGCCGAGATCGTGCGGGCCGCCCAGGATCGGCTCATCACCCTGGCCGCCGACTTTCCCGCGTTCCAGGTGCGCCGGCTCGGTCAGCGGATCCTCGATCATGTTGCCCCGGAGATCGCCGAACGCGCCAACGAGGTTGCCCTGCAGCGTCAGGAGGAGCGGGCTCGGGCGCGGCGGGGGTTCACGCTCGGGCTGCCGTGCGAGGGTTTGGTGCGGGTGAGCGGGGCGCTGACGGTCGAGGATGCCGCGGTGATCGATGCCGCCATGGAGCCGTTGTGCAAGCCGCAATCCGGTGATCAGCGCAGTGCTCCGCAGCGGCGGGCCGATGCCTTGGTCGATGTGGGCCGGTTGTCGTTGCGCACCGGGCAGTTGCCGCGCAACGGGGGTGAGCTTCCGCAACTGGCGTTGACCGCGACGGTGGATGCGGCGACCGGCAAGATCGGCATCGGCACGTTGGAGAACGGTGAGCGGGTGTCCGCGCAGACCGTACGACGGCTGGCGTGTGACGCCCAGGTGGTGTCGTTCCTGCTGAACGGGGTTGGGCAGATCCTGTACGCCGGCCGCAAGCGGCGGAAGGCGACGGGTCCGCTGCGCAGAGCGGTGCTGGCGCGTGACGGTGGGTGCGCGTTCCCGGACTGTGATCGCTCGGCGCGCTGGTGCCACGTCCATCACATCATCTCCTGGTGCGACGGCGGCGGCACGGATCTGCCGAACCTGGTCGCCCTGTGCTCGCGGCATCACGACCTGATTCACGAGCCGGACTCGGGCTGGCAGGTACGCACGGGAGCAGACCGGCTACCGGAGTTCCTGCCACCGCCGTGGATCGACCGTGAGCGCCGGCCGCGGCGCAACGTGTTCCATCCGCGCAAGTAACTCCCTCCGCCAACTGTTGCGCTAACTGCTGCGCTAGTTGTTCCGCTAACTGCTGCGCTAACTGTACTAGTAACTAGCTGTTGCGCGCCTACTAGTTGTATGCCTAGTCTGAGGATGCGAACGCGTGCGCCAGACCCAACAAGCGCGGCACGTTCAACAAGCGCGGCAGATTCAACAAGCGCGGTAGACCCAACGAGTAAGGAGAGCGGCTGTGACCAGAAGCGTCATCGACATCGACGAGCGAGCCTTGGCCGAGGTGGCGATGTTCCTCGGTACCAAGACGAAGAAGGAGACCGTCAACACCGCGTTGCGAGAAGTGGCCCGGCGCGCCCAGCAGGTGCGGGTTCTGCAGGGACTCGCGGAGATGGGTTCGGCCGGTGACTTCGCCGTGCTGCGCGACAAGTGCGCCGGTGCGGGCTACGCAGTGAAGGGCCGAGACTGTCAGCCTTCGTAGGAGAAGCGCTGGCCGGTATGGGTGCCGGCGAAGTCGTCGAGGATCTCGCGCATGATGCGGGTGTCCCTCGGCAGGGCGGCGCATACCTGGGACCAGCCCCGGAAGACCACCTCGTCCGGGAGCTCGACCAGGCCGGTCACCGCGTCGTTGAACGCGGCCCAGTTGTGGCCGTAGAAGTCCGGGAAGTCCAAGGCCCTCTTGAGCACCGCGTGGAGCTCGCGCGCGGTGCTCACGCCGCTGAGATCGATCTGCACAATGGAATCCCCCGTGTTTTGGCCGAACGCGGTTTCGGCTGATGATGGGCCGGGCACGTCAAGGACACCATATTGATGATGTACGTGATTGACGATGTACGAGGAGGGGTGTTCCATGGCTGGCACCGAGCACGAGGTCAACCGCAGCGCCAAGACAGGCAAGTTCGTCAAGGACAGCACCGTCGAGCGTTCCCCGAAGACGACCACCAAGGAGCACGTCGGCGGCGACCACACCTCTGGCGACCGCGAGGTGCACCGCAGCACCGCGACCGGCAAGTTCGTCACCGAGACGACCGCCGAGCTGCACCCGTCGACCACCGAGACCCAGCACATCTGAGTCTCAGCGCGCGTGAGTCTCAGCGCGCGCGAAGCCAAGCGCGCCTGGAGCTGTCAGGCGTGGTCGGCGCAGCAGGGCGTGGGGTTGCGCGTCTCGAACGGCACCAGCACGTCCCCGGCGGCGGGCATGACCGTCAGCACCAGCTCACCTCCGCGCCGCAGCGGACGGACAAAGTCGTTCGTCCGCAGCAGCGCTGCCGGATCCGCCGCACCGCCCCCCAGCACTTCGACCCGGTCAATGGCGCTGAGTTCCAGCACCTGCGCCACCGGCAGGTCACCGGTCAAGGCCGCCGACCCCGGAAAGACCACCGCCCGCCCATCCCGCAGCGGCCCCGAAGCGGCCAAATCCTGAGCCGCCAACGAGTCCGGCAGCGAGCCGGCGAACACCAGCGACCAGGCCACGTGCGGCGCTGGGGTACGGACCACATGCGTGCACGCCAGCAGCGGCGCCGGGTGCAGCGACGCCAGCCAGTGCTCGGCCGTAGCCGTGTCGCGATGGCCCAGGCTGACCTCGACGACCGGGAGGCCGTCGAGGTCAGTAAGCGCCGGGAAGGGCGGCGTCGTCACTTGGGCAGCACCCAGATGGGGTTGGTGTAGAACCACAGGTCGCCCCACGGGTCGGCGTCGCCGATGACGTCGAGTCCGGGGCCGTACGGGTCGACCGCCGGGCCCATCAGGCCGGGCTGGGTACGGTTGCCGTCGGTGCCGCGCAGGCGCAGGTAGAACGGCTTGTCGAGGCGGCCCAGCGAGTAGGTCACCTTGAGCGACTTGGCGGTCGGGGAGACCTCGAACGACTTGACCACCTTGGTGTCGGGGGCCTTGAACGAGTCCTTGTCGGCCACCGGGCCGGTCCCCGAGCCGGCGATCACGTCGACGCGCTTGAGCACCGGGATGAACTGGCGCCAGTTCGGCACGTTCTGCAAATCGATGTCGAGGGTCAGCTCCGTCGCAGTGCCGCGCTTGACGTGCAGCACGCCACCCAGCGGCGTGCCTGTGGCCGACCGGCGGTCACCGGCAACCCGGACCCGGGCGTCGAGGCCCTTGATCAGCCGGCCGTGGTCGACCCACACCCGGCCGGCGCGCAGGCCGTCCATGACCGCCTTGTACGAGAACGACGTCGCGCCCACCGATGTACGACCATAGAACCCGGGCCAGAAGTCGCCCGCACCGGTGTTGACCACGCCGGTGTACACCGGGTCGTTGTACTTGCCGTTGGCGTTGAAGTCGCTGCCCGGCCCGCGGTCCGACTGGTCAAGGTAGTTGACGTGGCTGTCGGAGTTGACGGTGATCCACCAGGCCCGGCCCTCGGCGAGCAGGCTGTCCCACAGCCCGCCGACCGTGGCTGTCATCCAGTCGAAGCCACCCCACGTACGGTAGGTCTCCAGCGGGTAACCCGCGAACGACGCCGCCGACGGGTTGTTGTCGTAGTAGCCCCGCGCGCCGCCGCGGCCATTGGGCGCCTTGATACCGGCGGCCTGGTGACCGGGCGCGCCTTCGAAGCCGATGGCCACGCTGGGGTCGGCGTCACGCCAGTTGCGGATCTCGTGCGGCGAGTCGATGCCCCGGCGGGCCGGGTGGTTGGCCAGGAACAGCGCGCCCTCGACCTTGCGCTTGCGGACCTGCTCACCGAGAAACTTGATGCCCGCGATGGCGGTGGCTTCGAGCTGCGCCTCGGTGGCGTTGGTGGGCTGCAGCGCGCCGTCGTACGCGTTCTCGAACTGCTTGAGAACCTCGACTTCGTTCTTGCCCGGGTGCACGAAGACCGTGGCGTGCTCGGCGGCCGGGATGTTCCACTCCAAGCCCTGGAAGGTCAGCAGGTCCCGCAGCTCCTCGCGGGTCGCCCGGATGTCCGGGTTCACCTTCTCGACGCCGATCTTGGCGTGCGCAACGCTGCCGTGGTCGGTGATGACCACCCAGTCCAGCCCGTACGCGCGGCCGTGCTTGGCCTGGTCGATGACCCGGTACTGGGCGTCCGAGCTGTACTGCGTGTGGATGTGGTGATCGCCGGCCAGCCACTGGAAGCCGCCCTGACGGGTGCCGCCGCCGGCGGGACCGTGCGAGTGCGGCAGCCCGGCGGCCGCAGCGGCCGCCGGGGTCGCCAGCACCGAAGCGGCCGCGCCGGCGCCGAGCAGACCCGCTCCCCGCAGGAAGCCGCGGCGCGACACGTCGGAGGGGGACAGCTCGCTGTCGGGGATGCTCAAGTCCAGCGCGGGCGCGACGTCAGCGGACGCCTCGTCGTGGTCGTGGGGGTGGTGGTGGCCGTGACCCATGGTGAGTCTCCCGTGATCGCAAGGATGACGGCGTCAATGTCCCGGCCGGTCGTCAACGCAGGGTGTCGCCGACGTGGCCGAGGAGCGAACATCCACCTGGAGATCGCCGGCGAGGCCATCCGCCAAGCTCCCGACGAGGACTGGACCCGCTACGCTTCGCCAACCTCGCATGATCTAGCCTCGCGCAATGCCCGGCACCGATTCTGCAGTAGAGGAAGCGCACGGCGAGTTGTCGCTCGCCCGCGTCGCGCTGGCCGAGGACGATCTCCACCACGCCGCCTCGCACCTCGCGGGCGCCCTCGCCTTCACCCCTGGCCTGCCCGAGGCGCATGAACTGCTCGCGAGGCTGGCCGGGCGCGCCGGCGCCTCGGTGCTCGATCTTTTCGCCATCGAAGAACCCATTTTCATCGGTACGGTCGCAGCGCACGCCCACCTGCTGGCCCCCGCCGACCCAGCCCGGGCGCTCAGCATGCTCGCCCAGGCCACCGCCGCCGAGCCCGGGAAACCCTGGGCCGACGTCAGCTGGGTCCGCGCCCTCGACGTCACCACCGTGGACCCGCAAACCATCGCGCAGATCTTCACCACGGTCATGCGCCCGCTCGGCGACCCGGCCCCCGACCCGGTGCGCGCGGCCAACGACGTCTACCTCGACCTGGCGCGTCGCGCGGTTGCCGCGCACCCCGGTGCAGCGATGCTGCAGGCCACCGCGGCGGGACTGGGCCGCCGGCTGGGTGCCACGGGCGAGGCCGTCTCGTGGGGCGAAGCAGCGGTACGGCTGGAGCCCAGCAAGCTGACAATGGTCTGGTACGCCTACGCGTTGAAAGCCGATGGACAGGCCGACGCCGGGATCGCGGTGCTGCGCGATGCGTACCGGCGCTATCCCACCGAGTTGGACCTTTGCGCGGATCTGGCGAACTGGCTGGCCGAGACCGGCGACTTCGACCAGGCGCAGCGGCTGCTGGAGGAGGCGGCCGCCCACAACCCGGCGGACGACTGCGTGGTGCACACCCTGCACCGCCTGCGCTTCGACCGCGACGGCGACGCCCGGCACCTGATCGAGCTGGCCGATTACACCCGTGACCATCCACCGGCCGGGCACGAGCACTACGAGCTCGAACACTGCTCGCAGGGCCGGCCATGGCTGGGGCTGCCCGCCGGTCCCACCGAGGCGTGCATCAACGTGCTCGCGCAGATCCCGGCGGACGCGCAGGGGCTGGGCCGGCTCGAACTGTCCGGGTTGGAGGTGCCCAGCGCGCTGGCCGTGGTACGCCGCCGCTTCCCCGGAACCGAGATCGCCATCGCCGGGGAGCCGGGAAACCTGACCGAGCCGTTGCGCCCGGGACGCGTGCTGTGGTCGTACCAGGAAATGATCGCGACCCCGGCCGTGCAGCCACCGCGACCGGAGACCGGTGATCTGATCCGTCAGGTCGTCAGCCCGCTGTGGGCGCACCCGATCGCCGCCTACGACCAGGCCCTGCCGCTCGGGCAGTTGCCGATCGACGACCTGCTGGCGCTGCTGGTCTACGCGCCCGCGCCGCCGCCGCCGCTCACCGACCTCCCGCCGGGCTGGTGGGAGAGGGGCGTGCAGGTGTTCGCGTGCCTGGGGGTGCTGCACTCCGCCGAGCTGGGCCGCCGGCACCCGACCGACACCGCGGCCCACCGTGCACTGCTGACCGAGCTGGCCTTCGGCCTGGAGGACTGGATCACCGAGGCGGCACTGTACGCGCTGGTCGTGGCCGCCTGGGTGGAGCCGGGCTGCCGCGAGGAGGTCCGCGAAACCGTCGCCACCCGGTTCCTGGACGCGGTGCAGTCCTCGCAGCACCGCGTGGTCACGATCCTCGACTCGCTGGCGCTGCTCGTCCTGATCACCCCGGACATGGTTCCCGCGGTCACCTCGCTGGCCAACGAGGTGCTGTCAGCGCAGGCAAACCCGCCGCGGGATGCCGCGCCGGATCCCGAACCGGCCCCGGCGCCGAGGAAACGCTCCTGGCTGGGCCGCTTGCGGCGCGGCTGAATCTGCGACCATGACGGCATGCTCGTTGCTTTCGCCGGCACGCCGCTGGCCGGCTCATGAGGCGGCTCGTCATGTGGGACATCGATTACACGCTGCTGCGCGGAGGCGGGGTGGCCGGGGAGGCGTGGAAGACCGCCTTCACGGCGGTGACCGGCAAGCCGTGGGCCATGACTCCGGACTTCGCCGGGCGTACCGACCTGGACCTGTGCCACGAGACCTTCGCCAGCCACGGCGTCACCGACTGCACCCCCGAACGCTTCTTCGCCCGCTACGTGCAGGAGGTGCAGGACTCCCGCCACCTGTTCGCCGAGCAGGGTGCGCTGCTGCCCGGCGTCCGGCAGGTGCTCGACGCGCTGGCTGCGCGCGAGGACGTGGTGCAAACGCTGGTCACGGGTAACGTGCCCGAGGTCGCGGCCGCGAAGATCGCAGCCTTCGGCCTGCAGGACGCTTTCGACGCGGAGATCGGTGGTTACGGCACTGATGATGCGGTACGCGCAACGCTGGTCCGCCGTTCCCGCGAACGCGCCGAGGCCAAGTACGGCGAGAAGTTCGACCTGGTCGTCATCGGTGACACGGTCAACGACGTCACCGGCGCCCTGGCCAACGGCGCGCTGGCGGTGGCGGTGGCCACCGGCCGTACCCGCATGGCCGAGTTGACCCTGGCCGGCGCGCACGTGGTTCTGCCCGACTTGTCCAACGAGACGGTGGCGGTCGGCGCGATCACGTCCTGACTTTCTCAGTTTCTGCTCAGCCGCTCCGGGTCGGTAAGGATGTCAATGGCCGCGATGCGCCCGTCCGCCACCGTGAACGCCATGACGGCCAGGGGGTGGCTGCCGGTGTTGATGACCACGCCGGCCCCGCCGTTGACGTACACCGGCTCGAGCCGCACGTTGAGCCGGGCGCCCAGGCGGGCCTGCTTCATGACTTCGTCCGGCCCGTGCACCACCATGGTTTGATGCCGGCGGGTCCGGCCGCCGTCGACGCGTAGCACCACGTCGGGGTGGAGAAGCTCGGCCAGCCGGTCCAGGTCGCCGTTGCGGGAGGCAGCGAAGAACGCATCGACAACCTGGCGCTGGCGTCGTACGTCCGGATCGGGAACCGGCGCTTGATCCCGCACCCGCCGCCGCGCCCGGCTGGCGAGCTGCCGAGCGGCCGCGGGGGAGCGATCGATCATCGGCGCAATCTGCTCAAACGGCACCGCGAACATGTCATGCAGCACGAACGCCAGCCGCTCGGCCGGCGTCAACGTCTCCAGAACCACCAGCATCGCCAGCCCCACCGCGTCAGCCAGCACCGCATCATCGGCAGGATCGCTCTCCCCGGCCGCCTCCACGATCAGCTCCGGCAGCATCGGCTCCTCCCGCCGTCGGCTGCGCAAAATGTTGAGGCTGATCCGTGCGACAACAGTGGTAAGCCAGGCGGCAAGGTTCTCCACCTCACCGAGATCCGCGCGGCTGGCCCGCATCCAGGTCTCTTGCACGGCATCTTCGGCCTCGGTCAAGGAACCAAGCATCCGGTACGCCACCGCACGTAGTCTGGGGCGCTGCTGCTCGAAGCGCTCGGCTGGAAGAATCGGCTCATCCGTCACATCACACGCTCCCGGTGGAGGGGGGTCACCAAGAATGACCCCCGGCGAAGCAGAAATGTGACAGGTCGGTCATGCAACTAGCTTTGACAGTTCTCAGCCGATGATGGCGTTGAAGAACCCCGTCAGGATGCTGATCGTCAGTGCCGCCCCGGCCAGCAC
>NZ_LOJP01000001.1:1650104-1758333 GCF_001553785.1 Actinoplanes sp. TFC3
GGGTCAGCATCTGCCATTCCGAGGTCAGCAGCGGGATCATCCGGAAAGCGGCCAGCGCACCGATGGCGAAGCGGGCCGGGGCCTTGGCGTTCTGGACCAGCGCGTCGGCCAGGTCGGTGGGGTCGGTGGTGGCGAACACGATGATGCCGGGCAGGGCCACCGCGAAGACGCGCAGCACCAGGCCAACGGCGGTGGACACCACTGCGGTGGTGATGGCGAACGGGCCGAGCGTCAGCAGCACATCCCCACTTCGATCGGCCGCGAACAGCGTCATCGTGACCAGGATGCCCACGGCGCTCAGCGCGAGGGGCCAGGCACGGCGGACCAGCAGGCCGAGGCGAACGCCGAAGAACGGCAGCACCGCGAGTTCGATGGCGAGCGCGATCGCGGGGGTGAGCGGGTCGACGGTGGCGATCAGCGGCATCGAGAACAGCAGCGCCGCACCGAGTTTGGCGACCGGGTTGCGGCGGGCCAGCGGGGCAGTGGAAGAGGCCGCCAGGGGCTGCGCGAGCGTCATGACGGCCAGTCCCTCGACGGAAAGGCCGAGTAGCGGCGGGGCAGCGGAGGCGCCGGGGTCAGGTCGTGCACCCGGTCGGCCAGCGAAGCCACGAAGGCGTCGTCGTGGGTGACCGCGAGAATTCCATGCCCCTCGTCGCGCAGGCGGGCGAGCAGAGCAACCAGATCTATCCAGGTACGACGGTCCTGCCCGAAAGTTGGCTCGTCCAGGATCAGCACGCGCGGCGCGGTCGCCAGGGCCGTTGCCACACTCAGGCGCCGGGCCTCGCCGCCGGACAGCGTGTACGGATTGGCCCCCGCCAGCCGGGTCAGCCGCAACCGCTCCAGCAGCTCGTCCACGGTCGCCGTCACCTCGGCGGGGGAGCGGCCCAACCGGCGCGGACCCAGCGCCAGCTCGTCGGCCACCTTGGCGGTGACGAACTGGTGCTCGGGGTTCTGGAACACCGAGCCGATGCGCTGGGTGAGCTGGGCCGCCCGCCAGCGATGCGGTGGCTTCGGGTCCTCGAACGCGTGCACGCGACCCGGGCCCGGTGCCAGCAGCCCGCCCATGACCAGCGCCAGCGTCGACTTGCCGACCCCGTTGGGGCCGGTCATCGCCAGCACCTCGCCGGCGTGGACAGCCAAGCTGATCTCGTCGAGCCGATCGCGGACGGTGACGGACTCTGCGCGTACCAGCGAATCGCCGGGACGGGAAACGGCCCGGTGCTGGGGCAGTTGATAGCCCGGCACCCAGATCCCCTGCCCGGCCAGCGACGGACCGTGACCGGCGAACACGACCTCGGGCGCGCCGTCGGCCAGCACCCCGCCACCCGGTTCGAGCACGATCGCCCGGTCGACCAGCGGCAGCGCCTCGGCCACCCGGTGCTCGATGAGGATCAACGTGGTGTCCTGATCGAGCGACCGGGCGATGGCCTCGCGGACCAGCTCGGCGCCCTGCGGGTCGAGGTTCGCGGTCGGTTCGTCGAGCAGCAGCAGGCCCGGTCGCAGCGCCAGCACCCCGGCCAGCGCCAGGCGTTGCTGCTCGCCGCCGGACAGCGCATTGGCCGGCCGGGTGATCGGATACGGGAAGCCCACCCGGTCCAAGGCATCGCTCACCCGGGGCCAGATGTCGTTCTCCGGCACCCCCCGGTTCTCCAGCCCGAACGCCACGTCGTCGCCACTGCGGGCCATCACGAGCTGGGTCTGCGGATCCTGGAACAGCAACCCCGAGGTTTCCCGTACGCGCGGATCCCGCCCGTCGATCGTGACGCTTCCTTCGCCCTCGCCGGAGTCCTCGGGCAGCAGCCCGGCCAGCGCGGCGAGCAGGGTGCTCTTGCCCGCACCGGACGGGCCCAGCAGCAGCACCCGCTCGCCGTGCTGAATGTTCAGGTCGACGCCGCGTACAGCCCACGCCTTACGCCCGGCGTGACGCCATCCGAACCCCCGCAGCACGACCTCCGGCATGGCTCAGACCAGCGCCCGGTCCCGGCCGGCGGCGAAGCGGTCCAGCACCCCGGTGGGGGTCAGCGCCCGGGTCAGCGCCCAGCTGCCGGCGCCCGCGATGATCGTGCCGCTGACGATGGTGATCAGCGCGTACGGGATCCGGTAGTCCCACAGCTCCGTCTTGGCGTTCCAGGCGAAGAAGTCGAACACCGCAGCGCTCAGACCGGTCAGCGCCCCGGCCAGCAGCGCGGCCGGCAGCTTGTACGACCGGTACGCCAGCAGCGCGAACGCCAGCTCCGCACCGAGGCCCTGCACCAGCCCCTGCGGGATGACCGTGGCCCCCCACTTCGCGCCGAGCAGCGCGGAGATGAGAGCCGCCACGGTCTCGGTGTACAGCGAGGCGCCGGGCTTGCGGATGATCAGACCGGCCAGCACGGCGGGCATCAGCCAGACGCCATAGATCAGCGTCTGCGCCGGCGGGAAGAACGCGAACGCGCTCTCCGTCACGACCCACAGGGCGTTCCAGGCCCAGAAGATGACGCCAAATGCGACAGCGATGACGGACGCGATCACGATGTCGATCGTGCGCCATCGGTACTGCTGTGTGGTGCTTTTCATGGTGACCTCCCAGGGGTGGGAGGAGACGCACGCCAAGCCCCGGGTGAGCCCCGGAGCATGGCGCGGCTGGAGAAGACCGAGCTCCCTGCGCTGGCATTACCCAGATCAGGTTCGAGGGTCTGCGGTGTTACCCGCACTCTCAGCGCTGCGCGCTCCCCTGTCGGATGGAACTGAGGGTTGTTGCGTGTGTTTCGATGACGCTAACACCGTACGACCGTACGGAACAGCGTAGGAGGCGTCACATGGAGATCAAGGCCAGAGGGCTCGCGTTCGATGTGCACGCCGCAGGGCCCGAGGACGGCGACCCGGTGTTGCTGCTGCACGGGTTCCCGCAGGACCACCGCGAGTTCGATCTGATCCTGCCGCGGCTGCACTCGGCCGGGCTGCGCACGTACGCGCTGGACCAGCGCGGCTACTCGCCGGGCGCGCGGCCCGAGGCGGTGGCCGGCTACGCGCTGAGCGAGCCGACGGCCGACGCGGTGGCCGTGCTGGACGCGCTCGGGTTGCAGAAAGTGCACGTCGTGGGGCATGACTGGGGTGCACAGGTGGCCTGGCTGCTGGCGGACAAGCATCCCGATCGGGTACGCACGCTGACCGCGATCTCGGTGCCGCACCCGCGCGGGCTCGGCATCGCGCTGCGCAACCAGCCGTCGCAGAAGCTGCGGTTCGCCTACATGAAGGTGTTCCAGTCCCGGGTCGCCGAGCGGCTGCTGCTGGCCCGTGACGGTGCCGCGCTGCGACAACTCATGCGCCCGATCGGCCCGCGGGCCGCGATGTATGCCAGCGCGATGGCCGAGCCGGGCCGGCTGACCGGCGCGCTGAACTGGTACCGGGCGCTGTCCGCCGGGCAGCTGCGCAGTGTTGGCAAGATCACCGTGCCCACCACGTACGTGTGGAGCGATGGTGATCCGGTGGTGGGCCGCCCGGCCGCCCTGTCCACGCGCACCTGGGTGGAAGCCGACTACCGGTTCGTCGCGCTGCGCGGGATCGGTCACTGGGTGCCCGAAGAGGCCCCGAAGGCGCTGGCGGAGGTGACCCTCGCTCGCATCGGCGTTTGATGGCCCGGATGCGCGGGGAAATGTGGCGCCTCTGGAAAGTGACACCAAGGAGACGACCAGATGGCCGCCGAGAAGCGCCGGATGAAGAACGAGTCGGAGAAGCAGCGCTGGGACCGCAACTTCGCGGACCTGTTGCAGGAACTCCGCGTCGCGCAGACCGGTGTGCAGATCCTGTTCGCTTTCCTGCTGACCCTGCCGTTCAGCAACGGCTTCACCAAGACCACCGACCTCCAGCGCGACACCTACATCGTCGCGCTGATCACTGCCGCCTTCGCCACCGCGATGATCATCTCGCCGGTGGCGTTCCACCGCGCGCTGTTCCGCCAGGGCCGCAAACCCGAGCTGGTCCGGTACGCGCACCGCATGGCCACCGGCGGCCTCGCGTTCATGCTGGTCTCCATGGTCAGCAGCGTCCTGCTGATCACCGACTACCTGCTCAACATCTGGGCCGCCATGATCTTCACCGGCATCACCGGCGCCTGGTTCCTCGCCTTCTGGGCCGCGATCCCGTTCACCCGGCGTAACTGGATGGACGAGGACGAGGAAGAGGAGGACGAGAATTTCGCCGAGGACGCCGCCGAGCCCGACCGCTCCTAGCCGCTACACCTGGCGGGCGGGTTTGAGGCCCAGCTCGCGCAGCTCCAGGGCGGCCAGCGCATCGACCGCCTGGGCATCGCCGTTGCGCCACGACTGCGCGATGTCCGGGCCGAGCCTTGTCAGCTCGCTGAGCGGCCGGCTGACCAGCGCCCGCAACGCCAGCAGGTCCTTGCCGGCCGGGTCGTTGCGGACCCGGGCGGCCACCCCGGCGCGGCGCATCCAGCGCAGCCGCAGCGGCAGCCAGGCGAACAGCACCAGCGCCAGCGGCACGGCGATGATCAGCACGGCCAGCCACGTGGCAATGTCGTTGACGACTTCCTGCTGCTGGCGCCCGGCCTCGGCGAGGTTGCCGGCCGCCCCCGCCGCGCTGTTGAACGGCGAGGTCAGCTGGTCGCCGACCAGCGGCACCCGGCCGACCTTGCCGCCGATGTCGGTGAGGTTGCCGGCGATCCCGGCCCCGGCCTCCTGCAACTTCTGGCCGGGCACGGCGAGTTTCTCGACGGTGTCGTTGATCCACAACCCGGCCCGGATCCAGGCATACACCCAGATCACCACGAGCAGATCGGTCAGGAGCTGGCGGACGGCGGTGGGCAGCCGGTCGGCGTACATTTTCACGCCGTCAGGATTCCGTCTTTTGTCCCGCCGCGCAGCCCGGACAGGTGCCGAAGATCTCCATAGTGTGCGAGACATTGACGAAACCGTGGCGCCCGGCGACCTTGTCGGCCCAGGTCTCCACGGCCGGTCCCTCGACCTCGACGGTGCGGCCACAGGACCGGCACACCAGGTGATGATGGTGCCCGCTGCTGCACCGGCGGTAGAGGTGCTCGCCACCGGGCGGGCGCATCACGTCGATCTCGCCGGCGTCCGCGAGGCCCTGCAGCGTGCGGTACACGGTGGTCAGCCCGACCCGCTCGCCGCGGTCACGCAGGATCGCGTGCAGGTCCTGAGCACTGTGGAAGCCTTCGCAGTCGGCGAGCAGGTCCCGTACGGCGCTGCGTTGCTTGGTGTTGCGGACGACCGCATGCTGATCCGTCATCACTGAGCCTCCCTCGCGTGACTCACCGCGTCCGCCACGATGTGCGCGACGTGTTCGTCCACCAGTGAGTATGCGATCTCACGACCGCGTCTGGCACCCCGCACGACGCCCGCCCCGCGCAGCACCCGCAGATGCTGGGAGACCAGCGGTTGCGGGGCGCCCAGTTTCTCCACCAGCTCGTGCACGCAGCGTTCGCCGCCGCCGAGCTCCGCGACGATCGCCACCCGGATCGGAGCCGACAACGCGCGCAGCAACTCGCCGGCTGCCTCGTACGCCTCATACCCGGTGGTGCGGCCCGGCACCGGTTGCGCGCTCATCGGGCCCCCGCCTCGATCACCACGTCCGGCGGCTCGGCATGCTGCGCCGCCGGGATGTGTCTGCGCAGCGTGCGCCACAGGGCCGAGCCGACCGAGATGGCCAGGAAGGCGGCGATGGCCAGGATCACGATGGTCGCGCCCGGCGGCGTGTCGACCTCGCCGGAGACCGTCACCCCGGCCGCGGCGGCCACCACGCCGATGAGCATGGCCGCGGCCATCGTGGTCCGGAAGCCGCGCGTGACCTGCTGAGCGGCGGCCACCGGCACCACCATCAGCGCGCTGACCAGCAGCAGACCGACGGTGCGCATGGCGATCGTCACGGTCACCGCGGTCATCACCGCCAGGAGCAGATTGAGGGTACGCACAGGCAGCCCGGAAACCTTTGCGTACTCCTCGTCGTTGCAGACCGCGAACAACGCCGGCCGCAGCGCCAGCATCGCCACCAGCACCGCCACCCCGAGCACCAGGATCACGATCAAATCGCCGCGCGTGGTGGTGATCAGCGAGCCGAACAGGTATTGCACCAGGTTGCCGCTCGTGCTGTCCGACAACCCGACCAGCACGACGCCGCCCGCGATGCCGCCGTAGAAGAGCAAGGCCAGGGCAAGATCGCCGGAGGTACGTCCACGTTCTCGTACCAGCTCCACGCCGATCGCCCCCACCACCGAGACGATCACCGCGGTCAGCACCGGGGACTGCTGCACCAGCAGGCCAACCCCGACACCGGTCAGCGCCACGTGCCCGATGCCGTCACCGATCAGCGACAACCGGCGCTGCACCAGGTAGATCCCCAGCGCCGGCGCGGCCAGCCCGATGATCAGCGCGCCGGCCAGGGCTCGCAGCATGAAGTCGTACTGGAAAAGGCTCACTGTTGGCTCGCTGGCATCCGGTCGGTGGGGGCTACGCAGATCACCGGGCGTTCGGGTTCCGCGTGCGGGTGGAGGTGGTCGTGGCCGGGTCCGGCGTGGTGCCCTGCGGGTTCGGGGACCTTGCCCTCGTACGCGATGCGCCCGTCGTGCACCACCACCGCCTTGCCGATCAGCGGCTCCAGCGGGCCCAGCTCGTGCGCGACCAGCAGGATTGTGCCGCCGCGCTGGGCGAAGCGGGTGAGCACCCCGGCGAACGCCTCCTGGCTGGCCGCGTCCACCCCGGCCGTCGGCTCGTCAAGCACCAGCAGGTCGGGGCGCCCAGCCAGCGCCCGGGCGATCAACGTACGCTGCTGCTGACCGCCGGAGAGCGTGGTCACCGGGTCGTTCACCCGATCCAGCAGCCCGACGTCCTCCAGTGCGGCCCGTACGGCGGCCCGGTCTTCGGCTCCGGGGAACCGGAAGATCCCGCGGCGGGCGAGCCGGCCGGACGCCACGACCTCACCGACCGTGGCGGGCACCCCGCTGCCGGCTCCGAGGCGTTGCGGTACGTAGCCGATGCGCGCCCAGTGGCGGAAGCGGCGCTGCGGCGTACCGAACAAGTCGATCTCTCCACCGGCCAGCGGAACCAGACCCAGGATCGTGCGCACCAGCGTGCTCTTGCCCGAACCATTGGCCCCGAGGATCGCGACGACCTGCCCGCTCTCGACCTGCATCGAGACGTCGCGCAGCACCGAGCGCCCACCGTAGGCGACCACGCCGTGGCGCACCGATACAGCCGTCATGAGGTGCACCCCAATGCCGTGGTCAGGGCGGTCAGGTTGGCTCGCATCACCGAAAAGTAGTCCGCTCCCGGCTCACTCACACCTTCGAGCGGATCGAGTACGGCTGTGCGCGCACCCACCTCCCGCGCAATGGTCTCGGCGACCTTCGGGCTGACCAGGGTTTCGAAGAAGATGGTCGTGGTGGCCGTGGCTCTCGCCTCCTCGGCGACATGGGCGAGGCGCTGCGGCGACGGCTCCGCCTCGGGGGAGATCCCGGTGATGCCGACCTCGGTCAGCGCGTACCGGTCGGCCAGGTAGTGAAAAGCCTCGTGGCTGGTGACGATCTCGCGGCGCTCACACGTTTTCAGTGTGGCGGCGTATTCCATGTCCAGGGCGTCCAGCTCGGCGTGCACGGCTTCCGCGCGGCTCGCATAGTCCGAGGCGTGCGCCGGGTCGATGGTGGCGAGCCGATCGGCCAGAGCGTCCCCGATCGTCGCGTAGCGCACCGGATCGAGCCACACGTGCGGATCGAGCGCGCCGTGCTCGTGCTCTTCTTCCTCGCCGCCGGGCTCGTGCTCGTGGCCCTCGGCGCTCAGCATCTGCACCACACCGCTGACATCCAGGGCGCGATCCGCGGCCTCCAGGTCGATGGCCTGATCCACGGCGGGCTGGAAACCGGTGAGGTAGATCGCCAGCCCGGCGTCGGCGACCTGGCCCACCTGGCGCGGGTTCAGCTCGACGTCGTGCGGCTCGGCTCCCGGCTTGGTGAGGTTGACGACGTCGGCCTGCGGCCCGCCGATCCGCTCGGCCAGGTATTGCAGCGGGTAGAACGCGGTCACCACGTCGAGCCGGCCGTCGGTGAAGCCGCTCGCGCGCTGGGCGCAGCCGGCCAGCACGAGCACAGCGAGAGCCGAGGCGAGGACCTTGCTCGGCGACGGCATCTCACCACCATGACCGGAAATGGTAATGATTGTCAAAAGCGCATGTGTCACAGCGCCTTGGCGATCACCACGGCAAAGAGCAGGACCAACAGGATCAACCGGATCGCCCGTACGGACCCCGGCTGCACCGGCCAGGTGGTGAACGTCAGCGCCGCCAACGCCGCACCGAGCACGAACAACAGGGCGGCGCCCACGATCCCGGGCAGGAACAACCCACCCAGGAACACCACCAGCGCGATCACAAAGGCCGTCGTCGGGTTCACGCTCGCCAGACGGCGCAGCAGGTTTGCGGGCGGGGACGGGGTCACGTCGGCTCTCCTGGAGTGTGCGTAGGCTCACGTCATGCTGGTGCTCAACCGCTTCGTCGTCCCGACCGAAACCCAGGACTCGTTCGCCGAACGGGCGCACGCCGCCCTGGCCGCCCTCGCCGCGAGCACCGGATATCGATCCGGCCGGCTCACCCGTGCGCTGGACGACCCCGCCTACTGGACCCTGGTCACAGAGTGGGAATCCGTCGGAGCCTACCGGCGCGCGCTGGGCGGCTTCGACGTCAAGGTGCACGCCACCCCGCTGCTGTCGGAATCGCTCGACGAGCCGTCCGCCTTCGAAACACTCGCCTCGGCCGGGCCGGGGGAGGCGGTGCACGTGGCGGCCAGCGACCGGGCCGCCGAACCGTGGCGCTGACCCGTACGCTGGGTTCATGACCTTTCCTTCGGCCACGCCGGGGTACCCGCCTGCTGCGGCGCCTTTTGCGCCGCCGCCTCCGCAGGGTCCCGGGGTGCAGCCGCCCTTTCCGGCGCCGCCGGTCGAGGGGCGCGGCCGGCGCCGGGCCATCGGCATCTGGGTCGGGATCGGCACGTTCCTGCTCGTGGCCGGCGGCGGGCTGGCCGCGTTGATCGGCGTCTTCACCGTCGGCGGCAAGGCCCTCGACGAGCGCGCCGACGTGGCCGTCAGTCACTACCTGGACGCGGTGGGCGAGCGGCGCTATGACGACGCCTACGACATGCTGTGCGCCTCGGCGCGGGCGCGGCAGAGCGAGGAACAGTTCACCCAGAGCGTCTCCGGCGACCAGCCGATCGCCCGCTACGACGTGGGCGAGCTGGACCTGGTCCGGCTCAGCGTCCCGGTCGAGGTGCGCTACGCCGACGGATCCAGCGGGCAACTGCGGGCGTACCTGGAGCAAAACCGGTCGACGGGCGCCTTCGAGGTGTGCAGTCTCGAGGAGTAATCTCCTGATTTTGCCAGACCCTCTGGTGCCAGACCCACTGTCCACCTCTCATGTCCCCGCCGACCTCCAGCCGGCGTAGGAGGATCATGCCCGCCGACCGTATCGACGCCGTCGTCAGCCTGGCCAAGCGCCGTGGCTTTGTCTTCCCCTCCAGCGAGATCTACGGAGGCACCCGCTCGGCGTGGGACTACGGTCCGCTGGGCGTGGCCCTCAAGGAAAACGTCCGCCAGCAGTGGTGGCGCACCATGGTCCAGCAGCGCGACGACATCGTCGGCCTGGACTCCGCGGTGATCCTGGCCCGCGACGTCTGGACCGCCTCGGGTCACATCGACGCGTTCGTCGACCCGCTGACCGAGTGCCAGTCATGCCACAAGCGGTTCCGCGCCGACCACCTCGAGGAGGCGTGGGAGGCCAAGCACGGCAGCGCGCCGGCCTCGCTGAGCGAGCTCAACTGCCCCAACTGCGGCAACAAGGGCACGTTCACCGAGCCCAAGATGTTCAACGGCCTGATGAAGACCTACCTCGGCCCCACCGAGAGCGCGGAAGGGCTGCACTACCTGCGCCCCGAGACCGCCCAGGGCATCTTCGTCAACTACAACAACGTGGCCACCGCGGCCCGCAAGAAGCCGCCCTTCGGCATCGCCCAGGTCGGCAAGTCGTTCCGCAACGAGATCACCCCCGGCAACTTCATCTTCCGCACCCGCGAGTTCGAGCAGATGGAGATGGAGTTCTTCGTCGAGCCCGGCTCGGACGAGCAGTGGCACGAGTACTGGCTCGAGCAGCGCTGGAACTGGTACCGGGAGCTTGGCCTGAGCGAGGCCAACCTGCGCTTCTTCGAGCACCCCAAGGAGAAGCTCTCGCACTACTCCAAGCGCACGGTCGACATCGAATACCGCTTCCAGTTCGGCGGCACCGAGTTCGCCGAGCTCGAGGGCATCGCCAACCGCACCGACTTCGACCTGAGCACCCACTCCAAGCACTCCGGCGTCGACCTGTCGTACTTCGACCAGGAGAAGCAGGAACGCTGGGTGCCGTACGTAATCGAACCGGCCGCGGGTCTGACCCGGGCGGTGCTGGCGTTCCTGCTGGAGGCCTACGACGAGGACGAGGCCCCTAACACCAAGGGCGGCGTCGACAAGCGCACGGTCATGCGCTTCGACCCCCGGCTGGCCCCGATCAAGGTCGCGGTCCTCCCGCTGTCGCGCAATCCGGAGCTCTCCCCGAAGGCCAGGGGCCTGGCCGAGACGCTGCGCAAGCGCTGGATGGTCGAATTCGACGACTCCCAGGCCATCGGCCGCCGCTACCGCCGCCAGGACGAAATCGGCACCCCGTTTTGCGTAACGGTCGACTTCGACACCCTCACCGACGACGCGGTAACGGTCCGCGACCGCGACACGATGAAGCAGGAGCGGGTCGGCCTGGACCAGATCGAGGACTACCTGATCAAGCGCCTGCCGGGCTGCTGAGACCTGCCAACGGCTGACGCCGCCCAGCCCCTCTGCGAAAGGGCTGGGCGGCGCCGGATCACTCCTGGCTCGCGGGTCGCTCGATCAGCGTCTTGAGCATGCCTTCGATGCTGCCGAGGCGCTTTCCGAACTCATCGACTCTCGCGTCCAGCCGGTCGACCTTGCCGTCGAGCCGGTCCACCTTTCGATCGAGCTGGTCCACTCTGCCGGTGAGCTGGTCGACCTTGCCGTCGAGCTGGCCCACCTTTCGATCGAGCTGGTCCACTCTGCCGGTGAGCTGGTCGACCTTGCCGTCGAGCTGGCCCACCTTTCGATCGAGCTGGTCCACCCTGCCGGTGAGCCGGTCGACCTTGCCGTCGAGCCGGTCCACCTTTCGATCGAGCTGGTCCATTCTGCCGTCGAGGCGGTCCAGCCTGGCCGTGTGTTCGTCCAGCTTCAGGCCCTGCTCCACCTGTGTCAGATGGACTTTCTGGATCAGCGACGTCTGGGCGTTCAGTTTTTCGCTGAAGTCGGCCTGATCGCGGTCCAGCTGCGCGCGTAGCCTTTCCTGTTCATCCATGCGTCTCTCCAAGAGAGCGACTCTTCGGGGTAGATGTGCGTCGTCTTCCACCGCCGGAACCTCCGGATAAAGGGGTTATGTGGTGATGCCCTCGGTGTTACGACCAAGAGGAGATCACGGCGGCAGCCATCTAGTCAAGTGACTATAGTCGTGCGTTAATGAGACAAGTTTAGAACGCGAACCCGCCCGGCCGCTCGTTCCGGTCGGCGATCAGACCCGCGAGCGTGGCAACAGCGATCTCCGCGGGGGTCTTGCTGCCGATGTTCAGTCCGATCGGGCGGTGGATCTGGGCAATAGCATCATCCGGTACGTCCAAAGCTTGCAGAGCAGGCACGTGCGGCGCCTCGCGGTTCGGGTTGCCGATGATGCCGATCCAACGCGCGGACGTACCCAGAGCATCTTTCAGAACCGTGCCGATCTCTGCCCGGTGGTGATCGGTCAGCACGATGTCCGCGTGCTCATTCACCCCGGCGGCCGTCAGGTCGCTGACGAGCATGTCCCCGTGCGGCCGCGGCGAACCCTGCAACCGGGTCGGATCCGGCTCCACAAGCGTGCAGGTGAACCCGAGGTCCATGGCGAAGCGGATCAGCGCGTCCGCCACCGGGGAAGCGAACACGGCGATGAGGTGGCGCGGGCTCTGCTCGGCTTGCACACCCCGACTCTGCCAGAACCGGGTGTGCCATGCTCGATGAGTGACATCAGCACTCCCGCTCACCATGAAGCCACTCACCCTGGGTAAGCACCAGGCCTGGCCGCCCGTCGTGCTCGCCCCGATGGCCGGCATCACCAACGTGGCGTTCCGCTCGCTGTGCCGCGAGCAGGGCGGCGGGGTCTACGTGTGCGAGATGATCACGACGCGGGCGCTGGTCGAGCGGATCCCCAAGACCCTCAAGATGATTGAGTTCGGTCCCGATGAGGATTTCCGGAGCCTGCAGCTCTACGGGGTGGACCCGGACGTGACTGCCGCGGCCGTACGGATGGTTGCCGAGGGTAACCTCGCCGACCACATCGACCTCAACTTCGGCTGCCCGGTCCCCAAGGTCACCAGGCGCGGCGGCGGCAGCGCCCTGCCCTGGCGCCGCAAGCTGTTCGGCCGCATCGTCAAGCAAGCCGTGCAGGCCGCCGAGCCCTACGGGGTCCCGGTCACCATCAAGATGCGCAAGGGCATCGACGAGGAGCATTTGACGTACGTCGAAGCCGGCCTGATCGCGCAGGAAGCTGGCGTGGCGGCTGTCGCACTGCACGCTCGCACGGCCGAGCAGCGTTACTCCGGCACCGCCGACTGGGACGCCATCGCCACCCTCAAGCAGGCGCTCGCCGTCCCGGTGCTCGGCAACGGTGACATCTGGGAAGCCGCCGACGCGATGCGCATGGTCGCGCACACCGGCGTGGACGGTGTGGTCGTGGGCCGCGGCTGCCTGGGCCGGCCGTGGCTGTTCAAGGACCTGCAGGCCGCCTTCGCCGGCATCGAGTCCCAGGAACTGCCCACCCTCGGCGAGGTAGCGGCAATCATGTCCCGCCACGCCCACCTGCTCGTCGACGCGCTGGGCGACGAACGCCACGGCTGCGCTGACTTCCGCAAGCACGTCGCCTGGTATCTCAAGGGCTTCCCGGTCGGCGGCGAACTCCGCCGCGGGCTGGCCATGGTCACCTCGCTGGCCCAGCTCGACGACCTGCTGGGCAAGCTCGAGGCCGACCAGCCCTTCCCGCGCGAGTCCCTGGGCCAGCCCCGCGGCCGCATCAACGCCCCGGGCAAGGTCTCCCTGCCCTACGGCTGGCTCGACAGCCGCGACGACGAGTCTGTCCCCGAGGGCGCGGAGATGGAAAACTCCGGCGGATGACCCGTCGGATTGAGTGAGGCGGATGCGGACCGAAAGATCTGTTGGGGCCTGGATGCTCTTGGCGGCTGAATGGGCGGGGGCGGGGCGAGCGCCAGGTGCCCGTCCCGCCCCCGATCCCACGATGACGCTCAGACGTCGATGTCGTTTTCGATGCGGCGGAGGTGGTGGCGGGCCATGGCCAGGTTGGAGCGGTCCCGGCGCAGGGCCACATAGAGGAAGAGGCCCTTACCGGAGCGGCTGGTGAGGGGGCGGATCATGTGGTACTGCATGTCGAGGGTGATCAGGATGTCCTCGATTTTTTCGGAGATGTTGAGCATCTCCATGGCGCGGAGTTTGGCTCGGACCACGTCGGTGTTGCCGGCCGCTGCCACCGTCAGGTCGAGTTCCTTGCCGCCGCCGGCCGTGCCCAGGGCCATGCCGCTGGTGTGATCGACCAGCGCTACGCCGATGGCGCCGTCGATGTCCATAATTTCCTTGAGTGCGGTTTCCATGTCAGCCATGGATCTTGTTCCTCCGTAGTGATGTGCGTACCAAACAAATGGGCTCAGCGGCCTCGTATGGCGTTCTGCAGAGTGGCCATCGGCGTGCGCCGGGCGAGAGGAGCCGACTGCGCCGGGATCTCCGGCAGCGGCGGGGCTGGGGGCTGCAGAACCAGGACCTCGACCAGCCGGCGTACGGCGCGGCGCGCTTCCAGGTGCACCATCGCCAGGTTCGCGTTGCGCGTGGTGACCAGCGTGAGCAGGGCGTTCGGGCCCGCGGTGTACGAGGTGATGTAGCCACCGTCGCATTCGACTACCGATTCGCGCAGCTCACCGTGGTTGACGGCGTGCGCGAAGCGCCGGGCCAGGGCCAGGTGGGCGGCGGCCAGGGCGGCAATGCTGTCAGGTTCGATGCCGTGCGCGTCATGCGCGACCACCATGCCGTCCGTGGTGGCCAGGACACTGCCGGACAGCTCGGGCAGCCGCTTGCGCAGGTTGCCGAGTTCGGTCAGAACCGCCGTGTCCACGGTCATCGTCGGGGACTCCCTTCTGAAAAGCTGAGGCGGGGCACGGGTCATCGCAGCGCTCGCAAGGCCGCGCAGAGGCGTTTGAGCAGGGCTTCGTCGGCGCCATGCCGCGGCGGCGGGGGCGCCTCAGCCAAGTCGCGGGGCAAGCGGGCGCCGGGTTTCCGCCGATCAAGCGGCGGCGGAGAAGACGGTGGGGCCGGCGGTGGGGCCGTCGGAGGGCCAGACGAGGGCCCCGGGGCGCACAGGGTGAGCTGTGGACGTACCGGCGCATCCTGGGGTTGTTCTATCAGCCCCGCGGCCGCAAGTTTGCGCAGCTCCTGGACCGTCGCAAAACCCGCGCGACCGAGCAGCAGAGCCAGATCCCCAGGGGTGCGCTGGCCGTCGGCATGCACCAGCAGCTCCCACTGCGCGGCGGTCACGGTGATCCGTGCGCGGGGCGGACGGGCGACCGGGATGACCGGGGCCGCGTCGATCGCCGGGTTGGGCAGGATCTCGTCCAGCAACCGCGCGCGGCGCCGGGCCTCGCGCTCCAACGACGTCGCGTCGATGCGCACCACGTCACCGAGCCAGTGCCGGGCCCCGTCGAGAAAGTCCACCGGCGCCTCGGTCGCGCCGAAGATGAAGTACGCCGCGTCGTAGGTCGCCCCCAGCACACACAGTTCCAGCTCACCCTGGGTGAGGTGACCGTGCTCGACCAGCAGCCGCCCGGCCGGCACCCGCCCGCAACCCGCGTCCACCGCAGCCTGCCAGGTGCGCGCAGCCAGCCGCCCCGACGCGGTGAGCAGCTCCCCGACCCCCGGCGCCGCCGCCGACTCCGCGTAGGTCACCTGACCGTCCACCAGGTGAACCGTGCCCCCGGCGAAGACCAGCGCACCGGTCCGCCGGTCGTCAGCGGCCTGCGCGAACTGAGCGGCTTGGGAAAGCAGGGCGGCCGTCACCTTGAGCTCCTCATTGCGGTTGAGTGACTGTGGTCAGTTGTTCGGCGAGGGTCTGCATCCGCAGGCGGGCCACGGCGAGGTTGCCGCGCAGCCGGTCCAGCCATAGGTAGAGCACCAGCCGGCTGTCGAAGCCGGTGTGCACCAGGCGCAGCAGGTGGTAACCGCCGGCCGTCGTGATGATCAGATCCTCAAGCAGGTCGTGGGGGACCGCCGAGACGAACAGCGAGCGGCTCTGCGCCGCTTGTACGACCTCCGCCGTACCGGCCGCCGCGGCCTCGTGGTCCTCGTTGGGTGCGGCTCCGGTCATCGCGACCGGGAACCCGGTGGTGTAGTCGACGATGCTGGCCCCGAGCGCGCCGGGAATCGTCATGGCCTCCCGCAGACATTCCTCGACCCCGGGCACGTCACTCCTCTGCCGTGATAGGGGTTCATACCTTCGGGGGGATCTTCGCCACCCCGCCGTCACAATGGGCCATCTTGCGGGCACGCTGCGATCTCGGGTCGCACCAGATGTGCGTCATGTTTTTCGATACCCGGCTCCGAACCGACGCAAGGCCGGCCAGCCAGTGACGCTCATCGTTGACGAACCACGCCGGGCCGTCGCCGCGCAGCGCTTCATGGGTGGCGTCGGCGATTGTGGCGGCCAGGCGTTCGTGCAGCTCACCGGGGCCGAGCCAGCCATCGCGCAGCAGCGAGGTGCGGCGGCCGGTCTGGTACGCATGCTGCCACACCGCCGCGGGCAGGCGCCCCGATCCGACGAGCCGCTCGCCGAGCCCCCGTGATGCGGGAGACTCCGCGTACGAGATGCGTCCCGCCACCAGATAGACGGTGCCGCCCGGCGCGCCGCCGATGTGCAGTGCGCCGGTGCGACCGGCCCGGGCCAGATCGATCAGGTGCTGACGATTCGCATGCACGACGTCCTCCTTGAGGCCAGTGTCGGAGGTGCCGGCGGCGGAGGTCGCACGACCGGTGCGTCGTCTGTGCGGCGCGAACCGGACGGTTGCGCGTAACATGATCGTCACTTTCGATGGGATCTCGTGGAGGTCGTGCTCTATGCCCAGCAGCTGGGAACAGGTCGTCGTTGACGCGGAAGATCCGGCCCGGCTCGCTCGCTGGTGGGCCGAGGCGCTCGGCTACCGGATCGTGCACGAGGGCCCGGACGAGGTGGAGATCCGCCGCGCCCCCGACCAACTGCCGGGCCTGCTGTTCACCACCGTCCCGGACGCCAAGACGGCAAAGAACCGCCTGCACATCGACCTGCGCCCCGACGACCAGGAATCCGAGGTCGAACGCCTGGTCGACATGGGGGCCCGCCCCGTCGACATCGGCCAGCACGAGGTCAGCTGGGTGGTGCTCGCCGACCCCGAGGGCAACGAGTTCTGCGTGCTCAGCTCGAAAAAATGAGTACTGTTGATCTGTGCCGCGCGACGCCGAACGCTGGGTGAGCGAACCCGGCAAGGACAGCGGCTATGGCCGTACCCCCTTCGAACGCGACCGCGCCCGGGTGCTGCACTCGGCCGGTTTCCGGCGGCTGGCCGCCAAGACCCAGGTGCACACGGCCGGCGTCGACGACTTCCTGCGAACCCGGCTGACCCATTCGCTGGAAGTCGCGCAGATCTCCCGGGAGATGGGCGCGCGGCTGGGCTGTGACCCGGACGTGGTGGACGTGGCCGGGCTGGCCCACGACATCGGCCACCCGCCGTTCGGGCACAACGGCGAGGCAGCGCTCGACGTGATCGCTCAGCCCTGCGGAGGATTCGAGGGCAACGCCCAGACGCTGCGGGTGCTGACCCGCCTGGAGGCCAAGGTCGAGGGCGCCGGACTCAACCTGACCCGCGCCTCGCTCGACGCCGCCTGCAAATACCCCTGGCCCAGGCGGCCCAAGACCCGCAAGTTCGGGGTCTATCCCGACGACCGGCCGGTGTTCGATTGGGTACGCCAAACCGCGCCGCCCGGCGACCATCGCTGCCTCGAAGCCCAGGTCATGGACTGGGCCGACGACGTCGCGTACTCGGTGCACGACGTCGAGGACGGCATCCACGGCGGCTACCTGTCATTGCGCCCGCTGCTGGACGACGCCGACGAACGCGCCGAGCTGTGCGCCGACGTGGCCGGCACCTACTCCGACGAGAGCCCGGCCAAGCTGGCCGAGGCGCTCGACCTGCTGCTGGCCGACGACCTGGTGCACGCCACGGCCGGCTACGACGGCACGTACCGCTCGCAGGTCGCCCTCAAACGCATGACCAGCGTGCTCACCGGCCGGTTCGTGGCCTCCGCGGTCGGCGCCACCAGCAGCCGCCACAACAGCGAGCCGGTACGCCGCTACGCCGCCGACCTCATCGTCCCGCGCACCGTGCGCAACCAGTGCGCCCTGCTCAAGGGCATGGCCCTGCGCTACGTCATGCGAGCCCGCGCCGCCGAGCACTGGTACGAACAACAAAGAGAGATCCTCACCACTCTTGTCGAGGAACTCTGCCGCCGCGCCCCCGGCTACCTCGATCCCATGTTCACCGCCATGTGGCACGAGGCCTCGGACGATGCCGCCCGTCTGCGCGTCGTCGTCGACCAGGTCGCCTCGCTGACCGACCCGGCCGCCGTCACCTGGCACCGGACCCTCGTGGCAAGCGCCCGCTGAGGCGAGGCAGTATGTAGCGGTGGCGGGCAGGGTCAAGGACGAGGACATCGCGCTGGTCCGCGACCGGACCTCGATCGCGGACATCATCAGCGAGACGGTAACGCTCCGGTCGGCCGGCGGCGGCAACCTCAAGGGCCTGTGCCCCTTCCACGACGAAAAGACCCCGTCCTTCACGGTCTCCCCGGCGCGGAACGTGTACTTCTGCCTGGCGGGAGAGACCCGGGTCATCACGAACCAGGGCGTACGGCCGATCCGTGAGCTGGCCGGCAGCAGCCATCGGGTGATCACGACGCACGGGTGGTTCGTGGAGGCGCCGTTCCTCTCCTTCGGGGAACAGGCGCTGGTTCACCTCCACCTGACCCGCAACGGCCAGCAGAAGACGATCCGGGCCACGGCCAACCACCGCTGGTTCATCAGCAGCCGCAGCCGTGGCGTGGAAAAGCGCATCGAGCGAACCACCGCCGAGCTCAAGACCGGTGACCGGCTGGCTCACGTGTTCCCGCGGGCGCTCTCCAGCCGGGACGGCGGCGACACCTCCAGGCCATCACCCTTCGGGATTGCCCGAGGCATCGTTTTCGGCGACGGCACCCTTCTCGATCAGGGCAGCGTTGCGCTGCTCGACGGGGACAAAGACCGGGACCTGCTCAAGTGGTTCCCGCTTAACGAGACGTACGCCAGTGAGAACCGCATGACGGTCACCGACCTCCCGGCGTACTTCAAGATCGAGTTACCGCAGCTGACCGAGTCGCTCTCGTACCTCTATGGCTGGCTGGCCGGGTATTTCGCGGCTGACGGCGACGTAGCGGCCGACGGCTGCATCTCGCTCGATTCCGCGCACCGCGAGAATCTGGAGTTCGTGCGTGACCTGTGCACGCGAATTGGCGTGGGCACCTATGGCATCCGCGAGGACACCCGGCCTGGCTTTCCTGATCAACAGCGGCCCGACGGCTCGCAGGGGGACCCCACGCCGATCTATCGGCTGACCCTCATGGGCGAAGACCTTCCGGAAGACTTCTTCCTCATCACCGCCCACCGCGACCGCTTCGTTTCGGCTCGGAAGAAGTATGAGCGCCGCGGTTGGGTCGTTGCGGCGATCGAAGACCACGGCGAAGTCGAAGAGGTCTTCTGCCCGGTCGTCGACGGCACCCACGCTTTCGTTCTCGAAGACAACATCCTCACCGGTAACTGCCACGGATGTGGCGCTGGTGGGGACGCCATCAAGTTCCTGATGGATGCCGAGCATCTGACGTTTGTCGAGTCGCTGGAGCGGCTGGCGGGCAAGGCGGGCATTCAGCTTCGCTATGACGAGTCGGGGTTCAACCGCAACGGCGGGGAGCAGCAGCGCCAGCAGCCCGGGCAGAAACAGCGGTTGATCGCCGCGCACGCTGCGGCCGCCGAGTTCTATGCCGATCAGCTGGGCCGCGGTGGGGCGCGCAAGGCGAGGGAGTTCCTGGCTCAGCGGGGCTTCGGACGCGATGCGGCGCAGACGTACGGGTGTGGTTTCGCGCCCGACGGGTGGGACCTGCTCACCAAGCATCTGTTGCAGAAGGGCTTCACGCGCGACGAGCTGACGACGGGTGGTCTGGCCAAGCCGGCGCGCTCGGGTTCGCTGATCGACCGGTTCCGGCGGCGGCTGCTGTGGCCCATCAAGGATATGAGCGGCGATGTCATCGGGTTCGGAGCGCGCAAGCTTTTCGACGACGATGACGGGCCCAAGTACCTGAACACCCCCGAGACGCCGCTGTACAAGAAGTCGCATGTGCTCTATGGCATCGACCAGGCCAAGCGGGAGATCGCCAAGCGGGGGCGCGCGGTGATTGTCGAGGGGTACACCGATGTCATGGCGTGCCACGAGGCCGGTGAGCCGACGGCGGTGGCGACCTGTGGCACGGCGTTCGGGGTGGATCACATCGGGGTGCTGCGCCGGTTGCTGATGGACAGCGACAGCTTCACGGGCGAGATCATTTACACCTTTGACGGGGACGCGGCGGGGCAGAAGGCGGCGTTGCGGGCCTTCGAGGAGGATCAGCGGTTCGTCGGGCGCACGTTCATCGCGGTCAGCCCGGACAACATGGACCCCTGTGAGCTGCGGCTGGCCCGGGGTGACCTCGCGGTGCGGGACATGATCGCCGGTCGGGAGCCGCTGGTTGACTTCGCGTTGCGTCAGACACTGGCCCGTTTCGACCTGGACACCGTCGAAGGCCGGGTGGAGGCGATGCGCAGGGCTGCACCGCTGGTGGCCAAGATCAAGGACCGGGAGAAGCGTCCGGAGTACGCCCGTAAGCTCGCCGGTGACCTGGGGATGGACCTGGAGCCGGTGCAGCGCGCGGTGGCCCAGGCCGTGACGCCCGACGCGCCGGCCGCGGGTCAGCAGCGCAATGTGGTCAACCCGCAGCGCGAGGTCGAGCGGGAGACGTTGAAGCTCGCCCTGCAGTATCCGGTGCTCGCCGGTCCCATGTTCGATGCCATCGAGGCCGACTCGTACGGTGACCCGGTGCTGCGCTCGGTGCGCGAGGCTGTCGCCGCGGCGGGTGGGGCCGGCACCGCTACCGGTGGTGTGGTGTGGATCGAAGCGGTCCGCGACGCATGCGAAGATCTCGGCGGGAAGGCTCTGATCGCCGAGTTGGCGGTCGAGGCCGTGCACGTCGACGGCGAGGCCGACTTGCGTTATGTCCAGGTGCACCTGGCCCGGCTGCAGGCCGGCGCGGTCACCACCCGGATCAAGGAGTTGAAATCCAAGGTGCAGCGGCTCAACCCGGTCGCGCACAAGGACGAATTCAACACCCTGGTCGGGGAACTCTTCTCGCTGGAGCAGCACGCCCGCGCGCTGCGCGACCAGGCAGCAGGTGCACTGTGAAGCTCTTCCGCCGACGTCCGAAGCTGCCCGCCGCGCAGACGCCCCCGCTGGAGAGCGAGGAGCGGGTGCTGTCCTGGGCCGCAGTCGATGAGAACTCGGTGCTGGTGGCCACCAACCGGGGGCTGTGGCTGCCCAGCGGCACCCGGCTCGGCTGGCATGACATCCACAAGGCCGTGTGGTCGGGCCGCGAGCTGCGGATCACCCCGGCCGAGGTGGCGCAGGAGCGCCACGGTTACACGGTGCTGGTGGACGCGCCGATCATCGGATTCCTGCTGCTGGAGCCGGGGGACCTGCCCGATCAGGTACGCACCCGGGTGACCCGGTCGGTGGGTTACACCTCGCATCACCCGTTGCCGCCCAACGGCGGGGTGCGGGTGGTGGGGCGGCGGGTCAGCGGGGCCGACGGTCTGCTCTGGTCGGTGCGTTATGACGCCAAGACCGCTGTGGATGCCGAGCCGATCGTCGAGGTCACCGACCAGCTCGTCGCCTCGGCCCAGGAGGCGACCACGCCACCGGCGTAACCCGCGCGCTTTTGTCGTACCCCTTGGCTAGGGTCTCGGTTGTGGCTCTTATTCACGCCCGTGGGCTGGTCAAACGGTTCGGCGACTTCACCGCGGTGGACGGCATCGACGTCGATGTGCAGCGCGGTGAGGCGTTCGGGTTCCTCGGACCCAACGGCGCCGGCAAAAGCTCCACCATGCGCATGATCGGGTGTGTGTCGCCGCCCAGCGGGGGAGTGCTGCGCATTCTCGACCTGGATCCGCTGCGCGACGGGGTGAAGATCAGGGGGCGGCTCGGCGTCTGCCCGCAGCTGGACAACCTGGATCCCGAGCTGACCGTGCGGGAAAACCTGACGACGTACGCCCGGTTCTTCGGCATTCCCCGCAAGGTTGCCCGCGCCCGCGCCGCCGAGCTGCTGGATTTCGTCCAGCTCACCGAGCGGGCCGACAGCAAGGTCGAGCCGCTGTCCGGGGGGATGAAGCGCCGGTTGACGATCGCCCGGGCGCTGGTCAACGAGCCAGAGATCGTGCTGCTCGACGAGCCCACCACCGGCCTCGACCCGCAGGCCCGGCATCTGGTGTGGGAGCGGTTGTTCCGGCTCAAGCAACAGGGCGTCACGCTGGTGCTGACCACGCATTACATGGACGAGGCCGAGCAGCTGTGCGACCGCCTGGTGGTGATGGACGGCGGCACGATCGTGGCGGAGGGTTCGCCGCGCACGTTGATCGACCGGTATTCCACGCGTGAAGTGGTGGAACTGCGCTTCGCCGCGGAGTCACAGGAGCCGTTCGCGGACAAGCTCGACGGCATCGGTGAGCGGCTGGAGATCCTGCCCGACCGCATCCTGCTCTACGTCGAGCAGGGCGATGATGCCGTGGCCGCGGTGACCGCCCGCCCGCTCAGCCCCGCCAACGTGCTGGTGCGCCGCAGCAGCCTCGAGGACGTGTTCCTGACCCTGACCGGCCGGACGCTGGTGGACTGATGACCTTTTACGTGCTCGAGTATTACCTGGTCAACTATCGCCGGGTGTGGCGCTCCAGCGTGCTGTCGTCGTTCGTGCTGCCGCTGCTGACGATGCTCGGCTTCGGGGTGGGCGTCGGGGCGTACGTCAACGGCGGCGTCCAAGGCGTGCCATATCTGGACTGGATGGTGCCCGGCCTGATCGCGTCGACGGCCATGCAGGTAGCGGTGGGCGAGTCCACCTGGCCGGTGCTGGGCAACTTCGAGTGGCAGCGGCTCTACTTCACCCAGGGTGCGGCGCCGCTGCGGGTCACCGACATCCTCGACGGCCACCTGCTGTTCGTGGTGCTGCGCACGCTGATCAGCTCGGCCGCGTTCCTGGCCATCGCGACGGCGTTCGGCACCATGCACTCGTGGTGGGCCTGGCTGACATTGCCGATTGCGGCGCTGGTCGGGCTGGCTGTGGCGACGCCGACGTTCGCCTACTCGTCCACCGTGCGCGGGGACACGTACCTGGCGATTCTGTTCCGTCTCGGGGTGCTGCCGATGTCGCTGTTCTCCGGCGTGTTCTTCCCGGTCCAGTCGCTGCCCTCCGCGCTGCAGTGGGTGGCGTATGGGTTCCCGTTGTGGCACGCGGTCGATCTGAGCCGCGCCGCAACGCTGGGCGTCGCCCCCACCTGGCCGGCGCTGGGCCACGTCGCCTACCTGGCCCTGTGGGCGGGTGCGGGCTGGTGGCTCGCGTTGCGCCAATTCCGCCGCCGGCTGACGGTCTAGGGAGGACTGGCATGGTGACTCTCATGCTGCCCCGGCTGATCGCGTCCGAGGGCCCGGCCCGTCGCTCCGGCGCGGTGATCGAACGCAACGCCACCTCGCTGCGCGGGGCGTATTGGATCGTGGTGGCTTCCGGTTTCCTGGAGCCGCTGCTCTACCTGTTCTCCATCGGCGTGGGCGTCGGGGCCCTGATCGGCGACCTCACGCTGCCCGGCGGCCGGGTCGTGGAATATGCGGCGTTCGTGGCCCCGGCCATGCTTGCCTCCTCGGCAATGACCGGTGCGCTGTCGGAGACCACGTTCAACTTCTTCGGCAAGATGAAATACTGGAAGCTGTACGACGGCATGCTCGCCACCCCGCTGCGGCCCATCGAGGTCGCGCTCGGCGAGCTGGCCTGGGCGATGATCCGCGGCAACATCTACGGCGCGGCGTTCCTGGTCGTCATGGTGGCGATGGACCTGACGACCCCGGGGCGGGCGGTCGCCGCGTTCTTCGCCACCGTCCTGATCGGGTTCACCTTCGGCAGCCTCGGCATGGCCCTGTCCACGTTCATGCGCAGCTGGCAGGACTTCGACATCGTGGTCTCGGTGCAGTTCGCGCTCTTCCTGTTCTCCGGCACGTTCGTTCCGGCCCAGGCCTATCCGGCGGTGCTGCGCTGGCTGGTTGAGATCACCCCGCTGTACCGCGCAGTCGACCTGACCCGCGCGTTGTGCCTCGGCGGCGTGGGCTGGCTGCAGCTGCTGGACGTGTTCTATCTGCTCGTGCTGTTCGCCGCCGGCATGGCCGTGGCCAGCCGGCGGATGGGCAAGCTGCTGCTCAAATAAGACCGGTACGGCGCTGAGCTGGGTGCTCGCTGGGGGTCTGCTGATTCGAAGAGGGTTAGAGCAGGGACGCGGCGGGCATCACCTTCGCAGGTCGCGATGCCGCGGACCGGCAGACCCTGCTGTGCAGCGCTGAAGGAGTCCCACACGATGAAGCTTCATGGCAAGTCCCACGACTCGGAGCACGAGAGGTCCGGCGACTCTGATCGCAAGGGCGCTGAAAACAAGGGCTACGACCCGAGCACCACGCGTACCGGTGAGGACCGCGAGAACGACCTGAGCGCCCCCGGCCCCGACGAGGGTCCGGACAACCCCGCCCAGCTCAAGGGCAAGGGCATCATGGGCGCCGTCAAGCGGACGTTCAAGCAGTTCTCCGAGGACAACATCTCCGACTGGGCCGCCGCGCTCACCTACTACGGGGTGCTGTCGATCTTCCCCGGCGCGCTGGTGCTGGTCTCCATCTTGGGTCTGCTCAGCGACAACGGGCAGCAGACGGTGCAGGACACCTTGAACCAGGTGGCTCCGAACCAGATCAAGGACCTGGTCAACCAGGTGCTGGGTCAGGTCTCGGATTCGGGTACGGCGAGCTTCGCCGCCATCGTGGGTCTGATCGCCGCGTTCTGGTCGGCGTCGGGTTACATCGCCGCGTTCATGCGGGCCTCGAACGCCATCTATGACGTGCCCGAGGGCCGGCCGATCTGGAAGACGCTGCCCATCCGGGTGGGTGTGACGGCGATCGTCGGCATCATGCTCATCCTGTCCGCGGTCATCGTGGTGTTCACCGGCGACCTGGCGCAGGCCGTGGGCGACAGCATCGGGCTCGGCTCGGCAGCGGTCACCACCTGGAACATCGCCAAGTGGCCGGTGCTCATTCTGCTGGTCAGCCTGATGTTCGCGATCCTGTACTGGGCCTCGCCGAACGCCAAGACCGGCGGCTTCCGCTGGGTCAGCCCGGGTGGCATCTTCGCCGTCCTGCTGTGGGTGCTCGCCTCCGGCGCGTTCGCGATCTACCTGGCCAACTTCGCCAACTACAACAAGACGTACGGAACTCTGGGTGGCGTCATCGCCTTCCTGGTCTGGTTGTGGATCTCCAACATCGCGATCATGCTGGGCGCCGAGCTCGACGCCGAGCTGGAGCGGGGCCGGGCCATCGCGGCCGGGCACGACCCGGACGACGAGCCGTTCCTGCAGCTGCGCGACGACCGCAAGCTCAAGAAGGGCAGCGAAAAGGGATTGAGTACCAACTGACTTCAGCACTCCAGCAAAGCGGCGGGCCGATCAGGCCCGCCGCTTTGTGCGTTAAGGCCCGAAACACTTTTGACTGTGTCGACAAAAGTTTCTGAGGATCAACGAAAAACTATGGACTGGAGCGGCGGAACGGCCCTAGTGTGACGGGCGTGACACCGTCCGCTTGCGGCGGTGTGAACGGCCGGAGGTTGCCCGTGCATGTCGTTGACGCCCCCCATCTTCGCCTGTTGCGGCTGCTGCGCGACGAGGGACCGATCTCGCGCGCCGAACTCGGCGACCGCCTCGACCTGACCCGGCCCCGGCTGCTCGCCGAGATCGAGCGCCTGGTCGCCAACGGCTACATCGCCGAAGCCGGAATGGCTGCCTCACGCGGTGGCCGCCGCTCCACTTTGGTCGAATTGCAGCCGCGACTGCGCTTCGCCGCCGTCGATCTGGGCGCCAGCTCCATCGACATCGAGGTCACCAACGGCCGGCTCGAGCCCGTGGCCGCGTACCGGGAAAGCATCGACATCCGCACCGGACCCAAGGCGATACTGCACCGGGTCAGCGAGCTGCTCGCCAAGGCACGCACCGACGGGGCGTACGAAAAACTGGACGCGGTCGGCATCGGGGTGCCGGGTCCGGTGAGTTTCCGCGACGGGGTGCCGGTGTCGCCGCCGATCATGCCGGGCTGGGATCGCTATCCGGTGCGCGAGGTGCTCACCCGCGAACACGGGTGCCCGGCGGTGGTGGACAACGACGTCAACATCATGGCGATCGGGGAGCGTCACGGCGGGGTCGCGCACTCGGTCGACGACTTCCTGTTCGTCAAGATTGGTACGGGCATCGGCTGCGGCATCCACCTCGCCGGGGAGGTCTACCGGGGCGTGGACGGCTGCGCCGGCGACATCGGCCACATCCAGGTCGACTCGCACGGGCCGACCTGCTCCTGCGGCAACGCCGGCTGCCTGGAAGCGCTGTTCAGCGGGGCCGCCCTGGCCCGTGACGCACTTGCCGCGGCGCGCAGCGGTGAGTCACCGGCCCTGGCCGAGCGGCTCGCCACCAGCCCGGCGCTCGGCGCGCGGGATGTGGCCGACGGGGCGGCCGAGGGGGACGTCACCTGCATCCGGCTGATCCGTGACGGCGGACGCCGGGTCGGGGCGGTGCTCGCCACGCTGGTCAGCTTCTCGAACCCGTCGATGATCGTCATCGGGGGCGGGCTCGCGCAGCTGGGCCACATTCTGCTCGCCGAGATCCGCAGCGTGGTTTACCGCCGCTCGCTGCCGCTGGCCACCGGCAACCTGCCCGTGGTGCTCAGCGAACTCGGGGCCCGCGCCGGCGTCACCGGCGCGGCCGTGCTGGCCAGCGACACGGCCTTCGAGCAGGCATCATGAGCGACTCCGAGGTGGTGCTGCAGCTCAACGGGGTCGTCAAGACGTTCCCCGGCGTGCGGGCGCTGGACGGCGTGGAGCTCGAGGTGCGCCGCGGCGAGGTGCACTGTCTGCTCGGGCAGAACGGTGCCGGCAAGTCCACGCTGATCAAGGTGCTGGCCGGGGTGCACCACGCCGACGAGGGCAGCCTCAGCTGGCTGGGCGAGCCGTTCGCCCCGGCGACACCCCAGGCCGCGATGCGCGCCGGGATCGCCACGATCTACCAGGAACTGGACCTGGTCGATGACTTGTCGGTGGCCGAGAACGCGTTTCTGGGACACGAGGAGAGCCGGGCGGGTTTTCTGCGGCGGCGGTCCACTTCTGGTCGTACCCGGGAAATCCTGGCTCGTCTGGGTCATCCGCAGATCCCGCCGCGCCGGCTGGTCCGCTCGCTGCCGGCCGCGGGCAAACAGATCGTCAGCATGGCGCGGGCCCTGTCGCACGACGCCCGGCTGATCGTCATGGACGAGCCCAGCGCCGTGCTCGCCCACGATGAGGTGGAGAACCTGTTCCGCATCATCCACGAGCTGACCGCGCAGGGCATCGCCGTCATCTACATCTCGCACCGGCTCGAGGAGATCCGCGAGATCGGCGACCGGGTGACAGTGCTCAAGGACGGCCGCACAACCGCGGCGAACCTGTCCGCCCGCGACACCCCGACCCGTGAACTGGTCAGCCGGATGACCGGGCGGAGCATCGAGTACGTGTTCCCGCCGCGCGTGGGCCGCGCCGAAGGTGAGCCGCTGCTGCGCGTGGAGGGGCTGACCCGCGAGGGCGAGTTCGCCGACGCCTCGCTGACCGTGCGCGCCGGGGAGATCGTGGGCATCGCCGGGCTGGTCGGTTCGGGGCGCTCGGAACTGCTCGAAACCATCTTCGGGGCGCGCAAGGCCGACGCGGGCACTGTCACTGTGGACGGTCACCCGATCCGCAGCATCGGATCCGCGGTGCGCCACGGCATCGGCATGGCCCCCGAGGAACGCAAGAGCCAAGCCTTGCTGCTCGACGAGCCGACCTACCGCAACATGACCTTGTCATCATTTTCCGGGTACGCCCGCAGTGGCTTCACCGACACCGGCAAGGAACGCGCCGCCGCCGAACGCATCGCCGACCAGCTCGAGTTGCGTCCGCGCAGCGTGGAGCGGGCGGTACGCACCCTGTCCGGCGGCAACCAGCAGAAGGTGGTGGTCGGCCGCTGGCTGCTTGACCGCACCCGGTTGCTGCTGCTCGACGAGCCGACCCGCGGTGTGGACGTGGGCGCGCGAGCCGAGCTCTACGAGGTCATCCACAACTTGGCGGCGAACGGCGTGGGCGTGCTGCTGGTCTCCAGCGAGGTACCCGAGGTGCTCGGGCTGGCCGACCGGGTCCTGGTCATGCGCGAGGGTCACCTGATCCATGAGGCGCCCGCCGAAGAGATCGACGAAGCGACCGTTCTGGACTTGGTCATGTCTGGCGCGCTCATGGAGGGGGAGGCAGCATGACGCAACAGACTCTCACGAAGGTTCCGGGTCCCGCGCCCAAGCAACGCTGGTGGAAGGGGGACGGCGCTGAGCCCGTACGGCGAAATCTTGGTCTCGTCGGGGTACTCGTCGTTCTGATCATCATCGGGGCCGTGACGCGACCCGAGCTGTACGGCGACGCGAGCTGGGTGACCGGCAACACCTGGACGATTCTGCAGCAGGCGTCGGCGATCGGTGTCGTCACGGTGGGCATGACCTTCGTGATCATCGGGGGTGGGATCGACCTGTCGGTGGGCGCGATCATCGCGGTGGCCGGCGTCTGGTCCACCACGCTGGCGACCCAGAGCTATGGCACCGCCGGCATGATCTTCACCGCCATCGTCGTCGGCGTCGTGGTCGGTTTGATCAACGGCGTGCTGATCTCGTACGGCAAACTGGTGCCCTTCATCGCCACCCTCGCCATGATGGTCGCCGCCCGCGGGCTCGCCGCGCAGATCTCGGGCAAGCAGACCCAGGTCTCGGCCGACAGCACCATCAACGGCATCGCCAGCACCAAGATCCTCGGCGTGCCGATGCTGGTCATCATCCTGGCCCTGGTGGTGGCCGCGGGCTGGGTCCTGCTCAACCGCACCACCTTCGGCCGCCGCACGGTGGCAATCGGCGGCAACGTCGAAGCCGCCCGGCTGGCCGGTATCAACGTCCGGCTGCACACCGTGCTGCTGTACGCGCTGTCCGGACTGTGCTGCGGCATTGCGGCGATCATGCTGACGTCGCAGGCCACCAGTGCCCAGGCCGCGATGGCCAACCTCTACGAGCTCGACGCGATCGCCGCCGCCATCATCGGCGGCACGCTGCTCAGCGGCGGCCGGGGCACCATTGTCGGCGCCCTGTTCGGGGTGCTCGTCTTCTCCACCATCACCAACCTGTTTGCGATCAACAACCTCTCCACCGAGGTTCAGAACATGGTCAAGGGCGGCATCATCGTGGCCGCCGTGCTGGTCCAGCAGTTCCGTTACCGCTCCCTCACCCAGCTCCTCAAGCGCTGATCTCACCCCCGGACTCGCTCTCCGGGTGACCCCTTGGGAGGATCGATGTCCGCTTTGTCCCGTAGGCGTATTCTGTTCGGCGGTGCCGCGCTCGGCACCGGCGCGCTGCTCACCGCCTGCACCAGCAACACTCCGTCCGAAAACACCCAGATCAACACCCAGAACAGCGGCAACAACGCCAACGCCGCCCCCGGCGACAAGGTGATCATCGGCTTCTCGGCGCCGGCCGCGGACCACGGCTGGGTTGCCGCGATCACCAACAACGCCAAGGCGCAGGCCCAGGCGTACCAGGATGTCGAGTTCCGCAGCGTCGAAGCCGGCGCCGACGCGGCCGCCCAGCGCGCCGCACTGTCCACCTTGATCGCGCAGAAACCCAGCGTGATCGTGCTGCTGCCACACGACGGCAAGGAGCTCAACGCCGTCGGACTGGAGGCCATGCGCGCCGGCATCCCGGTGGTCAACCTGGACCGGGCGTTCCCCGACCGGGGTGCGTACCGGCTGCAGATCAAGGGCGACAACTTCGGCATGGGGCTGGCCGCCGGGGCCTACATCGGCGAGCAGATGAAGGCCAAAGGCATCAGCAACCCGATCATCGGTGAGATCCCCGGCATCGACTCGCTGGAGCTGACCCAGGAACGCTCGCGCGGCTTCAACGAGGCGCTCGCGGTGTACGGCTTCAAGGTCGCCAACCGCCGCCCGGCCGAGTTCACCGCGGACACCGGCCAGCGCGCCGCCACCGAACTGATGCAGGCGCTGCCCAAGATCGACGCGCTCTGGAACCACGACGACGACCAGGGCATCGGCGTGCTGGCCGCGGCCAACCAGTCGAACCGCAAGGAGTTCCTGATGGTCGGTGGGGCCGGATCCAAGGCGGCGATCGACGCCATCAAGGCCGACAGCAGCGTGCTCAAGGCCACCGTCACCTACAGCCCCTCGATGGCCTCGTCGGCGATCTCGCTGGCCCGGCTCATCGGTCAGGGCAAGGGCATGTCCGACCTGGTGGAGCTGCAGGTGCCCAAGGAGATCACGCTCGCCTCCGAGACGATCACCAAGGAGAACGCCGACCAGTACGCCAAGCTCGGCTTCTGACCTTCCCGGCCGGTTACGAACGGAGATCACGATGGGACAGCTGCGGGTCGGCATGGTCGGTCATGCGTTCATGGGCGCGGCGCACTCACAGGCCTGGCGTACCGTCAACCACGCGTTCGACCTGCCGCTGTCGGCACGGATGACGGTGGTGTGCGGCCGCGACGAGCAGCGGGCGGCCGCAGCCGCGGTCAAGCTCGGCTGGGAGTCGCACGCCACCGACTGGCGGGCGGTGATCGAGCGCAACGACCTCGACCTGGTGGACGTCTGCACGCCGGGCGACACCCATGCCGAGATAGGCATCGCCGCCCTGGCCGCCGGCAAGCACGTGCTGTGTGAGAAACCGCTGGCCAACTCGGTCGCCGAAGCCCGGGAGATGGCGGCTGCTGCGGCGGCGGCCGAGGCACACGGCATCCGGGCGATGTGCGGGTTCAACTACCGCCGCGTCCCGGCCGTGGCGCTGATGCGTGAGCTGGTGGCGGCCGGGCGCATCGGCGAGATCCGCCACGTCCGCGCGGTGTACCTGCAGGACTGGATCGTCGACCCGCAGTTCCCGCTGGTCTGGCGGCTGCGCAAGGACGTGGCGGGTTCCGGGGCGCTGGGCGACATCGGCGCGCACATCGTCGACCTGACCCAGTTCGTCACGGGCCAGCTCATCACCGGGGTCAGTGCGCTCACCGAGACGTTCGTACGCTCGCGGCCGCTCAGCGGGGGCGGCTCGGGCGAGGTGACCGTGGACGACGCGGCGCTGTTCCTGGCCCGGCTGGATGGGGGTGCGGTGGCTACGTACGAGGCCACCCGCTTCGCCACCGGACGCAAGAACGGGCTGCGGGTGGAGCTCAACGGCTCGCTCGGCTCGGTGGCCTTCGACTTCGAGCGGATGAACGAGCTGGAGTTCTACGACGGCACGCTGCCCCCGGCCGAGCAGGGGTTCAGCCGGATCTTGGCGACCGAGCCGGAGCACCCGTACATGTCGGCGTGGTGGCCGGCCGGGCATCCGATCGGCTACGAGCACACGTTCACCCATGAGGTCCGCGATCTGGTTGCCGCGATCGCCGACCGCAAGGCCCCAACGCCCTCCTTTGCCGACGCGCTGCAGGTCCAAATCGTCCTCGACGCGGTGGAGCGTTCCGCCGCGACCGCTACCTGGGTGCCCGTGGAGGCGGAACTCGCGGCTGCCCTCTGATTTACCCGGTCCGGTTGCGCCCCGGGCCGATCTGAGGCGTTCCGGCGCCGGCTGCCCTCGGGTTCCCGGCCGGTACCGGACTGCACTCTTCGTGATGCCCCTATGACCCCGCGAGCATTTGCCGCGTGCACCTGCACGCCGGTCAGGTGCACGTGTGTGCGTCCGGTGCATGTCCGAGTGTGCATTTGATGCACATAAGACGCTCTCCAGGTATCTGAGACCGAAGTGGCGATCGTCCACTTCGGCCCAGCTCATCCGGCCTACCGGCATGGAACTACATGAATGTCATTTGCCCGCCTGGATCTTGTCCGCGCAGGTCATGACGTCGCACGCGCAGTGTGATTGCTGATCCGCGCGGGGATTGAGGCTCGTATCCGAGGGCAGCCAACCCACGGATGGAGGCGTCATGGCATCCCGTCGGCCCGCCACGGCGGCTGCGGTGACCCGCGGCCGGCTGGTCCATACTGGACGCAGCACGAACCGATGCACGTGCACATGCACCGGTGACGCCCCGCTCCAGGAGGGATTCTGATGCGTCTGCGCCACCACTCGGGCCGGGTCGTCCACCTGAGTCACGGCACCGATCTGCGGTCCACCCGCACGCTGCCGGACATCGTCCAGCAGCTCGACGCCTATGCCGCGACGGTTCGTGCCGACCTGGTCCGCGCCGGATTGGACGCGGACACCCTGGGGGTGAGCCTGTGGCTCCCACCCACCCTCGCCGCCGCCCTCGCGATCGACGGGCGCGCCCGCACCCGGCTGCGTGCCGAACTCGACGCCCGCGGGCTCGAGGTCGTCACGCTGAGCGGCGTGCCGTACGCCGAGGGCGGCGACGAGGGGTCCGAGATGCCCGACTGGAGCAGCCCGGCCCGCCTGGAATACACCCTCGACCTGGCCCGCATCCTGGTTGACCTGCTGCCCGATGACGCGGTGCGCGGCGCGGTGAGCACCATCGGGCTGGGCCGCCGCGCCGGCTGGGACGAGGCCAAGCAGAAGGCGTGCTCGCGGGTGCTGGGCCGGCTGTCCGGCGGGCTCGCCGAGGTCGCCTGGCAGAACGGGCGCGCGGTGCGCGTCGGCTTCCAGCCCACCCCCGGCGACGTGCTCGACGGCTCGGCCGCGGTCGCTACCGCGTTCGCCCGGCTCGACAAGGAGCGCCTCGGTGTCAGCCTGGACCTGGCCAACCTGGCCTGCACCTGGGAAAACCCGGTGGCCTACCTCGATCGCCTGGCCGGGGCCGGCATTCCGGTGATCACGGTCCGGGTCGCCGCGGCGCTGCAGGCCAATCAGCCCGCCGCGGCGGCCGAGGCTTTGCGGGGATACGCCGACGAGGTGCACCCGCACGCGGTCACCACCCCCGACGACGGGTATGTCGAAGACCTAGCCGAGGCATTGCGCGATGTGCCGGCGGGACCGTGGCGCGTGCAGTGTTCCGTACCGCTGGGTACGCAGCCACCCGCGCCGCTGACCGCGACCACCGAGATCTGGCGCACGGCGCTGCGGCACCTGATGGACGGCGAACGCCCGGGCGCGGAATACCTCGATATCGAAGCGCGGGCCACCGCGGAACTGGCGGCAATCGGCCTTTCACCACCGGTCAAGCTGCGTCTGCCTTGCTAAGGTTCTTTCATCCGGTACGCCCGCAGCGGCGGCCCGGCCGGGAGGCGCAAACCCGGCCCGGGTCGTAACGCCGCCGCCCGCGCGCCGGCCAGGAACCCTTGTGCGAACAGGGGATAAAAGACCATGGCGCGACCCATCACGCTCTTCACCGGCCAGTGGGCCGACCTGCCGTTCGAGGAGGTCTGCCGGCTCGCCTCCGAGTGGGGCTACGACGGCCTCGAGATCGCCTGCTGGGGTGATCACTTCGAGGTCGACCGCGCGCTGGCCGAGGACGCCTACATCGACCGCAAGCGCGAACAGCTCGCCAAGCACAACCTGCAGGTCTTCGCGATCTCCAACCACCTGGTCGGCCAGGCCGTGTGCGACCACCCGATCGACGAGCGGCACCAGGACATCCTCCCGGCCGCCATCTGGGGCGACGGCTCACCCGAGGGCGTCCGCACCCGGGCCGCCGAGCAGATGAAGGACACCGCCCGAGCCGCGGCCAAGCTGGGTGTTCGTACCGTCGTGGGGTTCACCGGCTCCTCGATCTGGCACACGGTCGCGATGTTCCCGCCGGTCCCGCCGGCCATGATCGAGCGCGGCTACGAGGACTTCGCCAACCGCTGGAACCCCATCCTCGACGTGTTCGACGAGGTCGGGGTGCGCTTCGCACACGAGGTCCACCCCAGCGAGATCGCGTACGACTACTGGACGACCCGGCGTACCCTGCAGGCCATCGGCAACCGGCCGGCCTTCGGGCTCAACTGGGACCCGTCACACTTCGTCTGGCAGGACCTGGACCCGGTCACCTTCATCCTCGAGTTCAAGGACCGGATCTACCACGTCGACTGCAAAGACGCGAAGGTACGCACCGGGGACGGCCGTCGCGGCCGGCTCGCCTCCCACCTGCCCTGGGCCGACCTGCGCCGCGGCTGGGACTTCGTGTCCACCGGCCACGGCGACGTGCCCTGGGAGGACTGCTTCCGGGCCCTGAACGCCATCGGGTACGACGGCCCGCTGTCGATCGAGTGGGAAGACGCCGGCATGGACCGCCTGATCGGGGCACCCTCGGCGCTCAAGTTCGTCCGGAATCTGGCGTTCGACGCGCCGTCAGCGGCCTTCGACGCCGCTTTCTCGTCATCTTCCTGACAGCCTTGTGGCCCGGACCCCGTGAAGCTGGGGGCCGGGCCATCAAGTGCGGCGTAGGTCAGTACGTGGTGCCGGTGCTGTTCGAGCTCGAGCTGAGACCCGAGGACGAGAGGTCGCTGCTGCTGCCCGTCGAGGTCGAAGACGACGACGAAGAGCTGGCCGACTGAAGCTTCTCGCCGAGCTTGGACTGGTTGAGCTTGTCCTTACCCTCGGAGTACAGCTTGGTGGCCTGAGCCTGGGCAACGCCGGCGGCCTCCTGGACCGTCGGGTGCTCCCACACCTTGCGGGCGTTGGCCGAGATCTCCTCGTACTTCTCCCGGCCGGCACGGCTACCCAGGACGAAGCCCGCCGCGAGACCCGTGATGAACATGAGCTTTCCGCGCATGGCGGCTCCTTCCGTTCGTCGACGCACGTGCGTCTGACCCAGCCATACCCATCCCGGCGCTGGATCATTCGCCCCGACCCGGTTTCGTCCCTGTTAAGCCTTACCCGAGCGTGTCGGGACCCCTGCCCGGCGCGGGCGCCGCTCGGTCATGTATATTTTCTTCGGTCGCCAGGACAACCGCTTCGGCGGAGGTCAGGGCGATGGTTGATCCCCTGTAGCTCAATTGGCAGAGCAGCCGGCTGTTAACCGGCAGGTTATTGGTTCGAGTCCAATCGGGGGAGCGAGTCGGCGGAGGCCTCTGTTCGCGGAAAGCGCGGACGGGGGCCTTTGTCGCATTTTGCTCCGGGGGCCGAGCCCCCGGAAGCCCCCACGGTGCGGTGGTTGCGGGGGGAGGGCCGGTCGCGCTCGGGCGGTGGGGCGTCCGGGCTTGCGGGCGGTGAAGAGGACTAGCTGCTGGTCCTGGTCAGGGAGCGTGAGGATCTCGAAGTCGAGTTCCAGGCGGCCCACCGCTGGGTGGTCGAGCACTTGGTGGCTGTGGTGCTCGATGCGAAGTTCCTGGTCGTGCCAGAGCTGGGCGAGCGAATTGCGGCGGGTTGCCCATGCCGTAGCCGCGCCGGGCCGGCTGAGTTCGGCGCGCGCCGGGAAGCAGTTCGGCTGGCACGCGCGCCCGGCCGCGGACTCGGTGCTTGCCACGGCGAACAGCTTGATCGAGCTCGGACTGGTTGGCTGAGGAGGGTCAGCGACCGTGGCGTACGTCGTTGGGTGGGTTGTCGCGGACGTACTTTTCCAGGTTGTCCTCCCGGAGGGCGGCGAACAGCTCGCGGGAGCGGGCGGCGTCGGGCACCATCACCGCGCCTACGCCGGGAACGTTCCGGTTCTCCGCGATGGGCAGCGTCATGAAGGTCATGTCGTTCGCCCGCAAGCCGCGCAGGGTGAACGCAAGGCGTTGCACCGGCATGTGCGTGTCCACGGTGAGCATGCCGGCCGCGGTGCGGACCAGCCGGTCCAGACCGCGCGGGTCGGTGAGCGTGTTCTGGGCGGCGATCTTCTCGGCCAGGGCCCGCAGGTACTGCTGGTGGCGCTTGGACCGGTCGATGTCATCGTTGGGCAGGCCACGGCGCTGGCGCACGTAGTACTCGGCGAGCTGACCGTCGAGGTGCTGGCGTCCGGCGGCGAAGACCACGCAGCGACGCGAGCGGCCCTGAGGGTCGGTGCACGGCGCCGAGGGGTACGGGCTGTTCTCGGGTAGGAAGCGGTAGGAGTCGACGGTCCTCCTGTCGATGGTGACGTCGACGCCGCCGACCAGGTCGGTGAGCTTGCGGATGCCGGCGAAGTCCACGAGCACCGGCCAGTCGACCTTGATGTTGCCGTACTGGTTCAGCGTCTGCACGAGCCGGGGCACGCCGCCCCACGCGTACGCCGCGTTGATCTTGTTCCGGGATCCGCGTCCGCCGCCGGCGGTGGCAATCGGCACATACGTGTCGCGCGGGATCGAGATGACGTACGCCTTGCTCGTCGACTTCGGGATGTGGATGAGAATGACGACGTCGCTGCGCCCGTCGCTCGGATCGCCCTTCGTGCGGCTGTCCGAGCCGACGATGAGCAGGTTCATCGGCCCGCTCACCTTGGGCGGTTCGGCCGGTGCGCCTGCGGATGCCGGGGGTGCGGCGGGCAGCAGATCGGCGCGCTCAACAGCCCCCTCATAGCGACGCGAGAGCAGCCGGGTGCCGGCGACTGCGGCCGCCGATCCGACGACGAACAGGGCGAGCACCACGGCGAGCACGATCCGCAGCCGGCGCCGCGGACGTTGAGTTTTGACCATCGCTACACCCCCACGAAACGGTAGCCGCGGTCGGCAAGGACGGGAAGAAATTGACGCAACGCCCGTACGGTCGCAGACCGGTCGCCGCCGCCGTCATGGTTGAGCACTATCGACCGGTTGCCCACTTGATGCAGGACCTTCGAGGTGATCTGCTCCGAGCCCGGGTTGTCCCAGTCGCGCGGGTCGACATCCCAGGCGATCGAGGTCTGCCCGAGGGCCGCGCACACTTGGAACGCGGTGGGTGACCAACTCCCGTACGGCGCTCGGAAAAGACTTGGTATGTGCCCGATCGTCGCGGCGACGGTGTCCACGGCGCGACCGATCTCGGTCCGTGCGCGCCCGGCTGACATCTTGCTGACATCCTTGTGCGCCCACGTGTGCGTACCGATGACATGTCCCTGGTCCACGATGGACCTGAGTAGATCGGGGTTGTCGTGCGCCTGCTGCCCGATCACGAAGAACGTCGCCTTGACGTGGTGCTGCCGCAGGATTTTGAGCACCTGTGGCGTGTACGCCGGATGCGGCCCGTCGTCGAAGGTGAGCGCCACGGCCTTCGAACCCTGGGGAACGGAGGCGGCCGGTACGACGTACAGCGGCTTGGTCTGCACGGGGATGGTGGGCAACCCGGTCGGTGTGGGCGACGGCGGCGGCACCGGAGGCGGCACTGACGGCTGCACCGGCGAGGGTGGCGGCGTTGCCGGTGCCGGTCCGGCCGGCTCGGGGCCGGGCCCGGCGCAGGCGCTGATCAGGGTGAGCCCACCCAGGGTGAGCAGCACCCGCCGGCTGCCGGACCAAGATTGTTGCGTCATGCCCTCCACCACCTCCGGCTCCGCTGGTGCAGCTGTCGCCACAGAGATCGACGGCGGAGTGGTGGCAAGTCTGATCAACGATTGTCAGGAAGCTGTGAGGCACCGCGCTGTTCCGCGGAATTCTCACATCTGGCCCGCCGCGGTAACCAAACCGGCAGTGACCGCCGTCCCGCGGCACAGTTGCGCGCGGGACGGCAGCACCTGACGGATCAGAAGTCGTCGTCGAAGCTGACGCTGCCCGTGACGCCCACCTGATAGGCAGAAACGCGGCGCTCGAAGAAGTTCGAGAGCTCCTGGACGTCCTGCAGCTCCATGAACGCGAACGGGTTGGCCGAGCCGTAGATCGGCGCCATGCCGAGCACGGCGAGCCGGCGGTCGGCGACGTGCTGCAGGTATTCGCGCATGTCGGCGAGGCTCATGCCGGAGACGCCGCCGCCGAGCAGGTCCTCGGCGAACTGGACCTCGCACTCCACGGCTTCGGAGATCATCGCTGTGAAATGCTGCTCCAGGTCGGCGTCGAAGAGATCCGGCTCCTCGGCGCGTACCGTGTCCACGACGTCGAAAGCGAAAGCCATGTGCATGCTCTCGTCGCGGAAGACCCAGTTTGTGCCCGACGCCAGGCCCTGCAGAACGCCGCGGGAACGCAGGTAATACACGTAGGCGAAGGCGCCGTAGAAGAACAGCCCCTCCACGCAGGCCGCGAACGCGATGAGGTTGAGCAGGAACGCCCGTCGTTGCTCCCGGGTACGAAGCTCGCGCACCTCAAAGATCGTGTCGGTCCACTTGAAGCAGAACTCCGCCTTGCGCGCGATCGACGGGATGTTCTCGACCGCGGCGAAGGCCTCGAAGCGTTCCCTCTCGTCCGGCACATAGGTGTCGAGCAGGTTCAGGTAGAACTGGACGTGCACGGCCTCCTCGAACAGCTGGCGGGAGAGGTAGAGCCGGCCCTCGGGCGAGTTGATGTGCTGATACAGGCTGAGCACCAGGTTGTTGGCCACGATGGTGTCGCCGGTGGCGAAGAACGCGACCAGCCGGGACACGAGGTGCTGCTCGGCTTGCGAGAGCCGGGCCAGGTCGGCGAGGTCGGAGTGCAGGTCGACCTCCTCGACGGTCCAGGTGTAGCGAGCGAAGCGGCCGCCCCCCTCCGGCGGCCGCTTCGGGCTGGGTGGCTCAGCGGTGGGACTTGAGCCAGCTCTGGATCTCGGTGATGACCTGCTTGTCGGGTTCGCCGAAGGCCGGGGTGAACTTGGGGGTGATGTTCATGGTGTGCGCCATGCCCGGGTAGATGACGATCTTGTGGTCCTTGTTGCCGGCGGCGGCTACGGCGGCGTCGGCGGCCAGGGCGGCGCGGGCCGGGGTTTGGACGTCGTTTTCGCCGTTGAGCAGCAGGGTGGGGCCGGTGAACTTGGGCAGGGCCTGCGTCACGGTGGGGAAGCGGCCCAGGTCGATGGCGTAGTTGACCACGTACGGCTCAAGGCCGGGCACGTTCGGGTATTGATCGATGCCGGTGGCGGCGCGCAGCACCGGGCCGGCTTCGGCGTCGATGGCGATGCGGCCGTCGTGGTTCTTGTCGGTGCTGGCCTTCACCTTGCGACCGGTGAGCAGGATCGCCCGGAACTGGTCGGCGACCTCCTTGGGCTGGGCGATCAGCCCGTCGGTGGCCTCGGTGGCGGTCAGCTGACCATCGCCGTTGACGTCGAACTCGTCGTGCAGCTGCACCAGCAGGCGGCCGTGGATCTGGAAGGTGAGCAGGTCCTTGATGGGCTTGCCGACCACACCCATCTCCACCACGCCGGCCGGCTTGGGGATGCCGAACTTCCTCGGCTCGGCGGCCAGGTTGGCGGCCACGTTGGTGCCCTCGCTGTGCCCGAGCAGGAAGATCTTGCCCGGGTCCACCTTCGGCGAGCGGGCGGCGAAGCGTACGACCGAAGCCGCATCCAGCTGGATCTGCCGATAGGGGTTCTTGGGCATGAGCTGGGCCGGGTCGGTGCTCTCCACGGGCCCGATGTCGGTCACGCCGCGCTTGTTGAAGCGCAGGGTGGCAAAGCCTTCCCGGCTGGCGGCCTGGGCCAGCGGCACGAAGGTGGAGCCGGCGCCGTCGGGCAGCGTCTGGTTCATGTCGTTGTGCCCGCTGCCGTGCAGGAAGATGACCAGCGGCAGGCGGCCCTTGGCGGCGCTCGGGTAGGTGAGCTCGGCCTTGGTGACCCAGCCCTTGCCGAAGTCGATCTGCACCTGCTCGCGGGTCACGCCGTCCCAGCCGGACTGCTTGGCTGACGCGGATGCTGACGCCGGGGTCCGCCCGGTGACGAGGTCGGCGTGGGCTGCTCCGACGCCGGCGGCGAGGACGGCGGCCGTGGTGAGACCGAGGGTCAGGTTGCGGTACTTCTTCGTTGTGGCCATGGGGAAAACGCTATTTCCGGCGGCCGTCAAGATCGATCCCCCTGGCTACCAACCCGGTGGTACAGCTGGCACTACCACCGTCAGCCCGAGTTCGGGCCCAGCTTGAGGTGGCTGGTGATCCGGTAGCGGTCACCGCGATAGACCGACCTGGTGAATTCCAGCACCCGGCCGTCGCCGTCGCGGGTTGTTCGTTCGAAGAGCAGAGCCGGCGAATAGGGCGGTACGCCGAGCAGCCGCGACTCGCTGGCATCGGTGACCGTCGGTTCGGTGGTCTGCACGGCCTCGGTCGGATCCACGTCGTACCGTTCGCGTAACCGGCGGTAGAGCGACCCGCGCGTGAAGTCCTCGGCGGCGATGCCGGGAACCAGGGTGACCGGCAGCCGGATCTCTTCGAGGGCCATGGGGTCGCCGTCGACGATGCGGCGGCGCATCACGTACAGCAGGTCATCACCGGGGGAGACCTGCAGCCGCTGGCCGAGCCGGGCGCCGGCCGCCTCGGTGCGGAACTCGAGCACCTCGCTCACCCAGTCGCCCTCGGCCGGCGGAAAGGGCTGGCCGGAGGCGGAGGGCACCTCCTGGGAGATCTTGTGCGGGCTGATGAAGGTGCCGCGTCCGTGCTGACGGATGAGCAGGCCGGCCCCGGCGAGATCGTCGATGGCTGCTCGTACCGTCGGGCGGGAGACCCCGAGATGTTCCGACAGTGACCGTTCCGACGGCAGGGGGTCTCCGGGCGTGCGTGCATCGATCAGCTCGCGCAGTCGCTCCCGCACCTGAGCACGCCGCACAGCATCACCCTTTGCCCATCATCGACCAGTTCCGTCATGAAGATCAGTGTCCGTAATTGACCACTGGTCCGCCTTGGACAGTGTCCGGGGTGGACGGCGTCCATGTCGACCCCGATCGCAGTACCGCCTGACTTTTAACAAAAATAAGAGCCAGTTAAGCAAAGGGTATTGACGCGGACCACTGGTATGAACGACGGTACTCGGGCAGTCGGTTCTCATACCAGTGGTTAGTTTTCCGGCAGGCCATCCCCCACGAGGCCGCCGGTGCCTCTCACGCGAAGGAGCCCACCCCCCATGGGGCTTACGCCAACCCGCAAGATCGCCATCGGCGCCACTCTCGCCGCGACCCTCGCGGCGCTTGCCGGCGTCAGCATCGCCACCGCGTCCAGCAGCAGCGCCGCGACCGGCTGCGGCGTGCTCTTCGACGACTTCAACTACTCATCCCGTACGGACGCGGCCCTGAGTCAGCGCGGCTGGAGCATCCGCAGCCAGGCCGGCGGCCCGGGCGTCTCCGGGGCCAGCTGGCTGGCTGACAACGTGTCCTTCCCGACCGTGGACGGGCAGAAGGTTGCCCAGCTCAAGGCGGTCACCAACGGCACCGCGGGCGGCACCTCGCACGCCGAGTTCTCGCAGAGCAACCGGCGCTTCTTCGAGGGCACCTACCTGGCCCGGATCAAGTTCTCCGACGCCCCGGCCAGCGGCACCGACGGCGACCACATCAACCAGACCTTCTACACGATCTCGCCGCTGGCCGCGCCGATGGACCCCAACTACTCCGAGATGGACTTCTCCGAGTACCTGCCCAACGGCGGCTGGGGCGAAGCGGGCCCGATCAACTACCAGACCACCTGGTACACCTACGTGGCCGACCCGTGGTACGCCGACAACCAGCACAGCCAGCAGGCCAAGAGCATCAACGGCTGGCACGACGTGATGGCGACCGTCTCCGGCGGCCACGTCAAGTACTACATCGACGGCGCGCTCGTCGGCGACCACTCGGGCAAGGTCTACCCCCGGCAGAACATGTCGATCGACTTCAACCAGTGGTTCATCGACCTCGCCGGGCACAGCAGCGGCACCAGCACCTATCTCGAGTCGATCGACTACCTGTACCACGCCAAGAAGCAGGTGCTGACCCCGGCGCAGGCGACCACGGTCATCAACAACTACCGCTCCTCGGGCACCACGCACACCGACAGCGTCGTGAGCGCGAACGACTGCGACCCGGGCACGCCGCCGAACCAGCCGACCACCCCGCCGAACCAGCCGACCACCCCGCCGCCGGCCTCCGGGGCGACGATGCTGCAGTCGAACTTCAGCGGCCGCTGCATCGACATCCCGAACGGTGTGCCGACCGCCGGTTCGGTGCTGCAGCAGTGGGACTGCAACGGCACTGACGCGCAGAAGTGGGCGTTCCAGTCCGACGGCACCCTGCGGGCCATGGGCAAGTGCATGGACCCGGCCGGTGGCGCCCTGGCCAACGGCACGCCGATCCAGCTGGCCGACTGCAACGGCAACGCGGTCCAGCGCTTCACCCTCACCGCCGCACGGACCCTGCAGAACGTCTCGTCGGGCCGGTGCGTGGACATCAAGGACTGGAACGGCAGCAACGGTGCCAAGCTGCAGCTGTGGGACTGCGCCGGCACGTCGAACCAGATCTGGGGCAAGCTCTGATCAGCTAGCAGGATGAGCAAGGGCCCGCGCGAACCTGCGCGGGCCCTTTTCCTGTAGCTCGGTGGGTGGCGTTCCCGGTGAACCAGCCCGAAGGCATCTGTTTGCCCGCGGTGATCAGAATCGGGGCATGCCGATGATTGCGCCGCCGCTGAGTTCGTACCATCGGCTTGCCTTGACGCCTGTGCACCGCTGGTGGCGTCCCCTGCTCGGCACGGCGTTTCTGCTCGCCGCCTGGATCGTGGTGATGTTCGCCGGTCTGATGGCCGTGCTGGCTGCCGCGACCATTGCCGGCCGCCCGGAGAACGCCGATGGGCTGCCGAGTTTCGGCCCGCTGCCCGACCTCGCGCAGGACTTCCTGGCCATCGCGGTGGCGCTGCCGATCGTGCTGCTCGCGGCGCGCTGGGTTGAGCGGCGGCCGGCCGGAACGGTGTCGTCAGTGACCGGGCGGCTGCGCTGGCAGTGGTTGCTGAGCTGCCTGCCGATCGCGGGCGTAACCGTGGGAGTGCTGCTGGCCGGGTCGCTGTTCCTGCCGGGCGACAACAGCGAGACCGGCGAGCAGTTGGCGGGGTGGGGGCCGTTCGCGGTCTCGATGGCCGTGCTGCTGCTGGTGGTTCCGGTGCAGGCCGCGGCCGAGGAGTACCTGTGCCGGGGCTGGCTGCTGCAAACGTTCGGCGCGTGGCTGCGCAACCCGTGGATTCCGATCGTGGTTCAGGCTCTGATGTTCGCGGCGCTGCATGGCTGGGGTACGCCGTGGGGTTTTGCCGACCTGACCGTGTTCGGCATCGTGGCCGGCTGGCTGACCGTGCGCACCGGCGGCCTCGAAGCAGCCATCGCCCTGCACGTGGCGAACAACCTGCTGAGCACAGTGATCGCCGCGGCGTATGGCGAACTCACCATCACCGAAACCGCGGCCGACCTGCCATGGCAAGTGGTGGCGCTCGACGTGCCGCTGCTCGCCGGCTACGGGATGGTGATCGCGTGGCTGGCCCGCCGGCGGAACCTCACCACCCGAAGCGCAGCACCGGCAATGCTGCCGCAGCGGGCCGCCTAGCTGAGCCTGTTCCAGCCCGTCGCCGCATCCCAGACGCCGGTATTGGCGAGCTGGACGGCATACGCCGGGTTGGTCGCCAGCCGCGTCGCCGGGTCGGGCAGGGACAGGAAGAACTGCGGAGAATCGGTTCCCGCCGGGGTGGTGAAGCGCGCGGTCAGCGTGACCGTTCTACCGGGCTGCCAGGTGCGCAGGTCGGTGGGGATGGTGACCGTCTTGCGGGCGGCGCCGGTTTGCACGATCAGGCGTACCGGCCGGTTCTGCACGGGAGCCGCCCAGCCGTCGTTGGTCAGCGTGATCGTCGCGGTCGCCGTGGTGCCGGGGCGCGCCGGCAGCACCGCCTTCACCAGCCGCAGCCGGTAGCCGAGCTTGCGAGCCGTCGTGCTCAGCCCGGCACTGCCCCAGGAGTTCAGCACATCGAGGTCGAAGCAGGGATTGAGGTACGTCCAGTGCTGAGCCGCCATCTGCTCGACGGCATTCGCCCAGCCGGAGAACTCCGACACCCCGCAGGTCTCGCCGCCCACCAGGAAGCTGCTGCTCTGCTGGGCCAGCCAAGCCCGGTCGTCACCTTGGAACGTGCCGAAGTCATCCGCGCTCGCCAGGAAGCAGTCGTTGTGCACGCCGACGCGGGCCACCCCGTTGGCCAGCCGGCGCTTGATCGCCGGGGTGCGCACCTGGACCGGCGTGGTTGCGGCTGTGTTCGCCAGCAGGGCCTGTACCACCGTGGCGCGCTGCGACCAGTCGGTGTCATGGGCGAAATTCTGCGTGTAGTACCACTCGCCCCAGCGCCCGACCAGGCCAGCCTGCACCGCGGCCAGCACGTCGGCGTTGTCCTTGAGGATTGGGCCGAGCTGGGCCAGGTGCCGCACGATGCGCGCGGCCGGCGCGTCGGCGTCGGAGTCCTCGGCGTACGCGAACCGGACGACCAGCTTGACGCCGGCGGTGCGCGCGGCGGTGAAGTCGGTGCGGATCAGCTTGAGGTCGGCCGCCGAGATCGTGTCGATGCTGCGGTAGCGCGGCAGGTAGAAGATCCGGTACACCAGCGTGCGGGCCTGCTTGATGCGCGCTTCCCGCAGGGCCACGGCGTCCAGCGGCGTGTACGCCGGGTCGTCGGCCAGGTACGTCTCGGTGAAGGTGAAGAAGCCGCGGCCGGGGTTGGCCAGGGTCGCTGCCGACGCCGCGTAGGTGTGGGTAACCGTGCCCGGGGTCGCCGCCCGGGCTCCGGCCGGACCGGTCAGGAGCAGCGCGAACGTCGCCGTTACGGCGATCACCTTGGCCAAACGCATGATCCCTTCGATCGGTTGGGGGAGGGTTCGACCTGAGGGTTCCGGTTATGGTGGTTCGAGCGCACCGGGGCGCCAGCGGCTGGACGAGACGGAGCGAACGGGACCGGACGTGAACGGGACAGAGCAGGTGCACAGGCGCCACGACCAGTTCGTGGACGTTGCGATCAAGCGGGCGACCGAACGGCTGTCGCTGTCGCTGCCTTCACTGCGATCGGTGGCCCGCGACTGCGGCGTCACACCCACTGCCGTCTACCGCTACTTCCCGTCACAGAGCAGCCTGAACCGGGCGATTCTGGTCACCATTGATTCGTCGTTCATCACCGCGGTGGCCGGGGTGGACGACCCGCGGCGCACACCGCTGCGCCGGCTGCAGGTGTTCGCGGACGCCTACATCGACTGGGGCCTGGCCAACCCGGGGCTCTACCAGCTACGTTTCGAGAGCGCCGACCAGCTCGGCAAGGACTTCATCCGCACCGACGCCGCCGATGACCTGCTCGCCCACGTCGACACGCTGATCGACGCGGTGGATCCCCGGCTGGAGGTCTGCGCCGAGGATCTGTGGCTGGCCGTGCACGGCGTGGTGTCGCTGCACATCCACAAACCGGAACGCCCTTGGCCGGTTGCACCCCATCAACAGGTCCAAAGGTTCTTCCATCTGTGGGGACTGCGCGATGAGGGGTGATGATCGACCTATATTGATCGCGTGACTTCCACGAGCGTCAATGAAGCAGGTTCCGCTTCCGGCCCGGAGTTCGTGCCCGACCGCCGGTTCCGGACCATTTTTCTGGCGTTGATGCTCGCGGTTTTCCTGGCCGCGATCGAGCAGTCGACGATGGCCACCGCGACCCGCACGATCGTCGACGACCTGCACGGCTTCGACCTGCAAGCCTGGGCCACCACCGCGTTCCTGGTCACCTCGACGCTGTCCACCCCGCTGTACGGCAAGCTCTCCGACATCTACGGCCGCCGCCGGCTGTTCCTGTTCTCGATCGCCCTGTTCGTCGCCGGTTCGCTGCTCTGCGGGCTGGCCACAACCATGCCGCAGCTGGCCGCCTGCCGCGCGGTGCAGGGGCTCGGCGCGGGCGGCATCATGGCGCTCGCGCTGATCATCGTCGGCGACCTCGTGCCGCCCCGCCAGCGCGCCCGCTACCAGGCCTTCTTCATGATTGTGTTCGCCACCTCGAGCGTGGCCGGGCCGGTCGTCGGCGGGCTGTTCGCCGGGGCCGACTCGATCCTCGGGGTGACCGGCTGGCGCTGGTTGTTCTTCCTCAACCTGCCGCTCGGCGGGCTTGCCCTGGCCGTGGTGGCCCGGGTGCTGCACCTGCCGCGCCGGGTGGTGCCGCAACGCATCGACTGGGCCGGCGCGATCCTGCTCCTGGTGACCCTGCTGCCGCTGCTCACCGTCGCCGAGCAGGGCCGCATGTGGGGCTGGAGCTCACCGGTGGCCTGGCTGTGTTACACGCTCACCGCGGCGGGCCTGGCCGGATTCGTGATAGCCGAACGAACCATGCGCGACGAGGCGTTGCTGCCGCTGCGGTTGTTCCGGGATCGTACGGTCGCCATCGGTTCTTTTTCTTGTGCCGTAACCGGCATGGCGATGTTCAGCGGCATGTTGATCGTGCCTTTGTACATGCAGATCGTGCGCGGGATGTCGCCCACCGCCGCCGGTTTGCGGATGCTGCCGTTCGTGGCGGGCATTATGGCCGGGTCGCTGACGTCGGGACATTTGATCGCGCGCACCGGCCGTTACCGCCTCTATCCGGTCGCGGGCACGTTTGCGATGGCCGCCGGCATGCTGGTGCTCGCCATGGCCGGCGCCGCCACCTCGCTGTGGTGGATCACCGTTGTCAGCGTGCTGATCGGGGTGGGGCTGGGCTGCAACATGCAACCGATGATCACCGCCATGCAGAACGCCGTCGCCGACCGCGACATCGGCGTCACCACCAGCATCGCCATTCTGTGCCGCTCATTGGGCGGGACACTGGGCACCGCCGCGCTGATCGGCGTGCTGCTGGCGGTGCTGCCGAACCGGGTGGCCGACGCCTACGCGCACGCCGGTCAGCAGCCGCCGGCGCAGTTGACCGACGGCAGCTTCCTGACCGATACGTCGTTCCTGAACAACCTGCCCGGGGCCGCCGCGCAACCCTTCCGAGACGGCTTCGCCGGGTCCGTTCAGGTGGTGTTCCTGGTGGCGTTCGCCGTCGTGCTGACCGGCGCCCTGCTCAATCTAGGATTGACCGAGAAAGCGCCTGCGGCGTAAGCCCGAAACAGTCGATGCGCTGCACCGCTACGCGCCCGGCGAACAAGGCGAGGACCTTCTCGTACGCGGCCTGCACGGCACCGAGGCGCCGGGCGGTTTCGTGCAACTCGGTGTGACCCGAGCGGGCCCGGGTGCGCCGCAACGCCTCCTCGACCGGCAACGTCAGGTACACGATCCGGTCGGGTAGCCGTACGCCGAAAAGCCCTGTCAGTTCGTCGAACAACTCGTCAGCGGGTAACGCCGCCAGCTTGAGCAGCCGGTGACCGAGCGCCTCGATGTCCTCGTCCCCGGCGCATTCCCGCAGCCAGCAACGCACGGTCAGCGAGCCTTCGGCGCTCTGCCGCAGCCAGAACTCGTGTACGTGCCCGAACGTGCCGGTGTCCTCGGCGACCCGCGCGAACATCGGCAGGTACACCAGCGGGTCGACCAGCGGGTGCCGGTCGCCGATCAGCGTGGTGCAGCCCTGCTCGAAAGCCTGCCGTTCCGCCGGCGCGTACTGGCACAACTGCAGGTACAGCAGGGCCACCTTGAGCGGGGCGTGACCGAGCTGGTCCGCGATCGCCGACGCGGCTGCCAGGTGCCGTGAGCGGGTGGCCTGCGGGCTGGCCGGGTCGTCGTGGGCGCGGATGGCGTGCACCACCCGGACCCCTGGCACTTGCGCGAGGTGCCGGGCGGCAGTGGTCTTGCCGGTGCCGTCGATGCCCACCAGCGCGATGCGCACCTCAGCCCACCGTCCGGTTCTGTTCCAGGCCGAGCAGGTGGAACGCGGTGTGCACGACGCCGGGCAGGAACGTGAACTCGCGGTGGGTGTGCGCGGCCAGGTACAGCTGCAGCCGGGTCAGCACCAACTCGTGCAACGCCAACTGGTAGGCCCGGCGCCAATCCGCTCGGGTACCCAGGGCCGCGGCGTGCACCGCCAGGTGGTGGTCGACGTCGGCGATGGTGGCCGACGGGGTCAGCGTGAAGGCCAGGAACTCCGCCACGTCGCGCTGCGGCACGTTGACGTCGGCCAGCTCCCAGTCGTAGGCCACCACCCGGTGCTCGGTGAGGCTGACGTTGCGCGGGTTGAAGTCGTTGTGCACCAACGTGTGCGGCATCGCCGCCAGTTCCTGCGTCCAGAACTCCGCGTCCGCCGAGATCTGCAGCACGCCGGCCAGCCGTGTCGCGTCCATCAGCTCGGGCAGCTCGGCCGCGTTGTAGCGGGCCAGCGCCTCCCACAACTCGCGCGCCTTGACCAGGTGGTTCTCCCCGGCATCGCGGTGCAGCCAAGTCAGCTCCTCGCCGCGGCCCAGCCACGCGGCGTGCACCGGGGTGATGGCCTGCAGGACGCGGTCGATGTGCCCGCGGTCCCAGGTCACCTCCGTCGCGGGCAGGCGTTCCATGAAGACGACGTACGCCTCCCGTTCATCCTCCTCGACAACGCCGTAGCAGCGGGGTAGCAGCCCGGTCAGCTCCGGTTCGTCACGCCGGTAGACGGCCAGTTCCCGCTTGTGAGTACCGCTGAACTCGCTGCCGGCCCCCCATCGTTCCCAGGCCTGGCCGACCTCGGGCCCGCACAGGCTCGCCACCTGACCGATGCCGGCGATGACCTCCTCGGCCCGCGCCTTCACCTTGGCAATCACGTCGAGCTCCGAGTCCTGGAAGCGCACGTTCAGCGGCAGCAGACCGGTGAACTTGCGGCGTTCGCCGAGGGCGCCCAACTCGCTGGTGATGCCGTCGCCGGACAGGCGCAGGTGTGGACGTACCTCGGCGATGGTGTCCCGGGTTTTCCAGGCCTTTTGCAGGAATGAGCGGTCGAAGTCGTCGATGCGCAACCACGGTACGTGCTTCGAGCGGCCCAGCCGGCGGTGCGCGTCGGCGAACTGGCCGCTGGCCATCGCGGCCCCCGTCGACACGTCGAGCGCCAGCGCGAAACCGGCGACGATCTCGGCGAACCGGCGCACACCACCGGCCCCCGCGCAGCCCAGCGAGCTGAGCCAATCACGCTGATGCGGCAGCGCGGTGCCCCCGCCGACCGTGCCGGCCACGAGGTTGGGCAACAGGATGCTGGCCAGCAGATCCTCGCCCTCGGCGCGCAGCGACATGATGGACACACCGGATTCGTGCACGCTGGCGATGTCCTGGCCGGTGGCGGTGAACAGCGCGGCAATGATGTTCGCGGCGTTGATGCCGTAGCCCAGCATGCCGCCCTGCTGACCGCCCAGCAGAGCCAGGTTGTGCGCCTTGACGATCGCCGCGGTGCTGGTCTTGAGCACCGACGCGACCACCGCGCCGGGGATCACGCACTCGGCGGTGACCCGGATGCCGCGTCCGGCCAGCATGGACACCGCGCTGACCTTTTTGTCGCTGCTCATGTTGCCTTCGAGCATCACGTGCAGCGGGCGCAGCCGGTCGTCAGTGGCTAGCGTCTCGCTCACCCAGCGGCAGATCTGCCAGGTAGCCGCGGTGGTCATGTTCTGCCCGGCCGCGTCCTCGGTCTCGTACGCGAACCGCACGTGCACGAGCCGGCCGATCTGGTACAGGTCCACGTCGGCCAGCCGCGCGTAGCGGGACACCAGGCGCACCTGGGCGGACAGCTCGGCGCGGTGCTCCTCGATCCACCGGCCGAACAGCGCGGCAGAGGCCAGGTCGGCGAACTCGAACACCGGCGCGCGGTTCATCCGCTGCGACAACACCCGGGTGCTCACCCCACCGGCCATGGTCAGCGCCCGGCTGCCCCGAGCCGCCGACGCGATCAGCGCACCCTCGGTGGTCGCCAGCGGTGCCACCACGGAACCGGTAACGGCCTCGCCGTTGAACAGCAGCGGCCCGGCCAGCCCGACCGGCACCTCCACGGAACCGGCGAAGTTCTCCAGGTTGCCGGTCAGCGTCTGCGCCTCGATGGTGGTCACCCCGGCCGAGGCGAGCGGGACCCCGGTGCGGGTCCGCAGCCAGTCCAGCCGTTGCTCGCGCGCCTGTTCGGTGTACTGGCCGCGGGCGGGGATGACGTCGTCGGTCATGGCGCAGGCTCCTTGCGATCCGAGGTGAGCAGGGCGAACAGCCGGAGACGGCCGGGTTCGCGCGGGTCGTGGGTGATGCGGGTCTGCACGCCGGCGGCGCGTCCGGGCGCGAGCGCGGCGAGCACGTCCGGGCCGTCGAGGTCGTCGCGGTGGTGCAGGGTGAGCGTGTCGCCGGGCCCGATCAGCCCGCGCAGCACCGCCTCGGCGAGCAGGTGGTGGGTGTGCACGAGGTATTCGGCGATGGTGAGGCCGGCGCAGGCGACCGCGGCCTCGGTGGACGTCCCGCTCGGCGGGCCCGGCACGTGCACCACCACGGGTTCCGAGCCGAAGCCCGCGGGCTTGGCGCCCTCGAAGGCGTGCAGCAGCCGGGACAGGTTGCGCAGCTGGCCGGCCGGGGCCGGGCCGTGCCACGACAGGCCTTCGCCGGTGCTCGCGGCGGGGAACCGCAACGCCACGGTGGCCGGGCGCCCAGCCAGGAAAATGGTCCGGGTGAAGGCGCGCAGCCAGGCCCGGCCATCCTCCGGCGCAATTCCCAGAGCAAAATCGATGGCTCCGCGTACGAACACAGCAGGCGCCAGCTCATCGACCACCACCGCAACGCTGTGCCCGTGCTCCCCGTCGCCCTCCCCGGCCCGTTCGAGGCGGGCCGGCGCGGCGGCCGTCAGCAGCTCGTCCAGCTCGCTCACGCCTTCACCCGCCGCTTGAACACCAGCGCGCCGTCGTTGATCCGGGTCAGCTTCATCCGCGGCCAGTCCCGCAGATAGTTGTTGCGGACCTTCCACCGGCCCTCGGTGCCTTGCCGGGGCAGGATGTCGCTGGCGCGCAGCACGTAACCCGACGACAGGTTGAGCAGTGGCTCGTCGCTTCCGGCCGCGTCCTTCGGCACCGGCGTGGCAACGTCGTAGCGCCGCCGGGCCATGTGGTTGAGCAGCCGGCACACGTACTGGTGGCTCAGGTCGGCACGCATGGTCCACGACGCGTTGGTGTAGCCCACGCACCAGGCCAGGTTGGGCAGCCCGGAGAACATCAGGTGCTTGTAGACCTGCAGGTGCCGCGAGTTGACCGCCTTGCCGTCGACCGACAGTGCCACCTCGCCGAAGGTCACCATCACCAGCCCGGTAGCCGTGACAACCACGTCGGCTTCCAGCTCCTGGCCGTCGGTGAGCCGCAGCCCTTTCTCGGTGAACGTTTCGACCTCGCCGGTGACGATCGACGTGCGGCCCTCACGCAGCGCCGCGAACAAGTCGCCGTCGGCCACCCCGCACACCCGTTGATCGCCCGGCTTGTACCGCGGCGTGAAGTGTGGATCCACCTTCACGTGCTCGGGTAGCTCGCCGGCCACCCGGTCCCGCAGCATCTGGCCGACCTTCTCCGGCCAGCGCCGCGACGCCTGGAAGGTCAGGAAGTTCATCGCCACGTTGCGCTTGCGGATCAGCCGGGACGCGCGTTCGGGCGACATCCGCTTGCCCAGCTTGGCGGTCAGCGGCTCCTTGCTGGCCAGGGGAATCATGTACGTGGGGGAGCGCTGCACCATCGTCACGTGCGCGGCTTGCTGGGCCAGCGCGGGCACCAGGGTCACCGCGGTCGCGCCGCTGCCGATGACGACAACGCGCTTGCCCTCGTAGTCCAGCTCGGCCGGCCAGTTCTGCGGGTGCACCAGGTGACCGGCGTAGTCGCCCATGCCGGGGAACGCGACCTCATGCCCGCTGGAGTAGCGGTAGTAGCCGGTGCAGAGGTAGAGGAAATTGCAGGTCCACTCGGTACCCTCGGCGGTGGTCAGCGTCGAGCGCGCCTGCTCACTCGACCACGCCGCCGACACCACGCGCCGGCCGTAGTGGATCTTCTTGTCGATGCCGTTCTCGGTGGCGGTCTCGCGGATGTACGCCAGGATCGACGCGCCGTCAGCGATCGCGTTCGGCTGCAGCCACGGGCGCAGCGGGTAGCCCAGCGTGAACATGTCCGAGTCCGAGCGCAGCCCCGGATAGCGGAAGAAGTCCCACGTACCGCCGCTGGCATCGCGGGCCTCGAGGATGGCGTAGCTGCGATCCGGGCAGTGCGTCTGCAGCCGGTGCGCCGCGCCGATGCCGGACAGCCCGGCACCGACGATCAGGACGTCGAGATGGTTGCTCACGGTCTTCTCCACAGGATGCGGCGCAGGAACGCGGCCTGGCGCTCAACGGTGTTCTCGTACAGGGCGCCGTGATAGATGTCGAAGTGGCCGGCGGGCACCTCGATCACCTCGGCGCCCGGAACCCGTGCCACGTGCTTGCGGGTGGCCGGGGCGGGCGCTACCGCATCGTCGAGGCACACGTGCACCAGCAGCGGAATCTTGATGCGCCGGGCCGACGCGCCCGGCCGGTAGCCGAGCACCGCCAGCCCCGAGCGCGCGGCCAGCAGGTTCTCCGGCGCGCTGCCGTCGGGCGCGGTCAGCGACAGGTAGCCCGCGCGGGCATTGCCGGCCACCATGAGCGCCGGGGTGCCCGGGTCGGCGGCGGCCGCCACGAGTTCGGGTGCCCGGCGGGTGACCGCGCGCAGCAGATCGGCGGTCAGCGCGGGAACCAGCCGCAGGAAGCCGCCAGCACCCAGAGCCAGCGCCGAGGCGAGCCCGTCGGTGAACGGGCACTGGGCCACCGCTGCGGCTAGCGTCGAGTCCTCGGCAGCCAGGCGCAGCGCGTCCCCGCCGGAGAACGACGAACCCCACACCGCGACGCGGCGCTCGTCCACCCAGGGCAGCGACCGCGCGTGCGCCACCGCCGCGCGCCAATCGGCCAGTTGAGCGCCGACATCGACCACGCGGCGGGGCCGGCCGTCGCTGTCGCCGAACCCGCGGTAGTCGAACAGGAGCACAGCCACGCCGTCGTTGCAGAAGCGGGCCGCGTACCGCTCAAGACCGGCGTGCCGGGTCAGCCCGAGCCCGTGCGCCATGACAACGATGCCGTGCAGGCCCGGTTCGGCCGGCCGGTACAGCCACGCGGCCCGGCCCCCGAAGGTGACGTCGAGTCGATCCATCACCTACGCGCACCCACAGGGGAGGGCCAGTTGCGGCCGGCCTGACTCGGTGGCCAGCACTTGCACGACGCGCCGGTGCACCTCGGCCGGCTGCGCGGTGCCGTCGACCACGGTGAACCGGCTGAACTCGTCAAGCTCCACATAGGCCCGCCGGTACCGGGTCAGCGTGTCGACGGTTTCCACCCCGTGCCCTCGCTCGCGGGTGCGCCGGGCGGCCAGCGCCGGGTCCACGTCGATGAAGATGGCAACGTCGGGTTCCGGGATGCCCGCGTGCAGCGCCCGTAGCAACGGTTCCGCGTCGGTGCCCTGCAAACGGTCGGTGGCGTAATGGCAGTACGTGTACCGGTCGGCCACCAGCACCGCGTCCGGCCGGTCCTCCAGCAGGTGGGCCGCCGCGTGCAGGCTGGTGGCCTTGGTGACCGCCCACGCCAGGTACGCGGCCTTGTCGCCGAGCAGGGAGGCGTGATCGGGGTGGCCCTGCGAGCGCGCGTAACCGTCCAGCGCACCGCGGATCGCCCCGCCCGCGTCGTTGGTCAGCGGCAGCGCGTCGACCCCGTCGGCGCGCAGGTGCCCGGCGAGCAGCCGGGTCTGGGTGGTTTTGCCGGCGCCGTCGATGCCCATCAGGGCAACCGTGCGGTGGCGCCACACGCGTTCTTCGACGGCGACCGGCGAGAGGCTCGTGCTCATGACAGCTTCACTCCCGACAGCGCCGACCAGCGCACCAGGTTGGCCAGGGCCCACAACAACCGCTGCTGACGGCGGGTCACCTGCTCGGCGGTGGCCAGGGCTCGTACCGCATCGGCATTGCAGAACCCGAGGGCGTCCACCGCATCCGAGCCGGTGAGCACCCCGCGCGCCCAGCCGCCGGCGCGTTGCATCGTGATGGCCATCTGCTGCTTGCCGGGGCGCTGCGCGGCCACGCTGCCCCGGTCGGACAACATCTTGTGCAGCACCTGCTTGCCGAGCGCGGCCTTACCCATCCGGGCGCCCCGGCTCAGCCCGGCCGCGATCACCGCGGTGTCCAGCAACGGCGGCCGGTTCTCCACCGACCAAGCCGTGTGCGCGTGGTCCTCGATGCGCAGGATCTCCTGCAGGAAGCTGCGCAGGTACAGCATCTGGAACGCCGACAAGGACGACACCTCGGCGGCCGGTCCGGCCAGGGCACCGATGTCGCGGTCCACGTCTTCGAACGCGGTACGCCACCCCGGCGCGACCGTGTGCAGATCGGCCAGCTCGCCATTCGCGGCAATACCGGCGAGCTCGCCCAGCCCGGCGTCCGCGGCTTCGGCGTACCGCTTGTAGCCCAGGAACACCTCGTCGCTGCCCTGCCCGGCCAGCAGCAGCGGCACCTTGTCCTCGCGGGCCGCCCGCGCCACGAAGTACGGCGTCAGCGCGCCCGGTGACATGATCGGCGCATCCAGGGTGGCGATGAACGCGTCGATCTCGTGGGTGGCCTGCTGCTCGGTGAGCCGCAGCAGCCGCTGGCGCAGCCGGTTCTCCCCGGCGACCTGCGCGGCCCACCACGCGTCCCCGCGCGGGCCGGCCGGATCCGGGTCGTACTCCAGCGTGTACGCCGGTGCCCCGGCCGCCCCGGCCAGCACGCACACCAGGCTGCTGTCGACACCGCCGCTGAGGTGGAACCCGAGCGGCACGTCGCTGACCAACCGGCTCGTCACCGCGTCGGCCAGCAACCCGGGGATGTCCTCGTCCTCGGACCTGACGTCCAGGGCCAGCATGTCCAGGGTGGCGAACGGCACCTCCGCGGCGGTGCCGCCGGTCCACACCAGCGCTGTCCCGGGGGCCACGCTGCGGACTCCCTCGTACCAGGTGCGGGGTGGCACCGGGTAGTTGAACCGCAGGTAGGCGGCGATGCCGTGCGGGTCGGCGGTCAGCGGCACCCCGAGCGCGGCCAGCCCCTTGATCTCGGAGGCGAAGTGCAGCCGGCCCTCGTGCACCGTCCAGAACAGCGGCTTGATGCCGGCCGTGTCGCGGGCCAGGATCGTCTGCCCGGTGCGCTCGTCGCGGATGACACAGGCGAACTCGCCGCGCACCCGGGCCAGCCCGGCGATGCCGTCGCGCAGGTAGACCGCCAGCAGCGAAGCGATGTCGCCGCCGCACGGATGCACCGACGCGGCGGTCTCGACGGCCAGCTCGTCGAAGTTGTAGACCTCGCCGACGCCGTACAGCGTGACCCGGCCGTCACCGGAGCGGAACGGCTGGCGCCCGGCGTCGAAGTCGGCGCCGACCGCCCGGATCGCCAGCCGGCGGTAGCCGATGGCGTACCCCGGGCCGCTGCTGATCTGCCCGTCGTCGGGGCCGCGATGAAACAGCCTGCCCAGCGCGGCTTCCAGCGGCCCGGGACCCGCGCCCGGGCCCGCTGTTCCGGCGATGCCGCACATCAGGTGGCCACTTCGATGATCTCGTCGACCAGGACCCGGCCGGCGCTGGTGCGTTCGCGGCGCACCACGGTCCGCCCGGCCGGGGCGTCGTCATCCGGTCCGCGGCGCAGCCCGGCAAACGCTTTCGCCTCGGTGCGGGTCACGGCAACCGGGGTGCCGACGAACGCGGAGATGGCCAGGTCGTCGATGTCCACGCCGTACGCATGCTCGACCAGGTCGGGTACGAGCCCACCGGTGGGACGCGGGGAGAACTCCAGGAACGTCAGCCCGTCCTCGGGTCCCCACAACGCCTCGACCTCGTACACGCCGGGGCGCACCCCCAGGTACGAGCTCAGGCCGGTGAGCAGCTTGTCGAGTTCGGCCAGCCCATCGGTGCCCAGCCCGGCCGGGGTGCCGAAGCCGCGCCACGCGAACGAGGTGTTGGCGGTGGCCACGCTGCGCAGCCCGCGGGTCGGGAACGACACGGCGATGTCACCGTCGTAGACGTACGGCACGGACAGGAATTCCAGCGGCGACAGGTCCGGCTCAATGACGAAGCCGTCGAGCACCTCGGGGATGTCGGCGTAGAAGTCATCGGCGTAGCGCTTGCGCAGCGGCCACGCCGACGGGTCCGCGGCGACCTGCTGGTACGCCGCCCACTGCTCGGCGTTCTCGATCCGGTTGACGAGCTGGCTGGCGAACCCGAAGTCCGGCTTGACCACGAACGGGAACTGCACGTCGAGCCCGGCCGCTTCGCCGAGCCGGAATGCCCGCTTCGGTGCGGTAGCCATCCCTCCGGCCTGCAGCAGGTCGGCCATGGCGACCTTGGTGACCGCGGTGAGGCAGGAGTGCGGGAAACCGATTTCGCCCAGCGGCAGCTCGCGGTGCACGAAGTAGATGCCAAGTTCGTGCAGGCACAGGATCCGGGCGTCCAAGTCGCGCAGCAGGTCGCTGACGTCGGTGGTGGTGACGTCGCGCAGGTCGGCACCCGTGTCGTCGCCGTGCGGGACGTCCGGGTGGGTCAGCACCACATAGCTGGTGCCGGCGCAGTGCCGCCGGATCGCGGCGAGCTGGCGGGCAGTGGGGAAGACGAAGATGAGCATTACGAGGCCTCCTGCGGGATCGCGTGTGGCTCGATGTCGTACGGCAGCACCTTGTTGCGCTGGGCGGTGACCGCGCTGATGCCGTACCGGATGAGATCGGTCAGCCGGTAGCCGCCGCGTTCGAGCATCACCGGGAAGACGCTGCCCTGCATGAGCCCGGGCATCGAGTTGGCCTCGAGGATCACCGGGCGGTCGCGCCGGCGGTCCCAGATGATGTCGAAGCGGCACCACAGCCGGAAGCCCATGAGCCGGTACACCCGCAGGCAGATTGCCGCCAGCTCCATGCCCGCGCGGCTCATCGGGTCGACGAACTCCACCGACACCAGCCCGTCGCGGTGTTTCTCGTCATGACCCAGCAGCGGGCTGTCCGTCTCGGCGCGCACGATCGGCAGCACGTGCGGGCCCTCGGCGTCCTCGAACACCCCGATCGTGTGCTCGTCGCCCTCGATGTACTCCTGCACCAGCGCGAACGTGTCGTAGTCGCTGATCGCCCGCACCGCAGCGGTAAGCGATTCCACGTCGGGCTTTTCCAGGTACGTCGTGAGCAGCGAAGCGCCCATGCTGTTGGGTTTGACGACACAGGCGCGCCCGGCCAGCGCGGCCAGCGCGTTGGCCGGCCCGTGCCGCGGGTCGTCGGCGCGGATGATCCAGCTGTCCGGCATAGCCAGGCGCGGCTCCACGGCCACGGCGGCGGCCGAGAACGCCAGCTTGTGCATCGACACCGCGGCCGCCGCGACCGGGCCGAAGCTGCCCGTCAGGTCGAAAACCTCGGCCAAGCCCTGCCAGGCGCCGTCCTCGCCCTCGGTGCCGAACAGCAGCGAGAACACCGGGGGGCCGGAGCGCAGCTGGTCGACGAGTTCGGCCGGGGTCAGCGGCTTGGCCGAGCCGGTGTTGATCAGCGCGTCGATGCCCGGGGGCAGGCCCTCGTGCCGCCAGGCGGTGCCGTCGCGGCCGATGTAGACCACGGCTGCGACGGTGAACCCGGCATCGGCGGCCAGCACCCGGGCGAGGTGGTCGTACGAATGCAGGCTCGCGTCATGCTCGGTCGATCGCCCACCGGCGAGCAGCGTCAACTCGGTACTCATGCGGAAACCACCTCGTCGCGGGCGCCGATGAACTCGCAGCGCAAGTAATGCATGTCTGGGTCGTCACGGTGGGTACGGACGGCGAACCGGCCCGCGAACAGCCCGGCCACCTGCTCGTCGGTGAGTCCGAATTTCTCGGTCGTGAACGGCTGCGCGGCCAGCCAGGTGGCCGGGCGTGGCTTGAACATCCGGCTGTGCAGCACGCCGCCGGGGCGCAGCACGCGGCAGATCTCGTCGACCGAGCGGCGCCGGGTGTCGTCGTCGAGGTAGTGCAGGCAGCCCACGTCGACCACCGCGTCGAACGAATCGCTGTCGAACGGCAGGTCGTCGGCGGACGCCACCTCGAAGCGGGTGCCCGGCACGTACACCCGGCAGCGTTCGACGGCCAGCGGGGACACGTCGATGCCGGCCACCTCGTGACCCCAGCGGCGCAGGATGCGGGTGTTCTTGCCGTGCCCGCAGCCCAGGTCGAGCACGCGGCTCGGCGCGGTGTGCTGCAGCGCGGCGTACGCGGGAGTCTCGGCCGGCACGAAGTTCCACGGGGTACTCAGCGGTTCGGCGTAGACGCCGTCGGCGTCGTCGGCCTTGTCGGTGCGCAGCGGGAACGGGCCGGCCGGGCGGGTCAGCACACCCGGTGCGACGATGGTGAAGCCGTCAGCGGTGAGATCGGCGGCTTGGGCTCGTACCGTCAGAGGGGCTTGGGGAAAGACTTTCTGCGCGGCTCGGGCGGCCACTCGCAGGCCATCGAGCTGCGCGGCATCGGGATCGGTGCCCGCGTCGCCGTGCCAGGTCAGCTCGACGACGGAACCGTCACCGGCAGGGGTGACCACAACGATGCCGGTGCGCTGCGGGGTCAGGACCTCAAGCTCGCTGGGCCGGTCGGGATGCACGATGCCGGCCACCGCGCTGGCGTCGCCGACGGCGAAGATCTCAGGAGGATCGCTCGGCATGACTTCTCCACTCTTGATAACTGGGGTAGTACTGGGGCTGGGAACGCAAGAAAAGCTCGTCGTGCTTGGTGAGGTAGCGCAGCGCGATCAGCGGCATCGGTGAGGTGGCGACCTTGACCTCGCCGTTGCGCACGCTGCGGTCGTCGCATTGGGGATAGAACTCGCCGCACGTCATGCCGGACCGGATCAGGTCGAGCTTGATGCGCGCGACCAGCGTGGTGACTTCCTGCTCGCGTTGGGCGTCGGGCAGGACGATGAGCAGGCTTTTGTGCACCGAGCGAGGGTCGGAGCGGGTCGGCGCCGCGTTCAGGAACGCTTGGGTCTCCCGGCGCACGGCCGTCTCTGTCGCTGTCGATTCCGGGGATCCGGGTACGACCACAGCGAACAATTTCCGAGCGTCCAACGATGGCCGGACGAACGGGCACAACGCGCCGGGCCGGCCGAGTTCGGGAGCCGGTGCCGCAACGGTGCCGACCAGCCAGTCCATCAGCCGCTGCGCCGGTTCGGCACCGAGCAGCGCGGAGGCGTCGGAAACCTCGCTCCAGCCCTTCACCGTGCGGCTCCGGCGAGCACGTCCTGTTCGCCGCGCAGCCACGTCACACCGTGCCCGGCGAGCGTCTGCAGCGAACCGATCGCGGGAATGCCGGCCACCTGGTCGAGCCCGAGGGTGTCCAGGTCGGTGCAGGCGAGCAGGACCACATCGGGGCGGCGTACGGCCACATGCGCCGCCACCATCTGCTCGATCGCGGGCCACAGGCCGGCCAGGTTCTCGCTGATCGCCCGCTGGATCAGGGTCTCCAGCCAGTCCTGGTCGCCGGAGTCCAGATAGGTCACCGTGCAATCGCGCTCGCGCAGCAGGCCACCGTAGTAGTCCAGGCGCACGGTCGCCCCGGTGCCGAGCACCAGCACCCGCGACCCGGCCGGTACGGCCTGCGCGGTCAGCTGCGGCATGTGCGCGACCTGCGGGGCTTGCGTGCCGAGCCGGGCCCGTACGGCGGGTAGCAGCGAGTGCAGGGTGTTGCAGGGCAGCAGGACGTGCCCGGCGCCCGCGGTGGCCAGCACCCGCACCGAGCGCACGAGCTGGTCGGTGAGGTGCTCGGCGTCCTCGCCCGCGTCGTCGCCGGCCACGAACGCGACCTCGCTGCGCACCTCGAACGGCAGGTTGTGGATGACGATGTCGGGGTAGTGCCCGCTGCCGCGCGGATCGCTGAGCGCGACCAGGCGCTCGTAGAGCCACGCGGTGGCCAGGGGACCGACGCCGCCGATGACGCCGATGCGCCGCCGCCGGGCTGGTTCCCCGGGCTCGGATGCCGTTGGTTGCACGAGAACCTCGCTCTCAGTCTTCGCCGGCGGACAGGTCGCGGTGGTCTTCCACGACGGCCCGCCACAGGGATTCGTCGATGTTTCCGCCGGACAGCACGCACAGGCTCGACCCGCCCGCGCGGTCCGCGCGCAGGCCGGCCACCGCAGCGGCGCCCGCCCCCTCGACCTGTACGCCGGCGGTGCGCCACACCCAGCGCATCGCCTCGGACAGCCCGGCCGCGTCGACCAGCACGATGCGGCCCCGGTGGCGCCGGGCGGTGGCGAATGCGATCTCGCCGACCAGCGCCACCGCCAGCCCCTCGGCCTGGCAACCCATCGGCACCGGCACCTCGACGCGGTGCCCGGCGGCCAGCGACCGGTGCATCGCCGGGATGGCGGCCAGCTCGACGCCCACCACCTCAACGCCGGTGCCCGCCATCGCGTCCAGCGCGGCGGCGTACAGGCCACCGCCGCCGACCGGCACGTACACCCGCTCGGGGTGGCCACCGATCTGCTCCAGGGCCTCGTCGAACAGCCGCCGGTGCCCGGCGATGATGTCGGGATGGTCGAAGCTGGGGACGTACGCGCAGTGCCGGCGCGCGGCGTCCTCAATGGCGCTCTGCCGGGTCTCGTCGTAGGTGCTGCCCGAGATGACCACCTCGGCCCCGGCCCGGCCGAGTTTGTCCAGCTTGATGTCGGGGGTCCCCTTGGGCACGAGCACCCGCACGCCGCGCTGCAGCGCAGCTCCGGCCGTGCTCAGCCCGAGGCCGTGGTTGCCGGTGGAGGCGGTGACCACCTGCGGGTCGGCGTTGCGCAGCAGGTAGTTGACGTTGCCCCGGAACTTGAACGCGCCGGTGACCTGCTTGGTCTCGTCCTTGAGGTAGGTGGTGGAGCCGCCGTCGGCGATGGCGTGCAGCGGCGTGCGCCGGACCAGGTCGTAATACCCGCGGCTGCTCATCGCACGGCCGCCGCCTCCGGCGCGGCCGCCAGGTGCGGCAGGACTTCGCTGGCGAACAACGCCAGCGACTCGTCGGCCCCGGCGGCCACCGGGCTGCCGAAGTGGCTCATCACGGAGATGTCGGTGACGCCGCGCCGCTGCCAGTCGAGCACCTTCTCGCGCAGCAACTCCGGGGGCCCAACGAGCAGCTTGCCGGGGTACAGGTCGTCGAAGCCGTGCGAAGTGAGCGACAGACCGGCGGTGGGCTTGAAGGACTGCTGCACCCCGGTGAGGTAGGAGTCGACGGCCGGGCGGGCGTGCCGTTCGGCCTCGGCGGTGCTGGTGGCGGCGTACATGAGCTGGTTGGCCAGGATCCGCGGGGCGGTGCCGTCCGGGTGCCCGGCCGCCTGCCATGCGCTCAGGTACGCCTCGATGGCCGCGTCGACCTCGTCGTCGCTGCGGTTGTACGGGTTGAGCATCAGCCCGTGCCCGGCTGTGCCCGCGTGCCGGCAACTGTCCAAACTGGTCGACACGGCCAGCCACACGGGCACCCGCGGCTGCGCCGGGCGGGGCAGCAGGTCGGGCCCGCTGCCATCGCCATCCAGGCGTGGACCGACCGGGCCCGAGCCGCTCAGGTACGCCTCGATGGCCGCCAGCCCGGCGGCGAACCGGGGGCCGCGCTCGGCCATGTCGACGCCGCGCCCGGCGAACTCCGGGGCAACGAAGCCGCGGCCCACGCCGAGTTCCAGCCGGCCGCCGGACAGCGCGTCCACCATCGCGAACTCCTCGACGGTGGTCTGCGGGTCGCGCAGCGGCAGGATGGCGGCAGCGGTGCCCAGCCGCAGCGTGTGCGTACGGGCGGCGAGGTGGGCCAGCAGCACGCCGGCCAGCGGCACGATGCCGCCGTAACGGTTGAAGTGATGCTCGGCGATCCAGAAGCCGTCGAAGCCGTGGGTTTCGGCTGCGCACGCCAGGGCGACGAGGCGCTCGTATTCCGGTCCGGCAGGTGTCTCCGGGTCGGCGGACAAGGGAATGCTCATGACGTGGAAGCGCATGCGAACTCCGCGGGGGAAAGTGATGCGAAGGCGACCCGCCATCGCGGGTAATGCCGAGTGCGGAAAACCGCAGAAGCGCGGACCCGAAACGTCGGCGATAGAGCCAACGGGACTCTAAGCGCACCAATCTCGATTGAGCAACTGCGATCCCTCGAAAAGTTCATGAGACTTACTCACGAATTAACGCGGGCGTCGGTCCACTGTGCAGTGGCGCACCCCCCATGATCAGGAGATTTGCCTTTTGGGGCAGGTCAGAGGGTGTATCCCGCTCATGCACGTTCGTTCGTTCCGGTGTGTACAGTCGCGCACACAAACCGATCGCCGAGCGTTGCCGGCGGCCCCGGCGTCATAAGCTTCGGCCCGTTGTTAACACCTGTAACTGTCGCTTGGCGCATAGACGGCCGCCGTTGCCGAACGGTGTCCCGGCGATTGCTGTGGCCAGCGGTGGGCCGGGTGCAGCTCGTTGAGGAGGGTCATGCCCGTCGTAGAAGAAACCCTGGTCATCGCCGCTCGGGCCGATGATGCCTGGGCCACGGTGACCGACGTTGAGGCCTACCCTGAGGCCACGCAGATCGTGCGCTCGGTGCGGATCATCGAGCACTTGGACGCCAGTCAGCGGCTCGCGGAATGGTCGGTGCTGCTGCGCGGGTCGGTTCTGCAGTGGGTGGAGAAGGAGATGCTCGACCACGATCGCCGGGTCGTCACGTTCTCCCAGGAGAGCGGCGACATGCAGGCGTTCAATGGCTACTGGTCGGTAGTACCCATTGACGAGGGAAAATGCTCGGTGACGTTGTACGTCGACTTTGAGATTGGTATTCCGCTGCTCGCCGACATGCTCAATCCCATCGCCGCCACCGCGTTGCGCGAGAGCGCCCACTCCATGCTTTCCGGCCTCGAACAGCGGGTGCTGCGGTAATGGACGCTGACGTTTCGCGTGGCCATCTGCAGACGTTCCTGGCCCGCCGCGAGCACACCATCGACGACCTCACCGATCAGATTGCCGGCAGCTTCGGCGAACCCGAGCTCGTGGTCGCCGCCGGCTCGGTGCAGCAGGGCTTCGGCAACGAGGAAAGCGACGTCGACCTGCTGGTGTTCGTCGACGCGCAGGTCACCAACATCCCGATCTCCTCGCACGTGCTGGGCCTGCCCGTCGACATCAACTACCTGTCGCTGGACTGGACGCGCTCGGTCGACGAGCTGCTCGCCACCCCCGGCTACGACGGCGTGCTGGTCAACCGCACCGACTGGAAGGACTCGCTGCGCCGGTTCCAGCGCGTGGGCCGGCTCGCTGTGAGCCTGCCGCTGGCCGGTGACGACAAATGGCTGGCGTGGCAGGCGGCCCTGGCCGCCCCGGTCACCGAGTACGCGGTGCACTGGTGGAGCCGAGAGGCCCTGCGTCAGCGGACCGCCGCGCGGATGCTGCGCGACACCGACCCCCGGCTGGCCGCCCAACGCTACTGTGACGCCGGACTTGCCGCGCTGGAGATCGCCGCCGCGCGGGTCGGTGAGCTGTACGTGGGCGCCAAATGGATTCTGGCCAAGCTGCAGCGCAGCGCCGCCCCCGAGCTCAGCGACACCTACCGGTTCCTGACCACCACACCGGTACGCGCCGGCGAAGCCAAGGGCTACAACGACGCGGTCGAGGACATCCTGCAGAGCCTGCACCCGTTCCCGGCCGACCCTGTGGTGCAGTTCGCGCTGATGCCCGACGTGGAACGCAGCGAAATCCGCGGTCGTACCCTGCTGCACCGCTGGGGGACACGCGGCGTGGAAAGCACCGCCGCAGGTTTCGGCGACAGCGGCGACGACCGGGTGATCTGGCGCGGGCCCGCCTCGGCCCTGGACGACGAGACGGTCCTGCTCGCCCGGCAAGGGCTGGTCTGGCTGTCCATCACGGACGGAGAACAAGCGTGAGGGCCACGGCTGTTGACGACGCGCGCCGGTGGATGGCCTTCCACAGCATCGGCACCTATCACCTGCTGATGGACGTGCACGCCAGTGTCGAGGACTTCGTGGGCGCTGCTCGCGACGCTCGCATCGGGGTGGCCGCCTGGTCCGCGCGCTCGGTGGTGCTGCGCTGCCTGGGTTTGCGCTCGCTGGCCGCCGGCGGCGGGGTGCCCGACTTTGACGACCCGCTGACCGACCCGTTCGCCGGGCTCAGCGACGAGGTGGTCGAGCAGGGCCTGCAGCTGATCGCGCGCAGCGCTGCGGCCCGGGACCAGGCCGAGCTTGATGAGGTGACCGAGCAGTTGCTGGCGTACGCCCGTGCCTTCGAACGCGACCTCGGGTTCACCGGAAAGCCGCCGTCGATCCGGCGCCCCGAGGGTCTCTACCCGGCGCTGCGGCTGGCCCGGGAGGTGCTGCCGCTCAACGAGGCGTCCGGTTACCCCCTCGCGCTGCCGAGCGACTGGATGCCCCAGAAGAAAGAGGGATGAGCATGTCCGAGCCCGAGACGATGCAGATCGTGCGCAAGGCGATCGGCGAGGTCCTCGGCGTCGCACCGGAAACCATTGCCGGCGGTGACGACCTCGTCGACAGCTACAACGTGGACAGCCTGGAACTCATGGAGATCGGCGTGCGCATCGAGCGGGCCCTCGGGGTGCGCATCGACGTCGACCAGATCCGCGACGTACGCACCCCCAACGACGTGGTGGCCTACGTCGCCACGCTGCCCAGCGCCCCGCACGGGGTGAAGGCATGAGGCGCGTTGTGGTCACCGGGCTGGGGGCCAAGACCCCGGCGGGGTTGACCGCCCGGCAGTCGTTCGAGGCGCTGCTGGCCGGCAAGTCCGCCGGTCAGCTCGTCGGTCACCTGGTCGACGCCGCGGTGCAGCCGCCGCTGGGCTGCCCGGTCACCGGGTTCGACGCCGGCGCCTATTTCGGCCATCGGGAGCTGCCGGGCCTGGACCGTACGGCCCGGCTGGGCATTGCCGCGGCCCGGGACGCGGTGGCCGACAGCGGCTTCGAGCCCACCGGCGATCCGGTGCGCTACGGCGTCGCCGTCGGCGTCGGCGGCACCGGGCCCGCGGTGGGCGGTGCCGGGGTGGCCCGCGGCGACATCCGCCTCGACGCGTACACCGCCGCCCGCTCGATGCCCAACACCACCGCCGCGGGCATCAGCAAGCACTTCGGCCTGCGCGGGCCCTCGATGACGTACTCCACCGCCTGCGCCAGCGGCAGCAACGCCATCGGCGAGGCGCTGCGGATGATCCAGTACGGCCGGGTGGACGCGGTCGTCGCGGGTGGCGCGGACAGCCAGTTCGACCCGGTCATCATGGACGCGTTCCAACGCATCGGCGCCCTGTCGTCACGCCACGACGCCCCGCACGAGGCTTCCCGCCCGTTCGACGCCGGACGCGACGGCTTCATCATGGGCGAAGGTGCAGCCTTCTTGGTGCTGGAGGAGCGCGAGCACGCCGAGGCTCGCGGCGCGCGCATCTACGCCGAGCTGGCCGGGTACGGCACCAACTGCGACGCCTTCCACATCGTCATGCCCCGCCGCGACGGTTCGGTGGCCGCTGGCTGCATGAGTGAGGCCCTCGCCGACGCCGGTCTCGACCCGGCCGAGGTGGGCCACATCAACGCGCACGGCACGTCCACCCCGCGCAACGACCAAGCCGAGGCCAAGGCCATCGCGCAGGTGTTCGGCGCCACCCCGCCACCGCTGACTGCCCCCAAAGGCGTGGTCGGGCACATGTTCGGCGCCGCCGGCTCGTTCGAGGCGGTGGTCACCGTGCTGAGCCTTGAGCAGAAGCTGCTGCCACCGGTCGCCAACTTCGAGCGCCCCGACGACGGCGTGCAGCTCGACGTGGTGACCGGCACTCCGCGCGCCGCCGAGCCCGCGCCCGCCATCAGCAACTCCTTCGGCTTCGGCGGTCACAACTCGACGCTCGTGTTCCGGCCGGCCTGAGAACTCTGGAGAGCGAACCGTGCAAATTCTGGTAACCGGCGCGGCCGGCGTCGTCGGCACCGAGGTGTGCCGCAAGCTGACCGCCAAGGGCCATACCCCGGTGCAGGTGGCCCGGCGCGCCCCGGCGGGCAGCGACGTGATCGCCTGGAACATGGGCAGTGAGCCCGCCCCCGAGCACCTGCGCCGTGACTGGGACGTCATGGTGCACACGGCCGCCTCGACCCGGTGGACCATGAGCCGCGACGAGGCCACCAGCGCCACGATCGCCCCGCTGCGCGCCGCCCTGGAACTCGCCGGCCCCGGCACCCACCTGGTGCACGTGTCCACCGCCTACCTCGCGCACGGCGGCACCGCCGCGTCGGGCGTCCCCGAGTTCGACGGCTACCGCAACGGCTACGAGTGGTCCAAGTCGATCTGCGAGGGCCTGGTCGGCGGGCACCCGGGGGCCGCCACGATCGTGCGCCCGCCGCTGATCCTGGGCCGGCGCGACGACGGCGGGATCGCCCGGTTCAGCGGCCCGTACACGCTGCTGCAGACCCTGGTGTCGGGGCTGGCCGCGGTAGTCGTCGGCGAGCCGGACGGCTACGCCGAGATCGCCCCGGTGGACCAGGTCGCCGACGCCGTCGTCGAGGCCGCGCTGGGTGTGCCCCCGGCCGAGCGGGTCATCGAAACCGTCGCGGCCGGTAGCCACTGCCTGCAGCTCACCCGGATGCTCGACATCATCCTGGGCTCGATCAACGAGTGGCGCGCCGGTCAGGGACTCGATCCGGTGCCGCGCCCACCGATGCTCTCGGCCGACCAGTGGCACCGCTTCTACCTGCCGCTGGTGCACGAATACCTGTCGCCGGTGCAGGCCGAGGCGGTTGAGCTGCTGGGCATGTTCGAGGCGTACACGAGCATGCCCGAGCCGTTCGAGCCGACGTCGGTGGTGTCCGACCCGGCCGAGGTGCTGCGCCGCTCGGTGGCCTACTGGATGGCCACCAAGCCGCGGCTGGCCCGGCGCACCCCGGAACCCTGGCAGCTCGTGGCGTGACTTCCCACGACGCGTTCCGTGCGGCCATGGCCCGGGTGCCGGGGCCGGTCGCCGTGGCCACCACCATCGACGCCGCCGGGCGCCGGTGGGGCTTCACGGCCAGCTCCTTCACGTCGCTGTCGCTGGAGCCGCCGCTGGTCATGGTGTGCCTGGGCAAGGCGGCCAGCACCCACGCGGCTTTCACCGGCACCGGTGCCTTCCTGATCAACGTGCTGGCCGTGGATCAGGAGGGCGTGGCCCGCCAGTTCGCGCGTTCCGGGGTGGACCGCTTCACCGGCGGTGACATGGTGCCGTGCGAGCTGGGGCTGCCCGGGCTGCCCGGGGCCGCCGCCCGGGTGGCGTGTGACCTGCACACGGTGGCCGACGGCGGGGATCACAGCATCCTGATCGGCCGGGTGACCGCCACGTTCACCGGCGCCGCCGAGCCGCTTGTCTATTACGAGCGCACGTTCACGCGTCCGGCCGCGATGATGCGAGTCCCCGGTTGATCCCGCCTGCCCTGGCGAGCGCGGCGGGATCACCCGGGACCCGATCACTCCTGCGGCGCGGACGGTCCCACATTCACGCGCGAGCGCACCACGTCGACCACGTGTGCGACCGCCTCGTCCAGCGAGACGCCGTTGCGCTGCGAGCCGTCGCGGTAGCGGAACGACACGGTGCCGGCGTTCACGTCGTCGTCACCGGCGATCGCCATGAACGGGATCTTCTGCTGCTGGGCGGTGCGGATCTTCTTCTGCATGCGGTCGGTCGAGTGGTCGACCTCGGCGCGGATGCCCTGCTCACGCAGCTTGGCGGCGAACTGTTCGAGGTAGTCGGCGTGGTCGTCGCGGATCGGGATGCCGACCACCTGCACCGGCGACAGCCAGGCCGGGAACGCGCCCGCGTAGTGCTCGGTCATCACGCCGAAGAACCGCTCGATCGAGCCGAACAGCGCCCGGTGGATCATTACCGGCTGCGGGCGGGTGCCGTCGGCGGCCTGGTATTCCAGCCCGAAGCGCTTGGGCTGGTTGAAGTCGACCTGGATGGTGGACATCTGCCAGGTCCGGCCGATCGCATCCTTGGCCTGCACGCTGATCTTGGGGCCGTAGAACGCCGCGCCACCCGGGTCCGGCACCAGCGTGAGCCCGGACGCGGTAGCCGCCGTGCGCAGCGCCTCAGTGGCTTCCTCCCAGTCCTTGTCCTCGCCGATGAACTTGGGCGAGTCGTCGCGGGTGGACAGCTCCAGGTAGAAGTCGTCGAGACCGTAGTCGCGCAGCAGCTTGAGCACGAACTCCAGCAGCGAGGTCAGCTCGCCGGGCATCTGGTCGCGGGTGCAGTAGATGTGCGAGTCGTCCATGGTCAGCCCGCGCACGCGGGTCAGGCCGTGCACCACGCCGGACTTCTCGTAGCGGTAGACCGTGCCGAACTCGAACGCCCGCAGCGGCAGCTCACGGTAGGAACGCCCGCGCGACTTGAACACCAGGTTGTGCATCGGGCAGTTCATCGGCTTGAGGTAGTAGTTCGCGCCCTCGAACTCGATGGGCGGGAACATGGTGTCGGCGTAGTAGGGCAGGTGCCCGGAGGTCTCGAACAGCTCGCCCTTGGTGATGTGCGGGGTGTTGACGAACGAGTAGCCGGCCTTCTCGTGCTGCTCGCGCGAGTAGTTCTCCATCTCCCGGCGGATGATGCCGCCCTTGGGGTGGAACACCGCGAGCCCCGAGCCGATGTCGTCGGGGAAGGAGAACAGGTCAAGCTCGGCGCCCAGCTTGCGGTGGTCACGGCGGGCGGCCTCTTCGAGCATCTTCAGGTACGACTTCAGCTCGTCGCGGCTCGGCCACGCGGTGCCGTAAACGCGCTGCAACTGCGGGTTGCGCTCGTTGCCCCGCCAGTAGGCAGCCGCCGTGCGCATCAGCTTGACCGCCGGGATCAGCCGGGTCGAGGGCAGGTGCGGGCCGCGGCACAGGTCACCCCACACCCGGTTGCCGTCCTTGTCGAGGTTGTCGTACGCGGTCAGCTCGCCCCCGCCGACCTCCATCACCTCGTTGTCGTCGACATCGCCCTTGATGTCCACGAGTTCCAGCTTGTACGGCTCGTGCGCCAGCTCGGCCTTGGCCGCGTCCAGCGACTCGTAGCGGCGGCGCTTGAACGTCTGCCCGGCCTTGATGATCTCCTGCATCCGCTTCTCGAGCTTGGGCAGGTCGTCGGGCTGGAACGGGGTGGCGACGTCGAAGTCGTAGTAGAAGCCGTTCTCGACCGGCGGGCCGATGCCGAGCTTGGCCTCGGGGAAGACGTCCTGCACGGCCTGGGCGAGCACGTGCGCGGCCGAGTGGCGCAGCACGTCGAGCCCGTCCGGTTCGTCCATGGCGACCGGGGTGACCTCGGCGTCCTGTTCGGGCGCCCAGTCCAGGTCGCGCAGCCGGCCGGTGGCGTCGCGCACCACCACGATCGCCTTGGGCCCGGAGGACGGCAGACCGGCCGCGGACACCGCGTCCGCCGCCGTTGTCCCGGCCGTGACGACGACGGCCTCGGCTCGGGTACGGGGTTGGGCCACGGTGGGTCTCCTGTCGCACAGTCGGCCCGGCGTCTCCGGGCCACCCCCCGATGTTATCCGGCGCTATTCGTGCTCCCGCATCCGGCGCGACCAGTGCCATTGTTGGGCGAAGGAGTGCCCGGCGATGAGTGAGCGACAAAAACGCCGCGGTGCGTTGGAAGCAGTCGGGCGATGGTGTTTCGGTCACCCCTTTCTTGTCATTGTGCTGTGGTCGGCGATCGCCGCTTCCGGAATGGTGCTCTCCGGTAGCCTGCTGAATCGGCTGGTCGACGGCCGGCTACCCGATGCGCTGGAAAGCGTGCACGCGCAGAACCTGCTGGCCGGCAGCGGCCCGCAGACCGAGCAGATCGTAGCCATCGTCGATCACGTCGACACCGCCGCGGCGCCGGTCCGCAGCCGGTTGGACGCCGCGTCGGCGGACGTGGGTCGCATGCCCGAGGTCACCGGGTCCACGAACTCCCTGAGCGCCGGCGTCTCCGGCGGGATCACCGTGCCGGGCGAGCTGCGCGCGGACACCGTCCTGCTGACCAGCCAGGTCGGTGCCGAAGCCGAGGCGACCCCTGCGGTCACCGAGCGCCTGCACCGCCTGCAGGCCGAGCTGCGCGCCGCCGGGCAGCCGCAGGCGAGCGTGCGGGTGGGCGGTGACGCGGCCCTGGACCTGCAGGCCGGTGACACCTTCGGCGAAGATCTGCACCGCTCCGAGCTGCTGTCGCTGCCCCTCACCATGCTCATCCTGGTCGTCATCTTCGGCGGCATCGTCACCGCGTGCCTGCCGGTGCTGGCCGCCGCCGCCTCGGCCACCGGCGCGTTCCTGGTCCTGTACGGCTTCACCCACCTCATGGACGTCACCCAGAACGGGCTGACCCTGGTGACCCTGCTCGCCCTGGGCCTGTCCATCGACTACTCGTTGCTGCTGGTCAGCCGCTTCCGCGAGGAACTCGACGCCGGGTACGTCCCGGCCGAGGCCAGCGCCCGGGCCACCCGGCTGGCTGGTCGCACCGTGGCCTACAGCGCCCTGACCGTGATGGTGGCGCTGGCCGGGCTGATGGCGTTCTCCTTCGACGACCTGTCGACGCTGGGCGTGGCCGGGGTGTCGGTGACGTTCGTGTCGCTGCTGGCCGCGCTCACCCTGACCCCGGCGATGCTGGGCGTCACCCGGCGCCGGCAGTACCTGGGCTCGCACACCATGGGCCCGGACGGCAAGCCGCGCCACCACTGGGTCAACCGCAACCTTGCTTCCGACCTGGGCATGTTCGCCGGGCTCGCGCGCTTTGTGCAGCGCCACGCGGTGATCGTGCTGCTGGCCACGGTCGCGATCCTGCTGACCGCCGCAGCGCCGCTGGCCACGGCCACCATCAAGGTGCCCCGGCTGGAGGCGTTGCCGGGTGACCTGGAGCCGGTGGCCGTCGCGCATGAGCTGCAGGACCGCTTCGGTGCCAACCCGCCGGCGATCACTGTGGTCGCCGAGTCCCCGGCGCCGTTCCTTGCGGACTGGGCGCGCGACTGGGCTCACGACGACGCCGTGGCGCAGGTGACACCGGCCCGGCAGATCGACGAAAGGCGCTCCGCGGTCAGTCTTGTGCTGCGCGGTGCAGTTCAGGATCGTGCTGCCCGCGACTTGGTCACCCGGGTCCGGGCGCATCGACCGGCGGCGATATCCTCGATCACCGGGGAAGCGGCGGTTCTCGAGGACATTGTCACCAAGCTGCGCGAGGAGCTGGTCACGGCGGTCGCGGTAACGGTGGGCGCCATGTTCGTGCTGATGTTCGCGATGACGGGTTCTGTGGTCGTACCGCTGAAGGCTCTTGTCACAAATCTGATCTCGCTCGGGGCCTCGTGTGGCGTGCTGGTGCTGGTCTTTCAGGACGGCCGGCTGGCCGGGCCGCTGGACACGCTGACCATCGGCGGTCTGGACCCGTTCACGCTGATCATCGTGTTCACCATGGCGTTCGCGCTGAGCATGGACTACGAGGTGTTCCTGCTCGGCCGGGTCCGCGAATATGTGCGCGGCGGGCAGAAGACCGACGTGGCCGTGCGCCGCGGCCTGCAGAAAACCGGCCGGATCATCACCTCGGCGGCGCTGCTGATGTGTGTGGTGTTCGGCTGTTTCGCCACCGCCCGGATGGCCCGCATCGAGCAGCTCGGGCTGGGCCTGACCGTTGCGGTGTTCATCGACGCGACCATCGTGCGCTGCTTCGCGTTGCCGGCCTCGATGACGCTGATGGGCGCGTGGAACTGGTGGAGCCCGGCACCGCTGCGCTGGCTGCATCGCTTCGTCGCGCTGGAGGAAGCCGGCGAGGACGGCCCGGCGCCGCGCCCGCTCACCCCCGGACCGGCCTTGGCAACAGAAATGGAGATGGTGGTCAAATGACGTCGGCAACCGTTCAGCAATTGGCGGCGGCGGACACCCGGATACGTTCCGGGGAATTGTTCGTCGTCCCGGTCACCATCACCCCGACCAAGCCCTTGACACCCACTCATGTCAAAGGTCTTTTATGGACCGACATTCTGGTACGGGCCACCGCGCGCATTCTGCCGGTGACGCTGGTCTGGAATCCGCGGATGGCAAATCTGACCACGCAGACCACGGCGTTCTGGCACTACCTCGACGCCAGCGAGCCGGGCACCAACTGGTCGCAGGCCACCGAGGGTGAGATCGGCCTGCGCTATGTGCGCTTCCACGCCGAGGGTCAGCCGCCGCACCCGCGCGAGCTGGACCCGTACTTCGAGCGCGTCGAACGCGAGGGCTGGATCCACCCGGCCGCGCGCCGGCTGCTGGAGCTGTGGACTGCTCAGCTGAACCACCTGGGCGTCACCGATCCCGGGCTCACCGCGGTGCGGCCGCTGGCCTGTGGCGAGGACGAGCTGCTCGACCGGCTGCGCGAGCACGACCTGCTCGTCGACCACGCGCGCTACGGCGGACCGGTCTACTTGGACGGTCCGCGCTGGGGGCTGCCGCTGCGCCAGGTCGTCGGCGCGGACGCGCATGCCAACTACCTCGTACCGATCCTGCGGGACCTGCTGCCGGCGATCCAGCCCGGCCGCACGTTCCTGCTGCTCTACGACGACGGGCTGAACCCCGATTACGTGCTGCTGGAACGGGTGCTGCAGGAATTCGGCGCGGACGTCAGCCGGCTCCCGCTCAGTCGCGTGCCGATCGACGGGGCCGTGCGTTCCAGCCGGTACGGCGGGTGGACCGGGTCCACACTGGGTGATCTGACCGGCCTGTTCGGCGATGTCGAGGCGAGGACGTACCGGTTGGGCATGCGCCTGTATTTCGCCGGGACCCTGCACCGCGGCTCCCCGCAATCGTTCGACGTCGCCATGCTGCGCCGCTGCATGACCCGCGCGCAGCGCATCCTCGGCCAAGCCCCGGACAACGGCTCCCAGGACGCCGACCTGCGGCTGCTCAACCGGTGTCTGGGCCGCGACCACACCCATGTCGACCCGTACCGGCTCACCACGACCCTGCTCGGCAAGCGCGCCGAACCCCTGCACCCGTGGCTTGCCGGCATCTACAACTAGGAGGGAAAGATGGACGCCCAACGCATCCTGGGGGAGTACCAGCGGCTGCTCGAAGCGCTGGAACACCCCGGCACCGTGCAGCGTGACCTGCTGACCGACATCCTGCGCGAGAACGGCAACACCGAGTACGGCAAGGAGTACGGCCTGGCCGAGGTGCGCACGATCGACGAGTACCGCCGGGCCGTGCCCATCCGGACCCACGAGGAGATGATGCCGTGGATCGAGCGGGCGATGGCCGGTGAACGCAACGTGCTGACCGCCGATGACCCGGTCGTCTACTTCTCGTCCAGCGGCAGCACCGGCCGGGAGAAGCACATCCCGATCACCCGGACCCACATGCAGCGCACGTTCCTGCCCTTCTACCACGCGGCGTTCGCCACTTTGATCCGTACGCTGCCCTCGGCGGTGTCAGGCGGCGTGCTCAACCTGTGGCAGGATCCGAGCGCGCCCATCGCCCGCACCGAGCACGGCCAGCCGCACATCGGCCCGAGCCAGGTCGACTACACCAAGTTCGGCGAAAGCCTCTCGGTCGGCCCCGGCAACGATGCGCCCTGGGCCAGAATCCCGGAGGAGCTGGCCGGCGCCAACCCGTACGACCGCGCCTACTTCAAGCTGCGCCTGGCCGCCGAGCAGAACATCCGCCTGCTCATCGGGATCAACCCGGCGATGGTGTCGGGGCTGGTCTACCAGCTGGGCCAGCAGTGGGAGCGCCTGGTCGACGAGATCCGCGAAGGCACCCTCGGCGGACGCCCGCACAGCGAACCCAACCCGCAGCGCGCCGACGAGATCGCCGGATACGCCAAGACCTTCGGTACGGTCACGCCCTACCACCTGTGGCCCAACCTGGCCGGCATCGTGGTCTGGAACAGTGCCCTCGCCGCGCTGTACCTTCCCCGCGTCCGGGAAACCTTCGGGCCAGGCGTGCAGCTGTTCACCGCCCCGATCGCGTCCTGCGAGGGCCCGGCCGGCGTCCCGGTCGACCGCCACCCCAGCGGCGCCCCGCTGTATGTGCCCGGCTGCTTCTACGAGTTCATCCCGGCCGAGCAGCAGATCACCGCCGGCAGCGAGACTCTGCTGGCCCACGAGCTCGAGGTCGGTAAGGACTATCACCTGCTGCTCAGCCACTTCGGCGGGCTGTACCGCTGCGCGGTCACCGACATCGTGCGGGTCGTCGGCTACGTCGGTCGCACCCCGCGCATCGAGTACGCCGGGCGCAACATCACCCGCTCGGCCGCCGGGGTGCAGTTGGGCGAGGCGGCGGCGGTGCGCGCGCTGACCGCGGCCTGCGGCGACACCGGTACGGAGATCCGCAACGCCACGTACCACCTAAGCGACGGCCGCTACCAGATCGCCGTGGCCGGCCGGCTCACCCAGGGTTTCGCGGAGGCGCTGGACCTGCGGCTCGCCGAGCAGTCCGAGGACTACCGCACGGCCCGCGGGCAGGACGCGTTGCAGCCGATCGAGGTGATCGGCGTGCACCCCGACGCGTTCTTTCACGAGTGGGAACGCACGATCCGCGCGGGTCAGCGTCCGCCGCGGGTCAAGGACCGGGTGTTCCTGCCCGCCGAGGAAGCGTGGCAGCGCATCACCGCCGACGTCTGATCCCGCAAGGAGCAGCCGCTGCCGGCCCGGCCCCTCTGTGGCCGGCAGCGGCGTCGGTCTCATACCGGCCTGAGCCACGGATCGGGTTGCAGGGCCACGAATCCGATGTCCGCGAGCTTGTCGTAGAGCTGCGGCGTCAGCATGACCATCGCCGGGCGGACCGTGTCGTCGGTCGCGCTGAGGTAGATGCCGTTCGCCGGGTTGTCCATCAGCTTGGCCACGGCCCGGCCCACGGTGCTGGCGACCTTCTGCTGATCGGCGAGGCTGGGCCGGCCGGACTGGTCGCTCACGCACAGGTTGCCGGGGTAACGCTTTGCCAGCTCGGTGCGCGCCCGGCCGACATCACCGTTGACCACCTCGACCACCAGCACCTTTCCGCCGTTACCGGAGGCGACCCAGGGCGTACGGAACTGGTCGGGGTGGTCCTGCTCGATGTAGGTGGTCAAAGCCGTGCGGTCGTCGGAGGATTCCGGCCATCCACCGGCGGGTGCGGCACAGGGCGGGTTGACCGGCGGGCCGGCGTCGACCGGCTCGTTCGGCGCCGGGCTCTGCTGCTTGACCTCCAGCACACCCGAGCGCCAGACCCCGGCCAGATGCACGTCACCCGGCTTGACGTCGACGCCGGTCACCGGCACGAAATAGCGGCAGCCGGCGGGGGAGCCCAGCGGTTGCGGCGCGGGCGCACAGAAATGCACCTGGCCACCGGCTTTCTCCAGGGTTCCGGACCCTTCGACCGTGTCGCCGTCATGCACCACCAGGTCCGCCGCCGCGCCGGCCGCCACCGGGTCGGTCAGCTCCGCGGGCTTGTGCACCAACCACACCGTCACGCTCACCGCGGCCACCACCGCTGCGGCCGCTGCGCTGACCGGGAACCACGTGGTCGACCGTCGCGGGATTGCCGGTTCGGGCGGCTCGGGTTGGGCGGCACGCCACTCCCGGCCCGCCTCGGTCAGCATGTCGTCGATGGGATCGCTCATCATCCGGCCACCTCCAGCAGGCTTCGCAGCTTGGCGCGAGCATCGGCGAGCGTGGACTTGACCGTCCCGGCGGAGCAGCCCATGACCGCTGCGGCTTCAACGGTGCTCAGACCGGCGAAGTACACGCAGTCCACCGCGAGCCGTTGCCGCTCGGTGAGCCGGTCCAGGGCGCGCCGCAGGTCGAGACGCTCGTCCGGGATCCCCGCCGGGTGCTCGGCCTCCCGCGCCGTGAACAGCGGCCGCACCCGGCGTGCTGCCTTGCGGGCCTGGTCGGCGGTGATGGCCAGCAGCCACACCGACGGGGAGCCCCGGCCCGGGTCGTACTGGGCGCGTTTGAGCCAGGCCCGGGTCAGGGCTTCCTGCACGATGTCGTCGCGGTCGGCCTGCGGTGCCAGCCGGGCCGCCAGCCGGGCCATCGCGCCCAGATGCGGACGCACCCAGCCGGCGAAGTCACCCGGTTCGATTCTCACACCCTGCATACCCCCGCAAGGCGGTCGCCGGTTGGGTGGCGATCGCTATTTTCTTCAGCTGGTGACCAGGCTCGCTCCGGGGATCGTGTTGACGACCACCGACATGAGCGTGAAACCCACCCGGGAACTGCAGATCAATTGGGTACGAGCAGAGCACGCCCGCCGGTACTGACTGTGGAAGTCGGCCCACTGCATCATGCCGACGGCTCGCACCTTGCCCGTGCCGGCCGTGACGAACACCGGTCCGCCGCTGTCGCCGTACGTGGCCGCGGGCGCCGTGCCGCTGGAGGTCGCCACGATGGTGGACACCGCGCTGAACCCGTCGTTGAAGAACACCCCCGCGGCGAAGATCTTCAGGTTGCAGTGCACGCCGGAGTTGCCGCCGCTGGCGCACACCTTGTCGCCGATGCTGACCGCGCCGTACCCGATGACCTTCTTGTTGTATCCCGCCGCATTGTTGTAGGCGCCGTCGAACATCAGCGACGACCCGTGCGCGCTCAACTGGCGGCCCGCGCCGTCCCGCGAGTTCACCACGCCGTCGCCGTAGGTGCGGGCCGAGGCGTTGTACGGCTTGTAGTGATGGTTCCAGCAGTGCCGGGCCGTGGTCGTGTAGTTGACGCCGCCGCGGCGGATGGCGAACCCGGTGCTGCAGGTCGCCACGTTGTTGTTCGCACCCGAGTCGAGCATGTAGCCACCGGCGTTGTACGGCGCGTAGTCCTTGTCCCGGGTGGCCGCGATCGGAGCCGGCTCGGCGGCCGGGCCGTCCAGCGGCACGAACTTCGCCCGCACCCCGGCCGGGCTGGCGGCGAGCTTCAACGTGCGGCTGGCCGTCTTCGCCGCCGGCACGGTCTGCTCGGTGGGTGTGCCCTCGATGACCAGGCCGTCGTAGTCGGCGGTGACCGGGAACGCGCTGCTGACCTGGAAGCCGTTCAGGTCGGCCGGCTCCATCTCCAGCACCTCCAGCGCCGCGGCTTCCAGCGTCGGCCGGTCGTAGTCACGCGGTTCGACGCTCACCTCGATCCCGCGCTCGGCCCCGGCGTCGATGATGCTCTGCTGCAGCGGTGAATCCCCGTGCCACAGCAGGATGGTGCTGCTGTCCGCGGCGTCGTTCACGGACTCGATGTAGCCGCTGTCCGCGAGGCCCGGCTGCTCGTTGATCCAGGCCTTGAAGCCGGTCAGCTTGGCCTGCAACCCGTTGGGGTCGGAGGCGTCCACCACATCGGTGTCGTCGCCGGCGTCCACGACGACCGGCTTGCCGCCGTCGCCGCCACCGGCGCCCGGGTCGTCCGCATACGCCGGGGCGCCGGCGGTGGCGATGGACACCGCGACCAGCATCGCGGCCAGGGCACCTCTCCGGAACTGCTTGGCTGTCAAAGTCACTCCCCGTGGCTGTGCACCCGAACGCCTCGGGCGCGTACCGTCGAGAGTAGAACGTAAGGATCTCTCGCGTTGCCCCGTTCAGCGCGGCAGGTCGTGCCGGCAGTGCACCGTTCAGCGCGGCAGGTCGTGCCGGCGGTGCACCAGCTTTTCGACCAGCGAACCCGGCGTTACGCGGCGCAACGCGAACACGTAGGGCGCTCCGCTGCCGATGGCGTACAACGCTTTGGGCCGGCGTGCTCCGACCGCGGTGATGATGGTCTGTGCCACCTTCTCCGGTGATGTGCCGGCCTGCTCGTTGCGGCGCAGTGCGGACAACATTGTGGTGTAGTCGCGTTCATGGGGAGAGTTCTTGTGGACGTACGAGGTCCGCCGCTCGCTGATGCCGGTAGCAATGGATCCTGGCTCGACCGTCGTCACCCACACCCCGAATGGCGACAACTCATGCCGCGCGGCATCGGCGAAACCCTTGAGCGCCGCCTTCGAGGCGACATACGACGACCGATAGGCCAACGGAAACGAAGCCAGCATAGAACCGACCATCACCACCCGCCCGTACCCGCGTTCCCGCATTCCCGGCGTGGCCAGCTGCAACAATCGCAGCGGCCCGAAAACGTTCGTCTGAAAAAGCCGGGCAACAGCATCGGCCGGAAGCTCTTCGATCGGCCCGCTCTGACTTTCCCCAGCATTGTTGATGAGTACGTCCACAGCGCCCAGATCCTTCGCCACCCCCTCCACCGACTCGGGCACCGTCAGATCCAGCGCCACGTACTCGACACCGGCCACCGGGTCGGTGATCCGTTCCGGCGCCCGGCTCGTGCCGATGACCCGGTAACCCCGCTCGACCAGCGCGGCCGCGGTCACCTTGCCGATGCCGGAGGAAGCCCCTGTCACAAACGCCGTACGACTCATGCCCCCGACCCTATTGGTGCGAAGACGTGCAGGCCGTACAGGGCGGCGCCGATGGCGTGGACGGCAGGTGTTCAGCGCGCAACTGGTCCAGCTCGGCCAGCGCCACCAGCAGATCCGCCGGGTCGCGCTCTCGGCCAGTGCAGGTCAGTGACAGGGCTTGCTGCTCTTGGGCACCCGAGCCGCCACCGGAACATCGATTACCGGACGGATTTCAGTAGGCCGGCAAGGCCAGCGCCGAGTTCGCCTTGCGCCCGGCCCGGCCGAGCAGCCCGGTGCGCGCCATCAGCGGGGCGACCGAGAGCATCCGGTTGCGCAGCCACAACCCGGCGTTCGTGGCCGGAGCGAGCGTGCTGCCCCCGCCGTCGGCCAGTGCCTGGTTCGCCTCGACGAACGACCGCGTTGTCGCCTCGTACGAGTCGAACGCGGTGGCGAAGTCGTGTTTGGCCAGCTCACCGGCCAGCACGTACGCCCCCACCAGGGCGGTGCTCGTCCCCTGCCCGGAGAAGAACGACGGGGCGTGCGCGGCATCGCCGATCAGGGCCACCCGGCCGCGCGACCACCGGGGCATGCGGATCTGGCTGGTCACGTCGAAGAACACGTCGTCGGCGGCGCGCATCGCGTCCAGCAGGCGGGGGATCTCCCACTTTTCACCGGCGAAGGCCCGGCTCATCAGCTCGATCTGGGCGTCCCGGTCGCGCAGTTCGGCGAGTGGCGGCTCCGGGCGGGCGATCGTGAGGAAGCCGTGCAAGGTGCCGGTGCAGCCGGGGGCGTACAGGGCGGCGAAGCGGCCGGGGGTGGTCCAGGTGATGCCCTCGTGGGCCAGGCCGAGGTCGTTGGGCAGGGTGAACCCGGCGAAGCAGTAGCCGAGGTAGCGCTCGAACTGCTCCTCCGGCCCGAAGGTCAGCCGCCGGGTGTTGGAGTGCAGCCCATCCGCGCCGATGACCAGGTCGAAGGCGCGGGTCCGGCCACTGTCGAACGTCACCTCGACGCCGGTGTCCTGCTCGTGCAGCGTGGCGATGGAATCGGCGAACAGGAACTCGACGTCGTCGCGGACCAGGTCGTACAGGATCGAGGTGAGGTCGCCGCGGGGGAGTTCGATGTCACGTCCGGCCACGCCGCCGCCCAGGGCTCCGGGGTCCAGGGCATTGATCGTGCGGCCGGTCCGGCTGACGAAGGTGAGGCGGTGGGTGTGGATGTGCTTGGCCCGTACGGCTTGCAGGATGCCCATGCGGTCGAGCACCCCGAGCGCCGTGCCGCGGATGTCGATGGGGTAGCCACCGCCGCGCACGGCCGGGGCTTTCTCGACCACCGTCACCCGCCAGCCGTAGCGGTGCAACCAGTAGGCGAGCGTGGGGCCGGCGACGCTGGCGCCGGAGATCAGTACGTCCATGCCGAACTACACTACACCGTGCAGTGTAGTTTCTGGAAGGGCCGATAAGCTGAGCGGGTGCCAACCACGAAAACGCTGCGTACCGGGTCTGCCCAGAAGCGGGACGCGATCCTGGACGCCGCCCGGCGGTTGTTCATCGGTGACGGTTTCGACCGCACGAGCGTGGACGCCGTAGCGGCCGGGGCCGGGGTGTCGAAGCGGACCGTCTACGACTACTTCGGCGACAAGGTGACGCTGCTGGCGGCGGTCGTCGAAAGCGCGGGCAAGACGCTGGTGGCCACCATCGACCGGACGCTGACCGAGACGCTCGGCGGCGTAACCGAAGCGGAGCGGCTGGAGGACGCGCTGGTCGCGTTTGCCGAACAGATCGCAACCCAGACGCTTGGCTCGGCCGAGTACGCGACGCTGCTGCGCCTGGCCCACGGGCTGATCTCGCTGGAGGGTGAGATCCTGGCCGACGAGCCCGAGGAAGCCGTCGCGCAGCGGTTGGCCGAACTTGCCGACGCCGGACTGTTGACCGCGCCGGATCCGCGGCTGGCGGCGGACCACCTCATCGCGTTGACGTTCAGCGTGGTGGGCAACCGGTATCACTCGGATGTCACGCCCGAGAAGGCCCGGCCGTTGCTGGTGGCGGGGGTGCAGGCGTTCCTGCGGGCGTACCGCCGGGAGGCCTGAGGCTGACAACGTTGTCGCGCGTCAAGACCTGCTAGCGCGGCGCCTCGCGCAGCCGATAGCCGATGCCGCGGACCGTTTCGACCACCGGTCCGCCGTCCAGCGCGCGCAGCTTCTGCCGCAGTCGTTTCACCGCCGAGTGCAGAATCGACGAGTCGCCCAGGTAGGCGCTGTCCCAGACCGCCGCGAACAGCCGCTCGTACGGCCACACCTCCACCGGCGGCGAGGCGAGCCGGGCCAGCAGCCGATGTTCCAGCCGGGTCAGCTCCAGCGCCCGGCCGCGCCACGCCACCTGGTGCTGCACGGCGTCCACGACGAGGTCGCCAAAGTTGATCACGTCCGGGGTGGCCCGCTCGGGGGCCGGCGTGAGGTCCGATCCGGTGAGCATGGCCCGCAGCTCACCGATGTCGGCGCACATCAGCACCGCACCGAGATCGTCGAGGCGGCGGACCAGGGTCTCCCGGACCTCGCGGTCCGGCGAGACGCACACCACCAACGGCACGCTGGAACGACCCAACACGAGCGCCTCCAGGATCTTCGGCTGTCACCAGCAAACGCTGTCGCACAGGTGCCGGTCAACATCTACACATGGAGAATTCACAGCGCTGCAATGGTTTTGCCCGTCTGCTGCCCGCGTGTTGGCCGCGAGATGCCATTGATCACCGCCGTTGTCTGGCAGGAGCATGACATCGACGCGTGCGTATCACTCCCTGTGCATAAGGGATATACGGAACGCAGTCCACCATTGGGGGAGGAAACATGGGTGTACGACCACGATCGCTCACCGGGTCAGCGCTGCTGGCCCTGGCGATCACGCTGACCGGGCTACCGGCCCGCGCCGCGCTCGCCGCGGCCGAGCCGGCACCGCCGGTCAGCTCCGAGGTCGTGTCCGCGGTGGCCGACGGCGGCACCGCGAGCTTCTGGGTCTACCTGCGCGACAAGGCCAACCTGCAGACCGCTTCCCGGGCCACCAGCCGGGCCGACCGGGGTGCCCGCGTCTACACCGAGCTGACCAGCACCGCCAAGGACAGCCAGAAGGGGCTGCGGGCGCTGCTGGACGACAACAAAGCCACATACCAGAGCTATTGGATCGCCAACGCGCTGCGGGTGACCGGGGACCGGGCGCTGCTGGACAAGATCGCGGCGCGTGCCGATGTGGAGCGCATCGACCCGGTGCGCACCTGGAAGGTCATCGAGCCGGTGGCCAAGAAGGAGGCCGACGACGCCACCGCCGCCGTGGAGTGGGGCCTGACCAGCATCGGCGCCCCGCGGGTATGGAACGAGCTCGGCGACACCGGCGAGGGCATCGTGGTCGCCGACATCGACACCGGCGCTGACGTGACCCACCCCGCGCTCAAAGCGCACTACCGCGGCACCAAAGCCGACGGCACGTACGACCACAACTACAACTGGTTCGACCCGGCGAACATCTGCCCCGGCGAAGTGCCCTGCGACAACAACGACCACGGCTCGCACACCGCCGGGACGATGATCGGCGACGACGGCGCGGGCAACCAGATCGGCGTCGCCCCCGGCGCCAAGTTCATTGCCGCCAAGGGCTGCGAGACCGGCAACTGCTCGGACGCCTCGCTGCTCGCGGCGGGCCAGTGGATCCTCGCGCCCACCGACCTCAACGGGCAGAACCCGCGCCCCGACCTGCGCCCCGACGTGGTGAACAACTCGTGGGGCGGCGGCCGCGGTGACCTGTGGTACCAGCAGACCGTGCAGGCGTGGGTGGCCGCGGGCATCTTCCCGGCGATCGCCTCGGGCAACGCCGGACCGGGCTGCAACACCGCCAGCGACCCCGGCGACTACCCCGAGGCGTACGCGGTCGGCGCATATGGCTCCAACGGCAGCATCGGCTCGTTCTCCGGCCGCGGCTCGTCCTCGATCGACAACTCGATCAAGCCGGACGTCGCGGCCCCCGGCGTCGCCATCCGTTCCAGCATTCCCGGCGGGTACGACACCTGGGACGGCACCTCGATGGCCACCCCACACGTGGCCGGCTCGGTCGCGCTGCTGTGGGCGGCCGCCCCGACGCTGCGCGGTGACATCGCCGCCACCCGGAGCCTGCTCGACGCCGGCGCCACCGACGTCAACGACACCAGCTGCGGTGGCACCGCTGCGGACAACAACGTCTTCGGCGAGGGCCGGCTGAACATCTACAACGCCGTCCTGCAGGCACCGCGCGGCCCGATCGCCCGCGCATCCGGCACGGTCACCGACGCGCGCACCGGCAAGGCGATCGCCGACGTCACCGTCACCTCCGAGGGCCGCACGGTCACCACCGGCGCCGACGGCAAGTACCAGCTGACCCTGGAAGCCGGCACCCACACCATCACCGCAGCCAAGTACGGCTACGTCGCCAAGACCACCACGGTCACGGTGGCCGAGGGCGAAGCCGTCACCGTCAACTTCGCGCTCCCCGCCGCGCAGATGGTCACGATCAGCGGCAAGGTCACCGACGGCTCCGGGCACGGCTGGCCGCTGGCGGCCAAGCTGGAGGTCACCGGGCGTCCGGGCGAGCCGGTGTACACCGACCCGGCGACCGGGCGCTATTCGCTGCAGGTGCCGGCCAACGCCACGTACTCGGTGAAGGTCACCGCGCTCTACCCGGGTTACCAGCCCACTGTGGTGCAGGTCGAGGTCGCGGCGTCGGACCGGACCGTGGACATCGCCGTACCGGTCGAGGCGGCCTGCACCGCTGCCGGTTACCAGGCGTCGTACGGCGCTCCCATCCTGAGCGAGGACTTCGACTCCGCCGGCACCCCGGCCGGCTGGTCGGTCGTCAACCGCACCGACGGCGGCGGCTGGAGCTTCACCGACGCCGGCAACCGCGGCAACCTCACCGGTGGTTCCGGGGGCTTCGCGATCGTCGACAGTGACAAGCTGGGCACCGGCAAGAGCCAGGACACCGACCTGGTCACGCCCACGGTCGACCTGACCGGGCAGAGCGCGCCGTTCCTGCGCTTCAACAGCGACTACTACTCGCTCAACAGCCCCATCGACATCGACGTGTCCACCGACAAGGGCGGCAGTTGGACCAACGTCTGGCATCAGAGCGCCAGCCGCCGCGGTCCCGTGGTGGAGGAAGTACCACTGACCCCGGCCGCCGGGGCAGCCGCCGTGCAGATCCGGTTCCACTATCAGGGCTCGTACGCGTGGTGGTGGCAGGTGGACAACGTGCGGGTGGTCAACCGGGCCTGCACCCCGATTCCGGGTGGTCTGGTCATCGGCACCACCACCGACGCCAACACCGGGGCCAAGCTCGCCGGTGTGACGGTCACCAGCAACGACGTGCCGGCGGACAAGGGCGTGTCGAACGCTGACGGCTTCTACTGGCTGTTCTCCTCGGCCACCGGATCGCACGGGTTCACCGCGACGAAACCGGGTTATGCGGGCTTGAGCAAAACGGTGAACGTGGCCGCCGACAATGCCACGAAGGCCGATTTCGCGCTCAAGTCCGGCCGGATCACCATCACACCGCCGAGCATTCAGTCCTATCAGAACTACGGCACCACGCGGACCACCGGTGTCACCGTCACCAACACCGGAAGCGCGGCTGCGACGGTGGAGATCCTGGAACGCCCGCAGGGCTTCGAGGCGTTGCGGGACAAGGCTTCGACCGCTGTGAACGTACCGATGAAGGGGTTGACCACGGCCCAGACCGGACTGTCGTTCGCCGCTACCAACCCCAAGCCCGCCACCAAGGCCGCGCAGGCCTGGACCCCCATCGGGAACTACCCGACCGCCATTTATGACAATGCCGCGGTCACGGTGGGCGGCAAGGTCTATTCGGTCGGCGGCGGCTCATCGACTGGCAATGAGAAAAAGGCCTTCGTGTACGACCCCAGCGCGGCCAACTGGACCGCCCTGCCGGACCTGCCCACGGCTCGCTCCAAGCCCGCGGCCGCGGCGGTCGACGGCAAGATCTACGTGCTCGGCGGCTGGTCGGCCGACGGCACCCCGGTCCCGAGCGTTGACGTGTTCGACATCGCCGCCGGCACCTGGTCGGCACTGGCCGGAGCCAGCAACCCGAAAGCCCGCGCCGCCGCCGGCGTAGGCGTGGCAGACGGCAAGGTCTACCTCATCGGTGGCTGTACCGCAGGCACGTGCACGGCGTCGTCGGACACCATCGTCTTCGACCCGGCCACCGCGTCGTTCACCGCTACCACGGCCTATCCCCACCTGGTGTCCTGGATCGGCTGCGGTGCCATCAACGACAAGATCTACTGCGCCGGTGGCGCCAACGGCACCACCTACTACAAGGACACCCAGGTGTACGACCCCGCGTCGGCCACCTGGACCGCCGCGGCGGACCTGCCCACCGACGTGTTCGCCGCCCAGGCCACCGCGGCCGGCGGCTTGCTGCTGCTGGCCGGCGGCGCGGTGGACCAGGCCAGCGAGCTGAGCAGCCAGACCATCGGCTACGACCCGGCCGCCAACGCGTGGGTGAACCTGCCCGCGATGGCCCAGCCGCGCTACCGCGGAGCCGCGGCGTGCGGGGCGTACCGCATCGGCGGCTCACCCGAGCCATTCGTGGGCTCCGCCGACGCGGCCCAGCTCGAGGGCCTGGGCGACTGCGAGACAGCCGGCGATGTCCCGTGGCTGTCGACCGAACCGTCGACCTTCGAGCTGGCGCCCGGCAAGTCGAAGACCGTCAAGGTGACCCTGACCGCGACCGCGGCGGCCGGGGTACTGCAGCCGGGCACGTACAAGGCCCAGCTGAGCCTGAAGACCGGCACGCCGTACCAGGTCCCGGCCGTCTCGGTGGAGATGAACGTGACGCCGCCGGCGAGCTGGGGCAAGCAGCAGGGCACGATCACGGGCACGTCCTGTGCCGGCGCGGTGACCCCGCTCAAGGCAACGATCCGCCTCAACGGCACGACCAGTTACACCCTGATCGCCGACGCGCAGGGTCACTACTCGTGGTGGCTGCCCAAGGGCACCTATCAGGTGATCGTGGCCAAGGACGGCTGGATCCCCGAGGTAGCGACGATCAAGGTGAGCGCTGGGTTCGTACAGACGACCGATTTTGATCTGGCACCGGTGGTCTCGTGCGCGGCACGTGAGCGGGCAATGATGCGGGAGGGCATCATCTGATTTCGGTGTGCACCCGTCAGCTCGGTCCTTGGGCAGATTCGCTTGCACCTTGCATACCGTTTCGGTTAACCGGCTTTAAGGACCATTAAGTATCGGCGATGTCCAACATCATTTGCGTTATCGTCAGGTGCATGCCCGGCATCAACAGGATGTCGGAATTGCCCGAAAGTTGGACAAGTGCTCCATGTCGTTGCTAAATGTACTAGCTGGCTTGTCCAAATACTGAGTCTCCTCTGGTCGTAGGTACATTACGCAGTGTTAGGGCCGCGCGGCGGTTGATATCGCCTCGCGGCCCTTTCGTGCCGGATGGCCACTTAAGAAGATGACCGCTTTTGAATAGGCATCGTCCGAGGAGGCCATCGGGGTTTTACTATAGGCATGAAGACACTTGTCATGCAACTAGGGGACGAGGAGATGTTCCAGCGGGAAGCAAGCGGGCTCGCAGGGGGCGGGCGTCGGGTCCGGGTAGCTCGATGGCGATGACAACGGCCTCGGCGCGGATCCGCGCTGCCTCATCGAGCATTTCGTCCCGGTCAAGGGCGTCGGCCAGGACAGCGAGTGAGTGCACTCGACGATACGAGTCGCTCAGTTGTTTACATGCGGCGACCGCGATCTGCGCCGAATCCACGGCTGAATCTGAGCCGGCTACTCGTGCGATGTCAGCGCGAGTAATCAGCGCGTCGCAGAGGCCGGCTTGATCCCGTATGCGTTCGTACAGCGCTATTGCGGCGCAGCAGTGGCGCAGGGCCGCAGCTAGCTCGCCGGCTCCGAAGTGGAGCACGCTCAACTCGTGATGAGTCTGGCCCTGGCCGCGTAGTGAACCCAGCTGCTCCCTGATTCGCAGAGCCTCGTGATAGACAGTCAGAGCCAGCGCTGGCTGCCCCTGCCTGCGATGGGCATCACCCAGCCGGTGCAGGGTTGCAGACTGTCCGAACTGGTTACCGATCTGTCGCGTAGCGTCAAGGACCTCGTGGTAGATGGCGATGGCGCGGCTGGTGTCGCCGATGCTCAGATATGCGGTAGCCAAGTTGTGCGAGCATACATTTTCAACCGGATCGCCCGTTTGTGACGCGCGTGTCCGGGCAGTCGTCAGCGTGGAAATGGCGCGCTCGTACTGGTGCGTTGCGCACAGTGAATATCCGAGGTTATTGAGGTTCGCTATCTCACCGAATTGGTGTTTGTCCATCCGGGCCGATGCTGCCGCGAGGGTGTTGACGCCGATGAGGTCGTCATGCCGGCCGGTGCGAGAGAAGGTCTCGTGCATCGCGGCGGGAATCTGCCATGCGAGCCGGTGCATGTCATGAGTGGCGGCGGATCGTGCGGCTGCAACAAGATTGTCTCGCTCCGACAGGCACCATGCCAAAGCGGTTTCCGGCGAGTCGAACGTCATCGTCTGGTCCGGCGCCTCGGGAAGATCAGGCACCGGCTCGAGCTGCGGGGTCACTATTGCGGCTGCATTGGCGGCGGAGCGCAGGAACCAGGTCAGAATGGCGCGCCGGTATCGGGCGATGTCGGCGGGCGAGTCGTCGGCCGCGGCCCGCGCTTGCGCGTATTGACGAAGCAGGTCATGAAACCTGTAATGCCGAACGGTGTCATGCTCGATCAGGTGAATTCGAGCCAAGGAGTTCAAAGTCTGTTCGATGTCGCCGCCATCGGTCTCGGACAATGCCATCGCGGCTTCCAGGCTGATTCGTGCGCCCGGATGCAATGCCAATCGGCGGAACAGTGCGGCAGCCCGGGAAGGCAACGCTTGATACGACCAGTCAAACACTGTCGTCAGATCGTCATCGTCGGCGCGCGCCCACAGCAGTCGGTCGTGCAGCTCATCGGCAAGCTCGGTGATCTGTGCCCGGGGACGTTCAGCGATACGTTCACCGACGATGCGCAGGGCCAGTGGCAAACCGCTGGCAATGCTGGCGAGCCGGTTCACAGCCGGACGCTCGGCCGCTGCACGATCGTTTCCCACGATCTGAGTCAGCAGGGTGTTCGCCTCGTCCTCGGCCAGTGGATAGCCAACGAGCGTGTGCACCCCTTCCCGGATGGTGAGGCCGCTGAGCCGGCGCCGACTCGTAATGATCGTCAAACAAGAACCTGCTGCCGGGATCAGCGGGCGAGCCTGGGCCGAGTCCACGACATTGTCGAGTATGACCAGCACACGGCGACCGTTCAGCAACTCGTTGAAGCGGTGCCGGCGGTCATCGATGTCCTCGGGGATCCGGTCGGGTGGAACGCCGAGGGCATGCAGGAAATGTGCCAAGGCTTCGCTGGGATGGACCGGGGTTCCGGGGCCGAATGCGCCAGCGTCAAGAAAGAGCTGTCCGTCGGCGTACCGGCTCAGCTGGTGCTGCGACCAGTGGATTGCCAGCGCGCTCTTCCCTATCCCCGGCATGCCGGTGACGACGACGACGTTCGGGCCGCTTGAAGCGCAACTTGCAATGCGGTCGAGGTCGGCGAGGAGGTCGGCGCGGCCCACGAAACCCGGGATCCCGTGGGGCAGTTGGTGAGGTCGTGTCCCGGTGGCTGTCGGCCGCGCGGTCAAAATGCTGTCGAGGTCGAGCTCTGAGTCGATGTGCAGCTCTCGGCGGAAACGTTTGCGAAAAAGCGCCAGATGTCGCCGGGCGTCGTCGCCGCGCCCTACCGCGCACAGGGCGCTCAGCCACAGCCTGGTCAGCCCTTCATCAAGATCGTTCTCGCGGATGAGGGTGTCGAGCTGGATGATGACGGCATCGGGCTGGCCGGTTCGCAACAATGCGCCGGCCAGCAACTTGTGAGCGTCGAGCAGTTTCTCCGTCAGCTGACTTCGTAAGTCTTCGGCCGCGGCCCCGCGGAGCTCCGGCAGCGGTTCGCCTCGCCACAGGCCGACGGCTTGTTGCAGACCTGCCGCAGCTGCTGCGGGCCGGTCACCGGCTACTGCTTCGCGGGCCTGCTCCATCAGGGCATTGAACACATGGAAGTCGACGGAGAGGGGATCGACGTCGAGCTGATAGGCCTTGCCGACGCGATTCAGAACACCATGCAAACCACTGCGGCCGAGAATGGACCGGATCCGGCTGATCATTGAGTAGACGATTTTCCGGCGGTCATTCCGGCCGTGTACCGGCCAGAGGTAATCGATCAAAGTGTCGACGCGTACGGGTTGGCCGGCGTGGAGCAGCAGGAGGGCGAGCAGGCCGCGCTGCTTAGCCGCACCGAGGTGAAGTGATGTTTCCTCGTGGTGCAGTTCTGTAGGGCCGAGTATGCCGAATCGCATGCGAAGCACCTTCCCCCACGTGAGCTCCCCCGCGGGTTCAAGTGTGGGTGCTCGGTGCGGTTCAGAGCCAGGATTTCCTCTTCGTACTGCGCGATATCTGACATGAGTGTGCTAGCGGCCGTGCAAACGAACTGCAAGGTTTCTGGCCATGCGGCTGCCTGCCAGGGAATCGCATCCTGTTCGCGGTTGATTCATGCGGAGCGGGAGGCCAAAAATGGATCATGAATGGCTGTCGGTACCAATCGGAGTAGATGCAGACCGATGGGTTTCGCGGCGCGGTTGTCGCAGAATTTTGGCGATCGTGCACACGATCGTCAGCTGCCAGCGGGTGCTCGACGTCATAGACCTTGTGGAATCCGATCCTGGCGTGCAGATTGCCTTCACGGTCGCGCCCGACGTTTTCAACCGCGGCGTTCGAGACTACCTGGAAGCGCTGGGAGCATTGACCATTTCCTGGCAGCAGGCTACTCAAGAACGTTTCCATCTGGCAGTGGCCGCGTCCTACGGCGGCCTCTCGGCAATCCATGCGCCGCTGATGATGATGGCGCATGGCGCCGGTCACGGCAAAATGGCGCGACCACCCGAGCAGGGCGGCCCCATCGTCGCCGAGGCGCCGGTCTATGGTCTCGACGCTCATCAGTTGCTTCGAGCCGGTCGCGTGCTGCCGTCGGCTCTGGTGCTTGCTCATGACGGGGAGCGCCAGGTCCTGGAGCGACAGTGCCCGGCGGCCCTGCCGGTCGCCGTGATGGCCGGGGACATCTGCTACGACCGCCTGCTGCGAAGCCTGCCACAGCGGCCCGCATATCGCCGCGCGCTGGAGATCGGCGACGAGCAGCGGCTTGTGGTGGTCAGTTCCACCTGGGGACATGATGGAATTTTCGGCGCAACCCAGGAGCTGTTGCCGGCCTTGATGAGCAGTCTCCCAGCAGGGCGTTTCCGGGTCGCCGCCCTGCTGCATCCAGCGATCTGGGCGCATGGGCATCGGCAAGTACGAGCGTGGACGGCGGAGTGCCGTTCGGCCGGGCTCATCCTGCCTGCACCAACCGAGGACTGGCGCGCGGTGATTGCGGCCGCAGACCACGTTGTTGGCGACCACGGCTCGGTCACCGCGTACGCGGCGGCCGCCGGAATACCTCTGGTGTGCGTCGAAGGCGAGACGTCACGCCGAGTTGCCCCGGGTACGGCGCAAGAGCTCGTACTGCAACAGGCCACCCGGGTGCGCCCGGGGGACCCATGGGAGCCGCAGTTGCGCAATGCCGTACCCCTGAAAGCCAACTCCATTGTCGAGCGACTGACGTCCTACCCCGGAGAGGCTGGCGAAAGGCTGCGCCGCCATCTTTACCGACTTCTCGGCGTACCTCAACCGGGAAAGCACAGACAGATTGCCCCGGTACCGGTACCGCGGGCGATGTCATGACCGATGACTCACTGTCGCTGGCTCGCGCCGCTTTGCTCCGGCGCAGCGCCGCTGCTGGTTATCATTTCTGGCTTGCCCAGTTCAGCTCGGACCGCGTCAGCTCGGGCTGAGCCAAGGCGGTCATAGATTTCCAGCGCCTGCTGCCAGTGTCCTCGGCTGCAGCCGGTGTCACCTTGCGCCTGCGCGACACGTGCCAGCACTTCGACGGCCTGGGCCTGTTCGAACGCCGAGCCGAGACGGCGCATGCCGTCGCGGCCACGCGCCGCCGCCTGAGCTGCGTCCTGCAACCGGCCGCGAACCAGATACGCCCGCGCCAAGGCAATCTCGGCTCGCTGGCCGTTGTAAGGGTCGGTGGCGGCAAGCTGTTGCAGCAGGGTCCGCGCCTCCAGCAGGTGATCGATCGCTTCGTCGCGCGCCGCCGTGGTGCAGAGCAACGACCCCAGTCTGATCAGTGTCAGGCTGGTACGCCGGGCGTCGCCGCTCGCCCGATTCGCTGCAAGAACACGGGTGTATATGGCGACCGCATCGTTTTCTCGCCCGTCGTCGCGGTAGAGCGAGGCAATCCGTTCCTCAGCGTCCACGGCGCCGAAGCCATCACCGGCCTGCCGATATGCGTCAACGGCGAGCCTGAGCGCACGCTCGGCATTCTCCGACTGCCCGGCCTCCGCTAGCGCGTCGCCCAGACGTTTGCGCATATCGGCTTCGGCCCAGCCGTTGCCCCATCGCTGGGCGGAGGTGACGCCACGTTCGTCGACGGTAATTCTGTCCCGGTAGTGTTTCTTGTAGAGAAACAAGGGCCAGAGGACGTCGCACAGGTGCCAGGCGAGGTCGTACCAGCCGCTCTCCAAAGCCTTCGAACTGGCAGTGAAAAGAACTGAACGCTCGTCGTCCAGCCACCATAAAGCCTGCGCGCGGTCCTCGAACGACCTCCGGAAAGCGGGAGCACTATGGCGAGCATAGGAGAAAGGGCGCTGACGGTACGGCGTGAGCGTTCGTTCCGCTGCTGTCGCCGAATCCAAGTACCACTCGAGGGCGGTCCGCCGCAGCAGAGCCTGCGCCGTCGCTGGCTCGTCGGTCTCGAACCGATGCCGCGCATGAAGCACAAGCAGGTCATGCTGGCGGAAACGATCGGTGTCGACCTCCTCCAGCAAATTAGCCTGCAGGAGAGTCTCGATGGCGTCCGCGCCAAGCTGTGCCGAACCGGCGAGGGCAGCGATCGGTCCAGGCCCATATTCGCGACCGGGCAGCACGCCCAGCCGCCGGTATGCCGCTTGCACCGGGTCCGCCAGATTCTGGTAGGACAGGTCCAGCGAGGCCATCACCGAGACGCCTTCAACGGTACGCAGGCCACGCAGCCGATGCGCTTCCTCCGCCAGCTCAGCGGCCAGAGTTGCCAGCGGCAGCCGTGGGCGCATTGCCAGCCGAGCGGCTACGACACTGAGGGCAATGGGCAGCCCGTCGCAGAGCCGAGCCAGCGCAACAGCGTGCGCGCGTTCGTGCTCCACCCGTGCGGCTCCGAGCAGCCGCTCCAGCATGCTGATGGCATCATCGACTCCCCATGGCCGGACATCCACCGTGACGGCGCCATCGGCAATCAGGCCGGTGAGTCGCTGCCGGCTGGTCACCACCACAAGGCTTGCGTCCGCACCGGGTAGAAGCGCCCGGACTTGGGCCACCGAGAACGCATTGTCCAAGACGATCAGCAAGGACCGCTCCGCGGTCAGCGATCGAAAGAGCGCAGCTCGTTCGGGAGACCGCGAAGGTGTGCGTTCAGCAGGTACGCCAAGAGCCCGGAGGAAGCAACCGAGAGCGTCGCCGGGGTCGACGGCAGTGTCCTCACTGTCACCCTGCAGGTCTATCCACAGCTGGCCGTCCGAGAAACGGGTGCGTATCTCATCAGCCCAGCGCCTGGCCAGGGTTGTTTTGCCGACGCCGCCCGGGCCGGTCAGCACGGTCATCGGAGCCATCCCCGCGACAGCGAGTTCGGACAACTCCGTGTCGCGGCCGACGAACACTGCCGGAGCTGCGGCTAACTGACGCGGCGGGGTATGAGGCGGATCAATGTGCACACGGACGCCGCCGGTGATGGATGCAGCCTGCACGATGGCGCCTGTAACCGTGCCGTCCACGAAGTTGAATTGCGGCACGGCGTCTAGGGGGCCTCAGAGGTGCCACCAAGATGAAGAGGGCCGTTCAAGGTGATGTCACGGCCCTGCAGCAAGAGCCCGGTGACCCCTCCGGCGTTGTAGTTCATCACCGAGCTCTGAGCATTGTTGGTGTCAACTTGCGCCCACAACGCTCGCAGCTCAGTGTCGAATGCTTGATCCCGAGCTGCGAAGTAGTCGAGTGAGTTCGCCAGCGCCCGCACCGATTCTGCATTCTCGGGTTGCGCACGCGCCTCCGCCAATGCTTCGAGCGCGTGGGGGTTCCCGCTGAAACGGCGGCGTACCAGCCTCACGAGCGAAGCCCATGCGGCAGGGCTCTGAGCGACGGCTGCCTCCGCCGTGCGTACGGCAACGGCGGTTGCAACGGCAAGCATGATCGGGTCCGGCATATCGACCCCCTGTGTGTGTATGAGGGTGAGTCTGACACCACAGTGCCTCCGCGAGCGATTACCCAAGCACAGGAGGTGGTGGTCTGAATGCGCCGTTAGCACTTTCCCCTGCCGCGGGTGGCTTCCGCCGTTAAGCTGGGGCCTGCGTTGTTCGTCCCCTGGTGAGGTGCGTGTGGAGCAGCCGGTTGAGGTGGACGTCGTCATCATCGGCGGCGGTCTCGCCGGGCTTGCCGCTGCCCGACGCCTGGACCGCGCCGGCATCGAATGGCTGCTCGTCGAAGCCTCCGACCGCATCGGCGGCCGGGTCGCCACCGACGTCGTCGACGGCTGGCACCTCGACCGGGGTTTCCAGGTGCTCAACACCGCGTACCCGAGGGTTCCGGCGCTGGTCGACATCGACGCCCTGGACATGCGCTACTTCACCTCCGGGGTGCTCGTGCGCCGCGGTGACCGGCTGCACCGTCTGGAGAATCCGCTCCGCGACCCGCTCACCGCACCGCAGACGCTCGGCAGCGGGGTGGGAACGCTGGCCGACCGGCTCAAGTTCGCGGCGCTGGCGGCGCGCTGTGCCACGTACGATCCGAAACGGCTTCTGAACGGCCGGGAGACCACCACGCAAGAGGCGCTGCGTAAAGCCGGTCTCTCGCACCGGATCATCGAGGAAGTGCTGCGACCGTTCCTGTCCGGGGTGCTGGCCGACCGCTCGCTGGACACCTCGAGCCATGTGCTCGCGATGATCCTGCGCTCCTTCGCCCGCGGCCGCATCGGCGTCCCCGCGACCGGCATGGCGGCCCTGCCCGCGGCGATCGCCGGCCCACTGCCGTTCCCGCAGTTGCTCATCAACGCCCCGGTGCTGTCGCTGGGCCCCGGCATGGTGGTCACCGAGGGTGGCGAGATCCGCTGCCGGGCCATCATCGTGGCCACCGACCCGGTCACCGTCGCCACCCTGCTGCCCGCCCTGCCCAGGCCCGACATGCACGGCCTGACCACGTACTATTTCGGCGCCCCGCACGCCCCCATCGACGAACCCACACTGCTGCTCGACGGCGACCGCCGCGAAATCATCGCCAACACCATCGTGATGTCCAACGCAGCCCCCGAGTACGCCCCCGCCGGCAAGTCCCTGATCGCCGCGTCCGCAGTCGGCGTAGCGGCCCCCTCCGGTGCGTCGGAGGCGGTGATCCGGGTGGAACTGGCCCGCATCTACGGCACCCCCACCGATGAGTGGGAACTACTGGAGACAGTGCCCATCCCGTACGCCCTCCCGGCCGCCCCGGTGCCCCAAGCCAACCTGCGAAAGCCGGTATCCCTGGGCGACGGCCTGTTCGTGGCGGGGGACCACCGCGACAGCCCGTCCATCCAGGGCGCGCTGGCCAGCGGCTGGCGTACGGCCGGGGCGGTTCTGTCGGACCTGGGGGCTTTCACCGGGGCCGTGCAGGGGTAATCCTGGCTCTATGGACCCTGAAAATGAGCACGCCACCGCCGGCGATCCCGATGAGGAGCACCCGGCCCAGGAGGCGCACGGCGGCAGCATGGCCCCCGGCCTGGTCACCGACACCGGAGAAAAAGAAGCGGAAGCCCCGCCGACAGGCACGGTAACCGCCGAGGAAGAATAGATCGCTGGCTCGACCCGCACCCCACAGGTTAGGATCGCCGCCGGTAAGGGGCGGTAGCTCAGTGGGTTAGAGCAGGGGACTCATAATCCCTCGGTCGCGGGTTCGAGTCCCGCCCGCCCCACTTCACTTGTCTTGGGGGGGCAACCCCCCCAGACCCCCCGTTACGGTGGGCACCCTGTTCGGGCCGTCGCGGCTCGCGCTTCTCGCTGACGCGAGGATGTCGGCGCCGTTGCCTTGCCTTCGACCGGTCGCCGCCGGCGAGCGTTGCCTTTCTTCGGACGGCTGATCCCGGATTCGATGGCGCGTGGCATTAAGGCCGACCCGATTCGATGGCTTGCGCTGCCACGATGATCTTCCATGTCAACTGGCGTCGCGGCGTCTGCATGGCAATCGCGCTTGTCGTGCGCCTATAGTCATAGGTGTGGCTGGCCGTCTATTGGGCATGCCGGACCATTACCCAGGTGGAACGCCATACAAGAGTATGGTGATTGTATGGCTGTGAAGAAGGTGACGGTGACTCTCCCGGAAGAGCTGGTCGAGGCTCTCGGTTCGGCGGCGCGTGAGGATGGGGTGCCGCTGTCGCGGCTGGTGGCCAGCGCGGCGGAGAGCGAGCTGCGACGGCGGGTAGGACGAAAAGTCGTGTCCGACTGGCAGGCCGAGCATGGGGCGTTCACGCTGGAGGAACTCGCGGCAGCGCGGGCCGAGATGGCTGCGGCCGACGCGGAAGCTTTCGACGTCTCCGGGCCGGCGGCGGCGTGAGTGTTCCGTACGTGTACGACGCCGGTGTGCTGCTGGCCGTCGAAGGTAACGACCGGCGTATGTGGGTGATTCATCACCTGGCTCTCGAAGAGGGGCGCCGTTTGCTGCTCCCCGCCGTTGTCGTAGCCCAGGCGTGGCGTGATGCCCGCCGCCAGGTGCAACTAGGTAGATTCCTGCACAGCTGTGAGATCGTCCCGATCGGTATGGAGACGGCAAAGGCGGCAGGAGTTCTGTGTGGCAAGGCCGGCACCCGTGATGTCGTCGACGCTGCGGTCGTCACAGTAGCGTTGGCCCACGGTGCAATCGTGTTCACCAGCGATCCGGGCGACATCACACAGCTCGGGGCTGCGGCGGAGGTCAAGCCGGGGCTGGTTGTGCGCCGGGTATGACCTATCTCCTTCAACCTCAGCGACTTCCCCGAGCCGGCTCTCAAGCCCTACGACATCGCCGCCATCCACCCCGACGACTTCCTCCTCGACCGACTCGATCTCTACCCCGGCCTGACCCTGGACGTGCTCCGTCACCAGGCCGCGTCCTATCGGCGAGCGCCGAACACCGTGCCGGAGATCCTCGTCCTTCTACAGCGCACCGGCGTGCCCAGATTCGCGGCTGAAGTACGACGTCATCTTCGTCCGCCGGCCTGGTAGTGCAGCCGTCCGAGGCGACTGAGGAAGGTGTAAATCAGGCTAACGGGCTGGCTGAATACCCCTTGAGGTGGCCAAACGTCCCGGCAACGAATCGCCGATGACGATGATCGGGCGGTTCGCATGGTGCAACGTCCGGCCCACGGTACTGACTCCGGGGCGACCACCGGACCCCACGGTCGGCTTTGTCCGCGTGGGCGTCCTTTTGCTCCGTCAAGGGCGGCAGGTCAAAGGAGCGGCTGCGGAAGTACTTGCGTAGCGAACTGAGTCAGCAGCGGTGCGATTTCGCTGTTTTCGGACCAGTCTTCCCACTCGGCGTCCAGGACCACGTCGCTACCGTCGTATTGCAGGACGGCGGTCTCTCCGTTGAACAGTAGGACACCTCGGCCCTCGCGCTGAAGCGCAAAAGCTATGACCGCATGGACCATCAGGGAGGCGGCATGCGCCGAGGTCTTCTGATCGACGCGCGACGAGAAGCGAAAAGTGGCACTGAATCGGTCATCGAAGCCGAAGAGCCGCATGGCGGGGTTGACCTCGTCACCGGCCGGCTGACGCGAGGTCACGTACATACCGGGCAAAAAGATGGTGTCGTCGTCACGCAACTCGCCGCCGGTCGCGGCTGCAATGAACCGGCGTAGGTCGGAAACATCCACGGCGGTATCGCCGCGCCAATCATATTCTTCAGCCATTTCCGTCACTCACCGAAGGGAAAGAGTGAAACTACTTTACCGTCCTTGACCACAAGCAACTCCTTGAGATCACCGATGGGCTTGCGGCGCAGCATTGCTGCCACATCGTCAATCGCAGCCGGCGTGTCGTCCATATTCAGTATCAATCGGTTGGCTTGATCTTCGGAGACCTTTTCACTTAATTTCACGCGAATATTGTCGAGATTGCCTGTTTCCGGCGAATAGCAGTCGAAGTACTGACCCTCGATCTTGTAGTCCGGTTCCTTGCCGTTTGGCTTCGGCGGCGGGTTCTGCTCGACGTCGAAGCCGTTCTGAGAAAGCACGTCGGCGGATTCGTTCTCGCGTCGCTTCGCGCGGTCCCTTTTCTTGGTCGGGTGGGCGTCCGTGCGTCGTCCGCTGGGCTTGCGGCCCGGATCGGGCTTCCCGGACGGGCTGGTCCGGCCGTTGTCATGGGCTTTGCGCAGGCGGGTGAGCAGTTTTTTGATGGCCTCGATGGCGTCGCCGAGATTGCCGGTCAGGCCACGCAGGCGTTCCAGGCTGTTCACCAGGCCACGCAGCCACTTCGCGATCCGCGCACCCCAGGACGCACACAGCGTACTGACCTGCTCGACCACCAGCGGCGTGGCGATACCGACGCTGAAAACCTCCTCGGCCGCGTACGTGATCAGCCGGGACACCAGGACCGCGATCGCGTCACGGACCATCATGCGGACGCCCGCGACCAGCATGCCGGCGCCTTCGGTCACGGCGGCCATCGTCTCCGCCGCCCCGGCCAGCGCGGCGACGGCATCTTTCTGCTGACCGGTCCAGGTCCGGTAGGCATCCGCGGCGGAGCCCTGCCACTCCGCGGTGTCCCAGCGCACCGCACGCTCCAGATCGACCGACCGATCCTTCAACGCTCCGGCGATGTTGCGCCACGTCTGCGCGTGCGCGGCGATCTGACCCGGGTCCCCGGCCAGCCAGTCCAGCGCTTCGGACAGCGGCTTGACGTGCTCGAGGATCCACGCCACGCCGTACTGAAGAAGGCTGCCGATCGGGTCGGAGATGAACGCCAACGCGTCCAGCCCGGCCGAGACCGCCCCCAGCGTGGTGTCGATCCAACTGCCACTTTTGATCCCGGCCAGGATTGTCTCGATGTCCTCGGCGATCCACACCCCGGCCCAGGGATCGGTGTTCCCACCGGTATTGGCGACCGCCACCAGCGGGGGCCGGAACGGCATCATCGCGTGTTCCGGAGCCGGTCGGCCGCGTTGCCGTCGGCCGTGTCGTAGGAACCGGCCACCGACCGCAACGAGTCCGCCGTCTCATGGGCGGAATCGGCTGCCGTGCTCATGCCGTCGACCATGTCCTGCTGCAGGGCGTTGAGCAGGGCCGGCACGAACTGGCACAACTGACCGTACGCCCCGGTGCCGGTCAGCACGGTCTGCCCGGCGTGGGCCGCGGACGCCAAACCGTCCCCGATCCCGTCAACTTCACCGGCGTGCGACACAAGCGACGCGGAGTTGACCTGGAAGGCGGCGGAGTCACTCATCGGGCTCCCCGAGCCGCCTGCGCAACCCGGCCACCAGCATCCGCCCGGTCTCGCTGTCCCCTCCGACCGTCTCGGCCGTGACCTCCTGGAGCTGCTTGAACAGCGACGAACTCGCCGCGCGGACAGTCTCCATCAACGTACGCGAGGTAGTCTCCGCCGACTGCTGACGCGTGCGTTCGTCGAGGTGAATGGACGATACCCGCCCCTCGGCGTCAACGGTGACCTCTACCAGACCGTCACGGCTACGCGCGGTGGCCGTCATCTCCGAGGTCCGCCGGGCCAACTCTTGTGCCTGCTCGGCACGACGAGCCAGAGACCGCTCCCATAGGTCGATCCGCTCCAGCGCCGCATCCGCCGACTCACCGTCGAACATCCCGCCATCGTAATTCCGACGATCCACGCCGGTCGAACCCGAAAGCCGGATCACCATCCTCCTGGGGCTATCGGCTCGAGGCATCGCCTCCGAGCGCGGGATCGTGCTGGTCGTTCGTCCTGACGCCGCCGACCACAGCGCATCGGGTCACCGCTGACCACGGCAGGACGGTTCGCGCGGTGTCACGTTCGGTCCACGTAGCACTTGACCTGGCCGTACGCCCGGTTGGAATGAAGCATTGCGCGAATTTGTCTTCGTCAATGGCTGACCGGGCGATCGTGCCTCGCTCGTTGGCGATCGGGACGTTGGCGCCGGCAAGCAAACGAGGGTACCGCCGGCAACGCTCACGCCGTACCTCGATTGCCGTGTGAGCTGGTCAAACGAACCGTCAGCGGGTCGCCGGTGACGGTGGCCGGGTGGTTCGCATGGAGCAATGTTCGGCTCACTCTAGGACCATGTGGTCAGGCGGATCGGCGCGCAGGTGGGTCCGGACGGTTTGCAGCTCGACATCCCAACCGAACTCTACGGATTGCTGCGAGACGTCGTCGGGGCACTGTCCCAGGGCATGGCCATCTCGAGTGCCTCGCACAACACGATGCTGACCACCCAAGAAGCCGCCGACCTGCTCAACATCTCTCGTCCCACCCTGGTCCGACTGCTCACCGACGGCGAGATTCCGCACAGTCTGCGCGGCCGACATCGCCGGGTCCTGCTGCGCGACATCCTCGACTACTCCGAACGCACCCGCATCGAACGCCGTCCCGCTCTTAACCAGATGGCAGTCGACGCCGAGGACGATGACCTGTACAAGACCACTCTCGACTCCCGGCCGTCGAGGTGACAGCCGCTGCTGAAGCACGACGCCACATCGGCCCTCCGACCTGATAGCGCAGCCGTCCGGGACGGCTGAAGGCGGGTATAGACGCAGCTAACGGGCTGACCGGATGGCTGGGCCGCCCGGAATGACTGTGGGGCGGCTCGCTTGGGTAACGTCCGGCCCACTCCGGTGGTCCAGGGGCGACCCCCAGGGCCACGTCACGCGGGCCTCCAAAGCCCCGGATGCAAGTGCCCGGTGCGCAGGCAACGGTTACTTCACGCGAAGGTGAGATGCGGGTTCAAGTCCCGTCGCCGGTCCTCCGCGTACCGGCCGCACGTGAGGCAGCGGGCGGCAGTGAGCGCCCGACCCCCTCAAGTCCCATCCGATCCTGCTTAACGGACGCTGCCGCAGACTTCGCAGGCACCGAAGCCCCGGGCGAGAGCGTCGACCATCGGAACCGAGTCCAGAGAAGATCGGATGCCGCCGCGGCGCTCAAGCTTGCGCCAGCCATCGTGCAGAGCGGGGCAGGCTTCGTCCAAGTGGTAGACGAGGCCGCCGGAGGTGACCTTCACCCGGGCCGGGAGCCCGGCCGCTTGGGGGCGGCACTGCCAGCAGGAACGGGTGGTCAGCTCATGGATGCACAGGGCCTCAAGCTGCTTGATGGCTTTCTGTAAAGCGTCGCCGGCCAGGGCTGTGGCTCGTGCGCCGTCGGGGTCCTCATGAGACCGGCCAGCCCAGAAGACCCGGCTCGACATGCCAGGCGCGAGGTCGAACCCAGGGCGGTCGCTGTGCAGCCGGACCGGCGCGGAACGGGTCAACGCCCTCAGTCCGGTGGCTACCGCAAGCATTTGGAGTTCGCGAGAACCGGAAGTGGCCAGCTCGTTGCCTTGGATCTCGCGGACGGCTGTACCCCACCGAAGGACGGCCCCCCAGCCGCCGGCGCCCTTCCCGCCTTCGGAGACCGTGGCGATGTGCAGGTCCACCGCGCGCTCATTGTCAGGGTGGCTCACCGAAGAGGATCGCACTACATCGATGGTACGTAGTTGATGCAAGCCAGCTGAGCCGCAAATGACAGACATGTGAACGGTGCCCTCTGGCATTGTCCTCATGGGCTGAGTGTTGGATAGCGGTATGCAGTCCAGCGAGGTCCTTGACGTTTTCGAGAAGTTGTTGAATGCCGCTCAGCATCCCGGCATTGCCAAGGTTGAGCGCTATGACGGGGTTGTTTCGGGGATTCGGGTCCGGTTCAGCTGGGAGACCGACGGGTTCTTGTGGGTCAAGGCCGATGCGCCGGCTCCCACTGCCGGGCCCGAGCCGACGGGGGAGAAGTTCGGCACGGCTCCGTACCTGATCAAGCTGGCTCTTGATCTGTGCGAGTCGGCTCGGCCGGGGGGCTTTGCGAGCTGGGTGCCGGCTACCTACAAGGGGATGCCGGTTGCGCCTTCGGGATTGCAGATCAAGACCACTGATGGGGGTACGGTCAACTTGCGCGTGACCTCAGGTGGCCAGGACCCCGAGGTCAACCCGCACGCCGGCTACTCGGTCCCCGCAGGAATCATCGTCTGACCAGGGCCAATTGCCGGCGCACCGTCGCCCTGGGTGGCCGGCGGCAGGTGGCCGGGGTAGCTGACCGCCTGCAGGGGTGAGCCCGTCGATGACCGTGTGTCGTCCACGGGGCGATGAACGCCGCGACGATCATTTTGCTGTGAACGGGCATTTGCGGTGAACGTTGCACACATCGGATTCGTATGGACCAGATGGGGGTACCCCGTGGCGCCCGACCTGTTGGGGAAGTCCACCAACCGCACTGCAGCCGGCGCCATCCCCCGCGCCGGCCGAGTGAGAAGGAGAGGTGACCGTGGCGAGCTGGATCTTGGTGCCCTGCCTGGTCAGCCTGCGAAACGAGTTCAACAAGCTGGCCCCGGGCCGGGACAAGGCGTCCGACGGCTCGATCGGTGACACCTCGCACGCCGCGTCCTCATCGGATCACAACCCGGATGAGACCGGCAACACACCGTACGAGGATGCCGACAACAAGAACGAGGTCCACGCGATCGATGTGGACAACAACTTGCGCAAGTCCGGCTGGACGATGACCCGGTGTGTGCAGGTGATCGTGACCCGGCATCGGCAGGGCCGCGACGACCGGTTGCAGAACGTCATCTACAACCGCACGATCTGGTCCCGTTCGTGGGGCTGGACGGCCCGGCAGTACACGGGCGCCAGCCCGCACACCGAGCACGCGCATTTCTCCGCGCGCTACACCACCGCCCAGGAATCCGACACCAGCCCGTGGGGGCTGCTCGACGCCGAGGAGGATGACATGCCGAGCGCCGCCGAAGTGGCCGCCGAGGTCATCAAGCAGCTCAAGACGCAGTCCGGCAAGGACGCGATCTACGACGGCTGGAACCAGGACCGCATTCAGGAGTACGACACCAACACCGCTACCGGCGGCCAGACCATTCGCAAACCCACCAGCAGCGACAACGGGTACATGACGGCGGCCTCGGCGCTGACCTACGCGGTCAAGAACACCGACTGGGCCCGGATCAGCATCACTTCGCTGCACCGCAAGGTCGAGGCCATCGCCGCTGCCGTCGAGGCGCTCGGGCGCAATCTCGCGGCCAGCAACCCCGAGGTGCAGACCGCGCTGACCCGCCTCGCCGAGGTCCGTACCGAGCAGGACGGCCTCGACCAGCAGATCCTCGCCGGCCTCGGCTCGTCGGCGTCGGTCGAGCAGACGGCCGAGACCCTGCGCGACGCCTACGGCCCCGAACGCGCCGCCCAAATCGGTGACCTGCTGAGCACCAAGGCGGCTTAAGAAACGACGTGGCTGAGCGGATCGCCGGAAAGCAGGGCGCGAAGGTTCTCCGCGATCCGTTCCGCCGCGCCAAGGGGGCGGCCCCCGGCGGCATGCGGACTGATGATCACCGACGGTTCGTCCCACAGGCCCGACCCCGGTGGCAACGGCTCGGTGGCGAACACGTCCAGCGCCGCCCCGCCCAGCCGTCCCGCGCGCAGCGCCGTGAGCAGCGCATCCTCATCGACAGTGGCGCCGCGCCCCACGTTGATCAGCCAGGCGTGCGCAGGCAGCAGGGCGAGCACCTGCGCATCCAGGACCCGCACGGTCGACGCGGTGGCCGGCAGAATCATGATCAGCACATCGGTTTCGGGCAGTAACCGCGGGAAGTCACCGGCCGTGACCACCGGGAAGCCGTGCCGCTCACCTGCTGTGCGCGCGACACCGGTCACCGTCGCTCCCAGCGCCGCCAGATGCGGTGCCAGGCAAGCCGCGATGCCGCCGAAGCCCCAGATCATCACGCGCGCCCCGCGAAGCGTCCGGAAAGTTCCCTCTTCCCGTACGGGCTGAAGTCCGCCCAGCTCCCCGGCCCACCGGCGCCCGATCTGCGCCCGGGTCAGCAGGTTGAGCCGGCGCGCCGCGGCCAGCGTAAGGGCCAGCGTGTGCTCGGCAACCGTCAAATCGTGCAGCCCGGTGCCCCCGGTGATGATCACCTCGGAATCGAACCCGGCGGCCAGCACGGCATCGGGCCCGGCGGCCAGCGTTTGCACCCATCGCAGCCGTCCGAGCCGCCGGGCCGCATCGGCCAGCTGACCCGCCGGGTTGCCCCACACCACCAGCGCCTCGGCGTCGGTGTGCTCCTCGGGAATCGGTTCGCTCACGTCGTACCCATGAGAATGAACCTCGGCGGGCACGCTCACCTCGAGGTCAATGCTGTTCGGCAGCAGCAGTTTCATGGGATCAGCCCAGCGAGGCGCTTGCGGCGCGCAGTTCTTTGAGAGCATTCAATGTGTACGGTGCCAGCCCGTCATTGACGTCACGCTCGCCTTCCGACCATTCGGCATAACCGCGCTTGAAGGCGAGCACCCCCAATTCGCCGGCCAGCGCCGCAACCGGATCGGGCACACCGCGAGCAATCAGCGCGGCGGTCATGGCTGCCGCGAGGCCGACACTTTTCAGGGCGTCGCGTTCCTGCAGTTCGGTGCTGGTGGCCACGGCGGCCTTCAGGCGCGGGCCGAGTTCCCGATTCATCGGTCCCATGGCACTCGACGCCCGCTCGAGGCCGGCCGCGACCGCGTCCATCGGGCTGGCGCCGTCCGGGGCTTCGGTGATCCCGGCGGCCAGCAGCTGGCTCAGGGCTTCCTGGCCGGCCACCAAGAGCTCGCGCTTGTCCGGGAAGTGCCGGAAGAACGTGCTCTTGGTGACCCCGGCGCGCTCGGCGATCTGCGCAACCGTCGTGGCGTCGTATCCCTGCTCGACGAACAGGTCGACGGCGGCCAGCACCAGCCGTTCACGCGCCCCGGGTTCCCATCGAGCCATACCCTCAGCATACGTGACGAGACCTTTGTCCCATCATCGTGCTAGCGTGACGGGACAAGAGTCCCATCATCATCCGGGAGAACACCCCATGCGCATCTTCATCACCGGCGGAACCGGCCTGATCGGCTCCGCCGTCGTAGCCGAACTGCTCGGCAACGGCCACACCGTCCTGGCCCTGGCCCGCTCCGACGCCTCCGCCCAAGCCGCCGAAGCCGCCGGCGCCGAGGTTCTGCGGGGATCCCTGGGCGACCTTGACGTGCTGCGCGCCGGCGCCGCCCAGGCTGACGGCGTGATCCACCTGGCCTTCAGCAACGACTTCAGCTCAGCCGAGGCCGTCGCCGCCTCGGTCGCCGAGGAGAGCGCCGCCATGCTGGCCCTGGGCGAGGAACTGACCGGCAGCGACCGCCCGTTCGTCACGGTGTCGGGCACACCCTGGGTGCCGGGCCGGGTCTCCACCGAGGCCGACCCGCTGCCCACCGACGGCCCAGTCGGGGGCCGTGGACGTACCGTAAACCGGATCTTGGCATCGTCCTCCCGGGGCGTGCGAAGCGCCTCGGTCCGCCTGCCCCGCACCGTGCACAACCGGGGCACCGGTGGCTTCGCGGGCCTGCTGACCGAAATCGCCCGCGCCAACGGCGTATCCGGCTACCCGGGCGACGGCACCCAGCGCTGGCCCGCCGTGCACGCCCTCGACGCAGCGGTCCTGTTCCGCCTGGTCCTGGAATCGGCCCCGGCCGGAACCGCCTGGCACGCCGTGGCCGACGAGGGCGACACGGTCCGCGACATCGCCGAGGTCATCGGGCGGCGGCTCGGACTGCCGGTGGAAAATGTGCCGGTGGAGACCTTCGGGCCACTCGGCGAGATCTTCGCGACCGATCAACCGTCGACGAGCGCGGGGACGCGGGAGGGGCTGGGCTGGGAGCCGAAGCACCCGAGTCTGCTCGATGACCTGGAAAACATTCAGGCCTGATCAGTGAGAGCCAGCGGCAAGCCGGACGCAAGATCCTGAAGGTACGTCAATTTCAGCCGTTAGTGTGAAGTGGACAGAGGCGTGCAGACGTGCCAAAATTCCAGGCCGTTTTTGCCGAACCGTCGTCGGACGTGTGTTCCGAGTAGCTGTTCGACCGGCAATACGAAGGATCCGGTCATACGGTTGGCCATTTTGACAAGCCCTTCAGATTCGCGCGAACGGCGGAAGTCGCCAAGTTGACAGGCGTTTCCTTTGACCGGGTCTGCGCTTGGTGTCGCGATGTCCGCCTGCCGATCTTCGGGGAGCCGCATGCAGGTCATCGCCGTCATGAATTACAAAGGCGCCGTCGGTAAGACGACGCTGACCGCCAATCTGGGGGCCGAGATCGCCGGACGAGGACGCAAGGTCCTCCTGGTTGATCTCGACCCCCAGGCCAATCTCACGTTCTCCTTCTACTCGGTCGAGCAGTGGCGCGAAGATCTGCGTAAAGACACGACCATCATGCGCTGGTACGAGGGTGATGCCCCCGGTCGCGAAGTCGACCTGCATGAGCTGATCGTCACGCCTCCGCTGGTCAACGCCCAACTGGCGGATACCGGGGGCCGTCTTGACCTGATCTCGTCGCACCTCAAGCTGATCGACATCGACCTGCGCCTCGCGGCTCGCCTCGGCGGGGGCACCACCCTGGGTGAGTCCAAACGCAAATTCCTCGATCTGCACGGCTGTCTGGCGCGAGCGCTGCGCCATGAGGCCTTCCAGGAGTACGACGTCGTGCTAATCGATTGTGCGCCCAACTTCGGCTTGGTGACAAAGACCGCCATTGTCGCCAGCGACTACGTCCTGGTGCCCGCAAAAGCCGACTACCTGTCGACGCTTGGCATCCAGTACCTGGTCGGCAACTGTGATGACCTGGTCTCGGAGTACAACGACTACGTCAATCACGGGACGCCGGGAAGGGCCGGCGACCAAACGATCGAAACCCGGTTCCTGGGCGTCATCTTCACCATGGTCAAGATCTACGCCAGCAAACCCATCGGCACGCAGCAGTACTACATCGAAGAGATCCGGCAGAACAGTCAGATGCCCGTTCTCGCGGGCACGATGCGGGACAGCCCGCGTTACTTCGGAGACGCAGGGGAGAGCGGTGTGCCGGCGGTGCTGCGGGCACCGGTCACCGATGAAGTGGTGGCCGAGTTTCAAACGCTGACAACGGAAATTCTCGAGGGCGTCGAGGCGGGCAGCGTACGGTGAGCGATCTTGTCCTTCTTCTCCAATTGCAAGCGCGCGTGACCACCTTCCTGGCCGGCCTGGGTGTCGATGATCTGGCCGCCCTTGCTGACGGCCGTCTTGTCCTGGCAACGTCATCGCCCGCAGAGCTGAACCATCATCCGGCGCCGATGCAAGTTCCCTCGACCCCCGTCGCCCCTCCTTCTGCCACAACACCGCGGAAACGAACAGCGGGATCCGCCGAGCCGTTCGACGCCGATGCGGTCGTCACGAAGCTGCGCGCCGCCGAAAAAGTCGATGATGTCGCGGGACTTCTCAAACGCGGGAAGATCACCGCGCCAAATTTGAAACTGGTCGCCAAGGCGCTGCAAATACCGGATAAGGGAACCATGGACGAGCTGGCCAGAAAGATCCTGAACATCACTGTGGTTGCCCGCGCTAAGCATGCCGCGTTGCGGCAGGGCTAGCGGGCCGGCAGCTATGAACGACGATATAGGTGCTGGGCAGCACATTCCGGTGCAGAGGTCGATGTACCTGTTGCGCGGGCGACGCGTGCAGGTTCGCGATCTTCTCGATGCGAACCTGCTGCGGCCAGGGGCGAAACTCCGCTTTGTGCGTAAGCGCGTGGGGGACACGCATTCCGCCGAGGTGACGCCGAATGGGCGAGTGCGGGCTTACGGCCAGATGGCGCTGCCCTTCTTCCAGATCGGGGAGTTGGACCGCAGCCTGCGCCGGGTCATCGCTCGCAATCTCGACCTGGACGAGGTCGGAACCCTCTGCAAAGGACCTGTCCGGTCCTTCGACGAACTCTCGATGGGTGACTACCAGCGGGTGCTCAGCGCCTCGGCCATCTGGAGCAGACTCGGCTGGCCGCTTGACCGCGCAGCATTCATCGAACGCCTCAACGAGATCCGGCACATCCGCAACGACGTCATGCATTTCAAGCCCGATCCGCCGCCGGACGGCACGATCGACAAGCTCCGCAAGCTGAACAGTTTGCTCCGGCAGTACGGGAGCTTGCTTGACTATTGCGGGGCCGAGCGTTTCTGCGACCCCGCAACAGTGATCAAGCGGCGGCTTCGCGGCCCGTTAGTTTGCGGGCCAGGTCGACGCCTTGCTGGTAGCCGGCGTCGTGGACGAGGATGGCTTGGACTGCCGGAAAGCGCTCGGTCAGGTCGACGAGCACCTCGGCCTTGCGCAGGACCGCTTCGCCGCCGAGGCGGACGGTGCCCCAGGTGAGGTCGGCGGGCACGTCGTGCTGGCCGGAGGCGGCTTCCTTGTCCCAGACGAGGAGCGAGGTGTCGAGGATTTGTGCCTGTGTGCTCATGACCGAGTCAACGATGCGCGGGGCCTTACGAAAGAGTGATGCCCGCCACGATTGCCGGCCGGGGTGCCGGGGTCAGGCGGCCTCGGTGAGGTCGGCCAGGTCGACGCCGGCATCGGCAAGGATGCGGTGGACGCCGGCGATGGAGAGCCAGTCGATCTCGTCGTCGCCGTGCACGATCCGGTACCAGCGGGTGGTGCCGCGGCGGACCACTTCCACCCGCCAGCCGTCCGGCGTCTGCATCGCCGACTCGATGATCGTCTCCACTCCGGGGACGCTACGCCGCAGGTCAGGGTGGGTGCGAGCGCTACCGGGAAACTACACCCGAGTAATTTGAGGCGTCTCAGCGGGTTACCGCCACGTTGTCGAAGGCCGCTGCGGTGTTGAAGACCCGGACGCCGTTCGCGCCGCTGGCGAAGCTGGTGTCGGTGACCGAGATCGACGGGGTGGCCGCGTTGTTCACGTACACCTTGATGCTTGTGCCGATCGCCTGGATCCGCAGGTGGCAGGCGACTCCGCGTTGCAGGGTCACCGGTGCGCCGGCCAACGGGGTCCAGTTGTTGTTGGCCTTGCCGAGAACGACACGGCCGGCGGTGGTCAAGCCGGCGTAGTAGCCGCGGTACGCATCGGTGCCCACGGTCGCCTGGGTCGCCCGGAACACCACACCGGCATCGCCGTTGCCGGACGTAATCGTGACGTCGGTGTCGTAGGTGGCGTTGGTGAAATTGGTGTCCAGCAGCGCCTTTCCGCCGGCTGAGGCGGTGGCCCGGTAGGAACCGCCGGCGGCCGACCAGGTGGAGCCGTACGTTTTCCAGCCCACCGCGTTGTTGTCGGCGAAGTTGTCCTGCACGCCCATGACAATGTGCTGAATGGTGCCGTCGGCGTTGAAGCGCATCCGGTCATAGGCGACCTGACGATGATTACCGTCGGTCTCGCTGAGCGGGCGGCGGTGATAGAAGATGTACCACGTGTTGGTGCCGGGCAGATTGAGCACCGCATTGTGCCCCGAGCCCTTCGCCACCGCCGCATCCTGGGTGAGGATCTTCTCGCCCCTGGTGAAGGGGCCCAGCGGGCTGTCGGCGATGGCGTACGAAACCGAGTAGTCCGGTCCGGTCCACCCACCCTCGGACCACATCAGGTAGTACTTGCCATTGCGCTTGAAGACCTGCGAACCCTCGGTGTAGTTCGGCGGCGTGATCTCCTTGTAGGTCGACCCGTCGGCGAAGGTGCCGAGGCTGGTCATGTCGCTGTTCAGCTTGACCACATTGGCGTGTTGCCAGCCGCCGTAATACATGTAGGCCTGGCCGTCGTCGTCAACGAACACGTCTTGATCGATAGGCTGGGCACCGTTGACGAACTGCCCGATCAACGGCTTGCCGATGGCATCCACATAGGGACCCTCGGGCCGGTCGGCCACCGCGACTCCGATGCCGCCGAGCTCGGCGTTGCTCTGAATGTCATTGGCGCCGAAATACAGGTAGTACTTGCCGTTGCGCTGCACCGGGGCGGGCGCCCAAACGGCTCGGCGCGCCCAGGAGACGTTCGCCGTGGTGAGCACCTTCGGGTGCTTGGTCCAATGGACCAGATCCTCGGAGGAGAAGGCGTCGAGATAGGTCTGCTGGTCGTAGGGGCGCGACGAGGTGGGATAGACCCAATACTGTCCCCCGTACGTCGCCACGTCCGGATCGGCATACCATCCGTCGACGAACGGGTTGCCGGCCACGGCTGTCTCGAACTCCGCAGCGCTCGCCACCGGGGTGATCCCGGAAGTGACCGCCAGCAACGAACTCACAACCGCACCGACAAAGCCCATGCCACTATTCATACATTGAGGATCTTGAATGTCAAGAGTGGTGGTTACCGGTCGGCACCGATGACGCCCGCGCCCGGCCCGTGCTCTTGGCGGCGCCGCCTGGCCCGGATGATCGGCGCGACTCCGTGGTCGGCTTCCCATTGCTGGTCCGGCTCGGCTTTGTAGAGCGCTTCTCGTGGCTTGTGCGCGGCGGTGGGGCGCTTGCCGGGTGGGTGCGGGGC
>NZ_LOJP01000001.1:1758433-1764440 GCF_001553785.1 Actinoplanes sp. TFC3
CCCCCGCCCACCCAGGCAAGCAACCTCCACCCGCTCGCCCGCAGCCCGCTCCCACGCCTCCTGCAGCACCGCTCGGGCCTGCACCCGGTCCAGCGGCAACCAGAAGTCGGGCCAGCGGATCGTCGGGTCCGGGCCGGCCAGGCGCACGCTGAAGTCGGCCGGCGGGCCTGGTGGAGCCGGGCGGCGCAGGGCTCGGCCGCGGATCAGCCGGCCGGAGGGCAGGGTGAGGATTCCGGGGTCCGCGGCGATCCACTGCATGGCGCTATGCTTCCACTCGTGTGCAGCATCAACCGCGACCGACGCCGGATCATGAGCCTCCGGTTGAGCTGACACGTGTCTTCCACCGGCGGGCTTCCGCCGGTGGTGCAGGAGTGGACCTCGGTGGGGCCTTGCCCGTATCGAATGGGTCCCGATGAATTTTGAAGCGCTTCTCGCCGCCCGGTTGCAGCCGGCCCTGGCCGCCACGGCCGGCACACCAGTTGATCCGGCCGTGCGCCGCTCGCCGCACGCCGACTACCAATCCGGCGCCGCCCTGCCGCTGGCCCGGACCTCAGCCAAAGCGCCGAACGGTAAAGGCGGTAAGGGGCCGCGCGACATAGCGGCAGACGTTATTGCGAAGGCCGATTTCGTAGGGCTGGCCACGGCCGAGGTGTCCGGGCCGGGGTTCATCAATCTGACAGTGCAGGACGACGTGATTGCGGCCGCCGTGCGGGAGCTGGCCGGTGATGAACGCCTCGGTGTTGCCCCGGTAGCCAAACCGCAGAGGGTTCTCGTGGACTATTCGGCACCCAATGCGGCGAAGGAATTGACCGTCGGGCATCTGCGATCGACCGTGATCGGGGATGCCGCCGTGCGGGTGCTGGAATGGCTGGGCCACGACGTGATGCGGGCGAACCATCTCGGGGACTGGGGCACATCGTTCGGAATGATCATTGAGTACGCGATCCGTTTCGGGCAGGAGCACGACGTCTATCGGGCGGCGCGAATTGCCTTCGACACCGATGATGAGTTCCGGGAGAGCGCCCGCCGCCGGGTGGTGCTGCTGCAGGCCGGCGACCCGGAGACCAGGGCCGTGTGGCGGCGGCTGCTCGACCGCACCAAAACCGATTTCCTGGCCGCCTATGAACGGCTCGGGGTGACGCTGACGGCGGCCGACTTCGCGGGGGAGAGCGCCTATCAGGATCAGCTGGATTCCGTTGTCGCGGAGCTTGATGACAAGGGCCTGCTGGTGGCGAGCGACGGCGCGTTGTGCGTCTTTCCGGCGGGCTTCCGCGGGCGCGATGGCGGTCCGCTTCCACTGATCGTGCGCAAGAGCGACGGCGGATACGGGTACGCCACCACAGACCTGGCAGCGTTGCGTCACCGGACCACGGAGCTGCGGGCTGACCGGCTGCTCTACGTGGTCGGAGCACCGCAGAGCACCCACTTCGCCATGGTGTTCGCGGTGGCCCAGGACGCCGGGTGGCTGCCGGGAACGGTGCGCGCCGAGCACGTGGCGTTCGGCTCGATCCTTGGGGAGGACGGCCGGATGTTCCGCAGCCGGTCCGGCGATTCCGTCAAGCTGGCCGAGGTGCTCGACGAAGCGGTGGCCCGGGCGGCCGTTCGCAATGGCGATCCGGCGATCGCGGCGGCGGTGGGCGTGGGCGCGATCAAATACGCCGATCTGAGCGGTGACCGGCGCGGTAATTACGTATTCGACTGGGATCGGATGCTCGCGCAGATCGGCAACACCGGGCCGTATCTGCAGTACGCGTACGCCCGGATCCAGTCGATTCTGCACCGGGCCGGAGACTTCGCACCCGGCGTGGTGATCGGTGAACCGGCCGAACGGGCGCTGGCCCTGGAACTGTGCGCCTTCGAACCGGTGATCACCGGGGTGGCCGAGTCGCTCGATCTCCACCGGCTGGCCGGTTACCTGTACTCGCTGGCCGCCTCGTTCAGCACGTTCTACGAGCACTGCCCGGTACTCAAGGCTGCTGCGGGCGTACGGGAAAGCAGATTGACGCTTTGCCTGGCCACCGGGCGCACGCTCGGAAAGGGGCTGGACCTGCTCGGTATTCAGACGCCGCAGCGGTTGGGTTCCGGTTCATGAGGGCGGCCGGGCTTCTTTCGCGATGCCCAGAATCGGCGGGTGCGTAATTGCGGGTTCCCACGCCGGACGACCGGGCGAGGGCCAGGCCGATCGGCCGAATCCGGGCCAGATCCGCTGGGTCAGTTCCCGGGTGGTGTGCACGCGATCGGCCGCCCGGCGACGCCTTTCGGCGAGCACCGCACTGAGAAACATCCACACGGGTACGCCCACCGGCACCGGTTGCGCAATGCGCTCGCTCACCTCGGCGGCCAGGCTGTACGCCAGCCGGGAACTCATCGGCTCGCGGATGTCGCGCACGCGAGCCAGGTAGTGCCGGGTGGCCAGCGCCAAGTCGTCGTCGAGGTTCGTCAGCTCCAGGCCGCTCGCCCAGCCCGCAAGATGCGGGGGCATCGCCGGCACCCAGCCCCAGGGTGCCGGCGTGCGCTCGTGCACCACGAACGTGCCGGCCGCCAGGTCACCCAGGCGCCGCCCGCGCGGCGAGCCGATCATTGTGCTCAACGCGACGGCCCAGGTGAACGGGGGGAACAGCATCCCCGGCCACTCCACCGCGAGGCCGATCAGGCTGCGGGTCAGCGCATGCCGGACCCGGATCGGGCCGCCGTCCTCGCGCACCACGCGCAACCCCAGCGCCCGTTTGCCCAGGCTGCGCCCGTTGCTCAGGGTCTCCACGAGGGTCGGGTAGCCGACGAAGGCCAGCACGATCGCCACCGTGACGAAGGTGTTGATCAGCGCCTCGTCAACGGCCTCACTGAACAGCCCGTCGGCGATCGCGCTGGCGGTGATGAACACCGTGACCCCGATCAGCACCTCGACGATCATGTCGAGCATCCGTGCCAGCGTGCGCGAACCGACCCGGGCATACCGGATGTCGACTTCCACCGCCTCGCCGTTGACGAGCTGCTCGCCCTGCTCGCGGCGAACCGCCGGCACCACACTCATAGCGGGTAGTTAACTAGATGACCGCCAAGTACGCTGCCGCGGTGGACCTGGACGCGTACGTCAGCGAGCGCCGCGGCGAGTGGAACCGGCTCGAGGCGCTGACCCGGCGGCGCCGGCTAGACGCGCACGAGGCAGACGAGCTGGTGTTGCTCTACCAGCGGGCGGCCACCCATCTGTCGGTGGTGCGCAGCCACTCTCCGGACCCGATCCTGCTGGCCTCGTTGTCGCAGCTGGTGCTGGCCGCGCGGGCCGCGGTGACCGGTGGGCGGCGGCTGTCGTGGCGCCCGGTGGCCCGGTTCTTCACCACCACGCTGCCGTTGGAGTTGTACCGCTCGCGGCACTGGTGGCTGACCACGATGGTGCTCAACGTGGTGGTCGGCGGGTTGCTGATCGGCTACTTCGCCGCCCATCCCGGCATCATCGAGACGTTCGCGCCCGGTGCGCTAGGCGGCACGGCGTTCAGCACCGATTTCGTCGACTACTACAGCGAGTTCCGGGCGCAGAATTTCGCTGCCCAGGTGTGGACGCACAACGCCATGCTCGCGGGGCAGTGCCTGGCCTCGGGGGTGCTGATTGTGCCCGCCCTCTGGATTCTCGGCGAAAATCTGCTCAGCCTCGGGCTGACCGGCGGGCTGATGGTCTATTCGGGGCACGGGGACACCTTTTTCGCGTACATCCTTCCGCATGGTTTTCTTGAGTTGACCTCGATTTTTGTGGCGGCCGGAGTCGGCTTGCGGATCGGATGGGCGTGGATCGCGCCGGGCCCGCACCGCACCCGCGGCCGCGCCCTGGCCGAACGCGCGCGGGCGGGCATGCTGGTTGCGCTCGGCCTGGTGGTGATGCTGCTGGTCAGCGGCGTGCTGGAGGCCTATGTGACGCCCTCGGGCTGGCCCAGCCCGCTGCGGATCGGCATCGGCTTCGCGGTGTGGCTGACCTTCATGGGGTACGCCCTGGGCGCGGGCGCGGCTGCCGAGCGTCGCGGGGAGGACAGCGAACTCGCCCCCGAACACACTGCCGAGCCCGTCCCAATGGCCTAGTATCTGCGAATCGCAGATTGCAAGCGGCCGTCAGCGGTCGCCTCAGTGAGGACAGGCGCATGGAATGGGTTTCGGACGCGTACGCCCGGCTGGTGGAGTTGGAGCGGGAGGCCGCGAGCATCCAGCAGAACCAGCCGCTGTACGTGCCTGGCCTGCTGCAGACCGAGCAGTACGCGACGGCCCTGGTGGCCGGGGTGCTGGGGCTGCCGTCGCAGGCACCCGGGGTTGCCCAGCGCGTCCAGCTACGCCGGCAACGCTCGGAGGCGTTCCTGCAGCGGCTCGAAGGCGCCAACCCGCCCGCGCTCACCTCGGTGATCGACGAGTCGGTGCTGCGGCGCCGGGTCGGCGGTCCGGCCACGATGCGCGCCCAGCTCGACCACCTGCTGGAGATCAGCGCCCGCTACCCTTCGGTGCGGCTCGCGGTGCCGTCGCTGGACAGCGACGCCCATCCGGGCATGACCGGCTCGTTCGAGATCTTTGACACCGCTGTGTTCTTCGAGACGCCCGGCTACGACCGGCTGGCCGAGGACCCGGAAACGGTGCAGCTCTACCGGCAGCGCTTCGCGTCGCTGCTGGCGGCCGCCGATGCCGGGGAGAAGGCGTCCGAGCGGCTGGAACGGCTCAGCGTGACGATTCTTTGACGAAGTCGATGAATTGGCGGAACACCACCACATCGAAGGTCAGCACGGCGCCGTGCGGGTTCTTGGAATCCCGGATCAGAACGGACTCGGGAGCGGACACTGCGACCTCGACGCAGCTTTCGGAGCCGCTCTTGGTGCTCTTGCGCCAAACGGGAATGACATCGTCCATCATGGTCACTGACGGTACCCGATATTCAACGCGCTGTATGGCGAGGGCGTCGGCCGAAAGGACAATGTTGGCGCCCGCACACTTTGCCCCACGCAATAATCCGGTAGGCTTTCGCGGATGTCTTTCGGCAAGCTGCAAAACGCAGATGGACGGAGGCCGGTCCGATGACGACACCGGTCGGGCCGACCGTTGCCCGCGAACGCCTGCGGCAGCGGCTGCGCCAGCTTCGTGACCAGAGCGGGCTCAGCACCGATGCGGTGGCCCAGCGCATGGACTGGTCGCCGTCGAAGCTGAGCCGCATCGAAAAAGGCGACGTGACCGTGCAACCCCTCGAGGTGCGCGCGCTGCTGTCGCTGTACGGCGTGGCCGACGAGGCCGAAGTCGGCGCGCTGGCCGGGCTGGCCCGCCGGTCGCGGACCCGCCAGTGGTACAGCAAGCACCGCCTGGCCGGTGACTACCAGCGCTTCGTGGCGTACGAGAGCGAGGCGTCGGAGATCTTCGTCTGGCAGGTGCTCTATGTCCCCGGCATGCTGCAAACGCGCGACTACGCCCGCGCGATGACCGCGCTGTCGCTGCGCAAGGACCCTGACCACGACGACGTGCACGCGCGCGTGGAGCTGCGGCTGGACCGGCAACGCATGTTCGAGGAGCGGCTCACCGAGGCCAAGCCGCCACGCATCACCGCGGTGGTGGACGAATCCACGTTGCGCCGCCCGGTGGGTGGGCGGGCGGTCATGGCGGACCAGCTCGATCACCTGCTGAGCCTGATGGCGCAGTCCGCGTACCGCATCGCCGTCACGCCCATCGACCTGGACCGCCACCCCGGCCTGGGTGGCACGTTCGAGCTGCTGGAGTTTGCCGGGACGCGCGACCCTGACGTGCTGTTCGTGGAGGCCGCCGGCGGCACCGACGACCTGCGCACCGACCCGGAGACGACCAGACGTTTCCGCGACATCTCGGCCAACCTGCTCGACGTGGCGCTGACCGGGGATGCCGCGGCCGACTTCATCCGCGGCATCCGAGGTTCAATGACCTAGACGAGTAAGTCCTAACTACCCCTGAGTCGTGGGCATGACGAAGGGTGTCGATGATCCGTTTGTGACGACAGACATCAACACCCTTCTGACCG
>NZ_LOJP01000001.1:1764540-1769225 GCF_001553785.1 Actinoplanes sp. TFC3
CCCGGTCTCATTCCGAACCCGGAAGCTAAGCCCTCCAGCGCCGATGGTACTGCACTCGGGAGGGTGTGGGAGAGTAGGACGCCGCCGGACTCAACGTCAGAAACGCCCGTTCAGATTGATATCTGAACGGGCGTTTCTGTGTATACACACTATTGCGCATCATGTCCATGAAGCTGTCATGGGTCTCCCTCGACATGCGCTCTTTGCCTGAACGCCTCGCGCTGAACGCTCATGAACGGCCGAGAGCACGTCAGGTCACGGCCGCTCACCTTCGCCTTGACCGCCTCACCCGAGCGGGTGTCTCATGCGCGACAGCGAGGCTCGAAGCGACCTCGACCTCAGGGTGATGACCTCCACCTCAGCGAGTGCTGCCCGCAGGCACCTCTTCCGAGTGATGGAAATCGCATCGATCGAGCCCGCATGTCTCAGCCAGGATGGGAAAGCGGGCCGTATTCCACTGTGCCGGTTGGTGGTAGCCGGTTCGTGGTGCCCGGAATCTCACGCTGCTGGGAGGCAACGTGCTCAGTTCCTACGATCGTCGCCGCTTCAACGAGATCGTCTCCGGTCTGCTGTCCGAGGATCCGAGCTTCGCTACGCGGCAGCACACCCCTCGGCGTGACCTCCCACGCCGGCCGCTTGTGGCCGTACTCCTGTGGGTGAGTATGCCTTTCCTGATCGCCCTCGGCGGATGGACCGGCTTCCTGGTCGCCGTGGTCGCGTTCGGCTACGCCGTCCACCTGTGGACCCGCGGCAACCCAAGCCCCCATCCGCACCACAACCATCCCTGACGGCCGGTCATCCGTAAGGCCGACTCGGTCGGACGACGCCAGGCCCACAGCGTGACGACCAGCAACGCCAGGCTTGTCGCGCCGAAGGTCGGCGAGAAACATGCTCATGGGCATGTCAGGTTGGGCGGCTGTCCGGAGTCACCCGCGATCGAGTGAGGACCTCCTCCACGGTCAAAGGGCTTCGCGGGTGAAAGCTCAAGCACAGGGGAGTGCGGGCCTTCGCGAACGAGCGGCCTTCCAAAGCCAGATAGAACTGGCCGCTTCGCAGCTGAGAGATGTCGGGCACGTCGCCGCCTTTGGCGCGGGCCATCTCGCGCGCGGCGTCAATCTGGGCCGGAGCATTCATCAAGCCATAGACCTGTGTGGCCGCGTTGCCCGGGATCTGATTGTGCAGACCCTTCGGAGACTGAGTGGCGAAGACAAGGCCAAGACCGTACTTCCGGGCCTGAGACGCCAGCGACAGGGTGCTGCGGGTACACGCTGTCATCGCGCCGGACGGAGCAAGCGTCTGGGCCTCGTCCATCACGAAAAGCCCCCCGAGTGGGCGGTCACCCGCCGGGTTCTTCTTCACCCATGCGAACAGAGCCATCTGCAGCTGGTTGACGAAGCTCTGTCGCTGATCGTCGTTCGGCAGCCCGACCAGGCTGATGACCGAGACCCGAGCGCGTTTACCAGGCAGAGCCTTCAACAGCTCGCCGGGGTCGACCGGCGTGCCCACTCCGCCGAACAGCGGGTCTATCACCATGGCGGCGGTCAACGCTTGAGCGAGTTCGGTGGCTACCTTGGGTGCAGTCTCACCAAGACTGCTAGCTGCCTCGGGCAGATCGTCGAGCATGCCGACGAAGCCGCGAAGAGTGGCCTCACGACTGCGTTGGGCGTAATAGGTCAACGCTTCCTTGAGGACGGCTCGGCCGCGTTCGGCTTTCGCCGTCTTGCCGTCAACCTTGGCCCGCGGAGCGAGCGTTGCCAAGGCCGCGTCAACTGCTGCCTCGAACTCGTCGGAGTCATCCAGCAATTCCGAGAAGACCGGCAGGGGCTGAAAGGTGAGAGGCCGGCCGGAGGCTCGCCGCGGCGTATAGATGACGACGTCGGTGTTTTCCAAGTACTCCTTCGCCCGAGCCTTGTCGCCGTCCTCCCAGCCGGTCGGAGGTTCGGGCCATGCGTCACCGAGCCGGGCGAGGTCGTTGTTGGGGTCCAGCACAATTGCCGAGACACCGCGCAGCGCGCACTCCTCGATAACCCGCCGTAGGAGCACCGTCTTGCCCGAACCGGAACCGGCGAAGATCGCCATGTGCTTACGAAGAGCCTCGAGCTCCACCGTGATCGGTTCTTCGGTGTCATAGCGGCGGCCAAGCACAAACGCGTCGCTGACGGTTGACGAGCTCGTCGGCGTTGACCACGTCTGCTCGGGCGACCGCGAAGCTGGTTCATCGAGTGAAGGCGCGGGCGAGAACGAGGTTGAGGCCGCCGGCAAGGAAGTGGTCGATGGGGGCGGCGTCAGCGGTGGCAACGGCGCCGGCGAAGGTGACGAAGAGAAAGGTGCCGACGACGACGCAGAATCAGGCGACCAACTGGAGGCGGGCGCCGATGACCCACCAGGCAAGACCGAGGATACGGGCGCCGATTCAGCCGGGGGACGCTGCGAAGAAGCGGCGGGAGTCGGCGAGGATCCGGATACAGGCTGCAGAGAGCCAGAAGAGGTATCGGGAGCCGGCGTGGAGTCGAATGCGGGTCGCGAAGAGCCGGAAGAGACGGCTTGAGGTTCGGGCGGGGGGCCGGCGTTGGACAGGGCGTCGCGTAGGAAGGCGACTTCGCTGGTTGGCTGGCGGGACAGGAGCCAGGCAGGTAGGTCGGCAGAGGACTTGGCCAGTAGGTCGCGAAGGGCCCAGAGGACTCGAAGTTCGGTGTCGGTTACTTCCAGGCGCTGGCCGCCTGCGGCTTCGAACAGGGCGACAGCTTCGATGTTCTTGGGTGTACTGGGCCAATCCTTGTTGCGGAGGAGGAACAGGTGCCGGTTCGGTACGCCGCTGGCCAAGCCGGCTTCGGTGCAGGCGGTGCGTACCCGGTTGAGGACGGCGGTGGCATGGTAGTCCGGCGAGATGCCTCGGAAGCCCCAGTGGGCCTCCACCTCGGTTGTGTCGTCCAAGGTACGGCGCAGCCGAGCGTGCAGGGCGGGTTTCGTGCTGGGCGGGGGGTCCTGCTCGAACGCCGCACCAGCTTCGCCTCGCTCGGTCATCCAAGCCTGCAGCCCCGCCGCGAGCAGGGCGGGCAGTTCGACGTCCTCGGTGTCGCGGCTCAGCACGCGGCTGATGTCAGCGTTCGCCTTCAGCTCGGCGAAGCGGGTGTCCAGGGCCGTCAGCGCTGCTGGGGCGGCGGGGGGAGGCGGCGGCATTTCTTCGTCGGACGACGGCTCCAGGGTGGTCAGTTCCCGCACGTTGCCGTTCTGCACGCACTGGGCGATGTGGGTGGCGACCATTTTGAGCAGCTCGCGGGGCATGAAACCGATGGCTTGCTCGAACGCGTCGTCACGGATCGGCCAGGTGGCGTACGGCGGGGTGAAGTCCAGGGACTCGTAGTGCGGGGTCAGGCGTTTGGCGATCAGTGCCCGGCCGATGCCGGCGCTGGGGATCCGCCCGAGGTGCTGCTTGGCCACGAAGCGGTCCTGTACCGCGGCGATCGCCTTGGTACGGATGACTTCCCACGTAGAATGCTGGGCTGAGACCACGGTCAAGGTCCGGCGGGTCCGCTCGCGCAGGTCCATGAGGCCGTTCGCAACCCGGTCGAGCATCACCGCGTCCCGTGAGGCGGGGTCGGTGTTGCTGAGCATGGCCTTGGACACCGGCGCCAGCAGACCGTCGATCTGGTCGACGGCAATCACCGATGGTCCGGTGAGCGCGAGCAACCGCGAGATCTCACTCACGATCAGCTCGGCCGGGTAGGCGCGCCGGGGCAACGCCCAGGGCCCGCGCTCGCCAGGTTCGCATTCCTCGTCGGACAGCAGGAAGTTGTTGCCCACCTCGCGGGCTCGGTAGTCACCGGCGTTGAAGATTGCCAGAGCGCGAGCCGTGTGCCGGCAGGCGCTGGCCACCGAAGGGTCGAACTCGTGCAGAGCCTTCAACAGCGCCTCGACGGCATTGCGGTCCAAGGGGGCGTCGCCGATGAGTGCCTGCCGGGCGTCGAACGGAACTCCGGTGAGCAGGGTGAGCCGTCGCAGCAGGACACGCAGTTGGGTTTCGTGCCCTTCGACCCGGCGGGTGAGACCGTCGAGCATGGAATGGGCGACGTTCTGCCAGAACGAGGTGCCGTCCTGCAGACCCACCAGGAAGAAGTATCCGTCCTGGCGTTGCACCTGCTCGCGTACCCAGCCGAGCAGGTGGGTCTTGCCAGAGCCGCGCTGACCCTGCACCACCAGCCCGATGGGGCTGGGGGCATCGCTTTGGCGAGCCTCATCGATCGCGTCGAGGACCGCGCCGGCGACTTCACGGTGCAGCGTGTCGACGTGGAAGGCCGAGCGCCGCCAGACATCGTCCTGGGTCGGGGCGAGGCTGATCCGCAAGCCGGTGAGTGCTTTGAGGTTGTCCTCGGTCACAGCGACTCGATCGCCAGCATGTGCTGTGCCCGGGCGCCGATGGTGACGGCTGCCTCGCGGTCACGTGAGTCCAAGTTCTTCTGGTTGGTTTCCTCCTCCACCCGGATACTGGGCATGCGCGCCATCAACCGCAGGACGGCGTCGACCTGGGGCTTCGGCACGCCGGGCAGCTGATCGCGCAGGTCGGCCAGGCTTACCCACTCTCCCTCAGCGCTGGCGATGTCACGGTACGCCCGGCGGATGTCCGCCTCGATTTCATCAGCGAGCCGGGGAAGTTCCGAAGCCGGTGCAGCGAGGGAGGCGGGGGC
>NZ_LOJP01000001.1:1769325-1852925 GCF_001553785.1 Actinoplanes sp. TFC3
CGCCGCAATCTGGCACAACCGGGCAACCGGCCAGCCCGTGACCAGGTCACTCATCGCCTACGACCACTAACCGCGGTTAGGAATTACTCGTCTAGGGCCATGGGTCGCGGCTGAGCTGCACCGCCCGGATCACGGCCCGCCGGACCCGTTCGAACTCGCGCTTGTCGGGGCTGCTGAACAACTCGACGTCGCGGCTGCCGTAGGTCGCCTGCAGCGCCATCCAGCGCGGGTTGCGGCGGCCGTCGATCACCATGGCCGTCACGATCCCGAGTCCGGCCAGCGCGCCGGCGACCAGCAGGGCCACCGAGCCGTACGCGATGGCCAGCGGGGCGGCCAGCATCAGCTCGACGGCCGCGGTGAACATCGCCGCCACCCGGGCGGTGTAGGTGCGCACGTGCACTTGCCGGACATTGCCGAGGTGGGCGACTGCGTAGCGCCCGTCGGGGTTCATCACGTACCAGCTCGTCACGACGACATCCGGTCCGTCGTAGAAGACGGCCCATCCGCTGTGGCCCGGAGCCGCAGTTCCTGACACTGCCATGGCTACCTCCCGTGACCTTTCCAGCTCCCATGGTCCGGGGTGGCATACGCTAACAGCAAGGGGCATTCGTCAGGAGGACGTCGGCGTAGTGCAATCTGCGGATTGCAGTCGAGGATATTTGTCCGTTGCGAGAGCCTGCTCGGCATATGAAGCGGTCATACGCCATCGATCCGGGCGAGGAGGACCCCGCAATGCCCGTTTGGCCCCTTACCGCACTGTCTGAACAGGCGACGGCCACGGAATCCATGGTCCGGCACGCGAAGAGGCCGGCCCCCGCTCGGGAGCCGGCCTCAAAGATGTGCTGGTCAGCTACGGCGGTTGGTGAGCGCCCACGCGGCCGGGAGCAGGCCGGCGGCCAGTGCCGCCTTCACCGCGTCGCCGATCAGGAACGGGACCAGGCCCTGCGAGATGGTCTCGCCGAAGGAGAGCCCGGTGGACAGCGCGAGCCAGGGCAGGCCGAACGCGTAGATGATCACTTCGGCGGCGAGCATGGCCGGCAGCGACTTGAGCACCGTACGGTCGGCGCCGCGCTCGGCGAGCCAGCCGGCGGCGGTCGCGGCGACGAAGAAGCCGATGATGTAGCCGAAAGCAGCGCCCGAGTAGCCGCTACCGCCGTGGGCGAACCAGGGCATGCCGGCGATGCCGAGGGCGGCGTACAGGGCAACCGTGGCGGCCGCGCGGCGCCAGCCGAAGGCCGCTCCGACCAGCAGCACGCCGAGGGTCTGCCCGGTGATCGGCACCGGGGTGCCCGGGATCGGCACGACGATCTGGGCGAGCAGGCCGATGAACCCGGCGCCGCCGGCCACCAGCAGGATGTCGCGCGCGAGCGCGCCGGGGATCAGGTCGGCGAGTACGGGGGTACGCGGCCGGCGTAGCGTGGCTACCTGCGACATGAGGCCTCCGTTGAGGGGTGGGCGGTGCTGGAGCGAAGCTATCAAGAATTCTTGCGTGGCAGGTGGTCGGTGCACCGTGACGTAGTCGACCGTAAGGCGCAGCTGACCGGAGTCTTCACCGGGCACGCGCAGTTCGCCGACGGCGACGACCCTGGCACGCTGCACTACGTCGAGGACGGCGAGCTCAGCTTTGGCGCGCACCGCGGTCCGGCCACGCGGCAGTTGGTGTACCGGGCGCGTCCGGATGGCGCTCTGGACGTACGTTTTCTGGATGGACGGGATTTTTACGTCCTTGACCTTCGGGACCGGCAGTGGGACGCCGGCCATCTGTGCAAGGACGACCTCTACACCGTGACCGGGCAGGTCACCGGGCCCGATTCGTTCACCGAGCGGTGGCATGCCGCGGGGCCGGCCAAGGACTACGACCTGATCACCGACTACCGGCGGATCACAGCCGGCCCGCCGCCTTCAGCATGAGATAGACGTCCGACACCTTCGAGGCGAACGCCTCGCGCGGCTCGTCCACAACGAGCACGCCCTGCTGCACCAGCAGCGCCCGCACCCGGCCCCGTTCGGCTAGAGCCAGCTCGGCCGCCGCGGCGAGGTGCACGTCATCGGCGGTGGCCTCGTCGCCCAGCCGGGCCAGCTGCTCGGTCTCGGGATCGCGCACGCTGGCCAGCACCACCCGGTGCCGCGTGGTCAGCCGGCCGAGCATCGGCAGCAGACCCTCGATGATCGGCGCGGCATCCAGCGCCGAGAAGATCACCACCAGGGCGCGCTTGTGGCCGCGGCGCAGCAGATCGCTGGCAGCCGGGCCGAAGTCCGTCTCCACCAGCGCCGGTTCCAGTGACGCCATCGAGCTGATCAGCCGGGGCAGCTTGGTGCGGTGCCCGCCGCCCTCCACCCGCGCGCGGACCTGCGAATCCACAGCCAGCAGGTCGACCCGGTCGTCGGCCTTGGAAGCCAGCACGGCCAGCAGCAGCGCGGCGTCGATGGCGGCGTCCAGGCGCGGCTCGTCACCGATGCGCGCGGCGGAGGTCCGGCCGGTGTCGAGGACACAGACCACCCGGCGATCGCGTTCCGGGCGCCAGGTGCGAACCATCACATCATGGGTACGAGCCGAAGCGCGCCAGTCGATGCTGCGCACATCATCGCCCACCACGTACTCACGCAGCGCGTCGAACTCCGTACCCTGCCCCCGCCCCCGGGTCACCACCGCGCCGTCGAACACCCGCAGCTTCGCCAGCTTCTCCGGCAGCAACCGCCGCGACGGGAACCGCGGCAGCACCCGCAGCGTCCAGGCCGGCGTGATCTCGTCGTTCCAGCGCTGCCGCCGTTGCCGGTACGCCAGCCCCAGCGGCCCGTACGAGCGCAGCGTCACCCGCACCGCCGGCCGGTTGCCGTGCCGGGTCGGCGTCAATGTCGTGGTGACCTCCCGCTCCTCGCCCGCGAGCAGGTTCAGCCGGTGCTCGGTGGCGTCCGCGCCGGCCGAGGGCACCCAGCGATCCCGCAGCCGCAACCACATCGGCCGGGTGGCGGTGTTCGCGACGGTCAGCGTGGTGCTCGCCGAGCCGCCCAGCCACACCGTCTCGGTCCCCGAACGCCGTAGCGTCACCGCGGTCAGCGGCGCCGCCACCAGCACGTCCAGCACCGCCGCGCCCCCGGCCAGCGCCAGCACGGCGGCGGTCAGCAGCCACGGCGAGGGCAGCAGCGCCGGGAGCGGCACGCCCAGCGCCAGCAGCAGCGCGAAGCGCCTCGTGATCACGGCCGGCTCAGCGGGGCGCGGGCACGGCGCCGAGCACGGAACGCAGCACCGAGTCGGTGGAGACGCCGTCCAGCTCCGCCTCCGCGCGCAGCCGCACCCGGTGGCGCAGCACGGGGATGGCGAACGCCTTCACGTCGTCCGGGATCACGTATTCGCGCCCGCTCAGCCACGCGCGGGCCTTGGCGACGGCCAGCAGCGCGGTGCTGCCACGCGGGGAAGCGCCGAGCTCCAGGGCCGGGGACTCCCGGGTGGCCCGGGTCAGATCCACCACGTACTCGAGCACCGGCTCGGCCACGGCGACCCGGCGCACGGCCGCGCGCCCGGCGGCCAGGTCGGCGGCCGAGGCGACCGGGCCCACCCCGGCGGCCTTGAGATCGCGGGGGTCGAAGCCCTGGTGGTGGGCACGCAGCACACCGAGCTCCTCGGCGCGCTCGGGCAGCGGCACGGCCAGCTTGAGCAGGAACCGGTCCAGTTGTGCCTCGGGCAGCGGGTACGTGCCCTCGTACTCGATCGGGTTCTGCGTGGCCACCACGATGAACGGCTCGGGCAGCCGGCGGGTCTCGCCGTCGGTGCTGACCGTGCGCTCCTCCATCGCCTCCAGCAGCGCCGCCTGGGTCTTCGGCGGGGTGCGGTTGATCTCGTCGGCGAGCAGCAGGTTGGTGAACAGCGGTCCGGCCCGGAAGTTGAACGCCGCGGTGCGGGCGTCGTAGATCAGCGAGCCGGTCACGTCGCCGGGCATCAGGTCCGGGGTGAACTGCACCCGCTTGGTGTGCAGGTCCAGCGCCGCCGCGAGCGCGCGCACCAGCAGCGTCTTGGCCACCCCGGGCACGCCTTCGAGCAGCACGTGCCCCCCGCACAGCAGCGCGATGATCACGCCTCCGACCACCGCGTCCTGGCCGATGACCGCCTTGGCGACCTCGGCCCGCAGGCGCTGCAACGCGTCGCGGGCCGCGAGGGCCTCCACTGGTAGCGAAGACGTCACGTCACATTCCTCTCCGTCAAGTGCCGCACCAGGCGTTGCACGTCGCTTGCCGCCCGGGCCAGTTCCTCGTCGCTGTCCTCGACCCCGCCCTCGAGCAGGTGCCGCACTTCGTTGTCCGGCTGACCGGTCCGCGCCGCCACATGCGCGGCAAGCTCATCGACGGACGTGCCCGCAGGCAACCCGAAGTGCTCGATCAACCGGGTTCGCGCGGCCGCCTGCACGGTGGCCAGCGAGCTGCCGCGAGCCTTGGCCCGGCGATACAGCGAACCCAGTCCTCGTACGGTCTCAGCGGCGCGCACCCGTACCGGCAGCGGCTCGGCCACCGGGGTGCCCAGCCGCCGCGCCGAGGCCAGCGCCAACGCCAGCGCGGCCAGCACCAGCAGCGCAACCGTGGCCCACACGGCCGGCGGGAACGCCTGCGCCAACGGGCTGCCCCCGCCGTCACCGGACGCGCTGCCGCCCTGGTTGGCCTGGCCACCCGGCTCGGAATCGTCGCGGTCACCGTCGTCCCACGGTGCGCCGGTGGCATCGGGGTCCGGGTTCGGCTCCACGTCGCCGGTGCCCTGCGGGCGCGGCGTGGGGGGCTGGCTCGGCGGGAGCTGCTCCCGGGTGTGCAGGTCGAGCCAGATCACCCGGCCTTCGCGAGCCAGCAGCCGTACCGCGAAAGCATGGTTCTGATGCTCGTCGGCCCGGTCGTTGCGGAACGGGTCCGCCGCCCCGACCAGCGTGAAGGTCGCCGAGGTGGGCGAGGGCACCTCCACGACACCGCCGTTGTAGCAGGCCACCGGGGCGTCCGGGTAACTCCAGCGGAAGGCGGCCACCGGGCCCGGCGTGGCGAAGCCGGCGGCACAACCGGGCTGCGGCGCGGCGGCAGTCCAGCGCGGACCGGCCGCCGTCACGTTCAAGCCGAGCTGGTCGAGCTGAGCCTGGCGCGGGGCGACCATGACGACCCGTACCTCGCTGGGCAGCAGCGCCAGCAACTCCAGGTACTTGGTGTTGACCAGCTCCGGCGTGGTGATGAACACGGTGGCCGGGCCGCCCTGGCTGGCCTGTTCGACGGCGTCGAGCGTGCCGGTGCGGACGTCCACCGTGCGTCCGTTGTTCCTCAACTCGCCGGCCAGCAGGCTCGCCCCCTGCCCGTCGGTGCTGGTGGGGGACAGGAACGCCGAGTCGGTGGGGTCGGCACGCTGCACCAGGTGCGCGATGATCGTGATGGTGACCAGCGCCAGCACGAGCGCGAACGGGGTGTAGACGCGTAGCCGGCGCGGGTGCTTCATCGGCAGGGTCAGCTTCATGTCTGCGGGCCACCCGTCATCCGGTTGCGTACCTCGCCGGTCAGGGCGCGCATGTGGTCGTCGTGGGTGCGCTGGGCCGGGCGGTCGCCGTACCAGACCTCGGAGAACAGGTCGGTGGCGCCGCTGAGCGGGGCGGCCACCGCCGGGCGGTGCACGGCGGCCGACGCGGCCACCTCGGCGGCTGTGGTACCGGGCAGCGGGGAGATCACCCCGGCCTGGGTGAGGTCGCCGACGATGTCGCGCAGGCGCTGGCGGATGGCCTCGGCGTAGCGGCCCTCGGCGGCGAGCTTGTCCGCGAGCAGGGTGCCATCGGGCAGGACGACTGTGGGCTTGAAGCCGGGCTCCTGAACGTTCTTCGGCGTTTTCGCCGGTTTTCTCGCGCGTTTCTTCCGCTTGGGGAGATGGAAGCGCGGCAGGCGGAGGCGCAGGCGTGGCAGGCGGCGCGGCACCCAGCGCGGCCAGTAGTACCAGAGCGAGCCGATCACCCCGGCACCGACGAGCAGCAGAAGCAGCAGCAACGCCGGCGAGATGCGGTCGAAGACGGCCGCTGCGAACTCGTCCCAGATCCGGGTCACGGCGCCCACACCAGCGGCGCCGCCTCGTCCTCACCGCGGCTGCGGGCCCGGCTGATCGCGATGTCCAGGCCCTCGGTGCGGATCCGGATCTCCAGCGTCAGCACCGCGTCCACACTGGCCAGCGCCGCGTAGGCGACGGTGTTGGCCAGCCCGAACGCGATCGGGGTCAGCACTGCCGAACTGCCCGGCCGCCCGTCGCTGAACGCATCGAGGATCTGCACCCACCCGGCGCCCAGCACGACCCGCACCGCGAACCACGACAGGTAGGCGGCGAACCGGATCCACACCCCGCGCAGCCCACCCCGCGAGGCCAGCCGCGCCGAGCGCAGAAACGCCCCGCCGCCCGCCCGGTCGATCACGACGACCCCGCTGACCAGCCCGAACAGCCCGTACACGAAGACCCAGCCGACGAACCCGCCGAACGCCGCGACGCCGCAGATGACCCCGAACCCGGTGGCGCTGGCAAACGTGACCAGCGGCCGCATCCGCGACCAGAGCTGCCGGTTGCTCACCGTCCGCCCGACCAGCGCGGGCCCAGCCGCCGCGGCAGCCAGCGAACCGAGCACGCAGATGATGAACGCCTCGGTGGCGAACCCCACGGCGATCAGCGTCCACCAGGCCCCGAAGCTGCCCCGAGCCGGCCCGTAGAACGGCGCAGTGGCGAAGGCCAGCTCCCGGAACGGCAGCAGAACCAGCTGCTCGAGTCCGGCCAGCACCCCGGCGGTGACGAGCAACGGCAGGGCCCGGGCCCGCAGCAGCGTCATGGCAGCATCCAGCAGCTCACCGAGCGTCATCGGACGCAGCGGCAGATCGGGCTGCGCAGACATGGCGGCGATCCTATGGGATGCCTGCACCTCAAGGTGTACCCCGGCGCACCCCGCCCGTGTGTCGTTCCCGCGGCGGCCCTCGTCCATCGATGCATCGGCGGTTATGGTGCGCTGAGCTATCCCTTTCGAAAGGTACGGGTATGAATTTCCCCGCGGGCGTATCACGGCGCAGCGTGCTCGGTGCCGCTGCGGCCGGCGCGGCTGCTCCGGTCCTGCTGTCCGGGGCGGCTGACGCTCATGGCAAGGGACCCGGCAGGGCGCCGAAGACCTACGACCTGACCGTGCTGGGCACCTCCGACACGCACGGCAACGTCTACAACTGGGATTACTACAGAGATTTGGAGTACGACGACAGCGCACACAACGACGTCGGTGTGGCCAAGCTCGCCGCGCTGGTCAACCAGATCCGCGCCGAGCGCCGGGGTAAGGCGACGCTGGTGCTGGATGCCGGGGACACGATCCAGGGCACGCCGCTGGCCACCTACTACGCCAAGCAGGAGCCGATCACCCAGACCGGGACGCGGCACCCGATGGCTCGGGCGATGAACGTGCTGCACTACGACGCGGTAACGCTGGGCAACCACGAGTTCAATTACGGGCTGCCGCTGCTGAACCTGTGGATCCGTCAACTCGGCTTCCCGGCGCTCGCGGCCAACGCGGTAGATGCGAAGACCGGGAAGCCGGCTTTTACTCCGTACGTCATCAAAAAGGTCTCCCTGGGTCGCCATGCCCCCACGCTGCGGGTCGGCATCCTGGGGCTGACCAACCCCGGCGTGGCCATCTGGGACAAGGCCAACGTCGAGGGCAAGCTGCTGTTCAAGGACCTGGTCGAGACCGCGGCCACCTGGGTGCCGATCATGCGCGCCCGCGGTGCGGACATCGTGCTGATCTCGGCGCACGGCGGGGACAGCGGGGTCAGCAGCTACGGGCCCGAGGTGCCGAACGAGAACCCGAGCGCGCTGATCGCCGAGCAGGTAGCGGGCATCGACGCCATCCTGTTCGGTCACGCGCACAACAACGTGCCGCAGCGGTTCGTGACCAACGTGAAGACCGGCAAGCAGGTACTGCTGTCCGAGCCGTCCAAGTGGGGTCAGCGGCTCACCCGGATGGACTTCACGCTGGTCCGCGAGCACAACTCGTGGAGGATCACGGCGGCCAAGGCGGACTCGCTGAACACCAACACGGTCAGTGAGGACCCGACCGTGCTTGCTGCGGTGCGCTCACAGCATGCGAAGACCGTCGCGTACGTCAACCAGGTCGTGGCCGCGTCCACCGACGAGTTGTCGGCGGCCGAGTCGCGCTACAAGGACACCCCGATCCTCGACTACATCAACAAGGTGCAGACCGACACGGTGACGGCGGCGCTGGCCGGCACGTCGTACGCGGCGCTGCCGGTGTTGTCGATCGCGGCGCCGTTCAGCCGCACGGCGGTGTTCCCGAAGGGCGACGTGAAGATCAAGGACGTCGCCGGGCTCTACATCTACGACAACACCCTGGAGGCGGTCGTGCTGACCGGCGCTGAGGTGAAGGCGTACCTGGAGTATTCGGCGAAGTACTTCGTCACGCTGCCGGTGGGGGCCACCCCGGACCCGGAAACCATCAGCGACCCGGCGGTTCCCGACTACAACTACGACGTGTTCTCCGGCGTCGACTACGACATCGACATCAGCCGGCCGGTCGGCTCGCGGATCACGAGTCTGTCGATCGGCGGTGTTGCGGTGCCCGCGGACGCGCAGTTCGTGGTCGCGGTGAACAACTACCGGCGCAGCGGCGGTGGTGCCTTCCCGGGCATCGTGAAGGAGCAGGTCTACAACGCCCAGCAGGAGATCCGGCAGTTGCTGATCGACTGGGCGCAGGCCAAGGGGTCCATCAACCCCGCCGACTTCTTCGTACCGAACTGGCGGCTGGTCCGCGCAGGAGTGCCGGTCTTCTGAGTTTCCTATCGGGTTTGGGTTGCCTGCCAGGTCCCGTCGCGCTGAGCGGTGATGGTGACCTGGCCGGTACGCCCGTCCGCGAGCGTCAACCGGCACAGGTAGTCGCGCGTCCCGTCCTCGCGCCGGTCGCCGGCGGCCCGGCAGGCGGCCGAGCTGGCGGTCAGGTTCGCCTTCGCCAGCTGGCCGTCGTGCAGGATGTGGTCCTCGACCGAGCTCAGCGCCCGCGACTCCAGGAAGCTGGTGACCAGCGGCTGCACCACGGTCAAGGTCACCACGAACCACACAAAGCCGCCGGCCAGCATCGTCACCGCATAGGTGATCCAGTAGGGCGCGGGGTTGTTGCCGCTGCGTCGCGCCCGCTTGGCCCGCCGAGCCGCCGAGATCGCACCGAACACGCCGAGCAGGAAGGTCAGCACGGCGACGGGCCACAGCGCCGGTGCCTGCGCGCGGGCCGCGTGCCGCATTTCCTCGGGATAGGGGACCAGAAGACCCCCGATCTGCGGGTACGAGGGTCCGTTGGCGAGCGCCTCGGCCGGCGTTCCGGGCCTGGCGGCGTCCGGAGTTGCCCACGGCGGCGCGGTGGGGTAGACCGGCTGGTGCGTCGTCATTCGGGGCCCTTCCGGTAGCGGCTGGGGTGCAATCCCCGCCAAGGACCACCGCATCGGCCGCCCACCGGTCGACCTGAGAACTATCCGTGGTCAGTTCGGGTTGGCCTCGTCATCGCCGGGATCGTTCGTTTCATCGACGGGCGGCGTGGTCGTGGTGTCGTCCGCCGGCGTCGTCGTCGAGGTCTGCTGCGGGCTGCTCGGCTTCGTCTCCTGCGGAGTGGTCGGCGTTGTCTTGGGCGGCGCAGTGGAGGTCTTTACCGGCGTTGGCGACGTGGTCTGCTTGGTCCGGTTGGGCGTGGTCTGCTGCGGCGCCGGCGTGTTGGGGCGCACCGGCACCTCGAACGTCTGGGTTTCCTCGGGCTCGGCGGCCTCGGTCTCCTCGGTGGCGGCCGTCTCGCTGGGAACCACCTGCACGCTGGGGTTTCTGTTCTCCCCGGCGTCACTCTTGCCGGACAGATAGATCGCCAGGCCGAGCCCACCGGCCAGCACGAACAGGGCGATCACCGTGATCAGGACCGCGAGCTGGCTGCGGGACTGCCCGGCGCGCCGTGCGGGTGCGAGCGGGGGAGCGGCTTCGAGCAGGTTGCGCTGGCTCGGCAGGGGGCCACGCGGGCCGGCCGGGCTCATCGGGCGGGTCAGCGCCGTGCCGGTCAGCGACTGACCGGCGCGGCTCTGCCCGTGCATCGCCTGGCCGGGCATCGCCTGGGCCGGAAGCGGCTGGCCGTGCATCGAGGTGCGCGAGTCGAGCCGGGCGCCGGTCGCGTAGGCCCCGCCGAGCCGGGCGCCGGTGCTGGCCGGCCCGGTCAGCGAGGTGCCGGTGGTCGCCGGGCGGACCAGGCCGGTCAGCGCCGCGCCGGTCTGGGTGCGCCAGTCCAGGGTGCCCGCGGCGGCGATCGCGGCCTCGGCGAACTCGGCGGCGCTCTGGAAGCGGTCGGCCGGGTTCTTGGCCATGGCCCTGCTGATCAGCTCGCGGACCGCGGGTGGGGCCAGGTTTTCCGGCAGCGGCTCGGGGTCGTCCTCGAGGTGGCGCAGCGCGACCTGCAGCGCGTTGTCGCCGTCGAAGGGTGGCACCCCGGCGATGCAGTGGTAGGCCACCGCGCCGAGCGCGTAGATGTCGGTAGCGGCCGAGACGCTGCCCTTGGCCACCTGCTCGGGAGCCATGTACAGCGCCGTGCCGACGATGGCGTTCAGCCCGGTGACGCTGGTCACAGCGGCCGAGCGAGCCACGCCGAAGTCGACGAGGATCACCGTGCCGTTGGGCTTGACGATCAGGTTGCCCGGCTTGACGTCGCGGTGCACGGTGCCGTTCTCGTGCGCGGCATGCAGCGCGTCGGCGGCCTGGGCCACTATCGACATGGTCTCGGAGACGCCCAGCTGGCCCTGCTCCTTGAGCCGGGCGGACAGCGGCTCGCCATCGACGAACGCCATCACCAGATAGGCGCAGCTGTCCTGGTCGTCGGCGTCACCGGCGCTGTAGTCGTAGACCTCGACAACGCCGGGGTGCCGGAACGCGGCCATCATCCGGGCCTCGCCGTAGAAGCGCGCGGCAAACTCGGGGTCGGACAGCATCGCGGTGCGCAGCACCTTGACGGCGATCGTCCGGCCAAGCACCACATCGGTGCCCCGCCACACGTCACCCATGCCACCGGTGGCGATGCGATCGTCCAACCGGTAGCGGTTGTCCAGGAGACTTCCCGAACTGAGCACCAGCCGACCTATCTACTCGAGTGTCGCCACGTCCCGCTCATGGCCCGCCCTACCGATCGAGCCGCGCACAACTGTACAGATTCATAGCCCGCGAAGGCGAGGTCGGATCGGCGAGCCGTGAGCCGGGCGCCAAAACCGGACGCCGGGCGGCAAAGGGTGTCCGCCCGGCGTCCGGTGCTCAAACGTCAGTTCTCGTAGGTCGGCGTGACGACGATGGCCGTCTCTGCCAGCTCCAGCTCTTCGTTCTCGGCCCGGCGTTCCGCAGCGGCGCGGGCCGTGGTCGCGGCCACCCAGCCCACCGCCACACCGAGCAGGCCGGCGCCGATGAGCAGGCCCCACGGCACGCCGGGCTTGCGGCCGGACAACGCGGTTGCGGCCAGGTTGGCTCGCGCCCAGGCCTCATCGGTGGCCGCGTTGACCTTGCTGCTCGCCTTGCCGGCCAGCTTGTAACTCTTTGCGGTGGTCTTTCCGGCCAGTTTCTGGCTCTGCTCCGAGGCCTTCGCTGCCAGTTCGGCGGCCTTCGCCCCGGCCACCTCGGCGGTCTGCTTACTGGTTTCGCCGGCTGCCGCCCACGCGGAGGCCAGGTAGTCCCAGGCCTGGGCGGTGGTGCGCTCGGCGGTGCTCTTGCGCGAGAACATGGTCCCCCTACCTCCTGCGATCGCCGTCCGGCGCTCGGTCATTCGTCGCTGTTGGTGCCCAACCGGCCGGAATTGCAAACTCGCCGGTACGTCGGGAGTCCGTCACAAGCGGACGTCCAGGGGAGGGAAACCGGTAGACGTCTGTGGGTACGCTTGCTCCGGTTCCTGGGTGGCACACAGCCGCCTGCCAGGTTCGAGCACTACTGTCCGGGGCAGTTTCACCGGACCCGACCGGGGGTAGTCAACGCCGCCCCCGGCGAGGGATAGCTGCAGGTCAGCTCCTCTCGTACCGAGGAAAAGACGCCCAGGACCATCCCGGGCGGGTGGAGGTAAGGGCGTGACGCTGTCGATAACGACGTCGACCAGGTCCATCGGTGTGGTGGAGGTCTCACCTGTCGGTGAGATCGACGTCGAGAACGCGTACGAGATCAAGGACGCCGTCGCGGAGCAACTCGCCGCCGGCACTCCCGAGCGCATTGAGCTCGACATGCACGGGGTCTCCTTCATCGACTCCGTGGGCATCTCCGCCCTCGTGGCGGCCTTCCAGCTCGCGAGCGTGAGCGGGGTGAAGCTGGTGGTGACGCGGCCGAGCAGGTTCGCGCACCGGCAGTTGTGGGTGACCGGCTTGCTGGGGCTCTTCGGCGCCCCGGATCCGTGCACCGACTGCGGCGACCCGGCTCACCGCACCCTCGTTCCCTGATCCGACCGGCCGCGGCCAGCTTTCCTTCGCTGGCCGCGGTGCGCAACACTCCCGTACGTGGCGCGACTTCCGAGGGGCACAGCTCTGCTGCGGCGCTACGTTCTGCTCGACGCCATCGGTCACGGCGGCGTCTCCACGGTCTACCGGGCGATCGACATCCGCCGCGGCCGTCGTCTCGCCATCAAGATCCTGGCCACCGCACCCGCCGGCGCCGGTCGTGAGGCACTGATCACCCATCGGCTCAGACACCCGGCAGGGCCCAAGATTTTCGAGTACGGCGAAGCCACAGCCCCGGCGGCGCCCCGGTCCCGTACCTCGCCTCTGGAGCTGCTCGACGGCGTCTCGCTGGCAAAACACCTGGTCAAGGGCCGACTCGACTGGCCCGGCGCGGTAGGAATCGCGGCCATGTTCGCCTCGGCCGGGCGTTGCGGGCAACTGGCCCCCACCCCGGTGCTCGCCGTCGCCGGTTTACCGCCGGAGCTGCGCGACCTGGTACGCGACTGCATGGCCAAGCGGCCCGCCGACCGGCCCGCGAGCGCCGAGGTAGCCCGCCGCCTGAGCGGGATCAGATAGCCGGCGTCTGCACCACGATGTTCTCGAGGTTGATCTTCACGTCGGTCGCCTCGCCGGGTGAGCGGATCGGGGTGACCACCGCGAAGCCCTCCGCCAGCGCCGCTAGGTCGGTGCCGTCCTGCAGCGGCTCGTCGGCGGCCTGCACCGCCGTACGGACAAAGCCCTCGCCCGCCTCGGCGATGCTCATCTGGACCTGACCGAACTTGGCCAGCGTGGCCCGGCGTAACCCGCGGATGCCGTCCACGTGCAGATCGGGCACGTTGACGTTGAGCACCGTGCCGGGCGGCGTGTGGGTCAGCGTGGGCAGCAACTTGACCGCCAGTTCGGCCGCGCTCACCCAGTGCCGCTTCTCGTCGTCCTGTTTGTCGAGATCCGCGATTGCCTGACCGCCGCTGGCCGCGGTGCCGTTGGTGGGGGAGAGCACGTCCAGCGACACCGCCATTCCGTGCAGACCCGCGTGGGAGGCGGTCAGCGTGGCTCCCACGGTGCCGGAGTGCACCACCGCGGCGCCCGCGTTGGCTCCGCGGTTGATGCCGGAGAGCACGATCTTCGGGGGCGGCCCGAAGGCTCCACGCAGGGCCAGGAGCACGATGAACGCCGGTGACGCCGCTACCGCGTACGTGGGGATGTTCTTGACCCCGGGCAGTTGCCGCGACTCGACAACGATGCGGCCGTTCTTCTCCACCGCGGTCATGGCGGCGCTCGTGCCGCTCGCCTCGGTCAGCGGGGCTGCGACCACCACGTCGAACCCCTGGCGGGCGGTGGCGCGGGCCAGCCATCTGATTCCCGGGGCGTCGATACCGTCGTCGTTGGTGATCAGGATGCGTGGCGTCATGCGGGCACCTTCGCGTCGACGGGGTTCAAGCGCACCCGTTCCGTGAGCACCTGGACGGCGTCGATGCGGCCCGTCCCGAGTCCGTGGCGGGTGACGTTGAGGGCACCGGCGGCGGCGCCCGTACGCACAGCGTCACACAGCGTTCCACCCTGAGCCAAGACGGCAGCCACACCCGCGGTCATCGAATCACCCGCGCCGCGCGACTCGGCGGCCACCATCTTGGGCATGTCGACCTCGTACACCTGATCCTCGATCAACGCCAGCGCACCCTCGTCGGCCCGTGACACCAGGGCCATCTGGGCGCCGTCGTCGTGCAGCTTGTACAGCGCCTTGGTCAGCGACTTGGTGCTGCCGTCCTTGACCATGCCGTCGCGGATCAGCTCCTCATGGCTGACCTTGACCACGTGCGGACGGGCCTCCAGCGCGGCAGCCAGGTGCGCGGCCGACAGGTCGATGATGACCTTGACCCCGTTCGCGCCCAGGTCGGTGGCGAGCCGGCGATAGACCTGCGGCGGTACGACCGACGGGTGCGCCGGCCCGCTGAGCACGGCGATCCCGGCTCGCAGCCCCTCGGCCAGCGCCAAGCTGTACAACTCGTCCATTTCGTGGCGCGACAGCGGTTGCCCCGGGTCCTCGGCCAGCTCCTGCCGCTTACCGCTGCGCCGGTCATGCACGTACCAGCCGGTGCCGTGCTCGCGCTTGATCGTCTTGAGCGTCACGCCGTGGAACTTCAGCAGCGGTTCCAGCACGCGCCCGACCTCGCCACCGGCCGCGGCGCACAACGTGACCGGCGCGCCCAGCAAGGTGATCATCCGGGCCTGCCACACACCCTGGCCGCCCGGATGAACGTGCAGCTCAGACTTGTCGTTCTGCTGCTCGATGGTCACCGTGAGCTGGGGCGCAGGCACGAAAACCATGACGCCGGAGTTTCCCATGCGCCCAGTATTGGTCATCCTGGTGGGGGTTTACGCCTTTTCAGTGAGTTCCTGGACAACCGGCATCAGGTCGGGCCGGGTGCGCAGCAACTCGTCGAGGCGTACGCGCCAGCGGCTGGCCTCCACGTCCTTGGTGAAGCGGTCGTTGTCGCTGCTGTCGATGCTTGAGGTCTGCAGGCGCTGACGGGTGTTGGCGAGTTCGCCGTACAACTCGCTGCCGAGGCGGGTCAGCACCTCGTTGGAGAACGTGGCGTACGCGTCTGCACCGGCCGCCCGCACGAACGCCCGAGCACCGTCCCAGGCCACACGAGGCTGATGGATGACCGACTGGCTCATGATTTCCCTCCGCAGTTGACTACGCACCGAGGGTAGGGAAGCTGGGTTGCCGTGGCGCCGTTTTAGCCTTACCAGCTTGTCGGCGAGCATGTGCCGCCGCCGGAGCCGACCGGCTCAACCTGCAGCGTGGCGTGCTCGATGTGGAAGTCGTCGTGCAGCGCCTCGCGGGCCGAACTCAGCACGTCACCCAGCTCGGCGGCCGGATCCAGGCTCAGGTGCGCGGAGGCCACGTCCATGCCCGAGGTCAGCGTCCACACGTGCAGGTCGTGCACGTCGCAGACGCCCGGAACAGCGGCGAGCCGGTTGCGTACCGAACTCATGTCAAGGTGCTCCGGCGCGGCCTGCACGAGGATGCGGACCGCCGAACGCCCCAGCGCAAAGGTCCGAGGCAAAATCATCAAAGCCACAATCACTGCCACAATCGGATCCGCGTACGTCCACCCGGTCACCGCAATGATCCCGGCGGCGATGATCACCCCCACCGACCCGAGCAGGTCACCGAGGACTTCGAGGTAGGCCCCGCGCACGTTGATGCTCTCCCGGGCACCCTGTCTGAGCAGCGCAAAAGCGAGAACGTTGACGAGCAGGCCACCGACCGCCACGATCATCATCGACCCGGCCGGAACCTCAGGCGGATGCGAAAACCGTCGAACAGCTTCGATGAGTACGTACACAGCCACGCCGGTCAGCAAAAGCGCATTGCCCAGCGCAGCCAGCACCTCCAGCCGATAAAGCCCAAAGGTGCGCTGCGAATCCGTGGCGGCCCGTCCGGCAGCATGAATGGCCGCCAGAGCCATGGCGATGCCCAGCACATCGGTGAACATGTGCCCGGCGTCGGACAGAAGCGCCAGCGACCCGGTCCACAGCGCAGCAACCGCCTCGACCACCATGAACGCAGCCAGCAGCGAAGCCGCCCACCACAGGCGCGGACGATGCCGCTCACCCGCGCGCAGGGCCTGCCCACCATGGTCATGCCCGGCTCCCATGCCCCTACCCTCCGCCGCGCCGCCAAGCCTCGCCAAATGTATGCGCGTATTGCTATGTGTGCAAGCTGAACCTGGCCGGTTGTCCCGCGGTATGAACTGGCGACAACGCCGTCCACGCCCGGGAGACCCGTTTCATGTCCAGACGCACTCTCGCCCTCATTGCCATGACCGCCCTGGCAGGGATCGCTGGCCCCACCGTGCCGGCAGTAGCAGCGCCCCCTTCAGCAGCGCTCCCCGTCTACGACCTGCCCACCGGCTTCGCGCCCGAGGGCATCGCGATCGGCGACACCCCGTACGCCTACCTCGGCTCCCGCCTCGACGGCGACATCTACCGGCTCAGCCTGCGTACCGGCAGAGGCAAGGTGATCAGCCAGGGCCCCGGCACCCCGTCGCTTGGCCTGAAGATCGACAACCGGAACCGGCTCTTCTTGGCGGGTGGCTCGGGTGGTGACGCGCGCGTGGTCGACGCTTCGAACGGGAAGGTGCTCCGGTCGTACCAGTTGCGCACCGGCGCGGCGTTCATCAATGACGTGGTGCTGACCGGGAACGCGGCGTGGTTCACCGACTCGACGAACCCGTTGTTGTTCAAGGTGCCGCTGGGCAAGCGCGGGAAGCTGCCGGCCAAGGCGGTGCCGGTGCCGATCACGGGGGACATGGTCTACGCCGAGGGCAACAACGCCAACGGCATCACCGCGACGCCGGACGGTCGCGGTCTGATCGTCGTTCAGTCGAACACCGGGAAGCTGTTCAGGACCACGTACGGCGGAGTCACCCGGGAGATCGACCTCGGCGGCGACGCGGTCCCCAACGGCGACGGCCTGTGGCTGCGGGGTACGACGCTCTACGTGGTGCAGAACCGCCTGAACGTGATCGCCCGCATCGAACTCAACCACGCGGCGACCAGGGGCACGGTCGTCACCCGCACCTCCAGCCCGGCGTTCGACGTCCCCACCACGATCGCCGAGTACGGCAAGCGCTTCTACCTGCCCAACGCCCGCTTCACCACAACTCCCACGCCCACCGGCTTCACGGTTGTGGGCATCCCGCGCCCCTGAGAGTCCACTCACGCACGTGGCCGGGCGCGGAGATCCGTTCGGGCGCCGCCAAGGCGCCTGGATCTCCGGGCCCGGCACCTCGGCGTGAGCAGCGATCTGTACGCACCACTCAGCTACGACCTCCGGTTCTGGAATTGTTCCCTTACCAGGAGCGACTTCCCACTGTGGTGAGGCGTTGGGTGGCTCGGGAAAGTGCCACGTAGAGCGTGCGCGTGCCGCTGGCGTCGACGGCGATTTCGGCCGGTTCGACCAGGACGACCGCGTCGTATTCCATGCCCTTGGCCTCCAGGGCCGTCACGACCTGGACGCGTTCGGGCAGGCCGGCCACCCAGTGGGCCATCTCGTCGCGGCGTGGGACCGGGGTGATCACGCCGATCGTGCCGTCGACGTCGGCCAGGTGTTTGTCGACCGAGTCACGGGTGACCTGGGGGAGTTCGGGCGTGGCCACCAGCAGCTCGATCGGCTTGACGCCGGTGCTGCGGACGGCTCGGGGCAGGCGCAGGTCGGGCATCAGCTTGCGGATCACCCGGGCGGCTACCGCGAAAATCTCGGAGGAGTTGCGGTAGTTGGTGGTCAGTTCGTAGGTCGCGCGCTTGCGGGAGCCCAGCGCTCGGTCGCGGGACTGGTCAAGTTCGCTGATCTCGCCCGGCCAGGCGGTTTGGGCCGGGTCGCCGACGATGGTCCAGGAAGCGTACTGACCGCGGCGGCCGATCATGCGCCACTGCAGCGGGGATACATCCTGGGATTCGTCAACCACCACGTGGGCGTAGTCCCGGTAATCCTCGTCGCGCTGCACGGCCTGGGCCCGCGCGGCTTGCTGACGATCGGCGAACGTGCTCACCTCCTGCACACCGTCGCGCACGTGGAAGGGGTTGCCGTTCTTGCGCTGCTGAGGCTTGCGAGGGCGGCCCATCAGCTCGTCCAGCTCGTCCAGCAGCGCCACGTCGGCGATCGTCGGTCCGTGCTCGGCGAGACCATCGAACGACCCCTGCAGCCGGGCAATTTCTTCCTTCGAGAGCAGACCATTGGCGTACGACCGGAGCCGCGCCGGCTCGGCCAGCCACTTCAGCACCCGCAGCGGGGTGAAGCGGGGCCACCAGGCCTTGAGGAAGTCCCGGAAGTCCTGGCGGTCGGCCAGCTCGGACTCGAATTCCGACTTTTCCGGCAGGTTGCGGATCGATTGCTTGGCCTGCGCCCACAGCGCGTCGAAGATGCGGTCGAAGCCGACGCCGCGGACCTCGTTGCGCCGGGCGCCGCGGGGCAGCGCCTTGCGCCGGACCCGGTCCAGGTCGGCCGAGTCCAGCCGCAGCAGGCTGCCCCGGTAGAGCAGCCGCAGCTCGGTCGGGCCGCCGGGCACCGCGTCGTGCGAAGCCCGCTCCAGCACCCGGCGCATCCGCAGCGAACCCTTGATCGCCGCGACCTCGGTCGAGTCGACGCGCTCGGCGTCGTAGCCCGGCACCAGCGAACCGAGCGAGCGCAGCGTGGCGGTGTCCTCGCCCAGCGACGGCAGCACGGTGGCGATGTAGTTGACGAACACCCCGGACGGGCCGACCACGAGGATGCCGCCGCCGGCAAAGCGGTTCCGATCGGCATACAGCAGGTACGCGGCCCGGTGCAGCGCCACCGCCGTCTTGCCGGTGCCGGGACCGCCGGTCACGATCGTCACGCCGGACGCGGGTGAGCGGATCGCGTCGTCCTGTTCTCGCTGGATGGTGGCCACGATGTCGCGCATGCCGTGGCCGGTGGCCTTGGACAGGCTCGCCATCAGCGCGCCGTCGCCGACCACCCGCATGTCCTCGGGCGCGGCCTCGGGGTCGAGCAGGTCGTCCTCGATGCCGGTGACCCGTTCGCGGCTGGACTGGATCATCCGGCGCCGCACCACGCCCAGCGGCTCGGCCGGGGTAGCCCGGTAGAACGCCGACGCGGCGGGCGCACGCCAGTCCACGACCAGCGACTGCGACTCCTCGTCGCGGATGCCCATGCGCCCGACGTAGTGCCGGGCGCCGGAGGTCAGGTCGAGCCGGCCGAAGACCAGGCCCTCGTACTCGGTGTCCAGCGCGTGCCGGCGCCGGGCGGCGTGGAAAACCATGGCATCCCGCTCGACCAGGGCGCCGAAGGTGCCGACGCCGGCGAGCTGGTAGCCCTCTTTCTCGGCGCGGGAAGCTTCGCGCCGCAGCTCGGCGAGCCGGGCGTACACGCGGTCGACGTGCTCCTGCTCGACAGCGATTTCCTGCTGCAGGACGTGGGCGTCGCTCAAGTCGGTCATGCTCCCCGTAGATGGACGCCCCCCGGTTCTTGAGGGGCAATCAAATCTACTCTCGTACGGGGTGTCGCGTCACGCCGCCTTGCCGTACCCGCGCCGGCGCTGCCGGGGACGCTCGACCGTACGGTTGATGACCCCGTTCAGCGCGGCGGTGACATCGTCGGCGCGTTCCATCATCAACATGTGCCCGGCGCCCGGGAACACGGTCAGTTCGGTGCCGGGCAGCGCGTCGGCGATCGACTCGGCGCAGGGCGGGGGAGTCAGCCGGTCCTTCTCGCCGACCAGTGCCGCGGCGGGCACGTTGCCCAGCGCCCGCAGGGTCTCCAGCCGCTGCTGGGCCCCGATCGAGGCGCGGAAGCCACCGATCGAGCGCAGCGACGCCCGGCCGAACGCCGACATCGCTGTTTCCAGGTCGCTCGCCCGGTAGTCATCGCCGAACAGCAGCCAGCGCACGACCGGCTGCAACGCGGGACGCACGGCCCGGTGCGGGCGCCGGTTGCCGAGGCGGGCCAGCACTCCGGCCCCGGTCTGCTCGGCTGCCCGCAGGAACGGGGTGAGCGGCGTGGGCAGGCCGTAACAGGTGTGGGTGGCACCCTCGGCAGTAGTGGAGACAAACAGCAGACCGGCCACCCGGGCGGCGAAGTCGGCGGGATGCGAGTCGGCGTACTCCATGATCGTCATGCCGCCCAGCGAGTGCCCGGCCAGCACGACCGGGCCGGTGGGGGCGTACCCGGCGATCACCTCGGCCAGGTCGTCGCCGAGTTGGCGCAGCGTGGCCGAGTGCAGCCGGGTCGATCCGGATCGGCCATGCCCCCTGGCGTCATAGCTGATCACCCGCGTCCGGGTGCCTGCCATCGCGGCGATCTGGTGCCGCCACGACCGCCGGTCCTGGCACCAGCCGTGCAAAAAGACCACGGTCACCGGGGCGTCCTCGGGCCCGGACGTCTCCACGCACAGCCGTACGCCGTCGGTGAGAGTGAACTCCGAGCGTTCGGTCATGGGCACCTCCGTGTGTCGCACGGCCCCGTTGTACCCACGGGTAATAAGCATCACTCGCGCTCATCCGAAAAGCCAGAAACTTGTCGGTTCGACGTGACGTGCATCGCACTGCACGTGCGGTGGCGGTGACTCGTAGAGAATACGGATCTATGACGGGCACGCAGATTGTTAACCCCTCCGACGCGCTTGCTGAGCTGCTCGCCGGCAACCGGCGCTTCGTCAGCGGCCAGCCGGTGCACGGCCACGACGTCAAGGCTGCCGCCGCGGCGTCCGGTGGGCAGCTTCCGCACGCGGTCGTGGTCGGCTGCATCGACTCCCGGGTGCCGCTGGAGGCGATCTTCGACCAGACCTTCGGCTCGATCTGCGTGATCCGCTCGGGTGGGCACGTGGTCGACCATGCCGTGCTGGGGTCGGTCGGCTTCGCGGTGTCCGCGCTCAACGTCCCGCTGATCGTGGTGCTGGGCCACGTACGCTGCGGCGCTGTGGACGCCACCGTTCAGGCCCTGCAAGCCGGCAGCCGGCCCGAGGGCGACGTGGGCTACCTGGTGGACGAGATCGCGCCAGCGGTGCGCAGCGTGGGTCTCGACGACCCGGATGTGGCAGCCAAGGCGATGCGGGAGCACGTGGTTCGTACGGTCCGGCGGATGCGCGACGTCGCCGGGGTGCCCGAAGCGGTCACGGCCGGCAAGGTCAGCGTGGCCGGCGCCGTGTACGACTTGGACACCGGTTGCGTCGACCTGCTCACCTGACTCGTCACGACATGCGAAAAGGGCGCCTCCGGAAGCGGAAGTGCCCTTTTCGCGTATCGGGTGGGTCAGCCCTCGAAGACGCCCGCGTCCACGAGGCGCTTCTCGGTGGCCTCCCAGCCGTGCTGCGGGTACTGCGCCTGCAGGCCCTGCAGCTCCGAACGGATCTTGGCACCGTGGCCGGCGCCGGCGAGACCGCGGATCTCCTCGACGAACGCGTCCGAGTCGGTCCTGAGGTGGTTGGTCTTGCCGTTGGTCAGGTTGCGCACGTACGCGAAGCGGCCGTCCGCCAGCGGGATGAGGTACTTGAACTCACCGAGCACGCTGAGGGCGCCACCCTGGCCTGCCTGGCCGGCGCGGACGGATGCGCGGGCGGTCTTTGAGGTGTTGCTCGCCACGGCGGTACTCCTTGAGGAAGAACGGTGTCGGCAGAAAATGCCGCAGCAAGCCTACACGATGCCGAGCGGGCCATACCGCAGCAGCCCGCCCAACCGTTGGGCCGGTTGATCCTCCAGGCCAATCCAGATGTCGATATTGCGGTTTCTCTGGCGCACCATCCGTACCACCCGGCATCATGGAGCACGATCAACCGCGGTCGAGGTCGTAGGGGAAGACGCACCTCGGTCTCCGGGAGGTCACCGTGCCAACGTGTGGCGTCGTATACGTCCACTCGACCCCACTCGCCGTGTGCCAGCACGTCGAGTGGGCGATCGCGCGCGTCCTGACAGCGCCGGTCACCCTGCACTGGACTGCCCAGCCGGTCGATCCCGGCATGCGGCGGTCCGAGTGCGGCTGGTCCGGAAGGCCAGGCACTGGTGCCGAGCTTGCGGCTGCCCTGCGGCAGTGGCCCATGATCCGGTTCGAGGTCACCGAGGAACCCAGCCCCGGCGTCGACGGGGAGCGCTTCATGCACGTCCCGGGCCGAGGATTGTTCCGCGGCACGATCGGCGCTTCCGGTGACATCCAGATCGGCGAGGACCGGCTGCGCGCCATCATGGCCTCCGCGCGCGGTCCCGAGGCGCTGGCCCACGGCCTCGAAAAGGCGCTCGGCACCGCCTGGGACGCCGAACTCGAGCCCTACCGTTATGCCGGCGACGGCGCTCCGGTGACGCTGCTGACCCGTGTGGGTTAGTTGTCCACAGGCCGGTTTGGCGTAGATCGCCCACGGCTGATCCAATGGCGGCCATGACGAAGCCGTTGCGAGTGGCCGTGGCCGGAGCGCTGGTGATGCTGCTGGCTGCCTGCAGCAAGGACGTGCCAGCCGCCGCGCCCGCGTCCTCACTTGCCCCTTCGCCGCCTGCTTTGCCCTCGGCCTCCGTCGCCGCCCCGACGCCAGCCGTCGTCACGGATCCCGAGGCGCACGCGGCCGAGGTAGTGCGCACGCTCAGCAATGCCGATCTCGCCGGTCAAGTTCTGATGCCCTACGCGTACGGCGACAGCGCCACCGCCGCCGACAAGTCCGCGATGGCCGGCAACCAGAAGATCGCGCAGGTCAACACCCCCGCCGAGATGGTTGCGAAATTCCATCTCGGCGGGCTGATCCTGGTCTCCTTCGCCCCCGATGACCCGACCGGAGCCACCAACCCGGCCACCAACGTCGACAACCCCCAGCAGGTCCGCGCGCTGACCGACGGCCTGCAGACAGAAGCGCGCAAACTGCCCGGGGGAGCACCGCTGCTCATCGGCACCGACCAGGAATACGGCGTGGTCACCCGGGTCCGCACCGGCGTGACGCTGCTGCCGGCCGCCATGGCCTTCGGCGCTGCCGGCAAGCCCGCTCTCACCCGCGCCGCCTGGTCCGCCGCCGGTGCGGAGCTGGCCGCCATGGGCATCAACCTCGACTTCGCGCCGGTCGCCGACACCCTGGGCCCGCAAGGCAACGCCGTCATCGGCTCCCGCTCGTACGGCGACAACGCGGCCCTGAACGCCGCGCAGACCGGCGCCGCCGTCAAGGGGCTGGAAGGGTCCGGGGTCACCGCGGCGCTCAAGCACTTCCCGGGTCACGGGCACACCACCGGCGACAGCCACGAGGACCTGCCGGTGGTCAAGCAGAACGCCCAGCAGTGGAAGCAGCAGGACCTGCCGCCGTTCAAGGCCGGAGTGGACGCTGGCGCGGGCGTGGTGATGTCGGGCCACCTCGACGTCGAAGCCCTCGACAAGGGCGTCGCGGCCACCTTCTCGCACAAGGTGATGACCGATGTGCTCCGCAAGGACCTGGGCTTCAAGGGCGTGGCCATCACCGACGCCATGAACATGGCTCCGGCAATGAAGTGGCCGGCCGGCGAGGCGGCCGTCCGCGCCCTCAACGCGGGCAACGACATGCTGCTGATGCCCCCGGACCTCGCCGGCGCCCGCGACGGCATTCTGTCCGGCCTGCAGAGCGGCGCCCTCAAGCGCGAACGCCTGGTCGAGGCGGTAATCCGCATCCTCACCCTCAAGTTTCGCCAGACCGCCAAACCCCAGCCGGCCCTGACCACCATCGCCTCCGCCGAGCACCAGAAGGCCGTGCTGGCCGCCGACGCCGCGTCGATCACCATCCTGCGTGGCCCCTGCACCGGCCCCCTGCTCACCGGCCCGATCACGGTTACCTCGTCCGGCGGCCGCGAAACCGCCCGCACCGGCCTGGTCAAGGCGCTGCAGGACGCGGGCCTGCAGGTCCAAGCGGCCGGCGGCACCGTCGTCCACCTCGTCGGCTACGGCGACCACACCACCGACCTGAGCCCGGACGCCGCGCTCACCGTCATGATGGACACGCCCTACCTGCTGGCCTCGGCCGAGTCTCCGGCGCTGGTGGCGACCTACTCCTCGAGTCCGCTGTCGCTGCAAGCCCTCGCCGCGGTGATCGCGGGCAAGGCCAAGGCCCCGGGCAAGTCACCGGTGCAGGTGGGAGCGCTACCTCGCAGCGCCTGCGCCAAGTAGCGCTCAGCTGGCCGCTCGGCGGAAGCGACCCGGCGGCAGTCCGTGATGGCGGCGGAACGCGGTGGTGAAGGCAAACTCGTTGGCGTAGCCGGCCTCGCGGGCGATCACCGCGACGGTGTCCGTGCTGTCTCGCAGTCTCCGGGCCGCCACGGTCATCCGCCACCAGGTCAGATACGCCAGCGGCGGCCGCCCGGTCGCGGCGGAGAAGCGCCGGGCAAACGCCGAGCGGGAAAGCGCTGACCGAGCGGCGAGATCGTCCACCGTCCAGGCCCGCTCAGGATCGCCATGCATCGCCGTCAAAGCAAGCGCCACCGCAGAGTCCACCGAGCCGCCCATACGACTGCCGTCCCGGCGACTGCCTTCTGCGCGGCTGCCGTCTGTGAGACCGCTTATGCCGGCAGCATCGCTGAGAACCTGACGCAGCAGATAGCCGAGCATTGTCTCCAGCAGAGCCGGCACCATCGACCCGCCACCCCGGGCCACCTCGGAAGCCAGCAACCCGGTAACGGAACGCAACTCCTCGTTCGGAACCACCCGGCGCCACTCGGGTAGCCCAGGCAGCAGCGGGTGAGCGAGCCGCGGATCCACCTCATACGCCCCGCACAGCGCCAGCATCGGCCCGGCCGGCGCAGGAGGTGGCCCAGCGGAGGTGTTGTCGCAGGTAGCACGCCGTGCCCCCGGAGAAGTAGCAAGGGCGTGGGTGCGCCCCCGCGGCCGCAGGACAATCTCACCCTCGTTCAGCTGTACCGGCTCGGCACCCGGCGGCAGCAGCCAGCAGTCGCCGCGCAGCATGACCTGGAAGCCCATCGCCCCGGGCACCGCCGCGAACTCCTGGGCCCACGGCGACTCCCACCCCAGCAGCATCGCTTTCGGGCGGCCGGCGCGCAGCGCCCCGAGCACCTCGCTCAGCACATCCACGCGCAGCACTCTGGCGAAGATTTCCGCGCTTTTCAAGCATGGTTGCGCCCCGGCGGCTTGCCTACGGTCGGTGGTCATGAGAGCCGCACGCATTCACCGGTACGGAGACCCGAGCGTGATCAGCATCGACGAGGTGGAGCCCCCGGACCCAGGTTCTGTTTCGCAGGGGTGGTCGGAGCGAGGTGAGGTGCTGATCAGCGTGGCCGCCACCTCGATGAACCCCACCGAGACGGCGCTGCGCTCCGGGCTTTGGCCCACGATCGCCTTGCCGCTGACGTTGGGCTGGGATGTGGCGGGAACCGTGGACGGCGTGCCGATGATCGGGATGCTGGATTCCGGAGCTGCGGCCGAGTACGCGGTCGCCCCCGCCGGTCGGCTGGTGCCCGCGCCGGTGTCGGTGCCGCTTGTTGATGCTGCGGCGCTGCCGCTGGCCGGGATGACCGCGTGGCAGGCGGTCCGCGAGCATGCCCGCGTGGAGCCGGGCGAACGGGTGCTGATCAACGGGGGCGGCGGGGGTATTGGCGGGTTCGCCGTGCAGTTGGCGAAGGCCGCGGGTGCCTATGTTGTCGCCACCGCCAGCTCGCGTAGCGCCGCGCAGGTCAAGGAGCTGGGGGCCGACGAGGTGATCGACTACCTGGCCGGGCCGTTGAGCGTGGCCGAGCCGGTGGATGCGGTGGTGAACTGCGCGGCGATCGGGGACCGGGCGGCCGGTGCGCTGCCGGGGCTGGTCCGCGACGGCGGGCGGGTCGTCACCGTGGCCACCCCGGTGCCGGCTACGGACACGGTGCGGGCCTGGCATGTGGTCGTACGCAATGATCCGGCTGATCTCGCGGCCCTGACCCGGATGGTGGACGACGGCCGGGTCCGGATTGACATCTCCGGCCGCCGCACGCTGGCCGACCTCCCTGAGCTGCACCGCCTCGCGGAGGCCGGAGGCCTGCGCGGCAAAGTAGTCATCACGCCGTCCTGAACCGGCAACGTCCCGTCTCCCGGGCAGAAACCGAAGGGAGGCGGGACGTCGGAGGAAACCGCTCAGGGCCGGGTGAAGACCAGCGCCACGTTGTGGCCACCGAAGCCGAACGAGTTGTTCATCGCCGCCGGGATGTCCAGCGAACGGGCCTTGTGGGCGGCCACGTCGAGGTCCAGGCGGTCGTCCGGGTCGTCGAGGTTGATGGTCGGGGGGACGACGCTCTCGCGGATCGCCAGGATCGTGGCGATCGATTCGAGGGCGCCGGCCGCGCCAAGCAGGTGGCCCGACATCGACTTGGTCGAGGTGATTACCGGGTGGTCGCCGATGGCGGTCCGGATGCCCTTGATCTCGCCCATGTCACCAGCGGGGGTGGAGGTGGCGTGCGCGTTGACGTGCACGATGTCCCTGCCGGTCAGGCCGGCGTCGCGGATCGCGCGGGACATCGCGCGGATGCCGCCCTTGCATTCCGGGTCCGGCTGGACGATGTCGAAGCCGTCCGAGGTGATGCCGGCGCCGGCGAGGCGGGCGTAGATGGTGGCGCCACGGGCGATGGCGTGGTCGGCTCGTTCCAGCACGAGCGCACCTGAGCCCTCACCCATGACGAAGCCGTCGCGGCCCTTGTCCCACGGCCGGGACGCCTTCTCGGGCTCGTCGTTGCGGGTCGACATGGCGCGCATCGAGGCGAAGCCGGCGAGCGGCAGCGGGTGGATGACCGCTTCGGTGCCGCCGGCCACTACCACGTCGGCGCGGCCCGAGCGGATGATGTCCAGGCCGAGAGCCATGGCTTCGGCGCCGGTGGCGCAGGCGCTGGCCATGGAGTGCACGCCGGCCTGGGCCTTCAGGTCGATGCCGATCCAGGCGGCCGGGCCGTTGGGCATGAGCATCGGCACGGTGTGCGGGCTGACCCGGCGAGGGCCGGAGGCCTCCAGGATGTCGTCCTGGTTGAGCAGGGTCACCGCGCCACCGATGCCGCTGCCGAAGCTGACGGCGAGGCGCTCGGGGTCGAGGCCGGAGTCGGCGAGGCCGGAGTCGGCCCACGCTTGTTTCGCGGCGACCAGGGCGATCGCCTCGGAGCGGTCGAGTTTGCGCAGCCGGACCCGATCGATGACCGCGGAGGGCTCGACGGCGAGCTGGGCGGCGATGCGTACGGTCAGCTGCTCGGCCCACTCCTGGGTGAGGGGACTCACCCCGGAGCGGCCGGCCAGCATGGCGTCCCAGGTGGACGCGACGTCCCCGCCGAGCGGGGTCGTCGCGCCGAGCCCGGTGACGACGACGTCTGTGGTGCTCATGTCAGTGGTTCGCCTCGATGAAGGAGACAGCGTCGCCGACGGTCTTGAGGTTCTGGACCTCGTTGTCCGGGATCTTGACGCCGAACTTCTCCTCGGCGGCCACCACGACCTCGACCATGGAGAGCGAGTCGACGTCCAGGTCGTCAGTGAAGCTCTTCTCCTCGGCGACGTCGTCCGGGTTCACCCCGGCGACCTCTTCGAGAATCTCGGCGAGGCCGGAGGTGATCTCTTCGCGAGTTGCCATTGTGTGGTCTTTCCTCTCAGGTGAGCGTGGTGGTGGTGCTACCGGGTCACGGACAACGGATGACCTGACCGGCGTAGGTGAGGCCGCCGCCGAAGCCGAACAGCAGCACCGGGGCGCCCGAAGGCACCTCGCGCCTCTCGATCAGCTTGGACAGGGCCAAGGGGATGCTGGCGGCGGAGGTGTTGCCGGACTCGACGAGGTCCTTGGCGATGACCACGTCGGGGCCGAGCCCCAGCCGCTTGACGATGCCGTCGATGATGCGGGTGTTTGCCTGGTGCGGCACGAACGCCGCGATCTCGCTGGGCTGTACCCCGGCGCGTTCGAGGGTCTGCAGCGCGAAGGGCGCCAGCTCGGTGGTGGCCCAGCGGAAGACCACCTGGCCGTCCTGCTTGATGTACGGCGTGCGCCCCTCGATGCGCAGCACGTCTCCCTTGTCCGGGGCGGAGCCCCAGAGCACCGGGCCGATGCCGGCCTGCTCGCCGTCGGCCACCGCGCTGAGCACCGCGGCACCGGCACCGTCACCGAACAGCACGGCGGTGCTGCGGTCGGTCCAGTCGGTCAGGTCGGACAGCTTCTCGGCGCCGATCACGATGGCGTTGCGGGAAGCCCCGGCGCGCATCGCGTGGTCGGCGGTGGCCAGCCCGTACGAGAAGCCCGAGCAGGCCGTGTTGAGGTCGAAGGCGGCCGGGGCGGATACGCCGAGCCGGGCCGCGACCCGGGTGGCGACGTTGGGGCACCGGTCGATCGAGGAACAGGTCGCCACCACGACCATGTCGATGTCGGCGGCGCTCAGCCCGGAGCCGGCGAGCGCCTTCTCGGCGGCCGCGGTGGCCATGTCCGCAACGGATTCCGAGTCCGCGACGCGGCGCTCGGCGATGCCGACCCGGGAGCGGATCCACTCGTCGTTGGTGTCGACGATCTGGGCCAGGTCGTTGTTGGTGACCACGCGCGAGGGCTGGTAGTGGCCCATCGCGACGATGCGAGAACCCGCGGTCATGAATGTGCTCCTTCGGTGCTGTGGCGCGCGATGAGGTCGCGGGCGGCCGCCAGGTCGTCCGGCTTGTTGAGAGTGACGATCTCTGGCGCGCCGTCGCCCTTCAGCTCGCGCTTGACCAGCCCGGCCAGGGTCCCTGCGGGCGGCAGCTCGAGGATGCCGGTGACGCCCAGTTCGCGCAGCGTCGCGACGACCAGGTCCCAGCGCACCGGCGCGGTGACCTGCTTGACCAGGCGCTGCAGCAGCTCCTGGCCGGCGGTGACAGCGGAGCCGTCCCGGTTCGACAGCACGATGCGCGCCGGATCGGCGACGGCAACACCGGCCGCGACCACGCCGAGCGCCTGCTCGGCGGGAGCCATGTAGGGGGTGTGGAACGCGCCCGCGACGGCCAGCGCCCGCACCTTGGCGGGCGGGTCCTCGGCGAACTTCGCGAGGGCGTCGAGGGCGCCCGCGGCGACGATCTGACCGGCACCGTTGCGGTTGGCGGCGTACAAGCCCTGAGCCTCGATTGCGGCGACCACCTCTTCCGGGTCGCCGCCGAGCACGGCGCTCATGCCGGTCGGTTCGAGCGCGCAGGCGGCGGCCATCTCGCGGCCGCGCACCCCGGCGAGGGTGATGGCAGCCTCGGGGGTCAGCACGCCGGCCAGGGCAGCCGCGGCCAGCTCGCCCACGCTGTGCCCGGCGACCACGTCGACCTGGGCCAGCGGCAGGTGGTCGGCGGCCAGCAGGGCGGCGGCGACGAGCAGCGGCTGGGTCCGCGCGGTGTCCTTGATCTCCTCGGCGTCGGCGTCCGTGCCGAGATGCACCAGGTCGACCCCGGCGAGCTGCGACCACGAGGTCAGGCGGTCGCGGGCGCCGGGCAGCTCAAGCCACTGAGTCAGGAATCCGGGCTTCTGCGAGCCCTGGCCGGGGGAGAGTACAGCGAGCACGTATACGACTCTTCCGGATGCGGCAGCATTCTGAAGGTGCCGGGTGGTACGAAACCCTACGACCGACGTTGTGGGTTTCCTACAAAGACGTCGGGGGCCACTGGTGATATGCGGCCTTCGCTGGAATTATCCCGGCGGATCGAGGCGTCCGATGGCCAGCGCCATGCGCAAAGCGAAGGCATCCCGGCCGTCCAGCGGTGAGAGACCGGTCACTTCGGCCACCCGCTTGAGGCGGTAACGAACCGTATTCGGGTGTACGAACAACTCTCGCGCAGCACTCTCCAGCACCCCGGCAGCGGCGAAGAACGCGTCGAGGGTGTCCAGCAAGCCGCCACCGGCCCGGGACAGGGAACCGTAAGCATCGTTGCGCAACGCGCGGCGGGCATCGGGGTCGCCGGCCAGCGCCCGCTCGGGCAGCAGGTCATCGGCGGCCACCGGCGTCGGAGCCCCCGGCCACGCCGAGGCGGCCCGGAACCCGGCCAGGGCGGCGCGCGCCGACTCCGTGGCCTGATCGAGCGACGGCACGGCCGGACCCACCACAACCGGCCCCTCGCCGAACGCCCCAGCCAGTTGCCCCGCGGTGCTCAGCGGATCGGCGGCGCCACCCATCACCACCACGATCCGGTCGCCGTGCACCCCGCCGATCACCTCGACCCGGGCGCGCCGGGCCGCCCGGTAGACCGAGTGCAGCACCACCGTGTGGTCGCCGCCGGGGGAGCGGCCCACCACCACCGCCACCGGGGGCGCGTCCGTCCAGCCCAGCGCGGCCGCCCGGCTGGCCACCACGTCGGAGGTGTCGCCGCGCAGCAGCGCGTCCACGAGCAGCGCCTGCAGCCGGGTGTCCCAGGCGCCACGGGCCTCGGCGGCGCGGGCGTACACCCGGGCGGCCGAGAACGCGATCTCCCGGGAGAACTTGAGGATGGCCTGGGCGAGCGCGTCCTCCTCGCCGGCCGCGGCCAGCGCCTGCACCTCGGTCTCGGCGACGTCGATGGTGGCCTTGATCAGCTGGATCGTCTGGGTGAGCGTGATGGCGCGGGCCAGCGTGCGCGGGGCCGCCGCGAAGACCTCGTCGGAGATCTCCTGGGTGCCCGCGGCCGTGCCGCCCGAGCGCAGCCACTCGACCAGGGACCGGATGCCGGCCTGGGCCACGAGCATGACCGAGGACCGCTGATCCGCGGGCAGCGCCCGGAACCAGGGCAGTGTCTCCTCCATCCGGGCGACGCTGGCCGAGGCCAGGGCCCCGGCGCTGCGCTCGACCCGGCGCAGGGTCGCGGCCAGGGGTGGGGCCGCACTGCCGTTTTTTCGTGCCACCGGATTAGCATCGCAGGCCCGCCCCCGATCCCGGTGAGCCGGATCGTGAGCGAGACAAGGCGTACCTTTTGAGATGTTTGTCGGTAATAGCGGTGCGCCTTCCCCGCGATTCCGGTCGGTGACCTGGCATCGTGTCGTCCTGGCAGGGCATCAGGGCGGATTCGGCGGTAGGGGTCAACCAGGCCCCTGCGCTGCCGATGGGACGTCGCACTGTCGTGGAGACCGGGTGACCCCGGCGACGCATGGAAAGGAGGCGGCAGTGACACACCACGAGGGCATGGGCCCCGATGTGGAGCAGGACTGCGCCGAGGACATCGCCGTGCCGCCAGCCGACGAACTGGTCGGCGAGCTTCCGTCGCGGGGCGGATGCAGGACCCATTTGCACGGCTGGGCCGGTGCCCATCTGCACGGCGCCGTCCGTCCGCGCCGCCGCGCCGCGGGCCGGGGCCGCCCGCCGGGCCGTTGGTGCTGAGGGCTCACTCCCTGGTGTGACGCCGGCGGCGTGTCCCACCGCACCGCCGCCGGTCAGCGACCACGGTTGGCGGGTGGACGACAAGAGACGACTGATCCTCGACCAGGCCCTCGCGCTCGTCGACGAGCAGGGGCTCGCCGCGATGTCCATGCGGGCGGTGGCCGAGCGGGTCGGGCTCACCTCGATGGCGCTCTACCCCTATGTGGGTGGCAAGGACGCGATGCTCGACGGCCTGGTCGACCTGCTGCACCTGGAACTGGGTGACGAGTACGGCACCGACCCGGCAGGCATCGACTGGCGGCAGCGGCTGCGAGCGCCCGGCCGGGCGGTACGGGAGCTGTCCCGGCGGCACCCGGGGGCGTACCCGTTGCTGCTGAATCGGCCCTCACCCGGCGCCTCCTGGCTGATCGCCGCTCTGCGCGCAACCCTGCACGACGCCGGCGTGCCTGCCGGAACCGTGCCCCGGCTGACCCGGATGATCTGCGCGTTCTTACTGGGCTACACCACCGGCGAGGTCACCGGTGGCCTGCCCTCGGAGGACGCGGACACCGCCGACGAGTTCGACGCCGACCTGGACGACCTGATCCGCCTGGTGGAGGTCACCATCCGGGTCGCGTGAGCCCGTTCCCCCGCACGGCTCCCCCCTGGTGCCCTATAAAGGGGCAAAAGGGAGGGCCAATGACTGACGACTACGTGGCTCAGCGGTACGCCCACCTGCGCCGCGCGGCCTTCCTGATGTGCGGGGACTGGAACGAGGCGGGCGAAGTTGCCCGGGTCACTATGGCGCGCGCGCTGACCGATGCGGACGTCGGTGATCTGGACCTGTGGACGTACCGGGAAATGATGGCCGTTTTCAAGCCCGGCCATGCCCGCCGTGAGCATGTTTTTGTCGCTCCTGCGCAGGCCACCGGCGCTGCCGACACCGACGCTGCGCTCAGCGACGTCTATACCGTCCTGGTTCTCGACGCGTTGCGGCGGCTGCCACCCAAATGCCGGGCGGTCCTCGTGCTGCACCACTTCTGCCATCTCGCGGTGGGGGAGACGGCCGACGTGCTGGGGCTGGACGCCAGCAAGGTCACCGAGTACGAGGCCGACGGCCTGACCGCCTTCACCGAGCTGCTGCGCGCCTCGCAGCCGGCGGGTGCCCGATGAGCGCGGCCATGACCGCGATGCTGGAACGCGCGTGCACCGGCGAACCCCCGATCGGCGACGCGGTCGACGATATTTTCCGCCAGGCCGATCGGCTGCGCCGGCGTCGTGCCCGCTCGGTCATCCTGGCCGGGCTCGTGGCGGTCGCCCTGGTCATCATCCTCGGGTACGCCCTGACCACCGTTCTGCTGCCGGGGAGCAAACCGCGCTCGACGGCAGCCGTGGCGGTGGCCCAGCCGCGCCCCTCGGCCGTGCTCGACCCGGTGCTGGCCGTGCTCGCCAAGCCCATCGACGCCCAGCAGCGCCGGATCGTGCCGCGCCCGCCGTTCAGCGGTCCGGGCTGGCGGCAGTACGCGGTGCTCGACACCAACGGTGAGCCGCACGGGCTGGTGGAGGTCGCGGTCTTCGACGCCCCGGCCGGGCTCTGCCTGCCGGTGCTCGCCGAGGCGACCGCGTGCGCGCAGCCCGACCACAGCGACTCGGGCTTCGAGTACGCCCGCTACGACCGCACCGAGGACGTGGACTGGCAGGTGAACGAGGTGATCGCCCGCCGTGTGGTGGACGGGCGGACTGTGGCGGTGCAGGTCACCGGCGAACGGGGCACCGGCGACCGGGAAGCCGGGGGGCCGCCGCTGAGCACCCGGGAGGCTGCCGACGTGGCGACCAACGCGCGGCTGCTCGACGGCTTCGGGCTCGGCGAGCGGTGCAACCAGCCCGCCCCGGCCTGCCCGGTGTTCGAGGTGCCGATCCGCCCGGCCGGGTGATCAGACCCGGCGGCGGATCAGGAACGCGACGCCGGCCAGGCCCAGCAGGACCACCAGCAGCACCGCGCCGTTGAGCAGGAACAGCCGCTGCAGCTGGGCGAAAACGTCCTTGCTGACGGCCAGTGGGTCGAGTTCCTCGTCCTTGACGTTCACCCCGGACCCGGCGCCGATGCCGCCGCTGACGACGTCGGGCTTGGCCTCCAGCGGAACACCGCTCAGCCGCAGCGACTCCGACATGGTCAACCGCCCGTAGAACCAGCCCGCCGCCTTCTTGCCGGTCGGCTGCTGGGCCGGGCGGTAGGCCCGCGGCCCGCCGGAGGCCAGCGGGTACAGGTCGTAGACCTGGTTAGCCTTGTCCTTGATCTGCACGGTCAGGGTGAACTTGGGGCCGAGCTTGTCCGCTGCGGGCTTGCTGGTGGTCGGCGTGGCCGAGCCGAGCCAGTTGACCTCGGCGAGCAGCCGCTGGAACAACTCGGAGTGCTCGGCCTGCTTGATGGTCAGCTTGCCGTCGGGGAACTTGCCGGCGATCAGCACCGAATCCGGTTTGGGCGCCGCCTTGGGCGCGGTGACCACGCCGGTGCGCGCCCCGGCCGGTGCGGCGCTGACCGGCGTCGGGGACAGGGACAGACCGACCGCCAGCGACGCGGCGACCACGCCGGTCGCGGCTATGAGCCGTGCGAACATCCCTCGAGCCACCGTCCGGCCTCCCCCGCCTGCGTGATGGGCATGGTCTGCTGCGCCTGCGTCCACACAGCCTCCCCGCAGATCTGCCCGGCCGCATCCCGGTTCTCCTCGTTTTGCAAGCATCCGGCAAACGCACCGGGAACAAGGAAAAGGTGCAACGACAGCTGCTGATCAGCGGGCGAATAGTACCCAGCAACGGCAAGCGGACCGGGTCCCAGTCACCCGTCTTGCGGGAACTGTTATCCCTTAGACGCAAGCGGCTGGCCTCGGCGTTGCTCGATACGGTAAGCGCGCACCGGGTTGCCGATGCGCGCATACCGAAACGATTAAGAAATCTTGGCGCGAGCCGCTGCGATGCGAGCCAGGGTCTTCTCCCGGCCCAGCACCTCGAGCGACTCGAACAGCGGCAGACCGATCGTGCGGCCGGTGACCGCCACGCGTACCGGCGCCTGGGTCTTGCCCAGCTTGAGCCCGCGCTCCTCGCCCACCCGTTCGAGCGCGGCCTTCAGCGGCTCGGCCGACCACTCGTCCAGCGCACCGAACGCGGCCCCGGCGGCCTCCAGGATCTCGCCCGAACCCTCCTTCATCGCCTTGTTCCAGGACTGCTCGTCGGCCACGGGCTCGGCCAGGAACAGGAAGTCGACGTAGTCCACGATCTCGCTCAGCACCGAGATGCGGGTCTGGGCCAGCGGTGCCACATCGGCGAAGACCCGGAAGTCGAACGCGGCCGGGTCCCACGGCGGGGCCGGAATCGTCTCGGTGCCACCCAGCCAGGGCGCGCACACCGCGGCGAACTCCTCCGATGACAGCGCCCGGATGTACTCGCCGTTGAACGCGCGCAACTTCTTGACGTCGAAGAACGCCGGGGAGTGGTTGACGTCCTCAAGCTTGAACTCGTCCTCGACGACCTGCCAGGGCACAATCTCGCGATCGCCGGTGGGAGCCCACCCGAGCAGCATCAGATAGTTGCGCATGGCGGCTGCGAGATAACCCTCATCCCGGTACGACTCCAGCGCCACCTTGTCCCGGCGCTTGGACAGCTTCTGTCGTTTCTCGTTGACGATCACCGGTACGTGCGCCCAGACCGGGGGCTTGACCCCGAGCGCCTCCCACAGCAGCTGCTGCTTGGGAGTGTTGGGCAGATGCTCCTCGGCCCGGATGACATGGGTGATGCCCATGGTCATGTCGTCGACCACGTTGGCCAGCAGGAAGACCGCCGTGCCGTTGCTGCGGGCGATGACGAAGTCCTCGATGAGCTTGTTCTCGAAGGTCGGCTCGCCGCGGACCAGGTCGACGACCACGGTCGCGCCCTCGTCGGGGGTGCGGAAGCGCAGCGCGCGGCCCTCGCCCGGCCCGAGCGCGCGCTCGCGGCAGAAGCCGTCGTAGCCGGTGTGGGTGTTGCCGCTGCGCGCCACGACATCGTCGCGGGTGCAGTCGCAGTAGTACGCGCGGCCCTCGCCGTACAGGCGGGTGGCTGCGGCGGTGTGCTCGTCAGCGTAGGTGGACTGGTAGTAGGGGCCCTCGTACGTGCCGCGTTCGATGCCGATCCAGTCGAGCGCCGAGATGATGCCCTCGGTCCACTCGGGACGGTTGCGGGCCGCGTCGGTGTCCTCGATGCGCAGGACGAAGGCGCCGCCGGTCTGGCGCGCGACGATCCAGTTCTGCAGCGCCGAACGGGCGCCGCCGACGTGGAACATTCCGGTCGGGGAGGGTGCGAAGCGTACTCGAACAGTCACGAGCCCAGGGTACGGCGCCGGTCGACGGGGTTTTCGCCGGGCGGGTCGTCAAGCCACCGCGCGGATGCGGACCACCAGCACCGCGCCGAGCAGCGTGACCACGGCGGTCAGCGCGTACAACGCCGGGTAACCGCCCAGGTGCGTCACGATCGGAGCGGCGAGCGCCGGCCCGAGCACCTGGGGCGCCGCGGTGGCGATGTTGATGACACCGAGATCCTTGGCCCGGTCCACCGCAGCCGGCAGCACCTGCGTGATCAACGCGGTGTCCACGGCCAGATACACGCCGTAGCCCGCCCCGAGCAACACCGCGCCGATCAGGCAGCTCACCCAGGTGGGCCAGAGGGCCAGCAGGATCGCCGCGATCGCGATCACCACGCCGGACCAGACCACGAAGATCTTGCGGCGCCCGGTGCGGTCGGAGATGCGCCCGCCGATCACCGCGGTACCCACCATGCCCGCGGTGTACAACAGGATCATGATCAGCAGGCCGGTGTCCGGGTCGGCAACGCGCACCTTGTCGGTCAGGAAGTACAGCAGGTACAGCGTGCCCATCGCATTGCCCAACTGCACCAGGAACCGCGTTCCCCAGGCCAGCGCATAGTCCGGATTGTCAGCAAAAATCCGCCACACCCGCGTGGTGGGCGCGCGGGTGCCGGCCCGTTCGGGCAGCGGGTCGTCCGGCGTCGACAGCGCGAAGGGTACGGCCAGAACCAGCAAAACCACTGCCATCAACAGGTACCCGGACGCCGTCTCCGTCACTACGGCGGTCACCAGCACTGCCCCCAGCACCAGGCCCAGAGCCTGCGGCATCCCGATCCACCCGGAAACCGCCCCGCGCTGGCCGACGGGAACCCGATCGGGAACGGCGGCCGTCAGCGTGGCCAGCATGACGTTGAGCCCGAGCTGAGCCCCGGCCCAGCCCAGCGCCACCATGGCCAGGTTGCCCGCCTGCGCCAGCACCACCAGCGACAGACCGGACACCACCGTGCCGGCCAGCGTCCAGACGTGCCGGCGGCCGTACGCGCGACCCTTGATCGTGAACCGGGTACGGTCGGAGAGTGCGCCCGCCGCCGGGTTGACCAGGATGGCCACCAGCGCGCCGAGCCCGGTCACCCAGCCGAGCGCAGCCTCCTTGCCGCTGATGCCGAGGCTGTCGATCTGCTCGGGCAGCAGCACCTGCACCGGCGTGAAGAACACCATCCAGAGGCCGAGGTTCGCCGCGAACAGCAGGCCGATCCAGGAGCGCCGCACCGGCACCACCGGCTCGGCGAGCGCTGCCGGGGCGCCCTGCGTGACGCTCATGCCGCCTCCGGTGCTCTGGCCCGCCATCGAGCTGACGTGAAATTTCCTCGGACCCTAGAGGATGCTGCACGGTCGGCGGAAGAGCCCCGCGACGCGCGCCCGGCCAGGGTTGCCCAACCCGCCGCCACACGATCTGATCGAGGTCCATCGGGGGGTCGTCCGGCCCGCCGGTGAAACACGAGGGAGCAAGCACGATGGGCAAAGTTGTCGCGGTGGAGTACGTGACACTGGACGGCGTCTTCGAGGAGCCGATCTGGAGCGGCCCCTACGTCAACGACGAACTGGGTAGCTGGCAGGACCAGAACCTGCGCGAGGCCGACGCGCTGCTGCTGGGCCGGCGCACGTACGAGGGCTTCAAGGCGGCCTGGCCCCAGATGGAGGCGCAGACCGGCGACTTCGGCAAGAAGATGAACTCGATGCCCAAGCACGTGGCCACCACCACGCTGACCGAGCCGGAATGGGCCGCCACGTTCATCACCGGCGAGCTCGCGGACGCAGTCACCGCGCTGAAGGCGGGTGCGGACAACCTGCTCATCAACGGCAGCGCCGAGCTGGTCAACCATCTGACCCGGCACAACCTGATCGACGAGTACCGGATCATGGTCTTCCCGCTGGTGGCCGGCGAGGGCCGCAAGCTGTGGCACGAGGGCACCAAGATCGCCCTGTCCGCGACGTCGTCCTGGACCACCAGGACCGGCGTCACGGTGACCACGTACGTCCCCGCCTGAGCCGGCTTGAGCGCGGAGTTCGCGGTGGTCATCTGTCGCTTGACGACGGCCTGCGCCTCGTTGCCCACCGAGCTGACCAGCCAAAAACCGAGGGGTGTGCCCGAACAAGTCGGGCACACCCCTCGGTCAGCGTGCTGGGGTCAGCTGTCGCCGCCGGTCTCGCCCACCGGAGCGGCGTTCACGTCGTCGATCGCGTACTTCTTCGCCGCCTCGGCCGGCACGTGCGCCGGCACCGCGCCCTTGAGCGCGAGCTGGCGCAGCGTGGCCACCACGACCGACTCCGCGTCCACGTGGAAGTGGCGGCGCAGCGCGTGACGGGTGTCGCTCATGCCGAAGCCGTCGGTGCCCAGCGACGTGTAGTCGTTCGGCACCCAGCGGCTGATCAGGTCCGGAACCGCGCGCATCCAGTCACTGACGGCCACCACCGGGCCCTCGGTGCCCTCCAGCTTGGTCTGGATGTAGGGCTTGCGGGGCTGGTCACCGGGGTTGAGCAGGTTGTGCTCCTCGGTCTCGACCGCGTCGCGGCGCAGCTCGGTCCACGAGGTCACCGACCACACGTCCGCGCCGACGCCCCAGTCCTGGGCGAGCAGCTGCTGAGCCTTCACCGCCCACTGCATGCCGGTGCCGGAGGCCAGGATCTGCGCCTTCGGGCCGTTTGCCTGCGGGGCCTCGGCGTAGCGGTAGATGCCCTTGAGCAGGCCGTCCACGTCGACGTTGGCCGGCTCCGCGGGCTGCAGGATCGGCTCGTTGTACACCGTCAGGTAGTAGTAGATGTTCTCCTGCTGCTCGCCGTACATGCGGTGCAGGCCGTTCTCGACGATGTGCGCGATCTCGAAGGCGAACGCCGGGTCGTAGGCCACGACCGCCGGGTTGGTCGCCGCGATCAGCAGCGAGTGCCCGTCCTCGTGCTGCAGGCCCTCGCCGTTGAGCGTGGTGCGGCCCGCGGTGGCGCCCAGCAGGAAGCCGCGGGCCATCTGGTCGGAGGCCGCCCAGAGCTCGTCGGCGGTGCGCTGGAAGCCGAACATCGAGTAGAAGATGTACAGCGGGATCATCGGCTCGCCGTGGGTGGCGTACGAGGTGCCCGCGGCGATGAAGCTGGCGGTCGAGCCGGCCTCGTTGATGCCCTCGTGCAGGATCTGGCCGTTCGTCGCCTCTTTGTACGACAGGAACAGCTCGCGGTCGACCGAGGTGTAGGTCTGGCCGTGCGGCGAGTAGATCTTGCGCGTCGGGAACAACGAGTCCATGCCGAAGGTGCGGGCCTCGTCGGGGATGATCGGCACCCAGCGGGCGCCGAACTCCTTGTCCTTCATGATGTCCTTGAGCAGGCGCACGAAAGCCATCGTGGTGGCGATCTTCTGCTTGCCCGAGCCCCGCTTGACGTCGCCGAACCGGGCCGGCTCGGGGATCGCCAGCGGGATCGTCTTGGTGCGCCGCGACGGCAGGTAACCGCCCAGCTCACGCCGGCGCTCCTGCAAGTAGGCCATCTCGTCGGACTTCTCACCGGGGTGGAAGTACGGCGGGAGGTAGGGGTTCTCCTCCAGCTGCTTGTCGCTGATGTCCAGGTAGAGCCGGTCCCGGAAGCCCTTGAGGTCGGGCAGCGTCAGCTTCTTCATCTGGTGCGTGGCGTTGCGGGCCTCGAAGTGCGAGCCCAGCGTCCAGCCCTTGATGGTGTGGGCCAGGATGACCGTCGGCTGCCCGGTGTGCTCGGTGGCCGCCTTGTACGCCGCGTACAGCTTGCGGTAGTCGTGGCCGCCGCGCTTGAGGTTCCAGACCTCGTCGTCGCTCATGTGCTCGACGAGCTTGCGGGTGCGCGGGTCACGGCCGAAGAAGTTCTCCCGCACGTACGCCCCGGACTCGCCCTTGTACGTCTGGAAGTCGCCGTCGGGCGTGACGTTCATCAGGTTGACCAGCGCGCCGTCGGTGTCACGGGCCAGCAGGTCGTCCCACTCGCGGCCCCAGATCACCTTGATGACGTTCCAGCCGGCGCCGCGGAAGAAGGACTCCAGCTCCTGGATGACCTTGCCGTTGCCACGCACCGGGCCGTCGAGACGCTGCAGGTTGCAGTTGATCACGAAGGTGAGGTTGTCGAGCTCCTCGCGGGCGGCCAGGCCGATCGCGCCGAGCGACTCGACCTCGTCCATCTCGCCGTCGCCCAGGAACGCCCAGACGTGCTGCTGACTGGTGTCCTTGATGCCGCGGTTGTGCAGGTAGCGGTTGAACCGGGCCTGGTAGATCGCGTTCAGCGGGCCGATGCCCATGCTGACCGTCGGGAACTCCCAGAAGTTCGGCATCAGCCGCGGGTGCGGGTAGCTGGGCAGGCCGCCACCGGGGTGCGACAGCTCCTGGCGGAAACCGTCGAGGTCGTTCTCGCTGAGCCGGCCCTCGAGGTAGGCCCGGGCGTACATGCCGGGGGAGGCGTGGCCCTGGAAGAAGATGTGGTCGCCGCCGCCGGGGTGGTCCTTGCCGCGGAAGAAGTGGTTCATGCCGACCTCGTAGAGGCTGGCGCTCGACGCGTACGTCGAGATGTGCCCGCCCACGCCGATCTCCGGGCGCTGCGCGCGGTGCACCAGCATCGCGGCATTCCAGCGGATGTAGGCGCGGATCCGGCGTTCGACCATCTCGTCGCCGGGGAACCAGGGTTCCTGCTCCGGCGCGATGGTGTTGATGAAGTCGGTGGACGTCAGCGGTGGGACACCGACCTGGCGCTCCCGGGCGCGTTCGAGCAGGCGCAGCATGACGTACCGGGCTCGCTTGGCGCCACCTTCGTCAATGACTCCGTCGAGCGACTCGACCCATTCGCTGGTTTCCTCGGGGTCGACGTCCGGAAGCTGGCTCGGCAGGCCGTCGCTGATCACCGGGCGCTTGCGTTCCGTGGCCACAGGCATTCCTCTTGGTCGGGGTCGGACCGTACGCCCATCGTGTGAACCGCACGGCTATGTCTTCCATCCTGCCTCCTGACGGTGTCTGTCGTCACGCCTACCGGTCGGCCGCGCGACGAGCGACACACGTACTGGGCAGTAACTCGCGGTTAACCGTTCAGAAAACTGAAGCGCACCTGGCGCTCGGGGTTGTCGCCGTTGGGGTCCACGAGGCAGATGGACTGCCACGTGCCCAGGGCGATCCGGCCGTCGATGACGGGCAGGCTCGCGTACGGGGGGATCCAGGCGGGCAGCACATGATCACGACCGTGACCTCGCGATCCGTGCCGGTGGCGCCACTTGTCCTGGGCCGGCAGCAGCTCGTCGATGGCGGTGAGCCAGGTCATCATCTGATCCCGCGCCGGTCTCGATGATGGCGATGCCGGCGGTCGCGTGCGGGACGAAGACGTGCAGCAGGCCGTCACCGCGCCCGCGGACGAACTGCTCGGCCTCGCCCGTGATGTCACGCACGACCGGCTCGTTCCCGGTCCGAACGGTGATCACGGTGGTGTCCATGACCCGGAAGTCTTGCACGGCCGAGTTATCCACAGGCTCGTGGGCGCGCGGTGGCGGGGCTGGCCATGGTCGGCAATGCTGGTTCGCGTGACCACCCCTCAGCATCTGGACGAGCGTTTCCGCGACGCGGTCTCGGCCCTGCGGCCGCCCGGGACGCCCCGCGCGAGCGGCGAACCGGTGCGGGCCGGCTCCGCGCTCACCGGGCAGCGGGCCCGCGAGTTGTTCGATGCCCAGCTCACCAGCCGGCACCTCGATCTGGCCGCGCGCTGGCTGCGCAGCTTCAACGAGGGCTTCTACACCATCGGGTCGTCCGGTCACGAGGGAAACGCGGCGGTGGCGGCCGCCCTGGACCCCGGCGACCCGGCCCTGCTGCACTACCGCTCCGGCGCGTTCTACTGTGTCCGCGCTGTCGCTGTCCCGGCGTCCGACCCCGATCTGGACCCCCATGCCGAGGCCGCCCGCGATGTCCTGCGCGGCGTGGTCGCCTCGGCCGCCGAGCCCATCTCCGGCGGGCGCCACAAGGTCTTCGGCCGCGCCGACCTGCAGATCATCCCGGCCACGTCCACCATCGCCTCGCATTTACCAAGAGCAGTCGGCATCGGGTACGCGCTGAGCGCCGCCCCCGGACTGCGCGGGGTCAGCACCCCGTGGCCGGACGACGCGATCGTCGTCGCCTCCTTCGGCGACGCCTCGGTCAACCACGCCACCGCCACTGCCGCGCTCAACACGACCGGCTACTTCGAGCACACCGGGCGCCACTTGCCGCTGCTGCTGGTCTGCGAGGACAACGGCTGGGGCATCAGCGTCGCATCGCCCGAGGGCTGGGTCGCCGAGACCCTGCAGTCGCGCCCCGGCCTGCGCTATTTCGCCGCCGACGGCACCGACCTGGCGGCCACCTACGACACCGCCCGTGAGGCGGCCGGCTGGGTCCGCAAGCAGCGCCGGCCGGCCATCCTGCACCTGTCGGTGGTCCGGCTGATGGGTCACGCCGGCGCCGATGCCGAGGTGGCGTACCGCTCGGGCGACGACATCGCCCGCGACCTGGACCGCGACCCGCTGGTCGGCACCGCCCGGCTGCTGATCGAAGGCGGCTTCGCCACGCCCGACGATCTGATCACCCGCTACGACGAACTGGGCTGGCAGGTCCGCAAGGTCGCCGAGGAGGTGCTGAGCGAGCCCAAACTCGCCTCCGCCGCCGAGGTCGCGGCGCCGCTGGCCCCCCGCCGCCCGCTGCGCGTGTCCCGGCACATCACCGACGCCGCGACCCGGGCCAGCGGAGCCGGGTCGGCCGCTCGCGCCACCGCGTTCGGCGGCAAGCTGCCCGAGCACAGCGGCCCGCTGACCCTGGCCCAGGCCATCAACGCCACCCTGACCGATGCGCTGCTGTCCACCCCCGGGGCGCTGCTGTTCGGCGAGGACGTGGCGGCCAAGGGCGGGGTCTACGGCGTGACGAAGAACCTGCGCGACCGCTTCGGCGCCGGCCGGGTCTTCGACACGCTGCTCGACGAGACCTCGCTGCTCGGCCTCGCGCTGGGCACCGGGCTGGCCGGCCTGCTACCCATCCCGGAGATCCAATACCTGGCCTACCTGCACAACGCCGAGGACCAGCTGCGCGGCGAGGCGGCCACCATGCAGTTCTTCTCCAAGGGAGCATTCCGCAACCCCATGGTGGTACGCGTGGCCGGGCTGGCCTACCAGCAGAGCTTCGGCGGCCACTTCCACAACGAGAACTCGGTCGCCGTGCTGCGCGACGTACCCGGGCTGGTCCTGGCGGTGCCGTCGCGCCCGGCCGATGCGGCGCCCCTGCTGCGCTCCTGCCTGGCCGCGGCGGCCGTCGACGGCACGGTGAGCGTGTTCCTGGAGCCGATCGCGCTCTACCACACCCGCGACCTCTACCAGCCCGGCGACAACGACTGGCTGGCACCATATGCCCCGCCGGGCGAGTGGGCCGGCGTGCACATCCCGATCGGGCGGGCGCGGACGTACCCCGTAGGTTCTGCGGAGGATGTAACGATTGTGACCTTCGGCAACGGAGTTCGCATGTCGCTGCGGGTCGCCGCGCAGCTAGCGGCGCAGGGTTACGGGTCCCGGGTGGTGGATCTACGCTGGCTCAGCCCGTTGCCGGTGGCCGATCTGGTGCGGGAGGCCTCGGCAACCGGCCGGGTCCTGATCGTGGACGAGACCAGGCGCTCGGGCGGCGTCGGAGAGGGAATTCTGGCGGCGCTGGTGGACGGCGGTTTCGTCGGTGCGGCCCGCCGGATAGCGTCGGTGGACTCGCCCGTTCCCCTGGGTCCGGCAGCACAACAGGTCCTAATCGGGGAAGATGCCATCACACAGGGTGCCCATGCCCTGCTGGCGCGGTAAATTGCCACACACTCGGTGCGCCACTTGCGCGCAGCGCCCTAAGTGTGTGGACTACCCCCACACGTACACCTGAACAGCAAGGAGGAATTCGACAGTGAGCGCGACCGCTGGTCAGGCCGACGGCGTACGCAGCCTGGCGGACCGGTTCGGCTTCGAGCCGACGATGGTGGTCATGGAGATGGGCTACGACGACGACGTAGACGAGGATCTCCGTGACGCCCTGACCGAACGCGTGGGTGAATTGGTCGACGAGGACACCGATGAGGTGGTCGACGCGGTGCTCCTCTGGTACCGCGACGGCGACGGTGACCTGTTCGAATTGCTCACGGACGCCCTGAGCCCGCTGGCCGACAGCGGCGTGGTGTGGCTGCTGACCCCCAAGGCCGGCCGCGACGGACACGTCGAACCCAGTGAGGTCAGCGAGAACGCGCCGACGGCCGGACTCCAGCAGACCTCCACGGTGAACGCCGGCAAGGACTGGACGGCAGCCCGGCTGGTGTCCTCCCGCGGAGCGAAGAAGAAGTAGGAACCCTCTTCGCTGGTTCTGCCGCGCGGTCATTGCCACCGCGCGGCTATGTGCCTTGGCTGCGGCGTGGGCATGTGCCTTGGCCGTCGGGGGCGTGGGGCTTGGTTAAGGTGGCCGCATGCCGATCGACGTGGGCTCACCGGCGCCCAGCTTCACGCTCAAGGACCAGAACAACCAGGAAATCTCGCTGGCGGACTTCCAAGGCCGCAAAGCGGTGCTCCTGGTCTTCTACCCCTTGGCCTTCACCGGCACCTGCCAAGGCGAACTCGCCGAGATCCAGGAGAATTACTCCGAGTACTCCAACGACTACATCCAGGTGCTCACGGTCAGCGTGGACTCGGTCTACAGCCACAAGGTCTGGGCCGATCGCGAGGGCTTCACCTTCCCGCTCCTGGCCGACTTCTGGCCCCACGGCGCGGTGGCCCAGGCGTACGGGGTCTTCAACGACCAGGCCGGCTTCGCCAACCGCGGCACCTTCGTGATCGACAAGGAAGGCGTGGTCCGCTTCGCCCAACTCCAGGGCCCGGGTGAGGCCCGCGACCAGAACACGTGGCGATCGGCGTTCAAGGATCTGATCCTCTGACGCTTTCTTTCAAGCACGCGTTTCGTGGCGGCCGTTTGTCGGGGCGGCCGTCTCGAAGCGGCCTTGTCTTGCGGCGGTCGGCTCCAGGGGCGGGCTTCTCCTGGGGCGGGCGGTGCTCGGCCCTTGGTCCGCCGCAAGGTAAGATGACGGCTCCGGTCCTTGCGGAACCGGGCGCGTAGCTCAGTGGGAGAGCACTCGCCTTACAAGCGAGGGGTCGCAGGTTCGAAACCTGCCGCGCCCACCAAAGTCGGCCAACCCTGTCCGCTAAATGCGCGGACCTGGGACTGTGGTCATGCTGACTCCGGGGGCCGAGCCCCCGGAGTCCCCGCGGTGCGGTGGTTGCGCGGGGGTGGTCGGCGGTCAGGTTTTGTTTGAGTTTGTCGGTTGGGCGTGAGTCGGCTAACCCTGTTTGCTGGGTGCGCGGACCTGGGACTGTGGTCATGCTGGCTCCGGGGGCTGAGCCGCTGGAGGTCCTGCTGTGCGGGGTGCGCCGCCTCGCCAGGTCAGTGATCGGCTTTGCTTCGCTCGCCTGCGTGCGCTGAGCGCCCCACCCGTCAGAGATCGCCGGCAGCCGTTGGCGCTGGTGGATCAACTGGGTCAGGCATTCGCCAGGTTCACGGCATGACGCGGGGCATCGGCATGACGTCGGGCATCGGCTCGTCGTGGTTGGGGGCAATTCGCTTGGTGGGGGCGCTTAGTATTTGGTGTGCAGCGATTGTTGATCATCGATACTGACGATGTTGAGTTTGTGCAGCAGTTGGCTGTGCAGTACGGGGTTACCGTCCAGAAGGTTGATCTGCATGGGCTGGAGCCCGTGCTGACCACCACGCTCATTATTTTCGGGGCGGTGGCTGCGGTCAGCTTGTTCGTGGCCCTGGTGGACCGGCATCGGGGTGGGCAGGTCATCGATCTGCGGCCCGGCACGCCAAAGACCATGTATCGCAGTCGGGACGTCGTCTACGGCCTCGTTGTCATCTACGCGATGGATGGCAAGGTGACCGTTCAGGTCCGCGAGCCCGAGGGCATGTTCGGGCAGGTGCTGGAGTCGCTGACCACATTGCTCGGGGAGCTGGCCGGCGCCAATGTCTCGGATGTGGCCGCGGCGGTTACCGATAAGCTGGGGGACACGGCTGCCGTCACTGCCGAGTCCGCGAAAGCCGGGTTGAGTGCCGACCGGGACACTGACTAGGTGCCGGCTTATGTGAGCGTACGGGGATGGCTGGGCCGTGCGGGCGGTGCTGCGGCGCCATGATGACGGGTTCTACAGTCACGGCTGGAACGAAGTGAACGGGCCGAATGGCGATTCATGCCTGGTGTACTGCGGAACCGTTCGGGAATCGGGCACCGAATGGCTGCTCGACCAGTTGCGGGAGATAGCCGTCATCCCGGCTTTCGTACACCATGAGGTTTCTGGCATGCAGGAGTGGCAGATCCGTGATGACCGAGCCCGTACCTGGGCGTTACGACTACTTGCAAGAATGATCGACCGTGACGCAATTGTGGCGGCCGACCGGGCCGGAAGAGTTGGAACTGGTGCGCGCCTCGGGGTGGCGGCGGTGGCCCGCGCGGTTGCCTGATCAGCCCATTTTCTATCCGGTGCTCAACGAGAATTACGCCATCAGGATTGCGCGGGACTGGAATGTGCCGGCGTCCGGGGTGGGCTATGTGACGCGGTTCGAGGTCGATACCGGCTTTGCCGCGAGGTATCCGGTGCAGCAAGCGGGCGGGTCGACGATTCTCGAGCTGTGGGTGCCGGCCGAGGAGTTGGAGACGTTCAACGATCACATTGTCGGGCTGATCGAGGTCGTTCACGAGTTCCGGTAGACCCACCGGGGGTTATGGGAGCGCTTCCAAGTTCGCACATGCCGCTACTTCCGGTGCCGTTCCGGAAGTTACGAGGGTAATGGGTGGGGTGTATCCGCAGGTGAAGTGGCTTGTGGATCGATCCTCCGTCGCGTGAACCCCGAAAAACCTTGCGGTTCGGGTTCCGACGTTGTTTCGGTAGCGTGGCAAATCGAGCTTGCTCGATTCCTGTGGGCCGGCTTGTTCGAAGACTCCCCAGGTCAGCGGAAGGCGATCGGCATGACTTTCGAACCTGCCCGTGAGCGTGGGCGTACCCCCGGCAGAATGCGCAGTGCCGTCCTTGGTGTGGCGGCCGGAGCCGTCGCCGTGAGCGCATTCATCGCGCTCAGCGGCACTGCGGACGCGGCGTCCACGCTCGGTGCGTCGGCTGGCGCAAGTGGACGTTATTTCGGTACGGCGGTAGCGGCGAACAAGCTCAGCGACGCCACCTACGTGGGCATTCTGGACCGCGAATTCACCATGGTGACCCCCGAGAACGAAATGAAGTGGGACGCCACCGAACCGAATCAGGATTCCTTCTCGTACGCTGATGCCGATCGGATCGTCAGCCACGCAACGGGCATCGGCGCCCGGGTCAGGGGTCATGCGTTGGCCTGGCATTCGCAGCAGCCGGGCTGGGTGCAGAACCTGAGCGGCACGGCGCTGCGATCGGCGATGCTCAACCACGTCACCCAGGTCGCTACGCATTATCGCGGGCGGATCTATGCCTGGGATGTGGTGAATGAAGCGTTCGCCGATGGTGGCAGCGGCGCCCGGCGCGATTCCAATCTTCAGCGCACCGGCAATGACTGGATCGAAGCCGCATTCCGGGCCGCGCGCGCCGCCGATCCAACCGCCAAACTGTGCTACAACGACTACAACACCGACGGCCAGAATGCGAAGAGCAACGCGGTGTACGCCATGGTGCAGGATTTCAAGAGCCGCGGCGTACCCATTGATTGCGTCGGTTTTCAATCGCATTTCAACGCCCAGTCGCCGGTGCCCGGTGACTATCAGGCGAACCTGCAGCGCTTCGCCAACCTCGGCGTCGAGGTGCAGATAACCGAGCTGGACATCGAGGGTTCCGGCTCCACCCAGGCCGACGCGTTCGCCCGCGTGGTCCAGGCCTGCCTGCACGTGACCGCCTGCACGGGCATCACCGTGTGGGGCATCCGCGACACCGACTCGTGGCGGGCCGGCGGCACCCCGCTGCTGTTCGACGGCAACGGCGGTAAGAAGGCGGCCTACACCTCGGTGCTCAACACGCTCGACGGTGGCGGCACGTCGAACCCGCCGAGCAGCTCAACGCCTCCGCCGCCCTCGGGCGCGGCTTGCACGGCGACGTTCTCCACAAACGCGTGGAGCGGTGGCTTCGTCACCACGGTCAAGGTCACGGCCGGCTCGTCGGCCCTGAGCTCCTGGTCCGTAGGCGTCACGCTTCCGGGCGGGTCGGCGGTCACCAGCGCCTGGAACGCCCAGGGCACCGGCACCAGCGGCGCAGTCCAGTTCGCCAACGTCTCCTACAACGCCCGGGTCGCCGCGGGTGGCAGCACCGAGTTCGGCTTCCAAGGCACCGGCTCAGCTCCGTCCGCGGCCCCCACCTGCACCGTGAGCCTGACATGAAGTGGCTCATCCCGGCGGCCGTGGCGGCGCTGCTCGACCGGCGCCGCGCGGCAAACCGGCCGCGTACACGCTCAACGGCGCTGCCCGCACCGTCGCCTGAGTTGACGCGGGACGTAAAGGTGTCGCCCTCAACCGGCCGGGCGGTCGGCTGAGGCTGCGGGACGGGAGGCCGGAATCAGCCGGCCGGAGCCGGTCGGTATTCGAGCAGGACGATGCGGGAGTCGAGCACCGTCGTGCCGGCCAGGTCGAGGCCGGTGCGGAGGTAGCCGGCGAGGGCGGGTTCGTGGCCGTCGGGGCCGACGGTCAGGGGGAAGACCATGAGCCTGAGGCGGTCCACGAGGCCAAGGTTCGTCAGGCTTCGTAGCAGGGAGATGCTCCCGATGGTGCGCAGGGGCACCCGGGACTCTTGTTTGAGGGCCGCCATTCCGGTTGCCAGGTCACCGCTCAGCAGGCGGGAGTTCTGCCAGTTCAGGGGTTCGGTGAGGCTGTTCGAGACCACCACTTTGGGGGTCTTGTTCATGGTGGTGGAGGCTTCGTCGGTCGTCTTCGCGGACATCGCTGCCATCAGCTCGTAGGTGACGCGGCCCATCACCATGACCTGGGGGCCGGTGCTTTCGGTGCGGATCCACTCGTCGAGTTCCTTGCCCCCGTAGCCGAAGAAGGGTCCGGCTTTGTCGGCGGCAGCGAAGCCGTCAAGGGAGATGAAGAGGTCTGCGATGAGTCCTGCCATGGCTCCTCCGTCAGTCGAGGATGTGGAAGACGAAGCGCTGGCGCCACGGACGATCCGCGTCGTCCGTGGCGATGCGCTCCAATGTCGACACCATCGTGTCGTAGGCGGTGAGGCCCAGGGCCATCCTGAGGCTCGCCGCGTTGATCCACACGAGGCGGACCGGCCGGGGGTCGCCGGCGCTCAAACGGTCGCGGAGATCGTCGAGGTCACGCCGGTAGAACGGGCCATAGCCGAGGGCGCCGGCCAGCCTGTGGTGCAGATCCGCCTCGCTGAGCACGTTACGCCCGTCGATCACCAGCTCCACCGCGCCAACCTCCTGACGACCACCTGCCACTACTGCCCGCGGCACGGGCAGGATCCTGCTGCCCCGGCCGGCCACCGGACAATCACGTGCCACTCCAACGAGCGCGGGCGAGAGCCCACCGGCCCTCGCCCGGGCATCGTCACTCGGGCCTGGCGGTCAGCCGGTTGAGCAGTTCGTCGCCGTCGCCCTCGAACTCGCCGAGCGACTCCAGGCGGGCCCGGATGCCACCGCGGCTGCGCCCGAACTCCTCCATCAGGGTGCGCTCGTCGGTCCCTTCGCGGAACCGGGCGAGCAGCCGCTCGTCGTCCTCGGCCGACCAGCGGGAACCTCGGTTGGGATAGCGCTTGGACTTCTCCCCGCCGGTCGAGCCTGCCTTGCCCTGGTTGCGCAGGGCCACCAGCCCGGCGAGCGTGGAGGTCAAGGCGTCAGCCACGGCCGGCAGGTCGAGCGGCGAGATCCCTCCGCTGATCTCGCTGACCACCTGACCGTCGGGACTCCATCCGGCGAGCGTCAGGCTGACGTTGTCCTCGCCGGTCCCATAGGCGGTGATCTGGTAGGTGTGGGCGCCCACGGTGAGGTGCCGCTCCAGCATGGTGTGCGGGCGCCGGTCGAGCTCCGGCGCGTACTCGATGTCGTTCATGGGCCGAATCTAGGGCGGCCCACTGACAGTTTTTCGCCCGGCGTGTCGGTTTCCCGGTGTGTCTTGCTGGACAGGTGACGACTGTGCTGGTAGGCGGACTGTCAGCTGATCCGGGGGTCCAGGATGCGGATGCCGGGACCGTCGAGCTCGGGCAGCACCGCGCCCCGGCCGCACATGGCCATCAGCAGAGCCTCCGCCGGCCCGGCGATCAGCGGGCCCACCCCGGAGAACCAGTTGAGGTCGGAGGCCTCCCACCGCAGGTTGGCCAGCCGCCGCTTGGGCGCGAACCCGAGGGCCCGGCCGCTGACCATGAACTCGAGCGACACCTTCAGCCGATCGAGGTGCAGGCCGTGCGGAAGCCCGAGGGGGCGGCGCATGTCCTGGCCGTGCACCTGCGCGTCGGTCAACTGGCCGGCGAAGCCCACGATCGGCGCCTTGTGCAGGGTATTCGCGGTGCCGCGTAGCATCTGGGCCAGCTCGGCCGCCGGACGCTCCGCAGTCTGCACCGCCAACTGCGAGTTGGCCTTGTGCAGCCGGAAGCCGCTGCGGGCCAGCACGCTCAATGAGGGCTTGCCGGTCGCGGCAACCAAGTGCCCGGCGACCTCCTTGACCGTCCAGTCCCCGCACAGGCTGGGCGTGTCGAGCTGGTCCGGCGATAACGAGTCGAGCAGGTCGGCGATGCGTCGGCGCTCATCGGCGATGGCGGCACGGATATCCATTCCGCCCAGGCTAGTGATCTTCCGGCTGCCGGCGCCGGTGAGGTGGCGCTTTAATGGGCGGATGGCTGAGGATCTTGGTCCGCCTGAGGCGGTGCTGCGCTCGTTCGGGGCGACGGAGGAGCTGGTTCGCCTGGCCGGGGGCAAGGGCGGCACCTGGCGGGCCGGGGAGGTCGTGATGAAACCCGCCGAGGGCGATGACGAGGTGCGATGGCGCTGCGAGATCCTCTCCGCCCTGCCGCAGACGTCAGACTTCCGCATTGCGCGTCCGATCCGATCAAAGGAAGGACACTGGATCTCGTACGGGTGGGAAGCGACCCGTTTTGTGCCCGCTCAACCCGACCCCCAGCGGGTCGACGACGTCATCCGGGCCGGCGAGGCGTTCCATGCCGCAGTGGCGAACGTGCCCCGGCCATCCTTTCTGGACACCCGCAGCGATCCGTGGGCCAACGGCGAGTGGCTCGCCTGGGACGGCCCGCACCGGCCCGCCGGATTCGCCCGCCGGCCAAGTGGGTTGCTCGATGACCTGCTGGCCATCCGCGAGGACGTGGACCTGCCGGAGCAGATGGTGCATGGCGACCTGATCGGCAACGTCTTGTTCGCGGGGCAGGCGGTGCCCGTGGTCATCGACTGGGCGGCTTACTGGCGCCCGCCGGCCTGGGCGTACGCGGTGGTCGTGGTGGATGCGATGGTCTGGCACGGATTCGACGTCATGCTGGCTCGGCGCTACGAGCATCTGCCGGCGTGGGGGCAGATGCTGGTACGGGCGGCGGTGTTCCGGCTTGCCACCTGGTCCGCAGCCGGCTGGAGCGGCGAACCCGAGGAGGCGTACCGGCCGGTGGTGCGCGACGTCGTCAATCTTGTCAGGGGTGGGGGCTAGGGTCGGGTCCATGCCTGAGATCCGGCTGGAACCGATGACCGACGCGCAGTTCGCTCACTACAGTGCCACCGCGGAGGAGGGGTACGCGAAGCTGATCGCCGAGAGCGGGGACATGTCGTGGGAAGCGGCTGTCGAGAAGGCGGCGGCTGACTATCGACGCTTGCTCCCGCAGGGAATGCAGTCACCCGACGACTTCTTCTTCCGCGCGCACGGCGACAGTCCCCACGGCGGTGCTGCGGATGGCGGTGCTGCGGACGGCGGTGCTGCGGATGGCGGCGTCGGCATGATCTGGCTGCGGATCACCCCGGATGCCGAGGGCCTGAAAGCCTGGATCTATGACATCGAGGTCGATGAGAGCCAGCGGCGGCGCGGGTATGGCCGGGCCATCATGCGCGCCGCCGAGCAGTTCTGCCGTTCGCGGGAGGTGGTCTCGGTCGGTCTCAACGTGCACGGGGGCAATACCGGCGCCCGGGCTCTCTACGAGGAGGAAGGCTACGCGGTGACCAGCCTGCAGATGCGCAAACAGCTTTGAGCCTCACAGCGACTCGAAGTCCGTGGAGCTGATGACGCGGCGCACGGTGATCGGCTGCTGCAGGGGTACGCCGCCGGGGCCGGGCACCGCCGACACGCGCGCCGCGATTTCGATGGCCCGTTGCTCGGAGACGACGTCGACCAGCTGATAGCCGGCCAGCATCCGCCGGTACTCGGTGAACGGGCCGTCAACGACCTCGGGCGCGGTGCCGTCCGAGGTGACGACCTTGGCCAGATCCGGCCCGGTGAGCGCGTGGCCGCCGACGTACTCGCCGGTCTGGAGCAGCTCGGCGTTGAGGTCGTCGTAGTAGTCCATGTGCGCCTTGATCTCCTCCGGCGACCACTGCTCCATCGGCGTGTCCACGACGCCGGGCTGGTAGTCGACCACGAGCAGGAAAAGCATGCTGACATCCCTTCGCCAAGGACCACGACAGCCCTGGGGAAAGCATGCCGTGTCGTCGCGGCAAATCGGGTCGAATCGCGTGCAACCCAATCGTGCGGTTGTGCACCCGCGCTGCACCTGCGGCGGGCTCAAGTCGGGTCGCGGAGGCCCGATTCATCTGGCACCTGCGGATGGTTCCGCAGGTGAGCGGGCCCAGCCGTAACCCCCTCGGCGGCCGGGCCCGCTCAGCACCCAGCGAAGCGTCCAGAAGATCCAGCCAGCGAAGACGACGGGAGCATCGTGCTGTACCTCGGTGCCGACCAGGAGAAGACCGTTGTCTCGGTGACGCCGTTGCGGATGCGCGCCGGCCGGGCCCGCCGCTTGCGTACCGGCGTGGTGACCGAAATCGTTCCGCGTAAGCCCAGTGGCCGCACCGGCGGGGAACTGCTGCAGGCGGCCCTCGTGCTGCTCGTGGCGGGCGCGCTGCTCAGTGCGCTCGGCGTCCCCTGGCTCGCCGCCGCTGCCACCTCATTTGTCCTGTTCACTGGCATTGCAGTGCATCGGCGCCGCGCCGCTCGCACGGGTCTGATCGCGGTTCCGCGCGGGGATGACGCGTCCGTCCTGCACGCGCCGGAGGAGCGCGAGGCCTTCCGTCGAGCCGTGCAAACCGCTCATCGCGTACGAAAGACCTGGCCGTTCTTGAATCCCATGATCGACCCGGACGTCGCCGGACGCAGCCTCGCCACCGCCCTGCGCGAGCTGGCCGCGATCATGGCTCGGCGCCAGAGCATCCGGGACCTGCGCCTCGAACTCGATCAAGCGGCAAGTCACGGGCTCGCCGCGGACAGTGCGGCCGTTCGCGCCCTCGCCGAGCAGCGTCAGCGCGCCGAGGACCTGTGGCGAACCACCGGCGCCGAGGCGAACCGCATCCTGGCCGGCCTCCAAGCGGCCGCAGAGGCGGGGGAGAACCTCATCCGCGAGCAACGCCTGCACCAGACCACGCGCAACGCCGAGCTGGCGATCGTCCGCCTGGCAGCCGTCGGTGCGCCCATCTCCGAGGCCGCCCCCGAGCTGGCCGAACGCACCGCCGCAGTAATCGCCGCCTACCGCGAACTCTCCGAGGCTGCCTGAGCAGACAAGCCCCAGCCACGGCCCGATCACCCCAGCGTGATCGGGCCACTTTTGTGCGTACCGGAAGACCCGACAAAATGCCAGGAGCGCTCAGGCAGCCATCGGGTCAGTACTGAAAGTAGTGAATCAATTACTCAGGGCCACGGAGGTGAGCCGATTGCCGGGGCTGTAGCTGTTGTCGCGGAAGGGTTCTGGACCATGCGTCGTCGCTTCATCGCCACGATTGCCGTGCTGACGGGCCTGTTCGGGCTCGGTGCCACCTCCGCGAATGCCGCCGGCCGGGTGAGCGCCAGCGACAAGGCCGGCCGGGCTGTCGTCACTCAGGCCGTCACGCCCTGCTTCTCCATGAAAGCGTGTCTGGGCTGCGCCTGGAGCATGAAGGTCTACTCCGGAGCGCAGCGTGACGGTATGTTCACTCAAAAGAGTGACTCGACTACCGCAAAGTAGCCCAATAGCTTGTCTCGTGACATGTCCAGCCCCGGAGAAGCCCCCATACCGTCCGCTACCAGCCGCAACGAGCTGGCGGCCGGTGAGTGGCGCACGCCCGCCAGGGGCTCGTCAAGCCGCTCGGCGAGCGGTGGACATCTGCCGCGGAACGCTCAGTGTCACCGTGCGCGGCGTGCGCCGGCCCAGCGCGTCGAGGGCGTCCAGCAACATCGCCTGTACGGTCTCGGAGGCGGGCAGATGCCAGTCGTGCTGCTCCGGGGCGACCGCCCAGCGCACCGGGCCCTCGGGGGTCCGGCTGGGCGCGGCCGGGATCCACGAGCCGCGACCGTGGTGCAGGACGTCCAGGCAGGATGCGAGCTCGGGGCGAAGGGCGCTCTCCGGACGTACGAAAAACATCCAGCGACCCGACGGCGTCACCGCGACCGGTCCTCGTCCGTCTCCACGCTCCGGGCCGATCACGCCCGTGTGCAACCGCACCGCTCCCAGGACCCGCAGGCCGACCGGCGCGGGCACCTCCAGGACGTCGAAGCTTCCGCCGGTTGCGAGCAGCACTGTGTACGGCTGATGCCGCCACCATCCGCCCACCCGCGCGACGTCCGTGCTGGCGTCGTCCTCCCAGGACTCCATCGCGGGATGGCACCCCATGATCGGGCAGCCGGCGCGACCGCAGTTGAACCGCTCGCCGCTGAGGTACGCCCCCGGAGTCACCGCCCAGCCGTGCGCGGCATACCGCACGGCCGCCCGGCGCAGGCGGAGCCGATCGAAACGGAACCGGTCAACGAGACGTGTGCTCCACTGCATGATCGGTCAACCCCCGAGTTGGACCTTGCTGCCGCTATATCAGGCGGGACCGCCGTCACCAACTTCGACACGCGTCGTTGGTTCGAGCAGAAAACCCATTGCAAGTTGCATGAGAAACTACGAGCCACGGTGGGTGGGCGATCACACAACCTGTGCGACCAGCACGGACGAGTGAGGGTCACACTGCCACTGAAACACCGTTCGGCTCACCGGCGGGGGACGCCGGATGAGTTTGGGGAGGCACCGTGGACGAGCTGCCGATTGGCCGCCGAGTCGCCTACTGGCGCGGCCGCCGGAAAATGTCCCAACAGGTCTTCGCGGACCGGTTGGGCAAATCCAAGAGCTGGGTCGACAAGGTGGAGCGCGGGGTCCGCCGGCTTGACAAGTTCTCCGTCGTCTACGAGATCGCGGATGTGCTCGCGATCGACGTGACACTGCTGCTCGGCAAGGATGTCGAGCGGCGTCCGGACACACCTAACTGCATCGACCAGGTCGAGGTCGAAGAGATCAGAGCTGCGCTCGAGCGGTACGACCAGATGAGCGCGTTCTTCCACCCGATCCCGCAGGCCCCGCCGCTGACCGAGATGCGCAAGGCGGTCAGCCACGCCTGGCTCACCTATCAGCATGCCAAGTACGGCGTGCTGGCCCGCAAGCTTCCACAGCTACTGCGGGATGCCCAGGCCGCCGACAGCGCCCACGCCGGTGGCGACGAGGCCCGCGACGCGGCGCACCTGCTCGGGCAGGTCTACCAGATCGCCTCGTCCGCGCTGCGCAAGGTCGGCGAGCACGAGCTGTCCTGGCTCGCTGCGGACCGCTCGATCGCGGTGTCCCAGCGGGCCGGTGACCAGCTACTCGCCGGGATGGCCAGCCACCGGGTCGGCATGGCGCTGCTCTCGCTCGGCCGGGTCCGCTCGGCGCTCGAGGTCAACGTCAACATCGCCAACCGGCTCGCCCCCACCACCCCCGAGGCGGCCACCCCGGAACGGCTGTCGGTGTACGGCCTGCTGCTGCTCACCGGGGCCATGGCGGCGGCCCGCATCGGCGACAGCGCCACCGTGCGCGACCTGGTCAGCGGGGCCGAGCAGGCGGCCGGCGCGCTGGGCGGCGACTTCAACTACTACTGGACCTCCTTCGGGCCGACAAACGTGGAGCTGCACCGGGCCGCAGCAGCGGTCGAGCTCGGCGACGGCGGCAAGGCGATCGAGACGCACGAGCGAATCAACCGGGAGTGCTTCGCCGCGATGCTGCCCGAGCGTCGTGCGCATCACTACCTCGACATCGCGCGTGGCTACACCCAGTTGGGCGACGTGGAAAAGGCCAGCGAGATGCTGCTGGAGGGCGACCGGCTCGCCCCCTCGGAGATCCGCTGCCGGCCGCTGGCCCACGAGGTCATCTCCGACGTGCTGCGACGCACGCGCGGAACGCCGCCGGCGCCGATCGCCGAGCTGGCCGAGCAGATGGGAGTCGGCGTATGAGGTGGGTTCTGAGGTGACTCCACGAGTTCTCTATGTCCTGGTCTGCGGTTCGCCGATCGCCCGGGACGTGGGCCTGCTCGTGGATCTGGCGCAGCGCGACGGGTGGGAAGTCTGCGTGATCACCACCCCGGACGGGCGCAAGTTCGTCGACACGGCCGCACTGCACGCCCAGACCGGGCACCCGGTCCGCAGTTACTACAAGAACCCCGGCGACGACGATCTGCTGCCGACCGCGGACGCCATGATCGTGGCGCCCGCAACGGTGAACACGGTCAACAAGTGGGCCGCTGGGATCACGGACACGCTGGTGCTCGGTCTGCTCGTGGAGGGCTACGGGTTCAACACCCCGACCGTCGTGGTTCCGTACACGAACAAGGTCATGGCCGTGCACCCGGCGTTTCATGACAGCATCGCGAAGCTGCGCAGCTGGGGTGTGCACGTCATGCACGGCGACGATGTCGTGCGGCTGGGCATGCCGGGGCAGAACGACCGGTTCCGCAAGCAATTTCCGTGGCGGCGCGCCCTTCAGGCCGTGCAGTCCCATTTCGAAGCCGCCGACCGAGTCGAGCCGGGGGCCCGATCCTGAACCTGGGTAGAGTTGGCGGCCGTGACCGACTCCGCCATTACCCCGCCCACCGTCCGTGAGGCGGTGGCAGCCCTCGACGCCCGCTATCCGCGGTCATGGGCCGAGCAGTGGGACCGGGTGGGTCCCGTGCTCGGCGACTTCGACCGGCCGGTGCGCACCGTGCTCGGCGTTGTCGACGTCGTGCCCGAGACCGTCGAGGAGGCGGTCGCGGTTGGCGCCGACCTGATCGTCGCGCACCACCCGCTGCTGCTCAAGGGCGTTTCCTCGGTGGCGCCGGACACGTACAAGGGCCGCATCGTGCACCGGCTGATCAAGGCCGGCATCGCCCTTTACGTAGCGCACACCAACGCCGACGTGGCGAACCCCGGCGTCTGCGATGCCCTCGCTGCCCGCCTCGGCCTGACCACCCTGCGCCCCCTGGTTGACCAGGGCGAAGGCCGGGGGATCGGGCGGGTGGGCGAGCTGGCCACCCCGCTCACGCTGGCCGAGCTGACCGCGTTCGTCGCGGCAAGGCTGCCTGCCACCGCCGCCGGCATCAGGGCCGCGGGAGACCCAGGGCGCATCATCCGTACGCTCGCAGTCAGCGGTGGCGCCGGTGACTCCTTCCTGGCCGACGCCGGCACCGCGGGCGCCGACGCGTATCTCTGCGCCGACCTGCGGCACCACCCGGTGAGCGAGCATCTGGCCGCGGGCGGGCCGGCCCTGATCGACGTCGCCCACTGGGCCAGCGAGCGCCCCTGGCTTGACGAGGTCGCCGCCTGGCTGCGCGCGGAACTCGGCGTCACCGTTCTCGTGTCCGACCTGGACACCGACCCCTGGACCGTGCACTCGGTCAGCCCCGATAAGGAGAACCACCCGTGAAGGCCGCCCCCCAAGACCAGCGCCGCCTGCTCGACCTGCAGGCCGTCGACACCGCGCTCAACCAGCTCGCGCACCGCCGCAAGTCGCTGCCTGAGCTGGCCGAGATCGACACCGTCTCCCGGGAGATCTCGGTCCTGGAGGACGAGCGGGTCCGCGCCCAGGTGGCCGTGGACGACATTGACCGCGACATCTCCCGCTTCGAGAAGGACATCGATCAGGTCCGCACCCGCAAGCAGCGCGACCAGGCCCGCCTCGACGCGGGCGGGGCGCTCAAGGAGATCGAGGGACTGCAGCACGAGCTGGCCACGCTCAACCGCCGGCAGTCCGAGCTCGAGGACGCCGAGCTTGAGCTCATGGAGCAGCGTGAGAGTGCTGAGCAGACCCTCAACGAGGTGAAGAAGCGCATCGCCGACGCCGTCGAGCGCCGCAACGCGGCCGAGGCCCGTCGCGACGAGGCGTACGCCGACATCACCAAGGAGCACGAGTTCAAGACCCAGTCGCGGGCGCCGCTGGCCAACGACCTGCCCCAGGACCTGGTCCAGCTCTACGACAAGATCCGGACCGAGACCGGGCTGGGTGCCGCGCTGTTCCGCTCGGGCCGCTGCGGTGGCTGCCGCATCGAGCTGTACGGCGCCGACCTGGCCCGGGTGAAGAGCGCAGCGCCCGACGAGGTGGTGCGCTGCGAGGAATGCCGTCGCATCATGGTCCGCACCGCGGAGTCCGGCCTGTGACCGATCTCCGGGTGATCATCGAGGCAGACGGGGGCTCGCGGGGCAATCCGGGTCCTGCCGGTTTCGGCGCCGTGGTTCTGGACGCCGGTGGTGACGTGCTGCTGGAGCGCTACGCCTCGGTGGGCACGACCACCAACAACGTCGCCGAGTACTCGGGCCTGATCGCCGGGTTGCAGGCCGCCGCCGAGCTGGGCGCCACCCACGTCGACGTGCGGATGGACTCCAAGCTCGTGGTCGAGCAGATGTCCGGGCGCTGGCAGATCAAGAACCCCGGTCTGCGCCCGCTGGCGGCCGAGGCGGCCACGCTGGTGACCCGGTTCGCAGCGGTGACCTTCGAGTGGATCCCCCGCGAGCGCAACAAGCTGGCCGATGCCCTGGCCAACCGGGCCATGGACGAGGCCGCGGGCAAGCCGGTCGACCTCGATCCCGCCCCAGCGCCTGCTGCGCCTGCGGCCCCGAAGAGCTGGGCGCCGCCGTCGCTGGACAAGGCCACCCGGCTCATTCTGGTGCGCCACGGCGAGACCGCGATGACCCAGCAAGGTCGTTACTCCGGTCGCGGCGATGTCCCGCTCTCCGATGAGGGCGAGGCGCAGGCCATGGCCGCGGCCGGGCGGGTGGCCGGGATCAGCCGCGAGGTTGCGGCCGTCGTTTCCTCACCCCTGAAAAGGTGTACGCGCACAGCGGAGCTGATCGCCGCCGAGCAGGGCAGCCTGCCCGTCACGGTGCTGGACGATCTGATCGAATGCGACTTCGGCGACTGGGAGGCGCTGACCTTCGCCGAGGTGCGCGAACGCTGGCCGGCCGAGATGGATCGGTGGCTCGACTCGACCAGCGTTGCGCCCCCCGGCGGGGAGTCCTTCCAGGTGGTGGCCAAACGGGTGCGCGCAGCCCTGGCAACGTTGCTCTCGGCGTACCCGTCACAGACCGTTGTTGTGGTTTCGCATGTGTCGCCGATCAAGCTGATCCTGCGCGATGCGCTGGCGGCCGGCGACGCGTTCCTGCACCGGATGTTCCTCGACGCGGCCGGTGTCTCGACGGTTGATCTGTGGCCGGACGGCGGAATTGCGGTGCGGTCAGTGAACGAGACCGCGCACCTTCGCTAGCCCGGTCCGGTCCTGCAGAACGCGGCTTGGTGCGCGCCGGGTCGCCCTGAGCCAGGCGGGCAGCGCTTGCGGCTCGTCAGCGCCCCCTTCTCCATCCGGCCCTCGGGTGCCTCGGAGGGGTGGCTCAGGACCTTGGGCGTAGTTGCTTTCGTGCTGTGAAGCCTTGGCGCGCCGGTCAGTCGGTGCGGGTTCGCTGGTAGTGCCGGCGGGCCTTCAGCTTGTTGCCGCAGGTGGCCATCGAGCACCACCGTGCGCTGTTCGACTTGCTCCGGTCCAACAGGAACAGCGCACATTCGTTGTTCGCGCACGGGCGTAACCGGCCGGGGCGGGTGCGCTCCATCTCGTCCCACGCGGAGATCGCTCGTACCAGAAGAGACTGCGCTGCCGAGGCGTCAACCGTCCAGGTCAGTCGCCCGGCCGCATCGATCGATGGGTTTGATGTCACGCCTCGCAGGAGCGGCTCCAGCGCTGACGGCGGCTCATCGCCTCGCACCACAGCCTGCAGGACGTCGCGGCCCGGTCGTAGCACTGCGAGGTCCACACCGTCCATGTCCAGAACGTCAGTGCGGGTGCCGTCGATCATGGGCGTGCTGTTCAGCAGGGTGAGAAGCAGCTCCTCGTCCATATAACCTCCAAACTCCGCTTGACAGGTTACGCGAAGGAGGCGCATGTTCTAACCACCAAAGCAAGCCAAGGAGGTTGGCGTTGTGACGCATCATCGGTACGCGACGGTCGGCGGGCATCGGGTCTTCTACCGGGAGGCGGGGGACCCGGCCCAGTCCACCATCGTGCTGTTGCACGGATATCCGACCAGCTCGTTCATGTTCCGCGAGCTCATTGAGCAGCTCGCCGGCGACTTCCATGTGATCGCGCCGGACCACCTGGGTTTCGGGTTGTCCGATGCGCCGCCGGTCACCGAGTTCGACTACACCTTCGACGCGCTCGCCGGGATTACTGCTGGCCTGCTCGCACAGCTCCACGTGGAGCAGTACGCCATCTACGTGCAGGACTACGGCGCCCCGATCGGCTGGCGCCTTGCCCTCAGCAATCCCAGCGCCATCACCGGCATTGTCACCCAGAACGGCAACGCCTACCAAGCCGGCTTCGTCCCCGGGTTCTGGGACGGCGTGTGGGAATACCACCGGCGGCGCGACGAGAACACCGAGGACGCCATGCGGCAGGCCCTGTCTCTGGAGGCGATTCGATGGCAGTACGTCACCGGCGCGCCCGACGAGACGCTGATCGACCCGACTGTCTGGTGGCATGACTTCGCGCTGGTTTCGCGCCCCGGCAACGCCGCCATTCAGCTCGACTTGTTTGCCGACTACGCCACCAACCCGCCGCTGTACCCGCGGTTGCACGAGTATTTCCGCAAGCACCAGCCACCGCTGCTGGCCGTGTGGGGCGAGGGCGATCAGATCTTCGGACCGGCCGGGGCTCGGGCGTTCGCCACGGATCTGCCGGAGGCCGAGGTCCACCTGCTGCCCGGTGGGCATTTCCTGCTGGAGACCGCGGTGAACGAGGTCGCCCAGTTGATCCGCCAGTTCTTCAGCGCAAGGCGTTGAGCCGGGCGGCCTGTTTCATCAGATGATCGCGTTCGGCCAGGTTGGTGGCCTGGCCGGCCGCTGTCGCGTACAGCCTCGCCGCAGTCACGAGGTCACCGTCGCGCTCGTACAGGTAAGCAGCTACGGCGGTGTGCCGGGGCAGGGATGCGTCCACCTCGGTGAGGGCGGCCAGACCCGCCCGGGCACCGTCGGCCTCCCCGACTGCCACTGCCCGGTTGAGCCGGACGACGGGGCTGTTCGTGATGGCGAGCAGTTCGTCGTACCACTCGACGATTTGGACCCAATCGGTTTCCTCGGCGGTGGTCGCGTCGGCGTGCAGGGCGGCGATCGCGGCCTGGGCCTGAAATTCTCCGAGCTTGTCGCGGGCCAGTGCGGCCTGCAGGATCGCGACGCCCTCGGCGATCAGCGCCGTGTCCCATTGCTTGCGGTCCTGCGCGGCCAGCGGAATCAGGCTGCCGTCCGGAGCCATGCGGGTGCCGCGCCGGGAGTGGTGCAACAGCATGAGGGCGAGCAGCCCGGCCACCTCGGGATGATCGATCGCGGTCGCGAGCTGGCGGGTCAGCCGGAGGGCCTCGGCGGCCAGGTCGACGTCGCCGGAGTAGCCCTCGTTGAAGACCAGGTAGAGCACCCGCAGCACGGTTGTCACGTCGCCGGGCTGGTCGAAGCGGACGCCGGAGACGGTGCGCTTGGCGCGGCTGATGCGCTGCGCCATGGTCGTTTCCGGCACCAGATAGGCCTCGGCGATCTGGCGGGTGGTCAGGCCGCCGACGGCGCGCAGGGTGAGCGCCACCGCGGACGACGGCGTCAGCGACGGGTGCGCACACAGGAAATACAGCTGCAGCGTGTCGTCCATGGCGGAGGCAGGCCCGGGGGCCGGTTCCTCCTCGGCCAGGTCCTCGCGGCGGCGGCGGGCCGCGTCGGCGCGGGTTGCGTCGAGGAACCGCCGCCAGGCCACGGTGACCAGCCAGCCCTTCGGGTCCTGCGGCGCACCGGCGGGCCAGACCCGCAGCGCTTCGATCAGCGCATCCTGCACGGCGTCCTCGGCCGCCACGAAGTCGGCTCCGCGGCGGACGAGGATCGCCAGGACACCCGGGAGCAGGGCCCGCAGTAGCGGTGCGTTCATTCCGTGACGGTGGGCGGCAGCTCAAGGAACGGGCGCAGCTCGAGCCATTCGTGGATCGGCTTGCCGTCCTTGCCGGGGGCGGCCGACAGGTCCCCGGCCAGTTCGACGGCCCGCTCGTAGCTGTCGACGTCGATGATCATCCAGCCCGCGATGAGGTCCTTGGTCTCGGCGAACGGTCCGTCGGTGACCGGCGGGCGGCCCTCGCCGTCGTAGCGGACCCAGGTTCCCTGCGGGGCCAGCGCCTGGCCGTCGACGTACTCGCCGGTCTTCTCCAGCTTGGCCGACCAATCACGCATGTACTGCATGTGCGCGGAGATCTCATCCGGCGTCCACTGGTCCATGGGGACGTCGTTGGCCGGGGCCGGGGCGCCGCGGTAGTGCTTGAGCAGCAGGTACTTGGCCATCGTGCTTCTCCTGACGTGCGGTGTGACCCATTGTGGTCAGCTTCCGCACCGGGGACGCAGCCGGACACGGCTTCTCGACATCTTGACCGGAACTATTTTTGCCGTCTACGTTCAGGAAACTTTCTTTACTGCTAAGCCCCTGGAGGGCTCATGCGCATAGTCGCAGCTCTAGCGGCCGTTCTGGTCGGTCTGACGGCGGCCCCGGCCGCCGCCGACGCTCATTCGAAAAAGTCCTACGTCAAGGTTGGCTACTTCACCCAGTGGGGCATCTACGGCCGCGGCTTCCAACTGGCCAAGGTGGACCAGTCCGGTGCGGCCGCCCGGCTGACCCACCTCAACTACGCGTTCGGCCCGGTCACCGCGGCGGGCGTGTGCGACTCGGCCGATGCGTGGGCCGATTGGCAGACCCCGTTTCCGGCCGAGCTCAGTGTGGACGGTGTGGCCGACACCGCCGAGCAGCCGTTCGCGGGCAACCTCAACCAGCTCGCCGAGCTCAAGAAGAAGCACCCCAAGCTGCGGGTGCTGATCTCGCTGGGCGGCTGGAGCGGGTCGGCGTACTTCTCCGACGCCGCGCTGACCGACGCCTCGCGCAAGAAGCTGGTCAGCTCCTGCGTGGACCTCTGGATCAAGGGCAACCTGCCGGGGCTGTCCGCCGGGGTCGCCGCCGGGATCTTCGACGGCATCGACCTGGACTGGGAATGGCCGGGTTCGGCGGGCAACGACGGCAACGTCATCCGCCCCGAGGACAAGCACAACTTCACGCTGCTGGCCAAGGAATTTCGCCGCCAGCTCGACCGGCTGTCGCGCAAGACGCACAAGGACTACGACCTGACCGCGTTCCTCCCGGCCGCTCCGGCCAAGATCGACGCGGGTTTCGAGGCCAAGAAGATCTTCAAATACCTCGATTTCGGTACGGTCCAAGGTTACGACTTCCACGGTTCCTGGGAATCGCGGACCAACCAGCAGTCGGCTCTGCACGTACCCAAGGGGGCACCGGACAACCCGGACTTCTCCATCGAGGTAGCGATCGACACCTGGCGTGAGCGCGGGGCGCCCTCGTCGCAGTTGGTGCTCGGCATCCCCTACTACGGACAGGGGTGGACCGGGGTCACTTCCGGCGCCAACGGCGGGCTGTTCCAGCCGGCGACCGGCGGGGCACCCGGAACGTTCGCGGTCGGCACCGAGGACTACAAGGTGCTCAAGACATTGCCGGCCAAGGGGTTCACCGTGCACCGCGACTGGCGGGCCGGTCACTCGTACCTGTTCGACGGCACGACCTTCTGGACGTACGACGACCCGGCGCAGATCCGGCAGAAGACGCAATGGATCAAGGACCAGCGCCTGGGCGGGGCAATGATGTGGTCGCTCGACGGCGACGACGAGCAGGCCTCGCTGACCCGCGCGGTGTCGGCGGGCCTCTGAGCCGGCCGGGGGCGGTGTGCCGTTTGGCGCACCGCCCTCACCGCTCGGCGCAACCGGATCTCCGCCTCTCCGCGCGCCGGCAGAGCCTCCCATAGCCTGCGAAAACTGGGAGGTTATGCCATGACGGAACCGAAACCCCGCAGCGATCGCAGCCCCTGGAACTGGCTGCTGCTCATCCCCGTTGCTCTGCCCCTGATCACGCCGCTGTTCAACAGTGACACGCCTCGGCTCTGGGGCTTCCCGGCGTTCTACTGGCTGCAATTCGCGTTCATCCTCGTGGGCGTGGCCAGCACAACCCTGGTCTATCGGATGACCCACCGCCCGAGCCTGCGGGAGGCCATCGATGAGTGACCACATCACCGAGATCATCGTCTTCAGCATCCTGTTCCTGCTGGTCAGCGGCATGGGTTTCGTGGCCGCCCGGTGGCGTGCCCCCCAGGACATCAACCACCTCGACGAGTGGGGCCTGGGCGGGCGCAGCTTCGGCGGCTGGATCACCTGGTTCCTGGTCGGCGGCGATCTCTACACGGCGTACACGTTCGTTGCAGTGCCGGCGCTGATCTTCGGGGCGGGGGCGGCCGGGTTCTTCGCCGTTCCGTACACGATCATCGTCTACCCGATCTTCTTCCTCATTCTGATCCGGCTCTGGTCGGTGTCGCATCGGCACGGCTTCGTCACGCCTGCCGATTTCGTGCGCACGCGTTTCGGCTCACCCACGCTGGCACTGCTGATCGCGATCACCGGAATTGTGGCGACGATGCCGTACATCGCGCTGCAGTTGATCGGTATCGAGGCGGTGCTCAAGACGATGGGGGTGACCGGGGACAGCGCCGTGGCCCGGCATCTGCCGATCATCATCGCGTTTGCGATCCTGGCGGCGTACACGTATCAATCGGGTCTTCGGGCTCCGGCTCTCATCGCCTTTGTCAAGGACACGCTGATCTACATCGTCATCATCGTGGCGGTGCTGTATCTGCCCTACAAACTGGGCGGCTGGGGCAGCATCTTCGACGATGCGCAGGCCAAGTTCCAGGCCAGCCCGGCGCCCGGTGACGGGATCACGCTCAACGCCAACAACCAATTGCAATACATCACGCTGGCCCTGGGCTCGGCGCTCGCACTGTTCCTCTATCCACACAGCATCACCGGTGTGCTCGCGAGCAAGAACCGCAATGTCATCAAGCGGAACATGTCGGCGCTGCCGGCGTACAGCTTCCTGCTCGGGCTTATTGCCCTGCTGGGTTACATGGCCATCTCGGCCGGCGTGAAGCCGCTACCCGGCGCCAAAGCGGGCAGCCTCGACAACAACACGGTGGTGCCGCTGCTGTTCGACCAGCAGTTCCCGTCCTGGTTCGCGGGCGTCGCCTTCGCGGCCATCGGCATCGGCGCACTGGTTCCCGCCGCCATCATGTCCATTGCGGCGGCGAACCTGTTCACCCGCAACATCTACAAGGAGTACCTGAAGAAGGACGCGACTCCCGCCCAGGAAGCCAGCGTTTCCAAAATCACCTCGCTGCTGGTCAAGGTTGGCGCTGTCGCCTGCATCATCTTCCTCGACCCGCAATTCTCGATCGATCTGCAACTCATCGGCGGCGTCATCATTCTGCAAACCGGGCCGGCCGTGGCGCTCGGGTTGTTCACCCGCTGGTTCCACCGCGGCGGCCTGATCGCCGGCTGGATCGCCGGAATGGGCCTGGGCATGTGGATGCTCTACGACATTCCCAATGCGGCAACCGGCCGGGCCCACTTCGGCGGATCGGCCTTCCCGCTCAAGGACTTCGGCTTCGACACCCCGAAAACCATTTACGTCGGGTTTCTTGCGGTCGCGGTCAACCTGCTGGTCGCCGTGATCGCCACGTTCATTCTGAGAGCCACCAAGACCGCAGACGGCATTGACGGTACGACCACAACTGACTATTTCGCCGACGAGGACGACCCGCGCCTGGAGCAGGAGCGCACCACTCCGGACGCGATCGGCTCGTCGACCTAACGGCTTTTGATGTAGGCGTCCATGTCGTGCGTGAGGCGCTCAAGCACCGCCGCGAGTTCACGGCGTTCCTGGGGATTCCAGTCCTTGAGGACCACGTCGTAGAGCTCGCGGCGGGCTTTGCTGACCGCCTCCACCTGCTCAAGCCCACGATCGGTCGCGGCGATCACCGTGCCGCGGCCATCGTCCGGGTCGGGGCTGCGGTGCACCAGGCCCTCGCGGTGCATGGCGCTGACCTGGCGGGTTACCGTCGAGCCGTCGAGGCTCAGGCGGTTGGCCACCGCTGAGATGTTCTGCGGTCCCGATTCGCGCAGGAGCCGCAAAATGACATAGGCCGCCCGGTCCAGCGCCCGATGCGGTCGCGGCGAGCTCCGCCGGGTGGCCTCCCCGAGCCGGATCAGCATCGCGACCTGAGTCTCAATGCTGCCGAGCGCTGATTCGTCGTCCATGAGCGGTAATGCTAGGGGGACGTTCCTGAAAGTTTGCTGCGAATCCATCAGCCCCGCGGGGGATTGACGACAGTCTCTGTTTCTCGATATGCAGGAGGTCACCTCAAAATCACCAGGAGCAACCGCCGTGCAGGCCCCCATGAACGAGGAATTATCCCGCTATGTCGTGCCCCTGGCTCAGTTCGACGGTCTGGCACTGCAAGCCGAGGACCCGCGCCGCATAGCCTCGTTCTGGCATCACAATCTGCCAGATTCCCGGTACGACGCGGCGAGGCTGCGCCTCGACCCCAGCCCCCTTCGCGCCCGCGCCGAGATCCTGCGCCTGCTGCCCACCTCCCGCCTGGCCAGCGACCCCGCCCGCGTGCACGTCGACATCCGCCTGCCCGGCGGCGACCCCACCGCCCTGCTCGCCGCCGGCGCCACGGTTGTTCGTGAACCCGGCACCGACCCGTGGTGGGTGCTTGCCGACCCCGAAGGCAACCAGTTCTGCGGCTTCCCCTCGGTGGACGAGCGCCCGGCCGGCGTCTTCGAACTGGTCGTCAAGTGCCGCGACGCGCACTCCCTGGCCTTCTGGTGGGGTCGGGTACTGGGTGGTGCCGTGGCCCACGAGGGCGAAGCCGCAGTGGTTTCCGGCGCGCCCGACTTTCCCTGGGACTACATGGTCTTCGACCCGGTGCCGGAGCCCCGCAAGGGACCCAACAGACTGCACTGGCACCTCATTCTGCGCGACTCGGACCCGCTGGAACTGGTAAAACTGGGCGCCACGGTGCTGCGCCGCCCCGGCGAACCCATGCCCTGCCCCACCACCGACGGCCACTGGATGCTGGCCGACCCGGAGGGCAACGAGTTCTGCGCTGTGCCGGCTGATCGGGACATACCGTAGAATCGGCGCCGCGACGGACGAGTTGGCTGGGCGGTCGCGTCGGCGTGGTCCCCTTGGGGGTCGCGCCGCCGAGGAACGTCCGGACTCCGCAGAGCAGGGTGGTTGCTAACGGCAACCCGGGGCGACCCGCGGGAAAGTGCCACAGAGAACAAACCGCCGGCCATCACGGCCGGTAAGGGTGAAACGGTGGGGTAAGAGCCCACCAGCACCCCGGGCGACCGGGGTGGCTAGGTAAACCCCACCCGGAGCAAGGCCAAGCAAGGTTGCAGTTCTCGGATTGCAGCCGGCGCAGGCGTTTGAGGGCTGCTCGCCCGAGCCTGCGGGTAGGCCGCAAGAGCATGCCGGCAACGGCACGCCGAGATGGATGACCGCCCAGCGGCGAGAAATCACCGCGGACAAAATCCGGCGTACAGGCCGACTCGTCCGTCGCCCCGAAATTTGCCTCTCTGCGGCATCCGAGCACGCACGCAATTGAAAGGCAATTCGCCTGGCTTCAGGCGACCGCGCCGATTGTTTTGTCGAGTTCGTCGATGAAGGGCCACGGCGGGTTCGGGTCGAGCTTCAGCCATAAGCTGCGGCCCAGTTGCCAGGCCGCTTGCACATTCTCATCGGTACGAGCAAAGCCCGCCACCAACTCGGCGGGCAATTCGTGTTCGGCCATTCTGGAGGGGGTTTGCCAGTGCTCGGTTGCGTTTACGCAGCGGCGGGCCATCCATAGTAGATGGCGGTTGGCGTGGGATAGGGCGTCGCGTTGGCGCAGGTGTTCGCCGCGTTGGCCTACGTGGTGGGCCAGGAGGAGCCAGTTGGCGAAGCGGCCGCAGATGTCGGCATCGTGGTCGATGGTGGCGGCTGGGTGGGGGAGGCGGTTGTGGCGGTCGACCAGGGGGACGCTCGGGGCTGCGGGCCAGGCGGCTACCGACTCGATCTGTGTAACGGGGGCAAAGTGGAATTCGCCTCTGATCAGGCCGGGGAAGAAGGCTACGTGGGCGCCGGACTCATTCTTGATCACGTGCAGGGGTGGGTGGACCTGGGTGATCCAGACGGTGGGGCTGGCCGGTGCCGTGGTGAAGAACAGCCAGAACTCGATATCGCTGTACTGGTCGGCGGTGCCCTGGGCGAAGGAGCCGTACATCAGGGCGGCGTCGAGAGCCGGGTCCGCCTCGCAGACGGCGCGGACCCGGGCTATGAGGGCTAGATGAGGTCGGAGGGGTTCGTATTCGCGCCGCACAGCAGAACCATTACTCGCTCGTCTTTTTCGGGTTGGTAGGCGCCGGATGCCAATGCCGCCTGGGCCGCGGCGGTTCCGTGTTCGACCGCGAGGCGGTATTCGTCCCACAGGTAGCGACGGGCTTCGACGATGGCCTCATTCTCGACCAGAACCGAGGTCATCTTCTCTTCCACGGCGATCTCGTACGCGATCTGCCCCACGCGCCGGGCCCCCAGGGAATCCGCCGCTACGCCGGACACCGGGACATCCACCGGGTGCCCTGCCGCCAGGGACGCATGCAGGGCACGGGCGGTCGCCGGCTCGACGGCTACGACCTTCTTCTGACCGTGCAGGGCAGCGGCCACCCCGGCGATCAGGCCACCCCCACCCACGGCCACCAGCACGGTGTCGAACGTTGCCTGGTCCAGCAGCTCCAACCCTAGAGTGCCGTTGCCCGCAACCATGTCCGGGTCGTCGTACGCGTGGCAGAAAACAGCGCCCGTGTGCTCTGCCCGTACCGTGGCTGCCTCAAATGCTTCTGCGTATTCACTGCCCACTTGCTGGACCGTGGCACCCAGCTTGACCAGCTTCGCGACCTTGACCGGCGGTGCCGTCTCCGGCACGTAAATCTCGGCCCTGGCCCCCACCGCCCGCGCCGCGTAAGCAGCGGCCAGGCCCGCGTTGCCCCCGGAAGCCGCGATGATGCCCGCAGCGGGCAGACCCTGCTCGGCCGCCGTCAGCACCTTGTTGAGCATGCCGCGGGTCTTGAACGAACCGGCGTGCTGCACCAGCTCCAGCTTGTAGAGCAGTGTGCCGGTGTCCAGGATCGGAGTCTTGCGAGCGCGGGCGCCGATCCGCTCAGCCGCCGCCTCAATCGCGTCGTTGCTAATCACCACACCTTTTCTACACCGCGGCGGCAGCAGTGTGCAGGCGGGCGCCCGCCGGGACGGGCTCACGGTTTCCCACGAGGCGGGCCAGGTCGAGCAGGCGGTTGGAGAAGCCCCACTCGTTGTCGAACCAGCCGCGGACCTTGATGCGGCCGTCGGCGGTGGTGCGGGTGCCGGCCGGGTCGAACATGCAGGAGGCCGGGTTGTCGCGTACGTCGATGGAGACGCTGGGCTCGGGGTCGTAGTCGATGATGCCGCGCATGGAACCGGCGGCGGCCTCGGACATCGCCCGGTTGACCTCTTCCACGGTGACCGGGCGTTCGGTCAGCCCGCCGAGCTCGGCCAGCGAACCGATCGGGGTGGGCACGCAGAAGTAGCTGTGGCAGACCTCGCCGAGGCGGGGCAGGGCGACGCTGACCAGGTCGCCGGTCACGTGGTCGTGCGGGATGATGCTCTGCGTGGCGGCCCGGCCCAGCCGCAGGTCGTCGCGGGAGGTGCCGGTGGCCGTGTCGTGCGGCTTCTGCCAGCCCTGCATGGCCAGCACCACGCAGGTGTGGGCGCTGTGCAGGCCGAAGCGGTCGAGCAGAACCTTCGCCATCACCGACAACGCGTTGACGCCGCAGGAAGCGGGGGAGATGACGTCATGGAGCGCGGCGTCGTAGCGCTCGTGGTTGACGCCGTAAAGCAGGAAGGCATCCGGGTTGTCGGCCGAGGCGCTGATCACGACCTTGCGGGCGCCGCCGTTGGTGATGTGGGCGCGGGCGGCCTCGCCGCTGCGGAAGCGTCCGGTGGCCTCGATGACCACGTCGACGTCCGCCTCCGACCAGGGGATCCGGCCCGGCTGGGGTTCCTGGAACGAACGCACCTCGTGGCCGTTGACGATCAGAAAACCGGGGCGCGAGTCGACCGGACCGGCGAATCGCCCGCGTAAGCTGTCGCGTTTCAAGCCGTATGCCAAACGGTCCGGCGGGGCGAGGTCATTAATGGCGGCAACCGTAATTTCAGGATCGTGGGAGGTGCTGGCGATACGCATAAGGCTGCGCCCGATCCGACCGAAACCGTTGATGCCGATCCTGACACTCACCAAGAACTCCTTGCGGCCGGTCGATCAACAAAGCACACGCGCGACGCGACCGGTCGATAACGGTAGATTCAACCGGCGGTCACATACCCGACACTAGGAGTGTGCAAGTTGCACGTCAACCGGAGCGCAGGAGGGGATGCTCACAGACACGCGCCCGGCCGCGAAGCCGTCACGATGATCTGATAATCCCTCCTGGACAGTGGTGTTCACCAGGCAATACGTGGACCTTGAACGCTGTCCGCGCGAATCGGATCGAGCCGGGCGACCCGGCCGAGGTGCCCGATCTTGCCTGCATCGCGGTGATCAAGGGCAAAAGGCCGGGAGAAAGGCATCGGGCCTGCAGGGACGGCCCGCAGCCATTAAGAGAATGGCGTTACGGAACGCGCGGAACCCGGATTCCCGCGGCGCTGCGGAATGCGCGCAGAATGGATCACACGAGGGCGCTGAGCGACTCGACGCCGGTCGCGGTGAAGTAGTAGACGGCGTGCCCCTGGTGCAGGCTCAGTAAACGGCCGACCTGTTCGCGCTGCGCCCGGCAAGCCGGAATGACGAGCAGCACATGGCCTTGCTGCCGGCCTTGCAGGTAAAGGTTCATGATGGTGGTGTCACGGCCCCAGTCCAGCCGGCGACGGTTGGCCGGGTGCTGCGGACGTACCGGAAAGGGAGCGAAACCCTCGGCCAGCAGGGATGCCACGGCGCCCTGGGCCCGCGCTTGATTGGGAAACAGCCCGGCGACCGCGTCGATCGGGCGGGGGATGAATTCCTGGGGGTACATGAACGCAGGCTAGGACGGCGAAGCTGGGCCGGGAACATGGCAAGCGCATTCCCGACACAACAGCTATCCGCACCGTAAAACGACATCAAGGTCATCCCGGGACACTCGCTCGGCATGGCACGACTCGGGGAGCGGGAAAACAGCCACGCGCCGCGTTGATCTCCGCGATGCTGGAAACCATGGTCGACGGGGACAATCAGATCAAATCGGTACGCCAGTTTCGCCGGTTCGCGCTGGTGGTCTGCATCGCCGGCGCTCTCGTGCAGCTCGGCCTGACCGCGTACTACCTGGGCATGGGACACAAGGCCACACCTCACGACGTACCCGTGGGATTGGTCTCGCCGACCGCCAAGCAGGCGCCGATCCAGAACATGCTGGAGCGCGAGCGGGTCTTCCGGGTGCGCATCTACAAGTCCGCTGATGATCTCGAGGACGGCATCCTGCGGCGCGAGGTCTATGGCGGGGTGGATGTGACCAACCCGCAGCCGAGGCTCTATATCGCGAGCGCCGCCGGGGTGTCCGCGGCCAGCCTGTTGCGGACCACTTTCTCCACCGTGCTGCAGCAGGAGAACGCCGAGCAACTCCAGGCGCTCAAGGACAAGGGCGACACGGTGACCATCGAGCAGGCGGCGGTCCTGGCCCAGCCCGCGGTGGTCGCCGATGTGGTGCCGCTGCCACCCGACGACGTCAACGGCGCGTCGCTGGGCTTCCTGGTCCAGGCCCTTGCGCTCGGCGGCACCATCGCTTCGGTCGGGCTCGGCCGGCTCATCCCGCGCACCAGACGCTCCTGGAAGCGGGGATTGGGGCATTTGATAACCCTCATTGTGTACGCCGTGAGCTCGGCCGCCGTCGTCCTGTGGTCGATGAGCTGGTTCCACGTAGGCGACGGGGCCAGCCAGCGCGAGATGTTCGCCATCTACGGACTGGTGTCCCTGGCGATCACCGGGTCGACGGCCGGCGCGGTGGCGTTGTTCGGACCCGGCGGCGCCCTGCTCGGCATGCTGTACTTCTCGATCGGCACGGTGATCTCCGGCGCCAGCATCCTCCCGGAGTTCCTGCCGGCGTTCGGGCGCGTCTTCGGCGAGAACCTGCCCACCGGCGCCGGGGTGCAGGCGGTGCGCGACAACCTGTACTTCCCGGACGCGCCGATCGGCTCGCACCTGGTCGTGCTGGGCCTGTATGCGGGTATCGGCTGCCTGTTGGTGCTGGTTACGAACCTGATGCCGAACCGCAGCGACCGGCACGCCGAACTCGAACTCGACATGATCGACCGCATCGAGGGCAACGACGTGCGCGAACCGGCAACACTTCCCACGGTTGTCGTCTGATCTCTGCCTGCCCGCGGCGGGAAACCCATGCCAATCTTGATCCGTTGTGACCTTCGGCTCGTGGATCCCTTAACAAGTGCGGAGTACGGTCGATCCCGTGCTTGAAGCGTCAAGTTAAGGGAGCCTCATGTCGATTCGCAGCCGCGTCACCGTCCCGCTCAAGTTCGCGGACGGCTACAGCACCACGGCCGAGGTCATCACGTTCCACGACCTGGCCGACGGCAAGGAGCACCTGGCCCTGGCACTCGGTGACGCGGCCGGAGCCGAGGTCCCGCTCGTCCGGCCGCACTCGGAGTGCATGACCGGCGACGTCTTCGGCTCGCAGCGCTGCGACTGCGGCCCCCAGTTGCGCGAAGCCGTCGAGCGGATCGCCCAGGCCGGTGGCTACCTGCTCTACCTGCGCCAGGAGGGCCGGGGCATCGGGCTGTACGCCAAGCTCGACGCGTACGCACTGCAGGACGCCGGGCTGGACACCTACGAGGCGAACCGGGCACTCGGGCACGCCGACGACGAGCGGGACTACACGGCGGCGGCACAGATGCTGGCCGCGCTGGGCGCCACCACCGTCGACCTGCTGACCAACAACCCGGACAAGGCGGCCCAGTTGCGCGCGCTCGGGGTCGACGTGCGCAACGTCCGGCCCACCGCGGTGCACGCCTCGGACGCCAACGTGCACTACCTGCAAGCCAAGATCTCACACACCGCGCACACCATCGATCTGCCGCTGGCGGTCTGACTTTCCCGGGTGCTTCTAAGGATGCAGCCGGGAGTGCCGAAGTAGCAGGCGTGGGGATCGAGGGCGTCAACAGCAGGATCGCGACCATCCAGGCGCGCATGATCGCGATGCAGACCCAGCAGGCCACCAAGCCGGCGACGACCTCGTCCACCACGGGCGCCACGGGGGCCACCACGGCCTCGGGGGCCTCGTTCGCCAACGCGCTGGCCAGCGCGATGACCACCCAGTCGTCGAACACCACCTCAACCGCTGCGACCGCTGCAACCGCTGCCAAGAGTTACACGCTGAACAGCAAGGGGATTCCGACCGAGCTGGCGGCGTACGGGAACGGCAAGATCCCGGCCGGCGCGCTGGAGAAGGTCGGCAACACCAATCACAAGCTGTGGGCGCCAGCGGCGGAGAACCTCAACCGGATGATGCAGGACGCCAAGGCCCAGGGCGTCACGATCGGCATCACCGATTCTTACCGGCCGTACGAGGAACAGGTCGATCTGGCCAAGCGCAAGGGGCTCTATTCCCAGGGCGGGCTCGCGGCCAAGCCCGGCACCAGCGAACATGGCTGGGGCATGGCCACCGACCTTGACCTGAACGCCAAGGCGCTGACATGGGTGCGGGCCAACGCCGACAAGTACGGCTTCGTGGAGAACGTGCCGCGCGAGTCGTGGCACTGGGCGTACAAGCCGAAGAGCGCTTGATCTTTTGTTTGCTTCTACGGGTGCAAGATCAACTCACCGTGCAGCAGTGACATCCAGCCGTCGGGTTCGGTTGCCCATTGACGCCAGCCTGCCGAGATGCGCTCAAGGGTCGCCTGATCGGCGGCGCCGGAGTTGACGGCTTGTCCGGCCATGTCCGACTTGAGAATGCGATCCGCCCACATGGTTCCCCACCACGTGCGGTCCTCGTCGGTGGCGAAACACCACGTGCTCGAGGTGGCCGTGATGTCGGTGAAGCCGGCGGCTCGTGCCCAGGAAAGCAGCCGGCGACCGGCGTCCGGCTCGCCGCCATTGGCTCGGGCCACCCGCTCGTAAAGCTCCAGCCACTCCTCCAGTTCCGGCAGCAGCGGGAACCAGGTGAACGCGGCGTAGTCGCTGTCGCGCACCGCCACGATGCCGCCCGGCTTGGTGACCCGGCGCATCTCGCGCAGCGCCTGCACCGGATCGCCGACGTGCTGCAGCACCTGGTGGGCGTGCACGATGTCGAACGTGTCGTCCGGGAAGTCCAGCGCGTGCACATCACCGACCGCGAAGTCGACAGTGCCCAGCCCGCGCCGGTCGATCTCGGCGCGCGCGAGGTCGAGGGCATCCTCCGTTCGTTCCAGCGCGGTTACCCGACCCGGTGTGATGTGCGTCGCCAGGTCGGCCGTGATCGTGCCGGGCCCGCAGCCGACGTCCAGCAGCGTTGCGCCGGAGGTCAGATGGGGCAGCAGGTGCCCGGCCGAATTTTCTGCGGTGCGCCAGCGATGTGAACGCAGAACCGACTCATGATGCCCATGGGTGTACACGATAGCCATCCCCCGATCCTGCTCTTCCGTCCCGTTATTCGGGAGCATTTTCCCACTATGCGGACTCAAGCGAAAAAGCCGATTTCCGTACGTCCGCAGCGCGCCGTAACTTAGGCGTCATGAGGATCGGCATTGTGGGCGCAACGGGGCAGGTCGGCAGCGTTATGCGCCGGATCCTGGCCGAGCGCCAGTTCCCCGTTGACCAGCTCCGCCTGTTCGCGTCCGCGCGCTCCGCGGGCCGCACCCTGCCGTGGCACGGCGGTGAGGTCACGGTTGAGGACGCCGCCACGGCGGACTACCGCGGCCTGGACATCGTGCTGTTCTCTGCGGGCAAGGGCAGCTCCAAGGAGTACGCCCCCAAGGTCGCCGAGGCCGGTGCGGTCGTCATCGACAACTCGTCGGCTTGGCGCATGGACCCCGAGGTCCCGCTGGTCGTGGCCGAGGTAAACCCGGACGCCGTGAACGATCGGCCCAAGGGCATCATCGCCAACCCGAACTGCACCACGATGGCCGCGATGCCGGTGCTGCGCCCGCTGCATGACGAGGCCGGCTTGGTGGGGCTGGTCGCCACCACATACCAGGCGGTGTCCGGCGCCGGTCTGGCCGGCGTGGCCGAACTCGACGAGCAGGTGAAGAAGGTGGCCGACCGCGCCGCCGAGCTCACCCACGACGGCGCGGCGGTGGACTTCCCGGCCCCCCGCAACTTTGCCAAGCCGATCGCCTTCAACGTCCTGCCGCTGGCCGGCTCGATCGTCGACGACGGACTCGGCGAGACCGACGAAGAGCAGAAGTTGCGCAACGAGAGCCGCAAGATTCTGGGCATCCCGGACCTCAAGGTGTCGGGCACCTGCGTACGGGTGCCGGTGTTCACCGGCCACTCGCTGCAGGTGAACGCCCGCTTCGCCCGGCCCATCTCCCCGGCCCGGGTCCGCGAACTGCTCGCCAATGCACCCGGCGTCGAACTGTCCGACGTGCCGACGCCGCTGCAGGCCGCCGGCCAGGACCCGACCTTCGTGGGCCGCATCCGCGCCGACGAGACGGTGGACAACGGGATTGCGCTGTTCCTGTCCAACGACAACTTGCGCAAGGGCGCGGCGCTCAACGCTGTACAGGTGGCTGAGCTGCTCGTGCGCTGACGGTTGAAGTTGCTTCGGCCCCGTCTCCCGATGGTGGGAGGCGGGGCCGTTTGCTGTTCCGGGCCTGGGGGCTGCTCGGCCCGGCGGCCGGCCTCGGCTGCGGCGCCGCCGTCGTCGAACCAGGTGCTGGTCAGGGCGATGTCGTCGCGGACCATGGCGGGTTGCTGGTGGCCGAGGGCGAAGGGCTATCAGTCCGTCGAGATCACCGGCGTTGGTTCGCTCGATGAAAAATCGGGCCAGGCCGGTCGGTTCGTGGGCTCTCGGGCGTGGCATGGCGGGGAGTCCGGCACGGTGCGGGGCTTGGATCGTACCTCCTCTTTTGGGGAGTCTTCTTGACGTTCCACATTGGAAAATTGGGGCTTTTTGCGTGAATCGGTAGCGCATGGTCGTTTTGAGGTGCACAGTGATTGCATGAACGACAGTGGGCCCCGCGGCGGCTACTTCTGGTGCCTCCGCCACAAGCGGGTCGAGTCCGGCGACGACGTGTGTCCCGCCCAGTTCCGGCTCGGTCCGTATGCCTCCGCAGACGACGCCACGCACGCACTCGAGAACGTCGAGAAGCGCAATGCGGCATGGGATGACGAGGACGCCCGCTGGACCGGGGAGGTCAGCTAACACCGGTACGAAAGCGTGGTGTCCACGCCGGAACCCTCGGTTCCGGGTGGACTTCTTGCTCTCTCACCGGAACCTCCGGCCCTGGCCGGAAACTTGGCTCCGGCCGGCTTCGGCTCCGGCTGGAATCTTCGGTCTCCAAGCGGAGACGAGCCCGTAGTCATTCGCGCAGTCATTCGCAAGGAGGAAGTACCCCATGGCCGCTCCCAAGAAGGTAGCCCCGGCCCGGGCAACCACGACCCGAGCCAGCACGGCGCGGGCCACCACCGCGGCTAAGCCCGCCGCTGAGCGTGTTGCCGCTGCTAAGCCTGCTGCTTCCTCGGCTAAGGCTGGTGGCGCTTCGGCTAAGCCTGCTGCTTCCCCGGCTAAGCCTGCTGCTTCCCCGGCTAAGGCTGCGGCTTCGAAGGGCGCGTCCGCTAAGGCTGGTGCTGCGAAAGCTGGTGTCGCTAAGGCTGCTGCTACCCGGACTGGCGCTGGTAAGACCGGCGTTGCCAAGGCTGGTGCTGTGAAGAGCGCTTCCGCTGGTGCTGGTGCTGGTGCCGGTAGGTCTGCTGCGGCGAAGAGCGCTCCGGCTAAGGCTGGCGCCGCCAAGACCAGCGCGGTCAAGGGCGGCGGGACTAAGGCCAGCGTTTCGACGGCGGCTGCCGCGAAGGGGGCTGCTGCTAAGGGCAGTGGGGCCAAGGCGAGCGTTTTGAAGGCCGGTGCCGGGAAGACTGCTGCCAAGGGCGGCGCGGTCAAGTCCACGGCTACGAAGGGCGCCGCGGCCAAAACCTCTGCGGTGAAGAGTGCGGCCAAGACCTCCGCGGTGCAGAGTGCGGGCAAGACCTCCGCGGCAAAGACCGCGGGCAAGGCCTCCGCGGTGAAGAGTGCGGCTAAGCCGGTCGCTAAGAAGCCCGCTGCTAAGCGCGTCGCTGCGGCCACCTCCACTGCCGGGAAGACGGCCACCACCGCCACGGTGACGACTACCGAAGCCACCAAGCCCGCCGCGGCAAAGCGCACCGCTGCTGCCGGGAAGGCCGCCGCTGCGCAGGCCATGACTGCGGTTAAGTCGACTACGGCTCAGTCAGGCGGGGCTGAGGCGGCGGCTGGCGCCAAGCGTACGGCTGCTGCTAAGGCTCCTTCACGGACCAGCGTCGCGACGGCTCCGGCCACGAAGACCACCGCTGAGAAGGCGCCTGCGACCAAGGCGGCTGCTGGGCGCGGGGGGAGTGCCGTTGCTTCGGCCGCTACGGCCAAGGGGGGAACTGCGCGTAAGGCTGTTGGTAAGGCCTCGGTCGCTAACGGTTCGGCCGCCGCCACGATGATGAAGCCCGCCGCAACGAAGCCCGCCGCAACGAAGGCGACCGCAACGAAGGCGACCGCAACTAAGGCGGCGTCCAAGGCGAATTCTCCTGCTGAGGCGACCGCTTCGAAGGCCAGGGCTGCCTCGTCCAAGGCTGCCTCGTCGACCGGTGCTAAGACGGCGGCTGAGTCGGTTGGGGCTGCGCGACCCGTTGCGGTTAAGGGGACCGGCGCCAAGAACGCTGCCACGGGCCTGGCGAGCAAGGGCGCTGGTGCGGGCAGGGGACGCAAGGGCGCGGATGCGGCCGGCAAGGCTGGTGCGGCTAAGTCGACCGCTAAGTCGGTGGCTAAGAAGGCGACTACTGCGATGAAGTCGGCTGCTTCTCAGGCTTCGGGTGCTGCGGCTGAGGTGACGGGCGCTAAGTCGGCAGGTACCAAGGCGAGGGGGGCTGGGGCGACCGCCTCCCGGCCGGCGGCCGCCAAGCCAACCGCGGCTAAGAGCACGGCCGCTAAGAATGCGGCGGCCAAGAGCACGGCGGCCAAGAGCACTGCCGCGAAGAGCACGGCGGCTAAGGGCTCAGCCGCTAACGGTGCGGCGGCTGGGAGTGCGGTGGGTGGCAGTGCGGCGAGCAGGAGCGCCCGAGCCAATGCCATGGCGGGCAAGGCAGCCAACGCGCCTGAGGTGACTGCCCGGGGAGCGGCGAACACCGCTCGGGCTGGCAAGGCGGCCAATGCCAAGAGCACGGGAATGACCAAGAGTTCGGCCACCAATGCTGGTGCGGCGACGGCTCGCAACAGCAAGGCGGCGATGAGCAGGGTGTCGGCGAACAAGGCCTCAGCGCGCAAGGCCACTGCCAAGCGCTGAAGCTCAGCAACACCATCCGGAGGGGCCGCACCGTGCTTGGTGCGGCCCCTCCGCGCATCCACGAACCAACCGCGCCCACGAATCAACCGCGCCACGCCCGACCCGCGCCGCCTGAGCCGCACACAAACAGCCCGCACTCAGCAAACAAGCCGCATTGACAATTGAGCAGCCCACGACCGCGCGTGTTAGGAATGAGCCGTGCCGATTGTGCGTGTCTCCGCTCCCCAGATCGACTTTTCCGTACTGCGTGATGAGTTGGCCTTGCCGGCCTCCTTCAGCCCCGCGGCGCAGCAGGAAGCCGAGCAAGCCGCCAAGATCCCGCTCCCGGAGACTGACCGGACCGATGTTCCTCTGGTGACCGTCGACCCGGCTACGTCGCGGGATCTCGATCAGGCCATGCATCTCTCGCAGCGCGATGGCGGGGGGTATCGGGTTCGGTACGCCATTGCTGACGTGGCTTCGTACGTGGAAATCGGGTCGGCCCTGGAGGCGGAGACCTGGGCTCGGGGGCAGACCATCTACCTGCCGGATGGGAAGGTTCCCCTGCATCCGCAGGTGCTCAGTGAGGGGGCGGTCAGCCTTCTTCCCGACGTTGATCGGGCGGCTGTGTTGTGGACCATCGACCTTGACGCCGGTGGGGGTATTGCGGGCGTTGAGCTGGGACGGGCGCGGGTGCGCAGCCGGGCCAAGTTGAGTTACGCCGAGTTGCAGGAGGCCTCGACTCTGCCGGAGGCCGTTTCCTTGTTACCCGAGATCGGGGCGTTGCTGGCGCAGCGGGCCGCGGAGCGGGGGGCGGTCAACCTACCGCTGCCCGAGCAGGAGATCGAGCCGGAGGGGGACGGGCTGCGGCTGGTGCTGCGCGCGCCGCTGCCGATGGAAGAGTACAACGCTCAGATCTCTCTGCTGACCGGGATGGCGGCGGCGTCCATCATGCTGGCCGGCGGTATCGGCCTCCTGCGGACCATGCCGGCGCCTAAGCCGGAGGCCGTCGTCAAGTTGCAAGCGGCGGCGCGCTCACTGCACATCTCCTGGCCGGAAGGGGCCAGCGTGGGCACGGTGGTCGCGTCGGTCGATCCGGGGGATCCGCGCGGGGCCGCATTCCTCGACCAAGCGGCGGAGTTGCTGCGCGGGGCCGCTTACACCGCATTTGACGGTACGGAACCAGAGCTGACCGGTCACGGCGGCGTGGGCGCACCGTACGCTCACGTCACCGCCCCGCTGCGCCGGTTGGCGGACCGCTACGCGACCGAGGTGTGCCTGGCGTTGCACGAAGGCCGGCCGGTTCCGCAGTGGGCACGCGAGGCCCTGCCGCGGCTACCCAAAACCATGGCGGCCACGGATCGGGTGGCCTCGGCCGCGTCCCGGGGGGCCGTTTCGCTGGCCGAGGCCGTGCTGCTGGCCGGGCGGGTGGGGGAGACGTTCGAGGCCGGGGTGCTCGACCTCGACGAGAAGCGCGGCGGAGGCACTGTGGCGATCGACGAGCCGGCAGTGCAGTCGCGGTGCCTGGGGCGACTGCCGCTGGGCGAGCGGGTTCCCGTACGGCTGACCGAAGCTGATCCTCGGACGCGCACCGTGCTCTTCGCGGCTATTGGCCAGCCACGTCGATAAGCACCTTGCCCACGGCGCCCTGTTCGACGGCGGCGTGCGCGTCGGCCGTGCGGTCGAGCGGGTAGTGGTGCAGCGCCAGGCCGTGTTCCTCGCCAACCGGTAGCGCGCCGTCGCGCAACGCCGCGGTGATGTCCTCGCCCGCGGCTTGCAGCGCCTGCTCACTGAGCGTGTACAGGATGAGGAACTGCACGCGGGTATTGACCATCATGTTCGGCCGTACGTCCAGAGTGATCGTGTCGCCGCCGTTGTTGGCGTAGATCGCGATCGTGGCGTGGTTGGCCGCCACCGCCTGGTTGAGCTGCGCGTTGGGCCCGGGGGAGACCTCCACGATGATGTCCACGCCGTCCGGGGCGAGCGCGCGGATCTCCTTGGCCGGCTCGCCCTCGCGGTAGTTGACCGTGTGGTGCGCGCCTGCGGCGGTGGCCAGCGCGGCCTTCTCGGGGCTGCTGATGGTGGTGATCACGGTGGCCCCGGCCCAGCGCGCGAGCTGGATGGCGGCATGCCCGACCGCGCCGGCACCGCCCGCCACCAGCACCACTTTGCCGTTCAGGGCGCCGGGGGACAGCCTCTGCGGTCCAGTTTCGCTTACCGTCAGGGCGCGGTGCGCAGTTACCGCCGGTACGCCCAGAGCTGCGCCCACCTCGTAGGAGATCTCGTCAGGCAGGGGAAAGACCCGCTCGCTGTCCACGACGGTGTACTCGGCGGCCGTGCCGTAGGGGCTGCCGTGCGAGGCCAGCATGACCCAGACCCGGTCACCGGGTCGGTGAGCCGTGACGCCCGAGCCGATCGCGTCCACCACCCCGGCCGCGTCCTGACCCGGGGTGACCTCCTCGAACGGCAGGTCCCCGGCCGAGCGGCGCTTCCAGTCGGTTGGGTTGACCCCGGCACGCACGGTGCGCACCCGCACCTGACCCGGGCCGGGCTCGGGAACGTCACGGTCGGCCAGCTTCAGTACCGAGGTGTCGCCGGTCTTGGAGTACACGATCGCCTTCATGCCAACTCCCAGCTGTTACGGCAGGTGCGGGGTCCCGGTCCCGTCAAGCGCCCAGTCCGGGTGGTGGGTGACCTCCCAGAGGTGCCCGTCCGGGTCGGTGAAGTAACCGCGGTACGCGCCGGACTCCGCGGGCTTGCCGGCGCTCACCAGCGTGGCCCCGGCCTGCACCACCGACCGTAGCGCGTCGTCAACCGCGTCCGGGTGATCCAGCACGATGGTCAGCATGGTGGCCCGGGTGCCGTCGGCGATGTGCGGGGCGGCCCGCGGCGGCAGGCCCGCGTCCACGGTCAGGTCACCGGCCGGGACCAGCGAGAACAGGCCCCCGGCGGTGTGGAAGTAGCTGACCACGCCGGGCACCGACACCGACGACAGCCGCCAGCCCAGCGAGCGGTAGAACTCCGTCGCGCGGGCGACGTCGGACACGCCGAGGGTGGCGACGCCGACTCGGGCAGGAACGGTCATGGGGCACCTCCGGGTACGAAGTCTGCCACGTTATAGATCATGCCCGAATCGGCGATTTGACCCCTCTAGAACGTGTGCTCCGCCGCAGGGAACTCACCCGAGCGCACCTCGTCGGCGTACTGACGTACAGCGGTGCCCAACACGTCGGCCAGGTTGGCGTAGCGCTTGACGAACCGCGGCGCCTTGCCCTCGCGCAGCCCGGCCAGGTCCTGCCAGACCAGCACCTGCGCGTCGGTGTCCGGGCCTGCCCCGATGCCCACGGTCGGGATCGGCAGCTCCTTGGTGATCTGCTTGGCCACCTCACCCATCACCATCTCCAGCACCACCGCGAACGCGCCCGCCTCGGTGACCGCACGCGCGTCGGCGATGACTTCCTCGGCGGCGCTGCCCCGGCCCTGCACCCGGTAGCCGCCGATGGTGTGCTCGCTCTGCGGGGTGAAGCCGACGTGCGCCATCACCGGGATGCCCGCGCCGGTCAGGGCCTCGATCTGCGCGGCGACGCGCCGGCCGCCTTCGAGCTTGACGGCGTGCACGCCGCCTTCCTTCATGAACCGTACGGCGGTGCGCAACGCCTGCGCCGGGCCCTCCTCGTACGAGCCGAACGGCAGGTCCGCCACGATCAGCGCGGTGCTGGTGGCGCGTACCACCGCTCGTACCAGGGGAAGCAGTTCGTCAGTGGTGACCGGCAGCGTGGTCTCGTAGCCGAACACGTTGTTGGCCGCCGAGTCGCCGACCAGCAGCACCGGGATGCCGGAGCGGTCGAACAGCGCGGCGGTGTACTGGTCGTACGAGGTGAGCATCGCCCAGCGGTCACCCCGCTCCTTGGCGGCCAGCAGGTCGCGCGTGCGGACTCGGCGGGTGGGCGGTCCCCCGTACAGCGCAGGGATCTCAGACATGGTGATCTCCTTCCCTCGAGGCCGCGGAATGCGGTCCCCGGGTCTGAACGAATCGTCGCACCGGGGACCGCCGCATCGTCAGAGGCCAGTGGAGCTGGTCACACGCCCTCGCGGAAGCGGTTGGTGATGGGCAGGCGGCGGTCGCGGCCGAACGCCTTGATGGAGATCTTGGTGCCCGGGGCGGACTGGCGGCGCTTGTACTCGGCGATGTCCACCAGACGCAGGATCCGATCCACCAGCGCCTCGTCGTGTCCGGCTTCGATCAGGTCGGCGCGGCCCTTGTCGCCGTCGATGTAGCCGTTGAGGATCGCGTCGAGGACGTCGTAGTCGGGCAGCGAGTCCGAGTCGACCTGACCCGGGCGCAGCTCGGCGGACGGCGGCTTGGTGATCGAGTTCTCCGGCACCGGTGGCTCGCCACCGCGGCGGGCCGCATCGGCGTTGCGCCAGTTCGCCAGCCGCCACACCAACGTCTTGGGCACGTCCTTGAGCGGGTTGAAGCCACCCACCGAGTCGCCGTACAGCGTCGAGTAGCCGACCGCCAGCTCACTCTTGTTGCCGGTGGTCAGCACCAGGTGGCCCTCCTGGTTCGACAGCGCCATCAGGATGACGCCCCGCACGCGGGCCTGCAGGTTTTCCACAGCCAGCCCGGACAGCGACATGTTGGCAAGGAACGCGTCGACCATCGGCTGGATCGGCTCGATGCGGTAGTCCAGCCCGGTGCGCTTGGCCAGCTCGGCGGCGTCGTCCTTGGAGTGCCCGGAGGAGTAGCCCGAGGGCATGGAGACGCCCACCACGCGCTCCGCCCCGATGGCATCCACAGCGATGGCCGCCACCACCGCCGAGTCGATGCCGCCGGACAGGCCCAGCACCACCGAGCGGAAGCCGTTCTTCTCCACGTAGTCGTGCAGTCCGAGGGTCAGCGCCGACCAGATCTCGGCCTCGTCGGTGATGCGTTCGGCGATGCCGCCCACGGCTGGGCCGTCGATCAGCGGGCGCGGCTGGGTGGTCAGCTCGACGCGCTCGATGCTCAGGTCGTCGGCGCCGCGCTCCTCGCCGTGCAGCGACTCGGCGGACGCCTCGGGGGCGGGCGCCGGGGGCGGGGT
>NZ_LOJP01000001.1:1853025-1894562 GCF_001553785.1 Actinoplanes sp. TFC3
CGCGGGCGGCGGGGCGGGCGGGGCGCTCGGGGTCGGGGCCACGTCGACGTCGTGCACGAGCAGTTCCTCGGTGAACTGACCGGCGCGGGTGAGCAGCTCGCCGCCCGCGGTCACGATCATCGAGTCGCCGTCGAAGACCAACTCGTCCTGGCCGCCCACCATGTTGACGTAGGCCACGGTGGCGCCGGCCTCTGCGGCTCGGCGTTGGACCAGCGGCAGGCGGGCATTGTCCTTGTTGAGCTCGTACGGCGAAGCATTGATGTTGACCACGAGCCCGACCCCCGCCCGCCGCGCGGCGGCGAACGGACCGCCCGCCTGCCACAGGTCCTCGCACACGGTCAGGGCCACGTCGACACCGCCGAAGCGCACGACGGTCAGCGCGGTCCCCGGCTCGAAGTAGCGGTCCTCGTCGAACACCCCGTAGTTGGGCAGGTGGTGCTTGTAGTAGGTGGCGGCAATCTCCCCGCCCAGCAGCAGCGCCGAGGCATCGCGCCGGCCGCTGCCCTTGACCGCCGCCGAGCTGGTCGGGGCGGGGCCGTCGGCGTCGACGTAGCCGACCACCACTGCCACCTCGCCGAGACCGTCGGCGGCCAGGTCGGCGGCCAGCGTGCGCAACGCGTGCTGGGAGGCCACCACGAGGGACTCGCGGAACACGAGGTCCTCGATTGGATAACCGGTCAGCATCATCTCCGGGAACGCGACCAGCTGGGCACCGGCGTCGGCCGCGCGGCGGGTCCACCGGCGCACCGCGGCGGCATTGCCGGCGATGTCACCGACAGTCGGATTCACCTGGGCGAGAGCAAGACGCAACGAGGGCATGCCCCTATTCTTCCCACAGCGTTGCCATCCCATCCCGCCTTACCCTGGGCCCGGGGCATTACCCCAAGCGGCACGCGCGTGGATTGGTCAGCGTAATCTCGGCGTAACGGGACCGGGAGAGACTGGGCACCGGCAAGCCTGAGGGGACGACGTGGACCGACAGCAGGAGTTCGTGCTTCGCACGCTTGAGGAGCGCGACATCCGTTTTGTCCGGCTTTGGTTCACCGATGTGCTGGGCACCCTGAAGAGCGTCTCCGTGGCCCCGGCCGAGCTCGAGTCCGCCTTCGAGGAGGGCATGGGCATCGACGGCTCGGCGATCGAGGGCTTTGCCCGGGTCTCCGAGTCCGACATGGTGGCGATGCCCGACCCGACCACCTTCCAGGTTTTCCCGTTCGAGGGCGGGGTCAGCGGGGAGAGCGCGCGGATCTTCTGCGACATCCTGCTGCCCGACGGCAGCGCGGCCTGGGCCGACCCGCGCCACGTGCTGCGCCGGATGCTGGCCAAGGCCGCCGAGAAGGGCTTCACCTTCTACACCCACCCGGAGATCGAGTTCTTCCTGGTGCAGGACGGGCCGCTGGACGGCTCGGTGCCGGTGCCGGTCGACGGCGGCGGTTACTTCGACCACACCACGCACTCGGTGGCGCGTGACTTCCGGCGCCAGGCGGTGCTCGCGCTGGAGCGCATCGGCATCTCGGTGGAGTTCAGTCACCACGAGGTCGCGCCCGGCCAGCAGGAGATCGACCTGCGCTACGCCGACGCGCTGACCACCGCCGACAACATCATGACGTTCCGGCACGTGGTCAAGGAGGTCGCGCTGTCGCAGGGCGTGCGCGCGACGTTCATGCCCAAGCCATTCACCGACCAGCCCGGCAGCGGCATGCACACCCACCTGTCGCTGTTCGAGGGCGAGCGCAACGCGTTCTACGACGCCGAGGACCCGCTCAAGCTGTCCAAGACGGCCCGCGCGTTCATCGCCGGCCTGCTCGTGCACGCCCGCGAGTACACGGCCGTCACCAACCAGTGGGTCAACTCCTACAAGCGGCTGTTCCCGATGCAGTTGCCCGACCGGATCACCGAGTCGCCGGCGTTCGTCAGCTGGGGTGCGCTCAACCGCTCGGCGCTGGTGCGCGTGCCCGCGTTCGGCAAGCCCGGCTCGGCGCGCGTCGAGGTGCGCTCGCTTGACTCGGCGACCAACCCCTACCTCGCCTTCGCGGTGATGCTCGGTGCCGGTCTCAAGGGCATCGAGGAGGGCTATGAGCTGCCGCCGGGCGCCGAGGACGACGTCTGGTCGCTGTCGGCCCAGGAACGCAAGGCGATGGGGTACGACTCCCTGCCGGAAAACTTGTCCGAGGCGATCGATGTGATGGCCAAGTCGGAGCTGATCCCCGAGGTGCTGGGCGAGCACGTGTTCGACTTCTTCCTGCGCAACAAGCGCCAGGAGTGGGAGCAATACCGCCGCGAGGTCACGCCGTACGAGCGCCAGCGCTACCTCGGCAGCCTTTAGCGGCTGTTGCGACCCGCGAGGCGAAACCGAAGCCAATATCGTTTGAGCAGCACCGATCCGATACCGTGCCTCCCAACATCGCAAGGTTCTGAGGGGGAACGGTCGTGCTGGAAAATCTGCTCGAGGGTGCTGGGCGCAGCATCGTGTTCGGAGCGCTGGGCATCGCTCTGATGGCGGTTGGCTTCGTGCTGGTCGACCTGCTCACCCCCGGCAAGCTGCGCGACCTGATCTGGGTCGACAAGAACCGCAACGCCGCCATGCTGCTGGCCGCCAACCAGCTCGGCATCGCGTTGATCGTGTTCACTGCGGTGTTCACCAGCTACGAGAACTTCACCGAGGGTCTGGTGTCGACCGCGCTGTTCGGCGTGCTCGGCATCGCGGTGATGGGCCTGGCGTTCGTGGTGCTCGACTGGATGACCCCTGGCAAGCTGGGTGAAGTCATCTGCAGCGAGGACCGTCACCCCGGCGCGATCGTCAGCGCGGCCTCGCACTTCGGCGCCGCCCTCATCGTGTGTGCCTGCATTGCTTAGGCTGCGCGGATGATCGTCGATCTCGATCCGGTGACGAAGGACAACTGGCGGGCGCTGACCAAGCTGAGCGTGCACCCCGATCAGCGCGAGTTCGTCGCCGACGTCACGTACTACCTGGCCATGTGCGCGTACGGCGAGCTGTGGCATCCGCTCGCGGTGACCGTGAACGGCCAGGTTGCTGGGTTCTGCATGTGGGCAGTGGACGAGGATCGCAGCCGGTGGATCGGCGGCGTGGTGGTCGATGAGTCCCGCCAGCGCCAGGGCATCGGGCGCTCGCTGGTGACCACCCTGCGCGACCGCCTCGCCGCCGAGCCGGGCACCCCCAATGTGGCGCTGAGCTATCAGCCCGCCAACACCGCGGCGCGCTCGCTCTACCTGGCTCTCGGGTTCGTGGAGACCGGCGAGACCGAGGACGACGAGGTCGTGGCGAGGTGGACACCGCCCACCAGTTAGCCTCGTCGGGTGGGTAGAGCACTGGTGGTCGAGAACGACCCGACGGATGATCTGCGCCGGCTCGGGGACTGGTTTGCCGAGGCGGGGCTGGAGCTGACGGTCGTGCGCCCGCACGCCGGGGAGCCGTTGCCCGAGACCCTCGACGATTACCTGGCGCTGGTGGTGCTGGGCGGTGACCAGAGCGCCTACTCCACCGAGCAGGGGCCGTGGTTCCCGGCCCTCGAAGGTCTGCTGCGCAAGGCGGTGCGCCACCACGTGCCGACGCTGGGTGTGTGCCTGGGCGCCCAGTTGCTCGCCCAGGCCCACGGCGGCCTGGTCGAGCGCAGCACCTCCGGGCCGGAGATCGGACCCGCGTTGGTCGGGCGGCGCGACGCGGCCGACACCGACCCGCTGTTCAAATGGGTGCCGCTGCTGCCCGACGTGGTGCAGTGGCACAGCGACGAGATCACCGAGCTGCCCATCGGCGCGGTGCTGCTCGCCGCGTCGAGCCGCTATCCGCACCAGGCGTTCCGCCTCGGCGACCGGGCCTGGGGCGTGCAGTTCCACATCGAGTGCGACGTCGACATGATCACCGCCTGGACGGAGTCCGACAGCGAGGTCATCGAGGAGCTGGGCTTCGACCCGGACAGCGTGATCGCCGCGACCGCCGGGGTGCTCGCCGACGTGGAGGAGGTGTGGCAGCCCTTCGCCGCCCGCTTCGCCGCGCTGGCCAAGGGCGAGCTGCCCGGCGCCGACATCCCCGCGCCTGGCACCCCGCGCACCCTGCCGCTGCTGGGTCAGTGACGTGACCAGGCCCAGCCGGCTCGCCCGCTTCGGCTTCGCCGACAACGGCTCCCGGGCCGCCGACCTGCTCGGCCCGGAAGGGCTGGGGCTGTGGGACGCCGGCTTGCAGGAGCCGGTCAGCACGCAGGCCACCGAGCTGATCCACTCGCTGTCGCGTGCCGCCGACCCCAACCTGGCACTGCGCCAGCTGCACCGGATGGTCGAGACGGCCACCCGGGAGGCCCGGCGCAGCAGCGGCGGCCCGGTGCAGGCGGCCGACGGGGAGATCGCCGGCAGCCCGGTCACCGAGACCATCCTGTCCGCGCTCAGCGAGGACGCGGGGCTGCGCCGGCGGCTGGTGTCGGTGCTGGGCGCCTCCAGCGCGCTCGGCGACCACCTGGTGGCCAACTCCGAGCAGTGGCGGGTGCTGGCCACCGGCAAGACCGGGCTGCCGCCCAACGCCGACGGGCATCTGGAGTTCGAGCCCGGCGGGGATGGCGGGCCGCCGGCGGTGCCGGCGCTGCGGGCGGCGTACCGGATGGCGTTGCTGCGCATCGTGGCGGCCGATCTCACCGGCGGCCGCGGGCTCGAACCGACGATGGCGGCGTTGTCGCAGCTCGCGGACGAGACGCTCGGGGCGGCGTACCGGATAGCTGTCGATGGTCTTGCGCAGAGCGTGAGCGAACCACGCCTGGCGGTGGTGGCGATGGGTAAGTGCGGCGGGAACGAGCTGAATTACGTCTCCGATGTGGACGTGATCTTCGTGGTGGCCGGGGACGAGGATCTGTCGGCGGGTGCGACGGTCGCGGCCCGGCTGATCGAGATCTGCGGGCAGGTGGCGTGGCAGGTCGACGCGGCGCTGCGCCCCGAGGGCAACCGGGGGCCGCTGGTTCGCACGCTGGCAAGCCACCAGGCCTACTATCGGCGCTGGGCACGGACGTGGGAGTTCCAGGCGCTGCTCAAGGCCCGCCCGGCGGCCGGTGACCTGGGGCTCGCCCAGGAGTGGATCGACGATCTCGCGCCGCTGGTGTGGCAAGCGGCCGAACGCCCCGAGGCGGTCGCGGACGTGCGGGACATGCGCCGCAAGATCATTGAGAACGTGCCCCGGGCCGAGGTGGACCGCGAGATCAAGCGGGGTCCTGGCGGTCTGCGCGACATCGAGTTCGCCGTGCAACTGTTGCAGCTCGTGCACGGGCGCATCGACGAGACATTGCGTTCGACAGGCACCCTTCCCGCGTTGCGTGCCCTGGTCGCCGGGGGATACGTCGGTCGCGAGGACGGCGAGACGCTGCTGCACGGCTACCGCTTCCTGCGCGACGTCGAGCATCGCCTGCAACTGCAGAATCTGCGCCGCACCCACACCATTCCCGACGACCCGAAGGCGCTGCGCTGGCTCGCCGCCTCGCTCGGCTACCGCGCGGACCCCGGGCGCGACGCGGTGCAGGCGTTCCGCTCGGACTGGATCGGCCATGCCGCCCAGGTCCGCCGGCTGCACGCCAAGCTGCTCTACCGCCCGCTGTTGGAGGCCGTCGCCAGGGTGCCCGCCGAGGCGCTGCGGATGACGCCCGAGTCGGCCGGCCGGCGCCTGGAGGTGCTGGGCTTCGCCGACCCGGCTGGGGCGCTGCGCCACCTGCAGGCGCTTACCGGCGGGGTGAGCCGCACCGCGGCGATCCAGCGCACCCTGCTGCCGATGCTGCTGCAGGACTTCGCGGACGCCCCCGAACCCGACCGCGGCCTGCTCAACTACCGGCACGTGTCGGACAAGCTGGGCAGCACCCCGTGGTATCTGCGGTTGTTGCGCGACGGCGGCCCGGTCGCGCGGCGGCTGGCCCGGGTGCTGGGCCTGTCGCGCTACGCCACCGACCTGCTCACCCGTGACCCGGAGGCGCTGCGGCTGCTGGCCGACGACGCCGAGCTGCTGCCGCGGGGCCGCGACGCCTTGCGCGACGGGTTCGTGGCCGCCGCCGACCGGCACCTGCGCGACGGCGTGACCGATCCGGCCCCGGCGATCGCCGCGATCCGGGCCATGCGCCGGCGTGAGCTGTTCCGGCTGGCCTGCGCCGACCTGCTCAGCCAGGCCGGGGAACTCGCCCCGGACGAGCCGCTCGACGTGCAGCGCATCGGCATCGCGCTCTCCGACGTCACCGACGCCACCCTGGCCGCCGCGCTGCACGTGGCCCGCCGGGTGCACCCCGGGCCCGAGGACCTGCGCTTCGCGGTGATCGGGGTGGGCCGCCTGGGCAGCTACGAGATGAGCTACCCGTCCGACGCCGACGTGCTGTTCGTCTACTCCGGCACCAAGCAGGCCAGCTCGGCCGCGCAAGCCATCGCCGAGGAGATGCGCCGCACGCTCAGTGCCCCGGCCCCCGACCCGCCGCTGGGCATCGACGCCGACCTGCGACCCGAGGGCCGGCAAGGTCCGCTGGTGCGCAGCCTGAACGCGTACACGCAGTACTACGCGCGCTGGTCGCGGGTGTGGGAGTCGCAGGCGTTGCTGCGGGCCCGGTTCGTGTGCGGGGATGAGGAACTGGGCCGCGAGTTCGAGCAGCTCGCCGACCCGGTGCGCTACCCGGATGGCGGGCTCACCCGCGAGCAGGTCGTGGAGATCCGGCGGATCAAGGCGCGGGTGGAGACCGAGCGGCTGCCGCGCGGCGCGGACCCGAACACCCACACCAAGCTGGGCCGCGGCGGGCTTGCGGACGTGGAGTGGGCGGTGCAACTGATCCAGCTGCGGCACGCGTACGCGCTGGCCGAGCTGCGTCGTACCCGGACGCTGGAAGCTCTTGCCGCCGAGGTCGAGGCGAAGCTGATCGACAAGGTCGACGCGGCGGCCATGCAGGCCGGATGGACGCTGGCCGCTCAGGTCCGCAACGCGCTCACGCTGGTGCGCGGGCGCCCGACCGATCAGCTACCGCGCCACGGCGTGGAGCTGGCCGGCGTCGTGCAACTGCTCGGCGGCGGTGACCCGGGGGAGTTCGTGGACCGGTATCTGCGGCTGACCCGGCGGTCGCGAGCGGCGATGGAACGGGTTCTCGATGCGTGATCCCGTCCGGCCGATCGTGGCCGCGGCGGTGCTCGCTGTGCTGCTGAGAGTGCCGTTCCTGTTCACCGGCCTCTCGACCGATGAGGGCGGCTACGCCTATGTGGCCCGCCAGTGGGCCCGCGGCGACCGGCTCTACGACACGGCATGGCTGGACCGGCCGCAGGGGCTGCTGCTGGTCTATCGCGGGCTGCTCGGGCTCGACGGTTCCGGCTGGACGATCCGCCTGGGCGTCGTGCTGGGCGGCGCGATCATTACTGTGGCGCTGGGGGCGCTCGGAACGCTGCTGGTCAACCGGGCTACCGGCAGCACGGCGGCGTTTCTGTACGCGGTGCTCGGCGTGGCACCGCACCTGGAAGGCATGACGTTCAACGGCGAGCTGCTGGCCAGCATCCCGTCGACGGTGTCCATCGCGCTGCTGGTGTTGTGGTGGCGGCGGTCCCGTTCGGTGTGGTGGCTGCTCGGTGCGGGCCTGCTGGCCGGGGTGGCGCTGACCATGAAGCAGTCCGGCATCGATGCGCTCCTGGTGGGGCTGGTGCTGGTGGTGCTGCTGCGCCGCGGGTTCCTGTTCTTTGCGGCCGCGACGGTGCCCCTGCTCGCGTCGGTCGCGCACGGCTTGGCCATCGGCTGGTCCTCCTACTGGGACGCTCTGATCGGCTACCAGCTGTCGGCGATGGGCGGGGACGGTTCCAACGCGAGCACCCGCTGGTCCGACCTCGGCCGCCACGCCGGCGACATCGCGCTGGACGTGACGCTGGTGCTGGTGGTGTCGCTGCTCGGCTGGCGGCTGCTGGACCGCGGCGGGCGCTGGGTGCTCGGTGCCTGGCTGGTCGCCGGGTTCATCGGCATCAACCTCGGTGGTTCGTACTGGCCGCACTACTTCGTCCAGCCGCTCCCGGCGCTCGTGCTGCTGGCCGCTGCGGCGGTGATCGGGTTGCGCTCGGTGCGGTGGCGCTGGGCTGTGGGTGGGGTGCTGGTCGCGCCCACTCTGGTGTGGTTGGTCGCGCTCGTACCGATGTCAGCAAGCCGAAGAGCTGACACCATCCCGTACGATGCCCTGGCGCGCCGCGACGATCGGATCGCCACCGTGATCAGGGCTTCCACCGCGCCGGACGACCGGATCTACGTGCTGGAGTCCGAGGCTTACCTGTACTTCCGGGCCGACCGGGTGTCGCCCTATCCGTACCTGTGGGGAAAACCGATCGACAAGATTCCGGACGCGCTGCCGAGGCTGCGCTCGATGCTCGCCTCGCCGGACCGGCCGGCCTTGGTCGTGCTGGACACCCCGCCCGCCGCGGTCGACCCGCGCGGGGGCCTCGCCGCCGGCCTCGCCGTGTACTACCACCCCGAAACAACTGTCGAAGGTGTGCCGATCCTGCGAGCCAACCCGTGACTGCCGCCGCCAAGGTCCGCTGGCTTGGCTTCCTCGGCGCGCTGTGCTGCGCCGCTGACGCCGTGCTGTTCGGCGCGCCGACCTGGATCCGGCAAGGCGTGTCAGTGGTCAGCATCCTGCGCGGGTCCAACGGCGTACTGATCCTGCTGCTCTGGATTGCGGGGCTGGCGGCGCTGTGTGCGGCGTGGTGGCAGGGGCGGCGGCTGACGCTGACCCGTAGCTGGATCCTGGTGACCGCCGCGCTGTGGATCCTGCCGCTGCTGGTGGTGCCGCCGCTGGCCAGCCGGGACATGTACGCCTACGCGTGTCAGGGCGCGCTGTTCGACGCCGGGTACAACCCGTCGGTCGACGCGATCGCCGCGCAGCCGTGCCCGTGGATCGAGTCGGTCTCGGTGGTCTGGCGCAGCACGCCCACCCCGTACGGGCCGCTGTGGATTTTGCTGACCGGGTTCGCCGCGTCGTTCGGGTCGCAGGTGGTGGCCCTGGGAATCTTCCGGGTCTACGCGGTGCTGGCGGTGGCCGGGCTCGCGCTGGCGCTGCCGCCGCTGGCCCGCCGGCTGGGGGTGGACGAGAACCGGGCGCTGTGGCTGGTGCTGTGCTGCCCGCTGGTGGCGGTGCACTTCATCGGCGGCGCGCACAACGACACGCTGGCGATGGCGTTGCTGGCAGCCGGGCTGGCCCTGGTCACCCGGGGATCGGCGCGCTTCTGGATCGCCGGGGGAGCGCTGATCGGCGCGGCGATCGCCATCAAGACGACCGTCGGGGTGGTGCTGCCGTTCGCCGCGGTGCTGGCGGCAGGGGGGTTCTCGTTCGACCGTCTCACCCACTTCCTGCGCCGGGGCGGGGCCGTGGTCGGGGGCGCGGCGGCACTTTTGGTCATCCTCTCCGTAGGGTCTGGCCTGGGGTTCGGCTGGGCGACGTCACTGTCGGGCGCGGGCGAGTCCCGCAGCTGGACGTCCCCACCCACCGCCGTGGGCCTCGCGGTGAACGCGGCCGGGAAATGGTTCGGCGCTTCCATCGACGTAGTGCCGGCGATCCGGACCATTGCGGTGCTCGTGCTGCTGATCGCCCTCGTCGTGATCTGGTGGCGGTTCCGCAACGGCGACACGCTGTACGGCGCCGGGCTGGCCTGCCTGGCCGTCATCTTCTGCGCCCCCATCACGCAGCCCTGGTATGTGTTCTGGACGCTGGTGCTGTGGGCGGTGACGACCATGCCGATCCGCTGGCTCGAGATCGTGATCATCGCGTCCATGTTCCTGATCCTGCCCAACGGCGACGGCGCCTGGAAACCGCTGCAAGTGCCGTTCGCGTTCCTGGTCACCGGGCTGGTCTGCGGGGTGGCATGGCGATCGGTGCAATGGCTGCGCACGCCACAACTGGTGCCGCGATGAGGGTCAGCGCGCCGCTCATCCGCTGGGGTGGGCTGGCCGGCAGCATGGCGACTGCGGGTACGGCCTGGCTGGGCGGGTCGGGCTTCGAGCGGGTGCCGAGCATCAACCCGGTCACGCTGCTCAGCGGTCAGCGCGGGGTGCTCCTGCCGATTCTCTGGGTTACCGGTACGGCGGTGCTGATCCTGGCCCGGTGGTTCGGACGGCACGTGGTGCCCTCCACGCGCTGGGCTTTGATCACGGCTGCACTGTGGTTCGTGCCGGTGCTGCCGTTCCTGCCGCTGGGCAGCGCGGACGTGTACTCGTACGCGTGTCAGGGTTACGTCCAGCAGGCCGGGGGTGACCCGTATGCCGCCGGCGTGGGTTCGTCCGGCTGCCCGTGGCTCGGCTCGGTCGCCTCGTCCTGGGTGGACTCCCCAGCTCCGTACGGACCGCTGTTCCTGCTGGTCGCCGCGCGCGTGGTGGGGCTGGCGGGGGACTCGCTGGCCGGGGTGATCGCCGGGCTGCGGGTGGTCGCGCTGGGCGGGGTTGCGCTGATCGCCGCCGGGGTGCCGGTGCTGGCCCGGCGCTGCGGGATCGACCCGGGCCGGGCGGTGTGGATGGTGCTGGCCTGCCCGATCGTGCTCGTACACCTGGTGTCGGGCGCGCACAACGATGCGCTGATGGCCGGGTTGATCGTGTGCGGGCTGGCGCTGGCGGCTTCGCGTGTTTCTCCGGGCTGGCTGGTCGCGGCGGGGGCGCTGCTCGGGCTGGCCGTGGGGGTCAAGGCCACGGCGATCGTGGTGGTTCCGTTCGCCGTGCTGGCCGCCAAGCGCGGTTTGCGTCCGGCTCTGCCCCTCGCGGGTGGCCTGGTGCTTTCCACGCTCGCGCTCGCGCTTGCGTCGGGGCGCGGCTTCGGGTGGGTGGCCGGGCTGCTGCGCAGTGGTGACAGCGTGACGTGGGGCTCGCCGCCCACCGCGGTAGGACTGACGATCAAGGCCCTGACAGGGTACGACGCAGTTCCCGCGACGCGGCTGCTCGGCATTGTGGTGCTGGCGGGCATCCTGGTGTGGCTGGCCCTGCGAGCCTGGCGGCAGGGGAAAGCGCTGGACGGCGCCGGGCTGGCGCTGGCCGCTACGGTGCTGTGCGCGCCGGTGTTCCACCCCTGGTACGCGCTCTGGCCGCTCGCGGTTCTCGCCGCTACCCGAGCCGAGAGCCGCTGGCTGCTGGGGTTGTGCGCGTTGGCCGCCACGCTGACGACACCGGCCGGGTACAACTGGGGGCTCTACACCCGGATACCCGGCGCGATTGTGGTGACAGTGGCGCTGGCTTGGCTGGGCGCTCGGGCCGTACGGCGAAGGGTGCCCGCATGATGCGACGGTGGATGATGCTCGGCGGGCTGGCGATCCTCGCCGCCGGGCTGCTCGTGTGGACGGCGATCCTGCACTTCTACTTCGACTCCGGGGTCTACGCCGGGGCGATGCGCTACTGGTTCCGCGACGGCGGCATGGTCTACGACTACATGAAGCCGGGGACGCCGTACGGCTTCACGTATCCGCCCTTCGCCGGGCTCGTCATGTCACCGATGGCGTACCTGCCGCTCTGGGCCGTGGCCACGCTCGCCTCCATCGCCTCCATCGCCGTCACCGTGCTGGTCATGTGGTGGTTCATCACGCCGCTGGTCCGCCGGCAAGGCTGGCCACCCCGGTACGCGGTCGCGGTCGCCTCCTGCCTGGCCCTGATCTTCGAGCCGGTGCGCGAGACCTTCGGCTTCGGCCAGGTCAACATGCTGCTGCTCGCGCTCGTGACCGCCGACCTGCTGTTCGGGCTCACCCAGAACCGGCGCTGGACGGGCGTCGGCATCGGGCTGGCCACCGCGGTCAAGCTGACCCCTGGGGTGTTCATCCTGTACCTGCTGGTCACCCGGCGATGGCGGGCGGCAGGTACGGCGATCGGCACCTCCGCCGCAGCAACGTTGCTGGCCGCGGCAATGTGGCCGGACGCGTCGCGCGAGTTCTGGACGGCCGCGCTGTGGGACACCAACCGGGTCGGCAACCTGGCGTATGTGTCCAACCAGTCGCTGCGCGGTTTCCTGGCCCGGTTACCGGTGGACGCGGTCGAACCGGTTTTGTGGGTCGCCGGGGTGCTGCTGATCCTGGGCGTCTGGGCGTGGCGGGTGCGCCGGGCTGATGCGCTGGGGGCGCTTGCGCTGACGGGCGTGCTCAGCTGTCTGATCAGCCCGGTGACGTGGGTGCATCATTGCGTGTGGTTGCTGCCTGCGCTCGTACGGTGCGCGGAATGGTCCTGGAAGTGGAGCCTCGGCATCTTCGTGGTGCTCAGCTCGCGGGTGACCTTCCTCTACGAGACCGGCCCCAAGCCACCGCTGGCCATTATCGGAGCCAATTTCTATGTGTACGCCGGACTGGCGCTGCTGCTGTTCCTCCCGCTCTCCCCGCCGTCCCGTAACGACGCCATCGACGAAGCCACGGGGGAGACGGGTTTCCTGCGCCTCGGCCGGCTGTGACCGCCGGGCAGTAATGTTCGGCGACGTGCATCCCCTGCTCCGACTGCTGCTCGACGCCGCCGAAGGTCGCTTCCTGCCGCCGGACGGGGAGGTGACGGTGCTGCCCGCAATGCCGGGCGGGCTGGAGTGCTCGGTGGCGTTCACCGGCCATGGGGTCGTGGCCACCGAGCTGGCGCCCGACGCGGTGCACGCGCTGGGGCCGGACGGGTTCGGCGGCTCCATGGCCCCCGACTTCCTGCGCGCCGTGGCTGGGCCGACCGGCCGGGTCGGCGACCTCGACGTGATGCTGACCCGGCCCGGCACCGGCGGCCGCCCCAGCCTGCAACCCCTCACCGGCAGCGACGAGCACCCCCGCGTGCAGTACGCCAGGGATTTGCGCACCGACCTGCGCGTTTACGGCGACCCTGCCCGAGGGCTGGTCGTGCTGGCCAGCGGGCTGGCCGGGCGCCTGGAGCTCAGCATCGAACTGCACCGGCTACCGGAAGCGGGAAACGGCCACGGCCGCAGCCTGATCACCGACGCGCTGACCCTCGTGCCGGCCGGCGAGCCGGTGTTCGCCGCCGTGTCCCCGGGTAACGCCCGATCGCTGCGGGCCTTCCTGGCCGCCGGGTTCATCCCGATCGGTTCGGAGGTCATCGTCCGGCCCGCGCGGGAGGCGTAGCGGTCAGGTGGTGCTGCGGGGGAGCCGGACGACGTAGGAGCCGGCCACGCGATCGTGCAAGCCGCGCTGCTGCGGGTCCATGATCAGCGGTGGGATGAACAGGGCGAGCAGGACCGCCCGGAGGAACGCTTTGCCGATGCCGATCGCGCCGCCATCGACGTACGAGATGCATCGCAGCCTGGCCAGCCACAGGCCGGGAGTTTGTCCGAAGAGGCCGATGAAGAAGGTGTTGATCACGATCAGCAGGGCCACCGGAGGCCAAGGCACCACCCGGGGGTCGGCGTAAGCGGCCGCGATGAGCTCGCAGAGCGCCCAGTCGATGAGGAGCGCGGCGAGACGCCGGAGGAACCCACCCATCTCCATGCGGGCCGGATTGAAGGTAGGTGTCGCCACGCATCAGAGGTTAGTACCGGCGAATCCGGCTCATGCTGGGGGCACGGCGGGATAGCCTCGGGAAGGCCTGTGGAACATCACAGTGTCCGTAACATGGCGGAAACAATAGGGATACGCCTGGGCAACGGCTACCCCATAGCGTCGCGACCAGCCTAGCCACCGTGCCAGTCATCGTTGCGGTCCACGCCGCCTCGAGTATTGATGATTCTTGTGCCAGGAGGACGTGTGTTCGCCAATCCCGAGGAACTCCTGCGATACCTCAAAGACGAGGACGTCAAGTTCGTCGACGTACGATTCTGTGACCTTCCCGGCGTGATGCAGCACTTCAACATGCCGGTTGAGTCGTTCGACGACAGCGCCATCACCGACGGCCTCGCCTTCGACGGATCCTCCATCCGCGGGTTCCAGGCCATCCACGAGTCCGACATGATGCTGCTGCCGGACGTCACCACGGCCTTCATCGACCCGTTCCGCATCCAGAAGACCCTGGCGCTCAACTTCTTCATCCACGACCCGTTCACCCGCGAGCCCTACTCGCGTGACCCGCGCAACGTGGCGAAGAAGGCGGAAACCTACCTGGCGTCGAGCGGCATCGCCGACACGGCCTACTTCGGGGCCGAGGCGGAGTTCTACATCTTCGACTCGATCCGCCACGAGACCTCGGCCCACCAGGCGTTCTACTACATCGACTCGATCGAGGGCGCCTGGAACTCCGGCAGGGAGGAAGAGGGCGGCAACCGCGGCTACAAGACCGCGTTCAAGGGTGGCTACTTCCCGGTCGCGCCGCTGGACCACTACTCCGACCTGCGTGACGCCATGGTGCGCCGGCTGATCGACACCGGCTTCACCGTCGAGCGCTCGCACCACGAGGTCGGCACCGCGGGCCAGGCCGAGATCAACTACAAGTTCTCGACGCTGCTGCACGCCGGCGACCAGATGCAGATGTTCAAGTACATCATCAAGAACACCGCCTGGGAGCACGGCAAGACCGCCACGTTCATGCCCAAGCCGCTGTTCGGCGACAACGGCTCCGGCATGCACACCCACCAGAGCCTCTGGCTCGGCGGCGAGCCGCTGTTCTACGACGAGACCGGGTACGCCGGGCTGTCCGACACCGCCCGCTGGTACATCGGTGGCCTGCTGCACCACGCCCCGTCGCTGCTGGCGTTCACCAACCCGACGGTCAACTCGTACCGCCGCCTGGTGCCCGGCTACGAGGCCCCGGTCAACCTGGTCTACTCCCAGCGCAACCGCTCGGCCTGCACCCGCATCCCGGTGACGGGCAGCAACCCGAAGGCCAAGCGCGTCGAGTTCCGCGTGCCGGACCCGTCGAGCAACCCGTACCTGGCCTTCTCGGCCCAGATGATGGCCGGCCTGGACGGCATCAAGAACAAGATCGAGCCCCCGGCGCCGATCGACAAGGACCTGTACGACCTCCCGCCGGAGGAGTGGGCGGGCGTCAGCCAGGTCCCGGCTTCGCTCGACGCGGTGCTCAACTCGCTTGAGGCCGACCACGAGTTCCTGACCGCGGGCGGCGTCTTCACCGACGACCTGATCTCCACCTGGGTCGACTGGAAGCGCACAAACGAAATCGACCCGGTCCGGCTCCGCCCGACCCCGCACGAATTCGAGATGTACTACAACGTCTGAGTCGCCAGGCGAACGGCGGTCGTCCCGGCTTCGAGCTGGGGCGGCCGCCGTTTGCTGTGCCGTATCGCTGCTGCCGCTTTGCGGAAGGCTCGGACGTCTGCCGCGAGCCGGCGCATCTGCGCCGCTCCACGATCGCCTCAAGAACCACCTGACGCCGACCGTCGTGGCGCGGGGAAATCGTCACGGTGATTCGAGCGAGCGCCGAGTGCGCTCGCCGTCCCAGCCCATCCAGCAGTCGGCAAAGGCTGTCGAAGAAGTCGATGAGATCGCGCGGGGGCCAGCTCAGTTCGACCTCGGTGGCGGCGCTGAGCCCATCGTCCTGCAACTCGACCGGCCTCACGGCGACATAGCCGTCGCCCTGCGGGTCTGTCGGCGAGTGGAACGCCCAGGCGTTCTCGCCGAAGATCAGGCCTGGACTCCCGGTAGCCCGGATGCCGCTGGCCCAGGTACCTGCTAGCCGGTGCCGCCTTGTTCGGAGTGCTCGGTCCGCCCTGCTGGGGCTGGTTGTCGCTAGCGGGGCCGCTGCTGGCGGGCGCCCTTGGACGGCCGCATGTTCTTCGGGATCGCGCCCTTGGGCATCTGCGGGCGCGACATCAGGGCGCCGAGGCGCTTGTCCAGGGAGTTGACGTCCTTGCCGGTCAGGTTGCGCGGCAGGCGCATCATCGTCGTGCGCAGTTTGCGGATCGAGAGTTCGCCCTCGCCGGTGCCGATGACGTAGTCGTACATCGGGGCGTTGCCGATGACCTTGGACAGGCGCCGCTTCTCCTGGCCCATCAGGCCGCGCACGCGCTGCGGCTGGCCCTCACCCAGCAGGATGACGCCGGGCCGGCCGATGACCACGTGGATCATGTCGAACTGGGTCGTGGAGCTGGCGGCCGGGCGTACCCGCCAGTCGCCGCGCAGGTTTTCCATGATCGAGGCGGCCGCGCCGGGCTGGCCCTCGGCCGCGTTCATCATCGCGGCGTTGGAGCGCAGGTTGAGCACGATCAGGGCGGCCAGCAGCGCGACCATCACGCCGATCGGGATCCAGGCCCAGCCCAGGCCGAGCAGCAGGAGAAGCACCGCCACGGCGAGCGGGATCAGCACAGCCGCGATCAGCAGCGGCACGAACCACTTGTCCTGCCGTGCCGTGAAGGCGAACACCTGGCCGATCTGCTTCAGGCGCCCACCGAACGACACCTTCTCCTGGGGTTTTGCCATACCCGAAAGTGTAAGGGTCGCCGTGCTGCTCCAGTGGGCCGGGCGGGTGCTTGCGCCTCGTCCGGCCAGGCTGCCTACTGCGTGGCGTTGAGCTGGGCGGACGCCCCGGCTGCTAAGCCGCTGAGCGCGGCTTAGCAGCGTCCGCGCCTCGCCTAAGGCGCTGAGGCCGTCCGGAAATGAGGCATCTTCCCCATGCGCGACCGGGGTCCTCAGGCGAAGAGTCGTTGACATGTTCACCACCGGAGAACCAGAGTTCCTGTTGGCCCTCTACCTGCAGCGTGCCGACGAGCGCCGCCGCGAAGCCGGCGCCTACCGCTTGGCTCGCGAGGCCGAACGCGGGCGTCATCGCAGCCCGCGTTCCTCATGGTCGTGGCGCCGCCGCTCCAGGGCAGCATGCGCACCCGCGATACAGGGATGAATGTGTCGTTCGGGCATGGCATGCTCGATTCCGTGACGGCGCACGCCAGCAGTGCGGTCCTGGTGGGTCGTGAGACCGACCTGGCCGCGCTGCGGGACGCCCTCAAGCGCACCCGAGGCGGCGAATTCGCTGCCGTGCTGATCGGTGGTGAGGCCGGCGTCGGCAAGACCCGCCTCGTCGAAGACTTTTCCGGTACGGCCGGAGCGCGCGTCCTCACCGGCCCGTGTCTGGAGCTCGGTGAGGAGGGGCTGCCCTTCGCACCCTTCGCGGCGGCGGTCCGCGAGTTGATCCGTGCCAACGGCACCGAGGTGCTGGACGGCCGGGAGGAGGAGTTCGCGCACCTTCTGCCGGAACTGGGGCCGCCCGCGGAGGGCAACCTCATGAGCCGGCGCGGGCACCTGTTCGAGCTTGTCGCCCGATTGCTGATCCGGATCTCCGAGAAGGAGCCGGTGATGCTCGTCCTGGAGGACCTGCACTGGGCGGACCGTTCGACGCGGGACTTGATCGGCTTCCTTGTCCGCTCGGCCCGCGTGCCCAACGTGCTGCTGCTCGGCACCTACCGCACCGACGAGCTGCAGCGCGGTCATCCGCTGCGGCCGTTCCTTGCCGAGCTTGACCGGGTACGCGGCGTGCAACGCATGGAGCTCGACAGGCTCGCGCGCGACGGCACGGCCGAAATGCTCACCCATCTGCTCGGGGTCGAGCCAGAGCCGTCGCTGGCCGACACGGTTCACGAGCGTGCCCAAGGCAATCCGTTCTTCATCGAGCAGTTCGCCGCCTCCGGCGACCCGGGCTGCTACGACATCCCGCACACCCTTCGGGACCTGCTGCTCAGCCGCGTCGACCAGCTCGGTGAGCAGGCTCAGCGGGTGCTGCGCGTCGCCGCTGTCGGTGGCACTCACTTCAGTCACGAGTTGCTGGCCCAGGTCGCCGGCATGGCGGAGGCCGAGCTGGAGTCCGCGCTGCGAGCCGTCGTGGCGGTTCAGCTGATCGTCGTCGACGCCGAGGGCGGCTACGAGTTCCGGCACGCTCTGGTGCGCGAGGCAGTCCACGACGACCTGCTGCCCGGTGAGCACGCACGCCTGCACGCGCGTTTCGCCGAGGCGATTGAGGCCGAGTCTCATCTCGTGCCAGCCGGAAGGGCGCCCGCCGAGATCGCCCACCACTGGCATGCCGCCCGCGACTATTCGAGGGCCCTGGTGGCGGCGCGTGCGGCAGCGTGCGCGGCCCGCCGACGATATGCGTACGCGGAGCAGTCCCGCCTGCTCGAACGAGTCCTCGATCTGTGGGAGGTGGTCGACGACGCGGCCGAGCAGCTGGGCGCGACCCACCTCGACCTGTTGGAGGAGGCGGCGGTCGCTGCGCTGGACGCCGGTGATCACAAGCGTGCCTTCAAGCTCACCCGGGCAGCCCTGGCCGACCTCGACTGCGATGCCGAGCCGTTGCGGGCCGCGCACCTGCTGGTCCGCCGGGCCAAGCTGCTCTACAACGCCGGCACCAGCAACGGAGCGGCCGAGGCGTGCGAGGCTTATCGGCTGCTGCGCGGCGCTCCTGCGGTCAGGGAACGCGTGCAGTTGCTGGCCGAGGTGGCCTACGCGCTCAGTGGGGTCGACAACGAAGAGGCCTCACGCATCGCCGAGGAGGCCATCGCCGCAGCGGCGGATCTCGACGACTCGGCTGCCGAGGCTGCCGCGACGATCGCCTACGGCAAGATCTGCGCCGGGCAGCTCACCGCCGAGGAAGCACTGCCCTCGATGAAGGTGACCGTCGAACGGGCCCGCGCTGCCGAGGACCTGCCCAACCTGGCTCGGGCGCTGTGCAACGTGTCCGACGTCCTCTTCGAGCTGGGCCGCTACGAGGAGTCAGCAGCCGCCGCAGTGGAGGGCGTCCCGTATGCGGATCGCATCGGCGTCAGCCGCACAACGGGTGTCTTCCTGCTGGCCAATCACGCCGAGGCCCTGCTGGCGCTCGGCCGTTGGGACGAGGCCGACGAACGGTACGCCGAGTCCGCCCGTCTCGACCCACCCGGCACGCTGGCGCTGCCCTGGCTACGGCACCGGGCCCGATTACGGCTTGCGCGAGGTCACGAGGGTGCCCAGCTACTGGTGCAACGGGCGGTTGCCTTCCTGGGCAAGCCCTACCTGAACCGCGACAACCGGCTGTCACTTCTGGAGCTGCGGATCCTCGGCGCCCTGTATGCCAACGACGAGGCCGCGGCGCTCACGGCGGCCGGCGCCGCGGTTCAGGAGCCATCGGTCCTCGCCTCGCCCCGCTATGGCTGGCCCTTGCTGGCTGCCGCGGTGCAGGTGCATGACGTCAGGCCGCAGGTCGGCGAGCTGGCCGCAACACTGCCACGGCGCTACCCGGCGGAACGCGCATATGCGGCGCAGGTCGAGGCAACCCTGTCCGGCGAGGTCGCACCATGGGAGACAGCCGCGGCGGCGTGGCGCACCGACGGGCAGCCCTACCAGCTCGGCGGGACGCTGTTCCATCTCGCGAAGGCGCAAGCCGCGGCGGGCAACCGTACGGGGGCCGCCGAAGCGCTCGTCGATGCAACAGCGATAGCCCGTTCACTGGGCGCGGTAGTGCTGCAGGACGAGGTCGAGACGTTGGCCCGACGCCTGGGGTTGCGAGCCGCGCCCCTCGGCCCAGACATGCTCACCGGCCGGGAACGCGAGGTGCTGCAACTGGTGGCCGAAGGTCGGAGCAACGTCGAGATCGCCGAGTCGCTCTACATCTCCAAGAAAACGGCAAGCGTGCACGTATCCCGCATCATCTCCAAGCTGAAGGTAAAGGGACGAGGGGAGGCGGCGGCGCTGGCCCACCGGCTCGGCCTCATCAACTGATCCACGACGCGGCGCGGGTCGCCCAACCGCGTCACCGTCTTCGCCGCCGCTACGCAGACGGCCTATCGGTTCCGCTACGCAGACGGCCTATCGGTTCCGCTACGCAGACGGCCTATCGGTTCCGCTACGCAGACGGCCTATCGGTGCCGGTACCTTGCGGTCGGCTGACGCCAGTGGCTTCGGGCCGGTTCGCGCCGGTCGTCTCAAGACGGTGGGCGCGGGTGGCCTGTGGCTTTGTGGCAGCGATCGCTTCGGGCCGGTTGCTCCGGATGAGGTGGCGCCGGGCGGTTCGGATGGGGTGGCACCGTTGGCTTGGGGCTTGGGGCTTGGCGGCGCCGATGGCTTGCGGCTGGGTCACGCTCGGTGGCTTGCGGTTTGGTCGCGCCGATAGATTGCCGCTGGGCCGCTGCGGTGGCCTGTGGCTCGGTGGGTGCGGAACGGCTCGCTGCGCGTGGACAGCTCGCCGGTCAAGGTGGTCGGCTCCGGTCGTACGGTCGGTGGCCCGCCTCAGCACGCAGGAGCGCGACAACGTCCTCGGTCAGTCGCTCGCAATACGGGTGGACGGCCTTGGAGGCCGGGTCGAAGAATACGCACCGATCCAGGTTCGGCCGGCCCACTGCGTTTTGGAACACGGAAGCGAACACCGGCCCGGCGAATGCGGGCGTCCGTCGGCCCGGCGAATGCGGGCGTCCGTCGGCTCCGGCGAATACGCGCGCATTCAGCCGTAAGAAGGCGAGCGCCCCTCGGGCTGACGAATGCAAGCGCATTCAGCCGTAAAAGCGAGCGGCCAGTCAGCCCAATTAAAGATAAGCAGGCGCCGGCTCGAAACGAAAGGAGGAGGGCGTCAGCACGAGGACAGCAAGACGGCGCCAATCAAAGAATTCGAGCAGGCGCCAGCTCACCAGAAGCGAGTCGGAGCCAACCCAAGAAATCGAGCAGGCGCCAACCCGATAGAAGCGAGCGAACGCCAACCCATGGAAAGCGACCAGAGGTCAGCCCACCAACCAGCCGCCAGCCCAAGAAAAGCACTAAACCGTCAACCCACCACAAGCGACCGTCAGCTAGAAGCCACCCAGCCGACAACCACCCAGCCTGTGATCACCCCCGAGCGGCAAGCGCCTGCTGGTAAAGGCGTCCCGCCCGGTACGAAGACCGCACCAAGGGCCCCGACATGACCCCAGCGAACCCGATCTCCTCGGCCTCTTCGCGGAGTTCGACGAACTCTTCGGGCTTGACCCAGCGCTCTACCGGGTGGTGGCGGGGGGTGGGACGCAGGTACTGGGTGATGGTGATGAGTTCGCAGCCGGCGGTGTGGAGGTCCCGGAGGGCCTGGGAGACTTCGGCGCGTTCTTCGCCCATGCCGAGGATGAGGTTGCTTTTGGTTACCAGGCCGGCGGCTCGGGCTTGGGTGATGACGTCGAGGGAGCGCTCGTAGCGGAAGCCGGGGCGGATGCGCTTGAAGATGCGGGGGACCGTCTCGACGTTGTGCGCGAGGACCTCGGGGGTGGCGCCGAAGACCTCGGCGAGCTGCTCGGGGTCGGCGTTGAAGTCGGGGATGAGCAGTTCGACGCCGCAGCCGGGCTGGAGTTTGTGGATCTGGCGGACCGTTTCGGCGTAGAGCCAGGCGCCGCCGTCGGGGAGGTCGTCGCGGGCTACACCGGTCACCGTGGCGTAGCGCAGGCCCATGGTGGCTACTGATTCGCCGACGCGGCGGGGTTCGTCGGCGTCGAATTCGGCTGGCTTGCCGGTGTCGATCTGGCAGAAGTCGCAGCGGCGGGTGCACTGGTCGCCGCCGATCAGGAAGGTGGCCTCGCGGTCTTCCCAGCATTCATAGATGTTGGGACAGCCGGCCTCCTGGCAGACAGTGTGCAAGCCTTCCTTCTGGACGAGCCCGCGCATGTGCGTGTATTCAGGGCCCATCTTGGCTTTGACCTTGATCCACGGCGGCTTCCGCTCGATGGGAGTTTCGGCGTTGCGCGCCTCGATGCGCAGCATGCGGCGGCCCTCGGGAGCAATAGTCACGTTGTTGAGGTTACGCCGGAAGCTTGATCAACTTGAGCAGGGGCGACGAGGCTCACGTGAAGTGAACTGTGAGGCCACTCACGTCGCGTCGGCAAATATCGCGCGAACACACCAGTCCCACTGTTAACGTCCTGGCCACGGCGATGACGGAACCGAGTAACGCCCGGGCCAAGCCGGCCGAGAGAGCCACCGGTAGCTGCGAAGGTGGTCCGGCGAACCGGGCGCGAAGACACTCCTGAGCCGAGCACGACAGGAGGCGCCCTGACAAAATGGGCGTAAAGGTGTGGTGGCACCGTGAGGATCCCCTCGCCCATACCTCCCTGGGGCCGCGTTGCAGCAACAGAGGAGGTCCCCGCCGTGCAACGCATCCTCTCGAAAGACCTGGCCGGGCACGAACACAGCACCGTGACGATCTCGGGTTGGGTTCATCGCCGCAGAATGCTCAAATCGGTAGCTTTTCTCATCGTGCGTGACGCTGCCGGGTTCGCCCAGGTCGTGATCACCGACCCGGAGGTCGACGGCTACACCGGTACGAGGACTACCTAGCGGTCGCGCCACAGCCGGCTAAGCTGGCCGGTTACCTTGACGGCTTCCGCTACGGCATGCCCCCCGCACGGCGGCTTCGCAATCGGGCTGGAACGGTTCGTGGCCCGGCTGACCGGCGCCGCCAACGTCCGAGAAGCAACGGCCTTCCCCCGTGACCTGCACCGGGTGACGCCGTAGCACTGGCTACGCCAGCAGCGTCGGCAGGTGCTTCTCGACCACCGGAAGGACGTCGGCAACCGTGACCGGGCGGCCCAGCTCCTGCGAGAGCGAGGTCACGCCCGCGTCGCGGATGCCGCACGGCACGAAGCGGTCGTAGTTCGACAGCTCGCAGTCACAGTTGATGGCGAAGCCGTGCTGGGTCACACCGCGGGCCACCCGGATGCCGATCGCGGCGACCTTGCGGTCCGGGCCCCGCTCGTCGGCGCGCACCCAGGCGCCGCTGCGGCCCTCGACTCGCTCGACGCTCACCCCGAACTCGGCGCACACGTCGATGAGCATCTGCTCGATGCGCCGCACGTACGCGACCACGTCGATCGGGTCCGTCAGCTTGACGATCGGGTAGCCGACCAGCTGACCCGGGCCGTGCCAGGTGATTTTGCCGCCGCGGTCGACGTCGACCACCGGGGTGCCGTCCATCGGGCGGTCCATCGGCTCGGTGCGTTTGCCGGCGGTGAACACGCTGGGATGCTCGAGCAGCAGGATCGTGTCGGGCTGGGTGCCCGCCACCACGGCGTCGTGCAGTCGGCGCTGCTCGTCCCAGGCCTCGCGGTAGTCGACCAGGCCCGGACGCAGCACCTGCAGCGTGGAAGTCGTCACGCGAGCGATTCTAATCCGGGTTCTAGGGGCCGTAGGTGTCGGCGCCGTCACCGGGAACGGACACCGGGTCGAGGCCGGGCCGGACCCGCCAGATCAGCACGTCCTGCACACGTTCGCCGGGTCCGAACAGCGCGGTGACCGTGCTGACCAGCGAGGCGCGGAACATCAACCCGTCGCGCCCGATGATCTCGTCGGGAATGAACAGCGCGTCGACCTGCCAGTACGCCATGTCCTCGCGCACCCGGGCGCGGTCGAAGTTGTCGATGTCGTCCACATAACCGGTCAGCGCCGGGCGCAGCAGCATCCAGTCGGTGCGGCGGGGCGGGGCACCCACCCGGCCGGTGCCGTCGGGGCCGCCGGGGCCGAGGAAGTAGCCGTCCGGGATGCGGAACTGCGGGCCGCCGCGAGCCAACGTGTAGGCCTGCCAGCGTTGTGCGTCGGGAGCCGCGCTGGCTGCGTACGGCAAAGCGCTCATGACTTGCCCGTCGCGCACGTAAAGCTTCCACGTACCGTCGGCGATGAACTGGGGTTCGGTCGTGCGATCGCTGGTCAGGACCGGTGTCGGGAAGATCGGCACCAGTGCCGCGGCGAACGCCGCACCCCACGCGATGCGCCGGGCCAGCGGTCCGCGGAAGAAACTGCGGTCGGCCAGCAGCGCCAAGGTGACGCCGATGACGCAGACCACCAGCAGCGCCAGCCGGGCCGGCAACGCCGAGTCGAAGATGGGCAGATGCGCGAGCGCCGCGTAGGGCAGCGGGACGTTGTACTCCTTGGTGAACCAGTTGAGCCGCGGCCCGAAGGACAGCACCGCGAACAGCAGGCCCACGATCGTCAGCGACCGCATCAGCACCTTGCGCGACCGATCCGCCCGCCACCACAACAGCACTGTTCCGGCAATCACGAGCAGCAGAAGGGGTACGCCGAAAAACGACGCTCCCTCGGTCTGGTTGGACGCCAGATCGCCGCGCTGGAAGCCGAACGCCCCCGCTATCGACCGGAACGGATACACCCCGTAGCCGGCCACGTCCTCGACATACCTGCGCTGGTCAAACCCCGTCCCCTGGTACGACCCCGGCCCCGCGAAATGCATGTACAGCGGATACGCAAGCAACGCCCCCGACAGCAGCACGGTGATGCCCAGCGCAGCCAACGCCCGGGGTGCCGCCGCGCGCGCCTGCGGCCACGTCGCGCGCGAACAGCACCAGGTGATGACGAACACAGTCGCCGCGATCGCAACGGAGAACAGCAGCTCCGGCGCGATCGAGAAGGCTACGGTGATCAGCAGGCCGAGCACGACACCGTTGAGCACCCAGCGCCGCGAGCTGCCCAGCCGCAGCACCCACCAGAGCAGCACCGGGATGAGCCAGCCCGCCGTCCAGTTGAGATGGCCGTTGGCGTGCGCGATCCAGCCGGGCGCGAAACCACAGAACAGCGCACCGATCGCTGCAGCGCTGCGGCGCCGGACGACGAACCGGCGCAGGAACGCGTACCAGGCGAAGGACGAACCGGCCAGATTCAAGGTCAGGATCGTCACGTACGTGACCGGCGGACCAGCCACATAGGTCAGTGGGGCGAACACCAGGGCGTACACCGTGACGGACGTGTTAGCCGCGAGGTTGACCCCGGCCGGCGCGTTGATCAAGGTGGTCCAGAACGGATTGTCGCCGTGCGTCCAGATCTGCACGCCGTAACCGAGCACCCATTCGAAGAACGCGTGGTCGCCCTCGTTGTAGCTGACCGCGCGCCGGAACGGATCCACCCAGATCCCGGACGTGATCCAGTAAGCCATGGCCAGGCTGAGCACCGCGAACCCGGCATCCCGCAGCCACACCCACGATCGGCGGGCAGGTTCGGATGCCGGCGCATCGGTGACATCCGGCACAGCGGGTGCTACGGCCACCCAGACGAAGTTATCAGCGCGGCGTCGGAATCATCGACTTGCCCGCGGAAGTCTCAGGAAGGATCCAGGCCCGGCCGGATGCGCCACAGCAGGACCCCGCCCACCCGCTCCGGCTCGCCCAGCAGCTCGGTGGCGGTGAGCTCAGCCGCGGAGCGGAACAGCGAGGTGTGCGAACCCGTGATCTGGTCGGGCAGGAACACCGCCTGCACACCCCAGTACGCGAAGTCGGCGCGCGCCGAGGCCCGGTCCTGCTCGCTGATCTGCCTGATCTGCCCGTAGTAGGCGGCCTGGAAGAACAACCAGTCGGTGGGCCGCATGGTCGCCCCGATCTGACCGGTGCCGTCCGGTCCGCCGGGGCCGAGGAAGTAGCCATCCGGGATGCGGAACTGCTTGCCCGCCCGAGCCATTGTGTACGCCTGCCAGCGCTGGCCGTCGGCGGTGTCGGTGGTGGCGAACGGCAGCGCGGTCATCACGCCGTTGTCGGTGACGTAGTCGCGCCAGAGGCCGTCGGCGATGAAGGCGGGCTCGGCCACCCGGGGCTCGGTCAGCACCGGTGTGGGCAGCAGGGGGAGCAGGGCCACGGCATACGCGGCGGCCCACAGGGTGTGCGCGGTCACGGAGGGCAGCGGCTCGGTCAGCAGGCGCTCGGTGAGCAGGGCCAGCACGATGCCGAACACCGCGGCCACCACCAGCGCGTAGCGGGCGGGCAGCGCGGAGTCGAACAGCGGCAGATCCATCAGCCACTTGTACGGCAGGCTGATGTCGGTCAGATCCTTGAAGAACTTGAGGCCGGGTCCCCACGACAGCACCAGGAACACCAGGCCGACGGCGCTGATGGCGGCCAGCGTGGCTCGCCGCCCGGGTTCTGCGCGGCGCCACAGCACGATCAGGGCGATCGGGATCAGCAGCATCAGGCCCACCCCGAAGTACGAGGTCTCCTCGGTCGGGTTCGGCGCCAGGTTGTTGCCGAAGCCCATCCAGGCGGCCACCGAGCGGGTGGGGTACTCGAAGTAGGCGCCCACGTCCTCGGCGTAGTGATACTGGTTGAAGCCGGTGCCGGTGAACGTGCGCGGCCCGTCGAAGTGCATGTACAGCGGGTACATCAGCAGGCCGGCGGCGATCACGGCGGCGGTAACCAACCCGGCGGCCATGCTCGGCGCCGCAGCGCGGGCCTCACCGCGGGTTGACGGGCTCAGCGACCACACGGCCAGGAACACCGCGCTGGCCAGCGCGGTGAAGAACAGCCCCTCCGCGGCGATCGAGAATCCGACGGCGATCAGGATGCCCAGCACGATGCCGTTGCGGATCCACATTCCCGGCTCGCGCAGCTTGAGCACTCGCCACAGCAGCACCGGGGCGACCCAGCCGGCAGTCCAGTTCAGGTGACCGTTGGCGTGCGAGACGAACCCCGGGGCGAAGCCGCAGAACAGGGCGCCTACGGCGGCGGCGATGTGGTTGCGTACCAGGAAGCGTCGCAGGAACAACCACCAGGCGAACGCCGCCCCGCTCAGGTTGAGCGTCAGAATCGTCGCGAAACTGACCTGCGGCCCGGCCAGGAAGGTCAGCGGCGCGAACAGTGTCGTGTAGACGGTGATCGATGTGTTGGCGGCCAGGTTCACGCCCAGCGGCGCGTTGAGCAGCGTGGTGTAGAACGGATCGGCCCCATGGCTCAGCGTGTAGACGCCATAACCCAGGAGCCATTCGAAGAACGCCTGGTCACCCTTGTTCTCCACCAGCACGCGCCCGTGCGGGTTCAGCCACAAACCGCTGACCACGTACGTCCCCAGCGCCAGCGCCACGACACCGAAGAGCAGGTGCGGGCGCCACGCTCGCAGCCGGGCCCTCAGCGCGGACGGCGGCGGTTCGGCGGACTCGGACGGGGCTGCCTCGACGACGGACACGCGCCGGAGGTTAGCAAGATTGAGCGGTGATCAGGCGACAGCGGGTGTTTCGTCACCCACCGCCGCCCGCAGCGCCGCCTCCAGGGTGGAGTGGGTGAACGAGAATCCAGCCCGCTCGAGAACCCCCGGCAGCACCCGCTGGCTGCGCAGCGCCTCACCGGCGAACTCGCCCAGCGCCACCTGCAGGGCGAACCCCGGGACCTGCAGCAACGCCGGCCGGTGCAGCACCTTGCCGAGCGTGCGGGTGAACTCGGCATTGGTCGCCGGGGCGGGCCCGACCACGTTAACCGGCCCGGCCACATCCTCGCGGTCGAGCAGGAACTCGGTCGCGGCGAGCCAGTCCTCCAATGAGATCCACGGCACGTATTGCTTGCCGCCGCCGAGCTTGGCCCCGCCGCCCAGCTTGAACAGCGGCATCTGCGGCTTGAGCAAGCCGCCGTGCTGATCCAGCGGCAGTCCGGTACGCAGCAGCACCACCCGCACGCCGGCGTCCTCGGCGGGCCGGGCCGCAGCCTCCCAGACCCGGCACACGTCGGCCAGGAAGCCCGCGCCGGCCGGGGCGTCCTCGGTCACCTCGCGGTCACCGGTGTCGCCGTACCACCCGACGGCCGAGGATTGCAGCACCACCGCCGGACGGTCCTCGGCGGGCAGCTTGCGGATGCCGTGCGCGATCGTGCCCGCGCTGTCCACCCGGCTACTGCGGATCGTGCTCTTGTAGCCGGCGGTCCAGCGCTTGTCGCCCACGCCCGCACCGGCCAGGTTGATCACCGCATCGGCGGCAACCAGCAGCGCCGGGTCGAGCTGGCCGGTCGACGGCTGCCAGGTCGCCTCGTCGGCGCTCGTGGCGGGACGCCGGACCAGCCGGACGACGTGGTGGCCGTGGGCTCGCAGCCGTTCGGCGAGCTTGGTGCCCAGAAACCCGGAAGCGCCGGCCATGAGGATCCGCATGCTCTCCATCATTCCCGATCACCAAGGCCCACAAAACAGAAGAAGGGACGCTTGCGCGTCCCTTCTTCCTCACATTTTGCCGCCGCGATCCGCCGAGCTCATGCTGTGCGGCTGGCGATCGCCGAGGTTGGCCCTCGTCAGGCGTGCAGCCCCAGGTCGCCCTCGAACTGCCCGGCCTCCAGCCGCTCCTTCAGCGAAACCAGGAAGCGGGCGGCGTCGGCGCCGTCCACGATCCGGTGGTCGTAGCTGAGCGCGAGGTAGACCATCGAGCGCGGCACGATCAGCTCGCCCAGGTTGGGGTCGTCGACGACCACGGCGCGCTTGACCACCGCGCCGGTGCCGAGGATGCCGACCTGCGGCTGGTTGATGATCGGGGTGTCGAACAGCGCGCCCCGGCTGCCGGTGTTGGTCAGCGTGAACGTGCCGCCGGACAGCTCGTCCGGGCTGATCTTGTTGCTGCGGGTGCGCTCCGCGACATCGGCGATCCGCTTGGCCAGCCCGGCCAGGTTGAGGTCGCCGGCGTCCTTGATCACCGGGACGACCAGGCCCTTGGGGGTGTCCACCGCGATGCCCAGGTGCTCGCCCTCGTGGTAGGTGACCGTGCCGGCCTCCTGATCGATGGACGAGTTGACCACCGGGTGCTGGCGCAGCGCCTCGACCGCGGCCAGCGCGAAGAACGGCAGGAACGAGAGCTTGACGCCGTTCTTGGCCAGGAAGTCCGCCTTCGCGCGGTTGCGTAGCTGGGCGATCTTCGTGACGTCCACCTCGACGACGGTGGTGAGCTGCGCGGAGATCTGCAGCGACTCGACCATGCGCCGGGCGATGGTGGCGCGGATGCGGGTCAGCTTCTCCGTGCGGCCACGCAGCGGGCTCGGCTCCGGCTTCGCGCTGGGAGCCGGGGTGCCGGTCTGCGCCGGGGCGGCAGCCGGAGCCGGGGCAGACGCTGCCGCCTTGGCCGCGGCAGCCTTGTCGGCCGCCTCGATGACATCCTGCTTGCGGATGCGGCCACCGACGCCGGTGCCGGTGATCGAGGAGAGGTCGACACCCTTGTCGGCCGCCAGCTTGCGGACCAGCGGCGTCACGTAACCGGCGTCGCCGGCACCGTTGGCGCGCACCGTCTCGGCAGCCGGCGCGGACGCCTGGGCCGGTTCGGCCTGAGCCGGGGCCGGTTCGGCCTTGCGCTCGGCGGCCACCGGGTCCTTGGCGACCTCGGCCTCGGGGGCCGGCTCCGCGTAGGAGGATCCCGGCTCGACCGAAGGAGTGGGCGCCGACTCGACCTTGGGCGCTTCCTGCTTGGGCGCTTCCTGCTTGGGGGCCTCCTGGGCGGGCGCGCTGCTGGGGGTGCCGATGATGGCGAGGTCGGCGCCGACGTCGGCGGTCTCGTCCTCCTGCACCTTGATCTCGAGCACCGTGCCGGCCACCGGCGACGGGATCTCCGTGTCGACCTTGTCGGTGGAGACCTCGAGCAGCGGCTCGTCGACCTCGATCGTCTCGCCGACCTGCTTGAGCCAGCGCGTGACGGTGCCCTCGGTGACGCTCTCACCCAGGGCGGGCATCTTGACGGCCGTGCCGTCGCCGCCGCCACTCGGGGCGCCGGTCTGCGGGGCCGGGGCCTCCTCCTCGACCGGCTTCTCGGTCGAGGGAGTGGTGGGCGCGGCCGGCTCGGGCTCCGGCTGCTGTTCCTGCTGCTGCGGGGCCTTCTGCTGTTCCTGCTGCTGGGCGGGGGCCGGGGCCGATGAGCCCGCGTCCTCGCCGTCGCCCGCGATGACCGCCAGCTCGCTGCCGACGTCGGCCGTCTCGTCCTCGCCGACGACGATGCGCGAGAGCACACCCGCGGCCGGCGACGGGATCTCCGTGTCGACCTTGTCGGTGGAGACCTCGAGCAGCGGCTCGTCGGCCTCGACCCGCTCGCCCTCCTGCTTGAGCCAGCGCGTGACGGTGCCCTCGGTGACGCTCTCACCCAGCCGCGGCATGGTGACCGATACCGGCATCTCTCAGAACTCCTTAACCGCTGTAGAACGGATCGTGATCAGCTGTGTGCGTGCAGCGGCTTGCCCGCGAGCGCCAGGAACGCCTCGCCAAGAGCCTCGTTCTGCGTGGGGTGGGCGTGCACGAGCTGCGCGACCTCCTCCGGGAAAGCTTCCCAGTTGTAGATCAACTGTGCCTCACCAACGAGCTCGCCCATCCGGGCGCCAACCATGTGGACGCCCACGACCGGGCCGTCCTCAACCCGTACCAGCTTGACGAAGCCCTGGGTCTTGAGGATCTGGCTCTTGCCGTTGCCGCCGAGGTTGTAGTTGTAGGTCTTGACCTTGTCGGCGCCGTACTGCTCCTTGGCCTTGGCCTCGGTGATGCCGACCGAGGCGACCTCGGGGTCGGAGTAGGTGACGCGCGGGATCCCGGCCTCGTCGATCACTGCGGGCTTGCGTCCGGCGATCTCCTCGGCGACGAAGATGCCCTGCTGGAAGCCGCGGTGGGCCAGCTGCAGGCCGGGCACGATGTCGCCGACCGCGTAAATGTTGCCCACGCCGGTGTGCAGCCGCTCGTTGGTGATCACGAAGCCGCGGTCGAGCGTGATGCCCTGCTGCTCGTAGCCCAGGCCCTGGGTGACCGGGCCGCGGCCGACGGCAACCAGCAGGATCTCGGCCTCGACGGTCTCGCCGCCGGCGATCGTGGCACGCACGCCGTTCTCGGTGTGCTCGACCTTCTCGAACGGCTTGCCGACCTTGAAGTTGATCTTCCGCTTGCGGAACGCGCGCTCGACCGCCTTCGAGATCTCCTCATCCTCGGCGGCCACGAGCCGGGGCAGCGCCTCCAGGATCGTCACGTCGGCGCCGAAGGACTTCCACACGCTGGCGAACTCGACGCCGATGACGCCGCCGCCGAGCACGATCGCCGAGCTGGGCACACGGTCCAGCCGCAGGGCGTGCTCGCTGGTCAGCACCCGCTTGCCGTCGACCTCGAGGCCGGGCAGCGAACGCGAGTAGGAGCCGGTGGCCAGGATGATGTTGCGGCCGGTGTAGCGCTGGCCGTTGACCTCCACGGTGTCCTTGCTGACGAGCTTGCCCTCGCCCTGCACCACGGTGATCTTGTCCTGCTTGAGCAGGCCCTGCAGGCCCTTGTAGAGCCGGCCGACGACGCCGTCCTTGTAGGCGTTGACGCCGGCCATGTCGATGCCGACCAGATCGGCCTTGATGCCGAACTGCTCGCTTTCGCGGGTCTGGTCGGCCAGCTCCGCGGCGTGCAGCAGCGCCTTGGTCGGGATGCACCCGCGGTGCAGGCAGGTGCCGCCCAGCTCCGCCTTGTCGATCAGGGCCACGGAGAGGTCGAGCTCGGCCGCGCGCAGGGCGGCCGCATACCCGCCACTGCCGGCGCCGAGGATCACGATGTCGAAGGTTCCGCCAGGCTGGCTCACGTCTTCTCCCAGATCGCATCGTTGCCACATGGGTCACATGGTGGAAACGGTCACAGCTGTCCCGGTCATCTTGTCACTTGACGAACCGTTCGATGAAGCCAGGTGCCGTACGACACTTGCGTCAGGACGTACCCTTGCGACAGCTACCCCGTTGAAGGAGTCGTCCGTGGCCTGGTTCCGGCGGCGCAGAGAGCCGGTACGTACGAGCGGCCGGACTGCGACCCGTGAGGATCTTGAATATCTGACGGAGTTCGTCCGCTCCCGCCGCGGTGTCGAAGCGTTCATCGAGCCCCGGACCACCGTCACCGAGACGACCATCCTGCTGATCGCCCACGACGGCGAATGGACCCGGCGCCGCATTGATTCGCCGGAGAGCGCCCGTCGCTTCGCCCACCAGCTCTCGATGCCGATCTACGATATCCGGCTGATGGGCTATCCGCAGCGGATGCGTGACTACAACGCCCGCCAGAAGCGCCGCCCCGCTTGAGAGCGGCGCTCTGCGGACGGGTCAGCCGTTGGCGGCGACGTCGTCGATCAGGGCGAGCAGGGTACGAACCGGAACGCCAGTGCCGCCCTTCGTCCAGTAACCGCTCGGCTCGCCGGTGTGGTACGACGGCCCGGCGATGTCGATGTGCGCCCACGGCACGCCCTCGGCCACGAACTCGCTGAGGAACACGCCACCCTGCAGCATGTGCCCGGCCCGGTCCATGCTGGCGTTGGTCTGGCTGATGTCGGCGATCTCGGACTCCATGCCCTTGCGCACGTCGTCGGGCAGCGGCATCGGCCAGGCCGGCTCGCCGACCAGGTCACCGGCCGCCTTGACGCGCTCGCAGGTCGCCGGGTCGCCCATCACGCCGGCGATCCGCTTGCCCAGCGAGATCACCTGGCCTCCGGTCAGTGTGGAGGTCTCGAACAGGTAGTCGGTGCCGTCGGCGCAGGCCCGGGCGATCCCGTCGGCCAGCACCATGCGGCCCTCCGCGTCGGTGTTGAGCACCTCGACGCGCTTGCCGCTGAACATCGTGATCACGTCGCCGGGACGGTAGGCGGTGCCCGACGGCATGTTCTCCGCGATCGCCAGGTAGCCGCTGACCGCGACGTCCGGCTTGAGCGCGGCGACGGCCAGCAGCGTGGCCCCGACTGCGGCGGCACCGGCCATATCGGACTTCATCTCCCACATGCCGGCGGCCGGCTTGATGCTGATGCCGCCGGTGTCGAACGTGATGCCCTTGCCGACCAGCGCCACCCGCTTGGGGTTCTGCACGCCCTCGGGGGTGTAGGAAAGTTTGACCAGCCGCGGCGGCGCCTCCGAACCCTGGCCGACCGCCACGATGCCGCCGTAACCACCGGCTTTGAGCTGGTCGAAGTCGAGCACCTCGACCTCCAGGCCGGTGCCCTCGGCGGCCGCCGCAACAGCGTCGGCGAACGCGGGCGGGCGCAGCTCGTTGGGCGCCTGGTTGACCCAGTCGCGGGTCTGCCGTACGACGCGCCCGACGATCTCGGCGCGGGTGAGCTCCGCCTGCGCCGCGGCGTCGCCGGAGTCGGCCACGATGACCTGCAGGTTCTTGACCGGGTCGCGGCGGCCGGGCTGCGGCTTGGTCTTGTAACCACCGAAGCGGTACGACCCCAGCAGTGCCCCTTCGAGAATGGCCCGCAGCACGCCGGGCGCATCCGCGTCGCCGGGCACCGGCAGGGCCAGCGCCACGTTCTCACTGCCGGCCAGCGCGCGCACGGCGGCACCCGTGCCCCGGCGCAGCGTCTCGGTGGCCGGAGCGGAACCGGCGGGCTCGTCGCCCAAGCCGACCGCGACGATCAGCGGCGCGGCAACCGTGCCGAGGGTGGCGAGCTTGGTCACCTCGCCGGGCGCGCCGGTGGCGCCGAGCAGGGACAGCGTCGAGCTCAGCTTGCCGTCGAACGCGGCGGCAATGCTCTCGGCACCGGCCGCGGGCAGCAGTGCGCCACCCTCGCCGGGCTGGCTGTGCAGGCCGATGATCAGGGCATCGACGGCTAGCTCGGCGGGGTCGCCGTCGGCGAGGCGCAAAGTGGGGGTGGGGTGGGTCACTCGGGCTCTCCGCGATCGCTGGGCCGGAGGCGACTCGTGGGACGCTCCGGCGGCGTGTTCCATCCGGTGCGGGTCGCGCCGGACGGCGGTGGTGTCCCGCCGATGCTAACCACATGCATGGTCACGGGTAAGTTGCCACTCATGTTGCTCCAATCGCCTCTGCACGAGCGCCACACCGCCCTGGGCGCCAAGTTCGCCGGCTTCGGCGGCTGGGAGATGCCCCTGGAGTACGCCGGTGGTGGTGTCCTGCGTGAGCACGCTGCGGTGCGCGAAGCGGTCGGTGTGTTCGACGTCTCGCATCTGGGCAAGGCGCGGGTTTCCGGCCCGGGCGCCGCCGGCTTCGTCAACTCGTGCCTGACCAACGACCTGGGCCGCATCGAGCCGGGCAGGGCGCAGTACACGCTGTGCTGCGATGACGCGAGCGGTGGCGTGGTCGACGACTTGATCGCGTACCTCATCGGTCCGGACGAGGTTTTCCTGATCCCGAACGCGGCGAACACGGCCGAGGTCGTGCGCCGCCTGCAGGCCGCCGCGCCCGAGGGCATCACGGTCACCGACGAGCACCGGAGCTGGGCAGTTCTGGCCGTGCAGGGTCCGCAGGCGCCGGAGACGGTGAAGGCGCTTGGTCTGCCCGTCGAGCACGAGTACATGTCGTTCAACCAGGCCACCCTGCAGGGCGTCGAGCTGATCGTGTGCCGCACGGGCTACACCGGCGAGGTGGGTTACGAACTGGTGGTGCCGTGGGACGACGCGGTGCGGGTGTGGGATGCGCTGATCGAGGCGGGTGTCCGGCCGTGCGGTCTCGGCGCGCGTGACACGCTGCGCACCGAGATGGGTTACCCGCTGCACGGCCAGGAGTTGTCGCTGGAGATCACACCGGTGCAGGCGCGCTCGGGCTGGGCGGTCGGCTGGAACAAGCCGGCGTTCTGGGGCCGCGACGTGCTGCTTGCCGAGAAGACCCAGGGCCCGCGCAGGTCGCTGCGAGGACTGGAACTGACGGGCCGTGGCATTGCGAGAGGCCACATGCAGGTGTACGTCCAGAGCACCCTGGTCGGCGAGGTCACCAGCGGCACCTTCTCGCCGACGAAGAAGGCCGGCATCGCGCTGGCCCTGCTCGACACGGCACCCGGGCTCAAAGAAGGCGACCTGGTCGAGATTGACGTGCGAGGCCGCCGGATCGAGGCCCGGATCGTGAAGCCGCCGTTCGTGCAGACCTCAGTTCGCTAGCAGGGCCAGGGTCACCAGCGTTGCCGTGGTGGCGAATTCGGTCAGAGCACCGAGAACGTCCCCGGTGATGCCGCCGAAACGCCGTACCGCATGCCTGATCAGACCCAGCACGACGACGATGACGCCGGCGACCGCGGCGGGACCGGCCCACGGACGGCCCGGAACCGCCACGGTCGCTCCCGCCATCACCAGGACCGCGATGCCCACCGCAACCGGCGTGGGCACGGTGCCGGCCACGAGCGCGCCCAGGCCCTCGGGCCGGGCCGCCGGAACGCCCCTGCGGCAGGCAAGGGTCACCGCCAGCCGACCCGTGGTCCAGGCGATGGCGATGCACAGCGCTATCGCGGTTGTTGTTGCTTCTATGGCGGCGATTTGCAGGATCAGGTTCAGCGCGATGGCCGCCACGCCGAACGGCCCGATGTCCGCCTTTTTCATGATTTCCAGCGCTTCATGGCCAGTGCGGTAGGAGCCCAGCGCATCCACCGAATCGGCCAGCCCGTCCAGGTGCAGACCCCGGGTCAGCAACACCCCAGCGGTAACCGTCAGCGCCGCCCCCAGCAGCGTTGCCGGCAACACCGCGTGCAGGCCTCCCAGCACCGCCCCGAGCCCCGCGCCCACCAGCGGCGCCAGGCTCATCGCCCCGGCCGCGGTACGCCCGTCGATGCGCCCCGTTTTGACCGGCAGCACCGTCAACGTGGTGACCGCCAGGCGCAGCGCATCAAACACTGGCGGGGCCGGGACCATTCGGTTCGGGCTCGAGGAACTCGCTCAAGTCGTCGTCGCCCGGGCTCTCCAGCAGCGCCGGGTGCACCGGCAACGCGCCGGCCAGCGCGATCGCCGTGCGCAACAACGGCAGAGCGGCCAGCGCGTTCGCACCCTCGCCCAGGTCCAGACCAAGCTCCAGCACCGGGGTCAGGCCGAGCACGTCCGCGCCCTGCCGTACGAGTTGGTGGCGTCCCGCGTCGGCGAGCAGCAGCCAATGCCGGCTCTGCGCGGCCAGATCCCGCGCCACCAACCCGGCGGCGATCCCCACCGGGCCGTCCACCAGCACCGGAATGCGCCTGGCGGCCGCCCCGAGCAGCGCCCCCGCGGCGACGGCCAGGTCGGCCCCACCCAGCTGGGCGAGGATGTCCTTGGCGCCGCGCGGCTCGTGCCGGATGCGGTGCATGGCGTCGCGGACCGCGGCGCAGCGCCGCATCCACGCCTCATCGTCGTACTTGCCGCCCGGGGCAAGGACGCGGGGGAGCACGGCCACCGGTTCGGCGCCGGTAGTCGCGGCCACCACCGCGGTAGCGGCGGCGTCCGTACCGGCCCCGCACGACGCGATGACCAGCGCCTCCTTGCCATCCGCGGCGGCCGCAACGGCCAGCTCCCAGCCCTGCCGGAGCCCAGCCTCCACGGCTGCGTCGTCCAAGACCGGGCCATCTTCCAAAGCCCCGGTATCCGGTACGCGCACGACGGCGATGTCGGCCCCGGCCCCAGCCGCCAGCCGGGCCAGCGCACCCTCCCCGGCCTCGACCTGCGCGGTGCGGCGGTCGGACCCGGCCGGACTGTCACCGGCCGACGCCGCCCCGGCGTCCCGGCCGTCGAGCAGCAGCACCCGAACCGGACCCCACGGTCGGGGACTCGCGGTGCTCTGGGTGGCGGCGGCGAACTCGATTGCCTCGGCCAGCGCGCCCACCCCGGACCCGGGCAGGTCGAGGGTCGCAAGGCGGTCGCGGGCGTCCGGACCGGCGTCGCTGTCGGGCAGCGGGAGATCCATCCCGGCCTCGATGACCACATCCGCCTCGTCGTCGGCCGTCTCCTTTTCGGGGCGGCTCCTGGCGGCCTGCGGCGCGTCCAGTGAGGCGGCCGGGGTGGCCACCGAGACCTGGGCCGACCGCGGCTCGACGGCCGGGACTGCTGCGCCCGTGGCTGCTTCGACGGGAGCTGTTCCGGTCGGGGCGGGCTGCGGGACCGGGGCCGCTTGGGCGCCCGGTTCATCGGCGGTTGCGGCCTCGGCTTGGACGTCGGTCACGATGCCAGGTTCGTCGGCGGCCGTCTTGAGCCATGCCGGGCGGCCCGCCACCACCAGCACCACTCGGTCGCAAGCCTCCGCGAGCGCCTGGTTCGCGGTGCCCACGGCGTCGGCGAACGCGCGGCCCAGCGGGGTCTGGGGGACCAGGGACAGGCCCACCTCCGGGCTGACCACCACGACCCGGGCGGCCGACGTCCGTACCGCTTCGGCCAGGGCTGTGACGGTGGCCACGTCGTCGTTGGGTTGCAGGTCCGGGTTGAGCAGCGAGGCCACCCAGCCGCCGAGATCGTCGACCAGCAGCGTCTCGTCGGGCTTGGCGTCGGTGAGGATTGCCGTGAGCCGGGCCGGGTCGGCGCCGCTCTCCTCGGTGCTCCACGACTGCGGGCGGCGGCGCTGATGCGCCTCGATGCGGGCCAGCCACTCCGGATCGTCCTCGCCGCCGACAGCGGTGGCGATGTAGCGCACCGAGGCGGCGCCGGCGACCAGCGCCTCGGCGAACGCGGACTTGCCGGACCGGATCCCGCCGAGCACCAGGACCGAACTCCACCCGTCAGCAGACATAGCCCGTACCTTAGATCCGCTGGGTGACACCCCGTGGATCGACCCGTCCCCGTCCCGCCCGCGCGCCTGGGCGTGACCCCTGGGCCGCACACCGTAGGGTGGACGGCAAGCGTTCCAGACATCGAGGAGGGGCGAGGCGGATGCCGTGGAGTTGGCGGTACGAGGGCGTCGATGGGCAGCCGGTGGCGGGCCCGGCCGAGACGTTCAGCAGCCAGGCCGATGCCGAGTCGTGGATCGGTCAGGCGTGGCGTGAGCTCGTCTCCGCCGGTGTCGCGCAGGTCAGCCTGGTCGAGGACGATCGGGTCGACTACAAGATGAGTCTGCTGCCGGCCGAGTGAGCAGCTTTCAGGTCAGCCGCGGTGCGCCGCGCAGTGCCTTCCTGCCCAGCCCGGTCTTCGTCGGGATCCTCGCGCTGGTCGTGGTCAGCGCGTGGATGGCGTGGACCGGGTTCGGCAACCTACGCGTTGACGTTTTCCTGTTCGTCATTGCGGGCTGGGTTTTCTCCCTGTGCCTGCACGAGTACGCGCACGCGATCATCGCGTATTTCTCCGGCGACCGCGGCGTCGCCGATCGCGGCTACCTGCGGCTCAACCCGTTGAAGTACACGCACCCGGTGCTGTCGATCGTGCTGCCGCTGATCGCGGTGGTGCTCGGCGGCATTGGCCTGCCCGGCGGTGCGGTGTGGGTCGACCACGCCCACATCCGCAGCAAGGCCAAGGAATCCCTGATCAGCGCGGCCGGGCCGCTGACGAACGTGCTGTTCGCCCTGTTGCTGGCCATCCCGTTCGCCCTGGGCGCGGCCGATGGCCTGGCGGTCTACGAGGACGGCACGCTGAGCCCGCACGGCGGCTTCTGGCTCGGCCTCGGCGCACTCGCGTTCCTGCAGGTCACCGCAAGCCTGCTCAATTTCCTGCCGGTCCCGGGCCTCGACGGCGGCAACATTCTGCGGCCGTGGCTCAACCAGGCGTACCAGCGGGCGTACGACCTGTTCGCCCCGTACGGCTTCATGCTGCTCTTCGTTTTGCTCTGGCAGTCCCAGATCAACGTCTACTTCTTCAACGCGGTCGACTGGCTGGCCGATCTCATCGGCATCCCCGACACCCTCGGCCAAGCCGGCCTCTACTTCATGCGCTTCTGGTCAGACCTCTAGGGGCGCCGCGCGGGGCTTACCGTTTTGGCGGGGTCGCGCTCGGCTATGCCCCCGATGACGGAGTCGATGGCTTTCATCAGGTCGTTGCCCAGTCGTACGCCGGAGGCCTTGGCATTGTCCTGGACCTGCTCCGGGCGGGAGGCGCCGATGATGGCCGCTGACACGTTGCTGTTCTGCAGGACCCAGGCGACCGCTAGCTGGGCCATGCTGAGACCTGCCTGATCGGCGAGCGGGCGTAGCTGCTGGACCGCGGTCAGCACCTCGTCGGTCAGGTAGCGGGCGATGAAATTGGCTCCCGACTTGTCGTCGGTGGCGCGGGAACCGGCGGGCGGCTGCTTACCCGGCTCGTACTTGCCGGTCAGCACGCCCTGCAGAATCGGCGAGAACACGACCTGGCCGATGCCCACTTCCTGGCTGAGCGGCACGACCTCGGCCTCGATGACGCGCCACAGCATCGAGTATTGCGGCTGGTTCGACACGAGCTGGAACTTCAGGTCCTGGGCCAGCTCCCAGCCCGCGCGGAGCTGCGTCGCGGTCCATTCGGAGACGCCGATGTACAACGCCTTGCCGGAATGCACAATGTCGGCGAACGCCTGCATCGTTTCCTCAAGCGGCGTCGAATAGTCGTAGCGATGTGCCTGGTAGACGTCGACGTAGTCGAGCTGCAGCCGGCGCAGCGACCCGTTGATCGACTCCATCACGTGCTTGCGCGACAAGCTGCGATCATTTGGCCCGGGACCGGTGGGCCAGAAAACCTTTGTGAAAATCTCGAGGCCCTCACGACGCTCACCCCTGAGCGCGCGTCCGAGGACCTCTTCGGCGGCGGTTCCGGCATAGGCGTCGGCGGTGTCGAATGTCGTGATGCCGACGTCGAGGGCGGCCCGCACACACGCGGCGGCGGCGTCCTCCTCGACCTGCGAACCGTGGGTGATCCAGTTGCCGTAGGCGATCTCGCTGATGAGCAGACCGGAACGGCCCAGGTGACGGTGTTCCATCACCGTTTTCTACAGGACCGGCCGGAAATCCGCGCTCCGCCCGTCGATCTCCCGGGCGACCTCGGCGGGCGTCGCGTGGCTCACCGCGGCGAGCGGCTCACCGCTGCGATCAAGAGCCCCCCATAGCTCGCCCTGTTGAATCAGGAAGCCAGCGGAATGCATGACGACGTTCGAGTACCGCGGTGCGACAACAACGCGTCCATGCCGATCGAGGGCGCCCCAGTCGCCCCGTCGTACCACCGCCAGGCCATTCTTGAAAGGCCGCACATCGTCAAAGCTGCCCGCCACGATGACCCGGTTGTGCCAGTCGATCGCGAACCATTCACCCTCAAGCTCACGCGAAACCCACGCCAAACCCTCCGAGAAAGGACTGATCTGCCGGTACGCCGAAGCGTCGCCAATCAGCGTAGCGCCGGACTCATCAATCAACTCCCACACGTCACCATCGGGCCGGCGAACCCAGGCAGCGCCCTCCGAGAACGGCTGCGCCTCGGCGAATTGCTCGGCTATGACAATGGTGTGGGCGCTGTCTTTGTGGGCGCTATCGGCGTACCCCATGAGAAGGGAATCGGTATTCGACGTCGGCTGCGGTGGCGGATCCTGCTGGAGGATTTCCTCCCGGGTCCGCTGATAGGGACCCCACCCGCTGTCCTGGACCCGGGTCATAACCGCATCGAGAGCAGCTTCAGCCCGGGCGGCAAGGTCCGAATCGTCGTCCCGCCGCAGTTCAAGCGCCTGCTCGAACTGATTGCAAGCCTCCAGGTAACGCCCCTGCTCAAAACAGGAACGCCCGGCGTTGACGTGAATTTCGGCGCGCAGCCGCTCCGGCACATCCCCAGAATTAGCCTCAGCATAAAGCCGATCGGCCTCGGCGAAATCCCCCCGCCACTGCTGAACCTGAGCAACGCGAGCCTTAACCACAGCCAGCAGCCGAACATCCCCACTGGCCTCGGCATGCTGCAAAGCCTCCCGCCCATCAGCAAGCGCCTGATCGGACTCGCCCAGAACCCGCCCGATAACCGCCCGCAAGCTCAAGAGGCGAGCCCGGACAACGTCTCGTTCGGCATACTCGAGCTTGTCTGTCAGGCGGTCCTGAATGGTGTACAGCGGTTCGGGATCGGTGGCTGTTTCTCTGAGGGTTCTGGGGTCTGTCGTCCAGGGGTGGTCTGCTAATTGTTCTTCGGGATCTTTGAGCCGGCGGGGTGCGGGCTGCTGCTGTTTCGCGGGCTGCTGCTCTTTGGCGGGCTGCTCTTTGGTGGACTGCGGCGCTTTCCAGGTCTGCGGCGGGAAGAATTGTGCTGGGGTTTGGTCCTGCTCAACCGCTTCCGCTCGCTGCGGCTCCGCATCGGGCACAATCTCCGCGTCGATGATCTCGCTGGTCGGCGGGATGACGTCGGGGAGGATTTCCGCCTCGATCAATGGGGCGGTGCTTTCCAACGCGCCGACGGCATGCGGCGCAACGTCGAGGGCTGATTCCGTCTCATGCTCTGCGACTTCGGTTTGCGCTGCTTCCGCGGTCTCAGGTTCAGGGGCCTTCTCCGAAGGTGCGCTGTCAGCCCGCGGCGCTCGGCCCGCATCATCGGTGCGCGTTTCATCTTCGGCTTGCGGTTCGTTCTGGGACGATCCTGTCGGCTCCGGGTCGGGTGCGGATTGAGCCGTGGCCTTGGGGCCGGCGACATCGTTCTCTTGCGCGGCGGAACCTGGTTGCGAGGTGACGTCGCTGTGCTCGTCAGCGCTGGAATTCTCCGGCTCTGATGGCGCTGGTTCACTTTCGGTGCTGGGCTCCGTCATTGCTGGGCCGGTGGCGGGTTCGGGCGCTGCCTCCTGGGTGACCTCAAGGTGGGCCGCTGAGTCAGCTTCGATCGCGGCGTCAGCATCGGGTTCGCTGTCTAGCGTGGCTGTTGCGCCGGCCTCGGGCTTGATCTCGGTCGTGGCTGAAGGGGTAGGTTCGCTCTCCGGCTCGACCTTCGTGTCCGGCTCGGTCTCGGGTGGTGCGGGCGTCGGAGCCTCAACTGAGGAGCCGATCACCGGGTGAGTCGCAGACCCGGTCCCGGTGGCAGAGCCGGTCTCCTGACCGGCTGCACTCTCGGCCTTGGGGTCGATCTCCGGCCGCGGTCCGGCCCCGATCCCAGAGAGCGCGATCCTGGACGCCTCAGGTGCGAGCTTCGGCTGTACCTCAAGTCCGGCGCTCGATCCGGGCCCCGGTTCAACCATTGGCACCGGCTCGGCGATTGCGGTCGCCTCAACCGTGGAACCGGGAACGGACTCCGGCTGGGCCGTGGGCTCGGTGGTGGGCTCTTCTGTGGCTGCCGCTTCGCCCAAATCGGGGGCGGCAGGGGTCTGCGCGGCGGCCGTGGTGACGATGAGTTCGGACTCGGAGGTGGGGGCGAACCAGTCGGTTTTGCTGACGGGGGCGCCGC
>NZ_LOJP01000001.1:1894662-1912719 GCF_001553785.1 Actinoplanes sp. TFC3
GGCTTGGTGGCGCTGGCCGGGGGCTTCTTGGCGCTGGCCGGGCTCGGGCAAGCGGTCAGGTAGGCGCATGGAACGGTTCCATGACGGTTCCGGCCGGGTTGGTTCCGAGCCGGGGGCCTCCCAGGACGGCGGTGGCTGCGGGGGGCGGCTGACCGTGGCGCGGCCGGCTACCGGTGAGACCGGGCGGGAGGGCGAGGACGAGCGCGGGTTGGTGGGCTGGCCTTGCGGTTGTGTGGGGTACGGCATGTCCGGGCGAGTTGGTGCGGGCTGCCCAGGCTGGCCGGCTGACTCGCGGTTCGAAGACGGCTGGTGCTGGTGTGGTGGGGCTGGATGCGGCTGGCCGCGGTGGGGCTGTGCGGGGTAGGTCCCCTGCTGAGGTCCGGGGCGCTGAGGTTGCCCACGGTAGGGCGCCGCCGATGGAGGCCGGTCGGCGTAAGGCTGCCCGGGGTGAGCCTGATCAGGCCGAGGCTGACCGGGATGAGGCTGGCCGCGGCGAGGCTGGCCCGGGTACGGCTCGCTGGGGTAACGCTGGCCGGGACGTTGCTGCTCCGGGTACGGCTGGCCGCGATGGGGCTGGCCGGAGTCGCGATGGGGCTGGCCTGAGTAAGGCGCTCCTGAACGGGGCTGAGAAGAGTAGGGCTGTCCCCCTCGGCTCTGCTCGGAGTAAGGCGGGTAAGGGGATTGAGCCTGCCGCCCTTGGCCCAGGTCGGAGTAGGGAGCCGCTCCCGCGCCGGGGCCGTAAGCGTGCGGCGGGCCGGGCTCGTAAGCCTGCGACGGGTCCGGGCCGTAAGCCTGCGGCGAAGGCGCGTCGTAGGCCTGCTCCTGGCCCTGCGCCGAGCGTGAGTCGTAAGCCTGTTGAGCGTAGGGATCCACACCGTAAGACGCTTGGCCGTAAGCTCCTCCGCCGGAGACCGGGCCACCGTAAGCCCCGCCGGAACCAGGCGCTCCGTCATAAGGCGGCTCAGAGTAAGGCGCCCCGGAATAAGGCGCAGCCGACGTCGGGTCATGAGTAGTCCCATAGGGCGGAGCCGAATTCTGCGCGATCGTCTTGAAGTCCGCGTCCCAACCAGCGGCGGCCTCAGCAGCGGCAGCCGCGTCGTACACCGGGTGGTGGACGGCTTGACGCTGGCCTGGGTCGCCGGGGTAGCGCTGGCCCGGGTGGGGCCGCCATTCCCAGGTTATCTCGTACACCCAGGCCGGCTCGTCGTCCCAGCCGTAGGCGCTGCCGGTTGAGCTCCAGCCGTTCATCGGGCACCCGGGCGGGTGCCGGACGTTTGGCTACGCTCGGTCACGATGGTCCACCTTGTCGGAAATGGCGTCGCGGCAGGGCGGGACCCCGGGTAGGGTCGCCCGGCTTCAATGCTGGGGGTTCGAGAGGAGATTAGCGGCGTGGACGGCCTCGACGCCAGGGTGCGGTGGATCTCCGCGGGAGGGTGGGTACGGAACTCGGTCACTACGTTCGGTGCGCTCTCATGGTCGGGTTTCCGGCGGTACTCGACCTACCGGCAGGCGACGATAGCGGGGGCCTTCACCAACACCGTCTTCGGGTTCCTCCGCTGTTATGTGCTGCTCGCGGTGGTTGCCGGTGCGGGTGGGAGCGCGCCCGGCGGGTATCGCCCGGACCAGCTTGCGACCTTTGTGTGGGTCGGGCAGGGGTTGCTCACGGTAGTCGCGTTGTGGGGGTGGACCGAGCTTTCCGACCGGATCCGGTCGGGGGACATTACTGCCGATTTGTTACGTCCGGTTCACCCGGTGATCGGCTTTCTCGCCCCGGACCTCGGCAGGGCCGGGCATGCGATGCTTTTCCGCTTCCTGCCGCCCCTTGCGGTGGGAGCGCTTTTCTTCGACCTGTACGTCCCCGGCCGGCCCTGCACCATCCCGCTTTTCGCCCTCTCGATCCTCTTCGCGACAGTGGGCAGCCTCGCCATCCGCTATCTCGTGAACGCCACGGCATATTGGCTGCACGACGCCCGCGGCCCGATGACGCTGTGGACGTTGTCCTCGGGAGTGCTGGCCGGCCTCTCTTTTCCGCTGCGATTCCTGCCCGACTGGCTCGCCATCACGCTCTGGATCGCCACGCCATTTCCCGGGCTGCTGCAAACACCGCTGGACGTGCTGATCGAACGTGACCCGCCGCCCCGGCAACTCGCCCTGGTGGCATTGCAGGCGGTCTGGGCCACCAGTTTGCTCGTCCTGGCTGTACTGGTTCAGCGCCGAGCCGAGCGGCGGTTGGTGGCGCATTGTGGCTGAGGTGGCAGCGATGAATGCCAAGACCAAGGAGCTGCTCGGGGCGTACCTGGCGTTGTTGCGCGGGCAGGTGCATTCGCTGACGTCGTACCGCGCATCATTTGCCGTGGAATTGTTCAGCAATCTCGGGGGCACGACGCTGGATGTGCTGACCGTTCTGGTGGTGTTCCGCGCGACTCGCAGTGTGGCCGGCTTCTCGCTGATTGAAGGCCTGCTCATGGTGAGCCTGTCGTCGTTGGGGTTCGCCATGGCCGACTTCGCGGTCGGCAACATCGACCGGCTCAAGAACTATGTGCGTACCGGGACCATGGACGCTGTTCTGGTCCGCCCGCTTGCCGCCTTGCCGCAGCTCTTGCTGATGGATCTGCCTTTGCGGAAGGCGTTACGCCTGGTCGTGAGCGGTGCGGTGCTCGTCGTGGCGCTGCGGTCGAACGACATCGTGTGGACGCCGAGCCGCGTTGTGCTGCTTGTTCTGGCCCCGGTAGCCGGTGCGGTCTTCTTCTCTTCGATCTTTGTGCTGAGCGCCAGCCTGACGTTCTGGTGGATCGACTCCGGCGAACTGGGCAGCTCTTTCACGTACGGCGGAAGGGACTTCACCGCGTACCCGGTTCCGGTCTATGCGGGCTGGTTCCGGGCGGTTTTCGCGTACGCGATGGGGTTCGGTTTCGTCGCCTATCAGCCCGCGCTGGCTCTGTTGGGCCGCGCCGATCCGCTCGGTCTGCCCTCCTGGGCGGGTTTTCTGTCCCCGCTTGTCGCCGTCGTCGCCGCCTTTTTTGCGGCAGTCGTCTGGCGTGCCGGCATCAGGCACTATCGGAGCACGGGATCATGAGCCTCATCCAGATGCACAACCTTCGAAAAGACTTCACGGTACGGGTAAAAGCGGGCCGTTTCCGCAGAGAAAAACGCATCGTCCCCGCGGTCAACGGCGTTAACCTGACCTTTGAGCGCGGCGAAATGGCCGGTTATATCGGGCCGAACGGCGCCGGAAAGTCGACAACCCTCAAAATGCTCACCGGGGTGCTGACCCCGTCCTCGGGCGACGTCCGGGTCTGCGGGCTCCAGCCCGTTCCGCAGCGCACCAAACTGGCGCTGCAAATCGGCGTGGTCTTCGGCCAGCGCTCGCAATTGTGGTGGGATCTGCCGTTACGGGATTCGTTCTCGTTGCTGAGACACATCTATCGGGTGCCCGCCGATGCGCACGCGGGCCGGCTCAAGCGTTGCCGCGAACTGCTCGACCTCGACGATTTCATGGACACCCCGGTTCGGCAATTGTCGCTCGGCCAGCGGATGCGGGGAGAACTCACGGCGGCGTTGTTACACGGGCCTTCGGTGCTGTTCCTGGACGAGCCGACAATCGGGTTGGACGTCGTCAGCAAACAGGCGGTGCGCTCGTTTCTGGCCGAGCTGGGACAGGGCGGTGACCTGACGCTGGTGCTGACCACCCACGATTTGGCCGATATCGAGCGGCTGTGCCGGCGACTGGTTGTCATCGACCATGGCAGCGTGGTGCACGACGGCACTATTGAGGCTTTGCACGCACGGTACGGCTCGCACCGGCGCCTGGTTGTCGACCTCGATGTGCCGTTGCCGGAGGGCTTCGCGGTGCCCGGCGCCGAGCTGCTGTCCGTCGAAGCCGACCGGCATCGGGCAACGTTCGAGCTGGTCACGACGCAGGTGGGGGCGGTGGTCAGCGAGCTGACGGCGTTGCGTGACCTTTCCGTGGTGGAGCCGGACATCGAGGATGTGGTGGCCAAGCTGTACCGCGCTTGAGCTCACCGATGCTCCATCACCAGAACCGCCCACGTGCCCGGCTCAAGCGCCTCGTAATGGTGGTCGATGTCGCCGGGAAATGACGCGTAATCGCCCGGCCCCAATTCGACAAGCTCATCCGCCGGCCCGGTACGCATCCGGCCGGCCGCCACCACAACGTGTTCCACGCTGCCCGGAATATGTCCCTCGGCCTCTCGCGGCGTGCCCGGCTCCACTTCCATGACATACAGATCGCGTCGCGCATGAGTCGAGCCCGCCGACAGCAAACTCGCAGCGAAATCGGCCTTGTCGGCTTGCAGCCGGGTTTTCTCCGAAGCCCGCAGCACCCGGACGGCCGGAGCCGGCGGTTCGACCAACCGGCTGAACGGCACCCCCAGCGCTACGCCGAGTGACCACAACGTCTCGATGCTCGGATTGCCGGTACCGTTCTCGAGCTGCGAGAGCGTCGACTTGGCCAGCCCGGCCCGGCGGGCCAGCTCGGCCAGCGAAATCCCGGCGCGCTCGCGTTCCCGGCGCAGCGCGGCGGCGATGGTGGCGAGTGGCGGAGCAGGCTCGGTCATGCATCCCTCCCTCGATGAGAGCTTGTTCGACCAGATCGAGGAAAGCTCGTTTGACTGACCCCCGATGGTCGTTCGATATTATGAACCATGCGTACGCCAAACCGAACGCAAGCCCCCGACCTGTCGTCGGCACCTGCCGCCCCGGACACCGGTCTGCTCCGCGACGCAGCGGCCATCGCCGCCGCCATGATCGCCGTGGGCGCATCGTTCGGCGCCATCACCGTCGCGTACGACCTGCCCCTCTGGGTTCCGTTCGTCATGTCCTCGGTTGTCTTTGCCGGTGGCGCCCAGTTCCTGGCGGCCGGACTGCTCGCCGCGGGCAACCCCGTCGCCGCCGTGCTCGCCGGCCTGCTGCTCAACGCCCGCCACCTTCCGTTCAGCCTCGCGGTGGCGGAAACGATCGGCCCCCGCCCGCTGCACCGGCTGATCGGCAGCCACCTCATGACCGACGAGGTCGTGGCCTTCACCCTGCGCGAGAAGGATCCGCACCGCCGCCGCCGCACCTACTGGCTGATCGGCGTGACCCTGTTCACGTCCTGGAACCTCGGCACCGCCCTCGGTGTGCTCCTCGGTGGGGCGGCCGGTGACCCGGCGGTGCTGGGCTTGGACGCGGCGTTCCCGGCCGGGCTGATCGCGCTCATCCTGCCGTCCCTGCGGGACCGGACGACCCGGGCGGTGGCGCTGACCGGCGCGGCTCTCGCGGTCCTGCTCACCCCAGTGCTGCCGGCCGGATTGCCGGTCCTGGCGGCGTTGCTCGGACTGCTCGTGCTGTTCCTGCCAGCAAGGCGAATCAAGGCGGCGAGAGGCCGGGAAGAGGGAGCGCTGGTGCAGGGTCGCGGGGAGGAGAGCTGATGCTGCTGGCGTCGATTCTGGTGCTGGCGCTGGGGACGTACCTCATGCGCTTGAGTGGGGTCTTGCTCCGGGAACGGCTTGAACTCTCCGATCAGGTCCAGCGGCTGCTGCCCATGGCGGCCGCGGCTCTGCTGGCGGCGCTGGCGGGTACGGCCGCTCTGATGCAGGCTTCCGGGTTCGCCGGGGTGGCCCGGCCGGCTGGCGTGGCGGTGGGGGCGCTGCTGGCGTGGCGGCGGGCGCCGTTTGTCGTTGTCGTGCTGGCCGCAGCCGCCACCTCCGCCCTCCTCCGACTGGCCGGCGTGCGATGACAGCCGCTTGCCTTGACGCCGGTGTCAGGGCCTACGTTGGGCCCATGCTGATCGGGGAGCTTGCCGAGCGGGCCGGGACCAGTGCGCGGACGCTGCGGTACTACGAGGAGCATGGGCTTGTCGAGACCAGCCGCGATGCAAACGGCTATCGGCGGTACGAGGAGTCCGAACTCAAGGTCGTCCACGAGATCAAGGCCCTGCTCGCGGCCGGGTTCGGCGTCGAGGACATCCGGCCCTTCGTGGCCTGCCTGCGGGCCGGGAACGCGGCCGGGCATGTGTGTCCCGATTCCGTGGCTGTCCTGCGCCGGCGGTTGCGGGAGGTGGAGGCCTGCCTCGATGAGCTCTCCGGGGTACGGGACCGGCTGCGTGGGCAGCTGGCCCAGGCTATCGAGGAACGGGAGATCCGATGCCTGAGGGTGCGCTGATCACGGTGAATGACGCGACGTTCGACGAGGTGGTGCTGGGCTCGTCGACGCCGGTGGTCGTCGATTTCTGGGCCGAGTGGTGCCCGCCGTGCCGGCCGATGGCGGTGAGCCTGGCCGAGCTGGCCGGGGACTTCGCCGGGCGGCTGCTGGTGGCGAAGCTGAACTCGGACGAGAACCCCGAGGTCACCCGTCGCTACCGGGTCATGTCGATGCCGACGCTGCTGTTCTTCCGCGCCGGCATAGTCACGCAGTCGATCGTGGGGCTGCGGCCCAAGAGCGTGTTGCGCTCCGCTTTGGTCAACGCCGTGCAGCCGTACGTCAACCGCTGAGCTCAGACCGTGGCGCCCAGGTCGATCTGGGGCTTGGGCACGCGCATGCGGCGGAAGGTCAAGCCCCGCATGATGCCGTAGAGGTAGAGCGAGCCCATGCGCTGCGAGGTGTTCGGGAAGCGCTCGGTGACCAGCTTCTTGATGCGGCGGGTGATCCGGATGCTGTCGACGATCACCGCGAGCGCCAGGACCAGCCAGAGCACGTTGGCCCCGAGCTGGATCTCGCGGGGCATCTGGCTGGTCGAGCCGATGAAGACGATGATCGCGCCGGCAAAGAACCAGGTCCCGGCTGTTCGGCGGGAGTCGACGATGTTGCGGACCAGCGCGCGTTCGGGGCCGCGGTCGCGAGCCAGCAGGTAACGCTCGTCGCCCTCGCGCATGCCGGCGGTGGCCTCGGCGCGCTCGGTCCGCTGGCGTTCGCGCATCTGCTTGACGGCTTCGCGGCGGTTGGCCGGGGCGACCGCGGTGTCATGCCGGCGCTGGCTGGTCTGCCGCTTCGGCGTCTCGACGCCGAGCTCCTTCTTGGAGGGCGTGTAGCCCTTGGGGCGCGCGGTGGCGGACTCGGGCTCGGCCACCGCGGCGGTGGCGTCGGCTACGAGATCGGTTGACTTGCGGCGAAACAGCGAGGGCACCTCAGCAGCGTAGCCAAGGAGTGCCCGAAACCTGAAACCGCGCCGCCGGATGACCCGGCGGCGCGGTGTGCGGCGAAACCTCAGATGCGTTCGACGTGGGCGCCGAGCGCGGCCAGCTTGTTCTCGAAGTCCTCATAGCCGCGGTTGATCAGGTCGACGCCGTAGACCCGGGACGTGCCCTCGGCGGCGAGCGCGGCGATCAGGTGGCTGAAGCCGGCCCGCAGGTCGGGGATCACCAGGTCGGCCGCGTGCAGCTTGCTCGGGCCGGCGATGACCGCCGAGTGCTTGAAGTTGCGCCGGCCGAAGCGGCAGGGGGTGCCGCCCAGGCAGTCGCGGTAGACCTGGATGGTGGCGCCCATCGAGTTGAGCGCCTCGGTGTAGCCCAGGCGCTGCTCGTACACCGTCTCGTGCATGATCGAGAGGCCGCGGGCCTGGGTCAGCGCGACCACCAGGGGCTGCTGCCAGTCGGTCATGAAACCGGGGTGCACGTCGGTCTCCAGCGCCACGGCCTGCAGCTCGTCGCCGGGGTGCCAGAACTTGATGCCACCCTCGACGCCGGTCACGCCCGGGCGCGCCACCCGCGCGTCGGTGACCTCGAACTGCCCGCCGATCGAGCGGAAGACGTTCAGGAAGGTCATCATGTCGGCCTGCTGCGCGCCCAGCACCTCGATCTCGCCGCGCGTGGCCAGCGCGGCGGCGGCCCAGCTGGCGGCCTCGATCCGGTCCGGGATCGGCTTGTGGTTGTAGCCGTGCAGCTTCGGCACACCCTGGATCTCGATGACCCGGTCGGTGTGCACCGTGATGATCGCGCCCATCTTCTGCAGCACGCAGATCAGGTCCATGATCTCCGGCTCGATGGCCGCGTTGCGCAGCTCGGTGACGCCCTCGGCGCGGGCCGCGGTGAGCAGGACCTGCTCGGTGGCGCCGACGCTCGGGTAGGGCAGCTCCAGCTTGGTGCCGTGCAGCCCGTTGGGCGCGGTGAGGTGCATGCCCTCGGGCGTCTTGTCGACGATCGCCCCGAACTGGCGCAGCGCCTGGATGTGGAAGTCGATCGGGCGCGGCCCGATGTGGCAGCCGCCCAGATCCGGGATGAACGCGTGGCCCAGCCGGTGCAGCAGCGGCCCGCAGAACAGGATCGGGATACGCGACGAGCCGGCGTGCACATTGATCTCGTCACTGCTGGCGCTCTCCACGTTTGTGGGGTCCATGACGATCTCGCCGTCGTCGGCGCCGTCGGACACCTTCACGCCGTGCAGGCCCAGAAGGCCGCGGACGACCTCCACGTCGCGGATGCGTGGCACATCGAAGAGCCGGCTCGGTGTCTCACCCAGCAGGGCGGCCACCATGGCCTTGGAAACCAGGTTCTTGGCGCCACGGACCCGGATCTGTCCGGACAGCGGCGTACCGCCGTGTACGGCCAGGACGTCGTCGGTCAACGCAACCTCCGAAAGGCGGGCGCAGCGACGCGCCCGAAGCGGACTAGGGGTGCTGCCGCATCGGTCAGGGGCCGCGGCAGCCGCCCCGGCAGCATAGCCCTGAGTGACCGTTACAGAAATCACCACAACGCCCAGAGCGGTACGAATTGCTGATGATTAAGCCAAGAAAAAGGTGAACCCTCCCGGAGGGCTCACCTTCAACTACTGAGAGTGATCGTTTACGGCAGGGCCAGCATCTGATCGAGGGCGACCCGGGCGTACTTGGCGGTGTCCGCGTCGACGGTGATCTGGTTGGGCACGCGGCCGGCCACGAGCTCCTCCAGCGCCCACACCAGGTGCGGCAGATCGATGCGGTTCATCGTCGAGCAGTAGCACACGGCCCGGTCGAGGAACATGATCTGCTTGTCCGGGTGGGCCAGCGCCATGCGGCGTACCAGGTTCAGCTCGGTGCCCACCGCCCAGCTCGACCCGGCCGGGGCCGCTTCCAGCGCCTTGATGATGTATTCGGTGGAGCCGACCTGATCGGCGGCGCGCACCACCTCGTGCCGGCACTCGGGGTGCACCAGGACATTGACGCCAGGCACCCGCTCGCGCACCTCACGCACGCTGTCGAGGGTGAAGCGGCCGTGCACCGAGCAGTGCCCGCGCCAGAGGATCATCTTGGCGTTGCGCAACTGTTCGGGGGTGAGCCCGCCGTGCGGCTTGTGCGGGTCGTAGAGCACGCAGTCATCGAGCGTGTAGCCCATCTCCAGCACCGCGGTGTTGCGGCCCAGATGCTGGTCGGGCAGGAAGAACACCTGCTGGCCCTGCTCGAACGCCCAGTCCAGGGCGCGCTTGGCGTTGGACGAGGTGCAGACCACGCCGCCGTTGCGCCCGACGAAGCCCTTGATGTCCGCCGAGCTGTTCATGTAGGTGACAGGCACCACATCGCCGGCGATGCCCAAGTCGGTGAACTCGTCCCAGGCCGCCTCGACCTGCCCGAGTACCGCCATGTCGGCCATCGAGCACCCGGCCGCGAGGTCTGGCAGGACGACTTTCTGCGCCTCGGTGGTCAGGATGTCGGCACTCTCGGCCATGAAGTGCACGCCGCAGAACACGATGAACTCGGCGTCGGGCCGGGCGGCGGCCTCGCGTGCCAGCTTGAACGAGTCGCCGGTCACGTCAGCGAACTGGATGACCTCATCGCGCTGGTAGTGGTGGCCCAGCACAAAGACCCGGTCGCCCAGCGCTGCCTTCGCGGCGGTGGCGCGGGCGACCAGATCCGGGTCGCTCGGAGCCGGCAGGTCGCCGGGGCAGTCGACGCCACGCTCACTGGCGGGGTCGGTGCCCTGCCCGAGCAGCAGCAGCGCGAGGGGGGTGTTCGCGGGTTCGGTCCAGGTCGACGTCACGGTGACCATGTTTCCACACGGTTGCCGCAGGTCTCGATGTGTCGAAGCCCTCAGGGCCGGCGGGAATCAGCGCGGGCGGCGGCTTTGGGTCACCTTGGTCGCCAGCTTGCGCAGCCGGGCCTGGTTCTCCGGCTTGGCCAGTTGCTGCCGACCCTGCTGGATCAGCTTCTGACCCTTCGGGCTGCGGATAAAGGTCTGCAGTCGCTGCATGAGAGTCGCCATGCACATAAGGTTGCCAGCCGGAGCTGAGTGAAACCTGTACCTTCTGTGCTCGTGCGCGTACTCATCTGCCCCGACAAGTTCGCCGGAACGCTGAGCGCTGCCGATGCCGCCGCCGCGGTCGCGGACGGATGGCATGAGACGGCGCCCGGCGACGAGTGTGTGGAACGCCCGCTGTCCGACGGCGGCCCCGGCTTCATCGAGGTCCTGGCCACCGTGCTGCAGGGCCGCCGGATCCCGGTCAGCACCGTCGACCCCCTCGGACGTCCGGTCAGCGGCGAAGTCCTGCTCGCGGGCACCACCGCCTATGTCGAAAGCGCCCAAGCCTGCGGACTGCACCTGTTGACCGAACAAGAGCGCAATCCCAATATCGCTTCCTCGTACGGCCTGGGTTTGCTGTTAGCGGCAGCGGTAGAAGCCGGCGCGGCCGAAGTAGTGGTGGGACTGGGCGGGTCGGCCGTCAACGATGCCGGGGCGGGGATGCTGGCCGCGCTGGGTGCCGGGCCGGTCGACGAGAGCGGGTACGCCCTGCCGTACGGCGGAGCGGTTCTGGGCACTGCCGTCCGGCTCGAAGGCACTCCCCAGCTGCGTCAGGTGCGCTTGGTGGCCGCCACGGACGTGGACAACCCGCTGCTGGGGCTGCACGGTGCGAGCAGTGTTTTCGGCCCGCAGAAGGGTGCCTCACGCGAGGATGTGCTCCGGCTCGACGCGGCTCTTGAGCGCTTTGTGGACGTACTCGAGAAAGCGTTTGATCGTCAGGGTCTGGCTGTTGCTCCCGGGGCCGGTGCGGCTGGTGGGATCGGCGCGGCCCTGCTGGCGCTCGGCGGGCATGTGGTGTCGGGAATCGGTCTCGTGACTCAGGTGATCGGGCTGGATGCCGAGCTGGACCGGGCGGATCTGGTGATCACGGGGGAGGGGTCGTTCGATCACCAGTCGCTGCGGGGAAAGGTGACTGCCGGTGTGGCGAACGGGGCGCGCGACCGGGGGCTGCCGTGTGTGGTGATCGCGGGACGCAACGAGACGGGGTACCGGGAAGCGGCTGCGGCGGGGGTCACCGAAACCCATGCGCTGGTCGATCATTTCGACTCTGAGCAGCTCGCACTCGCCGAACCGGCCCGTGGGCTGCGCGAAGTTGTGGCGCGTCTCGCACAGCAATACAGCCGCTGACTTGGGGAATAAGCCGCCGGAGAGCTAGCGTTGGCCGGTACGGCACATCACCGGACCGGCAGGGAGAATCGCCAGTGACCACTGAAGCGCACACCGAGTCGACCGAGGCCACCACGGCCGCGCCGACCGGCGTCATTTTGACCGACGTCGCGGCTGTCAAGGTCAAGGCCCTGATCGAGCAGGAAGGTCGCGATGACCTGCGCCTGCGCATCGCCGTTCAGCCCGGTGGCTGCTCCGGCCTGCGGTACCAGCTCTTCTTCGACGAGCGTTCGCTCGACGGCGACATCGTGAGCGACTTCGACGGTGTCGAGGTCGTCGTCGACCGGATGAGCTCGCCGTACCTGGCGGGTGCCACCATCGACTTCGCCGACCGCATCGACGCGCAGGGCTTCACGATCGACAACCCGAACGCGCAGAACTCCTGCGCCTGCGGCGACTCGTTCCACTGACAGCGCTCGAAAGCCGCCCTTCCCCGCATCGGGGGAGGGCGGCTTTGCTGTGTGACGCGGAGATGTCGGGCGCGGGAACGGCCGGTAGGCTCCTGGGGTAATCGCACCCGACCCCCGAGGGCCGACATGAAGATCGCCGTTACCGGCTCGATCGCCACCGACCACCTGATGCACTTCCCGGGCAAGTTCTCGGAGCAGCTCATCGCCGATCAGCTGCACAAGGTGTCACTCTCGTTCCTCGTCGACGACCTGGTCGTGCGGCGCGGCGGCGTGGCCGCCAACATCGCGTACGGCATGGGCCAGCTGGGTCTGCGCCCGCTGCTGGTGGGCGCGGTCGGTGTCGACTTCGCCGACTACCGCTCCTGGCTTGAGCGCCACGGGGTCGACTGCGACTCGGTGCACGTCAGCGAGGTGGCGCACACCGCCCGCTTCGTCTGCACCACCGACGACGACCTGAACCAGATCGCGTCGTTCTACGCCGGTGCCATGGCCGAGTCGCGCAACATCGAGCTCGGCCCGGTCGCCCAGCGCGCCGGTGGGCTCGACCTGGTGCTGATCGGCGCGAACGACCCGGCCGGCATGCTGCGGCACTCGCAGGAATGCCGCGACCGGGGATACGCGTTCGCCGCCGACCCGTCGCAGCAGCTCGCCTGGATGGACGGCAAGGACGTCATGCCGCTCATCGAGGGCGCGAAGTTCCTGCTCACCAACGAATACGAGCGTTCGCTGCTGGAGACCAAGGCCGGGCTGACCGGCGACCAGGTGCTTGAGCACGTCGAGATCCGGGTCACGACGCTGGGAGCCGACGGCGTGGAGATCACCGGCCGGGGCATCGAGCGCATCCACGTACCGGTCGCCAAGGATGTTGTCCCGCAGGACCCCACCGGCGTCGGCGACGGCTTCCGGGCCGGCTTCTTCGCCGCGCTGAACTGGGGTGTCGACTACGAGCGGGCGGCCCAGGTCGGCTCGCTGGTGGCCGCGCACGTGCTGGAGAGCGACGGCGGCCAGGAGTACGACATCCGGGCCGACACGTTCCTCAAGCGGCTCGCGGATTCCTACGGTGATGAGGCGGCCGCCGAGATCCAGCCGCACCTCACCAAGGCCTGACGGGGACAACGACATGGTGCTGGCCGTCTTCGCCGGGCTGCCGGGTGTGGGAAAGAGCACGCTCGCTCGCGAGGTGGGGGCGGCCCTGCCCGCCGCGGTGCTGGCGGTCGACACCGTCGACTTCACGCTGCAGGCATACGGCGTGAGCGAGCCTCAGCCCGGCTATGCGGCCTACGCGGTGGTGGCGGCGCTGGCCGAGACCCAACTGCTGATGGGCCACAACGTGATCATCGACGCGGTGAACCCGGTCAGATCGGCCCGGCAACTGTGGGTGGATCTCGCCGAGCGCCTCCAGGTGCCGCTGCGCGTGGTCGAGGTGGTGCTGCACGACAACGTCGAGCATCGCCGCCGCGTCGAGGCCCGGCACGCCGCCCGTTCGCACGAGGGCATCCCGGACTGGGTCTACGTGCTGGAACGCCAGGCTGAGTACGAGCCCTACCTGGGCCCGCGCCTGGTGGTCGACTCCCACCTGGCGCAGGAGCCGCTCGCCGCGATCGTCGACTACCTCAGATGAGCCGGCGCACGTCGTAGGTGCCGGCGGCGGGGCTGCCCTCGTACCCCTGCTGCTTCATCCGGCACCAGGCCGGGATGTCGTTGGCCGCAGCCGGATCATCGGCCAGGACCCGCACGATCTCCCCCACCGGCACCCCCGGCAGCGCCTTTGCCAGGTCAATGATCGGAAGCGGACAGCGCCGGCCGCGTGAGTCAACCTCGATCACATCCCCGCCTCCTGCCGGATCCGCGCCACCACGCCCGGCAGCACCGCCAGGAAGCGATCCACGTCGGTCGAAGTGGTGCCGCGATGCAGCGACACCCGCACGTTGCCGTGGCTGAGCACGCCCATCGCCTCCAGCACATGACTCGGGCGCAGCGTCGAGGCGGTGCACGACGAGCCCGACGACACCGCGAAACCCTGTCTGTCCAGCGCGTGCAGCAACGCTTCACCATCGACATAAAGGCAGCTGAACGTCACCAGATGCGGCAGCCGCCCGACCGGATCGCCGACGATCTCCACGTCCGGCACTGTCTCTTTCACTCGCTCCCGGATCTTTTCGGTCTCCCGGAACAAGCGCTTCTCCTCGGCCTGCGCCTCACCCAGAACGGCCCGCAAGCTCGCTGCGGCGGCAATCACGCCGGGCAGGTTCAGCGGGCCCTGTGGTCCCGGTCTGTGAAGATCATCACCGGGGTACGGAGAAAGCCACCGTGTCCCTTTACGGACGACCAGCAGCCCCACGCCCGCCGGGCCACCCCACTTGCGCGCGCTGGCCGACAGAAGCGACCAGCCCGGGGGTACGGCGGAGCGCCCCAACGACTGCGCGGCGTCGACATGCAGCGGCACCCCGGCATCCGCGCACATCTGCGCGGCGGCGGCCACCGGCTGCAGCGTGCCGGCCTCGTGACTGGCGCTGATGAGGCTGGCGAGCGCCGTGCCGGGCTGTCGTACCCCGGCATCCCAGGCGTCCAGATCCAGGCGTCCGAGCCGGTCGACGCCGACCTCGCGGGCGTCGCCGTGCCGGGCTGCCGCGTGCAGCACCGCGGAGTGCTCGATCGCCGAGTGGACGAGGGTTTTCCCAGCTCGGGCGCGCCCGGCCAGTCCGCCGAGGACGGCTGCGTGCACGGCTGCTGTACCGGAGGGGAGGAAGGTGAGTTCGTCTGGACGTACGCCCAGGCATTGCGCCACGGTGGCCGTCGCCGCGTCCCTCAGCTGCTGCGCCCTGCGACCCGCGGCGTACAGCCGATCCGGGTCCGCCCAGCCGTCGTCGAGCGCCGCCAGCAGCGCCTGCCGCGCTACCGGGTGCAGCGGCGCAGCGCTCGCCGCGTCCAGGTAGACCGGCGCACCGGCTTGTTCCGCCGTGTTTTCCACCCTCGAAACGGTATCGTCCACAACGACAGGGGTATGCACGCCTGGCTCTACAGGTTGCTTCGACCCCGGCAGGCAGGGCGCCTCGGCAGGTCGAGTAATGTGCGACCGTCGGTGACACCTTGCCGTCGGTGTCCGGATTCATCGCATGAATTCATCGCATCGGGCGGTGCTCTAGGGAGGCAAGAGCAGGTGGTCTCAAAGAGTTCGGTCGCACGGCCGCGCGTCGTTCGGCTCGCCGGGCTCGGTGTCGGTAGTGCCATGCTGCTGGCCCTGTTGTCCGGCTGTTCAGCTGACAGCATCGGTGATCGGCTCGGCGGCTTCGGCTGGCCCAGGCACGGCATCACCGAGCAGGCCCACAGCATGTATGACCTGTGGATTGCTGCGGTCATCGCGGCCTTGATCGTGGGCATCCTCGTGTGGGGCCTGATCTTCTGGTGCATCATCCGGTACCGCAAGCGCGGCGACAAGCTGCCCGTGCAGACCCGGTTCAACATGCCGATGGAGGTGCTCTACACGGTCACCCCGGTGCTGATCGTCGCGGTGCTCTTCTACTACACGGCGATCGTGCAGACCGATGTGGACAAGCTTTCCGCCAAGCCCGACCAGACCGTCGAGGTCGTCGCGTTCAAGTGGAACTGGCAGTTCAACTACCGTGACGCACCCGGTGAGGACGCCAAGACCGTCGCCTCGACGCTCGGCTCCACCGACACCATCCCGCTGCTCGTGCTCCCCACCGGCCGCAAGATCCGGTTCGAGGAGACCAGCAAGGACGTCATCCACTCGTTCTGGGTGCCGGCAATGCTGTTCAAGCGTGACGTTTTCCCGGGCAACGTGCGCAACACCTTCGAGGTGACCCTCGACAAGGAAGGCCGCTACGTCGGCCGGTGCGCCGAGCTGTGCGGGACCTACCACGCCTTCATGCAGTTCGAGCTGGTGGTCGTCTCACCCGAGCGGTTCGACAAATACCTGGCGGCCAAGGTGGCTGGCCAGACCACACAGCAGGCGATGGCCACGATCGGCTACACCGGTGACCAGGCGTATGCCATCACCACCAAGCCGTACGACGCCCGCCGCCATACGGACTCGTGGAACCAGACCGGCGCGACGGCCGCGGGCAAGTAGGAGACTGACGTGAAGACCGAATACAAGATCTTCGTAGGCGTCGCCGTCTTCCTCTTCGGCGCGGCCACCGTCTACGGCTTCTACACCCACGGCGAAACCGGCCACATGGAGTGGATCGGCGTCGTCGCCTTGATCCTCTCGGGCCTGCTCTGCTCCATGTGCGGCGGCTTCTTCTGGTTCGTAGCCCGCCGCATCGACCTGCGCCCCGAAGACCGCGAAGACGGCGAGATCGCCGAAGGGGCCGGCGAACTCGGCTTCTTCAGCCCCGGCAGCTACTGGCCCTTCGGCCTCGCCCTGGCAGCCGCCACCGCCGGCCTCGGCCTCGTCTTCTGGATGTGGTGGCTGATCGCTCTCGGCCTGATCATGGTTATCTTCGCCGCCTGTGGCCTGCTGTTCGAGTACTACTCGGGAAGCCGCCACCCCGTCGAGCACTGACGCTTAGGGCTTCTGACCCGCATCCCGGTTCGCCGGGATGCGGGTTTTCTGCGTTAGCGGGCTAACTCCCTGACCGTCATTGGTTTGTCGTGGCTCTTGTTCGCCGAGCCGGGCGGCGCCTGAGATGTGAGGTGCCGGTCGAGGGGCGTCCAAGGCGGCCGCCACCTCAGCGGTCTGCAGGGGCGTCTGCCGCGAGGAAGGACGGTTTGCCAAGGCGTCCGGGGCAGCTTGGGCCTTTGCTGCAGGTTCGGGTGCGGCCTCAGTTGGCTCAGTGCTGTTCTCTGAGGCGGCCTGGCTGCTTCCTGCGGCCTTCCTACTGCGTCGCCGGGACCTCAGCCTGGGCCTGGGCTTGCTGCGGTCTGGGCCCGGCCTACTGCGCCTTGCTGCTGACCTGGGCCAGGTGAACCTTGTTGCTGACTGGGGCCAGGCGAACCTTGTTGCTGACTGGGGCCAGGCGAACCTTGTTGCTGACTGGGACCGGGTGGGCATTGTTGCCGCCTGGACCGGTCAGGTCTTATCGCTGACCGGAACGGTCAGGCAGCGCGGCGCTGCAGGGGGGCAACGCGGTCGCTGTTGGGGCGTAGCCAGACGCGGATTTCGAGCGGGGCGAGGATCTCGGCGGCTCCGCAGCGGGTGCAGACCAGTTCGGGACAGTCCTTGTCGTGCCCGTCCTTGCAGGGGGGCACCTCGAAAGGCATTTCCGAGTCACAGATGACGCAGCGCAACTCACGCTCATCCACGGGAATCTCCTCTTCGTCGGAAGCTGGAATTACCCGAATGTCATTCAAACGTTGTCACGCAGATCCTCGACAGCGTTGGACGCGGGTCGGCGTGTTGTCACAAATCAGAACCAGCAATTTCACCCTATCTCCGGGCCGGCCCGGTCCTCGACAGGTGGCCTCCAAGGGGTGACGGAGGGGCGCTGGCCCTCCGGGAACAGAGTTGTCCCCGAGGAGCCGCCGGCGACTGTGACTGGTCTCTTTGAGCAGATCGCGCGGGTCTGGCCGACAGGAAGTTGCGGGGCTTGCCTGCTGAACCGCCGCTCGACAAGCCAAGGGCGCGAGCGAAACCAGTCCCGTACCTGGTTGGAGCCGGTCTCGCCCTCGCCTGCTAGCCGAGCCCGCGCCGCTCGCCGACCAGGGGTCACCAAACCGCCATGCAGCACCCCTGGACGCACTCTGGCGCCCGGCGCCGCCCGCATGTGCTCCCTGAGGTCTACCCCGAAGCGTCAGCGTTCCCTGGGAAGCGGCTCAGGGTTGTTCGGCGGCCTTGGCGGCCTTGGCGGCTTCGACCCAGCGGTTGAGGAGGGTCGTGGCGGCGCCTGAGTCGACTGTTTCGGCTGCCCGGGCTATCCCGGCTCGCATTGTCTCGGTGAAGTCGCCGGGGAAGCCCGCATGGGCCGTGAAGGCGGCGGCCGCGTTGACCAGGACGGCGTCGCGGATGGGGCCTGGTTCGCCGGCGAACATGCGCAGGGCTGCGGCTGCGTTGAAGGGGGCGTCGCCGCCTCGGAGGTCGCTGGGGGTGCAGCGGGGGAGGCCGAAGTCGACGGCGTCGACCACTGCCTCGGTCACCGTTCCGTGGGAGACCTGCCAGATGCGGGTGGGGGCGGCGGTGGTGAACTCGTCCAAGCCGTCTTCACCCCTCATGACCAGGGCGGAGTCGCCGCGGCGGGCGAAGACCTCGGCCATGACCGGGGCCATGCGCAAGTCGAAGCAGCCGACAGCCGCGTTGCGGGGGCGGGCCGGGT
>NZ_LOJP01000001.1:1912819-1949483 GCF_001553785.1 Actinoplanes sp. TFC3
GAAGCAGCCGACAGCCGCGTTGCGGGGGCGGGCCGGGTTGGTCAGGGGGCCCAGGAAATTGAAGAAAGTGGGATGGCCCAGCTCGCGGCGGGTGATCGAGGCGTGGCGCATGCCGGGGGGGTAGCGGGCGGCGAAACAGAAGCCGATGCCTGCCTCGGCTATGGTGCGGCGGACGCCGTCGGGGCCCAAGTCGAGCGGGATGCCGAAGTGTTCGAGCAAGTCAGCTGTGCCGCATGCCGAGGAGGCGGCGCGGTTGCCGTGCTTGACGACCTTGACGCCGGCGGCCGCCACGACGATGGCTGCCATCGTGGAGATGTTCACCGTGTGGGCTCGGTCGCCGCCGGTGCCCACCACGTCGATGGCGTCCGCGCGCAGCTCGTCCGGCAGGCTGACCGGCGTCGCGTTGGCGATCATCGCCTCCACGAGACCGGCCAGCTCGGCGGGAGTCTCCCCCTTGGCGCGCAGGGCCACGGCGAACCCGGCCCCCTGCCCCGGGGTGGCGTTGCCCGCCATGATCTCGCCCATGGCCCACGCCGTGTCCTGGGCCGTCAGCTCGTCGGAGCGCAGCAGGGCGCTCAGCAGGTTGGGCCAGGTCGGTGCGCTCATGGGGGCTCCAAGGGGGGCGGGGGAGTGAGCTAGCCCAGCGTGCCGAGGGTGCCCAGCGGCACCGCTCCGCCGCGGCGGGCGCGCAGCATGGCGGCGATCGTCCGGCCCGTGGTTACCGGGTCGAGGGGGTGGACGAGGGTCTCGTCGACCTGGGCGAACGCGGCCAGCCAGCGGTCGGCCGCGCGGGCGATCACGACGCAGGTGGGCGGGGGATCGGCGTACTCGTCCTTGGTCTGGCGGGCGATGCCGAGGCCGCCGGCCGGGGCCGCTTCGCCGTCGAGGACCATCAGGTCGATCTCGTAGTCGTCGAGCAGGCGGCGGCATTCCTCCCAGGTGGAGGCGTCGGCGAACTCGACCCGGAGGTCGGCCGCGGGACGTACGCCGATCGCGAGGCGGATCTTGTCGCGGACCGCGCTGTCGTCGCTGTAGAGCAGGACCGTGTAGGTGTCCGGCTCGGGCTTGCTGTCGTCGCTCATGATTCGCCCCGGCTTCCCACGCTCGTAGGTGCCCGGTGAGCATAGCCAACCGGTTAGCCGGCGTCGGGCTGTGGTCGTACCGTGGCGTTTTCGGTGTCGATCTTGTTTGTGATCTTGCTCCCGGTCGCTGCGGCTTCCTCGGCTTCGGCGCGATCCAGCGCCCTGTCGATGCGCTTGGCCTCGCGCTCGGACTGGCGCACCCACTGGACCACCAGGATGCCCAGCATCGTGACGCTGACCAGCTCACCGCCGGCCCACAGGATGCCACCGGCGGTGACTTGATCCGACTGGGGCGTTACCCAGGTCAGGTGCAGGTTGGGATACCAATCGCCGCCCAGCAGCGTCTTGCTCTGCATGATCGTGAGGCCCAGCACAGTATGGAAGGGCACTGACAACACCATGAGAAGAGCACGTGCGGGGTACGGCCACCTGTTCGGCAACGGGTCGAGGCCCAGCAGTGGCCAGAAGAACAGGCAGCCCGTGATGATGAAGTGCACGTGGATGAACTCGTGCAGCCAGGCGTGCTCAAGCGTGGCCCGGTACAGACCGGTGAAGTAGAGCACGAACGGATTGGCGATGAAGATGCCAAACGCCACCAGGGGAAACGTCAGAACTCGCGCTATCCGGCTGTGGACGACCGCCAGGACCACCTTGCGGCTCGATTTCGGCAGCGTGCGCAGGGCGAGGGTGACGGGTGCGCCGAGGGCCAGGAAGATCGGGCCCACCATGGACAGGACCATGTGCTGCACCATGTGCACGCTGAGCAGCGTTGTGTCGTACGCCTCGATGCCGGTGACTGTGACGGCCGCGATGGATCCGAGGCCGCCGAGCATGAAGGCGACGGTGCGACCGGTGGGCCAGGCGTCGCCGCGCTGCTTGAGCCTGGTCACCCCGTACCCGTAGAGGGCCGCCGCGACCAGCAGGAACAGGGCGATGAGGCTGGTCAGATGAATTTGCGTGAAGATTTGCCCGACGCTGAATGGCGGGGGGACAGTATCCTCCACCGCAAGCATGAGCGCAGGGGTTTCGACGTGTTGCACCCCTTGAGGCTAGGCCCAGCGAGCGTGCGCGCGTTCTACCGGGCAACGACACGTACCGGATTCGGCCCCCCGTGACACGTTGAGGTGATCGCGGAGCAATAATGAGCCCGTGACAGCGGCCCCAGCCATCGACAAGAGCCGGATCCACTCGCTGACCCGTCCCAACATGGTCAGCGTGGGGACCATTGTGTGGCTCTCCAGCGAGCTCATGTTCTTCGCGGCTTTGTTCGCCATGTATTTCGCGATCCGCGCGGCGGACTACAGCATGTGGGAAGAGCACACCGAGGCTCTCAAGATTCCGTACGCGACGACGTTCACGGTCATCCTCGTGTTGTCGTCGGTCACCTGCCAGCTCGGCGTGTTCGCGGCGGAGAAGGGTGACGTCCACGCGCTGCGGCGCTGGTTCACCATCACCTTCGTCATGGGCTTGATCTTCGTGCTGGGGCAGGCGAACGAATACCGCAACCTCGTCCATGAGGGCATCAAGATCAATGGCGACGGTTACGGCTCGATGTTCTACCTGACGACCGGGTTCCACGGTCTTCACGTCACGGGCGGCCTGATCGCCTTCATCGTCTACATGATCCGCACGACCATGGGCCGGTTCACCCCGGCGCAGGCCACGTCGGCGATCGTCGTGTCGTACTACTGGCACTTCGTCGATGTGGTGTGGATCGCGCTGTTCGCCATGATCTATTGGCTGCAGTAGCCCGTCGCCGTCCGTGAGTACCAAGGTCAAGACCCAGAGGGACACAGCCCATGACTTCTGACACCCCCGCCGGACGGCGTTTCCGGGTGTTCAACCGGCGGCGTTCCGCGCCGAGCCGCGCTCGCCGGCGCGTCGGTGCCGCGGTGCGCATGCTCGCCGCGCTCGCCCTCGCCGGAGGCGTCTACACCGCTTTCGCGCCCGGTGCGTTCGCCCAGGACGACAAGCAGCTCTCCACCGCTGCGCAAGAGGGCCAGGCGCTGTTCAACAACAGCTGCATCACCTGCCACGGCCCCCAGGCGCAGGGTGTCGAAGGCCGTGGGCCGAGCCTGGTCGGCGTCGGTTCCGCCGCTGTCGAGTTCCAGGTCGGCACCGGCCGCATGCCGATGACGCGCCAGGAAGCCCAGGCCGAGCAGAAGCGGCCGGTCTTCGACGAGACGCAGACCAAGCAGCTGGGACAGTACATCCAGGAGCTCGGTGGCGGCCCGCAGATCCCGGCCGGCTCGCTGACCCAGGACATCAAGCAGAACCCCGAGGCCCTGGCCAACGGTGGTGAGCTGTTCCGGCTCAACTGCGCGCAGTGCCACGGCAACGTCGGTGCCGGCGGCGCGCTGTCCTCCGGCAAGTTCGCTCCCTCGCTGCACGACCCGAGCCCGCAGCAGATCTACGGCGCCATGCTCACCGGCCCGCAGAACATGCCGGTGTTCGGCGACAACGAGCTCACGCCGGAGCAGAAGACCGAGATCATCACCTACATCACGCAGCAGATCCAGGACGACAAGGACCCGGGCGGTCTGTTCAACCTGGGTGGCTACGGCCCGGCGACCGAGGGTCTGGCGATCTTCGTTGTCGGCATCACGATCCTGGTGTTCGCTTCGCTGTGGATTGCGGGGAAGTCATGACCGTCACTCACGAGGGCTCACACGGACACGGCGGCCACGGCTCGGGCTCCGGCACCAAGCCCGTCGACGTCAACGACCCGAAGCTGTCGCGCTTCGACATCGTTCGCGAGGGCGCCCGCCGCGACGACATCGAGATCGTCACGTACGAGTCGCAGTTCGAGGGCCGGAACTCCAAGGCCGAGAAGCGCGTCGTGCGCAACATCTCGCTGCTGTTCATCATCTCGGGCCTGGCGGCGCTGGCGTTCGTCGTCTTCTTCATCGTCTGGCCGTGGAAGTTCGAGCTCGGGCACACCCTGAGCGATTACTACACGCCGATCCTCGGCATCACGCTGGGCATCTCGCTGTTCGCCCTGGGCTTCGCGATCCTGGCCTGGGCCAAGAAGCTGCTGCCGCACGAGGTCTCGATCCAGGACCGGCACAACCAGCCGTCCAGCGACGAGGACCGGCTGATCACCGGTCAGACCATGGCCTACCTGGTGGACGAGCTCGGCGTGCAGCGCCGGCCGCTGCTCAAGGGTGCGATCGCGCTCGGCATGGCGCCGCTCGGCCTGGCTGCGGCAGCACCGCTGATCGGTGGGCTCATCGAGAACCCGCACAAGGGCGACGAGCCGATGATGTACCACACCGGCTTCGACCCTGTGCCGCAGGACGGCAAGCTCGTGCACCTCACCCGCGAGGACGGCAGCCCGGTTCGCCCCGAGGATGTCAGCGTCGGCGGTCAGATCACTGTCTTCCCGGGCATCCCCGGCGGTGCGAGCAACAAGTACGCCGACTCGCCCACGCTGCTGGTGCACCTGCGCGAGCAGGACGCCGCCGAAGCCCGCGCGGCCAGTGAGACCGACAAGGTCAACAAGGGCTTCATGCACGGCAACTACGTGGCGTACTCGAAGATCTGCACGCACGCCGGCTGCCCCGCCAGCCTGTACGAGCAGCAGACCAACCGTCTGCTCTGCCCGTGCCACCAGTCGCAGTTCTTGATCACCGACAACGCACGCCCGATTTTCGGACCGGCCAGCCGCCGACTGCCGATGTTGCCCCTTGAACTGGACGATGAGGGGTACTTCGTGGCAGCGTCTGACTACCGGGAAGCCATCGGACCCGACTTCTGGGAGCGGCCATGAAACGCCGGAAGCTGGACCTGGCCCAGGTCCCCGCTAACATCGGCAAGGGTGCTGACGACCGTTACCAGGTCGCGACCCCGCTGCGTGCCCTGCTGAACAAGGTCTTCCCCGACCACTGGTCGTTCCTGCTCGGCGAGATCGCGCTCTTCTCCTTCATCGTTCTGCTGCTCAGCGGCGTGTTCCTGACGCTGTTCTTCGACCCGTCGATGCGTGAAGTCACGTACGACGGCCCCTACACCGCCCTGCGCGGCGTGGAGATGTCGGCGGCCTACGAATCTTCCCTGCGGCTCTCGTTCGAGGTCCGCGGCGGTTTGTTCATGCGCCAGATGCACCACTGGGCGGCGCTGCTGTTCATGGCGTCGATCGTCGTGCACATGGCGCGTGTTTTCTTCACCGGCGCATTCCGCAAGCCGCGTGAGGCCAACTGGACCATCGGCATCATCCTGTTCCTGCTCGGCTTCTTCGCCGGTTTCACCGGCTACTCCCTGCCCGACGACGGACTCTCCGGCACCGGCCTGCGCATCGCCTCGGCGATCATGCTGTCCATCCCGGTCGTGGGCACGTGGCTCTCGGCGGCGGTCTTCGGTGGCGAATACCCGGGCGAGCTGATCATCGGCCGCTTCTACATCGCGCACGTGCTGCTCATCCCGGGTGGCCTGCTCGCGCTGATCAGCGTCCACCTGGGCCTGGTCTTCAAGCAGAAGCACACCCAGTGGCCCGGCCCGATGCGGACCAACGACAACGTCGTGGGCGAGCGCATGTTCCCGCGGTACGCGCTCAAGCAGGGCGGCTTCTTCATGGCCGTCTTCGGCACCGTGGCGCTGCTGGCCGGCCTGTTCCAGATCAACCCGATCTGGCTGTTCGGCCCGTACCTGGCCTCGGCGGTGTCCTCAGCCAGCCAGCCCGACTGGTACGTCATGTTCATGGACGGCCTGGTCCGCCTGATGCCGGCCTGGCAGATCGACTTCCCGATCGGCGACGGCTACGTGCTCCCGCCGCTGTTCTGGCCCGCTGTGGTCGGCCTCGGTGCGCTGTTCACGCTGCCGATGCTGTACCCGACGATCGAGGCGCGACGGCTCAAGGACACCAAGTCGCATCACATCCTCCAGCGTCCGCGTGACGCGCCGGAGCGCACCGGTGTGGGCGCCATGGCCTTCACGTTCTTCATGATCGCCACGATCTCCGGCGCTAACGACGTCATCGCTGACAAGTTCCACATCAGCCTGAACGCGATGACCTGGGCGGGCCGCATCGGCCTGGTGATCCTGCCGCCGCTGGCCTACGTGATCTCGGTGCGCATCTGCCTCGGTCTGCAGCAGCACGACCGCGAGGTCCTGGCCCACGGCGTGGAGACGGGCATCATCCGCCGCCTGCCTGACGGCCGCTTCGAAGAGGTCCACCAGCCCCTCGGCCCGGTCGACGAGCACGGCCACCCGCTGCCGCTCGACTACGCAGGCTGGGTCGTCCCGAAGAAGATGAACCGAGTGGGCGCTCTCGGCCCGGCGATCAAGGGTTTCTTCTTCCCCATTGAAAAGCCGGCCGAAGCCCCGGTTTCACCGGCCGTCCCGCCGGTGTCCGGCTCCACCCGCGAGGAAATCATCTCGGGTCGCTGACCTGGCAGTGAGCCGGACGGTAAGGCTTTGAAGGGGGTCCCGGAAGGGGCCCCCTTCGCTGTGTCTCCGGCAGCCAGGCTGCCACCGCGGGGCGAGCGTGCGGTTTGTTCCGGCGAGCTGCCGTGAGCGTGGGCAGGGTTCGCCTGAACGGTGGCTTCGACTCCGCCGCCATCGGGTCCGGCCCCGCAGGCCAGGGGCTCAGTCGGCGTCGGGCAGGCCGATGGCGAAGGCATCTTCGAGGTCGTGGCGGGAGTAGGCCCGGAAGGCGATGTGTGACTCGGTGTTGAGCACGCCTGGAGTCTTGGAGATGCGGCCGGCGATGACCTCGGCGATGTCGTCGAAGCGCGGTACGCGGACGATGGCGATCAGGTCGACGTTGCCGGCCACGGAGTAGACCTCACTGACGCCGGGCAGAGCCGCGAGGGCTTCGGCCACCTCGGGGATCGAGTCGGTGGCGCAGTCGATGTGCACGATCGCGGTGTTCACGCAGGGCTCCTCGGGTCGGCGTCGGCGTTCCGGTTCATGCTAGTGCTGCGGCTTCCACCTGCACCGTCATGTCGGTGCCGGCGCGGATTGCGTGGCGCAGCGACTCCGTGGCGTCCACTGTCGCTCCTGGCCAGATGACGCATTCGGTCACGGTTCCGGCCACGGTGGCGCCCGCACCGATCACCGACTCAATCGCGGAACCCGTGACCGACGCGGAGGCGGCGATTGAGCCGCGAGCGGCGTGCAGGTTGGCCGATAGGTAGTCGGCGGGCGTTCCGGTGTCGATGTAGCTTCCGGCGTACCGGATCAATTGCAGTTCTCCGGCCGCCTCGGCTGGGCGCCAGACGGTCCGGACCAGGTCGGAGAAGTGCGGAGTCAGATCTTGCACATAGCGCCAGGGGAGCAGGGAGAAGCCGGCGAAGCGCTGGCCGCTGAATTCGCCACGCTGATCTGCGCGAGCCGCGGTGGTGAGCATCCGGACCGTGGTGCCGTCCCAGCCGTCGAGCAGCTCAGCCACGCCCGAGGGACCAGCCAGGTACGCGTCGGCGTTGCCCACCAGCACCCCACGGCCGTCGATCCAGGGGCGGAGCAGGCCCAAGCCGCCGGACGTGCCGAGCGGACCGTCGGGCTCGACCGAGACGTACGCCTGGGTGCCCACATGGTCAACGATCTGCTGGGCCAGGTACGCGGCGTTGACGGCCACGGTGGACGGGTCATCGAGGCCCAGGGTGCCCACCCGCTGCAGGGCGCGGTCGAGCAGCGGGACATTGCCGACCGGGCACAGCGCCTTGGGCAGCAGCGTCGTGAGCGGACGCAGGCGCTGACCCTCGCCCGCGGCCAGGATGACCGCGCAGATGTCGGTCATGCCGCGCGCGGGCCGATGCCGTAGTTGCCCAGCAGCAGCGCCGTGTTGGGGGTCAGCTGGGGCAGCTCGTCCAGCGGCCACCAGCGCGCCTCGAGAACCTCGCCGCCGTCCACGACCAGCTCCGTGGTCGACGCCGGGACCGAACCCAGGAAGACCGTGTCCACCCAGCCCTTGGCGTGCACGATCGCATTCGGCACCGCCGGGACCAGGTCGTCAGGGTGGATGCGTACGCCGGACTCCTCGTGCAGCTCCCGGGCGGCCCCGACGTGCGGCAGCTCGCCCTTCTTGAGCAGGCCCGCGGGCAGGCCCCAGCCGCGGTGACCGGGCTGGCGCAGCAGCAACAGGCTGCCTTCGTCGGCGGCGTCGCGGATGATGCAGACCGCACCGACCAGGTATTTCGGCACGACCATGCGCACGATCCGGCGGCGCAGCGGATGCGGCATCGAATAGAAAGCCTTGTACGCCGTGCCACGAACGCGCCGGGGGATTTTCACCCCTGAAGGTTATCGGGGGAGATCAAAGGACTCAGTCCGGGTGGTCCACCAGCGCGATGAGCTGCTCGACCACCTGGTCCGGCTCGAGGTTGCGCTCGGTGACGGCCACCAGCATGGTCTCCAGGTCGGGATAGCCCAGCTCCTCGGCCAGCCGGCGGAGCGGGACCTCGCTGGCCAGGCCGCGGTCGTGCTTGCGCAGCGTGAGACCGATGGTGGCGCGGCCCAGCCGGACCTTGTCCTGGATGCTGATGCCGGGCGCGTTCTCCTCGGCGAAGTAGCGGTTGATCTGCATCTGCGCCTGGGTTGACTTGACGAAGCCCAGCCACTCCTTGCGCGGCCCGCGCGGGGCCTGCTCCGGCGCGACCTGCTCGCCTTCGGACTCGGTGAAGATCTCCACCACGTCACCGTCGCGTAGCTCCGAACTCAGCGGTGCCAGCCGGCCGTTGATGGTCGCGGCGAGCGTCTGGTCGCCCTTGTCGGGGCTCAGCTCGTACGCCAGGTCGACGGGGGTGGAGCCGGCCGGCAGCTCCATCGTGCGTCCCTTGGCGAACACGGTGATCTGGGCCTCGGCGAGGTCGCAGCGCAGCGAGGCGAGGAACTGGCTGGCGTCGGTGGTCTCCTCCTGCCAGTCCAGCACCCGCTTGAGCCAGGTGAGCTGGTCCTGACCGGGGGAATCGGGCTCGGACTTGGGGTAGCGGTAGCCGGTGGCGACGCCGTACTCGGCGCAGCGGTGCATGGAGATCGTGCGGATCAGCACCTCCACCAGACGTCCGTCCGGGCCGGTGACCGTGGTGTGCAGCGAGCGGTAGAGGTTGTTCTTGGGTGAGGCGATGAAGTCCTTGAACCGGCCGGCCACCGGGCGCCACTGGCCGTGGATCGCGCCGAGCGCGGCATAGCAGTCGGTTTCCGGGCCGTCCACGACCACCGCGATGCGGGGCAGGTCGAACGGGATGCTGTGCTCGCCGGCGACCGTGTCCTTCCAGATCGAGTAGTAGTGCCGGGGCCGCGGCTGCACATCGGCGCTGACCCGCTGGCGGCGCAGCGCGGTGCGGGCCTTGGCGGTGACGTCGGCGAGGTACTCGTTCCAGCCGGGGCGGTTTTTCACGTGCTCGTCGATGCGGGCGTAGGAATCCGGCTCGAGGTGGTAGAGCACCACGTCGTCGAGGTCGCGCTTGAGCGCCTGGATGCCGAGCCGGTCGCAGAGCGGGACCAGCACGTCGAGCGTGGCGGTGGCGATGCGGGCCCGCGAGGCGGGGGAGCGGGCGCCGAGGGTGCGCATGTTGTGCAGCCGGTCGGCCACCTTGATGACCAGCACCCGGACGTCCTTGCCGGCCGCGACGATCATCTTGCGGATCGTCTCGCCTTCGGCCGCCTTGCCGTAGAACGCCTTGTCGAACTTGGTGACCCCGTCGACCAGGTGGGTCACCTCGGCGCCGAAGTCGCTGTGCAGGGTCTCGAGGGTGTAGCTGGTGTCCTCGACGGTGTCGTGCAGCAGCGCCGCGACCAGCGTCGTGGTGTCCATGCCGAGCTCGGCGCAGATCTGCGCGACCGCGAGCGGATGGGTGATGTACGGATCGCCACTCTTGCGGAACTGACCCCGGTGCATGTTCTCCGCCACCGCGTAGCTGCGGCGCAGCACGCCGGCGTCAGCGGACGGATGGATCGCCCGGTGCGTGCGGGTCAGAGTGGTAACCGGGTCGTCGTCGTCGCCCTGCAGGCTCAGAAATGAGCGCAGCCGTTGGGTGAACGGCGTAGGCAGGGCACGTCCCAGTGCGGCGCCGTGGCCGGCGTCGACGTCCACTCGGACACCCCCTCACCAAAAGGCAGTTCCCTGCGCGGTTCCCCCGCGCATTCCCAAAAGGATATGCCCGGCTTTCCCGCACGTTCCCTACAGCCTAGGCGAGCGAGTGTCGGCCGAACGGTCAGTTACCGATGAGCGAAAGGATGACCCGGCCGCTTCCGCCCTGGTGAGAAGGCTAGTAAACCGCGCAGCGCCACGGGCCGGTGACACCCAGTCGCCGGAAGTTTCCACCAGCCGGGTGTCTGGCCGGTCGAGCCAGGCGAGAATCCGTTCGGTCTCCTCGGCGGTGGCGGCGGGCACCGGACCGGGTCCGGGTAGGACCGTCTCGGCCGTCGCGCGAGCCAGATCCAGAGTCGGTCGCGGGTGCAGGCGAGGTGGTGAGGTCGCGGCGGCGGCCAGCCGGCCGTGGCGGACAACGACAATCTCCCACCCGTACGAGTCGTTGCGCCGCGCTGCGACGAGTTCCCCGATGCTGGTCAGCGCGTGCAACTTCTGCATCCGCACAGTTGCGCGTAGGAGGGCCACCAGCCGGGATCGCGCCACGGCGGCTTCCTCGTAGCGCTGGCGCTCCGACAGCACCTCGATGCGGGCGAGCAGAGCCTCCACGAGGGGTTCGGGGTCGCCGTAGGTGGCGGTGCGAAACGGATCCGCGGCGCTGTGGGCGTACTGCTCGGAAGTGATTCTGTGTTCGCACGGCGCGGGACATTTCCCCAGCTCAGCCAGCGCGCAGGCCGGAACTGTGGTGCGGATCGAAAGCTTGTGCGTGCACTGGCGCAGCGGCACGGCGTCATAGACCGCAGCGGCTGCCAGCTCGGCCGTGCGGCGGGAGGAGAACGGCCCCAGATAGGCCGCGTCATCGTCGGCCAACTGCCGGACCACCGACACGCGGGGGTAGGCCTCGGCGGTCAGCTTCAGCCAGACGACCCGTTCCGGATACTTCGACCTGCGGTTGTACGGCGGGGAGTGCGTCGCGATCAACCGCAGCTCGCGCACCTCGGCCTCCAGCGAGTGGGCACATTCGACAGCCTCCACCCGGGCCGCGGCGGTGATCATCTCGGACATCCGGGCGCGCTTCTCGCTGGCGGTGAAGTAGCTGCGCACCCGCTTGGCGATGTCGACCGAGGTGCCCACGTAGAGCGGCCGGTCGTCGGCGGCGCGGAACACGTAGACGCCGGGCGCGTGCGGCAGGTCGTCGGCCAGGTGCCGCTTGCGCCGCTGAGCCGGGGTGACCGCCTTGCCGAACTCGATCGCGTCACCGAGAGTGTGAACCTTGTAACTGCCGAGCCGCTCGATCAACCCGTGCAGCACGTCGACCGTGGCCTTGGCGTCGTCGAGCGCGCGGTGCGTGGGCTGCACCGTGGCGTTGAAGAACTGCGCCAGCGTGCCGAGCTTGCGGTTGGGCACCTCGTCGCGGGTCAGCGCCCGGCGGGCCAGCGCGGCGGTGTCCACCACGCGCAGCTGCGGCCAGGTGTAGCCGTGCCGGGCGCAGGCGGCCTTGAGGAACCCGACGTCGTACGGCGCGTTGTGCGCCACCAGCACCGCCCCGCGCAGGAACTCCAGCAGGCTGGGCAGCACCTGCTCGATCGGCGGGGCCGGGGCCAGCATCGCCTCGGTGATGCCGGTCAGCACGGTGATGAACGGCGGCAGCCGCTCCCCCGGGTTGACCAGGGTGCCGAAGACTCCCAGCTCCTCCCCGGCGCGCACCTTGACCGCGCCGATCTCGGTGATGCCACCGCCGTCCGGCGCGCCGCCGGTCGTTTCCAGGTCGAGAACCACGAACGTTGTGTCGCGCAGGGACAGCGCCGCCGGATCGACGGAACCGTCAGCGCTCAGGAGGGTGTCCAGAGTGCCCTGCACATATGCCGGTTGTGCCACGGCGGGCAGATTAGAGCGGGGGTGTGACATTCCCGCGAGCGCCCTGGAAAACATCACCTGCCTCCGCAGGCTTTTCCGCTGCCCACGGTGGGAGAATGGATTCATGTCCGCGATCGAGGAGTTCTCCGGCGGGGCCGCCCAGGAGGCGGTGCCCGGCAACGCGGACGTAGCACCATTGTCTGATATGTCGGATTCGGTGGAGCCGGTGCTGCCCGAACCGGTCCGCCAGCGCATCACCGCGCTCTCCGCGGCTGCCTTGCCCGGGATGCCCGCCGAGGAGATCCCGTTCCCGCTGCGCAAGGTCGCCCGCTTCGCCCCCAACCGGCGCGCCCGGCTCGGTGCCCAGGCGCTCGCCGCGCAACTGGCCGCTGACCCGCTGTTCCGCCAGCGGATCGGCACGCGCATCGTCGCCGAGGCCGGTGACCTGGGCTCGGCCGTCGCCGGTGGGATGGCCCCGGCCGCCGCCGACCCGGTGGAGGTTGCGGCGCTGGCCTATCTGGCCCGCCCAGATGGGTGGCGGGAGCTGATCACGGCAGCCGGGGAGACCGTGCGGGCCGAGGCCGACAGCGCCGCCGTGGCCAACCTGGTGCACGAGGCCGAGCAGCGCGCCGCCCGCGCCGAGCACGACCGCGCGGTGGCCCGGGTCGAGGCCGACAAGCTGCGCGACGAGCTGGCCCGGGTCCGCGAGGAACTCGGCCAGTTGCGCGAGGAGGCCCGCACCAGTGCGCGGGCGCTGCGGGAGACGCAGGCCTCGCTCAAACGCGCCACCGACCTGGTCGCCACCGAGAAGGGGCGCGCGAGCAAGGCGGCGGCCGAGCATGACGCCGAGGTACGCCGGATGCGCACCCGGCTGGCCGAGGCCGAGGCGCTCGCCGCGTCGGGCAAGCAGAGCGCCAAGGACGCCCGCGCCGCCGACGACGCGCGAGTCTGGCTGCTGCTGGAGACGCTCGGGCAGGCCGCTGCCGGGCTGCGCCGCGAGCTCGCGATCGGCCCGGTGGACAAGCTGCCGGCCGACTTCGTGGCGGACTCCGCCGCCGACCGGCCCGGGGCGCTCGAGCGGTCCCGGCCACGCGCCCAGGACACCGACGACCCGGGCCGGCTCGACCAGTTGCTCGCGCTGCCGCGGGCGCACCTGATCGTGGACGGCTACAACGTCACCAAGCGCGGCTTCGCCGAGATGTCGCTCGAACAGCAGCGCAAGCGGCTCATCACCGGGCTCGGCGGCATCGCGGCGCAGACCGGCGACGAGGTCACTGTGGTCTTCGACGGCGCCGAACGGGTGCACGGGCTGCCCCCGGCGCCGCGCGGCGTGCGGGTGCTCTTCTCGCACAAGGGCGACACCGCCGACGAGCTGATCCGCCAGCTCGTGCGGGCCGAGCCGGCCGGGCGCCCGCTGGTGGTCATCTCCTCCGACCGCGAGGTCGCCGATGGGGTGCGCCGGCACGGTGCGTACCCGATGGGAGCCGACTCACTTCTGCGCAGGCTCTCGCGCGGCTGATTTTTTGTCGTACCCCCTCCGTAGCGTGATGAGTACATCTCCCAAGGAGGAGGAACTGATGTTCATCGACTGCGGCCGCTGCCCCGGACGGGGCCGCGGATGCGAGGGATGCCTCATCAAGACGCTTGCCGAGACCCCCGATGGGCTCGGCGACCTGACCCCTGGAGAACTGCACGCAATCGAGGTCTTCGAGCTGGCCGGCTTCGATGTCGAGCTGCTCGAAACCCCCGAGCCGCCGGTGGAGGTCCCGGTCTACCGCGGCCACGTTGCGTAGCCACCTCTAAGATTCAGTCCCGTGACGCCTCGCCTCTGGGCCGCAGCGACGCTGGCGGTGCTCCTGGTCGGACTCACCGTGTACGCGGCCCTGGTCGTGCCCTGGCACCGGCCACCCGCCCCGCGCGCCGACCAGGTCGCTGCGCTGCGTGACTTCCCGGCCGGGCAGGTGGCGCGGGCGCGGGCCTTCCATTCAGCGCTGCGGCCCGGGTCGTACGGGTCGATGGCCATCGGGCTGATCGGCGCGCTGGTGCTCGGGCTGACCCCGCTCGGGGCGCGGCTGGTGACCTGGGCCGGGCGGCCGTTCGGCGATTACTGGATCGCCCGGGTGGTGCTCGGCGGGCTGCTGATCGTGCTGGTTGTCGAGGTGCTGACGCTGCCGTTCGCGGCGTGGCGGCACCGGATCGTCGTCGAGTACGGCATCTCCACCCAGACCTGGGGCGCCTGGGCGCTCGACCTGGCCAAGTCGTACGCGGTGGGCGCGGTGATCGGGGGGCTGACGCTGCTCGGGTTCTTCACCGTGACCCGGTTGGCGCCGCGCTGGTGGTGGGCGTTCGGCGCGGCGGGGGCGGCATTGCTGGTCGTGCTGCTGTCGTTCGTGCTGCCGGTGGTCGTCGAGCCGATTTTCAACAAGTTCACCCCGATGGCCGCCGGTCCGCTGCGCACCGAGCTGATGGAGCTGGCCGCCCGCGACGGGGTGCCGGTCAAGGATGTGCTGGTCGCTGACGCCTCGCGGCGCACCCGGGCGGTGAACGCGTACGTGTCAGGATTCGGCCCGACCCGCCGGATCGTGGTCTACGACACCATGCTGACCGAGGCCACGCCGGACGAGGTGGTGTCGGTGACCGCGCACGAACTGGGCCACGCCAAGCGCCAGGACGTGCTGACCGGCACGATCATCGGCGCGCTTGGGGCCGCCGTGGCTGTGATCGCGTTGTACCTGCTCGGGTCGCTGGGCTGGTTGCTGCGCTGGGCCGGGGCCGAGTCGATGGGGGAGCCGCGGGCCATCGCGCTGCTGCTGGCCCTGGTCACGCTGGCCGGTCTGGTCGGCGGCCCGGTGCAGGCGCTGGTCTCGCGGCGCATCGAGGCGCGGGCCGACGAGCACGCCCTCACGCTGACCGGCGACCCGGCCACGTTCGAGGCGATGCAGCGCCGCCTCGGCACCGTCAACCTGTCCGATCCCGACCCGCCGGCCTGGGAGTACGTGATGTCCGCCTCGCACCCGTCCACCGTGGAACGCATGGCAGCGGCCCGCGCCTACGCCCGCGGGGAACGCTGATGGGCCGCACGCTGCTGGTCACCAACGACTTCCCACCCCGCCCGGGCGGCATCCAGCAGTTCGTGCACAACCTGGCCGTACGCCAGCCGGCCGGTTCGATCGTGGCCTACGCCTCCACCTGGAAGGGTGCGGACAAGTTCGACGCCGAGCAGCCGTTCGAGGTGATCCGGGAGAACACCGGCGTGCTGCTGCCCACGCCCCCGGTGGCCAAGCGCGCGGCGCAGATCGCCCGGTCCCAGGACTGCGACAGCGTCTGGTTCGGGGCTGCCGCGCCGCTGGGGTTGCTCGCGGACGGGCTGCGGCGGCGGGCCGGGATCGAGCGGGCGGTGTCGCTCACCCACGGCCACGAGATCGGCTGGGCTGCCCTGCCCGGCGCTCGCCACCTGCTCAAACGCATAGCCCGCGGCAACGACGTGGTCACCTTCCTGACCGAATTCCAACGGGTACGCCTGCAGCGCGCCCTGCACGGCCTGACCTCGCTGGAACGGCTCACCCCCGGCGTCGACGTGGACGCCTACCACCCCGGCGTGGACGGCAGCGCGGTGCGGGCCCGGTTCGGCCTCGGTGACCGTCCCGTGGTGGTGTGCGTGTCCCGTCTGGTGCCGCGCAAGGGCCAGGACATGCTGATCAGGGCGTTGCCCCGGATCCGGCAGCGGGTTCCGGGGGCGGCGTTGCTGGTGGTGGGCGGGGGGCCGTACCGCAAAAAGCTCACGGAGCTGGCCCGCGGAGAGGGTGTCGAGTCCGAGGTGTTCTTCACCGGCTCGGTGCCGTGGGAGGAGCTGCCGGCGCACTACGCGGCCGGTGACGTGTACGCCATGCCGTGCCGTACCCGCAGCGGCGGGCTCGACGTCGAGGGTCTGGGCATCGTGTACCTGGAGGCGTCCGCGAGCGGCTTGCCCGTGGTGGCGGGCAACTCCGGCGGCGCCCCCGACGCGGTTTTGGAAGGCAAGACCGGGTACGTCGTGGACGGTCACAAGGTGGCTGCCATTGCCGACCGGGTGGCGGAGTTGCTCGCCGATCCCGGCAAGGCGCGCCGGATGGGCGCGGCCGGGCGGTCCTGGGTGGAAGCCGAGTGGCGCTGGGAGACCAAGGCAACCCGGCTGGGTGACCTGCTTCGTGCCAATTAGCGGTGAATAGTAATCACTCCCGGAGCATGCATAGACACGTTGTGTAGAGCGGCGGTAAGAACGGCGGAGAGCCCAGGGGATGGAGCCGCCGATGCAGGACGCCCTCCAGAAGGACGTGGACGAGGCCGGGGACGACAAGCGCGACGATGGGCTGGACGGTGCCGGCGAGGGGGAACTGGCCCTGCCGTACTGGCTGACCAGCACCGAGGAAGCCGCGAACACCGGGTTCTGGCAGATGCTGCGGCGGTTGCCCAAGCTGCTGCGCTCGGCCTGGTCGCTGGCGTGGCGGGCCAGCCCGCGCACCACCGCGGCGGTGGTGGTGCTGCAGTTGCTCGGCGGGGTGGCCAGCGCGGCCGGGTTGATCAGCGTGGTCGGGGTGTTCGACGGGCTGCTGCGCCAGGGGCCCACGCCGGAACGGGTGCGGGCCGCCGTACCGTCGCTGCTGATTCTGATCGGGGCCCTCGCCGTGCGGGGCGCACTCACCTCAGCCGCCGCGGCGGCCAACGGCCGGTTGTCCCCGCAGGTGTACCAGGCCGCCGAGATGCAACTGCTCGACCTCACCACCGGCGTCGACTTGTCCACCTTTGACGATCCGGGCTGGCGCGACGCCATGGAACGCGCCCGCGACCGGGGCATCAGCGCCGCCCAGCAGCTCGTCGACATGGCCATCGACCTCGGCACCAACTTCATCGGGCTGGTCGCCGCGGCCAGCGTGCTGACCGTGCTGCACCCGGTGCTGCTGCCGCTGCTCGTGATCAGCGTGGTGCCGATCGCCTGGGCGGCCGGCCGATCCGCCCGGCTGCGCTACCGCCAGGTGCTGCGCTACATCGCGGTGTGGCGGCGCCAGCGGATGCTCGCCTACCTGCTGGCCGCCCGGGAACCGGCTGCCGAGCTGCGCGCCTTCACCGTACGCGAGTACCTGCTGACCGAGATCCGGCGGCTGCTGACTGCGGCCACCCGCCAGGAGATCCGGCTCGCGACCAGCCAGGTGCGCACCACCGCGGCCGGGAACATGTTGAGCGGGGTGGTAACCGGGGTGACGTACGTGGTGCTGCTCTGGCTGTTGTGGACCGGGCGCATGCAGCTGGCCGCGGGCGGCGCGGCGGCCTACGCCATCAGCACGGGCATCGGCAAGCTGACCGAGATTGCCTACAGCGCCAACCGGGTCTTCGAGCAGGGCCTCTACTTCTCCGACTTCCAGGGCTTCTGCGACCTGTCGCGCGAGCGTGCCGAGCCGGTCACCGGCCGCGCCGCGCCCGGGAGCTTCCAGGAGATCCGCCTCGACGACGTAACCTTCCGCTACCCCGACGCCGAACGACCGGCCGTGCGCGATGTCAGCATGACGCTGCGCCGCGGTGAGATCATCGCGCTGGTGGGGGAGAACGGCTCGGGCAAGTCGACGCTGGCCGGCCTGCTGGCCGGGCTCTATCGGCCGCAGACCGGGCGGGTGCGCTGGGACGGCCGGGACGTGGCGCTGTTCGATCCGGAATCGGTACGCCGCCAGGTCGCCGTGGTCATGCAGGAACCGACCCGATGGCCGCTGCAGGCCCGGGCGTCCATCACCATTGGACGCTACGAGCGCCCCGAGCTCATGCCCGAGGTCGAGGCGGCCGCCCGCGCCGGTGACGCCCACGAGTTCGTGATGGAGTTGCCCCGGCGCTACGAGACCCTGCTGTCGCGCGACTTCACCGACGGCGCCGACCTGTCCGGTGGTCAGTGGCAGCGCCTGGCCGTCAGCCGGGCCTTCTACCGCGACGCGCCGCTGCTGATCTGCGACGAGCCGACCGCCAACCTCGACGCCCGCGCCGAGCACGACGTGTACGACCGGCTGCGCGAGCTCGCCGAGGGCCGTACGGTCGTGCTGATCACCCACCGGATGGCCAGCGTGCGCGAGGCCGACCGGATCTACGTGCTCGACCACGGCGAGGTCGTCGAGCAGGGCGACCACGCCGCACTGATGGCCGCCGACGGCCTGTACGCCCAGCTCTTCACCTTGCAGGCCAGCGCGTACCAGGGAACCTCGCCGTGATCTAAGGTCGGCGGCATGACGCGCATCATGCTGATCTCGGGGAGCACCCGGGAGACGTCGCTGCACACCGCCGCCCTGCGCACGGTGGCCCGGGTGGCACCGGCGGGAATCCACCCCGACCTGTACGACGGCCTGCGCGGCCTGCCGGCGTTCGCTCCGGGGGAGCAGCATGACGCCGCCACCATCCTGCGCCACCAGGTGTCCACGGCGGACGGCATCATCTTCTGCACGCCGGAATACGGGGGCTCGCTACCCGGCAGCTTGAAGAACCTGCTGGACTGGGTCGTCGAGGGCGCCGAGCTGTGGGACAAGCCGGTGGCGTGGCTGTCGCTGGCCGAACCGGGCCGCGATCAGGGCGCGCTGTCGACGCTGGAGACGGTGCTCGGGCATGGCAACGCGCGGGTGCTGCGCTCGGCGCTGATCCGGCTGCCGATCGGGCCGGAAGCGGTCGGGCCGGACGGGCTCATCGCGGACCCGCAGCTGCACATGGCCGTGCAGGACATGCTGCACGCGTTCGCCGTCGCGCTCGCGCCGAAACCCGACGCGCAGCCGTCCTGGCAGGTCAATTCGAGCCTCTACCCGATGATCCCGCAGCGGAAGACCACGCCGGAATTCCGGCAGCGAGCGCCACGCCACTTGCGCGATTAGTGCCTTAGAACTTCGGCGCGTCCGGAGCTTCGAGCAGCCCGAGTCGCAGCGCCGTCATCAGCGCCTGTGCGCGGTTGGCGGCGCCCAGCTTCTCGTACAGCTTCGAGATGTGGGTCTTGGCCGTGGACTCCGACACGAAGAGCTGCTTGGCGATCCCGGCCACGCTCATGCCGTCGGCGAGCAGGCGCAGGACCTGACCCTCGCGTGGGGAGAGTTGCGGGCCGGAGGGCGCGAGGCGGCGCTTCATGGCTTCGGCGAGGTCGGCGGCGGTGAAGGCGCTGGGGGCGGAGGCGGCGTGCCGGGCGGCCGCCACCACCTCGTCGGCGGGGGCCGTCTTCGGCACGAACGCGCTGGCCCCGGCCTCAAGAGCGCCGAACAGCTGGTCGTCACCGGCATACATGGTCAGCACCACGATGCCCATGTTGGCGTTGTTCTTGCGCAGCGCGCGGGTCGCCTCCAGGCCGCTGCCATCGGGCAGCCGCAGGTCCATGATGACCACGTCCGGCTGCAGCGCGCCGGCCTGGCGGACGGCCTCGGCTGCCGTGGCGGCCTCGCCGACCACCTCGAACTGCCGGTCCCGCTCGAACGCGTGCCGCAGCCCCTTACGGATCAAGTCGTGATCGTCGACGAGCAGCACCTTGGTGCGGGTCGTCGGCATCGGACTGGTCGACATGCTCGGGTTACTCCCCTTCTGATGCGGAAACGCTATCCCGCACGCTATCGCGCCGAGCGGACGATCCGAGCACTACGGCAACGGTTGTCCCGCTGGGGTGTCGTGGTCTGATCTCCAAACGGCCCCGGATACGTTCCGCTCTCTCGGCCATGATCGCAAGACCGTAGCGCCCATCGGGACGATCGTCGGCGAATCCCTTGCCGTCGTCGGAGACTTCGATCTGCGCGTACGGCGGGTCGACGGTGCAGGTGACCCACAGGTTGGAGGCGCCGGCGTGCTTACGGGCGTTGGTGATCGCCTCCTGGGCGATGCGCAGCAACTCCGCCTCGGTGGCGGCGGGCAGCCGGGCGGTGGATTCGTCGAACGTGAAGTGCACGCGCAGCCCGGCCGAGGTGCCCAGGGTGCGGGCGTACTCGGCGATGGCCGCCGCGAGCCCGCCGTTGCGGTCCACCTCGGAGCGCAGCTCGAACAGGCTGAGCCGCAGCTCGGTGATGACCCGGGTAACCTCGCCGCGCAGCGAGCGCAGCTCCTCGGCGGTCTCGTCGGCACCCTCGGGCAGGGTGGCCTGGGCGTTGTCGATGCCGTAGCCGACCATCACCAGCTCCTGCGCTACGCCGTCGTGAATCTCGCGGGCCAGACGCTGACGCTCCTCATTGGTCGCCAGCGCGCGGACCTCGTCGAACAGCAGGGCGGCCTCCAGCCGCAGGGCCGCCGGGCCGGTCACTTCGGTCACCCTCGAGATCACGGTCAGCGGGTACGCACTGGGCACATCGGCTTCCAGAATGACCAATCCGATCGTCCGCACGCCTGCTACCAGCGGGACGACCAGCGCGGAGGAATCGCCACCGGCGTGCGAGCGGGCCTGCGAGCGGTTGGCGGTCTGCGGCTGCTGGGTGGCCCAGGCGTCGGCGATCGCCGAGTCGGCGTCGAGGGTCACCTCCCAGTCCACCCGCTCGGCGCCGGACTGGGCCAGCATCACGAGCCGTCCGCCACCGCTGGCGGACAGCACCGCCGTGCGTTCGGCCGGGGCTACCGCGCGCAACTCCTCCAGCAGGTGCTCGGAGATGCCGCCCGGGTCCAGGGTTGCGCCCGGCAGGGACCGGGCGACGCTGCGCAGCTGGGTGAGCAGCCGGGTGGCCTCGGCGTACGGCTGCGGCTTGTTCTCCACCGGCGCCATGAGCTGGCGCATGGTGTCCGCGGCGAAGGTGACGATCGCGCCGAGCACCAGCCACTGACCGCCCGCGGCAAGGTACCCGGGCTGGGTGATGACCTTCTGGCCCTCCTCCGCGATCACCCCGCCGATGACCATGGTCACCGCCGCGACGCCGAGCAGGGTGGCGCCCTCGGTGGGACGCCGGCGCAGCGCCGCGGTCAGCAGCGGCACGGCCAGGTAGGGCAGCACCGCCTCGGCCCCGAACCCGGCATCCACGGTCCGGGTGACGTTCGCGGCGGCGGCCACCGAACCCGCGGCCAGCCCGGTGACGGCCACCTCGGCGAGGCGCCCGAGCGGCGCGGCGATGCGGTGATCCGGGGCGAACAGCGCGGGCAGTGCCGCGACCAGCAACAGGGCGATCCAGCGGAGCTCGCCCGGGTCGCGCGTGGCGATCAGCGTGAGAGCCGCCACGAGTGCGAGCATGACGAGGCGAGCGGCCACCACGAGCGGGTGGACGCGCACGGGAACGCTGGCTGACGCGGGCACGTGACGGATGGTAGCCGCACTTGTGCGAACTGGCTCGTCCGCGATACCCGCTGGGGTGCGCAACCGCCCCGGCCGGGCGTCGTCGGGATTGTCGCAGCCACGCGGTAGCCTGCCTGCCATGGCGGACAGCTCGACGCAGTCGATCCAGGTCCAGGCGCCTCCGGCCGCGGTCGTCGAGGTGATCTGCGACTTCCCCAGCTATCCGCAATGGGCGGATGCGGTGAAGGTCTGTGAGGTCGTCGAGGAGTATGAGGACGGCTACGCCGCCCGGGTGCGCTTCGTCATCGACGCCGGCCCGCTGGCCGACGACTACCAGCTCGACTACGCCTACGCCGAGGACCTCTCGCGCATCGAGTGGCACCTGGTCGCGCCCTCGAAGATGCAGAAAGTGCTGAACGGCTCCTACGACTTGGTCGCAGACGGTGGCGGAAACACCACGGTGACGTACACCCTTGAGGTGGAGCTCACCGTGGGGATGCTGGGCATGTTCAAGCGCAAGGCCGAAAAGATGATCATGGACACGGCCCTCAAGGAGCTCAAGCGCCGCGTCGAAAGCCTGTCCCGGGCCTGACCGCGCGCATCAACTTCAGCAGGGGGCACGCATGACTGGAACGGCGCGCGAGGAAGCCGAGCGGCTGGTCGCAACGGTGCTGGCAATGGCCGGGCAGGCCCGCCGGAACTCCGGGCTGGGTGATCTCATCGCGGCGGTGGTGCCCGATCCCAAGGCGGCTGCCCGGCTGGCGGTGGGTGCGGGAGACTTCGCCACCGGCGTGGCCAGCCTGATGCGCGCCTTCTCGTCCGTTGCGGAGGGCACAAAACGGACCCCGGAGCCGAAGGTACGTCCAGAGCCCACCCCTGATCAGTCGTGGGCGGCCGCCACGCGCGCAACCGCGTCCTCGGCTCCTGCCGACGAGCCCACCATCGACGAGGCCGCCGACCCCTGGACGGCCGCCACGCGCGAGGACAACCGGCATGCCCGCCGGGAAGCTGCTGCCGCCGGGGAGGCTGCGGCGGCGGCTCGGGAAGCGGCGGGACGGCCCGCGAATGAGGGCGCTGAGGGGTGGGGGAGCTCTGTACGTACCGGAAATAAGACGGGTGAAGGCGTGACGCGCCCCACGGACCCCTGGGCGGCAGCGGTCGCGAACTACGCGAACGGGGACTCGCCTGGCGAAACCGGCGTGGCACGAACCGGCGGCGTAGATCATGATGTGGCGGCACAGGGAACGCCGGCTGCGGCCGGAGACCGCGACGACCGGCCGGGCGGGGACGCCCCCGGCGGCGCGGAGTGACAACAGAGGGGACGGGCAGCGTGGCGCTGACCATCGGAATCGACGTCGGCGGCACCAAGGTGGCCGGCGGGGTGGTGGACGAGAACGGGGCAGTGGTCGCACAGACGCGGCGCGAGACCCCGGCCGACGACCCCGCGGCAACCCGGGACACCATCGTCGCGGTGGCCACCGAGCTGGCGGCCCAGTATCCGGCGGCCGACGCGGTGGGCATCGGGGCCGCCGCCTGGATCGACGTGGCCGGGGCGACGGTGCTGTTCGCGCCCAACCTGGCCTGGCGCGAGGAGCCGGTGCGCGACATCGTGGCCAAGGCCGTCGGGCTGCCGACCGTGCTGGAGAACGACGCCAACGTGGCCGCCTGGGCCGAGTTCCGCTTCGGCGCGGCCCGCCAGGCCGACGACTCCATGGTGATGATCACCGTGGGCACCGGCATCGGCGGCGGGATCGTGCTCGGCGGGCGGCTGTGGCGCGGCGCCAACGGCACCGCCGGGGAGCTGGGCCACATCCAGTCGGTCAACGGCGGGCACCCGTGCGGCTGCGGCCGGCTGGGCTGCCTGGAGCAGTATGCGAGCGGCAAGGCGCTGGTCCGCTTCGCGCGGGCCGGGGCGCGGCAGGAACCCGAGCGGGCCGCCTTGCTGCTGAAGCTGGCCGGCGGGGACCCGCTGGAGATCACCGGCCGGCAGATCACCGAGGCGGCGCAGCGCGGCGACGGGGTGGCCCGGGACGCGTTCGCGCAGATCGGGTATTGGCTGGGCGTCGCCATGGCCGACCTGGCCCAGGCCTTCGACCCGCAGGTGCTGGTCGTCGGCGGCGGCGTCATCGACGCCGGGGAACTGCTGATGGGCCCGACCGAGGCCACCTACCGGGACCAGCTCGCCCAGCGCGGGCGGTTCCCGGTGGCCGAGATCAAGGCCGCCGAAACCGGCAACACCGCAGGGGTGCTCGGCGCGGCCGACCTGGCCCGCCGGATCTGATCGTTTCAAGGGGAGGACCGTTGTCCGGGGTTCCGCTACGGGTGCTCAGCTACAACGTGCACGGCCTGCGCGACGACCGTGTCGCGCTGGCCGGCCTGGTACGCGAGCTGGCCCCGGACGTCGTCATCGTGCAGGAGGGCTTCCGGCGGTTCCGCTGGCGGCACAAGTGCGCGGCGCTGGCCGACAGCCTTGGCATGGTGGTCGCCGAGGGCGGCCTGCCCTCGCTGGGCAACCTGCTGCTGGTGACGCTGCGGGTGCGCGTGCACGAGACGTGGAGCCTGCGCTACCCGCTCACCCCGGGCAGGCACCTGCGCGGGGCCGCGTTCGCGCGCTGCTCGGTGAAGGGTGCCCGGTTCACCGTCTCCGGCTCGCACCTGGCCACCGATCCGGCCGAGCGGCCCGCCCAGGCGGCGCTCTGGAAGGACGCGCTGGCCCAGGTGAACGGTCCGCTGGTGGCCGGCGGCGACCTCAACGAGGGGCCGGGCGGGGGAGCGTGGCGCACGGTCGCCGACGGGTTCGTCGACACCGCGTCGGTGGCCGGCGGCACCCCGCTGACCTTCCCGGCCACCCTGCCCCGCCAGCGCATCGACGCGCTTTTCGTTTCGCCGGACGTGCAGATCGAGCGGTATGAGGTTGTGGAGACCGACGCCGCCCGCCGGGCCAGCGATCACCTCCCGGTGCTGGCCGAGCTGACGTTGCCTTCCGACTAGGCGGCTCGTCTGCGAGGATTCCCGGGTGCCAGACACCCCGGACATCGCCGATCGTCGCGACGCGGTCTGCGTGATCGGCGCCGGAGCCAGCGGCCTGGTCACCGTGAAGAACCTGAGGGAACAGGGCTTCGCGGTGGACTGCTACGAGCGGGAGACCGGCGTCGGCGGCGCGTGGAACTGGCGCCACGACCGCAGCCCTGTCTACTCGAGCACGCACCTGATCTCCTCGCGTCCGCTCACCGAGTTCCCCGACTTCCCGATGCCCGACGACTGGCCCGACTACCCGCATCACAGCCAGCTGCTGAGCTACCTGGAGCGCTACGCCGACCACTTCGGCCTGCGCGACGACATCTGGTTCGGCACCGAGGTGGTTGCCGTGACCCCGGGGGGTGAGGGGCGCTGGGATGTCACCACCCGCAGCACCGGGGGCGGCGAGGAACGCGTCCAGCGCTATGCGGCTGTGGTGGTGGCCAACGGGCACAACTGGTCACCCAAGCCGCTGGGTGTGGACACCTCACGGTTCTCGGGGCGGGTGATGCTCGCGTCGGCGTACAAGGATCCGGCGCAGTTGCGCGGTCGCAAGGTGCTGGTCATCGGCGGCGGCAACACCGGCTGTGACATCGCCGTCGAGGCCGCCCAGCAGGCCGAGAAGGTGTGGCACTCCACCCGCCGCGGCTACTGGTACACCCCCAAGTTCCTGTTCGGCCGGCCCGCTGATCAGGTGAACGCCAGGGCGCTGCGGCTGCGGCTGCCGCTACGGGTGCGCCAGTGGCTCTACCACCGCACCGTGCGCCTGACAGTCGGCGATGTGACCCGCTACGGGCTGAGCGAACCCGACCACCGGCCGTACGAGAGCCATCCGGTGGTCAACAGCCAGCTCGTCTACCACCTCGGTCACGGCCGGATCACCCCGGTCTGCGACGTGGCCCGCGCCGAGGGTTCCATCGTGGAGCTGACCGACGGCCGCCGCCTCGAACCCGACCTGGTCATCGCCGCCACCGGCTACCTGCCGCGCTTCGACTTCCTGACCCCCGACCTGCTCGACGTGGACGAGGACGGGCGCCCCGACCTGCACCTGCACGCGTTCGCCCGGCACCACCCGACGCTCGCCGTGGTCGGGTTGCTGCAGGCCGACGCCGGGTTGCTCCCGCTGGCCCATTGGCAGAGTGTCGCGGTGGCTCGCTGGCTGCGGTTACGGGTCACCGATCCGGTGCATGCCGCAGCGGTGCAGCAGAAGGAGTCGTCGCGCCCGCTGCGCAGCTGGACCCGGCTGCGCGTGGTCCCGTCGTCGCGCCACTGGTTCGAGGTCAGCCACACGAACTACCTGCGCGCGCTGGAGGACCTGCTCAGAGAGATGGAACCCGCTTGATGGCGTCGCAATTGGTGCGCTTCGCGGATTGGACGTCGCCGGTGCCGCCCGTACGCCGGGAAGTGCTCAGCGCCCTCCCGCACCCCGACGAGGGGCGCCCGCCGCTGCTGTTCGTGCCGGGTCTGGGCCACGCTGCCTGGGCGTTCCGGGAGCACTGGCTCGGTCATGCCGCCCAGCGGGGCTACGCCGCGTATGCGATCAGCCCTCGCGAGAACGGGTCGCTGCGGGCGTACGTCCACGATGTTGTTCAGGCGGCAGCGGGCTTGCCGCGCCAAGCCGTGCTGATCGGGCACGGCGCCGGCGCTCTGCTCGTCGCCCAGGCCCTGGCCCGCTATCCGGCGAAGGCGGCCGTGCTCTCAGCGCCGGTCCTGGGCGGCTGGAGCGCGCTCGGCACGGCCCTGCGCACCAACCCGCGAGGCACCCTGCCGGTCCTTTTCGGCGGCCCACTCAAACTGCATCGCCGCCAGCTGTTCGCCGCTGACCTTCCCGAAGCCGACGGGTACGTCAACCGCCTCACCCGAGCCCCGTTGCGGGTCTACCGCCAGGTCTTCGAGGCGCCCGACCCGCAACCGCCGGTGGGCTCGCCCCCGACGCTGGTGGTGGGCAGCCCGGACGACCGGATCGTCACCCGCAAGGCCCTCGACCGCGCGGCGGCCCGCTTCGGTGGCGCGCCGCTGCTGTTCCCGGGCCTCGGCCACGACCTGATGCTCGACGCGAACTGGCAGGAACCCATCGACGCGATCTTGGACTGGTTGGAAAAACAACTAGCGGCGTAGCCGCGCGGCCACCCGTCCGGTGCGGTCGAGAGCGGTCAGGTAGCTGCGCGCCCAGAAGTCGATGTCGTGGCTGACCAGGTGTTCGCGCATGGCTGTCATCCGCCGTTCCAGGTCGGCCGGTTCGGCCTCCATGGCGCGCAGCAGGGTGTCCTTGAGCCCGTCGACGTCGTGCGGGTTGACCAGGAACGCGTCGGTGAACTCGTCGGCCGCCCCGGCGAATTCGCTGAGCACCAGCGCGCTCGAGTTGTCGGCGCGGGCGGCCACGTACTCCTTGGCGACCAGGTTCATGCCGTCGCGCAGCGGGGTCACCACCATCACGTCGGCGGTCTGGTAGAGCGCGGCCAGCTCGGCACGGTCGAACGGCTGGATCAGGTAGTGGATGGCGGTTTCGCCCACGCGGCCGTACTCGCCGTTGATCCGCCCGACCTCGCCCTCGATGCGGTCGCGCAGCTTGCGGTAGCTCTCCACACGCTCGCGGCTGGGCACCGCCACCTGCACGAGCACGGTGTCGCGGACCTTGACGAGCCCGTCGCGCAGCAGCTCGCTGTAGGCGGTCAGCCGGTGCTCGATGCCCTTGATGTAGTCGAGGCGGTCGACGCTGAGCAGCACCCGGCGCGGCTTGCCCAGATCGGAGCGCAACTGCGCGGCCCGGTCCCGCACGTCGCGCCGGGCCGACAGCGCCTGCATCTCGGCGACGTCGATGGACATCGGGAACGCGCCGGTGCGGATGGTGCGCCCTTCGAACGAGATCTCCTCGTCCCCGGTGACCTGCGCGCCGAGCAGCTTGACGGCGAGCTGGGAAATGTTGTGCGCGGCCTGCGGGCGCTGGAAACCCACCAGATCGGCCCCGAGCATGCCGCGCAGCAGGTCGAGGCGGCGGGGGAGCTGCATGAACAGCTCCGGGGGTGGGAACGGCACATGCATGAAGAAGCCGATGAGTACGTCCGGACGTAACTCGCGGATGAGCTGAGGCACCAGCGTCAGGTGGTAGTCCTGCACCCACACGGTGCCGCCGGGCTCGACGGCCTCCGCGGCGGCCTGGGCGAACCTGCGGTTGACCGCCCGGTAGGTCTCCCACCAGCCCCTGTCGAACACCGGCGGGGACACCGCATCGTGGTAGAGCGGCCACAACGTGGAGTTCGCGAAGCCCTCGTAGTAGCCGTTGTGCTCGTCCTCGGACAACCCCATCGGCAGCATCCGCAGGCTGCCGATGTCGGGCAGGGGCTTGGCCGTGCCGATCCCGCCGCCCCAGCCGACCCAGGTGGCGGGCGTCTTGTCCAGGATGGCGTGCAGGGCCCCGGCCAGGCCGCCGGGACTGCGCCGCCATTCGCAAGCGCCGTCCGGAGCGATGTTGTCATCGAGGGGAAGACGGTTGGCGACAACAACGAGCGAGCTCTGGCGCATTTACAGCACGTTAGTGGATGGCTACCCACCGGTACAGAGGCGGGGGGCTATGGCTGCGCTAGACGACGGCGCCGTCGTCGAGGTCGTCATCGTCGTCGCCCGAGGCGGGGGGCTATGGCTGCGCTAGACGACGGCGCCGACGTCGAGGTCGTCATCGTCGTCGCCCGAGCGCAGCCGCCACACCAGCGTCACCGCGCCCGCCACGATCGCCGCGAAGGCGAGGAGCGTGACGTAGGTGGCCGGCACCGGCACGAGCCACGGGAACAGGAACAGCACGAAGCCCAGGACCACGCCGAGCACGCCGGCGATCGCGTACTTGGAGATGTGCGGCAGCGGCGGGGGCGGCGGCGGCACGTACCGCTCGTCGTCCTCGTCCTCGTCGTCGGCCAGGTCGGCGCCGAAGGTGTCCAGCCCGTCGAGCAACGAGGGCTCCTCGACGCGGTCGGTGCGGCGCCGGTTGTGCAGCACCGGGCCCTCGTCGGCGGGCTTGGGGGGCTCCGGCGCCTTCTCGGGCGAGGCCGGCATGTCCTCGGCGTCGGGCCACGACTGGGTGCCCGGATCGACGGTGGTGTGGAAGCCGGCCACGATCTTCGCCCACTCGGCGTCGATGTCGCGCTGGTCGGCCGGCACCGGCGCGCTCGGCGGGGTGGGCCCGGCGCCGCCGGTCAGCTTCTGCAGGTGCTCGCGGGCGGTGGCGAGGTGGTCGCGGTCGACGAACAGCCGGTCGGTGGGCCGGGCCGGGAACGTCGTGGCGCGCAGGATCGGGTTCAGATCGGCAGAGGGCTGCAGGTAGGCAGCGATGCCCCCGGCGGCCAGCACGTCGAGCAGGTGCTCGCCCACGCGCGGATCCACGTCGCCCGCGGCCGCGTAGTCGGCCGCGTCGAGTCCGTTGTCCCGCCGCCCGCGACGGGCGCCACCCGCAGACACCCTGTAATCTCCCTGCACCCCGATAGCCGAGCCCCCGCGCTCGGCGCGCGCGTGCCTTGAATGGTGACACGACAGGTGCCGCTTGCGGGAGTGCGTTGTGGCGCGCCGCTCCCGCTTCGTAGGCTTTTCCTGCCCCCCGGCGGCCCGTGCGCGGGAAAGGACACCGGTGTTCTACTGGCTGTTGAAGTACGTGGTCCTCGGACCTGTCCTGAAATGTGTCTTCCGTCCTGACGTGCGGGGACTCGAACACCTTCCGGAGCGTGGGCCGGTGATCCTCGCCTGCAACCACCTTTCGTTCTCCGACTCGATCTTCACACCTCTGGTGCTGAAGCGGAGGGTGACCTTCGTCGCCAAAGCGGAGTACTTCACCGGGAAGGGGATCAAAGGCTGGCTCATGCGCCAGTTCTTCACCAATACCGGGACCATCCCGGTGGACCGTTCGGGCGGCAAGGCGGCCCGCGCGGCCCTGGACACCCAGCTGCGGGTGCTGCGCTCGGGCAACATCGCGGGCATCTACCCCGAGGGCACCCGCTCGCCCGATGGCCGGCTCTACCGCGGCAAGACCGGGGTGGCCCGGCTGGCCCTGGAGAGCGGCGCCCCGGTGGTCCCGGTGGCGCTGCTCAACACCGACGAGATCCAGCCCACCGGCACGCTGATCCCGGCGATCAAGCGAGTGCGCATGCGCATCGGGCGGCCGCTGGACTTCTCCCGCTACGAGTCCGGCGACCGCTTCGTGGAGCGGGCCGTCACTGACGAGATCATGTACGAGCTGATGACGCTCACCGGCCGCGAATACGTCGACGTCTACGCGGCCACGCTCAAGACCTCGGTGGAATCCCCGGTCAAGCGGGCTGCGGAAGCGGGCGACCCGGTCCGTACGTCGTCCCGGCCCGATCCCGTTCCAGCCACCCCGACTCCACCAGCAGCCGCCGGGCCCCCGCCACATCATCGGTGACCCGGGCCAGGCGGCGGTTGATGGTGTCCTCGTCGTACAGCCCGTCCAGCGCCAGGAAGCGGGCCAGCAACTCGCCCAGCATCGGATAGCGATCGCCCTGAGTGGGCGGGAGGCTGGTGAGCCGGCCGTGCTTGAAGTAGCCGCGCAGCTTCGGGTAGCCGTCGAGCAGCGCGGCGATCGGCTGCAGCCGGTCCACCGCCCCGGCGGCGTCGCGCAGTTCGCCGGGGTGGGCGCGGTAGGCGCCGTCGCCGAAACCCGTCACGATGCCGGCCGCCACCAGCCGCGCGCAGGCGTCACCGACCTCGGGCTTGGTCCGGTCGAGGACATGGGCGAGTTCGGCCAGCGTGGCGCCCTCGGTGCCGCGGCGGGCCAGCTCGGCGAACGCGGCGAGGCGCAGCGGCACGGCAAGCTGGGCGAGAATCTCGGCGGCGCGGGCGGCATCGGCGGACATGGGCGCCACCCTAGGAGCGCGCACCCGCCCGGTCACCCCATTTTCCGAGCCCGGTTCAGCCGCCCATGGCATGCCAGCGGGCCAGGTTGTGCTTGGCGTCGACCAGCGCGTCGTGGCGGCCCTGCGCGGTGGGCAGCGGCGGGCGGCCCTTGTCGTCCCAGAGCTGGCGCAGGTCCTTGGTGAAGCGGGGGATCACCCGGGGCAAGGCCGGCATCGCCCCCCAGAGCTGGGCGAGGGCCACGTGGTCGTACGCGGCGTACCAGGCCCAGAGCTCGATCTGCTCGTCGCGACCCTTCACCGGCTCCAACAGGAACGCGTGCAGATCCTCGCGGATGCGCTCGCGGGAGCGCCACGCCGGATCCGAGGGTGAGGGCAGCTTGTCGAGCACGTTGCGGCGCACCCAGGGGATCGCCTTGGACTCGTCGAACTCGGTGGAGACGGCGTAGAACTCACGCCCGAACTCGTCGACCATGCCGATGCTCACCAGGTCGACCGTGCGGCCGTCCTCGATGAACTCGCAGTCGTAGAAATAGCGATAGACCATCGCGGACCATCCTTGCCTACGCGTCGCCGGGGCGGTCGCGCAGGGCCTCCCGGGCGTGGCGCAGGCCCTCGGGGTCGCCGCGGCGGGCGGCCCAGTCGGCTTGCACCGCCCAGCGGAAGCGCAGCAGCACGGGCAGGGCGGCGTGCAGCTCGTCGAAGGTGACCGGGCCGGCCGCCAGGTAGCCGTCGAGCAATTCCGCGGAGGTTTCCTCGCCGCCGGCGTAGACGACCGCGGCGGCCACGTCGTAGAGCAGGGGGCCGGTGCCGCTGGCGCCGCAGTCGAGCAGCCCGGCGCGCCCGGTGGCCGGGTCGATCAGGAACATCTCGGGGGCGGGGTCGCCGTGCAGGACGCCGTACGTGAGCCGGTCGGTGACGGTCAGCCGGGTCATCGCGGTGAGCGCACCGGCGACCGCTTCGCGCAGCCACGGCTCGGCGGCCAGGTGCGCGGCCTCCGGGTCGAGGTAGCTCCAGCGGCCCAGGCCGGGGTGGTCGAAGCGCTGCAGGGCACGGTGCACGGCCCCCAGGCGATCACCCCAGAACTGCTGGTCGATGGGGTCGCGCCCATCGAGGGTACGGCCGGGGGCCCGGCGCAGCACGGCCATCGCCCCGCGTTCGGTGTCGGCGGTCAGCGCGCCGGCCAGGGTCCGCACCGGCACGCCGGCTTCGATGCCGATGGTGCGCAGGTGGGCCGCCGCGGCCAGGCCCGCCTCCACCGGCTGGCGGCAGGCCGGGTCGGCGAGGCGGGCCACGAAGCGCTCACCGCCGGCCAGCACGTCCCAGCCGTGCAGCATCAAGCCCCCGGGCAGCACCGAGATCTCGGCGGGCTGCAGGTGCCACTGGTCGCGCAGCGTCGATCGAAGGAGGTCGTCATCCGGCACGGCGGCGATTATCGAGGTACGGATCGTGACGACAACGGACACGGTGGGCGATAGTTACACCGGGCAATTGGGGGGTGTACACGCAGCGACATCCGCGAAATGATCGAACCGGATGCGCCGTGGAGGTATCAAATGGCGTTGATGACGCTCTTCATGCTAAGAGTGATCGTTCGCGTCGAGGGGCCGACGCCGGACAGCTGTGCCGACGGTGGTCCCGGCCGGGGGAAGGACTGACCGTGGATCATCGGCTGCCGGAGCCGGGAGACGCGCTGACGGGTGTGGAAATGTTCGCCGGGCTGGAGCCCGACGTGCGTCAGCGGGTGATCGCTGCCGCTGTGCCCCGGACGTACCGTAAAGGCCAGATCCTGTTCGTGGAACACGATCCGGGGGACTCCTTGATCGTGTTGCGCCGCGGCGCCATTGCGGTGTTCCGCACGGCTCCCACCGGCGAACGCGCCGTGCTCACCGTGGTCCGGCCGCCCGACGTGCTCGGCGAGGTCTCGCTGCTGGACGCCTCCACCCGCTCGGCCAGCGCCGAAGCGATCGAGGACAGCCAGGCGCTCGCGCTGTCCCGGGTGGCGTTCATGGATCTGGTGCACTCCAACCCGCGCATTCTCGACGCGGTGATGCGCTCGGTCGGCGGGCTGATCCGCCGGCTCACCGAGCAGAACGCCGACCACGTCTTCCTCGATCTGCCCGGCCGCGTGGCCAAGACCCTGGTCCGCCTCGCGGGTGACAGCCAGGCCCCGATGATCACTATCGAGTTGAACCAGAGCCAGCTCGCCGAGATGGCCGGCGGCTCGCGGCAGAGCGTCAACCAGGCCATCGGCTCGTTCGCCACCCGCGGCTGGCTGCGCACCGAGGGCCGGCGCATCGTGGTCACCGACGTGTCGGCGCTGCGCCGGCGGGCCGGGATGGCCGAACGCTGAGCCGCCGATCAACCCGGGCTGTTTCGGCCGGTGTCCTCCGGGAAGTTCGAGGGGGACACCGACGAAGGAGTGCGACATGGCTGAGCACAGCGAGCAAGACAAGCGCGAGAAGCTCAAGGAGCTGGTCAAGGACGCCCGCATCGGGATGCTGACCACCATGACCGCCGAGGGGCGCCACGTCAGCCGGCCGATGGCGCTGCAGGAGGTCGAGTTCGACGGCGACCTGTGGTTCTTCACCTACTCCGACGCCGACCTGGTTGCCGAGATCCGGCTCAACCCGCAGGTCAACGTCGCGTTCAGCGACCCCAAGCAGCACGCATGGACCTCGGTGGCCGGCACCGCGGTGCAGACCGACAACCGGGCCAAGGCCGAGGAGCTGTGGAACCCCGTGCTCAAGGCGTGGTTCCCGGACGGACTGGAGACCCCGAACCTCACGCTGGTCAAGGTGACCGCGGAGTCGGCCGAGTACTGGGAGGCCGCGCACAGCTCGAAGGTGATCACCCTGTTGGGGTACGCCAAGGCAGCCGTTACGGGAAAGACGCCGAACGCTGGCGAGAACGAAACCGTCCGGTTGTAGCGGGGCGCGTTGGCCGGGGTCAGGCGGGCCGACTACAGTGCGCTTGCGGCCCGCCCCCCGTCCCGGCGATGAAGCCGGGCCGGATGCTGCCCACCTGACGGGCGCCGGGCCGATCGCGACCCGATGAGGGAGGACGAGCAATCATGCGTATCGGCGTGCTCACCGGCGGCGGCGACTGCCCCGGTCTCAACGCGGTGATCCGGGCGGTGGTGCGCAAGGGCGTAGCCGTCTACGGGCACGAGTTCGTCGGTTTCCGGGACGGCTGGAAGGGCCCGCTGGAGGGCCTGACGAAGCCGCTGGGCATCGCGGAGGTGCGAGGCATCCTGCCGCGCGGTGGCACCATCCTCGGCTCCTCCCGGACCAACCCGTTCAAGATCGACGGCGGCGTCGAGAAGATCAAGGCCAACCTGGCCGAGCAGGGTGTCGACGCGCTCGTGGCAATCGGTGGCGAGGACACCCTCGGCGTGGCCACCAAGCTCACCGATCTCGGCGTCAACGTGGTCGGCGTGCCCAAGACGATCGACAACGACCTCAACGCCACCGACTACACCTTCGGCTTCGACACCGCGGTCAACATCGCGATGGAGGCCATCGACCGGCTGCACACCACCGCCGAGTCGCACCACCGCACGCTGGTGGTCGAGGTCATGGGCCGCCACGCCGGCTGGATCGCGCTGCACGCCGGCCTCGCCGGTGGCGCCAACGTGATCCTGCTGCCCGAGCGCAAGTTCGACGTGGACCAGGTCGCCACCTACGTGACCAAGCGCTTCCAGGTCGAATACGCCCCGATCGTGGTGGTCGCCGAGGGCGCCGAGCCGCTTGAGGGCCAGATGGTCACGCAGAACAAGGAGCTCGACGCGTTCGGCCACGTCCGCCTCGGCGGCATCGGCCAGTGGCTCGCCGAGACCCTGGAGGAGAAGACCGGCAAGGAGGCCCGCACGGTCGTCCTCGGTCACATCCAGCGCGGTGGCACCCCGACCGCGTACGACCGCGTGCTTGCCACCCGCTTCGGCCTGCAGGCCATCGACGCGGTGAACGACGGCGACTTCGGCAAGATGATGGCGCTGCGCGGCACCGACATCGTGCGGGTCCCGCTCGCCGACGGCACCGCCGAGCTCAAGACCGTGCCGCTTGAGCGTTACGAAGAGGCCGAGGTCTTCTTCGGTAGCTGAGCCGACTACGGTTTTCAGGGGCGGACCACTCGGTCCGCCCCTGAAACGTAGATGGGGGAGGACCGCCCATGTCCGTCGTCGCGGTGATCGGCACCGGCAAGATCGGCGAGCTCGTGGTCTCCGGCCTGCTGCGCGCGGGCCGCCCGGCCGGTCAGATCGTGGTGACCGCCCGGCGCCCGGAACGCGGTGCCGAGCTGGCCGAGCGATACGGCGTGCGGGTGGCCGGCAACGCCACAGCGGTGGCCGAGGCGGACGTGCTAGCGATCGCGGTCAAGCCGCAGGACGCCGGCACCCTGCTCGACGAGATCGGTGCCGAGGTGCCCGCCGGCAAGCTGCTCATCTCGCTGTGCGCCGGGCTGCCGACCAGCTTCTTCGCCGCGCGGCTGCCCGAGGGCACCCCGGTCGTGCGGGTCATGACGAACACCCCGGCGCTGGTGGACCAGGCGATGACCGCGATCTCGGCCGGCCCGCACGCCACCGGCGAACACCTGGCGATCGCCGAGCAGATGTTCCAGCCGCTGGGTTCGACCGTACGGGTGCCGGAGTCGCAACAGGACGCGGTGACCGCGCTGTCCGGCTCCGGGCCGGCCTACTTCTATCTGCTCGTCGAGGCGATGATCGACGCGGGCATCCTGCTCGGCCTGCCGCGCCAGGTCGCGCACGAGCTGATCGTGCAGACCGCGATCGGCTCGGCGGTGATGCTGCGCGACTCCGGTGAGCACCCGGTCAAGCTGCGCGAGGCGGTGACCTCCCCGGCCGGCACCACCATCTCGGCGATCCGCGAGCTGGAGAACCACGGCGTGCGCGCGGCGCTGCTGGCCGCGCTGGAAGCAGCCCGTGACCGCGCCCGGGAGATCGCTGCGCAGAGTTCCTAGCTTCTAATACCAGATCGCGATCTGGGCTCCGTCGTTCTCCTCCGGGGGGCTGGGGTGGCTCAGGGCCGTACCGGTGGCCATCCGGTGCGCACTCCAGGCCACCGCGGCGGCGTCGAGGATGTCATCGGGCGGGGCCTGGCCGGCGGGTCCGAGGTGGTCGGGCAGCACAATGCCATGCTTGGCGAGCAACTCACGGCGGCGGGCCTGCCCGGACCAGGTCTTCTTCGCGTACGGCAAAGGCTCGCCGGCCATCTCACGGAACGACACCTCGGGGTGGGCCTCGAACAGCAACCCCGGATGACGCTCCCAGATCGCGTTGGCTTCGAGCAGCTTGGGCCGCAATGCCCACGACTGGCGGCTCAACCCCGCGCCGGTCAGCTCGCGGCAGACCCGGTTGGCGGTGGTGAAGTCCGGTTCCTGCCAGACCGCGCGCGGCGGCACCCGGAACACGCTGCTGCGGCGCGGGCCGAGCTGATCCGCGGCCAGAGCATCGGCGGCGCGCCAACGGTCGGGCAGCATGCCGAGCGGGATGTCGACGCCGATCACCGCCGCGCCGGAGCTGCCCGCCACGATCTCGTACAAGGTGGACGCCAGCATGGCGCGCCCGAACTGCCCGTCGCGCAGCTCGACACCCACCCAGCCGAGGGCATAGGCGTCGACGCCGATCACATGGATGCTCATGGGCAGCTCAGCGTGGTAGCAAGGGCTCGATGGCAGTGATCACCCGGTCGTCCTGCGGCTCGGTGCGCGGGTCGAAGCGCGCGACCACCGCTCCGCCGGGGGCGACCAGAAATTTCTCGAAGTTCCAGGTCACGTCGTCGCCATCGCCGATCAGCTCGCGGTACAGCGGGTGCCGGTCGGCGCCGTTCACGTCGACCTTCTCGGTGAGGGGGAACGTGACGCCATAGTTGACCTGGCAGAACTCCTCGATCTCGGCTGCCGCCCCGGGCTCCTGGCCGGCGAACTGGTTGCACGGCACGCCGAGCACGACCAGGCCGCGATCGGCGTACTTCTCGTACAGTGTTTCGAGGCCGGCGTACTGCGGGGTGAGCCCGCAGCGGCTGGCCACATTGACCACCAGGACGACATTGTCGCGATAGCGCGCCAGTTCGGCCGATCCGCCCGGAAGTGCGTCGATGTCGACGTCGAAGATGGTCATGACGGCAGACTACGCGCTGTGCCCGGCTGAGTGCACGCCGTGGCGCTACGCTCCGAAAAGTTAAGACCTCGCGTAATCAGCGTTGAGGTTCTTGACGCCTGTTCATAGATGTGACTACCGTCTCTTCAATCCCCCTTAGGAAAGTTTCCTAACTGTTCGTTGAGGAGACGCAGTGAAGAAATCCCTCCGCCGCGCCTTGTGGACCGGGGCGATCGTGGCAGTCACTACCGCCTCGGTCCCCATGGTCCAGGCGTCTGCTGCTGTCGCCTGCGCGTCCCCGTGGAGTGCCACCGCGGTCTACACCAACGGCCTGACCGCGTCGCAGAACGGCCACAACTACTCTGCCAAGTGGTGGACCCAGAACGAGAGCCCGGCCACGCACAGCGGCCAGTGGGACGTCTGGTCCGACCAGGGCACCTGTAGTGGTGGTGGCACCGACCCGACGACGCCGCCGACCAACCCCACCAC
>NZ_LOJP01000001.1:1949583-1992735 GCF_001553785.1 Actinoplanes sp. TFC3
GTCACCCGCCGCCGCCGCAACCGCCCGCGCCCCTCCGCAAGCCCCTCCCACTGCCCCTGGGTGACTTGCAACGTGACATCGGCGCCGTCCCAGCGTCCATAGGGGACGAGTACGCACCCCCGTTGCCGGGCCCGGGCCACCAACCGGCTGGTGATCAAAGGGGAAACCTGGCCGGGAACAGCAAGTACCACGACGTCCACGCCGTCGATCAGCGCCGCCACCACCGTGGGCCACTCCGGTCCCGGGTCAGGAACCAAAGCCAACCGGTCGAGGGCTACCCCACTTTCCGCGGCAGCCAGCGCCCCGAGCGCCGGCACTCCCACCACCGCGCACCAGGACCCGGCGTGCGAGGCGGCGGAGAGAAGAGCCAGGAGCAGGGAGGTGCCCCCGTTGCTTCCCACTTCGGCAACCGGCGCTCGCTGTCCCCAGGCAACCCCAGCCCGTGTACCTTCGCGAGCGCGCCGGGTGCCGCCCACATAGCTTTCCTGGGCTACCCGCCGAGGCGGACTCTCGTAAGTAAGACCCACAGCCACGGTGCTTCCGCGCTGCAGTCCTCGCCACGGCAGCAAACCGCCCAGCTCGGAAAGCACCGGCAGCACCCGCTGCAGCCCTCCGGCGTCGGTCTCCCCGGCAGGCCGTACCAGCTCAGCAAGGGCCGCCGCACCGTTGATCATGCGCCCGGCCATTGTCTCCGCCCCGCTGTACACCACATCGAAGTTGATCTTCATGGCCAAGCCAAAATCTCGAAGGCTGACGCCCACAGGAAGTGAGGCCCACCAGGCGCTAAGACTTAAACCGCCAGCAGCCAGAACGTGAAGGCCGTCAGCAACCGGACGTGAAGACCAACGTCAGCCGGAACTCAAACCGCCGACGATCAGAACTCAACAACCATCGGCGGCAAAGCCCAACCACCACCGGCCCAGGTACAAGCCCGCCGAAGGCCCGGCTACCACCAACCGCGCCGAGTCCACCCACACCATCAGTCGTCAAGCGGCCTCAAGCCGGGGCTGAAAGCTGACCCCCAACGCCTCCTGCACCTGCCCCACAAAACTCTCGGCCGCGCGCAGCAAGTCATCAGCCTCGCGGCTGGTCACCACCCGCGGAATGCCCGCCTCCGCAGCCGCCCGTTTGGTAGCGCCGAGGGCGAAGTAAGTAGCCCAGTCCCCGAACTCCGGGGCCACCAGCACCAGCAACGACCACACGCTGGTCACCTGATTGCGCCGGGTCGGAGCAGCCGGCCGGGCACGGGCCGCGAGCACAGCAGCAGCGGCGCGCAGGGCGGCCAGGTGGGCAGCCGCGTACCGCAAGCCGTCAGGCCGGGTTCGGGCGGCTTCCCGCAGGCCCTCGTGCGCGATTGCCAGCAGTTGGGCCGGGGTGCGGTTGGGCAGCAGGTTGGCCGGGATCGTCGGGGATGGCTGGGCGCCGGCCGTGGGCGCGTGCCCGTACACCGGAGGTCCGATCTGCCGGGGCGCGCCTGCCCGAGACTCGCGCTCGCCGGGGTCACGCGGGGCAGGCACAGCATCAGAGACGGCGTCGTGGCTTGCGGCATCCCACAAACTGGGCATGCCAGGTGGTTGTCTCAGGCTCGCTGCCGGGTTGCTCCCCATGGCTCTCTCCTCGCGTGTCGCATCCGACGTGCTGGCCGGCGCCTTGTGAGGCGACGGCCCGATCCGCTGCGGAGGAAGCACAGCGGCGGTGCCGGCCGGGTGTGAAGCTTCCCCACACCACACCCGGCCGGACTTGCGCCGGCGGGCCCGTCGTCCGCCGCCCGGGGGTCGTGGGCGGCGGACGACGGTCCTGCCTGGTCTCGGTCTCGGGCCCGCGAATGCCCGGGACCTGGTACGACACTTCGCGGGTGCCGCACCCGTGGGAGCCTGCCGCGAACATGGCTCCCGTAGTCAGCCCGACCGTTCGACCTGCCGCCGATCGCCCCGGCCCCGTCTGCGGCAGGCCCGAGGCCGCAGCAGACACCGGCTGGAACAGTCGTTCGAACCAATCGAACACTCGTTCTAACTCCTGGAAGACTAGCACCCCCCTCTGACAAAAATGCAAGGCGAACGGGGATCAGGCGGTGGCGAGGGAGATGGTGCCGCTGGCGGTCTCCAGATCTGGCGAGGTAGCGGCTCTTGCTCTAGCCGCCCGAACCGCTGTGCGCCTTGACCTGGCACGGACCGGGCGGAACGGTCACCGTGACATTGCCGCTACCAGCTTTGGCCGTCACCGAAGCGGGCTCGCTCAGCGTCACCTTGATGGCCCCGCTGTCGGATTTCGCGGTGACTGCGCCATGACGTCGACCGCTATGTCGCCATGACCCGGGCCACCCGGCAACTCGTCATGCTCACCGACTGAGCCTGCGCCCAGGCGATCAGGGCTGATAGAGGAACAGCAGCACCACGATCAGCGCCGTCATCAGCACCCAGAGAAGAATGCGGGTCACCAGCCGAATCGTTCCCTGTGCACCTGTCCCGCCGGAACGTCCGCCGATCGAGCAGCCGAGCGCACCGCTTCGGTCCACAGATCCGGGCCGCACACATATAAGTCGTGGCCGGTGATGTCGGGTGACAATTCGCGCAGCGCTTCGGCATCGGTGTAGTCGGCGTATTCCAGCGGCAGCCACGATGTCGCCTGGGCGCGCGGTCCGATCAACGGCACCAGCCGCACCCCGCGGCGTTCGGCCAGCCATTCGATCTCGTCGAGGAAAGCGACCTCGCCGGGATGGCGTGCGCGATAGATCAGGGTCGCTTGGTTGTGGCCGTACGGTAAATCCCACAGCAGTGCCAGCAGCGGCGTGATCCCGACGCCGCAGGCCAGCATTGTCACCGGGCCGCCGCGATAGGACTCCGCGGTCAGCCTGCCGTAAGGCCCTTCGATAAGCACCCGCGTGCCGGGTTGGAGGCGGGCGACCCGGGAACTGCCGTCACCGAGTTGCTTGACCGTGATGCGTAATTGATTACCGGTTGGCGGGCCGGACAACGAGAACGGGTTGCCGCGCGTCCAGCCAGGTCCGTCGAGGAAACGCCACACGAAGAACTGCCCGGCCCGCACCGGAAGGCGATCCAGGTTCCGGCCGCGTAAATACACCGAAACCAACCCGTGGGCTTCCGGTACGACGTGATCGACGACCAGGCGATGCCGGACGGTACGCCACAACGGCCGGAGCACCCGGAAAACGATGACGCTCCCGGCTGCCAGGGCATACAAAGCGAGCCAGTAAGCCCGCGCATAAGAACCGGCGAAGTCGCTTCCCGCCCAGATCTCGTGCGGCAAAGCGAGCGCGACACCCAGGTACGCGTACAGGTGCAAAAGGTGCCAGGCCTCGTAGCGCAGCCGGCGCCGCGTCCAGCGCAGCGAGGTGAGCACCACCAGGATCAGCGCGGTCGTTCCGCCGATCGCCGGTAGCAGGCCCGGGTACGTCCAGAACTCACTGTGCGTGACAATAGCGAGCACGATGTGCGCGGCCAGCAGCAGGAAGGACGAAAACCCGGTCCACCGGTGCCCGCGCGCCAGCGCGTCCTGCCCGAACGCGCGCTCGACCAGCGGGATCCGGGCCATGAGCAGCACCTGCAGGAGCAGCAGGCCGGCCGACCACAGCCCGGCGAGCCGCCCGAGCGCCCCCAGCGACCATCCGGGCGCTCCGGCCAGCCACAGCGCGGTGACCGCGAGCAGGCTGAGCCCCGCCGCGGACCGGGCTGCGCCGGCCCACCAGCGCGGCGTGGTACCGATCCGGGGCAGCATGATCAGCCACGCTACAAAGCCGGAAGCCCAGGTGGGAGCCCCAAGTGAGATAGATGATGAACGCGGCGGATAAGGGTTATCGACCCGCCCCGCCGGCCGTCTCCGTTAAGCCGACCGCTCGCGCGCTCGACTCCCACAGCCGCGCGGCCAGCTCCGGATCGGTCACCCACGGTCGCGGGTCTTTGACCTTGTGCCCGAGGTAATAAGCCCCGTCGGTCAGCTCGGTTGCGGGTGCGGTGGCAAGCCACGTGAGCAGCTCCCCCGCCTCCTTCGAGCTGGTCATGAACGGCCACACCCGCCAGAAGAACCGGACCGCCTTACCGGCCCCGAAATTGCTGCGAACGACACCCGGATGAAAGGAAACCGACAGCACATCCGGCCACCGCCGCGCCGCCTCGGCCGCGAACAAAATGTTCTCGCCCTTAGCCGCCCCGTAGGACCCCCACGAACTCCATGACGACGCGTCCCCGGTGAAATCATCAGGGTCGACGCGGGCCCGCCGGTGCGCCTCGGACGCCGTCGACACGATCCGGCCGCCGCGCAGCCGCTCCCGCAACAGATTGGCGAGCAGAAACGGGCCGAGATGGTTGCTCTGGGCGGTCGCCTCGAAGCCATCAACGGTTTTGCGATAAGCCCCCAGCATGCCGCCGGCATTGTTGGCCAGGACGTCGATTTTCGGGTACGTCGCCAGCACGTGATCGGCAACCCGGCGCACATCGGCCAGCGACTCGAAATCCGCTCGCACCTCATCGGGCTCCGGCCCCCGAGCCACCCGGCGAATCTCGGCCATGGCAGCCCCCAAACGGCCGGGATCCCGCCCCACCGCGATCACCTGATCGCCCAGCGCGGCCAATTGCTTAGCGGCCTCGAACCCCACGCCGGAACTCGCCCCGGTAACCACAATCGTCCGCATCCCTGCCCCACTCTCCGCCAGCCGCTGACGCTGTCCTACCCATCCTGCGCCCGGCCTACCGGATCAACGCCGCCCGCCTTACCAAGAGCGTGAGCCAGCCGGTTGTTCACCTCGTCAACGGTAAAATCCCAACCCGTTCGGTGCCGGACAACGTCGCGGAAGAAGGCCGCCGCCTGGGCGACGCTGATGCTCATCGTTGGCTCTCGAAGACCTGGGTGCCAGCATGCTTGGTGGCCCAGGGTAGATGGCGGCCAGCGGTTCTTCCACTGCTGCCGGAGCAGCCGGCCGTACCGCCGGTTCCTGCACCGGCATCTCGCGGGCTGACCTGTACGTCACGTGCCCGATTCCCGGGTGGCCGGCCCCGGCCGTTACCGTTGGCGAATGCGTCTTCATGTCGGTTGTGCGCAGTGGACCCACAAGGCTTGGGCGCAGCCGCAAAGCCCGCACGAACGGCTGCGCTCCTACGCCGGGTATTGCAATGCCGTCGAAGGCAACACCACGTTCTACGCGACGCCGCCGCGGTCCACTGTCATGTCATGGGCGGAGCAGACCGGCTCCGATTTCCGGTTCGTGGCCAAGCTACCCAAAATCGTCACGCACGAGCGCCGCCTCGGCGACGTGGCCCTGGAAATGCGGGCGTTCCTCGACGCCATCGAACCGCTCGGGCCCCGCGCCCACGCCATCTGGATCCAGCTTCCCGGCTCGTTCGGCCCGGCCGACCTGGATACTCTCGCCCGATTCCTGCGCCGGCTGCCGCAGCATTACCGGTACGCCGTGGAAGTGCGTCACCGCGACTTCTTCGACAAGCCCCAAGCCCTCGAAGAAACCCTGGCCACCGTCAACGCCGAATGGGTCCCCTTCGACACAACTGCGTTGTTCACCGATCTGCCGGCCAGCGACGCCGAACGCGACGCCTGGACCAGAAAGCCTCGCATGCCATTGCGAACCAACGCCCTTACCGACCAGCCCATCGTGCGCTATCTGGGCCGCGACGACACCACCAAAACGGTCGAAGGATGGCAGCGCTGGGTGTCCAGAACCGCGGAATGGCTGCGCGAAGGCCGCTCCCCCACAATTTTCATCCACACCCCGGACAACGCCGAAGCCCTACCCCTCGCCCGCCGTTTCCACGAAGAGGTACGGGCCCAGGTCCCCGCCCTCGAACCCTTACCCGAACCGGCACCGGTCACCCTGTTCTAAGGCGCGGAAGCGGCCCCGCCCTGCAGCGCCTGCAGAATCTTGCCGAGCCGTTCCCGGTCCTCGGCGGTCAGCGCCTCCCCCAGCACCTCCCGCAAATGCCGCTTTTGCACCGCGTTTCCTTCCGCCAGCAGCCGCCGCCCCGCCTCGGTCAGTTCGAGCACTGAGGAACGCCGGTTTCGAGGGTGGGGCGTGCGGACGCATAGCTGGCGGCGTTCGAGGCGGTCGACGGACTGGCTGGCTCCACCGACCGTGATGGTCAGCGCGCCGGCTACCTCTTGGACCCGGCATTCGGGGGTTTCCGCGATCACTCGCAGAACCTTCAGCGAGCCCAGCGGCACATCGCACTCCGCGCGTAAGCGGGCGTCCAGGGCGTTCCAGAGCTGAATCTCGACTCGTACCAGGTCGTCGAACAACGTGAGCAGGTCCACAAGCTCTATAGTACTGAGGTTATTAGTGCTTAAGATCTAAGGTATGAAGAACACTGCACAAGCCGTGCGATTCGACCGGTACGGCGCCCCGTCCGTTCTTTACGTCGCTGACATCCCGATGCCGGAGCCCGCGGCCGGCGAGGTGCTCGTTGAGGTTCGCGCGGCCGGGATCAACCCGGGTGAGGCCGGCATCCGCACCGGCGCCCTGCACAACCGTTTCCCCGCGTCCTTCCCGTCCGGCGAGGGCAGCGACCTGGCCGGCGTGGTGATCAAAATCGGCCCCGGGGTGACCGAGTTTGCGGTGGGTGACGAGGTGCTCGGGTTCTCGTGGACCCGGTCCAGCCACGCCACCCACACCGCCGTTCCGGTGAGCCAGCTGATCCGCAAGCCGGCGCAGCTGAGCTGGGAAGTGGCCGGCTCCTTGTATGTCGTGGGCTGCACCGCGTACGCCGCGGTCCGGGCTGTTGATCCGCAGCCCGGGGAGAAGGTTGCTGTGTCGGCGGCGGCCGGCGGGGTGGGCGTCCTGGTGGTGCAGATGCTGCGGGCACGCGGGGTCGAGGTGCTGGGCATCGCGTCGCCGGCCAACGACGAGTGGCTGACGTCGCACGGGGTGCTGCCGGTGCATTATGGCGATGGGCTGGCCGGGCGATTGCCACGCGATCTGGACGCTTTCATCGACCTTTTCGGGCCCGGATATGTGCGGCTGGCCATCGACCTCGGGGTGCCGCGGGATCGCATCAACACGATCATTGCCTTCGATCTGGCTGAGGAGCTGGGGGTCAAGGCGGAGGGCAGCATGGTGGCCTCGACACCCGGGGTCATGGCCGAAATGGCGAAACTCGTGGCGGACGGCAGCCTCGAATTCCCGATTGCCGCGACCTACCCGCTGCAGGCCGTTGCGCAAGCCTTCACCGAACTGGAGAAGCGGCACACCCGCGGCAAGATCGTGCTCATTCCCTGAGGGCGTCGCGCAGGAAAGGCAGCAGAATCGGCAGGACCTGAGCGGCATGCATGGCTTTGAGATGATCAGCCCCGGGAATCAGCCGTACGATCCAGCCGCGCTCGCCGAGTTCGGCCGCGTACTCGCGCAGCGGCTCGGCGATGGCCACCCGGGTGTCGCCCCACTTCGGGCCGTAGTCGATGTTGTCGTTCTCACCGGCGAAAACGAGGCGCTGTGGTCGTACCCGGGAGAGGGCTTCTCGCTCGTCGAAGTTTTGCAGGGATTCGTAGAGCGTGACGTATTGGCGGGTCTGGTCGGGGGTCCGGGAGATACCCGCGGCGTCCCAGTCGCCGGGCTCGACGTTCTCCGGCGCCGGCTTGTTCTCCAGGGCTGCCTGATAAGCCGCTTTCGTGACGGCAAGCATCGGGCCATAGGGCGCACCGAGCGGCGGGAAGCCGCCCATCGCCAGCGCGGTCAGCCGGTCGGTGCGAATGGCGAGTTGCAGCCCGGCGAGCGCGAGCCACGAATAGCCGTAACAGGCGAAGCGGTCCACCCCGGCCTGATCGGCGACAGCCAGCAAGCCGGCCGCCAGGTGGTCCGCAGTCAGGGTGTCCGGCTTCGGATAATCGGTGAGTTCCTTCTCGTAGTCGACGGCAATCACTTGAAAGCCGGCTTCCACGAGGGTGGCGGCGATCGTGTGCCCGGCATTGGGATCCATGCCCCACGCGCGCATTTCCTCGGCGGCCGGACCATCGACCGCAGCTATGGAGGTTGGCAGCAGAACAGCGGGCCCGGAGCCCAGTACGGTCACATCCATGACAACTCCTTATAGTGTAAGGAGTATGGTATACGACGACCACGTACGCCGCCTCTGGCGTCATCGCGGCACCACCCTGCCGACGCCTCGGCGCGGCCCCCGTCAGCAGCTTGACCTCGATGAGCTCCTCGCAGCCGGCATCGAGATCGCCGACGATCGAGGGCTCGCCGCGGTTTCCACGCGTTCGATAGCGGCGCGTTTCGGGAAGACGCCGATGGCGCTGTATCCGTACGTCGGAACCAAGGAAAACCTGCTCGCCCTCATGCAGGACCAAGCGAGCGCTCTGCCGTCATGGCCGGATCCGGGCCCTGATCTCGCTGCCGATCTGCAAGCCTGGGCCCTCGCCTTGTTCGCGTTGTACCTGCGTCATCCATGGCTGGCCTCACGGCCCTGGTCCCAGGCAACGCAAGGCCCCAACGAACAGGACTGGCTCGAACGGCTCCTGCAGATTTTTCAGCGCTGGAAAGTCCGCAATCCCGCCGCAATCACCATCCTGTACGCCACGGTGCGCTCCTGCGCCGAAACCGCCGCTGCTTACGAGACGATCGACCCGGCGCAGTGGCTGGCGGTCCACAATCAGCTACCCGATCTTCGCGAGCGCTATCCGCTTTCCACCAGCCTGGAACCCGTCTCCCCCGATTGGCGCGAAGCTCCCCGCGCGGCCGTCATCAAGGCCGTCGAGGTCCTTGCCCGGGGCATGTCTCTAAGATGAACAGCTTCCGCATCCGCTCTTCATTCCGGAGTGCCCGCCATGGCCCCCGATACCGCCACGTCCGCGAGCGCAACCAGTGACGTAGCCGGCGGCGAGGAGGCCCCGGCCAGCGCCGGTCGGCGGCTGCGCGAATCGGTGCCGCTGCGCATTGCCCTGCCCCCGTTCGTCGTCACCCTGATCGTAATGCTGATCGGCCTCGGCGACCGGCAATTATGGCGCGACGAAAACGCGACCTGGTGGGCCAGCACGCTGTCCTTCGGCGATCTGCGCAAGCTCGTCGAAACCGTGGATGTCGTCCTGCTTCCCTACTACGTGCTCATGCACGGCTGGATCGCCATCTTCGGCGACTCCGAGACGGCCCTGCGCCTGCCCTCGGCCCTGTTCATGGCCCTCGCCGCCGCCGTCATCGCCCTGATCGGGCGACGCCTGTCCGACCCGGCAACAGGTCTTGTCGCAGGGCTTCTGGTGCCGGTCGTTCCGGTCATTTCCCGGTACGGCCAAGAAGCGCGCCCGTACGCAATGGCGATGCTTGCCTCGGTGACCGCGGTGTGGTTGTTGCTGCGCGCGATCGAACGGCCCACTGTTTGGCGCTGGCTCGGGTACGCGGTGGCGGTGGCGTGGATCGGCTGCAGCCACGTTGTCGCATTGATGGCTCTCGCCGCGCATTTCGTGCTGGTTCTATGGGCGTACTTGACCACCAAGAAGCGGGCCTTGGCCGGCTGGCCGGCCGCGGTGCTGCTGGCGGTCCTGGCAATCTCGCCGCTCGTGCTGCGCGGGCAGAGCCAAGGCAAGCAGATCTCGTGGATCCCCGACGCCACCTGGGAGCGGGTGCAGCAGTTCCCCGGCGAGGTCTTCATGAGCTTCGCGGTTGCCGGGTTCTTCCTCGTCGTGGGGCTGGGCGCGCTGGCCGTGACGGCGTTCGAGAAGCGCGCCTGGACGGCTGGATTCCTGGCGGTGTGGACGCTGCTGCCGCCGCTGATCGCGTACGTGACGTTCGACGAGTTTCACTTCTTCTACCCGCGCTACCTGCTGTTCACGGTGCCGGCGTGGATTCTGCTCGGCGGGTTCGCCCTACGCCGGCTGGCCGGATCAGAAACGGTCACCACGCTCGCCGCGGTGACGGTGGTGGCGGCGGCCGGGCTCGCCTTCGCCGGGTGGGACCAGCAAGCGAAGGTTCGCAGTAACGCCGTGGAGAGCGAATACTCGTTCCGCGCGGCCGCCGCGTTCATCCGCGAACGCCAGCAACCCGGCGACGGCATCATCTTCACCGGCTACCCGTACCTGCACCGCGGTTTCCGCTACGAATGGCGTGACGAGCCGGCGCCCCAGCAGCCCCGCGAAATCCTGGTCGACCAGCCCGCCGGCCAGGCCTACTCGTGGGTGCACCCCGCCTGCCGTGACACCAGAGCGTGCCTGGGCGCCACCGAGCGCATCTGGCTGGTGTCCTCGGACCCGTCCGGCAAGCCGCTCGACCCGCTCCCGGCAAACCAGCAGAAGGTTGTCACTGACCTTTACGTCGTGGCGCAACGCACGGTCTTCCACCGCCTGTGGGTGTCGGAGTTGATCAAGAAGTAACGTTCAGGGATGAACGCATCCCCGCCGCTGGTCACGCTGCACGTATGGCGAGTCCCCCGGCGTGCGCTGGGCGGCGCTCTCACCCGGATGGCGCTCGACCCGCGCCGGTTGCGCCGCCTGCCGGGGGTACGGTTCGGCAAGCTTCTCGGCACCGGAACCGGCCTGAGCTTCGGGCCGGGCGACGCCGATCTGACCCGGTACGCGGCAGTGGTCTCCTGGGATGCCGCGGACGGCGGAGACCTGGGTGTGGTGGGCGCAGCCTGGGATCGGCTCGCGCAGAGCAGCGCCCGTGTCGACCTGACGCCGATCATGAGCCACGGCGGTTGGTCGGGGCAGAAACCCTTCGGGGAAAGCAGCCGCCGCCCGGCCAGCCGCCCACCGGGAACAGCCAGCACAGATGCGGGTGAGCCGGCCGGGGGCTTTGGACGTACCGGGGAAATGGTTCTGGCTTTGACCCGGGCTCGGTTGCGGGCGGTCAAGGCTCTGACGTTCTGGAATGCCGTGCCGCCGGTTGCCAGGGAGCTGGCGGGATCTCCAGGGTTGCTGGCGCGGTTCGGGGTCGGGGAGGCGCCCGTGGGGTGGCAGGGAACCGTGAGTGTGTGGCGCAGCTCGGCGGACCTGACGACGTTCGCGTACCGTCAGCCGGAGCACCGTGCGGTGATCGAGCGGACAGCGGCCGTGGGCTGGTATGCGGAGGACTTGTTCGCGCGGTTTGCGGTGCGGGACATCAGCGGCGACAGGGCCGTGCTGGGCTGGCGGGAAGGAGAGCGATGAGGCTCGTCCCCTGGCAACCGGACGACATGCTCCGGCGGCTGGACGACGTGGTGAGCGTGTACGGCGAGGCGATGGGTTACCGCTCCGAGCTGTTGCAGACGCGCCGCGGGTACATCGGTGCGCATGTGCGCCGGGCTGGGTTCCGGGCGGTGGCGACGTTGACCACCGAGGGTCAGCTTGCCGGATTCGGTTACGGCTACGCGTCGGGCACCGGACAGTGGTGGCATGACCAGGTCCGGTCCGCTCTCGACGACACCGACCGGCACCGCTGGCTCGGCAACTGCTTCGAGGTCGTCGAGCTGCACGTGCGGCCCAGCGCCCAAGGTCACGGCATCGGCGCCCGGCAGTTGCGCGCGCTGCTCGCGATGGCCGAAGGCGAGACTGTTCTTCTGTCGACGCCGGAGGCCGATGAACAGCAATCGCGTGCGTGGCGGTTGTATCGGCGCTTCGGCTTCGAGGATGTGCTGCGGCAGTTCTACTTTCCCGGCGACGAGCGGGCGTTCGCGATCCTGGGCCGCGAACTGCCGTTGACCGAGCGCGCGCCGGCCGAGGACGCCCCGAGGATCGTCGGCATCTGAATGCTGTCCACCTCCCTGGCGTCGCAGAGGTTCTCCACTGTCGCCAAGACCGGCAGGGGCCTCTGGGCGTTGCTCGGGCTGCTGATCCTGGTGCAGATCAGCTACCCGCTGACCAGTGGTTCGGTGCGGGCCGCGATGACGGTGCTGACGGTGCTGCTCGGCTACCTGCTGTCGGTGGCGCACGCGGCTTGGAGCCGGGGGGCGCGGGCGGCGGTAGCGCTGGTTGCCACGGCCACGCTCGGTGGGTTTGCGGTGGAGGCGATCGGGGTTGCTACCGGCTTTCCTTTCGGTACGTACAACTACTCCGGTCAACTCGGTCCCAAGGTGCTCGGCGTTCCGCTGATCATCCCGCTGGCCTGGACCTGGATGGCCTGGCCGGCCTGGCTCGCGGCGCTGCGACTGGCCCGCTCGGCGTGGGCGCGCGTGGTGGTGGCAGCGCTCGGGCTGGCCGCGTGGGACCTGTTCCTCGACCCGCAGATGGTGGCCGAGCACTACTGGACGTGGAACTCCCCCACCCCGGCGCTGCCCGGCGTACCCGGCATTCCGATCGGCAACTATGCCGGCTGGCTCGGGTTCGCGCTGGTCCTGATGGTCGTGCTGCGCTACGCCGTCGGGCCGTGCGAGAAACAGCCCGAAGACGCTTCGATGCTCGCGTTGTGGCTCTGGACCTACGCTTCCTCCGTGCTCGCCCACGCGGTCTTCCTCGGGCTGCCGTGGTCCGCGCTGTGGGGTGGCGTTCTGATGGGTGCAGTGGTCCTTCCGCTGGCCCTTCCGCTGGCCCTTCCACTGGTCCGAAGACGCCCATGACATGGCTCGCTGTGCTGCCGTGGGTGGCGCTCACCGGGCACACGCTCGTCAATGCGGCTCGGCTGCGCCGTCCGGTGCGGGGAGCCAATGTCACCGAGCGCGTTGCTGTGCTGCTGCCACTGCGTGACGAGGCCGAGCGGGTGACGCCGTGCCTCGAGTCGTTGCTGGGTCAGCGCGGCATCCCCGAGTTGCACATTTTCGTGCTGGACGACGGTTCCACCGACGGCACCGCGGAGGTGGTCCGCGCGGTGGCCGGTGACAAGGTGCACGTGCTGACCGGTGAGCCGCTGCCGCCGGGATGGTTGGGCAAGCCGCACGCGTGCGCCCAATTGGCCGCGGCGGCGAGCGGTGCGGACGTGCTCGTGTTCGTCGACGCCGACGTGGTTCTCGAGCCGGATGCGATCGCCGGTGGCGTGGCGTTGTTGCGATCGGCGCAGGTGACGCTGCTGTCGCCGTATCCGAAAATCCTGGGCGCCGGTCGGCTCGTACAGCCACTTCTGCAGTGGTCGTGGCTGACATTTCTTCCGGTACGGGCAATGGAACGCTCCCCGCGACCCTCGCTCGCGGCCGCCGGTGGGCAGTGGCTGGTCGTTGACCGGGCCGGTTATGAGCAGGCCGGTGGGCACGCGTCGGTGCGCGCCGATGTGCTCGAGGACATCGGGCTGGCCCGATCGGTCAAACGTGGCGGCGGACAGATCGCGATCGCCGACGGGTCCCGCCTGGCCGGCTGTCTCATGTACTCCTCGTGGCGGGAGCTCGCCGACGGTTACAGCAAGTCGCTGTGGGCCTCGTTCGGCTCCCCGGCCGGGGCAACCGCCGTCGTGGCCATGCTGCTTTTGCTGTACGCCGCCCCGCCCGTTGCCGCCGCCGGGTTCGCGATCGCCGGGCGGTGGGAGCAGGCGGCGATGGCGCTTTGTGCGTACGGGATGGGTGTTGCCGGAAGAATGATCACGGCGGCCGCGACGGGCGGGCGGATCTGGCCCGACCCGCTGGCCCAGCCGATCTCGATCGTGCTGTTCGCGGGGCTGGTGATGCGCTCGTTCCGGCGCCGCCGCCGCGGGCAACTGACCTGGCGAGGGCGAACGGTATGAGCACAATCGTGGTGGTCGGCGCGGGCGTTGGCGGGCTTGCCTCGGCGATCCGGCTCGCCGAGGCCGGACACACGGTCACTGTGCATGAAAGCGCGCCCACGCTCGGCGGCAAACTGGGCCGGTACGAGCGTGACGGCTTTCTGTTCGACACCGGACCGAGCCTGTTGACTCTGCCGCAGGTGTTCGCCGACCTGGGTCTGCATCTCGACACCGAGGCGTTGGATCCGGTGGTGCGCCACGTTTTCCCCGACGGTTCGGTGCTGGATTCGTCGTCGGATCCGGACGTGTTCCGCGAACGAATTGCCGACGCTTTCGGGGCCGCCGCAGCCGCCGATTGGTCGCGGTTCTGGGCTCGCGCGCAACGAATTTGGAACGCGTCGTGGCACTCCGTACTGCAGCGGGAGGTGTCCGCGAGCACGCTGGCCCGGCTGTCGTGGCGGGTACCGGACCTGCTGGCTATTGCGCCGGGGCGGTCACTGCGCGGGCTCGGGTATCGGTATCTGCGTGACTGGCGGTTACGGATGCTGCTTGATCGCTACGCCACGTACACCGGCGCCGATCCCCGGCGGGCGCCCGCCGCGCTGGCAGCTGTGCCGTACGCGGAGCTGGCCTTCGGCGGTTGGTACCTGCCGGGCGGCCTCGGTGTGCTGGCTCCGGCGCTGTCCTCCCGGTGCGCTGCGCTCGGCGTGCGGATCGTGACGTCGTCGCCGGTCACGTCGATCACCACGGTCGCGGGTCAGGTGACCGGGGTTGTCGCCGCCGGCACCTTCGAACCGGCGGACATCGTCGTCTCCGATGTGGACGCGGCCACCCTGTACCGCACGCTGCTGCCCACGCCGTCCCGCCTGGCGACGTTGTCCGACCGCAGCCTCGCCGGATTCGTCATGCTCCTCGGCGTCGAAGGGTCAACACCCCAGCTCGCCCATCACACAGTGTTCTTCCCCCGCAACTACAACGCGGAGTTCAACGCCGTCTTCGGCAACCCCGCGCAAGGCCGCCGCGCCCGACCGGCCTCCCACCCGGCCATCTTCATCACCCGAGCCGCCGACTCCGCCGTCCATCCCCCCGGCGCCGAGGCGTGGTTCGTGCTGGTCAACGCCCCCCGGCACGGCACGGCGGCGGGTGCGGTGGACTGGCAGAGGCCCGGGTTGGCGTCGGCTTACGCAGACCATTTGCTGGGCGTGCTGGCCGCGCGCGGTCTCGACGTCCGCGACCGGGTGCGGTTCCTGGAAACCCGCACGCCCGCCGATCTGGCTGCGGCAACTGCGGCTCCCGGCGGTGCCATTTACGGTACGGCCGGAGGTCTGCTGCGACCGGCCAACCGCGGCCCGGTCGACGGGTTGTACCTGGTGGGCGGGTCGGCGCACCCGGGTGGAGGGTTACCGATGGTGACGCTGTCCGCCAAGATCGTCGCGGACGGGATCGGGCCGGCTTGAATTCCCCGTCGCCGCCGGGATTGCTGGTTTCCGCAACGCCGCTGGTCGCTGATTCCGCTCACCATCACGAGCCCTATGGACTCCGGCAAGACCTGCGGTTGCAAGGTCACACGCGGTTCGGGTACCGCGTGGGCGCCCACGCGTAGCGTTTGGAACCTTCACTAATTGCTGGTGACGTCGTGTGGGGCTCGGCGACATCGCCACAACGCAGCGTTACCGGCGGCTTGTAGGCTCACCTGGTGGAAACTCGCGAACTGCGGTTCTTCGTTGCCGTCGCTGAAGAGCTGCACTTCGGCCGGGCCGCCCAACGTCTCGGCATGGCCCAGCCCCCGCTGTCGCGAGCCATCCAGCAGCTCGAACGCCGCCTGGGTACCACGCTGTTCGACCGCACCAGCCACAAAGTGGCCCTCACCGAAGCCGGAACGGTCCTGCTGCACGAGGGCCGCGCAGCCCTCGACGCCGTCGAAGCCGCCGAACACCGCACCCGCCGCGCCGGCGCCACGACCCAGGCCCACCCGAGCATCGTCCTGGCTGTTAAAGCCGCAGCCTCCGCCGAGCTGCTGGCCAAACTCCTGGACGCGTACGCGGCTTCACCCGACGCTGCTCAGGTGGAGATGCTCCTCTGCGGCCCGGGAGAACAGGAAACGCTGCTCCGCGACGGCCGCGCCGATGTGGCCTTCCTGCACCATCCCTTCGACGACGCAACGGGCTTCGACACCGAGGAACTGTCCACCGAAGGCCAGGTCGCCGTCCTCCCGGCCGGGCACCCTCTCACCACCAGAGCCCACCTGCGCCTGGCCGACCTCACCGACCTGCCGGACCTGCCGATGCCCCGCTGGCCCCGCCGAGACGGCAGCTACCCGCAAGGCCCCGGCCCCGAAGTCCACAACCACACCCAGCTCCTGCAACTGATCAGCCTGGGCCGCACAATGTTCCTCGCCCCGGAATCGGTGCGCTCCCAACTCCGCGACAACGTCGCCACCGTCCCGATCCTGGACGCCCCACCGGTGACAACCCTGATCGCCTGGCCCCCGCACAGCCGATCAAAAGCAGTCGCCGACCTGATCCGAACCGCAACCAGCCTGTAGCGGTGAGCTTGGCATAGGCTGGTCGAACTGGCGGGCAAAGGAGTGCCGGGTGTTACATCAAAGAGATCGAGCTGCGAAACGTACGGGGATTCCATGACGCCCGCACGGTTTTGCTTGACCTCACCCGCCCCGGCGGATCTCTGTCCGGCTGGACCGTTCTCGCCGGTCGCAATGGGTCTGGGAAAACGTCACTGTTGCGGGCTATCGCCTTGGCTGTTGGAGGCCCCGCTGTAGCCCGGAACTTGGTGCCCGACTTCAGCAACTGGGTTTCCGTCGGCGCACGCCACGCTTCTGTGAGAGTGCGCCTTACCCACGAAACGGGCATCGACCGCTTCGGCACACCAGAGCCGCGGCTCAATGGCGAATCGCTTGATGCATCCCTCAATTGGTTGATGCCCCTCGAGTCACCGCCCACTGTGCGCATTGTCCAGCCCTCGCTCACCGGTGGTTTCCCCGAAGACGAGGCGACAGCGCACAACGGTCCGTGGCTCGACAATCCCGTTGGCTGGTTCTGCGCTGCCTACGGCCCGTTCCGGCGACTCGCGGGCGGATCAGGAGACGCCCAACGGCTGACGCTGAGTCGCGGTCCAGCAGCGCGAATGACAAGCTTGTTCCACGAGGATGCGCCGCTGGCCGAAGGCGTGACCTGGCTTATTGAACAGCACCTCAGGTCCCTCGAAAAGCGTCCTGGCGCCGACAAGCTGAAGAACGTGGCCTTGGCTGTTCTCGGCGATGAGCTCCTGCCCGACGGGTACAGGATCCAGAAGGTCGATTCCGAGGGACTGTGGGTCGAGCGGCACGGCCACCGTTTCCCCCTGCGGGAGATGAGCGACGGCTACCGCACGGTCACCGCGCTCGTGGTGGATCTCCTGAAGCAGATATACGACGCTTACGGCGCCCTTGACTCAAGCAAGGCGGACGGCGCAACGGTCATCGCTGCGCCGGGTGTCGTCATCATCGATGAGATCGACGCCCACCTGCACGTCTCCTGGCAGAAGCGCATCGGCGGCTGGCTGAAACGCCATTTCCCGCAGACGCAATTCATCGTCACCACCCACAGCCCGTACATCTGTCAGGCGGCCGACGAACGCGGGCTTATTCGCCTACCCGGCCCCGACGAGAACGAACCGGCTCACATCGTTGATCAGGACCTGTACGAACGAATTGTGTACGGCAGTGGCGACGACGCTGTCATGTCCGAACTGTTCGGGTTGGACACGCCTTACTCGGAGAAGGCCGTGCGTTTGCGCCGGGAGCTAGTGGATCTGGAAGCCGCCGCTGCGCGCCTTCGACTGGCTCAATCATCTATTGGCCTGCTCACACTGCAACAGCCACCAAAAACGCGATCGCTTTCCGCTCGACGAACACGGCCTGCCGTTACTGGTGGATCCGACGACCGAAGATCCCTTCGAGCACCTGAGCCTGTCTTTGCTGGTGGGTGAGTATCGTCCGCTGACGGAGAAAGGCCGACAAACCATAGACGTCTGCGGACTCAACCGGTTCTCGTTGGCCAAGGCCCGGCAGAACGTCTACCAGGTGGTCGTTCTCTGCCTGCGCGAGTGGTCAGGTGCCGTCCGGGGCGAAAACCTCTACGAGCCGGGCCGCCTGCTTCACATGATTCGGGAACAACCGTGCGCGGACGTGTGCCAGGCTGTGCTCCGTCAGGTGCAACAACCCGGCGCCGCCGTGGTCTTTGCGGACGTCCCCGACACAGTGCGGCTGCTGCTCGATCAGCAGGTCCGTGATGCCCTTCTCGTTACAACAGAAGCCTCAGCCGAGTAGGTCCCACTTGTTGCCGGCGATGTCGCGGAAGACGGCTACTCTGCCGTACGGCTCGGTTCGGGGTTCGGTCAGGAAGGTCACGCCGGCGGCGACCATTCGGGCGTAGGTGGCCTCGAAGGTGGTGGTGCGCAGAAAGAAGCCGACGCGGCCGGCTGCTTGGTTTCCTATTGCTTCGTGTTGGTGGTTGCCATCGGCTTGGGCGAGCAGGATTGCGGTTTGGGCGCCGGGCGGGCGGACCACTACCCAGCGTTTGGGCCGGCCGTCGTTTGTCAGTGACGGGGAGTCCTCGATGAGTTCGAAGCCGAGGGCTTGGGTGAAGAACTCGATGGCGGGGTCGTAGTCCTCAACCACAATCGCGACCAGGTCGATCTGCACGGCTCCACACCAGATTCTGTTTCGCAGGGGATGGTCCCGATGTGCTGCGGGCGTACGACATCGTGATTTTTCTAGAGCGGGTGCACCCCGACCGGTAGCTCCCCCGTCGCGATATGCGACAGCACTGTGGCCCGCAGGGCCTCGGCGGCGTGCGGAAGAATGGCGCGTCGCCGGTGAGCCAAGGCAATGGTTCGGCGCATTCCGGGCGGGGCCAGTGGGGTGGCCCGCAGCAGCGGACGGTTGGCCAGCACCATGCTCGGCACCAGGGCCACCCCGAGTCCCGCCTCGACAAAAGCCAGCACCGCGTCCATTTCGCCGCCCTCCACCGCGAAAAGCGGCGTGAAGCCCGCTAGCTCGCAGGCCTCCAGCGTCACGTCGCGCAGGTCATAACCGGCCCGGAACATCACCATCGGGGTGTTCCGCAGGTCGGTCAGCTCGATCTGATCCTTCCCGGTCAGCGGCGGCTCGGAGGCCATGGAGGCCACCACCAGGCTCTCGCGCAGCACCGGAGCGGCGTGCAGGGACGGGTCGACGCCCTGCTCGGGGTGCACGATCAGGGCCAGGTCCAGGTCGCGGGCGAGAAGGTGGGCGATCATGTCCTGCGAGCTGCCCTCGTTGACCACGAGTTCCACGTCCGGATACTCGGCCCGGAAGCGACGCAGCACGCCCGGGACCAGCGACGAGCAGAGGCTGGGCGTGGCGCCGACGCGAACCCGGCCCCGGCGCAGACCGACGATCTCCTGCACGGCATCGCGGGCGGCATCCGCGTCGGCGACCATCCGGCGGGCGAGCGGCAAGAGGGTTTCGCCAGCCGCGGTCAGCGCCACCGCGTTACGGACGCGTTCGAACAGCGGCGCGCCGAGGGTTGATTCCAGGCTGTGAATTTGCTTACTCAAAGTGGGCTGCGAGACGCCCACAATATCCGCCGCATGGGTGAAATGCCGGGTTTCTTCGACTGCCAGGAAGTACCGGAGCTGCTGAAGCTGCACTTCGATAGCCTACCTCTATGCTTACCTACCCGATCATGCATTAGACGAATCGCTCGGAGGTTCTTACCGTCCAAGGAGTGGCGGTAGATACGAAAACTCCCCCGGTGCAGAAGGCAGGTCCGGCCAAGACGGTGCCGGCCGCCAAGGGTAAGCGCCGGCCGGCCGGGGCACGCTCCTCGGTCGTGCTCAAGCTGGTCATGGCGGTCACCGGCTTGCTGCTGGTCGGCTTCCTGTACGCGCACATGATCGGCAACCTGAAGATCTTCTTCGGCGCCGAGACGTTCGACCACTACGCGCACTGGCTGCGCTCGATCGGCACGCCTCTGCTGCCCAACGACTGGTACCTGTGGATCCAGCGGTTCGTGCTGACCGTGGCGGCCATCGCGCACATCGCGATCGCCACCATCCTGGCCCGGCGCGCGCGCAAGGCCCGGCCGGTGCGTTACGCCCACCGTCCCAAGGTGCAGGCCAGCTATGCCGCGCGCACGATGCGCTGGGGTGGCGTGATCATCCTGCTGTTCATCGTCTACCACATCCTCGACCTGACGACCGGCACGCTGAACCCGCACGGGGCGCCCGGGCAGCCGTACGCGAACGTGGTGGCCGACTTCGCCCCTTCCCGCTGGTACGTGACGCTGTTCTACACGCTGTCGATCGTGTCCGTCGGTTTCCACCTGCGGCACGGGCTGTGGAGCTCGATCCGCACGCTGGGCCAGCAGACCAAGAAGGGCGAGCGCGTCGCCCGGGCCGTCGCCTTGGTCCTTTCCGTCGTCCTGGTCGTCGGCTACCTGTCGGTGCCGTTCGCCGTGCTCACCGGATTGGTGGACTGACATGAATTTCTGGAACGAAGGCGAGCCGGTCGTCGACCAGGCCGCTCCGGACGGACCCATCGAGACCCGCTGGGACCGCCGCAAGTTCTCCGCCAAGCTGGTCAACCCGGCCAACCGCCGCAAGCTGAGCGTCATCGTGGTGGGCACCGGGCTGGCCGGTGGCTCCGCCGCGGCCACGCTCGCCGAGGCCGGTTACAAGGTCCGCTCGTACTGCTATCAGGACACCCCGCGGCGCGCGCACTCGATCGCCGCGCAGGGTGGCATCAACGCCGCGAAGAACTACCGCAACGACGGCGACTCGATCTACCGGCTGTTCTACGACACCGTCAAGGGCGGCGACTTCCGCGCCCGCGAGTCGAACGTCTACCGGCTCGCGCAGGTCAGCGTGAACATCATCGACCAGTGCGTGGCGCAGGGTGTGCCCTTCGCCCGCGAGTACGGCGGCTTGCTCGACAACCGCTCGTTCGGTGGCACCCAGGTGTCGCGGACGTTCTACGCCCGGGGCCAAACGGGTCAGCAGCTTCTGCTCGGCGCCTACCAGGCGATGGAACGCCAGATCGGTCTGGGCAACATCGAGATGTTCGCGCGTCACGAGATGCTCGAACTGGTCATCGTGGACGGCAAGGCCCGCGGCATCGTGGTGCGCGACATGGTCACCGGTGAGATCACCATCGACCTGGCCGACGCCGTCGTGCTGGCCTCCGGCGGTTATGGCAACGTCTTCTTCCTGTCGACGAACGCCATGGGCTGCAACGTCACTGCGACGTGGCGCGCCCATCGCAAGGGCGCATTGTTCGCCAACCCGTGCTACACCCAGATCCACCCCACTTGCATTCCGGAATCGGGTACGCACCAAAGCAAGCTCACGCTCATGAGTGAGTCACTGCGCAACGACGGCCGGGTCTGGGTACCCAAGCGCGGCGACGACAAGCGGGCCCCCGGCGACGTCCCCGAGGACGACCGCGACTACTACCTCGAGCGGATCTACCCGTCGTTCGGCAACCTGGTGCCCCGTGACATCGCGTCGCGCGCGGCCAAGAACGTGTGCGACGAGGGTCGCGGTGTCGGCCCCGGCGGGCTCGGTGTCTACCTGGACTTCGCGGACGCGATCTCCCGGCTGGGCCGCGACGCCGTGGAGGCCAAGTACGGCAACTTGTTCGAGATGTACCAGCGCATCACCGGCGAGGACCCGTACGAGGTGCCGATGCGCATCTACCCCGCCGTGCACTACACGATGGGCGGGCTGTGGGTCGACTACGACCTGCAGTCGACGATCCCGGGCCTGTTCGTGGTGGGCGAAGCGAACTTCTCCGATCACGGCGCCAACCGGCTCGGTGCGTCGGCGCTCATGCAGGGTCTCGCGGACGGCTACTTCGTGCTGCCGCACACCCTGGCGAACTATCTCGCCTCTGGTCCGTACGAGAAAATCACGCCGGACCACGAGGACGTCGTCGCCGCTCGCACCCAGGTCGAGGAGCGCGTGCAGAAGCTGCTCTCGATCAACGGCGACCGGACAGTGGATTCGTTCCACCGCGAACTCGGCCACATCATGTGGGAGTACTGCGGCATGGAGCGCACCGAGGAGGGCCTGACCAAGGCGATCGGTCTGATCCGCGGGCTGCGGGAGGAGTTCTGGAGCCGGGTCAAGGTGCCCGGCACCGGCGAACAGCTCAACCAGAACCTGGAGAAGGCCGGCCGCGTCGCCGACTTCCTTGAGCTGGGCGAGCTGATGTGCATCGACGCCCTGCACCGCGCCGAGTCCGCCGGTGGTCACTTCCGCGCCGAGAGCCAGACCCCCGACGGCGAGGCCCTGCGTCACGACGACCAGTTCAGCTACGTGGGCGCGTGGGAGTTCGGCGGCACCGGGCAGGCCCCGACGCTGCACAAGGAAAACCTCGACTTCGAATACGTCCACCCGAGCACGCGGAGCTACAAGTAATGGACATCCAGGTACGCGTGTGGCGCCAGTCCGGCCCTCAGGACAAGGGTCAGATGGTCACGTACGACGTCAAAGACATCTCCCCCGACGCCAGCTTCCTCGAAATGCTCGACGTTCTCAACGAGAAGCTGATCCTCGACGGCGACGACCCGGTTGCCTTCGACCACGACTGCCGCGAGGGCATCTGCGGCATGTGCGGCATGATGATCAACGGCGTGGCGCACGGTCCCGAGCGGGCCACCACCACCTGTCAGCTGCACATGCGCCACTTCAAGGACGGCGACGTGATCGACGTCGAGCCGTGGCGGGCGGCGGCGTTCCCGGTCATCAAGGACCTGGTCGTCAACCGCGGTGCGTTCGACGGCATCATCCAGTCCGGTGGCTTCATCACCGCTCCCACCGGCACGGCCCCGGACGCGCACGCCACGCCGGTGCCCAAGCCGGACGCGGACGCGGCGTTCGAGGCGGCCACCTGCATCGCCTGCGGCGCGTGTGTGGCGGCGTGCCCGAATGGCTCGTCCATGTTGTTCACCGCGGCCAAGGTCGCGCACCTCGGGCTGCTGCCGCAGGGCCAGCCGGAGCGCGACAGCCGGGTGGTGGACATGCTGGACGCCCAGGACGCGGCCGGCTTCGGTGGCTGCACCAACATGGGCGAGTGCGCCGAGGTCTGTCCCAAGGGCATCCCGCTGAACCTGATCGGCCGGCTCAACGCCGACTACCGCAAGGCGGTTGGCAAGCGCCGCTGATCTCAGGACACAAAGCGGGCCCGGACAATGATGTCCGGGCCCGCTTTGCTTGTCCGTAAAGGCGTTACTTCTTCAGCGAGCCGGTCAGGCCGCCCTCTTTGGTGGCGATGCAGGTGACGCCACGGTCGATCTTCCAGGACGCTTCCAGCGGGTGCAGGTAGAACAACTGGATCGCTTCGTCCTTGGTGTCGGAGTAGCTGTCGAAGCGCTTGGTGCACCCGTCCTCGGCCTGCTTGGCCACGGCGTCGGCGCCCGGGTAGTCGCCGGCCGGCAGGTCGAAGACGGCGAACACCTCGCCCTCGTGCTTGCCGGTGCAGGGGGTCTTCGGCAGGTTCTGCAGCGAGGTGGACTCCTTGATGCCGTTGACGCAGTCGCCGGCGCTGAGGTTCGTCACCCGCACGTCGCCGGTGTAGTTCGGCTTGGCCTGCTCCTTGACGTCGTTGGCAGCGTTGAGCACCAGCACGAACAGCAGGATGAGGCCGATGATCCAGAGGATCGCGAGCGTGATGCCGGCGATCGCCAGGCCACGCCCCTTCTGCCCGCTCTTCTTGATCTGCGACAAGCCGACGAAGCCGAAGATGATGGCGAACAGGTTGAGCCCGAAGATACCCGTTACCAGCGACGCGATGGCGAAGCCGTTGGTGGAGGTGTCCTGCGGAGCCGGTGCCGGGGCACCTGGGTAGTTTCCATATGGCGCCTGCGACGCAGGCGCGGAACCGTAAGGCTGGTCAGTCACGCCGAGCACGGTAACGGTCCGCCTGTGAACTTGCTGTCCCTTGGCTGCGTGGACAGGTCTCGAATAGGCATCATTGCGACAAGTAGTTGCGCGATTACTGCTGGGCGCAGCCGCCGATTCCGGAGTAGACCAGTGAGGTCAGCGTCTCGATCGCCTCGTCGTCATCCAGCTCCCGGCCCAGATCTGGGCCCTCACCGGCCTGCCAGGTCGCCGCGAACTGTGACATGAGCGCGGCGAAAGCGCTGGCCAGCACCACCGGATCTCCCGGCAGGGCCAGGCCGGAGTCGCGAGCCCGTTGCAGGTGGCCGGCCATGTGGAGCACGTCCGGCTCGGTCAGATCGCGCAACCGCTGGGCGAACACCACGTCAATGGTCGATGCCTGCCGCAGCGCGTCCAGCAGCACCCGGTTGCGCCGGTGGAAGTCCCAGTAGAGGGCGACGTGCCAGCGCACTGCGTCGCGGTTGCTGAAGTCGTCATCGTGCCCTTCGAGCTGTACCGACTCGTCACCCTGGTGCAGCACGTCGGCCAGCAGCGACTCCAGCAACGACTCCTTGTTGGTGAAGTGCTTGTAGAACGAACCGGCTGCCCGCCCGGCCTCCGCCGTGATGTCGGTGATCTTGGCATTCAGATAGCCCGATCGCCCGAAAACGCGCACCGCTGCGGCTTTGAGTTCCGCCTCGGTCTGCGCAGCCTGCTGCCTCCGCGCCCCCACAGCCGTCACTTGACAGACGGTATCAGCCACCCTACGGTGAATCCGAGTTCACTGAATTTTGATTCATCCAACTCGACGGGAGACGTCATGGACGTGATCATCGCGGGGGCTGGACCTACCGGTTTGACGCTCGCCATCGAGCTGCAAAGACGGGGCGTTGCGCATCGCATCGTCGAGGCGTCACCGCATCCGTTCGAAGGCTCCCGGGGCAAGGGCCTGCAGCCTCGTACGTTGGAAGCGCTCGACGACCTCGGTGTGCTCGACCGCTTTCTAGCAGCCGGAGCCGACTACCCGCCGCTGCGCATCCACAGGCCGGACGGCCAGCAGGTCGACTGGCGGATGGACGAGTTGCACGAGCCGACGCCCGACGTCCCGCACCCCAACGCGCTCATGGTTCCCCAGTTCCGTACCGGGCAGTTGCTGGCCGACCGCCTGACCGAACTCGGAGGCACCGTGGAGTATGGCGTCAGCGTCACCACCTTCAGCCAGGATGCGCACGGCGTCCACGTCACGCTGAGCACCGGCGAAACGGTCACCACGCACTACCTGGCCGGCGCGGACGGTGGCCGCAGCACCGTGCGGGCGCAGCTAGGTGTTGGCTTCGAGGGCGAGACGTTCGAGACGCAGACCATGCTGGTGGCCGACGTGCGACTGACCGGGCTCAGCCGCGACGCCTGGCACATCTGGCCCGGACCAGACGGGCGTTCGCAGAAGCTCGGACTGTGCCCCCTGCCCGGCACCGATCTGTGGCAACTGACCGCGCCGGACGCTACGTCCGTCACCGACGCGCTGGCCGAGGTGGCGCCGCAGGTCACGTTCCAGGACGTCGGCTGGAGGTCGATGTACCGGGCGAACATGCGCATGGTCGACCGCTTCCGCGTGGGCAACGTGTTCCTGGCCGGAGATGCCGCGCACGTGCACTCCCCCGCCGGCGGTCAAGGGCTCAACACAGGCGTGCAGGACGCTTACAACCTGGGCTGGAAGCTGGCCAGCGGGGACGACAAGCTGCTCGACACCTACGAGGAGGAGCGCCTGCCGGTCGCCGCCGCGGTGCTGGGCATCAGTTCGCGGCTGCACAAGCGTCACAGCGAGGATCCGGAGACGGCCCTGCGACGCGACGACCCGGTGTTGCGTCAGCTATCGCTCAACTACCGCGGAAGTTCGCTCGCCGTCGACCACCGGGCCGAGCCGGGCCGGGTGCGAGCCGGCGATCGGGCACCCGACGCGCCAGGCAACGGCAGGCGGGTGTTCGACCTGCTGCGCGGTCCGCATTGGACGCTGCTGGCAGTGGATGCCCCGGCCCCGACGGTGCCCGGCGTGGACAGCTTCACGATCGACGCACACGACATCTACGACGTCCAGAAGCCAACCTATTTCCTGGTACGCCCGGACAACTACATTGCCCGCGTCACCGAGGACCCCGCCGACTTGGCGACGTTCGTGCCGTAGCCCGTGGCCAGGCAGGCCAGCGCGCCGATCACGAACACGGGCCGCGCGCCCAGGTGCACGGCCAGCGCACCGAGCGGGTTGGCGAGCGCGACGGGGCCGAACATCACGGCGTTGGCGGTCGCGGAGACCCGGCCGAGGAGGTGATCCGGAGTGTCGCTCTGCACCGCGGTAACCGCCGCAATCAACGTCCACGGGAGACCGGCGCCGCCGATGACCGCACCCACCACAAGTGCGGGCCACCACGGCAGACAGCGCACCAGCAGCCCGACGGCGTACAGCGCTGCACCGGCAACCGCGACACCCAGGGCACCGCGCCGGGCAATCAACCGGCCGACGCCCATGCCTGCTGCAACGGAGCCGGCGCCCTGCGCGCTGACCAGCACGCCGAGGAAGGTGCTCGGCAGATTCAGGTCCTCGGTCACCACCGCGTACTGGGCGGCGGTGGCGAATGCTGACATACCAATGGCAACGGCGGCTACGGCCACGGTCCTTCGCACTGTGGGGGTGGTTTGGAGACCCGCCCTTACGGTGGCGGCGCGCGGGGTGGGCGGGCGCAGTCGCAGCAAGCCGTAGAGCAGTGCGCCTGCCAGCGGGAGAAGGGCGCTGACGGCTACGACCAGGTGGCCGCCGTGCCAGGCGTAGAGGGCGGCGCCGACCAGTGGGGCGATGAGTTTCATGCCTTCCTGGGCACTGGATCGCCAGCCGTTCACCGTAGCGAGTTCCGTCGGTGGCAGGGCGGACGGGAGGACTGCGGATTCGCCGGCGTCGAGGAGGACGTAGCTGGTGCCGTACACGAAGGAGACGGTGTAGACGAGCCAGGCGTGGGCCGGGGACGAGACGGTGAGCAGGCTGAGCAGGGAGGCCGCGAGCAGGAGGTTCGTAGCGATGAGCAGCAGCCGGCGGGGCAAGCGGTCGACGAGCCGCCCGAGCACCGGCCCGGCCAGGGTCGGCAGATAGACGGCGAGCCCGGCCAGCGCGGCTCGGCTCGGAGAACCGGTCAGGTCCAAGATCCAGATGCCCGACACCAGGGCCATGGCGCTGCTGCCGAGCCCGGACAGAAGGGAGGTGGCCACGAACAGGACAGCGTTACGTTGAGTCTGCACGACTCACATCGTCAAGACCTGCATGTGGTACGAGCAATGCCCGGCACTTGTGTCAACCGTTGCTTGACAACACATCCTGCACCTTGCGGTAAGCCAGCCGGACGTACCCGGGAAGGCTCCGCTGGTCCGTGCCTGTGAGGTCCTCCACGGCCTGAGCGGTGAGCGCGAACAGCCCGCCGGGCGGAGCGTCGAGGGCAATCTCGATGGTCGTGCGCACGAGGGCGGCGCGGGTGAAACGGCTCGTCCATCGCCGGTCGGCCGCGATGCTGCGGTGCAGGTCGTCGACGGCTTCGCGGAGATTCACCATGCTGTGGGCGTAGCGCAGGTCTTGCTCCTTGCGCCGAGCCCGAGCCGCCCCGGCCAGCCGCTGCCGGCGCTGCTCGGCGGCCTGCCGGCTGGACAACCCCAGCGCGGCGGCCACCTGCATCCACGTGTCGCCGGCTTGCCGAGCCCTGTCGATCAGCTCCAGTTCACGCTCATCGAGCCTGGCCCGCGCCGGCTGGATCTCCGCCAGTTGCTGGAGGACCTCCGAGATCGGCCCCTCGCCCATCTGTCAACAATACGTTGACAGGCTCGGGCTGACATGGCCCCGTCCGTCGGCGACCGCCGGCCAGGGCCAGCAGAACCGCCCCGAGGACGAAGCCCGCGGCCACCAGGAAAGCACGGGCATACCCGCCCACCTCCGAGGCCGGCACCTGGGCGGCGACAACGGCGAGGACCGACAGGCCGAGCGCGCCTCCCGCTTGCTGGGCGGTGTTGGCCAGGCCGGAGACCAGGCCGGTGTCGGCGGGGGCCACTTCGGACATGACCAGCATGATGATCGCCGGGATGACCACGCCGATACCGAGGCCCATGATGGTCAGGGGCGGCAGGATGCCGGTCCCGTAGGTGGCGGCGGCGGGCATGCGGGCCAGCAGGAGCAACCCGGCAGCCAGGAAGATGAGGCCGGCGATCAGCACGGGGCGTACCCCGAAACGGGCCGTGGTTCTGGGCGCCACCAGCAGGGACATCAGGCCGATCACGATCGGGGTGGGAAGGAACGCCAGGCCGGTTCCGATGGCGTCAAGGCCGAGGGCGTGCTGGGCGTACAGGGCCATGATGAATTGAAAGCCCATGCCGGTGGCGAAGATCAGCACCATGGCTGCGCAGGTGATGAGCAGCCGGGAGTTGCGCAGGACACGCAGCGGCACAAGGGGCTTATGGGCGAAGCGTTCGCGGACCAGGAAGCCGAGCACCAGCAGCACCGCCGCGGCGCCCAGGGCCAGCCGGCTGTCAACGATGGCGAAGACACCGGCCGACAGACCGATCGTGATCAGTACGGCTCCGGGGATGTCCAGGCCCTCGCTCAGGCCCAGGCCCGCGTCCCGGGGGATCACGCGCAGCGCGGCGATCAGGGCGACCGCACCGATCGGCAGGTTGACCAGGAAGATCCACGGCCAGCCGGCCGCCTCGGTGAGCAGGCCGCCGGCCACGAACCCGACCGCAGCGCCGCTGGCCTGGGTGAAGCTGTAGACGCCGATGGCGCGGGCTTGCGATGCCGGGCCGGGGAAGAGTCGCACGATTATGCCGAAGATGACGGCGGAGGCCAAAGCCCCGCCGACGCCCTGGATGAAACGGCCGGTCACCAGCAGAGCGGCGGTGGGGGCGAGGCCGCACAGGGCGCTCGCGGCGGTGAAGGTGGCCAGGCCGGCGAGGAACACCGTGCGGGCGCCGATGAGGTCGCCGAGGCGCCCGGCCAGCAGCAGGAAGCCAGCGAAGCCGATCAGGTAGCCGTTGACGATCCAGGCCACGCCGGCGGGCGAGAACCCGAGATCGTTCTGGATGACGGGTACGGCCACGGCCACGATCGTGCTGTCCAGAACAATCATGAGTGCCGCTGTACAGAGCACTGCCAGAGCCCGGTTGGGTGTCATGACCCGACCGTAGCAGATGGTCTAGATGTGGACTATCTCTTTGTCACCTGGTTTGCCGGGCTCGGCGGACCGGTTTGGGAAGGTCGTCGTCCCGGTCGTCCACCAATTGAGCGAGCGCGACGACGAAGGCGTCGCGAACCTCGGACGGCAGGGCTTGGAGCGCTCGGCCGTGCACCTCGTCGACGATGCGCTGACCTTCCTCGGCGGCTCTGCGACCCGCCTCGGTGACCGCGATGATCCGGGCACGACGGTCTATGGCCGATGGGCGACGCTGGGCGAATCCCCTGCCCTCCAGGTCGTCCACGGTGGTCACCATGGTCGTCTTGTCGAGGTTGGCCAGCGCCGCGAGTTGGATCTGGGTGCGCTCCTCCTCCAGGGCGTGCACGAGGATGCACTGCATGCGGGGGGTCAGGCCGACCTCAGCCAGCGCGGCGGCCAAGCGGTTGGTCAGGGCGTGGCCGGCCACGTTGAGCATGCCGGTGAGGTCGCGCACGGTTCGTTCGGGAGCCTGCTGAGCCATCCAACGATCCTACCGCCGGATCATCTCGTAACGGATGATCCCGTGAGCTGTTCGGACCCTGTCCACAGGCGGCGGGCCAGCTCCGCGTCACGGGCGGCCCTGGAGCGGCCGACGAATTCGGCGCCGCCGCGCATGTGGGCGAGGTGTTCGGGCCCGGCGAAGCTGCCGCCGGGGATGCCGGCCAGGGCGGCACAGAGCACGGGCTGCGCGCCGGCGCCGGCATCCTGGGCGAGGAACCTCAGCATCACGAGCAGATCGACGACCTGATCAACGACGCTCTTCCTACGCAGAGAGGACGACCGGCGAACCCCCCGTCCAACCGCCCCGCCGCCTTATAGGGACTGAAGGCAGTCTTGATGGCTCGCCGGTCGCGTTCCCTACAGCGCGGCCGCCTGCGTCCAGCTGGGCGCCCAGGGCGTCCAGCTCAGCGGCATCCGCGCCTCCGCCGGGGTGCGGTCCCCCTTGCGCTGGTTGCAACGCCCGCACGCGGCGACGGTGTTCTTCCAGCTGTTCTCACCACCGCGCGAGCGCGGCAGGACGTGGTCGATGGTCGAAGCCGTGCCACCGCAGTACGCGCAGCGCCGGCCGTCGCGGCTCAGCACGCCGGCTCGGGACCAGGCCGGGCCGCGGCTGTGACGCCAGCGCGTCACGACGTAGCTGACCAGGCGCACCACGGTCGGGATGGGGAACACCCCGATGTGGGTGTCCGGTTGGGCTTCTTCCACGACCGCAACCTCGCGGAACAGCATGCGGATGGCGTGCCGGACACTGACCCGGTGCAACGGGCCGAAGTCGGCGTTGAGGACGAGCACCACGCTCATGACAGGTCACCTCCCCCCGGGGACGTGACCAAAAGGTAAGACGACAGCGCCGTCAGGACAACGGATTTAGTCGGTCAGCGCACGCCGGACGGCCACCGTGAGCTGCGCCAATCCGATCAGTCCGAGGGCCACCCAGACGATCACCGCGATCAGCACCACGGTGCTCTCCCAGCCCGGGTGGACCACGCCGGCGAGGGTGGCGACCACCAGGCCGCTGATCGCCACGGACACCCGGGTGGGTCGCTCCGCCACGGTCACCGCGCCGATCTCGGCCATCCCGCTCGCCGCCGCCCGAGCCCGTACGTACTCGTGCAGCCAGCTCACCGCGAGCGCCGTCACCACCAGCCAGCCGGGCGCACCGGCCACCCAGAACGCCGCCAGCCAGGCCAGTTCGCCGAGCCGGTCGGCGGCCGAGTCGTAGACGAAGCCGAGCCGGCTGACCTTGCCCGTCACCACGGCCACAGCCCCGTCGAAGGCGTCGGCGAACGCGGCCAGCAGCACCAGCACCGCCCCGGTCGGCAGCGGCACGAACGGCACCAGCGCGCACAGCACCAGCCCGATGGTGGTGACCGTGGACGGGCCGACGCCCAGGCGGGCCAGCACGGTGCCGCCGCGCCAGGCCAGCCGCACCCAGCCACGGACCAGGGGCGACGCCGAGCGTGGGTCGAAACCGCCGTGCAGCGCGGACCAGGCGGTCGCGTACTCCTGCCAGGTCACGCTGCAGCGGCGGGCGCGTCCGCGAGGTGCTGCCAGACCTCGCGGGTCGCGGTGGAGCGGTTCATGGTGATGAAGTGGATGCCGGGCACGCCCTCGTCGAGCAGCCGCTGGCACATCTCGCTGCACAGCTCGATGCCCAGGCGGCGGACCGCGTCGGCATCTTCCTGGACGCGCTCGAAGCGCTTCAGCAGCGCGGGTGGGAACGGCGCTCCGGACAGTTGCGCCGAGCGGGCGATGGTGGCCATCCGCAGCACCGGCATGACGCCGGGCACGATCGGGGTGTCGCAGCCGGCCGCGGCGACCCGGTCGCGCAGCCGCAGGTAGTCGTCGGCCTCGAAGAACATCTGGGTGATCGCGAAATCGGCGCCGGCGCGGCACTTGCGGATGAAGTTGCGGGTGTCGGCGCCGGTGTCGGCCGAGCGAGGATGCTTGTACGGAAAAGCCGCCACCCCCACGCTGAAGTTGCCGACCTCGTTCAGCAGCCGCACCAGATCCTCGGCGTACAGCACTCCGTCGGGGTGCTGCACCCACTCGCCGGTCGGGTCACCGGGCGGGTCACCGCGCACCGCGAGCACGTTGCGGATGCCGGCTCCGGCCAGCCGCCCGATCACGTTGCGCAGCTCGGCGACCGAGTGGTTCACCGCCGTCAGATGGGCCATGGGCAGCAGCGTGGTCTCGGTGGCAACCCGCTCGGTGACGTCGACAGTGGTGTCGCGGGTGCTGCCGCCGGCGCCGTAGGTGATCGACACGAAGTCCGGGCGCAGCGGCTCGAGTTCGCGGATCGTCTGCCAGAGCAACTGCTCGGCCTCGCGCGTCTTGGGGGGCATGAACTCGAACGAGAACGTGGGCCCGGGCCGCCGGATGAGGTCGCCGATGGAAGGCGTCGCGGGCAGGCGAGAAGGAAGACCGGTAGCCACGGCTCCACCCTACAAGCCCAGCGGCTACGTTGGGCGGCGTGACCTCCCCGCTGGAACGCGCCGGCCTGCGGCCCCGCGTCGACAAGGCTCTCACCGGTTTCCTGGCTGCGCAGCGCACCCGGCTGCTCGCGATCGACGACTCGCTGGCCGACGTGGCGGACGCTCTGGAGGCGTTTGTGCTGCGCGGCGGCAAGAGGCTGCGGCCCGCGTTCGCGTACTGGGGTTACCGCGGTGCCGGTGGCCAGGACTGCGACCAGGTCGTTGCTGCGGTGGCCGCGCTGGAGTGGGTGCAGGCGGCGGCCCTGATCCACGACGACCTGATGGACCGCTCGGACACCCGCCGCGGCGAGCCGTCGGTGCACAAGCGGTTCACGGCCCGGCACCTGGCGGCGGGGTGGCGCGGGGACGCGGATGCGTTCGGCGACAACGCGGCGGTGCTGCTCGGCGATCTGGCGCTGGTCTGGTCGGACGAGCTGCTGCACGGCTCGGGGGCCGATCCGGACGCGCTGGTGCGGGCGCGCCCGGTGTTCGACGAAATGCGCACCGAAGTGACCGTCGGGCAGTACCTCGACGTGCTCACGCCCGTTACCGGGGACACGTCGGTGGAGCGGGCCGGCAAGGTCGCCCGGTTCAAGTCGGCCAAGTACACGATCGAGCGCCCGCTGCTGCTGGGGGCCGCGCTGGCCGGGGCGGGCCAGGCCGTGGTGACGGCTTATTCGAGGTACGGGTTACCGCTGGGCGAGGCGTTCCAATACCGCGACGATGTGCTGGGCGTCTTCGGCGACCCGGCTCAGACCGGCAAGCCGGCCGGCGACGACCTGCGCGAGGGCAAGCGGACGTACCTGATCGCGGCGGCGTACGAAAAAGCCAGCGAAACCGAACGCAGCGAGCTGGACCACGGTCTCGGCAGGTCCGACATCTCCGAGCGGGAGATCGACGGGCTGCGCGAGATCATCACGTCCACGGGCGCGCTGGACCGCGTGGAAGCCCACATCTCGACGCTGACCGCCACCGCTCTGGACGCGCTGGAGGAACCCGGCATCGACGCAGAGGCGAGGACGGTGCTGCTGGAGCTGGCCGAGGCGGCTACCCGGCGCGCCGTTTGACGCTCTAGAACCCGAGGGCCTGAGCTCGCCGTTTGACCTCGCGCGCCTTGTCCCCGCCGAGCGCCTTGGCCCCGCAGCCATCCAGCGTCTCGTCGGGTTCGTAGAGCCACCCGATGGCCTCTTCGTCGTTGTACCCAGCGTCGTGGAGCAGCGTGAGAATGCCGGGGAGGTGCTTGAGCACGGTGCTGTTGGCCACCAGCTCGGCGGGCACCACGCGGATGCCGTCGCGCCGGACCGCCAGCAGATGGCGGTCGCGGATCAGCTGGTGCACCTTGCTGATCGACACCTCGAGCCGCTCCGCGACGTCCGGCAGATTGACCCAGGTGGTGGGGCCCTTGGTTACGGATTCGGTCACCCGACCAGCGTGCCATGGCGGGTTGTCTGCCAGCCAGCCGGGACCGCCCCGGCCGGCGGAGAAGGAAAGAAGGCGCGATGACCCTTTGGGGCAGGACCCGTACGGAGGTGGCCGGCGCGTGGCGCTCGCTGCGCTACGACCTGGGCCGGCGCAACACCCCGCCCGCTGGTGATCACCATGCGGAGGTCACCAGCACGGGGCTCAGCACGTTCGGCGGTGCCGGGGTGCACCGGCGGCCCCGGCGGCCCGCTGCGGTGGCGGCGCTCGGAGTGCTGGCGGTAGCCGGGGCCACGGGCAGCTACTTCGCCGTGGTCAACGGAATCGGCACGCTGGCCGGGGACAACGACGAGGGTGTGGAGCCGTACCCGCTGGCTGCTGCCGCGCCGGGCAACACCCCCCGCCGTGAGCTGTCCAATGAGGGCTTCGGGGCGGGCACCAAAACGGTTCGCAAGGCTCCAGCGCGGTCGACAATCCGGGTGATTCCCACCACGGCCGTACCGGCCACGACGCCTCCGCGGCCCGTGGTGACACCGGCGCAGCCGCCACGCACCACAGTGGCGCCGACGAGTGAGCCCGCCGATCCGGGCGAGTGCTGCCTGGCTCCGCCGGTGCCGACGCCGACCTTCGTGCCGTCGACGCCGCAGGACCCGTCGCCGACGCCGTCCGCCAGCGAGCCGGGCACGCAGCCGGGCACGCAGCCGGCCCCGCCGGCGCCCACAGCCGAGCCGAGCGGTGCGCCGTTGAACCCGCCGAGTGCCACGAAGCAGTCCAGCCACTCGCACGCCGACTGATCCGATTTGTCACGATAAGGCCCGCCGCCCGGCGGGCCTTATTCACTATTTGCGCAGGTGGGCACGACACGCTGTACCCATTCGGTCTCAGCTGGGAGATCCTGGACCACCTTGCGGACAAGGCCACATACACTTCACGCCGATGGACATGACTGTCGCCGACTCGTTGATCGGCACGACGATTGACGGGCGCTACCGCATCACGGGCCGCGTCGCCCGTGGTGGCATGGCGACCGTGTACACAGCGGTCGACGACCGGCTCGAACGCACCGTCGCGCTGAAGATCATTCACCCCTCGCAGGCGACGAACGTGCACTTCGTCGACCGCTTCACCGACGAGGCGAAGACCATCGCCCGGCTCACCCACCCCAACGTGGTGGCCGTCTACGACCAGGGCCGCCACCAGGGTCTGCCCTACCTGGTGATGGAGTACGTCCAGGGCCGCACCCTGCGCGACCTGCTCACCCAGCGCCGCCGGCTGAACCCGGTCGAGGCCCTGGCGATCCTGGAGCAGATGCTCTCGGCCATCGCCGCCGCGCACCGCGCCGGCCTGGTCCACCGCGACGTCAAGCCGGAGAACGTGCTGGTCGCCGAGGCACCCAGCGGCGGCATCGCCAACCTGGTCGACAGCGTGGTCAAGGTCGCCGACTTCGGCCTGGCCCGCGCCGTGGAGGCCAGCTCCTCCGACGACTCCGGCCAGCTCATGGCCACGGTGGCGTACGTGGCACCGGAGCTGGTCACCGACGGGCGCTCGGACGCCCGCTCCGACGTCTACTCGGCCGGCGTCGTGCTGTTCGAGATGCTCACCGGCAAGGTCCCCTACGACGGCGGCGAGCCGGTCGAGATCGCCTGGAAGCACGTGGACAACGACGTGCCGGCGCCCTCCAGCATCGTCAAGGGCCTGCCCACCGTGCTCGACGACCTGGTCGCCCGGGCCACCCTCCGCGACCCCGGCGCCCGCCCCACCGACGCCGGTGCGCTGCTGGCCGAGGTGCAGGTGGTCCGCGACGACCTCGGGGCCGCCAACGTGGAAACCGCGCTGCTGCGCCAGGTGCCCGCGCGCGGACCGGCCGCCGACGCCACCCGGATCGTCCCGGCGGTCACCACGATGCTGCCGTCGGTCGGGTCGGCGGCGAAGAACGACCGGCCGGCCTGGGCCCGCCTGCCCGACCAGGGCCCGCGCACCCGCAGCGCCCAGCGCCGCTACGCCGCCCCCGAGCCGGCGCGCACCGGGCTGCTCGGCGATCGCCGCCGCCTGTTCATCCTCGTCGCGGTGGCGCTCATGGTGCTGACCATCGCCGGCAGCACCTGGTGGGTGACGCTGGGCCGCTACACCGACGCGCCGCAACTGCTCAACAGCACGCGGACGGTCGCCGAGCAGGAAGGCACCTCGCAGGGCTTCGAGGTGCGCTTCGACGCAGGCCGCTACGACGAGAACGCGCCGAAGGACGTGGTGCTCGGCCAGGACCCGCCCGCCGGTGAGCGCATCGTCAAGGGCGGCATCCTCACGCTGACGCTGTCGCTGGGCCCGGAGCGCTACCCGGTGCCCGACGTGGTGGGTCTCGAGCAGTCCGCCGCCAAGGGCCAGATCGAGGACAGCAAGCTCAAGTACAAGGAAGGCACCGGTCAGTACAGCGACACCGCGGACAAGGGCATCGTGCTGTCCACCAATCCCAAGGCCGACGAGCAGCTCAAGCCCGGTGACACCGTCACGGTCGTGGTGAGCAAGGGTAAGGCGCCGATCAGCGTGCCCGACCTGGGCGGCAAGAACATCAACGACGCCCGCACCGAGTTGCAGAACCTCGGCCTGCAGGTGGTCGAGCAGTACAAGGACAGCGACAAGCCGGCCGACACGATCATCGGTCAGTCCCCCAAGGCGGGCACCGGCGCGGAGAAGGACGACACGATCAAGCTTGAGGTCAGCAAGGGCCCGCCGCTGGTCACCGTGCCGGATCTGACCAACCAACCGTGCCAGCAGGCGGCGCAGACCCTGCAGGGCATGGGCCTGCGGGTCAGGGTGGACAATCCCAACCCGTTCAACCCCAATCCGCCGGTACGTCAGCAGAACCCGGCCGGCAACACGCAGGTTGCCCCGCAGTCGGAGGTCGTCCTGAATTGCTTCTGAACCGCCCGGTCGGCTCACACACCAGGACATCCGGTGGTCTGGCCAACGCGGCCCTGCCCTACGCCGACGCGGCGGGCTCGGAGGCGGTCCAGGTCTACGTGTCCAACTCGCGCGGGTGGGCGTTGCCGCCCGGTGACCCGAAGCAGGACATCCTGTTCCGCCACGGGTGCGACGAACGGGGGCTGCGGACGTACATCCATGCTTCCTTGCTGGTGAATGTGGGTTCTCCGACCGACCTGACCGTCGAGCGTTCGGTCGGCACGCTCGCGCACGCGCTGCAGCGGGGCAAGGCGATCGGCGCGGAAGCGGTGGTCTATCACGCGGGCAGCTCGGTCGATCCGGCGCACGATGTGAAGGCGATGCATCAGCTTCGCGAGGCGCTGCTGCCGCTGCTCGACCGGGCGGCCGCGGAGGGTCTGCCCAAGCTGCTCGTCGAGCCGAGCGCGGGTGGTGGTCGCAGCCTGGCGTCCAAGGTCGAGGATCTGGGACCCTATCTGGCGGCGGTCGAGAACCACCCGTGGATGGGCGTCTGCTTCGACACCTGTCACGCCTGGGCGGCGGGCCACGATCTGGCAACGCCGGGCGGGATGACCAGCACGCTGGATTCCCTGGTACGCACGGTGGGTGATCGCCTCATGCTGATCCACGCCAACGACTCGAAGGACGCCTGCGGCTCGACCCGCGACCGCCACGAGAGCATCGGCGCCGGAACCATCGGGACGGCAGCGTTCGCCGAGCTGCTCGCCCACCCGGCCACGGCCGGCATCCCGATCATCGTCGAGACGCCGACCAAGGAACACGAGGGGCACGCCGCGGACATCGCGCTACTGAAGAGCCTGCGCTCGTAGGAACTGCTCCCGGGTGATCACGTGCACCGCCATCGGCTGATTGTTGCCGGGTACGACGGTGTCCAGCTCGTGGTGCATGCCGAGCCCCACGACGGGCAGCACCTCTAGTTGCCCACGCCCAGGCTCGACATGAACGCCGACGGGTACCGATCGCCGCGGGCCGAACCGGCCGGCACCGCCCGCTCGATCTCGGCGAGGTCGTCCGCGCCGAGCTGCACGTCCAGCGCGGGCAGGGCCTCGGCGAGCCGTTCGCGCCGGCGAGCGCCGATCAGCGGCACGATGTCCTCGCCCTGCGCGGCGACCCAGGCGATAGCGAGCTGCGCGACGGTGCAGCCCTTGGCCTCGGCGACCTTGCGCAGCGCCTCCACCAGGGTCAGGTTGTGCTCCACGTTGCCGCTGGCGAACCTGGGGCTGAACGCGCGGGCGTCGCCGGGACCGGCTGCGGTCCAGTGGCCGGAGATCAGACCCCGGCTCAGCACGCCGTACGCGGTCATGCCGATGCCCAGCTCCCGCAGCGTCGGCAGCACCTCGGCCTCCACCGCGCGCGACAGCAGCGAGTACTCGATCTGCAGGTCGGCGATCGGGGTCACCGCGTGCGCCCGCCGGATGGTCCCGGCGTTGACCTCCGACAACCCGGCATGCCGCACAAACCCGGCGTCGATCATCTCCTTGACAGCACCGACGGTGTCCTCGATCGGCACCGCGGGGTCGAGCCGGGCCGGGCGGTAGATGTCGATGTAGTCGACGCCGAGGCGGTTCAGCGAGTACGCCAAGAAGTTCTTGACCGCCTCGGGGCGCCCGTCCGTGCCGTTGAATTCCTGACCCGGCCCGCGCAACGCCCCGAACTTGACGCTCAGCACGTAGCTGTCCCGGTCGCGGCCACGCAGAGCCTCGCCGAGCAGCATCTCGTTGTGGCCCATGGCGTAGAAGTCGCCGGTGTCGATCAGCGTGACGCCGGCATCGAGGGCGGCGTGCACGGTAGCGATGCTTTCGGAGCGGTCGGCGGGACCGTAGGCGCCGTCCGACATGCCCATGGCCCCGAGACCCAGCGCGGAAACGGACGGTCCGGTCGTACCCAGTGATCGTGTCTTCATGTCCTTCAGCCTGCGCCGCCCTCACCGGATGCGGCAGCGGAGAGTTCATCCTGGGAGTGCGCCTCCCTGGATGGGAGCGCTCGCGGTGCGCCACGATGAGAGCATGCAGCGTGATCAGCTCGCGGACTTCCTGCGCCGGCGCCGCGAGGCAATCCGCCCGGCCGAGGTGGGCCTCACCGACGGCCCCCGGCGCCGCACGACCGGCCTGCGCCGCGAAGAGGTGGCCGCGCTGGCCGGCATGTCCACCGACTATGTGGTTCGCCTCGAACAGGGCCGCAGCAGCCAGCCGTCCACCCAACTGCTCGGCGCGCTGGCCCGGGCGCTGCGTCTGAGCGACGACGAGCGCAACCACCTGTTCCATCTGGCCGGCCACCAGCCGCCACCCGCTGACGGGGTGGCCCGGCTCGCCCGTGCCGGCCTGCTGCGCATGCTCGACCTGCTCGTCGACTCCCCCGCCATGGTGCTCTCCGACCTCGGCGAAGTGCTCGCCCAGAACCGGATGTCGCTGCTGGTCGCGGGCGACCAGACCCGGTTCACCGGCGACCGCCGCTACCTGATCTACCGCTGGTTCACCGAGCCCCCCATGCGCGAGGTGCATCCGGCTGGGCAAAGCGACCACCAGAGCCGCCAGCTCGTGGCCGACCTGCGCGCGGTGGCAGGCCGGAGATCCGGTGACCCGACGGTGGAAGGTCTTGTCCGCAAATTGCAGGCAGCGAGCGCGGAATTCCGGCGGCTGTGGGCCGAGCACGAGGTGGCGGTGCGCCGCGCCGACCGCAAGACGCTGATGAACCCGCGCGTCGGGCCGCTGACGATGGACTGCGAAACGCTGGTCACGCCGGATCTGGGGCAGCAGTTGCTGGTGCTCACCCCGGCGGACGCGGAAAGCCGGGAACGGCTGCAGTTGCTGCAGGTGCTGGGAACCGAGGAATTCACAACTCCTCTGCCGGGTGAGTGACGGGGGTTGAGCGGGGTCCTAGGTTGAGGAGGTGCGGGACGCGCTGGAGCACCTTCGGGGAGACCGGGATCATCTCCGGGTGCTCGAGGGCGCATCGACCGCTGGTCATCGTTGTTCCCGGAGCGCCTCGGGATCCGCTGCAGCCGACCATTTCTGGCGGAATTGGGTGGCGGCGCGCTCATGGCCGTACCAGATTGCGGGCAGCGGTTGGGGTTCCTTTTTGCGGGTTGGTTTCTGGTGGGTGCGGCGGGCAGCGTAGGCGACCATTTCGGCCTGCCAGAGGTTGCGGCTGGCTTCCAGCATGTCTATTGCGCGCAGGAGGGCCTGCTCATCGCGGCGGATGGGAAGCTCATTATGGTCCAGCGTTGAACAACAGGTCCAGGTGGGCGTCGAGGACCTTCAAGGCCTGGTCGAGGCTGTAATAACCGCCGATGACGTACAGGCCGAGTCCCTCCATCATGGCCAGCAAACCTTCGGCGCCGCCGGGCACGGGAACGAGGGTTTGGACGTACCTGATCATCTCCTCAACGTCTTTGCGCAGGCTTTCCGCCGCTTCCGGGCGCACTGCCGTATAGGCAAGAAAGGCAAGACCCACTTTGGCGTCGCCCCGGGATTCCTCGTCGCGAGGAAGAATTGCCGATATCACGGTACGAAGTAAAGCCCGCGGTTCCGGGTTCTCCCCCAACTCCGCTACCGCCCGGGAAACGCGAACTTGACCGCGCTCACGCACCACGTCCAAGGCGAATACCATCATTTCGTCCTTGGTGCGGAAGTAGTGCTGCACCATTCCCGCCGAAACGCCGGCCTCGGCTGCGACATGGCGAAGGCTGACGGCTTCGAGCCCGCGCTCGGCGGCAACCCGCATCAGCGCGTCGGCGATGCGGGTACGTCGCTCCTGGGGGTCGACTTTTTTCGGCACAGTTGCTCGGCTTTCCGTTGGAACCCGTCCGGGTCGTCAGCGTAGATGTGGACTTCCGACACCAGGCCGGTCGGGTGCTCGGGCAGGGGAAGGCGCTGTGGTCGTACCAGTCGGATGTCGATTGTGGTCTGGCTTGCGACCCCGATTTGCAGGATCCCGTCCTCTTCTTGCACCGACTTGGTGCCCTGCAGCGCCCGCGCACGCCTGCTGACCCGCTCGACGTCGTCCCACGGCACGAAGATGTCGAGCTTCGCCCCCCGCCGGATCCGAATGCCATCCGCCCCGATGACGTGCGGATTCCTGGCAAGCGCGGCGGCGGACCAGAGCATCCAGACCAGCCCGGCGACGCCTACCGCGAGTCCGATCCAGCGAGCGGGCTCCCAAGGTACGACGTGCGCGACGATCAGGTCGAGACCGGGGATTTCGATCACCGACATGACGATGATGACGGCGTAGAGCGGCTTGATGACCTTGAAGTAGCCGAACGCCTGGGTGGGAGCCGGTTCTGACCGCGGGATGAGCCTTTTCCAATACGACCGCATTGGTTCAGGGTAGCGGGTTGGCAATACGACTGCAATGCCATGAAGGCAGGAGGTGTTGTGGTGTGACCCCCGGCTGAATTCCCGGAGGCCACGAGCACGTGGATCGTCAGCGACGACGGTCTTCCGACCGGGTCACCGGGTCCGAGCGCAGGTCAGCCCCGCAGCATCTCCGCCACCAGGAAGGCCAGTTCCAGGCTCTGCTGAGTGTTGAGCCGCGGGTCGCAGGCGGTCTCGTAGCGGTCGGGCAGGTCGAGGTCCTCGATGCCCTGGGCGCCGCCGAGGCACTCGGTGACGTCCTCGCCGGTCAGCTCGATGTGGATGCCGCCGGGGTGGGTGCCCAGGCCGCGGTGGACCTCGAAGTAGCCGAGCACTTCGTCGACGATGCGGTCGAAGTGGCGGGTCTTGTAGCCGTTTGACGACTCGTGGGTGTTGCCGTGCATCGGGTCGCACTGCCAGACAACCTTGGCCCCGGCGGCGTGCACCTTCTCCACGATCGGCGGCAGGGCGTCGCGGACCTTGCCATTGCCCATCCGGCTGATCAGGGTGAGCCGGCCCGGCTCGTTGCTGGGGTTGAGCTTCTCGCACAGCTCGATCGCGGTCTCCGGGGAGGTGCCGGGGCCGAGCTTGACGCCGATCGGGTTGGCGATGCGGCTGATGAAGTCGATGTGCGCGTGGTCGAGCTGACGGGTGCGCTCGCCGACCCAGAGGAAGTGACCACTCAGGCCGTACGCCTTGTCGCCGGACACCCGGGTCAGCGCGCGGTCGTATTCCAGGGCCAGCGCCTCGTGGGAGCAGTACAGGCTGACCGTGCGCAGCGCCTCGTCGTCGGTCATGCCGCAGGCGCGGATGAAGTCAAGGGTGCGGTCGATCTCGCGGGCGATGGCCTCGTAGCGCTCCCCGGCCGGCGAGGCGCGCACGAAGTCCTTGTTCCAGTCGTGCAAGCCGGCCAGATCAGCCAGCCCGCCGGCCAGGTAGGCGCGCAGCATGTTCATGGCCGCCGCGCTGTTGGCGTACGCCCGGATCATGCGCTGGGGGTCGGCGATCCGAGCGGTTTCGTCGGCCTCGAGGGAATTGATCAGATCTCCCCGGTACGCCGGGAGCCCGAGCGAGTCCGTAGCCGCCGAACGGGGCTTGGTGTACTGCCCGGCAACCCGGGCCACCTTGACCACCGGCATCGACGCGCCGTAGGTCAGCACGACTGCCATCTGCAGCAACGTGCGCGCGTTGGCCAGCAGGTGGCTCTCGGTGTTGTCGGCGAAGGTCTCGGCGCAGTCGCCGCCCTGCAGCATGAACGCCCGGCCCTCGCACACCTCGGCGAGGCGGTGGCGTAGCTGGTCGACCTCGTAGGGCGCGACGATCGAGGGCACGTTGTCGAGCACCTTGCAGACCTCGGCGACCTCCTTGAGGTCGGCCCACGGCGGCATCTGCACCCGCGGCAGCTCACGCCATCGGTCCAGACCCAGCGCCGAGTCCTCGGCGGAGTCGGTGGACGGGCGGGAGGTCTGCAGGGCCGTCGCACCGACCCCGGGATGACTGAGCTGATGCCACTCACGTTGCATGGTGGAAGCCTATCCGTGGACACGAAAGGGGCGCCGGGAGGACCCCGGCGCCCCGATACGTGGGATGGTTACTTGAGACCGTTGCTGATCGCGGAGATCAGCTCACCGTTGCTGGTGTCACCGGAGAACTCCCAGAAGAAGGCGCCGCCCAGACCCTGGTTCTTGGCGTACGTCATCTTGGTGCCGATCGTGGCGGGGGTGTCGTAACCCCACCAGTTGCTGCCGCACTTGGCGTACGCCGTGCCGCCGATGGTGCCGGTGGCCGGGCAGCTGTTCTTGAGGACCTTGTAGTCCTCGATGCCCGGCTCGTACGTGCCGGTTGCCGCGCCGGTCGCGGTGCCACCCGGGGCGGCCTGCGTGACACCGGTCCAGCCACGGCCGTAGAAGCCGATGCCGAGCAGCATCTTGCTGGACGGCACGCCCTTGCTCTTGAGCTTCTGGATCGCCGCGTCGGACCAGAACCCGTTGGTCGGGATGCCGGCGTACGAGGTCAGCGGCGAGTGCGGGGCGGTCGGGCCCTGCGGGTTGAACGCGCCGTAGTAGTCGTAGGTCATCGGGAAGACCAGGTTGAGCTTCGCGATGCCCGAGGCGTAGTCGGCCGCGTCCAGCTTGCCGCCGTTGGAGCCGTCCGCCGAGATCGCCGAGGTGACCAGGAAGCTGTTGCCGAACTTGTTGCGCAGCGCGGTGATCACGTTGTTGTACGAGGCCGGGCCGCTGCTGTCGCAGGCCAGGCCGCACGCGTTCGGGTATTCCCAGTCCACGTCGATGCCGTCGAAGACATCGGCCCAGCGGGAGTCCTTGACCAGGTTGTAGCAGGAGTTGGCGAAGGCGGTCGGGTTCGCCGCGGCCTGGGTGAAGCCGCCGGACCAGGTCCAGCCGCCGAACGACCAGATCACCTTGAGGTTCGGGTACTGCTTCTTGAGCTTGCGCAGCTGGTTGAACGAGCCGCGCAGCGCGCCGGCGTCCCAGGTGTCGGCCACGCCGTCGACGCTTTCCGCGGCGCTGTAGGCCCGGTCGTAGTCGGCGTAGGAGTCACCGATGGAGCACTGGCCGCCGGTGGTGTTGCCGAACGCGTACAGGATGTGCGTCAGCTTGGCCGCCGAGCCGCTCGTGACCAGGTTCTTCACGTGGTAATTGCGGCCGTAGACGCCCCACTCGGCGAAGTAGCCGACCACGTTCTTGCCACTGCCGCTGGGGGGCGGGGTGGTCGGGCCC
>NZ_LOJP01000001.1:1992835-2006857 GCF_001553785.1 Actinoplanes sp. TFC3
GCGGGGTGGGCATGGGCGGGCTGGCCCGGCTGCTGCTCACCCGCGGGGTCCCGGTCACCGGCAGCGAACTGCGGGAATGGCCGGCGCTGGCCGCGCTGCGGGCGCTGGGCGGCACGGTGCACATGGCACACGAGCCGGCCAACCTCGACGGCGTGGACACCGTGGTCTACTCGACCGCGATCCCGTACGAGCATGTCGAGCTGGCCGAGGCGCGCCGCCGGGGGCTGCGGGTGCTGCTCCGCTCCGAGGCGCTGGCCGCAGCGATGACCGGGCGCCGCACGATCGCGGTGGCCGGCACCCACGGCAAGACCACCACCACCTCGATCATGACGGTGATCCTGCAGCACGCCGGCGAGGACCCGTCGTTCGTCATCGGCGGCGAGATCTCCGCGGCGGGCGCCAACGGCCACCACGGCTCCGGCTCGTACTTCGTGGCCGAGGCCGACGAGAGCGACAAGTCGTTCCTGATCTACCGCCCGCACGTCGCGATCATCACCAACATCGAGGGCGACCACCTCAACAACTGGGGTGACCTCGACGGGCTCAAGGCCGGCTTCCTGGAGTTCGCCGGGCTCGCCGACGACGACGGTTTCGTGGTGACCTGCGCCGACGATGAGGGCGTGCAGGAGCTGATCGTCGCGCTGCGCGCCCAGGGCAAGACCGTCTACACCTATGGCGAGAGCGAAACAGCCGACCTGCGGATCACCGATGTCGTCTCGTCGGTGCAGGGTGTGCGCTATCAGGCCACGCTGGACGGCAAGCCGCTCGGGGAGATCCAGCTCGCCCTGCCCGGCCGGCACATGGGTCTCAACAGCGCCGCGGCGGTGCTCACGGCGATGCGCCTGGGCCTGCCGCTGGACAAGATCGTCGAGGCGCTGGCGTCGTTCCCGGGGGTGCGCCGGCGTTTCGAGCGCAAGGGCACGGTCAACGGAGTGCGGGTCTACGACGAGTACGCCTACCACCCGACCGCGGTCACCGCGGCGTTGCGCACGCTGCGTGAGGTGGCCGGCAACGGCCGGCTGGTCGTGGTCTTCCAGCCGTACCGCGTCTATCGCACCCGGGATCTGCAGGCCGAGCTGGCCGAGGGTCTGGCGATCGCCGACGAGGTGATCGTGATGGAGGTGTTCGGTCCGGGGGAGACGCGCGGGCCGGGCGAGGGCGGTGTCGCGCTGACCGCGGCAATCGACCTGCCCGCCGACCGCAGGATCTTCGTCCCGTCGTGGGAGGACGTTCCGGCCGAAGTCGTGCGCCGTAGCCGCCCGGGTGATGTGGTGGTGACCATGGGCGCCCCGCCGATCGCCCTGATGGGCGACGAGCTGCTGGTTGCGCTTTCGCAGAGCTGAAAGCTGCTGGCTCGACCGGGGGGAACGCGATGAGCGAGGGACGTAACTGGCGGCTGGTGCGGGCGGACACGGATGCCGTGCCGCCCTCGGTGCGGCGCTTCATGGCCCGGGCCCGGCAGCGCCGGCTGCAGGCCGCCCTGCCGTGGGCGATCGCGCTGGGCGTGGTGCTGGTGCTGGGCGGGCTGACCTGGATGGTCTACGGCACCTCCGTGCTGGGCGTGCGGCAGGTCAAGGTGGTGGGCACGCAAACGCTGAGTGCCGAGCAAGTGCAACAGGCCGCAGCGGTACGTCCGGACGAGCCGCTCGCGCGCGTGGACCTCGACCAGGTCCGCAGCCAGGTGCAAGCGTTGCCGGCGGTCGAGCGGGCGATCGTGTCGCGCGGCTGGCCCTCCACGCTGGAGGTGCAGGTGGTCGAGCGGACGGCGGTGGCCGCCGTACCCGTGGGCAAGCAGTTCTCGCTGCTCGACGCCGAAGGCGTGGCCTTCCGGACCGTGGCCGATCGTCCGTCGGGGCTGCCCGTGGCGAACCTGGCCACTCCCGGACCGGCCGACATCAACACCCGTTCCGCCCTGGTCGTGCTGGGCTCGCTCACCGATGAGCTGCGCGAGCAGGTGCTGTCGGTGTCGGTGCCCGCGCCGGCTCAGGTGCAGCTGGGTCTGCGCAAGGGCCGCACGGTCATCTGGGGCGACGAGACGCAGAGCGAGACCAAGGCCCAGGTGGCGACCGCGCTGCTGCAGCGCAAGGGCGACACGATCGACGTCAGCGCGCCAACCGTGGTGACGATCCGGTAGTTCCCCGCAAACGGACGAACGGGCCTGAACGGAACATTAGGGTTGAGGTTACGGCTGAGTCGGATACTCGCCTCGTAAGCGGACGCCGACACGCCGCGTTGGTCCTTGGTTCGGGCGACACGTCCGCTTACGTTGCCCCGAGAGGTTGAGTAGTTGACATAAGTCTAAGCCTCTAGTAGAGGGTGAGGGTTTCCTCGCCCTCCCTTGTACGGAGCGGACTTCGATGGCGGTTCCCGCCCGGAACCGCTGGGGCCCTCGTTGTCCGGAAACCCTGGAAGGGAAGGCTGAGCCCGATGACACCTCCGCACAACTATCTTGCGGTCATCAAGGTCGTCGGCATCGGTGGCGGTGGCGTGAACGCCGTGAACCGCATGATCGAGGTAGGGCTCAAGGGAGTCGAGTTCATCGCGATCAACACCGATGCCCAAGCGCTGCTGATGTCCGATGCCGATGTCAAGCTCGACGTCGGCCGCGAACTGACCCGCGGGCTCGGCGCCGGGGCGCAGCCCGAGGTCGGCAAGAACGCCGCCGAGGACCACCGCGACGAGATCGAAGAAGTCCTCAAGGGCGCCGACATGGTGTTCGTGACCTGTGGTGAGGGCGGTGGCACGGGCACCGGTGGCGCCCCCGTGGTCGCCAACATCGCCCGCAAGCTCGGTGCGCTCACCATCGGCGTGGTCACCCGGCCGTTCTCGTTCGAGGGCAAGCGCCGCCAGGTGCAAGCCGAGTCGGGCATCGACGAGCTGCGCAACCAGTGCGACACGCTCATCGTGATCCCGAACGACCGGCTGCTCGCACTGGGCGACCGCGGCATCAGCATGATGGACGCATTCCGCCAGGCCGACCAGGTGCTGCTCTCCGGTGTGCAGGGCATCACCGACCTGATCACCACGCCGGGCCTGATCAACCTGGACTTCGCCGACGTCAAGAGCGTCATGAGCGGCGCCGGCAGTGCGCTCATGGGCATCGGCAGCGCCCGCGGCGACAACCGCGCGGTCGAGGCGGCCGAGAAGGCGATCTCCAGCCCGCTGCTGGAGCAGAGCATGGACGGCGCCCGCGGCGTGCTGCTCTCCATCGCCGGCGGCTCCGACCTTGGCCTGTTCGAGATCAACGACGCGGCGCAGCTGGTCACCGACGCGGCTCACCCGGATGCGAACATCATCTTCGGTGCGGTCATCGACGACGCGCTCGGCGACGAGGTGCGGGTCACCGTGATCGCGGCCGGCTTCGACGGGGGCACGCCCTCGTACAAGCCCGCCGAACCGGCTCGCAAGGTCGTGCCGCAGCCCACCGCGCCGCCGCCGGTCACGCCCAGCGTGCCCGCGCCGGTCAGCCCGGCCACGTCCACTCCGCCGGCGGCGACCACCCCGCCGCCGCGCCGGGTGCTGTTCGACGACGTGGACGTGCCGGACTTCCTCAAGAACGGTTCCTGACGACCTTGCCGGACGCGCGTCGCGACGAGCTCGCAGCCTCCCTCGCGGAGGTCCGTGAGCGGATCGCGCGCGCTTGCCGCACGGCCGGACGCGACCCGGGTGCTGCCACCCTGGTCGCGATCACCAAGACGTACCCCGCCAGCGACGTCGACATCCTGGCGTCGCTGGGGGTCACCGAGGTGGGGGAGAACAAGGACCAGGAGGCGGCGGCCAAGGCGGCGGTTGTCACCGCGCCGCTGCGCTGGCATTTCGTCGGCCAGCTGCAGCGCAACAAGGCCAAGTCGGTGGTCACCTACGCCGACGTCGTGGAGTCGGTGGACTCGCTGCGGCTGGCCACCGCATTGGACACCGCGTCCGAGCGGCTGCGGGAGCGGCCGCTGGACGTGCTGATCCAGGTGAGCATCGACGGCGACGTCTCGCGCGGGGGCGCGAGCATCGCCGATGTGCCGGGCCTCGCCGCGCACGTGGGAACCTGCGGCCGGCTGCGCCTCGGCGGCGTCATGGCGGTCGCGCCGCGCGACTGGGAACCGGCGCGCGCTTTCGACGTACTGGCCGATGTGGCCTCCCGGCTTCGTGCCGATCATCCGGATGCGACGGTCATCTCGGCGGGCATGAGCAACGATCTCGAAGCGGCTGTCGCCCGGGGAGCGACACACGTCAGGATCGGCACTTCTTTGCTCGGGATGCGAAACCCGCTGCGGTAGCCTTGCGGCGGGCAGCAAACTACATACGTGTTGTTCGCCGGCGGCCCAGTCCACCTGCGGAGAACGCGGCGTTGTGACCGAACACAGCGTTGTAGCGGGCGCCGGGGTCGCAGAGGTTTGAAGATCGCGGAATCCGTGCAAGGGGGGACGCGGCGCGCCAGGGGGTGCGTGCCGCACACAGACGGAGGTGGGGGCATGGACGAGCGGTTCAGCGCCGAGGGGTCGGTGATCGCATGAGCGCTATCCGTAAGGCGGGAGTGTGGCTCGGCCTCGTCGAGGAGGACGACCAGTACGACGACCGTGGCTACCGCGACAGTGGCTACCGGGAGCGTGACCGTGATCGGGACCGGGACCGCGATTCCGGCTACCGCTATGCCGACGAGTACGCCGACGACGAGGACGACGTCGAAGAGGCGCCGGCACTGCCGCGAGCCCGGGTGTCCGATCGGGGCAGCGGCCGGCTCGAGCGCGCCGCGGCCGCCCTGGACCGCGAGGACCACGACCGCGGCGAGCGCGCCAGCGTGCGTTCGATCACCCGTCCGCCCGCTCCGGCGGCCGAGCCCGCCTACTCCACCCGGGAGAACCTGGCGCTCGCCCCGCAGACCCAGGTGCACCAGCGCCCGGTCGAGGAGGAGCAGCGGTACCAGATCACCACGCTGCACCCGACCACCTACCGCGAGGCCCGCACGATCGGCGAGCACTTCCGCGACGGCGTGCCGGTGATCATCAACCTCACCGAGATGGACGAGGGTGACGCTCGTCGCCTGGTTGACTTCGCCGCCGGGCTGGCGTTTGGCTTGCGCGGTACGATCGAGCGCGTGACCAACCGGGTATTCCTGCTCTCGCCGGCCAATGTTCAGGTCACCGCTGAGGACAAGGCCAAGATCGCTGAGGGCGGCTTCTTCACCCAGAGTTGACCCCTAACGAGGGACCCGCCTGACGTGCTGTCGATCGTGTTGCAGATCATCTATCTGCTCGTCTATGTCTTTTTCCTGACCTTGCTCGCCAGGTTCGTGCTGGGTGCGGTGCTGCAGTACGGGCGCCGCTGGCAGCCGGGGCGGGGCGCTTCGGCGGCATTGGAATCGGTGTGGAGCGTCACTGATCCACCCCTCAAGGCGTTGAGGCGTGTGATCCCACCGCTTCGGATTGGTACCGTGAGCTTGGACCTGGCGTCCCTGGTCCTGCTGGTTATCCTGTTCGTGCTTTTGAACTTCGTGTTAGCGCGTCTGATCCTGGCGTCCGCCTGACCGCGGCCGCTGTGATCGGCTGCGCCCCACGCGGCCGCAACTGACCCGAGGAGTTTCGATGCCGCTGACCCCGGCCGACGTGCACAACGTCGCCTTCAAGAAGCCCCCGATCGGCAAGCGGGGGTATGACGAGGAGGAGGTCGACGCCTTCTTGGACGAGGTCGAGCGCGAGCTCGCCCGTCTGATCGAGGAGAACAACGAGCTTCGTGCCCAGGTGGAGCGTGGTGGACGGGGTGGCGCACCAGCCGGCCCGAGCAACGACCCCCGCATGGCCGCCGAGCTCAACGACATGAAGGCGCAGCTCGATCGCGTCCAGCGCGACAAGACCGCCGCGGAGCAGGCCGCTCGCCAGATGCAGGCCGAACTCGAGCAGGTTCGCTCGCAGGGCGGCCCGGTCGGCGCTCCAGCGTCCTCCGGCAGCGGTGACGGCGAGCAGCAGGCGCTGCGCGTGCTCATGATGGCCCAGCGCACCGCCGACGACCACGTGTCCGACGCTCGCCGCGAGGCCGACAAGCTGCTCTCCGACGCCCGCTCCAAGGCGGAGGAGGTCACCCGTGAGGCGCGGGCCAAGGCCGACGCCCTCGAGCGGGACGCGCGCCAGCGGCACCAGGAGGCCATGGGCGGCCTGGACGCCAAGCGCTCGGCGCTGCAGAAGCACATCGAGGAGCTCAAGCAGTTCGAGCGCGAGTACCGCACGCGCTTGAAGGCCTACCTCGAGAGCCAGCTACGCGACCTCGACGGCCGCGGCCAGGGCCTGGAGGCGGAGATGACCCGCGCCGACGCCAACCGCGCGGTCGGTGGTTCGGGTGGTCTCGCCACTGCCGGTCTCGCCGGTTCGTACGGCGGCAGCCGGGCCAACTCGATCGAGACGGGCCGCTGAGCCCGCGCGTCACCCCTTACGCAACGACCTCACCGCGGCGGGGATGAGCCATGATTGTCACCAGTCTCCTGCTCATCCTCGTCGCCGTGCTGCTGCTCATCCTCGGCCTGGCCGGCGGTTCCAGCACCCTGCTGATCAGCTCGATCGTGGCCAGCCTGCTGGCCGCGGTGGCGCTGGTGATCGGCGCCCGCCAGGCGGCGGCCCGCCAGCCGGTCGGACGGCGCAGCACCCTCGGCGACCCCCTCTCCGCCGAGGACACCCTCATCAGCGAACAACCCCCGGTCGCTGAGCCGGCCTATGCCACAGCTGACTCCACGGCCCCGGCCGAGGGTTCGCGCTGGAGCGGGCGGCGCCGGCGCTCGGCCGGGCCGGAAGTCGACATCGACGCCCCCACCAGCATCATCCCGGGCATCGAGGACTTCCCGCCGCCACCGGGACCCGCAACCCAGCCGCCCGGTGGACCTTCGCCGGCCGGTGCGACTCTGCAGCCCGAGGAGACTCTGCCCGGCGAGGCCGCGGCCGACCCGGAAGCCACCGACGACAGCGAGCCGGACCGCGCCGCCGCGTACGCCGCGGGTCAGCGCGACGCCGAGGCGGGCCTGAGCGGTCCGTCGCACCCGGCGGCCGGACCGGAAGCCGACACCGGGGACGTCACGGAGCGTGCTGAGCCCAGCGCGGTCCGGTCGGACGAGTCGCCGGTCGGTGACCCCGTAGCGGAGCGCACCGCACACTCGGGTGCGGACGCGACCCGCTCCGGGCGCCGAGCGGCCGGCTCGCCGGACTACGACCAGGCGGCCTCGGTCATCGGCGGAGCCCGCTCGGCCGATGACGAGTCGTGGCGGCGCACCGAAGGCGAGCAGGTGGCCCCGGAGCCCGCAGCCGAGCCGGTTGTCGCGGCTGGGGCGGGAACGGTCGAATACGACGACCCGGACCCCGAGGACCCGGCCGACGAGCCGCTTCCGCAGGCCGTACGTCCGGCCGACGCGGTGCGGGTGGCCCGGATGGACGCCGCGGTGGTGGTGGTCGACGGCCGGCCGCGCTACCACCTGCCGGCCTGCCCGTTCGTGGCCGGCAAGCACCCCGAGCCGCTACCGGTGTCGGAGGCGGTGGAGCTCGGCTTCAGCCCGTGCGGCACCTGCCGTCCGGTCGACAATCTGGTTGCCGCCGCGTCACGGCACTGACGCTGCGTTGTCCGGGGCCGCCTACTCCTGGTGAGTAGGCGGCCCCGTTGCGGTGGGGCATCGATGATCGCCGAGAATGGGGCATGCCCAACCCCGAGCCCGCCGTCCCGGTCTCGGTCGCGGTGCGCGTCAAGCCGGGTGCCGGGCGCACCCGGGTGGGCGGGCGGTACGACGGCCCGCACGGTCCGGCGCTGATCATCGCGGTGGGGGCGCCCGCTGTCGACGGCAAGGCCACCGAGGCGGTGCGGCGGGCGCTGGCCCAGGCGCTCGGCGTGCGACCAGCGGCGGTCAGCCTGCGACTCGGCGCGACCAGCCGGGACAAGGTGTACACGGTCGAGGGCGACGTCACGGCGAGGCTGACCGAGCTGCGCGACGGGCCGGCATGAGCGGCGGGCTGGATCTCGCGCTGCTGGTAGGTGCCGGGGTGCTGCTCGTCGCGGTGGGGGCGGTGCGGCTGTCGACCCGGGTGGGACTGCCCAGCCTGCTGGTCTACCTGCTGATCGGGATCGTGATCGGCGAGGCCGGGCTCGGGATCCACTTCGATGACGCCGAGCTCACCCGTACCCTCGGCTTCTGCGCCCTGATCGTGATCATCGCGGAGGGTGGGCTGACCGCCCGCTGGACCACCCTGCGACCCGTGCTCGGCCTGTCGGTCGCCCTGGCCACCCTCGGCGTGGCGGTCAGCGTGGCGGTGGTCGGCGCGGTGGCGCACTGGGTGCTGGGGCTCGACTGGCGGCTGGCCCTGCTCTACGGCGCGGTGCTGTCCTCGACCGACGCCGCCGCCGTGTTCGCCACCCTGCGCCGGCTACGGCTGCCCCCGCGGCTGGTCGCGACGCTCGAGGCCGAATCCGGCATGAACGACGCGCCGGTGGTCCTGCTGGTCGTGCTGCTCTCGGCCGTGCAGCCGGCCGGTCACCCCTGGTGGTACGAACTGCTGATCGTCTTGTACGAACTCAGCGCCGGCGCCGCCGTAGGCCTCGCGGTCGGCGTGGCCGGACGGTGGCTCCTGCGCCACGCCGCGCTGCCCTCGGCCGGGCTCTATCCGATCGCCGCGGTCGGGCTGACCGTGCTCGCCTACGCCGTCGGTGCCGTGGCGCACGCCTCGGGCTTCCTCGCCGTCTACGTGGCCGGAGTGGTGCTGGGCAACGCCCGGCTGCCGCACCGCCAGGCCATCCTCGGGTTCGCCGACGGCCTCGCCTGGCTCGCCCAGATCGGGCTGTTCGTGCTGCTCGGGCTGCTGTCGTCGCCCGGCGAGCTGGCCGGTGCGGTGGGCCCGGCCCTGCTCGTCGGCTTCGCCCTGGTGCTGCTGGCCCGCCCGCTGTCGGTGTGGTTCTCGGCGCTGGCGGTCCGCGCCCGGCGCCTCGGCTGGCGTGAACAGGCGTTCCTGTCCTGGGCCGGGCTGCGCGGGGCCGTGCCGATCGTGCTGGCCACCATCCCGCTGTCCAGCGCCACGCCGGGTGCCCACGGCCTGTTCAACGCCGTCTTCGTCCTGGTGATCATCTTCACGCTGGTGCAGGCCGGGACGCTGGCCCCGGTGGCGCGCCGGTTGCGGATCACCGCTCCAGCCGAGGCGGCCGAGGTGCACGTGGAGGCTGCGCCGCTGGAACGGATGCACGCCGACCTGCTGCAGATCGACGTGGCACCGGGGTCGCGGCTGGCCGGGGTGCACATCGACGAGCTGCGGCTGCCGGTCGGGGCCAGCGTCACGCTGGTGGTGCGGGAGGGAGCGGGGTTCGTACCGGGGCCGGACACCCGGCTGTGCACCGGCGACAGCCTGCTCATCGTCGCCACCACTGACGTGCGGGACGTGGCCGAACGCCGGCTGCGCGCGGTCAGCCGCCGGGGCCGGTTGGCCCGCTGGTTCGGTGAGGACGGCACCGACCGGCGCCGATCCGGTTGAACCGGGCGGGGTCGGGTATCCGACGCCGGATTTCGCCCGGATCATCGATCGGCGGCGGTGCGCCGTGTTGTCGGCGCTCCTCACGTTCCGTATCCTTGCCGGTCTCCGGAGTGCGCGGCGAATCATCGCCGCGCCGTTTGTGCACGTGGGGGTGTGCAGACGAGGTCCAGCACGGCCGTCCGGAGCAGGACGACCGGTCCACATGCCGATTTCGCCGCGCCACCGCGCGGCTCAGGGGAGCGACGATGGCAAAGGCAACCGAAAAGGCTGCGCCCAAGCGGTCCCGCAGCGCCGAGGAAACCGAGAGCATCCGGGTGGCGCTGGCCGAGCGCCGCGACGAGCTGCAGGCGGAGTACGACCAGTCGCTCACCGAGCTGACCGCGCTGCAGCGCGAACGCCTCGAGGACAGCGCCGGCGACGACCAGGCCGACACCGGCACCAAGACGTTCGAGCGTGAGCAGGAGATCACTCTGGCGAACAATCTGCTGGAGCGCATCACCCAGGTGGAACGCGCCCTCGAGCGTCTCGGCGAGGGCCACTACGGTTGGTGCGAGCGATGCGGCAACGCCATCCCGGTCGAACGGCTGGCGGCGTTCCCGGTCGCGACCCTCTGTGTGGCTTGCAAGCAGTTGGAGGAACGACGCTGAACGCCGACGAGGCCGCGGGCGGCACCACCCAGGCGAGCGCGGACGGCAGGACCCGGACCGGATTCGCGGTCCGGGCGGTGATCGTTCTCGGGGTCACCGCGGTGCTGGCCGTCGTGCTCGACCAGCTCGTCAAGGAGCTGTCCACCAAGGGCCTGACCGAGGGTGAGCCGGTGCGCATCCTCGGCGGGCTGGTCTACCTGTCCCTGCTGCGCAACAGCGGGGCCGCTTTCAGCTTGGGCAGCGGCTTCACCTGGGTGTTCCCGCTGGTCACGCTGGCCGTGATCTGCTGGATCGCCTGGATGGCCACCCGGCTGCGCTCGGTGCCGTGGGCGATTGGGCTGGGCCTGGTGCTCGGCGGCGCGCTGGGCAACCTGGGCGACCGGCTGTTCCGTGCCCCCGGCGTGTTCCAGGGACACGTGGTCGACATGATCAGCGTCTTTGGGCCGTACGGCGAGTACTTCGCGGTCTTCAACATCGCCGACGCCTGCCTGAGCGTCGGGGTGGTGCTGGCGGTGCTGCTGGAGCTCACCGGGCGTCAGCGGGACGGGTCGCGGACCGCTCGTAAGGGGGCACCGGCGTGAACGCGCGCTCTTTGCCCGTACCGGATGGCCTGGACGGCATGCGCCTCGACCAGGCCGTGTCGCGGCTCTTCGGCCTGTCCCGAACGGCGGCCGCGTCGCTTGTCGAAAACGGCGACGCCCTGGTCGACGGGATCCCCCGGCCGAAATCCGACAAGGTGGCCGCGGGCGCCTGGCTGGAAGTAACGCTGCCCCCACCGGTGACCGCCCCCGCAGTGGTGTCCGAGCCGGTGCACGGCATGGGCATCATCTACAGCGACGACGACATCGTGGTGGTCGACAAGCCGGTCGGCGTGGCCGCGCACCCCAGCCCCGGCTGGACCGGCCCGACCGTGATCGGCGGGCTGGCCGCGATGGGCCAGAACGTCGCCACCAGCGGCGCCGCCGAACGCCAGGGCGTGGTGCACCGCCTCGACGTGGGCACCACCGGCTTGATGGTCGTGGCCAAGAGCGAGCTGGCCTACAGCATGCTCAAACGCGCCTTCAAGGAGCGTGAGGTCGACAAGCGCTACCACGCGATCGTGCAAGGCCACCTGGATCCGCTGCGCGGCACCATCGACGCGCCGATCGACCGGCACCCGACCGCCGACTACAAATTTGCTGTCATGTCCGGCGGCAAACCCAGCGTCACCCACTACGACACGCTCGAGGCGTTCCGCTCGGCCAGCCTGATCGACGTGAAGCTGGAAACCGGCCGTACCCACCAGATCCGCGTGCACTTCTCGGCGATGCGCCACCCCTGCGTGGGCGACCTCACCTACGGTGCCGACCCGACGCTGGCCGCGCGTCTGCAATTGGGCCGGCAGTGGCTGCACGCCCGCGAATTGGCCTTCCTGCACCCCCGGACGCAGGAAGAAGTTCGCTTCGTCAGCGACTACCCTGACGATCTGGGGTACGCGCTGGACGTGCTCCGCGACATTTCCTAGGGGGCGCGGCATGTGGCCCGGCGACCGCATGATGCCACCGCTGGTCCGCGGTCGTCCGCGCGTCGGCGGCGGGCCTCTGCGGCTGCGCGTGATGACCGGGCTGGCCCTGGCGTCCGCAGCGGCGCTGCTGTTAACCGTGGTGCTGATCACCGACCGTGGCCCGGAGATGGAGAGCCCGGCCGGTGACGTGGTGCGCGTCGGGGTGGTCGACGGACAGTCCGTGTCGGGATATCTGCGCTCCAGCCAGGGCGAGCTCGGCGCGATGTTCCCCTCGGCCGGGGACACGTGGGCGCTGGTGAGCTTGACGTCGTACTACGCGCCGGACAAGCTCGGCGCGGTGCTCGGGGATGCGCCGGTGGCCCAGGTGTATGCGCGGGCGCCGCTGCCCGGGGTGCGGACCCAGGTGGTGCGGATCCCCGTCTACCGGATGCCGCAGGACGTGGTGGCGGGCATGCTGAACGCCGCGCTGGCCCGCGACCAGGAGCAGGCCGACTACCGCAAGCTCGGCGGTGAGCTGGGGGAAAGCGCCAACGACATCCGGCTGCGCCGGGCCTATGAGAACGCGGCGCAGACCGCTGCGGCCGAGGCTGCCGCGTTCCGGGCCCACTGCGCGTGCGTGTTCGCCGCGGTGGTGCGGGCGGCGCCGGCGGCGTTGGACCGAATAGCCAACCGGGCGGAGGTCAGGGTGGTGGACCCGGCGCCGGAGGTGCGGCAGTTGGACCGTACGGAATTCCGGCCGGTCCTGCCCGAACAGCGCCCGTCAACGACTGTTGCCCCGGAAACCCCCACGCCACTACCCTCATCGACCGGGGCGCGTGTGACATCGGCCTCACCGGTAAGCCCCAGCGTTGGGGCCAAGCCATCGGCTGCGGCGTCGGAGGAGAGCGCCGCCGTACCCTCCGCCAGGCCCTCCGGCTCGCATCCTGACCAGCCATCCGCCGGTCCGGGAGCATCCCGGAGCGCCTCCGGGCGTTGAAACTGCGACGGCGTCCGCTGGGCGTGCAGATGCCGAGCCGGATGCACGTGCGAGCACGTTGTGCCGTCAGGTGATCAACGGCGCTCACGTTTGTGGATGCCGGGAGTGGCCTGACTAGGGTGGGCGTCCGTAGCCTGTTGCGGACATTTGTTTACTGACTGAGGGCTGGAGGTCGAGCTTTGGACGGGACCGAGACCGGCTGGGGCCGGCCTGCGGAACCAGCGCCGCGCTGGCGGGCGCTGCTCGACCGGGCTCGCCACAACGGCCGCACCGACCAGGACGAAGAGGCCCAGCCCGAGGAGCCCAAGCGCGGCTCCGGGCAGCCACTGCCGACCCGGCCGGTGGGGCGGCCGTTCAACCCGCTCGACCCGCGCCTGCGCGATCAGGCCCCCCCTTCTGCGCCTGCTTCGCCGCCGCCTGCGGCTGCGGCGCCGGCTCCGTTGCCTTTGCCGCCGATCAATCCGCTGGATCCTCGGCCTGGCCGGGCCAATCTAGGGGAGCGGCTGGGGGCTGCTGGTGCTCCTTCACCCTCTTCTTCTCCTCCTTCCTCTCCGCCTGCCTCCTCGGCTTCTTCGTCGATTGAACGAGGGAGTTTCGGGGCATTTGGGGCCGCTTCTGGGCGGCAGCCGGGGGCGGTTGGGGAGCGGTTGCCGGAGGGGCAGTCCCGGGGCGGGCTTCCGGCTCGGCAGCCGTTGGGCCAGAGTGGTGCCCTTCCGCTGCGGCAGGCGCTTGAGCGGGGTGGGCTTCCGGCTCGGCAGCCTGGGCCAGGTCTTCCGCCGCGGCAGGCGCTGGGTGAGCTTGAGTCCTCGGCTCCCGAAAGAGGGTCTTCCGCTCCGGAGCTTGGGTCCTCGGCGTTCGAGCGTGGATCCTCGGCGTTCGAGCGTGGGTCTACGGCTCTGGAGCGTGGGTCTACGGCTTTTGAGCGTGGGTCCTCGCCTTTGGAACGGGGGCAGGAGTGGACCTCGGATCGGGCGGCGGATCGCGCGTCCGAGCGTGGTCAGCAGTGGTCATCGGACCGTGGCCAGGACTGGTCGTCCGGCCGTGCGCAAGGTCGGGCTGCCGATCGGGGCCAGGGCGATCGGGGCCAGGGGCGTGCCGGTCAGGCTGGTTCTGGGCTGTCTGGCCTGGGTCAAGCTCCCTCGGACTTCGGCCAGGCCCGCGCCGCCCAGCATGATGGTGGCCAGGCCCGTGCCGCTCAGCACGATCTCAGCCAGGGGCGCGCCGCCCCGCACGACTTCGGTCCAAGCCGCGCGGCCCAGCATGACTTCGGTCAAGGCTCCGCCGGTCAGCATGACCCTGGCCAGGCCCGCGCCGGTCAGACCCTCGGTCAGACCCACAGCGGTCAGCCGGACTTCGGCCCGGCCCAGATCGGCCAGCCGCACGTCGGTCAGGCCCGTCCCCCCGCCCATCCGGACC
>NZ_LOJP01000001.1:2006957-2040597 GCF_001553785.1 Actinoplanes sp. TFC3
GCCGAAACCCGCCCCAGCCAAGGCCAGCCCGACCAGAGCCACCCCGACGCACCCCGCCTCGACCCGGCCCGCCCGGATGCACCCCGCCTCGACCCGGTCCGCCCGGATTCAGGCCGCCTCGACCCGGCCGGCTCCGACGCAGCACGTCCCGCCAATCCCCTCGACGCCCGCCGGCAGTCCCGCATAGGCGAAGGTTTCCAGGCGCGCCCGGACAGCGACCATCACAGCTTCTTCAACCCTGCCACCCGCTCCGTACCCCCGCCGCGCGGCGCCGCCTCGGTTGGTTCGGCGTCCGTGCTTCCGCCTCCTCCGGCTCCGGTGCGGCCGCAGCTCTCGGCGCCCAGTCCGACTTCGCCCGCCGCTGCGCACATCGAGTGGCGGCAGACCCGGGCCGAACCCGGGGATGTCGCCGCCTCGTTGTTGCGGCGCAAGCTGGGTAATCCCCGGGTGCTGGCGTTCGCCAATCCGAAGGGTGGGGTGCACAAGACCACCGCCACCGTGCTTGCCGCAGCCACCATTGGCAGCGTCCGGGGCCGGGGTGTGCTCGCCTGGGATGACAACGAGTTGCGCGGGACCCTCGGATTGCGGGCCGGCAGTGCGCGGCATGCCCGGACGATCCGGCATCTTGTTGAGGACCTGGTCGAGATCGAGGGCTTGCACGCCAACGAGTTGATGCAGTTCTTCGACGGCTACCTTCGCCATGCTTCCGACGGGTCTTACGACGTGCTGGCCGGGGAGGAGAATCCTCGGTTCGCGCAGCGCCTTGATCAAAGCACTGTGCGGCGGGTGATGGACTTGCTGCGGCGTACCCATGATGTGATCTGCGTGGATACCGGCAACAACGTCGAGAGTGTCAACTGGCAGACCGTGATGCGCAGTGCCGACCAGCTTGTCGTTACTACCGTGCCGCGCGAGGATGCCGCGTTCACCGCTGACTGGATGCTGGACGTTCTCAACGAGACCGGCATGGAGGATCTCGTAGCCAACGCGGTGACGTTGATCTCCTGCCCCTCGCCGGGCAAGCTTCCCCTTCTGGACGACCTGGCGAAGCATTTTGCCACCCGTACGAGGGCAGTCGCCGTCGTCCCTTATGACCCTGCTCTTGAGGTCGGATCCTCGATCGAGTACGGCGTTCTGCAGCCCGAGACCAAGCAGGCCTGGCTGCGAGCTGCCGCTGTGATGATCGAGCCATTCGCCGAATAGGTGGGTGTCGGCGGTGCCGCTCCCGGCGGCTCGGTACTAGGCTCGCAGGGCTGGAACCGCCGCGGGAGTAAGGGGGCCCTGGGTGTCTGACTCGTTCGTGCACCTGCACGTGCACACCGAGTATTCGATGCTCGACGGAGCCGCCCGGGTGAAGGAGTTGCTGGCCGAAGCCAACCGCCTGGGCATGCCCGCCGCGGCGATCACCGACCACGGCAACATGCACGGGGCGTTCGACTTCTACACCCAGGCCAAGTCGGCCGGCGTGACCCCGGTCATCGGGGTGGAGGCCTACGTCGCCCCCGAGTCGCGGCTCACCAAGAGCCGGATCAAGTGGGGCCGTCCGGAGCAGAAGAGCGACGACATCTCCGGTAACGGTGCGTACACCCACATGACGATGTGGGCGCGCAACGCCGTGGGTCTGAAGAACCTCTTCCGGCTCAACTCGCGGGCCTCCATGGAGGGCCAGCTCGGCAAGTACCCGCGCATGGACTTCGACATCATCGCCGAGCACGCCGAGGGCATCATGGGCACCACCGGCTGCCCGTCCGGCGCGGTGCAGACCCGCCTGCGCCTCGGTCAGTTCGATGAGGCGCTCAAGTCCGCCGCCCTCTACCAGGAGGCGCTGGGCAAGGAGAACTACTTCCTTGAGATCATGGACCATGGGCTGTCCATCGAGCGCCGGGTCCGCGACGGGCTCCTCGAGATCGGCAAGAAGCTCAACATCAAGCCGCTGGTCACCAACGACTCGCACTACACCCACGAGGCCCAGGCCGAGGCGCACGACGTGCTGCTCTGCGTGCAGACCGGCAGCAACGTGGCCGACCCCAACCGGTTCCGCTTCGACGGCGCCGGCTACTTCGTGAAGTCGGCCGACCAGATGCGGGCCGTCGACTCCTCCGAGGCATGGCAGGAGGGCTGCCGCAACACCCTGCTGGTCGCCGAGCGGGTCGACACCGACGGCATGTTCACCTTCAAGAACCTGATGCCGCGGTTCCCCATCCCGGACGGCTACTCCGAGGAGGAGTTCTTCCGGCACACCGCGTTCGAGGGGCTCAAGCACCGGTTCCCCGGCGGCATCCCCGAGACCCACATCCGCCAGGCCGAGTACGAGCTGGACATCATCAACAAGATGGGGTTCCCGTCGTACTTCCTCGTGGTCGCCGACTTCATCCAGTGGTCGAAGCGCAACGGGATCGCGGTGGGGCCGGGGCGTGGTTCGGCTGCCGGTTCGCTCATCGCGTACGCCATGGGCATCACCGACCTTGACCCGCTCCCGCACGGGCTGATCTTCGAGCGGTTCCTCAACCCCGAGCGTATTTCCATGCCCGATGTCGACATCGACTTCGACGAGCGCCGCCGCGGTGAGGTCATCCGCTACGTCACCGAGCGCTGGGGCGAGGACAAGGTCGCGCAGATCGCCACGTTCGGCACGATCAAGGCCAAGGCCGCGATCAAGGACGCCGCCCGGGTGCTCGGCTACCCGTTCGCCGTGGGCGATCGCATCACCAAGGCCATGCCGCCGGACGTGATGGGCAAGGGCATCCCGCTGTCGGGCATCTTCGACAAGGAGCACAAGCGCTACAACGAGGCCGGGGAGATCCGCTCGCTGTACGAGCAGGAGCCCGACGTCAAGAAGGTGATCGACACCGCCCGCGGCATCGAGGGCCTGATCCGCCAGACGGGTGTGCACGCGGCCGGCGTCATCATGAGCGCCGAGCCGATCATCGACCACATCCCGTTGATGCGCCGGGCCTCCGACGGCGTCATCATCACGCAGTTCGACTACCCGACCTGCGAGACGCTGGGCCTGCTCAAGATGGACTTCCTGGGCCTGCGCAACCTGACGATCATCGATGACGCGGTCAAGAACATCACGCTCAACCATGACTTCGAGCTCGACCTGCTGGGTCTGCCGCTGGACGACCCGAAGGCGTACGAGCTGCTGGCCCGTGGCGACACCCTCGGCGTGTTCCAGCTCGACGGTGGCCCGATGCGCTCGCTGCTGCGGCTGATGAAGCCCGACAATTTCGAGGACATCTCCGCCGTGCTGGCGCTGTACCGCCCGGGTCCGATGGGTGTCGACTCGCACACCAACTACGCGCTGCGCAAGAACAAGCTGCAGGAGATCACCCCGATCCACCCGGAACTCGAGGAGCCGCTGCGCGAGATCCTCGAACCGACGTACGGCCTGATCGTCTATCAGGAGCAGGTGCAGCGCGCCGCGCAGATCCTCGCCGGCTACTCGCTCGGGCAGGCCGACCTGCTGCGCCGGGCCATGGGTAAGAAGAAGAAGGAGATCCTCGACAAGGAGTTCGTGCCGTTCCAGCTCGGCTGTCGCGAGCACGGCTACTCCGACGAGGCGATCCAGGCGGTGTGGGACGTGCTGGTGCCGTTCGCCGGTTACGCGTTCAACAAGGCGCACTCGGCGGCGTACGGGCTGGTCTCCTACTGGACCGCCTACCTCAAGGCGCACTACCCGGCCGAATACATGGCCGGACTGCTGACCTCGGTGGGCGACGACAAGGACAAGATGGCGATGTACCTGGCCGAGTGCCGGCGCATGGGCATCCAGGTCCTGCCGCCCGACGTCAACCAGTCGGCCGGCCCGTTCACCCCGGTCGGCAAGGACATCCGTTTCGGGCTGGGCGCGGTACGCAACGTCGGCGCCAACGTGGTGGAGTCGATCGCCCGGTGCCGCGAGGAGAAGAGCGAGTACAAGGACTTCTACGACTTCCTGTCCAAGGTCGAGGCGGTGGTCTGCAACAAGCGGACGGTGGAATCGCTGATCAAGGCCGGGGCGTTCGACTCGCTCGGGCACAGCCGCAAGGGCCTGCTCGCGGTGCACGCCGAGGCGATCGACGCGTTCGCCGACGTCAAGCGCAAGGAAGCCACCGGGCAGTTCGACCTGTTCGGCGCGTTCGGCGACGACGCGGGCGGCAGCTCGGCGACGGTGGCGATGCCGACCATCACCGATGACGAGTGGGACAAGCGCGACAAGCTGTCGTTCGAGCGGGAGATGCTCGGGCTGTACGTCTCCGACCACCCGCTCGCCGGTCTGGAACAGGTGCTGGCCAACGCCGCGGACACCACCATCGCCTCGCTCAACGAGGAAGGCTCGGTGCCCGACGGCCAGGTCGTCACGCTGGCCGGCATCCTCACCGGGGTGCAGCGCCGGATCACCAAGCAGGGCCGGGCCTGGGCGTCGGCCACGCTGGAGGATCTGGCCGGTGGGGTGGAGGCGTTGTTCTTTCCCAACACCTACGAGGTGATCGGTCAGTACATCGCCGAGGACGCGATCGTCGTGGTCAAGGGCCGGGTCGACCGGCGCGACGACACCCCGCGGATCATGGCGATGGACATGTCGATGCCCGACGTCACCCACAACCCCGACACCAAGCCGATCACGCTGACCATGCCGATCACCCGGTGCACCCCGCCGCTGGTCAGCGAGCTGAAGGAGATCCTGGTCAGCCATCCCGGCGACAGCGAGGTGCACGTGCACCTGCTCAACGGCAGCCGCAAGACGGTGATGCGCCTGGGCGGGTTCAAGGTGTCGCCCACCCCGGCGCTGCGGGCCGACCTGAAGATGATCCTCGGCCCGTCGGCAGTTGCCTGATGGCCGGCAGCATCGTCACAGGCAGACCTGGCAGGATCGCGTCGTGAGTCACGACCCCGCCTACCCGTTCGGAGCGCCGCCCGCGCCGCAAGAGGTGCCGCCCGCGCCGGATGACAAGCCCGATGAGCCGGCCGGGGACAAGCGGTCCTGGCGTCGTGCGGTATCGGTCACGATTTTGATCATCGTGGCGATGGCTGTGATCGGCGCCCTGCTGGGGGTCCTCTGGTCCTGGCTCGCGCCGTCGGTGCCGGTGATCAATGCCGGTCAGAACGGCATCGTGGTGAACGACCCGTCGCCGGAGGAGTACATCGCCGCCGACGGCTGGTTCACGCTGATCAGCTTCGCGTTCGGGCTGGTCGCGGCGGTGGTTGCCTGGCTGGTGCTGCGCCGCGACCGGGGGCCGGCAATCCTGGCCGGGGTGACCCTGGGCGGGCTGGTCTCGACGCTGACCACCTGGTTCGTCGGCCGCCAGATCGGGCTGGGCGAGTGGAACGACTGGCAGCACAGCTCGGCGCCGGGCGACACCTTCCAGCGGCCGCCGGATCTGCACGCGCACGGGGCGCTGCTGGTCACCGCGTTCGCCGCCGTGATCGTCACCACGCTGCTGGCCGGCTGGTCCAACGACCCCAACCTCGACCAGCCGGGCGCGAAACCTGGCTACGGCCGGGACCTGACCGGCGACGGGCTCAGTTCGGGCTCACCGGCCGGGCCAGATCCGACAGCGGCACCGGAACCGCCCGCACCCTCGCCAGCAGACCAGCCTCGCGGTTGAGCAGCCGCAACTCGGCGCGCAGCCGGGTCGCGGTGTCCGGCGCGGCAAGCAGATCCTGCCGCTCGTCGGTGGTCAGCTGCGCGGTCGCGGCGATCAGGTGCGACAGCACTGTCGGGTCGTCCGGGATCTGATCGAGCACCTCGGAGTCCGGGCGCAGCAGGTCCAGGTAGGTGCGAAAGGCCGCCAGCACCCGCGGCGCGAGCAGTTCCGCGGTCTCGTCGGTGGCGTCCTCGTCGGGCAGCCACTCCACCTCGGCGGTCAGATAGGGGTGGGTGCCGGTCGCCAGGCCGAGCAGCCGGAAGCGCCGGCGACCCACCGTCACGATGTCGAAGCGGCCGTCCGGCAGCTCGGTGACCTGCCGCAACTCGGCGGTGCAGCCCACGTCGTAGAGCTGGTCGGCCGACACCGGGGGCGCCTCGGGCCGCTCGGTGTCGTCGTCGCCCGGCCCGGCTTCGACGGGCAGCGGCGCCTCTAGTCCCTGGCGCAGCGTGATCACACCGAACTCGTGCGGATCGTCGTCGGTGGTGGCGACCAGGTCGCGCACCAGCGTGCGGTATCGCTCCTCGAAGATGTGCAAGGGCAGCACCAGGCCGGGAAAGAGCACCGTGCCCAGCGGGAAGACCGGGAGAATCGCGCCCACCCGACGAGCGTATCGGCACGATCGCCTTCTGCGCGCGCCCCGGGACGGTGATCTTTTGTCGCCGCGCTCACATAAGCCGCATAGTGTCCGTTCCCACTGCCCGGGATGCGGCACCCGGTTGCGGCGGGGGCGAGTTCTAGACTTGGCGGCGTGTTGAACCGGATCGACCTGCGCGGTTCCCGCCGGGACCCGCGCGGTCTGCTGCCCCGCGCCCAGCTCGACGTCTCCCAGGCTGTCGAGAAGATCAAACCCGTCGTGGAAGCGGTCCGGGAGCATGGTTTCGCAGCGATCCGCGAGGCCACCGAGCGATTCGACGGGGTACGCCCAGAGCGCCTCCGCGTCCCCCAGCAAGCCATCGACCAGGCCGCAGCCACCCTCGACCCCGACGTGCGCGCCGCCCTGCTGGTGTCCATCGAGCGCGCCCGCAAGGTCCACGCCGACCAGCGCCGCACCGACGTCACCACCCAGGTCGTGCCCGGCGGCTCTGTCACCGAGCGCTGGGTTCCGGTCACCCGGGTGGGCCTCTATGTCCCCGGCGGCCTGGCCGTGCTCGCCTCCACCGTGGTCATGAACGTGGTGCCCGCGCAGGAAGCCGGTGTGACCTCGCTGGTCGTGGCGAGCCCGCCGCAGCAGTCGAACAACGGACTGCCCGACCCGACCATCCTCGGCGCGTGCGCCCTGCTCGGGGTCACCGAGGTCTACGCGGTCGGCGGCGCGCAGGCCATCGCCATGCTGGGCTACGGCTCCACCGGCGCCGACGAGACCGACGGCTGCGCCCCGGTCGACATCATCACCGGCCCCGGCAACATCTGGGTCACCGCGGCCAAGCGGCTGCTGCAGGGCACCGTCGGCATCGACGCCGAGGCCGGCCCGACCGAGATCGCGATCCTGGCCGACGAAACGGCGTCCCCGGCGCACGTGGCCGCCGACCTGATCAGCCAGGCCGAGCACGACCCGCTGGCCGCCAGCGTGCTGGTCACCGACTCCCCGGCGCTGGCCGGCGCGGTCGACGCCGAGCTGGTCACCCAGGTCAGCGCGACCAAGCACGAGGCTCGGGTGCGCGAGTCGCTGGGCGGGCGGCAGTCCGGCATCGTGCTCGTCGACGACCTCGAGCAGGGGCTCACGGTGGTCGACGCGTACGCCGCCGAGCACCTGGAGATCCAGACCCGCGGCGCCCGCGAGTTGGCCATGCGCGTGCGCAACGCCGGGGCGATCTTCGTCGGCGCCTACTCCCCGGTGTCGCTGGGCGACTACGCGGCCGGGTCCAACCACGTGCTCCCGACCGCGGGCTGCGCGCGGCACTCCTCCGGGCTGTCGGTGCAGTCGTTCCTGCGGGGCATCCACGTGATCGAATACGACGAGGCCGCGCTGCGCGACGTCGCCCCGCACGTGGTGGCGCTGGCCAACGCCGAGGACCTGCCCGCCCACGGTCAGGCAGTGGCGGCCCGCTTCACCGGCGGCGGTGCCGCATGACCACCATCGATGACCTGCCGATTCGCGACGATTTGCGGGGCAGGTCGGCGTACGGGGCACCGCAGCTCGACGTCGCCGTGCGGCTGAACACCAACGAGAACTCGTACCCGGTGCCCGATGCCGTGATCGACGCCATCGCCAAGGCGGTGCAGGCCGAGCTGCGCGATCTCAACCGCTACCCCGACCGCGACGCGGTGGCCCTGCGCACCGATCTGGCCGATTACCTCGGTCACGGCCTCACCACCGCCAACCTGTGGGCCGCCAACGGCTCCAACGAGGTGCAGCAGCAACTGTTGCAGGCGTTCGCCGGTCCGGGCCGGGTGGCGCTCGGCTTCGGCCCGTCGTATTCGATGCACCCGCTGCTCGCCGTGGGCACCGGCACCCGCTGGATCGGCGCGCTGCGCGACCCCGGCTTCGGGCTCACCCCGGCGGCGGCGGTCGAACAGATCCGCGAGCACCAGCCCGACCTGGTGTTCCTGTGCTCGCCGAACAACCCGACGGGCACCGCGCTCGACCCCGAGGTCATCGACGCGGTGCTGGCCGCCGCGCCCGGCATGGTCATCGTGGACGAGGCCTACGCGGAATTCGCCCGGCCCGGCACGCCCAGCGCACTGAGCCTGCTGCCGGGGCACCCGCGGCTGGTCGTCTCGCGCACGATGAGCAAGGCGTTCGGGTTCGCCGGAGGCCGGCTGGGTTACCTGGCCGCCGACCCGGCAGTGGTCGACGCCGTGCAGTTGGTGCGGCTGCCGTACCACCTGTCCTCGCTGACCCAGGCCGCCGCGCGGGCCGCCTTGGCCCAGCGGGACGCGCTGCTGGCCACCGTCGACGCGATCAAGGCCCAGCGGGACCGAATCGTCGGCACCCTGCGCGAGCGGGGCCTCCCGGTCGCCGACAGCGACGCCAACTTCGTGCTGTTCGCCACCGGCGGCGACCAGAAAGCCGTTTGGCAGGCGTTCCTCGACCGCGGCGTGCTGATCCGCGACGTCGGCCTGCCCGGCTGGCTGCGCGTCACCGCCGGCGATCCCACCGAGACTTCCGCATTTCTGAACGCCGCCGAGGAGATCCTGTCGTGAGCCGCACCGCGCGCATCGAGCGCGTCACCAACGAGACCAAGGTGCTCGTCGAGATCGACCTCGACGGCACCGGCCAGGGCAACCTGTCCACCGGCGTCGGCTTCTACGACCACATGCTCAACCAACTGGCCAAGCACGGCGGCTTCGACCTGACCGTGCGCACCGAGGGCGACCTCGAGATCGACGCGCACCACACAATGGAGGACACCGCGCTCGCCCTGGGCGAGGCGTTCGCCAGGGCGCTGGGTGACAAGGCCGGCATCCGCCGCTACGGCTCGGCCACCATCCCGATGGACGAGGTGCTCTGCCGCGCCGCCGTCGACCTGTCCGGCCGGCCGTACGTGGTGCACGACGAACCGGCCTTGGCGCCGTACATCGGGCCGGTCTACCCGACCAGCATGACCCGGCACATCTTCGAGTCGTTCGGGCACGCCGCCAAGGTCACCCTGCACGTCAGCGTGCTGCGCGCGGCCCGTGAGGGCGGTCACCCCGACGCCCACCACGTGGTCGAGGCGCAGTTCAAGGCGTTCTCCCGGGCGCTGCGCGAGGCCGTCGAGATCGACCCGCGCAACGCCGGCGCGCTACCGTCCACCAAGGGCGTGCTGTGAGCCTGGTCCCGGTTCTGCTGCTCGGGCTCGCCGGCATCCTGGTCGGCGGCGTGGTCAGCCTGGCCCGCCAGGGTGCCACCAAGTTCTCCATCGGCCTCGTCGCCGCCCTCGCGCTGCTCGCCCTGGCCGGCGGCGTGCTCTGGCTGATCCCGGGCGACTCGTGAACGGGGAACCTATGAAAAACGTCGTCATCCTCGACTACGGCTCGGGCAACCTGCGCTCGGCCGAGCGAGCCGTCGCCCGCACCGGTGTCAAGGTCACCGTGACCGACGACCTGACGGCTGCGGCCGACGCGGATGGGCTGGTGGTGCCCGGGGTCGGCGCGTACGCGGCGTGCATGGCCGGCATCGAGAAGCTCGGCGCCCGATCGGTCATCGCCGACCGGGTGGCTGCCGGGCGCCCGGTGCTCGGCATCTGCGTCGGCATGCAGATCCTGTTCGAGACCGGCGTGGAGCACGGCGTCGAGACCCGGGGACTGGGTCTGCTGCCCGGGGCGGTTACCAAGCTGGCCGCTCAGCGCATCCCGCACATGGGCTGGAACACGGTCACCGCGCCGGGCGACTCGGTGCTGCTCCACGGGCTGGGCCCGGACGCACGGTTCTACTTCGTCCACTCGTACGCGGCCTGCGACCTCCCGGCGTTGCAGGCGGCCGGGGCCAGGGTGACTACGGCCAGCCATGACCAGCCGTTCGCCGCGGTTGTCGAGCACGATGCGTTGTCCGCGGCGCAGTTCCACCCGGAGAAGAGTTCGGACGCCGGCTACGCCCTGCTGCGCAACTGGGTCAGCGGGCTGTGAGCTGCTGACCCGATGAGCAAGGAACGGGCGCGGCGGCGGGCGGAGCGGCTCGCCGTGCTGGAGCGCGAGAAAGCAGCCCGGGCTCGCAAGGTCGTGCGGCGTGATCGGCGGCGTTCGCTGGTCCGTAAGCTGACCCCGCAACGGCGCAGCTCCGGCCGGCTCTATCGGCGCAGCCGGGCCCAGCGAGCCGGGATCGTGGTCATCCCGCTGCTGGCGGCCGCGCTGGTGTGGTTTCTCGTACCGGATCTGGCTTTGCGCCTGGTCTTCATCGTTTTGATTGTTCTTGTTCTGCCGGCCCTGGTCGTCGTTGTCCTGGGCCGGCGTAGCTGATCGGAGTTTGCCAGTGACCCTGCACCTGCTGCCCGCCGTCGATGTCGCGGACGGCCAGGCGGTTCGCCTCGTTCAGGGCGCCGCCGGCTCCGAAACCAGCTACGGCGACCCGCTGGAGGCGGCCCTGGCGTGGCAGAACGACGGCGCCGGCTGGGTGCACCTGGTCGACCTGGACGCCGCGTTCGGCCGGGGCTCCAACGCCGCGCTGCTGGCCGAGGTGGTCGCCCGGCTCGACGTCAAGGTGGAGCTCTCCGGCGGCATCCGTGACGACGAAACGTTGCGTGCGGCGCTGGGCACCGGCGCGGCCCGGGTCAACATCGGCACCGCCGCGCTCGAGGATCCCCAGTGGTGCGACCGCATCTGCGGCGAGTACGGCGACCGGGTGGCCATCGGTCTCGATGTGCGTGGCCGTACCCTGTCGGCCCGCGGCTGGACCCGCGACGGCGGCGACCTGTACGAGGTTCTCGCCCGCCTCGACAAGGCCGGCGCGGCCCGCTATGTGGTTACCGACATCACCAAGGACGGCACCATGAAGGGCCCCAACCTCGACCTGCTGCGGGAGGTCTGCTCGCACACCCCGGCCCCGGTCATCGCCAGCGGCGGAGTCTCCACGCTGGATGATCTGCGGGCGCTCAAGGGCCTCGAAGCCGGCGGCGTGGAAGGCGTGATCGCGGGCAAGGCGCTGTACGCGGGCGCGTTCACGGTCGCGCAGGCCCTCGAGGTGCTGGCCGGGGAATCGGCATGACGGTGGCGGTGCGGGTGATCCCATGTCTCGACGTGGACGCGGGCCGGGTGGTCAAGGGCGTCAACTTCGTCGACCTGCGTGACGCCGGTGACCCGGTCGAGCTGGCCGCCGCCTATGACGCCGCCGGGGCCGACGAGCTGACGTTCCTGGACGTCACCGCGTCCTCCGACGACCGCGGCACCATGCTGGACGTGGTCCGGCGCACCGCCGAGAGCGTGTTCATCCCGCTGACCGTGGGCGGCGGGGTGCGTTCGGTGGACAACGTCGACACCCTGCTGCGCGCCGGGGCCGACAAGGTGGGCGTGAACACCGCGGCCATCAACCGCCCCGAGCTGATCTCCGAGATCGCCGACCGGTTCGGCAACCAGGTGCTGGTGCTCTCGCTCGATGTACGCCGCGCGTCCGGGCACGACAGCGGCTGGGAGGTCACCACGCACGGTGGCCGCCGCTCGGCCGGGCTTGACGCGGTGCAGTGGGCGCACCGGGTGGCCGAGCTCGGCGCCGGGGAGATCCTGCTCAACTCGATGGACGCCGACGGCACCAAGGCCGGCTTCGACTTGGAGCTGATCGCGGCGGTCCGCGAGGTGGTCGCCATCCCGGTGATCGCCAGCGGGGGAGCGGGCGCGGTGGCACACTTCCCGCCGGCGGTGGCGGCGGGCGCGGACGCGGTGCTCGCGGCCAGCGTCTTCCACTTCGGCGAGCTGACCATCGGCCAGGTCAAAGAAAGCCTGCGCGCCGCCGGAAACCCGATCCGCTGAAGCGAGGCCGACCCGCGCGGGTCAGCGCCCGTCGGCGAGGCGCAACGAATACTCGCGCAGCGCGGCGTTGTAGGTCTTGTCGTCGAGTTTCCAGTCCGATTCGCCGGGGGTGGCGACCCGGTTGAGCTGGGTCTGCAGCGTGACCACCGCCGAGGACAGCCCGCTGAACGGCCGGGTGCGCCACAGTTGCTCGCCTGCCGTGGCCACCTGGATCAGGTCGTCGTCGACGGTGAGCAGCCCGGCGCCGGTCAGCCGGCGCAGGGCTTCTTCCAGCTCCGAGCGGCTGGGGACGCTGTGGTGCAGGAAGTCGGCCGCGGCCAGCACATCGGCGAAGCTGGCCCCGGTCACGGGCAGAGCGGCGTGCAGGGCGCGGTCCCGCTCAAGGCGCTCGGCGATGACCGCGGAGACGAAGATCCACGCGTCGTTCCAATGCCAGCCGCCAGCCCCCATGTCGCAATGATGCCGTCTGAGCGCCGAACCGGAAAGCGAATGTGGCCCGGTGATCACCAAGCTGTGTCCGGCGGCTCCGGACAATTCACCCGGCACGGTCACCGAGGGTGCGGATCGGGCGTCCTATCTGGATACTGAATCTCTGCGCGCGGGCGCTCGGGCACCGTGAACATCGGCAGGAAGAGCTGCACCAGCGGGCCGATGGCCAGGGCGTAGGCGATCGTGCCCAGCCCCAGCGTGCCGCCCAGGGCAAAACCCACTGCCAGGACGAACAGCTCGATTGCGGTACGAACCAAGCGCACCGAAAGCCGCGGAAAGCGCTTCACGATCCCGGTCATCAGCCCGTCGCGCGGACCCGGACCGAACCGGGCACCGATGTACATCGCCGTGGCCACGCCGTTCAGCACGATCCCGCCCAGCAGGCAGGCGACCCGCAGCGGCATCGGATGGGCGGGCCCGAGCATGGCCAGAGCCCCGTCCGCGGCGAACCCGACGACCACCAGGTTCGCGATGGTGCCGAAGCCGGGGCGCTGGCGCAGCGGGATCCAGATCAGCAGCACCGGGATGCCGGTGAGGATCACCACCCAGCCGAACGAGATGCCGGTGGCCTTCGAGACGCCCTGGTGGAACACGTCCCAGGAGGTGAGCCCGAGGCTCGATTCGATCATGAACGCCATGCTCACGCCGTACAGGACGAGGCCCGCGAAGAGCTGGACGACTCGTCTCGCCAGGGTGAAGCGGTTGCCATGATCAGCCATAGATGCCACTCTGAGGGCCAATCCTGGGACTTGATAGAGCCAATTTGGCGGAGGTGGCTGTGACGACCTCGGTTCGCGGGGGCCAATTGGCGCGCCTGCTCGGACAGTGGCACTCGTTGCCGGGGCGTCATCGCAGTCCCGGCTACGCGGCGCTGGCCGGGGCGATCCGGGGGTTGCTCAGCGATGGCCGGTTACCCCTGGGCGTACGGCTCCCCGCGGAGCGCGAGCTGGCCGAATCCCTGAGCGTGAGCCGCACCACCGTGTCCGCGGCCTATCGCGGCCTGCGCGAGAGCGGGCACCTGACCAGCCGGCGCGGCGCCGGGAGCTGGACCACCCTGCCCAACGGCCATCGGGTGGCCACCTCGGGACTGTGGACCCCGGACGAGGACCTGGACATGATCGACCTCGGGGTGGCCGCCTCCGCCGCGCCGGTCGAGCTGGTGCCCGCCGCCCGCGCCGCCGCCGACGACCTGCCACGCTTCCTCGGCACCGCCGGCTACCGACCGGCCGGGCTGAGCGAGCTGCGCGACACCGTGGCCGCAAATTACACCGCCCGCGGCGTGCCGACCAGCGCCGAGCAGATCCTCATCACCAGCGGCACCCAGCAGGCCCTCGACCTGGTGCTGCGGCTGTCCGTGCCGGCCGGCGCGCCGGTGCTGGTGGAGTTGCCGACATATCCGAACGCGCTGGCCGCGCTGGCTGCGCGCCGGGCCCGGATCAGCACCCACGGACTGGACGCGGCCACCGGCTGGGATGCCGAGCTGCTGCTCGGGGCGCTGCGCCAGACCCGGCCCCGGCTGGCGTACCTGATCCCGGAATTTCAGAATCCGACCGGCCACCTCATGCCCGCCGATCTGCGGCAACGCCTGGTCGCGGCGGCCCACGCCACCGGTACGGAACTGGTAGCCGACGAATCGTTCGTGGATCTGCCCCTGGACGGCACCGAGATGCCCCCGCCCGTCGCGGTGTTCGACAGGCACTCGCGGGTGGTGTCGATCGGCGGCATGAGCAAGGCCTACTGGGGCGGCATCCGGATCGGCTGGGTCCGCGCGTCGGCCCCGCTGGTGCAGCGGCTTGCCGCGCTGCGCGTCGGGGTGGACATGGGCAGCCCGGTGCTGGAGCAGTTGGTTGCCGTGCGGCTGTTGCGCGACGCCGAGACGATCGTGGCCGCGCGCCGGGCCCAGCTCGAGGCGCGCCGCGACGCGCTGGCCGCCGCGCTGCGCGAGCACCTGCCGGAGTGGCGGTTCTTCCTGCCCTCGGGTGGCACGATGCTCTGGGCCGAGCTCGACGGCCCGATCTCCAGTGCGCTGGCGCGGGCGGCCGAGGACGTGGGGGTGCGGCTGGCCCCGGGCCCCCGCTTCGGGCTCGACGGCACCCTCGAACGCTTCATCCGGCTGCCCTACGCCCTGCCCGCCGACGAGCTGGTCGAGGCCATCAAGCGGATCGCCTCGGTACGCTATGACCTGGACCGGGCATCGCGCCCGACCTGGCGCAGTCCCGTGGTGATCGCCTGACTTTCACCTCGAACGGGCGACGGCAGTCACTCATGCTTGAAAAATCAAGGACGCCGCCGATAAGTCAAGTGTGTCCAGACTCAGCATCAGTCGCCGCCTCGCGCTGGCGTTCTCCCTCGCCGTCATCGCCATGATCGTCCTCGCCGTGGTCGGGGTGGTCCGGGTCAACTCGATCAACGATCGGTTGAGCACGATCAACGACCTGAACGGCGTCAAGGAGCGGTACGCGATCAACTTCCGCGGCAGCGTGCACGACCGGGCCATCGCCGTGCGCGACGTCGTGCTGGCCTCCTCGCCGGCCGATGCCCAGGACGAGGTCGCCAAGATCGACGAGCTGGCCGCCAAGTACAGCGACTCGGCGACGAAAATGGACGCCCTGTTCGCCGCCGGCGGCAACGCCAACGCCGAGGAGCGCGCCGACCTGGCCGCGATCAAGGCCATCGAGACCAAGACGCTGCCGCTGATCAAGCAGATCGTCAGCCTGCAGGCCGCGGGCGACACCGAGCAGGCCCTGGCCGTGCTGAACCAGTCGGCCAAGCAGGCGTTCGTCGACTGGCTGGCCTCGATCAACAAGCTGATCGACCTGGAAGAGGCGATGAACCACGTGGAGACCGGGTACGCCCGGTCCACTGCCGATGGCTTCCTGCTGTTCATGGGCATCCTCTGCGCCGCCGCCGTGCTGCTGGCCGTGCTGGTGGGCTGGTTCATCACCCGCAGCATCACCCGCCCGCTGAACCAGGCCGTCACCGTGCTGGACGCGGTCGCCGCCGGTGACCTGACCAGCCGGTTGGACGTCACCGCCCGTGACGAGATGGGCCACATGGCCCGCTCGATGAACCGCGCGCTCGACACGGTCAGCAACGTGATGCCGTCCTTCGGGCGTACGGCCACCGGCGTGGCGGCGATCAGCGACCGCATCGCCGAGCTGTCGGACCGGATCGCCGGGGACGCGGCCGAGTCCGCCGCGCAGACCAGCACGGTCACCGCGTCGGCGAGCGATGTCTCCGGGAGCGTGCAGACCGTGGCCGCCGGTGCTCAGGAGATGGGTGACTCGATCCGCGAGATCGCGCACAGCGCCACCGAGGCGGTGACCGTGGCCAACCAGGCGGTGGCGACGGTGGAGACCACCACGCAGACCGTGACGCAGCTCGGGCAGTCCAGCCAGACCATCGGCGAGGTCGTCAAGGTCATCACCTCGATCGCCGCGCAGACCAACCTGCTCGCACTCAACGCCACCATCGAGGCCGCCCGGGCCGGTGACGCGGGCAAGGGCTTCGCGGTGGTCGCCAACGAGGTGAAGGAGCTGTCGCAGGAGACCGCCCGCGCCACCGAGGATATCGCCCGGCGGGTCGAGGCAATCCAGGACGACAGCGCAAAGGCGGTCACCGGCATCGCCGAGGTGGCCCGCATCATCGACCAGATCAACGCCTACCAGACCACCATTGCCTCGGCGGTCGAGGAGCAGACCGCCACGACGGCCGAGATGAACCGCAGCCTGAACGAGGCAGCCAGCGGGTCCGGGCAGATCGCCGGCACGGTTGGCAGCGTGGCAGCGGCGGTGCGTACCACCAGCGAGTCGGCGGCGGAGTCGCAGACCGCAGCACGCGAGCTGGCGGCCATCTCCGCCGAGTTGCAGGAGCTGGTAGGCAAGTTCCAGTACTGAGTCTGCGGAATCCTGAGCAAGATGTACGGCAGAGGCTACCGATTGCAAATCGCAACCGGTAGCCTCTCGTCATGGCGAAGCTCGTATACAGCGGCATCACATCCCTCGACGGCTACATCGAGGACGAGAAGGGCTCGTTCGACTTCCTCGAACCCACCGAGGAACTGCACAACTTCATCAAGGACTACGAGAGCACGATCGGCACCTCGCTGTACGGCCGGCGCCTCTACGAGATGATGGTCTACTGGGAGACCGCTACCGAGGGCCCCGAGTACCAGCGTGAGTACGGCAAGGTCTGGCGCGACACCGACAAGATCGTCTACTCGTCGACGCTGACCGAGGTGAGCAGCGCGCGCACCCGCATCGAGCCGGTGTTCGACCCGGAGGCAGTGCGCGCGCTCAAGGAGTCAGCCGATCGGGACCTGAGCATCGGCGGGCCGGCTTTGGCGGTGCACGCGCTGCGCGCCGGGCTCGTCGACGAGATCCGGATGTGGGTCGCCCCGGTCAGCCTGGGCGGTGGCAAACCGCTGCTGCCGGTGGGGCTGCGCCTCGAGCTGAGCCTGCTGGAGGAGCGCAGGTTCGCCAACGGCACGGTCCACCTGCGCTACCGGGTCAGCTGAGGCGACCCCTCCTACATCTTGGCGAGCGAGTCGGCGTACATCTTGTCGATCTGCTCGGCGAAGTTGGCCTCGACCCCGCGGCGCTTGATCTTCATCGAGGGCGTCACCTCGCCGTGCTCGACGCTGAGGTCGCGGGGCAGGATGGCGAACTTCTTCACCGTCTCCCAGCGGTTGAGCTTGCCGTTGAGCTCCTCGACGTACGCCGCGATCATCTTCTCGGTCTCCGGCGCCGCGACGATCTCCGCGTAGGACTTGCCGGCCAGCGGGCCGCCCGCGGCCCAGGAGGCGATCGCGTCCTCGTCAAGGCTGATCAGCATGGTGACGAAGTTGCGCGACTGGCCCACCACGACCGCCTGCGAGGTGTACGGGCACACCGCCTTGAACATGCCCTCGATCGCCGAGGGCGCGATGTACTTGCCGCCCGAGGTCTTGACCAGGTCCTTCTTGCGGTCGGTGATGCGCAGATAGCCGTCGGCGTCGAGCTCGCCGATGTCGCCGGTGCGCAGGAACCCGTCCTCGGTGAACGCCTCGGCGGTCTCCTTGGGCAGGTTGTGGTAGCCGCGCATTACCGGCGCGCCCTTGACCAGCACTTCGCCGTCGTGGTCGAGGCGGCACTCGAGATCGCCGAGCGGCTCGCCGACCGAGCCGATCTTGAGCCGGCCCAGCCGGTTGACGAAGATGGCAGCGCTGGTCTCGGTGAGCCCGTAGCCCTCCAGGATGGGCAGGTTGGCGGCGGCGAAGAACTCGGCGATGTCGCGGCCCAGCGGCGCCGCCCCGGAGACCTGCAGGCGCATGTTGCCGCCCAGGCGCTGCTGCAGCTTGCTGAACACCAGCTTCTCGGCGACCGCGTACTTGGCCTTCACGCTCGCGGGCACCGGCATGCCGGCCTGCTCCAGCGCGACCTTGCGTTTGCCGAGCTTCACCGCCCACTGGAAGATCTTCGCCTTGGCGCCGCCGCCGGCCATCGCCGTGGTGACCGCCCGGTTGTAGACCTTCTCGTAGATGCGTGGCGCGGCGGCCATCAGCGTGGGCTGCACCATCGGCAGCAGCTCGGTCAGCTTGTCCACCCGGCCGTCGACGTAGGTTGCCACGCCCACGTGCAGCACGCCGCAGATCAGGCACTTGCCGAACGCGTGGGCCAGCGGCAGCCAGAGGAAGTGCAGGTCGGTGGACTCGAACAGACCGAACCCGCCCTGCGCGACGCCCTCCCAGCACCAGCAGGCGTGGGTGAGCTGCACGCCCTTGGGGCGCCCGGTGGTGCCCGAGGTGTAGATCAACGTGGCCAGGTTGTCCGGGCCCAGGCTGTCGACGATGCCCTCAATCAGGCCGGGGTTGTCGCCGAGGTGGGCGCGCCCACGCTCCTCCAGCTCGGCCAGGCTCAGCTGGGGCGGCTGCGCCCCGGCGTCGGCCAGCCCCTCGATGAGCACGACGTGGGTGACCGAGTTGCCGGTGCCGGCCAGCTTCTGCGCCTGCTTGGCGTTCTCCGCGATGACAACCTTGGAACCCGAGTCGGCCACGATGTAGGCGGCTTCCTCCGGCTCGGTGGTCGGGTAGACGGTGGTGGTCGCGCCGCCCGCCAGGTTGACCGCCAGGTCGGCCAGCACCCATTCCAGCCGGGTGTTGGAGATGATCGCGACGCGGTCCTCGATGCCGACCCCGAGCGCCACGAGACCCGCCGCGATGGCCCTCGTGCGGTCCCCCACCTGCGCCCAGGTCAACCAGTCGATGCCGCTGTCGTCGGCGTTCGGACCACCGAAGGCCTTGCCGTCCGGCGTCGCCGCAACCCGCTGCAGCAGCATGTCGGGAATCGACCGGTAGGGAACTTCGAGTGTCATCGGCGCCGCCTCTTTGCGTCTGAGTGGGGGTGTAACGGCCGTGTTACCGAAGGGTATTGCCCCGGAGTCAGGCGCACCAGACCGGCCCGTCCCCAGCCTCAGCTTAGCCACGCACGGAAAGCAGGGCGTCCGGGCATGATCGGCCCCCGCACCCTCCTGACCTTCCCGGCGTCCGCCCCTTTCCGGTACGTCCACAGCCCCCGGTCAGCGCTCAGTCCCAGTCGTGGTGGCCGTGGGGGAGACCGTCGCCGCTGGGCGGCAGTGGCGCCGCCCGTGGTCAAGGCGGATGCGAGTTGTGTCCGGCTGACACCAAGAGGTTCGCGTGGCGAGGCCAGCGGCACGCCGTGTGATCGCTGGGCCCCGGTCAGGGAAGCTCCAGCCGGACCAGGGCGCCACCGTCGGGGCCGGTTTCGACGCGCAGGGAGCCACCCGAGGTCTCGGCTGCGCGCCGGGCGATGTCCAGGCCGAGGCCGGTTGAGCCGGCTCCGGACGTGCCCCGGTGCAGGGCTTCGGCGGGGAACCCGGGGCCGGCGTCGCTGACCTCGAGGATGGCTCCGGGGCCGCCGGGACGGGCCCGCAGCCGCACACCGAAGGCGGTGCCGTCCGGGGTGTGCGCGAACACGTTGCCCAGCAAGGCGTCGAGCGCGGCGGCCAACTCGTCCTCGGGGATGCTGACCGGCAGGGGCACGGCCGGGAGCTCTGAACGTACCTGCCGATCGGTGTCCTCGGCCAGCACCGACCAGAACGCCACCCGGTCCCGGACCACCGCCGTGGCATCGCAGGTCTGCTTCTCGCCGCCTCGCCGGCGGGCCTGCTGGATGACCGTGGTGACCGCCCGTTCGATCGAGTCCGCGGCCGCCGCGACCCGTTCGGCCTCGCCCGGGATGCTCAGCGACTCGACCTCCAGCCGCAGCGCGGTCAGCGGCGTGCGCAACCGATGCGACAGATCGGCCACCTGCTCGCGTTCCTCGCGCAGCAGATCCTGGATGCGGCCCGCCAGATGGTTGAGGGCAGCGGCCACTTCCTGGACCTCCGGCGGCCCCTCGGGAGCCGCGCGGGCGGACAGCTCGGCCAGGGCCAACCGGTGCGAGACGGCGGACAGCGCGGTGATCGGCGCGACCAGGGTGAGCGCGAGCCGATCGGCGACCAGCAACCCCAGCAGAACCAGCGCCACGCCCAGGCCCGCCAGCGCCAGCCACGAGCGGGTCACCCCGGCGTTCAGCTCGGCCGCCGGCACCACGGTACGGATGGCGTACGTCCCCTGCCGGCTCGACACCGGCACCACGATCTCGCGCCCGGCGCCGGTCTGCACCGACAGCGACCGCAGCGTCGCGATGGACAGGCGCACCGCAGGGGTCGGCTCGGCCGGCGCGCCCAGCACCGCCCCACCCGGCGCGAACACGCTCACCGGCACCGGCTGACCCTGTACGGACAGGGCCACGTCGTCGTCGGAGTTGCTGCCGATCAGCGGCACGATCGTCTGCAGCACCCCGGTGGCCCGCCCGACCGCCCGGTCCGCGGCCACCTGCGGGAGCAGCAGCGCCAGCGGGACCAGGAAGGCGAGCAGCACCAGGCAGGTCGTCGCCGCCACGAGCAGCGTCAACCGGCGTCTCATGCCGGCTCGCTCAGGCGCACCCCGACCCCGCGCACGGTGTGCAGGTAGCGCGGGGCCTGCGCGGTCTCGCCGAGCTTGCGCCGCAGCCACGACAGGTGCACGTCCACCGTCTTGTCGGCACCGCCGTACGGCACCTGCCACACCTCGCTGAGCAGTTCCTTCTTGGTGACCACCTGCCCGGCGCGGGTGGCGAGATGGCGCAGCAGGTCGAATTCGCGCGGGGTGAGGTCCAGGTTCTGCCCATCGAGCGAGGCCGTCCGCGCCCCGGCGTCGATGCGCAGGCCGCCGACGGTGATCGCCACCGGATCGGTTGCTCCGGCTCCGCCGCGGCGCAGCACCGCGCGCACCCGGGCATCGAGCTGCGCGGCGGTGAACGGCTTGATCACGTAGTCGTCGGCTCCGGCGTCGAGCACCCGCACTATCTCGGTCTCGTCGTCGCGCGCGGTCGCCACGATCACCGGCACGGTGCTGACCGCGCGCAGCATCCGCAGCACCTCCCGGCCGTCGAGGTCGGGCAGCCCCAGGTCGAGCACGACCAGGTCGGGGCGTTCGGCCAGGGCGGTCTGCAAGCCGTCCATCGCGGTGTGCGAGGCCGCGACGGCATGCCCGCGCTCGCGCAGTGCTCGCAGCAGATTGGTGCGGATAGCCGCGTCATCCTCGATCAACAGCAGGTGAGCCACGCCCGCACGGTATCCGAGCGGGCCGCTCAGACGCCGTTCTCAACCGCCTCTTAGCGTGCCGCGGGGCATCCCCTCAGCCAGCGGTCGGGCATAGTCGACCGGGTGAACCGTCGCATGGTGCTTGTCGCCGCCGGCTGGCTGGGCGCGGCCCTGCTGGCCGTGCTGGCCGGCATCGCCGCGATCGGTGTGCTCGGCGCCGGCCTGACGTCACAGCAGAACCGCCCGCTCACCGCCGCCGAGGTCAACGAGCTTCTCCGGCAGGTTCCGTCGCCCACGCCGTCGACGGCGGCCCCCACTCCCTCCGCCTCGCAGGCGGTGGGCGCCAAACCGGCGCCGTCCAGCCGCACCCTGACGACCCGCGCGGGCACCATCGTCGCCAGTTGCTCCGGCGCTCGCCCGGAGATCGTGTCCATGTCCCCGCGGCAGGGCTGGTCGCTGCATGAGCGCGAGGGCGACGAGGGCGAGTTCCGCAGCACCTCGGACAACCACGACCGGGTCAAGTTCAGCGTGTCCTGTGACGCCGGGCATCCACAGCTGGTGCTCAGAAAAGATTTTTGACCTTTCCGGCCGCGCCGGCGGGCACCCGGCGTGGCCGGCCGGAGCCGACCGGCTGTCGTGCAGGACCCGGCCTCGGAGCGCGCCGCGTCGGGCGGATCGGCCAGGATGGGCGCATGGATCTGCCGATCAGCCTGGAGGGCCGGGGCGAGCGCACGGTGGTCGTCTACCGGGCGCTGCGCGAGGCCATCATGGACGGCCGGCTGCCGGCGGGGTTGAGACTGCCGGCCAGCCGGACGCTGTCGGCCGATCTCGGCGTCGGGCGCAACAGCGTGACAAACGCCTACGAGCGGCTGGTCGCCGAGGGCTATCTGAGCGCGCGGGCCGGGGCGGGGACGTTCGTGATGGCGGTACGCGGCAAGCCCCGGCTCCTGCGCGCACCGGCCGACCCGTTGCAGCCGCGTGACGGGTGGACCTATGAGCCGCTGCGCACCAGCGGCGAGCAGGTCAAGCCGCGCTACGACTTTCGCACCGGGATCCCCGACGTGCGGTTGTTCCCGTTCGACACCTGGCGGCGGATGGTGGCCGCCGAGCTACGCGCCGGCGCCCACGATCCTGGCGGGTACGCCGCGCCCGAGGGGCATCCGGCGTTGCGGGAGGCCATCGCCCGTTATCTGGGTTACGCGCGGTCGCTGCGGGTGGGGCCGGAGGACGTGCTGATCACCAACGGGACGCAGCACTCGCTGGATCTGATCGGCCGGGTGCTGTTGCAACCCGGCGATGTCGTGGCGGTCGAGGCGCCGGGTTACCCACCGGCGCGGCGGTTGTTCACCTCGCTGGGGGCGCGAGCTGTGGACGTACCGGTGGATCGGGAGGGTTTGGTGGTTGATGCTCTTCCCGAAGCGGTGCGGCTGGTCTACACCACGCCGTCGCACCAGTACCCACTCGGGCGGGCGATGAGCCTGACCCGCCGTCACGCGTTGCTGGACTGGGCGCGGGACCGGCAAGCCGCGGTGATCGAGGACGACTACGACAGCGAGTTCCGGTTCTCCGCGCGCCCGCTGGAGCCGTTGCACAGCCTTGACAGCGCCGGCCGGGTGCTCTATTTGGGCACGTTCTCGAAGTCCATGTTGCCCAGCGTGCGCACGGGTTTCGTGCTGGCACCCCCAGCCCTGAGGTCCGCGCTGGCCGCCGCCCGGCAGTTGAGCGACGGCTACGGGCAGATCGCGGTGCAGGCCGCCCTGGCCCGGTTCATCGACGAGGGGCAGCTGGCCAGGCACGTGCGCAAGGCATCGAAGGCCTATGCCGAGCGTCATTCCCGCATCGTGGCCATGCTGAGCCGCCACCCCGGGGTGGAGGTGCTCCCGTCGGCGGCCGGGCTGCACGTCACCGCGCTGGCCCCCGACTCCACCCGGGTCGTGGTGGCCGCGGCCAAGCAGGGGGCGGTGGCCGACGACCTGGCGGCCTACGTCAGCGAGTCGACCGGGTTCGTGTTCGGGTTCGGCGCGATCGACCCGGCGTCGATCGAGGAAGGGCTGTCGGTCTTCCTGCGCCTGGTGTAAAGCACCGCACCGGCGGCGAGCACCAGGCTCCACAGGGCGGGCAGGCCGTTGAGCACGAGCAGGGCCAGCACGGCGGCCAGGGAGAAGCCGGCGCCACGGCGGGACCAGCCGCGTGGGAGCAGGCGCAGGGCGGCGGCCGTGCCCATGATGTAGACCAGCGTGAAGCAGCCGGTGACCAGCAGCATCGAGGTGTGCAGGGTCAGCGGCAGGGCGACCGAGGCGAGGCTGGCCAGTGTGACGAAGACCAGCGACTTGCGGGTGGAGCCGAACGGGCGCAGCGGTAACGCGCCCTCGCGGGCCAGGGCCTCGCCGAGCCGGGACGCGCCGGCCACATAGGCGTTCATCGCGCCGAGGGTCAGCAGGACCGCCACGATCGCGGTGACGATGCGGACCGGCCCGCCGACCCCGGCGGCCAGCAGGTCGGCCAGCGGGGCGTCGCTGTCCCCGGCCGCCGAGCCGAGCACGAGCACGCTGGTCGCCGCGATTGCGAAGTACAGCACGCCGACCACGAGCACGGCGGTGATGGTGGCGCGGGGGACGTCGCGCTGCGGGTCGCGGTATTCGCCGGACAGCGACGAGACCGCCTCCCAGCCCGCGAAGCCCCACACCAGCACGGCGGCCGCGGCGCCGATGCCCGCCGGCCCGTGCGGCGCGAACGGCGCGAGGTTGGCCAGCTTCGCATGCGGCAGCGCGGCGATCACGGTGACCACGAGCAGCGTGGCCAGCACCGCGGTCAGCGCCAGCCCGGCGCGGCCCGAGACCCGCAGCCCGAACCAGTTCATCACCACGACCACGGCGAGGCAGAACAGGAAGGTGGCCAGCCCCGTGACCCGGCCACCTCCCAGCACATCGGCGACATAGCCACCGGCGAAGGCGGCCGCGGCGGGGGCGCCGAGCGGCACGGCGAAGAAGAACGACCAACCCACGGCCGCGGCGGCGCGGGGTCCGAAGGCGCTGCGGACGTACGTGGAGACGCCCCCGGCCCCCGGGAAACGCGCCCCCATTGCGGCGAAGGTCCAGGCCAGCGGTGCCGACAGCAGGATCAGCGCGAGCCAGGCGACCAGCGAGGCGGGCCCGGCCACGTCGGCGGCCAGCGCCGGCATCGAGATGACACCGGTGCCCAGGACCGCGCCGATGCTGAGTGCGGTGCCTTGGGCACGAGAAAGAGAGCCCGTCGAGGTCATGATCCGAGCCTAGGCAGCAACTGGCCCCCCGCCAGAGCCGATTTCCGGGCGTGTGGAGGAGCCAATCAACGGCCGAGCTTGGCCTCGCGGATGCTCTGGTCGCCGGTCACCTGCACCTCGGCGACGCGTTGGCGGCCGAACAGGAACAGGGCCAGCTCGCCGGGCGCACCGGTGATCACCGACTGCGGCTGGCCGTCGCCCACCTGCAGCACCCCGTAGCCCGGCGCCTCGATCCGGATCGGCTTGCGGTCGCGCAGGCTCAGCCGCGCGTTGACCTTTGCCGCCTTCCAGAGCGCCATCTGCTGATCGTGGCCCAGGGTGCGCGGTTCCCAGCCCGGCTGGGCCCGGCGGATGTCCTCGTGGTGGATGAAGAACTCGCCGGCGTTGAGCAACTCGTCGGTCAGCTGGTTGCTCACCGGGCTCCACCACGGCGGGGTGCGCAGCTCGGCGATGACCTCCTCGTAGGGCCGGGCCGCCTTGGCCTTGCGCACCTGCTCGCTGTGCCCGGCCAGCGCGGGCACGAAGTTGCCGAGCGTGGAGTCGGGGCGGCGTTCGCGGACCACGAGGTGCGCGGCCAGGTCACGGGTGGTCCAGCCCTCGCAGCAGGTGGGCGCGTCCGGCCCGATGCTGGTGAGCAGGTCGGCGACAAGGCGGCGTTCGACGCGCGCGTGGTCCGTCATGACTCGATCCTAGGCCGGTGGCGGGCACCCGGGTCGCGCGGCGTTCGCAACAATGTAATTGTGGACACGTTGTGAATCCCGTGGCTTCGTGCGGCTGGTTCGGCAGGATGTATCGGTAAGGCCGGTCAGGCCGGCGGGGACTTACCTCAGGGCGGGAATCTGTGACCACGAGGGCCAGCCAGGACGTGCTGGGCCGGGGCTTACGTGTGCTCGGCCGCGCCATTCGGACCGAGCCCCGGCTCTTCACCATCGGCACCGTCGGCAGCAGCCTGTTCGGCCTGCTGGTGATCGCCAACTCGTACGTCGTCGGCGCGGTCATCGGCCACGTCGTCGTGCCCGCGTTCACCGAGCACCGGGCCGGCACGCGCGAGCTGGCGCTGATCGCCGCGACGTTCATCGGCATCTCGGTGCTGCGCGTGGTCAGCATCTTCGGTCGCCGGCTCGGGGCCGGGTTCATGCAGTTCCGGTTGCAGGCGCGCTATCGCAGCGCGGTGACCCGGCGATACCTGGCGTTGCCGCCGGCGTGGCATTCCCGGCATGCCACCGGGACGTTGCTGTCGAATGCCAACTCAGATGTCGAGGCTGCGTTCGTACCCATCGCGCCTCTGCCCTTTGCGGTTGGCACCATCGTCATGATCCTGGCCGCGGTGATCTCGCTGTTCGTCACCGACTGGGTGCTCGCGCTTGTCGGGCTGTGCCTGTTCCCGGCGCTGTTCGGGCTCAACTACGTCTACTCGCGCCGCATGTCACCGCGGCAGATCCGCGCGCAGCAGCTACGCGGCAAGGTCAGCGCGGTGGCCCACGAGAGCTTCGACGGCGCGCTGGTGGTCAAGACCATGGGCCGCGAGGCCGACGAGTCGCGGCGCTTCCGGGTGCACGTCAGCGAGCTGCGGGACGCGCTGATCTCGGTCGGGCGGCTGCGGGGGCTGTTCGATCCGCTGATGGACGCGCTGCCCAGCATCGGCACCCTGGCCGTGTTGCTGCTCGGTGCGTGGCGGCTGCAGTCCGGCGCGATCAGCGTGGCCGAGCTGGTCAGCGTCGCCTTCCTGTTCACCGTGCTGGCCTTCCCGGTGCGCGCGATCGGCTGGGTGGTCGCCGAACTGCCGCGCAGCGTGGCCGGATGGGAGCGGGTGCAGGCCGTGCTGGGCGCGGGGGGCGATCTGGCGTACGGCTCGGCCACCACCCCGGGGACCGGTCCGGCGGCGTTGAGCTTCGAGCAGGTGACTTTCTCGTACGCCGGAAGCGCTGACGTTCTGCACGACATCTCCTTCACCGTGCCGGCCGGCAAGACCGTCGCGCTGGTGGGCGCCACCGGTTCGGGCAAGAGCACCATCGCCTCGCTGGCCGTCCGCCTCGTCGACCCGGACAGCGGCACGGTGAGCGTCAACGGCGTCCCGCTGCCCGACTTGAGCAGCGCGGCGCTGGCGGGCACCGCGGCGCTCGTACCCCAGGTGCCTTTCGTCTTCGATGACACGGTACGAGGCAATGTGACGCTCGACCGCGACGGCGTGGCCGACGCGGCGGCGTGGGCGGCGCTGCGCCAGGCCCAGGCCGAGGGGTTCGTCGCCGGTCTGCCCGAGGGCCTGGACACCGCCGTCGGCGAGCGCGGCACCTCGCTGTCGGGCGGTCAGCGGCAACGCCTCACGCTGGCCCGCGCCCTGGCCGGTCAGCCGCGGCTGCTGGTGCTCGACGACGCGACCAGCGCGGTGGACCCCCGCGTCGAGGCGGCCATCCTGGCCTCGCTGCGCGGCTCCGACGCCGGCGCCTCGATCCTCGTGGTGGCCTACCGGCGGGCCACCATCGCCCTGGCCGACGAGGTCGTCTACCTCGAGGACGGCAAGGCCGTGGCCACCGGCACCCACGCCGAGCTGATGGCCGCCGAACCGGGCTACTTCGGGCTGGTCACCGCCTACGAACGAGATGAGCAGGACGAACATGACCACAGCCGTCGTTGAGGAAGGCACCTTCGCCACCGTGCGGCGCGGGGTGGCACTCTCACCGGAGTTGCGTCCCGGGCTGGCCGGCACCCTGGTGCTGGCCTTCGTGTCGATGGCCGGGCGCGTCGCGGTGCCGATTGCCATCCAGCAGGGCATCGACCGGGGCATCCGCGCCGCGGGCGGGCCCGATCTGGGCGTGATAACGGTGATCGTCGGCATCACGCTGGCGGTGCTCGCGATCTCCACCACCTGCGGTTACTGGATGACCCGGCGGCTGTTCACGGTCAGCGAGACGGCCCTGGCAGCGTTGCGCTCCCGGACGTTCCGGCACGTCCACGACCTGTCGATGCTGCACCAGCAGTCCGAGCGCCGCGGCTCGCTGGTCTCGCGGGTCACCGGCGACGTCGACCAGATCACCCAGTTCCTGCAGACCGGCGGCGTGCAACTGCTGATGACCAGCGGGCAGGTCGTGGTCACCACGATCGTCATGCTCGTCTACTCGTGGCAGCTCACGCTGGTGGTCTTCGCCGCGTTCGTGCCCGCCGTGATCGTGATCCGGCTGTTCCAGAAGCGCCTCGCCGCCGTCTACCGGGTCGTGCGCGAGCGCACCGGCGTCATGCTCGGCGCGGTTGCCGAAAGCGTCGTCGGTGCCACGGTCATCCGCGCGTACGGGGTGGCCGGGCGCACCGGTAAGCGCCTCGACACCTCGATCGACAACCTGCGGGTGGCGCAGCAACGCGCGTTGCGTACCAGCGTCACCAGCTTCTCCACCGGGGAGATCGCCGCCGGGGTCGCGCTGGCCGCCGTCGTGGTCGTCGGCGTGCTGCTCGGCGTGGACGGTGGCCTGAGTGTCGGCAAGCTGACCGCGTTCCTGTTCCTGGTGACACTGTTCATCCAGCCCGTGCAGATCGCCACCGAGGTCCTCAACGAGGCGCAGAACGCGGTGGCCGGCTGGCGGCGGGTGCTCGACGTGCTCGACATCGAGCCCGACGTGGCCGACCCCGACCTGGACGGCGTGGGCCTGCCACCCGGCCCGCTGTCGGTGCGCTTCGCCGACGTCTCCTACCGCTACCCGGGCGGCCCGGTGGTGCTGTCCGACGTGGACCTGGAGATCCCGGCCCGCACCAAGGTCGCGGTGGTCGGCGAGACCGGCAGCGGCAAAACCACCTTCGCCAAGCTGCTCACCCGGCTGATGGACCCGGCCGGCGGCGAGGTGCTGCTCGGCGGCACCCCGCTGACCACTGTGCGCTTCGACTCGCTGCGCTCCCGGGTGGTCATGGTCCCGCAGGACGGCTTCCTGTTCGACGCCACGGTCGCCGAGAACATCCGCTTCGCGCGGCCCGAGCTCACCGACGACGAGCTCGAACTCGCCTTCCACGAACTGGGCCTGGCCGATTGGCTCTCCGGTCTGCCGCAGCGGCTCGACACGCCGGTGGGGGAGCGCGGGGAGGCGCTCAGCGTGGGCGAGCGCCAGCTGGTCGCGTTGATCCGGGCGTACGTCGCGGACCCCGACCTGCTCGTTCTGGACGAGGCGACGAGCGCTGTCGATCCCGCTACCGAGGTACGTCTGCAGCACGCGCTCGATGCCGTGACGCGCGGCCGGACCACCGTGGCGATCGCGCACCGCTTGTCCACCGCCGAGTCCGCCGACGAGGTGATCGTGGTGGACGCGGGCCGGGTCGTGCAGCGCGGCCCGCACGCCGAACTGGTCGCCCAGGAAGACTCGATCTACGCCAACCTGTACGCCAGCTGGCTGGAGCAGACCCGCTGAGAAGGCTCTGACACGCCGTTGTGTCAGAGCCTGGCCTCACTCAGCGCGCGCAGAACGCGACCCTCACTCAGCGCGCGTAGAACTCGACCACGAGCTGCTCGTCGCAGATCACGGGAACTTCGGAGCGCAGCGGCTTGCGGATGACGGTCGTGCGCAGATCCTCGATCACCGTTGACAGGTACGGCGCGGTCGGTCCGTCGAGGTGCGCACCCGCGGCGGCCACCTGGAACGGTGGCTTCTGCCGGCTGCTCTCGCGGACCTCGACGACCTGGCCGGGCTTGAGCCGGTAGGACGGGCGGTCCACCTTTTTGCCGTCCACAGTGAAGTGACCGTGCGCGACGAGCTGGCGGGCCTGGTAGATCGTGCGGGCCAGCCCGGAGCGCTGCACGGTGGCGTCGAGACGGCTTTCCAGGTACGCGACCAGGTTCTCGCCGGTCTTGCCCTCTTTGCGGTGCGCCTCGTCGTACGCCGCCCGCATCTGCGACTCGCTGATGTTGTACTGGTGGCGCAGTCGCTGCTTCTCCAGCAGCCGGACCTGGTAGTCCGAGGACTTGCGCCGGCCGCGTCCGTGCACGCCGGGCGGGAATGGGCGCCGCTCGAAGTACTTGACGCACTTACGGGTGAGAGGGATGCCGAGAGCCCGCGACAGCCGGGCCTTGGGTCGGGAGTTGTTCACGGGCGATCTTCATTCCTCCGGGACAGGTGTTACGGTTAGCCTCGCCTTACTAAGGTAAGGCTAACCGATGCCCGGAGGATCGTGACATGCAGCCCACTCATGCCGAGGTCGCGCGAACGCTCGCGGCTGGCCACCTGCCCGCCACCGCGCACATCGCCTGCCGCCCGGGCCCGCACCCGGTCCGGCACGTGACCGACGCCCAGGGCCGGGTGCTGCTGCTCTCGCCCGCCGGCGGTTCGGTGGCGGCCGCGCTGCGCCCCGGCCCCGACGTCGACGACACCGCACTGGTCCTCGACATCGCCGACGTACCGCCGGTTAGCGGCGCGCCGTCGCTGGGCCGGATCTGGATCGCCGGCTGGGCCACCCGCCTGGAGGGGGCCGAGGCGCGCCAGGCGGCCCTCGACTACGCCGAGACCGACGCCACCTCCGACCTGCTCGACATCGAGGACGGTCAGGTCATCCACCGCATGGACGTGGCCGAGATCCGCTACGAACGCAACGGCGTGCTGGTCGACGTGGACCCCGACGACTACGCCGAGGCCACCCCGGACCCGCTGCGCAGCATCGAGTTCGACCTGATCGCCGACCTGTCCGACCACCACGTCACCGAGATGTCGGACTACGTACGCCGCCAGCTCGGCCCGGCCGCCCGCCCCGGCGACGACCCGCGCGTGGTGCGCCTCGACCGCTACGGCTTCATGGTGCGCCTGGGCAAGCGGCTGGCCCGGCTGGCCTTCCCCCGGCCGGTGACCGACCGCCACGACCTGGCCCACCTGCTGCACCCGGTGCTCTGCCACCGCTGCGCCCACCAGGAGGAAGCTGCCTGAGTCGTGCCGGGGAGGTCTCCGGTCAGGTAGCGCTGCACGTTCGGACCGATGGTCGCGGCGAGCTGCTCGGCCGGAGCGGAAGCGATGGGCTCGACCTTGAGGTCGTAGCGGACCACCGCCAGCCCGGCAATCTGCGTCGCCACCAGCGCCAAACGGATCGGCGCCTCCTGCTCGTCGATGCCAATCGCCGTAACGGCGCGCCGCAGGATTTGCGTGACCACGAATTCGCGCATCAGCCGGGCGGTCCATTCGTTGCTCATCGCCGAGCGCAGCATCGCCACCGCCACCGTTCCGTTCGGTGAATCCCACACGCTCAGCACCAGGCGCACCAACCGGATGCCCGCTTCTTCGCTGGGTCCCTGCGACGCCTGCGGAATCAGTTCCGTGGGGTCGATCGGCACGTTCATGCACGCCAGGAAAAGCTTCTCCTTGGTGCCGAAATAATGGTAAATCAGCGCGGGATCAACCTCGGCCTGCGCGGCGATGGTGCGGATCGACGCCTTGTCATAACCCCGTTCCGCGAAAGCCGTGCGGGCAGCCTCCAGGATCGATTGCTTGGTGTCCTGGTTCCCGGGTCGCCGTCCGCTGCGCCGTACCAACAAAGCTCCTCGAACGTTTTCACGTGGTCCTTCGCCGTAGCGTAGCCGCGGCCAGCATTACGGCAATCAGCACAACTGAAGAAATGCTGCCCGGAGTGCCGAGCCCGAGCGCCAGCCCATAGCCGAACAACAGGGTCCACCGTGCTCAGTGGTGTGGTGAGCAGGCGTTCCAGGGTGCCGCTGGTTCGTTCGCGCAGCATGGCGATGCTGGTAACCAGGAACATGGTGACGAACGGGAAAACCCGAGCATGAGCAGGGCCACTCGATCAAAGGCGATCGCCCTGTCGTACCTGAAATAAAGAAGAGGGGCCGCGTCGCCACGGCCCCGTCAATCCTTAAAGTGAAAGGATGCGCTGCAAGAACTCGGTGTACCCGCGCATCGCGATCCGCATGCTCTCGGTATCCGGCGTAGCGTTTTCCCGCAACGGGTCGAGCTGATCCCGCTCGGCAAGCATGGACTCACTCAACTCCTGCACAGCCTGTGAAATCAACTCCCGCGCCAACTCCAGCGCCCCCACCGGATCATCGACAAACTGTGCCTTGACCTCATGCCACTCGGCGCGGAACTGCTGACTGGTCGTCTCATCCCAGAACGAGACAGCCGTCTCCCCGATGTCGCCGGGCCGGAGCTGCCGCTGTTGCCTGCTCGTACTCACCGCGCTGGACATGGTCGTCTCTCCGGCATTCTTGGGGGTGATGTTCATGCTGCTCGCGTTGATGTTGTTCGCTTTGCTTCCGGACTCGGCGTTGGCGCCCGATGATGCGGGGGTCGTGCTTGCGTCGGCCCCTGGGACTTCGATCGCCGTTGCCGCCGGCTCCGCGCCCGATGCGTCTGTGGGTTCGGTGCTTACTTCGGTTCCGATTTCCGCGGTTGTTGCTGCGGTGGGCTGGGTGTTTGCCTCGGTCTCAGACTTTACGGCGGGTGCCGCGCTCACCTTGGCTGCGGGCTCGGCCTCGTCGGTCCGGTTGTCCGAATTGGATTGTTTGTCTTCTCTGCTGTCGGCTGGATTTTCGTCGCTCGGGCGTGCAAGCGCGGTGCCTTCGTTCTCCTCGGGGGCAGCACGTCCGCCTTGGCGCTCCTGCGGCTGCGACTCATCGTCGTCGCTACGCCGCCTACGGCCGCCGGTTGAAGTCGCGGGTGCCGGGGAGGCGATGACAGGAGTGGGGTGCAACGGGTTCGGTGGCAGCGGGTTGGTCCGGGCGGCGGTCGAGGTTGAGGAAGCCGCTTGAGGCACCTCGAGGTGGCCGGCGATACCCCGCGCGGCCGGAACACCGTCTCCCAGCGACCGTTTATGGTCAGGCGAGGTGCGGGCTTCGTCCAGCGGTGACTGGTCATGTTCGAGAGAGGCAAGGGCCGCGTCTCGTGGCGACCGCTGGTCCTCGGGCGACGCCGGAACCGGGTTTCGAGACGACCGGTCCTGGTCGGATGAGGTCGGGCTCACGACTCGCGGTGCCCGAGTTGGGTCCGGTGATTGCTGGGCTTTGTCCCGCTGCGGCGCGGTGCGGCCGGGCGGAAGCGGGTCCGGCGAGTTCAGGACCTGACCGAGCGAACCGACATCTGAGTTCAGTGATGCTGGAAGCTCATCAGGGGATCTCGGGACCCGGTCGGGTGAGGCCGACAGACGTTCCAGCGAGAACGAAGCCGTCTCGGGTGAGCGCGGCGTCCGATCCGATGAACCGCCGGACCGATCGGGCACAGGTGAGACCTCGGCGGCCGAGCCGGGCGCTTCGGTGGGCGAGCCACCCGTACCGTTGGGCGTGGATTGCGTCCCGTTGACGGACGGTTGCCCGGGGGCCGACGGGGCGGCGTTCTGGATGAGCGAGCGCTCGTGGTCGGGGCGGCTCCACACAGGTGTCCGATTTGGATTACCGGACGCCGAGGGGTGTCCGACATCCGGCACCGGCGTGGGGGCAGTGCTGCTGTGGGGTGCCGCCGACTGCGGTGCGGTCGGCAGGTCGGCCAAGGAATTCGCCGGGGTGGCCTTACCGGTAGCAGACGAGCCCTGCCCGGAAGCCGACGGCAAGCCATTTATGGCAGCCGATGGTGAGACGGGGCCGAAGGGCGAGGGGCCGGCGCCGAAGGGTGACTGCGAGCCGATTCCCGAACCGGAAGCCGGTGAAGAAGTACCAGAACCGGAACTCAGAGCTGGACCAGCGTCAGGGGGCGACGCCGACCCGGCACCGGAGGCGGAAACCGCACCGGAGCCATAGATCGCCGCCGACCCGGGACCGGAAGCCGGTGCCGGGCCAGCGCCATACGGCGATGCGGCGCCAGAAGTCGGCGAGGGATGCGGGCGGCCATGAGGCGACGGCGATGCGGGGCGGGACGTTGAAGAGGGCCCGTACGGCGACGGCGAGCCGGTTACCGGGGTCTGCGGGAAACCGCGAACGGGCTCAGACGGCGCGGAGTCAGAGTTCGGGAGAGTGTCCGGGGCGAAGCGGTCCGGTGCCGGTGAGGAGGGGCGCGCGGCGTTCGGTGAGAAGCGGTCCGCCGGCGGCGATGTCGGCCGAGGCCCGAACGGCTGACCAGGCAGCGAAGGACCAGCGGAAGCGCCAGTGGAAGCCCCACCCGGAAGATCAGCAGGAGCGCCATGAACAGACGAGGAGGGCGATGGAGACGGATCGCCGAACGGGTTCCGGCCGTAATAGGTCGGGCGATCGCCAGCCGGCGGCTGCGGTTCGTCTTCGAAGTCGTCTTCCGAGGCCCCCGCGCGCGGGTCGGGGATCGGGGGGTTGCCCGGGATGGCCGCGAAGGGGGAG
>NZ_LOJP01000001.1:2040697-2141460 GCF_001553785.1 Actinoplanes sp. TFC3
CCCGGCGGGTAGGAGCGCGCCGACCCGGGGGGCTGGGGGGACTGGCCTGCGTCGGGGCGTGCGCCGAACGCCCACTGGCCGAAGCCGAGCTTGTTGGCAGGAGGGGAGGGAGCGTCGGGCTCGCGCCCGTCGTCGGGGCTGGCCGTCGGCTCCATGATCGTGACTCCCGTCCAGGTAACGGCACGTGGGCGCGGCACCGGACAGGCGCGGCGCAGGACGACGGTACCGTTCCTGCGCGGTGGGTCACACCCCCTGTCCGGGTCAGTGACCGGATCGTGGGCTAGAAGACAGGCCCCGCGGACGCCCGGGGAGCATGCGGGAGAATTGCGTACTGTGCCAGTCACCGAATTCGACAACCAGCCTGCCCGGCCCTCTTCGCTCGACCCGGCGATCGCCGCGAAGCTCAAGCGCAGCAGCGGGGGGCTCATCGCCGCGATTGTGCGCGAGGATGCCAGCGGGGACGTGCTGATGCTGGCCTGGATGGACGATGAGGCGCTGCACCGCACGCTGACGACCGGGCGCGCCACCTACTGGTCGCGCAGCCGCAACGAGTATTGGGTCAAGGGCGCAACATCAGGACATTTTCAGCATGTACGGTCAGTAGCGCTCGATTGCGACGGTGACGCGCTGCTCGTAACCGTCGACCAAGTCGGCGCCGCCTGCCACACCGGCGAACACACCTGCTTCCACACCGCCCTGCCCCTGGCAGAAAGCACCGCCCTGCCCCCGGCGGGGAACGCGGAGGGGGCCGAGGAGGCAGAGCAGGCGGAGAAGGCAAGCACCGCGAGCACCGTCGAGCACGAAGAACCTAGGGAGTCAGCATGACCAGCGGCGCGGTCACCCCCGACGCACAAGGGTTCGTTGCGCAGGCCGCGCGCCGGCGGGTCGTACCCGTGGTCCGGCGACTGCTTGCCGATGGGGAGACTCCGATCGGTGTCTACCGCAAGCTGGCCGGCGGGCCGGGCACCTTCCTGCTCGAATCCGCCGAGCAGGGCGCTGGCTCGGCCGCCTGGTCGCGCTACTCGTTCATCGGCGTGCGCAGCGCGGCCACCCTGGTCGAACGGGACGGGCAGGCGCACTGGCTGGGGAGTCCTCCTGCGGGCGTACCGGTGGAGGGGGATCCTGTTGTTGCTCTGCGTGAGACTGTCGCTTCCCTTGCTGCTCCTGAGGATCCGGGCGCCGGAATTGATCTTCCGCCGCTGACCGGCGGGATGGTCGGGTATCTGTCCTATGACCTCATTCGCCGGTTCGAGCGGCTGCCGCAGACCGCTACCGACGATGTGCCGCTGCCCGAACTGGGCATGATGCTGGCCACCGATCTGGTCGTTTTGGATCACTATGATGGGTCGGCGATCCTGGTTGCCAATGCTGTGCTGGCCGAGGATGCCGGCGAAGCCGCGGCGCTGGCGGCGTACCATCAAGCGGTTGGTCGTCTTGATGCGATGACCACTGCTTTGTCGCGGCCGACTCCGCCGATGATCTCCACCGTGGAGCGCACGTCGCCCGGCGAGGTGCTCAGCCGGACCGCTCCGGGCGACTACCAGAAGGCAGTGGAAACCGCGAAAGAGGCGATCCGCGCGGGCGAGTGCTTCCAGATCGTCGTTGCCCAGCGTTTCGAGCGGGCCACCAGCGCCGACCCGCTCGACGTCTACCGCGTGCTGCGCGCCACCAACCCCAGCCCCTACATGTACCTGCTGCGTTTCGATGACTTCGACATCGTCGGATCCTCACCCGAGGCACATCTCAAGGTCACGGCCGAGGAAGACGGGGTACGGCGGGCCCTGCTGCATCCCATCGCGGGCACCCGCTGGCGTGGCGCCACCCCGGAGCAGGACAACGCGCTGGCCGCCGAGCTGCTGGCCGACCCGAAGGAGCGCGCCGAGCACGTCATGCTGGTTGACCTGGGCCGCAACGACCTGGGCCGGGTGTGCCGCCCGGGGTCGGTGGAGGTGCCCGACTTCGCCCGCATCGAACGCTACAGCCACGTCATGCACATCGTGTCGACCGTGGTGGGGGAGCTGCGCGAGGACCGGACGGCGTTCGACGCGCTGGCCGCCACCTTCCCGGCCGGCACCCTGTCCGGCGCGCCGAAGGTGCGGGCCATGGAGATCATCGAGAGCCTCGAACCGACCCGGCGCGGGCTGTACGGCGGCACTGTTGGCTACTTCGGCTTCGGCGGCGACATGGACATGGCGATCGCGATCCGCACCGCCTTGATGCGCGCCGGCACGGCCTATGTCGGGGCCGGCGCGGGCATCGTCGCCGACTCCGATCCGGCCGCGGAGGAGCAGGAGACGCGCAACAAGGCCGCCGCGGTGCTGGCCGCGATTGCCGCCGCCGAGACGTTGCGCGCGGCCCGCTGATGAGCCCGGCTCGCCGGTTGGCCCTCACCGTGCTGCTCTGCGCGGCCGGTGCGGGGCTGGCGCTGTGGGGCATCACGCGGACCTGGGCGGTGGTGGTGACGGTACGCAGCGGCCTGCCCGAGCTGCGTCACGAGTCGAGCGGCTCCGAATCGGCGCCGCTGGTGCTCGGGCTGGCCCTGGTCGGGTTGGCCGGGGCGGGAGCACTGCTGGCCACCAAGGGCCTCGCGCGCCGGGTCCTCGGGGCGTTGTTGCTGCTGGCCGGGGCCGGCATCGTGATCAGTACGGTGGCCGGGCGCTCCGGGCTGGACCTCGGCGCGACCGGGGCCGCCACGGCGTGGGCGGTGCTGTGCGGGGCCGGCGGGCTGCTCGTGCTGGCCGGCGGCTGGCTGGCGCTGCGCTACGGTCACGAATGGCCGGGCATGGGGGCCCGCTACGAACGCAAGGTCACCGCGGCGCCGGCCGTCACCGAGGCCGGGCCGGTTGACTCGCGGGCCGCCTGGGATGCCCTGGACCGCGGCGACGACCCGACGGAGAAGTCCTAGTTCGCGACGGTCGCCGGGCGGCGGTTGTTGCGCGGACGCGGGCGGGCAGCCAGCGCCGCGACCAGTGCGTCCATGTCCGCGCGAGCCTGGGCCCGGTCGCGGTCGGCCAGCGTGGCCGCGTACGCGTTGCCGTGCGCGGTGCGCACGTTGTGCTCGCCGACGACGGCGCGTTCGACTGTAGCGAACAGCTCGGCGGCGTAGGCGACGACGGTGCGGGAGGTGGCGGCGAAACCGCGCTCTTCGGCAACCATGTCAGATACGGCAGTCGTGTCAGTTGCTGCAGCCATGTCAGATACTCCGGGGATCTGTGGCGGATTGACGGAACCATTGTGCCCGCACCCCAGGGTGCCGCAGTCGTATTTCCGATGGGTGACGCGACCGTCACAGCCGACCGGGGTCGTCCGATCATCCGAGGTGCCGCTGGTCTGCGCAGCGACACGCGGGAAACGGGTGTGACGGATGTGACAACTGTGACCCGGCAGCGCATTATGCCGCAGTCCATCTCGTGAGGATCGCCATACCCCGGAGGGCTGGACAGGACGGCCGCCACCTAGCATCGGGCCGAGGACACCCGGAGAGGGGAGTCGTTAGGTGACATCCGATCAGCACGGTGCGGGTCCGCAGAATGTGCTTGAGGAGATCCTCGCGGGGGTACGCGAGGATGTTGCGGCCCGGCAGGAGAAGGTCTCCCTTGACCAGGTGCGCGAGCTCGCGGCGGCAGCCCCGCCGCCGATTGACGCGTACGCGGCTTTGCGCAAGCCCGGCGTGGCCGTGATCGCCGAGGTGAAGCGGTCATCGCCGTCGAAGGGCGCGCTGGCCGACATCCCCGACCCGGCCGATCTGGCGGGCGAGTATGCCGCCGGTGGGGCGCGCTGCATCAGCGTGCTGACCGAGGGCCGCTGGTTCGGCGGCTCCCTGGCCGACTTGGCCGCGGTTCGCGCCGCGGTGGGCGTGCCGGTGCTTCGCAAGGACTTCGTCGTCTCCAGCTACCAGGTGCATGAGGCTCGCGCTCACGGCGCCGACCTCGTGCTGCTCATCGTGGCGGCGCTCGAGCAGAACGTTCTGGTCGGCCTGCTCGAGCGGATCGAGTCGCTGGGCATGACCGCGCTCGTCGAGGTGCACAACGAGGAAGAGGCCGACCGGGCACTGGACGCGGGCGCTCAGGTCATCGGGGTGAACGCCCGGGATCTGCGCACGCTCGAAGTGGATCGCTCGGTCTTCGAGCGGATCGCCCCCGGCCTGCCCGGCAACGTCGTCAAGATCGCCGAATCGGGGGTACGGGGCCCGCACGACCTGATCCGCTATGCGTCGGCAGGCGCCGACGCGGTGCTGGTCGGCGAGGGCCTGGTCACCCAGAAGAGCCCCCGCGACGCGGTCGCCGAGCTGGTGAACGCGGGTAACCACCCGGCGACGCCGAGGCCGGTGCGATGAGCCTGGACGCGCTGCCCGACCTGGCCGGGCACTTCGGGCGCTTCGGCGGCCGGTTCGTGCCCGAGGCTCTGGTCCGGGCGCTGGACGAACTCGAGGCGGCGTACCGCTCGGCCAAGACCGACCCGGTCTTCCAGGAGCGATTCGCCGGCCTGCTGCGCGACTACGCGGGCACGCCGTCGCTGCTCTACCGCGCGGAACGGCTGTCCGAGGCGATCGGGGCCGAGGTGCTGCTCAAGCGCGAGGACCTCAACCACACCGGCGCCCACAAGGTCCGCAACGTGCTGGGCCAGGCGCTGCTGGCCAAGCGGATGGGCAAGCCGCGGGTGATCGCGGAGACCGGCGCCGGCCAGCACGGCGTGGCCAGCGCCACCGCAGCCGCGCTGCTCGACCTCGAGTGCGTGGTCTACATGGGCCAGACCGACACCGAGCGGCAGGCGCTGAACGTGGCGCGCATGCGCATGCTAGGTGCCACTGTCGTACCGGTTACCAACGGCTCGCGCACGCTCAAGGACGCGCTCAACGAGGCGCTGCGCGACTGGGTGGCCAGCGTCGACACCACGCACTACCTGCTCGGCACGGCCGCCGGCCCGCACCCGTTCCCGGAGATCGTGCGCGACTTCGTGGGCGGCATCGGCACCGAGGCCCGCGAGCAGTGCCTGACCCAGCTCGGCCGGCTGCCCGACGCGGTGGCGGCATGTGTGGGTGGCGGGTCCAACGCGATCGGCATCTTCCACGCGTTCGTGCCGGATAAGGCGGTCCGGCTCTACGGCTTCGAGGCCGGCGGCGAGGGCGTGGAGACCGGCCGGCACGCGGCGTCGATCACCGGTGGCTCGGTCGGCGTGCTGCACGGCAACCGCACCTACCTGCTGCAGGACGAGGACGGCCAGACAATGGAGTCGCATTCCATCTCGGCCGGGCTCGACTACCCGGGTGTGGGCCCGGAGCACGCGTGGCTGCACGACACCGGGCGCGCCCGCTACGAGCCGGTCACCGACGCCGAGGCGATGACCGCGTTCCAGTTGCTGTGCCGCACCGAGGGCATCATCCCGGCGATCGAGAGCGCGCATGCGCTGGCCGGGGCCGCCCGCATCGCCCCGCAGCTTGCCGCCGAGCTGGGCCGCACCCCGACGATCGTGATCAACCTGTCCGGCCGCGGCGACAAGGACGTGCACACCGCGGGCGCCTACTTCGGGATCCTCGACCAGAACGAGGTCATCGTGCCCGGGGAGAACAATTGAGCATCGCTGAGACTTTCGGGAAGGCCAAGGCTGAGGGGCGCTCGGTTCTTGTCGGGTGCATGCCTGCCGGGTTCCCCACGGTGGACGACTCGATCACGTCGATGGTGGCGATGGCCGAGGCGGGCTGCGACGTCATCGAGGTCGAGCTGCCCTATTCCGACCCGGTCATGGACGGCCCGGTCATCCAGAAGGCCAGCGACATCGCGCTGGCCGCCGGGGTGCGCACCCGGGACACGCTGAGGATCATCGAGGCGGTTGCGGGCACCGGCGCGACGGTCGTGCTGATGACGTACTGGAATCCCATCGAACGCTACGGTGTGGACGCCTTCGCCCGGGACCTGGCCGCGGCCGGCGCCACGGGCATGATCACCCCGGACCTGATCCCCGATGAGGCCGGCGAGTGGATCGCCGCCGCGGACACGTACCGCATTGATCGGACCTTTCTGGTCTCGCCGTCCTCGACCGACGAGCGCATCGCGATGACCGTGGGGCAGTGCCGCGGCTTCGTGTACGCCACCGCGTTGATGGGGGTGACCGGCGCTCGCACCAGCGTGTCGTCGCAGGCCCCCGACCTGGTCGGACGAATCCGCGCCGCCGATCCCGCCATGCCGGTGGGCGTGGGGCTGGGTGTCGGCACCGGTGCGCAGGCCGCCGAGGTGGCCTCCTTCGCCGATGGAGTGATCGTCGGTAGCGCGCTGATCAGGTGTGTGCTGGAGGCTCCGGACCTCGCCACGGGCCACCAGCGGCTGCGTTCGCTGAGTGCCGAGTTGGCAGAAGGCGTACGCGCGGGCAAGCCCTTGTGATGGCTTACCGGCTCACCGGCGGTAGGGTGCGCGCGTGAACTACGCCGCTATCCCGAGCCCGGCCGTGTCGGTGTGGCACCTCCTGGGCATTCCTGTCCGGGCATACGCACTGTGCATCGTCGCCGGCATCGTCGTCGCCGTCCTGATCATGGAATACCGCCTGCGTCGCCGCGGGGTGGCACCGTGGGCGTCGCTGGACATGGCGGTCTGGGCCGTGCCGTTCGGCATCGTGGGGGCCCGGATCTACCACGTCATCACCTCGCCGGGGGAGTACTTCGGCGACGGGGGCGACCCGCTGCGCATCTTCCAGATCTGGGAGGGTGGCCTGGGCATCTGGGGTGCGGTGGCCGCCGGCGCGCTGGGCGCCTGGCTCGCCGCCCGCCAGCTGGGCCTGCCGCTGGCCGTGTTCGCCGACGCACTCGCCCCGGGCCTGCCCGTCGCCCAGGCCATCGGTCGTTTCGGCAACTGGTTCAACAACGAGCTGTACGGCAGCGTCACCACCTTGCCGTGGGGTCTGCGCGTGCACGACATGGACCGCTCCAACCCCGGGCACGCCACCGTCATCGACGGCAAGGCGGTCACCCTGCCCGACCTGTACCACCCCACGTTCCTGTACGAAGCCCTGTGGGACGTCGGCGTGGCCGTGCTGGTGTGGCTGCTGGACCGCAGGTTCAAGTTCGGCCGGGGCCGGGCGTTCGCGCTGTACGTGATGGCGTACACGCTGGGCCGGTGCTGGATCGAGATGCTGCGCATCGACGACGCCAACCACTTCTTCGGCATCCGGCTCAACGTGTTCACCGCGATCGTGGTGTTCCTGGGCGCGCTGGCCTACTTCGTGCTGGTCAAGGGCCCCCGGGAATACGTGGTGCCGCTGGACGCCCCGGAGAGCGCCACCGAGCCCGCCGCCGGCAGCGATGTCAGCCAGGTCGACGTGGCCGCCACCCCAGCCGAGCCGGTGCGGGCCCCGGAGGCCTATCAAGTCGTCAGCGAGCAACGCTTCGAGGCGTACCGGCGCACGGGTGTGCTGGAACCGGAGGAGCCCGAAAGTGGCCAGCCGGAGCCGGAGGAGCCAGCAACGCCGGCTTCTTCCACCGAGGAGCGGTAGAACGGCATGCGCACCGCCGTCGTGGTGGGCGCCGGCATGGCGGGGCTGGCCACCGCCGGGGCGCTGGCCCGCGACGGCTGGCGGGTGACGCTGCTGGAGCGCGGCGCGGCGATCACCGCCCCGCCGACCGCGCTGGTGCTGTGGCCCAACGGCCGCCGGGCCCTGGAGGCGCTGGATCCCGGCGGCGGCTGGCCGTCCATCGCGGCCCCGCTGCCCGACGGCGGGGTGCGCCGCCCCGACGGGCAGTTCCTGGTGTCGCCGCACACCCGCCCGGGGGCCGGCCGGGCACCGGCCGTGGTGCACCTGCAGGACCTGTACGACGCCCTGGTCGCCGGTCTCGGCGAGCACGTCGAGATCCGCACCGGCATCGAGGTGAGCGGGGTGCGCGTGCACCGCGGTCAGCTAGCGGTCGGCGACGGCACCGGCTACCTCGACGCCGACCTGGTCGTGGCGGCGGACGGCATCGACAGCGCGGTCCGGCACGCCTTCGCCCCCGAGGCGGCCGCGGTGGGTTCGGGGTTCGCCGCGTGGCAGGCGGTCATCCCCGGCCACCGCGCTCCGCAGCTGGAGACCGGCGGCGAGACGCTGGGCGCCGGTTACCGCTTCGTGTCCATGCCCCTCGGGGAGCGGGCGGCCAGCCGTGGCGGCGTCTACTGGGTGGCCACCGCGGCCGGCGCGCCGCGCCCGGAGTCCCCGGCAACCCAGTTGGCCCTGTTGCGCCGGTGGTTCGCGGACTGGCACGAGCCGGTGGGGGAACTGCTAGCCGCGACACGCGCGGAGGACCTGGTTCCGCAAGAGGTTCGCGAGCTGCGGCCGTTGCCCCGCGCGTACGGTTTCCGCTGCGGCACCGGCGGCGTGGTGCTGCTCGGCGATGCCGCCCATGCCATGCCGCACCACCTGGGGCAGGGGGCGTGCCTGGCGTTCGAGGACGCGGCCACGCTGCGCTCGCTGGTGGCCACGGCCGAGCCCGGCCCGGCGCTGGGTCAGGCGGTGCAGGAGTACGACCGGGCGCGCCGGCCCCGGACAGCCTCGGTGGTGCGCCAGACCCGCCGGATGTCGGCCGTTGTGCAGGCGCGCGGCCGGTTGGCGCTGCGGGCGCGCAACGCGGCGCTGGGGTCCCTGCGTCCGCGTATCCTGGGACACGCGCACGGGCCGGTCACCGATTGGCAGCCGCCGGACTGAGCCAGGTGCGCAGCGCCGCCTGCCAGTCGCCGTCTGCTGGTCCGGCCCACGCGATGTAGCCGTCTGGTCGTACCAGCAGCAGGGGACCTTGATCGGTTCTTTCGGCTTGCGGCAGGGTGCCTATGGGGGCGGCACCGCGCAGGCGGACCAGGACGAACCCGGCCTCGCGCTGCAGCACGGTGAGCCGGGGCCCGGTCAGCGGCACCTCGGTGGCGCGCGTGCCGACCAGCTCGTGATCCCCGGGCCGTCTGCGATACCGCAGGGTGGTCCCGGCGAAGCTGCCCGCCACCAGGTCCCGGATCCGTGGCCTGGACAGCACGCGCGGGGTGATCCGGTCGCGCAGCCAGCGCCCTGCCGCCGGGCGCAAGGTCACACCCCGTAGCAGCAAACCTGATTGCCGCAGCACCCGCTGACCGATCGGATGACGTTCTTTCTGGTACGAATCCAGCACCGCGTCATCGGCCCCGCCGAGCACCGCGTCGATCTTCCAGGCCAGGTTGGCCGCGTCCTGGATGCCGGTGTTCAAGCCCTGCCCGCCCACCGGGGAGTGTACGTGCGCGGCATCGCCGGCGAAGAACACCCGTCCGGCCCGGTAGTCGCGCACCTGCCGCTCGTCGCAGTGGAACCGCGAATGCCAGCTCAGGCCGGTGATCCCCAAATCACGCCCCATCGATCGGGTCAGCACCGCCTCGACCTCGTCGGCCTCGACCGGTTCACGATCGCCGACCTGGTGGTGGCGGTCCCAGGTCATCGAGCGGAACCAGCTGCCGTCGCTGTCGTGGCAGCCATAGGGGACCAGGAAGCCGAAGCTGTCCGCCGTGTTGCCCAGGGTCAGCCCGTTGCCGGCCGGTCCGCGGGTGAGCTTGACGTCGGCCAGCACCACCGAGGACAGCACGGTCCGGCCGGGGAACTCGACGCCCAGCAGGTGGCGCACGGTGCTGTGCGCGCCGTCCGCCGCCACCACGAAACGAGCCCGGATCAGGTTCCCGGTGCCGGTGGTGACGGTGACTGTGTCGGCGTCCTGGTCCACGGCGACGGCCTGCACGCCGCGGCGGATCGTGGCGCCGTGCTGCTCGGCGTAGCGCCCGAGTGCCTGGTCGACGTTGGTCTGCGGGGTGATCATCGCGAACGGGTAGCGCGAGTGCAGCCCGGTCAGGTCCAGGCGCGCCCCGCCGAACAGGGTCACCTCCGCCGTGGTGGCGGCCTGCGCGAGCAGATCCTCGGCCAGCCCCCGGCTGTCCAGCACCTCCAGGGTGCGGGCCATGGTGGCGAACGCCCGGCTGGACGGGTTGATCTGCGCCCGGCGTTCCAGCAACGTCGCCCCGGGGGAGGTGGCGGGCATCCTGGTCCCGGCGTTCGTGAAGCTGTGGGGCCCCGACGGGCCGCTGCTACCGCTGCTGCGGGCGGCCGCGTCCAACCGCCTGGCCGCCGACGCCCTGATCGAGATCTTCACCGACCGGGTCACGCCCGCGCTGGCGGCGGTGGCTGTCGACCGGCCCCGGGAGCGGGCCGCGCTGATCGGCTCGCACCTGATCGGCATCGCCGTGGCGCGGCACGTCATCGGCGTGCCACCGCTGATCGAGATGAGCGACGACACGCTGGTGGCCTGGCTCGGCCCGGTCTTCGCGCACTACCTGAGCGCGGTTTACCCGAGCGCTGCGGAGGAGGCGGGGGAGCCGATGCAGGCGGTGCCGAGCCGGCGGAATCCGACCTTGGAGTAGAGCCGGGCCACGTCGTCGTCCCCGGCGGACAGGAACACCAGGTCATCACCCTCCTGCAGGGACCGCCGGGCGAGGTTGGCGGTCAACTGTGACGCATATCCCCGGCGCCGCGCGGAGGGCAGCGTGGCCACCCCCACCACCTCGGCCACGCCGTCGACACGCTGCACCGACCCGCAGGCCACAATGCCCTCGGCCGCCGACTCCACCACCGCGCTGATCATCCGGCCCGACGCGTGCCGGCGGCGCTGATCGGCGACAAGTTGCTCGCCGGGGGTGGGCACGGCGTCACGCTGAGCCGGTCCCGCCGGTTCCAGGATCAGAGTGCCCGCGGTGGACGTGGCCGGCGTGGTTGCGGGCGCGCCGAACCCCAGCCGTCCCACAGCCCGGGACGCGGCCACATCCGCAGCGAACCGATCTGCCGCGGGATCCAGGAAGCGGATCGTGGCGCCCGGCACCGGCAGATCCGGTACGAGCGCAGCCCGGTCCAGCACCAGCAGCGGCGCGAGCAGCACGTCAAGCCCGGCCGAGCGGGCCACGGCGAGCAGGTCGGGAGTCGTCTCGTGAACCCACTCGAACTCTTCGGGCGCCTCGGCCTCTCGTTGCCGGGCCCGGACGGCAGTAACATCAGCGGCGGACGGCGTCTGCCCACCCAGCTTGGGCCGTGCGTAGTAGGGCCACCCAGCTCCCTGCCGGACAAACAGCACGAACTCCCCGATATCCTCCGCTACCGCGGCGTCACGGGGCACGGCATCGTAGAAACGCTCCAGCCGGGGGAAGATGTCGGTACCCTCTAGCGCCACCGCGCGAGACTACCGAACCCGGGCCGCCACAGTGTGATCTATCCGCACCTGGCGGAGATCGGCGACGGCTAACGTAGTATCGAGTGACTTTGCAGGGCCGACGTCGTCCCGACCTGAAACGGAAACACGAGTGACGATCGGAGGCCCGGTGGCTTTTCCGCACCCCCAGGGGCTTTACGACCCGACCACCGAGCGCGACGCATGCGGCGTCGCGTTCGTCGCTGATCTGCACGGTCGCCGCTCGCATAACGTGGTCGCCCAGGGCCTGTCGGCCCTGATCCGGCTGGACCACCGCGGTGCCCGGGGCGCCGAGTTCAACACCGGTGACGGCGCCGGCATCATGATCCAGGTGCCGGACGCGTTCCTGCGCGCGGTGACCGATTTCGAGCTGCCCGCGGTGGGCTCGTACGCGACCGGCCTGGTGTTCCTGCCGACCGACGCCTCTGACGCCGCCCGCGCGATCGCGGTGTTCGAGAAGTACGCGCTCGTGGAGGGCGCGGAGATCCTGGGCTGGCGCGACGTACCGGTCGACCCGTCCGGGCTGGGCGAGACCGCCGAGGCTGCCCGCCCGGCCATCAAGCAGGTCTTCCTCGCCGCGCACCGGCTCACCGGCACTCCCACCGGCCCGGCCGGCGCACCGCTCAGCGGCCAGGAACTCGACGTGGTCGCGTTCTGCGTGCGCAAGCAGGCCGAGCGGGAGTCCTCGCAGCGCGGCATCGGGGCCTACTTCCCGTCGCTGTCCTCGCGCACCATCACCTACAAGGGCATGCTCACCCCCGACCAGCTACCCGAGTTCTTCCCCGACCTGAGCGACGAGCGCATCGACAGCGCGATCGCCCTGGTGCACTCGCGGTTCTCCACGAACACGTTCCCGTCGTGGCCGCTGGCCCACCCGTACCGGTTCATTGCCCACAACGGTGAGATCAACACCATCCGCGGTAACAAGAACTGGATGGCCGCCCGCGAGGCGCTGCTGGCCTCGCCGCAGGTGCCGGGCTCCCTCAAGCGGCTGTTCCCGATCTGCACGCCCGAGGCGAGTGACTCGGCGAACTTCGACGCCGTGCTGGAACTGCTGCACCTGGCCGGGCGCAGCCTGCCGCACGCGGTGCTGATGATGATCCCCGAGGCGTGGGAGAACGACCCGGGCATGGATCCGGCGCGGCGCGCGTTCTACCGCTTCCACGCCAGCCTGATGGAGCCGTGGGACGGCCCCGCCTCGGTGGCGTTCACCGACGGCACCATCATCGGCGCGGTCCTGGACCGCAACGGCCTGCGCCCGGGCCGCTGGTGGCACACCAGCGACGGCCTGGTCGTGCTGGGCTCCGAGGCCGGCGTGCTCGACCTCGACCCGGCCGCCGTGGTGGCCAAGGGCCGGCTGCAGCCGGGCCGGATGTTCCTGGTCGACACCGAGGCCGGGCGCATCGTGCACGACGACGAGATCAAGGCCGAGCTGGCCGCCGCCGAGCCCTACGAAGAGTGGCTGCACGCGGGGCTCATGAAGCTCGAGGACTTGCCGCCGCGCGAGCACATCATCTACACCCACGACTCGGTCATGCGCCGTCAGCAGATCTTCGGCTACACCGAGGAGGAGCTGAAGATCCTGGTCGCGCCGATGGCGCGGGCCGGCGCGGAGCCGCTGGGCTCGATGGGCACCGACACGCCGATCTCGCCGCTGTCGACCCGCCCGCGGCTGCTGTTCGACTACTTCCACCAGCTGTTCGCCCAGGTCACCAACCCGCCGCTGGACGCCATCCGCGAGGAGCTGGTGACCAGCCTGGCGATGACCATCGGGCCCGAGGGCAACCTGCTGGCCCCCGGCCCGGCCAGCTGCCGGCAGATCGTGCTGTCCAACCCGATCCTGGACAACGACGAGCTGGCCAAGCTGCTCAGCATCGACGAGGACGGCGACCTGCCCGGCTTCAAGGCGGTGCGGGTCTCCGGGCTCTACCCGCTGCGCGAGGGCGCCCAGGGCATCAAGGCGCGCCTGACCCAGATCTGCCGGCACGTGTCGGAGGCCATCGAGGACGGTGTGCGCATCCTGGTGCTCTCCGACCGCGACTCCACCGCCGACCTCGCCCCGATCCCGTCGCTGCTGCTCACCGCCGCGGTGCACCAGCACCTGGTGCGGGAGCAGACCCGCACGCAGGTGGCGCTCGTGGTGGAGAGCGGCGACTGCCGGGAGGTGCACCACGCGGCAGTGCTGATCGGGTACGGCGCCGCGGCGGTCAACCCGTACCTGGCCTTCGAAAGCGTCGACGACCTGATCGCGACCGGCCCGCTGGCCGGGATGGAGTCGCAGAAGGCGGTCCGCAACTACGTCAAGGCGCTCGGCAAGGGCGTGCTGAAGATCATGTCCAAGATGGGCATCTCGACGGTGTCGTCGTACTGCGGCGCGCAGGTGTTCGAGGCGGTCGGCCTGGACAACAAGCTGCTGCAGCGCTACTTCGCCGGCACCTCCGGGCGCATCGGCGGCTCCGGGCTGGCCGAGATCCACGCCGAGGTCGCCGCGCGCCACGCCAAGGCGTACCCGTCCAACCCGGCCGAGCGCAGCCACCGCCGCCTCGAGGTCGGCGGCGAGTACCAGTGGCGCCGCGAGGGCGAGGTGCACCTGTTCAACCCCGAGACGGTGTTCCTGCTGCAGCACGCCACCCGCAGCAAGCAGTACGACGTGTTCCAGCAGTACACGGCCAAGGTCGACGGGCTCGCCGAGGAGGCCGGCTCGCTGCGCGGGCTGTTCCGCTTCAAGTCCGGGCGCACCGCGGTGCCGCTGGAGGAGGTGGAGCCGGCCTCGGAGATCGTCAAGCGCTTCGCCACCGGCGCGATGTCGTACGGGTCGATCTCGGCGGAGTCGCACGAGACCCTGGCCATCGCGATGAACCGCCTCGGCGGCAAGTCCAACACCGGCGAGGGCGGCGAGGACGTCGAGCGGCTGTACGACCCCGCGCGGCGCTCCAGCGTCAAGCAGATCGCCTCGGGACGCTTCGGGGTGACCGCCGAATACCTGGTCAACGCCGATGACCTGCAGATCAAGATGGCGCAGGGCGCGAAGCCGGGCGAGGGCGGGCAGCTACCGGGCAACAAGGTGTGGCCGTGGATCGCCAAGACCCGCCACGCCACCCCCGGCGTGGGGCTCATCTCACCGCCGCCGCACCACGACATCTACTCCATCGAGGACCTGGCCCAGCTGGTCCACGACCTGAAGAACGTCAACCCCGCTGCGCGCGTACACGTCAAACTGGTCTCCGAAATCGGCGTCGGCACCGTCGCCGCGGGCGTGGCCAAGCTCAAGGCCGACGTGATCCTGATCTCCGGGCACGACGGCGGGACCGGCGCCTCGCCGCTGAACTCGCTCAAGCACGCCGGCTCGCCGTGGGAGCTCGGCCTGGCCGAGGCTCAGCAGACGCTGCTGCTCAACAAGCTGCGCGACCGGGTCACCGTGCAGGTCGACGGTCAGCTCAAGACCGGCCGCGATGTGATCATCGCGGCGTTGCTGGGCGCCGAGGAGTTCGGCTTTGCCACCGCGCCGCTGATCGTCTCGGGCTGCATCATGATGCGCGTCTGCCACCTGGACACCTGCCCGGTGGGCATCGCCACCCAGAACCCGGTGCTGCGCGAGCGCTACACCGGCAAGCCCGAGTTCGTCGAGAACTTCTTCCGGTTCCTGGCCGAGGAGGTCCGCGGCTACCTGGCCGAGCTGGGCTTCCGCAGCATCGACGAGGCGATCGGGCACGCCGAGGTGCTCGACGTGGTGCCCGCGGTCAAGCACTGGAAGGCCAAGGGGCTCGACCTGGGCCCGGTGCTGTTCGTCCCCGAGCTGCCCGCGGGCGCGGCCCGGCGCGGCATCGTTGCGCAGGACCACGGCCTGGACAAGGCGCTGGACAACGAGCTGATCGCGCTGGCCCAGCCCGCGCTCACCGATGGTCACCAGGTCCGCGCGGAGGTGGCGGTGCGTAACGACCACCGCAGCGTGGGCGCGATGCTCGGCGGCGAGGTCACCAGGCGCTACGGCGGCAACGGCCTGCCCGACGACACCATCGCGTTCACCCTGCGCGGCACCGGTGGCCAGTCGTTCGGCGCCTTCCTGCCGCGCGGGGTCACGCTGCGCCTGATCGGCGACACCAACGACTACGTCGCCAAGGGTCTGTCCGGTGGGCGCGTGGCGATCCGCCCGGACGAGGACGCCCCGTTCGTGGCCGAGGAAAACATCATTGCGGGCAACACCATCCTGTACGGGGCCACGGCCGGCGAGCTCTACCTGCGCGGGCGCGCCGGTGAGCGGTTCGCGGTGCGCAACTCCGGCGCCTCGGCGGTCGTCGAGGGCGTCGGCGACCACGGCCTGGAGTACATGACCGGTGGCGTCGTGGTGGTGCTCGGCCCGGTTGGGCGCAACCTCGCCGCGGGCATGAGCGGCGGCACCGCGTTCGTGCTCAACCTCGACCCCGCCAAGGTCAACCCGGAGCTGGTGGACCTGGCCCCGCTGACCACCGAGGAGCAGCAGGTGCTGCACCGGCTGGTGACCAGCCATCTCGAGGAAACCGGCTCGGCGGTCGCCGAGCGGGTGCTCAACGAGTGGCCGGTGGCGGTGGCGGAGTTCACCGCCGTCGTACCGCGCGACTACAAGCGCGTGATGGAACTGATAAAGACCGCCGAGGCTGCCGGTCGCGACGTCGACGAGGCGGTTATGGGGGTCACCCGTGCCTGATCCGAACGGTTTCCTGCGCTACGAGCGGCAGCTTCCCAAGCGCCGTCCGGTGCCGGTGCGCATCCGCGACTGGCAGGAGGTGTACCCGCCGGCCGGCGAGGAACTCATCCGCGACCAGGCCACCCGGTGCATGGACTGCGGCATCCCGTTCTGTCACGAGGGCTGCCCGCTGGGCAACCGCATCCCCGACTGGAACGACCTGGTGCGCACCGGGGCGTGGGAGGCAGCCGCGGAAAGCCTGCACGCGACCAACAACTTCCCGGAGTTCACCGGCCGGTTGTGCCCCGCGCCCTGCGAGGCGGCCTGCGTGCTCGGCATCGCCGACGACGCGGTCACCATCAAACAGGTCGAGGTGGAGATCGCCAACCACGCGTTCGACCTCGGCTACGTCAAGGCGCAGCCGCCGGCCACCAGGTCCGGCAAGTCGGTGGCCGTGGTCGGCTCCGGCCCCGCCGGGATGGCGGCGGCCCAGCAGTTGGCCCGCGCCGGGCACACCGTGACGGTCTTCGAACGCGACGACCGCATCGGCGGGCTGCTGCGCTACGGCATCCCGGACTTCAAGCTGGAGAAGGAGCGCATCGACGCGCGCATGGCCCAGATGGCGGCCGAGGGCGTGGAGTTCCGCACCGGCGTGAACGTCGGCGTCGACATCAGCGCCGAGCAGTTGCGCGCGCAGTACGACGCGGTGCTGCTGACCTGCGGCGCCCTGGCCGGGCGTGACACCACCGGCACCCCCGGGCGTGCGCTCAACGGCGTGCACCTGGCCATGGACCACCTGGTTCCGGCCAACCGCGTGGCCGCCGGGCTGCAACCGGCCCCCGAAATCGACGCGGCCGGCAAGCACGTGGTGATCATCGGCGGTGGCGACACCGGCGCGGACTGCCTCGGCGTGGCCCACCGCCAGGGCGCGGCCAACGTCATCCAGCTCGACCAGTACCCGCTGCCCTCGGACACCCGCATCGCCGGGCTGCACCCGTGGCCCACCTGGCCGGTCATCCTGCGCAACTACCCGGCCCACGAGGAGGGCGGGGAGCGCGTCTTCGGCGTCGCCGTGCAGGAATTCGTCGACGACGGCGCCGGCAACGTGGTCGCCGTGCGCATCGCCGAGGTCGTCGTCGAACGGATCAACGGCGTCCGCACGGTCACGATCACCCCCGGTTCGGAGCGCGACCTGCGCGCCGACCTGGTCCTTCTGGCCATCGGATTCGAGGGTACGGAAAAGCAGCCGCTCCTCGAGCAGTTCGGGGTCACCCGTAACCCGCGCGGAGCCATCGACGCCGACCAGACCTGGCAGACCTCGGCCCCCGGGGTGTTCGTGGCAGGCGACATGCACCGCGGCGCCTCGCTGATCGTATGGGCGATCGCCGAGGGCCGCGCCGCTGCCGCCGCCATCCACACCTACCTCGGCGCGTACGGCGAGCTGCCCGCCCCCGTACGCCCGACCTCGCAGCCGCTGGCAGCGATCCGCTGACCCCCGTGCGGGGCGGCCGCTACGGCCGTCCCGCACGGGGTTCGACCTTGTCCGCCGGGACGCCGGTGAACTGCAGGAAGTGCTCGATGGCCGTCGCGGGGTCGTCCTCGTTGCGGGCGAGCAGCGTGAACGACTCGGGCGAGTCCACCGGCCCGATAACTGCCACCGTCTCCCCGGAACGCAACTCCATCAGCGGGATCTTGCCGGCACCCAACGGCAGTTGATCGCATCTCTTCACCCGGCCCCGCAACTGCATCTGCGACAGGGCGATCCGGGCGATTGCCTGGTCCAGGACGACCTCCTCCCGGCTGCTGACCGGAATCCTGGTCAGTGATCGCTACCTTTGCACTGTCGCTCCGCCGGGGGTTGATGGTCTGCGCCGGGTGAAGGTCGGCGCCCGATAAGCTGCAGACGTATCGCGGTCGCTGACGCCCGCACGTCACCCCGCACCTCACCACCTCGACGGGGGTCGGCCGGCGGGCCGATCCGAGAGAGAGACTAGCCTGATGGCCGTGACACGCCGCGCAAAGATTGTTTGCACCATGGGTCCCGCCACCGCCTCCCCCGAGCGCATGCTCGGTCTGGTCGAGGCCGGCATGGACGTTGCCCGCATGAACTTCAGCCACGGCAGCCACGAGGACCACCAGAAGGTCTACGACCTGGTCCGCTCTGCCGCCAAGCAGACCGGCCGCGCCGTCGCCGTCCTCGCGGACCTGCAGGGCCCGAAGATCCGCCTCGGCCGCTTCGCCAACGGCCCGCACGTGTGGAACACCGGCGACGTCGTGACCATCACCAGCGACGACCTGCCCGGCACCCCCGACCGGGTCTCCTGCACCTACAAGAAGCTGCCGCAGGAGGTCAAGGTCGGCGACCGCCTGCTGATCGACGACGGCAAGGTCGCCGTCGAGGTCACAGCGGTCGAGGGCAACGACATCCGCTGCCTGGTCACCGAGGGCGGCCCGGTCTCCAACAACAAGGGCGTCTCGCTGCCCAACGTCGCGGTCAGCGTGCCCGCGATGAGCGACAAGGACGAGGAAGACCTGCGCTTCGCGCTCGGGCTCGGCGTCGACCTGATCGCCCTCTCGTTCGTCCGCTCGCCCGACGACATGAAGCTCGTCCAGCAGATCATGGCCGAGGAGGGACGCACCGTCCCGGTCATCGCCAAGGTCGAGAAGCCCGAGGCGGTCGACCACCTCGAAGCCATCGTGCTGGCCTTCGACGGCGTCATGGTGGCCCGCGGCGACCTCGGCGTCGAGCTTCCCCTCGACCAGGTCCCGCTGGTGCAGAAGCGCGCCGTGCAGTTGTGCCGCGAGAACGCCAAGCCGGTCATCGTGGCCACCCAGATGCTCGACTCGATGATCGAGAACTCCCGCCCCACCCGCGCCGAGGCCTCCGACGTCGCCAACGCGGTCCTCGACGGCGCCGACGCGGTCATGCTCTCCGGCGAGACCTCGGTCGGCAAATACCCGGTGCTCACCGTCAGCACCATGGCCAAGATCGTGGCCACCACCGAGGGCGGCGACTTCGGCGTACCGGTGCTGCAGCACGACCCGCGCACCCACAGCGGTGCCCTGACCGTGGCCGCCTCGCGCATCGCCCGCAACATCGGCGCCAAGGCCCTGGTCGCCTTCTCCCAGACCGGCGACACCGTGCGCCGCCTCAGCCGGCTGCACTGCGAGCTTCCGCTGCTCGCGTTCACCCCGGTTCCCGAGGTCCGCGACCAGCTCGCGCTGTCCTGGGGCGTGGAGACGTTCCTGACCGATTTCGTGCAGCACACCGACGACATGTTCCGCCAGGTCGACCAGGCGATGCTGGGCCTCGGCCTGGCCAAGCCCGGCGAGTACGTGGTCGTCGTGGCCGGCAGCCCGCCCAACGCCCCCGGCTCCACCAACACCCTGCGGGTCCACCAACTAGGCTCGCTCGTCGACCCGAGCACGGTGTGACCCTGCCGCCGTCCGGCCAGGCCGCCGTCGACCAGCTGCTTGAGGTTTTCGACCTCAAGCAGCTGGACCACGACCGCTTCCAGGGTGAAAGCCCGCAGGTGGGAGCGCAACGTGTCTTCGGCGGCCAGGTCGCCGGCCAAGCCCTGGTGGCCGCCGGTCGCACCGTCGACCCGGCCCGCTCGGTGCACAGCCTGCACGGCTACTTCGTGCGCCCCGGCGACCCCCGCGTCCCGATCACCTTCACGGTGGAGACGATCCGCGACGGCCGCAGCTTCTCGGTCCGCCGCTCCACCGCGGAACAACACGGCCAGACGATCTTCTTCATGTCGGCGTCCTTCCAGGTAACCGAGCAGGGCCTCGACCACCACCTCCCGGCGCCCGGGGACATCCCCGCCCCCGAGGACACGCCCACCATGAGCGACTGGCTGGCCCGCTACCCCGAACGCGAAGCAGCCTTCAAGGCCGGTCCGCAAGCGATCGACGTGCGCTACGTGGGCACGCCCGGCTGGGTGCCCCCGGGGGACAGGGCGGCCGCCCAGCAGCAACGGGTCTGGATGCGCATCAACGGCACGCTGCCCGATGACCCGCTGCTGCACGCGTGCGCTTTGACGTACGCGTCGGATCTTTCTCTGCTGGATTCTGTGCTCTCCAGGCACGGCGAGGTGTGGGGGCCCGGCGGCGTGATCGGGGCCAGCCTGGACCACGCGCTGTGGCTGCACCGCCCGTTCCGCGCCGACGAATGGTTCCTGTACGACTGCACGAGCCCGTCAGCTTCGGGAAGCCGCGGGTTGGCGCGCGGGGCGATGTTCACGCGCGACGGGGTTCACATCGCCAGCGCTGTGCAGGAGGGGCTGCTCCGCAAGATCGGGGGGTGATCCTCGTGCTTGCGCCGCTGCGCTGTCTTACTGCAGGGGGCGGCCCCGCATGATGATCGAGGTGTCGTCCATGCCCGGGATGGCCTTCTCGCCGGCCCGCGCCGCCGGGTCGAGCAGCGGCAGCGAGGCGTCGTTGCCCGCCTGGTGCTCGCCGGCCATCGCCGCGTTCGCTTCCGCCAGCGCAGCCGCCTGAGCCGCCGCGGCCGCCGCGGCAAGCTGCTGCGGGTCCGGCAACTCAGCGCCCTCGGCCGTGTCCGGGATCGTGACCCGGCCGGCTACCTCGGCAGCGGCCTCTTCGTAAGGTCGAGGAGCGCCCGTACCCGTTACGCCAGCCATGGCCAGCATCGCGTCGAGGTCGGCGGTCGTCCGCAGCACCTCATCGTGGAAGCTGCCCCCACGGCCCATCGGATCCGGGCCCGTCTGCGCCGCCGGGCCGACCGCCCCGGTCATCCACGGACCTGCGTTACCGGTGCCGCCGCCCGCACCCCACGACCCGGCGTTACCATCCGGGCCGGGCATGCCGGACGCACCCGCGTTCCCGGCGGCGGAGCCCAGCGCATTCGCCGAGCCGAACACGCCGCCACCCACCGCGCCCGTGAAAGCGCCCGTTCCCGAAACGCCGGCCGCAGCATCAAGCGCGCCTCGACCATCCCCAGTGTCAGCACTCCCGATCGCCGCGGTACCGCCCAGCATCGAGCCACTACCGGGCATCGAGCCACCACCCAGCATCGGGCCGCCCCCCGGCTCACCAGCCCCGAACCCATTCCCGGCGCCGAACCCGCCCGCAATCGCCCCGGCGGAGAACGTGCCGGCACCGAACGCGCCACTGGCCCCAGCCACAGCGGGCGCGGCGGAAGCGGGAGCTGTGGGCGTACCCGGAAGGCGTGCAGGCATGGACAGGTCCGCCATGCCCGCGGCAGACGATCGGAGCGGCGTGGCTGCGGCATGCCTCGGGCCCTGCGCCTGCTGCGGGGCCTGATCGAAGTCCGTCAGACCCGCCGCGTAGCCGGCCACCCCGATCGCGCGCTCCGGCGGCAACTCCAGCAACCGCTGCGCGCGCGCCAACGCCGTAGCCTCACGCAGCCTCAGTGCCGCCACCAGGTCAGCCACACCCCGCAGGAGCGCCGCTGCGCCCAGGACAATGACGACTGCCTCGGCCGTACGGACAAAAGAACTCGCCGCGAAGAACCCCAGCGCAGCCTCCGCCACGCCCATCACCGTGAGCAGACCCCACACCCGGTCCGTTTCGCGCGTCAGCATGGCGACCGCCAGGTCCGCCGCCCCGCGCACCATCAGGTACCACCCGATCAGCGCCGCCGGCGACGTCCACGAACCGGTCCCGTCGGCCAGCAGCAGCGCCCCGGTGGCCGCGAACAGCACGGTCATCCCGGCGTTCAACCACCAGGTACGCGAGCCGGCCAGCGCCCGCACCAGTTCCGTGACCGCCGCGAACAGCACCACCGGGCCGGCCACCCGGGTCATGTCGGCCGGCTCCAGGCGCAGCACACTCCAGGAGACAGCCAGCCAGGCCACGCCCGAGACCAGAAGGAACCCCCACATCCCGTCGCGCACGACGGTCATGGGCGACGAGCCGGACCACAACATGGAGCCTCCTGCCGATGCGGGTACTGCCATGACAACATCGGCGGCCCCCCGTAAACCGGCCTTTGGCGGAAAAACCCGAGCTTTGTTCGCCAAGCTGACCCCTCGGACCCACCTGCTCATCGAGCGGCAGTCGCCGGAGGGGAAGAGCCGCGCAGGAAGTGGTCCGGATGCCCGTCAATGAGGAGCTGCTGCCAGCCCTCGAAGGCGATGACGCGCTCGTGCTCGCGGGGCCACGGCGTCGCGGGCACCAGCGCGGCGGGCGCGCTCGCCCTGGAGCCAATGGCAGCGCTCGCTGCAGATGAAGCAAAACTCCACGCCGGCAGCGTGGAGTTCGCGGGACTCGTTGACGAAGCTGAGGTGGGTGCACCAGCTCAGCTTCGAACAGAGGTACGACACAATGCTTGGTACCGAGGGCGGGATTCGAACCCGCACGCCCTTTCGGACAGATGAGTTTGAGTCATCAGCGTCTGCCATTCCGCCACCCCGGCATGCTCGCGCGGACAAGACCAAGGTCATGTCCGATACGAGCAAGACACAGAGTACCTACTACGCTGTCAGGGGTGGTACCCGGATACCCGGGTGTCGCGACTTCTTGAGTGTTGGGGGTAGGGGTTTCGTGGCCGACACGCAGGCGAGTGCCGAGCGCAGGCGGGTTTTGATCGCCGAGGACGAGGCTCTGATCCGGCTCGACCTGGCGGAGATGCTGGTCGAAGAGGGGTATGACGTCGTCGGAGAGGCCGGTGACGGCGAGACCGCGGTGCGACTGGCCGAGGACCTTCGCCCGGACCTGGTGATTCTCGACATCAAGATGCCGATCATGGATGGGCTGGCGGCGGCCGAGCGGATTGCCGGTGGGCGGATCGCTCCGGTGGTCATTCTGACCGCGTTCAGCCAGCGGGATCTTGTCGAGCGGGCGCGGGCTGCCGGCGCCATGGCGTACCTGGTGAAGCCTTTCCAGAAGTCTGACCTGGTGCCGGCCATTGAGATCGCGCTCTCCCGGTATGCCGAGATCTCCGCCTTGGAGACCGAGGTGGCCGGGCTGACCGACCGGTTGGAGACGCGCAAGAGCGTCGAGCGGGCCAAGGGCGAATTGATGACGAAGTATTCGATGACCGAGCCGCAGGCGTTCAAGTGGATCCAGCGCACCGCGATGGACCACCGGATGACGATGCGTGAGGTCGCGGACCGGATCCTGGCCGAGGGTGAGGAGTCCCCGGCACCCAGCGAGTGACCTGCTGGAGCTTGCCTGCTTGTTACACCATCCTCGCGGCGGCATCACCGCACGTAACGGTTCGGTGAATGCCCGAGTTGCCCCTTACCCCTGGCTGCGCCGGTGGGATAGCGTCCCGGCCCATGACGGGCGCAGTTGTGCTGTGCGGTGCGCAAGTGCCAATCGGCCTGCGGTGGCTCGGTGGGTTCGGTATGGAGGAGGGTTCCAACCTTGAGGCAGGTTCTCGCACGAGCCATCGGCGGCCTGGCCGTGATCGGCCTCGTTGCCGGTGCCGCTGCATGCAACAGCAGCAGCAGCTCTGACGACTCGGCCAGCGGTAACTGCGGCTACAAGCTCGCTTACTTCGGCGCCCTGACCGGTTCTTCGGCAAACCTCGGTGTGAACATCGAGCAGGGCTTCGAGCTGGCCATCAACCAGTACAACGACAAGAAGGGCTCGACCTGCATCGAGGTCGCGAAGTTCGACTCGCAGGGCGAGCCGGCTGTCGCGCCCGGTGTGGCTCGTAACCTGGTTGCCGACAAGAAGATCCTCGGCATCGTCGGTCCGCCGTTCTCCGGCGAGTCCGAGGCTGCCGACCCGATCTTCGAGGAAGCCGGCATCCCGACGATCACCCCGTCGGCGACCCGGGTGTCGCTCGCGGCGAACGGCTGGAAGACCTTCCACCGAGCCGTGGCGAACGACGATGCGCAGGGTCCGGCGGCGGCCACGTACATCAAGGACACGCTGAAGGCGCAGAAGGTCTTCGTGGCTGATGACCAGTCCGCGTACGGTGCCGGCCTGGCCGACATCGTGAAGCAGAAGCTGGGCTCGGCGGTTGCCGGCACGGACAAGACCGAGGCCGACGGCAAGCAGACCGACTTCTCTGCCGTTGTGCAGAAGGTCGTCTCCAGCGGCGCCACGGTGCTGTTCTACGGCGGTTACTACCAGAACGCCGGCCTGATCCGTAAGCAGCTCACCGCTGCCAACTGGAAGGGCACGCTGGTCGGCGGCGACGGCATGAAGGACGCCGGTCTGGCCAAGGCTTCCGGCAACGCTGCCGCGGTGGGCACGATCGTGACCTGCCCCTGCTCGCCGCCGGAGAAGTCGGGTGGCACCTTCGTGGCCGACTACAAGGCCAAGTGGAACGTCGACGCCGGTACGTACAGCGACGTCGCGTTCGACGCTGCGAACCTGCTCCTGGCGGGTATCGACGCGGGCAACACCACGCCGGAGAAGATGAACACCTACCTCTCCACGGCCAATTACAAGGGCATCGCGAACACCTACAAGTTCACCTCGACCGGTGAGCTGGACCCCAGCCTGATCAAGGTGTGGGCGTTCAAGTTCGACGCCACGGGCAACCAGGTCGCGGACGCCGAGATCCCGGCCGCCTGATTCGTTCGGAACCTCGCTGTGTAGGGCCGGTGCGGCCGGATGATCTCCGGCCGCACCGACCTTCTCGTTTCAGGAGCCCCTTGTGAATTTCTCCGGTCTGATCCAGGACTTCGGACCGCTCACGATCACGGGTCTGGCGCAGGGCGCGATCATCGCGCTGTTCGCTCTGGGTTACACCCTGGTCTACGGCGTCCTGCGCCTGATCAACTTTGCGCATTCCGAGGTCTTCCTGCTCGGGTCCTACGCGTGTCTCATCGTGTGGGGCTTTTTCGGGCTGGACCAGAACTCGGCCACCCCCAATGTGTTCTCCGTCATCGGCCTGTTGCTGCTGGGTCTGATGGCGGCGATCGTGATCTCCGGTCTGACCGCGCTCGGTGTGGAGCTGGTCGCCTACCGCCCGCTGCGCCGGCGTAACGCCCCGCCGCTGGCCTTCCTGATCACCGCGATCGGTGCCTCGCTGTTCATCTCCGAGACCGTCGGCGTGATCACCAAACGCAACATCAAGGCCGTCCCGCCGCTGATCCGCCCGGCCGACGTCTTCGTGATCGGCAACATGCATGTGACGAACCTGCAGATTCTGATCATCGTGCTGGCGCTCGTGATGATGTTCGTGCTGGACCGTTTCATCAACCGCTCGCGGCTGGGCCGCGGTATCCGGGCGGTGGCGCAGAACCCCGACAGCGCGGCGCTGATGGGCGTCAACAAGAGCCGGGTCATCGCGCTGGTGTTCCTGCTCGGTGGTCTCATGGCCGGCATCGCGGCCGTCATGTACGACCTGAAGATCGGGGTGACCCGCTTCGACGCGGGCTTCCTGCTGGGAATCGAGGCGTTCACGGCCGCGGTGCTCGGTGGGATCGGCAACCTGCGGGGGGCGCTGCTCGGCGGCCTGCTGCTGGGTGTGCTGCAGAACTACGCGGCGAGCCTGTTCGGCACGCAGTGGCTGCACGCCGCTTCGTTCGTGCTGCTGGTCCTCATCCTGCTGGTCCGTCCGACGGGTCTTCTGGGTGAGTCTCTCGGAAGGGCTCGAGCATGAGCGACGTGAAGGTGGACAAGCCGGCGGCCGTGCCGGCGGACAAGAAGAACTGGCGCAGCAGCGGTGGCGTGCGCGGCTGGTTCGGACGGCAGCACTGGGCCGTACGAACGGTGCTGATCATCGTGTTCGCGGTGCTGGCCTATCTGCTGCCGTACGCCGGGGACATCCCGGTGCTGGGCCCGCAGATCATCACCGAGGGCATCGACTGGCCCAGCGCGCTGTTCAACATGTCGTACTACGTTCTGCTGGCTCTTGGCTTGAACGTGGTCGTCGGTTTCGCCGGTCTGCTGGACCTGGGGTATGTCGGCTTCTTCGCGGTGGGTGCCTACACCGTGGCGTTGCTGACCTCGCCGGACAGCATTCTCAAGACCGAGTGGGGCTGGCTGGCGGCGGTGCCGGTGGCTCTGGCCGTGGCGATGGTGTCGGGTCTGATCCTGGGCTGGCCGACGCTGCGGTTGCGCGGTGACTACCTGGCCATCGTGACGCTGGGCTTCGCCGAGATCATCCGCATCTTCGCGACGAGCTCGGAGACGCTGCGCGGTGACCGCGGGTTCGCCGACATCCCGCATCCGCCGGGCTCGTACAGCGACGGCAAGCCGATCTTCGGGGTGGCCGACGCGACGCCGTACTACTGGCTGGGCCTGTCGGTGATCATTCTGGTGATTCTCGGGGTGCGCAACCTGGACCGCAGCCGGGTCGGGCGGTCGTGGCTGGCGATCCGCGAGGACGAGGAAGCCGCCGAGATCATGGGCGTGCGCACGATCAAGTACAAGCTGTGGGCGTTCGCGATCGGCGCGTTCATCGGTGGTCTGGGCGGCGTGATGTTCGCCGGTCAGCAGGGCTTCATGAACTCGCAGACCTTCATCCTGCAGTTCTCGATCCTGGTGCTCGCCGGTGTCGTCATGGGTGGTTCGGGCAACATCTTCGGCGCGATCCTGGGTGGTGCGCTGATCTCGTACATCCCGGACCGGTTGCGGGGCATCGAGGACCCGATCTTCCACACCGACCTGTTCGGTTTCCGGTTCGCGATCTTCGGCGCGATCATCATTCTGATCATGATTTTCCGGCCGCAGGGCCTGATTCCGAGCCGCCGGCGCGCGATGGAGCTCAAGGACCGTGAGAAGGAGGTGGCTCCGCAGTGAGTGAACCTCATGTGGAGACCCCGCAGCAGGCGGACGAGGCGAACGCCCACCGCTCCGACGTAGCCGGCGGCACGAGCGCGCCGGGCCCGGCGGAACGCAGCAGCGACGTGCTGCTGGAGGTGGATCACGTCACGCTGCGCTTCGGTGGTGTGGTGGCGCTCAACGACGTCAGTTTCAGTCTGCGCAAGGGTGAGATCTTCGGCCTGATCGGCCCGAACGGCGCCGGCAAGACGACCTGCTTCAACGCGATGACCGGGGTGTACCGCCCGACCAGCGGCACCATCAGCTTCAACGGTGAGTCCATCGTCGGGAAGAAGAAGCACGAGATCACCCGCGGGGGCATTGCCCGTACGTTCCAGAACGTGCGCCTGTTCCCGGAGATGACCGCGCTGGAGAACGTCATGGTGGGCGCCGACGCGCACCACAAGACGAGCGTGGTCGGGGCGTTGTTCCGGCTGCCGCGGCACTGGCAGGAGGAGCGCTCGGGCCGGGAGAAGGCCCTGGAGTTGCTGCGCTTCGTGGGCATCGTGCACCGGGCCGGGGAGGTGTCACGCAACCTGTCCTATGGCGAGCAGCGCCGCCTGGAGATCGCACGGGCGCTGGCCACCAACCCGACGCTGCTGTGCCTGGACGAACCGGCCGCGGGGTTCAACCCGGCCGAGAAGGAAGAACTGCTCGCGCTGATCCGCAAGATCCGCGACACCGGGGTGACCGTGCTGCTCATCGAGCACGACATGCGCCTGGTCATGGGCGTCACGGACCGGATCGTGGTGCTGGAGTTCGGCAAGAAGATCGCTGAGGGTACGCCCGCCGAGGTGCGGGACAACCCGAAGGTGATCGCGGCGTACCTGGGGGTCCCGACCGATGCTGCTTGAGTTGCAGGACGTGACGCTGCTGTACGGCCGCATCCAGGCCCTGCACGGCATCAGCCTGACCGTCGAACAGGGGGAGATCGTCGCCCTGATCGGCGCGAACGGCGCGGGTAAGTCGACCACCATGCGCGCGATCTCGGGGTTGCGCCCGGTGGCCCAGGGCAAGATCACGTTCGACGGCGAGGACATCACCAAGATGCGCGCCGACGTGCGGGTGGTGCGCGGTGTCTCGCAGTCACCCGAGGGCCGGGGCATCTTCCCGGGCATGACGGTGCGCGAGAACCTCGAGATGGGGGCGTACACGCGGCGCAACCGGACCGAGATCAACGAGGACCTCGATCGGGCGTTCACGCTGTTCCCGCGGCTCAAGGAGCGCGAGAAGCAGGTCGGCGGCACGATGTCCGGCGGTGAGCAGCAGATGCTGGCGGTGGGCCGGGCGCTGATGAGCCGGCCCAAGCTGCTGCTGCTCGACGAGCCGTCGATGGGTCTGGCGCCGATGCTGATCCAGCAGATCTTCGACATCGTGGTGGAGATCAACCAGCAGGGCACCACGGTGCTGCTGGTGGAGCAGAATGCCCAGCAGGCACTGTCGCGCGCGCACCGCGCGTACGTGCTGGAAACCGGCCGCATCGTGAAGTCCGGCACCGGTGCCGAGTTGCTGCACGACCCTTCGGTGAAGGACGCCTACCTCGGCGTTGCCTAGGTTCACCTCACAATTCAGGAGTTGCTGATGTTCCGCATCACATCGGGCCGCCGGGCGATCCTCGGCCTGGCCGTTGCGGCGGCGATGACCGTGTCGCTGGCCGCCTGCGGCGAGGAGTCCGGCGACGACACCGGATCGACCGCCCCGGCGCCGGCCGCCTCGGCCGACACCGCGCTGGCGGACAAGGTCCCGGCCGAGATCAAGTCGGCTGGGAAGATCATCATCGGGACGGATTCGACGTACGCCCCGAGCGAGTTCCTCGACACCGACGGCAAGACGGTGGTGGGCTTCGACGTCGACCTGTTCAACGCGGTCGCCCAGAAGCTGGGCCTGAAGACCGAGTGGCAGTCGGCCAAGTTCGACTCGATCATCCCGGCGGTCAGTTCGAAGAAGTACAACGTGGGCGTCTCGTCGTTCACCGTCAACGCCGACCGGCTCAAGGAGGCGACGATGGTGTCGTACTTCTCGGCCGGCACCCAGTGGGCGGCCAAGTCCGGCGCCACGATCAACGCCGAGGACGCCTGCGGCAAGAAGATCGCGGTGCAGGTCGGCACGGTGCAGCTCGATGACATTAAGGCGCGCTCGAAGAAGTGCACCGGCGCTTCCAAGCCGGCCATCACCATCGACCAGTACCAGTCGCAGGCGGACGCCACCAACGCGGTCGTCTCCGGCAAGGACGAGGCCATGCTGGCCGACTCGCCGGTGTGCGCGTACGCGGTGAAGCAGACCAATGGCCAGCTGGCCCTGGTCGGCGACATCTACGACTCGGCGCCCTACGGCTACGTCCTGCCCAAGGACCAGGCCGACTTCGGTGCGGCGATCGAGGGTGCGCTCGAGGCCCTGATCTCCGACGGTACGTACAAGACGATCCTCACCAAGTGGGGCGTCGACGCCGGCGGTATCACCGACCCGGCCGTCAACCCGCAGGTCTCCTGACCTCGCGGGCATGACAACCGACACGCAGACCGGACGGGCCCGGCCCGAGGCCATCAAGGCCGTGCCCGTCCGGCACCCCGGGCGTTGGGTGGCGATCGCGGTCCTGGCCGTGCTCGCCGCCATGTTCCTGCACCTGATCTTCACGAACGACCGGTTCAACTGGCACTTCATCTTCGTCAGCATCGGCGGCGGCAAGCGTGGGGTCCTGTTCACCGGCCCGGTGCTCGAGGGCCTGCGCGGCACGCTGTTGCTGACCGTGCTGAGCATGGTCATCGGCGTCGTGCTGGGCGTGGTGATCGCGATCATGCGGTTGTCGCCGAACCCGGTGCTGTCGTCGGTGGCCTGGCTCTACACCTGGGTGTTCCGGGCGGTGCCACGGCTGGTGCTGGCGATCCTGTTCGGCAACCTGGGCATCCTGTGGGACCGCATCGGTTTCGGGCTGCCCTTCGACAGCCAGATCGGCAACCTGTTCGGCGTGCACGACCTGAACGCGCAGTTCTTCAGCATCAAGGCCACCGACCTGCTCTCCGGCTTCGTCGCTGGGGTGCTGGCGCTGGCGCTCTCGGAAGCGGCGTACATGGCCGAGATCGTGCGCGCGGGCATCCAGTCGGTGGACCCCGGGCAAGCCGAGGCCGCGTCGGCGCTGGGCATGTCGCGCGGTCAGGTGCTGCGCCGCATCGTGCTGCCGCAGGCAATGCGGGTGATCGTGCCGCCCACCGGCAACGAGACCATCGCGATGGTCAAGGACACCTCGCTGGTGGCGTTCGTGCCGGTGACCTTCGAGCTGTTCTTCCAGTTGCAGGCGATCAGCTCGCGGACGTTCATCGTGTTGCCGGTGCTCATCGCCGCGTGCCTGTGGTACCTGATCATCTGCAGCGTGCTGATGATCGTGCAGTTCTTCGTCGAGCGGCATTTCGGACGGGGCTACGGCGCCTCCGGTAAGGCGAAGATGCGGCTGCGGGGGATTGCGGCTGAGCAGGGGGGCAAGCTGTGAGCGACGAAATGGTGCGGGCTGAGGACGTACACAAATCGTTTGGTTCGCTTGAGGTTCTCAAAGGTGTTGATCTGGTCGTCAAAAGCGGCGAGGTCTGTTGCGTGCTGGGACCGTCGGGGTCGGGTAAATCGACGTTTCTGCGTTGCATCAACCACCTGGAGAAAATCGATGCCGGGCGCATTCTGGTGGACGGCGATCTGATCGGCTACCGCGAACGCGGCGGCAAACTGCACGAGCTGGGGGAAAAGGACGTCGCGGCCCAGCGCCGCGCGATCGGCATGGTTTTCCAGCGCTTCAACCTTTTCCCGCACATGACGGTGCTGCAGAACGTCATGGAAGCGCCGGCCCGGGTCAAGAAGGAGAACAAGGCAGAGGTACGCGACAGAGCGGCCGCTTTGCTGGAGCGCGTCGGTCTCGGGGCCAAAGTGGACAGCTATCCCGGTCAGCTCTCCGGCGGCCAGCAGCAGCGGGTCGCCATCGCGCGGGCCCTGGCCATGCGCCCGAAGCTGATGCTGTTCGACGAGCCCACCAGCGCGCTGGACCCGGAGCTGGTCGGCGAGGTGCTCGACGTGATGAAGGATCTCGCCCGCGACGGCATGACGATGATCGTGGTGACCCACGAGATCGGGTTCGCGCGTGAGGTGGGCGACTCGGTGATCTTCATGGACGGTGGCGTCGTTGTCGAAAAGGGCGCGCCGGCCGAGATCCTCGCGAACCCGCAGCACCAGCGAACCAGGGCATTCCTGAGCAAAGTGCTGTAAAAGGTGCGAACAGCAGGCGGGGCGGTCGGTCGTCTTGTCGTACCCCACGACTAGAGTTCACCGACGTGAGCGACGACGTCCAGACCCCCCGTCTGCTGCTGCTTGACGGCCACTCGCTGGCCTACCGGGCCTTCTTCGCGCTGCCCGTGGAGAATTTCTCCACCCAGACCGGGCAGCCGACGAACGCGGTGTTCGGCTTCACCTCGATGCTGATCAACATGCTGCGCGACGAGAAGCCGACGCACATCGTGGTCGCCTTCGACGTGTCCCGCGTGTCGTTTCGCACCGAGAAGTATGCGGAATACAAGGCCGGGCGCTCGGAGACCCCGCAGCCGTTCCAGGGCCAGGTCAGCCTGGTCAAGGAGGTGCTCGAGGCGCTGCGCATCCCGGTGGTGGAGAAGCCCGGCTACGAGGCCGACGACGTCATCGGCACCCTGGCCACCCAGGCCCGCGAGCAGGGCTTCGAGGTGGTCATCTCCACCGGCGACCGCGACGCGTTCCAACTCGCCGGGGACAAGGTGACCATCCTCTACCCGGTGCGTGGCGTCTCCGACGTGTGGCGGATGACCCCCGAGGCCATCGAGACCAAGTACGGCGTGCCCCCGCACCGCTACCGCGACAAGGCGGCGCTGGTCGGCGAGGCCAGCGACAACCTGCCCGGCGTGCCCGGCGTGGGCGACAAGACCGCCGCCAAGTGGATCAACCAGTACGGCGGGCTGGACGGCATCATCGCCCACGTCGACCAGATCAAGGGCAAGGTCGGCGACAGCCTGCGCGCGCACCTGGCCGACGTCATGCGCAACTACGACCTCAACGCGCTGGTCTGCGACCTCGAGCTGCCGCTGGGCCCGCAGGACGTCAAGTGGCAGGGCTGGGACCGCGAGGCTGTGCACCAGGTGTTCGACGCCCTGGAGTTCCGGGTGCTGCGCGAGCGGCTGTATTCCTACCTCGAGGCCGTCGAGCCCGAGGCCGAAGCCGGGTTCGATCTGTCCGGCAGTATGCTGCGCACCGGCGAGGTGGCCGGCTGGCTCGCCGAGCACGCCGGTGCCGCGCCGGTCGGTGTTGCGGTGACCGGCACGTTCGGGCGGGGCACCGGCTCGTTGACCGGCGTCGCGGTGGCCACCGGCGACGGCCCGGCAGCCTGGTTCGACCCCACCGCGCTGGACGAGAGCGACGAGGGGGCGGTCGCCGCGTGGCTCGCCGACCCCGAACGCCCGAAGATCATCCACGATGCCAAGCCGGTCATGCTGGCGTTGCGCGCGCACGGCTGGGGCCTGGGCGGGGTGCGCGTCGACACCGCGCTGGCCGCCTACCTGGCCAAACCCGACCAGCGGGCGTACGACCTCAACGACCTCGCGCTGCGCTACCTCAAGCGTGAGCTGCGCGTCGACGCCCCCGACAACGGCCAGCTCACCCTCGACGGCCTCGGCGGCGACGACGGCACCGCCGAGCAGAACGTGATGCTGCGCGCCCGCGCGACCCTCGACCTGGCCGACACCCTCACCGAGGAGCTGTCGCGCGACGACGGCGCCTCCCAGCGGCTGCTGGCCGAGGTCGAGCAGCCCCTGGAGATCGTGCTCGGCGAGATGGAGCACGTGGGCATCGCCGCCGACCTGGACTACCTGCACGAGCTCGAGTCGCACTTCGCCGCCGAGGTGAAGCTGGCCCAGCAGGGCGCGCACGAGGTGGTCGGGCGCGAGTTCAACCTCGGCTCGCCCAAGCAGCTGCAGGAGATCCTGTTCGTCGAGCGCAACCTGCCCAAGACCAAGCGCATCAAGTCCGGCTACACCACCGACGCCGACGCGCTGCAAAACCTGCACGAGCAGACCGGCGACCCGCTGCTGGCCCACCTGCTGCGCCACCGCGACGTGGCCAAGCTCAAGTCCACGGTGGACGGGCTGCTCAAGTCGGTGTCCGACGACGGGCGCATCCACACCACGTTCAACCAGACCGTCGCGGCCACCGGCCGGCTGTCATCGACCGACCCCAACCTGCAGAACATCCCGATCCGCACCGAGGAAGGCCGGCGCATCCGCCGCGCGTTCGTGGTAGGCGAGGGCTTCGAGTCGCTGTTGACCGCCGACTACAGCCAGATCGAGATGCGCATCATGGCGCACCTGTCCGGCGACGAAGCCCTGATCGCGGCGTTCAACTCCGGCGCCGACTTCCACGCCGCCACCGCCTCCTCGGTGTTCCACGTCCCGGTCGAGGAGGTCATCCCCGACCAGCGGCGCAAGATCAAAGCCATGAACTACGGTCTGGCGTACGGCCTGAGCGCCTTCGGTCTGTCCAATCAGCTCTCCATCACCACCGAGGAAGCCCGGGGGCTGATGACCGAATACTTCGAGCGCTTCGGCGGGGTGCGCGACTACCTGCAAGCCGTGGTGCGCCGGGCCGTGCAGGACGGCTACACCGCCACCATCCTGGGCCGGCGCCGCTACCTGCCCGACTTGAGCAGCGACAACCGCCAGCGCCGCGAGATGGCCGAACGCATGGCCCTCAACGCCCCCATCCAGGGCTCGGCCGCCGACATCATCAAGGTCGCCATGCTCCGCGTCGACCAGGCCCTGCGCGAGGCCGGGCTGACCAGCCGCATGCTGCTGCAGGTGCATGACGAACTCGTCTTCGACGTGGCCCCCGGTGAACGCGAAGCTCTGGAAGCCCTGGTGCGCCGCGAGATGGGCGCGGCCTACCCGCTGTCGGTGCCCCTGGAGGTGTCGGTGGGCCTGGGCCGCGACTGGAACGGCGCCGACCACTAGCCGCACCACGCCCACGTCCCTGCCCGCGGGCCCCGGCCTGCGGCTGACTGGGCGCCATGGACGCCACCTGGACCGCCGAACAGCTTGAGCGCCTCGACGCGGCCGACGAGCTGGAGATCGCCGTCAAGCGCGCCGACGCGACGCTGCGCCGCTGGACGCCCATCTGGGTGGTGTGCGCCGCTGGCCAGGTCTATGTGCGCACCTGGCACCGGCGCGACACCGGCTGGTTCGGTGACGCCGTCAGCTCGGGCCGCGCCCGCATCCGGGTCCCCGGCGTCGACGCCGACGTGCTGGTGCACGACGTGGGTGCGGCGGCGGCCGGGGTCGACGACGCCTACCGCGGCAAGTACGCGCGCTACGGCCCGGCGTCGCTCGACCCGATGGTGTCGCCCGGGGCGGTGGCCACCACGCTGCGGCTGGACCCCGATATGTCGCCAAGCTGACCACTGCGTACGCCTTTGTGATGCGTGGCACTTTCGGGCAGCCTTCCGCCGCAACCCTGCCACCCCGCGTTCACCTGCCGTTTTGCCGCCTCGGAGCCGGTGAAAGGCACCCTGGGCCGAGACATGTCGACGATGCATTCTGGCGCTGCGCAGCGGCTGGCTCGCGCACCGCAGTGAATTGTCAGATTCCTGTTCGGACGACTTGCCTGGCTCTGCAAGGGTGGGCCCATGCCAAGCACATCCCTCGCGATGACACCGATGTCGGGACCGTCGGGGCTGTCCGGTGCGTGGGCCCCGGTGGTCCGCAAGCCCCTCGAAGCCGACCAGGCAAGCGCGTTCGCCCCCATGTTCAAGGCCCTCGGCGACCCGGTCCGGCTCCGCCTGCTCTCCATGATCGCCTCAGCCGGCGGCGGCGAGGTCTGCGTCTGCGACCTCACCGGCTCCTTCGCCCTGACCGGCCCCACCATCTCCCACCACCTCAAGGTCCTGCGCGAAGCCGGCCTGGTCGACAGCGACCGCCGCGGCACCTGGGTCTACTACCGCCTGGTCCCGGCCGCGCTGGCGCTGCTCGGCGGCCTGCTCGACATCACCAAGACCGCCGCCGCCGTCTGACATCATCGGTGCGGTGAACGCCCCCTGGTTCCCCGCCACTCTGCCCGCAACGCCGTCCGACGTCGCCGAAGCCGAGTCGCTGCAACGCCACCTGCGCGACCAGGTCGACCTCACCACCGGGCTACCGTCGCGCCCCACCTCGGTCGTGGGCCTGGACGTCTCGTACGACAAGAACTCACCCCGCGTCTGCGCAGCAGCCGTAAGAATCGACCTCACCACCCTCGCGGTGACAGAAACCGTGACGGCCTTCGGCGAGGCAGCATTCCCGTACATCCCCGGCCTGCTCGCCTTCCGCGAAGTGCCGGTCCTCATGCAGGCCCTGACCCAGCTCCGGACCGAACCGGAAGTCCTGATCTGCGACGGGTACGGGGTGGCGCACCCGCGTCGGTTCGGCCTCGCCTGCCACATCGGGGTTTTGACCGGGCGCCCCACGTTCGGCGTCGCAAAGAACTCGTTCGTCGCCGCGTCGGGGGAGCTCGGCGTCGATCGAGGTTCGTGGTCGCCGCTGAGCGAGGGCGGTGAGGTGCTGGGGCGGGCGGTGCGGACGCAGGCCGGGGTCAAGCCGGTGTATGTGTCGGCGGGGTACCGGGTCGGGCTGGACGAGGCGTACGAGCTCACGATGGCGCTGTCCCCGCGCTACCGCATTCCCGAGGCAACGCGTCAGGCGGACTTCCTCTCGCGGCGCGCGTTGCGAGGGCTCGGATCCGAGCCCTTCATACTGCTTTCCGATTGAGCTGCAAGATAAGGGCATGGGGAAGTTCGATGAGGTCGACAACGAGATCCGTAGCTTACGGCTGGAGATAGCTGCAATAGCTCGTGATGAACTTTGGCGAGCTGGGCTGTTAGGGGTCGAGGAGGGACTTTCCAGCGACGCTGACGCGGAAAGCCCGGCCGTCCGGCGCGCCCTGACGCTCTACCGCCGGGCACACCCGCCCTATCGCTCGCAAATCCCACCCGGCCTGTTTACGGGTCGCGCAAGCTGCGGTGATCCAGAACAGAGTGTGATCGACGCCATCCCTCGCGTTGGTAACGGACCTTGTACGCAAGGTTAACCACGCGATAGCGTGCTGAACGCATCGCCGGACATCGAAGTCTGTTGCGTCGATGCCTGGTCATGTGCGCGGGGGGAAGATCTTGTTGCTTGCCCGACGGGCGTCGATGACGGCTGCCCTGATGACGTTTGGTCTCATGTCGACGGTCGTGGCCGTCCCTGCCGCTCCCGCCCTGGCGGTCGAGCGGTTGGCCGTACCCGATCTGACTCCTGAGCAGCAAGCTTCCAAACAGGCCCGGGAGACCGGCCAGCCGGTTCAGGTGTCGTCGATGCTGGACGAGACGACCGAAGTCATCGCCAACCCGGACGGCACTTACACCGCCGAGGTGCACTCCGGCCCGGTGCGCTACCGCGCTTCGGACGGTTCCTGGAAGCCGGTTGACCTGACTCTGACCCGGCGCTCGGACGGCACGATCGCGCCTCAGGGGCACCCGCGCGGGCTGGTCCTGTCGGGCGCAGCAGGCAGCGGCACCCACGATCTGGCCCGGCTGACGTCCGGCGGGGCGAACATGACGGTGGGCTGGACCGGAACGCTGCCGGAGCCCAAGCTCGACGGCACCACCGCCACCTACTCCGACGTCCGGCCCGGCGTCGATCTGGTCGTCGATGCCACCCGTACCGGCTTCGAGCAGTTCTTGGTGGTGCAGAGCAAAGAAGCGGCGGCGCAGGTCAAGAAGGTCTCCCTGCCATGGCAGGCATCCGGCGTGAAGACCACGGTCAGCGGCGATGGCGGTCTTCGGCTGACCGACGCTGCGGGCGCTTACCTCGGGCACATGCCCGCCCCGGTGATGTGGGACGCGACCATGGGCGAGAAGACGGGAGAGCCGCTGCGGATCGCAGCCGTTGACATGACGGTGGCAGCGGACAACCGCACGCTCACCCTGACCCCGTCGCAGGAGTTCCTCAACGATCCGGCGACGCAGTACCCCGTGACGATCGACCCGTCGGCGACGCTCAAGCCGGGGTTCGACACACTGGTGCAGAACAACATCTCCTCGGACCTGTCGACGTCGAAGGAGCTGAAGCTCGGCTCGGTCACCGAGGGCTCGACGTACCGGGCCCGGTCGTTTCTTCGGTTCCCGACGGCCGCGCTGGCCCACAAGCAGGTCACTGCCGCGACGATGTATCTGTGGAACACCCATTCGTGGAGCTGCAAGGCGCAGGAATGGCAGGTGTGGATCACCGCTGCGGTGGGCACCTCGACCCGCTGGAGCAACCAGCCCAAGTGGCGCAGCGACTATCCCATCGCCAAGTCCACGATGACCAAGGGCTACGGGGATTGCGGCACCGGCTACGTCACCGCAGATGTGGCACCGCTGTTCAAGGTGGCCGCCGCCGGTGGCTGGCAGACCCTGACCACCGGGTTGCGGTCCACTGCGGCGGCTGAGGCCGACCCGGATACGCACGCGTGGAAAAAGTTCGACTCGACCGAGGCTTCGCACGACCCCTACGTATCCATCACCTACAACACCAAGCCGAATCCGCCGGCGAACCTGACCATCGGTGGCAAGAAGTGCGGTAGCGGCGACCCGGCAGCGTACGTATCGAAGGCAGCCGGTTACCCGTCGGCGCAGGCGAAGGCCGACGACCCGGACGGCACCGAGCGTGGGCTCACGATGCAGTTCTACGTGACCAAGGCCGGCACCAACTCGCCGGCGACGCCCACGATGACCAGGTCGACCACCGACAATGCGACCGCCACGGTGGCGATTCCCAAGTCCTTTGGCTTGGTCGAGAACCAGAAGTACGACATGCACGCGCGCGTCTTCGATGGCTTGGACTCTTCCGAGAAGTCGGTGTACTGCACGTTCACCATCGACAGCACCGGCCCAGCCCGCCCGCCGACGGTGACCTCACCGGACTACCCGCTCTGCACGCCGACTGCCTGTGAACCGCAGGGCGGCATCGGTGTCGCGGGTCGGTTCACGTTCGGCGCCAACGCGGTAGCCGACATCCGTCAATACCGGTACTGGTTCGACGGCGGTGCCGCTTTCACCACTCCCATCGGCAGCCTGGGCGCTTCCGCAACGGTCAGCGTTACTCCGCCGGCGCTGTCGAATGCTGCCTCGATCAAGGCGTTGACGTTTGCCGGGGTACGAACCCTGCACGTCGTCAGCATCGACCAGGCCGGTCGGGAAAGCGGCGAGTTCGCGGTAGGCATCGACGATGACTCCGTGGGCGGCTACAAGTTCGGTGTTGCGGCCGGGCCTGGTCCGGCGAGCTGGTGGAAGTTCGAAGATCCGGCGCTGAGCAGCACATTCAGCAACTCGGTCGTCGGCGGAGATGCCCTCACGGCAACTGGTAGCTGGCGCTCCACGGATGGCCACGGCGATGGCGGCAAGAGCCTTACCCTGAACCTCGCCAGTTCTCTTCAGGCCCCGCTGACGGTGGACCTTGCCGGTAACCGAACGGCAGCGGCGAGCGTCAGCATGAACGGTCTCAATCCGCTGGAGTACACGGTGGTACGGCACGTCGCGTTTGGCTCGCCGTACCGTCAAGACGATCTTTATGTGGACGGGACGCAGAAGAAGATCTGCTACCGGGTGCGGGTCAGCGGCACGGGTGAGTGGAAGGCATGCTCGGCGAAGACGATCCGGACGGGTGCCTGGCTTCGTGTGGCGGGATCGTTCGACGTCATGCGCCGCGAAGTGGCCGTTTACCTCGACGGTGAGCGGACGGCAAGCACGACCATAACCACTTACACGGGTAGTGCGTCCGGCACTGGTGGTAGCACCGCGGTGGGTAAGGGCCTTGACGGCGTGATCGACGACGTCAAGGTGTGGAAACGCTTGCTTGCGCCTCAGGAAGTCGGCGCCGCCTCGGTGATCGAGGCCGGCAACTGGACCTTCGACCTGTTCGACGGCACGGACAGCTCGACGCATTCCGTCAAACATGACGTCTCGGCGGTCAATCCGCCTGATGACCTCTGGGCCGATGTTGGTCATAAAGACATTGAAGGTACGTCCTCAGCCCAGCTGCACGACCTGGCTGCGCTGACCACCGCCGGCCCTGTGCTGAACACCGCCGAATCGTTCTCGGTGTCGGCCTGGGTGAAGCTGAACACCATTCCGACGACCGGAAACTTCACCGCGGTGTCGCAGGACGGCGCCCACCAGTCCACCTTCTTCTTGGGCACCAGGCTGTACAGCGGCGTACCTCAATGGTCCTTCGCCATGGAGAACGCCGACTCCACCACCGACGTCGCTTTCACCCACGCCAACGCCGGCGTGGCGATCGCCGACGATCCCATCGGCGAATTCACGCACCTCGTCGGGGTTTTTGACGCCGCAACGCAACAGCAGACGCTGTACGTGAACGGTGTCGCGGTCAAGACGGTGAGCCGAGCCAGCCGGTGGAACGCCACCGGATCGCTGGCCATCGGCCGTGGCCGCTACGCCCCCGCCAACGGCACCAGCGCGGACGTCGACTATCTCGACGGCGGCATCGACGACGTCCGGGTCTACGCCGGAGCCCTCACTCCCGACATGGTCTCTCGCCTCTACCACACCGAGGACGGCAATCTGTGAAGCGCGTGTTCCGCCGGCGGCTCGCGGTAGCCAGCTCGGTCTTCTTGGCCGCCACCTTTCTGCACGCCTGGCCTGCCGCTGCCGTCCCCAAGGCCGAAGACCGGCTCAAGCCGCATGCTGGCGTCTCCATCGACGGGCGTGGCGCCAAGACCAAGACGGTCGACATCCCGCAGATGCCATCGAGCACGCCGGCGACACCGGTATGGCCGAAGGCAGGAACCACTCCCGTCGACGTGGCGGCGAAGGCGAAGACGGTCGATGCCGCCGGAAAGGTGGCGCTGCGGTCCGCCGACGGCAAGGGGCAGCACGTGTCGGTGGAGGTCCTGGACCGTGCCGCCAGCGCGAAAGCCAAGCGCGACGTTGTGCTGAAGGTGCGTCCCGACGAGACCGGCACGGTCGACGTGTCGCTCGACTACAGCGGGTTCCGTACCGCATATGGCGCCGACTGGTCCGACCGGCTGCGGCTGGTGCAACTGCCCGATTGTGCGCTGACCACCCCTGATGCCGCGAACTGCCAGGAAACTGAGCTTTCCACCACGAACGACGGCACCTCGGTCTCCGCGCCGGTCACCGCAAAGGCTGCGGGTACGGTCGTCGCCTTGGCCGCCGCCGATTCCAGCGGAACCGGTGACTTCGGGGCCACCTCGCTCGCGCCATCCGCGACGTGGGGCGACAGCGGTAACAACGGTGCTTTCAACTGGTCGTATCCCATGGAGGTGCCGCCGTCGCTGGGCGGACCGGCGCCCACAATTTCCTTGGGCTACTCATCGCAAGCGGTCGACGGACGCACCGCGGCAACGAACAACCAGCCCACCTGGGTCGGTGAAGGCTTCGGCTTCGAGCCCGGCTTCATCGAACGCCGATACGCCAGCTGCGCCGACGACAACGATGACGACAAGCGCAAAGGCAACAACACCAACGACTCCGGCGACGAATGCTGGGGCACCGACAACGCCACGCTGTCACTCAACGGCGTCGGCGGCGGTGAGCTGATCTACAACGCTTCCGAGAAACGCTGGCACACCCGCAGCGACGACGGCATCCGCGTCGAGCGGCTCTTCAACGCGGCCAACGGTGACGAGGGCCCGGCGGGAAGTCAGGACGCCGGTGGCCCCGGTGAGCACTGGGTCGTCACGGCCACCGACGGTACGAAGTACTACTTCGGTCTCAACCGTCTGCCCGGCTGGACGAGCAGCGCGACCGAAACCAAGTCGGTCTACACCGTGCCGGTCGCTGGCAACCAAAGCGGCGAGCCCTGCAACAAGACCGCATTCAAGGACTCGTTCTGCAACCAGGCCTGGCGCTGGAACCTCGACTGGGTCGTCGATCCCGACGGTAACGCCATGTCGTACTGGTACAGCCCCGAGACCAACAAGTACGCCCGGTACGCCACCACCACCGACGTGGTGAGCTACGTCCGCGGCGGCAATGTCACGACCATGAAGTACGGCCAGCGCTCCGGCACCGCGTACGGCGTCGCCCCGATGAGCGTGGCGTTCACGACGGGCGACCGCTGCTTGACCGCCTGCACCACCAAGTCGAACTGGACGGACACCCCGCTGGACCAGGAGTGCACCGGCACCACGTGCACCCAGTTCGGCCCGACGTTCTGGACGAAGCGCCGCCTCGCGACGGTCACCACGCGCATCGCCAAGGACGGCAAGGAAGACGGCCGGCTCGTCGACCGGTGGACGCTGACCCACAGCTACCCGGACACTACCGACGGCACCCGGCGGGGCATGTGGCTGTCGACGATCGGGCACACCGCGTGGGACGCGAGCAATGTCGCCATGACGGTGCCGAACGTGACACTCACCGGCGTACCGATGGACAACCGGGTCGACACCGCGCTGAGCAACGGTCTCAGGCCGATGCGGTGGCACCGGTTGAAGACCATCACCACCGAGACCGGCGGCCAGATCGACGTCACGTACAAGAAAGCCGAATGTACGGCGGCATCCAAGCCGACCCCCGAGACCAACACCAAACTGTGCTTCCCCGTGCGCTGGGCACCGCCGGACCTTGGTGGTAAGCCGGGCAAGGAGATCACCGACTGGTTCCACAAGTACGTCGTCGAGTCGATCCGCGAGAACGACCTGACCAGCGAGGGTGAGGGCTTCCCGCTCACCACGCTGACGACGTACAAGTACGCCAACCCGGCCTGGCGCTACGCCGACGACGACGGACTGACCCAGGACAAATACCGCACCTGGTCGCAGTGGCGCGGTTTCCGCAACGTCACCGCGACCAAAGGTGAGGACGGCGACCGGACCCGTACCGACACCGTCTACTTCCAAGGCATGGACGGGGACCGCTCCAGCGCGAGCGACAAGAGCGCCGTCCGCAAGGTGACGCTCACCGACTCCAAGGGCAAAGCCACCATTACCGATCATGACGATCTGTCCGGCTTCGTCCGCGAGACGATCGTCTACAACGGCCCGGACGGCAGCCCTATCAGCGGCACGATCTCCGACCCGTGGCTGGGCACGATCACCGCCACCCACAAGGTCACCACTGACACCCCCTCGGTGAACGCCCGCTACATCGACACGTCCGGCGTCTGGAACTGGACCGCCCTGGACAACAACCGCGGCGACACGTGGACCCACAACACCACCGAATTCGACGCGTACGGCATGCCGACCGAAGTCACCGAGTTCGGCGACACCGCCAAGCCCGGCGACGAGAAGTGCGTGCAGACCGACTACGTACGCGACACCGGCTCGGCTTGGATGATCGCGTTCCCCTCGCAGGTGCGCACGTTCGCATTGCCCTGCACGGAGGTCAACAAGAGCGGCCGGGTCATCGCTGCGGACGAGGTCATCGGCGCGACCCGCACCAGCTACGACGACGGCGCCTTCGGTGCCGCCCCCAGCAAGGGCCACATCACCCGCAACGAGTCGTTCGAGGACTGGAAGAACAACGCGCCGGTCTACTTCACCACCAGCTCGATCTCGTACGACAAGACGTACGGGCGCCCGGAGACCACTACCGACGCGCAAGGCAAGACGACAACCACGACGTACACGACTAACGCCGCAGGCCAGATTACCCGCAGCGACGTGAAGAACCCGCTCGGGTGGAACGCGTACAACGTCGTCGACCCGGCAACCGGCGCCACGACGCTGGCGCACGACGTCAACGGCCGTGAGACCAACTTCAAGTACGATGCTCTCGGCCGCTTGCTCAGTGCCTGGAAGCCGGGTCGTGTGCCCGGCACGGACATCCCGGACGTCAATTACACCTACACGCTACGCAACAACGCAGCGAGTGTGGTGAAGGCCGACACGCTCAACGCAGCCGGCAAGGTCACGACGACGTACTCGTTCTACGACTCGTTGCTGCGTCCGGTGCAGACGCAGACTCCGGCGGCCACCGTGGGCATGCTCGTCAGCGACGTCTTCTACGACTCCGCCGGACGCGTGTCCACGACGTACGACGACTACTGGCGGGACAAAATCGCACCGTCGGCCACCCGCTACATCCCGACCAAGGACAAGGACAGCGCGCAGGCCGGCCGTGACAACGTACTGTCCTGGTCCCGGACCCTGTACGACGGCGCCGGCCGCGAGACCAACAAGATCCTCTTCTCCAAGCTGAACGAGAAGTGGCGCGCGTCCACGACCTACCACGGTGACCACGTCGACACCACGCCGCCCAGTGGCGGCACGCTGGAGAGCAAGTACGTCGATCCGCTCGGCCGCACCACGGAGATCCGCCAGTACCGCACCCGGGACTTCAGCGGCGCCTTCGACCGGATCAAGTACGCCTACAACGCCAAGGGCCAGCTCGCGAAGGTCACCGACCCCGCCGGCACGTACTGGGATTACGGCTACGACGTCCAGGGCCGGCAGAACTACAGCAAGGACCCCGACAAGGGCGAAAGCTGGATCAAGTTCAACCGCCTGGGCCAGATCGAGACGACAAAGGACGCCCGCAACCAGGTCCTCGCCTTCAAGTACGACGACCTGGGCCGCAAGACGGGCCTGTTCCAGGATTCGGCGACCGGCACCCAGCTGGCCGGTTGGACGTACGACTCCCTGGCCGGCGGACTCGGCGTGCTGGCCTCCAGCAGCCGGTTCGTCGACGGCAACGAGTACAAGACGGCCACCACCACCCTCGACACCAAGTCCGGCAGGCCGACAGCTTCCACGATCACCATCCCTGCGAACGAGCAGGGGCTGGCCGGCACCTACACGTACCGGATGGGATACGCCCCCGACGGCACCCCGTCATCGAACACGATGCCGGCAATCGGCACCGGGACTGCCTATGCGCTGGCCTCCGAGCGGGTCAGCACGTCGTTCAACGACCTCGGCATGCCGACGACCATGAGCGCCACCATCAGCGGCTCGTTCGTCCCGGCGGTCTCCTTCACCGAGCACGGCGAACTGGCGACCGCCTACTTCGCCACCACCGAGAGCAAGACCCTGCAGGTCGTCAACGACTACGACCCCGCAACGCGCCGGCCGGTCGCATCCGAGGTGTTCCGCGAGCTCAGCCCCGCTGTGGTGTCGTGGAAGGAGTACAAGTACAACGACGCCGGCGAGATCTACCGCACCGAGGAGAAGGCTCCCGCAGCCGGTGCCGAGGTGCAGTGCTGGCGCGAGGACTACCTGCAGCGCCTGACCGACGCGTGGACGCCGAAGGACGGCAACTGCGACGCCGGACCGTCCCTCACCGCGCTGGCCGACAGCACGAGCGCGCCCGCTCCGTACTGGACGTCGTGGACCTTCACCGACGGCGGTGACCGCAAGACCCAGGTCGAGCACAAGACCCCGGCGGGGGAGCGCAGCACCAGCTACACCTACCCGGCCGCCAACGCCGCGCACCCGCACTTCGTCACCGGCACCACCACAACGACGAGTGCCGCGACCACGGCCGCCGTGTACGAGTCGGATGCGGCGGGCAACACCACCTCGCGTCCCGGCAAGAACGGCCAGCAGGCCCTCACCTGGAACAGCGAAGGCCAACTGGCTTCGGTCCAGGACTCCGCCGGCGCCAGCCGCTACCTGTACGACGCCGACGGCAACCGGCTCATCACCACCGACGTCCAGGGAAAGACGCTGTATCTGCCCGGTCAGGAGATCCACGCCAACCCGACTGGCGTGGTCGACTCCTGCGTCCGCTATTACTCGTACGCCAGCAAAACCGCAGCCCAGCGTACGAGCAAAGGCTTGACGTGGCTGGTCAGCGATCTGCAGAACACCGCCACGATGAGCGTCGACGCCACGACGCAGCAGGTGTCGGTCCGGCACCAGACCGCGTACGGCGAAAATCGTGACGGCGGCGACACGTGGGTCAACGACAAGGGCTTCCTGGGCATGACGGTCGACAAGACCGGCCTGGTCCACATCGGTGCCCGCGAGTACGACGCCGGTCTGGGCCGGTTCATCTCGGTCGACCCGCTGATGGACCTCACCGACCCGCAGCAGATGCTCGGCTATGCGTACGCCAACAACTCCCCGGTCAACTCCAGCGACCCAACCGGCGAGTCGGTCGACACTGGCTGGGGTAACGGCAACGGCAAACGAATCAACCCCCGTAACGGTGACGTACTCGAAGACGGCGACAAGAACGGTACGGGCGGTGACCTCACCAAGCGGGGATCAACGCCAGCGCAACCCAAGAGCGGTTCGGGTAATGGCCACAGCGCCAGCAACAGCGGTGGCGGCAAGCACAAGTCAGGCGACCACCAGCAGAAGAAGTGCAACTGGTGGTGCAAGTCCAAGGGCTGGGTCAGCGACCACAAGGCCGACATCGCCGGTATCGCCGTTGGTGTAGTCGTCGGGGTTGGCTGTGAGGCGGCGGTCGGCTGGACCGGCGTTGGCGCGGTCGGATGTGGGGTGCTGGCCGGAGCTGCCGGCTCGATCACCCACGACCTGGTCGAGGGCGGGCACAGCGTGTCCGACATGGCCGGCAACGCCATAGTCGGCGGGCTCATCGGTGGTGTGACCGCTGGGCTGCTACCGGCTGCGGGAAGCGCCCTATCGAGTGGCGTGCGAAGTCTGATCACTCGGCAGGCGGCTGGGGGAGCGGCTCGATCTGCGGAGCGGCAGGCCGCGGGCGAGGTGGTTGAGGCTGTCGAGGAGCAGGCGGCCAAGTCTGCGACCAAGCCGGCCAGCAGTGCCGGTAAAGCTTGCCACAGCTTCGACCCGGCGACGCGGGTTGTCATGGCCAGCGGCGCGGCGGTGCCGATCAAGGACGTGAAGGTCGGCGACGCGGTTCTGGCGACGGACCCGCAGACCGGGCAGACGGAGTCGCGGCCGGTAGTCGAGCTGCACCGCAACCTGGACAAGGATCTGGCCGACGTCACGGTGCGCGATGCCGAGACGGGCAAGCAGGTCGTGCTGCACACGACCCAGCACCACCCGTTCTGGAGCGAGAGCACCGGGCGGTGGACTGACGCGGCGGCGTTGAAGCCGGGGGAGAAGCTGCACGCCCTCGACGGCGGCGTGGTGGTCGTGACGGCGGTGAAGAACTGGATCGGTCACGCAGTGATGCGCGACCTCACCGTTGACGAGATTCACTCCTATTATGTAATCGCAGGACCGACGTCGGTTCTTGTTCATAATTGCGGAGAAGTAGCGTACAACAGCACGTCGCTGGGGAGAGCTGCGCATAATGCTCGTGTCAAGTCGGGTGTATCACCGGGACGAAACGTTGCAGCGGCCGACGTTGAAGGCCTTGATTCGCCCGTGATTGGTTTCAGTAAAGGTGAAGGTTATCATTCGGAGGAACATATCCTTGACCAACTCGCCAAAAAAGGAATCGATCCCAGCCGCATTAGAGCACTTTATAGCGATCGGCAACCCTGCGAGAATTGTGGCGGACTGTTGAAAGAAGCGCTAGCGCCTGGAACGCCGATCACCTGGTCTGTGCCCTGGGGAAGCAACCCAGCCATCAAGGGTGCATCAAACGATCTCTTGAAAAGAATGATTTCTGCCGCCGGATAAGGGTAGCTTTGCAAGACCGGTACCGGATAGCAGCGAGAGTCGGTCTGATCTAAAAGGTAAGTCATAGGTGGATTGGAAATCTTTAGTGGAATTCGATTATGGCGTAGTTAGTAGTGAAATCCGAAGCGCTTTATTAAATATTGCCACGTTCACTCGCAATATTATTCAACAAGCTGGTCTCTCGGTTCAAGTGGATGGAGAGTTGAGCAGTGTTGGGGCAGAGGTGGAAATTGATTTTGGAGATGACGCAGCTGGCGGAGTGTTCGTCACGTGGCACGCTGACCCGGCTTTGACCGAAGTTGCCGCGCAAAGTGTAAGCGACGGTCGCTTCGATGATCCCTCAATAATTCAATCAGGTGCAATATCCGAAGTAATGCGTGACGCAATCATCCAGATTCTGCAACTTGCGAAGTGCGTGGCAGAGCCCTCAAATGATGATATGCGCCCATTAGCGTTACGGGTGACTTCCATCCCACCTTCCTCTTAGAGACGGCGGGATTCTTGGTGAATGCCGTGTGGCCTCTAGTGTCGCGTGTCTGATGTGTTTTGACGGTGTTGGTGCGGGACAATGAGGCATGTCGGTTGCTGCGCCGTTGGTTCTGCGTCCTGGTGATGGTGCGCGTCTGCGGGAGTTGACGCGCTCGTCGACGGCACCGGCTGGTCATGTGCAGCGGGCGCGGATGGTGTTGCTGGCTGCGGAAGGCTTGCCGAACGCCGAGATCGGACGGCAGGTCGGGATGACCCGGCAGACGGTGATCGCCTGGCGGGCTCGATACGAGACCGGCGGGATCGACGCTCTCGCGGATCTGCCTCGTTCGGGCCGGCCGCCGGTCATCGAGGAGTCGGCGGTGATCACCTGCACGTTGAACCCGCCGCCGGACCTGCTCGGGGTGACGCACTGGTCAGCACGGCTGCTGTCGGATCACCTGACCCAAGGCGGGATGCCGGTCAGCTTCGCCGGGGTCGCCCGGATCTGGCGGGACTGGGGGCTGCAGCCGCACCGGGCGCAGACGTTCACGTTCTCCACCGATCCGCAACTGGAAGCCAAGATCCGTGACGTCGTGGGCCTCTACCTGGACCCACCGGCGAACGCGGTCGTGGTGTGCGTGGACGAGAAATCGCAGATCCAAGCCTTGGACCGGACGGCGCCGCTGCTGCCGATACGATTCGGCGACGCGGAGAAACGCACCCACGACTACCGGCGCCACGGCACCACGACCCTGTTCGCCGCCCTTGAAGTCGCCACCGGGAAGATCACCGCGGACGCCTGCTATCAGCGGCACCGCAACGGCGAGTTCCTGGCCTTCCTCAAGCAGGTCGCCACAGCCCACCCGCCGCGGCACTTTCACCAGCGTCACCGACCTCATCGGCGCGATCCGCGCCTTCATCGACGCCTACAACCAGCGCTGCGAACCGTTCCGCTGGACCAAGACCGCCGACCAGATCCTCACCAAAGCCAACCGTCAAAAGAACTCAGACACGCGACACTAGATCTGATTGGGCGGATCTTGGGTTGGGGAAAGAACTGATGTGGTATTTGCGAGTTGTGTGGCATCACGACTTTCCCGGTGAGCCGGTGGAGTACTTCTCGGAAGTGAACGAAGACGGGTGGGAGGTTAGTCGCGTGCAGTGCTATCGCGATGGCCGTCTCGAGTGGGCAGATGAATCTCAAGAGACTGACATGGCTGGCCTCAGTGGAATTCCGATCGCGGTCGAAGAAATAACTCACAGCCAAATCTCAATGCATTCGGTACGTCTCTGGCAGAGTTTCAAAAAATTTGGCATGAAGCGCGCGAATGATAGCTTTTAACATTCCTTCAATTCCAACGCAGGAAATTGGCCATCTAAAGGCTCGATCTGTTTCCCAAAGGTACCTGCTGGGCGATGCAGAGTCGCTCGACAATTGCCACTACCTGCACTACGAGTGTGCGGTGGGCCGACCTCACAACCGGAGAAGCCCACCGCACAAAGCACCGATCATTTCTTCAGTGGATCGTGTCCCCAGTTCATCAGGGAGTACCGCCACTTCGTCTCCTTCACGTCCCCGGACGGGCGCTGCGCCAGATGCCGGTGCACGTACCCCACCACCTTGCGCATGTGGGCCTCATCCGCCTCGCTCAGATCACCTTTCTTCGTATGCAGGATCTCGATGATCTTCCGCCCGCTGTCATGCCCGACGGACTCCGCACTCGATGATGACTTCTGCCCGACCTCGCGCGACTCGTCGGTCTTGAGCCACTTCTCCAGCTCGGAGGCTGACATGTTGACCGCGTCCTTGAAGTCGGCGTACGTGTCACTTGCCATCGTTCAGCGCCTCCTCCTTGTGCACCGCCTCGCGCCCGGTCTTGTCGCTCTTGACCTTGTACTGCGGCTCGTCCTTCGACGCGTCGACCGTGCGCCCGGCTTCTTCGGTGCGGGACGTGATCTTCTTCTCCACCGTGCCCTCGACCGTCTGGCCGTGGCTCTTCCAGCTGACGTTGTCGCCCTTTTTCAAGCTCATGCCACGGTGATACCCGCAGGTCAGGCCAGGTAACAGACGAAGATAGCCGTCCCCGGAAAGAGGCGGCCACGAAGCGGACTCCACTGCCCCCAGATCTGCTCATGCCCGGCCGGCCACTCGGGCTCCACAACGTCAGTAAGCACGAACCCAGCCGCCACAACCTCCCGGATCCGGTCACCCAAGGTTCGGTGCTGCTCCACATACGTAGGTACGCCCGCAGCGTCCTCCTCGACATAAGGCCGCCGGTCGAAATACGGGTGCACCGCGACCAACCCCTCCGGGCCGGGCTCGTCGAGGAAAATCCACCTCATCGGGTGAGTAATGGAGAAGACCCACGCGCCGCCGGGCCGAAGGACGCGAGCTACCTCTTGCATCAGCGCGCCGGAATCAGCCACGAAAGGGATCGCCCCGAAAGCCGTACAGACAATGTCGAAAGCCCCGGAGGCGAACGGCAGCGCGAGGGCGTCGGCTTGGACGAGCGGTACCCGTACCCCTGAACGCTCTTCTGCCTCTCGCGCCTGCCGCAACATGCCCGCACTCAGGTCCATCGCGACCACGTCAGCGCCCTGTCCTTCCAGCCAGCGGGCCGCCGCGGCAGCTCCGCACCCCAGCTCCAGGATCCGCTTGCCGCGCACCTCTCCCAGCAGGCGTGCGTCGGCTTCGCGAACCCCTTCCGGGCACCAGACGAAGTCGACGTCTCCCAGGAAGGCTCCATGCTCATCCTGGTAGTCGTCGGCATCCAGGTCCCACCAGTACCGGCTCGCGACGCGGCTCTCGGCGTCTGTCACGGTCCGGCGGCGCGAGGCGGCTTGTTCTTCGGTCACCCCGACAAACTACTGAGATCATCGGGTACGGCCACAGCGCGCCGACTGCCCAAATGTGCACCAAACGGCCATGATGGCGGGTTTTGCGGGATCAATGTGCCTCGGTCGGCAGGAGGGCTTGCAACCTGTGGTAATGCGCACGGTAAGCTAGTCGATGCACTCGCGGATCGTGTGCCTCGGCAGGGAGCAGGTTCCGCAAGTCGTCGGTCCCAGCATGATCCTGCTCGCTCGATCATCAGTCGCCCACCCGTGCGACGCACCACGTGATCACGGATGTTCGTGCTGTGCCCGCCGGCAGTTCCGCGGGGCGCAAGAGACACCACGAAACCATCCGTTCGGAGCAACAGTCCACATGACGAGCAGCATCGAGGCCACCTCGAGCGCCAACAAGGTCACCGTCGACGATCTCGGCTCGGAGGAAGCATTCCTCGCGGCCATCGACGAGACCATCAAGTACTTCAACGACGGCGACATTGTCGAAGGCACCGTCGTCAAGGTCGATCGGGACGAGGTCCTGCTCGACATCGGCTACAAGACCGAGGGCGTGATCCCCTCGCGTGAGTTGTCGATCAAGCATGACGTGGACCCCGCGGAAGTGGTGTCGGTCGGTGACCACATCGAAGCCCTCGTCCTCACCAAGGAGGACAAGGAAGGCCGCCTGATCCTCTCGAAGAAGCGTGCGCAGTACGAGCGCGCGTGGGGCACCATCGAGAAGATCAAGGAGGACGACGGCGTCGTTCGCGGCTCCGTCATCGAGGTCGTCAAGGGTGGTCTCATCCTCGACATCGGTCTCCGTGGCTTCCTGCCCGCCTCCCTGGTCGAGATGCGTCGCGTCCGTGACCTGCAGCCCTACGTGGGCCGCGAGCTCGAGGCGAAGATCATCGAGCTGGACAAGAACCGCAACAACGTGGTCCTGTCCCGCCGTGCCTGGCTCGAGCAGACGCAGTCCGAGGTTCGCACCGAGTTCCTCAACAAGCTGCAGAAGGGCCAGGTCCGCAAGGGCGTCGTGTCCTCCATCGTCAACTTCGGTGCCTTCGTGGACCTGGGTGGCGTGGACGGCCTCGTGCACGTCTCCGAGCTCTCCTGGAAGCACATCGACCACCCGTCCGAGGTTGTCGAGGTCGGCCAGGAGGTCGAGGTCGAGGTGCTCGATGTCGACCTGGACCGCGAGCGCGTCTCGCTGTCGCTGAAGGCGACCCAGGAAGACCCGTGGCGCCAGTTCGCCCGGACCCACGCGATCAACCAGATCGTGCCGGGCAAGGTCACCAAGCTGGTTCCGTTCGGTGCGTTCGTCCGCGTGGACGACGGCATCGAGGGCCTGGTGCACATCTCCGAGCTGGCCGAGCGTCACGTCGAGCTGCCCGAGCAGGTCGTCCAGGTGGGCTCGGACGTGCTGGTCAAGGTCATCGACATCGACCTCGAACGGCGCCGGATCTCGCTGTCGCTCAAGCAGGCCAACGAGGGCTTCGTCGAGGGCGAGGAGCACTTCGACCCGACCCTCTACGGCATGGCTGCCACGTACGACAACGAGGGCAACTACATCTACCCGGAGGGCTTCGACCCGGAGACGGGCGAGTGGCTCGAGGGCTTCGAGAAGCAGCGCGAGACGTGGGAGAAGCAGTACGCCGACGCCCGCGAGCGCTGGGAGGCCCACACCAAGCAGGTCCAGGCGTCGCGCGACGCCGACGCCGAGGCTGCGCTCAACCCGGCTCCGGCCGGCGGCGTGACCACCTCGTCGTCGACCTCTTCCTCCACCACCACCACGAGCTCGTCTGCCCCGGCGCGCTCGGCGGAGGAGCCGGCCGGCACCCTGGCCACCGACGAGGCGCTCGCCGCTCTGCGCGAGAAGCTCGCCGGCGGCAAGAGCTGACCAGCTAGCTAGCCAGCACTGCTGAGGAACGCCCCGCTCGACCATCGAGCGGGGCGTTCTTTTTTGCTGGCTTTTAGCGACACTCTGTCGTAATGTTTACGACAGGTCGTCGCTAAAATGAGGGGAATTGATGGACATGTTTGCCGATCGCGCCGAGCTCATCGAACTGTTCGGCCGCTACGCCGACATCGCGGACCTCAAGGAGTTCACTGAGCTGCCCACTCGGGTCTTCACCGACCCGCTCACGCTGGACTTCAGCTCGGTGGCCGGCATCCCGCCGATGAGCACCCCGCTGCCGGACTACATCGAGATCCTGCGCGGCACCTTCGCGCCGTATGCGGCCACCCATCACGTCATCACCGGCCACGTCGTCACCATTGACGGCGACAGCGCGACCATCCACGCCCACGTACGAGCCGAGCACTGGGTTCCCGACGAGATCGCCAAGGGCGGGCCCAACCGGTGGCTGGTGGTGGGCTTCTACGACAACGAGGCGGTGCGCACCCCGAGCGGGTGGCGCCTGAGCCGGGTCAAGCTCACGATGTCGTACCAGGAGAATCCGCACCTCTCGGGGGTTGCCCTGGCCGCGGCGCAGGCCGAGTAGCGGCTGGGGGAGGATGATCGGGTGCCGCGGATCCGGGGAGACAGCATCGGGGAACACCACGAGATGGTGTGGACCGGCCTGGCCGAGGCGATCGGGCACCTGCTGCGGGAACGCGACTACGACGCGATCACCATGGGCCACATCGCGGCTCGGGCCGGGCTGGCCCGCAACACCCTGTACAACTACGCCCGGGACAAGAACGCCCTGGTCCTGGCGCTGACCCAGCGAGCCGGCCGGCCCACTGTCGAGCGGGTGGCAGCGATCGCCGCCCGCTCGCACGACCCGGCGGCCGAGCGGCTGCGCGAGATCATCGACGTGGTGCTGACCGCGTTCACCGACCAGACGCTGCAGCTCATGTTCCGCCCTGATTCCGTCGCGGCGCCCAAGGGCTCGGACAGCCCGTTCCACGAGATCGTGGTCGAGGTGGAGAACGTGGTACGCGAGGGCATCGAGCGCGGAGAGCTCCGCGATGTCGGCGACGTGCCCCTCACGGTGGAGCTGCTGTCGGGGATCATGCGCGCGGGCGCCGAACGCATCGGCCGGGATCCGGGCGCCTTCACCGGCACCGCCCGGTCCGCGCAAGAAATCATTCTCGCCGCGCTGACCTAGGGCGACCGGTTTGGCGCGGGGCCGGTTTGGTGGCGGTGGCTGCGGGGCGGAGATCGACGCGGGGAATACTGGGGCCGTGCTGATGGTGGGGTTGACGGGCGGCATCGGGGCCGGGAAGAGCGCGGTCGCCCGGCGGTTGCGGCAACTCGGGGCGGTGATCATCGACTCCGACGTGCTGGCGCGCGAGGTCGTTGCCGCCGGGACCGAGGGCCTGGCCGCGGTCGTGGAGACGTTCGGGCCGCAGGTCCTGGGCGCCGACGGGCACCTCAACCGGCCCGCCCTGGGCGCCATCGTTTTCCAAGACGAGCAGGCCCGCCGCCGGCTCGAGGAGATCATTCATCCCCGGGTACGGTCCCGCTCCCGCGAACTCGTCGCCGCAGCCCCGCCCGCCGCGATCGTGGTCAACGACGTGCCGCTGCTCGTCGAGACCGGCCAAGCACCGTCCTACCACCTGGTCCTGGTGGTGTCGGCCGCCGAGCCGGTCCGCATCGAGCGGCTCGTGCGGACCCGGGGGATGACCGAGGAGCAGGCGGCCGCCCGGATCGCCGCGCAGGCCAGCGACGAGCAACGCCAAGCCGCGGCCGACGTGGTGCTCGACAACACGGGGTCGCTGGCCGGTCTGCACGCGGCTGTTGACGCTTTGTGGGAACGGCGGCTGTGGCCGTACGAGGAAAATGTGCGTTTGCGACGTGTTGCCGGCACGGATGGCGTGTTGCGGCTGGCCGGCCCGGATCCGAGGTGGCCGGGGCAGGCTGAGCGGCTGGCGGCGCGGATCCGGCACGCGCTCGGGGGTACGGCCGATGTCTCGCACATCGGCTCGACCGCGGTGCCGGGGCTGATCGCGAAGGACGTGATCGACCTCATGCTGACCGTCGCGTCGTTGAACGAAGCCGACCAGCTCGCTGACGCCTTGGCCGGAGCCGGCTTCCCCCCGAAAGATGGCGATCGGTTCGACAACGCGCGCGGGCAGGTGGGGAAAATGTGGACCAAGCGGTTGCACGGCAGTGCTGATCCGGGGCGGCCGGTCAACCTGCACGTGCGGGTGAAGGGCTCGCCCGGTTGGCGCTTCGCGCTGCACATGCGTGACCAGTTGCGCGCCGATGACGCGGCTCGGGAGGCGTATGCGGCGGCCAAGCGGGGGTGGGCGGCTGAGCATGCCGACGTGGCCGGGTACGCGCAGGCCAAGGAGCCGTGGTTCGACGAGTGGGCCGGTGCTCATCCGGTCTGAGGCCTTGTGCGCTGCTGGCGGGGCTCTTGCCGGACTTTGTCGGCGGCGCGATCTCCCTGAGGGCTTCTTGCAGACGGCGCTCTCGCTACGGGTGCGTGCCGGGGGAGGGCAGGGTGCCCGCGGCGGCCGGTCGGCGCGATGTGGCGCAACCTCTCGGGACGCGCTCACCGGCGTGGTGCCGGGGCAGCTGTCCTGGTCCCGTCGTGGCGCCGCGTGGTGGCACCGGAACGGCGGGCGGCCGCCGCGAGCGACCTACCGAATCAGCGTAGGTTTGCCGCGCAACCCCGGCAACGGCTGGTGCCACGGGCGAATGCGCACCCACCGCACGCCGGTCGCCGAAACTTGTCGTACCCCCGACGTACGGTAGTTCCCATGGCGCTCAACATCCCCCGACTCGACGGCACCTTCAAGGTCGTCAGCGAATACCAGCCGGCCGGTGACCAGCCAACGGCCATCGCGGAGCTGGAGCGCCGGGTGCGTCGTGGCGATCGCAACACGGTGCTGCTCGGCGCCACCGGCACCGGCAAGAGCGCGACGACCGCGTGGCTCATCGAGAAGCTGCAGCGGCCCGCGCTCGTGCTGGCACCCAACAAGACGCTGTGCGCGCAGCTCGCCAAGGAGTTCCGCGAGCTGCTGCCCAACAACGCCGTCGAATACTTCGTCAGCTACTACGACTACTACCAGCCCGAGGCTTACATCGCCCAGACCGACACCTACATCGAGAAGGACTCGTCGGTAAACGAGGAAGTCGAGCGGCTGCGGCACTCGGCCACGATGTCGCTGCTCACCCGGCGTGACGTGATCGTGGTGGCCACCGTCTCGGCGATCTATGGCCTGGGCACCCCGCAGGAATACCTCGAGCGCGCCGTCAGCGTGAAGGTCGGCCAGGAGCTCGACCGCGACAAGCTGCTGCGCCGCCTGGTCGACATCCAATACGCCCGCAACGACGTGGCCTTCCAGCGGGGCACGTTCCGCGTGCGCGGGGACACGCTGGAGATCATTCCGGCGTACGAAGAACTGGCCGTGCGCATCGAGTTGTTCGGCGACGAGATCGAGAAGCTGTACTACCTGCACCCGCTGACCGGCGAGATCGTGCGCGAGGTGGACCAGCTGACCATCTTCCCGGCCACGCACTACGCGGCCGGCCCCGAACGCATGGAACGCGCCATCCGCGACATCGAGGCCGAGCTGGCCGAGCGGCTGGCCGAGCTGGAACGCCAGGGCAAGCTGCTTGAGGCCCAGCGGCTGCGGATGCGCACCACCTACGACATCGAGATGATGCGCCAGGTCGGCTTCTGCAACGGCATCGAGAACTACTCGATGCACATGGACGGCCGCACGTACGGCGATCCCGCCTACACCCTGCTCGACTACTTCCCCGACGACTTCGTCACCGTCATCGACGAGTCCCACGTGACCATCCCGCAGATCGGCGGCATGTACGAGGGCGACGCGTCCCGCAAGCGCATCCTCATCGAACACGGCTTCCGCCTGCCCAGCGCCGCCGACAACCGCCCGCTGCGCTTCGACGAGTTCCTCGAACGCGTCGGCCAGATGGTCTTCCTGTCCGCCACCCCGGGCCCCTGGGAGATGCAGCAGGCCCAGGGCGAATATGTCGAACAGGTCATCCGCCCCACCGGCCTGGTCGACCCCGAGGTCGTGATCAAGCCGACAAAGGGCCAGATCGACGACCTGATGCACGAGATCCAGCTTCGCACCGAGCGCGACGAACGCGTGCTGGTCACCACCCTGACCAAGAAGATGGCTGAGGACCTCACCGACTACCTGCTGGAAAACGGCATCCGCGTGCGCTACCTGCACTCCGAGGTCGACACCCTGCGCCGCGTCGAGCTGTTGAAGGAGCTGCGCAAGGGCGACTACGACGTGCTGGTCGGCATCAACCTGCTCCGCGAAGGTCTCGACCTGCCCGAAGTCTCCCTGGTCGCCATCCTCGACGCCGACAAGGAAGGTTTCCTGCGCAGCGGCCGCTCGCTGATCCAGACCATCGGCCGAGCCGCCCGCAACGTCTCCGGCCAGGTCCACATGTACGCCGACAAAATCACCCCCTCCATGCGCGACGCCATCGACGAAACCGACCGCCGCCGCGCCAAGCAGATCGCCCACAACGAAGCCAACGGCATCAAGCCCGAACCGCTGCGCAAAAAGATCCACGACATCCTCGACGACATCTACCGCGAAGCCGAGGACACCGACACCGCGCTCGGTGGAGCAGTGGTCGGAGGCGCCGGCCGCCAGATCTCCCGGGGCAAGGCGCCGGTGCCGGAGACCCGGTCCAAGGCTCGTGCCACCTCGGCTCCGGCGCGGGAAGGCATGGCCCGCGCCGAGCTGGCGCAGTTGATCCAGGACCTCAACGATCAGATGCTGGGGGCTGCCCGGGAGCTGCAGTTCGAGTTGGCTGCTCGGATCCGCGACGAGATGTCCGAGCTCAAGAAGGAGCTGCGGGGGATGGACGTCGCCGGGGTTCGGTGATCTTCTCCGGGTGCGGCAAGCCATCCAGATCGTCGAGCACGCGCCCATGGACTTCCTCAGCCAAAGATCCGGCACGAATCGTGACGCCCGCGCTTCAGCGAGGGGCACCACGACGGCGGCCGGCGTCAGGGGATGAGGACCAGCTTGCCGGGGGTGTGGGACGCCTGGCCGAAGGTGTGGGCTGCGGCCGCCTCGGCCAGCGGGAAGGACTTGGCGATGACCACACGCAGGGTCTTCGCGGCCGCATGCTCGACCAGGGTGGGGCGGGCCGCGTTGCGGATATCGGTGCCGGCGTCCTGGCCTGGGCCGTAACCGAGGAGTTTGATGCCTGCTTCGGCTCGGCGGGGGGAGCCGGTAATGGAGGCGATTCGGGTACGGTCTGCGGCCAGCTCCAGCGAGACGTCGAGGGCTTCGCCGGTGCCGGCGCAGTCGATGGCGGCGGTGACGCCTTGGGGTGCGGCGGTGCGTACCCGGTCCGCTAGGCCGGGGCCGTAGGCGACGGGGATGGCGCCTAGTTCGCGGAGCAGGGCGTGGTTGCGCTCGGCTGCGGTGGCGATGACTGTGGCTCCTGCGGCGGTGGCTAGTTGGATGGCCATGAGGCCTACGCCGCCGGAGCCGCCGTGGATCAGAACTGTGTCGCCGGCCCCTGCACCGGTGGCGTGCAGGGCGTGGGCTGCCGTGGTGCCGCAGAGCATCAGCGAGCCGGCTTCGGCCCAGCCCAGGGTGGCGGGCTTGGCGAGGACCGCGGTGGCGGGGGCGGTTACGTAGTCGGCGTAAGCGGCTGTGACGGGGTAGACGATAACTTCGTCGCCTACCTGCACGGATGTCACGTCGGCGCCGATCTCGGTGACGACGCCTGCGCATTCCAGGCCCAGCGAGGGCATGGAGGCGGCGATGCCGGCGGCGTCCTTGTGATCTTCGTCGACGGCGTGGAAGGCGCCGCTGTAGAGCTTCCAGTCGATCGGGTTGACCCCGGCGGCCCGGACTTCGACTACGACGCCGTCGGCAGCGGCGCTCGGGACGGGTGCTTCGGTCAGGGCCAGCACCTCGGGGGTGCCGTAAGTGGTGGGACGCACGATTCGGGACATGACTTCATTGTTGATCCGATCAGGCATGATGCCCAGTGCAATGTTGGTAAGGACTACCTGCGGCGGACGCACGAATAGGAAAACGGCATGGCGGACAGTCTGGATCTCAACCTGCTGCGGGTGTTCGACGCGCTGCTGGACACCGGTAGCGTGGCGGAGGCTGCGGTGCGGCTGCACTTGTCCGCGCCGGCGACCAGCCGGGCGTTGAGCCGGTTGCGGCGCGCGATGAACGATCCGATCCTGGTGCGAGCCGGTCGAGGGCTGGTTCCTACGCCGTTCGCGCAGCGCTCTGTGCGTACCGTGAGAGCGCTCTTGGAGGCCGCGGACGGACTGCGCGCCGAATCCGCCGGCAGCGACCCATCGTCCTGGCAGCGGAGCTTTTCGATCCGCGTCAATGATGCCCTGACGCCGGTGCTCGCGTCCCGGCTCACCCGCCGCATCGCCGGTGAGGCCCCGGGCGTGCGGCTGCGGTTCATGCGGCAGGAGGCCAAGGAGCCGGAGGCGCTGCGGGACGGTTCGCTCGACCTCGACGTGGGGGTGGCGGACCCGCCGCCGCCCGACATCCACACGTCGTTGCTGTTCACCGACCGGTTCGTGGCGGTGGTCGCGGCCGGCTCGGAGCTGGGGCGGGCGCCGGAGTTGAACCTGGACGACCTGTGCCGCCATCCGCACATCTCCGCGTCGCGGCGCGGGTTGGCTCGGGGACCGCTCGATGATGCGCTGGAGCGGCTCGGACGGTCGCGGCACGTGGCGGCGGTGGTTCCGTCGTACGCGGTGGGCGCGCTGATGGCTATGGAGGATGACCTCATCTGTCTCGTGCCGCAGGTGACGGCCACCCACCTGATTGAGCGGGGCGTTCCGCTGCGATACCACGAGGTGCCGTTCGAGCTGCCCACTGCCGACGTTGAGCTGCGCTGGCACCGCCGGGTCCACAATGATCCGGCCTCGCGGTGGCTGCGGGAGCACGTGCGCGAAGCCCTCGGACGGGTAGGACTGGATCACTAAGCCGGCGCGCGCGACGTCTCCAGCGGATGTGAAGTGGCCGGCCGAGCCGTTCGGTGCCTCGATGAGGTGGCGTGCTGTCCGGCCGCGCTTCGCCGCCGATAGCGGGCTGCCGTCGGCGACGGGCGCGATACCGAACGGTTCACAGCGCCTAGGTTCCTAGGATGATCTAGCGCTTGTGAGGTTGGGAGGTATGGCAAGGTGCTGGGTTGCAATGTGCTATCTGGCTGCTTGATTGGGTCTGTCGGGATTGGGAATGACTGGCGAAGTTAGCCCCGACACTGTTGGCTGGGGTCATGTGTCACTTCGAGCCGCGATGGGACACAATGGCTCGCGTAGGAGGGGAGTATTCCCTCGCACCGGTTTCGTCAGCACGGTTTGCATTCGAGAGGATGCGCCCGGGGCCGGTGGTTCCTGACCTGGCGTCAGCCAAGCCTGGAGCGGAAGAGACCTCCGACAGTCGCACATCGCTGCGCTGGATCCCGGATCCCGCGTGGCGGTGCCCCGTGCCTGCCGGAGGTCCTCATTGAACGTCCATGCCTGGGTTTGGTTCGCTACCCTCGGTGCCCTTGTCGTCATGCTCACCATCGATCTGCTGATCGTCGGGCGACGGCCTCATGAACCCTCGATGCGCGAAGCCGGGGGATGGGTTGCCTTCTACGTCGGCCTGGCCCTGCTGTTCGGGCTCGGCATCGGGGTCACCGCCGGGTGGTCGCCGGCCGGTGAGTTCTACACCGGGTGGCTCACCGAGTATTCGCTGAGCGTCGACAACCTTTTCGTCTTCATGATCATCATGGGGCGGTTCAGCGTGCCGCGGCAGTTCCAGCAGAAGGTGCTGCTGATCGGGATTGTGCTCGCGCTGATCATGCGGGGGGCTTTCATTGCCGCCGGCGCCGCGTTGATTGAGCAATTCTCGTGGGTGTTCTACATTTTCGGCGCTTTCCTGGTGTACACCGCCATCACGTTGCTGAAGAACGACGAGGAAGAGGAGTTCAAGGAGAACATCCTCATCCGCTGGGCCAAGCGCGTGTTCCCGGTTTCCAGCTCGTTCGACAGCGGGCACATGACGATCGTCACCGAGGCCGGGCGGCGGCTGTTCACGCCGATGCTCATCGTGATGATTGCGATCGGCACGACCGATCTGATCTTCGCGCTCGACTCGATCCCGGCGATCTTCGGCATCACCAAGGAGCCGTACCTCGTCTTCACCGCCAACGTCTTCGCCCTGATGGGTCTGCGCCAGCTGTACTTCCTGCTCGGTGGGCTGCTCGAACGCCTGGTCTACCTGAACATCGGGTTGTCGTTCGTGCTCGCGTTCATCGGCGTCAAGCTGTTCCTGGAGGCGCTGCACACCAATTCGCTGAGCTTCATCAACGGTGGCCACGGTCTGCACTGGGCGCCGGAGATCCCGATCTGGCTCTCGCTGCTGGTCATCATCGGCACCCTGGGCATTGCGACAGCGGCCAGCCTGATCAAAACGTCGCGGGACCGCAAGAAAGAGCTCGTCGACAGCTCCGTCTGACGGGCATGAAAAAGCTCCCCGGGCGCCAGGCCCGGGGAGCTTTGCGTTTCTCAGCCCTGGTGCTTGCGGCGGGCAGCGGCCCGGCCACGGGTCTGCTGGTCGAGCACGACCTTGCGGATGCGTACGGCGGCCGGGGTGACCTCGACGCACTCGTCCTCGCGGCAGAACTCGAGGCACTGCTCCAGCGACAGCTTGCGCGGCGGGATCACCTTTTCGGTGTTGTCCGCGCTCGCGGCACGCATGTTGGTGAGCTTCTTCTCCTTGGTGATGTTGACGTCCATGTCGTCCTCGCGAGAGTTCTCGCCGACGATCATGCCTTCGTAGACCTCGGTGGTCGGCTCGACGAAGAGCTGCCCGCGCTCCTGCAGGTTGATCATCGCGAACGGGGTGACCACCCCGGCGCGGTCGGCGACCAGGGAGCCGTTCTGGCGGGTGCGCAGCTCGCCGAACCACGGCTCGTAAGCCTCGAAGAGGTGGTGCATGATGCCGGTGCCGCGGGTCTCGGTGAGGAACTCGGTGCGGAAACCGATCAGGCCGCGGGCCGGGACGAGCCACTCCATGCGCAGCCAGCCGGTGCCGTGGTTGATGAGCTCCTCCATGCGGCCCTTGCGGGTGGAGAGCAGCGTGGTGATGGCGCCCATGTACTCGTCGGGCGCGTCGATGGTCAGCCGCTCGACCGGCTCGTGCACCTTGCCGTCGATGGTCTTGGTGACCACCTGGGGCTTGCCGACGGTCAGCTCGTAGGACTCGCGGCGCATCTGCTCGACCAGGATCGCCAGCGCCAGCTCCCCTCGGCCCTGCACCTCCCAGGCGTCCGGGCGCTCGGTCGGCAGCACACGCAGCGACACGTTGCCGATGAGCTCCTTGTCGAGGCGGTCCTTGACCATGCGGGCCGTGACCTTGGCCCCCTTGACCTTGCCGACCAGCGGCGAGGTGTTGGTGCCCAGGACCATCGAGATGGCCGGCTCGTCGACGCTGATCAGCGGCAGCGGGATCGGGTTCTCGGCGTCGGCCAGGGTCTCACCGATCATGATGTCCGGGATGCCGGCCACGGCCATGATGTCGCCCGGCCCGGCGCTTTCGGCGGGCTTGCGGTCCAGCCCGTCGGTGATCAGCAGCTCGGAGATGCGGACGTTGCTGACCGTGCCGTCGGTCTTGCACCAGGCCACGGTCTGGCCCTTGCGGATCGTGCCCTCGTGCACGCGGCACAGCGCGAGGCGGCCCAGGAACGGCGAGGCGTCGAGGTTGACCACGTGCGCCTGCAGCGGGGCGTCCTCGTTGTAGGTGGGCGCCGGGATGGTGTCGAGGATGGTGCTGAACAGCACCTCGAGGTCGGTGCTGTCCTCGGGGACGGTGCCGTCCTTGGGCTGGGTCAGCGAGGCGATGCCATCGCGCGCGCACGCGTAGACAATGGGGAACTCGATCTGGTGCTCGTCGGCGTCGAGGTCGAGGAAGAGCTCGTACGTCTCGTCGACGACCTCCTTGATCCGCGCGTCCGGCCGGTCCACCTTGTTGATGATCAGGATGATCGGCAGCTTGGCGGCCAGCGCCTTGCGCAGCACGAAGCGGGTCTGCGGCAGCGGCCCCTCGGACGCGTCGACCAGCAGGGCGACGCCGTCGACCATGGTCAGGCCGCGCTCGACCTCACCGCCGAAGTCGGCGTGGCCGGGGGTGTCGATGATGTTGATGGTGACGGGCTTGCCGTCGGCGGGCTGGTAGCTGATCGCCGTGTTCTTGGCGAGAATGGTGATGCCCTTTTCCCGCTCCAGGTCCATGGAGTCCATGACGCGGTCGGCCATCTCGCCCCGCGCGTGGGACTGGCTCCCCTGGCGCAGCATGGCGTCGACCAGGGTTGTTTTGCCATGGTCGACGTGGGCGATGATGGCGACGTTGCGTAGGTCGGTGCGGGTCTGCATACACCCATTGTCCCCGGTGTTGGTTGCCGTTGCCGCTCCGGGGTCAATCCCCGGAACCGGTTGCGAAGCCCGTCCTTTTCGCCCAGTTTGCCGGGCGCCACGCGAACGTCGGCGCTGTTAGCGTTCGACAGTTGGCCGCTCGGGGGGAGGAAGTGTCGATGGGGCGCAGGCTGAGGTGGTTCATCGGCGGGTTGATCGGCGCGATGATGCTGACCGGATGCGGTCTGGGCGGGCATGACGCGGACCCGGCCTCCCCGGCGATTGCGGCGGCGCCACCGGCGACTTCCGAAGAGCCCTTCACCGGTACGGTCGAAGCGCTGCCGACGTTGCCCTCCTTGCCGCCTTCCGCACCGGCGCCATCCAGGACCAAGGCCAAGCCCAAGCCGAAGCCGTCGAAGACCTCGGCGAGCCCGGCTGCGGACCCGAACAACTTCCAGTTGCCGGCCTGCGCGCACCGCGAGGGCAAGCTCGTCTCGAAGAGCAAGGCGAAGGCGGCTCTGCAGGCGGCGGCGGGCAGGACGTACTGGCCGGGGTCGGCCCCGCAGCTCAGGGTGCCGAACCGGTTGGTGCTGGTCACGGCCTGGCACGAGAGCGGCTGGCAGTCCAACATCGTGAACTGCGACGGCGGCCGGGGCCTGATGCAGGTGATGCCGGACACCGAGTCGTTCCTCAACCAGCGCTTCGAGCAGACCTACGACGCCAGCGACTACCGGCAGAACGCCAGTCTGGGCGCGAACTACATCGCCTGGCTCACCCGGGCGTTCGGCGATGCCTACTTCGGTCACAAATACGATCTGAGCCCGGAGAAGTGCAGGACCCAGAGCAGCATGTGCCTGCTCAACATGGTCATCGCCGGCTACAACGTGGGTCGCGGCCCGGTCGATGAGGGGTACGCGACCAAGCGGCTGCCCAACCCCGAGTACGTCGGCGTTGTCCGTTCGCTGATGTCCTCCTGTTACTGCGACAAATACTGACGCCTTGCGGGCCTGGGCCGGGCCGGTTGGCCGGGTGCGGGGCGGGTCGGCGGGGTGGTGGGAGGCGAGCTATGCTGGCGGGGGAACCCGAGACTGGTATACCGCCGCATCAGTTCTGCCATAACGCGTGGCATCCCCATGGCGTTTTGACCCATGAACGAGCGCGGTAGTAAAGTCTCGGGGTTGTCGTGCGTTGATGATGCTGGCGAGCTCCTGACTTTGGCCCGTGCAGCACACACTAAGGAGCTTTTGCGTAATGCCGCCCAAGAAGAAGACCCATGAGGTAACCCTCGCGCTTGAGGCGGGTAACGCCGCGATGGTGGACCTCGGTAAGATGCTCGGCCCGACCGGCGCCAACATGCGCGCCGTCAAGGTGGAGTACGACGAGGCGACCTCGAAGAACCGTGGCGAGATCATCCCCGTCATCGTCAGCGTCTTCGAGGACCGCAGCCACCAGCTCGCCTACAAGACGCCGCCGACCAGCTTCCTGATCCGCAAGGCGCTGGGCATCCAGTCGGGTGCGTCAAACCCGCTGACCCAGACGGTGGGCACGCTGAGCAACGACCAGATCAAGGCGATCGCGGAGCGTAAGCTCCCCGACCTCAACGCCAACGACCTGGACGCCGCGATCAAGGTCGTGGCCGGCACCGCGCGCTCGATGGGCGTCAAGGTAGCCGAGTAACCAAGACTCGACCAACGGCGCGGTTCCCCGAGCGGGAGCCGCGCCGTTGGCGTATGCAAGGGCGGCCGTCGGGTGAGGGCGGGCGTCGGGTAAGGGCCTTTGGCAGGGACGGGCGCCGGTAGGGCGGGTGCGGCTCTCAGGCCTCGGGGACGCCGCCCTTGCCGACGATCTCGTCGATGAGGCCGTAGTCGCGGGCTTCCTCGGCGGACAGGCTGCGACCGGCGGACAGGTCGTCCTCGATGCGGCTGCGGGTCTGGCCGGTTACCTCCACCAGGCGCAGGATGACCTCTTCGAGCTCGCGTAGGTGCTGCCCGGCCGCGGCGGCTACCTCATCCGCGGTGCCCATGACTCCGGCGGCGCGGGGTTCGGCCAGGCGGAAGCGGGCGTGGCGGTAGGCCGAGCGCTTCTGGGCCGCGGCCAGGATCGCGAGCACGGCACCGCCGGCTTCCGAGGTCACCACGGCGTGCACCGGGGCGGTCATGGCGTCGATCACGTCGATGACCGCGTGCGCCGCGTTCAGGTCACCGTTGCTGCTGGCGACGTGGAGCTGCACCGGATCGGGGCCTGCGGCGTCGAGGGTGAGCAGCGCTGCGGCCGTACCGGATGCGGATTGGCTCGTCAGAGGTCCTCGCACCATGACGATGCGCTGGTCGAAAAGGCGTTCCTCAAGCCAGCCGGGAAGGCTCGGGCCGGGAGCGGCGGCGGGGCTGGCATGCGGCCAGAAGTCCGGGGAGGGCTGGGCCGGTTGCCAGCGCATGGGGTCGTGGCGCAGATGCATCGGTACCTCCAATGGTCCGACTCTACGGTCACGACCCCGTCGCTCCGGAAGCCATTAAGCCCACGGCTTAGCCGTGAAGGACTCCCGCGCAGCAAGATCAATGGTCATCTGGCCGCGGTGCGTTCGGGTCCTACCAGCCGCGGGCGTGCCATTCGGGGAGGCTGGGGCGTTCGGTGCCCAGGGTTGAGTCCTTGCCGTGGCCCGGGTAGAACCAGGTGTCGTCGGGCAGGCGGTCGAACAGCTTTGTCTGCACGTCGTTGATCAGCGATGCGAAGTTCTTCTTGTCGCCGCGGGTGTTTCCGACGCCGCCCGGGAAGAGGCTGTCGCCGGTCCACAGGTGGGCGATGCCGTCGGGCTCGCGGTAGAGCAGCACGATCGAGCCCGGGGTGTGGCCGACCACGTGGATCACTTCGAGGGTGCAGTCGCCCACCGTGATGGTGTCGCCGTCGGTGACGGTTTCGGTGACGACCGGGATTTCGGCTGCGTCGTCGGCGCCGGCGATGGACCGGGCGCCGGTGGCCTTCACGATCTCGGCCAGGGCGCCGTGGTGGTCCCAGTGCCGGTGGGTGGTCACGACGGTGCTCAGGCCGGCGTCCCCGATCAGGTCCAGCAGGGTCCGGGCGTCGTTCGCGGCGTCGATCAGCAGCTGGCTGCCGTCGGAGGTGCAGCGCAGCAGATAGGCGTTGTTGTCCGTCTCGCCGACCGAGACCTTGGTGACGGTCAGGCCGTTGAGCTCGCGGACGGCGGGAGCCGAGCCCCGGCTCACATCTCCGGTGTAGGTCATCGCGTCACTTCCATCTCGGGGGTACGGGCAGTTCTCCGTCGGGGGCCACGGTCAGCCCGGCGCCGTCCGAGCGGCCGGCCAGCCACGCGGCGATCTCGCGGGTGGGGCCGCCGACAGCAGGCGCCGACTCGGTGGGCACGCCGATGGTGATGGCTTGGTCCAGGCCGTGCGGGCGCAGGATCAGCGGAGCCGCCTCCAGGTTGTGCCCGCCGGTGATCTCGCGGATCAGGCGCACCGCGAAGGCATCCGACCAGTCCTCCGGGGTGTAGCCGCCGCCGAGGTCGACGTGGTGCACCTCCACCTCGCGCAGCCGCGCCCACGGCAGGAACGCCGCGGACCGGCCGTTCGCGGACAGCACGAAGGCCCACGCCTCGGCCGTCATCGCGGCGGCCGCGTCGGCGAAGCGGTCGTGGGACTCGCGCAGGTCGGCGATCTGCTCGGTCAGCGGGCGGGTGTGGCCGGCTTCGATGTCCTCGTCGCGCGCGGTGGACGACGGATATTGCGGCACGTCCTCGCCGGTGCGAGCCCCGGTCAGCAGGGTGGTGAACGAGTCAGCGTTGCGCGCCACATGGGTCAGCACGTGACCCACCGTCCAGCCGGGCAGCCGCGAGGGCGCCGTCGGGTCGAGCTGCGCAGCGGTGCTGAGCAGCCGCTCGGTTGCCTGATCGACATCGGTCAGGAGGACCAGTGGATCCATCGTCACGACCACGACCCTATCGGGAAATCGGTTTCGCCCGGCGTCACCGCGACCGTACCGTCGGTGCCGACGCGTCCCCCGAACTGTTCCCGTTGAGAAAATGAGAGTCTGATGTCCGACCTGCCCGCCCTGGGCTGGGACGCGGCTGTCGCGTCCGCCTATCGTTGCTTCGATCGCCCGGATACCTGTCCGGGCCGGGTGCTGCGCGCCGAGCGTGGCGTCTGCACCGTGCTGACCCCCGGCGGCGTGGACCGGGCCAGTCTGGCCGGCAACCTGCTGCTCAGCACGGCCGGTTACCCCGCCGACCTACCCTGCGCGGGGGACTGGGTGGTGGTGCGGCGCTGGCCGGATCGCCGCACGACCGTGGAGCTGGTGCTGCCCCGGCGCACCGCGCTGACCGAGAACCAGCCGCTCGCGGCCAATGTGGACACGGTCGCGGTGGTGGAGCCCCTGCACCCGCGACCAGATGAGGCGCTGATCGGGCGGTTGCTCACGCTGGCCCGGCAATCGGGGGCACAGCCGGTGATCGTGCTCACCAAATGTGACCTGGCTCGCGATCCCCAGCTCATCCTGCGAAAACTCCGGGAAACCGCTCCGGGGGTACGAACCCAGCTCACCAGCACCCGGACCCGGGCCGGCCTGGACGACCTGCGGGACCTGGTGCCACCGGGCCGCACGCTGGCCCTGCTGGGGCGCCCCGGCGCGGGCAAGTCGGCGCTGGTCAGCGTGTTGGTGGGGGCTGGCGCTCCGACCGTACCGGGAAGTCTGATCCCGCTTGCCGGGGGTGGTGCCGTGCTGGACCTGACCGCCGGGCGGGACCCGGCGCCGGCCGCCCAGGCGAGTCGGCGGTGACCCGCCCCTCTGGCAAAATGCACCGGTGCCCACGGTCGAGCAAGAGGTCATCGCGAAGCGTCCCGAGCCGCTGACGGACGCCTCGCGGCCCTTCTACGCCCGGCGCAGTCTGTGGGGCCTGCTCAGCTATCTCGCGCTGGCCGTGGTTGTGATGATCCAGTTGTGGATCAGCCCGTCGGGGCGCGTGCTGGCCGCCAACGACAACGACCACGGCTTCTTCCTGTTCGTTCTGGCGCACGGCGAGCGGGTGGTCTTCCACGGCGACAACCCGTTCTTCACCGGCCGGATGAACGTGCCCGACGGGGTGAACCTGATGGCCAACACCTCGGTGCTGGCCCTGAGCGTGCCGTTCGCCCCGATCACCCACTTCTTCGGGCCGGGCCTCACGCTCGTGCTGTTGCTCACGCTCAGTCTGGCCGGGACCGCGGCGGCCTGGTGGTGGGTTCTCCGGCAGTTTCTGGTACGAACCCAGCGCGCCGCCTGGATCGGTGGCCTGTGGTGCGGGTTCGCCCCGGCGATGGTCTCGCACGCCAACGGCCATGTGAACTTCGTCGCCCAGTTCGTGGTGCCGTTCATCGTCTGGCAGGTCTTGCGGCTGCGCGAGCCCGGACGGATCGTGCGCGGCGGGGTGATCCTCGGGCTGCTGATCGTGATGCAGGTCTTTCTCAACGAGGAAGTGCTGCTGTTCACGGCCCTGACGCTGCTCGTGTTCATCGTGGCCTACGGCGCTTTCGCCCGCGAGGTCGTCAAAGCGGCGTGGCGCCGGTTCGTGCTGGGGCTGGGGGTGGCCGCCGGCACCGCGCTGGTGCTGCTGGCGTACCCGCTGTGGTGGCAGTTCGCCGGTCCGCAGAGCTACACCGGGCAGCCGTTCGAGCCGGGCAAGTTCGTTACCGATCTGCTGGCCGTCGGGGCGTACGCGCGGCAGTCGCTGGCCGGCAACGGGGTGGTCGCACGGGCGCTGAGCGTCAGCCCGACCGAGGACGACTCGTTCTGGGGTCTGCCGCTGCTGGTGATGCTCGTGGTGGCGGCCGTCATGCTGTGGCGCACCATCGCGGCCCGCGCAGCGGTCATTGCCGGGGTGGTGCTGCTGGTGGCCTCGCTGGGCCCGCGGTTGCGGGTGGCCGGGCACGACACCGGCTTCCCGATGCCGTTCGCGCTGGTCCAGCACGTGCCGATCATCGACCTGGTCAGCGTGACCCGGTTCGCGATGGTACCCTCGACGATCATCGGGGTGCTGCTGGCGCTGGCCTGGGACCGGGCACCTGAGCTGCCGCACCGGCGCCGGGTCGCGTTCTGGGCCGGCATGGTGGTGGCGCTGGTGCCGGTGCTGCCCAAGCCGCTGCCGGTGGTCGATGCGCCGCCGCTGCCGCCGTTCATCGCCCAGCGGATGTGGGAGCAGTATGTGCCCGACGACCGGACGCTGGTGAGCGTGCCGGTGCCGGAGGTCACTTCCGGTCGTACCGGAATGCGGTGGTTCGCCCTGTCGGGTCTCGGCTTCGCCGTGCCGCGGGGATACTTCATGGGGCCGGCGAACCCACCGGTCAACCGCACCGGATCGTGGAACGCGGCGCCCCGGGCCACCGCCGACCTGCTGCGCATCGCGGGGGCGTACGGTCGGATGCCGGAGCTGTCGGAGATCGACCGGCGGGCCGCGCTGGCCGACCTGACCTACTGGCGGGCCGCGGTGGTGGTGCTCGACCCGGCCACCGCTAACCATGATCTGCTCAGAACCATCCTCACGTACCTGATCGGCAGCGCTCCGCAACAGGTTGGTGGCGTTGAGTTGTGGGACGTCAAGGGGCTGATTCATCCCGCCGGGTGACGGGAATGGGCGGGTAGGTTTGGGTGCTGTACTCCGACGGCGAAAACATGTCGTACCCCGGCGCTAGGGTGCTGGCGCCTATTGTCTTGACGTTACGGAGTGGCTGGCTGTGGCCGACCGATTGATCATTCGTGGCGCACGCGAGCACAACTTGCGTGACGTCAGTCTTGACCTGCCTCGCGACGCGATGATCGTGTTCACCGGGCTCAGTGGCTCGGGCAAGTCCAGCCTCGCGTTCGACACCATCTTCGCCGAGGGACAGCGGCGCTATGTGGAGTCGCTGTCCTCGTACGCGCGGCAGTTCCTCGGGCAGATGGACAAGCCCGACGTCGACTTCATCGAGGGCCTGTCCCCGGCGGTGTCGATCGACCAGAAGTCGACGTCCCGCAACCCGCGGTCGACTGTCGGCACCATCACCGAGGTGTACGACTACCTGCGCCTGCTGTTCGCGCGCACCGGCATCCCGCACTGCCCGGTCTGCGGCGAGCGGATCAGCAAGCAGAGCCCTCAGCAGATCGTCGACCGCGTGCTCGCCATGAAGGAGGGCACCAAGTTCATGGTGCTCGCCCCGGTGATCCGCGGCCGCAAGGGCGAATACGTCGACCTGTTCGCCGAACTGCAGGCCAAGGGGTACGCCCGCGCCCGCGTCGACGGCGTCGTGCACCCGCTGTCCGACCCGCCGAAGCTGAAGAAGCAGGAGAAGCACACCATCGAGGTGGTGGTCGACCGGCTCAGCGTCAAGGCCTCCAGCAAGCAGCGCCTGACCGACTCGGTGGAGTCCGCGCTCGGGCTGGCCGCGGGCATCCTGCTGCTCGACTTCGTCGACCTGAGCGAGGACGACCCCAACCGCGAGCGGCTGTTCTCCGAGCACCTGGCCTGCCCCAACGAGCACCCGCTGGCGATCGAGGACCTCGAGCCGCGGGTCTTCTCCTTCAACGCGCCCTACGGCGCCTGCCCGGAGTGCACCGGCCTGGGCACCAAGAAGGAGGTCGACCCCGAGCTGATCATCCCGGACGAGGAGCGCAGCCTGCGCGAGGGCGCGATCCAGCCCTGGTCCGGTGGCTCGACGCTGGAATACTTCCTGCGGCTGCTCGAGGCGCTGGGCAAGGCCGAGGGCTTCAGTCTGGACACTCCGTGGCGGGCGCTGCCCAGCCGCGCGCAGAAGACGATCCTGTACGGCTCCGAGGACCAGGTCCACGTCCGCTACCGCAACAAGTACGGCCGCGAACGCTCGTACTACACCGGTTTCGAAGGCGTGATCCAGTGGATCGAACGCCGGCACAACGACACCGAGAGCGACTGGTCGCGCGACAAGTACGAGGGCTACATGCGCGACATCCCGTGCCCGACCTGCGGCGGCACCCGGCTCAAGCCCGAGGTGCTGGCCGTGACCATCGCCGGCAAGAGCATCGCCGAGGTGTGCAACCTGTCCATCGGCGAGTGCGCCGAGCTGCTGGCCGGCATGGAGCTCACCGACCGGCAGAAGATGATCGCCGAGCGGGTGCTCAAGGAGATCAACGCCCGGCTGCAGTTCCTGGTCGACGTCGGGCTGGACTACCTGTCGCTCGACCGCGGCGCCGGCACCCTGTCCGGCGGCGAGGCACAGCGCATCCGGCTCGCCACCCAGATCGGCTCCGGGCTGGTCGGCGTGCTCTACGTGCTGGACGAGCCGTCGATCGGCCTGCACCAGCGCGACAACCACCGGCTCATCGAGACGCTGGTGCGCCTGAAGAACCTGGGCAACACGCTCATCGTGGTCGAGCACGACGAGGACACGATCCGCACCGCCGACTGGATCGTCGACATCGGCCCCGGCGCCGGCGAGCACGGCGGCAACATCGTGCACAGCGGCTCGGTGAAGGGGCTGCTGGCCAACAAGCAGTCACCCACCGGGGCCTACCTGTCGGGTCGCAAGCAGATCCCGACCCCGCCGATCCGCCGCCCGCAGACGACCGGCCGGGAACTGGTCGTGCAGGGTGCGCGCGAGCACAACCTGCGCAACGTCACCGTGCCGTTCCCGCTGGGGCAGTTCATCGCGGTCACCGGGGTCAGCGGCTCGGGCAAGTCGACGCTGGTCAACGACATCCTCTACACGGTGCTGGCCAACCAGATCAACGGCGCGCGGATGGTGCCGGGCCGGCACACCCGCATCACCGGGCTCGACAACGTCGACAAGGTTGTCGGCGTGGACCAGTCGCCGATCGGGCGCACGCCGCGCTCCAACCCGGCCACCTACACCGGGGTGTTCGACAACATCCGCAAGCTGTTCGCCGAGACCCCCGAGGCCAAGGTGCGCGGCTACGGCCCCGGCCGGTTCTCGTTCAACGTCAAGGGCGGGCGCTGCGAGAACTGCTCCGGCGACGGCACCATCAAGATCGAGATGAACTTCCTGCCCGACGTGTACGTGCCCTGCGAGGTGTGCAAGGGCGCCCGGTACAACCGCGAGACCCTCGAGGTGCACTACAAGGGCAAGACCATCTCCGAGGTGCTCAACATGCCGATCGAGGAGGCTGCGGACTTCTTCCAGGCGATCACGAGCATCCACCGCCACCTCAAGACGCTGGTCGAGGTCGGCCTGGGCTACGTACGGCTGGGCCAGCCCGCGCCCACGCTGTCCGGTGGTGAGGCGCAGCGCGTCAAGCTCGCTTCTGAGCTGCAGAAGCGCTCCACCGGGCGCACGGTCTACGTGCTCGACGAGCCGACCACCGGGCTGCACTTCGAGGACATCCGCAAACTGCTGCTGGTGCTCAACGGCCTGGTCGACAAGGGCAACACGGTGATCACCATCGAGCACAACCTCGACGTGATCAAAAACGCCGACTGGCTCATCGACATGGGTCCCGAGGGCGGCAACAAGGGCGGTCAGGTGCTGGCCACCGGCACGCCCGAGGAGCTGGCCGAGGTGTCCGAGAGCCACACCGGGCGCTACCTGCGCCCGATGCTCGGCCTCGAGGGCGAGCCGGGCGGCAACGCCGATGCCACGGCCCGGGCGGCCAAGGCGAACGGCTCGCCCGCCCCGGCGAAGAAGACGGCCAAGCCGCGTGCCCCCCGCTCGCGGGCCAAGGTCACCGCCTGAGGTCGCCCCTCGAGGCTAATACTTTAAGGCCACAGGTAACTCACAGCGACGACGCGCGCCCCGCCCGCCACCTGCGGAAACGGGGCGCGCGTGGTTGCGGTGGGACCGGAACGCGCCGGAAACCAGGGGTTACGGCTGATAATTTCGGCTGCGGCCATGAACCACACCGGGTGGCCGCGCGTACATACAAGCAACGCCGTGTGACCTCATCACGCGGAACAGCGGGTACTTCGAAGGGTTTGGCAACAGATGACTGACGTGCAGACGAGGCCCGACACCGACCTCACGGGCACCGGCGAGCAGCCGGCCGGCAACGCCGCGGCTACCTCCCGGCGCGTCGTGCTCGTGGGCGCCGGAGCGCTCGGCGCCGGCTGCCTTCTGGCCGCCTGCGGTACGGACTCCTCCACCAGCTCCAGCACGACCGGGGCCAACGGCGGCGACTTCAGCAACGACCCGGCCCCGGCTGGCAGCTCCACCGCGGGCCCCAAGGGCGGCGGCGACTCCTCCGGCGGCGGAGCAACGCTTGTCGCGGTTGCCGACGTTCCCGAGGGCGGCGGCGTGATCAAGGGTGACTACGTCATCACCCAGCCCGAGGCCGGCACGTACAAGGCGTTCAGCAAGATCTGCACGCATCAGGGCTGCCCGGTCAACAAGGTCGAGAACGGCCAGATCAAGTGCCCGTGCCACGCCAGTACGTTCTCCATCGAGGACGGCTCGCCCACCGGCGGCCCGGCGACCAAGGCGCTGGCCGAGACCAAGGTCAAGGTGGACGGCGACAACGTCGTTTCCGCATGAGGGCTGGGGACCGGCCCTTCGCTGACCCTGCCGGGCGCGGGGCCGGTCCTTGCCCGTCGCCAACCTTCAAGATCTTGTCAGCTTTGCCGTAGAACTCCGCCGCAGCCCGCGACCGACCTATAGTCGCCGTCGTGTGCGCCCATGTCCTCGTTGCCGAAGATGATCGCCGGCAGGCCGAGCTGCTGCGCCAGTACCTGCGGGCCGAGGGCCACGAGGTGGTCGTGGTGCACGACGGTCACTCGGCGCTCAGCACGGCCCGCCTGCAGCCTCCGGACCTGCTGATCCTGGATGTCATGATGCCCGGGCTCAGCGGACTCGAGGTGTGCCGGGCGCTGCGCCGTGACAGCGATGTGCTGGTGCTGATGCTCACCGCCCGCTCGGGCGAGGAGGATCTGCTGCTCGGCCTGGACCTGGGAGCCGACGACTACCTGACCAAACCGTACAGCCCCCGGGAACTGGCGGCGCGGGTCCGTACCCTGCTGCGGCGGCGCCGAGCGGCCCCGCAGCCGCAGGACGGGGTGCTGACGGTCGGGCCGCTGACCATCGACCCGGCCCGGCACCGCATCGCCTGCGCCGGGGAACCGGTGGAGTGCACACCGGGGGAGTTCGCCATCCTCGCCGCCATGGCCGGCGCGCCGGACCGCGTCTTCACCCGCGCCCAACTGCTCGATCACACCCGCGGCATCGACCGCAACTCCACGGTGCGCACCATCGACATGCACGTGATGAACCTGCGCCGCAAGATCGAGCCTGACCCGCGCCGACCGGCCCGGCTGGTGACTGTCTACGGCGTGGGTTACAAGCTGGCCGGCGGCTCCGATTGACCCGGGTCCCGCTGCGCCGCAGCCTGGTGGTCCGGCTGCTGGCCACCTCGGTGCTGATCGCGCTGGCCGCCATCGCCGCCACAGCCTGGCTCGCCGTGCAGTCCACCAGCCGGGCCATCCGGCAAGAGCAGGGCCGCTCGCTCGCCGACGACAAGAGCGTCTACGACATGCTGATCGGCTACGCCGCCACGCACCGCGACTGGACCGGCGTGCAGCCACTGATCGACGCCCGGGCGGCCAAGATCGACCGGCGGATCACCCTGCTCACCGATGACCGCGAGGTCATCGCCGATTCCGCGAAGGGCGAGCCGCCGACCGCTGCGCGAGCCTCTGCGACCGTCGACCCGCTGCACCTCGACCAGGGGCTCACCGGCGGGGCCGAGCGCATCGATGCGCGCGTCGCTGGGCCGTACCGGCTGCCGGAAGCAGAACACGCCAAGCTGCGCCTGGCCGCGGAGAAGGACTTGCAGTGCCTGACCGGGACCGGCGGCGAGGGCCAACTGGTGGACACCTCGGCCGGCCGTCCCGTGGTGCAGGTGCTGACCCCGTCCCCGGGTGGGGTCGCCGCTCAGTGCACCGGGCAGAGCCGGATCGTGACGCCCACCGAGGAGCGCGCTCTGCGGGCTCTCGCCGGGCTGACCCAGCGATGCCTCGGTCTCAACGGCAGGGAAGAGATGGTCATTTCCCGGACTACTCGTTCAAGGCTTCGGACGTGGTCCGGGCCCGGGGGATGCCGAAGGTCAAGTCCTGCCTGGCCGAGGCCCGGGTGCAGCAACTGCGTCCGTACGTGCCGCCGCCCGCGCTGCTGTTCGTGACCGGCCCGGCCGCTGCGGCGGACGAGCCGGTGTTCAGCCTGTCGCGCGCCAACGTGCTGCGCATCGCCTGGGTCACCGGCGCGGTCCTGCTCGCCACCCTCGTGCTCACCGTGCTGACCGGGCGCCGGCTGGTCCGCCCGTTGCGGGCACTGACCGAGGCGGCCATGCGCCCGCTCGACGAGCACCGGGCCCCCATGCCGGTCGCCCGCGACGACGAGATCGGCTACCTGGCCCGAGCCCTCAACGACCTCACCGAGCGGCGCGACCAAGCCGAGACGCAGCGCCGGCTCATGGTCAGCGACGTCGCCCACGAACTGCGCACGCCGCTGACCAACATCCGCGGCTGGCTGGAGGCCGCCCGCGACGGCGTGGTCCCGTCCGGGCCGGCCCTGCTGGAACTGCTGCACGACGAGTCGCTGTTGCTGCACCACATCATCGACGACCTCGGCGATCTGGCCGCCGCCGACGCCGGCAACCTGCGCGTGCACCCCGAACGCGTGTGTCTGCGTGACCTGGTGACCCAGGTGCGCGATTCGCACCTCACCGCCGCGGCCGACGGCCGGATCACGCTGACCGCACAGGTGGCGGGCGACCCTGAGATCACTGCGGATCCGGTACGGCTACGTCAGCTTCTCGGCAACCTGGTGTCCAACGCGATCCGTTACACCCCCGCCGGCGGCGCCGTGACGCTGAGCGCCACGGTGGCCGGTGCCGAGCTTCTCGTCGCCGTGCAGGACTCCGGCATCGGCATCGCCGAGCAGGACCTGCCGCGCATCTTCGACCGGTTCTGGCGCGCGGACACCTCCCGGGCCCGGGCCACCGGGGGCAGCGGTCTGGGACTGCCCATCGCCCGCCAGCTTGCCGAGGCGCACGGCGGCACGCTGACCGCGCTGAGCCGGCCGGGCGAGGGCACCACGATGACGCTGCGCCTGCCGGTCACTCCTTGAAGGACTCGCGGCGGCACTCCTGCATCTTGTCCGATCCCCAGTCGCCCAGCGGGCCCACCTCGGTCAGACCGAACTGACCGGTCTCCGGGTCGGGCGCGGTGAGCTTGTAGCCGGCCCGCTGGGCGCACTTGTAGAACTCGCGCTGGTTGTCCTTGAAGGCCGGCAGATCGGTGCGTAGCTGCCGGTCCTCGTACGTCTCCGGCTCAACGGGATGGCAGGCCGCCTGCACCTCCTTGGCCTTCTTGTCGCCCTGCTTGATCTTGAGGTAGACGACCTTCGCCTGCTCGTAACCGGGTCCGCCCTTTTCGGTCACGCACTTGTCCCAGGCCGCCACCAGGGCGTCCCGTTCCTCGTCGCTGGCGTCGAGGCGGATCAGCGGGCGCCGGTCCTCGCCGTCACCGGAGGGCTGGGCCTTGGGGGCGTGCTCTGCAGGGTGGCGATCTGCGGGCTGCCGCTGGTGGTGTCGTTGTCCGGGCTGGAGCAGCCACCGAGCAGGCAGGCGACGGCGAGCGCCACAATGGTGGGACGGCGTGCAGTGGTTCGAGACATGCCGACCACGATCACCGACCGGTGTCAGCATCCTGTCAAGATCCATCGATCTGATCGCTTTCTGACAACCGCTCAGCATGATCTCCCAGCATGACAACTGACCCACCGGCACCGCGCCGCAGACGCCGCCGGATCGCCGGGACGGCCGGGCTGCTCGTGGTGCTGCTGGCCGTGGCGGCGGGCGTCGTCTGGAACAGCCGGCGCAGCACCCCGAAGGTCACCGCCGGGGCGCCGGTCGCGGTGCAGTCCGCCGTCATCGTCAGAACCGACCTGTCGGTCACCACCTCGCTGACCGGCGCCCTCGGTTACGGCCAGGCCCAGCCGGTGAAGGGCGCCCGCGACGGCATCATCACCTGGCTGCCCCGCTCCGGCACGCCCATCGCCCGCGGTGAGCAGCTCTACCGGGTCGACGACCAGCCCGTACCGCTGTTCTACGGCAGCCTGCCGCTCTACCGCGAGCTCGCCCGGCCCGGCACGGTGGGCCGCGACGTGCGCGTGCTCGCCGCGAACCTCCAAGCGCTGGGCTATTCCATCGGCCGCCAGCCCGCCGCCGGCTCGCGGGTACCGATGACCACCCCGTCGCCGGCTCCCTCGCCGGTCCCGTCGCCGGCCGCGTCCCCGACGCCCCAACCGGTGACGACGTGGACCGAGGTCCACAAGGGTGACGGGGTGCTGACGAGGTCGCTCATCGCGGCGTTGCGGCGCTGGCAGCGCGACCTCCGGCTTCCGGTGACCGGCCGCATCGGCATCGGCGACGTCGTCGTGCTAGCCGCGGCCGTGCGGGTCGACTCGCTCACCGCTCAGCGAGGCGATGCCGCGGCCGCGCCGCTGCTGACCGTCACCCCGACCGCGAAGGTGATCACCGCCAAGGCCGGCACCGCCGTCGCGGCCGCCATCGAGCAGGGCGATCCGGTCACCGTCGTGCTGCCCGGCGACACCTCGGTGCCCGGCAAGGTCACCGCCATCGCCACGACGGTCGAGGAGGAAGGCTCATCCGGTACGCCGCAGCGCGCGATCACCGTCACGGTCACCGGCAACCGCGGTCTCAGCGGCCTCGACGCGGCCGCCGTGCAGGTCGACCTGGCCGGGGAGACCCACCGCGACGTGCTCGCCGTGCCGGTCGGCGCGCTGGTCGCCCTCAGCGAAGGCGGGTACGCCGTCCAATTGGCCGAGGGCAACCGGCTTGTCGCCGTGGAAACCGGCATGTTCGCCATAGCCGCCCGGATGCCGCGCCGGGTCGAGATGCTCGACGGGCGGCTGGTCGCCGACTCCGGTCCGGTGATGACCCGGTGACGGCACCCTCCCGCGCCGCGCTGGCCGCCGCGCGCCCGGTCCGGCTGGCCGTGCTCGACCTGCTGGGCCTGGGGCTGCTCGGAATCCGTACCCGCAAGGTCCGGGCCGCCCTGTCCGCGCTGGGCATCGCCATCGGCATCGCCACGATCGTCGTGGTCACCGGCATTCCCGCCTCCAGCCAGGCCCAGCTCATGCGCGAGTTGTCCGGGCTGGGCACCGACCTGCTGCAAGTGACGGCGGCACCGGATCAGCAGCCGCCGGCTCAGCTACCCGAACAGGCGGCCGGCATGGTGCAGCGGATCGGGCCGGTGACCCGGGTCGGCGCTGTGGCGAACACCCATACGCTGGTGCGGCGCTCGGATCGTACGGACCCCGAGGACGGCTCCGGGCTGACCGTGCTGGCCAGCCGGCTCGACCTGCTGCCCGCGGTCGGCGCCCACCTGCACCAGGGACAGTGGCTCACCCCGGTGACCGCCCGCTTCCCGGCGGTGGTCCTCGGCTCGGTGGCCGCCACCCGGCTCGGCGTGACCGGCGTGGACGGTGGTGAAGGACCCGGTCAGCAGGTCATGATCGGCGACCGGTGGTTCACCGTCGTGGGGATCCTGTCCGCCGTCCCGCTGTTCCCCGAGATCGACCGGTCGGTGCTGGTGGGCTGGCCCGCAGCCCAGACCGAGCTCGGCTTCGACGGCCGTCCGACCACGCTGTACGTGCGCTCCGACGAAGCGGCTGTGGAGCAGGTGCGCGCGGTGCTGCCCGCGACGGTGAATCCGGCCCAGCCCGCCGACGTGCGGGTCAGCCGGCCCTCGGAGGCCCTTGCCGCGAAACGGGCCACCGAGAGCACGTACTCGTCGCTGCTGCTCGCCCTGGCCGCGGTGGCGTTGCTGGTCGGCGGCATCGGGGTGGCGAACACCATGGTGGTCTCGGTGCTGGAACGCCGTACCGAAATCGGTCTGCGCCGGGCGCTGGGGGCCACGCGGGGTCAGATCCGCAGCCAGTTCCTGACCGAGTCGGTGGCGCTGGCCGTTCTGGGTGGGATCACCGGCACCTTCCTCGGCGGCTGCGCCACGATCGGGTACGCCGCCTACCATCACTGGCCGCTGGTGCTGCCCCTGTCCGCGACGATGGCCGGGCTGGGCGGTGCGCTGCTGGTCGGCGTGGTGGCAGGCGTCTATCCATCGATGCGCGCGGCCGGCCTGCCCCCGACGGAGGCCCTGGCGGGCAGCTGATCAAGGCCGGAGGCCCGACGCCGTGGCGGCGGCAACGGGCCTCCGGTTGCGGAAATCATGTCAGAGGGTGGAACTAGTGTTGAGTGGTGCCTGACCCGTCCAGCTACCGCCCGGCGCCGGGGACCATCCCGGACGCTCCCGGCGTCTACCGTTTTCGTGATCCCACCGGCCGCGTCATCTACGTGGGCAAGGCCAAGAGCCTGCGCAACCGGCTGAATTCCTACTTCGCCGACACGTGGACCCTGCACGCGCGCACCCAGCAGATGGTGACGACCGCGGCGGCTGTCGACTGGGTCACCGTCAGCAGCGAAGTTGAGGCTTTGCAGCTGGAGTTCTCCTGGATCAAGGAATTCGATCCGCGCTTCAACGTCAAATATCGCGACGACAAGTCGTACCCCTTCCTCGCCGTGACCTTGAATGAGGAATTCCCCCGGCTGCAGGTCATGCGCGGGGCGAAGCGCAAGGGAGTGCGCTACTTCGGGCCCTACAGTCATGCCTGGGCCATCCGCGAGACCCTTGACCTGCTGCTGCGGGTGTTCCCGGCGCGCACCTGCTCCGCCGGGGTGTTCAAGCGCTCCGGGCAGATCGGGCGTCCCTGCCTGCTCGGCTACATCGGCAAATGTTCAGCACCCTGCGTGGAAAGGGTCAGCGCGGCCGAGCACCGCGAGATCGTCGACGACTTCTGCGACTTCATGGCCGGGCGCACCGACGCCTTCGTCAAGCGCCTCGAACGCGACATGCTCGACGCCTCCGAGCAGCTCGAATTCGAGAAGGCGGCGCGGCTGCGCGACGACATCGCGGCGCTGCGCAAGGCGATGGAGAAGCAGACAGTGGTGCTGGGCGACGGCACCGACGCCGACGTGGTGGCCTTCGCCGAGGATCCGCTCGAAGCCGCGGTGCAGGTCTTCCACGTCCGCGACGGCCGGGTGCGTGGCCAGCGTGGCTGGGTCGTGGAGAAAGTGGAGGATCTGACCACCGGCGACCTGGTGCATCACTTCTGCAGCCAGGTCTACGGTGACGAACACGGCGAGGGGGACGTACCCAAAGAACTGCTGGTCCCGGAACTCCCCCCGGACTCCGCGGCCCTGGAGAACTGGCTGTCCGAGCACCGTGGCAGCCGGGTGTCGTTGCGCGTGCCACAGCGCGGTGACAAGCGTTCGCTGCTGGAAACCGTGGCCCGCAACGCCGGCGAATCGCTGCAACGCCACAAGCTACGCCGCGCCGGCGACCTGACCACCCGCAGCAAGGCCCTCGACGAGATCGCCGAGGCCCTCGGGCTCGACTCCGCGCCGCTGCGCATCGAATGCTTCGACGTGTCGCAGATCCAGGGCACCGACGTGGTTGCCAGCATGGTGGTCTTCGAGGACGGGCTCGCCCGGAAAAGTGAGTATCGTCGCTTCGCGGTGCGGGGTAACCCGGACGGCAGCGGCACCGATGACCTGGCGGCCATGTCGGAGGTGATGCGGCGCCGGTTCGCTCGCTACAAGGCGCAGCCGTCCTCGGGCCCGCCGCCAGTGCCGGTTTCCGGCGAACTCGATGGCGACGACGTGGCCACCAACGACCTGCCGGGCATCGACCTGCTGACCGGCAAGCCGCGCCGGTTCGCGTACCCGCCCCAACTGGTGGTCGTGGACGGTGGCCAGCCGCAGGTCAACGCGGTGGCCGCGGTGCTGTCCGACCTGGGCATCACGGACGTGGCACTCTGCGGCCTGGCCAAACGCCTGGAGGAGGTCTGGCTGCCGGGTGAGGACTTCCCCGTCATTCTTCCCCGTACGTCCGAAGCCCTCTACCTCCTGCAGCGCCTCCGTGACGAGGCCCACCGGTTCGCCATCACCTTCCACCGGCAACGGCGTTCCAAGCGGATGACCGCCTCGGCACTGGACAACATCCCGGGGCTGGGCGAGACCCGGCGCAAGGCGCTGCTGCGGCACTTCGGGTCGCTCAAGAAGCTCGGGCAGGCCACGCCGGAGGAGATCACCGAGGTGCCGGGGGTGGGGCGGCGGACGGCGGAGGCTGTGCTGGCTGCGCTTGCCGGCTCCGAACCTGGTGGTGGCTCGGATTCGGCTGGGGGCTCTGAGCCGGCTGCTGGTTCGGCTGGGGGCGGGGCTGGGCGGACGAAGGCTGGGGCCAACCGGAACCGGGTGCGGCGGGCTGTGGCGGAGGCGCCGGATGGTGCTGCGGAGCCGGGATCAGGAGAGGCGCGTTTTGCCGAGCCGAATGCTGGCGAGATCGGCAGCGCTGCTCAGGGGCTGCAGGAAGAGGCGGCTTTGGTCGAGGTCGTAGACGTGGCAGAGCGCTAAGCGGCTGAGGGCTGGTTGGTGACGCCCTGCCAGGTGATGGGGCGTTTCTGCTGGTCGGCGGATGCTGGGGCGTGGATGAGCCGAGGGCTGAGGAGCCGGCGCGCAGCTGATGGCGTGGGGCACGGGCTGGAATAGGGCGGGGCGGCTGGCCGTTGCGGCGGTGGGGGATATGCCCGGTCGTGCGGTTGGCGCGTACGGGCGGGTGAACTCCGCGCTGCTGCACGCGTGATCGGGAAGCGGACGTCATGTCCGGCGGTCGTGGGTAGCTGAGTCGGCCTAGGATGCAGTGTCCCTACCGGCCGCGGGCGCCGGGCGGGGCAGCTTCACCCCAGCGCAACGGGCCGTTGCCCGGGCCACGGGTGGGGGAGCTTCACCCAGCGCAACGGGCTCTGTCCGGGCAGCGGGTGGGGGTGCTCCGGCCAGCGAAAAGCTGCGCTGGGCGGGGTGGAGGGGCAAGGTCAGTAATCGTGGTGCGGTGCAGGAGGAGTGCGTGACCGAGTCGATGCCGGAGTTCGCTCCGGAGCCGTCGCTGGACGAGGAGAGTACCGACCTCGTGGTGGTGACCGGGGTGTCCGGTGGTGGCCGCAGTACGGTCGCCCGGGCCCTGGAAAACGTCGGCTTCTACGTCGTCGACAATCTGCCGCAGGCGTTGATGCTGGACATGGCTCAGCTCGCGTTCGCGGCAGGCGGTGCGGCGCGGCGGACGGCCATGGTGCTGGATGTGCGCAGCCGCGCTTTCTCGACCGACCTGGCAGGGGCCGTACGGGCGCTCAAGGATCGTGGGTTTTCTCCGCGGGTGGTGTTCGTTGACGCCGATGACGAGGTGCTCATCCGGCGGTTCGAGTCCGTGCGGCGCTCGCATCCCCTGCAGGGTGATGGGCGGCTGGCCGACGGGATCGCGGCCGAGCGCAAGCTGCTCGAGGAGGCGCGCGAGCAGGCCGACGTGATCATTGACACCAGTCACCTCAACGTCAACCAGTTGCGCCGCCGGGTCGAGGAGCTGTTCGGCGGGGAGGACGCGCGCCGGCTGCGGATCACTGTGCTTTCCTTCGGCTTCAAGTACGGTCTGCCGCCGGACGCCGACTACGTGCTCGACGCCCGGTTCCTGCCCAACCCGTTCTGGGTGCCGGAGCTGCGCGACCACACCGGCCTGGAAGAGGGCGTCAGCAACTACGTCCTCGGGCAGGAGGGCGCCGGTACGTTCGTGGGCACCTACGCCGACCTGATCGCTGCCACCGCGCCGGGGTTCGAGCGGGAGGGCAAGCGCTACCTGACCGTGGCCGTGGGCTGCACCGGCGGTAAGCACCGAAGCGTCGCTATCGCCGAGGAGTTGACCACCCGCCTGCGCGACATCCGGCTCTCCGCCCACTCGTCGCATCGGGACCTGGGGCGCGAGTGAGCCGCCCCCTGGACGAGGCGCGCCAGCGGCCCGAGGCGGCAGGGAGGCAGCTCAAGGTCGTGGCGTTCGGCGGGGGGCACGGGCTGGCCGCGTCGCTGCGGGCGCTGCGCAAGAGCTCGGCCAAGCTGGACGTCGACATCACCGCCGTTGTGACCGTGGGTGACAACGGCGGCTCCAGTGGGCGGCTGCGGGCCGAGCGGGATGCGCTGCTGCCGCCCGGCGATCTGCGGATGGCGCTGGCGGCGCTGGCCGATGAGGAGCCGGGCCATCAGACGACGGTACGGCTGCTGCAGCACCGGTTCGCCCCGGTCAACAACCCCGACCGCCGGACCACGGCCCCGATTGCGACAGCCACCACGGCAGCCGCCGCAGCCGGGGCGGGCGAGCTGAACGGGCGGCGCCTCGACGGCTACGACCCGCTGGCCGGGCACGCGGTCGGCAACCTTCTTCTCCTCGGCCTCATGGAGCTGACCGGCGACCCCGTCGCAGCCCTGGAGCATGCCGCCTGGATGGTCGGCGCCAAAGGCCGGGTTCTCCCGATGGCCTCGCACGCCGTGGGGATCGAAGCCGAGGTGCGCGGCGGAGATCCCGCGCGTCCCCAGGATGTCGTCACGGTCCGCGGTCAGCACGCTGTGGCCGTCACCAACGGTCATGTCGAGGCGTTACGGATCGTGCCTGAGTCTCCACCGGCGTGCCCGCGGGCGCTGACCGCCATCGCGGAGGCGGACTGGCTGATCTTCGGGCCGGGGAGCTGGTACACGAGCGTTCTTCCGCATCTTCTGGTGCCGGAGCTGGCCGCGGCCATCGTGGCGAGCCCGGCGCGGCGGCTGGTGACCTTGAACCTTGCCGCCGACAACGAAACCGCGGGGCTGTCCGTGGCCGACCATCTGGCTGCGCTGCACTGGTACCTTGCCGAGCTGCGCGTGGACACCGTGCTCGCCGACCCTGCCTGGGTGGGGGAGCCGGAGCCGGTGCACCGGGCCGCCGAGGCGCTCGGGGCTCGGCTGGTGCTCGCGCCGCTGGCCCGCGATGACGGCAGTCCCCGGCATGATCCTGAGTCGTTGGGTACAGCGTTGGTGCCGGTCCTCGGCGTCGATCGTTAAGCAACTGGCGTGTCGCGGCCGGCACGAAAGCGTAAGCGGCCAGAAAAAGCGTAACCAGACCGTGAAACAAGCATGAGGTGACTTCGAGATGGCGATGACGGCAGCGGTCAAGGACGAGCTGAGCCGGGTCGACGTGCCCAAGCCGTGCTGCCGCCGTGCGGAGATGGCCGCCCTTTTGCGTTTCGCGGGAGGCCTGCACATCGTCTCGGGCCGGGTGGTCGTCGAGGCCGAACTCGACACCGGGGCCGTCGCCCGTCGGCTGCGCCGCGAGATCCACGACGTGTACGGCTACCCCAGCGAGGTGCACGTGCTCGCCTCGGGGGGTCTGCGCAAGGGCAGCCACTACATCGTGCGCATCGTCAAGGACGGCGAGGCGCTGGCCCGTCAGACCGGCCTGCTCGACGTCCGCGGCCGTCCGGTCCGGGGCCTGCCGCCGCACGTGGTTTCGGCCAACGTCTGTTGCGCGGTTGCGGCCTGGCGTGGCGCGTTCATGGCGCACGGTTCGCTCACCGAGCCGGGCCGGTCGAGCGCCCTGGAGATCACCTGCCCCGGCCCGGAGGCGGCGCTGGCCTTGCGCGGTGCCGCCCGGCGTATCGGCATCACCGCCAAGGAGCGCGAGGTACGCGGGGTCGACCGGGTGGTGATCAAGGACGGTGACGCGATCGCCGCGCTGCTGACCCGCATCGGCGCGCACTCCAGCGTGCTGGCCTGGGAGGAGCGCCGGGTCCGCCGCGAGGTGCGCGCCACCGCCAACCGGCTCGCCAACTTCGACGACGCCAACCTGCGCCGCTCGGCCCGCGCCGCGGTGGCCGCGGCCGCCCGGGTCACCCGTGCGCTGGAAATTCTGGAGACTGAGGCGCCCAACCATCTGACCTCGGCCGGTCGGCTGCGCCTGGAGCACCGGCAGGCCAGCCTGGAGGAGCTGGGCGCGCTGGCCGACCCGCCGCTGACCAAGGACGCGATCGCCGGGCGCATCCGCCGGCTGCTCGCCCTGGCCGACAAGCGGGCCCGTGACCTGGGCATCCCCGACACCGAGGCGGCCGTGACCCCGGAGATGATGGCCTGCTGAGCGTAGCTGTCCGTCAGACCCGGGTATGGCTGGCAGTGAATTCGAGCCGGAGCCCGGGAGCTTCGCGGCGCACCTGAGCGCGCCGACCTACGCGGCACTGCGGTCCAGTGGCGACGAACGCCGCTACCGCAGCGGCGCGACCCTGGTGCATCAGGGTGATCCGTCGCGGCACGTCGTGGTGCTGGAATCCGGCTGGGTGAAGGTCACCGCGACGACCCGGCGCGGCTGGGAAGCCGTACTCGCCATCCGCGGCGCCGGTGACATCCTCGGCGAGCTGTCCGCGCTGGACGCCCGGCCCCGGCTGGGCACTGTCACCACGCTCACCCCGGTGACCGCTGTGCTGATCGCCGACGAGCGGTTCAAGGCCTGCCTGCGCGCCGACTGGTCGCTGGCCGAGGCGCTGCTGCGGCACCTGACCGCCAACCTGCGCGAATCCGATGAGCGCCGGATCCAGTTCGGCGGCAGCAACGGCGACAGCCGGCTCTTCGCCATACTCCACGAACTCTGCGAACGCCATGGCCGGCCCACCGATGAGGGGGTGCTGATCGGGCTGCCGCTGTCCCAGCAGGATCTGGCCGCGGCGGTGGGGGTCTCGCGCGAGGTGGTGGCCCGGTCGATGCGGCTGCTGCGCTCGCGCGCCATCGTCATCACCCGGCGCCGCCAGATCGTGGTGCGCCAGCCCGATCTGCTGCGGTCGCTGGCCGCTTCTGTGTCGTTGTCGACAGATCCTCCGTAACGAGTGACGTCGATAGCTCCGACGCTGACGCCCACCATCGGAAGTACACCGCTGCTACACCCGGAGGCCGAGATGATCCCGTCAGTTCTTCCCGCCGACATCACCCGGGGACCGCTGTGGCTGATCGAGCGGCTGGTCACCGACACCCGCGACGAGTTGCGCCGCGCCGATGCCAAGGCCGCGCAGTGGCTGGCCGCGCTGGGTGCGGCGATGACCGCGATGCTGGCCTCCTGGGCCGCGCGCGGTTCGACGCCGTGGCAGGGCGGTGCGCTGCCCGCCTGGACGGCGAGCTTCGGCACAACCGCTGCGGTGGTCGCGGTGGTCGCCTTGGTCCTGGTTCTTTTCCCCCGTACGTCCGGAAGTGGCGATCTTCGTCATGTCGCCTACTTCGGCCACGTCAGCCGGATTGGCGACCCGGACCGGGTCCGCGAGCTCGTGGAGCAGGCCGCCCAGGACGCGATGCCCGGCATGGTCACCGAACTGTGCTGGCTCAGCCGCATCGCCGTGCTCAAGTACCGCTACGCCAAGCTCGGCGCCATCTTCGCCCCGCTCGCCGTCGTCCTGATGATGGCGGCCTCGCTCTAACTCACCGCTGATCACACGCCCCGCCGGCCCGGCGGCACCGTTCGCCGGGCCGCGCTGGCGGCTACCCGAAGGAGGCCCCGATGACCACCGATCAATGGGCGCCCGGCACGTTCCTCGGGCGTCTGTCCAAGCCGGAGCGCACCGGGCTGTTCCAGCTCGGCCGGCGTGAGGAGTTCCGCGACGGCAGCTTCCTGCTGCGCCAGGGCGACGAAAGCCGCGACGTCCTGGTGCTGCTGACCGGCCGGGTGCGCATCGTCATGGCCGGCGCCGACCGGCCGGCCCAGCGCATCGCGGTGCGGGCCAGCGGTGAGCTGCTCGGCGAGCTCGGCTTCCTGGACAACCGTTTGCGCTCGGCCTCGGTCGTGGCGGTGGGCCTGGTCAGCGGGCTGCGGCTGCCGCGCGACGCGTTCAGCCGGTTCCTCGACAACCACCCGGGCGTGCTCTGGCACGTGGCCCGGCTGCTCAGTGAACGGCTGCGCGCCGCGGACGCCCGGCAGATGGAGTCGGCGCTCGACGTCGAAGCCCGGCTCGCGGCGGCGCTGTTCTCGATGGCCCTGACGGAACGGGAACGCCGGCCCGGCCCGGTGGTGGTGCGCTGCACCCAGCGCGAACTGGGTCAGATGATCGGCGCCGCGACCGTCTCGGTGCACCGGGCGCTGCGCAAGCTGGCCGGGCGCGACTGCATCACCACCGGGCACCGGGCCGTGGTGATCCGCGACCTCGACGCGCTGGCCGAGGTGGCCGGGCGCACAACTTTGCATCACCTGACGTAGATCAATTCGCATCGATAACCGGCACGTCCCCACAGTGGAATCCGGTCTCCCAGCGATCAAGGTGGAAGGTCATGACCGAGCTGCTTCCCAACCCTGCCACAGCCATCTCGTACGACATCGTCGGCTCCAGCGCCGGCGGCTACACGCGGCACAACGAGCTCCTGTCGGCCACCGAGAACGCGGTGACCGCCATCATCGAGGCGTCGCCCTATCCGGGTCAGTGGGTGCGCAGCAATCGCGGTGACGGTGAGGTGACAGTCGCGCTGTCCGGCATACCCGGGGCCTGGATTCTGGCCCGGTTCCTGCCTGAACTGCACGCGGCGCTGGTCGGCTACAACGCGAACAAGAGCGTCGAGCACCGGCTGCTGCTGCGCGTCGGGGTGGCCTTCGGCGACGTGCTGGTGGACAACGGTATGCCCCGCGGCGGTGACGCGCTGGTGATGGCCGCCCGGCTGCGCGACGACAATGCGGCGTACGAGGCCTTCGACGCGGTTCCGGCGGCGCAGGTCGTGGCGATGATTTCGGACGCCGCGTACGAGCGAGCGGTGCCCCACCACGCGATGGGCCTGGAGAGCCGCCGGTTCCGCCGGGTGCGCACACGCATCGAGGGCAGGCCGGCGACCGGCTGGCTGCACGTACCCCATCACGAACCTCCGGTGGTCACCGGCGCCGAACCCAACGCCCCGGCCGCGCAGAAGCCGGCCCCGGAACCGGCGAAGGCTGAACCGGTGAAGAAGAAACCGGCCAAGAAGAAGCCGAGCGAGGGGGCGAAGTACCACACCGAGATCGAGGGCGGCACGAACGCCGTCGGGGACCGGCCCACCGCGGTGAGCTGGGGGAGTGAGCCGTCATGACCGCCCCCGAGCCGGTCGAGCCGGACCGCCCGGACACCGGGCCCGCAACCGCGGCCGCACCCGAGCAGCCCGAGCCGGCAGCACAAGGGCCGGCAGCACAAGAGAAGGCCGCAGGAGAACAGGAGCCGGCCGGGGAGGGGCGCCCGCAAGGGGAGCGGCAGGAGCCTGCGGGCAACGGCCGGGAGGCCCGCGCGCGGGAGCAGTCCGCCGAGGAGGCGGCCGATGACAAGGATCTGGCCGGCGGGCTGAGGGACTTCCGCGGTGGACGCGGCGGCGAGGCGGCGGCCGGGGAGGATGAGAGCTGGAACTCGCGGGACAACCCGGTGACCGAGCAGACGCACCGGACCTGGGTCGGCGGGGGCAGCGCGGCGATCGGGGAGAACGCCATCGCCATCCAGATCAACCTGCCCGGCGGCAAGCAGGTCATCGCGCTCAAGTACGAGCGGGATGCCCGATGGATCAAGGAAGCGCGGGAGACGTTTGTCAAGCCGGCGGAGTTTTGGGCGTACCGGGAAACGCTTGCGGCCTGTTCCTTGCTCTTTCTGCGCGGCGGTCGGGGAACTGGGCGCAAGCGGCTCGCCGAGATGCTGCTGGCGAGCGTGGCCGGGGACAACCGGGTGGCCGGGGTGGAGGTGCCGCAGCCCGATGTGACGCTGGCGGCGCTGGTCAACGAGCCGGGGCTGCTGCGGGCCGGGCACGGCGTGATCCTCGAGCTGAGCACGCCCGGGACGGTGAGCGGGGCACTGCTGGCCACGTTCCGCAGTCTGGCCGAACGGGCGCGGACGCACCTGGTGATCCTCGGCGATCGGGCTCCGGCGGCGGATCCGGAGCTGCGGCCGTACGAGATAGTGGTTGATCCACCGCGACCCACCGCCGTGCTGCGGCGTCATCTCATGGCCGAGCTCGACCGGCGTCAGCTTTGCAAGGACGGTTGTGAGACGTGCGATCGGTCCTGCTGGCGCACGTTCGTCGACGATTGCCTGCGCCAGGAGAAGGTGATCCGGCAGCTCGACGCCGACCCGCTGCCCGCCTCGGTGGCCGACCTGGCCCGGCAGCTGGCCGGCTGGAACCGCACGGAGGAGGACCTCGACCGGGCGCTGGGCGGGGCCCGGATCCGGTTGCGGCAGATCGCCGCCAGTCTGGTGCGGGCCGGATCGGAGGCCGACGCCAACGACCCGCAGGCCGCACCCCGGCGCCAGGCCGTGCAGATCGCCTACGCGGCGTTCGACGGGTTCGCGCTGGCCGATGTCTTCGAGGTCGGGTCGCTGCTGCTGCAGATCCTGTGGATCGAGGAGAACGGCGGCGAGGCGACCTCGCGCATCGTGTTCGACGCCGGGATCGAGCGGATGCTGAGCGTGCCGGACGGCGAGGCGGTCGTGCAGAGCGACCCGGACGAGTATCCGCGCCGGGTCCGCTTCACCGATCCGCGGATGACCCTGCAGGTGCTCGACGTGGTGTGGAACGACTTCGACGGGGTCCGCACGCCGCTGCAGTTCTGGCTCGACCAGCTTGTCACCGGCAACCGGCTGGGCATCCGGGTGCGGGCGGCCCAGATCGCCGGCTGGCTGGCCACCTTGGACTTCGAAGAGGTGTGGCGCAAGCTGATCGGTCCGTGGGCCCGCTCGGCGAACGGTGCCGAGCGGCAGGCTGCGGCGTGGGCGATCGACATCATCGCGCTGGCCGACAACCGGTCGCTGGGCCGGCTGCGGGGGCGGGTACGCGACTGGGTTCGCAGCACCAACCCGTACCTTCACGACACCGCGGCCCGCACCTGCGGCACCCGGTACGGCACCGCGTTCCTCGGCGACGCCCTGGCCGACCTGGGCAGGCTGGCCGCCCGTGACGACCTCACCGGCAGCGCCTCGGTGGCCATGGCGATGCGGCTGCTCTACCCCCGGTTCCCCGAGGAGACCCGGGAAGCGCTGATCCAGTGGAGCGGTGACGACAAACCCCGGGTGCGGGTGCACGCGTCACGTTCCTTGATCCTGCTCGCCGACCTGCCCGCGGGGGCGCCGCGCGAGCAGTGGCCCCGGCTGCTGGCCGACCTGGCCGCCGGCGACCCGATGTCGCTGGTCCGGTTGTGGCGTTCGGCGCTCGGCGGGCCGACCACCCAGTTCCGGGCCTGGGCCGCCCTGCACACCTGGCTGCAGTACGCCGACACCGACCCCGAGCTGCAGGACCTGGTGGTGCGGCTGGCTGCGCGGGTCCTCGGCGACGAACGGCTGGCCCGGGCCGGGCGGTTCACCATCCGGCGCTGGGCCCGCGACTGCGCCACCGCCGACCGGCTGCTGAGCACCCCCTGGCAACGAGGAGACGAGCGATGAGCTTCTGGCAGAGCGTCAAGAAATTCTTCACCGGCCGCCCCCAACCGATCTCAACCGGCTCCACGACCGAGGAGGCCCGGCATCAGACGCCCGCCCCGGACCAGCCGGTGATCGCGCTGGCCTGCGGCGATGTCTACGAGTTCCGGGTCTACGCGGACATCGAGTGGTCGACGCGGGCGATGAGCTACGACCAGTTGGTGCGCCAGGCCGGGGAGCGGTCGGCCACGGTTGCCGAGGATCTGCGCCGGCGGGTGTGGCGGGAGGCTCGCCGGCATCGCCCGCATGAGGCGGCGGCGGCCGAGGATGCGATCCGGCGGTCGCTGGGTAGCTGGTGCTACGAGACCGATTACGGGACGATCAAGTGCACTCCGACCGTACGGGTGTGGCCGGATCCTCGGGTTCAGGAGCACTTGACCCCGTACGCCCTCAGGTCCATCGATCTGGACAGCGAGCGGATCCTCAGCTTGCAGCGGGCCGGCAGCGTCCAGGAAATGGTGGAACGCTGGCGGCGGGTGCTGCTCGACCTGCGCGCCGGCGTGGTCACCGTGCACGCGGCCCAGCTCAGCGACCCCGGGTTCGCCACGGTCGTCGGCCGGCTCGCCGACCGTCGCCGGCAGTCCGTGCTGGAGCTGGTCGAGGTGCTGGACCGCTCGGTGAAGGATCACGAGCAGGTCGGGCTCTTCGAGTTCGCCGAGATGTACGCCAACGCGATCGTGGCGTTGCAGCGTCAGCTCGACATCGAGGAGAGCGAGCTGGTCGAGCAGATGATGGACCCACCGATGCGCGAGCCGTCGCGATGAGGGCGCTGGTGATCGGCGCAGTGCTGCTCGCCTTTGCCGGTAGCTGCTCGTCAGAGGAGAAGCCGCCGGCCACGCGGGCCTGCGCGCCGCTGGACCGCATCGACGACGCGCGGTCCGCCGCCGGGGTGACGACGATGCTGGTCGACGTCAGCGCGTCGGTGCGCGGGGCGAGCCAGGCGCCGGATTACCGCGCGGCGCTCAAGGAACACGTGGTGGGCGCGATCGGCCGCGGTGATGTGGTGAACATCGGCTCGTTCGACGGGTCCGCGGCGTCGGTGCGCTGGACCGCGCAGGACAAGTTCGCCGCGCTGACCGCTGGCCGCTCGGTCAACCAGGGCATCCAGACCGAGCAATTCGTGACGTGCCTGGGTGACGCCGTGGACCGGGCTGCGGCGACCGCACCGGCCACGGACAACACCGATGTGGAGGGTGCCCTGCAGGTCCGCGCCGGAGCGGGGAAGGCGGCCACCCGCCGGACCGTGGTGCTGGCCACCGACGGGCTCAGCACCACCGGCTGCGTCAACCTGGCCGACGGTCCGGCCGGCAAGCTGCGCTGGATAGACACCATCGTGGCCAGGTGCCCGGGGCAGTCGGACTGGCCGGTTGCGCTGGGCGGCACCGACCTGGTGATGCTGGGTATCGGGCACCCTGCCGACGGCGTGCCGCCCACCGGCGGCGTCGAGTTCCTGCGCCGGCTCTGGGAGAGCGTCTGCGTGGTGGCCAAGGCGGCCAGCTGCGAGATCTCCAGCGACCCTCTGGCCTTTTCTCAAGGCGCCCGCGCTGCCACCAAAGATCCGGCGGTGACGTTCGTGGCCGATGGTGGCACCGCGCCGCCGCCGGCCCCGCTGGAGCTGGTGTTCCCGGTTGACAGCCTGTTCGCCACGGGCTCGGCCGTGATCGACGAGAAGGGCGCGGCGCTGATTGAGCGGCGCGTCAAGGAGCTGCCCGCGGCCGTGCAGATCGAAGTCGTCGGGCATGCCGACGCCCGCGACACTGCCGCGCACAACCTGACGCTTTCGCGGGACCGCGCGGACAACGTTGCCGACGTGCTGCACCGGGCGGGCTTCGCCATGGTCAGCGCCGGTGGGGTGGGCGAGCGCGACGCCCAGTGCTCGCAGCAAAAACTGCCGGACGGTACGTGGAACGAGCCGTGCCTGAGCCGGGACCGCAAGATCGTGCTCAAGGTGAAGGTGGACTGAGCGATGACCGACATCGTGCCCGGTGGCCGGCGCTATTCGAGCGTGCCGTGCCCGCGGGGAAGTGACCTGCCGATCATTGACGTGGTTGCGCTGCCGGAGAAGTACGACCGGACCGAGCTGTCGTACGCCGAGGCGGCGCTGCTCACCCGGGCCGGGCTGGCCGCCGACGAAAGCCTGGCCGAGGCGCACCCGCGGATCCAGGACGCCGCCGACCGGCTGGCCCAGGCGTGGCACCGGGCGGCCGCGGCGCTGCAGCGGCTCGCCGAGTTCGAGGCCGAGCAGGCGCTGCGCGAGGCCGGCCGGGCCTGCCGGCGGGTACGCGACCGGCACGCCGGCGACGGGCCGGAGGACCGCCGGCACCGGCCGTTCTGGTTGCGGGCGCCGCTGGTGTGGACGCTGATCATGGTCAGCGCGATCTACGACACGGTGTTCTTCGCAACGATTTTCCAGAACGCCATCGACCTGCGCGATGACGCCCCGCTCTGGGAGAAGGCGATCTCGTACATCCCCGGCTTCGGCATCGCCATGGCGCTGATCCTGTCCGGCAGCATGCTGGCTGTCCCGCTGTTCCGGCATCGGGCGCGAGCCGAACGCCGCCGGTTGCGCGGGCGCCTCGACTGGCGGGTGGTGCTCAGCCGTACGTTCCTGGTGTGGCGGCGCAACGCCGATCAGCGCGCGGACCAGGACCTGCCGTGGCCGAGCTGGCCGTTCCCGGTGGCGTTCGTCGCGCTGGTGCTTGCGGTGCTGGGCGTGTGGGCCTGGCTGCGCGGGCGTTCGATGTTCGACCCGTCGATGCGGTGGCCGCTGGTGGCGTTGCTGCTGCTCCTGACGGTGTCGGCCATCACGTTCAAGGCGGTCGCGCACAACCCGTTCGCCGACCGCTCGGCCGAGGCCAGCAAGCAGTTGCGCCAGGCCCGCGACCGGCTGGCGAAACTGGAGATAAAGGCCCGGCGCGAGATCGGTGCGATCACCACGGCGGGCCAGAAACTGCAGGCCGCCAACGAGGAAGCGGCGGCCGCCGCCCGCCGCCACGTCACCCAGGCGTGGTCCGACATCGCCGACCAGCGCGGCCGGCACGGGCTGACCGGGCCGGTGGCGCCCGGCTTCGCGCCGGTCACCAAGGACGACCTGGTCGGCTGTCTGATGTTCGCCGGGCTGCAGGCGCCCGCGCTGCGGGTCCGGGTGCTCGACTACGGCATCACGGCGGTGGACAGCTACCACGCCGAGCAGCTCGAGAAGCAGCTCGACGAGGTGCTCAAACGGCTCAACGACCAGCTGGCCACGGCCCTGAGTTAGCTGTCGTGCGCGGGTGGCCTGTTCAGCAGCACGCGGCCGAGCAGCAGCGTGCCGACGCCGGCGATGACCACGCTGAGCAGGCCCACCCGCAGGCTGCTGTGGTCGGCAACCAGCCCCACCAGCGGCGGCGAGGCCAGGAAGCCGATGCGCAGCACCCAGCTGACCACGGTCAGACCCAGCCCGGCGGGCAACCCCGGCAGCTCGTCGGCGGTGTGCATGGCCGCCGGGACCAGCGTCGCGGTGCCCAGCCCGGCCAGGGCGAACCCGGTCAGCGCCGAACCCACCGACGGGAACGCCAGCGCGAAGCCCATCCCCGCCGCGGCCACCGCACCACCGACCCGGGTCACCGTGCGCTGGCCGAACCGATCCACCATGCGGTCACCGAGCAGCCGCCCGGCGGTCATCGCCACCTGCAACGCCACGAACGCCAGCCCCGCGGTCGCCGCAGCCGCACCGATGTCCTCGGTCAGGAACAGCGCACCCCAGGACGCCCCGGCATCCTCCACCAGCGCCCCGAACAGGGCGAGCAGGCCGAGGGCGGCAAGCATCCACACCGCTGCCGTCGCTCGTGGCCGCGCTTTCTCCGTCGGGGCTTCCCGCTCGGCATCGTCGGTACCGCGCAACAAGAAGCGGTACGCCACCAGGGCCACGGCGCTGAACAGCACCGCCGAGATGCTCAAATGCAGCAGCAACGGCACGTGCAGCCCGGCCGCCGCCGAGCCCATGAGCCCGCCCAGCACCGCGCCGATGCTCCACACGCCGTGGAACGAGTTGACGATCGAGCGGCCGTACAGGCGCTGAACCCGCAACCCGTGTGCGTTCTGGGCGACGTCCACAATGGCGTCAGCGGCCCCGGCGGCGAACAGGGTGGCGGCCAGCGCCCACCAGCCCGGCGACACCGCGACGAGCAGGAAACCGGCGCCGATCAGGGGAATGCCGAAGGATGCCGTACGGGCCGAGCCGAGCAGCCTCAGCGCCACCGAGGCGAACAGCCCACCGGTCAGCGCGCCCAGCGGGCCCGCCGCCAGCGCCGTGCCCAGCAGCGCGTTGCTGAGGTCGAGGTGCTCCTTGACCTCCGGATAGCGGGGTACGACGTTGGCGAACAGGGCACCGTTGGTGAGGAAAACCGCGCCCACTGCCGCGCGGGCGCGGCGGACAGCGAGCGTCGGCTCGGCGGTCGCCGTCGTCACGCGGCGTAGCGGGCGACGGCGTCGGCGACCTGGGACTCGCCAACGGGGAAACCGGGGAAGCGGGAAAGCCGCACGAGCGGGATCGCCCGCATCATCTGGCCGTTGCGCGGGTCGAACAGCATGTCGTGGAACGGGCCTTTCAACTGGTCCTTGAGCCAGGCGCCGGCCGCCGGATGGGCCAGCCAGGCTTCGGCGGTGGAGTCGGCGGTCAGCGGGACAACGAGGTCATCCCCGGCGAGCGTGATCGTTTCCTGCAGGCGGATGTCGCGCGAGGACGCTCCGGCGCGGATGGCGAACTCGCCGCCCTCGACGCTCCAGCGGCGCAGCGCCGGGTGCCAGAACGCGAAGGCACGACGGTTCAGCTCGATGCTCACCCGGGTGCTCCCGCCGGGTTCGAGGCTGACGGTGGCGAATCCGCGCAGCTCCTGCTCCGGGCGGAACACGATGGCGTGCGGGTCGCTGACGTAGACCTGCACGACCTCGGTGCCGCTGCGGCTGCCGGTGTTGGTCACGGTGAGAGAGACGGTCGCGCTCTGCTCACCGGCGGCCACCTCGAGATCGGCGTACGAGAAGGAGGTGTACGACAGCCCGTGCCCGAACGGGTACGCCACGTCGAGGCGGTGCGCGTCGTACCAGCGGTAGCCGATCAGCAGGCCCTCGCCGTACCGGACGTGCCCGTGCTCGCCGGGGAAGTTGCCGATCGCCGGGTTGTCCTCGTAGCGCACCGGGATCGTCTCGGCGAGCTTGCCGGCCGGGTTGGTGCGGCCCAGCAGCAGGTCGGCCGTCGCGGCACCACCGGCCTGGCCGAGCAGCCAGCCCTCCAGGATCGCCTTGGCCCGCTGCTGCCACGGTGCCACCGTGACGACCGAGCCGTTGGAGAGCACAACCACCACGTTGGCGTTGACGTCGGCCACCGCGTGCAGCAGGTCGACCTGGTGCTGCGGCAGGTCCATGTGGTCGCGGTCGTAGCCCTCCGACTCGTACGACGGGGGCAGACCCAGGAACAGCACCGCAACGTCGGCCTGGCGCGCTGCCGCCACTGCCTCCTTGACCAGCGCCGCGTCCCCCTGCGTGCTCTCGATGTCGAAGCCCGGCGCGAACGTAACCGTCATTGCTTCCCGCAGCCCGTCCAGCGCGGTGTCCACCTTGGTCGGGTTGACCTGCGAAGATCCGGCCCCTTGGAACCGAGGTGTACGAGCAAACTCCCCGATCACCGCCACCGACCCCCCGGCCGCCAGCGGCAGGATGTCACCCTCGTTCTTGAGCAGCACGGCACTGGCCGCAGCCGCCTCGCGCGCAAGTGCGTGATGCGCGTCGGCGTCGAAGCTCTGCCCCGGGGCGAGGGCCGGCAGAGCCCGGTTGAGCAGCTCCAGCACCCGGGTGACAGCGAGGTCGACGTCCTTCTCGGCCAGCGTGCCGCCCCGGACGGCGTCGAGCACGATCTGCGTGCCGCTGCCCCCGGACGACGGCATCTCCAGGTCCAGCCCGGCCGCCACCGCCGCGTCGCGCCGGTTCACCGCACCCCAGTCCGAGACCACCAGGCCCTGGAAACCCCACTCGTCGCGCAGCACCTCGGTGAGCAGCCAGCGGTCCTCACTGGCGTACGTGCCGTTGATCCGGTTGTACGAGCACATCACGGTCCACGGCTGAGCCCCGGTGACCACGCGCTCGAAGGCTGGCAGGTAGATCTCGCGCAGCGTCCGCTCGTCGATGTCGGCCGACACCGTCATCCGGTCGGTTTCCTGATTGTTGGCGGCGAAGTGCTTGAGCGACGTGCCCACACCCTCGCCCTGAATCCCCCGAACCAGCGCGGCACCCAGCTCACCGGCCAGGTACGGGTCCTCGGAGAAGTACTCGAAGTTGCGGCCGCACAGCGGCCAGCGCTTCATGTTGATGCCCGGCCCGAGCAGCACCGCGACCTCCTCCGCGCGGCACTCGCGGCCCAGCGCGGCGCCGATGCGCTCGAGCAACTGCGGGTTCCACGTCGAGGCCAGCCCGGCGGCGGGCGGGAAACAGGTGGCCGGGACGCTCTCGTGCAACCCGGCGTGGTCCGCCTCGCCGGCCTGTTTGCGCAGCCCGTGCGGGCCGTCGGTGACCATCACCGAGGGGATGCCGAGGCGTTCGATCGCTTGGGTGCGCCAGAAGTCCGCGCCGTCGAGCAGTGCCGCCTTCTCCTCCAGAGTCAGTGAACCCAGCAGGGCGGGGATGTCGAGTGCGGCCATGTCCCGACGGTAACATTGAAAACCTCCACTCGGAAGTTTCTCCCGATCCTAGGATGTGCCGATGTATGAGAAGGGAGTCCGGCGCCGGCAGGAGATTCTGGACCGGGCCATCGAGGTCTTCGCCGAGCGTGGCGCGCAGGGCACCTCGCTGCGGGCGATCGGCGAGGCCATCGGCGTGTCGCACGCGGCGCTCAAGCACTACTTCGACTCGCGCGAGGAACTGCTCGTCGAGGTCTACCGGGCGGCCGAGGAGCGCTCGATGGCCGACGATCCGCCGCCGGGGGAGACCTCCGTGGTCGGCCTGATGACCCACGCCGCGCGGCGCAACCATGGCGTGCCGGGGCTGGTGCAGCTCTATTCGACGCTGGTAGCCGGCGCGCTGGAAAACGGGCACACCACTGAACGCACCTTCTTTTCCGAACGGTTCGCCAGTCTGCGCGATCTTTTAGGCGAACGGGTACGACAAGAGCAACGCGGCGGGCGCATCCGCTCCGACATCTCGCCCGAGGCGGCGGCTGCCCTGATCATCGCGGCCTCCGACGGTCTGCAGACGCAGTGGCTGCTCGACCCGGGCGTGGACATCGAAGGATCGCTGGCTCTGCTCGAGTCGCTGCTGGAGAGCCCCGGCGGTGCGGATCAAAACCGTATGGACGTACCGGAAAACGAATTTGACGTAAAGACCCTGAGGTAACGATAAGGTCGCGGCCCCGGGAACGGGTGGCACAGGCATCTCGGCTAGGGTCTTGGTGACGGCGACGCTGCCGAACACGACGGCCGACGCGGATTTGTACGGGGTCGGCAAGAAGACCTCCGCCGGTCCCAATCCCGGCGGACCGAAATGAGGAGATCCACCTGTGACCATCCGGGTTGGCATCAACGGCTTCGGCCGCATCGGCCGCAACTTCTTCCGTGCGGTCCAGGCGTCCGGCGCCGACATCGAGATCGTCGGTGTCAACGACCTGACGGACAACCAGACGCTCGCCCACCTGCTGAAGTACGACAGCATCCTGGGCCGTCTGCCGCACGAGGTGAAGGCCACCGCCGACGAGATCACCGTGGCGGGCAAGACCTTCAAGGCGTTCGCCGAGCGCGACCCGGCCAACCTGCACTGGGGTGACCTGGGCGCGGACGTCGTGATCGAGTCGACCGGCTTCTTCACCGACGCCACCAAGGCCAAGGCGCACGTCGACAACGGCGCCAAGAAGGTCATCATCTCGGCCCCGGCCAAGAACGAGGACATCACCATCGTCATCGGCGTCAACGATGACAAGTACGACGCCGCGCAGCACACGGTCATCTCGAACGCGTCCTGCACGACCAACTGCCTCGCGCCGATGGCCAAGGTGCTCAACGACACGATCGGCATCGAGCGTGGCCTGATGACCACGATCCACGCCTACACCCAGGACCAGAACCTGCAGGACGGCCCGCACAAGGACCTGCGCCGCGCCCGCGCCGCCGCCCTCAACGTGGTGCCGACCTCCACCGGTGCCGCCAAGGCCGTCAGCCTGGTGCTGCCGGAGCTCAAGGGCAAGCTCGACGGCTTCGCGATGCGCGTGCCGATCCCGACCGGCTCGGCCACCGACCTGACCTTCCAGGCCGCCAAGGAGACCTCGGTCGACGAGGTCAACGCCGGCATCAAGGCCGCCGCCGACGGCGCGCTCAGGGGCATCCTCACCTACACCGAGGACCAGATCGTCTCGTCGGACATCGTCACCGACCCGGCTTCCTGCATCTTCGACGCCGGCCTGACCAAGGTCATCGGCAACCAGGTGAAGGTCGTCGGCTGGTACGACAACGAGTGGGGCTACTCCAACCGCCTCGTCGACCTGGTCAAGCTGGTTGGCTGAGCAGACGTGAAGACTCTCGACGACCTGCTCGGCGAGGGTGTCTCGGGTCGGCGCGTGCTCGTGCGCGCCGACCTGAACGTCCCGTTCGACAAGAGCGACCCCTCGATCATCAGCGACGACGGCCGCATCCGCGCGGTGCTGCCGACAATCGTCGCGCTGCGCGACGCCGGCGCGAAGGTGATCGTCTGCTCCCACCTCGGGCGCCCCAAGGGTGCTCCGGACCCCAAGTACACGCTGGCCCCGGTCGCCACGCGCCTCGGTGAACTGCTCAGCGCGCCGGTCGTGTTCGGCGAGGACACCGTGGGCGAGTCGGCCACGGCCGCGGCCCAGGCGCTGCTCGACGGTCAGGTGCTGCTGCTGGAAAACCTGCGCTTCAACGCCGGCGAGACGTCGAAGGACGACGCCGAGCGCGGCGCGTTCGCCGACCAGTTGGCCGCGTTCGCCGACTCCTACGTCGACGACGCGTTCGGCGCGGTGCACCGCAAGCACGCCTCGGTCTACGACGTGCCGGCCCGCCTCCCGCACTATGCCGGCGGCCTGGTCGGGCGCGAGGTCGAGGTGCTCAAGAAGGTGACCGAGAGCCCCGAGAAGCCGTACGTGGTGGTGCTCGGCGGTTCCAAGGTCTCCGACAAGCTCGCCGTGATCAAGGCGCTGCTGCCGAAGGTCGACAAGCTGCTCGTGGGCGGCGGCATGTGCTTCACCTTCCTCAAGGCCCAGGGTCACGAGGTCGGCAAGTCGCTGCTCGAGGACGAGATGGTCGAGACGTGTGCTTCGTTGCTGGCCGAGGCCGACGGACGCATCGTGCTGCCGGTCGACGTGGTGGCCGCCTCGGCGTTCGCCGCCGACGCTGACCACGACGTGGTTCAGGCCTCGGAGATCCCGGCCGACCGGCTCGGCCTGGACATCGGCCCCGAATCGGTGGCGCTGTTCGCCGAGGCGATCGGCTCGGCCAGGACGGTGTTCTGGAACGGGCCCATGGGCGTGTTCGAACTCGCGCCGTTCGCGGCCGGCACCCGGGGCGTGGCCGAGGCGATCACCAAGATCGACGGCTTCTCCGTGGTCGGCGGCGGCGACTCCGCGGCGGCCGTGCGTACGCTCGGCATCGATGAGTCCGGCTTCGGGCACATCTCCACCGGCGGCGGCGCGTCGCTGGAATACCTCGAGGGCAAGACCCTGCCGGGTCTCGCCGCACTGGAGAGCTGAGCGATGACCGGGGCCACCCCCCGCACCCCGATCATGGCGGGCAACTGGAAGATGAACCTCAACCACCTCGAGGCCATCCTCCTGGTGCAGAAGCTCGCCGCCAGCCTCACCGAGCAGCAGCTCACCGACGTGGAGACGGTCGTCCTGCCGCCCTTCACCGACCTGCGCAGCGTGCAGACCGCCATCGACGGCGACAAGCTGGCGATCAAGTACGGCGCGCAGGACCTGTCGCCGCACAAGGGTGGCGCGTACACCGGTGACATCTCCGGTGCCATGCTCACCAAGCTCGGCTGCTCATACGTGGTGATCGGGCACTCCGAGCGCCGCGAATACCACAACGAGGACGACGCGCTGGTCAACGCCAAGGTCAAGGCGGCGCTGGTCAACGAGCTCACGCCGATCCTGTGCGTGGGCGAGGGCTTGGACATCCGCGAGTCCGGCGACCACGTGGAGCACTGCACCAGCCAGCTCGACGGTGCCCTGGACGGGCTCAAGGCCGACGACGTCAAGAAGATCGTCCTGGCCTACGAGCCGGTCTGGGCCATCGGCACCGGCAAGACCGCCACGCCCGAGGACGCCCAGGAAGTCTGTGGCGCCCTGCGAGCCGCGCTGGCCAAGAAGTATGACGCCGAAACGGCCGAGGCGGTCCGCATCCAGTACGGCGGCTCGGTCAAGGCCAGCAACATCGCCGCCATCATGGCGAAGCCGGACGTGGACGGTGCCCTCATCGGGGGTGCCAGCCTGCAGGCGGAGGAGTTCGCCTCGATCGTCCGGTTCCGCGAGCACGTTCAGCGTTGAGACCGTGATGAGGAACCGGCCGCCCTGGGGCGGCCGGTTCCCCGCAGGCCCGCTATTGTGGGTTCGCTGCCGTGCCCTTCGAGAGGATTGACCCGACCATGCCGATCGCGTTCGCGTACACGTTGATCGTGTTGCTGATCATCACCAGCATCCTGCTGACCATGCTGATCCTGCTGCACCGCGGCAAGGGCGGCGGCATGTCCAGCATGTTCGGTGGCGGTGTCACCTCCAGCCTGGCCGGCTCCTCGGTCGCGGAGAAAAACCTCGACCGCTACACCGTGCTGGTGGGCGTCGTCTGGTTCGCCTGCATCGTCGGCCTCGGCCTCTGGCTCAAGCTGGCGCAAACCTCCTGAGTCTTCTCGCCATAAGCTCTTTCCTGACTTGCTCCGCGAGTCGTAGACTTCCCCGCGCGGTCCGGTCCACCCGGGCCGCGCGGTTGTTTTCCGCATCGCACGACACCGCCGGTGCCCCCGGCGACGACGCCCCTGACAGGCAGGAGTGACATCCGTGTCCAGTGGCAGCGCAATCCGCGGCAGCCGCGTCGGCTCCAGCCCGATGCGCCCCGACGAGCGCAGCGAACCCGCCCCCCGCCGGGAGGTGACATACTGGTGCGCCGCCGGCCACGAGGTGGAAGTCCGCTTCGCAGCCGACGCCGCCCCGCCGGAAACCTGGGACTGCATTCGCTGCGGCCAGCCGGCCGGCTTGGACCGCGCCAACCCCCCGGGCAAGTCGCGCACCGAGCCGTACAAGTCCCACCTGGCCTACGTGAAGGAACGCCGCTCAGACGCCGACGGCGAAGCCATCCTCGCCGAAGCCCTGGCCAAGATCCGCCGCCGCCGCGGCGGGGAGTAGGTTCCGGCTGCCTTGACGGGGCCGGCTTCGCAGCTTGAGGTGAGCTGGCTCCGCGCGGCTTTCTAGCGACGCTGAGCTGGCGTTGTGGCCAGTCTGGGATCTGGTCGGTTGTGAGCTCGATTTCGCGGAGCTTGCGGGTTTCCGGCGGCCCCGTTCATTGGCTCGTGGGGCCAGGGGGCCGCCCGGGTGGGCTGGGCCCGGTCTGGACTGTCACGCGCCGCCGCGCCCTGACACCCCCAAGCCCGCGCCCGAACCCTCAGCCCCGCAC
>NZ_LOJP01000001.1:2141560-2155460 GCF_001553785.1 Actinoplanes sp. TFC3
ACCCCCGCCCCCTCGAAACCGGCCACGGCCGCCCCGGCGAAGCCCGGGACCCCGGCCCCGGTACCGTCGCGTTGATGCACGTCACAGGGGTTCTGCGGCTGCCACCATGGCGGTGGCTGCGCTCGGTCGTGTCCGGCAGCCGTACGCGTAGCTGTGACACGGCCGGCCCCGTCGACACCGGGCCGCCCGCGATCAACGAGCTGTATCACGCGCGCCGACTGAGCCTGGTTCGCCTGGCGGTGCTCATGGTCGATGATCTGGCCACCGCCGAGGACATCGTGCAGGATGTGTTCGCTGCGTTGTATCGCAAACATGGCGCTTGGCTTCGTACCGTTGCCGATCCTGACGCTTATCTGACCTCGGGCGTGATGAACGCCGCCCGTTCGGCCCTCCGCCGGCGCCGCACCGCCCGGGCCTATGTGCCGCCGCCACCCCGAGTGGTCCCTGCGGCCGAGGAAGAAGTGCTCGGACGTGAGGACCGCGAAGTGCTCGACGCGCTGGCCCGGCTGACCGCGCGGCAACGTCAGGTGATGGTGTTGCGCTACTGGTCAGGCCTGTCCGAGCAAGAAATAGCCGAGACGCTGAAGGTGTCGCGCGGCACGGTCAAATCGACCGCGAACCGTGCCCTGACCATTCTGCGTGGCCTGCTGGGGGAGCGGCGATGAGCACCATCGAGAACAGGCTGCGGATGGCCCTCGCCACCCGCGCGATGCAGGTAACGACCGAGCAACTACGCCCGGCCATGCCGCCCACGCTGCGTCCGGCCCGCCGGCCGTGGGGGTGGCTCACGCTGGCGGGCGCGACCCTGGCGGTGGTTGCGCTGGCGGTGGTGGTGACGCTCACCCATCATCCGGTACGTCCGCAGCAGCCCTCCACCCCCGTCGTCCCCGCTCCGGCCAGCCCGTCACCCAGCGCCCCGGTCTTCGAAACGCCCGCGCCCAGCAGCTCCCCGAGGGGGCCTTCCACGCCCAGCGCCTTCTCCACCGGCACCGCCACGAGCCCGGCGTCGCCGACCGCGTCCACGGCTACGACGCCACCCGTGGCGAGAGAGCCCGCAGTGACCGAACCAGCCGGCACCACGCCGCCGTCCCCTGCAGCAGGAAGGGGCCGGACTGCGGCCCCGCAGGCGACTCCGGATGGCACCATGAGCGGATGAACTGGACCCTGGAAGTAGTGGTCGTACCGGTCTCTGACATCGACCGGGCCAAGGAGTTCTACTCCACCAAGCTCGGCTTCCACCTGGACCACGACACCGTGGTCAACGACGACGTACGCATCGTGCAGCTCACCCCGCCCGGCTCGGGCTGCTCAATCGTGATCGGCAAGGGCGCCGTACCGGAGATGCCGCCCGGCTCCCTCAAGGGCCTGCAACTGGTCGTTCCAGACATCAAAGTTGCCCATGCCGAACTCGTCGAGCGCGGCGTCGAGGTCTCCGACATCCAGGTCCTGGGCGAGAACCCGTCCCCGGCGCCCGACCCGCTGGACAATGTCGGCTTCGTCTTCTTCGCCGATCCGGACGGCAACGCCTGGGGCGTGCAGCAGATTTCGTCGCGCCGCTGACAACGCCCGTTTCCAGGTGTGCGACCCGACCGGTGTCAGATCGGCGCGGCCATGTCGCCGTGCCCTTGCCGTTGCAGCCGGTTGAGTTCGTCGTGGCGGCCTGCCTGCTCGCTGAGGATCGCCTGCACCGAGGTCGCCACCAGGGCGCGGGCCCGGTTCAGGCGGCGTTTGCTGTAAGCGAGGAGGGCTGTTTCGACATCTTCATAGGTGGAGAGCTCATCGGCCAGAACCACCGCGTCTTCCATGGCCAGCGCGGCCCCACTGTTCAAATGCGGTGCCGGGGCATGCGCGGCGTCCCCGGCCAGCACCCCACGCCCGGCATGCCATGGCCCATCCACGAACACCGTATGGACGGGAATGCGGACGATCTGCTCGGGTTGCACAATGCCGGAACGCACTTCGGCGAACCGGCCACCGAACGGCGCGAGGAGGTCTTGCAGGCGCTCCACCCGCTCGTCAGGCAGCACCTTCTCGGGCTCGTCAAGGTTTTCCGTCAGAAACACATAGGCTTCATCGGACGAGATGGGGGTCAGCCCGGTGGTGTAGGTGGGGCCGGAGAACGTGTGTGGGTCCGACGCCCACGATGGCCGCTTCACCACTGCCCGCCACACCACCTGGCCCAGGTACCACGGTTCGACGGTCAGCCCCAGCTTGGTCCGGGTGCTCGAGTGCACGCCGTCCGCAGCGACCAGATAGTCGACGGTGCGCACTGTGCCGTCGGTGAGACGTACGCGGATCCGGCCGGTACTGTCGCCGGCGTCCTCAACATCCTCGATGGACAGTCCGGTCCGGAGCACCGAGTCCAGCTCGATGGCTCGATCGCACAGAATGCGGTGCAGGGTGGTGCGGGAGATGCCCACATCGGTCGGTTGCCCAGGACCGAGCACGCTGGGCAACGCCATGATGTTGCGCAGTTCACCCCTGGCGTCGCAGTTCAAGGTGCGAAAGAGCGGATAACCCTCAGCGATGCACTGGGCGGCCAGGCCAACAGCTCGTAACGCGCGAACGGCCGGCCCGGTGAGCAGCAGACCACCACCGGTGCTGTCGCCGCCCGGCCGTCGTTCGATGATCTCGGCGTCAAAACCCTTCTGCCGTGCGGCAATCGCATGGGTGAGCCCCGTGATACCGCCCCCCACGATTAATGCTGATCGCCGCATCGGTACGCCTCCCCAGGCTCGCGTGCGTGCTCAGGGCCCTAGTCTGGACCCATCCGGATGCGGCGGGCTACCCGTGAATGCGCCATTAATACATCGATCACCATCCTTGATCTGGACAACCCCCGGTCGGGTGAGCTGCCGGCCCCAACGGCCGGGCCACCTGCCGCCATAATCGGTCGGTGATCATCGACTTCGAAGCCGAGTTGTGGATCTGGGCTGCCCGGCGCGCGGACACCTGGACGTTCGTCAGCCTCCCGGCAGACGCCGCAGCGGAGATCCGCGACCGGGCCGCCGGGCTCAGCCGCGGCTTCGGATCACTGCGCGTCGAGGCCACAATCGGCACCAGCATCTGGCGAACGTCGATCTTTCCGGACGGTGCGCGAGAAAGTTATGTGCTCCCGGTCAAGCGAGCGATCCGTGCGGCGCAGCAGGTCAACCCCGGCGACACGATCGCGGTGAGCGTGCAGGTCATCGATCTGCCCTGACAGATCGCCCGCCGTGGCTGACCCCCGCGGAACATCCCGGGCCGCTCGTGCACGGACCTGGCTGCGGGCCCCGGTTTCGGCCGTGGTCCGGTAGCCGCCGCCCGGGGGTGGGCGGCGGCTCGGGGAGGGTGATCAGCGTTTGGCTGCGGCGGCCGTGTCGAGCAGCCAGAGCGTCCGGAGCGTCCCGGCGGCTCGGGCGGCCGGCAGATCCTGGTCACCGCCCAGCGCGGCGCCCACCGACTCCGCCTTGTCCGGCCCGGCCGCCACCAGCCACACCTCGTCCGCCGATTGGATCGCCGGCATCGACAGTGAGATGCGCGTGGGCGGGGGTTTGGGGCTGTTGTGCACCGCAATGGCCGCCGCTGTGCCCGTGGCATCGGGGTGCTGGGGGAACAGCGACGCCACATGGCCGTCCTCGCCCACGCCCAGCATCAGCACGTCGAAACGGCCGCTGCCCGCGGCCAGCGTCTGGGCGTAGCGGGCCGCCGCGGCTGCCGCGTCGTCGCCGTCCGGGCCGTCCGAGGCCGGCATGGCGTGCACGCGCGCCGGGTCGAGGGGGAGCGCGTCGAGCAGGGCCTCGCGGGCCTGGGTCTCGTTGCGGTCCGGGTCACCGGCGGGCAGGAAGCGCTCGTCACCCCACCACAGGTCGACGCGCGCCCAGTTGATGGCGCCGGATGCCGGCAGCTCCTGAACCGCGCGCAGCACCTTTGCGGCCACCCGGCCCCCGGTCAGCACCACGTCGGCCTGCCCGCGGACCGCCTGCGCGTCAATGATCTTCGTGACCAGGCGGGCAGCCACCGAGGACGCCAGAATGTCGGCATCGGGAACCATCACCACAACGGTCTCGCTCATGGGACCCCCTTCGCTTAAAAAAACGGGGCCGCTCCCGAAGGAACGGCCCCCTTGATCTTAAATGTGCGCAGACAGCCAAGCCGCCCGCCCCTGCCCGCGCAGCAAAGCGACCCGCCAGCCGTTCAGGCCGCCGAGCCGCCCGGCCCGGCCATCGCCGCGTCGTCGCCCGCTCGTGCGGCCAGCGCCGGGTCCTTCCACACGTGAACGCGCATGGGGGCCTTGGCGTCCAGGTCCGGCAGGTTGGCCATGGCTCCCAGCGCCTCGCCGTAGATCTGGTCGGGGTCGAGGCGGCGTAGTTCCTCGGCCAGCTCGTCGCCGACCGGGCGCTTGGGTAGCGGCATGTAGCGCGGCTCCTGGCCCGTACGGCTGAAAAGGGCTGTGCCTTCTTCGCGCGTGACCGAGACGCAGTCGCCGTTGGCGCATTGGAGCTCGACCGAGTGCATGCGCGGGGCTCGGTCGGTCTTCTCCCAGACCGGCTCGATGCCGAGGCGCGACTTGAGCCAGCCCACCATCAGCGCCGCGGTCGGATCGTCGGCCGGGGCCACCACCGTCGCGCCGGTGACGCGCTCCTCGGTGGTGTCGAACGCGCCCGCGACCAGGGTGCGCCAGAGCGTGATGCGGGTCCACGTCAGGTCGGTGTCGCCCGGCGCGTAGTCGATGGCGCGCTGCCTGAGGGCGGCGACCGGGTCGGCGGCGAGCTTGCTGTCGGTGATGCGGCGGTCGGCGACCACGCCCAGGAAGTCGTTGGCGATGACGTCCGGCGGGGCGCTGTGCCACCAGGTGACCACCGGGACGTCGGGGGCCAGCAGCGGCATGACCACCGACTCGGCGTGCAGCGCGAGGCGGCCGTACATGCGCATCACGACGGCCTCGGCCGGGCCCAGCCGGCCGCCCACGACGATCTCGGCGTCCAGGCGGCTGCGGCCCTCGAGGTCCGAGCGGACCACGATGAGCAGGCGGCACGGGTGGGCCGACGCTGCGATGGTGGCCGCCGCCTCGGCCTCGCGGACCTGCTTCTCCTCGACGACCGCGACCAGGGTGAGGGCGAGACCGGAGGCCACACCGCCCGCGCTGCGCCGTTCGGCCGCGAGGGCCTTGACCACCTCGTTGCCGGTGGTGTCCCACAAGCCGATCATGCTCGCCTCCAAGCACGGCCCTCGCGGGCCAGCATCTCGTCCGCTGCGCGCGGACCCCACTCACCCGCTCGGTAGGGCTCGGGCTTGGTGCCCGTCCAGGCTTCCTCAAGCGGGTCGATGACCTGCCAGCTCTGCTCGATCTCGGCGGCGTCCGGGAACAGGGTCCGGTCGCCGACCAGGACGTCGAGCACGAGCCGTTCGTACGCCTCGGGGCTGGACTCGGTGAACGCCTCGCCGTACTGGAAGTCCATCGCGATGTCGCGGACCTCCATGGTGGTGCCGGGCACCTTGGAGCCGAACTTGAGCACCACGCCCTCGTCCGGCTGCACCCGGATGACCAGCTGGTTGTTGCCCAGCATCTCCACATCGGCCGGGTCGAACGGCAGGTGCGGGGCGCGCTTGAACATGATCGCGATCTCGGTCACCCGGCGCGGCATGCGCTTGCCCACGCGCACATAGAACGGTACGCCCGCCCAGCGGCGGTTCTGGATGCCCAGGCGTACGGCCACGTAGGTCTCCGTGGTGGAGTCCGCCGGGATGTCCTTCTCCTCCAGGTATCCCACGGCGCGTTCTCCGGCCACCCAGCCGGGCAGGTACTGACCTCGTACCGAACCCTCGGCGATGTTCTGGGGGATCGCGATGGCCTTGAGGACCTTGAGCTTCTCCGCCCGTACGTCATTGGGGTGGAAGCTCGTCGGCTCTTCCATGCCGACCAGCGCGAGCAGCTGCAGCAGATGGTTCTGCAGCACGTCGCGGGCCGCACCGGAGGCGTCGTAGAACGCGGCCCGGGTGCCGATGCCGACATCCTCGGCCATGGTGATCTGCACCGAGTCGACGTACTTGGAGTTCCACACCGGCTCGAACAGGCTGTTGGCGAAGCGCAGGGCCAGGATGTTCTGGACCGTCTCCTTGCCCAGGTAGTGGTCGATGCGGAACACGTCCTGGGGCGTGAACACCTCGTCGACCAACTGGTTGAGCGCCTTGGCGGAGGGCAGGTCGTTGCCGAACGGCTTCTCGACCACCACCCGGCGCCAGCCCCCGGACTTCGCGTTGTCCGCCATCCCGGTGCGGTTCAGCTGGTTGAGCACCAGTGGGAACGCGGCAGGCGGGATGGAGAAGTAGAACGCGGCGTTGCCGGCGATGCCGTTGCGTTCGCGCAGCTCGTCCAGCGTGCTGGCCAGCGTGTCGAACGCGGTGTCGTCGTCGAACGAGCCGGGGACGAACTGGAACTGGCTTGCGAGTCGCTGCCAGACGTCCTCACGCCACGGCGTGCGCGCGCCCTTCTTGGCGGCCGCGTAGGCCAGTGACTCGAAGTCACCGTCGCCCCAGTCGCGCCGGGCGAAGCCCAGAACGACGAAGCCAGGTGGCAACAGACCTCGGTTCGCGAGGTCGTAGACGGCCGGAATCAGTTTCTTTCGCGACAGGTCACCGGTGACGCCGAAGATCACCAGAGCGCACGGCTCCGGGATCCTGGGCAGCCGTCGGTCCTGTGCTGTGCGCAGCGGATTACCCACGTGTCCCATCCTGCCAGCTTTTTGTCGTCCCGAAGGGTTACAGCCAAGGGTCAGGCCCGCAACATTTGTGCCGCCCTGATCAGTCGCTGTGCCCCCGCGGCCCGGTCGGTGAGGTGCAGCCGCAGCAGCGGCCGTCCGTATTCGGTAACGGTTTGCCGGGCTGCCCCGGCGCGGGCGGCCCGCCGGTCGCCCAGCGTGGATGCCCGTTGCGGCACCGCCACGTCGTCGCCGGCCTCCGCGGTGATCTGCAGCATTGCGCCGGACCGCAGGTCACCCGTGTGATCGGCGCAGCGCTCCAGGGTGACCGGCTGGCCCGTCGCGGCGGCCAGGATCGGTTGCAGCGGCGTCAGGGTGGCGAGGGTGGCGGGGTCGGTGAGCACCACGACAGACAGATGATCATGGACGTTGGCGGTGAAGTCACGCAGGACACCCGGCAGATCATCGGCGTCGTCAGTGGTGAAGATCTCTTCGCTTCCAGGGGATGTGCGGTGCGGGCGAGCCGGGGTGCCGCGCAGAACGGCGGCGACCAACTCACCGAGAGTGTCGAGACCCGCCCCGCCGGGAATGAGGGCGACGCCGTCAGCGCCGGCCAATGCGAAGCCCAGCGAGTGCGCCGGATGCGGGTCGGCGGCAAACATCTCGGCCTGTTCCAGCAGCTCAGCGACGTCCACGGCGGCCAGCGCGAGCACGATCCAAGCCTGCAGGCCGGCGGCCTGGATGAGAGCGTCGGAGACGAAATGACGGTCGGCTTCGGCTTCGGTCAAACCCATTTGCCGGTACGTCCGCAGCCGCACCCGATGCACGTCATCCGACCCGGCGCCCAGCACCGTGACAGTGCGGCGCAGCAGGCCGGGATCGCGGACCAGGCTCAGCACGTCGCTCGGATCCGGGCCGTCCAGCACGGTGATCGTGGCGGTGATCGCGTGCGCGGCCGCAGCGGGACCGGCGAGGACCACATCGGTGAGGTCGCCGATCTCCTCGTGCAGCTCGGCGATCCGGGGGAGCAACTCCCGGCAGCGCAGCAGGTCGTCCTTGACTCGCCGGGCAGGTTGGGGCGCGGCCGGGACCTGCTCGCGGCGCGGGGCCGTCGCGGGCGCGCCGTGAACGGCGAGCCCGGCGGCGGTTTCCCCGGCCGCGAGCAGGTCAGTGGTCACTTCGCGGCGTCGCTCGGGTTGTCCGAGCCCTTACCCGCGGCTTCGAGGGACTTCCTGACGTCCTCGAGCAGCTCGGCCCAGCTGGCCTCGAACTTCTCGACGCCCTCGTCCTCGAGCACCTTGAACACCTCGGTCAGGTCGACCCCGGCGGCGGCGACGTCATCCATCACCTTCTGGGCCGTGGCGTACGAGCCGGTGACGGTGTCGCCCCGGGTCTCGCCGTGGTCCGCGTACGCCTTGATGACCGACTCCGGCATGGTGTTGACCGTGCCGGGGGCAATCAGTTCCTCGACGTAGATCGTGTCCTTGTAGTCCGGGTTCTTGGTGCCGGTGGACGCCCACAGTGGGCGCTGCGGCTTGGCACCGGCGGACTCCAGGGCCTTCCAACGGTCGGAGGAGAACTTCTCCTCGTACGCCTGGTAGGCCAACTGCGCGTTCGCAACGGCGGCCTTGCCCTTGAGCCCCTTGGCCTCGTCCGAACCGATCTTGTCGAGGCGCTTGTCGATCTCGGAGTCCACGCGCGAGACGAAGAACGAGGCGACCGACCCGATCTTGCTGAGGTCGTGGCCGTTCTCCTTGGCCTGCTCGATACCGGCGAAGAAGGCGTCCATGACGGCCTTGTAGCGCTCGAGCGAGAAGATCAGCGTCACGTTCACGCTGATGCCGTGGGCCAGCGTCTCGGTGATCGCCGGCAGACCCGCCTCGGTGGCCGGGATCTTGATGTAGAGGTTCTCGCGGTTCACCAGCCACCACAGCGTGCGGGCCTCGGCGGCCGTCTTCGCCGTGTCGTGCGCGCTGCGCGGGTCCACCTCGATGGACACCCGGCCGTCGACACCGGCCGACTCGTCGTACTGCGGGCGCAGCACGTCGGCCGCCCAGCGCACGTCGTACGAGGTGAGCAGCCGGATGGCCTCCTCCACCGTGACGCCCTGCGCGGCGAGGTCCTTGAGCTGCTCGTCATACGCGGTGGCGTCGGCGAGCGCCTTGGCGAAGATGCTCGGGTTGGTGGTCACGCCGGCCACGTGCTGCTCGGTGAGCATCTTGGCGAGGGAGCCGGTCTGCAGCCGGACCCGGGAAAGGTCGTCGAGCCATACCGCCACACCCTGCGCGGAGAGCTCTGCCAGCCTGTCAGTCATCTTGCTACTCCTCAGTTGCCGGTCGTGTGACCGGTGATCTCGCCGACCTTGGCCAGGGCGGCGTTGGCCTTGGCCACCACGTTGTCCGCGGTGAACCCGAACTGCTCGAAGAGGATCTTCGCGGGGGCGCTGGCGCCGTAGTGCTCGATGCTCACGGCCTCGCCGGCGTCACCGATCAGGCGGTCCCAGCTCATCCGGATGCCGGCCTCGACCGAGACGCGCGCCTTCACGCCGTGCGGGAGCACCTTCTGCTGGTAGGCGGTGTCCTGCTCGAAGAACCACTCCTGGCACGGCATCGACACGACCCGGGTGGGCGTGCCCTCGGCCTCGAGGCGCTCCTGGGCGACCAGGCAGTGCTGCACTTCCGAGCCGGTGCCGATGAGGATCACCTTGGGCTCGCCGGTGGACGCCTCGGACAGGATGTAGCCACCCTTGAGCGTGCCCTCGGCCGACGCGTACTTGCTGCGGTCGACGGTGGGCAGGTTTTGCCGCGACAGCGCCAGGGCGGTCGGGCGGTCGTTGTGCTCCAGCGCGCCACGCCACGCGTACGCGGTCTCGTTGGCGTCGGCCGGGCGGACCACGTCGAGCCCGACGATCGCGCGCAGCGCTGTCAGGGTCTCGATCGGCTGGTGCGTCGGGCCGTCCTCGCCCAGGCCGATGGAGTCGTGCGTCCACACGTAGACGACCGGCAGCTTCATCAGCGCGGACAGCCGGACGGCGCCACGCATGTAGTCGCTGAAGACCAGGAACGTGCCGCCGTACGGGCGGGTGGCGCCGTGCGCGGTGATGCCGTTGAGGATCGAGCCCATGCCGTGCTCACGGATGCCGAAGTGCAGCGTGCGTCCGTACTCGTGACCCGGGAAGGCCTTGGTCGCGTACTCGGCCGGGATGAAGGACAGCTCGCCCTTCATCGTGGTGTTGTTGCTCTCCGCGAGGTCGGCCGAGCCGCCCCACAGCTCCGGCAGCACCGGCGCGAGCGCGTCGAGCACCTTGCCGGACGCGGCGCGGGTGGCCACGCCCTTCTCATCGGCCGGGAACTCCGGCAGCGCCGAGATCCAGCCCTCGGGCAGCCGACGGGCGCTGAGCCGCTGGAAGAGCGCCTTGCTGTCGGGGTTGCTGGCCGACCAGCCCTCGAACGCCTTGTCCCATTCGGCGTGCGCCGCCTTGCCGCGCTCCACGACCGAGCGGGCGTGGGTGAGCACGTCCTCGGCGACCTCGAACGACTTGTTGGGGTCGAAGCCCAGGATTTCCTTGGTGGCCTTGACCTCGTCGGCGCCGAGCGCGGAGCCGTGGATCTTACCGGTGTTCTGCTTGTTCGGGGCCGGGTAGCCGATGATCGTGCGCAGCACGATGAACGACGGCTTGTCCGTGACCGCCTTGGCGGCCTGGATGGCCTCCCACAGCGCCGGGACGTCCTCGTTGTACTCGCCCTTTTCCGGGTCGCCCTTGCGCCAGTCGACGGTCTGGACGTGCCAGCCGTACGCCGCGTAGCGCGCGCCGACATCCTCGTTCTTGGCGATGCGGGTGTCGTCCTCGATGGAGATCTCGTTGTCGTCGTAGATCACCGTGAGGTTGCCGAGCTTCTGCACCGCGGCCACGGCACTCGACTCGTGGCTGACGCCCTCTTCGATGTCGCCGTCCGAGCACAGCGCGTAGATGTGCCTGTCGAACAGCGAGTCACCCTCGGTCGAGGGGTCGAACAGGCCGCGCTCGCGGCGGGTGGCCATCGCCATGCCGACCGCGTTGCCGATGCCCTGGCCCAGCGGGCCGGTGGTGATCTCGACACCGGGGGTGTGCCCGAACTCCGGGTGACCGGGGGTCAGCGAGTCCCACTGGCGCAGCGCGGCCAGGTCGTCCAGCGCCAAGCCGAAGCCGTTGAGGTAGAGCTGGATGTACAGGGTGAGGCTGGAGTGGCCACACGAGAGCACGAAACGGTCCCGGCCGGCCCACAGCGGGTCCGTGGGGTCGTGCCGCATCACCTTGTTGAACAGCAGGTACGCGGCGGGCGCCAGGCTCATGGCCGTGCCGGGGTGGCCGTTCCCGGCCTTCTCCACGGCATCCATCGCCAGGACCCGTACGGTGTCGACCGCGCGACGGTCGAGGTCGGTCCAGTTGAATTCGTCGTTGGCCACGTCGTTTGTGCTCCTCGAGCATGAAGTCGGATCCCTTTTGAGTTGACCCTATCCATTCCCCGTAAACCCCCGTCGGCGGAACGGTGCAGGCCCATACGCTGAGAGCGGACATCCAGGGGCGGGCCGCGTGCCGGCCCGCACCTGGCCCCGGGCCGTCCGAAGCCCTGCCCACGCTGCGCGTAGGCTGTCCCAACGTGCCGCCCGGTTCCACCGGCAACGGTGTACAGAAATACCTCTCGCCGATGCCGGAAGGTGGCTGTCCGTGAGCATGATCACCGAGCGCCTCGCCCAGGAGCGGTCGCCGGAGCCGGATGCCGCACCTCGCCGCGACGCGCGGGCCATCTTCGCGGCGTACCTGTCGCTGACCAAGCCGCAGATCGTTGAGCTGCTGCTGGTGACCACCATCCCCGCGATGATGTTCGCCGCGGGCGGCTGGCCGGATCTCGGCCTGATCGCGGTCGTGCTGGTCGGCGGCGCCCTCGCCGCGGGCGCGGCGAGCACGTTCAACTGCTACATCGACCGCGACATCGACCAGCTCATGCGCCGCACCAAGCGCCGCCCGCTGCCGTCGCACACCGTCACTCCGCGCGCCGTGCTGATCTTCGGCACCATCCTGACGGTGATCTCGCTCGCCCTGATGGCGGCCTTCACCAACTGGCTGGCCACGGCGATGACCGCGGCGTCCATCTTCTACTACGACGTCGTCTACACGATTTGGCTCAAGCGACGCACCTCGCAGAACACTTTCTGGGGCGGCATCTGCGGCGCCGCCCCGGTGCTCATTGCCTGGGCGGCCGTTACCGGTGAGGTCGGCCCGATTGCCTGGGCGCTTTTTGCAGTTGTCTTCTTTTGGCAGATGCCGCACTTCTATCCGCTCGCCATCAAGTACAAGGACGACTACGCCCGCGCGGGCATTCCCATGCTGCCCGTGGTCCGCTCGGCTCGCCGGGTGAACACCGAAATTCTGTTGTTCACCGTGCTGACGATCGCGTCGTCGCTGGTGGCGTGGCCACTCGGGTTCGGCCTTGTCTACGGCATCACCGCCGTCGTGGCAGGCGCACTGTTCCTGATCGAGGCGCTGCGCCTGGTCGGCCGGTCCCGGCGTGGTGAGCCGCTGAAGGCCATGCGGCTGTTCCACTGGTCGATCACCTACCTGACGATCCTGTTCATCGCGGTAGCGGTCGACGCGCTCCTCTGAGCCGTTGCACGTTGCGTAGCAACGGTCACCTCAGTCGTCACCCCTGCCCGTTTCGCCCCCTCAAAACGGTGACGTACGGTCACTCGATCGACGGAAAGCGTAACGCCGAACAATTCGGACTTAATAGGACGATACCAATGGCTGGTGAGCGTAAACCCGCAGGTAATTGCCATCACAAAATCGCACTGGAAGTACTTGCCCCGGCTTAATCCGTGCCTAGTCTGGCGGTCATGGCAGAAGGTTCCGATACGACACTGACCGCGGGCATCAAGTCTTTCGCCACCGGTCACGGCGGCGCCAAGGCGGTCATCGAGTACGTCGGCAAGCGCGGCGCCCGCATCGTCCTGGTCGGTCAGGACGGAGAGTGGACGGACCAGTTCGCCCCCGGTACGGACGTGGCCCGCAAGGCCTGTGAGAAGGCCGGCGTCGAAGTGGAGAACGAGTGGGAGCGCGAGCTGCTTGAGCAGATGCGCCCCAGCAACGACCTGTGGCGCTCCATGTCGCGCCGCAGCATGGCGCGATAGCTCCGCTCACTGTCCGGTTTCTGTTCGGCGCGGCCCGGGATTGTCCGGGCCGCTTTCGTATGCGGGTCAGCCCCACAGAAGCGCTGTGCAGAATGGCGAAGTGGATACTGCCAGCGTGCTCCGGCGCATCCGGCTGGTTGAGTTCGACGCCGCCTGCGGCAACCCGCACGGCTCGGACGAGCTGATCCGGCTCGGTGTCGACGCGCTGTGGCGCTCACCATGCTGGACGGGGACCGCTCCGGGGACCTTTCCCAAGTTCGAACGACGGCTGGCCGACGAGGTCCGCAAGGTGCTCGCCTCAACCGCGGCCGAGGTAGCGACTGCTTCGCCGGTGCGTGAGCACGTTCGTCGTGATGAGCAGGCCGGCGACCAGGAGCAGGCACAAGGCTGACACCAGACTCCCCGGGCCGGCGCCTCCAATGATCTGCAAGGTGGCGCCAACGAGTTCCACCCCTGCCACGACGATGAAAAGGCGCAGCTGAGCTGAGTCGCGCAACGTCTTCCCGGCCGAATCGCGGGTCAAGGCGTCGATGCGGGCGTCAGGGCTGCTGCCGGTGCGCAGGGCGGCTTGAACCGCGCGCTGGGTCGCCTTGTCGGCCCCGCTGACCAGGGCGGGCTCCTGCAGATCCCGCCGCCGGACGATCGGTATCAGCGCGGCGGCAACAAGAGCGAAGAATGCGAGCGGCGCCGTGGCAAGCAGCACATCCCGCCCGGCCATCCCGCGGCCCGCGGCGAGCAGCCCGATGAGGGCCCCCGCCACGGCGAGAAAGGCGACGACGCCGGCAAGTATCCAGTGCGCCCGGCTCCGGCGGGCCAGGGCTGCCGCCAGCAGGCGTTCCCGATCAGCGATGTTTTCAACCACAAGGCGCTGATACCCGACACGACGCCCGATCAAGCTTCCCGGGCGGACGGCGCTGGGGTTGGTGTTCCTGCAGTTCTCGATCGAAGCTCGCTGCCTGAGGACTCAGCCCATGTGGGCGGGCTTGGGCGCTCAGCCCACGTGGGCTGGGGCGGGGGCCGCGGCCGGCGCGGGGGAGCCGGTCGCAGCGGGC
>NZ_LOJP01000001.1:2155560-2205614 GCF_001553785.1 Actinoplanes sp. TFC3
CCCGGTGCCCGCTGCGACCGGCGCGGGGGAGCCGGTCGCAGCGGGCACCGGGCGCTCGCGGAGTTTCCACAGCACGTTCAGCGTGGCCGTCCAGACCAGCGCCGCACCCAGCAGGTGGCAGCCGACCAGGATGACCGGCAGGTGCGTGAAGTACTGCACGAAGCCGATCAGCCCCTGGCCCAGCTCCACCCCGATGAACAGGGCCGCCGCCTGGATTGCGGTGGCCGGGGCGCGCACGGCGCGCAACGCGAACCAGAGCGCCACGGACAGCCCGATGAGCAGGAAGACCAGGTCGGCGTGCACCTGGGAGATGGCGGCCGGGTCGAGGCCGTTGCGCTTGGCGCCCGCGTCGCCCGAGTGCGGCCCGCTGCCGGTCACGATCACGCCTGCCACGATCACGGCTGTCGAGGCCAGCGTGGTCAGCAGCGCCAGTTGGTGCAGGGGGCGGGGGACGAGCGGTCGTACCGGCTCATCTCCCTGCTTCACCCGCTGCCAGAGGGCGTACGTGATGGCAACGAGACCCATCGAGAGCAGGAAATGCAGCCCGACCACCCAGGGGTTGAGGTCCGTGAGGACCGTGATCCCGCCGATGACGCCCTGCCCGGGGATGCCCAGGCCGGCCGCGAGCGACAGCACGACCAGCGACTTGCGCCGGGGTTTCTGCAGGAGCGCCGAGACGAACGTGGCGAGCGCGATCAGGCCGAGCAGGATGCCCAGCACCCGGTTGCCGAACTCGATGACGCCGTAGACGCCCATCTCCGGGGTGGTCACATATGACGCGTCGGTGCACCGCGGCCAGGTCGGGCAGCCCAGCCCCGAACTGGTCAGCCGGACCGCCGCGCCGGTGACGACCAGCGCGATGTTGGCGATCAGGGACGCCAGGGCCAACCGTCGCAACAGGGTGGGACTGCTCACTCCGGGAATGCTACGCCCGATATTGATCTTGCAGCTCAGGGCCTCCACGGGGCGGTGTCCTGTATCACCGGGGTGCCGGTTTGCAGGGGCGCGCCGAAATACGTAACGTTGGCGTAGTGAAAAACGAGGTGATCGCGGGGAGCAGGCGGCTGGTCAATCCGGCCACCCGATCCCGCACACCTTCGACGGCCGCGGTTGACGGCCGCACTCGTGACCGGGTCGCCCAGTTGTTGTTTGACTGCGGTGGCGCGACCGCCGCCGAGCTGGGCGTCCAGCTGGGGCTGAGCCCGGCCGCCATCCGCAAGCACCTCGATGCGATGCTCGCCGAGCACCTCGTGGAGGCGCGCGAGATGCCGCAGCGCGGCCCGCGCGGCCGGGGACGTCCCGCTAAGCTGTTCGTGCTCACCGCCACCGCGCGCGAGGGCTTCCCGCACTTCTACGACGGCATCGCCACCGCGGCGCTGCGCTGGATCGCCGAGCACGGCGGTCGTGAGGCGGTCGACGCCTTCGCCGCCACCCAGGTCTCCGCGTTGGAGGAGCGCTGCCGGGCGGCGTTGCTCGAGGCGGGGGAGGACCCGATCGCGCGGGCCGAGGCTCTCGCCGAGGCCCTGACCGCCGAGGGCTACGCTGCCAACGCGACCACGATCGCCTCCGGTGGGCAGCTGTGCCAGCACCACTGCCCGGTGGCGCACGTGGCCGCCGAGTTCCCCCAGCTGTGCGACGCCGAGACCGCCGTCATCTCGCGGCTCATCGGCACCCACGTGCAGCGTCTTGCCACCATCGCGCACGGCGACGGGGTGTGCACCACGCACATTCCCGCTCCGCAGTGCGCGACCCCAGCACCAGTAACTCAAGTAACCACGGTTAGGACGGATAGATGACCGACCAGATCGTCACTCAGGAAGAGCACCTGGCCGCTCTTGGCAAGTACGAGTACGGCTGGGCCGACGCCGACGTCGCGGGTGCCGCCGCGCAGCGCGGTCTGTCCGAGGCCGTGGTGCGTGACATCTCGGCGAAGAAGAGCGAGCCGCAGTGGATGCTCGACCTTCGCCTCAAGGGCCTGCGCCTGTTCGGCCGCAAGCCCATGCCGAACTGGGGCGCCGACCTCACCGGCATCGACTTCCAGAACATCAAGTACTTCGTGCGCTCCACCGAGAAGCAGGCCCAGAGCTGGGAAGAGCTTCCCGAGGACATCAAGGCGACGTACGACCGGCTGGGCATCCCCGAGGCCGAGAAGCAGCGCCTCGTCGCCGGTGTCGCAGCCCAGTACGAGTCCGAGGTCGTCTACCACAAGATCCGTGATGACCTGGAGGAGCAGGGTGTCGTCTTCCTCGACACCGACACTGCCCTCAAGGAGCACGAGGACATCTTCAAGGAATACTTCGGCACGGTGATCCCGGTCGGCGACAACAAGTTCGCCGCGCTGAACACCTCCGTGTGGTCCGGTGGCTCGTTCATCTACGTGCCGAAGGGCGTGCACGTGGACATCCCGCTGCAGGCCTACTTCCGGATCAACACCGAGAACATGGGCCAGTTCGAGCGCACGCTGATCATCGCCGATGAGGGCAGCTACGTGCACTACGTCGAGGGCTGCACCGCACCGATCTACTCCTCGGACTCGCTGCACTCCGCGGTCGTCGAGATCGTCGTGAAGAAGAACGCCCGGGTGCGCTACACGACCATCCAGAACTGGTCGAACAACGTCTACAACCTGGTCACCAAGCGCGCCACCTGCGAAGAGGGCGCGACCATGGAGTGGATCGACGGCAACATCGGCTCCAAGGTGACGATGAAGTACCCCGCCGTCTACATGACCGGCGCGCACGCCAAGGGCGAGGTGCTCTCGATCGCGATGGCCGGCGAGGGTCAGCACCAGGACTCCGGCGCCAAGATGGTGCACGCCGCGCCGCACACCTCCTCGACGATCATCAGCAAGTCGATCGCCCGGGGTGGTGGCCGCACCTCCTACCGCGGTCTTGTGCAGGTGCTCGACGGCTCGCACCACAGCGCCAGCACGGTCAAGTGCGACGCGTTGCTGGTCGACACGATCTCGCGCTCGGACACGTACCCCTACGTGGACATCCGTGAGGACGACGTCAACATGGGCCACGAGGCGACCGTCTCCAAGGTCAGCGAGGACCAGCTCTTCTACCTGATGAGCCGGGGCCTGACCGAGGACGAGGCCATGGCGATGATCGTGCGCGGCTTCATCGAGCCGATCGCCAAGGAGCTTCCGATGGAATACGCCCTCGAACTCAACCGCCTCATCGAGCTGCAGATGGAGGGGGCTGTCGGCTGACGCCCCCTTGCCAGCGTTGTCCGGGTCGAGCTACGAGACGAAAACGAATTAGGACGAGATGACTACCGAGGCCATGGCACCGCCGAGCACCAAGTCGCAGGTGCTGCGCTCCTTCGACGTCACCGACTTCCCGGCCGTCACCGGCCTGGAGGAGGAGTGGCGCTTCACCCCGATCAAGCAGCTCGGCTCGCTGATCACGGCCACGTCGCTGGCCGGCACGGCCCCCGGGTTCGCCCCCGGTGACCTGCCGGCCGGCATCTCGGTGACCAGCGTCGAGGCCGGCAAGGTGGAGGACGTCCTCACCCCCTTCGACCGGATCAGCGCCCTGGCCTACGGCTCGGCCGCCGCTGTGACCCTGATCGACGTCACGGCGGACACCGTTACTGACGCTCCGGCCGTGATCCGCGTCGTCGGGCAGGGTAGCGAGGCCGCCGCCGCGCGCACCTACGTACGGGTTGGCAACTTCGCCAAGATCACCATCGTGCTGGAGCAGACCGGCACCGCCACGGTGGCCGACAACGTCGAGGTCGTGCTTGGCGACAGTGCGCAGCTGACCTTCGTCACCATCGCCGAGTGGGACAACGCGTCGGTGCAGGCCCAGCACATCAAGTTCCGGGTCGGCAAGGACTCCCGCGTGCAGCACGTGCAGGTCACGCTGGGCGGCGCATTGGTCCGCCAGTTCACCAGCGTCGAATACGCGGCCCGCGGCGGCGACGCCGAGCTGTGGGGCCTCTACTTCGCCGACGCCGGCCAGCACCAGGAGCACCGCCAACTGGTGGACCACGCCATCCCGGATTGCCGCAGCTACGTCGGCTACCGCGGCGCGCTGCAGGGCGCATCGGCGCACACCGTCTGGGTCGGCGACGTACTCATCCGCTCCGAGGCCACCGGCACGGACACCTACGAGATCAACCGCAACCTGGTGCTGACCGACGGCGCCCGCGCCGACTCGGTGCCCAACCTGGAGATCGAGACCGGCGAGATCGTCGGGGCCGGGCATGCCAGTGCGACCGGCCGCTTCGACGAGGAGCAGCTGTTCTACCTGATGGCCCGCGGCATCCCGGAGCGCGAGGCCCGCAAGCTGGTCGTGCGCGGCTTCTTCGCCGAGCTGATCAACAAGGTGCCCGTCGAGGAGCTGCGCGAGCGCCTCGGCGACGCCATCGAAGCCCGGCTCGCCAAGACCGGAGCCTGACCGCATGGGCTTCGAGCTGGTCGGCAGCGCTGCCGACGTGGCCAAGGGCACCGCGATCCAGACCGAGATCAACGGGGTCGAGGTCGCCGTGGTGCATGCCGACGACGACACCTTCTACGCCGTGCACGACGAGTGCAGCCACGCCGCGGTCGCCCTGTCCGAGGGTGAGATCGAGGGCTGCATGATCGAGTGCTGGCTGCACGGGTCCCGCTTCGACCTGCGCACCGGGGAGCCGTCCGGCCTGCCCGCCACCGAGCCGGTGGCGACCTTCCCCGTCGAGATCCGCGACGGCGACATCTACGTTTCGACCACACCCAGTAATGGAGTAGAACCGTGAGCACCCTGGAGATCCGCGACCTGCAGGTTTCGGTCAAGCTGCCCGATGGCGACCTGAAGCCGATTCTGGCCGGGGTCGACCTCACCGTGAAGTCGGGCGAGACCCACGCCATCATGGGCCCCAACGGCTCCGGCAAGTCGACCCTGGCGTACTCCATCGCCGGCCACCCGAAGTACGAGATCACCGGCGGACAGGTCACCCTGGATGGCGATGACGTGCTGGCCATGACGGTCGACGAGCGCGCCCGCGCCGGGCTGTTCCTGGCCATGCAGTACCCGGTCGAGGTGCCCGGTGTGTCGGTCGCCAACTTCCTGCGCACGGCCAAGACCGCCATCGACGGCGAAGCGCCGAAGCTGCGCACCTGGGCAGGCGAGCTGCGCACCGCGATGGAGCGCATCCAGATGGACCCGACGTTCGCCCAGCGCAATGTCAACGAGGGCTTCTCCGGCGGTGAGAAGAAGCGCCACGAGATCATGCAGCTTGAGCTGCTCAAGCCCAAGATGGCGATTCTCGACGAGACCGACTCCGGCCTCGACATCGACGCGCTGCGCGTGGTGAGCGAGGGCGTCAACCGGGTCCGTGCCACCGGCGAGACCGGCCTGCTGCTGATCACCCACTACACGCGGATCCTGCGCTACATCAAGCCGGACTACGTGCACGTCTTCGTCGCCGGCAAGATCGTCGAAGAGGGTGGCCCCGAGCTCGCCGAACAGCTGGAAGCCGAGGGCTACGAGCGCTACGTCGCAGGTGTGAAGGCCTGACGATGTCCTTCGACGTGGTCCGCGTCCGCGGCGACTTCCCCATTCTCAGCCGGGAGATCAACGGGCATCCGCTGGTCTACCTGGACAGCGCGAACACGTCGCAGAAGCCGCGCCAGGTGCTGGAAGCGATGAAGGTGCACCAGGAGCGGCACAACGGCAACGTGTCGCGCTCGGTGCACACTCTGGGCACCGAGTCGACCGAGGCGTACGAAGGCGCCCGCGCCACGGTCGCCACGTTCATCGGCGCGGCCAACCCGGACGAGGTGGTGTTCACCAAGAACTCCACCGAGGCCATCAACCTCGTCGCCTGGACGGCCGGGCAGTTCCTGTCGCTCGGCCCCGGCGACGAGATCGTGGTCTCGGAGATGGAACACCACTCCAACCTTGTGCCGTGGCAGCTGCTGTGCGAGCGCACCGGTGCCACCCTGCGCTGGTTCGGCGTCACCGACGAGGGCCGCCTCGACGAGTCCCAGCTCGACGAGCTGGTGAACGAGCGCACCAAGCTGGTGTCGGTCGTGCACATGTCAAACATCCTGGGCACGATCAACGATCCGGCGCGCCTCGTCGCCCGGGCCCGCGAAGTCGGCGCCCTCGTGATGCTCGACTGCTCGCAGTCGGTCCCGCATTTCGCGGTCGACGTGGCCGAGCTCGGCGTGGACTTCATCGCCTTCACCGGCCACAAGATGCTCGGCCCGACCGGCATCGGCGTGCTGTGGGGCCGCGCCGAGCTGCTTGAGCGGATGCCCCCGTTCCTGGCCGGCGGTTCCACCATCGAAACGGTGACCATGGGCGGCACCACGTTCGCGCCCCCGCCGGCCCGCTTCGAGGGCGGTACCCCGCCGATTACCGCCGCCATCGGTCTCGGCGCAGCGGTCGACTACCTGACGGCCCTGGGCATGGACGACATCCACCGCCACGAGCAGGACATCACCGCGTACGCCCTCAAGGCCCTCGCCGAGGTTCCGGGAGTGCGCATCTATGGCCCGGCCAGCCCGGAAGGCCGCGGCGGCACGGTGTCCTTCGGCGTCGATGGCGTGCACCCGCACGACGTCGGGCAGATTCTCGACGATCTCGGTGTTGAGGTACGGGTGGGCCACCACTGCGCACGACCGGTGTGCACACGGTTCGGAGTTCCGGCGATGACCCGGGCCTCGTTCTACCTCTACACGACGACCGACGAGATCGACGCCCTGGCGCGCGGTCTGGAGCAGGTGCGGAAGGTGTTCGCCTGATGATGGATCAGCTCTACCAGGAAATCATCCTGGACCATTACAAGCACCCGCACGGCCGCGGCCTGCGCGACCCGTTCGAGGGCGAAGCCCACCACGTCAATCCGACCTGCGGCGACGAGATCACCCTGCGCGTCCGCGACGATCTTTCCGACATCTCGTACGACGGACTGGGCTGCTCGATCAGCCAGGCATCCGCCTCCGTGCTGTACGAGCTGCTCAAGGGCCGCACGCCCGCCGAGGTCAACGAGATCCACGAAGCCTTCGTCGAGCTCATGCAGGGCCGCGGCCAGGTCGAACCCGACGAGGACGTCCTCGGCGACGGCATCGCCTTCGCCGGCGTGGCCAAATATCCGGCGCGCGTCAAGTGCGCCCTGCTGCCGTGGATGGCATTCAAGGACGCGGCCGCTCGCGCGGGCGTCAGCGTCAACCCGGAGGTAAAGGCATGACCGACCGAACCATCGAGGAAATCGCCGACACCGCGGCCGCCACAGCCGCGCCCGACGACGCCACCTCCCCGCTCTCCGACGACGCCACCCCGTCAGTCCTCACCGGCGGACCCGGCGTAGCCCCCGCTTCCACTTCCGCCACGTCCACGGCGGCTACGGGCTCGGTTGTTGCGGGCTCGGATGCGCCGGGTGCTGCGGGTTCTGCCGAGGCGGCACCGGCTGGAGGCGGCAAGAAGGCGTCGCTCGCGGACGTCGAAGAGGCGATGAAGGACGTCGTCGACCCCGAACTCGGCATCAACGTGGTCGACCTCGGCTTGGTCTACGGCACCTTCGTCGACGACGACAACGTGGTGACCATCGACATGACGCTCACGTCGGCGGCCTGCCCGCTCACCGACGTCATCGAGGACCAGACCCGTCAGGCCCTCACCACCGGCCCCGGCGGCGGCCTGGTCAACGACTTCCGCATCAACTGGGTCTGGCTCCCGCCGTGGGGCCCCGACAAAATCACCGACGACGGCCGCGAGCAACTGCGCGCCCTCGGCTTCAACGTCTGACCTGCAGCTCACGACCTGACGGGGTCATGCGGTCCTCCGGCCAGGCCGCGCGCTGCCGCAACAACTTGCGGCGGCGCACGGCTTGCCGCCAAGCCGTGCGCTGCTTGCGACCGGCGGTTCCTGAAGTCGCCCCCGGCCACTTGGGGCATGACCGGGGATGTGGGCGGGTCATGCGATGCCTGTCGTTTCTTGGGCTGGTGCAAGACCCGGAGTCCGCTGTAGACGTTGTCCGGTGGGAGCCGCGTCCCCCGCAAGCGGGGCTGGACAGGAAGAAGCGGCACTGATCAACCGCGGCGTTCAGCCCGCGCACAGCCGCCGAAGGCACCTGGTGAGGTGTGCAGCCAGGCTCACAGAACAAACCCCCAGCGATCAAGCGTCGATAGAAAGCCGCATCGAATGACTCCCCGTAGTCCATTCGTAGCGCTAAGCTCCAGGGGTTAGCCAGCAAGCCGCTTCCCGAAACCAAGCCATGTGGTTCAGGACCATAAAACCGAAGACCTTGCTCACAGGTACAAAGAACCGCCGGGTGTTGCCGCACCCGGCGGTTCCGTTTTCTCAGGGGCGGGGTGAGGCGGAAGATGGGGTCATGATCCCGCCGGTGGAGAAGTTACGGGCATTGCTGCGCATTCCCACTGTCTCCACGCGGGACCTTGCTGACTGGGACCACGCAGCCTTCGATGCCTTCCTCGACATGCTGCGCGAACAGTTCCCCCTGCTGCATGAACGCCTGCCACCGACCCGCATCGGCCGCCATGGCCTGCTCTTCCACTGGCCAGCACGATCCGCGACCCAGCCAGCCGACGAGGCCGGCTCGGCCGAAACAACAACCTCAGCGAAGCCCGTCGTCCTCATGGCGCACATTGATGTCGTACCCGTGGAGGGGGCCTGGACCCACCCGCCCTTCGGCGCGGTGCTCGAGGACGGGGTGATTTGGGGGCGCGGCACCCTCGACTGCAAGGGCAGCCTGGTCGCCATCTGCCAGGCGGTGGAGGATCTGCTGACCGCCGACTATGTGCCCGCCCAGGACATCTGGCTCTCGTTCGGGTGCGATGAGGAGATCGCGGGGGAGGCGGCACCGCTGGCGGTGGAGGAGTTGCGCCGGCGTGGGGTGCGACCGTGGTTCGTGCTGGATGAGGGTGGCGCTGTGGCGTACGGCGTCCTGCCCGGTGTTTCGAAACCCATAGCGGCCATTGGCGTCACCGAGAAAGGGTTGACCTCGCTCGAACTGTCCGCGACCGGGCGGGGTGGGCACGCGTCGACCCCCGCCCGTAACGGGCCGACTGCGCGGCTGGCGCGGGCGGTCACCCGGTTGGATCGCACGTCGATGCCGGCTCGGATTCCGGAGGCCACCGTGGAGTTGTTCCGCCGCGCGGCTCCGCATGCTGCGCTTCCTTTGCGGTACGCCCTCAGTGCCGCCGCCACCTTCCGTCCCGCCCTCACCCGCCTGTTGCTGGCCGCCGGGCCGGAAGCTGCCGCGATGGTACGGACCACGTTCGCCATCACCACGTTGCGCGGATCGCCGGCGTTGAACGTCATTGCCTCCACGGCGACCGCAGGCGTCAACATTCGCATTCTGCTCGGCGACACCGTGGCCGGCGTACTCGCCCATGTACGCAAAGCGGTGAACGACAAGCAGGTCAGCATCCGCGTCGTCGAGCAGGGCGAGCCATCCCCGTCTTCTCCGCTCGACGACGCCTTCCAGTTGATCGAGGCAATCACCGCCGAGCATTTTCCCGAGGCGTTGACGTCGCCGTACGTGATGATGGCCGCCACCGACGCCCGGCACTTCACCACCATCTGCGAGCGGGTCTACCGTTTCACCCCGTTCGTTATGACCCGGGCCCAGCGCGAGGCCATCCACGCCCACGACGAGCACATCACCGTGGACGCCTTCCTCGCCGGCATCGGCTGGTACCGGACCCTCATCGAGAGGCTGCCGGCATGATCGATTCGAGAGAATGCCGGCATGCCACCATTCACGGCTCGGCGAGCGACTGCCTGCTCTACCTCTTCGGGCGCACCAGCGCTGCGAGCGTCGAAGGCGACGAGACGGTAGTGGCCGACCTGGGGAACTGGTCCTCACCAGAGAGGTGCTTCGCCGCCTCGCGGACCGACAACGGCGACAACTCCGAGCGGTGCGTAGCCAGGTAACTCCGTACCGCGTTGGGGTCGGTCCGCGCGTACTGCCGCAGCGCCCACCCAATCGCCTTGCGTACAAAGAAGTCCGGGTGCGCCGCCTGCCGGGTGCAGTAGCCGAACAGCCGGTCCCGATCAGTCTCCGCGCCGTAGTGCAGCTGGTGCAGTATGGCCGTACGGATAATCCAGAGGTTGTCGTCTTCCAGCCATTGATCCATGGTTGTCGTCAACGTCGGATGCCGGCGCACCAACGGCCCGACGACGCGTGCAGCCAGCGCATCAACGGTGTCCCACCAGGACTTGGTGGTGATCAGGGTGCGGGCCACGGCAAGGAAGTCCGGCCCCGGCACCTTCACGTGTGTCCGCAACAGATCACACGCGAAGTACTGGTATTCGCGCTCGGGCAACTCCCAGCACGCCAGCGCAACGTCGCGGAGGTCATCCTCGCCGGGCTTCGGCACACCCGCCAGCATGCTGCGAGCCAGCGCCCGCTGCGTCGCGGCCGGAAACCCCAGAAAAGCAAACTGATCCCGCATGTACGCAGCAGCGTGAACGGCCCGCTCAGGGTCACGAGCCGCGTCGTACGTCCGGACCAACCTCGGCACAACGCCGGCCGCCCACGTTCCGGTCATGCCGCGATCATCCCACCGTAAGCTGACCCCATGAGCGCGCGACCCGCAGCCGGCGGCGGACGATGGGTCGACGTCGCCCCGGAACGCCTGCCACGCTGGCTCGAAAACTTCGCCCCCCGCCACGGCGGCTGCACAACCCAAGGCTTGATCGTCACCGGTACGGACAAAGCAACCGCCGAGCTTTCCGCCCCACCCGGCGCCCCCACCCCGTGCCCACCCCCGCCGACCTGCCCGAACTCACCACCGTCGCCACAGAACCCCGCCGCCTCGGCCTTCTGCTCGCCCGCAAGGGAGCCGTAGCCGTAGGAATCGCGGACGGCCCCGACCTTGTCACCTCCAAGGTCGACACCCACTACGTCCAGGGCCGAACCGCGGCAGGCGGCTGGTCCCAGCAACGCTTCGCCCGCCGCCGCGACAACCAAGCCAAGGCGGCAACCGCCGACGGCGCAGCCATTGCGGGCCGCATCCTGCTCCCCTCGGTACGGACGCTCGACGCCCTGGTCACGGGCGGTGATCGGGCCGCCGTTGACGCGATCCTGGAAGTGCCTCAGCTTGCGCCCCTGCTGGCGCTGCGCCACGAGCGCTTCCTCGACGTACCGGAACCGCGTCGAGCTGTGCTGGAAGAGGCCGTTACGCAGGCCCGCGCCATCCGCATCCTGATCCGCGACAGCCCGGCTTGAGGCGCGCGCCGCAGCCGCGTACCCGAACCCCGCGATAAAGTCGCGATCATGGGTGTGGTTGCCGAGCTGATCCTGATCCGACACGGCCAGAGCGCCTCCAACGTGGCGTTCCCCCGGGCGGATGCCGCCGGCCTGGCCGATTCCGGGCTGACCGGCCGTGACACCGACGTCGAACTCACCGAGGTAGGCGTCGAGCAGGCCCAGGCGGTCGGCCAGTGGCTGGCCGGCCTGCCCACCGACCTCATTCCGCAGGTGGTGATCACATCCCCGTACCTGCGAGCGAGGGAGACCTGGCGCATCGCGGCGGAGACTTCCGGGCTGTCGTTTCCTTCTCCGCAGACCGATGACCGGCTGGTCGACCGGCTGCTCGGAGACCTGGAGATGATGACCCGCGCCGCGATCGCCGAGCGTTTTCCGGGTGAGCCTGAACGGCTGCAAGAGGCGGGTCCGTGGCACTACCAGCCGCCGAACGGGGAAACGTTCGCTGACATCGCCGTACGGTTGCAGTCGTTCCTGGATGATCTGAACCGCGCTCATGCGGGCGAGCGGGTCGTGGTGGTTGCGCATGATGCCGTGGTGATGATGATGCGGTACGTGGTGGAGCACCTGGATTGGCCCGGTATTCAAGCCGTCGCCGCGCAGGGTGGCGTGCCGAACGCGTCGATCACCCGGTTCGACGGGCGCTCGGGCGAACTCGTGCTCGACACGTACACCTCGGTCAAGCATCTGTCAGAGCATTAGGCCCACAGCCAGCGCCACGATCACCGCGCTGGAACCCAGGGCGGTGATCATCTTGGCCTTCGGGCTGGTCAGGTACCGGCCGGCCAGGGCGCCGCTGGCTGCGATGACCAGTTGCCAGCTTGCCGACGCCAGGAACGCGCCCACCACGAACCACAGCCCGCCACCTTCGCCGCCCCGGCCGAGCACCAGGGCAGCGAAGTACGCGATGGTCGCGGGGTTGAGCAAAGTCAATCCGAGAACGCCGAGGTACGCCCCCAGCGGCGTAGTCCGGCCAAGTCGCCGATCCACCGAAGCAGCCGAGCGCGCCGACCAGGCGATCCGCGCGGCCATCACCATGAGGACCGCAGCTCCGGCCCAGCGCAGGGGAGTGGCAACCGGCTCGATCACCCCGGCAATCGCCGCGCCCCCGAGGACAGCGAGCGCGGCATACACCAGGTCAGCGGTCGCGGCCCCCATCCCGGCGGCCGCGCCTACCCACAACGATTCCCGAGCGCTGAGCCCGGCGATGAGCACCGCGATGGGCCCGACCGGCAGGGCAACCCCATAACCGGCGACCACCCCCGACACCAGAGCCGAGATCATGACACTGGTACGGACACCGCCCGGTCATCAAGCACCGGCTGCTGCCCCGCGCCCCACCCAGTGACGACGCGACCAGAACCCCGGAGTTTCCCCAGCCCAAGCATGCCGTCATCGTGTCGGCGTGCCGCCGCGCCCGCCACCGCTTTTTTCAACCGCCCTACGAAACCGCCCCGGCCGCGAAGGTGTCACAGTTCTGCGGGTTGCCGCTGTTGTAGCCCTCGCTGAACCACTTCTGGCGCTGCGCGCTCGTGCCATGGGTGAATTCCGCCGGGTTGACAGTGCCGCCGGACTTCTTCTGCAGGGTGTCGTCGCCGATCTGACCGGCCGTCTGGATGCCCTGCTGGATGTCCTCGGTGGTGATGCTGGTGAAGATCTTCTGGCCGCTGCCATCGTCGGTGCCGGTGGCGTTCTTGGCCCAGGCGCCCGCGTAGCAGTCCGCCTGCAGCTCGACCTTCACCGACGTCTGGTTGTTCTGCGCGTTGACCTTGCCGGCCAGGTCCTGGATGTGGTGCCCGTACTCGTGGGCCAGCACGTAGGGCTGGGCGAACTCGCCCGGCGCGCCAAGCTGCTGCGACAGCACCTGGTAGAAGGTCAGATCGATGTAGACCTTGTCGTCGGCGGGGCAGTAGAACGGCCCAACGCCGGAGTCCGCGGCGCCGCAACCCGTGTTCACCCGGTTGGAGAAGAACTCGGTCGTCGAGGGCTCGTACTGGCCCTTGAAGTATTGCGGGTACGCGTCCTTCCAGTAGTCCTGGATCGAGTTCACGTAGAGCGCGTTGCGGCATTCCAGCTTGTCGAGCTTGCCGGCCTGCGAGCACTGCTGGGCCAGCGTCTTGTTGTCGCCAGTCTGCGTCGAGCCGCCGCCGCCCCCCAGGTTGTTGATCCCGAAGTAGCCGCCAACCAGCGCGATAAGCACCGTGACGATGATCCCCGTCAGGCCGCCGCCACCGATCGGCAATCCGCCGATCCCGCCGCCACCGCCGCCACCCGAGGAACGCTCGTCGTCGATCTGGCTGGTGTCGATCCGTGCGTTCTCGTTAAGTTCCATCCAGTCCCCCCGGGCGTGTGTGCGGCGATTACCCGATGATCTTGCGACTTAATCGGGTGGGAGGTGTCCTGAGGCGCCCGGTACAATTGGCGCGTGCTGCTCTGCGAAGGCTGACCTGCCCCGCCCCGCCTGGCTCAACCACCTGCCAGACGGGGCTTCCGTGTGCCTGAGCCAGCGTTCCTCCCGAGAGCGAGAAACTTTCCGTGATTACCGCCACCGGACTCGAACTGCGCGCCGGTTCCCGCATCCTGATCTCCCCGACCACGCTGCGGGTGCAGCCCGGCGACCGGATCGGCCTGGTGGGGCGCAACGGCGCCGGCAAGACCACCACCCTCAAGGTCCTGGCCGGTGAGGGGCAGCCCTACGCGGGTTCCGTGGAGACCACCAGCGAGGTCGGGTATCTGCCGCAGGACCCGCGAACGGGTGACCTCAACGTCACCGGGCGCGATCGCGTGCTGTCGGCCCGCGGGCTCGACGTCATCCTCAGCGAGATGCAGAAGCTGGAGATCAAACTCGAGGAAAGTGCCGACGACAAACTGGTACGCCGGTACGGCATCCTCGAGGACCAGTTCGCCGCGCTCGGCGGATACGCGGCCGAGTCCGAAGCGGCCCGGATCTGCGCCAACCTCGGCCTGCCCGACCGCGCCCTCGCCCAGACCATCGGCACCCTGTCCGGTGGTCAGCGCCGCCGCATCGAGCTCGCCCGCATCCTGTTCGCCAACTCCGGGCAGAACGGCAAGGGCATCCTGCTGCTCGACGAGCCGACCAACCACCTCGACCAGGACTCCATCGCCTGGCTGCGTGGCTACATGGCCCAGCACAAGGGCGGCCTGGTGGTGATCAGCCACGACGTCGACCTGCTCGAGGCCGCTGTCAACAAGGTCTGGTACCTCGACGCCAACCGCTCGGTCGTCGACATGTACAACGTGGGCTGGAAGAAGTACCAGGAGCAGCGCGAGACCGACGAGCGCCGCCGCCGCCGCGAGCGCGCCAACGCCGAGAAGAAGGCCGGCGCCCTGATGGCGCAGGCCGACAAGATGCGCGCGAAGGCCACCAAGACGGTTGCTGCACAGAACATGGCCCGCCGCGCTGAGAAGCTGCTCGGTGGCCTGGAGGACGTGCGCACCTCCGACCGGGTGGCCAAGGTGCGCTTCCCGAACCCGGCGCCGTGCGGCAAGACCCCGCTGACCGCGGCGGGGCTGTCGAAGTCCTACGGCTCACTCGAGATTTTCACCGATGTCAACGTGGCGGTCGACCGCGGCTCCCGGGTCGCGATCCTGGGCCTCAACGGCGCCGGCAAGACCACACTGCTGCGCATGCTGGGTGGTCTGCTTCAGCCCGACACCGGAGAGGTACGTCCAGGGCACGGCCTGCGCCTCGGCTACTACGCCCAGGAGCACGAGACGCTTGACGTGGACCGCACGATCCTCGAGCACATGCGCAGTGCCGCGGCCGAGCAGACCGACACTGAGCTGCGCAAGATCCTGGGTGCGTTCCTGTTCTCCGGTGACGACGTGGACAAGCCGGCGGGCGTGTTGTCCGGTGGCGAGAAGACCCGGCTCGCGTTGGCCACGCTGGTCTGCTCCGGGGCCAACGTGCTGCTGCTCGACGAGCCGACGAACAACCTCGACCCGGTCAGCCGCGAGCAGGTGCTGGACGCGATCGCCAACTACCCGGGCGCCATCGTGCTGGTCACCCACGACGCCGGAGCCGTGCAGGCGCTCAAGCCGGACCGGGCGATCTTGCTGCCCGACGGCGACGAGGACGCGTGGAGCGACGACCTGCTGGAGCTCGTCGAGCTGGCCTGAGGTCCGCAGGGCCGGTCAGCGGGCGAGATCCAGAATCATCGACATCGTCAGTTGTCAACTGGTGCCCACACAGACAGTGCGACTTCTGCCCGGCACTGGTCACTGAGCTACTGGGATCGGGCGTATGGCCAGCGGTGCCGGATGCCCGATCGGGCATTTGACCGAGCCCCGCCGTAGGGATCCGGTGCACGCTGAGTGACATCGTTGTCGGCGTTTCCGTTAGATGATGTTTGTGCAGGTCATCCGCCCGTGATCCACGACCGATCCGGGGGAATTCACCGATCGGGTGAGCGCTCACATATCGTTGTCCTCGATGGCTTATTGCGCCCGATCGGACTCGTCCGGCAACTGTCTGACATTGATGGCAGTGGTCATCGTCGGGTTCCTGACACCGATAAACGGGCACGTCTACTAAGCCGGGATGCCTAGCGCATGATCGTTGAAGGCGGTCTAATAGGTGTGACCGTATCGAACCGCACAGGTGGGACGTGAGGATTCAACATGGCAGCCACAGGCACAGCCACGAGCACTGAGAAGGGTCGTCGAATCGTCGGAAGCGAGCGGCAGACGCTCGCCAAGGACCTGGTGAAGCGTTACACCTCCGGAGAGAGCATTCGCGCGCTTGCCGCATCGACCGGACGGTCGTACGGATTTGTGCACCGGGTGCTCACCGAGTCGGGCGTTCAGCTCCGGCAGCGGGGCGGTGCCCGCCGCCGTAAGAAGGCGTGACGACCAGCGCAGCCTCCACATTCGAGGCCGGTGTCCGGTACGCGCAGGACGGGCCGGTAGCGTCGGTGACGTTGAGCCGGCCCGACGTCCTCAATGCGCAGACACCGGCCATGTGGGCAGAGCTGGGCAACATTTCGCGGAAATTGCCGGGCGACGTACGAGTCGTCATTGTCCGCGGTGCGGGACGCGCTTTTTCCGCCGGACTCGACTTGTCGGTGGCACGCGGCGATGGCGATTCCTCGTTGTCTCAACTAGCGCGGTTGCCGGAGCCGGAGTGCGCGGAACGCATTGCGTCGTTCCAGGATGCATTCACGTGGTTACGCCGGCCCTCTCTCATCACCATCGCCGCGGTGCACGGACACGCGATCGGCGCCGGTTTTCAACTCGCACTGAACTGCGACCTGAGAGTGCTCACCGATGACGCAAAGTTCTCGATGGCCGAAGTAACTCTTGGATTGGTACCCGATCTCGGCGGCACGAAACGGCTGACCGATCTCGTCGGAGCCTCCCGAGCCCTGGAGATCTGCCTCACCGGGCGCCGCGTGGCCGCCGACGAGGCCGAGCGGATCGGACTGGCCACCGCGGTGGTGGCCCCGGGCGACCTGGACGCCGCCGTGCACGACCTCACCGCCGCCGTACTGGCTGCCCCCGCCGGTGCCGCCGCCGAAATCAAGGCCCTGCTGGCCGGTGCGGCCACCCGCACCTACGAGCAGCAGGACCGAGCCGAACGCGAGGCGCAGACCCGGCGCCTGCGCGATCTGGCCGGCCTCGAATAAAGGAACAACCCGCAGCGCGGAAAAGTTGTCATACCCGGCGGGCACACTGATGCCCGCCGAGTTCGACGCTGCGGGGGAGATGAACGCATGGGACCCATGTCCGGCGGATCCAGCTGGAGCATGCTGCGCTCGATCCAGAATTCCGAGAAGGTCACGCAGCACCGGCTGACCCGCGGCACCACCCGGCGCATCCTGCGTTTCGCCAGGCCCTACCGGCGTGACATCGCGGTTTTCCTGGTCACCGTCGTGGTGTCGGCAGGCATCGGCGTGGCCACCCCGGTGCTCGCCGGGCACGTCATCAACGCCATCACCGGCGCGGGCTCGGACGCCGCGGCCACGATCATCCGGCTGGCCCTGCTGATCGCCGGGCTGGCCGTGGCCGACGCGCTGCTGTCGCTGGCCCAGCGGTGGTATTCGGCGCGCATCGGCGAGGGCATCATCCTCGACCTGCGCACCCGGGTGTTCGACCACGTGCAGCGCATGCCCCTGCAGTTCTTCACCCGCACCCAGACCGGAGCCCTGGTCAGCCGGCTCAACAACGACGTCACGGGGGCGCAGCGCGCGTTCACCTCCACGCTGTCCGGCGTGGTCAGCAACGTGATCCAGCTCGTGCTCACCGCCGCCGTCATGTTCAGCCTGTCTTGGCAGATCACCGTGCTGTCGCTGGTGCTGCTTCCGCTGTTCATCATCCCGGCGCGCCGGGTCGGCAAGAAGCTGGCCGAGATCACCCGCGAGTCCTACAACCTCGACGCGGCCATGAACGCCACCATGACCGAGCGCTTCAACGTCTCCGGCGCCCTGCTGGTCAAGCTGTTCGGCCGCCCCGACGCCGAGGCGGACCGCTTCGGCGAACGCGCCAGCCGGGTGCGTGACATCGGTGTGCAGCAGGCCATGTTCTCCCGCACGTTCTTCGTCGCGATGCTGCTGGTCGCCTCGCTTGCCCAGGCCCTCACGTACGGCTTGGGCGGCTGGCTCGCGGTCACCGGCAGCGTCACCGCCGGCACAGTCGTCACCTTGGCGCTGCTACTCACCCGCCTCTATGGTCCGCTGACCGCCCTGAGCAACGTCCGCGTCGACGTGATGAGCGCTCTGGTGTCCTTCGACCGCGTCTTCGAGGTGCTCGACCTCAAGCCCGGCATCGCGGAGAAACCGGACGCCGTGGCCATCGCCCCCGGCTCGGGCCGCATCGATTTCCGCGACGTGCACTTCCGCTACCCCAGCGCCAACGAAGTCTCCCTGGCCACCCTCGAGGACGTGGCCGCGCTCGACCGCACCGAGAACGCCGCGGTGCTGCGCGGCGTCAACTTCACCGTGGAACCGGGCCAGATGGTCGCCCTGGTCGGCCCCTCCGGAGCCGGCAAGTCCACCACGTCCATGCTGGTGTCCCGCGTCTACGACGTGACCGAGGGCGCGGTGAGGATCGGCGGCGTGGATGTGCGCGACGCCACCCTCGACTCTCTGCGCGACACCATCGGCGTGGTCACCCAGGACTCCCACCTGTTCCACGAAACCATCGCCGAAAACCTGCGCTACGCCCGCCCGGGCGCCACCGACGACGAGATGTGGGAGGCGCTGCGCGGGGCCCAGGTGGCTGATCTCGTACGGTCCCTGCCCGAGCAACTCGACACGGTGGTCGGCGAACGCGGTTACCGCTTCTCCGGCGGCGAGAAACAACGCATCGCCATCGCCCGCCTCCTGCTCAAGCACCCTTCCATCGTCATCCTCGACGAAGCAACAGCCCACCTCGACAGCGAATCCGAAGCCGCCGTCCAACGCGCCCTCACCACCGCCCTCAAGGACCGCACAGCCCTGGTGATCGCCCACCGCCTCTCCACCGTCCGGGAAGCCGACCTCATCCTGGTCCTCGACGACGGCCGCATCGTCGAACGCGGCCGCCACGACGAGCTGGTAGCCGCGGGCGGGCTGTACGCCGAGCTCTACCGAACCCAGTTCGCCGACGTCCGCCCCCTGATCGCCGCCGACGTCGAGCCGGTCATCATCGCCGTCCCGGAGCGCATCGAGCCCTGAGCCGGTCCCAAGAGCGCGCCGACCAGCAACAGGCCGATCGGCAGCAAGGCCGGGTCGGGTGCTTGATGTCCGGCGCAGTGGGGAATGCAGGCGTCAGGGGATCAGAAGGCGAAGCTCCCAGCCCGATCACCGTTCACCGACGGATTGCGAGGGCGGAGAAGCGACTCTCTCCATCCTCATAACCCGTAACCTCCCAGCCGGTGCGAGCGGCGCTTGCCCGCAGCACCGTTTCGGCGAGGGGTTCGTCGGGGCGTAGCTTGCGTCCGTGGCGGGCGGCCAGGGCGGCTCGGCCGGTGGGGTGGAAGATGAGCAGGCGGCCGCCGGGGTGAGTTATGCGGGCCAGTTCGGTCAGGCCGATTTCGGGGTTGGGCAGGTGCTGGATGAGGCCGGCGGCCAGGACGGCGCCGACCGAGTGATCCGCCAGGGGCAGCCTGCAGGCGTCCGCGAGCAGCAGGGTTGCACCGCAGGCCCGCGCGCGGTCGGTTGCGGCGGCGATCATCTGCGCGGTGTGGTCGACGCCAATGATTGTGCCGGTAGGTCCGAGCGCCTCGCGCAGCGCGGGAAGCGCTCGCCCGGTTCCGCAGCCGGCATCCAGCGTGACACTTCCAGGGATCAGGCCGGCCTCGGCTACCGCGGCGGCGTAGGCCGGGAGGTCGGCGCCGAACTTGGTGTCCCAGGTGGCGGCTCGGGCGGCGAAGAAGGCGCGGGACTCGGTGTTGTACCAGTGGTCGTACTCGGCGTGGGCCCGGTCGAGGTGCCGCAGCACCGGCCAGGTGACGTCGTGCAGGTCGATGACGGCGTCCGCGCGCCCATCGCCGACGAGACTCGCGCCGCCTCGGCCGTCCGGTCCGCGTGCCGACACGGTGAAGATGGTGGCGTCGGGGCGCAGGTGGGTTCGGTCGGTTACCACGTGCACGCCGCTGATGGCGCGCAGCCGCTCGGCGAACAGCGCGGACCGGGATGCGGAGCCTTCGACGAGCACCGCATCGCAGCGCTCGGGCAGGGCGGCGATCACATAGTTCAGGACAGTCGTCCAGCGCAGGTCGCCCATGCCCCCATCATGCCCGCAGCGGCCAGCCCCTCTTGAAGTGCTCAGACGAAGATGCCGTAGCCGCCCTTTGACGCCTGCTTGACCCGGTACATCGCCTCGTCGGCTTCGCGCAGGAGCTGGTCGCCGTCGGCTGATGCGGAGGCTACGGCGACGCCGACGCTGGCTCCGATGCTGACCGCGGCGTGGCCGATGTCGAAGGGTTCGCCGATGGTTTTGACGATGCGTTCGGCCACGTGGATAGCGGCGATCTGGTCGCCGTCGTGGATGACCACGGCGAACTCGTCGCCGCCGAGACGGATGACGGTGTCCTCGATGCGGGTGGTGCCCAGCAGGCGCCGCGACACCTGGATCAGCAGGTCGTCGCCGGCGGCGTGGCCGAGGCGGTCGTTCACCGGCTTGAAGTTGTCCAGGTCGACCAGCAGCAGCGCCGGCCGGCTGTCCGCGGCGAGCAGCTCGCTCAGCGCCCGCCGGTTCGGCAGCCCGGTCAGCGGGTCGTGCAGGGCCTGGTGCCGGACCAGCGCCTCGTGTTCGGTCAGCGTGTCCAACGCGATCTGCTGTTGCTGCAGCATCTCCTCGGTGGCCCGCTGCGAGATCCGGTGTTCGCGTTCGAAGCGGAACAGCAGCACCCCCATGCCCGCCACCGCGGCCCCCATGGCCAGCATCAGCGTCATGTCGGCGATGTGCTTGGCCAGCTTGGCGGCCGTGGTCTCGGCTTTGCCCAGTTCCTCCAGTTCGGCGGCCAGCGCGACGAAGGCTGGGTCGGTCTGCTGCTGCTCCAGGACCAGCGCCTCGGTGGTTTTGCCCACGCCGAGCAACCCGAGCTCGGCGTCGAGCGCGGTGTGGTAGCCGGTGACCTGGGTGCGCAGCGCCGAGCTGGCGTCGAGTTCGTCGAGGATGGTGCGTTCGCGGCCCCTGATCGCCCCGAGCTCGCGCGCCACCCGTACCGGCGTATTGCCCTTGGACAGGGTCTTCCACTGCAGTGAGCTTTCCTCGTGCAGCAGCATGTTCAGCTCGTTGAGCCGGGAGCGGGACAGCTCGTGTTCGCTGCTGCGGCTGTGCAGCATGACGTTGGCGATCGTCACGCCACCGAGCAGCAGCGCAGTGAGGGCGAGGATGCGTGGCCAGCGCCACGACAACGCCCGTGCGATTCTGCCCATCATGCTCTGCTCATCGGCCGGTCAATCGCAGACCTTCAGGGTTGCTGGTGGCTCAGTCGTTGCGGTACGGGTGCCGATAGGGAGGGCATGAGCAGGCCCGGTGTTGTCCGACATGCTGCCGTCGCGGTGATCGCCGCCCTTGTGCTGACGGCGTGCGCATCGCAATCTTCCTCATCGAAGGCGAGCGTGGGCTATGCCGCCGACCGGCCTGCGGTGACCCTTGACTTCTGGTACATGCCGTACGGCGGGCCGATCCAGGACCGCGCGGTGCTGCAGGAGATCCAGAAGTTCCATGAGGCCCACCCCAACATCACCATCAATCCGGTACGAATCCAGTGGAGCGAGGCGCTGACCAGGCTCAGTACCGCCACCACCAGCGGGGAAGGACCGGACGTCACGGTCCTGGGCACCACCTGGGTTGGCGGGTTCAGCGCGCTGGATGCCCTGCGGCCGTACACCGGTGCCGAGATCGCCGCGGTCGGCGGGCAGGACGTGTTCGCCGCAGCGAGCTGGTCGGCGAGTCACCGCCTCGGCAGCTCCGACATCACCGCGCTGCCCTGGCTGACCGACGTCCGCGCGCTGTTCTACCGCAAGGACGTGCTGGCCAAGGCCGGTATCGACCCGGCCGCGGCGTTCACCGACTGGGCCGCCTTCGAGCGCACCCTCAAGCGGATCAAGGACTCCGGCAGCCCGGTGTGGCCGCTGGCCATCGGCAACGAGAACAACTTCGGCATCATCCACAACGTGGCCCCCTTCATCTGGGGCGCCGGCGGCAACCTGCTCACCGACGCCGGTGACCGGTCGCTGCTGGCCGAGGCCCCGGCGGTGGACGGCGTCGCCTATTACCAGCGCCTGGTCGGCATGTACGACGACCCGAAGGCGATGAAGCTGACCTCCAGCGACGTGCCCGCGGCGTTCGCCAACGGCACCGGCGCCATCACGATCGACAACTCGCAGTCGGTGGGGGACTACCTCGCCGACCCGGACCGCCCCGGGCTCAAGCCGGGCTGGGGAACCGCGCCGATGCCCGCGGGCAAGGACGGCCGGTTCGGCTTCCTCGGCGGTTCGACGCTGGCGATCCTCAAGTCGGCCAGGCACCCGGACGCGGCCTTCGAATGGGTCAAGTACCTGACCAGCGAGGAAAGCCAGCGCCGGTACGGAGTCAGCTCCGGCTTGTGGCCCGCGCGCACCGCCGCCATCGCGGGCACCCGGCTGGAAACCGACCCGGCCTACGCCGCCTTCCGCGAGATGATCAAAGTCGGTCGGATGTACCCGTCGATCCCGGCCTGGATCGTGGTGGAGAGCATCATCGCCAAGGACCTCGCCGACCTGTGGCATGCCAACGGCGCACTGTCCCGGGCCGAGGTGCAGAAGATCCTGAGCCGCACGTCCACCGACATCGACGCGGCGCTCAAGGACCCGTCCCAGACCGGCATCAAGTAGCGGCGGCTGAGCGCAGGTGGGCGTACGCCTGCCCCAGGGTTTCCCGGGTGTAATGCGCGTTGAGGCCGCTCGGATTGGGCAGCACCCAGATCCGGGCCTCGCCGATGGTCTCGCTTTGCGGCCCGGTCACCGCTTTCGGCTGCCGGAAAGCGGTCCGGTACGCCGTCACGCCCAGCACCGCCAGAAAGCGCGGCTGCCAGGCCGTCACGAGCGCGCGCAGAATCTCGCCGCCCTCCAGCAACTCGTCGGTGGACAGCTCATCGGCGCGCGTGGTGGCCCGAGCGGCGACGTTGGTGATGCCGAGCCCGAGGTCCGGCAGCATTCCCTGCTCCGAGGGGTGCAGCACCCGGGGCGTGAACCCGGCCAGGTGCAGCGCCGGCCAGAACCGGTTGCCGGGCCGGGCAAAGTGGTGGCCGGTCGCCGCCGAGTACAGGCTCGGGTTGATGCCCGAGAACAGCACACGCAACCCCGGGCCCACCAGATCGGGAATGGTCCGCCCGGCCGCGGCGGCCACCTCGTCGGGCGTCGGGCGTCGCAGCGCATCCATCGGCCCAGGTTAGCCAAGGCCGACGTTCAGCCCGGCGGCCAGTTCAGCAGCGCGGCGTCGGCCACCTGCTGCAGCTCCTCGCGGGTCGTGCCGCCGGTGGCCTGCACGGCCATGCCGTTGGCGATTGTCATGACGTAGCGCGCGATCAGATCCGGGTCGGCGCTCACGGGCAGGTCGCCCTCCCGGACGGCTCGCTGGAAGCGTTCGCGCAGGTGGAGCTGGCCCCGCCGGCGCCACTCGGCCAGGGCGTCGCGCGCGGGCCGGCCGGTCTCGCCGACCGCCAGCGCCCCCTGTACTCCCAGGCAGCCCGCGGGATATCCGGACTGGGTGTTGGACTGCACCGAGCCGGTGAGGAAGATCCGGGCGGCCTCGCGGGCGGTGGGCGCCCGCAACGCCTCGGCGATGTAGGCGCTGGGGCCTTGCGAGTAGAGCTGCAACGCCTTCTGGAACAGCTCCTCCTTGTTGCCGAAGGCCGCATACATGCTCTTGCGGGAGATGCCCATGGACTCGGTCAGGTCGGCGAGGCGGACCTCGACCAGATCCTCGGCGTCAACGTCAAGGGCACCGTGTTCACCGTGCAAAAGGCGCTGCCGGTGCTCAACGAGGGCGCGTCGGTGATCATCAACGCGTCCACCGCTGCCGATCGCGGTACCGAGGGCTTCGGTGCCTACTCCGCGTCCAAGGCGGCCCTGCGCACCTTCACCCGCACCTGGGCCACCGAGCTCAAGGGCCGGGGCATCCGGGTGAACGCCATCTCACCCGGCCCGATCGACACCTCGGGCATCACCGAGCTGATGGGGGAGGACAACGCCGCGCAGTTCAAGGCCGGCCAGGGTTCCCGGCTCCCCATCGGGCGGATCGGGCGTCCGGAGGAAGCCGCTGCCGCCGTCGCCTTTCTCGCCTCCGCGGACAGCAGCTTCATGCTCGCCGCCAACCTGTACGTCGACGGCGGCGAGAACCAGATCTGAGGCTGCTCAGAGCGTGCGCAGCAGCCCGCCGTCGACCGGGATCTGCAGCCCGGTGAGATAGCTCGCGGCCGGGGACAGCGCGAACGCCGCCACCTTGCCGAACTCCTCGGGCCGGCCGAGGCGCCGCAACGGCACCGAAGCGGTCGCCTCGGCCTGAGCCTTCTCAGGGTTACCGGTGGCCGCGAACAGTTGCCGGTTACGGTCGGTCAGCACGCGACCCGGCAGCAGGCTGAGCACCCGGATGCCGCGCGGTGCGAGCTCGTCGGCCAAGTCCTTGGCCACGCCGGCCAGGCCGGGGCGCAGCCCGTTCGACAAGCCGAGGCCGGGCAGCGGCACCTTTGTCGAGGTGGACAACACGAACCCGATCGCCCCGCCGCCGGTGAGCGCTGCGGCAACGGTGCGCGCTGTCCGTACCACTCCTAGGAATTGCGTTTCGAAGGCTTCCCGCCAGTGATCGTCGGTCAGCTCGAAGGCCGAGCCCAGCCGGGGACCGCCCACGGAGATCAACGCGCCGTCGAGGCGGCCGAACGTGTCCATGGCCGTGCGCACAAGCAGCTCCGGCGTGCCCGCGTCAGTGATGTCAGCCGCAACGCCGTGGGCCATCCCCGCCGGAAGGGCAGCCACCGCCTCGTCGACGGAAGCTTGCGTGCGCGCGGCGATCACCACGCGGGCGCCGTCGGCGGTCAGGGCCTCGGCGGTGGCGAAGCCGAGTCCCTTCGCGGCGCCGGTGAGGATGTAGACGCGGTCGGCGAGTCCCAGATCCATGGTCGTGATCCTGCCACTAGCGCTTGTGCAGGTGGCGGGCTGTCTCGTCGTTCGCCGGAAGGAATGACTCGATCGCCAGCTCGGACAGCGTGACATCGAGCGGCGTACCGAGCATCGCGGTTACGCTGATGAACGTCAGCTCCCGGCCGCCGGCGTCGAAGCGCAACGGCACGACCAGACCGTTCGGCGCCTGTGGATCCCGGTCGCCGGGCAGGGTCAGCAGTTCGTCGTGCAGCGCGCGCAGCACCGGATCGGCGGTCGTGGTGGGCTGCTGGTCGAGGCGGTGCAGCACATGGGTGCGCCACTGCGCGAGATTGCGGATCCGGGGTGCGAGGCCGCGGGGGTGCAACGACAGCCGCAGCACGTTGACCGGCGGTTCGAGCAGCTCAGCGGGCACCTCGCGCAGGAACAACCCGACCGCGGCGTTGGCGTCGACCATGGTCCAGTGCCGGTCGACCAGCAGCGCCGGATAGGGCTCGTGGCCGGCCAGCACATCGCGCAGCGCGGCCAGCACGGTGCCGAGCTGAGGACCATCAAGGGCGCTTTCCGGGTACGCCGGAGCGAACCCGCCCGCCAGCAACAGCGTGTTCCGCGCGCGCAGTGGCACCCCCAGCTCCTCGGCCAGCCGCAAAATCATCTCCCGCGTCGGCTGCGAGCGCCCGGTCTCCACGAACGACAGATGCCGCGCCGACACACCGGCCTGCGCCGACAACTGCAACTGGCTGAGCCGCCGGTTACCGCGCCACTGCCGCAGGAGCACACCGACCTCGCTCACGACCCGTCACACCCAATACTGGTCGTGGCGCAGGTAGAACTCGGCCCGCTCGTCCTCCGGCATCTGCGCGGCTGCGGCCACCCCTTCGAAGTAGTCCTCACGCGGCGCACCCGGGGCGAACAGGATCAACATCGAGGCAGGCTCTCCGGACTCGTTGCGAAAACCGTGAATGCCGCCCTCCGGTACGTACAGAAAATCGCCGGGCTCGCCGTTCCTCCATTTCTTGCCGTCGTAGAGCTGGATGGTGCCGCTCAGCACGAAGAACGACTCGGACAGGGTGCGGTGAAAGTGCGGCCCCGGCCCGGTCGCCGGCCCCTTGAAATCCCAGCGGTACAGGCCGAACTTGCCGCCCGTGCTCGCCCCGGTGGCCAGGTAGCTGCCGGTGTTCGCGGGCCGATCCAGCTCCGGCGGTGCCGTGCCGAGGCGAACCGTGGCCGACGCCTCGCCGTCGCCGGAGTAGTGCGCGTCAGGATAGGACATGCCCGCGACGCTAGCGGATCACCAGCCGTCGCAGGGCGGCCAAGCGACGCGGGCGGGGCGCTGATCGGCCGTCGTAGCGCAGCGTCTTCTCGCGAGCGGTCAGCTCGTCAACCGCCGTTTCGGGCAGGGCATTGCGGGCCCGCAACTCCCGGGCCAGGTCCCAGCCGTCGCGCAGGGAGCCCTGGGTGGGCCGGGTGGCCGCCCACGCCGACCACTCGCGGATCCACGACCGGCCGAACGAGCCGGCGAGGGCGGGCCAGAACCGGGCCACCTCGCCGGCTCGCTTGCGCAGCAGGGCGACCCTGGCGATCTCGACCAGCCGGATGTCGAAGCCGGCCGGCACGGGAGCGCCCGAGGTCAGCGCGGCCACCAGTTCGGCCTGGCGCTGGGCCAGCGAACTCACCGCGTCACCGCGGGATATCCGGACGCGGCGGCGATGGCGTCCAGCTCCGCTGTCAGTTCCGCGGCCGACGGGTAGTCGCCGTCGCGTTCGAGCATCAAGGCCGGCGGCCGGTGCCGGGAACACAGCTCGGCAACCAACTGGAGGACCTCCGGCGGCACCGCGTCGGTGTGCGTGTCGTGGTAGACCCCGTCGTGCGACGACCCGCCCGCCACATGGCAGTAGGCGATGCGCGACAACGGGATACGGTCGAACAACTCCGCCGGGTCACCGCCGCGGTTCAGCGCATTGGCATACACATTGGCGACATCAAGCAACAACAACGCATCGGTACGTTCCAGGATCTCGGTCAGGAACGCGCCCTCATCCAACTCGTCGTCCGGCCAGTCGAACAATGCGGCAATGGGCTCCAAGGCCAGCGGCACGTCCAACTCGGCCTGCGTGCGCTTCACGTTCGCCACCACCGCGTCCACCGCCTCACGCGTACGCGGAACCGGCAGCAGGTGCCCGGCCTCAACCCCGCCGGCTCGTACGAACGCGATGTGCTCGCTCACCAGTGGTGCCCGCAGCCGCCGGGCCACGCCCGCCAGATGGCTGACCCGCTCGGGCTCGACCGGCTCGGCGCCGCCCAGCGACAGCTTCACCCCGTGCGGCACCACGGCAACACCGCGGTCGAGCAGGCCGGCCAGGCCCAGCGGAAGCTCGCCGTGGGCATGCACCGACTCGGCCACCACCTCGGCGAAGCGCAAGTTCTCCAGCTTGGCGACGTACCCGGAAATCTCCGGACGCCACCCGATCCCCACGCCGTAGCTCGTCATCCGCCGCACCCGCCGCCACCGCCGCCGCAGGAACTGCCCCCGCTGCACGAGCTTCCGCCGCTGCAGCTGGAGCTGCTTGCCGAATCGCCGCCGCCGATCCAGCTGCTGGAGCCCCCGCTGAGGGCGGCCTGACGCTGGACCTCGGCTTCCGCGGCGAACGCCGGGTCCATGTCATACAGTGACGCCGCGCCGTAGAGAGCCACGCCCATCGCCGCCCCGGCCGCGCCGTAGGTCGCGTAGGACGGAGACTGCCGGGGGGAGAGGTAGTCGTGCTGGCGGCGCAGACCCCGCATGTCCTGCATGGCCGAGGTGGTCGCCCACCGCGCCTTCGCCCACAACGATCGGGTCAGCACGATCGACGCGATGATCATGAACGGCAGGAAACCGATGGGCTTGCCGTTGCCCAGCCCGGCCACCAGCCGCGCAATGGCGAGAAGAATCAGGGCAACCCCTGCCCAGGTCCAGAGTCGAGCGGTACGAACCCGGCTCGGGCTCACCGCCAGCCCCTGCGACTGCAAGCCGGTGCCGAGCTGCTCGATCGCCGAGGCCACCCACGGCTCGTTCTGCACCTCGCGGGCCCGGACGCGTTGACCCGCGGCGTTGTAGAGCGCGGTGTCCAGCGGGGTGACCCCGGACGGCAGCGGACCGGTCTGTCTGAGCGTCTTGTCCGACGCTGTGCTGATCGCGCCGGCGCTGCGCAGCCCTGCGAGCGAGGCGTAGAGCGCAAGCCGCGGTCCGCCGTTGAGATAGGCGACCTGCTGCGGTCCGAGCGAGCCGACGGCCGCACTGCGGTTGCCCCGGAACAGGATGCTCCGATGGATGGCGGCCAGCCCGGCGACCGCGATCAGCGCGCCGATGTACAGCAGGAGAAAGGTGGGACCCGAAATTCCCCAGGTGGGCTGCGTCATGACCTCATTGTGCAACTCAATGCAACAGCACGGTCACGGCCGCCTGACAGCTTCCTCAACGACGTCGAGAACCCGGCTGAGCTCACCGGCCGGACGCCCGGTGGCCAGGTGCAGGACCAGGCCGTCGTAGGCCAGCTCAAGGAACTGGGTGAGCACTTCAACCGGTACGTCGTCGCGCAGCACGCCGGCGTCGCGCTGGCGCTTGAGCCGGTCGCGGGTGGCTGAGGCGATGGCCGCGGAGCGCTCGGCCCAGCGCCCGGCGAACTCGGGGTCGGTGCGCAGGCGACGGGAGACCTCGAGCTGGGTGCCGAGCCAGCCGGCGGTGTCGCTGCTGCCGCTGGCGCGTTCGAGGAGGTCGCGCATCACCTGAACGAGGCCGTTGCGGGCCACTGTTTCGACCATGGCGGCCGCGTCGTCCTCGGCTACCGCGAGGAACAGGGAATCCTTGTCACGAAAATGGTGGAAAATTGCGCCGCGGGACAGTCCGGTAGCCTCCTCAAGGCGGCGCACTGTCGCTCCCTCATAGCCGTAGCGCGCGAAGCACCCGCGGGCCGCCCCGAGGATCTCGTGGCGGCGGGCTTCTAGCTGGTCCTGGCTAACCCTGGGCACGCGACCGATGGTGTCACGTCACGGTCAAAGCTTGCAATCCGTACGTACGGCTTGCGGCTCATCCCGTCATCCGTGAAAACACCCGATCCGGCGGCGTTTTGTTAACACTCTTGGACTGTCCGGTGCCGTATTCATTCACGTACAGTGCCCGGGTGCCCCTCGTCTTCCTGGCCTTGGACGACACCCTGCTCGACCGCAGCGGTGCCTTCAAGCTGTGGGCAAAGGGTTTCCTCGACGACATCGCGGCCCCGCACGAAGATCTCGACTGGTTGCTGTCCGTGGATGCCGACGGTCTGACATCACGCTGGGACCTGGCCGACGCAATTCGGGATCGCTATCACCTGAACGTACCGTCAATCGATCTGCTCGATGAGTTGCACGAAGGCCCGCTGGCCTACGAACGCCTGGACCCGCTGGTAGCTTGCGCCCTGCAGATTGCCGGCGACGCGGGCTGGGTGCCGGTTGTGGTCACCAACGGCCCGCACGAGCAGCAGGAAACCCGCATCCGCCGCACCGGCCTGGACCGCTACGTGGCCGACTGGGTGATCTCGGAACAGGCCGGGGTCAGCAAACCCAACCCGCGCATCTTCGCCCTGGCCGCCCAGCGCGTCCGCATGCGCCTCGGCGGCGCCTGGATCGTCGGCGACAGCCCCGAAGCCGACATCGGTGGGGCGGCGGCCATGGGTCTGCCCAGCGTATGGCTGCATCGAGGCCGTAGCTGGATCGACGGGCGGTTCGCTCCGACGCGGGTGGTCGGGAACGTCATTCAGGGCTTGTCGGCGGTTATGTCGGCGCCGGCCCGCTGAGCTTGACCTGTACCCCAGGGTGCGGGTTTAGGGTCGGCGCATGCGGGTGGGGGAGCTGGCGCAATTAACCGGGACGACCGTGCGGGCCTTGCGCTATTACGAAGCCGTGGGGCTGGTGGTGCCCCGGCGGCTGAGCAACGGCTACCGGGAGTATGAGCCGGTCGCCGTGCAGCAGGTGGCGCAGATCCGGGAGCTGATGGCGCTCGGGTTGGCGGTGGAGGAGACGCGTCCCTTCGTCGAGTCGATAGCCGGCGGGGACGACGTATGCGCGGCCGCGGTGGCAACGTTCCGCAGCACGGTGAAGGGCTTGCAGCAGCGCATCGGCGAACTGAGCGCCCAACGCGACGCCCTTGACGCCCGCATCGACGCCGCCGCCCACCAGGTCGTGAGCGGTTCGGCAGGGGGTTGCCGGTCGGCAGGATGTGGCTGCTTGGGTTGGGGAGCCGCTGCCGGCGCTGTCCTTCTACGCCACCGATGGACGGCGCGTCGACCTGAGCGCACCCGGCCCTGGGCGCACCGTCGTGTTCGTCTACCCGCTGACCGGCCGCCCTGGCGTGGACCTGCCGCGGGGCTTGCTGGAAGTGCACGGCGCGCGAAGCAGCACCGAGCAAGCGGTCTGGCTACGTGACCACCACGCGGAACTCCTGGCAGCCGGCGCGGCCCGGGTGTTCGGGCTGTCCGCCCAGTCCACCGGCTACCAACGCGAACTCGTTCACGGGCTCCGCCTGCCGTACCCCCTGATCCCCGATCCGAAGCTGCTCCTGGCCGCCGCCACCGGCCTGCCCCTGCACAGCGCCGGCGACCTGACCCTCTACCAGCGCCTGACCCTGGTGGTCTGCGACGACGTGGTGGAACACGTCTTCCACCCGATCCCCGACCCTGCCGCGCATGCCATGGAGGTCATGCGCTGGCTCACCAAGCGCCGCACCAAAGCTTGCTGAACCCGCGGTCGTACGTACGGCGCAGGACAGGCCCTAAGCTCGGCCCATGGATGACAAAGAGGTCCTGGGCCGGATCCACGGCCTGGTTGACGAGGAGCACAAGCTGCGCGAGCAGCTGAGCCGGGGCACGCTCAGCGCCGCCGAGGAGCACGCGCGCCTGAAGGAGCTCGAAGAGGCGCTCGACCAGTGCTGGGATCTGCTGCGCCGGCGCCGCGCCGCCCGTGCAGCCGGCAACAACCCGGACACCGAGCAGGCGCACAGCGTCGGCGAGGTTGAGGGCTACATTCAGTGACGCCAGCCCGCGGGCCGGGACCTACGCCCGGCCCAGCGGAGCAGGCGCGTCAGGTCAGGCCCGCCTCGTAGCAGAGGTCGCCGATCAGGCGGTCGGTGCCGGTACTCAGGCCGCGCGAGGTGAACCAGGCGGCCACGTTGCGTACGTCGCGGGCGAGGAAGTCGCCGCCGCGGGGGTTGGCGATCAGGTCGACCACCTGGGGCAGGTCGATGATGACCAGGCGACCGTCGTGGACCAGGATGTTGTACGGCGACAGGTCACCATGCGCGATCTGTGAGCGGGCCAGCACGCTGAAGGCGTCGAGCATCTGCCGCCACAGGTTCTCGAGTTCGTCCCGGTCCGGGCGTACCTGGGCCAGTCGGGGAGCCGCCTCGCCGGTTTCCCAGTTGCCGATGAACTCCAGCATCAGCTCGGTGCCCAGCATCTGCACCGGGTACGGCACCGCGATCGCCGCGCCGGTCTGCCACAGCCGGGACAGCGCGTCGAACTCGGCGGCTGCCCACTGTCCGGCGATCACCTGCTTACCGAACGACGTCCGGTTGCTCATGGCCCGCATCTCGCGGGAGCGGCGGACCCGGCGGCCTTCGAGGTAGCCGGCGTCACGGTGGAACAGGCGGTGGTCGCCGTCGCGGTAGCGCTTGGCGGCCAGCATGCTGCTCAGCCCGGTGGTGGGGTTGGACCGGCGCACCAGGAACACGTCGGCTTCCTTGCCGGTTTTGAGCATGCCGAGCTCGGTGTCCACGGCGCCGTACTCTGTTCGTACCCAATCGGGCCTTGGCTTGGGACCGTGCAGCGCGCCATCCCAGGTTGACCACCGGTCGCCGGTCTCCGGCAGGTCCGGTTCCTCGCTCAGGTGCGGCGTGAGGCGCCCGCGCTTCTGGTAGGCGGGCTCACCGTTGTCTACAAAAGAGTCGTCGTCGAACTTGCGACGGCCGCGGCGCGCGGTGGCCGGGCGGAAAGAATCGTGCTCTCGCACTGGAGGGTCTCCTCGGAGATAAAGCGGGAAGTCGTCTGAACCTGGGCACGGCGGATGACAGCGACAGCCATGAGGTTCACCCCCTTCATCTGCGGACCTACGGAAACCTTGTCCCGGTGACTCTGCCGGACCTGCTACCGGCGTCGCAACCTGTTTATCGGCCGGTCATCGGTCGCTCAGACCACCGCGGGGCGGGGCAACGACGGTGTTGGGGCAGGATGGGAAGTATGGATTTTCGCTGGGCTTACAAGTCGGCCGTCACCGTCTTCACCGACCTGGTCTTTCGCATCCCGGACGAGCGCTGGGCCGGCCCGGGCCTCGGCGAGTGGAGCCTGCGCGACCTGGTCGGCCACACCGTCAGCTCGGCCCTGCACCAGGTTCCCGGCGTGCTCGCGTCGCCCGCGCCGACGGTGACCCTCGAGTCGCCGGAGGCCTACTGGGGGCTCACCCGCACAGTTCCGCCGGAAATCTACGCAGCCGCAACTGCCGCCTCGACGCAGGACGCCCGCAAGGCGGGGGAGTCCCTCGGTGACGAGCCGGCGCGTGCCGTCGCCGAGTTCGCGCGCAAGGCCACCCAAGCCTTGTCCGCGGCAGGGGACAGCGACGTGGTTGCCACGGCGGGCGGCGGCATGCGGGTCCGGGACTGGATCGCCACGCGGACGTTCGAGCTGGTGGTGCACGGCCTCGACGTCGCCGGTGCTGCCGGGGTGCCGGTTGAGTTCGCGGCCGAGGTGCTCACCGATACCACGCTGCAGGCCGCCCGCGTTGCCGACCCCACGCTGCTGCTGCGCGCCCTGACCGGCCGGGGTCAGCTTCCGGCGAACTACTCGGTCGTGGACAAGCCGTAGGCGGGCTGGCGCTGGGCCGGATCAGCCGGTACGACGTCAAGTCGCGGGTCGGCGATGAGCGCGTCGATGGCGGCTCGGCCGGCGCCGATGCCGGCCCAGTGCGGGTCGACGTCGCTGACGAAACACCAGCGCCGATCGGCCGGCCACACGAACGCGGGCGGGTGTACCGCGGTGGACATGTCGAAGCCGCGCAGCAAGGCACAGCTGCGGTACGGCAGCTCGACGCGAGGACCGGGTAGCAACTGCTGATCCGAGTAGCCGTCCCACAGGCAGGCGAAAAGATCCTGCGGGGTGGTGGTGAACCCGGAGAGCACCCGCAGCGCGTGTCTGGTCTGTTCGAGGTCCGAGGGGTGATCGTCGGCGACCTCGACGTCGGCCTCGTCCTGACCCGGCTCGACCGGGTCGGGAATGAAGCGCAGCCGGGCGTACGCCTCGAACCCCTGGGGGCCGAACGTGAGCAGTTGCAGGGCGGGCGTGCCGGACCGGAGGAGCCAGTCCGCTGCGCTCAGGTCCGAGCCGGAATCGAGTTCCATCGACGTGAGTCCAGCCTCAGGCACAGGGGGTTCCGCGGTTCAGCGCGTACCGGGCCTCGATGGTGAACGTGCCCGCACCCGGGGTGATCAGCTCGGTCCATTCGCCGCTCCGGGCCAGGCAGGCGCCGTGGCCGTTGACCACGAGCCAGGGGGACCAGGCGATGCGGATCAGCGACGAGCCGCCGTGGGGAACGTGCACGGTCAGCGCGTCCGGTCCCGCGTAGCTGACGGTGGCCGGGGCCGAGACCAGCGAGTCCGAATCGGCGACACGGTACAGCTGCCAGTCGGCGTTCTGCCAGACCAGCGACAGCCAGGCCGGTCCGGTGGTGATGATCTCGGCCTCGGCCAGACCGGCGCTGTCCGGCTCGGCGGTGGGCAGCACGACATAACCCACTCCCACGGTACGCAGCCAGGCCCGGTACGCCGCCGCGGTCAGCGTCCCGTCGTAGAACAGCGGGTTGCGTTGCACGTCGGCTTGCCGGTTCCAGCCGCGGGCCAGGCTGACGTGCGGCGCGATGCTGGACGCCTCGGTGTGGGTGCGCATCGGCACCACTTCGACCCGGCCCTCCTGGGCGTTGCGGCGCAGCAGCTCGGTGATCAGTGGCTGGGCGTCGGCGGTCGGCTCGGTGCGCACGATGTCGCGGACGGGCTGGGCCAGCGTGCCGATCGCGATCGCGGTGGCCGCCAGGGAGGTGATGGCCAGTTTGCGGCCCTGCTGGTGGCCCGCGACTCCGGCGCAGATCAGCACCGCCGCTCCGGCCAGCATGATGAGCCGTTCGACGTTGCTGCCGATCGGCGTCGGCAGGGCCCAGCACAACGCGACGCCCGCGGCATAGACCCAGGCGGCGGAGCGTACGAGTCGCCATTGCGCCGGGACCAGTACGGCGACGGCAACCGAGCCGGCCACGGTGAGCAGGGCGGCGTACCAGGGGAAGGGTTGCACCCCGGAGAAGGGGAACAGCAGTGCGGTGGCGGCGATGACCAGCGGCGGCCCCGGCGCGAGCCAGTAGGCGTGCCGGCGGCGTCCGGTCAGGAACAGCGCTGCGGCCAGGACCTCGATGAACAGGCCGGCGACCGGGCTGCACAGGGTGGCCACCGTGGCGAGGATTGCCGCCACCGCCGGGCGCGGGCGGCGCGAGCCGGTGCCGGGGACCAGCGCAATGGCCGCCATCAGCACGAACACGGTGCCGAGCAGGTAGGTGACCCGGCCCGCGGCGAGGTTGGCCCAGATCGCCACGGCCAGCCAGAGGGCCGGCATCAGGGGACGCCGCAGACCGCAGCGGATGAGCAGCAGGGCGCCGAAGCAGGCACCGGCGGTGCAGGCGAGCACGCCGGTGGTGCGCACGCCGAGCCAGGCCATCAGGTACGGCGAGATGACGCTGTACGAAGCGGGGTGGATGCCGCCGTACCAGGAGAAGTTGTAGGCCGAACCGGGGTGCTGGCGGACGAACGCGGTCCAGGCGTACTGCGCGGCGAGGTCACCGGCGTCGCGGGCCACCCACACCGCCCAGGCGAGGCTCAGCACACCGGCGAGCAGCCCGGCCAGGGCGATGGGCCGCAGCCGGGCGGGGATCCACTCGGTGGGGCTGGTCGCCCGGTCGCCGTCTTCGTGCGGCAGAGGGGCGGTGATGACGGGGGGCACGGCGGCTAACTCTGCGGGGTCGGCCCGCTCCAGCGCATCATCCGCAGAGCCGATCTTGCGTGAGACTGCCTACAACTTCCGGCTGAAGCCACGCAAACCGCCCGGTAAAGTCACTCTGCGTATAGCAAAGCCCCGCCACCGAGGTCCGGTGACGGGGCTTTGCTCTGAACGTACCGAAATCAGCTGTTGAGCATTTTCCGCAGGACGTACTGCAGAATGCCGCCGTGGCGGTAGTAGTCGGCCTCGCCGGGGGTGTCGATGCGCACGTCGGCGTCGAACTCCACGCCGGTGTCCGTGCGGACCTTGACCGTGGCCGGGATCGTGCCGTTGTTGAGCTCCGTGACACCGGTGATGGTGAACGTCTCGGTGCCGGTCAGGCCGAGCGACTCGGTGGTGGTCTTCGCCGGGAACTGCAGCGGGAGCACGCCCATGCCGATCAGGTTGGAGCGGTGGATGCGCTCGTAGGACTCGGCGATGACCGCGCGCACGCCCAGCAGCATGGTGCCCTTTGCTGCCCAGTCACGCGACGAACCCGAGCCGTACTCCTTGCCGGCCAGGATGACCAGCGGGACGCCGGCCTGCTTGTACGCCACCGACGCGTCGTAAATCGTCGCCTGGTCGCCGGTCAGGTGGTTGACCGTGAAGCCACCCTCGACACCGGGCACGAGCTGGTTGCGCAGCCGGATGTTGGCGAACGTGCCGCGGATCATCACCTCGTGGTTGCCGCGCCGCGAGCCGTAGGAGTTGAACTCGTGCCGCGGCACGCCGTGCTCGGCCAGGTACTTGCCCGCGGGGGAGTCCGGCTTGATCGAGCTGGCCGGCGAGATGTGGTCGGTGGTCACCGAGTCACCCAGCTTGGCCAGCACCCGCGCGCCCGAGATGTCCACGACGTCCGACGGCTGGGCCGCCATGCCCTCGAAGTAGGGAGGCTTGCGGACGTAGGTCGACTCCGACGCCCAGTCGAAGGTGTTCCCCTCGGGTGTGGGCAGCGACTGCCACTTCTCGTCACCGGCAAAGACGTCCTGGTAGGCCGCCTCGAAGCCGGTCGCGCCGATCGCCGAGGCGATGGTGTCGTCGATCTCCTTGGCGCTGGGCCAGATGTCGGACAGGTAGACCGGCTGGCGGTCGGCGCCGGTGCCCAGCGGCTCGGTGGTGATGTCCAGGTCCATCGTGCCGGCCAGCGCGTACGCGACGACCAGGGGCGGGGACGCCAGGTAGTTCATCTTGACGTCGGGGTTGATCCGGCCCTCGAAGTTGCGGTTGCCGGAGAGCACGCTGACCGCGGTGAGGTCCTGCTCGTTGATCGCGGCGGAGATCTCGTCAGCCAGCGGACCGGAGTTGCCGATGCAGGTGGTGCAGCCGTAGCCGACCAGGTTGAAGCCCAGCTTGTCCAGGTAGGGCGTCAGGCCCGCGCGGTCGTAGTAGTCCGAGACAACCTTGGAGCCGGGCGCCAGCGTGGTCTTGACCCACGGCTTGCGGCTCAGGCCCCGCTCGACGGCGTTGCGGGCCAGCAGCGCGGCACCGATCATGACCTGCGGGTTCGAGGTGTTGGTGCAGGACGTGATGGCGGCGATGACGACTGCGCCGTGGTCCAGCTCGAACTCCGTGCCGTCCTCGGCCACCACCCGGGTCGGCTTGCTCGCTCGCCCGTTCGAGCCCTTCGCTGCGCTGAACACGTGCGGCTTGTCGGCCTCGGAGTCCCGGTGGTTGGCGACCGGGTCGCTGGCCGGGAAGGTCTCCTCGACTGACTCGTCGACCGGGCCCGCCTCGGCGGTGACGTAGTTCTGCAGGGCGTCGCGGAACATCGGCTTGGCCTCGTTCAGCTTCACCCGGTCCTGGGGGCGCTTCGGGCCGGCCACCGAGGGCACGATGGTCGACAGGTCCAGCTCGAGCTTCTCGGAGTAGTCCGGCTCGGCGGTGGGGTCGAGCCACAGGCCCTGGCGCTTGGCGTACGCCTCGACCAGCTTGACCTGCGCCTCGGAACGGCCGGTCAGCTTGAGGTACTTGATGGTCTCCTCGTCGATCGGGAAGATCGCGACGGTGGAGCCGTACTCCGGGGACATGTTGCCGATGGTGGCCCGGTTGGCCAGCGGCACCGCGCTCACGCCGGGCCCGTAGAACTCGACGAACTTGCTGACCACGCCGTGCTGGCGCAGCATCTCGGTGATCGTGAGCACCAGGTCGGTGGCGGTGGTGCCGGCGGGCATCTCACCGGAGAGCTTGAAGCCGACCACGCGCGGGATCAGCATGCTGACCGGCTGGCCCAGCATGGCAGCCTCGGCCTCGATGCCGCCGACGCCCCAGCCGAGCACGCCCAAGCCGTTGACCATCGTGGTGTGCGAGTCGGTGCCCACGACGGTGTCGGGGTAGGCCTGGCCGTTCCTTTCCATGATCGTCCGGGCCAGGTATTCGATGTTGACCTGGTGCACGATGCCGGTGCCCGGGGGCACGACCTTGAACTCGTTGAACGCGGTCTGGCCCCAGCGCAGGAACTGGTAGCGCTCGCGGTTGCGCTGATATTCCAGCTCGACGTTGCGGGCGAAGGCATCCTCGCGGCCGAACAGGTCGGCGATCACCGAGTGGTCGATGACCAGCTCGGCCGGCGCGAGGGGGTTGACCTTGGTGGGGTCGCCACCGAGGTCGTTGACAGCCTCGCGCATGGTGGCCAGGTCGACCACGCACGGCACGCCGGTGAAGTCCTGCATCAGCACCCGCGCGGGCGTGAACTGGATCTCCACGCTCGGGTCGGCGGTCTGGTCCCAGCCGCCCAGCGCGCGGATGTGGTCGGCGGTGATGTTCGCGCCGTCCTCCGTGCGCAGCAGGTTCTCCAGCAGGATCTTCAAGGAGTAGGGCAGGCGCTGATGGCCCTCAACCTTGTCGATCGTGAAAATCTCGTAGCTCGCGTCATCGACGCGCAGCTCGCTCTTCGCACCAAAGGTGTCCAGGCTGGCCACGTCAACTCCTTCACACCCAGCGACCGTGAGTAGTCCTCAGCAGTCTCCCGCACCGGCAACGACCGCTCGCCGGTTAGGTTTACCTAACTCAGCGTTCATCTCGACGAGTAAACCGTACGTCCGTCTTGTTATTTGACGCAACCCGGACGAGTGGTTTCGTGCCGCGCCGGGCCGGGTATCGCACGCCCCGTGCAGGCACCCACGGATCTGGACCGGCTCACCGACTTCTTCGACCGCTACGGTTCCGCGCTCACTCGCGGTGACGTCGCCGGAATCGCTGGGTGTTACGCGCTGCCCGGCATGGTCATCGCCGACTCGTACAGTTTCACCTTCACTTCTCCGGCTGCGGTGGCGTTGTCGTTTCTCGGCGCGGCTCCGGCGTACAACGAACAGCAGATCGTGGCCGCCCACGCGCAACTTCGCGACGTGCAGCAATTGAGCACGGCCCTGGCGATGGTCGAGGTGGAATGGGAATATCTCGACAGCCTGGGCAACGCGGTTCCCGGCGAAAGCTACCGTTATCTGCTGCGTTGCGACGCCGCCGGACCCAGGATCACCACGGTCATCGCCACCCGTTGAGCGATCATGTATCCATGACCTGGCTCGTGGTGCACTACCCGTCCGACCGGTTGCTCTACGTCTGGGGCGATATCGACGAATCGGCCAAGACCACTTTCCCGGGCGGGCAGCCGTTCGCCGGCGCCGACGACTGGGGACGTTTCGCCTGGGTGCGCCTGGCCGAGCGGGCGACCGACGTGGGTTTCCTGGTCATCGACGCGGACGGCACCAAGGATGTGGCCGAGGACCGGCACGTGGACCCCGGCGTCACCCCTGAGATCTGGTTGCGTCCCGGTGATCCGCAGATCTACCCGACCCCGCCCGAGCCCGGAAAAGTCGCCGATGACCATGCGATCATTCACTACCGCCGCCCCGACGGAAATTACGCCGGGTGGGGCCTGCACGCCTGGGAAGGCACATTCCACAAACCTCGATGGGGTACGCCTGCAGCCCCCGATGCCTTCGACTCCTTCGGCGCCGTGTTCCGCGTCCCGACCCGTCCCGACGCGGTAGGCCTGCGCTTTGTCCTCCACCGCGGCGACGAGAAAGATCTGCCCGACGATCAGCGCCTCGACCTGAGCGCGCACCGCGAGATCTGGATGCTCGCCGGCACCCCGGAGGTCGTACGCCCCGACCTTGGTTCGCTGGGCCCCGAGCTCGACCCCGCTCGCGCGCTCGCCGTTTTCCTGGACCGCACCACGATCGCCCTGCCCGCGCATTTCGCCGACCGCGCCGACGCTTTCACGCTGGTCGCCTCGGCCGACGAGCACACCATTCTGCCGCTCACCCCGCGTCCCGGCGGGCTGTTCCAGGCGCAGAGCCGGCAGTTCCCGCACCTGCGCGCCTACCGTGCCTACGCGGTGCCCGAGCTGGCCGGCGCGGCGCTGGGATCGCTGCTGCGTGGCCGGCTTCTGGTGACCGGCCGCGACCCGCTGGGCCAGGTCGTCGCGCTGACCAGCGTGCAACTGCCCGGCGTGCTCGACGACCTTCATGCCGACGCCGCCGAGGCGCCGCTCGGGCTGAACGACGGCGTGCTGAGCGTCTGGGCCCCAACCGCGCGAACCGTGTCGCTGGAATTGTCGAAGACCCCCTATGACGAGCCCAAGATTCACTCCATGGAAAGAGACGCCGCAACCGGCATCTGGTCGCTTCCCGTGAAGGCGAAATGGATGGGCCGCTATTACCGGTACCGCGTCGAAGTGTGGCACCCGGCCGCGCAACGCATTGTCACCACCAGCGTTACCGACCCGTACTCGGTGTCGCTGTCTGCGAACTCGACGCACAGCCAGCTTGTCGATCTCGACGATCCGGTGCTCAAGCCGCCCGGCTGGGACACGCTGAGCAAGCCGCCGGCGGTGGCCCCGGCGCGCATGCAGATCGCCGAGCTGCACGTTCGTGACTTCTCCATCGCCGACGACACGGTGCCGCCCGCGCACCGGGGTACGTTCTCGGCGTTCGCGGAGGAAGAGTCGACGGGTATGCGTCATCTGCGGATGCTGGCGGACGCTGGGCTGACCCACGTCCATCTGCTGCCCGCCTTCGATTTCGCCACCGTGCCGGACCGGCGCTCCGAGCAGGCGGCCCCGGCCTGCGATCTCGCGTCGTTCCCGCCCGGCTCACCGGAGCAGCAGCGCGCGGTCATGGCCGTTGCCGAGCAGGACGGCTTCAACTGGGGCTACGACCCGCTGCACTACACGGCCCCCGAGGGCAGCTACGCCAGCGACCCGAACGGCAGCTCGCGCATCCTGGAATTCCGCCGCATGGTGTGCGCGCTCAACGCCGCCGGGCTGCGGGTCATCATGGACGTGGTCTACAACCACACCATGGCCGACGGCCTGGCCCCGTTCAGCGTGCTCGACCGCATCGTGCCCGGCTACTACCACCGCCTGCTCGACGACGGCTCTGTCGCCGAGTCGACCTGCTGCAGCAACACCGCGCCGGAACACCTGATGATGGGCCGGCTCGTGGTCGACTCGATCGGCACGTGGGCGCGCGACTACAAGGTGGACGGCTTCCGCTTCGACCTGATGGGCCACCACCCCCGCGCCAACATCCTCGACGTGCGCAGATCCCTTCCCGACGACATCTACCTGTACGGCGAGGGCTGGAATTTCGGCGAAGTTGCCTACGACGCCCGGTTCGCGCAGGCCACCCAGGTCAACATGGCCGGCACCGGGGTCGGCACGTTCGACGACCGGCTGCGCGATGCGGTTCGCGGTGGCGGCTCGTCCGGTGATGACCCCGGCGTGCAGGGTTTCGCCACCGGGCTGGGTTCGGCGACCCCGCTGAGCGTTCATGACCGGATCAAGGTGGGGCTGTCGGGGGCGCTGTCGACGTACCGGTTCATCACCCATACCGGTGTGGAGTACAGCGGCGCGCAGATCGACTACAACGGTTCGCCCGGCGGTTATGCGGTGACGCCGGGGGAGTGTGTGTCGTATGTCGACGCGCACGACAATGAAATCCTGTACGACGCCATGGCCTTCAAGCTGCCGCCCACGCTGGCGATGCAGGAGCGCTCGCGGTTGCAGATCCTGGCGCTGTCACTGGTGATCCTTGGGCAGGGCGTCGGCTTCTTCGCGCTGGGCAGCGAACGGCTGCGGTCCAAGTCGCTGGATCGCAATTCCTACAACTCCGGCGACTGGTTCAACCAGATCCGCTGGTCCGCCGGAAACGGATTCGGCGTCGGCCTGCCCCCGGCCCCCGACAACGAGGACAGATGGCCGTGGGCCCAACCGCTGCTGGCGCTGCCCTCGCTGATCCCGTCGGATCAGGACATGGACGCAACGGCAGCCCGCTTCGCCGAGCTGCTGCGCATTCACCGATCCTCACCGGTGTTTGGCCTGCCGACGGCCGACGAGGTGGAGCGGCGGCTGACGTTCCCGCTGGGCGGTCCCACCGAGACGCCAGGGGTCATCGTGATGTGCCTGGACGGCACCGGGCTGGACCCGCGCTGGGGCACGGTGGTGACGGTGTTCAACGCCACGGAGTCGACGGCCGTGGAAACCGTTCCGGCGCTGGCCGAGGTGCCGCTGATCCTGCACCCGGAGCTGGTGGCGTCGGTGGATCCGCTGGTGCGCACGGCTTCCGCACAGGACGGCGTGCTCACGGTGCCCGCCCGATCGGTGGCGGTGTTCGCCGCCCCGCTCGGCTGATCACCGGGCTGTACGTGTAGGTCCATCATCGACGGGTATCTCGGTGCGTACCCTGCTCGGGAGAGGTGACCGGCATGTCGGTTGATCGTGCATCCTCGTCGCTGCCCGACCCGAAGACCGCCCGGGCCGCGCTGGTGGCCGGCCTCCTCCTGGCGGGCGTGCTGTTCGTGGTCGTCCTGCTGTGGGCGAAGTGGCTGCCGTATGCCACGCGCACGAGCAGCCTGGCCGCGAGTGGCGCCTGGAGCGGGTCGAGCATCCTGAGCGTCGGCGGCGTACAACCGGGCGATGCGCCGTCGTGGCAGGCCGCAACGTCCTTCGCTGGGGCTTACCTCACGGCGGTGTGGAAGGCACTGACCGCGGCGCTGCTGATCAGCGCCGCGGTGCAATCGCTGGTGCCCCGGCGGTGGCTGCTGCGGGTGCTCAACCGGCGCGGGCGGGTGACCAGCGCGGTCGTCGGCGGCCTGTGCAGCACGCCGTCGATGATGTGCACCTGCTGCACTGCGCCGGTGGCAGTCACCTTGCGCCGCTCGGGGGTGTCAACGGCGGCCGCCCTGGCGTACTGGCTGGGCAATCCCTTGCTGAACCCGGCGGTGCTGATCTTCCTGGTGCTCGTGGCACCCTGGCAATGGACCGTCACCAGGCTCGTCGTCGGCGTGCTGATCGTGGTGGGCGGTTCGGCGCTGGTGGCCCGGCTCGTCGAGGGCCGGCAGCCCGCGAGCCGGATGGAGGCGTCCCAGTTGACCGGCGAGGTCGCGGACGCCGCAAGCGCCGAGCCGGTGGGCCGCGAATGGCTGGCCGGCGCCCCGGCGCGGTTCGGCAAAGCCCTGCTGCGGCTGTCCATCGTACTGATCCCGGAATACCTGATCATGGTCCTGCTCATCGGTGCGTTCCGCGGCTGGCTGTTCCCGATCGGCACAACCCTCGGCTCCGGCGTGGTGGTCGTGATGCTCGCCGCGATCGCCGGCACGCTGCTGGTGATCCCCACCGCCGGGGAGATCCCGATCCTGCAGGGCCTGGCTCTCGCCGGTGTCGCTTTGGGACCCCTTGGCGCCCTGCTGGTGACGCTACCCGCGGTCAGCCTGCCCGGAATCGCCATGGTCGGCCGGGCACTGGGGTGGCGCACCACCGCGTTGACCACCGCGATGGTCATCGCCGGCGGCGTTCTCGGAGCCGGCCTGCTCACCGTGCTGTAACCAATCCAGATCGCTCAGCGGCTCAGCCACGAACGCACCTTCACCGAACGGTCGCGCGCCAGCCGCAGCAAATCTTCTCCGGGCATGTCCAGATCCTGAAATGCCTTGGACTACCCAACCGAAATCGGTACACGGGCCAGATCCCACAGCTTCCGCGCGATTCGGGCTATTTTGGGGCGTAATCGGCGATGACGAAGCAGGTGTTGTCCTCGTTGCTCTGGTCCTCGGAGACGTCGAACGCGATCCGTACCGGGTGCCCGTCGGCGGGGTCGGCGCTTGTCGTCATCTGGCCGCCGTCGTCGGCCGCGGTCTGGGCGAGTTCCATCAGGCCGCCCAGCGTCGGCACCTCGATCTCCTCCTCGCCGGCGGCCGTTCTGCCGTCCGTACGCTCGATCGAGGCGACCTCGCCGCCGGCCACCGTGACCCGGTAGACGCCCAGCGACTCCTTGCCCTCGCAACGCCGCTCGACCACGTAGGTGTAGTTCGCCGGTTCCGTCCACGCCGGCGGCGAGGCGGCAGGCTGGGAGGCCCTGGGCGCCCGCTCCGGCTCGGCGGAAGAGGTACAGCCGGCCACCAGCAGCAAGGCAGCGCCCACCGTCGGCCACGCACGCACGTCGATCAACTCCCGCCGGAAGACACCACCGGCCCGCCATACTCCCCGAGAAGACCTCAAGCGGCAACCACGAACAAGTGATCCGGGGTACGCCGCCCAGCACCAGCCGCGATCGTCACCTCAGGACGCCGGGGCGCCCAGGCGGTCGTGCACGGCGTTCACCCACGGCTCAACCGGGTGCGCGCATTCGCCAGGCGTCGGTCACCAATTCCTTCAGGCGCTCGGCATTCACCTCGGCCAGCCGCAGCATCACCAACGGCAGCCCGTCATAGCCCGGCATGGTGAAGAACAGATCAGGCTCCCCGAGAACCAGCGCCTGCTTCTCGGCCTCATCACCGACAAAGAGCACCGCTGTATCGGTACGGATGACGCGCGGCTTTCCCGGCCGGCGCTCCGGATAGGACCACACGAAGCCCTTGCCGCCCACCCGGAAGTCGAAGCCGTCGCTGGCAATCTCCTCAACTCCGGGCAGACCGAGCGCAATCCGCCGTACGTCATCGGCATGCATGCGCCGACCCTACGCGTGCGGCCCTCAGCGCGTGCTCCCCGAGCCGCGAACCGCGCAGCCGGCGCCTGGTGGACAGCGGGTTCGGCGACGGCCATCGCGTCGAGCAGGGCCCGGGCCGCCAACTCGCCGATGCGGCCGACACCATGGCTCATCGCCGTGGTGTTCTTCTGGTCTTCGGGCCGCGCTGTCAAACCGCTAGCAGGTATTCGCGGACGTCGGCGCGGGCCTGGTGGATGCGGGATTTCACGGTGCCCTCCGCAATGCCGAGCTGGGCCGCGATCTCGCGGTAGTCAAGCTGGCACACATCACGCAGGACCATCGGCGCAACCAGATCCGGTCGGCGGGCTTCGAGACGGTCGAGCGCCTCCAGCAGGTCCAGCCGGGAACCCGCGATCACGCTGGTGGTGCGCGGATCGGCCGGCTCGACCGGGAGCACGTCATGGGCCTGCTCCACCGCACGGCGTTTGAGCGAACGGTAGGTCTGCCGGGCGCTGTTGGCGGTCACCACGTGCAGCCAGGTGGAAAAGCGGGAGCGGGACTCGAACCCGCCGATGTGCCGGGCCACCTGCACCAGCACGTCCTGGCAGGCTTCCTCGGCATCCTGGTAACACGGCAGGAACCGGGCGCACCGGCGCAGCACATCCGGGCGGATGGCCCCCAGCAGGTCGTTGAGCGCGGTGCGGTCACCGGCGGCCGCCCGGCCGGCCAGAACCTCGTGGTGATCGGTCAGCATCGTTTCCCCCGGTGATCATAGTATGAGCCGTGTCCATTCCTGCCCGGGTCGGGCGTTACCGCGTCGAGCGGCGTCTTGGGTCCGGTGCGTTCGCCACGGTGTGGCTGGCCGAGGACGATCAGCTTGAGTCGTGGGTGGCCATCAAGGTGCTGGCCGACAACTGGGCGCACCAGCCGGATGTGCGGGCGCGTTTCGAGCAGGAGGCCCAGGTGCTGCGCCGCGCGGAGTCCGAGCGGCTGGTGCGCATTCTCGACGTCGGGGAGCTGCCCGACGGGCGTCCGTACCAGGTGATGACGTACGCGGGCGGTGGCACGCTGGCGCAGCGGCTGGCCAAGGGGCCGATGCCGGTGCGCGAGGCGCTGGGCACGGCGGTGGCGATCGCGCGGGCGACCGAGGATCTGCACGAATCCGGTGTGCTGCACCGCGACTTGAAGCCGTCCAATGTGCTCATCGCCACGATCCGGGGCTCCGAGCGGGTGCTGGTGGCAGATTTGGGGCTGGCGAAGGCTATCGCGTACGCGTCCGGGTTCACGGTCGTGGCCGGCACCCCGGGGTACATGGCTCCCGAACAGTCCCGCCCCGGTGGAGGACTGGATGTGCGCGCCGATGTGTACGCGGTGGGCGCTTTGACGTACGAGATGCTCACCAGACAACCGCCCAGCGCAACCAAGCCGGTCGAGCCCTCCAGGCTGCGGCCCGGTGTCTCCCGGGCGGTGGACCGCATCGTCATGCGGGCGCTGGCGGCTGAGCGGGACCGGCGCTGGCCCTCCGCCGCGGCGTTCGCCGACGCCTTGGACGCCGTACTCGCCACACCCCGGCAGCACCGCAACCGGATCGGGCAAGCGGTCGGACGGCTGACCGGCACGGTGCTCGCGCTGGCCTGCTTGGCGCTGACCGCCGGATCCGTGCACACCGAGCGGTGGGTGTGGGTCAGCGATGCCTCCGGTGCCGTGTCGCTCGCGGTGCCCCCCGCCTGGGCCGGGCAGCTCAAGGACGCGGGATGGAACCCGGCCGCAGTCGGTTTGCCGGCCGCTCAGCAACCCGGGTTGTCCGTAGCGCAGGACATCAATCTCTGGGGTACGGAGGACAGCGCCGGGCCAGGTGTCTTCGCCGGCACCGCCCCACGGGAGATCGAGGCGACGGACCTGCCCGTGCACCCCCGTTGTGCGCGGCAACCCGGCCGGACGGTCACGGTGAACGGCTCGACCGGCCGGGCCACGCGGTACACGGGCTGCGCCGGCACCTCGATCTCCTACAGCGAGGTCGCGGCCGGCCGGCTCTACGTGCAGATCAAGCAGATCGGCGACGAGGACCTGACCGACGCGATCCTGCGTACCGTTCACGCGTAGCAGCGCTGGTTGTTGTCCTGCAGCGCCAGCGGGACGACCTTGCCCTCACCGCCCGGCGCTCCCTTCAGCGGCGCCACCATCTGGCAGTCCCCGGTCACCGGTCCGTTCACCGGCTTGAACCACCTGCCGATCAGGCCGGTCGCGGTGGCGTCGGCCGGACTCCTCCCGAGCCGCAGGGACCCCATTCCTTGCGGGCCCAGGACGGTGGGTTGCGGGGCTTTCGTGGTGGGCTCGGCCTTGGCCGGCGGGCTGGAACTCGTGACAGCCGACAGGGACGGAGCTGCCGAGGTGGGGGCAACGGTCAGGGTGGCGCGCTTCATCGGGAACCCTTCGCAGCTAGGTGGTGTCCTCCCCTGCGATGCGGGTGCCTGGCGTTTGGTTCGGGCTAACCAGGTTACGAAGCGATAACGGCCTGCGTTCCGTCTCTGTTGTGTGCAGGCGCAAATGGCGTTGCGGAGCCGGCGCGAACTGGGCGACGGCTGGTGGTGGGTTGCCTGGCGCTCCCGCACTTCCCTTGCCACGTGAGGTACCTCGGGCCGGCCCGGTCCAGCCCACGCCGGCCCGACCCGCTACGTCTTGGCTTACTCCGGGAGGCGGGGGCCGGCCTCGCGCTGAGTCGCCAGCCAGGTCTCGACGTCCTGCGAGGTGCGCGGCAAACCAACTGACAGGTTGCGGCAGCCGTCCGCGGTGACCAGGACGTCGTCCTCGATGCGGATGCCGATGCCGCGTAGTTCCTCGGGGACCAGGTCGTCCTCGGGCTGGAAGTAGAGGCCCGGTTCCACGGTGAGCACGTAGCCCTCCTGCAGCGAGCCCTCGCGGTAATTCTCCTTGCGGGCCGCCGAGCAGTCGTGCACGTCGATGCCGAGCATGTGGCCGAAGCCGTGCAGGGTCCAGCGGCGGTAGACCGTGGACTGCTCGGACATGGCTTCTTCGACGCTGACCGGGAGCAGGCCGAGGTCTTTGAGGCCCTCGGCGAGAACGCGCATGCAGGTCTGGTGGATCTCCTTGAACCTCACGCCCGGCTTGATGGCGTCCATGCCGGCCTGCTGGGAAGCGTGCACGATGTCGTAGACCTGGCGCTGCAGCGGGGTGAAGGTGCCGTTCACCGGGATCGTGCGGGTCACGTCGGCGGTGTAGAAGGAGCGGGCCTCGACACCCATGTCCATGAGCAGCAGCTCGCCGGGCTTGGTCAGGCCGGTGTTGCGGACCCAGTGCAGGATCGTGGCGTGCGCGCCGGCGCCGACGATGCTGCCGTAGCCGACGTCGTTGCCGTCGTGGCGGGCGCGCAGGCCGAACACGCCTTCGAGCAGTCGCTCCTTGACCGGGCGGCCGGCCGGCAGCACGCGGGCCACGTCCTCGAAGCCGCGCACGGTGGCGTCGATGGCCTCCTGCAACTGGGCGATCTCCCACTCGTCCTTGACCAGCTTGAGCTCGGCGATCACGCCGGCCAGCGCGCGGTCGCGGCGCACCGAGGGGTCGGGGTCGTAGGCCAGGATCGTGCGGTCGACGTTCGCGTCGAGGCCGCGCAGCACCCGGGTGCGCGAGGGGGCGCAGTCGGCCAGGGCGGTGCCGAGCAGGAAGTAGGGCGCGGTTTCGATGCCCAGCTCGCTGGAGCGTTCGCTCAGCGTGTGCCGGCGACCGACCCACAACTCGCCGTTGCGGTCGCGGAAGAACGCGTCGGTGTCCTTGGAGTTGCGGTCGTGGGTGTAGATGACCGCGTCGTGCCCGGAGCCGCTGGGGCGCATCACGAGCACGCCGTCGGGGTCGCTGTCGCCGGTCAGGTAGACGTAGTCGCTGCCCGGGCGGAACGGGTAGTCGGTGTCGTTGGCGCGCACCTTCTCGCGGCCGGTCGGGATGATCAGCGTCTCGCCGGGGAAGGCGTCGGAGAGCGCGGCGCGGCGCTTGGCGTAGTTGGGCACCTCGGGCCGGGCCGTGACCTCGAGCGCGTCCTCGCGCCAGCCGCCGCGCATGAACTGCAGAAACGCCTCCGGGAAGTCGGGGTCGTGCGACTCCGTCTTCGCCATCGGCTTGCCTTCGCCCTGCTCGGCCATTGTGTGGCCCTCCCGTCTGTGCCGCTTGCCTCCTGACGTTACCGCCTGGCCCCCGCACAAAGCGCCCCCGGGAGGGCTCCGGCGGTCAGCGGCGCAGGGTTAGGCACGCCACCCGGGTGCCTGCGGTGCCGGCTTTGCCTTTGTCCGTACGTGTCAGCTCCGAATGAATGATCAGCGAATGCGGGGACAGGCCGGTGTCGAAGACCCACGCGTGGGTCGAGGCCACCGTCGCGGCGCCCTTGCTGTCGGTGGTGAAGTCGAGCCAGACCTCGTTGTCCGGGTTCGCGTACGCCGGGTCGACCGAGGGCTTGGACGGGTCGGCCTGGTGCTGGTAGTGCGGCCCGGCGTCATCCGGTACGGAGGTGCAGGTCATGGTGTGCAGGTGGGCACCGTACGCCCGGCGCGCGAGCATGCCGGTGACCGCGAGCCGGACCCGTACCCCTTGGGATGTGGTCGCGATGGAGACCTGAGCCGTCGCTCCTGCCGGGACCACTCCGGGGTTGTACGTGATGGCCTGCGTGCCCTTGGGAAACGGCTGGAACGCGCCCGAAGCGGTGCCCTCGGTCAACGGTGCCTGCCCGGCGGATGCGGAGGGACCGCTGCTGGGGCTCGCGTCAGGATCCGGTATGCCGCTCGTCACAATCCACGGGGTTGCCGCAGGGGGAGGGTTGGCGGTGGTCATCGGGGTCTCGACCCCGGCCGAGGTGCATCCGGCGAGCGTAGGGACCAGAAAGGCGAGAACGAAAAGCGCGCGACGCATGGGCAGATAATGTCAAATCAGTCCATAACGGGCGAGCATCGGGGGAGTGCTAGCTTTCTGGCTCGGCGGGCGCGAGGCTGGCGGAAAAGACCGGGAGGGGTGCGGAAGATGGCTTATGCGGTGGTGCTCGGAGAGGCGCTGGTCGACCTTCTGGAGGCCGAGCGTGACGGCGAGTTGATCTATCGCCAGGCCATCGGAGGTGCCCCGCTCAACGTGGCGGTCGGCGCGACCCGGCTCGGCGGTGAAGTGCAGTATGTGGGTTCGCTGGGCAACGACACCATCGGTGACCGCATTGCCGCGTTCCTGCGCCAGTCCGGCGTCAGCATGGCCACGAGCCTGCGCGTGCCGGTGCCGACCACGCTGGCGGTGACGACGTTCGAGGGCGCCGAGCCGACCTTCCAGTTCTACGGCGAGCCCCCGTCGTATTCGCTGGTCACCCCCGCTGACATTGACAAGCAGGCGGTAGCGGGCGCGGCGGTGCTCTACGCGGGCTCGATCAGCCTGATGCGCGAGCCGTTCCAAGCCGCGGCCAAGGCTGCCTGGTCGGTGCCGGGCCCGCTGCGGGTTTTCGACCCGAATGTACGTCCGAAGCTGCTCCCCGACGCCGCAGCGGTGAACAACCTGCGCGACCTCGTCGAGGAGTTCTTCGCCACCGCCGACCTCGTCAAGCTCAGCTCGGCCGATGCGGAAATCCTCTGGGAGGGCGCCACCCCGGCCACGGCCGCCGAGCACATCCTCAAGACCGGTGCCCGCGCGGTGGTGGTGACCTGCGGCGCCAAGGGCGCCCACGTCGCCACGTCCGAGGGTGCCACCATGCTCCCGGCGCCCACAGTCGCCGCGATCGACGCCACCGGCGCCGGCGACTCGGTGATGGCCGCGCTGGTGCGGCGCCTGCTCGCCGACGGCGTCCCGGCCGACCTGGCCGGCTGGCAGAAGTACGTGACGTTCGCGCTGGCCGTAGCCGGGCTGGTGTGCGAGCGCCCCGGTGGTGCTGTCGCGATGCCGACCATGGAAGAGCTGACCACCCGCTGGGGTGCGCTCGTCTGACTCAGCCCTCGATGCCAGCGAGCAGGGCAACGACGACGTCCTCGGTCTCGTAGGTCTCCTGCGCGGGGAGGCCGAAGTCCCACGTGCTGAAGCGCTGCGGCCGGGGCGTCCGGCAAGCTGGTCGCCGCGGCGCCAGGATGCGGTGGGCGCCAGGCCGATCAGCGCGGCGGCCGCTTCGGGGTCGAAAGCCATCCGATCAAGGTCGCTTTCCCGGTACGGCGGGGAGCTTCCGGCCGTCCGGTACACCGGGAAACCGACCTTGATCGGATGGCTTT
>NZ_LOJP01000001.1:2205714-2207823 GCF_001553785.1 Actinoplanes sp. TFC3
GCTTCCGGCCGTCCGGTACACCGGGAAACCGCCCGCTGCTCGCAGCGCCCCGCCACTCAGTCGCCCAGCGCTTTGGCGATGAACCGCTGGCGGTCGACGATGGCTCGCTCCACGCGTACCTCGGCCACCAGCAGGTCGCCGTCGTGCAGGGTGACGTCGAAGACCAGGGTGCGGCCCTCCTGCTTGGCCAGTTTGGCCTGGGCCATCACGCGGTGCCCGACCGGGGTGGGAGCGCGGTGCTGGATCTCGGCGCGGGTGCCCACGGTGGTCACTCCACCGGGCATCTGCCGGGAAGTCGCCACCACCGTCGCCGCCTCGGCCAGGGCGAGCACGCGCGGCGTGGCGAGCACCGGCACATCGCCGGATCCCAGCGACTGGGCGGTATCGGCGTCGGTGACCGTCAGCTCGACCCGGGCGGTGAGGCCGGGGGCGAAATCCGGAAGCTCCATGCTCCCAGCTTAGGACGCGTCGGGCCGGCGCCAGAAAGCGTCATCGTCGCCGCCGGCACCGCCCTCGCCTTCCGGATACGCGCGGCCTTCCGGATAAGCGGTGCCTTCCGGATAGGCAGGGCCTTCCGGCGCGGGTGGCCGGGCCGCGGCGGCTGCCGGTTGCTCAAGCAGGGCCGCGGCGGACTCGGGTTCGGCAACAGTGGCGGTGACCAGCGGCACCGGGCCGCGGGCCTGGCGGGCTCGGTTGCTCAGTTGCCCGGCCAGCCACCAGGCCTCGGCGACGTCGCGGTCGCGGGCCACGCCGGAGCGGCCGACGGCGGTGTCCGCGTACACGGTGGCGAGCCCGAGCTTGCGCTGGATCGGGCCTTGCACGACGCGGATACTCTGCATGCGGGCGTACGGGACCAGCGTCATCTCGCGGGTCAGCAGCCCGGAGCGGGAGACGAAGACCTCCGCAGTCATGCCGATGCCCAGCGCGTTGAGGGCGAACGGGTGCAGCCAGCGGGCCCGGCTCGGCGGCGGCAGGGTGGGCAACGCACCGAGGTCCACCCCGGGCAGTACCTCCCAGATCAGCAGCCGGCCGGCCTCGAATGCGCCCACCGGTAGCAGGCGGTCCGAGCGCTTGTCGTTGCCGGAGTGCTCCCCGGCGTACCCGGCGATATCGAGCCGCAGGTGCAACCAGCCCTGCAGGCGCCACAGCAGCGGCCACGTCACGCCGATCGCTTGGACCCGGTTGAGGGGGACGATCTGGCTGCGGGTCTCGACCAGTCCGAAGCGGACCGAGAGCCGGCCGTCGGGGTCGCGCGCCAGCCGGAAGTCCCAGTCCTGCAGGACGCGGCGAACCGGTTGCAGGATCACGCCGGCCATCGCGGTGACCGTGCTGGCGATGCCAACGAAGGTCCACGAGCCCTCGAGCACGAACTGCATGATCACGAACGCCACGCCCACCGGCAGGAAGAAGGCCTGCGGCGTGAGCAACTGGCTGATCACCAGGTCACGGTTGCCGACGCGAAAGAGCGGGCGTTCCAGCGCGCGTGGCGGCTCGTCGATGGTTGCGGTCCGGGTCGATCCGGGGGTACGTCCAGCCAGCGCGAGCAGGCGTTCCCGCAGCGCACCGGCTTCCCGGACGGTGAGGTAGGCCAGCGGCGCCTCGGTCTTGCTGCCGCCGACGACTTCCAGGCGCAGCTCGGCCAGCCCGGTCAGTTGGGCGAGCAGCGGCCGGCGCACCTCCACCGCCTGCAACCGGTCGAGCGGGATAGCGCGGTTCCGGCGCCAGAGCAGGCCGTCCTGGATCCGCAGCTCACGCCCCACCACGTGGTAGCCGGTGTTGAGCCACCCGATCACCGAGTAGATCACCACCGCGACGGCCAGCACGGCCACCACGATCGCGAAGCGTTCCAGCCCGACCTGCGACAGGGTCTGCCAGCTCAGCGCGGCGACGATGACGGCGATCGACTTGGCCCCGTTGAGCAGTGGGCTCAGCGGATGCAACCGCCGCCGTGGCTCCTCCCCCGCCGGCGAAACAGGCGCCGCCACCGGTGCCGCCTCGCCGTAGGAAGCCGGCGCCTCGCCAAAAGCCAGCGGCGCTTGATCCCAAGCAGCCGGCGCGTCATCGAAGGCGCGAGGGGGGCGGTCGGGGGAGCTGTGGCCGGGGCGCGGG
>NZ_LOJP01000001.1:2207923-2264886 GCF_001553785.1 Actinoplanes sp. TFC3
GGGGAGCTGTGGCCGGGGCGCGGGGGTGGTTCCGGCTGAGGCCGGGCGTCGGCGGCGGTCACAGGCCCTCGGCCCGGTCCTCGCCGAGGGCGGTGAGCCGGTCGCGCAGCCGGGCCGCCTCGTCCGGCGGGAGGCCGGGGATCTTGGCGTCGCTGGCTGCCGCGGCGGTGTGCAGTTGCACCGTGGCCAGCTTGAATGCCCGTTCCAGGGGGCCGGCCGTTACATCCACGAACTGCATGCGCGCGTACGGCACGATCGACAGCCGCCGGATCACCAGGCCGTGGCGCACGAGCAGATCGTTGTCACGTTCGGCGTACCCCCACGCCTTCACTGCTCGAAACGTCACGATGGCGCGCCAGGCGGCCAGGGCGAGCTCGACGACGATGAGCACGGGCCAGAGCCAGTAGCCGGTCCAGATCCAGACGGCGGCGAACACGGCGAGCGCGGCGACCGTCCAGCCGGCCAGGCCGATCAGCTCTACAGTGATCAGGCTGCGCGACACCGGCCGCCAGGCGACGGTCTCGGGCCACGGTTCCAGGGCGCTCGCATGCTCGCTCACCCCTTGAGACTAGTCAGCGGGGGGAAACTCGGTCACCTCGCGCAGGAAACCCCTGAGATCCAGGAATTCGCCCAAGGTCTTCCGATGCTGGTCACAGGCGAGCCAGATTTTCCGGTACGACGCCGCGTGCAATTTTGGATTGTTCCAGTGCAACGCCCACACAGCCGCAGCCCGGCAGCCCTTGGCCGAACATTGAACGGCGAGATCCTCGACCATCGGCACAACGTTACCGGCGGGAGATGGTGCTTTGAGCGCCGGGCGACCACGGGGGAAGTCGCCCGGCGACGGGGTGAATGTTACACGGGTGATCCGGGCTTTCGTCTACCCGCTCGTGGTGCCCGTCCGTGCGCATCGCGCAGAAAGATCGACATCTCATCGTCTACGGTCGGCGCGTAATGCGGCTCTGCCGGACTGCTCCCAGCATGGTCGTGTAAGTCTTGAGCGTCGGCATGCGCGCCGACGCGACCGCGAAGTGCACAGGAGGACCGGTGGCCGAGCCGACCACGCCCGAGGGTACGACCAGCGCGAGCGCCCCTGCCGGTGCGTCGGGTGACCCGGTGCCGCCCGCCCAGGACGCCACCCAGCTCGAACGGGCCATGTTCGAGGTCAAGCGGGTGATCGTCGGGCAGGACCGGATGGTCGAGCGGATGTTCGTCGCCCTGCTCGCGCGTGGGCACTGCCTGCTCGAAGGCGTGCCCGGCGTGGCCAAGACGCTGGCCGTGGAGACGCTGGCCCGGGTCGTCGGCGGCTCGTTCTCCCGCGTGCAGTTCACCCCCGACCTGGTGCCCGCTGACATCGTGGGCACCCGGATCTACCGGCAGTCCAGCGAGAAGTTCGACGTCGAGCTGGGCCCGGTGTTCGTCAACTTCCTGCTCGCCGACGAGATCAACCGGGCGCCGGCCAAGGTGCAGTCGGCGCTGCTGGAGGTGATGGCCGAGCACCAGGTGTCGATCGGCGGGGAGTCCCACGCGGTGCCCGACCCGTTCCTGGTCATGGCCACCCAGAACCCAATCGAGCAGGAGGGCGTCTACCCGCTGCCCGAGGCCCAGCGCGACCGCTTCCTCATGAAGATCATCGTCGGTTACCCGACCGACGCCGAGGAGCGCGAGATCGTCTATCGGATGGGCGTCAGCGCGCCGGAGCCGAAGCGGATCTTCACCGCCGGCGACCTGCTGTCCCTGCAGCGCCGCGCCGACCAGGTGTTCGTGCACAACGCGCTGGTCGACTACACGGTCCGGCTGGTGCTGGCCACCCGGGCCCCGGCCCAGCACGGCATGCCCGACGTGGCCAACCTCATCCAGTACGGAGCCAGCCCCCGCGCCTCGCTCGGCATCGTCCGCGCCACCCGGGCCCTCGCCCTGCTGCGGGGCCGGGACTATGCGTTGCCGCAGGACGTGCAGGACATCGCCCCGGACATCCTGCGCCACCGGCTGGTCCTCAGCTATGACGCGCTGGCTGACGACATCCCGGCCGACCACATCGTCGCCCGGATCATGGCCAGCGTGCCGATGCCCTCGGTGGCCTCGCGCCAGGACGCCTCGAACGGCCCCGCGGCGAACGGCCACGCCGCCCAGGTGTCCGGGGTGCCCGCCCCGGCCAGCGGCGTGCCCTTCGGCGGCCAGCCGCACCCGGGCGCCTTCCCGGTAGGCCCCGGCCAGCACGGCCAGGTCACCCACCAGCACGCCCACCAGGGCCTCGGCCAGCAGCAGCACGGCCAAGGCCAGCACGGCCCCGGCCAGCACGGCCAGGGCCAGCAGCATGGCCAGGGCCAGCAGCATGTGGGCCAGCAGCACGGCCAGGGCCAGCCGGGCCAGGGCCAGGGGGGCCAGCCGGGGCAGGGTCAGCAGCTACCGGCCTGGCCGGGGCAGCAGTGACGGTCGAGCCGTGACCACATCCCAGGAAGCCGGCTCCGGCACCGCGCGTGCCGAGGTCGTACTGTCGCGTCTTCAGCTCTTGGTCACGCGCAAGCTTGATGGTCTGCTCCAGGGTGACTATGCGGGTCTTCTTCCCGGGCCGGGCAGCGAGGCGGGGGAGAGCCGCGAATACCGGCCGGGTGACGATGTGCGCCGGATGGACTGGCCGGTCACCGCGCGCACCACGCTGCCGCACGTCCGGCGCACGGTGGCCGACCGCGAGCTGGAGACGTGGATGGCGATCGACCTGTCCGCGAGCCTCGACTTCGGCACCGCCAAGTACCTGAAACGCGACCTGGTGCTGGCCGCGGCGACCGCGATGGCGCATCTGACCGTGCGCGGCGGCAACCGGATCGGCGCGGTGGTCGGGACCGGGCCGGGGCAGGTGGCCGCGCCGCAGCGCACCGGGCTGTTCCGCCGTAAGCGCGAGCAGCAGCCGGTGCCCGAGCAAGCGCCGGTGATGCGGTTGCCGGCCCGGCCCGGACGCAAGGAGGCGCAGGGGCTTTTGCGCGCCATTGCACGTACCGAGATCAAACCCGGACGGGCCGATCTGGGTGCCTTGATCGACCTGCTCAACCGCCCGCCTCGCCGCCGGGGTGTGGCAGTGGTGGTCTCGGACTTCTTGGCGCCGGTTGACGGCTGGTCGCGGCCCATCCGCAAGCTCGGGGTACGCCATGACGTGCTGGCCATCGAGGTCGTCGACCCGCGCGAGCTGGAACTGCCCGACGTCGGGGTGCTGACGCTCGCCGATCCGGAGACCGGCGCGCTGCACGAGGTGCACACCGGCGACGCCAAGCTGCGCGCCGCCTACGCCGAGGCCGCCGGTCAGCAACGCGGAGAAATCGCCCGGGCCCTGCGCGCCGCCGGGGCCGCACACTTGAGGCTGCGCACCGACACCGACTGGCTGCTGGATATGGTCCGGTTCGTGGCCGCTCAACGACACGCACGCACCCGGGGGACGACCCGATGATCCGCTTCTTGCAACCCTGGTGGCTGCTCGCCGTCCTGCCGGTCCTGCTCGTGGCCGCCGCCTACATCTGGCGGCAGTTCCGCAAGCGGCAGTACGCGATGAAGTTCACAAACGTCGACCTGCTGCGCTCGCTCGCCCCCAAGGGCCTGGGCTGGCGCCGTCACCTCGCGGCCGGCGCGTTCCTGCTCAGCTTGCTGGTGCTGTCGCTGGGGATGGCCCGGCCGTCGGTGGACCGCGAGGAACCTCTGGAACGGGCCACGGTCATGCTGGCCATCGACGTGTCGCTGTCGATGGAAGCCGACGACGTCGCGCCCAACCGCATCGAGGCCGCCCAGGAAGCTGCGAAGTCGTTCGTGCAGGAGCTCCCGGCGACGTACAACCTGGGCCTGGTCTCCTTCGCCAAGGCCGCCAACGTGCTGGTCCCGCCGACCAAGGACCGCGCGGCGGTGATCACCGGCATCGACGGGCTCACCTTGGCCGAGGCCACCGCGACCGGTGAGGCGGTGTTCACCTCGCTGGACGCCATCCGCTCGGTGCCGGCCGATGGCGCGGATGGTGCCCCGCCGGCGCGCATCGTGCTGCTGTCCGACGGCTACCGCACGTCCGGGCGGTCCATCGAGGACGCGGGCGCGGCGGCGCTGTCAGCCAACGTGCCGGTCTCGACGATCGCGTTCGGTACGGACACCGGCGTGGTCGACATCCGCGGGGCGCTGCAACGCGTACCGGTGGATCGCCTGTCGCTGCAGCAGTTGGCGGAGAAGACCAAGGGCTACTTCTACGAGGCCGCTTCGGTGAGCGAGCTGAAGAAGGTCTACGAGGACATGGGAAGCTCGATCGGGCACCGGGTCCAACCGCGGGAGATCACGCAGTGGTACGCCGGAGCAGCGCTACTGTTCGGCATCGCCGCCGCAGGCCTGAGTTTGCTGTGGACGTCCCGCCTGCCCTGAGCGAGCTTCACACCGGACAAGAACGCGCGCCGACGAGACACTGTCAGATCGGCGCGCGTGATCCGGTCACGGGGTGTTGTGCACGAGAACGAACACGACGACCACCCAGGCAGCGGCGATGGTGAAGCTCAGCGGTGCGACGAAACGGTTCATGGCATTCGGCTTTCCGGTCATGGCTCAATGGGGATGCGCATGAGGAAAGTCGCGACCGGCACTCCTCGCCGGGGCCGCGGCGCAGCACGGCAACACCCGTGGGAAGCGGGTGCGGCAAGGAGCGGGTGAGCGGTGCCGGCAGCCTCGTGACTCAGGGCTGGCGACGAGCGGCCCGGCCACGACTAGGAGGATCGCTATCTCGCACAGCGATCACCTCCGTCAGTAGCGGGCCGTCTGGAACCGTTGGAGACAGTACTCCCCAAGTCCCACTTGAGAAATCCGGGGCAGCCTTGGTGCCCGCCACCGGTGTTGGCCGGTCACGGCTACGAGACCGGCTCTCAGCACCGGCAACCAAGCGATCCGGGTCAGCACCCAGGCGCTCGCGTCCGGGGAACCGATCAGGCTTCGCACCCCAGGTACCCAGGTCAGAGCGGCGCTGAACCCGACGGCGAGCAGCAACACACTCTGATGCCACAGATAGACCGCAAGCGCTCGTCCGCCAATCCACCGAACCCATTGCCGGGGCCGGGGTTCGCGGTTTCGGATGACGAGAAATACCCCTGTCTGGGTGACGGCCAAGGCGATCGCGGCCAGCGACGGCGGGTCAAGCTTCGACCGGCCCTGACCGGGAACGTCCACCGCGCTGACCGGGTAACCGCCGACCGTGACAAGCAGCAGAAGGGCGCACAAGCCGCCGCCCGCGGGCATCCATCCGTGTCGTTTGCCGTCAAATTCCCCTTCGGCGACAGCAGTTCCGAGCACCCCAGGAATGGCCCACGCGCCCACAATTGACAGCGGACCGGGCACCAGCACGCCGAGCACCATCCATTTCGCACAGGGGTGACCCAGGCGCAGCACGAGATAGGGGAAAAGGAACCACAACGTGCCGGTCGAAACGCCAAGCAAACTCGCCACCACAAGTGCGAAAACCCAAGCCAAGACGAACAGAGAAGCAGCTTTTGCCGTACGACCGAAGCGCCCTTTGTCGTCTGATCGTGCCCGGGTGAAACCACTGATGAAGAAGAAAAGACCGAGCCTTTGCAGCACCCAGGTAATCGGCGCCAGCGATGGCATCGACGTCAGCGGACTGGCCGTGCGCAGACCGGCTTCGCCCAGGACGAAACCGGTAACCAGCCAATGCCCGAGCACTACACCACCCATGGCGCACACGCGCAAAGCGTCAATTCCGTGATCCCGCTGCCCGCTCATGCGGCGCTCCCGGCAACGACCTGAGCAACCGCGGGCAACGTCGCCGAACCGTCGCTCGAACAGCCGTCGTGCCCGTCGACCCCCTCGGCCGGCAGAGCAATCGCACCGAACCGCGAATCCGAAGGCCGCCGCCCATGCCCGAGCCCGGCCACCCGCACCTGCGGCACCCGCCGGATCCAGTCACCAGCGGCGAAGGCCGTCCACACCCGTGCGCCACCCAGGTCCGCCACCCGATCGACGCCCATCCCCGGCGCCCCGAGCGCCACGATGTCGTGCACGCGGGGCAGCCGGGGAGCCGCCAGGCCCCGCGACCAGCGCGCCGTAGCTGTGCCCCACCAGCGTTACCTCGGCGTTGCGGCCAGGTCCGACGGCCCGCCCGTCGCCGGCTTCGTCGTACAGCAGACAGTTCCGCCCGTCGCGCACCAGGGCAGCGCGGGAATGAGCGGGTTGCGGCACCGCAAGGACGGTCAGGGTCAGCAGCAGAGCAAGCGTCAGCGTTCGCATGCCCGGCAGCGTGCGGTGCCGATGGGCGCGGACACGTCACCCTGCAGTGCTGACCCAGGCGTCAAACGACTCAGGTATGACTGAGCCCGGGTTCCGCCTACCCGCAGGTAACGCCTAGTCTCCAAGCGAAACCGAGAAGTACGTTGAGCAGAGGAGCAGTGCGTTGGCCCGCACCGTGTTGGTGACCGGAGGAAACCGTGGCATCGGCCTGGCGATCGCCCAGGCCTTTGCCAAGCAAGGCGACCGGGTGGCCGTCACGCACCGCGGTAGCGGCGCCCCCGAGGGACTGTTCGGCGTGCAGTGCGACATCACCGACCCCGCTGCCGTCGATGAGGCCTTCACCACGGTGGAGAAGGAACTCGGTCCGGTGCAGGTGCTCGTCGCCAACGCCGGCATCACCGACGACACGCTGATCATGCGCATGTCCGAGGAGCAGTTCGGCCGGGTCATCGACACCAACCTGACCGGCTCGTTCCGGGTCGCCAAGCGCGCGAGCACCAAGATGCTGCGCGGCAAGTGGGGCCGGATCATTTTCATCTCCTCGGTCGTCGGGCTCTACGGCGGTCCGGGCCAGGTGAACTACGCGGCGAGCAAGGCCGGGTTGGTCGGTATGGCCCGCTCGATCACCCGCGAGCTCGGCAGCCGTAACATCACCGCCAACGTGGTCGCGCCGGGCTTCATCGAGACCGAAATGACCGACGTGCTGCCCGACGCCCGCAAGGAAGAGATCCTCAAGTCGATCCCGGCCGGGCGGCTGGCCACGCCGGAGGAGGTCGCGCAGACGGTCACGTTCCTGGCCAGCGACCACGCGGCCTACATCAACGGTGCGGTCATCCCAGTCGACGGCGGTTTGGGCATGGGTCACTGAACAGCCCGACAGCAAAGAAGAGAAACAGGAGTATCAGTGTCTGCACTGCTGGCCGGTAAGCGGCTGCTCATCACCGGCATCATCACCGACGCGTCGATCGCGTTCTCGGTGGCCAAGCTCGCCCAGGAGAACGGCGCCACCGTCGTGCTGACCGGTTTCGGCCGGCTCTCGCTGGTCGAGCGGATCGCCAAGCGCCTGCCCGAGCCGGCCCCGGTGATCGAGCTGGACGTGACCAATCCCGAGCACCTGGCGTCGCTGGAGGGTAAGGTCCGCGAGCACGTCGACGGCCTCGACGGCGTGGTCCACTCCATCGCGTTCGGGCCGCAGAGCGTGCTGGGCGGCGAGTTCCTCAACGCGGGCTGGGAGGACGTGGCGAAGGCGCTGGAGGTGTCGACGTACTCGTACAAGTCCCTCGCCACCGCCTGCCTGCCGCTGATGGCCTCGGGCGGCAGCATCGTCGGCCTGACCTTCGACGCAACCAAGGCGTGGCCGGTCTACGACTGGATGGGCGTGGCCAAAGCCGGCTTGGAGTCGGCGTCGCGCTACCTGGCGCTGCACCTGGGCAAGCAGGGTATCCGCAGCAACCTGGTCTCGGCGGGCCCGCTGCGCACGATGGCGGCGAAGTCGATCCCCGGCTTCGAGCAGTTCGAGGACGCCTGGGCCCAGCGCGCGCCGCTCGGCTGGGATCTGACCGACCAGGAGCCGACCGCGCGGGCGATCTGTGCGCTGCTGTCGGACTGGTTCCCGGCCACCTCGGGCGAGATCGTCCACGTCGACGGCGGTTACCACGCGCTCGGCGCTTGATCGACGACGCATCACCGATGGTGCGTAACCGATTGCGCATGACCAGCGGCGCGTAACCGGCGGCGCGGACCAGCGGAAAGGGGGCTTCGAGCCCCCTTTCTCCGTGTCCCGATACCAATCTAGCCTCCTAGGATGCTGAGGGGCGTCGAGCTGCATCACAGAGCAAGGGATGCGCCGCAGGCCCAGCCGAAGACAGAGCGCAAGGTTCACAGTCAGGGCACAGCCGAAGAGATCACATGTAAGGCCGAGGCGAACCGATAGGTCAAGGGTCACCACCGGTACGAAGGAGAACCCCCGTGGCCGCCATCGAAGCCATCAGCAGCACAACCAGCACCTCCGCCCAGACGGAACTCGAGAAGTACCAGCAGAAGCTGGCCGCCGACTTGGCAGCCAAGGCCGCCGAGAAGGTCATCGCGGCCGACAAAGCAGCCGTCACGAAGGCCCAGCAAGCTCAAGCCCAGCAAACCCAATCCCAGCATTCCCAGCAGATCCAGGCCCAGCAAGTGCAGGTCCAAGCCCAGCAGTCGACGCGGGCCGGCATCACGCCGACAGCAGGATCCCTCGACATTCTGGCCTGAGAACGAGGCGCAAGTATCCGCCGCCCGACTCCATCCCGCCGGGAAACGGGAAACATCGCGAGGCCCGGCCAGGAATCGCGCGCCACCAACCTGACCTGCGACGAAGTCAATAAGTCTCACCTGTGAGTTTTCTTCGGAAACAAAAGATCTTTCGCTTTCGCGGCGTTTAGCGTTTTCCCGTGGTGATCCGAGGGTTCCGCAATGACGAGTCGGGCGAGCCGCGCCGGTTGCGCGCTTTCGCCGCTGTGCTGCTGGCGACCGCTTTGGTGGGGCCGCCCACCGCCGCTCAGGCGGCGCTGGCCAATGTGAACACGACCGCGCAGGCACTGCGGGTCAATGTCACGCTGGCCGGTATCCCGGTGCTGGATCCCAGCACCGGGCAGAGCACGTGGCAGAGCGGGCAGGCCGCCAACGTCAAGCGCCTGGCCAATGTCAACGCGGTCGGCCTGCTGACCACCGGTGATGTCACCGCAAGCACCGGGCCGGACGGCGACGGCGGTCAGGCCCAGGCGAAGGTGGAAGGGCTGAACCTGCTGGGCGCGAACACGCTGAGCCTGGACGCGGTCACCACCTCTTGTTCCATGACGCCGACCAGCGTCACCGGGGGCACGGACACCGCGAACCTCAAGCTGCTCGGCGCGACCACGAACCCGTCCCCGGGGTTGGCCATCAACCTGCCAGGTCTTCTCACCGGCACGCTGGACAAGCAGACCGCGACCTACAACGCGACGTCGGGCCGGCTGAACTTCAACGTCCTCGGCCTGGACCTCAAGCTGCTGGGCGGCGTCGCGGAGGGCCCCGTGACCGTCGCCGAGTCGACGTGTTCGGGCGTCGTCAGGTTCGGGGCGATCCAGACCACTGCCAAGACCATCGTTCCGGGTACGACCGCAGCTCCCGCAGTCACCGTGACCAACGCCGGTGAGGTAGCCGCACCCAACACCGTCATCACCATCCCCGCCCCGCCAACCGGCTACACCCTGGGTGAAGTGACCACGACCGGCGGCGGCACCTGTTCGACGGCCAGCACCACGCAGATCCGCTGCACCGGCGTCACCGTGCCCGGCGGCGGCAGCGCCACTGTTTCGCTGCCGGTGACTGTGGCGGCGAACGCGGCAGGCGCCGGGAACTGGTCTCCCGGTACGGGCACGATCACCGCGGTCAGCACCCCGTTCCCCAACATCATGGACACCACGCTGTCGGTCAGCGGTTCCGGCCGGTTGGTGACCGTTGGTGACCCGCAGACGACCGGTGGTTCGATCACCGTGACCCAGATGACCGTGCCGGCCGGTAAGACCGCGCAGACGCCGATCACTGTCACCAACGCGGGCCCGTCGGATGCGCGCGCGACCGTCACGGTGCCGTTGGCGGGCGAGCCGGACGGCGTCTCGATCGTCAGCGCCGCGGTGGGCAGCAACCCGTGCACTGTTACCGCCACCACGATCACCTGCGCGGATGTCACTGTGCCGGCCAACGACAAGATCGAGATCACGGTCAAGGCGGCCGCGACGACCACCACCGCGCCCGGCACCACCTGGGATCTGGCGAACATCCGCGCGACCCTCAACGGCTCCCCGGTGACCGGTCAGGGCCGGCTGCTGACGGTCAGCGACCCGGATGTGAACCTCAACAACGGTTTGTCCATCACCCCGGCCACCGCGATCCCTGGCGGAAACGCCGCAACAGCGAAGATCAAGGTCGCCAACAGCGGAATTGTCCCCGGTACGAACACAGCTGTCACGATCCCGGCCCCGCCCACCGGCTACTCAGTCGGCACCGTGACCACCTCCGGCGGCGGCACCTGCACGAGCTCGGCCGCCAGCATCTACTGCAGCGGCGTCACCGTCCCCGCCATGGGATCGGTCACCGTGTCCGTACCGGTGACCCTGGCTTCGAATGTCACCACCAACTGGGTTACCACGCCCTCCGCCCCGGTCAGCGCGACCAGCGGCGACTCCACCGGGCAGACCTCCGGTGTCCTGATCACCGCGCAGCCGCAGTGGACCTTGTCGGTCGACGCGACCGGGCCGGCGCCGCGAACCGTACGGCCGGGGCAACGTACCTCGATGGGTGTGACAGTGACCAACGACGGCCCGTCGGATGCCACCGACGAGACCTTCACCGTGCTGGCCCCGCGTTCGACGACGTTCGGCACTCTCGACGGCACCGCCGCCCAGTTCTGCACCGCCACCGGCCCGACCGCGCTGAGTTGTACGGTTTCGCTCGCGGCGCGTGACAGCGTCGACTTGACCCTGCCGCTGGCGATTTCCGCTCAGGCCGATCCGGCCACGCCGCTGGACGGCGGTTGCGTGAGCTTCAACGGTGACGCGGACTGCAACGACCCCGGCGACGAGGGCCTGCCGTCGATCCAGTTGCGCACACCGCTGGGTACGCGCCTGACCACGACGCTGGCGCCGGTCACAGTCACGCCGGGACTCTCCGGAGTTGCCCGGGTGCGGCTGACCTCGACGCAGGACGAGGACAACCTGTCGGTGACCGTGCCGCTCGCCGCGCTGCCGGACGGGTTCCGGGTGACCACCGTGTCCACGACCGCGGCGCCGGGGGCCTGCACAATTGGCGCCACCGCGGTGACCTGCACCGGTCTGGGTCTGACCGCAGGACAGCAGCGGGAGGTCGCGCTGACCGTGGCCCTGGACCCCGGGGTGGTTCCGCCGGCCAAGTGGACCGCGAGCGACGTGGCGGTGTCCGACGGCGACGAGCAGGTGACGCGCAGCGGTGATCTGGCGGTGGCCGGTCCGCCGGTGATCGACCTGTCGGCGACAGTGACCGGCCCGGCCGACAACACCGTGCAGCCCGGCGCGACTACGCAGCTCAGCGTGGTGGTCGCCAACGCGGGCCCGTCGGACGCCGCAGACGCCACGGTCACGGTGCTGGCTCCCAACGGCGCGTCTTTCGGTACGCCCACAGCCCCCACCAGCACGTACTGCACAGTGACAGCCCCGTCGCGGGCGCAGTGCACCGCCGGCATCGACGCTCATGACCAGACCCCGCAGCTTGTGCTGCCGCTGCTCGTGTCGGGTGCTGCGGACCCGTTCACCCCGCTCGGTGGCGGCTGCGTCGACCTCGACGGGGTCACCGGCTGCGGGCCGGACGACGAGCCGATCGACCCGATCGTGCTGGCCGTGCCGTTTGACCGCCAGGTCAGCCTGGACACCACCAGCGCCACCGTCACCCCGGGCCGGCAGGACGTGGCCACCATCAGCGTGACCGCCTCGCACGGCGACCAGAACGGCGTCAGCGTGACCGTGCCGCTGGCCGAGCTGCCGGCCGGACTGTCGGTAGCCACTCAGAGCGCCAGTAATGGCGGTACGTGCACGCAGTCGGCTACCCAGATCACCTGCACCGGCTTGGCGATCACGCAGGGTAGGACAGGTGTGGTGTCGCTCGGTGTTGCCGCCGCGTCCTCGGCCACCGAGGGCACCACTTGGACCCCGACGGCGATCACCGTGGCGCGCGGCACCCAGTCGGCGACCACCCGCGGCCGGCTCGCCGTGGTCGGCGCGCCGCTGTACGTGCTGGACACCACGGTGACCGGCCCGGCCACCCCGATCGTTCCGGGCGGCACCGGCACCCTGGGCCTGGACATCGACAACACCGGCCCGTCGGACGCCACCGACGACACCATCTCCGTGCTCGCCCCCGACGGCGCGACGTTCGGCCCGCTCACCAGCCCCACGTCGAGCACCTGCACGCTCGTGTCGCCGACCCGGGTGTCCTGCACGTTCGACCTGCCCGAGGCGGCCCCGCCGCTGCGCCTGGCCCTGCCGATCGTGGTCTCGCCGGGCGCCGACCCGGGCATGCCGCTCGACGGTGGCTGCGTGGACCTGAACAACAACGGGATGTGCGACACCAGCGACGACCCGCTGCCGGACATCGTGCTGAGCGCGCCGTTCGACCGGCAGGTGGACATCGCCACCACGCCGGCGCAGGTGACGCCGGGCGCCACCGGCACCGCGCAGGTGCTGCTGTCGGCGAGCCCGGCGCAGACCGGCCTGACGGTGTCGGTTCCGCTGGACACCAAGCCCGCGCAGATGACGCTGGGCACGGTCGCGGCCAGCCCGTCCGGCACGTGCACGGTCGGCGCCACGGCGATCACGTGTACGGGGGTGAACGTGCCCGCCGGCGGTGCCACGATCAGCGTCCCGATCAGCGTGCCGGCCGACGCCCCGGCGAACCTGGTGTGGGCCACGCGGGCGATCACGGCCACCAACGCCAACGGTGACCGGGCCACCGGCGCGGGTCAGCTGGTACGCACCGGCGACCCCCAGTACACGCTGAACGCGGCGATCACCGGGCCGCAACCGGGGACGGTGCTGCCCGGCGACACCACCGGCATGCAGGTCACGCTGACCAACACCGGCACCTCCACGGCCACGAACGCCCTGGTGATGCTGCGCGCCCCGGTCGGCACGGCGTTCGGCACGCTGACCGGTTCGATCGCTGATGCCTGTACGCCGGACAGCGCGACCCGGCTCAGCTGCTCGGTGACCCTGGCCGTGACCCCAGCGAGCCTGGTCTGGACGGTGCCCATCGTGGTGCCCGGCAACGCCGACCCCGCGCAGGCGCTGACCGGTGGCTGCCTGGACCTCGACGGTGACTCGGCCTGCGGCGGCACCAACGACCGCGCGCTGCCCGACATCGTGCTGGCCACCCCGCTGGGCCAGGTCACCACGTTGAGCGCCACGAACACCCCGATCGTGCCCGGCGCCACCGCGACCACCACGGTGACCGTGGCGATGAGCCAGGCCCGCGGCGGTGTCCGGGTGGGCATTCCGCGCGACGCGCTGCCGGCCGGGGTGACCACCACCGGCATCGCCGTCGACTCCGGCACCTGCACGACGAGCCCCACCGCGTACACCTGTGGTGATTTCAGCATCGGGGCCGGTGGCAGCATCGCCTTGCGTGTGTCGCTTGCCGCCACCGCTGCGGCGAACCCGGGCGCGGTGTGGGCGCCGGCCGTCACGGTGTCGCGGGGCAGCGAGTCGGTGAACCGGAGCGTGACCGCCGCGACCGTCGGCGCCGAGAACGCGCCGCTGACCGTGACCGTGGCGGGCCCGGCGGACGGCACGCTGCTGCCCGGTGACACCGGCGACCTGCAGGTCACCGTCACCAACCCGGGTCCCTCGAACGCCCGCAACGCCCGGTTCGTCTTCCGGGCGCCGACCGGCACCTCGTTCGGCACCCTCAGCACCGCCGTCGCCGAGTTCTGCGTGCGTTCCTCGGCCACCCAGGTCGACTGCACGCTCGACGTGCTCGCCGCCACGAACGTGCAGTTCACGCTGCAGATCCTGGTGCCGCCGACGGCCGATCCGGGCGAACCGGTGGACGGTGGCTGCGTCGACACCAACCGCGACGGCGCCTGCACCACCCCGCCGGACAACCCGATCCCGGACATCGAGCTGGGTGCACCGCTGGGCACCTCGGTGACCGTGTCGGCGCGCACCGGCACCGCGACCCCGGGCCTGAGCGCCACCGGCTATGCCGTGGTCAACTCGCAGCGCCCGGCGAGCGGGCTGGGCCTGAGCGTGCCGCTGACCGGGCTGCCCACCGGCTTCTCGGTGACCTCGGCGACCGGCCCGGCCGGCTCGTCCTGCCAGGTGCAGGCCACGCAGATCGTGTGCTCGAACGTGACGCTGACGGCCGGCACCAACGAGGCTGTGTCGATCGTCGTGGCGACCGCCTCGAACCTGCCCGCCGGGGTGACGTGGGCGGCGAACCCGATCACGCTCACCCGCGGCACGCAGACGGCTCAGGGCAACGGCACGATCCTGACCACGGGTACGCCGGTGCCTGGCGTCAACGTTGCGGTCAGCGGCCCGACCGACCCGGTCGAGACGGGTACGACGACCACGATGACGGTCACGATCACCAACGCCGGCCCGTCGGATGCCACCGGTCAGGTCGCCACGATCCAGGCGCCCAGCCAGACGACCTTCGGCACCCTGTCCGGTCAGGCCGCCGCGGACTGCACGGTGGTCAGCACCACCCAGCTGAGCTGCCGTTTCAACCAGGCGGTGGGCGCCGGCCCCCGGGTCTGGGTGCTGCCGGTGGCGGTGGCCGCGGACGCCGACGCGGGCTTGCCGGCCAGCGGTGGCTGCGTCACCATCGGCGGCTCGCGGACCTGCCTGGCCGACATCGACGTGAACGACCCGCTGGCGTTGTACCAGCCGCTGCGCAACACCGCGACCATCGAGTTCGGCCCCGAGGAGATCTCCGCCGGGTCGAGCGGCTCGCCGACGATCACGGTCGCCGACACGAGCATCCGCGACGGGTTGAGCCTGATCGTGCCCACCGAGAACCTGCCGAGCGGTTTCACGATCTCCGGAGCCACCCCGCTGTCCAGCGACGGTGAGAATTCATCCGGTACGTGCGAAGCGCAAGACAACCAGGTCAGCTGCACCGGAATGGCGGTCGAGGCGGGCACCATCACGGTGACGCTGGACGTCGCCGTGGCCTCGGGCACCGCCAGCACCGCCAAGTGGACGGCGACCAACGTCACGCTCACCGACGACGACAGCACCACCGACCAACTCGTGGCCTCCGGGGTGCTGGTGACCACGGGCGGCGACGCCGACACGGTCACCACCACGTTCGGCGCGCCCACGGTCAACCCGGCCGCGCCCGGGCAGAAGACGGTGCTGCCGATCCGGCTGAGCAACCCGGGCCCTGACGACGCCACCCCGCACGTGCTGACCCTCAAGGTGCCGCGCGGGCTCACCCCGGGCTCACCTCTGCCCGGCGACTGCGTGTGGGACGAGGAAGCCAACGTGGTCACCTGCACCCGTGACCTGGTGGTGGGCGACGAGTACACCTACAACATCCCGTTTGTGGTGGGCCGCACGGTGCCGGTGAACACCACGATCATCGGGGGCTGCCTGGACGCCGAGCCGGCCAACGGTAGCTGCGACGACGCCGATGACCAGCCGATGCCGGGGATCTCGGTGGTGGCTAGCCGCGTCGACCTCAACCTGGGCGTCAAGCGCAAGACGACCACCGCGCGGCCCGGCGGGACGGTGCTGCTGAAGCTGCCGTACAGCAACAACGGTTCGCAGACGGCAAACGGGATCGTGTTCGAGATCGACCCGCCGGCCGGGGTGAACCTGGAGAAGGCGCAGGTGCTGCTGGACGCCTCGGCCAGCGCGGCGCTGGTGGCGGCGGCCTCGACCGACGAGCTCGCGGACGTCGACTGCATGCCCGACGAGACCGGCGACGCGAACGCCGTGGTGTGCGAGGGCCCGGACGCCCCGGTGGGCACGGCCAGCGAACTCTGGCTGACCCTGCGGATCACCACGGCGGCGAAGAAGGGCGTGCATCCGGTACGGGTGATGATCAGCACCACGAGCCCGGAGGGCAACATCACCAACAACACGATCGAGGCGCTGCTGTCGATCGCCGGGTCCACCGACACCGGCTCGGACGTGCCGGCCGACAACTCCACCAGCGGCGGCAGCGTCATCGGCAACCTGCCCAGGACCGGGCAGAGCCTCGGCGGGTTGCTCGCGGTGTCTGTGATGCTCATCATCGGCGGCGCCCTGGCCCGCATCGGCGCACGTAAGAGGCCGGTGACCAGGCAACGGTGACCGCTGAGCCATGGGGGTGCGTGGGCGCCACCGGACCGCAAGGGGGAGGATGGTCCGGTGGCGTACGACGCGTTTCTTCTGCTGTCCTTCGGCGGCCCCGAGCATCCCGGCGATGTGATGCCGTTCCTGCGCAACGTGACGCGCGGGCGCGGTGTCCCCGAGGAGCGGCTGGCTGCCGTCGCCGAGCACTACATGCACTTCGGTGGGGTGTCACCGATCAATCAGCAGTGCCGCGACCTGCTCGCCGCGGTGCAGGCCGACTTCGCCGCCAACGACGTGCAGTTGCCGGCGTACTGGGGCAACCGCAACTGGCAGCCCATGCTCGCCGACACCGTGGCGCAGATGCGCGACGACGGCATCACCTCCGCGCTCGGCTTCGCTACCAGCGCCTACGGCGGTTATTCGTCCTGCAAGCAGTATTGGGAGGACATCGCCGAGGCCCGCAAGAAGGTCGGCCCGGGGGCACCGGCGATCACCAAGCTGCGACAGTTCCACGATCACCCTGGTTTCGTACAGCCGCACGCTGAGGCCGTACGCGATGCTCTGCAGAAGCTGGACCCGGCACGGCGCGCAACGACCAGGCTGGTCTTCACCGCCCATTCGATTCCCAGCTCGATGGCCGCCACCGCCGGACCCACCGGCGGGCGCTACGAGGCCCAGCTCAACGAGACGGCCGCGCTGGTGCACGCCGCCGCCGCCGCCGACCTGCCCTGGGACCTGGTGTGGCAGAGCCGCTCGGGCCCGCCGCAGGTGCCGTGGCTGGAGCCCGACATCAACGACCACCTCACGGCGCTGGCCGAGAAGGGCGTCACCGACGTGGTGGTCAGCCCCATCGGTTTCGTCTCGGATCACCTCGAAGTCATCTGGGACCTCGACAATGAGGCCAAGGAGACCGCCGCCGAGCTGGGCCTGGGCTACGCGCGTGCGGCCACCCCCGGCACCGACCCCCGGTTCGTCACCATGATCCGCGAGCTGGTCCGGGAACGCACTCAGGACGCCCAGCGCGACAAGCTCGGTACGCTCCCGGTCTGGGACGTCTGCCCCGCCGACTGCTGCCCGCCGCCCCGACGCCGACCGTAGGTTCTTTGAGGAGTCTCATGCCCGAGCGCAAAGCCATCGAGAGCTGGCTCACCGACATGGATGGCGTGCTCGTCCACGAGGGCGAGCCGGTGCCGGGCGCGCCCGAGTTCGTCAACCGGATGAAGAAGTCGGGCAAGCCGTTCCTCATCCTCACCAACAACTCCATATACACCCCCCGCCACCTGCAGGCCCGCCTCGCGCGCATGGGTTTCGAAGTGCCCGAGCAGTCCATCTGGACGGCGGCGCTGGCCACCGCGCAGTTCCTGGCCGACCAGCGCCCCGGCGGCACCGCATATGTGATTGGTGAAGCCGGCCTGACGACCGCCATGCACGCAGCCGGCTACGTGCTGACCGAGTTCGCCCCCGACTATGTGGTTCTCGGTGAAACCCGCACCTACAGCTTCGAAGCGATAACCAAGGCGGTCCGGCTCATCAACGACGGGGCCCGCTTCATCTGCACCAACCCCGACGCCACCGGCCCCTCCAACGAGGGCGCCCTCCCCGCAGCCGGCTCGGTAGCAGCCATGATCAGCAAGGCCACCGGCGTGGACCCCTACTTCGTCGGCAAGCCCAACCCCATGATGATGCGCTCAGCCCTCAACGTCATCGGCGGCCACAGCGAAAGCACCGCCATGATCGGCGACCGCATGGACACCGACGTCCTCTGCGGCCTGGAAGCGGGCCTCGAAACAATCCTGGTCCTCACCGGCATCAGCACCCAGGCCGAAAGCGAACGCTACCCCTACCGCCCCTCCCGCGTCGTCAACAGCGTCGCCGACCTCATCAACGAGATCTGACCCTTCCCAGGCGTACAGCCCGCGCCCGGGTGGTACCTGGTGACGGTGATGAATGACTTGCGCTGGGGTGCTGCCGCCATCCTCGTCGCCGCGGCTCTTGCGACAGCAGGCTGCGGGACCGGGCCGGGTGATTCGGCGGCGCCCGGAGGCGAGGCTGCGCCGCCGCCGAGCGCGAACGCTGCGCTGACGGAGTACCTGGACTGCCTGCGCCAAAACGGCGTGCCGCTCCCCGCTGGACCACCTCCCGGTGGGCCACCGCCGGGCGGTCCTGGGCCGGGCGGTCCTGGGCCGGGCGTTCCCGGATCATCGGGCGTTCCTGGAGGACCGGGCGTTCCGGGTGGCGGCGGTCCCGGCCTGCCGATGGGCTCGGCCGGCCCCGGCGGACCAAGCGGAATCCCCGGCGGACCAGGCGGAATGCCGCCAGGCGCTCCTCCTGCACCTGGCCCCGGCAGTCCAGGCACCATCCCGACCAGCAAACCACCCGGCGTACCGGAAAAGACCTGGCGAAAAGCCCAGCAGGCATGCGCCAGTCAGGCCGGCAAGTAACCGACAGCGCACCGGCAGCCGCCCGATATTCGGTGGCGGCCGCCGCCGTGAGCGTGTGAACTGGTGGTGCTTGTGCCGTGACATCTATTTCAGGAGTGACAATGCGAGCGACTTCCACGCCCCGGACCCTTGCCCGTCCTACCGTGGAGTTGCACCTTGTCCCTGCTGAATTTGGGCATCGTCGCCCATGTTGATGCTGGAAAAACCAGCCTGACCGAGCGCCTGCTGTACGAAGCCGGCGCCGTTTCCCAACCCGGAAGCGTCGACGCGGGCACCACGCGCACCGACTCGATGGAGTTGGAACGCCGGCGCGGCATCACCATCCGGGCGGCCGTCACGTCGCTTCGCCTCGGTGAGCTCACCGTCAACCTGCTCGACACCCCGGGCCACCCCGACTTCATCGCCGAAGTCGAACGCTCCCTCGCCGTGCTCGACGCCGCTGTGCTGGTGGTGTCCAGCGTCGAGGGCGTCCAACCGCAGACCGTCGCCATCTGGCGAGCGCTGCGCCGCATCGGCGTACCCACAATGATTTTCCTCAACAAGGTGGACCGCCGCGGCGCCGACGTCGATCGGGCCCTCACCCAGGTACGCCAGCGGCTCACCCCGCACGCGGTCCTGCTCACCACCGCCACCGGTCAGGACGCCGTCGACCTCACCGGCGAATCCGTCGTGGAAGCGGTGGCCGAGGTCGACGACATCATCGCCACCCGATGGCTGGCCGGCGAAACAATCCGGGCGCGCGACGTCCGTCTGGCCATCCGGCATGCGGTACGCCGTGCCGAGTTCAGCCCCGTCGCATGCGGCTCGGCGATCACCGGAGCCGGCGTACCGCATCTGCGTCACCTCCTGGCCGCCCTGCTGCCGCACAGCGGCCAACCGGACGGCCCGCTGGCGGGCACCGTTTTCGCCGTCGACCGCGACGCGCATGGCAGGCGGGCTTGGCTGCGGCTGTGGTCCGGGCAGCTACGGGTACGCGACCGGGTGCCCGTCGAAGGAACCCGCCGGCAAACCGTGACCGGCATCGCCGTCAGCGAGCCGGCCGGCGTGCTCGATCGCCCGTCGGCTTCGGCCGGCCAGATCGCCGCGGTCCGGGGCCTGCCCGCTCGGATCGGCCAGCACATCGGCACCCCACCCCGGCGCAACCTTTACCGGTTCCCGCCGCCCACCCGCCAGGCCCTCGTCGAACCCGTCAACCCGTCCCAGCGACTGGCGATGTTCGCCGGCCTGGCCGAGCTCGCCGACGAGGACCCGCTGGTCGACCTGCGGCTGGAGGAACAGCAGGCGCAGGCGGTGATCCGCCTGCACGGCGAGGTGCAGAAGGAGGTTGTCGCGGCGCTGCTGGAGGAGCGGTACGGCGTAAGGGTGCGGTTCTCGGACACGCTGACCGCCTGCATCGAACGCGTGGTGGGCACCGGAGCGGCCGAGGACCGGGTCAAGGAACGCGGCAACCCGTACCTGGCCGGGCTCGGCCTGCGCATCGAGGCTGCCAAGACCGGCCACGGCATCGAGTTCCGCCCCGGCATCGAACCAGGTCGCCTACCCCCGGCGTTCATTGCAGCCACGGAACAGGGGGTACGCGCTGCCCTGCACCACGGCCGCCACGGCTGGCCGGTCACCGATTGCACGGTCACCATGACGTCATCGCAGTACTGGCCGCGCCAAAGCAAACCGCACCAGAAGTTCGACAAGTCCATCTCCAGCGTGGCCGCGGACTTCCGCAACCTGGCCCCGGTCGTGATATCTGCGGCGCTGCGCCAGGCGGGCACGCGGGTCTGCCACCCGATCGAGCGCTTCGACGTCAACCTCCCGCATCCCACGGTGGACGCGGTGCTGGGCCTGCTCGGCCGCCTCGGCGCGGTCATCCGCGACACGGCGGCGGCGGGCGGATACCTCGAGGTCAGTGGGGACGTACCGTCATCGCGGGTTCCGCAGTTGGTGGCGGCTTTGCCCGACCTGACGGGTGGGGAAGCGGTGCTGACTACTCACTTCGACCATTACGCGGCGGTGGGCGGCGGGGAGATGCCGGAGCTGCCGCGGCGCGGGCCCGATCCGGGGGAGCGGGAGGGGTGGTTCCGCGCTGTGCCACGGTAGGGGGCGTTGTTTACTGAAGGAAGGGGACAGGTGATGCGGGGCTGCAGCTCAAGCTTTTCGGCCGCTGGAGTGATCAGGAATCAAGAAGCGTCGCCCACCACGCCACTTCTACCGTGATTCCATGACCGCACCCACCTGGCCCCACCGGATCCGCCAGTTCCACCGTTGGCTGGCCGTGGCCTTCACCGCAACAGTCATCGCCACCACCATCGCCCTGGCGCAGCAGGATCCCATCCTCTGGATCTCCTACACACCCCTGCTGCCGCTCGCCCTGCTGTTCATCAGCGGCGCCTACCTCTACGTACGCCCCCACCTCGTCAGGCGAAGTCGCCGGCGACCTGCCTGAACCACAACTCCACAGCCCGCGTGTGCAGCTCGAACCCCAACTCCGCAGGCGTCTTCAACACCTCAACTCCCGTGGTCTCAGCGTTGGCCTCGAAGTCGGAAAGCGAAGCCACCCCCGGCAACAACCCGAAGATCAGCAGAGTCCCATCCGGAGCACTCAGCGCGTCGAACAGCAGCACCGACCCCGCATCTCCGGAGACGCCGGTCTCCTCCCGCAGCTCCCGGACCGCCGCCTCCTGCCAGCTCTCGCCGGCCTCGACATAGCCGCCCGGCAGGGCCAGCGAACCTTCGGCCGGGGGGATCCCGCGCCGCACCACCAGCAGCCCAGCCCCCACCGGCTGCAGCGCCACCGCCACCGGCTTGGGGTTCAGGTAGCTGGTTTCACCGCACGCGGCGCACCGGCGCGGCCAGTTCTGGCCCGGGTTGAACCGCGCACCGCAGAAGGTGCAATGCGCGTAGCGGTCAGGCATGCATCGGGGCGTTGCAGGCGGCGACCAGCGCCTGGCGGCAGGCTGTCAGCAGCGGGCGCAGGGCGGCGTCGCGTTGCTGGGCTTCGTAGTTGTTGACCGCTGCGCCCGGGGCGTTCGTCTCGGCCAGCACCAGCACCTGGTCGAGGATGCTGGCGCGGGCGAAGAGCCGCCGCGAGCGGGGGTCGTACCCGGGCGGCAGTGTTCCTGTGCTCTCCGGGCGTCGCAAGGCCTGCAGGGCGCCGGCCAGCTCCGGACGCCACTGGGCCACATCCAGCCGGGTCAGTGCCGTGGTGGCATCCGCCAGCGCCTGGGTCAGCTCGGCTTCGGCCTCCGCCGAGCCCATCTGGAACACCGGCTTGTACTCGCCCACCGGGTAGAACCGCCACAGCACCGTCTCGAACTCCACCCCCGAGCCGGAGGTGTGCTGCCGCACCTGTGGGACCACCCCGAACGTGGGCGTCATCACTGCCTCACCGGCCAGCAAAGCGGCACCGGTCAGCTCGCCGGGGCCGGGTAACCCGCGCGGATCGCCCGGCGCCGGCAGCACCAGCCTGATCTCATCCGGGTGCAGCTTGGCGAACGACGGCAGCGCCTGGGCCAGGCTCACGTCGGTCCAGGTGCCGGGGGCGTCGGCGACAAGGTGTTCCTCGTCGGCGGCTATCTCGTCGGCCAGCTCGTCGAACGGGACGAGTCCGGCGCGCCAGGCTCGCACCCACGCCACGAACCGGGTTGACCGGCGTGCCGTGAGGGTCGCCGCATCTGCTGCGGGGGACATGCGAGCAAGGGTACGTGCCGAGCGCCGGAATTGTCTCGGCGAGTGTGTCGAAGCGGCGTGTCCGGACGGGCAGGGTTACGGTGCCGTCATGTATGGGGAGGACGTGCTCGGGGGCAATTGGCGGCGGCGGAAAGTCATTCCGGAGGTGGACGCCGAGCCGGACCTGGTGGTCGAGGACGCCGACTCGGGCTTCTGCGGCGCGGTGGTCGGCTTCGAATTCGGCGCCGTGGTGCTGGAGGACCGGCACGGCAAGCGACGCAATTTCCCGCTCGAGCCGGCCGCCTTTCTCCTGGACGGCAAGGTGGTCACCCTCCGCAAACCCGCGTCGCCGCAAGCCGCGCCGAAACAGAAGCGCACAGCATCAGGATCAATAGCGGTTGACAACGTACGAGCACAAGTCGCCAAAGCCTCCCGCATCTGGGTCGAAGGCATCCACGACGCCGCGTTGGTCGAAAGAATCTGGGGCGACGACCTGCGCATCGAAGGCGTGGTCGTGGAACCCTTGGACGGCATCGACGACCTAGCCGGCGCGGTGAAGGAGTTCCGCCCCTCCCGGACCCGCCGCGTCGGTGTCCTGGTCGACCATCTGGTTGCCGGCTCCAAGGAAAGCCGCCTGGTAGCCGCGGTCACCGACCCCAACGTGCTGGTAACCGGCCATCCGTACATCGATGTCTGGCAAGCGGTAAAACCGGAAAGAGTGGGCCTGCGCGCCTGGCCGGTGATCCCGCCCGGCCGCCCGTGGAAAGAGGGCGTCTGCCAGGCGGTCGGCATCAAGGAACCGTACGAGATGTGGCGCCGCATTCTCAGCAGCGTAAGCAGCTACAAGGACGTCGAAACGCCCCTGATCAACGCCGTGGAACAACTCATCGATTTCGTCACCGAGCCAGCGGACTGACGGGTGAGGCGGCCGGACGCTTGTGCCCGGCCGCCGTTCACCGTCAGGAGCGGGGGCGCCCGCTCAGTACCCCGAGCACCTCGGCATACCGCCCCTCAGCCACCGCATTGCGCTGCCATTTCACCCGCTCCACCAGGATCTGCCCCGCCGCCGGGTCGGCCTCCAGCAGGCTCATCACCTCGTCGAGGAAGTCCTCCAGCGGCATGGCGATTTCGGATTCCTGCTGGTTCATCAGCGCGGTTCGCACCGCTGGCGGCACGAGTTCGACAACGTGTACCTTGCTGTCCGACAACTGCACACGCAAGGATTCCGTGTACGAATGGACGGCCGCCTTCGTAGCGTTGTACGTGGGCGTGATCGGCAGCGGCAGATAGGCCAGCCCCGACGTAACCGTCATGATCGTGGCGCGCGGCTGCTCCAGCAGCCCCGGCAGGAAAGCGTTGACCAGCCGGATAGGCCCGAGCAGGTTCACCTGAACAGTGCGCTCGGCAACGTCAAGGGACGCCGCCTCGCGCAGATCCTCGACCTCCATGATGCCGGCCATCGTCACCAGCGTGTCCAACGCCGGAAAGCGCTCGGCCACCTGATCGCGCGCCGCAACAATCGACGCTGGGTCGCTGGTGTCGATGACAACCGTGGCGATGCCCGGATGCTCAGCTGCAATACGCTCCAGCAGCTCGGTCCGCCGCCCGCCAACAATCACGGTATTGCCCTTGGCCTGCAGCCGCAAAGCCAGCCCCAGCCCGATGCCAGAGGTCGCCCCAGGAATGAAAACAGTGTCCACGAATATCCGCCTCTTTCGTCATCCGGTACGACCAGAGCCTCGCCGACCAGCCGAGCAGTAGCTAGGCCGCGTTCAACCCAGGATTCCCAGACCCCCGATACCGCCAAGGCCCCTGGCAAGCGACCCCGTGGCTGGAGCTCGGCCTCCTTGAGCAGGCGCCTCAGGCCAAGTGCCGCGGATCCCGGCTGAACACGAACGTCGCCACATCCAGCTTCTCCGGCCGCCCGTCGCTCCCGCGCACCACCACCAGAACCTCTCCGGTGTTGGCCCCCGCCACCCCGCGCCACCGGTCCGGCCCCTCCTGCACGAACCGCCAAGCCGGTCGAGCCGAATACCCCACAGCCCCCATCACCAGCTCGGAACCGTCAGCGACAACCTCAACCTCCGATCCCATCCACCACCACCGCCCGCACAGCGCAGCAATGTCCGAGGGGACCGGCGCAGCAGGCTGCCAAGGCGCCACAGCAACCGGCTCAGAATCCAAGACAGCAGTCAAAGCAGACAGGGCCACGCCCCGGATAGAAGTTCCGCGCAGCCCATAAGAGTTGGCGAACGCGATAACCCCAACCCCGCTGCCCCGATGAACAGCCAGCTGCGAAACGTACCCGGGCATCGACCCGCCATGGGTGACATAGACCCGCTCGCCCACCCGGTTCAGCTCAGGCCCGAGCCCGTGCCCAGCCGTCCAGGTCTCGTCCTGCATCGCGACCGGGGTGCACATCTCGTCGACCGTGGAGCGGCTCAGCACGGCAGGAGCGGGAGCGGCCAGAAAGGCAGCCCACGTGGCCATGTCGGTAACCGTGGACCAGAGCTGGCCGGCCGGTGCCATGGCGCCGGTGTCGTGCCGGGGTTCCTCGTGCAGGCTGCCGTCGAGCGCGTGAACGACGTACCCGCGGGCGTACGGCTCGGTGGGGTGGTAGGTCGTTCTGGTCATCTCCAGCGGGCCCAGGACACGCTTGGTGACCAGGTTGGGCCAGGATTCGCCGGTTACTTTCTCCAGGACCGCGCCCAGCAGGCCGTACGCCAGATTGGAGTAGTGGTAGGTCTTGAAGGCCGGGCCGAAGATCTTGTCGGGGGAGAGGTCTCTCAGCAGTTGCTCGGTGCTGATTCCGGCGTTGCGTTCCCACCAGGGGCCGTCGGGTTCGCGTTGCAGGCCGGAGATGTGGCCGAGAAGTTGGCGCAGGGTGATGCCGCCTACCGGGGTCCCGGGCAGATGGCGATAGAGCAGGTCGTCGAGGGCGAAGGCGCCCTCGTCGCGCAGTTGCAGGACCATGGTCGCGGTCAGGGTCTTGGTGATCGAGCCGAGCCGGTACTGGGTGTCCGGATCGGGCAGCGGTGCCTCGCCGGCCCCGGTGAAGTGCAGCAACGCACGATCGCGGACCACCGCCAGGGCCAGCGACGGCGCGCGGCCGGTGGCCTGGGCGGTGGTGGCGATTTCGGTGATGCGTCGCCCGGTTTCCGGCAGCAGGGACACGGTTCAAATCCTTCCAAGGCTTCAGTGCGGGGTTTAACTAGCGGGCGCGGATATGGGAACGCGCGAATCGGATGTGACGCGGTGTCGCTCCTGGTGCGCCGACGTGTCACGATCGGGGTATGGAAGCCGTCCTGTGGATCGTTCTGGCCATCGCGCTCGCGATCGGCGAGGCGTTCACGGCGACATTTTTGATCATTTTCTTCGCCGCTGGGGCTGCCGCGGCGGCCGGGGCCGCCGCGCTCGGCGCTCCGCTGCTGCTGCAGGTCATCGTGTTCGCCCTCGTCTCCGCCCTGTCCGTCGGTGCCTTGCGTCCTCTCATCCTGCGCCGTTCGCGCGACGAGTCCGGATCCGACGAGATGCCGTTCGGGATCAAGGCGCTGGAGGGCGAGCACGGCACCGTGCTGGAAGAGGTCGGTGCCGACCACGGCATGATCAAGATTGAGGGCGAGCTCTGGCAGGCCCGCTCCTTCGACGGCGCGGAGACATATCTGCCCGGCGAACGGGTCCGGGTCCTCAAGGTCAAGGGCGCCACTGCCATCGTGTGGCGCGACCACACACCCAACATATAGAGAGGCACCATGGAAGCCGTAATCGGTGTACTCATCTTCGTGATCGCGTTGTTCGCGGTGATCACGCTCATCCGCTCCGTCCGCATCGTGCCCCAGCAGCGCATGGACGTCGTCGAACGCCTCGGCAAGTACAAGCGCACCCTTTCCCCGGGGCTCAACCTCCTGGTGCCTTTCGTCGACGCGGTACGGACCAAGGTCGACATGCGCGAGCAGGTCGTCAGCTTCCCGCCGCAGCCGGTCATCACCAGCGACAACCTCGTGGTCAGCATCGACACGGTGCTCTACTTCAAGGTCGTCGACCCGGTGCGGGCCACGTACGAGATCTCGAACTTCCTGCAGGCCATCGAACAGCTCACCGTGACCACCCTGCGCAACGTCATCGGTTCGCTCGACCTCGAGCGGGCGCTGACCAGCCGCGAGGAGATCAACCGGCACCTGTCCAGCGTGCTCGACGAAACCACCGGCCGCTGGGGCATCAAGGTCACCCGGGTCGAGATCAAGGCCATCGAGCCGCCGCCGAGTATCCGTGACTCCATGGAGAAGCAGATGCGCGCCGAGCGGGAACGCCGCGCCACGATCCTCAACGCCGAGGGTCACAAGCAGGCCCAGATCCTGACGGCCGAGGGTGAGAAGCAGGCGGCGGTGCTGCGCGCCGACGGTGACCGCCAGTCGCGCATCCTGCAGGCCGAGGGCCAGGCCAAGGCCATCCGCACGGTGTTCGACGCCATCCACACGTCAAACCCGTCGCAGAAGGTGCTCGCGTACCAGTACCTGCAGTCACTGCCGCAGATCGCCAACGGCACGGCCAACAAGGTGTGGATCGTGCCGACCGAGTTCACCAAGGCGCTCGACGGCCTCGGTGGCGCGCTCGGTGGCCTGGCCAACATGGCCGGTGACCAGCCGTCGGCCGAGGTGGATGCCGGAGCCGTGGAGCGCGAGGCAGCCGCAGCAGCCCAGGCCGCGGCAGCGGAGGCCGCAGCGGTCGGCCAGCAGGTGCGTGAGGCCGAAGCCCAGGTTTCCGGCGACAAGCCGCAGGCCGAACTCGCCGCCCCGGAGCCCATCCCGCCGTCCGCCGCGCTGGGTGCCGCCGACTACAACGGAGCGGGCGAACCGGAACGCGCCTGACCTCTCCGGGGTGCGGAACAGGAGCGAATATGGCAAAACCCCGCGCGAAGGTGCGGGGTTTTGTCATGGTTGTCCGAGACTGTCGAGGGTGCCCCCGGACCGCTCGGATCGGCCACATAAGGCGGAGCCAGCATGAGCATGTCGCAGTTCCAAACGGCCAGTGGGCGCCCTCTGCGCGTCGCCCCGGCCTGGGTCGGAGCAGCCCGATCCGAGACCCAGGACGACCGCTTGCTGTCCGTGCAGGAAGCGGTTTGGATCTATTCGGTACGACGGTACGCCCGCAGCGCGCTCTGGTGCCTCCCGCTCGGCGCCGCCCTCTACGGCTGGTCCACCCTGGGAATCGGCATCCCCCCGGGCCCGCTGCTGATCGAACTGGCCGCCGGCTGGCTCATCACGGTAGCCATGATCGGCCTGGCCGGTCTGCTGGCCGGGTCCCGCACCCGCCGCAGCGCCGTAGCCGGCCTCCTGATCGGACTGGCCGGCGCGGTCCTCTGGCTCCCGCTGACCGCGCTGCCCAGCGGCACCGCCCCCGACGGCACCGGCATCCCGGCCCCCTCGGTCCACACCCTCGCGCTGGTCGCCGCGGCCATCATGGGCACCGGCTGGCTCCTGCTCGGCTGGGCCGTCTTGCGCTCCAAGCTGGTCAACCCGGCCGACGGCATCCTGCTGATGCTGGCCGCCGTGTCGATCGGCGCGGGCTCGGTAGCGGTCAAGCCGCTGCCCACGGTGGGCGCGCTGCTGCTGCTCGCGGCGGGCATGGGCCTGGCCTGGACCGGCTCCCGGCTGATCCCGCCCAGCTAAGAGCCGATCGCGCCCAGCTAGGGCCTGGTCCCGCTCAGCCCGGGCCCTGTCCGCGCCACCTGACGGTCGGTATCAATGGTTGCCGATGCCATTCTGCGGGTCAGGTCCGGGCGAACCAGAACGTCGGTGCTGTCCACGTACTGATCGATGCCGCCGACCGCCGGAAGCTCGCTCAAGGTGGCATCGGAAATCCGGGCGCGCAGGGCCGCGGCGAAACGCTCCGCGTCGCTCACCGGGTACGGCCGGTCGAAGTGCGAACGGCGGGTGGCCTCGACCGGCGCGCTCAGGCCGAGCCGGTTCTGCCAGCGCCCCGCCGCCTCGTACGCCGTGCACAGCGCCGCCTGGCGTTGCCCCTGGTCGCGCGTGTCCACGGCTTCGTGCAGCGCGATGGAGACCTCGTCGGCCTTGCTCTTCGCCATGCCGAGCCACGTCCACGGCAGACAGAAACAACTCCAGCCGTGGTCCCCAGTCATGGTCAATCGAGCGTTCGGTGTCGAAGCCGAGCACCTCGGAGCCCGGACCCAGCCGCGCGGCAGCATGCGCCAGACCGGGATGGACCTCATCCAGCAGCGGGCGAACAGCCTCACCGTAGAACGCCGGCACAACTGCAGACCGGGCACAAACGACGGCAGCACGCCAGCCACCCTACGGACGCCGGAGACGCAGCGCATCGGCATTACGGTGGCGGCCCGGGGCGCTCAGCGCGACAGTTCGTAGAAGGCGATCGCCGCGGCGGTGGCCACATTGAGCGAATCGACCCCGTGGTGCATCGGGATGGCCACCCGCACATCGCTGGCCGCCAGCGCGTGCCGGGTCAGCCCGGGGCCCTCGGCGCCGAGCAACAGCGCCGGACGGGAACGTTGCTCCGGGGTCAGGGCGGCCAGAGCAACGGTGTCCGGGCCCGGGGTCATGGCCAGCAGCGTGAAGCCTGCCTGGCGAATGGTGGAAAGGGTCTCGCGCCAATCGGTGCTTTTCGCGTACGGAATGGCGAAGACCTCGCCCATGCTCACCCGCACCGAGCGGCGGTAGAGCGGGTCCGCGCAGTCCGGGGAAAGCACCACCGCGTCGATGCCCAAGGCGGCCGCGCTGCGGAACAACGCCCCCAGATTGGTGTGGGTGTTCAGGCCCTCGAGAACGGCGAGACGGCGGGCTCCGGCCAGCAATTGGACCATGGTGGGCAGCGGGCGGCGGTGAAACGATGCGAGGACGCCGCGGTGCACATGGAACCCGGTAATGGCTTCCAGGACCGGCTGAGTGCCCCCGTAAACAACGGCGTCGGGCGGCAGTTCGGTGAGCTGGTCCACGCGTTTCTGGTCCACCAGCACCGAGCGCAACCGGTATCCGCCGCGCAGCGCCCGCTGGATGACCAGGTCACCTTCGGCGATGAACAGGCCGTTCGGCGGTTCCCATTTGGTACGCAGTTCCACGTCGGTCAGCGCCCGGTAGTCGGCGATGCGGTCGTCGGCGGGGTCGGTGATCTCTGCGTAGGGCACCACAGCATTGTGCCTTCCGAGTACGTTGGCGTGTCTACGGGCCGCCACGCGAGAGGGCACCATGATTTCTGAACTGTCCACCGACCGGCTGCTCCTGCGGCAATGGCGTGATGAGGACGTGCTGCCCTGGGCCCGGATGAATGCCGATCCGCTGGTGCGTGAATTCTTTCCCGAGATTTTGACGTACGACCAGAGCGCCGCCTCCCTGAACCATTTCCGCACCGAGCTGGCCGAGCGCGGCTGGGGCTGGTGGGCCCTGGAAATCGCAGCGACCGGGCAGTTCATCGGGTTCGCCGGGCTGGATCCGACCGATGACGGGTTGCCTTTCAAGGGTGTGGAAGCGGGCTGGCGGCTCACCCGCGAAGCGTGGGGGCAGGGGTACGCGACCGAGGCCGGGCACGCCTGTCTGGACTACGGTTTTGACGTGCTCGGATTGGACGAGATCCTTGCCATCACCGCCACCGGCAATGCGCGATCCCGGGCCGTCATGCACCGCCTGGGCATGACCCGCGATCCGGGCGACGACTTCGACGACCCGGACGTGCCGGCCGGGCCGCTGCGGCGCAGTGTGCTCTACCGGCTCCGGCGCTAGGGTCGGCTCATGAAGGTCGACTCGCTGAAGGATCTGCGCGCCCGCCGAAGCGCCAAATGGCGCACGCATCCCGAGGATGTCCTGCCTTTGTTCGTGGCCGAGATGGACCTTCCGCTCGCCGCGCCGGTTGCCGCTGCCCTGCACGCTGCCGTGGACGCCTCGGACACTGGCTATGCTGCGCCCGTACCGGATCTCGGGCAGGCTGTTGCGGGGTTCGCGGGTCGGCGCTGGGGCTGGGACATCAACCCGGACAAGGTGACGGCGGTGCCCGATGTCGGGGTGGGCGTGGTCGAATTGCTGCGCGTGCTCACCCGGCCCGGCGAGACGGTAGTGATCAGTACGCCGGTGTATCAGCCGTTCTACCATTGGCTGCCCGAAGCCGGGGTGCGCATCGCCGAGGTTCCCCTGACCGCCGGTTCCCGGCTTGATCTGGCCGCGTTGGAAACCGCCTTCGCCGAACGTCCGGCGGCCTATCTGCTGTGCAATCCGCACAACCCGGTGGGGCGCGTGCACAGCCGCGACGAGCTGACCGAACTGGTGGCCCTTGCCTCCCGGTACGGCGTCGCGATCATCAGTGATGAGATCCACGCACCCCTGACGTTGCCCGGCGCCGCCTTCACACCGCTGCTCAGCGTTCCCGGCGCCCATGAAATCGCCGTCAGCCTGATCTCGGCGAGCAAAGCGTTCAACATCACCGGGCTCAAATGCGCGGCGGTCGTGGAGGGCAGGCGCCCGGTGTCACACCGTTTCCCGCCGGATCTGCAATGGCGTCCGGGGCATTTCGGGGTGCTCGCGACGGTAGCCGCCTTCACCGACGGCGACGCGTGGCTGGACGACGCGCTGAGTTTCCTGGACGAGCGCCGGACGCAATTGGCCGAGCTGCTTCGTACCCGGCTGCCCGGCATTTCCTGGCAACCCCCGGCCGCAACATATCTCGCCTGGCTCGACTGCCGCGGCCTCGGTTTGCCGAAAGATCCGGCGGAGTTCTTCCTGTCCCAGGCACGCGTTGCCCTGGAACCCGGCACCGACTTCGGCATTGCGGGGGCGGGCTTTGTGCGGCTGAACTTCGCCACCAGCTCGGAAATCCTCGACGAAGCTGTTTCTCGCCTGGCCGCGGCGCTGTGACAACGTGGGGTGACGGTGCCGCGGCGGCTCGATAACACCTTCTCGCAAAACCCGGTCAACATCGGACCTGACGGTTGCTTCGCGGGGGGACGGACGGCCCTTCCAAGCCCGCAGCCCTGACGAACGGGCCCGGCGGCCGCCTACCATTCCGGCCGTGTCGTTCACCTCGTCCCGCGAGCCCGCCTCGCCACAGCGCCCAGGCAACCACCGCCGGTCCGTGCGCGGCAAACGCGGCGCGGCCGTCGGTGCCGGAGTTGCCGTCGCCGTGATCGCCATCGCGGCCGGGGCCGTGTACCGCACCGGCTCGACCCCTGCCGCACCCCCGACCGCCAACGCCGCCGTTGTTGTTCCGGCCCCGGCTGCAGCGCCTTCCGCGGCCCCGGCCTCCGCCTCGTCGTCGGCTGTCGCGCCGATCCAGTCGAAGTCGCCCAGCGCGTCACCCTCCGCCTCCTCCGCGTCGCCTGCCGCCACCGCGCCGGCGACTCAGGGCAAGGCGACCGGCGGCTGGATCCCGGTCGATCAGGCCGCCTGGCAGAGGCAGGTGAAGGCGTACGAGGCCACCAAGGCCGACACCCCGCCCGCCGACGCCGGTAACCTCCCCGAGTTCCGGGCCGACTGCCAGTACAGCCACCGGCTGGCCGACGACCCGATCGTGGTTCCCGGGCTGCCCGGCGCCTCCCACATGCACTCGTTCGTCGGCAACAAGGCCGTCGACGCGCAAACCCAGGCCGCGGATCTGCAGAAGTTCACCGCGACCACGTGCAAGCCGGTGCAGGACCACTCGGCGTACTGGGTGCCGACGCTCTACGACAACGCCACCCACAAGCCGGTCGAGACCACGGGTTTCCGGGTCTATTACCGCTCGCTGCAGAACAACGCGACCGGTCAGATGCCGATGCCCAACGGCCTGCGCCTGATCGCCGGCGACGCCAAGAAGAAGGAACCGACCCCGCGCGGGGCTCAGGGCCAGTTCTACTGCGCGTACTACGGTCCGGGCGACGTCAACGGCGTGGCCCGCAGCACCAACGGCAACTGGCCCATCTGCGACGGCAAGGCTCTGCTGCACTTCACGCTGCAGTTCCCGGACTGCTGGGACGGCAAGCACCTGGACAGCCCCAACCACAAGGATCACGTGGTGTTCGGTGCCAACAACGCCTGCCCGGCCGGGCACCCGGTGAAGATCCCGGCGCTGTCCTTCGAGATTCAGTACGGCGTGCAGGGCTCCAAGGCCGGCTACTACCTCTCCTCGGACCCCGAGGGCAGGAGCGCCTCGTCGATGCACGGCGACGCGTTCGTGTCGTGGGACCTCACCGCGATGAACCAGCGGGTCAGGAACTGTATCGCCCAGCGTCGCACCTGCAACAACGACGGCTACGACCCGTTCTCGTTCGGCTGAGATGATCGGGCGATGATTCGCGAACATGCGCTGCTGCCGGTGCAGCCCGGACACGAAGAGGCCTTCGAAGCCGCCTTCGCTCAGGCGAGAAGCATCATCGCCGGGATGCCCGGGTTCCTGCGGCTGAGCCTGTCGCGGGGCCTGGAACGCTCATCGACCTACCTGCTGCTGGTCGAATGGGAGCGGCTGGAGGACCACACCGAGGGCTTCCGCGGCTCACCGGAATACCAGCGCTGGCGGGAGCTGCTCCACCACTTCTACGACCCGTTCCCCGTGGTGGAGCACTACACCGAGGTCCTCAGCGCCTGCACTCAACCGCGCGAGCGAGGCAAGCAGCACTTCTTGTACTTGGCGCCGGAGCCGCACCAGCACGACCCGTTGCGCTCCGGCGGCCAGGTGACCTGCGCCGAGGCCCCCGCCAACCGACCTGCGTAGCCGGCCCGGATCTCAGGGTCGGCCGGGTCGCCGTCGCTGCCCGCGAACCGGGTGAGCCCGGCGACCGAGGCGCGCAGCAGAACCGGGTTGGTGCGGCTGACGAGATCCTGTTCGAGGTGGGCGCGGTGTTCGTCCCAGCTCTTGCCGTACGACTCGGCCAGCGCCGGCCACTGCTGCACCAGCGACGCGAACTCGGCCTCCGGCCAGAACAGCAGGTCGGCGGCCGTCTCGGTGGCGGCCTGGTTGGCGAGCCTGGTCTCCAACCGGTCGGCCAGGTTGTCGTGAGCGTCATGCGGCCGGCCGAGCGCGTGGCGCAGCCGGTGCCGCTGCTGCAGGAGGAAGAACAGCAGACCGGCGTCGTCGGCGCTGGCCGGTTCCGTGGACGCGCCGCGTTCGGCGAGCGTTGACCGTACGGCATCGGTCAGCCATTGCTCGGCCACTTCGATGCGCTTGCCGACCGCCAGCGCCGCGCTGACGTAGGCCGCGGCGTCCGGGTCCTCGGTGAGCAGCGGGCGCAGCGTTTCGAGCTCGGTCATCGCCTCGTCGTCACGGCCCGAGCGGAACAGAATGCGGGCGCGCAAAGCCTTCGCCGACCCCGGCTGGTCACCATCTTGCGCCAGAGCCCGGCCGGCATAACGCAGAGCAGCCTCATGCTTCGAGCGGCTCTCGGCAATCTCGGCGGCCAGCGTCAGGGCATAACCGGCGTCCTGCGGGTCAGCCAGCCGGCCGGCTTCCACGGCATCGGCGAGGTCGGCCGCCACACCGAGCGGGTCGGCAGCACCGAGCGCGGACTGCCGGAGGTTGTCGAGATCTGCGCGAGTCAAAGACACGTTCGTACGCTACTGCGCCTTCCCGACCCGCCGCTGTTGATCTAAGTCTCACTTCCTCAACTCGGCGGAGGCGCCGTGGTCACCCGCCCCGATCAAGCCTCGCGGCGATTGCAGGCGATCAGGGGTTTGGGCGTACGGGTGGCCATGGACGATTTCGGTATCGGCTACACGTCGCTGGCACTGCTGAGTTCGCTGCAACACGGTGGATTCACGACTCGTCAAGCTGATCTTACAATTCGCCGAAGAACTATAAAGGCAATTGGCCCCCATCATGGTGGCCCCGCGCATGATTCAGGAGTGGTTTCTGCTGCATGCGGGGAGGTGAGCGCACATGGAAGGCACAGCAATGAGTGAACCGGTCTACGTCGTCCACGAGCACCCGGCCGGGCGCGCCGCTCCGTACTACATGGCCCATGTGGATCTCAGCTTCACCGGATTGGACGGGCAGCTCGAGCAGCTGTGGCTCAATGACCTTGGCGACAACACGTACCGGGTGGCATGCATCCCGTTCTGTGTTGACGGCTTGTCGTACCTGGACGTGGTCCAGTTGAATAAAGACAGTGGCCGCGTCGCCACCCTGCTCCGCCGCTTCGGGCACCGGGTGATGCGGGCCCTTGTCAAGCCGGGCGAGCCTGGTGCCGTCGCGAATTTGGCAGAGTCGCTGACTGCGGCGGCCGAGCGGGCCGGTGTCGCCTTCGAATGGCACGGCGACCGCTTCCTCGCCCTCGATGTCGCACCCGGTTCAGACAACGGTGATCTGCCAGCGCTGCTCGACAAGGCCAGCAAGGAAGGTCTACTGCAGGCCGGATTCGGCGACACTAATTCGTTCCCTCCGGCGGTGGGATAGCAGCCCTCGGCGAGGCATCGGACAAGCCGGTGCCACGCCGGCATGGCCGGGGGTCAGCAGCACGGTGAGGAAGACATATCCGTCCCGAATAGTAGGTGAAGGTGGCAGACAGAGTCGCATCAATGGAGTTGGCCGTGTCGAACGGTGTCCTCTTCATCGAGGACGCCGATCCGGAGACCGCACTCGAGCCGGTGGACATCGGAGAGGCGGCGGTCACGGCTGGCGATGGCTGGTTGATCGCGAAAGTGATGCAGCCGGTGGACGGGCACGTGCTGGTCGTCGTCACGCGGGACGACGGCTCGGGTGAGAGCCAGGAGAAGCTGCCGGTCGCGTACTTCGACGGGACGATCACCACCCGGCTGGGCCGGCTGGTTGTCCGCGATGTTCCGGAGGAGAACAAGATCACGGCCTATATGAACGAGGGGCCGTGTCGGATTCGGCTGTTTGTCGATACGCAGGACTTTCCGGAGCAGTTGGAGATCTTGCTGCCGGCTGAAGAGGACTGACGGTTGTCACACGGGGGAGGGCGTATGACCAGGACCAGAGGAACTCTGGCCGGAATCGTGGCTGCCGCGGTCGCGGTGGCGGTGGGCGGGTTTGGTGCTCAGGCGGCACAGGCTGCGCTGGCTGAGGGGCAGATCGTCCGGCCAGCTCGGAACAAGGTCGTCAAGGATCAGTACATCGTCACGTTGCGCAAGGACGCCGGGCTGACTGCGCGGGCGGCGGGCGGGACGGTGGCGCAGCGGTACGGCGGGCGGGTGCTTTGGACCTACTACTTTGTCCTTCCTGGAGTTGATGGCACCGGCGAGGACTATCCAGGCCGTAGTTTGCTGGGGTTACGGGTGACACGTCGATAGGGTGCGCTTATTTGGTAGCGCCGCCGGGAGGTGAATCGATGCCTGCTTCGCTTCGCCTGCCGGATGACCTTCGGCCGTTCTATGAAACATCGTGCGGTGTGGTCATGTTTGAGATGCGCCCTTCGCGTGGAGAATCGTGGGGCGGCACGAGTTGGTGCCGACGAACATCGAGGTTATCGGCGCGCAGGCCGACGACGACATCACCTCATCGTGGTACGTGATTGCCCGTCAGCAGGCGGACAGCAGTGCTCTGATCAGCATCGAAACGAAGCGCTGCGGGTTATCGGGCAATACGTGCGGGACTCCTCCTTCCCGCAGGGACTCGATGGGGAGTCTTCGCAGTAGCCGTCATCCGCGGAAATCGGCGAATTTCAGCACCACATGCAAGGCCAGCCGATCCTCGCCATCATCCAGGTCATACCCGGTCAGCGCCCCAATGCGCCGCAACCGGTGATACAACGTCTGCCGATGAATGGCGAGCGCCGCCGCCGTGCGCTGCGCATTTCCCGCCAAATCCAAATACGTCTGGGCCGTCCGCAGCAAATCCGGATCCCCGTCGAGCAACCGCTGCGCCCGCGCGTCGCCCACCGTCCGCGCCAGCTCATCAGGCTCGGCAAAGGACAACAATCGCAACACCCCGAGATCAGCCCATTGCCGTACGACCACAGCCCCCGATTGCCCCCGCAACCCGACCCGTAGCGCCGCATCCACCTGCCGCCACCCGGAGTACCCGTCCGTCACGTGCACTGGGCCCGACACGCCGGCCACGACACCGCCGGTGTGCTCGGCCAGCAGCGACCGCGCCGCCCGCTCGGCAACGTCGGCGGGCGAAGCGGACGACGGGGAGGCGGACGACGGGGAGGCAGGCGAAGCGGATGCAGGCGAAGGCGAGGCCGGCGAGGGCGATGCCGGCTGAACAAGCGCGCCGCGCTGCCCGATCGGGGCGCTGAGTACCCCGCGCGGCAGCAACCACGTATTGACCGGCCCAACCGGCCCGCCATCGCGGCGCGCCAAGCCGATCAGCACAACCTCGCGGTGCGCCGGCAGGAGCCCGTCGCGCTGCAATTCCTCTGCGGCGCGGGCGCGGGCTCCGGCGTCAGCCGACAGCAGCTCGGCCACCGCCCAGGACGTGTGATCGCTGGTACGAGCACGGCGCGCCATCGACACCGCGAGCTGATCGACGACGTCAGCGAGCGCATCAACTGCGGAGAAGGGGACAGTCTCGCCGGGGTCGAGCAGCCACAGGTAGCCGTACGCCACGCCGCGCCAGCGGACCGGGACGCACCAGCGGGCGTACAGGCCGGGCATGGCGTCGGCGGGGATGCGCAGCGGGTGCTCGGCCGCGGCGATGCCGAAGCTGGCGAAGACCTGCTGGACTTCGGGGCTGGAGCGGCGGCGCAGGATCGAGCGGCGGCGTACCTCGTCGACGGTTTCCTCGTGTCCGGAGCTGGCCACCAGGTGCAGGTCCCGATCCTCGAGGGTGGTGGGGGCGCCGGTGCGGGCCGCCACCACGTCCACCAGTTCCTGGAGCTGGGTGGGTTCGCTGTCGACAGCCATTGTCCAAATGTACAACGGATGGTGATCTTCGGCCGTACACGTGTATCTGGCTCCTGACGGGGGATGTTGTCTAGCGTCGGCGGCAGAGCCTAGGAGGGCCTCATGTTCGGACGACTGGTGCTGGCCGTGGCCGGCAACCGCGCGGTGCGCACGGCGATCAGCGACAGCCCGCTCAGTCGGCCCGTCGTGTCGCGGTTCGTCGCGGGTGAGGACGACGACGCGGCGATCACCGCGGTGCTGGCGCTGCAGCGCGACGGGCTGCACGCGACGCTGGACCACCTCGGCGAGGACATCACCGATGCGGCGCAGGCGGCTGAGACCGTGGCGGCGTACCGCAAGCTGGTCAGCCGGCTTGCCGATGCGGGGCTGGCCGAGGGCAACGAGATCTCGCTCAAGCTTTCCGCATTGGGGCAGGCGCTGGGCGCCGACGGGCCGGCCCGCGCTACCGGGAATGCGCATGAGTTGGCGGACCACGCGTATGCCCATGGCGTTGACGTGACCATTGACATGGAAGATCACACGACCATTGATGACACGCTGGAAACGGTGCGCTCTGTTCGTACCCGATATCCTCGGGTTGGTTGTGTCCTGCAGGCCATGCTCAAACGCACCGAGGGTGACGTGCGCGATCTGGGTGAGCCCGGCTCGCGGGTGCGGCTGGTGAAGGGTGCTTACGCCGAGCCGGGAAGTGTTGCGCTTACCGCCAAGAACGAGGTCGACCGCGCGTACGTGCGGTATCTGCGCCTGCTTGCCGAATCCGGCGCCTATCCGATGGTCGCCACGCATGACCCCCGCATTATCACCATCGCCGAATCCGTTCTGACACCCGCAGGGGCACCGGCGGAATTCCAGATGTTGTACGGAATCCGCGCCGCCGAGCAGCAGAGGCTCGCCGCGGCCGGGCACACCGTGCGCGTCTACATCCCCTACGGCACCGACTGGTACGGCTATTTCTCCCGGCGCCTCGCCGAGCGGCCCGCAAATGTTGGTTTCCTGCTCCGCCAGCTCACTTCCAGGTAAGGATGCGGTTTATGAACGCGCTCTCGCAGACCCCGGCGCCCCACAACGAGCCGGTGCTCAACTACGCCCCCGGCGCGCCCGAACGCGAGGAGCTGCAGCAGCGCCTGACCGAGTTGAACGACGCCGGTCCGGCCGAGCTGACCGCCACCATCGCGGGCGAGCAGCGCATGCCCGGCGGTGAGCAGTTCCAGGTCGTGGCGCCGCACCGGCACGAGCAGGTGCTGGGCGTGTCGGCGAACTCGACCACCGCCGACGCCGTGCAGGCCGTACGGGCAGCGAAAGCAGCCGCCCCGGGCTGGGCCGAGCTTTCCTTCGAGGACCGTGCCGCGGTGTTTCTCAAGGCCGCCGACCTGCTGGCCGGACCGTGGCGGCAGACGCTGAACGCCACCACCATGCTGGGCCAGAGCAAGACCGCCTACCAGGCCGAGATCGACGCCGCGTGCGAGCTGATCGACTTCTGGCGCTACAACGTGCACTTCGCCACCGAGATCTACACCGAGCAGCCGGTCTCCGGACCCGGCATGTGGAACCGCACGGACCACCGCCCGCTCGAGGGTTTCGTGTACGCGGTCACGCCGTTCAACTTCACCAGCATCGGCGCCAACCTGCCCACCGCCCCGGCGCTGATGGGGAACACGGTGATCTGGAAGCCGGCCCCCACCCAGCAGCTGTCCGCGCACTTCACGATGCGCCTGCTGGAGGCGGCCGGGCTGCCCGCCGGGGTCATCAACATGCTGCCCGGCGACGGCCTCGCGGTCTCCGACGTGGTGCTGGCCGACCGCGACCTGGCCGGGGTCCACTTCACCGGCTCGACAGCGGTGTTCCAGCAGGTGTGGCGCCGCGTCGGCGAGAACATCGGCAGCTACCGCGGCTACCCCCGGCTCGTCGGCGAGACCGGTGGCAAGGACTTCATCATGGCGCACCCGTCGGCTGACCCGGCGGTGCTGCGCACGGCGCTGATCCGCGGCGCCTTCGAATATCAGGGCCAGAAATGCTCGGCGGCTTCCCGCGCCTACGTGCCGCGCAGCGTGTGGCGGGCCATCCGCGACGACCTGGTGGCGCTGACCGAGGACCTGGCCATGGGCGACGTCACCGACTTCACGAACTTCGGCGGCGCCGTCATCGACCGCAAGTCCTACGACCGGCTGGCCAAGGTGCTCGACGCGGCCAAGCAGGACAGCTCGCTGACCGTGATCGCCGGCGGCACCGCCGACGACTCGACCGGCTACTTCGTGCGCCCCACGATCATCGAGGGCACCGACCCGGCCAACGAGGTCTTCACCACCGAGTACTTCGGCCCGGTGCTGTCGGTGCACGTCTACGACGACGCCGACTACGACAAGGTGCTGCGGCAGATGGAGTCCGCGGCCCCGTACGCGCTGACCGGCGCCATCATCGCCCAGGACCGCACGGCCATCGCGCACGCCCAGCACTTCCTGCGCAACGCGGCCGGCAACTTCTACATCAACGACAAGCCGACCGGAGCCGTGGTGGGTCAGCAGCCGTTCGGCGGCGGGCGCGCCTCGGGCACCAACGACAAGGCCGGCGCGTCGAGCAACCTGCGGCGGTGGTCGAGCGCCCGGTCCATCAAGGAGACGTTCGTGCCGGCCACCGACCACCGGTACCCGCACATGGGCTGATCCACCAGTTACGACCCTGGTCGGTCAGTTCGGTGCGGCCGAGGCTGCGGCGGGCGGTGAGCTTCTCGACGTTCACACCCGCCGCGGTCAGCACCGGCGAGATTCGGGCCTGACATTCTCTGTGACAGTCCTGACCCACACCTCAGGATGGGTGAACCAGAAGTTGTGCGGCACACCGGACACGGTGGAAAACCTGCCGCGCGGAACCAGGTGGGCAAGCTGAGCCAGTGGCCACGACGGGCGGATGTCGTCCCCGGCGGCGATGAAGTGCATCGGCACCCGGCAGTCCGCCAGCCCCCGCCACAGATCGGGCCGATGGACCCACTCGGTAAACGATTCGCCGAGAGCCGCGTGCACCTCAGGTACCCAGGCGATGTCGACAACCGGCTCCGAGGTCACGCCGTCGTGGTACGCCTCGGACCACGTGCTGTCACGCTGGGGACCCCGACCGGCAATGCCGACCACCGCGGTCACCGCCTCCGGGTGCTCGACCGCGTAGCGCACCGCAAGGTCGGACCCCCACGAATGACCAACCACAACCCACGTGCTGACACCTGCTGCCGTACGGATGTTCTCAAGGTCTTTGATTGCTTGTTCCATGGAGTGCGGTCCGCCGGTCGAACGGCCGACCCCGCGGGGCTCGGGGAACCAGGCGCGATGCCCCAGCGGCGCCAGTTCGTCGCGTTCCAGGTACTGCACACAACCGGGACCGCCGCTCAACACGACGACATCGGGTCCTTGGCCGGTCACGCCCACGTGCAATGCGGCTGTTCCAACCTCAACTGTCCGGGAGTCCATGGCATAGAAAGCTAACGCAGCTTCAGCTCCTCATAGGCGCAGGAAGATGTCGGCTCGGCGCGAAACGGCGTCCAATCCAGACATGCGGTGGTTCTCTGTCGAGCAGGTGCCGGAGGGTGGCCCGCACCTGAGCGCCGACCGGGCCCCCGCGCCCACGGATCTGCCGTTCGTCTGGTGGGTCACGGCCCAGATTGATCGACGTTCTGCACCTGCCGCCGGGGCACAGCGCGGGACGGGCGGGCGCCGCGATGGCGTGGATGGGCGGCTTCTAGGCCTCGCCTGCGTAAGGGACCCAGACGAAGCCAGGAACAAAAGGCACAAACGCTGCTCCGCGTACGTCCGCAAGCACATCTTCCGCCAAGACGACACCGGGCAGGGTTCCGGTCGCAAGTTCGTCGGACCAGTCTCGCCGCAGTTCGGCCGGGCCGGCAAAAGACTCGGGATCCCAGCCGACGACGGCAGTTCGGTACTTCGTGAACTGTTTGAGTAATTCGTACAGCTGGTGGCCCAGGGCGGAAAGGTGCGCGGTGGACAGGCGCACCGGCTCGTACCTGGAATCACCGGGAAATCCCCAGCTGACGCCCACCGGAAGAACGCTCAGCAAAAGCAACGGTGTGTCGTCCACATCGCGCACCCGGTTGATCATCGGGCCGTGCAGAGCGATTTCCCGGTGGCCGACGGTCAGGGGAGGCGCGGCGACGACCAGGTGCTGGGCCGCCTCAGCCGCGGCCACGTCGGAACCAAAGTTGACCACCAGCTCGAAAATGACCGCCATGCGCCCCATTTTGCAACTGTGGCTACCCAGCCGCCGCCCCACCAGGTACGACGACGCGGCGAAGCGTTCCACCACACGTTCCTATGCCTGGGTGAGTGGTCCGTCAGGTAGGGGTGCGTGCGAATACGTGCGCCTGGCTTGCTCACCTTTGGGAGTGACATGGACGAGCCGAGGGACGTGGGGATCGACGCCGAGACGGAACGGCAGATTGCTGCGAAGATTGCTGAGGAGGTTGTGGGGAGACCGCCGACTGTTGGGGTTATCGGGGTGTCGGGGACCGGGAAGTCGTCGACCATCAACGCGATGTTCAAGGTTGGCTTGGAAGTCAGCCATGTTGTCGCTTGTACCAAGGAATTCCTCAACGTCGACCTGGCGGCGCCGTCGAGCGATCCGCGGCTGGCCGGCCAGCAAACAGTGCTGCGAATCGTTGACGCGCCGGGGCTGGGCGAGGATGTCCGGCGGGACCCGGAATATCTGAGCATGTACGAGGAAGCGCTTCCGGCTGCCGACGTGATCCTGTGGACGATGACGGCACGCAACCGCGCTGTCGCCCTGGACCAGCAGTACCTGCGCCACCTGGCACCCTTTCACGACCGGATGGTGTTCGGCATCAACCAGATCGACCTGGTCGAGCCGCGCGACTGGAGTGAGGCGGCCAACTGCCCGTCGCGCACCCAGCGGCAGAACATCGACATCATCGTGCAGGACCGGGCGGAGCGTATCGAGTCGATTATTGGCCGCAAGCCTGTGGTCGTACCGTATTCTGCAACGCATTTGTACGGGCTGCAGGAACTGTTCACGGCAATGGTGGAAGCGGCGCCACCCCGGCGGTCGTGGATCTTCAGCGCGATCAAGAAGTTCGACCCGTTCGACTTCATTCCGGCGCAGTTGCGCGATCGCGTCGCTCAGGATGTGGGCGAGACCGGGCGGCGCCGGATGAGGTGGTCGCGATGAGCTACATGTCCGAGGAGGAATACCGGTATCTGGTCGCGCGGCTGCGCCGGGATCTGGAGTATTACCGGCGCGAGGACATCCGGGCGTTCGACGCGTTCTGCGAATGGCTCAACTACATCGGGTTCGGCTGGCTGACCGTCGGGCTGCGGATCGGCAACTCCGTGTGGCGCGGGGTACGCGGTCTGTGGCGGCGCATGTTCGGGTGAGGATCAGGGCGGTCCGGGACGACCGGGCCGCCTGCACTTGGTGACCGGCTGACTACAGGAGTAGGCGTTTTGATGGCGGTTCGATAGCCGGGGCCGGTGTGCTGCTCGGGTCGACGAAGGGTCGTGTCGGCAGCGAGGAGTGCAGATGAGCACGAGTGTGTCCGTCGTTGTTCCTAATTACAACTCCGAGAAGACGCTGGCTGCGGTGCTGGAGTCGGTGTACGCCCAGACCTGGCCCGTCGCCCAGGTGATCGTGGCCGATGACGCGAGCACGGACCGGTCACCCGAGATCGCCGCTCGATACCCGTGCCACGTGCTGACCACCGCAGTCAACCGCGGGGTGTCGGCCGCCCGGAACCGCGGAGTTGCCGCCACCACCAGCGACCTCGTGTTCTTCCTGGACTCGGACACCGCCCTGGCCCCGGACGCCGTGGCCAACGCCGTGGCGATTCTCGACAACGAGCCCGAGGTCGGGTGCGTGCACGGGCTGATCGCGGCCCAGCCGCTCTTCGACGACGGGCCGGTGGAACGGTACCGCGTCCTGCACCACTACTACGGTCGCCTGCGCGGTGTCGGGCTCACCCAGAGCGCCTACTTCGCCGCCGCGGCGGTGCGGCGCGAAATCCTCGACGCGGCCGGTCCGTTTGACGAGCGGCTGCGCGACTCGGAGGACACTGAGTACAGCGACCGCCTGGTGCAGCACACGCTGATCCGGCTCACCGATCGCGTGGTGGCGTACCACGATGACGTCGATCGGCTGGGTCCGCTGCTGGCCGAGACGTTCCGGCGGGCGCAATTGCAGTTGCCGGTCGCAGCCGCACACCGGATGCGCAAGGGAACTCTGAAGGGCAACTCGCTTGTCGGGATCGCCGCTGCGGCTTTGGTTCCGGCCACGGCGGTGCTCACGGTGGCCGCGCCGATTCTGTGGCCGCTTCCGGTGGCGTTTGCGCTCCTGTTCGCCGGTGCCAATCCAGGGTTGTCGCGGGCGGCGCTGCGGACGTACGGCATCGGCTTCTTGGCCTTTTTTACCGCCGTGCATTTTCTGGTGCATCTGGCGCTGTGGTCCGGAGCGGTGGCCGGCGCGATTCGCATGCCGCTGGCCCGGTTTCGCGCGAGGGCCCACCAACCGGCGGCGCAAGCGCGATGAGTGAGCGAAGAGCCTGGTGGAAGACCGCGCTGACCGGGCTGTTCATGGTGGCGGCGGCCGGGGGAGTGGCGCTCGCCCTGCGCCACCAGGGCTGGGAAGTGCTGGCACAACTGCGGCAACCCCGCGTCATCCCGTACGTCCTCGGCTCCCTCGCCGCCAACCTGGCCGGGCTGGTGCTCGGGTTGTTGTCGTGGCGGCGGTTCGTCGTTGACGTCGGCGGGCCGGTGGGAGCACGCGACTGCGCCCGGATCTGGGCTGTCGGGATGTTCGGCAAGTACATCCCGGGGCGGCTCTGGGGCCTGGTGGCGCACGTGCGGATGGGCAAGAGCGCGGGCATCAACGCCGGACGGATGGCCACGGCTTTCCTGCTCAGTTTTGGCGTCGTCATGCTCACCGGTGCCGCCATCGGGATGCTGGCGGCACCGGGGCTGGCCATGCCGGGAGTGGGCGGGTCGGCGCAGTGGTGGCTGGCCGTACCGGTGCTGGTCCTCGTGGTGGCCCTGATCTGGCCCGGCCTGGCCAACCGGCTGGTGCTGCTGATGGCGCGGCTGGCCCGGCGGCCGGCTCCCGAACGGCTCGCGTCGGCGGCGGGAATGCGCACCGGGATCGTGCTGGCACTGGCCTCGTGGCTGGTGGCCGGGGTGCACCTGTGGATTCTCACGGTGATGCTCGGCGCCGACCCGGTGCGTGCGCTGCCCGTGGGCGTCGGCGGGTTCGCGCTGGCCACAGTGGCCGGCAGCGCGGCGCTGATCATGCCGGATGGCTGGGGTGCACGGGAGCTGACGCTCACGGTCGCGCTGGCCACCGTGCTGCCCTGGGGCGAAGCCGGTGTGGTGGCGCTGGCCAGCCGGCTCGTCTGCATCGTGGCCGAACTGGGCGCGGCGGCCGTGGTGCTGCTGGTGACGCTGAGACGTACCCAACCAACCCCTGAGATGGAGAGTGTCCGATGAAGTTGTTCACCGTGCAGAGCGCGGAAGAGCTGTCCACCAAGGACGTGCACGACCTGTACGGCAAGTTTGTCAGCAAAAGCCAGGTGAACCTGATGACGACCTTCGGCTTCGGCCGTGAGCTCGTCGACTACGCCGAGGGACCGTGGATCTATCTGCGCGACGGGCGGCGCGTGCTCGACTTCTCCGGCGGCGTCGGCGTGCTGAACCACGGGCACAACCACCCGCGCATCCTGGCCGCCCGCAAGGCGTTCGCCGAGCGCCGCCGGATGGAGGTGCACAAGGCGTTCTTCTCGCCGTACCTGGCGGCGCTGAGCCACAACATCGCGCAGGTGCTGCCCGGCGACCTGAACATCTCCTACTTCCCGAACTCCGGGGCCGAAGCCGTGGAGGGCGCCATCAAGATGGCGTACAAGTTCCACAACGGCAAGCGCAACACCATCATGCGCGCCGACATCAGCTTCCACGGCAAGACGCTGGGGGCGGGCAGCCTCACCGGATCCAGCGAGAACGCCTTCCGGTTCCCGGGGCTGCCAGGGCAGGTCATTTATCCGTACGGCGACATGGCGGCCCTGCGCGCGGCGGTGGACCAGGCGCGCACTTCCGACGGCCAATGCGACGTGTACGCGATCCTGGTCGAACCGTTCTCCGCCTCCAGCCTGCGAGCGTGGCCCGAGCAGAGCCTGCGCGAGCTGCGCAAGCTGTGCACGGAGAAAAACATCGTGCTGATCTTCGACGAGATCTACACCGGCTGGGGCAAGACCGGCAGCCTGTTCTATTTCATGCGCTACGAGGGCCTGGTGCCCGACATCCTGGCCTACTCCAAGTCGCTGGGCGGCGGCAAGGCCTCGATCTCCGGCTACACCGCCCGCGAACCCATCTTCCGCAAGGCCTACGACCGGCTCACCGACGTGATCCTGCACAGCACCACGTACTACGGCTTCGGCGAGGAGACGGCGACCGCGATCGAGGCGGTGAACGTGGTGGTGGAAGAGGACTTCCCGGCCCGGGCCCGCGCGATCGAGTCGGTGCTGCGCCCGGGGCTGGAACGCATCGCCAAGTCATATCCGGATGTCATCACCGCGGTGCAGGGCACGGGCGCGCTGTTCGGGGTGTTCCTGGCCGGCGGGCCGCGGCTGCTCGACTTGGCCGGCAAGCTGGCCCCCGGGTTCAGCAAGGACCCCCAGTTCCGCACCAAGGTCATCACGCTGTCGGTGATCGCGAACCTCTACCGCGAGCACGGGATCATGACGTACTACAGCCCCAACGTGGAGAACCCGTTGATGGTGGCGCCGACGCTGGTGGCCGACCCCGAGGACATCGAGTACTTCCTGGAGAGCCTGGACGCAACCCTGGCCAAGGGGATGCCGCGCCTGCTCACCGCGTTCGTCAAGGAGAAAGTGGGTTCCCGGTGGTGAACGTGGTGGTGACCGGTGCGGCCGGGATGCTGGGTTCGTACCTGGTGCGGCGTTTGGCCGCGGACGGCTACGAGGTCACCGGGCTGGATTTGCGCGACGCCGTGGACGCGCCGCCGCAGGCCCGCCACGTGGTCGGCGACATCCGCGACGCCAAGCTGCTGCACGAGACGCTGTCCGGGGCGGACGCGGTGGTGCACTGTGCCGCCGCGCTGCCCACGTATGCCGACGGGGAGATCCGCTCGGTGATCGTGGACGGCACCCGTAGCGTGCTGAGCGCCGCCCGCGACAACAAGGTCGAGCGGTTCGTGCACATCTCGTCGACAGCGGTGTACGGGCTGCCCAAGATCGTGCCGACGACCGAGGACCATCCGCGGGAGCCGGTCGATCCGTACAGCCGGGCCAAGGCCGAGGCCGAGCAGGCGTGCGAGCAGTTCCGGGCCGCCGGGATGTGCCTGCCGATCCTGCGCCCCAAGACGTTCGTCGGGCCGGGACGGATGGGCCTGTTCGCGATGCTGTTCGAGTGGGCCGAGGAGGGCCGCGACTTCCCCGTGCTCGGGCGCGGCGACGTGCGCATCCAGATGCTGGCCATGGACGACCTGGTCGATGGGGTGGTCACCGCGCTCAAGGCGGCCGATGACGTCGCCAACGACACCTACAACTTGGCGGCTGCGAGCTTCGGCACGATCCGCGAGGACTTCCAGGCGGTGCTGGACGCGGCCGGGCACGGCGGGCGCGTGCGCTCGTTGCCGGCCAGGCCCGCGCTTGCCGCGTTGTCAGTCCTGCAGAAGACAAAGCTTTCCCCGGTGTACGGCCGGTTGCTGCACAAGTTGATGGACGACTCGTTCGTCAGTATCGACAAAGCCACCGAGCGCCTGGGGTTCCGGCCCAATCTGTCCAACCAGGACGCCATTCTGCGCACGTTTGCTTGGTGGCGCTCCGAACGTACCGAAAAGGTCGAAGGCTCGGGACGCACCAGTCGCGAGCCGTGGAAGCAGGGCGCGCTTTCCCTGGCCAAGGTCTTCTTCTAGAAGGAGTACGTCGTGAAAGCCGTCGCGCCGCCCGCCGTCGTCCTTGCGCCCGCCGCTGCCGTCCCGGCCCCCTCGGTCATCGCCGACCTGGTCACGCTCGTGCGGCCCTGGCAGTGGGCGAAGAACCTGCTCGTGATCCCGCTGGCCCTGCTCGATGCCGACGTGTGGAGCTGGAAGATCCTGGGCGATGTCGCCCTCGCGGTCATCGCGTTCACGCTCGCCTCCGCGCTGGTCTACATCGGCAACGACGTCGCCGACCGGCTCCGCGACCGGCGGCACCCGGTCAAACGACTGCGCCCCATCGCCTCCGGCCGGGTGCCCGTGCCGCTGGCCTACGGCTACGCCGGGCTCATCGCGGCCGCCCTGATCGCCATGCTGTCCTGGCTGCCGGACGTGGCGGCGCTACCCGTCGTGGCCTATCTGCTGCTCAACATCGCCTACAGCCGGCGGCTCAAGCACATCCCGCTGGTCGACGTGTGCACGGTAGCCGCCGGGTTCGTGCTGCGGCTGCTGCAGGGCTACACCGCCACGGCCGAGCCGATCTCGAGCTGGCTGGTGGTCGCCGTGTTCACGCTGTGCCTGCTGCTGATCCTGGGTAAGCGCCGCCATGAGCTGACCGTCTCGGGGGCCGATCATCGACCGGCGTTGCGCGGCTACACCGTGGCGCTGGCCGACCATCTGCTGGTGTTGAGTGCGGTGATCGCGGTGGTGGCCGGGCTGCTCTATGTGCGCACCGAAGCGCCCGTGAGTCCGTACGGCACGGGTGCTCTGCTCCTGTCCCTGCCGTTGGGGTTGTTCGCCTTGTTGCGCTACCTGCAGGCGGTGCTGGTGGACAGCGGTGGTGGTGATCCGGTACGAACCCTGCTCACCGATCGCACCCTGCTCACCGCCGGGGGCCTGTGGGCAGCCGCGTTCACCGTCCTGCTGGTGCTCGCCCACACCCCCGACCTGGCCACCCGGGTGCTGCCATGACCACGCCCCTGGTGACGGTGATCGTGCCCAACTACAACTACGGCTCGGCCCTCGGGCATTGCTTGACATCCATTCAAGCGCAGACCTACCCGGCGCTGGAGCTGCTGATGGTCGACGACTGCTCGACCGACAACTCGGTGGCCGTCGCGCAGGCCCTGGGCGTACGGGTGATCTCGACCGGCACCAACAGCGGGGTGGCCACCACCCGCAACCTCGGCGCCCAGCACGCCGCCGGTGAGATCCTGGTCTTCGTCGACTCGGACGTGGAGATCCGGCCCGACGCGGTGGCCAACGCGGTGGCCGCGCTGCAGCAGGATCCCGGCGTCGGCGCGGTGTGCGGCAACTACGACCCCGAACCGCTGATCCGCCGTGGCCCGGTGCAGGAATACCGCAGCCTGCAGCAAACCTATTGGCTGGTGGCCGACGAGGGGGAGATCTCGACGCTGTACACCGCGATCCTGGCCATCCCCAGGCACGTGTTCACCGAGATCGGCCCGTTCAACCCGCGGCTGCGCCAGACCGAGGATTCCGACTACGGGCGCCGGTTGTCCAGCCGCTACCGGGTGCTGCTGACGCCCAAGGTCCGCGGGCGCCACGATCACGACGCCACCGTAGGTGTGATCGTGCGCAAGGTGTTCCATCGCACGAGGTTGCATGTGCCGTACGTCGCCATGCGCGAGGACGGCAGCAGACAGCCGCGCGGCAAGGCCGGCTCGGCGCGGCTGGCCGGGACCGTTCTGGCCACCTTGGCGGTGCTGACGCTCGTGGTGCCGTTCGTGCTCGGCGCGGTCTGGTGGGCGTTGCCGGCGGTGCTGCTGGCCGCGTTCATCGCCTCGGAACCGGGCATGTACCGCTACGTCGCCCGGCATCGCGGGGTGCTGTTCCTGCCGTTCTTCACGCTGATGTACCTGCTGGTCAACCTGGTCATCATGGCCGGGCTGGTGAGCGGGGTGCTGCAGTGGCTGATGTCGGCGCGCTTCCGCAGCACCTATCGCGAGGCGGTCGCGTGAGGAAGTGGTCGGCGTACGTGCTCAGCGCCGGCTGGTTCGCGTACACGGTACTGAACCTGGTGCTCAGCGGCGAATGGGCGCTGTGGCTGCTGCCGAATCTGGTGCCACCGCTGGCGTTCGTGGTCGTCCCGCCGGTTCTGGCGTTGCTGGGGCTGGCGGTGCGCGGCGCGCGATGGGTGGTAACGGTCACCGCCCTGGGTTCGCTGGTCCTGGGAGCCGGGCAGGCCGGGCTGAACCTGGAGCACCAGGACAGCCCGGTGCCCGCGGGGGCCATCAAGGTGGTCTCCTGGAACACCGAGGCGTGGCACCTGTCCGGCGACCCGGACGGCTTCTACCGCTTCCTGCAGGCCCAGGACGCCGACGTGTACCTGCTGCAGGAGTACCAGCCCGCCGACCAGAGCATCACCAGAGCGCTGGCCGGCATCGACGAAACCCTGATACCGCAACACCTGCCGGGCTACCGGGCCATCGCGGTGGGCGAGTTGCTGGTGCTGACCCGGCTTGCGGTCACCGGCATCCGGCCCCTGCCCGCTCCGCCCCCGGCCGGTGCGCCCTGGCGCTACGCCTACGACACGGTCAAGTCGCTGCGGGTCGACCTGAACATCGGCGGGCACGCGGTGTCCTTCTACGACGTGCACATCCCGGTGCCGATCGACCTGGGTCAGAGCCCGCTGTCGGCCGGCTTCTACCGGGCGATCGGCGACCGGGCCGCGCAACGCGACGCCCAGTGGTCGGCGCTGGCCGCGGACGTGGCCGCCAACCCGGCTCCCATCCTGCTGGCCGGTGACCTCAACTCGACCCCGGCGATGGGCGAGCTGCACCGGTTGCCGGGCAAGCTGCACGACGCCGCGCCGGCGATGGACACCTTCTATCCCGGTTCCTGGCCCCGCGGCACAGCGTTGTGGCGCCTCGACTGGCTGTTCACCACGACCGGGCTGGCCGTGCACCGCTACACGTTCACCAGCCCGCCCGGCATGTCCGATCACCGCCTGCAGACCGTCCTTCTCACCCCCGGGGGTTCCTCATGACGCTCGTGTCGGTCATCGTGCCGAACTACAACTACGCCGAGGCGCTGCCGTTGTGCCTCAAAGCGTTGCAGGAGCAGACCTACTCGCCGCTGGAGATCCTGGTCGTCGATGACGGCAGCACCGACGGTTCGGCCGAGATCGCCGAGGCCATGGGAGTGACGGTGATCCGTACGCCAAACGGCGGCGTGTCCCGGGCCCGCAACCTCGGGGTCGCGCACGCCAAGGGCGACGTGTTCTTCTTCGTGGACTCCGATGTGGCTCTCGCCCCGGACGCCATCGAACTCAGCGTGCGGCTGCTCGACTCCGACCCGAAGATCGGGGCGGCGTGCGGCATCTATGACGCGGAACCGCTGATCCGGCACAGCCGCGTGGAGGAGTACCGCTGCATGCAGGGCCATTACTGGCGGCTGGATTCAGACGGCAACGTCAGCTTCCTGTTCTCCAGCCTGTGCGCGATCCCGCGGCGGGTGTGGGAAGACATCGGCCCGTTCAAGAGCGCCGACGGGCTGCAGGAGGAGGTCGACTACGGCGAGCGCCTGTCGGCCAAGTACGACCTGCGCCTGGACAGCCGGATCCGGGGACGCCACGACGACGAGAGCGAACTGTGGCCCATGCTGCGCAAACTGTTCAAGCGTGGCCGCATGCGCATCCCGCTCTACGCCCGCCGCAAGAAATTCGCTCAGGGGTACGAGAGCCCGCTGCGCGCCTACGCCAGCATCGCCGCCCTGGCCGGCACTGTGGCCCTGCCACTGCCCCTGCTCGCCGGCGCGTGGTGGGCCGCCGTCCCGGTGGGCTTGCTGGCCGCATCCCTGCTGCTCGACGCCGGCATGTACCGCTACGTGCTGCGGCACCGCGGGTTCGCTTTCCTGGCCTACTACACCGGCGTGCACTACCTGCTGAACCTGACCATTGCCTCAAGCGTCGGCGTGGGGGTGCTGCACTGGCTGGTTTCCGGCCGGTTCCGCCGGCTGTACGACGTCGAGCCGGTGGCCGCCGCGAGCTTCTGAATCACGCAAGGGATGGCACAGAGAATGACCATGCAGCTACAGTAAGCATTCCTAACAGCTCGACCTGCGTCTATGGCTCATGAGTTCGCGTAACGAACGGGGGAAACATGGACCTTCGCATTCTCGGTCCGCTGGAGGTGTCGGTGCAGGGTAATCAGGTGCAGCTCGGCGGCGCCAGGCACCGCATCCTGCTCGCCATCCTCGCCTTGGAGGCCAACCGGCTGGTCACTGTGGACAAGCTGGTGCAGAGCCTCTGGGAGGAGAACCCGCCACCGACCGCCCGCGGTCAGGTGCAGATCTGCGTCTCCAAGGTGCGCCGGGTGCTCAGCGCGACGGCGCTGCGCAACGCGGTTGTCACCCGCCCGGCCGGTTACCTGCTGCGGGCGCCCGCCGACCAACTCGATGCGCTGGTCTTCGACGACCTCGCCGGGCAGGCCCGCACCGCTGCGGGCGCCGGGCAGGAGACCGAAGCGGCCGAACTGCTGCGCTCGGCGCTGCGGCTCTGGCGGGGCGCGCCGCTGGCCGACGTGCCCTCGGCCGTGGTCCAGGCCGGAGTGGCCCGGCTGCACGAGCGCCGGCTGCGCATCCTGCAGGAGCGGGTCCGCCTCGACCTGCGCCTCGGCCGCCACCACGAGCTGCTGCCCGAGCTGCGCGAGCTCACCGGTGAGCACCCCGCGCACGAGAACCTGCTGGCCAGCCTGATGCTGGCGCTGTACCGGGCCGGACGTCAGATCGAGGCGCTGGACGTCTACCGCACCGCCCGGGCCGAGCTGATCGCCGAGTTCGGCGTGGAGCCCGGGGAGGAGCTGCGCCGCTTGGAGCACGCGATCCTGTCCCGCAGCCCCGAACTCGACCTGCACAGCGACGCCGTGCAGGTGGCGGCCCGGGTCGGACCGGTGCCCCGCCAGCTTCCGGCCGACATCACCGACCTGACCGGGCGCGCCGACGCCGCCCGTGGCCTGCTGACCGTGCTGCCCGCCGACGGCGCCGGTTCGGGGCTGCCCGTGGTCGCCATCTCCGGCGCCGGCGGGGTCGGAAAGTCCACATTGGCCATTCATGTCGCCCATCGCCGGGCCGACACCTTCCCCGACGGTCAGCTCTACGCCAAGCTCAGCAGCGGGGGCCGGCGCCTCGACCCGGCCGACGTGCTGACCCGGTTCTTGGGCGCGCTGGGCGCCGGCGCGGTGACCGGCACCGTCGAGGACCGAATAGCCGAGTACCGCAGCCGGATGGCCGATCGGCGGATCCTGGTGGTGCTCGACGACGCGGTCGACGAGGCGCAGGTGCTGCCGCTGCTGCCCGGCTCGGCGAGTTGCGCGGTGCTGACCACGAGCCGGTCACGGCTGGCCGGGCTGGCCGGCGCCCGGCACATCACCCTCACCCCGCTCAGCGATCCCGACGCCGCCGAGCTGCTGGCCCGCATCATCGGGGCTGACCGGCTGCGCGCGGAGCCGGCTGCCACCCGGGAACTGGTGACGTTGTGCGGGGGTTTGCCGTTGGCCGTACGTATTGTCGGCGCCCGGCTGGCTTCGCGCCCGCACTGGCGGATCGGCCAGCTCACCGAGCGGCTGCGCGACCCCAGCCGGCGCCTCGACGAGATGGTCTACGGCGACCTGCAGCTGCGCGCCACGTTCCGGCAGGACTATCTGTCGCTACCCGAACAGGGCCGCCGGTTGCTGCGCCGGCTCGCCGGTCTCGACGAGCCGGTGTTCCCCGCCTCGGTGGCCGCCGGTCTGCTCGGCATCGACGTGTCGGTAGGGGAGGAGCTGATGGCCCAGCTCTTCGACGCCCGGCTGCTGGACGTCAAGGTCGACCGGGCCACCGCGCTCTACCGCTTCCATTCGCTGGTGCGGCCCTTCGCCCGCGAGATGCTGGCCGCCGAGGCCGTCCCGGCCACCTGCGCCGGCGGCATCGGCCGGCGTCAGGACATGTCGACGGCGTAGGCCGCGTCCCGCACGTCCGGGTCGGGGTGGGTGCGCAGACCCAGCAGCAGCTCCCGCCACGCGACCGGCCAGCCGAACGAGGCACCCGGCTGGACCAGCGCCACCGCCGCCAGCCCACCGGCCAGGTCACCCCGCGCGGCCAGGGCGCTCACTGTCGAGCGCAGCACCGCCGGGTCGATGAACTCGGGCAGTTCGCGCAGGCGTGACCCGATGAGCTCGGCAGCTTGCACGGCCAGCGCCGGCCGGTGAGCACATCGATCAGCCACCTCCGGCAGGTTGTCCAGCCGCCCCAGGCCGATCAGCATCGTGACCGCCAACGCGGTGAATTCCGCGTGCCCGGCCAGCCCGTGCGCCGAGTCGACGAACGGCCGCCGGTCCTGGCTGACCGAGGCGGTGCGCGACCAGCCGATGACGCCACGGGCCAGGGTTTCCAGGCGGCGGCGGGCCGGGCGGTCCGAAGCCGGGCCGCCCGGGTCGTCATCGGCCGCGTCGCGCTCGATGAGGCGGGCGAACGTCGCATCCAGGCCGGTGCCGTTCAGCGCCGGGATCAAGCTGGTCAACTGGACCGGCAGCAGCGGCTCACCCAGATCGGTGAGCCGCTGCTGGACAAGCTCGGCCGTGCCGGTGGTCCACCGCGCCCAGGACGGCAATTGAGCGAACGCGGCGCGCCGGATCTCCCGGTCGTCGGCGCGGCACGCCGTCTTGATCAACTCGGCGTACTGCTGCCGGAAACGCTCGGGAATGCCCCATGGCGTCGCGGCGAGCACGGCCCGGCGATCCTCCCGCGAGCCGGGCGACGTCAAGATCAGCCAGCTGTCGGGGTCGGCGAGGCGTTGGCGTGCGGCCGAGACGATCGCTGCGCGCACATCACGATGCGTGCCGATTTCCCGGTACGTCCGCAGCAGCACCCCCATCACCCCGGGCGGCCCCAGCCGCGCAAGCAGCCGGGCTGCCTCCTTGCGGCTGGTTACCTTCACCGACTCCCCGGTCAGCACCGCACCCAGCAGCGCCGGCAACGTCGACGGCGCCACGAAGCGAGCCGCGCGCCCAGCCGAATACAGCGCCACCCGCGCCCGGTCCCCACCGGCGTACCGCAGCAGCACCGGCAACGCCTCATCCGGGCGATCCGACCACGCCAGCGCCGCCAGCGCCGCCTCGGCAATGACCACCTCGGACGCGTCGACATACCGCAGCACCAGTTCGCGTCCCAGCACTGGCACCCGCGCCGCCGCGTGGATCGCTGTCGCCCGGTGCCACACCTCAGCTCCCGCATCGGTGATGACCCGCTTCAGCAACGCCAGGTAGGCCGCCTGCTGACGCGGCAGCCAGCGCTCCAGATGCTGGGCATACTGCGGCACCCAGCGCACCTTGCGGTCCACGAACCGCCCGCGCGGGGCCTTGTCCAGCACCCGGTCCAGCAGATCGGTGCGGGTGCTGCACAGCGTGTGCCACACCTCGGCGAAGGTCACCGTCGACGAGTCAAGGTTGAGCACCTCGGCCACCCGGTCCGCCCGGCCGTGCGGATTCTCCAGCCACAGGTGGATGGCTTGGCGTACCACCGGCTCCTGCCGCGCCCCGATCGCCTCGCGCAGCATGGCTTGCAGCACCGGAACGTTCCAGGCCCGCTTGCCCAGCGCCGCGGTGAGCGCGAACAGCGGCCCGTACCGGCCCCGGTCCACGCCCGCCCGGACCCACGGTCGTAGCCGGTCGACCACCTCGTGCTCCTGGCCCCGGCGCAGCACCGTGTCGAACCGGCGCAGCACCGGCACACTCGACCCGCTGCTGATCAGGTCGATCGCCAGCAACGCCCAGTCCCGCAACGCCGGCTCGCCGACGTGGTGCTGCAACGTATCAGCGGCCAGCGTGCTCAACGCCGCCATGCTCGCCGCCGAGGCATCGCGCGCCTCCACCGCGTCGGTCACAATGGCGGTCAATCCATCGGCCGTGTCCGCGCTCAGCAGCCGGGCCACACCGGCGAGCGCGGTGAGCGCTGCCGCCCGTACCGGATCCTGCTCGTTGCGCAACCGCCTCAGCCGAGCGACAACCTCGGCCACCACCCGCGGATCGCGCGACCGTCGCGCCGCATCCACCAGCAGCCGGTACGCCCGCGCCCGCTCCTCAGCATCGCTCGAACGCAGCGCGCTTTCCAGCGCCGCCGCCGCCTCCGGCCAGGCCAGAAATGAACTCCACAGCAGCACCAGCCACTCTTCGTCGCGGGTCTGCTTGAGCCCCAGCACCCGGGTCGCCTCCCGGATCCGCACCGCAGCGGGCAGCACCTCGATCACCTGCGGCGTCGGCACCAGCACGGCGGTATCCACCTCGGCCAGCGCGGCGTCGTACAGCTCCCCACGCCGAGCCGGGGCCACGGCGTCGAGCAGCGCGGCCAGGCTTCGCGGGTGGTCGTGCAGGCGCTGCGCGAGCGGGGCGAGGTCGGCGACCGGCAGCGTGGCGAGCCGGCGCAGGAGGGCGGGAGACAGCTGCGTGCGGCGCAACCAGGCCGCGCGGGCCGGGGCGAGGAGCAAAGCCAGGACCCGGTGCGGGCTGAAAGCGGCAATTTTCCCGTACGCGGTGAGCGCGCCGGGCAGCGTCTGGTCGGGCGCATACCGCTCCAGCAGACCGAGCACGGCTTCCGGGTCGCACTGCAGGACGGCGGTGGCCAGGTTGGCCCAGATGCGGTTGCGATGCTCGGGGGCGGCGGCTTCGAGCCGGGTTCCGGTCCGCTCCAGCAGCAGACCGGGGTGGCGTCGCACGAGTCGCTCGGGGTTGAGGGCGTGTTCGAGGTCGGGGAGCTTTGTTCGTACCGTGGGGGGACTGCAGGCGGGAAGCAGAGCCGCAGCTTCACTGTCACCGTGCGCGGCACGGACCTGCTCGAAGATCGCGTCGGCGAGGGCTGGGGCTTGCAAGGAACGGAGCGTGCGGTAGATGCGGCGGCGGTGGGCGGCCGGCAGGTCGGTCAGGTCGGGGATTTCGGTGCTTGTTCCTCGGTGGGGGCTTTCCGCGCTTGTTCGCAGGGCGGCGCTGATGGCGCTGGCGCGGATGCTCGGCTGCTGATCCTGGGTGGCGCCGCGGATGCCGTCGTCGTCTCGGGTGGCCATCGCGATGACGAGCGCGAGCCCGCGTTCGTAGGGTCCCTGTTCGCGCAGCTCAGCGCCGACGAAGGCGGCATGCGTGTCCGATTTTGCCCAGGCGGCCAGATGGCGCATCCGGGCCGGGTACGACAGCGGGTCGAGCGCGGAGAGCAGGTTTTGGGTAGCGGCGAGCACGCGCAAGTGTCTCTCATCGGTGGCGCTTCCTGAGGGCTGGGCTTTGTGGGCGTGGCGCTTTGGCTGCGGGTGGGGCTTTGTGCCTGGCTGCATGTGGCGCTTTGGCTGCGGGTGAGGTGGGGGACCTGCCATCCTGGATGCCACGGCGGCCGTCGGGGGTGGGCGATGACATCCGGTTCCGGCTCGGACCCGCACATGCTGGCGCTGCTGCGCGCGATGCGGCTGCGCCTGGCCGCCCCGGACGCCGCCGAAGCCGGCGCGGCCGACGTCGAAGCAGCCCTGGGCCCAGCCGCGGCTGCGGCGCCGCTGCATCCCGAAGAGCTGATGCACCCGCACTGGCCGGCCCACCACGAACTCCCGTCAGCCGAGCCCCCGGTACTACCGTCCGCGCACCCCTTCCGAGACCTGACGGCCGGAGGAGTGCCGCGCTTGGAACGCGAAAACGCCGAGGCGGGCGAAGCCGGCGGGGTACGCGCACGGCCGGGCGGAATCTCCGGGCGGCCCCGGGGCAGCTTGGGGCCGCTTCCCTCATCCCCACCCCCTGTTCCCGCTCCGCCTGTTGTTGCGCCGGGCGGCGGAGGTGTCACTCTTGGGCCCGTCCCTTCGGGGAGTACTCCGATCGTTGACGGGCCTGCGGTTGTCCGGCCGGCTGCCGGGGGCGGTCAGGGAGTGCCGGTTCGGGTGTCGGTGGCCGATTTTGATCCGGGCAGCTTGATGGACTTGCTGCCGGAGGACCTGGGGCCGGGTGCGGTGCGGGGGAATGGGACGGTTCCTGCTCATTTGCTGCCGCCCGGGTCCGCTCCGGGGGGTGGCTCTGGGG
>NZ_LOJP01000001.1:2264986-2345968 GCF_001553785.1 Actinoplanes sp. TFC3
GGGTGGGGCCTGGGGGCGTGTTGCCAGGCAGCGCCGGTGCCGGTGGCGTCGTGCCGGGCGGCGCAATGCCCGGCAGGCCCGTGCCCGGCGGTGCCTACCCAGGCAGCACCCCTACCCTCGGCGGCCCTGACATTGGAGCCACCAGCCCCGGAACTCCGATCCCCGGCGGCCCAGCGTTCGGCACCGTTCCCGCAATCCCGCCCGGCGCCCAGCCTGCGCGACGCCCCACTACCGCCTACCCGCCCGGCGCTGGGCCGTGGCCGGCCGGTTTGCCTGCTGCTTCGGCTGCGCCTGTTGGGCCAGTTCCGCCTCTTGGTGGTCCGCGGCAGGTGGGGCCGGCGTGGCAGGACGATCTCATTTCTCGTACGTCTCCGATGCCTTCCGTCGCCAATGTTTGGGGGGCCAAGCCGCCTGCTCCGGGGCGTCCTGCGCCGCCGATGGACGGGATGGATCCGGCTGATGACGCCGCGCTGAATGAGATTCGGCGGTTGTTGGGCAACAGTTTGTCGATGGCGGGTGGGCCGTTGGAGGTGGCGGGGCGGCTGCGGGCTGCTCTTGCTCAGGCTCAGCCGGCGCTTTTCGCTACGTTGCCGGGTGGGCCGGGGGCGCAAGTGGAGCAGCTTGCCGAGGGGCTTACCTGGCTGGCTCATCATGTTGATCAGCCACCGGTGCTGGTGGCGGGGTTTGGGCGGCTGGGTGCTGCGCTGGCCGAGAGTGGCGTGATGCCGCAGCAGTTGCAGCTGGCCGGGGCCGCATTGGCGGAGGCCATGCGGGCCGGGATGGCGGCTAACGGGTGGCGGCAGGATTTCGATCAGGCTTGGCGGTCCACCTGGCAGCATGCTTATGAATGGATTGCGCACGGGATGATCGCGGGGCGTTATGAGCCTTTCGCGTGGACCGCAGTGGTGGTGGGACACGAATTGCGGCGGGCGGATGTGGCGGTGGTGCGGCTGCGACCGTACCTTCCGATGCCTTATTTTCCTGGGCAGTTTGCTCGTGTTCAGGTCAGTGAGCATCCCGAGATCTGGCGTCCTTATTCGCTGGCGGGAACGCCGGGGAGGGACAATATCGTGGAATTGCACGTGCGCGCCAAGACGTGGGGTGGGGTCAGCGGGGCGCTGGTGCACCGGACCAAAATCGGCGATACCGTGAAGCTTGCCCGGGCCGAGGGTGCGATGACGTTGCACGCCAGTCGCCGGGATCTGCTGCTCATTGCTGGGGATACCGGCGTTGCCCCCATGAAGGCTTTGCTCACCGAATTGGCGGCCACCAACGACTCGAGAAACGCCGTTCTTTTCTGGGGCGTACGAACCCTTGCCGAACTGTACGACCTCGATGACCTCGCCACCATCGCCGCCTCGGCACCCCGGGCAGCGGTGATCCCGGTCGTGGCCGAGGGCGAACCGGGCCCCTACCTGAGCGGTCCGGTCACCGACGCCGTGGCCGCGTACGGCGACTGGTCCGGCCACGAGGTCTTCATCGCCGGGCCACCGCTGATGCTGGCCGCCACCACCACAGCCCTGCTGAACCTGGGCGTCGACCCCGTCCGCATCCACCACGACCCGCCCGAGGAAACCGGAACGCTCGAGAAAACGGAAACGCCCGGAGGAACGAGGACGCTCGGCGAAACGAGAACGCCGGGGGAATCGGGAACGGGCACGCGCAGAGGGATCAGCGCGCCGGAAGAAGCGGCCGCGTTAAGAGGAAGGAGCGCGGCCGAGATCACAGCCGCGCCCCATGTCCTGAGGGAAATCGAAGGTCCGCGTTAACTGATGACCGATTTGCCTACCGCGTGGAGAGCATTCCCACGTCGATCGACTGACCTTCGGCCACCTGCGCGGCGATGTTCACGTGAATGCCGTCGCCCACGTCATACGCCTTGTTGATGGCGTTGGGGTTGATCGGGTCCTTGATGACCTGATCGAAATTGATCACGCCGTCGCAGTCGCCACCGCAGTTGTTGCGGTTCCAGGCGTAATTGCCGAGGTCCCAGCGGTAGCGGTTCATTTGCTCGGTGTAGCTCGGGCGCGGGGTGGTCGGAATGAGGTACACCTTGATGCCGGCCGCGTGCAGGCGTCCGAAGACGGTTCGCCAGCTATCGAGAATCTGCGCTGAGGTGCAGCCGGCCGCCAAGTCATTGGTGCCGTAGTAGTAAATGACGCCGGTGACGCCGTGCAGCGCCAGCACGTCGCGTTCGAGCCGGGTCGCCGCTTCCAGCCCGGCCACGCCGGGCGAGGCGCCGGGACAGCCGGTGGCGCTCATGGTCCCGTTGATGCCCGCGTTCGCCACGGCCACCTGCTCCTTGGCGGGCGCTTCGGCGACGATCCGCCGGGCCAGGACATCGGACCAGCGTTCATTGTTTCCGGTACGAACACAGCCCGCCCCGCAGTTCGTGCTGCCCTCGCCGTCCACCACCGAGCTGCCATAGGTCACGATCGTGCCGGCCAGCTTGGTGTTGCGGACGTCGACCGCGCTGACCAGCCACGTCGATGTGGTGGTCTGCGTGTAGGCGGCCCCGGCCTGGTCGGCCACGTGGTTACCGCTGCCCGCCGGGGTGGCGTAGTTGGTCCGGAACGCCGCGCCGTGCTGGCCGGGGCGGGTGCTGCCGGGAACGTACAGGCTGACCGCCACGTCCTGCTGCGGCTGGGTTTCCAGCTTCACCGAGTCGCTCCACGCGTCGGTGCCGGGGGCGACCGAGATCGACGCCTTGCCCCCGAAGGTCAACGCTTGGGTCGTGCCCTCGACGATCGACGCGTCCTGGCCGGTGCTCAGTGCGACAGTGCCCGCGTTCACCTGCAGCGCCTCGGTGCCGAACTGGTTCTGCACCCGGATCCGCAGCGCCCGGCCGCCCTGGCTCAGGTGCGTGATCATGCGGACGGACTGGTTGGTGAGGGTGGTTCCGGACAGGCCCTGCTGCGACGACGACCACGAGGTGTACCAGCTGCCGCCGGCCTGCTGGGCGGCCGGTGCCGCGGCGGCTGGGGTCGCCACGGCGGCGGCCACCGCCACGGCCGCGAGCGTCTTACCGAAAGCAATCATGCGATCAGCATCGATGCTCGGAAACGTCCAGGCAACAATCTAGAGGATCATGGCCAAAGCTTTTGCGTACGCCGGGGAAACGAACGTCTCGCCGCTCGGCGTGAGCACCGCGTCCCGGTTCGCCGTGTCCCACGCCGTTGCCGGCACCGCGGCGCGCAACGCCTGCACGACCGGTGCGCCGGCCCACTGCGGATCGCCGGCCAGCATGGTCAGCGCGACCAGCGACTCCTCGACCTCGCCCACACACTCGAACGGCTTGTGCGCGTCGATGCCCAGCAACTCCAGGTAGCCGGGGATCTGCGCCGGGTCGGCGAACAGGTCACGGCCGAAGATGCGGGTGAGCCGCTCGCGGGGCATCGACGGGGCCATCGCCAACGCGACGAACCGGCACTTGGGGCAGTCGCCGCACCAGCGGGCCGTCGGGTCGTGCAGCTTGAACGCCTTGTTGCAGGAGTTGACCACATCGTCGTACGCGGGGAAGCGCGCGTACAACTGGGCGATGTGCAGCTCGGACAGCGAGCGCAGCAGCGAGAAGTACGGCTCGGTCAGCCCGGTGTGCGCGGTCACCGCGGCGCGCAGCAGGCCCTCGGCCTCGACGCCCTTGGACCACTGGTGGTTGATCTCGTGGCCGTTCCAGACCAGGTTGGGGTCCGACGCCGAGCGCTCGTTGGACATCACCACCGGGCCGAGGCCGTGCAGCACCGCGGTGGCGATCGCGATGAGCGAGTTGATGGCGGTCACCGGGATGTGGCCGTTGCGCGCCCCCGCCTTGTTCAGCTCGAACAGGTGCGGGTCGAGCTGCCGGCGCGCGGCAAGCGCGGGGATCCCGGACGCCTCGTTGACGTTGCGGATCACCGGGTTCGGGTTGACCGAGAACGGCACCGGGTCGAGCCCGGCCGCCCGCAGGATCTCCAGCGTGACGATGGAGTCCTTCCCGCCGCCGACCGCTGACAAGGGCCGCCCGTCGGCGTTGTCGACGGGGGCTGCGACCTGGGCGCCGTCCGGCACGGTGACCTGCAGGTCCAGCACGTACGGCAGCTTGTTGACGTACGCGTACTCGCCAAGGCCTTTGCTGTAGACCGCGTCGAAGAACGCCTTGGCCTCGGCGGGAACGGGTTTCGGCGCCTCGATCCGCGGTGGCGCACCGACCTTGTAATAGCTCACGCCGGCCACGACGTGCAGCAGATCGAGCACGCGGTAGAAGGCGTCCGGCACCGGGCCGTCGGCCACCGGGAACGTGATGGTCTCCGTGAAGCTCTCCGGGGCTGTGCCGTCCAGCAGGTAGTCGAACGTCGCAACCCCGGTGACAGGGTCATAGGCGTACGAAGGAAACCGCATCACGTCGAACTGCACCCGCAAACTCCCGTCCCTGAGCTGACGGGCAATACTAATGCCACTCGACCAGAGGAGTATTCCTGTGCGCCTGGCAGACCTGCGCGGACGTTCCGTAGCCGTCTGGGGTACCGGCCGTGAGGGCCGTGCCGCCGTGAACGCGATTGCGGCTCAGCAGCCTGCGCGCTTGATGGTGGTCGATGACAGCGTCAACTACTTGTCGGTGCCGTGGGAGGGTGAGCTCGCCGCGCTGGCTCCGCTCGCCGGTGGCGACCACGCGTTCCCGGCTCTGGTCACGGCGGACGTCGTGGTTCGCTCGCCCGGGGTGCCGCAGACCCACCCGTGGATGGCTGAGCTGCGCTCGCGCGGGGTGACGGTGACCGGCGGTAGCGCGCTCTGGATGGCCGATCACGCCCGGCAAACCGTGGGCGTCACCGGGAGCAAGGGCAAAAGCACCACCGCGGCGCTGATCAGCCACCTGCTCGCCGCGGCCGGCCGGCCCAACGTGTTCGGCGGCAACATCGGCGTACCGCTGCTGGATCTGCCCCCGGCCGAGCAGTACGTCCTTGAGCTGTCCAGCTACCAGTGCTCGGATCTGACCGATTCTCCCCGCGTCGCGGTGGTCACCTCGCTGTTCCCCGAGCACCTCGACGCGCACGGCGGCGAACGTGAGTACTACCGCGACAAGCTCAACCTGCTGGCTCACGGACCGGAACTGATCGTGGTGAACGGCGCCGACGAGCGGCTGGTCACCGAGACGCTGCAGGCCCGCGACGTCAACGGCTGGCCCGCCATCCCGGCCGGCGCGGGCGACTCGCGCTTCCGCATCGAGGACGACGGGCTGGTGTACTGCAGCGACGACCCGCTGTTCCCCCGTGACGCCCTCACGCTGCGTGGCAAGCACAACGGGCGCAACCTGTGCGTGGCGCTGGCCGTGCTCGACGGCATGGGGATCGACGTGCTCGGGCTCAAGGAGGAGCTGCGCGACGCCGTGGCCTCGTTCGAGGGCCTGCCGCACCGCCTCGCCGAGATCGAGGACCCGTCGGGGCTGACCTTCGTCGACGACACGCTGTCAACCAGCCCCTTCTCGGCGATGCATGCGATCGACGCCTACGAGGGCCGGCCCCTGACCGTCCTGGTGGGAGGCACCGACCGCGGCCTCGACTATGCCCCCCTGCGCGACCATCTCAAGAACCGCGCGATCACCGTGATTGGTCTTCCGGACAGCGGCGAGCGCATCCTTGCGGAATTGCACAACCTTCCCGAGGTACGTACAGAGCTCGCCGAGGACCTGGTCTCAGCGGTCAGCCTGGCCCGCAAGCTGACCCCGCCCGGGGGGGTGGTCCTGCTGTCCCCGGCAGCCCCCAGCTACGGCCAGTTCCGCAACTTCGAACACCGCTCCGAGGTCTTCGCCGAGGCGATCCGAGCCACCGCCTGACCACGTTCGTCCCCGCAAAACCGCCCTCGACGCCCGCGCAAACCGCCCTCGACGCCCGCGCAAACCGCCTTCGTTCCCGCGCATGCGGCGCTGAGTTCCGCACTGCCATCGGCCTTCTCGCCGCCGCCGGGCCCAGGGCTTAACCGGTTCTGGGCGAAATTTTTGCCGAACTGAGATCTTGTTACGGCTCTGAGTCCTCGGTTGCCGGTTGATGACGCGGTCCGGGCAGATTCCCCCGTTTGGCGTGCTCAGCTAGCCGAACGGCCGATGCTGGACCCCCCTGTGAACGGGCTCACAATCGGACATAACCAGCTCTAGCAGCCCTTTCGCATGATCCGTATCGAAGTGTGTAAAAACATCGCTGTGTAACCTGCGTTTACGAGCGTGGCATAGGTAACGGTTTGAAAACTTCACCCACAGTCTTGACAGAAGGGGGCCCGCAGTAAGAACTTTTACCGCAACAGTTAACAGTCCTACCTGAGGAGAGCGGGTCCATGGTCGAGCCACAAGCGGACGGCATCGCTGCTCGCACAGCGGTCGTCGATTCGCCTGCGCGCGACCAAGCGCATGGTCCGCTGCTGACCAACGCGTCGGACGGTGTGCTCGTACGGGTGCGCACGTTGTTGCCGGAATTCACCGGCGCCCTGCAGCGCGTCGCCGAACAGGTCCTCGAAGACCCGGCCGCGGCCTCGCGGGCCACGATCGTGGAGCTGGCCGAGCGCAGCGGCACCTCGCCCGCCACCATCACCCGGTTCTGCCGGGCGCTGGGCTTCGACGGATACGCCGACCTGCGTCTGGGCATCGCCGCCGAGACCGGCCGGGCCCGCTCGGCAGGCTGGACCGTCGACATCGGCCGCGAGATCCAGCCCAGCGACCCGCTGGAGCGCGTGCTCGGGCAGATCATGGCCGCCGACACCCGGGCCATGCACGACACCGCCTCGCTGCTCGACCTGACCGAGGTCGACCGGGCCGCCGCAGCGATCGCCGCCGCTCAGCGGGTGAACATCTTCGGCGCCAGCGGCAGTGCCCTGGTCGGCGAGGAGATGCAGTTCAGCCTGCACCGCATCGGCGTGCCGGCATGGGCCTGGACCGACGTGCACAACGGGCTGGCCAGCGCCGCCCTGTCGCGCCAGGGCGATGTCGCGCTCGGCATCTCGCACAGCGGGGAGACTGGCGAGACCATAGAGCTTCTCGCCGAGGCCAGCAGCCGGGGTGCCACCACGATCGCGCTGACCAGCTTCCCGCAGTCGCCGCTGGCCGAGCTCGCCGACATCGTGCTGGTCACTGCCACCCAGGCCACGACGTTCCGGCCGGACGCGCTTTCCGCGCGGCACCCGCAGCTGGTCGTCCTCGACTTGCTCTACGTCGCTGTCGCGCAACGGACCCACGAACGTTCGAACGCCGCGTTCCAGCGCACCGCCCAAGCCGTCCACGGTCACAAAGCCGCAAAGGACGGAGCCGCTCCACTGTGATGACGCACTACCGGACGTACCCCATAAATCTCTCCGCCCCGGCACAGCACGAAAACTGAGGAGAAATCGAATGACCGACATCTTCAAGCCCGAGGTCGACCGCCGGACGCTGCTGCGCCGCGCGGCCGCCGTGGGTCTGCTGGCCACCCCGGCCGTGAGCATGCTCAGTGCTTGCGTCGGTGGCGGCAGCGATGACGACGACAAGGCCGACAAGCCGGCCGGCACCGTCTCGGCGAACAACCCGCTGGGCATCAAGGAGGACGCGCCGCTGGAGATCGTGATCTTCAACGGTGGTCTGGGCACCAAGTACGCGACGGACGTCGACATCCCGTCGTACAACAAGCTCTTCCCGAACTCGAAGGTCACCTTCAACCAGACCGAGGAAATCTCCACGGTCGTCCAGCCCCGCTTCGCCCAGGGCTCGCCGCCGGACATGATCAACAACTCCGGCTCGAAGCTGATGGACCAGGGTGCGCTGGTGCAGGCCGGACAGGTCCAGGACCTCACCGACCTGTTCGCCGCGCCGTCGGTCGACATCTCGGGCAAGACCGTCAAGGACACCCTGATCCCCGGTACGGTCGAGCAGGGCACCTTCAACGGCAAGCCCTACGTGCTCAACTACGCCTTCACGGTCTTCGGTCTCTGGTACTCCGGCAAGCTGTTCAAGGAGAACAACTGGACCGTCCCGACCACCTGGGCCGACTTCACCAAGCTGCTCGACGCGATGAAGGCCAAGGGCATCACGCCTTACGGGTACGCCGGTGCGAACGCGCCGTATTACCAGTACACCGTGATCCTGGCCAGCGCCGCGAAGATCGGTGGCGCCGACATCCTCAAGAACATCGACAACCTCGAGGACGGTGCCTGGACCAACGACGCCGTCAAGCAGGCCGCCGCCGCGTGGGCCGAGGTCGGTGCCAAGTACTCCAACAAGGCGTTCCTGGGTCTCAAGCACACCGAGGTTCAGCTGCAGCACGACCAGTACAAGGTCGGCCTGTACCCCTCGGGCTCCTGGCTGGAGAACGAGCAGGCCAAGGACACCCCGGCCGGCTTCGACTACCAGCTCATGCCGATCCCGAGCGTCACCACCGCGGACAAGCTGCCCGTCGAGTCGCTGTACGCAGCGGCCGGTGAGCAGTACTTCGTCGCCGCCAAGGGCAAGAACCCGCGCGGTGGCATGGAGTTCCTGCGCCACATGCTCTCCAAGGCCGGCGCCGTGGGCTTCACCCAGCTCACCAAGACGCTGACCGTCGTCGCCGGTGCCACCGACGGCATGGAGATCAGCCCCGGTCTGACCTCCGGCAACAAGGCCCTCGGCGCCGCCGGTGCCAACACGTTCAGCTTCCGCTTCGACACCTGGTACAAGAAGCTGGACGACGAGCTGCGCGCCGCCACCAACGAGCTGTTCTACCAGGGCGGGACCGCCGACAAGTTCTGCGAGCGCATGCAGAAGGCGGCCGACGCGATCAAGAAGGACTCCTCGATCGAGAAGTTCACCCGCTGATCCTGTTTTCTCCTTGACGTATCCCGCAATCACGAACGGAGCATGAGCACCATGAAGCACGGCAGGTACCCGTTCATCATCGGCTTCCTGATCGTGCCGGTGGCTATCTACGGCACGTTCGTGGTTGCGGCCTACCTTCAGGCCTTCCAGCTGTCGTTCACGAACTGGCGCGGTTTCTCGCCGGACGTGCAGTACATCGGTTTCGACAACTTCACGAAGCTTTTCCACGACAACACGTTCTGGAAGGCCATTCAGCACCACGCCCTCCTGCTGGTCTTCATGCCGTTGGTGACGATCGGTCTGGCGCTGTTCTTCGCGTTCCTGCTGAACGTGGGCGGCGGCTCCAGGGGTGGACGGACCACGGGTGTCTGGGGGTCGAAGTTCTACCGTGTGGTGTTCTTCTTCCCCCAGCTACTCGCCCTGGCCCTGGTCGCGGTCATCTTCGCCCGCGTCTACTCGCCGGACGAGAGCGGTCTGATCAACGGCTTGCTGCACCAGTTCGGCTCCGGCCCGGTGCTGTTCCTCGCGGACAAGAACCTGGCCCTGTGGTCGATCATGGCGGTGCTCATCTGGCAGGCGGTCGGCTTCTATGTCGTGCTGTTCTCGGCCGGCATGGGCTCCATCCCCACCGAGATCTACGAGGCGGCGGCGCTTGACGGCGCCACCCGCGGCACCTTGTTCTTCAAGGTGACGCTGCCGCTGCTCTGGAACACCCTGCAGGTCGCCTGGGTCTACCTCGGCATCGCCGCATTCGACGCGTTCGCCCTGGTGAACGTCATGTCCGTGGACCGCGGTGGCCCGGACGGTGCCACCACGGTGCTGGGCCTGGAGATCTTCCGCAACATGCAGGACTACGCACAGTTCGGGTACGCGTCGGCGATGGGCGTCGTGCTGTTCTTCCTGACCCTCACGTTCGCCGCGCTGACCCTGCGGGTCACCCGGCGCGAAACCGTCGAGCTGTAGAGACGGAGCCCTGACATGACAAACCTGCGCACCGACGTCTCCGTCCCCCCGCCCGGCACTGTGGGCTACCCCGGCAGGCGCCACGCCGCCAGTGCCACGGGGGAGAAGAAGGAGATCAAGCTCTTCAGTGGCTTCGCCCACGTGGCCCTGGCCATCTGGGGGCTGCTGGTGATCGCCCCGCTGATCTGGGTGATCCTGGCCAGCTTCAAGAGCAACACCGAGATCTTCACGCACGCGCCGTTCAGCCTGCCGAGCAAGCTGAGCTTCGAGACATACAAGACGGCGTGGACCGAGGCCCACATCGGCCGCTACTTCATGAACAGCGTGTTCGTGGTGGCGCTGAGCACGGCCGGCACCATGATCTTCGGCTCGATGGCGGCCTATGTGCTGGCCCGCTACAAGTTCATCGGCAACCGGGCCATCTACTACCTGTTCGTCTCGGGCCTGGCCTTCCCGGTGTTCATGGCGATCGTCCCGCTGTTCCTGATCCTGCAGAACCTCGGGCTGCTCAACACGTACACCGGTCTGATCCTGGTCTATATCGCCTACTCCCTGCCGTTCACGGTCTTCTTCATGACCGCGTTCTTCAAGACCCTGCCGAACCACGTGGCCGAGGCAGCGATCGTCGACGGCGCTTCCCACACCCGGCTGTTCTTCCAGGTCATGCTGCCGATGGCCAAGTCCGGCCTGGTGAGCATCACGATCTTCAACGTGGTCGGGCAGTGGAACCAGTACCTGCTGCCGGTGGCGATCATGCAGGGCCAGGGCGCTGACCAGAAGTGGGTGCTGACCCAGGGCATCGCCAACATCTCGGTCTCGGCGGGCTACCAGGCCAACTGGGCGGCCCTGTTCGCAGCCCTGACGCTGTCGATCCTGCCGATGATCATCGTGTACGCCTTCTTCCAGCGCCAGATCCAGTCGGGTCTGACGGCGGGCGCCACGAAGTAGTCGCTGCTGCTGTGTTACCGCGGGCGGCGCCCCTCCGTGCGGAGAGGTGCCGCCCTGCTGTTGTCAGGCAGCGATGCGGCCGAAGAGGTAGCCACTCAGGTGGGCTCTCAGCCGCTCCAGATCCGGACCGTCGGCGATCAACGGGAACCCGTGGCTTTGCAGCAGGTCCGCGACCGCGTGGGTCACCTCGTCGGTGAACAGGTTTTCGAGTGCCCGGTCGGCCAAGGGGTAGGACGCCGGGCTGTTCGTGCATACGATGCTCACGGGTCGCCTCCTGGGGCGATCAAGGGCCCGGGCTACCAGGAGTCGCTCAACTCCTGCCGGGCCCGCCTTCGTCTGCTCGGTCCCATTGTGATCCCGATTGATCCATCTGCGCGCCTCGAGAATGTGCCAACATTGGGCCAACGGTGAAGCGATTCACCCGGCCTTCGCGCGTCCCGGCTCAGGATCTCGGCGGTAGCGCCGATAGAAAGAGCGGCCCGACAGCCGGCGCCACGGAGGAGGAACCATGGCCCTGCTGGGCGGCTTGATCCCGGACATCAACCTCACCGAGGAGGCTTTTGCGAGCCGGCATCGGGTGCTGCGGCTGCTGTTGTGGCTGCATGTGCCCCTGATCCTGGTCGTCGGCTTCTTCACCGGGGAACTCGGGCCGGGTCACCACGTGGCCATTCTGCTGACCGTGCTCGCCGGGACGTTGATCTGCGGGGTGTGGGCTACCACGGCCACGGGGCGCCGTACCCGTTCCGTTACTGTCAGTGTTGGTCTTTTGCTGGCGGCGGATGCGTTGGTGCAGGCCGGGGGTGGCGGGATCGACCTGCACTTCCACTATTTTGTGGTGCTGGCGCTGATCGGGCTCTATCAGGACTGGGTTCCGTTCCTGGTGGCGATCGCTCTGGTCGCCGTACACCATCTGGTGCTTGGGTCGTTGATCCCCGACCTGGTCTTCTCCGACCACGAGCACGGCAACATCATCGGCCGGGCCCTGCTGCACGCCGTCTTCATCATCGCCATGGCCATCGCGCAGATCGCGTACTGGCACTTCGAAGCCGTGGCGCAGCGCGTCGCCAAGTCCGAGCAGGCTGCCGCCCACAAGGTCACCAGCGAGCTGAAGGCCGCAGCCGAGGACGCGGAGCGCCGCGAGCGCGCCGCCCGCGAAGAGGCCGAGACCGCCCTCACCCGCGCCGAGCAACTGGCGTCACGGCTCAGCGAGGTGCTGCGCACCACCGGCCAGACCGGCGCGCAGCTACGCACCGACACCGACGAGGCGCTGACCGGGTTCAGCGATGCCCTGGCGGACGTGACCCGTACGGTCTCGCACGCAGAGGAGCAGATCGACGCGACGGTGGCCGAGGCCAGCGCGGCGCTCGGTTACATCGAGGGGCTGACCACGTCGGTGGCCGACATCGCCACGATCGCCGGGCTCATCCAGAGCGTGGCCGACCAGACCAACCTGCTGGCCTTGAACGCGACGATCGAGGCGGCCCGGGCCGGCGAGGTGGGCAAGGGCTTCGCGGTGGTGGCCGGCGAGGTCAAGGAGCTGGCCGGGCAGACCGCCACGGCGACCGCCCGCATCGAGGCGACGGTGGCCGAGGTGACCTCCGGCGCCGCGACCGTGGCCAAGGCGGTCTCGGGCATCACCTCGCGGCTCAACGCGGTGGCCGACGCCCAGCGGCTGGCCTCCTCGGTGATGGACGAGCAGGTGTCGCTGGCTGCCGGCACGCGCGACCGGCTCACCGCCACCGCCGACCAGGTCGCCCGCTCGGCCGAGGAGGCAGCGGCGGCCATGAGCTGAAGCGGCGGCCAGCAAAGAACAGCGCTAGCTGAGGGTGAACAGCTGCGAGCGGTGATCGGACAACCCGTCGGGGGAGTTCAGCTCGTAGCTGTTGGCCTCCAGCGTCGTGAAGGCCCAGTCGAGGCGGTACAGCGGCAGCGAAGCGGGCCAGGAGCGCGGCGCGACCAAGCCGTTCGCGTCGTGCAGGCGGTCCGGGACACCCCGCAGATCGGCCATCGCCGGGCTGGTGTTGAAGTCACCGGCGAGCACGACCGGGCCGGGGTTGCCGGCGATGTCGGTCCACAGCCCGGTCAGTTGCTGTTTGCGCTGCGGGTCGGCCACCTTGGGCACGTTCCAGAAGCCGGCGGAGAGCGGATTGACCACCTTCAGCTGTACGGCAATGTGCGCGTTGTAGAACGACACCGTCCGAGCACCGACTCGCAGATCCGTGCGCAGCACCTTGGCGTCCCGGAACACCGTGGTGAAATCGGCCGTGCTGTCCCCGCGTGCCAGCGGATCCGGGGCGACCGGAGGCTGTTTGACCACGGGATAGCGCGACAGCGTGGCCAGTTCGCCGCGCACCACCACTTCGTAGCCGGGGAACTCCGCGCGTAGCCGGGCCAGGTCGTCCATCGGCCGCTGACCGTCGAACGGGCGGTCCAGGTCCCAGCCCAGGTATTCCTGCAGCAGGTAGACGTCGGCGTTCTGGGCGCGCAGATACCGGTAGAAGGCCGCCGGATCGTCCTGCTGGTCCCAGAACTCGGTGTTCCACGAGAACACGCGCACGCCGGCCGGTTCCGAGCGCCCGAAATGCAGCGACAGCCCGTTGTAGGGCAGCCCGAGCAGCAGGCCGGCCAGCGCCAGCGCGATGGACACCCGCGAACGAGCCAGAAGCAGAGCCAGCAGGGGTACGGCCACAAAAACCAGAGGCGGCAACGCCGACGGCACCAGCCACAGCCACCAGCGCCCGTTCAACGCCCAGTGCGCCAGCACGAACGCGAGCCACAGCGCCGCCCCGAGCACGACATAACGCTGCGAGCGCCGTACCCGTACCGGTGTCCCCAGATCCATGCCGGAAGCGAACCAGCGGCAGCTATCGAACCGCTATCGCCGGGCCGGGTCCCCGGATTCTGTGGCCGAGGTCACACCATAGTGGACGAGGTGGACTGAGCAGCCAACTTAGATCAACGTGTAGTGGATCGACGCCCGCGACTGGGGTTCAGCGAGTGTTAGGTTTCTTTCCAGTCCGCCGGAGCCGTGTTAGGTTCGCCCGGAGAAAAAGCTCGACGCTATTTCCTTCGCACATAGCTTTGGGAGTGAGCGCATGTCGTCGACCGAGCAATTTTTGCACCGGGCCGCCTCCGGGATTCCGTATTTCAGCAGAGACGCTGATACCTATCTCGCCGAAACCCCGCTCCGCGATCTGCGCAAGAGCCGCGATTTGCGCGTGCTTTCCGGTGAGGATTTCGCTCACTGGCAGACGTACGGTTACACCATCGTCAAAGAGGCGATTCCGCGCGCTCACGCCGAGCGCCTGCTCGCCTTTGCCTGGGAATTCCAAGGGCTCGACCCGCACCGCCCGCAAACCTGGTACCCGGAACGCGAATTCGCCTCCGAACTCGACCGTGACCTGTACGTCTACGGCTTCGTCGAGGCGTACCAGCACCAGCTCATCTGGGACAGCCGGCAGGCTCAGCGCGTGTACGACGCCTTCGTCGACGTGTGGGACTGCGAGGAGCTGTGGGTCACCCTCGACCGGCTCAACCTCAATCCGCCGAACGTCGGCAACCGCTCGCGCACCCAGATCCCCGACACCGAACGCGGCTTCGACATCAACCTGCACTGGGACGTCGACACGACGCTGAGCGTGCTGCCGCAGCGCGTGCAGGGCATCATCGCGCTGACCCCCACCAGCGACGACGAGGGCGGCTTCCAGTGCTCGCCCGAGCTGTTCAAGCGCTTCGAGCAGTGGCGGGCGACCGCACCGGCCGGACGCGACCCGATCCGGCCCGACGTGGACAAGACCGAATTCCCGACGGTACGCCCCCAGCTCGAACCCGGTGACCTGCTCATCTGGAACGGACTGCTGGCCCACGGGGTGGCGCCCAACCGCTCGCAGTCCGGGGTGCGCGCGGTGCAGTACCTGTCGATGATGCCGGCTCTGGAATCGCACCACGAGCTGGTCAAGTCGCGGGTCGAGTCGTGGCGCTCGATGAGTACGCCGGAGTGGAACGTGACGCTGGTCGGCGACGCGGACCGGCCCGAGGCCAGCCGCTACGGAACCGGCCGGCTCACCGAGCTGGGGACCAAGCTGCTCGGGCTCGAGTCATGGCACGGCGGGGAGGCGGCGTGCGCCGAGTCTGCTTGACGCTGCCGACGAACCGGGAGTGCGCCGCGGTCCTCACCCAGGTGGCGGCCGAGGCGCGCTACGCCGCTGAGCACTTCGGGGTGACGGTGGTGCTGCTGGTGCTGGACTCCACGGCGGCGGCGCCGGACCGGGAGCGGCACGCGGCGGTGCTGCGCTCGGCCGACGTGGGTGACGGCGTCGAGGTTGTGCATCTGGACGAGGGGCAGCAGCGGCGCTTCCTGCGTACCGTCATCAGCGTTTCGGGGGTCGCCAAGCCGGACCTGATCGCCGACCTGATGCTGCCCGCCGCGGTGTCCTACGGCGCCTGCACCAACCGCGCGTTCCTGATCGCGGCGGCGCTGGGCTGCGAGTCCGTGCACCGGCGCGACTCCGACAGCGGCTACCAGATCCACGACGGGCAGCCGGTCTATCCGATCCGCCACGAACTCGCCGTGCTGGGCCGCCGGGCGAGCGACGTGGCCGGGCAGGTGGACGAGGTTGAGGCGGTCGACCCGGATCGGCCGGTGGTGCTGGCCGGGGCGTCGTTCGTTGGCGACCTGTCGGTGGACATCGCCGCGATCCGGGCGCTGAACCCGCAGGTCTACCACGACATCGTCAGCTTGTGGGCGCCCGGTGACGCAACCGCCGAGCAGAAACGCGAATTGGTCGAGGAATCATTTCGCGGGGCGGGTGAGGCGGTGTTCACCGGTGATCGGTCCACCCTGACAGTGGTGGATCCGATGCGTGTGGACATGTGCAACATCGCGTTCTCGGCAATTCAGGAACAGGTGCCGCTGCCCCCGGCCACCGACACCATCGGCAGCGACTACTTCCTGTTCCACCTGATCCGCAGCGCGCAATTACCGGGGGTGCTGCACAATCGCGACATCGTCAATTTTCACACCGCCGAACGCAAATCGGACGCGGGTTTGTGGTCGTACCAGATGAGGCTTGTGAAGTTCTTGCTCTCCATGCCCTATTTGCATTTTGTCTATCGCGGGATGGCCGCGCTGGGCGAGCGGCTCACCGACCGCGACCATCGCATCCGCACGCCGCTGGTGGCCGGCCTGGTCCGGGAGAGCTCGTGGCTGAGCCGCGACGAGAACGCCGCCAAGCTCGACAGCCTCGACCGCTCCTACCGCGCCCTGGGCGGGCGGTACACCACCTTCGCCGCCACCCTGGCCGCCCGGCGCGACCAGTTGCTTGTCGAGGCGCGGCGCGACATGGACGACTTCGCGCTGCTCATCGAGGCCTGGCAACCGCTGGTCACCGCCGCCCACGCGACCGGAGCGGACTGGTGAGCGACGCGGACCGCCGGTTGCGCCACGCCCTCGCCGCCGCGCCCGAGGACCGGATCGTGTACGACCTGACCGGCATCGAGGAGAAGTACGACGCGCTGACCCGCGAGCTGCCGGGCGTGCGGATCCGTTTCGCGATGAAGGCGTGCCCGATCGGGGAGGTGCTGACCGCGCTGGCGAGCCAGGGGTGCGGGTTCGACGCGGCCAGCCCCAACGAGATGACCGCGGCGCTGCGAGCCGGCGCCGCGGCCTCGGCCGTCCATTACGGCAACACCGTCAAGTCCGACAGCAACCTGGTGCTGGCCCGTGACCTGGGCATTCAGTTGTTCGCCACCGACAGCCTGCAGGACGTGGCGGCCATCGCCGAGCACGCGCCGGGGGCCGGGGTGTTCTGCCGGGTCACCACCAGCGGGCGCGGGGCTCTGTGGGGGCTCAGCCACAAGTACGGCTGCTCGCCCGGCGAGGCAGTGACCGTGCTGGACAGCGCACGGGCGGCCGGCCTGGTGCCGGCCGGGTTGTCGGTGCATGTGGGCTCGCAGCAGATGACCGCCGACGCCTGGCACAGCGCGGTGGCCGACCTCGCCGGTGTGATCGCCCAGCTCAAGGCCCGGGGGATCGCCATCCAACACGTCAACCTCGGCGGTGGCCTGCCCGCGCAGGGTTACCTCGACCGGCAGGGCCGGCCGCCGCGACCCCGGCTGGCTGACATGTTCGCCGCCATCCGAGCGGGCATGCGCACGTTGCAGGACGTCGCCGGGCGGCCGCTGGAGTTCGTGCTGGAACCGGGCCGCTATCTGGTCGCCGACCACGGCGCCATCCGCGCGCACGTCACCCGGCTCACGGTCCGCGACGGCCGGCACTGGCTCTACCTGAGCTGCGGCAAGTTCAACGGGCTGTACGAGATGGACCAGCTTCAGTACCGGATGGTGTTCCCGGCCCACCGCGGCGGCGGGTACGTGCCAGCGGTGGTGGCCGGGCCGACCTGCGACAGCGACGACGCGTTCAGCCACGAGCAGCCGATCCCGGTGCCGGCCGCCGCGGCCTCCGGTGACCCGGTCTGGTTGCTGTCCAGCGGGGCCTACGCCACGAGCTACATGACGCTGGGCTTCAACGGCTTCGACCCGCTGCCGTACCGGGCGGTCCGCGACGACCTGGTCCCGGCATGATCCGCATCCGCGGCATCGAACCCGGCGACTGGGCGCAGATCACCACCCTCGAATTCCACACGTACGACCCCAGCGGGCTGTCCGAGGGCCGCGAAGCCCTCGAATCCCGAGCCGCCCCGGGCACCTCGTTCGTGGCCTGCGCCGGGGCTGAGCTGGTGGGTTATGTGCTGGCCCTGCCGTATGCCCGGTTCGCCTCGCCCGAGCTCGGCGGGCCTTCGAAACCGGCCGGACCCGGCGGTGAGCTGCACCTGCACGACCTGGTCATCGGGGCGCAGCACCGGCGGCAGGGGCTGGCGACGCTGCTGCACGAGCACTTCCTGGCGGCGGCCGGGGCGCTGGCGTACCGGCACGTGTCGCTGGTCGCGGTGGGTGGCAGCGACACGTTCTGGGCCGCCCGGGGTTACCGGCGCCACCGCGATGTCCCAGTTCCACCGTGCTACGGCGCGGATGCGATGTACATGTCCCGAGAGGTTGAGCTGCATGGCCGCTGACTCGTTCCGCCGATCGCAGGTGTCGATTGCGGCGCTGTTCTGCTTCCTCGGGTTCCAGTACGGGACGTGGGCTTCGCGCGTACCGCAAATCAAGGATGGACTGGCACTCAGCGAGGCGGAAGTCGGTCTGCTCTTGCTGTCCACCGGCATCGGCGCGGCGGTCTCCTTTCCGTTCGTTTCGCGGATGATGCGGGTCTACGGCTCACGCACCCTCGCCATCGCCTCCTGCGTCGCCCTGGTCGTGGTGCTCCCGGCGCTCGCGCTGGCCCCCAGCTTCGCGGTTGCGCTCGGCGTGCTGTTCTGCGACGGCATCGCGGTGGCCTGCCTGAATGTGTCGATGAACGCCCAGGGCGCCGCGCTCGAAGCCCGCTACAGCCGCACCACCATGGCCAAACTGCACGCGGTGTTCAGCGGCGGGACCCTGCTGTCGGCGCTGCTGGCTTCCGTCGTGGTCTCGCTGAGCCCCGGCCTGGCCCTGCACTTCACCGTCGGCGCGGTGCTGCTGGTGCTGCTGATCGTTGCCGCACGGGCCGCTCTGCTGGTGCACGAGACCGCGCCCGAGGCGCCGAAGGGACGCTTGTCGCTGCCGTCGCGGGTCACTGCCTGGCTGGGCCTGGCGATGGTTTTCGGTACGGTCACCGAGGGCGCCATGAACGACTGGTCGGCGCTGTACCTGAGCGACATCGCGCACGCCGCCGCCGGTCTGACGCCCCTGGGTATCGCCGTGGTGTCGGGGATGATGGTGCTCGCCCGGCTGTTCGCCGACGGTTGGCGGGCCCGCTGGGGCGACGAACGCGTGGTCGTCGGCGGGGCGCTGCTGGCCGGAGCCGGGCTCGCCGGGGCGCTGGTTGCCGGGGGCGTGGTGCCGGCGCTGCTCGGGTTCGCCTGCGTGGGCCTGGGCATGGCGGCGATCACCCCGTGCCTGTACGTGGCCGCCGCGAACCAGGGACCGGACGCGCTGACGCTGGTGGCGGCAATGGGCACCACGGGGTTGCTGGCCGGCCCGCCGGTGATCGGGTTCATCGCCAACGGCAGCAGCCTGGTGTGGGGGATGGCCGCGGTGGCGGTGTCGGCGCTGCTGGTGGCGGTGTGCGTGGTGCAGGTGCGCGATCGGCTGAGCCGGCCTGCGGTTTTTGGTCGTACCCCTGGTTCATGATGGGTTCGTGCTGGTAGCTGTGGTGTCCGGGGACGGGTCGGGAGAAGGTCCCGGCTGGCTGCAGGACGTGCACCAGGACGGCTCGGTGGCCGGGGCGCCGGTGGCCGTGCCGGATGTGGCGGCGGCGGTGGCGGCGCGCGAGGCCTGCGATGCGCCGCGGTGGTTGTGGGCGGCCACAGCCGAGGTCTACCCGGCGTTGCTGCGGGCCGGGGTGCGCGTCGGGCGGTGCCATGACGTCGAGCTGACCGAGGCGTTGCTGCTCGGGCACGCTGGGATGTGGGGAGCGCCGCGGTCGCTGGCGGCGGCGGTGGCCCGGGTGCGCGGGGTGCTGCCGGTGCCGGCCGATCCGCCGCCGCGGTTGCCGGAGCCGCCCGGGCTGGCCCAGGAGACGCTGTTCGGCCCGGCCACGGGAGGCGGCGGGTCGGCGTATCGAACCGTTTTGGCGGTGGCCGGGGGGAGTGGCTACGACAGCGCCGCGGCAGTGGTGCTGGGTGCGCTGATTGAGGTGTTTGCCGATCAGCAGCGGCGGGTCCGGGGGACCGGGCGGCCGCGGCGGGTCGCTCTGCTGGTGGCGGCGGAGTCGGCGGGGGCGCTGGTGGGCGCCGAGATGGGGCACATCGGGCTGCCGTGGCGGGCCGACGTGCACGACCGGTTGCTGCGGGAGTTGCTGGGCGCGCCGCAGCCGGTGGGGCCGCCGCGCCGGTTGGCCGAGCTCACTGCGGAGATCAACACCGCTTTCGGGGTACGGGGATTGCACCCGGATTCGCCGGCCGAGGTGCTCAAGGCGTTCGCCAGGGCGGGCATCGACATCCCGAACACGCGCGCCTGGGTGCTGCGCAAGGTCGAGCACCCGGCGGTCAAGCCGCTGCTGGAGTACAAGGAGCTGTACCGGATCTGGACCGCGCACGGCTGGGGCTGGCTGGAGTCGTGGGTCAGCGCAGGCCGCTTCCGCCCGGAGTACGTGCCCGGGGGCGTGGTGTCCGGGCGCTGGGCCACCCGCGGGGGTGGGGCGTTGCAGGTGCCCAAGGTGGTGCGCCGCGCGGTGGTGGCCGACCCGGGCTGGTGCTTCGTGGTGGCCGACGCCGGTCAGCTCGAACCGCGGGTGCTGGCCGCCGTGTCCGGTGACGCCCGGCTGGCCGCGGCGGGCGAGGCCGACGACCTGTACGCCGCGCTGGCCAAGGACTCGTTCGACGGCGACCGCCCCAAGGCCAAGGTTGCCCTGCTCGGCGCGATGTACGGCCAGACCGGCGGCGCCGCGATCCCGGCCCTGGCGGTGCTGCGCAAGCACTACCCGACCGCGTTCGAGTACGTCGAGGCCGCCGCCCGCACCGGGGAGGCCGGGGGACTGGTCCGCTCGTGGCTGGGCCGGACCTGCCCGCCCTCGTCGACCGCGTGGCGCGATGCCGGGCTGGACCCGCCGGAGGAGTCCGGGCCGGCCGACGTGTCGCAGGGTGGCGCCTCGGGGCGGGCCCGCGGGCGGTTCACCCGCAACTTCGTCATCCAGGCCACCGCCGCCGAGTGGGCGCTGGTGCTGCTGGCCACCCTGCGTACCGAGCTGGCCGGCATGCGCGCGGAGATCGTGCTGTTCGTGCACGACGAGGTGGGGGTGCACTGCCCGGTCGCCGAAGCCGATGCCGTCGCGGCGGCGGTGCGGCTCGCCGCCGGGCGAGCGGGGGACCTGCTCTTTGGGCGTACCGAGGTCAGGTTTCCGTTGGATGTTTCGATTGTCGACTGTTACGCGGATGCGGCTTGAGCGTTGTGGTCCTCGATCTGGCGGGCGAAACCCTCGGCGATGTCGAGCCGATCACGCAGCCTCGGGAGGGAAGAGTTCGCCGGGATCGGGCGCCGCGTAAGCACCATCACCGCCGCCGGGATAGCGTTTCGCCATGCGCCGCATTGCTTTCGGGACTCAGGTCTGCGGGCACCTCGACGAGGGCTCGCGCCGGGAATGGCTCGTGCCCGACGGGCGTGGTGGCTACGCGATGGGCACCGTCAGCGGCCTGCGGACCCGGCGCTACCACGGGTTGCTGGTGGTTGCGGGCAAGAACCCCGGGCTGCGCTACCTCGGGCTTGCCGCGCTCGACCCGGTGGTCACGCTGGCGTCCGGGGCGGTGGTGCGCCTCGGGGTGCACGAGTGGGCCGACGGGGTGGTCGCGCCCGAGGGGCACCGGTTCCTGTCCGGCTTCGAGCTGGTCGACGGGCTGCCGCGGTGGCGCTGGCGCATCGGTGACGTGGTGCTGGAACGCGAGCTGGCGATGGAACCCGGGCGCAGCAGCGTGGCCGTCGTGCACCGGCTGCTCACCGGCGGCCCCGTCAGTTTGCGGCTCGAGGCGCTGTGCACGTGGCGCGATGTGCATGCCGAACGCACGGCCGGGGGCCCGCAACCGGTGGTCACCGAGGTGGAGGGCGGGTGCGTGGTCGAGGGGGCGTACCGCTTGCGCGGGCCGGATTTCCGCGGTGCGGGTGGGTGGTTCCACGGGGTGCGGCATCGCGAGGAGGCGGCGCGCGGGCTCACGCCCACCGAGGATCTCTGGTACGCCGGAAGCTTCCACGCCGAGCTGCGCCAGGCCGGGGCGACCGCGTCGGTGGCGGCGTGGGCCGACGACCTGGAGACGGTGCCGGAGCCGGCGGCTGAGGTGGTGAGCTCTGGGCGTACCAGGAATCGGGCCGTGGTGGCAGCGGCCGGACCCGGCGACGAAGCCCAGGCCACCCTCGCGCTGGCCGCCGACGCCTTCGTCGTGCGCACCGACGCCGGCCCCGACGTGGTGGCCGGCTACCCCTGGTTCGGCGCCTGGTCGCGCGACACGATGATCAGCTACGAGGGCCTGTTCCTGGCCACCGGGCGGGGCGAGCTGGGCCGCAGCCTGCTGCAGAACTACGCGGCGACCCTGTCGGAGGGCATGCTCGCCAACACCGCTGACGTCGGCGGGGTCGAGTACAACACGGTCGACGCCACGCTGTGGTTCCTGCACGCAGTCGGCCGGCACGTTGCCTTGACCGGCGACACCGACCTGGCCGCCGAGCTGGTCCCGGTTCTGCTCACCGCGGTGGACGCCCACCTGGCCGGCACCCGCTACGGCATCGGCGCGGACCCGGCCGACGGCCTCCTGCGCCAGGGTGCCCCCGGGGTGGCGCTGACGTGGATGGACGCGCGCGTCAACGAGGTCCCGGTGACGCCCCGGGCAGGCAAGCCGGTCGAGGTCAACGCGCTGTGGATCAACGGGCTGGCCATGCTGATCAAGATGGCCTGGCAGATCCGCGCGGACGTCGGCGCCGTCGACCGCGCCCACGCCGCCGCCCTGGGCTCCTTCGCGCGCCGCTTCCCGGCCGGTGGTGGCCTGCTGCACGACGTGGTGGACGGACCCAACGGCAACGACGACACGTTGCGGCCCAACCAACTGCTGGCCTGGTCCTTGCCGTACGCGCCGCTGCGCCCCGAACCCGCCGCGCTGCAGACCATCGGGGCGGCCCTGATGACCCCGCTCGGACCCCGCAGCCAAGCGCCGGGAACACCGGGCTACCAGGGCAACCACCGCGGCGGCCCGGCCGAGCGGGACACGGCGTACCACACGGGAACGGTGTGGCCCTGGCTCACCGGCCCGTACGTGGAATCCTGGCGCAAACTCGGCATCGCCGCCGACCAGACCCTGTCCGATGCCGACTGGCACCTGGGCGAGTACGGCCTCGGGTCGGTTTCCGAGACCGCCGGCGGGGATGCACCGCACCCGGCTACGGGGTGCCCGTTCCAGGCGTGGTCGGTGGCGGAGGCGCTGCGGGCCCGGCGGCTGTGACGGTCTTTACACCCGTCCCGGGTTGCCATTGATGTCGCGATCCTGTGCAGCCGGCGGCACTGACCTTGATGCTGCACCGAGCTGAGCCGGCGCTCATCAAGGCCGTTGCCCCTCGAGCGTTGTCAGTGTCATGTCCCCTGAAGGGGGGCTATCGCGCCGCACGCCGGTTCGGCCGTCGCGGCCCGGGTACCCACCTGACGATGAGGTACAGATCAGCTGTTGCAGTAATCGCGATGGTGGTGGCCGTCGCTCTGCTCGTCGTCGTGTTTCCGTGGCAGGGTCACGCGCTGGCCGTCACCGGCATCGTGATGATGATCGCCGGCGCGGTGGTCGCGGCCATCGGCATCGCCATCGACCGGCACGACCCGAGTGGGCTCACTTCGCGGCGGCGATGACTGTTGTCAGGGCGGCGTGGAGCGACCGCAGCTCCTCGATCGGCAATCCCAGTCGCTCAACCACCGCCGGCGGGATCGTGAGGGCCTCTTCGCGCAGCTCGCGCCCCCGGGGAGTCAGCGTCACGGCCAGGCTGCGTTCGTCTGCCCGGTCCCGTTCGCGGTGCAGGTAACCGATGGCCTCCAGTCGCTTGAGCAGCGGCGACAAGGTGCCAGGATCCAACTGCAGGAGATCGCTCAGCCGCCGTACGGACAGGGGTGCGTGCTGCCACAATGCCAGCATCACCAGGTATTGCGGGTGGGTCAGTCCCATGGGTTCGAGAAGCGGCCGGTACACCGCGACCACGCTGCGAGCCGCCACGGACAGGGCGAAACAGACCTGCTGTTCCAGATGCAGAGGGTCGTTGTCGACCGGGTCACTCATTGGTTGGCTCTCCTCAGCTCGCTTGTTACTGTACCAATAATTGGTGTGCCAATGGTTGGTGCACCAATCGGCGAGGAACGGGCAAACGGAGGTCGTCATGGCGAAGGATGTCCGCGAGGGCGGGTTCCTGTGGAACTGGATCTACAAATACTGGGCCGGTCCGGCGTCGGTGAACGGAGCCATCGAGGGCGTCACGCAGGAAGCCCGCGACGCCTGGAAGAAGGACCTCGAGGAGCGCAAGGCGTACACCCGCGAGCAACGCGCCCGTCGGCAGGCCGCCCGCAAACGCTGACCGCCGGTAACCGGCACCGGATAGGGTCGCGGCGTGCCCGCATCCCCGTACGTCAAGAACCTGCGCGCCAAGGCCGGCCAGGACCTGATCATGTTTCCGACGGTCAGCGCCGTGGTCCTCAACGACCGCGGCGAGCTGCTGCTCGGGCAGCGCAGCGACAACCACCGCTGGTCGCTGATCGCCGGCATGATGGACCCGGGCGAGCAGCCGGCCGAGGCCGTGGTCCGCGAAGTCCTCGAAGAAACCGGCGTGCACGTCAAGGTCGAGCGGCTGGCCGGGGTGGCCCTGCACCCGGTGGTCTACGGCAACGGTGACCGCTGCGACATGGTGAACACCTGGTATCGCTGCCGGGCGGTCAGCGGGCAGGCCCGGGTCAACGACACCGAGTCGCTGGCTGTGGATTGGTTCGCCCTGGACGCGCTGCCGGCCGACCTCACGCCGTTCGCCCACCATCGCATCCGCACCGCGCTGGACGACTCGCTGCCGGCCTGGTTCGCCCAGCCCGGCGAGCCCCTGCCCGGCAATCAGCCCGTAGCAGGCAGTTAGCTCAGCCACCCGGGGCGGATGATCCCGGCCTCGTACGCCTGCACCACCAACTGAGCCCGGTCGCGCGCGCCCAGCTTGACCATTGTGCGGCTCACGTGGGTCTTGGCGGTGGCCGGGCTGATCACCAGCCGGGCGGCGATCTCGTCGTTCGACAGGCCCTCGCCGACCAGCACCATCACCTCGCGCTCGCGGTCGGTGAGCTGACCCAGCCGTTGCCCCGCTTCCTCCGGCGGCACCGTGGGGCGTCCCCGCCCGCCCGGCGTGGCGAACTCGCCGATCACCCGGCGCGTCACGCTCGGCGACAGCAGCGCGTCCCCGGCCGCCACTGCGCGGATGCCGCGCAGCAGGTCGACCGGCTCGGTGTCCTTGACCAGGAAGCCCGACGCCCCGGTGCGCAACGCTTCGAACACGTACTCATCGAGCTCGAACGTGGTCAGAATGACTACCCTTATGCCGTTCAGCTCGGGGTCGGCGGCGATGCGGCGGGTGGCTTCCAGGCCGTCGACGCCGGGCATCCGGATGTCCATCAGGATGACGTCGGGCCGGGTGGCGGCGGCCAGGCGTACGGCTTCGAGCCCGTCGGCGGCCTCCCCGACCACCTCGAGATCCGGCTCCGCGCTGATCAGCGCGCGGAACCCGGCCCGCACCAGGGCCTGGTCGTCGGCGAGCAGCACCTTGATCATGCGGACTCCGTAACGTGCGTGGGCAGGACGGCCCCGACCAGATAACCACCCTCGGGCACCGGCCCGGCCGTCAGCGTGCCACCCAGCGTCTCCGCCCGTGCGCGCATGCCGGCGATCCCGGTGCCCGACCCGCCGTCGCCGGCCTCGTCGGATTCCGGGCGGGCTGTGCCATCGTTGCGGATGGCCAGGCGCAGCTCGAGCGGGCCGTAGTCGATCGCGATCGTGGCGGACTGGGCCAGGGCGTGGCGCCGGACGTTGGTCAGGGCTTCCTGGATGATCCGGTACGCCGCCCGGTCCACCTCCGGCGGCAGCTCGCGCCGGATCCCGGTCGTCGTGGTGCTGATCGGCAGCCCGGCGTCCGAGGTCAGGTCGGCGAGCCGGTCCAGCCCCAGCGACGGTTGCCGGGGTGCCGCCTCCTGCTCCGGGCGCAGCGCGTCGAGCACCGCCCGTACCTCGCGCAGCGCCTCCGAGCTGGCCGTCTTGATCGCGGTCAACGCCTCGCGGGCCTGCTCGGGGCGGCTGTCCATCAGGTGCAGCCCCACCCCGGCCTGCACGTTGATCAGCGACAGGTGGTGGCCGAGGACGTCGTGCAGCTCGCGGGCGATGCGCAGCCGCTCGTCGGAGGTCTGGCGTTTCTCCTGCTCCTCGTGGGCCCTGGCGCGTTCGGCGTTGACCTTGGCGAGCTGGGCGAAGTAGGCGTCCCGGCTGCGCCCGGCCTCGCCGAGGATCATGGTCAGGAACAGGCCGACTGCGGTCAGGATGAGCACGCGAAGGCTCGGCTGGGACGTCAGCGGGACCCCCAGCGGCTCGGCGGCCAGCTTGGTCACGGTGACGTAGACGAGGTAGGCAGCGGCGGCGACCGGGACAGCGGCGCGGGCGCGGCCCGCCTTCGCCGCGGTGTACAGCGCGATCACCGGGGCGACCAGGAACGTCCAGGCCGGCGGCACCAGGGTGGCGTACGCGATGCTGGCCGCCGCCGCGATCGCGAAGACGAACAGGTGGGCCCGGCGCCGCCAGAGCAGGGCCAGCGGGCCGGCTACCAGCAGCGCGATGCCGATCTTGTCTGCGGGCGCAGCCAGGGCGCCGGCGATGCGAGCGTTGCCGAACAGGTGGAAGCCCAGCGCAACGAACGCGGCGGCCTTGAAGTTGTCGCGGCGCGGACCGGGCCGCCGCTGGGAGTAGGGCCGCCGCGGGTGGTAGCTGGGGTGGATCGGCACGTCAACGACGCTACGGCACCCGGGCGCGGCGGACATCGGACCACGGTGGTGCGACCGGGGGCGTAGGGACCGGCAGTGGCGTACTCCGGTGGACGTACGCGAAGACGCTCTCCCGGGCCGACGCCCGGCGCGAGCGGATCCCGCAGCCTGGAGGCACACGTTTGCAGGAAGGGGATCGACATGACGGAGACCAGCGGCACCCGGATGCGCACGTCCGACGCCGAGCGCGAGCAGGTTGCCACGATTCTGCGGGCCGCGATGGCCGAGGGGCGGCTCTCGCTGGAGGAGGGCGAGGAGCGGCTGAGCAGCGTGTACGCGTCCAAGTACCGCGACGAGCTGGCCCCGCTGACCGCCGATCTGCCCGGCGGTGGACGTCAAGCGCTGCGCGAGACCCCTGAGGCGCGCGCCGCGACACGCCGGGACCTGCGCCGCCACGCGGGATTCGTGATCTTCATCGCGGCCCTGCTGACCGGGTTGTTCCTGCTGTCCAACGCGCACTTCTTCTGGCCTGCCATCCCGCTGACGTTCCTGGTCATCGGGCTGATCCGGCACGCCCGCCACGGCGATCGGCGGCCCCGGTTCAGCCACCGGATGCACGGCGGATGGTGATGTTGGTCTCTCCATAGTGGAAGCGGGGGTCGTTGCCCACCTTGTCCACCGATGCGACAGTGGTGCCCCTGATCGGCATGAGGGGTGGGCAACAACCATGATGGGTCCGTCGCACGCTTTGTCGGGCGCGGCGGTCTGGCTCGCCGGGAGCTGGGCGCTCGACTATTTCGCGGGCTACGAGCAGAGTCCCCTGGCCGTGGCCATTGGCACGACGGTGTGCGCGGGCGGCGCGCTGCTGCCCGACCTCGACCTGTCCGGCAAGGTCACCCGCAATCAGGGCGGCGCCACCGTGGCCCGCACGTTCGGGGTGTTCTCGCTGTTCATCGCCGAGGTGGTCGAGAAGGTGTCGCTGGGCATCTACACCGCGACCAAGCTCAGCAAGGACCCGCGGCGCAACAACGGCCACCGCACCTTCACCCACACGCTGCCGTTCGCCGCGCTGGTCGGGTGGGGCACGACGACGCTCGCGACCTCGTACGGCAAATGGGCAGTTGTCGGCATTATCTTCTTCATGGCCGGGCTCGCCCTGCGGGGATTGTTCGACGAGTGGGCCGAGCGCGCGGGCTGGGTCATCATCACCATCTCGGCCGCCGCGATCGCCTGGTTCACCGCGGCCAACCTGCCCGGCGAGCGGGGTTATCCGATGCTCGGCGCGGCGGTCGCCGTGGGGTGCGTGGTGCACCTGTTCGGCGACATGATCACCAAGAATGGCGTGCCCATCCTGTGGCCCATCCCGCTCAACCGGCGGATGTGGCGGATGATCGGCATCCCCGACGGCATCGCCGTGCAGGTCGGCGGCAAGGTCGAGACCGTCGTGCTCCGGACCGTTTTCACGGTGATCTCGGTGCTGGCCGTCGCCGCGATGTTCGCCCCGCACGTGCTGCGCCAGCTCAACCTGGACGCCCTGAGCAGCGGACCCTGATCAACTCTCGTGTTCGTCCGTTAATGTTTTAGCCGTGGCTGAAGGGGAGCGTGAGCGCCTGGCGCAGGCTGACGCAGGCGAGCAGCCATGGCGCGCCTGGGGTCCCTACCTGGCCGAGCGCGCCTGGGGCACCGTGCGGGAGGACTACAGCGAGCACGGCACCGCCTGGGATTACTTCCCGCACGACCACGCCCGCTCGCGGACCTACCGGTGGAACGACGACGGCATGGCCGGGCTCAGCGACGACCGGCAGACGTTCTGCTTCGCCTTGGCGCTGTGGAACGGGCGCGACCCCATCCTCAAGGAACGCATGTTCGGCCTTGGCGGGGATGGCGGCAACCACGGCGAGGACGTCAAGGAATACTGGTGGTACCAGGACTCCACCCCCACGCACAGCTGGATGACCTGGCGTTACCACTACCCGCAGGCCGCTTTCCCGTACGACGAGCTGGTAGCCGTCAACGGCCGGCGCTCGCGTGACGAGCCGGAATACGAGCTGGTCGACACCGGCGTCTTCGACGAGGACCGGTTCTGGGCGGTGACCGTCGACTACGCCAAGGCCTCGCCGCGTGACACCTGCATCCGCATCACCGTGTCCAACCGGGGTCCCGGCGAGGCCACCCTGCACGTGCTGCCATCGCTGTGGTTCCGCAACACCTGGTCCTGGGGTGCGGCCAACCGCCCCGTCCCGGTGCTCACCGGCACCCCCGGCCGGCTGACCGGCGAGCACCGCAGCCTCGGGCACCTCGAGTTGCGCGGCGAGGGCGAGCCGGCCGCCCTGATGTGCGACAACGAGACCAACTCGCAGCGCCTGTGGGGTCAGCCGGGCACGAGCACGTACCCGAAGGACGGCATCAACGATTATGTGGTCTCCGGCGCCCCGACCGTCAACCCGGCGGGCACGGGCACCAAGGGCGCGCTGCACTACGAGGTGACCCTCGGGCCGGGGGAGACGCGCGAGATCCGGCTGCGGCTGGCCGAGACAGACGCTCCACCTTCGTTGGATCTGGGCCCCTCATATGAAGAGATCATCACCAAGCGCAAGGCCGAGGCCGACGCCTTCTTCGCCGAGCTGATCCCGGCGGCGGCCAGCGCGGAGGAAGCGGCGGTCGCGCGGCAGGGCATCGCCGGGCTGATGTGGGGCAAGCAGTTCTACCACTTCGACGTCAAACAATGGCTGCACGGCGACCCCGGCTCGGCTCCCCCGCCACCGGGCCGGCGCTACGGGCGCAACAACGCCTGGTGGCACATGAACAGCTTCGACGTCATCTCGATGCCGGACCCGTGGGAATACCCCTGGTACGCCGCCTGGGACCTGGCCTTCCACTGCGTCACGATCGCGCGCGTCGACCCCGGGTTCGCCAAGGCCCAGCTGCTGCTGTTGCTGCGCGAGTGGTACATGCACCCCAACGGCCAGATCCCCGCCTACGAGTGGGCGTTCGGCGACGTCAACCCGCCCGTGCACGCCTGGGCGGCGCTGCGCGTGTTCGAGATCGACGGCGGGCGTGACCACGACTTCCTCGCCCGGATCATGCACAAGCTGCTGCTCAACTTCACCTGGTGGGTCAACCGCAAGGACGTGGGCGGCAACAACGTGTTCGAAGGCGGCTTCCTCGGGCTGGACAACGTCGGCCCGTTCGACCGCTCGGCCGCGCTGCCGGTCGCCGGGGTGCTCGAACAGTCCGACGGCACCGGCTGGATGGCCATGTACGCGCTCAACCTGCTCGACATCTCGATCCGGCTGGCGCTGCACGACCGCACCTACGAGGACATGGCGACCAAGTTCTTCGAGCACTTCGCCTACATCGCCGAGGCCGCGTACCAGCAGGGTCTCTGGGACGACGAGGACTGCTTCTTCTACGACGTGCTGCGCCTGCCCGACGGGCACCGGATGCCGCTCAAGGCCCGCTCGATCGTCGGCCTGCTCCCGCTCGCGGCCACCACGCGGCTGTCCGCCGGCACCCTCACCCGCCTGCCCGAGCTGGGGGCGCGGTTGCGCTGGCTGCTGGCCAACCAGCCCGACTACGGCGACGTGATCAGCGCACGGCGGCTGTCCCCGGACGGTCGCCAGCAGCGGCTGCTGTCGATGGTGGGGCAGGACCAGTTGATGCGGATCCTGGCCCGGATGCTCGACCCCGAGGAATTTCTCTCCCCGTACGGCCTCAGAACGCTCTCCCGCTCCCACGCGGAGAAACCTTTCACGGTCTCGCTCGGCGGCTCGGACTTCACCGTCGGTTACGAGCCCGCCGAGAGCACCAGCGGGCTGTTCGGCGGCAACTCCAACTGGCGTGGCCCGATCTGGATGCCCACCAACTTTCTGCTGGTCGAGGCGCTGCGCGAGTTCGCCGCGTTCTACGGCGACGACCTACAGGTCGAATATCCGACCGGCTCGGCCACCAAGTGCTCGCTGACCGCGGTGGCCGACGACCTGTCCCGCCGGTTGATCTCGCTGTTCGTGCCGGACTCGTGGGGCCGGCGCCCGATCTACGGCGCGAACGAGCTCTTCCAGACCCACCCGGACTGGAAGGACCTGGTCGCCTTCCCCGAGTATTTCCACGGCGACAACGGCGCGGGCCTGGGCGCCTGGCACCAGACCGGCTGGACCGCCCTGGTCGTCGACCTGATCCTCACCCTGCACCGACCCGAACCACCTAGCCCGTCTTGATCTCGGGGGTGCAGTTCTCCCGGTAGGGGTCGGCGCGCCACAGGCAGACCTGCAGCGTCACCGCCCGGCCGTTGATGGTGGTGGGGACGGCCGGGCTGTGCACGTAGTTGCGGTTGTCGACGGCCAGGTCGGTGCCGCAGGAGTGCCAGGGGCCGTCGGTGAAGCGCCAGCGGATCCGGCTGCCGCCCGCTTCCGGGGCGTTGTCGTCCGAGCCGGCGCGACCCCAGTAGTACGTGCGGCCGTTGCGGCGGGCGTAGCGGGCCGAGCCGTTCATGGCGTCGAAGTCCAGGGTCGGGTCGAGCCGGGTGGCGGCCTTGTCGTCGAACGTGGTGGGCGTACCGATGATGATTTCGCCCGGGTCGGCGCCGGCGGTGCAGGCGGCGTCGGACTTGTCGGGATCGTCGCGCAGGACCAGGAACGTGCCGACGCCCACGCCGAGCACCAGCGCCACGGCCAGCATGATGAGCAGGGGGCGGCGGGGGTTGCGGACCGGCCGGTCGATGGGCAGTGGGCGTTCGATCACCTCGGTGCGGGTGGGGGCCGGCTGCAACTCGCCCTCCAGCACTGGCTCGGGCAGCAGACGCGGCGCTCGCTGATCGGCCTCCTCGGCGCTCTTGACCAACGCGGCAACGCGTTCGCTGGCTACGCTCAGTTGCCGTTCGGCAGCGGTGTCCGGGGGATCCCCGGCGATCAGCTGCGCGGCCCTGGCGACCGCCACCACCGCGATCGGGTTGGTGAGGTAGCGCAGATCGCCGGCCAGCACGGCCCCCACGACGTCCTTGTCCATCGACAGCCCCGGCGCCAGCCGGTGCGTGCCGATCACCTCGGCGAGATGGCGCAGCGAGGCTGGGCGGCGCCGGCGTTTGGGCACCGGGCGCCCCGGTGGCGGGTGGTATACCCCGTCGCGCCCGGCCCGGGTCACCGCTGCGCCGAGGTTCGACGTCAGTAACTGGGCCGCCTCGTGGACCTGGGCCCACCACGGCTCGACCGGCTCCATCATGCTCGTGATGCCCCCGTTCAGCAATCGACGCCGACCATTGTGTCAGAGCACGTCTATCTGTCTACCGCAGACAGATAGGCCGAGGTCAGGGACATCTCGAGGTTGCTGGGCGGCAGCCTGCGGGCCGAGCATCGAACTCGTCGCCGGGACGTCCGGCGGCGGTTTGTCTCCACTTAGGAGGACCCATGTCCAAGCCGAAGCGGATCACCCAGGCGCTGGCAGTGGCCGGCGCCGGCCTCGCGCTCGCCGTCTCCGCCGGAGCCACCGGCGCCCACGCCGCCACCGCGACCGCAGCTGGCGCACCGAGCGCGTCGGCCGCGGCGGCGTGCGTGTCGCTGGTGGGCACCTACAGCGACGGCTTCTCGAAGTACGGCACGGTCCGCAACATCTGCAGCGGGACGTACTCTTTCTACTTCGTGATCAACAACTGGCCGGACACCGGCTGCTTCTCGATCGGTGGCAACCAGACCAAGAGCTACCGTACCGGCGGCATCGCCAGCCCGGCGGCGGCCCGGACCGCCTACTGCTGATTACTGTCCGTCAACGCTGACGCGAGAGCCGGGCGCCGAAACGGGGGTGTCCGGCTCCCGCGCAGGGGGGTTTCTAGAATCGGTTGATGGAGTTCGGTGCCGGCGTGGCTGCGCTCCGGGCCGGGGTACGTGATCGAGCAGGAGCCGGCGTCATGGGAGCGGGCGACCGGTGAGTTCACCTGCCGCTGAGCTGTTCTCGTCGGTGCGAGTGGCGCGGCTGGCCACGGTCACGCCGGACGGGGCACCTCATCTCGTACCCATCGTCTTCGCTGTTGTCGGGCAGGTCATCCACACGGCGGTGGACGGCAAACCCAAGCGGCACCGGCGGCTGCAACGGCTGGCCAACATCGAGCGCGAACCGCGGGTGAGCGTGCTCGCCGACCACTACGACGACGACTGGGACATGCTGTGGTGGGTTCGCGCCGACGGCCTCGCCACGATCGTCAATGAACCCGAACCCGCCCTGCTCAGCCGCTACCCGCAGTACGCCGAAACCCCGCCACCCGGCCCCTTCCTGCGCATCCACGTCACCACCTGGACGTCCTGGTCGAGCACCTAGGCACTCTGAGTACGCCGACTCAAGAGAGCAGCCCTCACTCTCCGCGACGATCAACGGCGTGACCGCGTACCCGTGCCCCTTCTGTTCTTGCGAAGCGACCCTGACCACCGGCTGCCCCGGCTGTGGCCGCGGCCCGGACCCCGATGCCGCCGAGGTTGTCCGGCTGGACGCCGAGATCCCGGTGCTGACCGCTCGGCTCGCCACTGCTCGGCAAGCGGTTGGCGTTGCGGATGCGGTTCTGCGCAAGGCGTGGCAGCAGCGGGAGGCTGCAGCGGCAAAGGTCCGCGCGGCGGTGGCCGGCTACCAGCACGCGCCGGCGACGACGGCTCCGATCACCACGGCGGCGGGGGAGGCCTCCACCCGGCTGGTGCAGAACACCCTGTTCACGCTGGGTGGGGTGCTGCTGGCGGTGGCCGCGATCGTGTTCACCGCCGTCGCCTGGTCGCAGTTCGGGCTCAAGGGCCGCGCGGGGCTGCTCGGCGTGGCCACCGTTGTCGCGCTGGTCGCACCGCTGTTCGCGCTGCGCCGCAAGCTGCGGGCCAGCGCCGAGACCTTCGCGGCGGTCGGGTTGCTGCTGGTGCTGCTGGACGGGTACGCCGCCTGGTACGTCAACCTGTTCGGGCTCGCCCACACCACGGCCCTGGGCTATGCGGGAGCGGTGTTCGCCGTGACCGCCGCGATCGCCGCCGGCTACGAGCACCTGACCGGTCTGACCGGCCCGCGGTACGCCGCTCTGGTGCTGGCCCAACCGGTGCTGCCGCTGGTGGTGGCGCCCTCGCATCCCGGAACGGCCGGGTGGGCGTACACGATGACGCTTGTTGCCGCCGCAAACCTGATGATCTTCCGCCTGGGCCGCTCGGTCCGGTTCGTCGCCTACGGTTTCGGGCTGGCCGCGCTGGCCCTGGCTGCCCTGCTCTCGCTCACCGGTCTGGCGGTTGCCTCAGCCACCGGATCGGCTGCCCTCTCGGCATTCGCCCTGCTCGCGGCGGCTGCGGTGCTCGCGGCGGCCCACCGGTCCTGGAGTGTTGCGCTCGCCGTGATCGCGCTGGCGATCGGCGGCGGACGGGTGGCGGCGATCGCCTCCGGCGGCTTCTGGGCGCCGATCCTGCTTGCGCTGATCGTGACCGTCCTGGCCGTTGCCGCCACGCTTGTCCCTTCACCGGTACGCCGGGCAGCCCGCTTCGGTGCGTTGGTGTCGCTCGGTGTGCCGGTCGTAGCGGCGCTGACCGTGTTCGCCGGGACCGTCGTGTTCGGATGGTCGGACTGGCGGTTGCCGGTGGTGATCGCGGTGCTGACCGTGGGCGTTGCGGTGCTGCGGCCCCGCGTTGACGTGGTCCTCAGCGGTGTGGCTCTGACCGGGCTGGCGGCGTTGGCTGCGGTGGTCGGCTCCCGGGTGCCGTGGCCCGTCGTCGCGGTGGCCGCGGTGGTGACCGGGTTGGGGGCGCTCGTGCTGGCCGCCCTGCTGGCCGGGAACCGGTGGGCTGTTCCCGCCGGGGCCGGGGTGCTCACCGTTGGTCCGGGGCTGGCCGGGGCGGCGATCTCGGACACGGCGACGCTGGTGGCGTTTGGGTTGACGGTGGTCGCGGGTGGCGTGGCCGCTGCTCAGGGCCGGGTTTTACCGGTGCGGGTAGCCGGTGTGGTGAGTGCGGTGCTGGCCGCGTTCGTGGAGGCCGTCGTCGCTGGTCGCCGGGCCGGGCTGGAGTGGCGCGGGATTGCCTTCGTCCTGCTGGGGACCGCGGCTGCGATGCTGGCGGTTGGCGTACTGGTCACCTTGCGCCGGCGCGGTGCCGAGGGGCGTGTGTTGCAGGCCGCCGGGCACGGGGGAGCGCTGCTGGCGGTGCTGCTGATGGGCGACTCGGGGCGGTACATGGCCGCGGTGTGCACGTTCTGGGGTGTTGCTCTCGGGTTGCGGGCGCTGGTCCGGGCGGCCGGTGCTTGGCGTCAGCATGTGATCGCGGCCGCCGTTGTTGAGCTGGCTGCGGCGTGGATGCTGCTGGCGGCTTCGGACGTTGCGGTGGTGGAGGCGTACACGATTCCCGCGGCGGTCGTGGCTCTGCTGGCCGGCTTGCTGCTGCGGCGTGGACTGTCGAGCTGGGCTGCCTACGGTCCGGCGCTGGCTGCGGCCCTGCTGCCCACCCTGATGACCGTGCTGGTGCAGGAGGGTGAACCGCTGCGCCGCCTGCTGCTGGGCCTGGCCGCGCTGGCACTCACGGTTGTCGGCGCCCAGATGCGGCTGCGGGCGCCGGTGGTCGCGGGTGGAGTGACGCTGGTTGTGCTCGCCCTGCATGAAGCGATCCTGGTGTGGGACTTGCTGCCGCGCTGGATCCCGCTAGCGGCGGCCGGCCTGCTGCTGGTTGGGCTCGCCATGACCCTGGAACGCCGTCGCCGCGACATGGCCCGGCTGCGTGCCGCCCTGACCCGGATGGGTTGAGCTACCCCGAACCCGCCGCGCCCGCGGGTAGGCCATGATGACCTCATGGCGGTGGCAACGGCGTTCACCAACCTGCTCGGCGTGCGGCATCCGATCGCGCTGGCGCCCATGGGCGGTTCGGCCGGTGGGGCACTGGCAGCGGCGGTGTCGCGCGGCGGCGGGCTCGGGCTGCTGGGCGGCGCGTTCGGCGATCCGGAGTGGCTCGCGCGCGAGACGCCGATCGTGGCGGAAACCGGGCTGCCGTGGGGCGCCGGCTTCCTGACGTGGGCCGTCACACTCCCAGCCATAGAACAGGTCCTACGGTACGAACCCAGCGCGCTGATGTTCTCCTTCGGCGACCCGAGCCCGTTCGTCGCAGCCGTGCACGCGGCCGGCGTCAAGGTCATCCTCCAGGTCACCGATCTCGACGAGGCACGGCTGGCCCTCGACCTGGGTGCCGACGTGATCGTGGCCCAGGGCACCGAGGCCGGTGGCCATGGCGCGCACCGGGGACGATCGGTACTTGCGTTCGTACCGGCCGTCGTGGATCTTGCCGGGTCCGTTCCTGTGCTGGCCGCCGGTGGCATCGCTGACGGGCGTGGCGTAGCCGCTGTGCTCGCGGCCGGCGCGGCGGGGGCGCTGATCGGCACGCGTTTCCAAGCCTCCGCGGAGGCCCTGGTCGCACCGGGCGTGACCGCGGCACTGGTACGGGCCGGCGCCGCGGACACCGAGCGGAGCCGGATCCTGGACTTCGCCCGCGGCTCAGCCTGGCCGGGGCGCTACAGCGCTCGTACGCTCGCCCACCCCTATCTGGACCGATGGCGGGGGCGGGAGACCGAACTCGCCGCGGACGCCCAGGCCCAGCAGGATTACCGGAATGACGTGGCCCGGGGAGTCATCCCGGCGCTGCCGATCTGGGCCGGCGAGGGCGTCGATCTGATCACCGACGTGCCGCCCGCGCAGGAGCTGGTCACCAGGCTGGCGGCACAGGCCGAGGAGGCGCTGGAGTGGATCCGGGCCAACCGCCGGTGAAGCCGGACCCAGCGCCGGACCGTCTTCAGCGCAACTTTGCCCGCAGCTCCACGGCGGCCGGATGGTCAAGGCTGTCGTAGATGGTCAGCGAGCTGCGCCAGGCGTCGCGGGCCCGGGACACATCGCCCGCGGTCTCGTGGGCGTCGCCGATGTGCGCGAGGATTTCCGCCTGGTGCGGTGTGGACCCGGACGCCCGGTATTCCTCCAGTGAATCCGACAAGCAGCGCAGCGCTTCTTCGTGGTTGCCGAGCCGGCTGTGCGCATATCCCAAGCTGTCCAGCGCCGCGCCGAGCCCGGCATGGTCGCCGGCGTCCATGTCCCTGGTCAGAGCTACCGCCTCGATGCCGTACGCCACAGCGGCCGCGTAGTCGCCGAGCTGTGAATGGGACCACCCCACCGCGTTGAGTGCGTCGGCTTCCCGAGCCCGGTTGCCAGCTTCGCGGAACAGCCGGAGCGCCTTCTCGTAGTGTTCGAGCGCCTCCCGGTGCCGGTTCAGCGATTGCAGCACCGCACCGGTGTTGAGACAGCAGCGCGCCAGGCCGGAGCTGTCGCCGAGCGCCTCGTTCAGCGCGAGCGCGTGCTGCAGATGGTCGAGCGCCGTGGCTGGGTCGCCGTCGGAGAAGTAGGCGCCGGCCAGCTCGTTGTGCGTGCGGACCTGTCGTTCGCGATCACCGAGCCGGTCGGCGGCGGCCATGGCGAGGTGCTGCACGCTCACCCAGTCCTCGCCCAGGGCCTTGCGGTGCAGGTAGGTCGACATCTCGAACGCCAGGTGCCACACATGCACGTCCTGCCCGGCGTTCCTGGCCTGGTGCAGGACCGCCAGCAGCACTGCGTGCTCGGCGCTGAACCAGGCCAGCGCCTCCTCGGCCCCGCGCGGTGCATCGTCGAGCAGCGTTCCCGGGGGCGGTGCCGGCGTGGCGAGGGCGTTGCGGTGGGTTGCCAGAGCGCGATCGCCGGCCTGGGCGGTGTGGAGGTAGTGGCCCTGCATGCGGCGTACCGCGGCGTCGCGATCGTCCGGGCTCTCCTGCTGGTACGCCCGGTCCGAGGCGTACACCCGCAGCAGATCGTGAAAGGCGAACCGGCCGGGATCCCGCTCGCTGAGCAGGCTGGCCGCGGTCAGTTCGGCGAGCAGCAACCGGGTCCGTACCAGCGGCTCCGCGGCCAGACTTGCCGCTGCCGCAACCGAAACGTGCGGCCCGGGATGCAACCCCAGCAGGCGGAAAAGGCGCGCCGCGGCCGGGCTCAAGGTCCGGTAGGACCACGAGAACACCGCCCGTACGTCCGCAGCTGGATCGCCCACCGACAGGGTGTCCAACCGCCCTTGGGCGTCCCGCAGCTCGGCGGCCAGCTTGTCCAGCGGGACATCGGGCCGGGTCGTGGCGAGCGCGGCTGTGATGGTCAAAGCCAGCGGCAGCCGGGCGCAGTGCGCGATGATCTCCTCGACCGCCGCCGGTGCCCCGGCGAGCCGGTCCGCACCCAAGCGCCGGGCCAGCAGCTGATACGCCTCGTCCTCGCTGAGCAGGTGCAGCCCGAGCGGGTGCGCGCCGTGCCGGACGACCAGGCCGGCCAGGTCGTCGCGGCTGGTCACCACCACGAGGCAGCCGCGCGAGCCGGGCAGCAGCGGGTGCACCTGGGAGGCGTCGCGGGCGTTGTCGAGCAGCACCAGGATGCGCCGGTCGGCGAGCAGGCTGCGATACAACGCGGCCCGCTCGTCCACTGACGCCGGGATGCGTTCCGGGTGGACGCCGAGCGCGCCGAGGAAGCCGTGCAGCACCGCGGCCGGGTCGCGTACGGTGCCGCCGGGGTCGAAGCCGCGCAGGTCGGCGTGCAACTGGCCGTCGGGGAAGCGGTCCCGCACCCGGTGCGCCCAGTGCACGGCAAGCGCGGTCTTGCCGATGCCGCCCGAGCCGGACAGCGCGATCGCTGGCGGCCGGTTGCCGGGGGCGGCGGTGAGGGCGTCGAGGGTGTGCAGGTGAGCGGCGCGTCCAACGAAGCCGTACACGTCCGGCGGCAGTTGCGCAGGAATCGGCTGAGCCGTCCCGGTCGGCGTCGAAGCTCCCAACAGGTGGGTGCGGGCCTCGCCGTGGACCTGCAACGCGTCGGCGAGCATCCGGGTGGTGGCCGGGCGGGGCGTGCGCTTGCCGGTCTCGATCATCCGGACCGTCTTGACGTCGATTTTCGCGCGTTCGGCCAGCTCTTCCTGGGTGAGGCCGAGTTCCCGCCGACGTGCGCGCACCTGGTCCCCGAACACCAACGCCCCCTGAACGCCCGGTGGGCGCCCTGGAAACGCCCCTTGTGTTGAGCGACCGTAACCATACGCAGTTCAATGCCCCGCACCGGCATGCGTTTACGGGGGCGTATGCCGGTCGGGGCGGGCGTACGTTGGCGGTATGGAAATCCGCACGCTCGGGCGCAGCGGTTGCGCCGTCTCAGCCCTGTGCCTCGGCACGATGACCTTCGGCGCCGAATCCAGCGAGGATGTCGCGCACGCCCAGCTCGACCGGTTCGCCGAGGCGGGCGGCACGTTCGTCGACACCGCCGACGTGTACGCCGCGGGGGAATCCGAGAGCATCATTGGCCGCTGGTTTGCCGACCGGCCGGCCGAGCTGACCGACCGGATCGTGCTCGCGACCAAGGGCCGGTTCCCGATGGGCCAGGAACCGAACGCGCTGGGGCTGTCCGCGCGGCACCTGACCCGCGCGCTGGCCGACTCGCTGCGCCGGCTCGGACGCGACAGCGTCGACCTCTATCAGGCGCACTCGTGGGATCCGGTGACCCCGCTGGAGGAGACGCTGCGCACGCTCGACGGGTTCGTGCGCGCCGGGAAGATCCGCTACTACGGGTTCTCCAACTTCACCGGGTGGCAGCTGACCAAGGCTGTGCACCTGGCCCGCGAGCTGGGGCTGGCTGCCCCGGTCACCCTGCAACCGCAGTACAGCCTGCTGGTGCGCGAAATCGAGTGGGAGATCGTGCCGGCGGCTCAGGACGCGGGCCTGGGCCTGCTGCCGTGGAGCCCGCTGGGCGGCGGGTGGCTGTCGGGCAAGTACCGGCGGGATCAGCGGCCGCAGGGGGCAACCCGGCTCGGCGAGGACCCGGGCCGCGGGATGGAGGCGTGGGATCGGCGGGGCTCCGACCGTACCTGGAAGGTGATTGACGCCGTGCAGAGCATTGCCGAGGCCCGCAAGGTCTCGATGGCCGAAGTGGCGCTGGCCTGGGTCACCGGACGTCCCGGGGTGACCTCAACGATCCTGGGTGCGCGCACGGTCGAGCAGTTGGACGCGAATTTGAGGGCCGCGGAGCTGCACCTCGATGAGGAGGAGACCGCGGCCCTCGATGCCGTCAGCGACCCGCAACCGCCGGACTACCCCTACGGCGCGCTCGGGGTCGACCAGCGCAGCCGGTCACTCAACCAGCGGTAAGCCCGGCCGCCCGGCCCTCGTGCAGGGTCATGTTGCGCCCGGTCGACGGGTCGAACAGGTGGATCTTGTCGAGGTTGAGCCACACGCGGGCGTCGGTGCCCTCGCGCACGCGGGATTCGGCCGACAGGCGCGTGACGAGCCCACTCTGGTCGGGCAGGTCCGCGCCACCCGCGTCGGCGGCGAGGTCCTGCAGATCCTCGGAGGCGACAGCGCCATTCTCCAGGGAGAAGTAGACATATTTGTCGGAGCCCATCGACTCGACCAGGTCGACAGGGGCGTTGAAGGTGAAGCCGTTGGGCAGTTGCGCCTCGTCGACCAGGTGGGCGTCCTCGAAGTGCTCGGGCCGGATGCCGACGATCAACTGGCGCGGCGCGTCGGCTCCGCTGAGGCTGCGCCGGACCCGGTCGCCGAGGGGCAGGTCGCCGAGCGGGGTCCGCAGCACGCCCTCCTCAGCGGTGGCGGGCAGGAAGTTCATCGACGGCGAGCCAATGAACCCGGCGACGAACAGGTTGACCGGGTTGTCGTACAAGGTCTGGGGGTCGCCGACCTGCTGGATGTACCCGGCGCGCATGACCACGACGCGATCACCAAGGGTCATGGCTTCGGTCTGGTCGTGGGTGACGTAGACGGTGGTCGTACCCAGTTGTTTTTGCAGGCGGGAAACCTGGGTCCGCATCTGCACCCGCAGCTTGGCATCCAGGTTGGACAGCGGCTCGTCCATCAGGAATGCTTTGGGGTTGCGCACGATGGCCCGGCCCATGGCCACCCGCTGGCGCTGCCCGCCGGACAGGTTCGCCGGTTTGCGGTCGAGATATTCGGTCAGCTCCAGCACCTTGGCCGCCTCGGCCACCTTCTTGTCGATCTCGGCCTTGGGCAGCTTGGCCAGCTTGAGCGGAAAACCCATGTTGTCGCGCACGGTCATGTTCGGATACAGCGCGTACGACTGGAACACCATCGCGATGTCCCGGTCCTTGGGCGCCTTGTCGTTGACCCGCTGACCGGCGATGCGCAGCTCCCCGGAGGTGATGTCCTCCAGCCCGGCGATCATGTTGAGAGTTGTCGACTTCCCGCAACCGGACGGGCCGACCAGGATGATGAACTCGCCGTCGGCGATCTCCAGGTCGATGCCGTGCACCGCGGTGGTGCCATCCGGGTAACTCTTTGTCACCTTGTCGAGAACGATGTCAGCCATGCCAGCACCTAACCCTTCACGGCGCCGGAGGTCAGCCCGGCGACGATGCGCTTCTGGAAGAACAGCACGAAGAGAATGATCGGGATCGTGATGACCACGGCGGCCGCGGAGATGGCGCCGGTGGGGTCCTCGAACTGCGAGGCGCCGGTGAAGAACGACAGCGCCACCGGCACCGTGCGGGACTGCTCGGTCGAGGTCAGCGAGATGGCGAACAGGAAGTCGTTCCAGCAGAAGATGAACACCAGGATCGCGGTGGTGAACACCCCCGGCGCGGCCAGCGGGGCGATCACCCGGCGGAACGCCTCACCCTGGGTGGCGCCGTCCATCTTGGCGGCCTTCTCCAGATCCCACGGGATCTGTTTGAAGAACGCCGACAGCGTGTAGATCGCCAGCGGCAGCGCGAAGGTGATGTACGGCAGGATCAGTCCGGGCCAGGTGTCGAACAGCCCGGTCTGGCGCTCGATGTTGAACAGCGGCGACACCAGCGACACCTGCGGGAACATCGCGATCAGCAGCGACACCCCGACCAGCAGGCTCTTGCCCGGGAAGTCCAGGCGACTGATCGCATAGGCGGCCATCGTGCCCAGCACCACCGCGATCAGCGTGGCGATCAGCGCGATGCCGATCGAGTTGATCAGCGCCCGGACGAACTGGTCGGTGGAGAAGATGGTCCGGTAGTTCTCCAGCGTCCATTCCCGCGGGATGAAGTTGCCGTCGGTCAGCGTGGCCGTCGTCTTGAACGACAACGACATGATCCACAGCACCGGGATCAGCGCGAACACGATGACGACGGCGTCCAGCACGCCCCACTTGAGCTTGGCCGGCATCTAGCGCCTCCCGTCGTCGGAGCTGCCCGGGGCAGCCGTGCCGAACAGCTTCACGAAGATGAACGCGATGATCGCCACGGTGATGAAGATGAGCACCGACATCGTCGAGCCGATGCCCAGGTTGAGCCCGCGGATCAGGTTGTTGTAGGCGATCATCGAGACCGAGGACGTCTCGTTGGCCCCGGCGGTCAGCACATAGATGTTGTCGAACACGCGCAGCGCGTCCAGGGTGCGGAACAGCAGCGCGACCAGGATGGCCGGCTTCATCACCGGCAGCATGACCTTGGTGAACCGCTGCCACCAGGACGCGCCGTCCATCGAGGCGGCCTTGAGCAGATCATCGGGTACGAGGGCCAGGCCGGCCATCAGCAGCAGCGCCATGAACGGCGTGGTTTTCCAGATCTCGGCCAGGATGATGATGGTCAGCGCGCTGCCGCGTTCGGTCAGCGGCGCACCGTCCGGAGTGATCAGGTTCGCCAGGTAGCCGGTGCCCGGGGTCCAGGCATAACGCCAGCTGAACGCGGCGACGACGGTGACGATGCCGTACGGGATCAGCGCATTGGTCCGTACGAGTCCCCGCCCGACCAGCGTTCGGTGCATGATCAGCGCCAGGGCCATCCCCAGCACCAGCTCGACCACCACCGACACCACGGTGATCAGCATCGTGACGCCGAACGCGGTCCACCAGTAGCTGTTGGACAGCACGGTCACGTAGTTCTCGAACCACACGAACTGCCGGTCGGCCGGGAACCGCAGGTCGTAGCGCTGCAGCGACAGCCAGAACGAATACAGGATCGGGTACGCGGTGACGGCGACCATCACGATCGCTGCGGGCGCGCACAACAGCCAGCCGAGTTTGCGTTCCTGCCGCTTGCCCTCGCTCAGCGGTGCCTTGCGGCGGTGCCGGGTGGCCGTGCGGCTCTGCTGGGTCTGCTGGGCGGTCTGCTCGCTGGTCGCCGCAGAACCGGGGGTGGTGGATCCGATGCTCACGGGAGGACCCCCTTGGAATCGATGGCGTCCTGGATGGCCTTCTTGAGATCCGTCGCGGTCTGCTGCGGCGCGATCGACGACGGCGGCGACAGCCCGGCCGAGACCACTGTCGAGACGTTCTGGTACGCCGGCGTCAACGGGCGCGGCACAGCGTCCTTGAGCTCCTCGAGAATGGCGTCCTTCATCGGGTACGCCTTCGTCATCTCCGGGTCGTTGTAGACGTTCTCCAGGCTCGGCGGCTGCCCGGCCTTGATCGCCAGGAACTTCTGGTTGTCCGCGTTGCGCAGGCACTTCACCGCGTCCACGGCCAGATCCGGATGTTTGCTGTACGAGCTGACGGCCAGATTCGACCCGCCGATGGTCACCTTGCTCGGGGTGTTCGCGTCGATGGACGGGTACCGCGCCCACGTCACGTCCGGGGCGAGCTGCGGCGCGTCACTCTGCAACGCCGAGTACACGTACGGCCAGTTGAGCTGGAACGCCCCGCCGCCGTTCTGGAAGGCCAGGCGCACGTCGTCCTCGATGGCGTTGGAGAACGACGGGCTGGTCACCCCGGCGGTGGCGAAGCGCTGCATCACCTGCAACGCGGTCACCGCGCCCTGGTCCATCGCTGCGCTCCTGCCGTCGTCGCTGACCACGTGCCCGCCTGCGCTGGCGACGAGGTTGTTGAACAGCACGACCAGGCCCTCGTACTGCGCGCCCATGGTCAGCACCTGGTACGGCTTGCCCTGCGCCTTGAGCTGCAGGGCGGCGTCGATCATCTCGTTCCACGTCCTGGGTGGCGTGGGCACGAGGTCCTTGCGGTACCAGAGCAACTGGACGTTGGTGTTGTTCGGGGCGGCGTACAGCTTGTCCGCATAGGTGGCGGACGCGAGCGGCCCGGCCAGCGTCCCGTTCTCGATCTCGGAGCGGTCCGCGCCGGTGAACTCGCGGATCCACTTGGCGCTGGCGAACTCCTGGGTCCACGTCACGTCGAGCCCGAGAATGTCCATGCTGTCGTCCTCGGCGGCGAGCCGGCGCACCATCTGCACGCGCTGGTCGTCGGCCGCCCGGGGCAGCACCTGGTAGACGATGCGGTAGCGCCCGGCCGCAGCCTGGTTGCAGTTGTCGATCACCGTCTGCATGTCCTGCACCGGGAACTGGTAGAGGTTGAGGGTCGGGGTCCCGCCCTCGTCGTCCGATCCGCAGGCCGTCAGCGGGGCCAGCAGGGCCAGTGCGGCCCCCGCGGCGAGCAGTCTGGTGGATAGAGCCATTGACCCTCCCGATAGTGATCTTCGTCACTAAGGTCACGTTGCCCCACCCTAACGAGAAACAAACACGAAATGCATCGACAACTATGCGCAGAGTGATCAACGCCGCCGTGGGCCGGCCTAGGATCAATGGCATGGAAGCCACCTATTTCTTTGATCCGGCCTGCCCTTTCACCTGGAACACCTCGCGCTGGCTGGTTACCGTCGCCGCCGAACGCGGTGTCACGCTGCGCTGGCGGGCGTTCAGCCTGTCGATCCTCAACGGTGGCAACACCCCGGCGCAGTACAAGCCCATGATGGACGCCTCCAGCCGGGCATTGCGCCTGGTGGAGGCGTTGCGCGCGGACAACCGTCACGACGACATCGCGGTGTTCTACACCGAACTCGGCACCCGGACGTTCGAGGCGGAGGCCCCGCTCAGCGACGAGATCGTTGAGCAGGCTGCTGAGGCGGCCGGGATCTCCGACGCGAAAACCGTGCTCGACGACGCGGCATGGGATCAGAATGTGCGCGAGTCGCACGAGTTCGCGTTCGGCTCGGCCGGCCCCGACATCGGCTCGCCGGTCCTGCTGATCGAGGGCGCCGAACGCGGCGTGCACGGCCCGATCATCAAGGGGGTGCCCGAGCGCGAGGAGGCATTGGCCATCTGGGACGCTACGGTGCCGCTGGCGCGCAGCCGGACCTTCTTCGAACTCAAACGGGGACGGCAGTGAAGCAACCGGTTTGACGGCGGGCCGGGCATGGGTACAAGCGACGCGCCGTCAGCCACCTATGGGGGGATTGCACCATGATCGAGCCACACGTCACCCTGGACCCCGACAAGCTCGGCCCGGTCGAGGAAAAGCTGCGCGGCCCGCTGGAGCAGCAGCTCACCTCGGCGATGAAGGCCGCTACGGAGAAGGTCTCGCACGACTACGCGGGAGAGCCGGTGGATCAGGTGGCCGAGGAGATCCTCGACGAGACCAAGGCCGGTCTGCACCACGACATCGCCGAGGCGTTCGTCCCCGACCAGCGCGAACTCCACCGGGTTGCCGAAGCCGTCGTGCGGGAAGCCTGATCTGCGCGACGCTTACTGTGCGCAACGCTTGCTTCGCGCGGCGACTGTTTCGCCCGGCGCTTACCTCGCGTGGCGCTTCTCTTTCGCAGCCCGAGCCCGCTTCCAGGCGGGCTCGGGCGCGGTTTTCAGGTCGGTTGGAGCACGGTTTCAGGCCGGCTCGGGCACGGCTCCGGGGTTGTCGTCCGGGGCCGCGTCGGGGTCGGTGAAGGGTACGTTGCCCGGGTCGTCCGGTCCAGGCATCGGCTCGACCGGCGCCGGCGGTAGCGTCTCCGGGGTGTCGGGGGAGAGCACACCCGGGTCGTCCGGGATCGGCTCGGCCGGGTCAATCGGCGGGTAGTTGTCCGGGTTCGGTCCTGGTTGCACCATGCCCCTTCACCTGCCCGGCCCAAGCTGATCTCAATCCCCCCGCCGCAGGGCATCCTTCAGCAGCCGGTCGAGCTTGGCGGCCCGGCCCGGGTGGCGGTGCGAGACCCAGGCAACCCGCCCCATCAGGTACGCCCGGAAGTCCGCCTTCCCCTCCCGGTTCGCCGCTTCGAGTCCCCGCCGGGCCGCATCGTGCAGGATGGCGCGCAGATGGTCGTACTCGCCCCGGGGTACCGCCGGATGTTCGTTGACCACCAGCCCGGCGAGGCGCTGCTGGTCACCGCGGCCCCGGATGCGCGTCTTGGCCGGGTGCAGCCGGAAGCCCTCATCCTTGACCACCGCGGCGAGCGCGTCGAGGTTCAGGGCGCGCGGACCGGAGAACGCCAAGTCGTCGGCATAGCGGGTGTAGGTGAGCCCGAACCGCGCGGCGAGACCGGTCAGCCGCCGGTCGAGCCGGAACGCGACCAGGTTGGCCAGCGCGGGGGAGCACGGCGCACCCTGTGGCAGATGCCCCTCCCGGAGCAGGGTACGCGTGCTGCCGGGCCGGCCGCGGAGCACATCGATCGGGGTCCGGGTGGTGGTCAGCGCGGTCAGCGCATGCGCCACCGGCTCGGGGTAACCGGCCAGGCGGAACAGCCCGTAGCTGCGCTGAGCCGTGATCGAGGAGAAGAACGCAGCCAGGTCGGCCCGGACCACCATGCGCTGCCCGGCGTGCGGCGCCGCGTACGTGTGCACACTGCGCCCCGGCACGAACCCGTGCGCAGCGGGATGCACCGGAATCCGCCCGAGTAACTCATCCAGTAGCCGCCGCTGCAACGCGCGCAGCCGGGGTTTCGGTGCCTCGATCAGCCGGTGCGGCAGCCATACGTACCGGTAATGGCGCAGCCGCTCGTCACGGGCGTGCCGGTTGATCTCCTTGCGGTCGGCGAACCAGTCCAGCTCGTCCCCGCTCACCTCGAGGAAATCGGCAAGCGCGCCCAGATCGTTCAGTTGCGGCGTGTCCCAGCGCATCCGGACCACCCGCGCCGGCGCCGCCCGCCGCACCACAACCGGATGCGGCTGGACCCGGCGGTCCAGGAAGGCGGCCAACTCCCGGGGCCGATCGAGCGGAGGATGCGGGTACGCCCGCAGCACCCGAGCCACCACCGGCCGCAGCCACCACGGGCGGGCACCGAGCACCTCGGCCCCCGCCCGCACCAGCCCAGCCACCACCACGCCACGCCCGCCTGAGCCGTTCCGAGAGGCTGAGCCGCTTCGAGAGGCTGAGCCGCTTCGAGAGGCTGGGCCGCTTCGAGAGGCTGGGCCGCTTCGAGAGGCTGGGCCGCTTCGAGAGGCTGAGCCCTCGGGCCAGGAGCCGTTGGCGTTGGCGCAGGCCAGGAGGGCGTCCGCGAGGGCGGTGCTGGTCACCGGCTTCATGCGGTGATCGTGCCAGAGATCAGCCGCCCTGCTGGCCGGGACAGTTGATCGTTGCCGGAACGGTGACCGTGGTGCCGCCGGCGCGGACAGTTACCTGGGTGACGCCCACGCCGGGGCCTGCCGCGGTGCGGACGTTGTGCAGGTCCACGTGCCCGGCGCCGGAGCTGTCGGTCACGAACGTGGATGTTCCGGAGAACCGGCCGATGCCCGTGGCCGAGTAGGTAGTGCCGGCCAGGCCGGCGTCGACGGTGACGCGCACGTGGGCGCCGAGGTCGTCGCAGTAGGTGCCGAGGTATTGCTCTGCTGTGATCGTGCCGATGGCAGAAGGAACTGTGTCTGCGAGCGCGACCCCCGGCAGCGCGAAGGCCCCCGCCAGCGCCGCGGCTCCGACCACACTTCGAATCCCGATCATGCCAACCTCCCCGTCAACGCCCATCCACTATGGATGCGCGCCGCCCACGATAACGATGACCCACCACCATCGCCGTGGAGAGAGAAGGCGGCAGCGTGTCCCGACGAATCCCGGTTGTGCCTGCACGGTGTCGCGCGAAGCGCGGGCGAGTGCCGGCGGTGCGGTGCGAACTCACACTTTCGTCCCCGGGGGTGCCCCGGAGAGACCTCGCCGAAGCGACGGTCAGCTCGGGACACGCTGCCTGGACCCAGCATAGGGCCGGTGGTCCAAGAGGAGGCTCTCGATCCGCTTGAACCACCGGCAACCTCTTCGCTACCCGCTCACCGACGGACTAATCACCCGTTCGAGAAGTGGGGGCAGAAGTTCTTCGAGGACGGTGATTCCGTCAGCGCTGAGCACCGATTCGGGGTGGAATTGCACGCCCGCGAACCCCTTGCCGCGCAGCGCGTGGACCGTTCCGTCCGCATCTGCGGCCAGCTCGACGCCCTCCACCGGTCCGGCAACAGCGGTGAAAGACGAATAGAAGCCTACTTTTCTGGTACGCCCAAAGAGCCCGATTTCGCGCGCCAGCCCCTGATACGGCAAGTCGCGCCGCAGCAACGGCAACCCCAGGATCCCCGCCAGGATCTGATGACCGAGGCACACGCCCAGCACAGGTTGCCCGGTTGCCAGGGCGCGGGCAGCCACCTCGCGCAATCGGTGCATCTTCGGCGTGCTGCCGGCCGGGTCACCCGGGCCGGGGCCGAGGACCAGCAGGTCGGCCGGGGGAATGTCCGGGGTGGACCAGGCGGCCACGGTGACCGCCAAGCCGAGGGCACACAACTGGTGGCGCAGCATCGCGGTGAAGGTGTCCTCCGCGTCCACGATCACGGCGGTGCGGCCCTCGAGTTCGGGGATGCTGAGCTCGCCCGGGCGGCGCTGGTCCAGCCAGAAGCGGGCCAGGCCGTCGTTGCGCCGGGCCAGCGTTGCGAGATCGGCGGGCTGTGGTCGTACCGGATGAATGGTCTTGACGGTTGCTTGGAACGCGGACAGGACGCCGGCCGCCTTGGCGTGGGTTTCCGCGACCTCGCCCGCGGGGGTGGAGTGGCGCACCAGCGTGGCCCCGACCGGAACCCGCAGCTCGCCGGCGGGGGAGATCTCGGCGGTGCGGATCAGGATGGGCGCGTCGAGGGTCTGGCGGCCTTCGTCGTCGTGGCCGAGCAGGGCCAGCACCCCGGCGTAGTAGCCGCGGCCGCGATGTTCGTGACGGGCGATCACCCGGCAGGCGTTCTCGATCGGGCTGCCCGTGACGGTCGGGGCGAACATGGTCTGGCGCAGCACCTCGCGCACGTCGAGGGCACCCCGCCCGGCCAGCAGATACTCGGTGTGAGTGAGGTGGGACATGGTTTTCAGGTACGGACCCACGACCTGACCGCCGTGCTCGGCGACCGCCGCCATCATCTTGAGTTCCTCGTCGAGGACCATGTGCAGTTCCTCGATCTCCTTGGCGTCGGCGAGGAATTCCTGCAGCGTGCGCGTGCCGTCGTGGCGGAACGTGCCGCTGATCGGGTTCATCATGGTCAGCCCGCCGGCCACGCTGACATGGCGTTCGGGGGTCGCGCCGACCAGCGTGCGGGTGCCGGTGTGCACCAGGAACGTCCAGTACGCGCCGCGCTCACCGAGCAGCAGGGTGCGAAACGCCGCCCGGGCCGCTTCGAGCGGGTCGCCGTCGATGGTGGCCTCGTACCCGCGGTGGATCACGAAGTTGGCGCCCTCGCCATGCCCGATCTCCTCCGCGAGGACCGTTTCGACCAGGTGCTCGTACTCCTGGTCGGCGATGTCGAAGGCACCGCCGCGGATGCTCGCCGGGGTGGCGGGCAGCGAGGCGATCAGGTCTGCCAGCGCCACGGTTTCGTGCCGGCTGATCTGCAGGGCTTCCAGCGGGGTGCCGTCGTCGATGCAGGCGAAGCCTCGCTCGGCGACCTGCCGGTAGGGGATCAGCGCGAGGGTCTGCGGACCGGGGCCGGCCGGCAACGGGAGGTCCGCGAGGGTGGCGACGGTGGTGAGGTCGCCGGTCAGAACGTCGACGTGCTCGGCGCCGTCGCGGTGCAGCAGGGCGAAGGGTTTCATGGGTCCTCGATCGGTCGGGACCGCCGCCGAGGAACCTTGCTGCACTTACAGCGACGGCCGCCTCGGGGAGGCGGCCGCGTTTGTGGGTTACGCGCGGGGAGGTGTGGCCGCCAGGTCGGCGGGCCACCACATGCTCAATCGCGCGTGCATGCCGGGCAGGCTAGCAGGTTCAGCCGTTGAACGCTGTCTTGACGGCCCGGCGGGCCCAGATCATCCGGCTCTGCGCGCAGTCGGGGTGCTCGCCGAACTCCTGCGCGACCAGGGCGGCGCAGCCGTGCTCGCCGAGGCGGTCGACGGTGGCGCTGACCGCAGCCCGGATCGTCTCGGGGGTGGGTTGCTGGGAGATCTGCAGGTAAGAGACGAACAGCGCCTCGGTGCGCATGTCGTCGTCGGTGTCGAGCGGGGTCATCGGTTCCTCCTGCCGGCCGGCGTGAGCGGGCTGTACACCAAGCACATACGCCGCAGGATGCATCCTCGCTGCGTAAGAGTTGCGATGCGGTTGCGGAGATCAGAAGTCACACCTACGGGAACCGGATATGGTCGGAAATATGCTCGTAGTGTGGAGGGGGCTCCCGTGACGGTGGTGCTGGTCGCCGACGATGACGCCGACATCCGGGACCTGGTGGCGTTCAAGTTGGAGCAGGCCGGGCTCGAGGTGATCGCCGTCGAGGACGGGCAAGCCGCGCTCGAGCAGGCCCGCACCCGCCGCCCCACGCTGGCGGTGCTCGACGTGTCCATGCCCGCGCTGTCCGGGATCGACGTGTGCCGGATGCTGCGGGCCGACCCGGCCACCGCGGGCATCCTGGTCATCATGCTCACCGCCCGGGTGCAGGAGCAGGACGTCGAGGGCGGGTTCAGCGCCGGCGCCGACGACTACGTCACCAAGCCGTTCAGCCCCAGGGAACTGGTCTCGCGGATCCAGGCCCTGCTGAGCCGGACGCGCGCTTGATGCCGGTCGCCTGAATGCGCCGCAACCGCAGCATTGGCCGGCTGCTCACCCGGGCGTTCGGAACCCTGGTGCTGCTCATCGTCTGCTCCGGGGCCGCCGAGACGACAGCGCTGGTCCTGCAGCAACGCGTCGTGCGGGAGCTGTCCCAGCACGTGCAGCCGCTGGAGCTGGCCAACGCCGACCTGCGCAGCGTGCTCGGCGACGCTCAGCGCGGCCTGCGCGGTTACCTGCTGACCGGCGACAGCCAACTGCTCGACACGTACCACGTGGCTCGCAGCGACTACTACACCTCGAGCCGGCGACTGTCCGGGCTGGCCCGCGACGCCGAGCGCGACGCCGTCACCAAGCAACTCGCCCGCGCCGAAACCTGGTGGGCGCTGGCCGAGAATCAACGCCAGGCCCCGCCGCGCAGCGACCTCGCCGCCCAGTACGTCACCCAGGGCAAACCGCTGTTCCAGGCGTTCGCGGTGGAGAACCACGACTTCGACGCCACCCTGGCCGTCCGCGCCGCCAGCCTGCAGAACCGCAGCTCCCGGCTCAGTGCGATCACGGTGGCCGTCGTTGTCGCGCTGACCCTGCTCGCGGCGGCCACGGCGGTGCTGGCCGCCCTGCTGACCACCCGCCGGATCACCCGCCCGCTGGCCGGCGTGGTCGCGGTGATCGACCGCCGCCGCACGGGCGCGCTGGATTCGCGGGCCGACGCCGGGACCGGGCCCACCGAGATCCGGGCTGTCGCGCAGGCCGTCAACGAGATGGCTGAGGAGGCCGACCACGCGCGCCTGGCCGAGGCCGAGATCGCCCGGATGCGCAGCGAGGTTCGCGCGCTCGGCTACCGCATCCGTGCCCACCTCAAGGTTGAGGACGCCATCAGCGAGGCCGTGCAGGGCCTGGCCACCACGATCGGCGCCGACCACGTGCTGCTGCGCATGGCCCCCGGGCAGATCGGGGTGCCGCCGCTGGCCAGCCTGCACGACGAGCACGACGACGGCGTGCTGGCGGAGCTGGCCCGCGCCGACGTCACGTGGCTCAAGTCCGGCGACGTCTGGGCCGACGGCGAACCCAGCGGCGGATCCGAGCCGCCCGAAGCCGAACGCCGCGCGTGGGCCGCGATCGGCGGGGGTCCCGTGCTCACGGTGGCGCTCAGCGGCGGCGACGAGTGCCTGGGCGCGCTCACCCTGATCCGCGATCACGGCCCGGCCTTCTCGCCGGTCGAGGTGCGCCTGAGCGAGGTGGTCACCGCCGACCTGGGCCGCGGCGTGCACCTGGCCCGCCAGTACGAGCGCGAGCAGCACCTCGTGGCCCGCCTGCAGGAACTCGACGTTGCCAAGACCGACTTCATGTCGACCGTCTCGCACGAGCTGCGCACGCCGCTGACCAGCATCGCCGGCTACGTCGAGCTGCTGCTGGACTCCGATGCCGGGGAAGTCGCGCCGCCGCAGCGCCGGATGCTCGACGTCATCGCCCGCAACACCCGCCGGCTGCGCGAGCTGATCGAGGACATGCTCACCCTGTCCAAGATCGAAGCGGGATCCTTCCGTACGGCCAGACGACCCGTCGACCTCGCCACGCTGGCCAACCAGGCGATCGCCGCGATCACCCCGGCGGCCCACAAGGGTGAGGTGAACCTGTGCCCCGACCTGGCCGGCCCGCTCGAACTGGCCGCCGACCCCGAGCAGCTCGACCGGGTGCTGATGAACCTGCTGTCCAACGCGGTCAAGTTCACCCCGCCCGGCGGCAAGGTCACCGTGCGCGCCGGCCGCGACGGTGACCAGGTCGAACTCGTGGTCGCCGACACCGGCATGGGCATCCCGCCCAGCGAGCAGGAGTCGTTGTTCGCCCGCTTCTTCCGCGCCACGAACGCCATTCACCAGGCCATCCCGGGCACCGGGCTGGGCCTGGCGATCGTGCGGACCATCGTCGACAACCACGGCGGCCGGATCGCGGTGAGCTCGCAGGAAGGCGCCGGGACCACGGTGACGGTCCGGTTCCCGGTCGCCTGATACTCAACGGGTGGACATCGCCCTGGCCCGGGACCCGCAACCCGGCCTCACCGAGTTGATCAATCAGGCCTACCTCGAAGGGGAGAAGGGTTTGTGGCGCGCGGGGGCCGTACGGATCTCGGAGCCGGAGCTGGCCGAGCTGATCGGGCGCGGGGAGATCGCAGTGGCCCGGCAGGCGGGCCGGTTGGCCGGCTGCGTGCGCGTGGTGCAACCCGAACGCGGCGTCGGTGAGCTGGGCCTGCTGGCCGTTGCGCCTTCGCAGCAGGGTAGTGGGGCGGGGCGGGGGCTCGTACGCTTCGCCGAACAATGGGCCCGTGACCGGGGCTTGCCGGTAATGCAGCTGCAGTTGCTGGTGCCCGCGACCGGCGAGCACCCGGTCAAGCAGTTCCTGCGCGCCTGGTACACCCGGCTCGGGTTCCGGCTGGTCGACTCCGGCGAGGTAGCCGGCCACCACCCCGACCTGGCCCCGCTGCTGGCCGTCGAGTGCCGGTTCCTGACGTTTCACAAAGACCTCAGGCCCTTATGAGTACGCGTACGGATGGCCGCCGCCGCCGTTGCGACGAGACTTGCCGGCATGCGTAAGCGAATCTCCATCGTCCTGGCCACCGTCGGCATGGCCGGGGTGGTCGTCACCGGTGGCTGCTCCATCGTCGAGAACATCTGCGGCGACGGCGAATACCCGGCCATCGCGGTCGGCCCCGAGGGTGGCAGCGCCTGCTTCCCCGACGGCCAGGAGCCGGCCGCGCCGTACGTGCGCTACCCCGAGGGCAAGGTGCCGCAGCAGGTCGACGACAAGTGGGACGTGTACTGGCGCACCCACGGCGTGGACGAGCACGGCACCATCATCGACAGCTGAGCCTGCGCGCTGTTACTGACGGTAGGTTTCCAGGAAGCGGCGCAGGCGGTCGGTGGCGTCGTCGAGCACATCCACCGGCGCCAGGAAGACCAGCCGCAGATGATCGGGGGTCGGCAGGTTGAAGCCGGTGCCGTGCGACAGCAGCATCAGCTCCTGTTCGAGCAGGTCGATGATCAGCTTCTGGTCGTCGCGGATCTTGTGCACCTCGGGATCGAGCCGGGCGAACAGGTAGAGCGCGCCGCGGGGGAGCACGGCGTCCACGCCGGGAATGGCATTGAGTTTGTGATAGGCGTGGGTGCGCTGTTCGTACAGCCGGCCGCCGGGGCGGATCAGCGTGGTGATGCTCTGGAACCCACCCAGCGCCGTCTGCACCGCGTGCTGGGCCGGCACGTTGGGGCACAGCCGCATGTTGGCCAGCAACTGCAGGCCTTCGAGGTATTCGGTCGCGTGGGCGGTGGGGCCGCTGACCGCCATCCAGCCCGAGCGGAAGCCGGCCGCCCGGTAAGCCTTGCTCAGCCCGCCCATCGTGATGACCAGCAGATCCTGGGCGAGCGCGGCGGCGCAGTGGTGCTTGGCGTCGTCGTACAGAATTTTGTCGTAGATCTCGTCGGCCAGCACCAGTAGACCGTGCCGGCGCGCGATGTCCAGCAACCCCAGCAGCGTCTCGCGGGAGTAGACGGCGCCGGTCGGGTTGTTCGGGTTGATGATGACGATGGCCCGGGTGCTCGGGGTGATCTGTGCGGCGACATGCTCCAGATCAGGCTCCCAGCCCTGCGTCTCGTCGCACCGGTAGTGCACCGGCCGGCCGCCGCACAACGTCACCGCGCCGGTCCACAGCGGGTAGTCCGGACTCGGGACCAGCACCTCGTCGCCGGTGTTGAGCAGGGCCTGCAGCGACATCACGATCAACTCGGACACCCCGTTGCCCAGGAACACATCATCCGGCTGGACGTCCTGCACCCCGAGCGTCTGGTAGTACTGCGCGACGGCCACGCGGGCCGAGTAGATCCCGCGGGCGTCGCTGTAGCCCTCGGCGGACGGCAGGTTGTGCACCATGTCCGCGACGATCGGCTCGGGCGTGTTGAGCCCCCACGGCGCCGGGTTGCCCAGGTTCAGCTTCAGGATGCGGTGCCCGGCGCTCTCCAGTTCCTGAGCGCGGCGCAGCACCGGGCCGCGGATGTCGTACCGGACGTTCTTCAGCCTGTCTGCCTGCGCCACCATGCACCCGAGCCTATCCGGCCGCGGGTCGATCAACCTGCGTCGCGATGGCCTGCAGCTTGGCGATGTGCGCCTTGAGCGCCGCCCGGCCCGCCTCCGAAAGGTTCACCCACGTGCGGGGACGCTTGCCGACGTAGCCCTTGCGCACCTCGACGTAGCCGACCTCGTTCAGGTGCGACAGGCGCTTCGACAGAGCCGAGTCGGACAGCTGCACGGAGTCGCGCACGAAGGCGAACTCGGCCCATTCCGCGCCGGCCAGCAACGCCACGATCGCCAGCCGGGTCGGGTCGAGCAGCAGCGGATCCAGGTCGGTCATTTGTTGCTGACCCGGGTGAGCACCCGGTTCTCCCACCACGGCCCGGCCAGCATGACCAGCAGGCCACCAGCGATGCAGTACCACAGCACGAAGTGCGGCACCTGCAGCCGGCCCGCGCCCAGCGCCAGGGCCACGAGAGTGATGGCGAACACCAGCGCGACGCCGAACCTGCGCACCGGCTTGGCGGTCAGCCGCGGGCTCACCTGCCGGCCGAAGAGATGCGAACCCCACCGGCTGCTGCGGGCGATGCTGAGGAACAGCAGCGCCATGCTGATCACCGAGCCCCAATTGCGCATGACATCGGGAGCCAGTTCCTGGGCCACTCCGTACCCGATGAGAAAGAGCCCGCTGCCGATCCACCACCACCGGGACGAGCGGGCAGCGGTGGCGGACTGCTCCCGGCGCTGCTGAATCGCGTCGAGGGCCTGGCGTGCTTCCTGCGGTGCCGGCGTCGTCATGACGCGCCTCCATCCGTCGAGGGAATTACTTTCTCCAGAGGAAAGTACCCCTCCACTTTCCTCCGCGGCAAGTACTTTCCTGGGAGTGATGCGCCAGAGTGCTGTCCGTGATGACTGAGCCGGTGAAGCACGAGCACACCCATGTACGGCTGTTGGCCGGCCACGCCAGCACCGGCCGGCCGGTCCATGAGCAGGTGCCTGCCGCCCTGGTTGAGCAGGCGATCTATGACGTGCTGGCAAGCCCGGCCATCGCTTACGGTTTCGCGGCCGGTGACCGAGTCCGGGTCGGCGAGGACGGGTCGTTCACGGTGCTGCAGCGCGGCGGGAATCTGTGCGTGGTGCTGCTACCGGCCAATCCGCCGTCCGACGCGGACGCGCAGCCGCGAGCTGGCCAGCGCGCGGCGGGTGCCGCGCCGGTGGGAGGGCAGCTTGCGGCGCGCCATGCTTGCTCGGCGCTGCGCAGGTGGGGCCAGCCGGGCTCTACCTGGCCACCGGCAGCCTGCTGCTGCCGGTGGTCGTGCACATCGTCATCGGCCTGAGGTCGCTGCTGATGATGCCAGCGAAGGCTGCAGCGCCACCCCTGTCGCCGCAACCGTGAACCAGAAGACGCTGCCGCCGCCCGGGTTGGCTTCGACGCCGATCTCGCCGCCGTGCAGGTCGACGATGCGCCGGCACACGGCCAGCCCGAGGCCGGTGCCGGGGAAGCCCTCGGCCGCCGGGGCACGGTGGAACGGCCGGAAGATCCGGGTGCGCTGATCCTCCGGTACGCCGATGCCGCGGTCGGCCACCTCGATGCGCCACCACCCGGGCGTAGCTTCGCGCGCCGACACGGTGACGCGCGCGGCGGTGCCGTGGCGCACGAAGCGCGTCGCGTTGTCGACGAGTTGGCCGACGACCTCGCCGTACAGGTGCGCGTCAACCATGATGGTGGGCAGGTCGGCGACGTCGATGCTGGGGCGCTCGCCCTCGACCGAGTCCAGCCGGCCGGCCACCACGCCGAGGGTGAGCCCGGTGGCGTCGACCGGTTCCAGCTTGAGCGCCGCCTCTCCGGCCTGCGAATAGGTGAGCAACTCGTCAACCAGGGCGAGCATGCGCCGGGTGCTGGCGCCGATGCGATGCAGGAACCCTCGCGAAGCCTCATCGAGCTGGGGTGCCACTTCCTCCAGCAGCAGGTCGGTGAACCCGGCAATGGTGTGCAGCGGGGCGTGCAGGTTCTCCCCGGCCGCCGCGGCGAACCCGGTCAGCTCCTCCTCGCGTTCCTTCAGCGCCGCCACCGCCGCCGCGGCGTGAGCCTGGGCCTGCTGCTCGGACGCCTGGGCGTGAGCCAGCCGGGCGCGCTGGCTGCGCGCCGCCGAGAATGCCGCCAGGACGGACCCGGCCAGCAGGAACGACACGATCGCCGAGCCCAGCATGCTCAGCGGCGCGACCAGGGTGCGACCCGTGCTGATCAGCGGCGTGGCCGGCGTGACAGTGACCTGCCAGGCGTGACCGGCCAGCGGGATGTCGATCTCGGCCTGCTCGCTGGAAGAAGCCGAGCCGAAGCGGGCGATCTCCCGCGACGAACCCGACGGCGTCGTCTCGTTGAGCACTGCTCCCACATCGGTCACGCCGGCCCCGCGCAGAGCATCACGCAGCAGGTCGGACGCTCGTACCCCGATGATGACCCAGCCGCGGAACGCCGTGTCGTGCACCGGGTTGATCAGCTCGAACGCCTGCTGGCGGTGCGCCGGCGGCAGGTCGAGGTCGGCGGGCAGCACGTGCGCGGGGCTAGCGATCAGGCGCCCGGACTCGCGGGCCAGGTCGAGGCCGCGGGTCAGCGCGGGGGAGGGCCGCAGCTCGGTACGCGCCGGCGGCGTGCTGCCGTCCAGGGTGCGCTGGGCCAGCACGGTGTAGGTGGGGGAGACCACGACCACCTGGTGCGCGCCCTCGAGGCGGCCGGTGCCGATCTGCGACACGAGCGAATCGAGCGCGGTGGCCGGGGAGGACGAGGCTGCCGCGGCGGCGACATCGTGCAGCGTGTCGGCGTACTGCTGGAATGTGGTGTCCAGGGCGGCGCGCACGCGCGCGCTGCGCAGGGCGAGTTCCGCCGAAGCCGCGTCATCCGCAGCCGCTGACAAACCGGTCGCCGCCACGGCGCCGGTGCCGAGGCCGGTCACGAGCACGGCAGCCGCGACGGCCACCGCTCGCCGGCCGGGGGCGCCAATCCACCTGGAGATGTTCACGCAGCCATATTCGGCACTGGCCGTCCGGCGATTGAGGTGCGGGCAGCAAGGTTGCGGCTTTGCACCTCAAGCAGGGGGAGCAAACGGATAAGTTGGACGGGTGGGGGCCACCGTGCTGCTGGTCGAGGACGATCCGGACATCCGGCACCTCGTCTCGTACAAGCTGGGCAAGGGTGGGCTGGACGTGATCGCGGTGGCGGACGGGGTGGCCGCGCTGCGGGAGGCCCGGGCCCACCCGCCGGACCTGGTGCTGCTGGACGTGCGGATGCCGCGGCTGTCCGGGATCGAGGTGTGCCGGGAGTTGCGGGCCGGGCCACTGACCGCCGACGTACCGATCATCATGCTCACCGCCCGCTCCCGGCCGCAGGACCTGGAACAGGGGTACGCCGCCGGCGCCACCGACTACGTGGTCAAGCCGTTCAGCCCGCGGGACCTGCTCGCCCGGGTTGAGGCGGCGCTGGCCCGGGTCGCCGGCTGATGCAGGCGCTGTTCACGATCGTCCTCGAGATCCTGCTGGCGATCGTGGCCGGTACCGCGCTGGGCATCGTGCTCGTGCGGCTGCTCCGCCGCTCCCGGCAGCGCCGCCAGGCCCGGTTGGCGGCTGGGCCGCGCCGCTCGCTGCTGGCCTTCGTGGCCGACAACGGCGAGGAGGGCAGTCACGACCTGGTGGCCATCCCGGAGGACGCCTGGCGCGCCGCCGAGCCGCACGCGCTGGCCTTGCTCCGCAAGCTGCGCGGCGAAGCCCACCTGGGCCTGGTCTCGGTGTTCCTGCGGCGGGGGACCGCCCGCACCGCCCTGGGTCAGTTGCACTCGCGCAGCCCAGTCCGGCGGGCCCGCGCGGCCCAGGTGCTCGGCGATCTGGAGTTGCGTCAGGCGGTGCCGGAGCTGTGCCGGTTGCTGACCGATCGGCATGACGAGGTGCGGGTTGTGGCCGTACGGGCGCTGGGTCGCATCGGTGACCCCGCAGCGGCCTGGCGCATCATCGCCGCGCTGGACCGCAGCGACCCCGTTCCCTCGCTGCTGGCCACGCACACGCTGGTCCAGCTCGGGCCGGAGGCCGAGGTGACGCTGTCCGCCGCGCTGGACCACCCGCAGGCCCGGGTCCGCGCGGTGTGCCTGGACGCGCTCGGGCTGCTCGGCGCGACCGGGTCGGTGCATCGCATCGCCCGCGTGCTCAAGGAAGACACCCACCTGGACGTGCGGATCGCGGCTGCCGCGGCCCTGGGACGACTGGGTACGCGCGGAGCCCTCGATCCCCTCACCCTCGCCCTGCACAGCTCGCGGCCACCGGCCCTGCGCGCGGCAGCGGCCAAGGCTCTGGGCGACCTCGGCGCGACCTCCGCCGTGCCCACCCTCACCGCGCTGCTCACCGACGACGCGTTCCACGTGGCCCACGAAGCCGCCCACGCCCTGCGCCACATCGGTCCTGAGGGGCTGGCCGCGCTGCAGGAGTCGGACTCGCCGCACGCCCTGGAGGCGCTGGCCTTGGCCGAGGTGCTCACCGAGCGGAAGGCAGGTGTCCCGGCGTGATGCTGGAGCTGGTCCGGGACGTCCTGCGCTGGGCGGACCTCGGCATCTTCGTCTATTTCGTGGCGCTCAACAGCGGCTACCTGATCCTGATCGCCCTGGCCGGGCTGGAGTTCGCCAAGCACCTGCGCCGGATGCCGTTCGCGGGCTCCGACGACATGTTCCGCAGCCCGCTCACCCTGCCGGTGTCGGTGATCATGCCGGCGTACAACGAGGGGCCGGGCATCGTGGCGGCCGTGCAGGCGATGACCGCGCTGCGCTACCCGCGCTACGAGATCGTGGTGGTTGACGATGGCTCCAGCGACGACACGTTCGAGCAGTTGCGCACCGGCTTCGAGCTGGTCGAGGTGCCGCGGGTGGTGCCCGACGACGTGGCGTACCGCTCGCAGGTGCTGGCCGTGTACGTGGCCCGCGCCAATCCGGAGACGCTGACGGTGGTGCGCAAGACCAACGGCGGCAAGGCGGACGCGCTCAACGTCGGCATCAATTTGTCCCGGCATCCGCTGATCTGCATGGTCGACGCCGACTCGGTGCTCGACCCGGACGCGTTGCTGTCGGTGGCCAAGCCCTTCGGTGACGACCCGCTGCGCGTGGCGGCCTGCGGCGGGGTGGTGCGCATCGCCAACGGCTGCAAGGTGATCGGTGGGCGCGTCGTCGACGTGCGGATGCCCAAGCCGTGGCTGCTGCGCATTCAGGTGGTCGAATATTTGCGGGCGTTCCTGATGGGCCGCACCGGATGGTCGCGGCTGGGCGGGCTGGTGGTGATCTCCGGGGCGTTCGGAGTGTTCCGGCGCGATCTGGTGGTGGAGATCGGTGGCTTGGACCCCGGCACCATCGGCGAGGACGCGGAGCTGGTCGTGCGCCTGCACCACCACCTGCGCCAGCGCAAGCAGGACTACCGGGTCATCTTCGTGGCCGAGCCGGTGAGCTGGAGCGAGGCGCCGTCGAGCCTGCGGGTGCTGGGCCGCCAGCGCCGCCGCTGGCACCGGGGCATCGCCGAGATCCTGGGCAAGCACCGCACCATGATCGGCAACCCGCGCTACGGGCGGATCGGGTTGGTCGCCTTGCCCTACTACGTGGTCTTCGAGCTGCTGGCCCCGTTCATCGAGCTGGCTGCCCTGCTGCTGTTGCCGCTCGGGCTCTGGGCCGATGCCATCAACACGGGGTTCGCGCTGGAGTTCGTGCTGGTGGCGTACGGATATGGCATGCTCGTCAGCCTTTCCGCCCTGTTCATCGAGGAGGTCTCGTTCCACCGCTACCCCCGGTGGTCCGATCTCGCGCGCGGCATGGCAGCGGCCTTCCTGGAAAACTTCGGATACCGCCAGATCCTGGCGTTCGCGCAGGTCCGAGGTGCTCTGGCCGCGGTGCACGGGCGTCAAGCCGTGTGGGGCGTGATGAACCGCGAGGGCTTCGACTCAACCCTGGAAAGCGCCGGATCGTTGCATCGGGTGCCGTAACCCCGGGTGATCGGCGGGCAGGCTGCGCCGGATCACCCACCAGCTCACCGCCAGGCTCGCTGCCACCAACGGCCAGGTCAGCACGCCCCGCGCGATCCCCAGCGCCACCACCGCATGCGCCGCCCACAGCGGGATGAAGATCGCCAACCGCACGACATACTGCAAGACCCAGATCCAGGACCCGCGACTGTACGCCCGCAGCAGCGCCGGATCCCGTCGCCACCTCGTCTTCTGGCCCAGCACCGCGCCCACGATCACCCCGAGCAGCGGCCACCGGATGACGATGCTGACCGCCCAGGCCAGCGCGCTCGCCGCGTTCGTGACGATCTGCAGCAGGAAGAAGTCCTCCGCGCGCCCGGTGCGCAACGCCACCAGCGCGGCCACACACACGCCCAGCAGCCCGATCAGCACCGCGCGTGGCTTGTCGCCGCCGCGCAGCCGGATCACGCCGACGATCACGGCGGCCACCACCGCGGCCCCGGCGCCGGTCCAAATCGAGCGTCCGCCGGCCAGCCACCCGGCCACGAACACCACCGGTGGCACCGTCGCGTCCAACGCGGCCCGCCGTCCGCCCAGCAGATCGGCCAGCGACTCCGGCTCCGCCACGCCGCCCCCTCATCCCGCGCCTGAGAAAGGCAAGCCTACCTTTACCTGTGTGACAAGAACACCGGGCGATGCCCAGCCACCGGCGGCGAGCTACTCCTTGGCGCACTTCGAGAACCTGTACCTGGCCAAGGACGACCCCTGGGACAACGCGACCAAGTGGTCCGACCAGCGCAAATACGCCGTCACCATGGCCAGCCTGCCACAGCAGCGCTACCGCAACGCCTACGAGCCGGGCTGCGCGGTCGGCATCCTCAGCCGCCTGCTGGCCGCTCGTTGCGACGCGCTACTGGCCGTAGATGCCGTCCAGGCGGCGGTGTCCCAGGCCGCCGGATATGTGGCCGATCTGTCCCACGTCCGGGTGGGCACCGCGGTGCTACCGGCCGACCTACCCGACGACACGTTCGACCTGATCGTGATCGGTGACCTGCTGTATTACCTCAGCGCCGAGGACCTGCAGGCGACCGTGGACGGGCTGATCGCGCGGCTGGAACCGGGTGGTGACCTGGCCGTCGTGCACTTCCGCGACCGCGACCACGGCGGCAACTTCGACGGCTTCAACGCCCACGCCATGCTGGTCGACCATGCGGAACTGACGCCGCTGGTGCATCACGACGACGACTGGTTCCTGCTCGACATCCTGCGGCGCTCGTAGGTCACTCGTTGATGCGCCGCAACGCCTCCCGCAGGTCCTTACGCTCCGGGACGCTGAGCGGCGCAAGCAGTTCCTTCTCCGCGGCGTCGCTGGCCCTGGTGGCATCGCGGACCGTGGCCCGCCCGTGCTCGGTCAGCTCCACCACGTTGCGGCGGCGGTCCTGCGGGTGTGGCTGCCGGCTGACCAGGCCCTTGCGTTCCAGCACATCAAGCAAGGCGACCATTGTCGTACGGTCGGAGCCCACCCGCTGTGCCACCTCGTGCTGAGAACTCGACTCGGCGCCGGCCAGCACGATCAGCACCCCCAGTTCGCGCCCGTCGATGCCGTACGGCGCCAGGGCCTCGCGATGCAACTCCTCCAGCCGTAGAGCCGCGTGCTTGAACAGATAACCCAAGCGCGCGCTCAGCTCCGGCGTGCCCTCTTCCCCGCTCGACATGCTCCGATCATACGGCTACGCTGATCGTCAGTATTACTGACGATTGGAGCTACTGATGATTCTGGTAACCGGCGGCCTCGGCTTCATCGGCTCGCACGCCGTGCAGGCCCTGCTCGACCGCGACGAGGAATGCGTGCTCGTGCAGCGCCGGGCTGCCGAGGTCCCGCCCGGCCGCTTCACCCGCCCGGTGCAAGTCGAGCAGGGCGACGTGGCCGACCTCGGCACCCTGCTCGACATCGGCAAGCGCCACCGCATCACCGGCATCGTGCACCTGGCCGGCTCGATGCCCTGGCCGCCCAGCGACGAGCCGGCCGTCGCGGCCACCCGCCGCTCGCTCGGCAGCCTGCTCAATGTTCTGCAAGCCGCCACCGACTGGGGTGTCCAGCGCGTCGGCGTGGCCAGCACCATCGGCGTCTACTTCGGCGGCGCCGTCGCTGGTGCCCTGCGCGAGGATCAGCCCCTGTCGATGGGACCCGGCCCGGTCATCCCCACGTTCAAGAAGATCGGCGAGCTGCTCAACGGCTTTGTGGCCGGTGCCGCCGGCCTCGACGTCGTCAACTACCGGATCTCCGGCACCTGGGGACCCCTGGGTCACGCCGACCCCTTTTTCGCCGGCCCTGCCCTCATCCACGCCGCCGCCGCAGGTGAGCCGGCCGACCTGTCCACCCTGTACGCCCAGCCGCACGCCGAGGACGCCCTCGACCTCTGCTACGTCAAGGATACCGGCCGGGCCATCGCGCTGCTGCAAACCGCCGGCACCCTCAACCACCCGACCTACAACGTCGCCTCGGGCCGCCCCACCAGCAACGCCGAGGTAATCGCGGCGATCAAGAAGGTTGTGCCGGACGCCCAGGTTGACCTGCCGGTGGGTGGGGAAGGCTCGGATGCGTACCTCGACATCACCCGGCTGCACGAGGACACGGGCTACCAGCCGGAGTACGACACCGAGCGGGCGGCCGCGGAGTACATCGCCTGGCTGCGAGCGGGAAACGAGCGGTAGGCCGGTGGGGGCCTCGGGCTGTCGTGTCCGGCGGCGAGCTTGGCGGCAGTCTCGCGGGCTTCGCTGAGGGAGGGCGCTTCAGCGCCGGGGCAGGCTACTGGAAACGAGCCGCCATCTATTAGATAGATGAACTCCTATTGACAGCGTCGTAACAGGGCCGCAATCTGTGTGAACGTTCACTGCTGCCAGTGGAAGGCTCACTTATGAGGGTTTGGCGAAGGATTCTGGCTGTTGGCGCTGCCGCTATGTGCACGGTCACCGCGCTTGTTGGCGTGCCGGGCCCGGCCCAAGCAGCCGGCACGCTGCCGTGTGACATCTACGCGAGCGGCGGCACTCCCTGCGTTGCCGCGCACAGCACCACCCGCGCCCTGTTCGGCTCGTACGGCGGCTCGCTCTATCAGGTGAGGCGGTGGTCGGATGGGGCTACCTCGAACATCGGGGTGCTCAGTGCCGGGGGCTACGCCAATGCGGCCACTCAGGACTCGTTCTGCTCGGGCACGTACTGCACGATTGTGCGGATCTATGACCAGACCTCGCGGCACAACGATTTGACCATCGCGCCCGGGGGTGGGGCCAATCCGACGGCTGATCAGGGGGCGAACGCGGCGGCGCTGCCGGTGACGGCGGGTGGGCACAAGGTGTACGGCGTCTACATCTCCGCGGGCAACGGCTACCGCAACAACGCCACGAACGGGGTGGCCACCGGCAGCGCGCCCGAGGGCATGTACATGGTCACCGAGGGCACCCACGTCAACGACCGGTGCTGCTTCGACTACGGCAACGCCGAGACCAACAACATGGACACCGGCAACGGCGACATGGACGCCATCTACTTCGGCAACCTGTGCTGGTTCTCGCCGTGCTCGGCCGGACCGCGGGTGGCTGCGGACCTCGAAAACGGCCTGTTCGCGGGCGGGGACGGCTCGTGGACGGCGAACACGGGCCGCAACAGCGCCTTCGTGACTGCGGTCTTGAAGAACAACGGCACGTCGGCGTACGCCCTCAAGGATGGCAATGCCCAGTCGGGTGGCCTGGCCACGCGGTACAACGGCGCGTTGCCGAGCCAGTCGGGTTACCGGCCGATGACCAAGCAGGGCGCGATCATTCTGGGCATCGGCGGGGACAACAGCAACGGCTCGGTCGGCTCGTTCTTCGAGGGCGTGATGACCAGCGGCTACCCCAGCGATGCCACGGAGAACTCGGTGCAAGCCAACATCGTGTCGGTGGGCTACGGCAAGAGCGTCACGTTTCCGGTCAACGGGGCTACGTACCGGCTGACGAACCTGCAGAGTGGCAAGGTGCTCGACGCGGTGAACTGCGGGACGGCCAACGGCACGGCGGTCGACCAGTGGGATGCGCTGGGCAACACCTGCCAGCAGTGGCGCTTTACGAGCGTCGGGGCGAACAAGTGGACCATCACCAACGTCAACGCGAACAAGGTGCTGGATGCGGTCAACTGCGGATTGGCCCTCGGTACGGCGGTCAACCTCTGGCAGTCGCTGGGCAACACCTGTCAGCAGTGGGCGGTGATCCCGGCCGGCAACGGGCGCTACGAACTCGTGGTCGAGAACAGCGGCATGGTGCTCGACGACACCAACTGCGGCACGGCCAACGGCACCAAGGCCCAGCTCTGGATGTGGCTCAACAACACCTGCCAGCTGTGGTCGATAGCGCCCTGAAGGCGAGGAGGCTCGGCGAGGATTGATCAGGAGCAACTTCGGGGAAGCTAGCCGCATGGCTGATTCGATGGAGGCTGTGCGGCGGCTTCTCGAGCTGCGCCACCGCAGCCGGCCGGAGGACCTGCCTCCGGCCCTGGCCGCCGTGGCGCCGCTGCTCGGCGCCGATCGGATCGTCGCGCTGATGATCGACTACGAGCAGATTTCGTTATGGCCCCTACGCGGTACGCCCGGGGACACCGATCCGCGCAAGGTCAATGACACCGTGGCCGGCCACGCATTCCGCACCACGCAGCCCACCGACGAGGACTCCTGCATCTGGTTGCCGATGCTGCACGGGGCCGAGCGCCTCGGGGTGCTGGAGGTCAGCCTGCACACCGATCCCGACGAGCAGTTGCGCCGCGACCTGACGGTGATCGCCGCGCTGGTGGCCGAGCTGATCGCCAGCCGGCGCTTCTACGGTGACGCGGTCGAGCTGACCCGGCGCCGGATGCCGATGCAGCTGGCCGCCGAGATCATTTGGAACCAGCTCCCGCCGCTGACCTTCGCGGCGAACCGGGCGCTGGTCACCGCCGTGCTCGAACCCTGCTACGACGTGGGCGGCGACGCGTTCGACTACGCGGCGAACGGCGATGTGCTGCATGTGGCGTTGTTCGACACGGTGGGACATGGGATCAGTGCGAGCGGGCTGACGACGCTGACGCTGAATACGTACCGTAATGCCCGTCGCTCGGGCCTTGGGCTGGCCGACACCTACCGGTCGATCGACAAATGGATCCGCTCGCAGTTCCCCGGGTCTTTCGTGACAGCGGTGCTCGCCGAGCTGGACACGACCACCGGCGTCTACCGGCGGATCGCGGCGGGCCATCCGGCCGAGCTGCACCTGCGCGGCGAGCTGCCGATGCCGGCGCTGCCCACGCCGACCGCGCTACCGCTGGGGCTCGGGCACATGGTGAAACGGCCACCCAGCGTCACCGAGGTGCTGCTCGAACCGGGCGACACGCTGGTTCTCTACACCGATGGGATCACCGAGGCGCGCTCGGCAGACGGGGAGCTGTTCGGCGTCGACCGGCTCGGCGAGTTCGTGTGCGCGCAGCTGAGCACCCGCACCCCGGCGGCGGAGATGATGCGGTGCCTGATCCACGAGATCGTCTCCTACGAGAACGGCGAGCTGCGCGACGACGCCACCGCTGCGGTCGTGCAATGGAATCCCGAATCGATTGAATTTCAATAGATACTGAGCGACAGTCAATACACTGCCGCTGTTCCCGGTGGCCGTCGGCGCCATGGTGCTGGGGCTGCTGATGGTGGTGCTGCGGGCTCTGCTGCAGCAGGCCACTATGCTTCGCACCGACATGGAAACGGTGATCTGATGCCGATCGTCGTGCGCATCGACGTCGAGCTGGCCGAGCGCAAGATGAGCGTGGGGGAGTTCGCCGAGCGGGTGGGCCTGACCCCGGCCAACGTGGCGGTGCTCAAGAACGGCAGGGCCAAGGCGGTGCGGTTCAGTACGCTCGAAGCGATGTGCCGGGTGCTCGAATGCCAGCCGGGGGACCTGCTGGAGTGGGTGGAGGATTAGTGCTCGCCGGGTTGCTGGCTGCCGCGGCGCTGGCGGTCATGACGTCCGGGATCTGCTTTCCGCTGACGTACCTCGTGGTCATGCTGTGCCTCATCCCGATCGGCATCCTGGTGCTGGCCTGGCTGGCCCTGCACCGCCGGGTCCCAGCCCTGACAACCAGGAACCTCTACAAGATCGCCGCGCTGTGGTCGTTGCCCCTGGCGGTGGCGCGACCGCTGTTCAGCCTGGACGTGTGGAGTTACCTGGCGCAGGGGCTCATCGCGGCCAAGGGACTGGATCCGTACGTTCTCGGGCCGGTGCAGGCGCTGGGCCCGGACTCGATCGTGACCCAGCACGTCAGTCCGTACTGGGTCAGCACCCCGGCACCCTACGGCCCGATCTGGATGGCCCTGTCTCGGGCGGTCGCCGAGGTCGCCGGCGACAGCATCGTCCCCAGCGTGGTGCTGTACCGGGTGGCCGCGCTGGCCGGCGTGCTCCTGATCGGCTGGGCGCTGCCCCGGCTCGCACTGCGCGGCGGGGTGGCACCGGGGTACGCGCTATGGCTGGGCCTGCTCAACCCGCTCGTGCTCTGGCACCTCGTTTCCGGCGTCCACAACGACGCGCTCATGCTCGGCCTGATGCTCGCCGGCCTGGAACTGGCCCTCAGCAACGCCGGTCGGGGCAGGGTCGCCGCGGGCGTGGCGTTGCTGACGGTTGCGGCCTGCGTCAAGGTCGTGGCCGTGGCCGCGATCTGTTGCGTGGCCGTCGACGTGGCGCACCGCCGGGGCCGGTTCCTGCGCCCGTTCCTGCCCGTGGTGCTCGGTGCCACCGCCGGTGTGGTGGCGCTGTCCGCGGTGGGTGGGTTCGGCTGGATCACCGCCCTGCGCGGCAGCACCACCGTCTACAGCTGGATGTCGCCGACCACCGGCACCGGCATGCTGATCGGCAAGATCTTCGGTGCGCACCTCACCGCACCGGCGGTCGGCGCGCTCAACGTGATCGGCGCGATGGTGCTGGTAGTCGTGGGACTGCGGTTGCTGGTGAGCGTGCATCGCGGCCGGATCAGCGGGCTGCGAGCCGTCGGCCTGATCTTCGCTGTCGCGGTGATGTGCGGTCCGGTCGTACAGCCGTGGTATCTGCTCTGGGCTTTGCTGCCCCTGGCCGTGACCGCGCGGAGTGAGCGGGAACGCTTGGTGTTGATCGGCATCAGCGCGGTGGTGGCACTGATGACGCCGCCAATCGCTACGGCGGCCGAACACCTGGTGGCGGGCTACATCGTCGCCACCACGGTGATTGTGGGGATCACCGGTGCAGTGCTGCTGACTGGGCGTGGGCGAGCTTTCCGGCTGAGCCAGCAACGCGCCGCGTCCACCGTACCGTCCGATCAAGGATGCCCGTCGCCATGATCCAGACGCACGTGATGCCGTTGAGGAACGAAGCGGTCACGTCAGTGGGGTGATGCATGCCGCGGTAGAGACGCCCAAGCGCCACTCCGACCGGTACGAGCACAAGCACCCAGCACAGCGACTTGAGCCAGGCCCGGGTCGTCAGCGTCGCCAGCACCAGCGCCATGCCGACGTAGAGTGCCACCGCGGCCGACGTGTGCCCGGACGGGAAGCTCGACGTGGGCGGGGAGGAGTCCAGGTGGCTGACCTCGGGGCGGTGCCGGTCGATGACCAGCGTGGTGAAGAAGAACACGAGGGCCTGGGCGCTGACCGCGGCGCACAGGAACAGCGGCTCGCGCCAGCGCTTCAAGGTCAGGCGCAGGATGATCGCCACGACCGTGGTCACGCCGATGATCACCGGAGTGCTGCCGATCGTGCTGAAGACGTACGAGATGTCGTTGCCCAGGGTCTCGCGATGCGCGGCGAAATCGCGGTTGACCGTGTCCTCGACGGTGAAGGGCCACAGGTGCTGCAGCACCTTGGTGATCAGCAGTCCCAGCCCCACCATGATGGCGAAGAGAACGAGCACCGGGGCGAAGATCCGCTTGAGAAATTGCACCACGACATCCGACATGGGCGCGCCATTACCCGGTCGTGACTCGCGTTACTCCTTTTTCCTGCGGCACCCCCTTCTCCAGCACCGGCAGCAGCCCGCGGCGCGTGAACGCCATCGTGGTCGCCGCGATGACCGCCACCGCGAGCAGCCAGCCGGCCACCACGTCGCTGGTCCAGTGCACGCCGAGGATGATGCGGGAAATACCGGTCAGCACCGCCACCGCCACCCCGGCCGTCCACAGCACCCATCGCCGGCGGACGAACGGCAGCAGCACCAGCACGAACACCCCGGCGGTCAGCGCCGCATTCAGCGCGTGCCCGGAGGGGAACGAGTACCCGGCGGCCCGGGCCACCGGGTCGAGCAGGTCCGGCCGGTGCCGCTCGATCAGCAGCTTGAGCAGCGCGCCGAGGATGCCGCCGGCCGCCATCGTGGTGATCACCCACATTGCCGTGCCCCGGGAGCCGCGGCGCCACAACCACACCGTCAGGATCAGCGCGGCAAGGCGCAGCGGGTTCGGGTCGAAGACGGTGGTCCACACCTTGGTGACGTCCACCCAGCCCGGGTGCCGCAGCGCCCAGTCGTGCAGCGCTGCGGTCACCGAGGCGTCGGCGTCGTGCAGCGGGCGCCAATCGCCGGCCACCAGGGCGGACAGCAGGGCGAAGGGCACCAGCACCGCGACCGCGACGGCGGCCACGGCCGGCAGCCGGGTACGCAGGTTCATGAACGTGGGTCGTACCCCGGTTGGACGGAAATAGTCAGGCCACGGGCCGGACCTGGCGATGCCCGTCGGGGTAGACCTGGTGGAAGGTGATCAGCCACGGGATTTGCTCCCGCGGGGGCACGCCGCAGCCGCGCAGGAACCCCAGCAATGTTTCCTGCCGCGGGGTGGATCCGGCGGTGATCAAGTTGTGCACCGAGGCGCGCGAGATGGGCGTGCCGGCATCGCGCGCGTGACGGGCCACGCTGTCCATGGTGTGCCGGCGCTTGGCCATCAACGCCCGCAGACGCCCGGCGAACTCGACCGGCGTAGCGGCACCGGCGGGCTCGGGAAGTGTTCTCATGCTCCTGCCTCATGCATCGTGCGGAAAGTGAATCAGCCGCTCGATCGTCATCCGCCGGGCCGAGCCGAACAAGCACGCAGTTGCGCGCTTTTACTCAGGACTACTTGTGCGCATGGGAAATACCGCGGGCCGTGCGTGGTTGACCGGGATATGACAACTGTTGGTTTCATCGGAAGCGGCAACATCGGCGGTACGGTCGCACGGCTGGCGGTGGCCGCCGGTTACGACGTGGTGCTGAGCAATTCGCGTGGCCCGGAGACGCTGACCGAGCTGGTCAGCGAGCTCGGCGACAAGGCGCGAGCGGCGTCGGCGCCCGAGGCGGCCACTGCGGGCGACATTGTGGTGGTGTCGGTGCCGTTCAAGGCCCACCCGGACCTGCCGATCGCCGAGCTGGCCGGCAAGGTGGTCCTCGACACGAACAACTACTACCCGCAGCGCGACGGCACCTTCGCCCAGCTCGACAACGATGAAATCACCAGCGCCGAGCTGGAGCAGCAGAAGCTCGCCGGGGCCAAGCTCGTCAAGGTGTTCAACAACATCTACTTCAAGCATCTGGGCTCGCTGGCCCGCCCGGCCGGTGCGGCGGACCGGTCGGCCCTGACAATCGCCGGGGACGACGACGCTGCCAAGCAGGCGGCCACGGAGTTCCTCGCCGCGATCGGCTACGACACCGTTGACGTGGGCCCGCTCGCCGCGAGCTGGCGAGTGCAGCCGGGCACCCCGGCCTACAGCGCGCAGTACGGCACCTTCGAGGACCCGATGGGCACGCCCGCGCCGGTCGACAAGGTCCGGGCAGTGGTGGCCGAGGCCAAGCGTTAGAGCAATTCGGCGGCCGCGGCGGTTAACGCTGCCATGCCCAGCCGCTCGGCCGTCGCCCGCGCGCGTTCGGCCAGCGCCGCTGCCTGCTGGGTGTGGCCGGCTTGGCGCAGGGCGCGGGCGTGGTCGTACCGGATGCGGGCCAGAATCGGCGGTGACTCACGGGCGATGCTCGCCGCTGTGGTGAAGTCGTCGATCGCCGTCGCGGTGTCGCCCTCGGCCAGCGCGAGCAGCCCGCTGAACCGCGCGGCCGGCCCGGCCACCGCCACCGGCCACCCGGCCAGCACCAGCTCATCGCGGTGCGGGGCCAGCATGCGCCGCAGCAACGGCAGCGCCGCCACCGCCACCGGATCCGGGTGCAGCACCGACACCGCCTCGGCCAGCAGCGCCGCGGTCGGCGTGGTCCAGCCGTGCGCGGGCCAGTCCACGAAGTTGCGATGCGTGGCCATCAGCGCGGCCAGCCGGTCCGCGGCCTCCTCGTACCGGCCGGTGTCGCAGCAGGCCAGCACCAGCGCGGCCGGCCAGATCGGGAAGTGCGCGTCCTGCTCGATGTCGGTGGCCACGGCCTGCGCGAACAGCTCCTCGGTGCGCCCGAGCTCATGCAGCAGCCAGTACGTCTGACCCTGCCACGTCTGGCGCAAGTTGTCGGCCGGTACCACGGGTCGGGAGCGCAGCTCGTCGACGGCCTGCCGCCCCGGGCCGCACAGCCAGGCCGCCGCGCCCTCGAACGTGCCCCGCCACAGGTGCATCGTCGTGTCCAGCACCCCTTGCAACCAGACCCCTTGCGGGCGCGGGTGCTCGGCGACCAGCTTGCGGTGATCCTTGACCGCCGCGTGCACGAGCGGCAACCCACCCAGGCGCAGGTGGTCGATGATCAGCGCGATCAGGGCTTCGCTTTCGAAGTACGGCGACCCGGCAGCGATCGCGGCCTCGCGCAGCCGTTCGGAAATGCCGGCCAGCTCCCGCGGCGGCGCGGAGTCGTAGAGCCCCCAGCGGCACTCGTTGAGCACCTCGCACCGCACCTCGGGATCTTGCTCCGGGGTGAGCGCCGCCAGCGTCTGCCGGGCCAGCTCAGGTCCGGAGGCCAGGTCGGTCGGTACGGCCATGGTGGACTTGTGCGCGAGGTGGGCCTGGAGCTGCAGACGTACCGCATCGGCATTGGCATCCAAGGCACTCAGCGCGCGGCGCAGCAGAAAGACCATTTGCTCGTCGATCAGACCCGGATCCGACCATTGCCGCGCCAGCCGGACTGCCGCCGTGGCCTGCGGTTCGGGGCGCCCGTGGGCGGCGTCATAGGCCTGGCGGTAGTGCCGGGCCGCCGCCGCGGCATCCCCGAGATCACTGTGCGCGTCACCCAGCGTCATCAGCAACTGGATGCTCAGCGGCACTCCGGGATCGAGCCGCAACCCCGCCTCGGCCCGCTCGACGGCCGCCTGGGCAGCAAAATTCCGGCGCTCCGCCCGAGCCGCCTGCAGCATCGCCTCCGCCTCGGACACGGCATCGGTGCGTACCGTGAGGGGCCACTCCCGCAGCCGGTCCACCACCTCGTCGAGCACCCGCCGCCCGGTCGCCCCCAGCGCCGCGGCCTCGGCGAACACCAGCGTCACCGGCATGGCACGCAACACCGGACGTAGCAACGCCTCCAGCAGCAGCACCACATCGACGGCCTTGATGGCGTCCTCGGCCACGAACCCGCTGATCATCTTGCGCTGGGCCGGGGTGATCGAGATCTGGGCCAGATCGCGGCGCAGGTACGCCCACAGGGCCCCGGCCACCAGGCGCCACGGGTGGAAGTCGTCGTTGTGGCGGCACCGCACCATCAGCTCACCGGTCAGCGGCTGGTGCACGTCAATGCCGTACTCGTGCATGCTGATCAGGTCGAAGGCCCGCGCGGTGATCGCCGGCTCCAGGCCCTCCTTGTTGCCGTGCTCGACCAGCTCCTCGGCCGCCGCCACCCCGTCGCGGCGCAGCGTGTCCAGCACCCCGAGCAGCCACAACGCCTCGTGCCGGGGTAAGCCCCGGGCCATCGCCTGCGCGGACCACACCGGCGCCCGCTCGTAGCGGCCCTGGATCAGCGCCGCCCGCGCCATCTGCTCGACCACTTTCTCGCGTAGCCGGCCCAACTCGGCGCGGAAGCCCCGCATGGGTTCCTCGCCGGTCCAGTCCGGACCGAACTCGGCGAACGGCTCAGCGGTCCAGCTCGCGGCGGCCTGGGTGTACTGCTGCTCGGCTTCAGCATAGTGGCCGGCTTGCAGCCGGCTCAGCACCTCGCGCGCCGAACGTTCGAAGCGGTAGGCGTCCACCGCATCGGCCGCGGCGACGAGCTGGTAGCCCCGCGACTGGCGCGCCGAGGTGATGTCCAGCCCGTGGTCGCGCAGGATCCGTCGCAGCCGGGCGATGACCGGGGCCAGCAGGGCGTCGCGGGCGGTCGGGTGTTCGGCGTCCCACAACGCTCCGAGAAACGCCTCCGGGCGCAGTGGGCCGCGGGCCGCCACGAGCACGGCAAGCGCCTTCTTCTCCTGGGCGCGCCGCAACTGCGGGACACCGGCGACCCGGATCTGCACGTCACCGAGGACCTGGATGTCCAGGCTCATGACGCGGTGCGAAGCGTGCTCGGGTGCTGAGCCACGGCCGCGCAAGGTCGGTGCAAGGTCCGGCTGCGAAAGTGCAATGTCCGCCGGGGGAAGTCGGCCATACCGAAACCGTACCGGCGGTCGCAGGGCGCGGGAACACGCGGCCGGGGGGAAATGCCCCGGTGCAAGATTGCTGCCTCCGCAAGCACCGGCGGAGCGGCGCGAAGGGGCACAGGCGCGGCGTCAGCCTGGCGGGGCACGACGCCGCGCCTGCCACCTCACTATGGCAAGCCCTCACGGCCGATGCCTATCGGCTTCTCGTCCGGTAAGCCGCTCGTTGTGCGATGCCGCTCATATCCGGTACGCCGCTACCGCGATCTCGGCGAACGAGCGGATCAGCGGCGTCTCCCGATCAGTGCGCCAGGCCACGATGAGCTGGCTCGGTGGCATGCCGGTCAGCGGGATGCACACCAGTTCCTCTGACGGTGTGTGGATGGCCAGCGGCGAGATGCCCACCGTGCCGTTCCAGAGGACGGCTTGCATACACTCGGCCACCGTGCGCACCACGGGACCGGCGGGCTTTCCGCCGCTCCAATACGCGCGCCACAGCGGGTCCGTACCCTCCGGTAGCTGGAACCAGGGCCGCTCCTCCAGGTCGCGCAGGCTCAGCGTGTCCTTCCCAGCAAGCGGGTCGTCGCTGCGCAGCACGGCCCCGACCGGATCCGGGCGCAGTTCCCGCACGCTGAGGCCGGCGGTGTCGAACGGTTGCTTGGTGATCGCCACGTCGGCCACGCCGGTGCGCAACCCGGCGGTCGGGTCGGTGAAATCCGCCTCGCGGAAGCGGATGGTGACAGACGGGTGAGCGCGGCGAAAGGTCGCGGCCAGCCGGCCGACAGCCTTGTCGCCGCCGCCCAGCGTGCCGATCGTCAGCGTCACCGCACCGGCCGCCGTGACCCGGGTGCGGGCCTCATCGGCGTGCGCTTGCAGGGCGATCGCCTCGGCATACAGGGTGTCGCCGGCGGCGGTGAGCTCAACACCGGCGGCGGACCGGTGCAGCAGGACGACGCCCAGGTCACTCTCCAACTGCTTGATGGCACGGCTCAGCGGCGGCTGCGTCATGTGCAACCGGTCCGCCGCCCGCCCGAAGTGCCGTTCCTCGGCGACGGCGACGAAGTAGCGCAGCAGTCGAAGGTCCATCACCTGGCCTAATATGCCGTGGCGAGCGTCGGCAGGCCAGCGTACGAGCCAAGATCGTGCGAGGGAATGATCTGCATGCGGTCCTCCAGCGCGATGACCCGGGACAGGCCCCGGCGTAGCTGCTCCCGGTCCTGATCGGCGATCGTGGCAAGCAGCCAGGGCCGCTCGACGCGCCGCTGGATACCCTCGGACTGCCACGTCAGGTCGCCGATGAAGGCGTAGCGCTGACCCGAGGGCAAGGCTACGAAGACGACCACGGAACCCTCGGTGTGCCCGCCGGCCAGTGCGATGACCACCGACCCGTCGCCGTGGACGTCGAAGGTGGACTCGAAGCCGAGGTACGGCCGCTTCTCGAAGGTGTACTCACGAATCCGGTGCCCGCCGCTCACGGCCCGGTAGACCTTGCCGCCTGGGTGGGTGGCGGCGTACTTCAGCTCGCCAGGGTTCATCCAGAGCGGCGTGCCGGCGAGCGTGTCGAGGCCGCTGGCGTGGTCCCAGTGGGCGTGGGTGAGCACGACACCCTTCAGGCGGTTGCGGTCGTACCCGGCGGCGTCGAGTTGGTCGCTGACGGTGCTGGTGCGCTGGTGGGGGGCGCGTTCGTACCAGGGGAGCAGGGCGATGTGGCGGTCGACGTCAGCGCCGAAGCCCGCGTCGATCAGCAGGTCGCCGCGGGGGTGCTGGATGAGAACGGCCGAGGCGGCGAAGTGGCGTACATCGAAGAAGGATCCGCCTCGGACGGCGAACGCGGCGCGGGTGTCATAGGTGCCCGTGGGCAGGTGGAGGACGGCCATGTCTTCGGGCGGATCGGCCACCGGAAGCGGCCCGGTAAAGGGTTCTGACAGCGCAATCTTGGCCACGGGTTGGTTCATGACCTCACCCTGACGCCGATGTCGGGACCGCGTCCAACACCGATGTCGCAAGCCCGATACCGAGCCGGTATTTATGCTGGCCAGGTACGGTTAGCTGCCCAGCCGTCCGGCGACGGTCGCGGCGACCTGGACCGGTGACAGGTTCGTGGTGTCGACAACCTCTGCCTCGGCGTGCAGCCAGGTGCGCGCGGCTTCGGCGTACAACCCCAGATGAGCCAGCCGGAAGGGCGACGCAATCGGGTGCTCACCGGCAATCCGGGCGCGCAGGGTGTCCTCGTCGGCGTGCAGCACGAAGTGCCTCACCGCAATGGCGTGCTCGGCCAGCCCCTCGCTGATCTCGCGCCAGTACGCCTCGATGAGCACGGTCATGGGCATCACCAGGGTGCCGCCGGTGTAGTCGAGGACGCGGCGGGCGGTCTCGACCACCAGCGGGCGCCACGGCGGCCAGTGCTGGAAGTTGTCCGTCGCGGGCAGACCGGGCTTGATGTCCATCAGGGTCTCGCCGACCTTCTCGGCGTCGAACACCTGCGAATCGGGGATCAACTGCTGGACGAGGGCGCTGGTGGTCGTCTTGCCGACGCCGTGGGTGCCGTTCAGCCATACGATCATGAGCCGACGCTACCGGCCGGGACCAGCGCGGCCCTTGTGCCAGCGCAGCGGACCTGGATGGACACTCCACCAGACACGCCGCCACCAGGGCCGTTTCGCGCGCAGGGCATCCGCATAGGCCACCGCCTGATCACCGGCGCGCACGGCTTGGACATCGTCAGCGGCACCCGGCGCAAAGGCCACCGTGTTCACCGCCGTCACCAAGTCCCCGAGGGGCGGCAGATCATCGGCTCCCGACGGGGGCGCGGCCGGGCGAACCATCTGCACCTGTGAGCCATATTCGGCGGCTTCCGTGGCGGCCAGATGCGCGGGCACCGGCCGCCCGGCGAGCCGCAGCGCATCGGTGAACTCCAGCCAGGCCCCGGTGATCCGCGCGTCAACATCCCCACCCGTCAACCGTCGCCGGCGCAACCCTCGCCGCAGCATCACCAGCGAAGCCACCGCGGCCACCACCAGCAGCACCACCGACCCGGAAGCCCCCGACGCCACGACCGCCGTGGAAACCCCACCCGCACCGGCAGGCGGCGGCTCAGCCAGCACCGGCGGCGCGGAGGCGCTGGTGGTGCCGGCCGGTGGGGGTGGTTCGGAGGTGGGTGGCGGCTCGGAGGGTTTGGGGGTGAAGTCGTCCTCGACCGGGCGGGGGGACCCGTCGCTCTTGGGCATCGGGTCGAAGGCCACCCAGCCCAGGTCGTCGAAGAGCACCTCGGGCCAGGCCACCGCGTCGCCGCCGGTGACCGTGCCACCCTTGCGGGGGGCGTCGAAGCCCACCACGACCCGGGTCGGCAGGCCGGTGATCCGGGCCAGCAGCGCGAAGGATGCCGCGAACTGCTCCGACGTACCGACCTGGCCGCCCCGGTTGCGCGGGCCGAACAGGAAGAACTTGAGGTTCGGGTACGCGTGACCACTCGGCGCGTCGGGGACCCTGCGGTAGTGCTCGGACAGGAACTGCTCGATGGCGGCGGCGCGGTCGTACGCGGCGCCGTTGCCATCGGCGAGCTGGCCGGCCAGGCGCTGGATGTCGTCAGGGACGCCGGCGCCGACGGTCAAGTACCGCGTTACCGCGTCACCGCCGGGCACGTCGGCGGTGGGCAGCAGGTTGTAGTCGGGCTCCGGCAGGTCGGAGGTCACCGTGTACGTCAACCCCGGCACCAGCGACTCCGGCCGGATCACCGTTCCCGTCGCAGCGTCGTAGGCGATTCGCGTCCCGTCCACGCCCGTGGGGGTGGGCACCACCGGCAGCAGCCGACCGGTCAGCTCGTCGATGGTGATCTGCTGGGTGACCTTGGCGACCGGCACATCTGCCAGCGCGGGGGGAGCTGGCAGCACCCGGCCGGCGTTGCGATAGGTGGCACCGACGCGCCACGTGATGCCGTCGTAGTCGGGCAGCACGGCCAGCCGGAGCCGGGCCGTACCCTTGCCGCTGCCGGAGGCGCCCACCTCCAGCAACTTCTGTTTCGGGGCCAGCGCCCACCCGGAGATCCGGTTGAGCGGAGACTCGTCGAGACTGTCGACTTGCGGCGGTTGGACGTACCGGCGCGGATCAACAGGGGTCGCGGACACGCGGGCGCCAACCCACGGGCCGATCGCCGCGACCAGGCCGATCAGGACCACCAGGCCGGCGCTCGCCCTGGCCAGCGAGCGAGCCCGCACGGCCGCGCGCATCGGCGCCGGGATGCCCTCCAGCTCAGGCCCGGCGGCCGGACGGGCGGAAACGGCAAGCGCCAGCACGACCAAGCCCGCAAAAGCCAGCGTCGGCCAGCCCGCACTGCCCGCGTTGGGCCCCACCACGTAGAGCGCGGCGCCGAAGAGCCCGGCGGCGGGCAGGCAGCCCAGCAGCACCCGCCCCGCGCGCACGGCCACCTCACTGCCGGCCAGCCCGGCCAGCCACGCGGCGATCACCGGAACCACGACGGTGTCGGGCGTCGGCTCGACCGGGATCATGGCGGTGAGCAGCCGCGGAATCCCGTTACGCAGCGCGTCGGCCGCGATGTGGACCAGCGAACCGTCGAGACCGGCGCGATCCGCCGCCAGCTGCAAGGACCACGCCGTGTACGCCGCCAGCAGCACCACCGACAAAGGCGCGACACTCCACGATGGCAGCCGCCGAGCCGCCATCGCCGTCCCGGCGCTCAGCAACGCCGCGCCCGCCACCAGCTCCACCAGCAACGCATCGGCATAGATCCGCCCCAGCACCACCCCGGAAAGCGAGATCAACCCCACCAGGACCATGGGTACGACCACAGCCCGCACCCACCTCACCATCCGCGCACCCCATCCCAGGCGTCCGCGAACTGCTCCCCGCTCTCCGCCTCGATCAGGATCATCCCGGCACCCGCCCGGCTCCCCGGTTCACGATCACCGAGCAGCCCCGTAATCACCACCGGGTACGGGCCCCGCAGCGCACCGACCGAACCCAGATCGGCCCGCCCACCGGGGCCGGTCAGGTACACGAGCGTGTCGCCGAGCCGGTTCTGGCGCAGGCTGCGCACGGTCGTCGTCAGGTCCGCCTGCGCCAGGGTGGCCTCGGTCAGCACGTCCAGATAGGGGCCCTGCGCCGGCCCGGACACCAGCTGCAGCACAACCGGCAGGTCCTCGCGCACCGCAGCGGCGATGATGCTGGCCGCCGCCTCGCAGGCCACCTCGAAGGACTCCGGATCCCGGCCGGGATGCGCGCTCACCCGGTCATCCAGCAGCACCACGATGGTCGGCTCGCTGGTGTCCAACTGTTCCCGGACCATCAGCTCGCCGACCTTGGCCGAGCTGCGCCAATGCACCCGGCGCAACTCGTCGCCGACCACGTACTCGCGCAGCGAGTCGAAGGTGATCGACCCGTGCGGCACCTTGTCCACGTGCCCATCCAGGCTGCGGGCCATCCCGGCAGGCACCGCGCGCAGCAGGTGAATGCGCGGGTGCACCCATACCGTGGCAGTGTCGCCGCACGTGCGGGTCAGGCTGAGCAGCCCGAGCGGGTCGTTGCGGGTGACGCGCAGCGGTCCGACCGGTACGACGCCGCGCCGGCTGGTGGGCACCGCGTAATCCACGGTGGTGTCGCTGCCGGGTCGCAGCCGCAGCAGGGGAACGGGTACGGCGGTGCTGCCCACCCGGTCGGTGGCGATCAGGTTCGCGGCGCGCAGCTTGCTGGTGTTGCGCACGGTGAGCATCATCCGGGCCGGCTCGCCGCGGGCCACCCGGTCAGGTTCGGCGCTGCGGTCCACGTCCAGCCGCGGGCGCCACACCGCGAAGATCACGCCGGTCAGCACGGCAACGGCCGCGGCGGCCCCGAGCAGAGCCAGGTCCGGATAGCCGAAGCGGAAGCCGAGCCCGAGCAGGAGCACCGCGGCCCCGGCCACGCCCAGGCCACGAGCGGTGATGCCCCGCAGCCGCTTCACGCCCCGGCGTAAGCATCGGAGGGCCACCCCGGATTCGCGGCAGCCTGCGAAGGCACGGCAGCGCCGGGCGAAACAGCCGCGCCGGGCGAGGCGGGCAGCGGAACCGCCACCGACTGCACCGCGCCGGCCAGCACCTCGGCCGCGCTGGCCCCGCGCAGCTGAGCGTCCGGCGTCAGCAGCACCCGGTGCGCGAACACCGGCTCCACCAGCGCCTTGAAGTCCTCCGGCAGCACGTACCCGCGCCCGTTGATCAGCGCGAACGCCGACGCCGCCCTGGTCAGCGCGATGACCCCGCGCGGGCTGACCCCCACCCGTACCTGAGGATGGTTGCGAGTCGCGGCGGCCAGCCGGACCGCATAGGTGTACAGCGCGTCGGCCACGTGCACCCGCTGGGCCATGCGGACCATCTCGCCCACGGTGTTGGTGTCGGTGACCGGTTCCAGGGTGTCGGGGGAGCGGGCCGCCGAGCCTCGCAGGACCTCGACCTCGACTTCCTCCGAGGGGTAGCCCACCGACAGCTTCACCAGGAAGCGGTCGAGCTGGGCCTCGGGCAGCCGGTAGGTGCCGTCCATCTCGACCGGGTTCTGCGTGGCCACCACCAGGAACGGCTGGGGGACCGGGTGCGGGACGCCGTCGACGGTGACGCGGCGTTCCTCCATGACCTCCAGCAGCGCCGACTGGGTCTTGGGGGAGGCGCGGTTGATCTCGTCGGCGATCACGATGTTGGCGAACACCGGGCCGGGGTGGAACTCGAAGCCGCGGCTGGCCTGGTTGAAGATCGTCACGCCGGAGACGTCGGAGGGCAGCAGGTCGGGGGTGAACTGGATGCGGCGCCACTGCCCTCGTACGGCCGCAGCCATCGCCCGGGCCAGCGTGGTTTTGCCGACGCCGGGCACATCCTCGAGCAGCACGTGACCCTGGGCGAAGAACGCGGTCAGGGCCAGCCGCACGACCTCGGGCTTGCCCAGCACGACGGTGCCGATGCGCTCGGCGAGCTGGGCGGCGATGCCCGCGAACGTCTGCACGTGCTGGGGCGGGATCTGGTCAACACTCACGGGGCAGGTTCCTCAGCAGGTGGGCAGGTCGTTCACGTCGTCGCCACCGTCGAGGTTGAACCAGGCGAACGGGATGTAGTTCTTGCCTTCGTAGTTGACCCGGATCCACCAGCTCGACTGCTTCTGCTTGTTGTAGATGTACGAGTCGATGTTGTCACCCTTTTTCTTGCAGTACGCCTCGAGCCGGGTGCCGGGCTTGGCCCAGCCGACCTGCTTGTCGTTGTCCTGCCGGGTGACACTGAAGATCTCGTTGCCGTTGCGCCCGTCGACGTCCTTGTCGCAGTACGTCGCGGTGTCGCCGTTCTCGCCGTTGTGGCAGGTCGCGGTGCCGTAGAGCGCGGCCGTCTGCTGCGCCCGAGCCTTGGTTACCGTGCCGGCCGCGTTCTTGGCCGAGATCGTGAACGTGTACGACGTGGACGGCTTCAAGGTGGCGATCTTGAGGCTGGAGCAGCTACCGGACGCGCTGCCCCCGCCGCCCGACGCGCTCATCGAGCAGCTCGCCGTGCCGCCGCCGGCGTCAACCGTGAACGTGACAGTGCCGGAGTTGTAGGTCGCCGACGAGCCGGTCACCGTGATCACCGGCTGGGCCACGGTCCTGGCGGTCGCCGTTCCCGGCTCACCCTCGCCGGCCTCGTTGACCGCACGCACCTCGACCTGCACAGTCTCGCCCTCGCCGAAGCCGTTGAGGGTGACGCCGGTGCCGTCGGTCACGTCGGTGGTCCTGCCGCCGGCGGCTACCGAGTACTTGGTGATGGGCCGGCCGTTTTCCGCCGGGGCGGCCCAGGTCACGGCGACCGTGCCGGGCTGGTCGCCCACGGTGGCGGCGTCCACGCTGTCCACCCGGGCGGGCTTGGCGAACGGCACCACGCTGGCGCTGACCGGTGACGCCTTGGACCCGGCGCCGCGCTCGTTGACGGCAACGACGGTGAACGCGTACTGCTTGCCGTACTCCAGGTCGCCGTCCTTGATCGTCAGGGCCGTGCCGTCGGTGACGTCGCCGATCGGCGCGCTGCCACCCTCGCTGATCGCGGTGACCGTGTAGCGGTCGATCTCCAGGCCTTGCCCGTTGGCCTCGGGCCAGCTCACCGCGACCGTGCCGTCCGGCTTGGCCTCGGCGGTGACCGCTGTGGGCGCGTCGGGCACCTCGGCCGTCGGCTTGACCGCGTTGCTGACGCGCTCGGGTCCGTCGCCCTTCTTGTTCACCGCGTGCACGGCGAACGTGTAGGTCTCGCCGTTGGTCAGCCCGCTCACCTGCAGCGAGCGCTGGTCGGCGCCCACCTGGAACGTCTTGCCGTCGCCCTCGACCACGTAGCGGGTGATCGCCGCGCCGTTGGCCGACGCGGGCTGCCAGGTGACCCGGGCCTCGGCGTTGCCGGCCGCGGCCCGCACGTTGCGCGGCGCGCCGGGCTTGCTGGCGGTGGGCTTCTTCGGCTTGGGCGGGGGTGGCGG
>NZ_LOJP01000001.1:2346068-2415689 GCF_001553785.1 Actinoplanes sp. TFC3
GTCCGGCGGGGTGGGCGGCGGGTCGCCACCGAGCACGTCGTCGGCGTACTTGTCCACCGGTCGTACGTGGTGGGTGTCGTCGACGACCTGCGCCTTGTCCGAGCCGGGGGCGTTGATGAACAGGTAGTTCTCGCGGACCTCGAGCTCCAGTGGGCCGCCCGGCTTCTTGAACGTGATGTTCTTCTGCCGGGCGCCGCTCTGGTCGAACACGTGGACCGTGCCGGTGGCCTCGTCGGCGACGTAGAAGAAGCCCTCGTAGGCCACGGCGGGCTGCAGCTCGGTGCCGTCGCCGTCGCCGGGCACCGGGAAGCTCGCGGTGGTTGTGGTGCCGTCGACGCCGTAGACCTTGCGCGACTCGGGGACCGTCACCGGCACGATCGCGCCCTCGGTGTGCTCGGGCAGCGTGCCCGGCCCGTCGAGCGGCAGCGTGACCTTCGCCGGGGCGTTGGTGCCGCGGATCGTGGTCAGGTCGTTTGTGGTGCGGTCGAGCACCGCGACGCCGTCGTCGAGGGTGGACAGGGCCAGGTCGTGGCTGGCCGAGGCGATGGACTCGGTGCGCACCTGCGCCGGGCTGGCCGGGGTGCCCGCGCCCTCGGACGACAGCGGCGCCGGGGTGATCGCCGACACCGTGCCCTCGGTGGGCAGGGCGATCCACAGGTTGCCCTTGCCGTCGAACACCCCTCCGGCGACGCCCGGCGGGTAGCGCAGCGGTGTGCCGACCACCGCGAGCGTGCGCGGGTCGAGCTGGCTGATCGAGCCCTGCACCGAGTCGATGACGAACGCGGCGTCGTCGTTGAGTGCGACGTGCACGCCAAGCCCACTGGGGGAGGCGAAGGTTTGCTGGGCCTGCTGCAGCGAGGTCAGGTCCATCGTGCTGACCACGCCGGTCTGCACGTCACGCAGCAGCACGAAGCGGTCGTTCTGCGAGATCTGCACCTGGTGGCCGCGGGCGCGGGGCACGTCGACGCGGGTGTCCACGCGCGCGGTGATGCCGTTGATGCGGGCCACCTCGCCCTTGCCGTTGCTCCACGCCCAGGAGGCGGCGTCGAAACTGGCGACGGCCTGGTCGGCCGCCCCGAGGCCGAGCACGGTGAGCCCGAGGCCGGCCACGAGCGCCGCCACCGTGCCGATCGTGACGAGCCCGCCCCGGCTGCGCCAGCGGCGCTTGACCGGTCGCGTCACGACTTCGTCGCTGCTCACGCGCTGCCCACCTTCCCCGTCTGCCCGTAGGACGCAGGCCATCATAGGGGGCGGCGAGCCGTCGGGGACACCCGGTGAAGTTACGGTTGTGGATAAAGCTGATTGCCCAGAGTGATCATCGTTTGCTGGGCGAGGGCGCGGTCCGGCTCGTGCACGACTGCGGCGAGGTGGAGAACTGCGTGGTGCTGTAGACGGCCACGATCGCGAAGCAATAGTCCAGGTCAGCGTTGAGTCCGTTGAGGTCGAACGAGGTGGTGGCCGGCCCCACCTGACCCATCGCCTTGAGCTGTTCGCCGGGCCGTCCCATTGTGATCATGAAGGACGCGCGGCCGTTGGCGGGGTCGCTCCAGAACAGCTTCACTGACGATCCGTAGTCGCGGATGCGGACATCGGTGGGCGCGGGCCCGCGCAGAGTTGGCACATCCGACTCGCCGTCCTTGTCACCCGGACCGGCGAGCACCACCACCAGCGCAACGACGGCGATGATCACCCCGAGCACCGCGGCAAGCACGGCGAAAAGGGCCGGCGCCCGCAGTGAAAAGCCTGATCGCGCCGGTTGCGCAGGTGCCGCCACAACCCTTTGCTGCGGTACGTCCAAAGCGCTCGGCCACGCCGGACCCACCTGACCCCTCATCGCAGCCCCCGTCGATGATGTCGGAAATGTCACCATCTCCGCAGCGGGTGCCGGGGCGGCGACGGGTGCTGCCGGTGCGCTCAGGTAGGCCGGCATCGGGGGAGGATCAGGCAGCTCCATCCGTACCGTGGGAGGCTCCTCGCCCAGATAGGCCCGCGCCCGCGTGACTGCCCAATGGTCCGCGCCCAGCACCCCGGGCCCGTGCGCCGCCACGCGGCCGAACGCGCGCCGGGCCTCATGCCTGTTCTCCATCTCCTCGGCCACAACGCCGAGCTCATAGCTGATGCCGAGCATGAGCGGATCGGTCTCGCCGAGCCGCCACTGCCCCGCCGCATACGCCTCTTCCAGCACCCGCCGGGCCCCCGGAGCGTCGCCCGAGCGATGCATGATCACCGCAAGCTGGTGCGCTGTGGACAGCACCTCGGGATCGTCTTCGCCGAAGTCCATCCGCCCCAGCTCGACGGCGTGTTCGAGCAGCGCCCGGGCCTGCGCGGGATCACCGGCCTCGGCAAGCGCCTGGGCGCGCTGACGGGTGGCGTGGAGCGGGGACGGCTGGGACACGCAGCCATGCTGCCCGACAACCTCGCGATCACGCCAGTGCGGCGTGGCGGGCCGTTCTCGATGAGGCCCGCTGCTGAGTCTGCAGGCCGCGGCGGCGGGCCAGCCAGATGACCAGCACGCCGTACAGCAGCACCGCGCAGGACTCCACGATGCCGTCCGGCAAGGATGCGCCGGTCGCCGTCTCGCCGATTTGGAGGTTGCCGACTATTAGTCGGATCCTTATAGTCGGATCCGACTGAAGGAGGGCCGGGTGGCCAGGCGGAAGATCGCGAACACGCTCGCGCTGGCGGTGCTGGGGCTCTTGATGGAGCGGCCCATGCATCCGTACGAAGTAGCGTCTACGTTGCGGGAGCGGCACAAGGACAGCAGCTTCAAAATCACCACCGGATCGCTGTACGACACCGTCGCGGCTCTGGCTCGGCACGGCTGGATCGAGCCGGTCGAGACCGGGCGTGACGGCAAGCGACCCGAGCGGACCGTCTACCGGCATACCGAACTGGGTCATCGCGAGTTCGTGGCCTGGATCGATGAGCTGATCCGTACGCCGGGCGGGGATTATCCGAAGTTCATGGCCGCGGTGAGCTACCTGGGCGCGCTGACCCCGCAGGCCGCCGCGGACGCCCTGACCGAGCGCGCGGAACTTCTCCAGCAGCGCATCAACGAGATGGCCCAGGTGCTCGAAGCCACCGTCGGCGCCGGTCAGCTGCCACGGCTGTTCATGATCGAGGGCGAGTACGCGCAGCACGTCTGGCGGGCCGAACTGAGCTGGACCCGGCGCATCGCCGCCGAGATCCACGATGGAACGCTCAGGTGGCCCGATGCCTGAGGTCATCGTCGTCGGCGCGGGCCCGGCCGGTCTGCTGCTGGCCACCGAACTCCAGCTCGCCGGGGTCGACACCGTCCTCATCGAACGCGACGCCCAGCGCCCGGACTTCTGCCGCGGCTTCAACCTCAACGCCCGCGCCCTGGACCTGCTCGCCCGGCGCGGCCTGGCCGCTCGGTTCATTGCCGAGGGCTGGCAAGCGCCGCACGCCGCGTTCTCCGGGTTGCCGGTGACGCTGGGCCTGGCCGGTGCGCGTACCGATCATCCGTACTCGCTGGGCATCCCGCAGACCCGCGTCGAGGAGCTGCTCGAACAGCACGCGATCGATCTGGGTGTTGACGTGCGGCGCGGTCACGAGCTGCGATCGCTGACGCAGGACGCCGGCCAGGTCACGGCGACGATCACCACCGCTCAGGGCGATCAGGTGATCACGGCACGCTATCTGGTGGGTTGCGATGGCGGTCGCAGCACCGTACGCAAAAAAGCCGGCATCGCCTTCCCCGGCACCGCCTCGACCACGTTCGCCATGCTCGGCGACGTCGAGTTCGCCGAACCGGCGGCCCTGCCGTTCGGGGTGAGCACCGGGGCGGGCGGATCCGTCATGGTCATCCCGCGCCCCGGTTACGCCCGGGTCGTCACCAACGACCCCGACCCGTCAGCGCCCCTGACCCTGCAAACCCTGCAGGCCACCATGGACCACGCCCTCGGCCGCCGAGTCGAGATCCACTCCCCGCGCTGGCTGACCCGCTTCGGCAACGCCACCCGCCAAGCCGACCGCTACGTCCACGGCCGCATCCTCCTGGCCGGCGACGCCGCACACATCCACCCACCGGCCGGCGCGATCGGCGTGAACATCGCCCTGGACGACGCCTTCAACCTGGGCTGGAAACTGGCCGCCACCGTGCACGGCACCGCCCCGGCGAGTCTGCTGGACACCTACCACAGCGAACGCCACGCAGCCGGAAAACGCCTGCTGGCCAGCACCAGGGCGCAGATGCTGCTCGGCGAGGACCCGGACGGACCCATGGCCGAGTTCCTCACCCGGCTCGCCTCGCACCCGGCCGGGAACAAGGCGTTCGCCGAGGTGGTCACCAACCTGGACACCCGCTACGAGATGCAGCCGCCCGGCGAACATCCCTGGCTTGGCTGCCTGGTGCCCGATCTTGAGCTGGCGACCGATGACGGGGCTACGACGCTGAGCGCGCTGCTTGCTGAGGGACGCTGGGTGCTGCTGGACCTGAGCGGCGAACTGGGCCGGGGTTTGCGGGCCAGGTGTGCCGGTCATCCGGAGGTGGGTGGGGTGTTGGTCCGCCCGGACGGTCACGCGGCCTGGGTGAGCACCGTGGGCCGCCCGGACATCGAAGGGCTTGAACAGGCCCTCGATCACTGGGGGGAACCGTGGTGACGGGGTAGCTGGGTCGCAGTTGCCGGTGCCTGGAACGCGGCAACTTGCACGATGTCATCACCGTGCGGGGCCACGAGGTGCAGCTCACCGCGTGGCCGGAGGACTTGTTCATCGAGCCCGGCCCCCCGCTGCGAGGCTGAGGTGCCGTCGCCGTCGCGGCGGATCCGAGTCGGATGATCGGACAGATTTCGGGGGCCGGCTGTCCGGCCGCTGGACCCGTCCGGGGTTCCTGAGCAGGCTCATCACCACTGTGGATCGAAATTCGCTCAGGGTGCTCGATTGGTGGCGCAGGGCTAGCCTCAGCAACGGCTCCCAAGCAGAAGACGGCGTCAACGGGTGAGGGGGACCTGATGATCCGGGTACTGGTGGTTCGCGACGGTGACTACTTCGGCATCCAGGTGCGGGTGCTGCTGAGCTCGCAGCCGGACATAGACGTGGCCGGCACCGTGCCGATGGATCATGACGTGGTCCTGCGCGCGGTGCCGTACGCCCCGGATGTGCTGGTCATCGACACCCAGCTGATGGTCAGCCAGGTGCTGCCGGCCGCCCAGGATCTGCGTGCCCGGCTGCCGCACTGTCACATCCTGGTGCTCTGCGACCCGACCAAGCCGGGCATGCTCCCGCCGCGCCGCCACGCCGATGACGTGAGTTTCCTGCTCAAGGACGCGTCGCCGGCCTATCTGGCGGACTCGGTGCGCAAGCTGGCGGCGGGGGAGCGGATCGTGCACCCCCGGCTGCAGGCGGCGTCGATGAACACCGAGCGCGGGCTGAGCACCCGCGAGCTGACCGTTCTCGGTTTGGCGGCCGAGGGGGACTCGGTCGACGACATCGCGAAACGGCTCTTCCTGTCCGGCGGAACAGTGCGCAACTATCTGTCCGCGGTGATCTACAAAACCGGGGCGCGCAACCGGCTCGACGCCATTCGCATCGTGCGCCGCGACGGCTGGCTGCGCTAAAGGGCAACCCAGGCGCGGATGTAGTCGACGCGTTTGGTGGCTGTGGACGTACCGGAATCGGGTGGGATCTTTGAATAGACAGCCAGATTCGAGATGATCGCGGTGCGCGCGTCGGAGGTTGCCTCGGTGTGGCAGACGCGCCGGCCGTCGACGTACCAGGTGGTGCCGGAGGCTTCGATGGCAACGCCATAGGTGTGCCAGCCCTCGCCGGGGTGGAACGGCGGACGCCATTCGCAGTGCCCGCCCGCGCCGGAGAACTGGGTGCCGTACAGCTTCAGCGGGTTGTCGGAGTAATACTCGTACGCATCGGTTTCGGTGTGCTGTTCGACGCCGTGCGCCTGCCAGGTCCAGAACGCCGGCCAGAACCCGCGCTCGGCCGGGAGAACCGACCTCTCCTCGATAGAGGCGTACTGGAACGTGAACGCGGTCGTACTGGTGATCAGGCAGGACGTCCAGTCATAGCGCTGGCCGGTGCTCGATGACTCGACCGTCTCGCGGCGAGCCGTCATGGTCAGCTCGCCACCGGAAACCGTGCAGTTGGCCGCCTGGTTCCATTCGAGCTGCTCGTTCCCCATGTTGCCCCGGCCGTCGTCCATTTCGGCGCTGGAATGGTCATCCCAGCGCTGCAGGTCCAGCGTTGCGCCGGTGAACTCGTCGCTGAAAGCCAGCTTCCACCGACCCGGCACGCCGACCGGCCCGGAAGCCGCCGAGCGTGGTGCCGCGGGCGATTCCGACGTGCATGCCACCAGAAGGCCCAGACACAAGGCGGCCACAAAACGGTTCACCGCAGCACCGCCTCGGTCCGCTCGGCCAAATGGTCAAATGTGCGCCGCATATCGAAATGCACGGCATGCGCTGCCGCAGCCATTCCCTCCGCCTCCCGCCGAGCCGGATCGAGCAGCCGCTGCGCAATGGCTTCGGCCAGCAAAACCGGATCACCCGGTGGCACCGCAGCTCCGGTGCCGGGACCGAGCGCCTCCGCCAGCCCCGGCACGTCGCTGATCACCACCGGACGAGCCGTGGCCATCGCCTCCAGCACGGTCAGCGACAAACCCTCCCAGCGCGAAGGCAACGCCACCACATCGGCCGCGGCCAGCCACCCCCGCACGTCGTCAACCGCCCCCGCGAACGTGACACCGGGCGTCGCCGCCGCCCGCAGCCGACCGGCCAGATCACCGTCGCCGAGCAGCGCCAGCCGCGCCGATGGACACGCCGACCGGATCAGCGGCCACGCCGAGAGCAGCACATCCTGGCCTTTCTGACGGGTCAGGCGCCCGGGACAAACAACAAGCGGAACCTGCGCCGGTACGCCCAGACGATGGCGAGCACCGGCCCGCGCATCGGCGAACGCCGGTCGGAACCGGCTCAGATCCACACCGTTGCGCACCACCGCGTACCGGCCCTGCACCCCCTGCGCCCGGCCCTGCTCGGCCTCGCCGTCACCCACGCACAGCAGCAAATCGGTGCGCCGCGCGGCCGAGCGTTCCCACGCCAGGCTCGCCGTTCGCAGCGCCCCTCCGACCGCCAGCCACGACCAGCCATGCGGCTGGAAGAGGATCGGGATGCGCGGGAACGGGCGCAACCGGCCGGCCAGCCCGGCCTTCGACGCGTGCAGGTGCACCACATCCGGGCGGACCTGGGCGACCAGCGACCGCAGCCGGGCCGCCTCGCCGGCCGCAGCCGGTCCGGGGCTGCGCACCGCTGGCCAGCGCAACCGCGGTACGCCCACCCGGGCCAGCTCATCGGCCAGCCACCCGCCATCCGGGCACGCCACCGCCCCCCGCCAGCCCCGCGACAGCTGATCCAGGCACCCCGCCACCAGGTAATGGGCCACACCACCATCGCGGGGCTGAGCCGCGTGCAGCACCGAGACAGTCATCGCCGGACCCGATCCCGGACCGCGCGCAGCCACGGCGCGTGTTTCTTCGCCACCGCCACCCCAGCCCGCCCCGCCCGTACGGACGCGGCATACCAAGCCCCGGCCGCACTCCCGGGCCGCACCAGCAGAAGCCGGCTGTTGCGCTCCGGCACCGGTCGCCAGCGCAGCTTGTGCGCCTCGTCGCCGCGCAACTGACTCGACGCGGCCAGCCCGAGCCGGTGCGCGCGGGGAACCATGTCGGTCAGCAGCATCGTGGTGACGTCCACGCGCTTGCGCAGCTCCGGGTCCACGCCGTACAGGTAGCCGCCCAGCACATCGCGTCCGGCAAACATCAGATGCGAGGCCAGCAAACGGTTCCCGTCGCGATACTCGACCAGCACGGCCTGCTCGTCGGCGAGCATCAGGGTGACCGCGCGGGTCAGATACTGCGCGAAGGCCGGGCGCAGATGCTCGGGCTGAATCCCGCGCCCCTGCCACTGCATCGCGTGCAGCCGCAGCAGCTCGGGCACCGCGCGCCCGGCCTCCTGCGTACTGACCTCGTTCATTCTGAGCCCGCAGCGTTCCAGCCGGACCACCTCGTGCCGGGCCGAGCGGCGCTGCTTGCTCGACAGCGTGGCCAGAAAGTCGGGCAGCGGCACCGCGGGGAGTCTCAGGCACAGCGACGCGTCCAGCCGATAACGGCGTCCGGGCCAGGCGTCCAGCAACGCGCCACCGGTCACCGCGCCGGGCCGCGACTCCGGCACGTCGACCACCTGCCACCCGCGATCCCGAACCAGAGCGTCCGCCAGCCGCGCCGAGGCAGGACCGGCGATCGCGTCGTCGACCAGCACATCGGTGAAGTCGGCCACCTGCCCGCCCAGGGGAACCAGCACACCTACGCCGCCGCGCCGCCGTACCAGCATCATCGGCGCCACCGCAACGAGCCGCCCACCGTGCCGGACCAGCGTCAGCCGCAACCGCCCGCGCTGCCCATAGGCCTGCCACCACCCCGCGACCCACCCGTGCGCCTGAAACGGCGACGCCGTGGCACACCGGCCATAGAGATCGACCCACTCATCCCGTACGGCCACAAGTGCCCCGTCATCGCACCGGGTCTCCACTGCCCACCCGGTCGTGGTCACCGTGCTCATTCGTCGTCCTCCATCCCCGCGACGACGGCCCGGCCGACCGCCCGCTGCGCCGCTGACGTATCGGCGGGTGACACCGGGATCACCGGCACCAGCACCGTCGGTTCCTGCACTGGCTTCAGGTCGGTGACCACCGGAAAGGGCTCATCACTGTTCCCGCTGGACCGGTAGGCCGTGATCGCCGGGGGCTGCTGTGCCCAGCTGACGCTCGCGCGTCCCACGGCTTCGGACACCTCCACCTCCTTGCGTCTGCCGATGCTCAGCCCGCTGCCGGCCATCGAGGCCAGCGCCCCGGCCAGCAGCCCACCGGCCGCCCCCACAGCCAGCTCCAGCGGCGGCTTCGGCGAGCTCGGGCGCACCGGCACGGTCGCCGGGGCCAGTACCGACAGGGTCACGTCGGTGTCGGCCTTGCGCAGCGATCCGTAGTCGGCCAGCGCCCCCGCCACCGCGTTGGCCAGATCGGTGGTGTGCGTGGCTGCCGAGCCGGTCGCCGTGATCTCGACGACCGGGGCGTCCGGCGAGGTGGACGAGCGCACCGAGGTCAGCCCCGAGGCGTCGGTGAGCCGGGTCCGCGCGGCCGCGAGAACCGGGCCGCTGGTCGCGATCCGGCCGTACGCCTGCGCGAAGTTGAGGGCCGTCATGGGGTCGCTCTTGCCGGCAATCGCGACCACGTACGCCTTTGCCGTGTAGGTGGGCGTCTTGAACGCCGCGTACGCCGCCCCGGCCCCGCCGCCTGCGAGCGTCAGCGCGATCAGCAGCCCGAACCGCCGAATGAGCTTGTTCACCGATCCGTTCCTTTCTCCGTGATCCGCGCGTACAGGTCCGCGACCGAGCCGGCCAGCCGCGTGATGTCGTAGTGGTCCACCACCGCCGGGACCGGCAGCCGGGCGGTGGTGCGTTCGCTGACCCCGGCCAGCTCGGCGCGCAGGGCCCGGGGCAGCGACTCGGGATCGCGGGTGAGCCGCCGGGCGCCGCTGTCCGGCACGTCGTCCAGCGGCGGGCAGGCCGCGTACACAGTGGGCAGGCCGTTTGCCAGTGCCTCCAGCACCGCCATGCCGAAGGTCTCCTGCGGCGAAGGCGAGGCGAACACGTCCATCGCGCAGTACATCTCGCGCGGGTGCTCGGCCTCGCCGGTGAACACGACCCGATCGGCCACGCCGAGCCGTTTCGCTTGTTCGCGCAGGGTTGGGGTGGCTGGGCCGTCGCCGACCAGCAGCAGCTTGGCCTCCGGGATGCCGGGCAGCGCCCAGATCAGATCGTCGAAGTGCTTGGTCGCGGCCATCCGTCCCACGCCGCCGATGACCGGGGTGCCGGCGGCGATGCCGAGCCGCTTGCGCGTGGCCACTCGCGAGCGGGGGTCGTACCTGAATTCGATGGGGTCTATGCCGTTGGGGATGGTGCTGATGCGATTTTCCGGTACGCCCCAAGCCCGTAACCGTGCGGCGACCGGCCCGGAAACAGCGATCGTGGCCTGCCCGAGGCGTTCCGTGGCCAGATACAGCGTGCGCACGCCGGCCGAGGTGCGGCGCCCCTCGAGGATCCCGTCGCCGAGGGAGTGCTCGGTCGCCACGGCCGGAACGCCGGCCAGCTTCGCCGCGACCCGGCCGTGAACGCACGCGCGGTACAGGTGGGTGTGCACCAGATCGAAGCGGCCGTCCCGGATCAGGTGGCGCAGCCGGGCCACCACGGTGACGTCGCGGTTGCTGGTCATCCGCAGCTCGTGCACCACCGTTCCGCCCGCGCGGATGGCCCGAGCCACCGAGCCGGGGTTCGACAACGTGACCACTTCACACTCGTACGGCAACCGGCGCAGCAGCAGCCGCAGCTGGTGCTCGGCCCCTCCCGCTGCCAGCCCGGTGATCACGTGCAGCACCTTCACAACGCCACCCGCGTCCGGTGCAGCCGGTGCCGGGCGGCTTTGGCGTACAACCGCGGGGCGGTGTCCCGGTCGCCGATGAACGTGCGCGGCAACGTGTGCCGGCTCACGGGCTCGATCCGGCCGACCGCGCAGGCGTACTCGTAGCCGGCGGCGGCGACCGCCTCAGCCTCGCGGGGACCGGCGTCGCCGTACGGGTAGCAGAAGCCGGTGACCGGTGCGCCGATCAGGTCGGACAGGATCAGCCGGCTGCGGTTGACCTGATCGTGCAGCTCGCCGTTGCCCAGCCGGGTCATGTGGACGTGGTGCAGGTTGTGCGAGCCGATCTCCACGCCCGCGGCGGCGATCCGGCGTACCTGGCCGGCGCTCATCAGCTCCTTGCGCGGGCCGGGTTCGTCCCACGAGTTGTGCCCGCCGAGTGCTCCCGCGATGACGAAGCAGGTAGCGGTGAAGCCGTACCGGTCGAGGGCGGGCAGCACGGTGGTGGCGAAGTCGGCGTAGCCGTCGTCGAAGGTCAGCACCACCTGCCTGGGCTGCGGATTGTGGCGCAGCTCGCGCATCGACACCCCGCGCAGGCCCCGGCGGCGCAGCCAGCGCAGTTGCCGCTCGAAGCGGTCGGGGTGCACGGTTACCCGGTACGGGTCGGTGTCGTAGGCCTGCACCGAGTGGTACATCAGCACGAACGGCGCCGGGCTCAGGTCAGCGTCCATGACGGATCCTCCGCGAGAGGGCCGGGGCCACGGCGGTGACCTCGGGGAACCCGGCGAGCCGGGCGAGAACGAGGAACGTGGTGAGCACCACCAGGCCACCGGTAGCCGCCTGCAGCAGGGCGGCGATCCCGGTCAGTAGCGGCGCAACGAGCAGACCGGCGGCGCAGGCGAGCGCCGCCACGACGGCCAGCCGCCCGGCCGCCCCGGCGATCGCAGTGACCGAGATGGCCAGCACCCGGCGGCGCAACCCGAACAGCAGCATCAGCGCGGTGACGCTGATCCCGGCGCCGTTGGCCGCGGCGATGGCCGGGGCACCGGCCAGCGGGGTGCCCAGCCAGGCCAGCACCGCTGTCACCCCCAGCCCGGCGGCCATCGCGCCGACCGGGAACCAGGTGCGCTGCCCGCCGGTGTAGAACGGCCTGGCCAGCACGCCGACCAGTGCATGACCGAGCACGCCGGCTGCGTACACCCGCAGGATCGTGGCCGTGGCAGCCGTGTCGGCGCCGGTGAACGCCCCGTGTTGCAGCAGCGCGGCGACGATCGGGTGGGCGTACGAGATGAGGAACGCGGCCGAGACCAGGATCAGGGCCGTGACAGTGCGCAGATCGGTCTCCACGCGCAGCCGGGCCTTCTCCACCTCGCCGGCAGCGACATTGCGCGCGAGCGTGGGGAACGTGACCGCGCAGACCAGCAGCGCGATCAGCATCGGAATCTGACCGATCTTCTGAGCGTAGTTGAGGTACGAGATGGTGCCCGCCGGCAGCTCCGAGCCCACGAAACGCTCGACGAAAACCTGCGCCTGACGGGTGAGGGTGTAGACCACCACCGGTACGACCACACCAATCGTCAGCACCGGCCCGCCCGACCGCCACCGCCTAGGCAGCCCGACGCGCCGCAGAAAGCCGGGCACCTGGACGAGCACCATGAACAGGCTGCCCACGGCCACCCCGAGCGCCGCGCTGACCACGCCGAACCGGCCGTGCAGCATGACCATCAGCGCCACGATTCCGGCGTTGTACACCAGCGTGAGCGCCGCCGGTGCACCGAAAACGTGGTGGGCGCGCAGCGCGGCACTGAGATACCCGGCCAGCCCGAAGGTCAGCACGGTGATCGCGGTGAGCCGCGTGCACGTGACGGCCAGGTGATAGTCGGCCAAGCCGGGCGCGACAGCCCGGACCAGCAGCGGTGCCCCGGCCGCGACCGCCGCGGACAACGCCACGAGCAGCGCCGCGATCCGCGGCAGGGTGGCCGCCACGACCTCGCGGACATCGCTGCGCTGGGCCAGCGCGCGGCTGAACGCCGGGATCATGATCAGCGCCATTGCGCCCTCGAGGACCAGCACGAACGCGGTTTCCGGCACCGTCCACGCCACCAGGAACGCGTCGGTGCCGCCGTCGGCGCCGAACAGTTGGGCCAGCAGCAGGTCCCGGCCGAGCCCGAGCAGCGTGCCGGTCAGCGACACCCCGACGGTCAGCGTGGCGGCCCGGGTCAGCGTGGTGGTGCTCATGGCGTCACCGGCGCCTTCGCGGGTTCGGGCAGGATCAAGCCGCGCCGGGCCACCAGAACCAGCAGCACCGCCAGCAGCACCCCGCTGGGTCCGCCGCCGAGATCGCCGTACAGGAAGTCGACGAGCGTCCACGCCACGATCCCGGGCGCGGCCAGGTCGAGGAAGCGGTCGGTGCCGGATCTGCGGCGCACCGCGCTGCAGGCGAGCGCCCCGATCAGGCCACCGAACGCGAGCAGCCCGACAGTGCCCTGCTCGCTGAGCACCTGCAGGTACTGGTTGTGGGCGGACAGCAGCGGTTCGCGGCCCATGCCGGTGGACCGCTCGCCCACGTCGCTGCCGGCCGACAACGCCACCGAGGCGTAGGTGTCGCGGTAGCCGGGGAAGTCCTTGAGCCCGACGCCGAGGATCGGGTGGTCGGCCCAGATGGCGGTGGCGGTGTGCCACAACGCGTACCGGTCCTCCACGGACTGGTCCGGGGCGCTGCCGGAGGAGGTGATGCTGGTCAGGCGCTGGCTGAACGTGCCGGTGGCCGGGTCGCCGGTGCCGCCCATCGACAGCACGGCGACGGCGAGCGCGGCGGCCGCGGTGAGCCCGGCGGCCACCTTCCAGTTCGCGGCGATCAGCAGCACGAGCAGGGCGAACGCGGTGGCGATCCAGGCGCCGCGGCTCAGCGTCAGCCCGAGCGGGATCAGCAGCGCCACGGCGAGCACGATCAAGCTGCGCCGGCGCAAGGCGATGCCCAGGGCCAGGGTGACGATGACGCCGTAGCCGAGCAGCGAGGCGAGGGCCATGACCTGCTCGGCGCCGAACGTGCCAACCGCGCGGACGTACTGCCCGGCGTAGGAGGCGCCGGTCCTGGTGAGGTACTGGTGCACGCCGATGCCGCCCTCGACGGCTGCGGCCGCGATGAAGGAGCCGGCCACCACGAGAAAATCCAGCCGATCCCGTACGGCCAGAGCCACCGCGACCGGCACGATTACGAACACCTCGGCGTACCGGATGAACCCCAGCACGCTGGTGGACACGTCCGCCGCGGTGACGGTGGCCAGCGCGAACGACAGCAGCGCGAGGCCGAACGGCAACCACCCCCACCGCGTCTGACCGCGCACTCCGCTCAACAGCCGGGTCGCCACCACGGCGACCACCAGCGCGGCCCCGAGATCGGCCGGGCTGACGTGCGACGTGGTGACGTCCTGGGTGCGGCTGGGCACGCAGGCCAGCAGCACCGTCACGGCCACCAGACAGCTCGCCCGCATCGGCTCAGTCCCGCGTGCCGCGGATGAGGGTGCCCAGCGTGCGCAGCATGATCTTCAGGTCCAGCCCCAGCGACCAGTTCTCGATGTAGTGGTTGTCGTAGCGCACCCGGTCCTCGATGGATGTGTCGCCGCGCAACCCGTGGATCTGCGCCCAGCCGGTGAGCCCCGCGGGCACCCGGTGCCGGTCGGGGTAGCCGGCGTAGGAATGCCCGAAGCGCTCCACGAAGTACGGCCGTTCCGGACGCGGGCCGACCAGCGACATGGTTCCCCGCAGCACGTTCACCAGTTGCGGCAACTCGTCCAGCGAGGTGCCCCGCAGCAGCCGCCCGACCGGGCCGATCCGGGCGTCGGCGTCGATGCTCCAGGTGCTCTGCGACTCGCCCTCGTCGGCCGGGGTCAGCGAGCGGAACTTGACGATGGTGAACGCCTCGCCGTCGCGGGTGACCCGCTGCTGGCGAAAGAGCACACCGTGCCGGCCCGATTCGAACTTCACGGCCAGCGCGCACAGCAGGAACACCGGGGCGAGCAGGATCAGCGCCAGCCCCGCGCCGACGATGTCGATCAGGCGCTTGAGTGGCCAGCGGCGCAGTTGCACGGGTTCGGCGCGCAGCCGGGTCAACGGGATGCCGTTCACCAGTTCCGCGCCGACCGAGCCCACGGCCAGCTCGAACAGCCGCGGCACCACGTGCACGGTCACGCCCAGCCGGCGGCACCGGCGCAGCACCGGCACCAGCTCGGAGTCGGGCACCGCCGGGTACGCCACGATCAGGTGCAGCGGCTTGTACCGGGCGACCGCGCGTTCCAGGTCATCGGCGCTCGCGAGCACCGGCAGGGTGGGCTGCGACAACGTCGCCGGTCCGACGAAGCCGACCGGGGCGAGCCCGTACCCGCGGTCATGGCGCAGCGATTCGGCCAGCCGCACGGCCAGGTCCCCGCTGCCGGTCACGATGGCGGCGCGGCCGGGGGAGCGGCGCCGGTGCCACCGCAAAATCCGATAGCAGACGGTACGGGCCAGCAACGCCGCGCCGACTTCCGCGCCGAGCGCCGCGATGCCGTGCCGGCCCAGCGGCTGGATCCAGTGGATCACGGCGATGGTGAACGCGACCGCCAGCACCGTGCGCGGCAGGTCGTCGAGCACCGCGAAACGCAGCCGGGCCCGGTAGAGCCCGGCCACGGCGAAGGTGAGCGGCACGGCGGCGGTGACCGCCCACGGCGTATGGGTGGACCAGGCCGCGGCGGCGATCGCCCCGGCGTCGAGCAGCAGCAGGATGAAAGACTCTCCGGCCCGGCCCCGGGCCCTGCGGGCAGGCGCCGGACGGGCGGTCAAGGGTTGGGCAACAGGGCTCCCGGTCCGTGATCCGGGGCGAGCTGCGGAAGCGATCTGGAACAACGATCCTCCCAGCCGGGCATCGAGCTTTGTGATGCAATTGAGCGTGGCAAGGACGCGGATGGCGTCGACAGTCGCAAATGTCACGAGAGATGCGAGGCATTTTCACGTACGCCGCAACTCCTGGCCGTTCGGGCATTGCTGGTTCCGGAACCGAGTCAGGTTGTTGACATCTGACGCCGTCTATCGCTTGCTGTGATCCGGTCCATTGCATTCCTGTTACGGACCTGGCTTTTTGATAGGAAAGGACCACCCCGTATGACGAAACGCCCATCCGGGCGCCGGCTCGCCGGCCGGTTTCTCGCCATCGGTCTGACGCTGGCCACCACCGGCGCGCTGACAGCACACGCCGCGACCGCCGCCCCCGCGCCGGCTGTCACGGCAGCGCTGCCGAGCTTCGGTGCCAATGTCACCGTCTTTGACCCGAGCATGCCGGTCGAGCAGATCCAGGCGACCCTGGATGCGACCTACGCCAAGCAGGTCGACAACGAGATGGGTACGGCTCGGTACGCGTATCTGTTCAAGCCCGGCACGTACGGCACCACCGACAAGCCGCTGCAGATCAAGGTGGGCTACTACACCGAGATCTCCGGCCTCGGCGCCGACCCGACCGACGTGACCATCAACGGCAAGGTGGAGGTCTACAACCGCTGCCTCGCCGACGGTGGCACGAGCAACTGCCTCGCGCTGGTCAACTTCTGGCGCACCCTGTCCAACCTGACGATCAACATCAACGCCGCCGGGCAGGACGGTTGCCGCGGGACCGCGAACTTCTGGGCCGTGTCCCAGGCGGTGTCGCTGCGCCGGCTCAACGTCAGCGGGGGCAACTTCTCGCTGATGGACTACTGCACCGCCGGTCCGCAGTACGCCAGCGGGGGCTTCATCGCCGACTCGAAGTTCCCGTCGGTGACCAACGGTTCGCAGCAGCAGTGGATCACGCGTAACAGCGAGGTCGCTGGCTGGTCGAACGGTGTGTGGAACCAGGTGTTCTCGGGTGTCGTGGGCGGGCCGGACGACTCGGCGTTCCCGAACCCGCCGTACACCACGGTGGAGAAGACCCCGGTCAGCCGGGAGAAGCCGTACCTGTTCGTGGACGCGCAGGGTAAGTACAACGTCCGCGTGCCGGCTGCGCACAAGAACACCAGCGGAACGTCGTGGGCGCAGGACGAGACGTCGGGTCGTACCCTGCCGCTGAGCAGCTTCTTCGTCGCTAAGCCCACCGACCCGGTGTGGCTGATCAACAACAACCTCGAGCAGGGCAAGAACCTGCTGCTCACCCCCGGCATGTACGACATCCCCTACAGCGTCAGGGTGCTGCACCCCAACCAGGTGGTGCTCGGCATCGGTCACGCCACGCTGACCGCGGTCAACGGTGCCACCCCGCTGAAGGTGGCGGACGTGCCCGGTGCCGTTGTCGCCGGCGTCACCATCGACGCGGGCACCAAGGAGTCGAAGACGCTGCTGGAGGTCGGCAAGAACGGGCGGGGTCCCAGCTCCGCCAGCAACCCGACCACGCTGTCCGACGTGTACTTCCGCGTCGGCGGCCCGCACATCGGCAAGGCCGGCACCGCACTCGAGGTCAACAGCGACAACGTGCTGATCGACCACACCTGGGTGTGGCGCGCGGACCACGGCAACGAGGGCTTCACCGAGGGCGTCAACGGTGACACTCAGCGCTGGCGTACCAACACCGGCCGCTACGGCGCCGTGATCAACGGCGACAACGTGACCGCGACGGGCCTTTTCGTCGAGCACTTCCAGAAGTACAACACCGTCTGGAACGGCGACAAGGGCACGACGATCCTGTACCAGAACGAACTGCCCTACGACCCGCCGACGCAGGCCGACTGGATGAACGGCAAGGTCGAGGGGTACGCGGGTTACAAGGTCGGGGACAAGGTCCGCACGCACAACCTGTACGGCGCGGGCGTCTACGTCTTCAACCAGAACAACCCGGCGATCCACACCGAGAACGGCTTCGAGGTTCCGAAGCGTTCCGGCGTCAAGCTGCACCACATCATGACGGTGAACCTGAGCGCCGGCACCCTCGATCACGTCGTCAACGGCGTGGGGGGCCCGGCCGACACCAGCAACACCGGCACCCCGGTCTACGTCACCGAATACCCGGCGCCGTAGGTCCGAGTCACTGGGCGGGCCGGGGCATCACGCCCCGGCCCGTTCGCTTGCCCGGCCCAGATCGATGAGGTGCGCGAGACATTCCCAGCGGGCCGGCACGGCCAGCGCCAGCGCCAGCACCCGCCACCAGCAGCGCGACTAGGTAGTGGGGTTTTCCCGCAGCGGGCGCACGGCAGCGGGGACTGGCGTTCCGCAGGGCACGTAGGTTGTTGTGAAGCTGCCGTAATACCCGAACAGCGGTCCGAGGCGCCGGTTGGTCACGGTCACCTGGATGCGGAACCGCTCGGCGCGCTCATCCCACCACTCGCGCACCTCGGCATCACCGGTCAGCGCCGCCGGGCAGCGCAGGCCACTGCGGAAGATCTGCGGGCCGCTGCGGATGCGCAAACCACCGGCGCTGTCCACCGACACGTCCAGATCCACGGCCAGATGCTGGGTGGATCCGAGGTAGTCGACAATGACGTCACGCTGCGGGACGTAGACCATCGTTGCGTCAAAGCGACGGCGCAGGTGGGGACGTACCTGGAAAGTGCGCACGAACGTCACCGTCGGACGGCCGTAGGAATCGGGATAAGCGTAATTCTCGATGGTGAAAGGAATGCTCGTCCCGGTCTCCGGAAACAGAATGTGCCGCAACGTGCCGAGGTGCAGGAAAGGCGCGGTGAAAGCGGCCCCCCGCCAGACCCGGTTCATCACGCCGGTGCCGATGCAGCCCTGGTCCCGGCCGCTGCCGACGTCGAAACGCCGCTGCAGGCGCGGGTGCAGACGCTGGAAGTCGTCGCGCAAGGCCGAGGCAAAAACGGACGTCGTCACCGGTCGTCCTTTCCGGGCCGCCGCCGGCACCGGCGTGCCGCAGGCGTGTGCCGATGCGGAGGTACGAACAAAGCCACGCCAACCGCTCCCACCGCGACCACCGGCCCGATTGTCAGGGCCGCAGCCACGATTGCGGCGCGCAGGACAACCTCGGCAATGGCGTTCCAGCGGGCCCGCTCCGGGGTGATCCCGTGCTCCAGCCACAGCCGGAGCCGATCGAACGACCAGGCCGTGACCCACCCGAACGCCGGCCCGAACGCCATGTCGGCAAGCCGCCCTGCGCGCCCCCAGCGAGTCCGGTATGCGTACCCGGTCAGAAACCGCGTACCCCCGTTTACCGGAACGTACCGCCAGTACCCGGAGCCCTCCCGGATGGGCGATCGAGGATCCGGTGACCCGAAGCGCAACGCCGACGTGGCCTCCCCGTCCGAGCGGTGCCGCTCCCCGCTGTGCACGCCATACCCGGCAATCTCCACCCCCGGCAGCACCGCAGTCGCGTACGTGAACCGCGCCGCGCCGGACCCGTCCTCCGGGACCGGATCGATGCGCCCGAAGCGAGCATCCCAGCGCGGATGCTGCCGGTAGTCCTGGGTCAGCGTCCAGATTCGTTCCACCGGCGCCGCAATGGTCGTCTCCACGTAGATCCGGGCCATCCGCCGCCCCCTCCCTCGATTTGAGCTACTGCTCAAACTAGTAGAGGTTGAGCGATCGCTCAAGTGCTATGCGGAGATCGGCCGCGATCTACATTGGTCGGAGCCGGCGGCAACGGGGGAGAGCGCATGCGAACACTGCGAGTGGCATCACCGTGCCCCTGCGCCGGCTCTACTTCCTCCGCTTCGGGTTCGCCCTCGTCTGGGCCGCGCTGCTGTTCACGACCGCCGCCAACCTCGGCCCGCTGAGCATCGCCCTGCTCGTGCTCTACCCGGCCTTCGACGTGGCCGCCGCGGTGATCGACCTGCGCTCCTCGCGCAGCCCCGTCCTCTACCTCAACATCGCCATCAGCGGCCTGGGGGCAATCGGCCTGGCCATCGCCAGCGCTTCCGGCATCCCGGCCGTGCTGCGCGTCTGGGGCGCCTGGGCCATCGCCGCCGGGCTCGTCCAGCTCGTCGTCGGCATCAACCGCCGGCGCCGGGACGGTCACTGGCCGATGATCCTCAGCGGCGGTCTCTCCGTCGGCGCCGGAACATCGTTCATCCTGGCCGCGGCCAAGGACGGCGCAACCCTGAGCAACCTCGCCGGCTACGCCATCCTCGGCGGAATCTTCTTTCTGATCGCCGCCCTGCGTCTCGGGCGACAATAACCCCAAGACGCACAGCGGACTTACGGTACGAGCACAGCCCGCACGCAGTTGTCTTCCTTCTCCTTGAAGATCCGGTACGCCTCCGGCCCCTCGTCCAGCGGCATCACGTGGGTTGCCAGGTGCTCGGTCACCAGCTCACCCTTGGCCATCCGGTCGAGCAGCATGGGGATGTAGCGGGGGCCGTGCATCTGCGCGCCGCGCACGGTCAGGCCCTTGTTCATCATGGCGCCCAGCGGGAACTTGTCCACAATGCCCGCGTACACGCCCAGCACGAACACCGAGCCACCCTTGCGGGCCACGTGGATCGCCTCGCGCACCGCGGGCGAGCGGTCGGTCTGCAGCCGCAGTTGTTGCTTGAGCTGGTCGTAGGGGAACTGCGGGCCGGCCGAGTGGGCTTCCATGCCGACGGCCTCGATGCACACGTCGGGGCCGCGGCCGCCGGTGCGCTCGCGCAGTTCCTGCTCGGTGTTGACTTCTTCGTAGTTGAGGGTTTCCGCGCCGATGAACTTGGCGGTCTGGTCGAGGCGGTAGTCGTACCGGTCGATGACCACGACTCGTTCCGCGCCGAGCAGCATCGCGGCCCGCGCCGCCATCTGCCCGACCGCTCCCGCTCCCCAGACCGCAACCACGTCACCGGGTTGGACGCCGCCCAACTCCGCGCCCATCCAGCCGGTGGAGGCGGAGTCCGAGGCGAACAGGGCCCGCTCGTCGCTGACGCCCTGGGGCACGGTGAACGCACCGACGTCGGCGAACGGGACGCGGATGTACTCGGCGTGGCTGCCCTGGTTGCCGCCCATCGCGTGGGAGTAGCCGAAGCAGCCGCCCGGGGCCTGACCCCACAGCGTCTCGGTGAGCGCCGGGTTGGTGTTGCTGTTGTCGCACAACGAGTACAGCTCCTTTGAGCAGTACCAGCACGAGCCGCAGCCGATGAACGAGGACACCACCACGCGGTCGCCGACCCGGTGGTTCTTGACCAGCGCGCCGGCCTGCACGACCTCGCCAAGGAACTCGTGGCCGATCACGTCGCCCTTCTGCATGAACGGGATGTAGCCGCCCAGCAGGTGCAGGTCGGAGCCGCAGGTGACGCTGCGGGTGACCTTGACGATGATGTCGCCCGGGTTGCGCAGCTCGGGTTCGGGGACCTCACCGACCTTGAGCTTGTTGATGCCCTGCCACTGCAGCGCCTTCACAGCAGTCCTCCCTCGCGGCCGTGCTCGGTGGCCGCCTGCAACGGCCGGTTGAGCAGCGTCGTCTTGGTGGTCGGCGGGCCCGAGGGCAGCAGCACGTCACCGGCTTCGAGCAGCGAGCGGGTCTCGCGCAGGGCCCGCCGGATGTCACCGGCGCCGACCGGGGAGCCGTCGCGTGGCCGTACCGAAATCTCGGTTCCTCGATCTGCCGGGGCGGGACGCAGGCTCACCTCGACGGTGTCGCCCAATTCGGCCAGCGACCCGGGCACTTGTTCGGCTTTGAGCTCGTCGTAGGGGCGGAAGACGGTGATGACGTGGGGGCGCCCGTCGTGGTCCTGGGCACTGGCACGGCGCTTCTTCACAACCGAAGTCGCCGTGACACCCGCTGCTGCGGCTGTCACGGCGACCAGGATTGCTCGGCTAGCTCTCATGGAGAGGAAGTACCGACTTCGCGCTCGGATAAACGGGGTGCCTGCTCAGTCCTTCAACGCACCTTTGATCTTGTTCACTACGTTCGCCGCGCCCTGCATGTGCGCGCCGGCTCCGGTGCCGGGCTTGCCGGGACCCTGCGAGCCGTCGTAGGTGACGAACAGCTTCGGGTCCGGGGCCGGGCCCAGCGGCTTGTCGTCGGTCAGCGGCTGCGCGTCGGGCACGTAGATGTACTCCTGCTTCGGGTCCACCAGCGTGGGGCCCTGCGCCCAGCGGCCCTCTCCGGCCCTGCTCTGCGGGTCGAAGCTGTAGAAGGTGCGGTTCGGGCCGTCCTTCTCATCCTCGCGGTTGGAGTCCTCGATGCCGTTCTCGGTGAAGCCGTCGGCCACCAACTGCTCGATGCCCAGCAGCCACTGCTGCTGGTGGTACGTGTCGCGGGCCAGGTTGAACTGCAACATGTCCTTGACGCCACGATCATCGGTCATGTTGTAGACGCGGCTGGTCATCAGCCGGCTCTGCGCCTCGGCGGCGACGTTCGAGCGGAAGTCCGCCAGCAGGTTGCCGCTGGCCACGATGTAACCGGTGTTCCACGGTGTGCCCTCGCTGTCACGGGGCAGCGCGCTGCCGCCGCTGACGATGGCGTGCTGCGGGCTCTGCCCACCCATAACGGCGGCGAGCAGCGGGTTCGCGGCCGCGGCCTTCTCGGTCGCCTCACCCGGGGCGCCCTCAAGCAGCCGGGCCAGCATCGTGGTGAGCATCTCGACGTGACCGATCTCCTCCGTCGCGATGTCCATGATCATGTCTTTGTACTTGCCCGGCACCCGGCACGACCAGCCTTGCCAGAGGTACTGCATCATCACGGTCATCTCGCCGAACTGACCGCCCACCAGCTCCTGCATCTTGCGGGCCAGTAGCGCGTCGGGCTTTTCCGGCTTGGCCTGGAACTGCAGGTAATCGACGTGCTTGAACATGGGGAGGTCCTCACCTTCGAGGGTCGGGGTTGCTCACGCCGACTCCACTACCCCTCTGTCTGACCCGGCTGGGTCAGGCCTTGGCCCACCCGGGACGTCTTTTGCGGGCAACGGCAAGGCGCATGGTCGTCCTTGATACCGCCGCCGATCTGGTCCAGCCGCTGCGCCGTGGCGTGGCGCGGGTGGCCCCCTGGTTCGGCCCCGCGTTCGTGGCGGCCATCGCCTACGCGGATCCCGGCAACTTCGCCACCAACTTCACCGGCGGCGCGACGTTCGGCTACCAGTTGGTCTGGGTCATCCTGGTGGCCAACCTGATGGCGATGCTGATCCAGTCCCTGTCGGCCAAGCTGGGCCTGGTGACCGGGCGCAGCCTGCCCGAGCTGTGCCGCGAGCACCTGCCCAAGCCGGTGTCGCGCGGGCTGTGGGTGCAGGCCGAACTGGTCGCCATGGCCACCGACCTGGCCGAGATCATCGGCGGGGCGCTCGCGCTGGCGCTGCTGTTCCACGTGCCCTTGCCGGTGGGCGGCCTGATCACCTGCGTGGTCGCCTTCGCCCTGCTGGGACTGCAGAACAAAGGGGTACGGCGCTTCGAACGCGTCATCGCCGGTCTGCTCGGGGTGATCCTGCTGGGCTTCCTCTACACCGTGCTGCGCACCGGCACCGACGGGTCCGCCCTGGCCGCGGGCATGGTGCCGTCCTTTTCCGGTACGGAAAGCCTGCTGCTGGCCACCGGCATCCTCGGCGCCACCGTCATGCCGCACGTCATCTACCTGCACTCGGCGCTGACCACGACCCGCCGCTCGGACGTCACCATGCGCCAGGCGCTGCGGGCCCAGCGCACCGACACCCTGGTCGCGCTCGGCCTGGCCGGCCTGGTCAACCTGGCCATGCTGCTGATCGCCGCGCAGTTGTTCTTCGGCTCCGGGATCGCCGGCGCGGACACCCTCGAAGGCATCCACGCGGGTCTGGGCGCCACCCTTGACCGCAATGCCGCGCTGGCGTTCGCGATCGCCTTGCTGGCGTCCGGGTTCGCGTCGTCGAGCGTCGGCACGTACGCCGGTCAGGTCGTCATGCAGGGATTGATCGGGCGAAGCATCCCGCTGTTCGTGCGCCGGCTGCTGACCATGGCCCCGGCGATGGTGATCCTGCTGCTGGGCGCCGACCCGACGACCGCCCTGGTGTGGTCGCAGGTCGTGTTGTCCTTCGGCGTGCCGTTCGCGCTGGTGCCCCTGGTGTGGCTGACCCGGCGCAAGGATCTGCTGGGTGAGCACCGCAACAAGGCGATCACGACGGTGGTTGCGGGAGCTGCGGCCGTACTCATCATCGCCTTGAATGTGTTCTTGATCGTCCGCACTGTCGTTTCATAGGCCATCGCGGGGGAATGCCGCGCGCTATGGCGACCCCTCACAGCATTCCGGCGCTGCCCGCCAGCGCAGCCGCCTCGGTGCGGCTGGTCACCCGCAGCTTGCGCAACAACGTGGCGGTCAGCCGCTTGACCGTGCGTTCCGAGACGTGCAGAGCAACAGCGATCTCCGTCGTGGTCGCGCCGCCGGAGATCAGTTGCAGCAGCGTGCGTTCATCGGTAGCAAGCTGCACCGGTACGGGCTTGGCGGCGCGAGCCGGGGCGAGCAGGTCGGCCAGCAGCGCGGGCGGCACCACAGCCCACCCGTCCAGCACGGCCAGCAAGGGTTGCAGCAGCTCAGCCGGGTTGCTGCTCTTGGGCAGGAAGGCCTCCGCGCCGGCTCGCAGCGCCTCCAGCGCGACCGCCGGGTCCTCGTCGCCGGACATCGCCACGATCCGGGTCCGCGGCGCCGAGCGCTGGATGGCGGCGATGGCCCTGATCCCGCCGGGCGGCGGCATGTGCAGGTCGACCAGCACGAGATCGGGTACCGCTCGGGCAACCAGCCCGGCCGCCGAGGCGGCATCCGAGGTGGCTGCCACGACACTGGCCCGCCCGCCACTCACATCGGGCAGCAGAAGTTCCAGACCACGGGCGAACAGAGTGTGGTCGTCGACAACGACGATGCGAATGTCTCTGTGCATGGCGCCCGCATGCCCAGCCGGAGCCCGAACATGCGTCTGAGTGTGCGACGCCGCCCCGATCCCGCGCTCGTGCTGCTGCGCAGCGTCTGCCATGAGCTACGCCCGCCCGTCACGACGCTGACTGCCCTGGTCAGAGCCCTGGAGGAGCAACCCAACCCGGACCGGCGCGGCGAGCTGACCCGGCTGGCCGCCGACCACGCCAAGCACGTCGAGGCAGTACTGCAAGAAGCCGCGGCCACCGCCCACGGGCTGACCTGTCCATCGGAATGCCCGGTGCCGCTGCGCCACGTGGTGCCCGCGGTGGCGGCCAGCGTCCCCGTCGACCGGCTCACCGTGTCGATCACCTCGGAAGCCGCGCACTGGCCGGTGTCGCCGCGCGCGGTCCGCCAGATCCTGCTCAACCTGCTGGCCAACGCGTCGGCCTATTCGCCGGGGCTGATCTGCCTCAAAGCCACGGTCACCGGGCGGCGGCTACGCCTGGCGGTAGCCGACGAGGGAGAACTGAGCGACGACCTGGTGCGGGCGTTGCGCCGCCGGACCCCGCCGCCGGACCGCAACGGGCTCGGGCTGTGGGTGGTCCGGCACATGGTTGCCACCCAGAACGGCACAATCAAGGCGCACAACCTGAAGCCCAAGGGCGTGGCCGTACGGGTGTCGTTGCCGCGTCCGCGATGCTGACCCCCGCGTGCCACCCGGTGGCCCATGAGGGACGGGGCGCAGGGAACGCCACCATCATGCGATCCCTGATCCTCGGCGCCTACGCTGTCTCCCTGCTGCTCACCGCCGACTACACCCCGCTCACCGCGGTGCTGCTGGCCGCGCTGGTCGCCCTGTGGGCCTTCCCGATGCTGCTCAAGCGGTCGCGACACGCCCACGCGGTGGCAGCCGAACCGGCCCGCAAAGCCGTCATGCCCTAGAAGCGGGGCTCAGCGGGATCGTCTTGTCGCTGACCGGCATCAGGCACTGGGTGGGGCTGCACGCCGCATACCCGATGACCGCCTCGATGCGCGGGCCGGAGGCGGTGACCGGAATCGTCAACGTGACCGGGCCGTCCGGGTAGACCGGCAAGTCGACGTCGAGTTCGGTTTCGTGCAGCGTGACGGGGGATTGGTCAGCTGTGGCCGTACCGGTGGCGGTCAGTCCTTCGCCTGGTTTGAGAGCGGTTGGACGCCCGAGCCCGTCGATCCCCGTGGCCGGCAGGTCCGCGCTGTACAGGTGGAAACCGGGTCGGTCGGGCCGGTAGGTGGCGGTGAGCTTGCCGTCGTGCAGGAGCAGGGACACCGTGACGCCGGCTTCCTGATACTTCGCGGTCAGATCACCGGTCGGCGCGTGCGCCCCGCAACCCGCCACAAGCGCCACGCACCCCGCCGCCAGCCAGCGTCTCACTTCCACTTCTTCAAGAACGTGGCGACGTCATCCGCGCTCATGCTCCGGGCGCTGGCGAACGAGCCGTCGTTGGTGACCGTGCGCACCTTGCCCTTGGGGCTGAGCACCACGAGCGCCGGGATGCCGCTGCTCCGCAGGTCCACGGTCAGATCCTCGGCGACATCGAGGTTGTGGTCGAACTCGCCGACATCGACGCTGACCACGTGAAACTCCTTGAGCAGCGGGGACACCTCGGGCTTGGCGGCCAGCTTGCGCAGCACCACACAGTCCGGGCACCAGTCCGCGCCGACGTCGACCAGCACGGGCTTGCCGTCCTTCTTGGCTTTGCTGAGGGCGTCCTTCACGTCTTTCGCCGCGTCAGCTTCCTCGTCGTAATCACCGAGCACTGTCACGGCTTTGGTCTTCGGTGCGCTCGGTGCGCTTGGTGCAGGCTTCGCCGGTGGCGCGGCGGGTGCCTCCGCTACCGCCGGCCCGCACGCGGCGAGAGAGAAGGACAGAATGGCTACGGGTACGGAAAAGCGGCGCACGATGTTCTCCCCGGCGGTCATGATGGCTGCGAGATCCTAGAGCACCAACGAGCCGTCCCGCTGCCCGTTCTCGATGGGGCCGCACGTTTTGAGGTGGGGGCATGACTGAGCGGCTGACCACAGATGAGTTCCTGGCCTCGCCGGGCGTCGGGGACTGGGGGGTGGTCTTCGGCGGCGGCTGGGCGTGCGCGCACTTTCGTACCGCCTCGTTCGTGATCGGTGCCGCGCTGGTTCAGGAGATTTCCGTGCTCGCCGCGGCGGCCGGCCACTACCCCGACGTCGACCTGCGTCCCAACGGCGTGTACGTCCGGACGTCCAGCGGCCTGAGCGGATTGTCCTCGCGCGACGCCGAGCTGGCCCGGCAGATCTCCTCCGCCGCCGCCGAGCTGAACGTGGTTGCCGATCCCACAGTCGTACAGCAGGTCCAGGTGGCGATCGACGCGCTGGACATCGCTGCGGTGCGGCCGTTCTGGCACGCGGTGCTCGGGTACGCAGCGGTCAACGACGAAGACCTGGTCGACGACCTGCGGCGCGGACCGACGTTCTGGTTCCAGCAGATGGATTCGCAGCGCAACCGCGTCCACATCGACATCTACGTGCCACGCGATCAGGTGGAGGCCCGGGTGGCTGCGGGGCTCGCAGCCGGTGGGCAAATGGTGCGGGACAACGGCCCGGACTGGTGGACGCTGGCCGACCCCGAAGGCAACGAGGCCGACTTGGCCGCGTGGGGATGAGCGAGCCTGGGCGTCCGTCAGCGCCGCCGCGCCGGACGGCTCAAACGTCGCCTCGTAGTCCAGCAGTTGCTGAATTCCGGACTTAGAAGGCACGCTGATACAGCACTTAGAAGGCACGCTGATACAGCGAACATCCCCGGCAAACCTCAGGCGGTTCCGCCCCAGCCAGTTGCCGCCGAAAGTCCTGATAGGCAGCTCCGCCCCAAATCTCCGGAAAGCTGGAGAACTTCAAGCTTCCCAGAGAAACCCGATCGTCCCCCATCACCATGCAACAAGGCTGCACCACTCCAGCGCTGGTGATGTAAGCCGCATCCCAAGGCCACGAGCATCCGCCGCCAGCGGACGCCGACCCGGCATGAGGCAACCGCAGCCGCAACCCCGAGGAAGCAGCCGCCTCCCGCGCCGCGGCAACCACCGCATCATCCAGGCCCGTCCACAAAGCCTGGTCCGCGGCGAACGACCGGATCTCCCCATAAGACCCAGCCGGATCGGTATCGGAGAAGCTGTGCGACAAGTTCTGCACGTGCAGCTCGTCGACGCCGATACGGCTCAGGAGGCGTACCAGATCAGGCAGTTGCTCCTGGTTCTGGCGCATCGCCACGAAGACCACGCGGATCCACGGCACCGAGGAGCCCAGGGCGCGCTTGATCGCAACCAACCCGGCCAGATTCTCCACGACGCCGGAGAAGTGAGCGCCCTCGCGGATCGCCTCGTAGGTGGCGGCGTCGGCGCCGTCGAGCGACACGTGCAGCCAATCAACCTGGCTTTCCACGAGGGAGCGGGCGCGGCGGGCATTCAACAGAGTGGCGTTGGAGTTGAAGCCGACGGTGATGCCGCGTGCCACAGCAGCACGGATCATGTCCATCAGGTACGGCGACAGCAGCGGTTCACCGAGGCCTTGCAGCGTGAGCCGGTTCAGGGTTGGCACCTCGTCGACCAGCCGCGCGAACATTTCCAGCGGCATCGCTCCGGCGAGCTTGTTCACCGGCGGGCGGTAGCGCACCAGGCACATCGTGCAGCGCAGGTTGCAGGCCGATGTGATCTCGAGTTGCAGATGCCGGGGGAGTGGTGGCACGAGGTCAACTGGCATGGGAACTCCCCAGCAGCAGCCCGGTCACCGCGTCGATCAGGTGGGTGGCCGTGGCGGTCCAGGCCTGGGCCGGGTCGTCGGCGCCGTTTGCCAGTCTGAGTTCCTGTTCGGCGCAGGTGTGCACGAGCAGGTTGCGCATCATGTCGCTGCGGCCCCGGCGGGCGTCGACGGGTAGGTGGGGCAGGCAGCTGTCGAAGCCGGCAATCACCGCGCGGACCGTGGGGGTGTCGGTGGCGGCGTCCACGATCAGCGCCCGGTGCAGGGGGTCCGTCATGACCTGGGCTGCGAAGCGGGCGTACCAGCTGGGTCTTCCTAGGGTGGCCAGATGATCGGTGTACGGCAACACCAGGCACCCCGCCCAGTCCCGCACCTCCTGGCTGCCGTCATGGCGGAACACGAGCTGGCGCCGCAACTGTTCCATCGGCTCGGCGTGGCGCTGCACGATCGCGCGAATCAGATCCGACTTCGTGCCGAAGTGGTAGCCGACCGCCGCGTTGTTGCCCTGACCTGCGGCCTCACTGACCTGGCGGTTGGATACCGAGAACAGGCCCTGCTCGGCGAACAGCCGCTCGGCAGTACTCAGGATTATCTCGCGGGTGAACCCGGCGCGGTCGGTGCGTACCTGCATCATGCCCCCCGAGCTGCACTGATACAGCGCACCTTACCGCGCTGGGGTTCAGTCGCTTGACTTAATCGAGGTGCGTGGATTGACTGGGGGCATGTCCGATCTGCTGGCTTTTCCCGCGTCCCGGGCCGAGAAGTGCCCGTTCGACCCGCCGCCCGCGCTCAAGGATCTGCAGGACCAAGAACCGATGTCCCGGGTACGGCTGTGGGACGGCTCGCAGCCCTGGCTGGTGACCCGCTACGCCGAGCAGCGCGCCCTGCTGGCCGACCCCCGGGTCAGCTCCGACGTCACCAAGCCCGGCTACCCCGCGGCCGCACCGCTGCGCCCGGGCAGCAGCGACTCCATCGGGTTCATTCTGATGGACGATCCCGAGCACGCCCGGTTGCGCCGCATGGTCACCGCGCCGTTCGCGATCAAGACCGTCGAGGCCATGCGCCCCGGCGTGCAAGCCATCGTGGACCGGCTGATCGACGAGATGCTGGCCGGTTCGCAGCCGGTGGATCTGGTCGAGGCGTTCGCGTTGCCGGTGCCGTCGCTGGTGATCTGCGACCTGCTCGGGGTGCCGTACTCCGACCACGACTTCTTTCAGGAGAACAGCAAGAACATCATCAAGCGTACGGTCCCGGTGGAGCAGCGCAACAAAGCCTTCCAAGCCCTGCACACCTACCTGTACGACCTGCTCGCCAAGAAAGCCGAAGCGCCCGCCGATGACGTGCTGTCGCAACTGGTCGCCCGGGTCGAGCGCGGCGAGCTGACCCGCCGCGAGGCCGCGGGCATGGGCGTGCTGCTGCTGATCGCGGGCCACGAGACCACCGCGAACATGATCGCGCTCGGCACCCTGGCGCTGCTGCAGCACCCCGATCAGCTGGCCCTGCTGCGCGACTCGGACGACCCGAAGCTGGTCGCCAACGCCGTCGAGGAACTCTTGCGCTATCTCACCATCGTGCACAACGGCCGGCGCCGGGCCGTGCTGGCCGACATCGAGATCGGCGGTCAGCTGATCCGGGCCGGTGAAGGCATCATCCTGGCCAACGACCTCGGCAACCGCGACCCCGACATGTACGCCGACCCCGACCGCCTCGACCTGACCCGCGACGCGCGCCGGCACCTGGCCTTCGGTTTCGGCGTGCACCAGTGCCTCGGCCAGCCGCTGGCCCGCCTGGAGCTGCAGGTCGTCTACAGCACGCTGTACCGCCGGATCCCCACGCTGCGGCTGGCCACCGAGGTCGACAAGGTGCCGTTCAAGCACGACGGCGCGGTCTACGGCGTGTACGAGCTGCCAGTCAGCTGGTGAGCACACGACACCCAGGCGCCGGCGCCGGCTGACGGACTGGCTGCGGGCCGGCACCGTGCTGTTTTCGCTGTTGCGGGAGATGTTCTGGACCGCCGGACGCGGTCAGACCCTGAAGGTGCTGACCAGGCTCTGCAGTTCGCTGGACATGCGGGCCAGCTCACCGGCGGCGCGCTGGGTGTCGGCCACGCTCTCGGTGGTCAGCCGGGTCGCGGTGGCCAGCTCGTCGATGCCGGCCGCGATCTGGGTGACGCCGCTGGCTGCCTCGGTGACGCCCCGGTTCATCTCGCCGGTCGTGGCGGTCTGCTCCTCGACGGCCGCGGCGATGGTGGTCTGGTAGTCGCTGATCCGCGCGATGATCTCGCTGATCTCGCCGATGGCGGTGATCGCCGTGCCGGTGTCGGCCTGGATCGCGGTGACCCGGGCGCTGATGTCCTCGGTCGCCTTCGCCGTCTCCTGGGCCAGGTCCTTGACCTCGCTGGCGACCACGGCGAAGCCTTTACCGGCGTCCCCGGCCCGCGCGGCCTCGATGGTGGCGTTCAGGGCCAGCAGGTTGGTCTGCTCGGCGATCGCGGTGATCAGCTTGATCACGTTGCCGATCTCGGTCGACGAGGTGCCCAGCTGCGACACCGTCTCGTTGGTGGTCAGGGCCATGGTGACCGCCTGCCCGGCCACCTCGGCGGCCTGGTTGGCGTTCTGGGCGATCTCGCGGATCGACGCGCCCATCTGCTCCGAGCCGGCCGACACCGTGTCGACGTTGCGGCTGACCTCGTCGGCCGCGCCGGCCACCGTGTTCGCCTGCATGCTCTGGCTCTCGGTGTTGCGGGCGATCTGCGTGCTGGTGGCCGACAGCTCCTCGGCCGCGGCGGCAAGCGAGGTCGACGCGGTGCCCAGCGACTGCACGGTCTGGCGCATGGTGGCGATCGCGCTGTTCACCGACTGCGCCGCAGTGCCGACCTCGTCGCGGCTGGTGACCGCGATGGTGCCGGTCAGGTCGCCGTTCGCCACCTGGGCGAGCACCTTGTTGACCGAGGCGAGCGGACGGGTGATCCGCCGTACCGTGAAGAAGCCCAGCACGGCCGCGATGACCATGCCGGCGACGAAGCAGGCCACCATCAGGTTGCGGCTGCTGCGGTACTGGTCGGTGTTGGCCTTCGCCGATGCGGCGCCGTCCTGCGCCTCGTCCTCGTTGAGCCCGTCGAACCCGGTGTTGACCTGGGCGATTAGCGGCGCGGCGGCGGCGTTGTAGACGAGCTGGAAGCTGTCGACGTCGCGGTCCTGGGCCAGTGGGGCCAGCCGCTCCGTGGCGATCTTGCTGAATGCGGTGACACCGGTCTGCACGGCGCGTAGCGAATCCTTGCGGTCCGCGTCGTCGCCGTTGATTGTCGTGTACTGCTGCACCGAGGCGGTGGCCGCCTTCAAAGCGGTCAGGGCGGCGGCCACGTTCTTGCTGGCGTCGGAGTTGGACGCGGCAATGTTGCTCAAGCTGAGCTGCAGCAGCACGTCGTTGAAGGACTTCTGCGCGCTCGCCAGCGTCTGCGAGGACTTGAGGTTCTTCTCGTAGATCTGGTTGGCGTTGGTGTCGGCCTGACTCAGCGAGCTCAGCCCGGTCCCGGCGACCACGCCTCCGGCAAGGAGCGCGGTGCCGAGGGCAACGCTGATCTTCACACCGACGCGAAGATCGCCGAACCAACCGGTCCACCGGGAGCGCTTGTCTGCCATGCCTGCCATCTTCGACCCGTACCCGGGCTTCTTGAGACGTTCTGCCGTTTTCGCCCGTCGGCGGCGTCGGCGGGTTAGCGCCGGCTGTGGCTCGGTAGGCTCCGGTGGCCACCAGCGAGTGAGCAGGCTCGTTCGCTCGGCCTTGCAGCCTACCGCCGGCGGGCCGGCCCCGGAGGTGAAACGGCCTTCTCGCGACGACTGCAGTTCGCCCCGGGGCGCCGGCCGCCTCCAGCTTGGCGATCGTGCGCCGGAGCGCTGCGATGGCGTGGCCCTACATGTCGAGTTCGATGCGTGACGAGCAGCTCGCTGGGCAGGGCCCGCACGGTAGCCGATAACGGGCGAAAGGGATCGGCCCGGCCCCTCAGACGAGGGGCCGGGCCGATCGGGGGGCGTTGCTCTCAGCGGCGGCCTTCGGGGCCGTCGAACTCGATCTGCTCCTTGCGGACCTGACCGGTGACCTGCTCCTCCTCGCGGACGGTCTCCTTGCCCAGGCGCACCCGCTCCACCGGTACGGTCTCGGTGTCCACCACCGGGCGCTCGGCGTGCAGGGTGACTTCATGCTCGGCCTCGGTGATGGCCGGGCCGTCGAACGCGTCGCCGCGGTTGGCCTCGGTGATCGGCTCGCGCTCCAGGCGCACTTCCTCGTGCGACACCGGGACGTTGACCTGCTGCTCCTCGGTCACCACGTACTTGCGCAGGCGGGCCTTGCCGACCTCCTCGCGACGGGTGTCGGTGACCAGCCGCTCCTCCGAGCGGGTCATCGAGTCGGAGCCGCCGAGGTCGCTGTCACCGGAGCGCCGGCTGGTGCGCTCGTCCACGCGGTCCGCGAACTCGCTGCGGTGCTCGCCGTGGTGCTCACTGCGGTTCTCGTCGCGGTACTCACTGCGCTCGGTCTGGGTGCGCTCGGCGAAACCGGCGCCGGTGCCCGTGCCGCTGGTCGTGGTCGCGGTGTTCGAGGTCGAGACGTTCGAGCCGTACTCGGTTCCGGTCAGACCGTAGTACTGGTACAGCTCGTTCTCGTCGGCGTGGCTCAGGGCGCCATCGGTGTCGATGCGCGGAGCGTCCTTCACCGTCGCCTTGTCCACCGGAACGGTGATCCGGTCCCCGGAAACGCTGGCGCGCTGCAGCGGGACAAAGGTCTCCTTCGTCCCGAACAGGCCGGTCTTGACCGTCACCCACTCCGGGTCGCCGCTCTCGGCGTCGAGATAGACCTGACCGACCGAACCGATCTTGTCACCGTCGGTGTCGTACACGTCGGCGTCGGAGAGCCTCGCGATGTCGTTCTGAGTCAGCACAGCGTGTCCTTTCCAGGGGGTGTCACGTGATCGGATGCTTGATCGCGTAAGGAAAAATAATGCGTGTTCAGATGGTGGCCATCATCGTCGACTCACTTGATGTGCCCGAAGGTTTATGGGCTAAACAGCGGCCCGAAAATTTGTCACTGTGGTAGGGGCAACGCGATCCGGTCGAGCAGCGCGTCGAGGGCTGGTGCAAAATCGCGCGCGGCGCCGTCAAGGCTCAGATGCGGGGCCAAAACGCCGCAGAACCGGAAATGTACTCAGATCCGGGTCCGCCGTGCCGGTGGTCTGCTCGCCCGGCTGGCTGCCGCCGGCAACCCCCAGCAGCAGCCCGAGCGGCGCGCTGCTGAACGTGCGGTAAACGGTGGCGGCGTCCTCGCCGGAGAACCCGGCGGCGGTCATCGCCTCGAGCAGCGACTCGATCCAGCGCAGGCTGCGCAGCGGCGGGCGCACCGAGGGGGCCGCCGGAGGCCGGTCGCGGCCAGCGGAAACACCTCGGGATGGGCGAGCGCGATGCGGCGCGGACCACTTCGTCCAGCAGGGCTTCGCAGCCGGGAACGTACCGGTACAAGGCCATGCCCTCGACGCTCAGATCGGCCCCGAGGCATGGCATGGTCAGCTTGGCAGGCTGTTCTCGTCGATGAGGCGGATTGCGGGCCGGACGATCCGGTCCGCCTCCAGCGCCCCTCGGGTTCCTGCACCGCTCACGCGGCCCAGTTTCACACAAGTCAAATGCAATGTGGACGATCAGTGCAGCAAAGTGCGAATTTCTTTCGCCAGCAACACCGACGCGTCGATCTCGACCTTGCGGATGGAAACGCTTTCGACATTGAATCCGAAAGGCATTCCCAGATTGCGGCAGAAGCCGATCAGCTCGCGCGCGTTGGCCAGACATTGCCGGTACGAATCAGTCAGCGGATCGGGTGAGCGCGTCAGCGAGTTCTGCAGCCACCGCGGCACATCAACGCCCAGCCACTTCAGGAACTCCAGGGTCTTCGGCGATCCGCACACCGACAGGGTGAAGATCATCCGGCGCGGCGGCACCCCCCGCTCGGCACACTCATAGAAGTAGTCCGAGATCAGGCTCTTCGTGGCGTCCACGTTGTACACCACCTGCGAGATGAAGAACGAGCACCCACGCTCCTGCTTGCGCAGCATCCGCAGGTGCTCGTCACCGCGAGCCGAATACCGCTCGGTGATGCTGACCCCGCCCAGCGGCAACTCCGGGCGCACCTGCTCGCGCAACGCGTGCGCCTCATCCATCCGGGTGTGCACCGCCTTGTCGGCCGACGACGAGCCGACGAACACGCTGAACACCCGGTCGGTGTCGATTTCGCGCAGCCACCCGGACAGCTCATCCCGGGGGTACTTGCCGACACACCGGTAGACAACGACCGGCCGTTCCCAGCCGGCCAGGTAGTCGGACTGGAACACCCCCGGGTCCATCGTCGGCAGGTACGGGAACGGCCGCTGATCCGGGTTGCGGTCGCTCTCGTCGTCGATGTCGTAGAGCACCAGCCCGTCCAGGTCCAGCCCGTCGAGGCGGGCGAGCGTGACACTGGCGATCTGCGCGGCCTCGGCAGCCGAAACACTCGCACGCGGAGGCGTCAAACCCAGTAGCAGCACCTCGCCGCTGGTCCCGGCGAGCATCGTAGGTTTGTCCGTAGCCATTCCGATACGGTACTGAGCGGTCCAGGCACCCTCACGGAAGGGCGAGCCCCGGGACGCTGGCGGGGGCGCGTGAGCATGCACCGGCGGACCTGTCGCATCGTTGACCGTCAGCGCGTAGAAGGCGTGTGGCGGCCGTGTTCACCCGCAACGCGGACTGGTATCACCTCACCGAGCTCGTGGTCTGTGCCGACGGCGCTGTCGATGCCGGTGGCGGGCCGGCCGACCTCGACGGCCTGCGAGCCGACCTGGAGAGCGGCCGGGTGGTGACCCGGCTGGAGGACGGCATCTGGGCCTCGGTGCACGAGGTGGGCTCGTGGCGGATCAGTGATCCGGTGGGTGGGCGACATGGACCACAAGGACTTCCCGCTGCGGGTACGTCGACGCCGATCCGGGCTACTGGGTGGTGGGCGGCGAACGGAACTCCAACTGGATCGGCCGGCTGCTCGAGGTGATCCGCTCGGAGCCGGCCGCGGCCCGGATGCGCTGATCCCCCCAGCCCAGGTCGGCTCTCCGGGGTGCCGGTGCGGTGGCCATAGGAGATCGCTTCGTCGCGCCCGGTCAGCAGAGAAGGTGGGTGTGCATTTGCGGTCGCCTTTGTTTAGAGGGTAATCGAATGATTCTTCGACCTTCGTATCATCAGATGAGCGACTGGTTTTATCGACATTCGTGAGTATGCTGACCTGCGGGATCCCGTAATTCCACCAAGGATCAACCGTGGGGAGCCGCGTGAAGTCCTCTATTTTCCCTGCCCGCCAGTCGGCCGCCTTTGCCATGGTCGCGGCCCTGGGCGTCGCACTTACCCCGCAGGTCGCCACCGCCGCACCAACCAGCGACCCGACACTGCCCGGGGCCCGTCAGCAGGCCTCGCGAATGCCGTTCTTCGACGCCCGCCGCGACAGCACCGCGGCCGGGCGCACCACCCGAGGTCTCGCCCCGGCCTCGGAGGCCGTCTCCCAGTTGCAGGAGTCGCTGGGGGTGCAGGGCATCGTCGACATCGATCCGGCCACCCGCACCGCCCGCCGGGTCGCCCGGCTCGACGGTTTCCTGACCGGTCCCAGCCGCAAGCCGGCCAAGACGATCGCGCTGGCCTACATCACCGCCCACCCCGAGGTGTTCGGGCTCAGCCCCGCGCAGGTCGCCGCGCTGCGCCTGCGCCAGGACTACGTCGACATCGAAGGCTCGCACCACCTGAGCTTCCAGCAGGTCGTTGACGGGGTCGTCGTCTTCGGCAACGGTGTCCGCGCCGACGTCACCAAGGATGGCCGGCTCATCCAGGTCACCGGTTCACCGGTGGCAGCCCCGCCCAGTGGGCTGGGGGCGGCGAAGCTATCCGCCGCGCAGGCCCGTGACGCCGCGGTCCGCGACACGCGTGGCTCCTCCAGGACCACCGTCGCCAAGGCCGCGAAGAGTGCCGATCAGGCGACCTCGTTCGCCTCGGGTGACCAGGCCAAACTGGTGGCCTTCGCGACGCCCGGCGGGATGCGGCTGGCCTGGCAGACGTACACCCTTGACGAGGGTTATCTGCACGTGCTGGACGCCGCCACGGGTCGCGTGCTCTACCGCCAGGACCTGCGCGTCTCCGACAACGCACCCTCCACCCTGGCCTGGTCGAACTACCCGGGCGCGCCCAGGGGCGGCAAGCAGCAGGTCCGCTCGCTCAAGGGCTGGATCGCCAAGGACGCCACCACGCTGTCCGGCACCTCGTCGCACGTCTACCTCGACATCAACGACAACGACGAGGCTGACGCGGGTGAAGAGGTGGCGCCGAACGCTCCCGGTGACTGGCGTTTCCCCTTCAAGGACTTCACTGCCCAAGTCGGAGCCCCCTGTACGCCCACGGCCCAGTGCTCCTGGGACCCGTCGGTGGCCTACTCGTGGCAGGACAACGCGAAGCAGAACGCCGCGCAGCTGTTCTGGTACACCCACAACTTCCATGACCACCTCAAGGCCGGCCCGATCGGCTTCAACCGGGCGGCGGGCAGCTACGACACCGCCGATGGGGACCCGATCGAGGTGAACGCGATCGACGGCGCCAACACCGCCGACGGTTTCCCGGACCCGTTCCACACCGACAATGCCAACATGCTGCCCACCCCGGACGGCATCCCCGGGCGCATGCAGATGTACCTGTTCAAGGACCCGTCGTGGCCCGAGGACCCGTTCCTGGCCGGCAACTCCGGTGACGAGGCGGACGTCGTCTACCACGAGTACACCCACGGCATGTCCAACCGCCTGGTCATCGACGCCGACGGCAACTCCGCGCTCACCGGCATCCAGGGCTACTCGATGGGTGAGGCGTGGAGCGACTGGTACGCCTTCGACTACCTGACCGCGCAGGGCCTGCAGAAGGACACCAGGGCCTCCGGTGAGGTGCTGGTCGGGCGCTATGTCGGCGTGGGTCAGAACCTGATCCGTACGCAGCCGCTCGACTGTGCCGTGGGCGCCGCTGCCACGGTGTGCCCGGGCAGCGGCACGGCCGGATCGGGCGGGTACACGTACGGCGACTTCGGCAAGATCCTTGGTTTCCCCGAGCCGCACGCCGACGGTGAGATCTGGGGCGAGACGCTGTGGGATCTGCGCAGCGCGCTCGGCTCGAAGGTGTCCGAGTCGCTGGTGACCCGGGGGATGGAGCTCTCGCCGGGCAACCCGTCGTTCCTGGACATGCGCAACTCGATCCTGATGGCCGACAAGGTCGTCTACGGCGGCTCGCACCAGAAGAAGATCTGGAAGACCTTCGCCGCGCGCGGCATGGGCTTCTTCGCCGCCGCGACCGACGGCGACGACACCACGACGATCGAGGACTTCTCGGTGCCGCCGGCCTCGAACGGGCCGCGCGCCTCGGTGACCGGCACGATCACCGACGCCGACTCGCACGGGCCGCTGGCCGGGGCCACTGTCACGTTCCCCGGTCACGATTCCGGGTTCGGCGGCTCGTACACCGCGGTTGCCGACAGCGCCGGGCACTACAACATCAAGAACGTGCTGCCGGGGACGTACCCGGAGGTGACGGTGTCCAAGCCGGGCTATGAGCAGGCCATCCGCGACCTGCCGGTGCGCCGCGGCACCAACCGGGTGGACTGGGCGCTGCGCCGCGACTGGGCCAGCACCGCCGGTGGCAGCAGCGTCGTGGACGCCAACGGCGACGACTACAGCCCGATCGGCTGCGGACCCGCTGCGGCCCTGGACACGCTGCAGAGCACCGGATGGAGCACGGATGCCGTGCCCGCCGGCGCCGGCATCGACCCGCGCTACATCGTGGTGCAGCTGCCGGCCGCTGTGAACGTCTCGGCCATCGCGGTGAACCCGACCGGTACGTGCGGCGACGACCCCACCTCGTCGGCCGGTGACTACCGTGTCGAGACGTCGGTGGACGGCACCACCTGGACGGTGGCGTCGCAGGGTCACTTCGGCGTGGCCAACCGGGACAAGATGAACGAGCTCACCCTGACCCCGGGCAGCACCGCCGGGGTGCGCTACCTGCGGTACACGATCCTTGGCACCCAGGTGGCTGACGAGGGCGTGAGCTGCCCGGGCAACTACAGCGGTTGCTACTACGTCGACACGGTCGAGGTCGGCGTGTACGGCAGCGCCGGCTGAGAACCGGCACGAACAGGGGCCGGGCCTGCGGGTCCGGTCCCTGTTCGCGTGGTCAGCGCCGGGCGGTCAAGTGGGCGGCCGCGGCGATGGTGGCGGCGTACTGCACCCCGACCAGGCGCCGGATCTCGATCGGCTCCAGCTCGGCGTTCGCCGCGTCCTGCTCCAGCCACTGCGCGTACCGCTGCTCGACGTCCTTGAGCGCGGCCCGCACCGGCTCCCGGACGTTGCCGACCGCTGCCTCACCCTGCAGCGCCCGCAACAGGATGCCGCCGTAGCGCAGCCGCCACTCATGCACGTGCGACTCCAGCGACGTAGCTTCCGCAACGGTGGCCGGGCGGTCCGACTCGGGCTTGGCCGCGCGCACCCGCCGGCCCTCGGCGGCGTCACGCACCAGCCGGGCGAAGAAGCGCCCGGCTCGCCAGTACGGTGACTGCGGGGCCAGCAGCTTGCCTTCCACCGCGGCCACCGAGTCGTTGAGCAGCGTGGCGAGCCCGGCCAGGCCGTCGGCGTTGGCGGCCAGCGCCGACGCGTACGTGACCCCGGCCGCACTGGTGTCCGAAGCGCGCGGGTCGAGCCAGTAGGGCAGCTCGCTGACCAGCATCAACGCGCCCCAGCGGTCGGCGTACCAGGTGGTGCTGCCCCCGCCCTCGATCCACGGTTCACCGTCGGCGATCGTGCGTTCGTACACCTTCTCCAAAGGTGTTGCCTCATAGATCGCCTCGTCGAGCAGGGTGAGCCCGGCGGCCTCGGGTTCACCGCGGTCCAGCGGGATGCCCAGGTGCTGCGGGATCTGCTTGAGAATGGGGTGCAGCTCGGGCTCGGAGCGGTTGAGCCAGTAGTAGGCCCCGCCCAGCTCGCTGTTGTGCAGCGAGGCCACCAGCGCCGGACGGTGCTCGTCGATCAGCCGCATCAGCGCCTGCGTCTCGGGCATCGGCTCGTCGAAGTAGGCATCCCCATGGTTGATCGGGAAGTTCCACTCCACCTGGTCACGCCCGGCCGGGCGGTAGAAGTGCCGGGCGTAGTGCGCGCGGGTGAACGGGCCGCGCAGCCAGCCCTCGTTGAGCCGCAGCCCGTCCGGGTCGGCGCAGTCGACGATGCGCCAGCGGTGCCCGAGGCGCTCGCGCAGCCCGGCGTCGGCGCACAGCCGCTCGGCCAGGTGCAGCGCGGTGAGCCCGCCGATCGGCTCGTTGGGGTGCGGCAGGCCGAACGCCAGCGCCTCGGGCACCTCGCCGCGGCGCTCGCCGGGGCGGCGGTCCACGGTCAGGCACAACAGCGGGTCACCCTGCTGCGACGAGCCGCACCGGCGCAGCGTGGCGATGTCGGGGTAGCGCGCGGCGATGTCCCGCAGCCCGGCATGCAGCTCGTCCACCCCGGCGAAATGGTCGTACGACGGCACGGTGTCCAGCTCGTCGAGCAACCATGACGGCAGAGCGGTGGCGATGCTGGTGTCGGTCATGCCGCAATCTTGCGCAACCACCCCCGGCGCGGCCAAATGGGTCCAGCCCGTCTCAACGGGCGGAGCGCCACCGGGCTGACCCCGAAGCGCCCGTGCTGCCCAGGTCCAGCCCGCCGCGGGGGACCTCGAGGTAGGTGGCGTTGGCCGGGGTTCGTCCACGTCGGTGCAGGTGTGGCGCCCCCGGCCTTGATGGTGGCTGACCGAATCCAGTTGCGGCCGGCGGCGTCCGGGCGGCAGGCTGCCGGGCATGGAACCGCCCGTGACGATCGATGCCGGCCCTGTCGTGCTCAAGCGCTGGGAGCCACAGTGGGCGCAGCAGGGCGCCGACGCCGTCCGCGAGTCGCTGCCCGAGCTGCAGCCCTACCTGCCGTGGGCCACCGACGACTACAGCGCCGAGCACATGGGCTCGTTCATCCAGATGTCGGTGGACAACTGGGCCAAGGGCGAGCAGTTCAACTACGCCCTGCTCGACCGCTCGGACGCCCTGGCCGGCGGCATCGGCCTGATGACCCGGATGGGACCCGGCACCCTGGAGATCGGCTACTGGATGCGGACGTCGTGCGCCGGGCGCGGCTGGATGACCGCGGCCGTGCGGGCGCTCGCCGACGTGGCGGTCACCTTGCCGGGCATCGACCGGCTGACCATCCGCCACCACCGCGCAAACCTGGCTTCGGCCGCTGTCGCGATCAAGGCGGGCTTCGCGGTCGGGCCGGGCGGCGACGAGAACGACGTCATCCGCGAGCGTCGCGCCTGAGCAGGTGCTCCGAGGGCTCGTCCTTGAGGTACATGTACCAGTACGACGAGGCGACGAACACCACCGCTCCGACGAGGTTGCCAAGGAACGCGAACAGCCAGTTGCGCAGCGTGTCATCCCAGCCGATGCCGGGGACGCCGGCGAAGATCGCGGCCGGCAGGAAGAACATGTTGGCCACGACGTGGTCGAAGCCCATCGCGACGAACGCCATGATGGGGAAGAAGATGCCGAGGATCTTGCCCGAGACCGAGTCGGCGGCCATCGCGATCCACACCGCCAGGCACACCAGCCAGTTGCAGCCGACCGCGCGCAGGAAGATCTGCCAGTCGTTCTCGTGCACGCCCTTGCTCAGGGCGATGGACGCGAGGCGCTCGTAGGTCATCGCTCCGCTGGTGCCCGCGTCGCTGCCGACGTGGCCGATGACCCCGGTCTGCACGGCGAGGAAGTAGGCCACGAACAGCGCGCCGAGCACGTTGCCGATCAGCACCAGCGAGAAGTTCCTGAGCACGTCACCCAGCGAGAGCCGCCCGCGCATGGCGCTGATCGGCACCAGCAGCATGTTGCCGGTCAGCAGGTGCGAGCCGGCGATCAGCACGAGCACCAGCCCGAGGGTGAAGGTGGCCCCGGTGAACAGCGTGGGCAACCCGCCCCAGACCTTCGGGTCGAGCCCGGCGGACACCGTGATGGCGACCAGACCGCCGAAGGCGATGTACGCCCCGGCTAGAAACGATCCCACCAGCACCTTGTCCCACCGCAGATCGGCCTTGTTGGTACCGATCTCCACGGCGGTCCGGGCGATCTCGGGCGGCTCTTTGGTGGCCATGACGCCTCCTGTGCGCTGGGCGGCAGGGAGCCGCCTCACCTGCAGCCGCGCATACCCGTCATATCGGACTCCAATCCGGCCGTTTTTGGTCATCGCCGCCCGCCGCGCCCCATCTACCGGCTGACCACTGACGGAATCGCCCTGGCCAAGGCGCGCGTGGCCGCCCGCACCGCCGCCGGAGCCCCGCGATCGGCAGCGGGCAGGCGGTGCACCGCGGGCGGGCTCGCCTGAGAAACTCCGGGCTTTACCCGGCCTCCTACCGTGGAGCCCATGGCTACCCATTTCACCGGCGATGACCGCTTCCGGATGGCGTACGCCTTCGCCCACGGCCTGGCCGAGGACGAGGTCGGCAGCGAGCACCTGCTGGCCGGGCTGGTGAGCGCGGTGCCGGCGATCGAGCGGTTGTTCGACGCCTTCGACCTCACCACCACCGTGCTGCACGCGGTGATCCGCGACCGCAAGGACCGGTGGGAGGGACCGGACGGGCTGGGACCGGCGGGGGGGGGGGGGATCGACGATGGCGGCAAGCCGGCGCCGTTCAGCGGGGCAGCGAAGACGGCGCTGGAGCGGTGTGCGCCGGTCGCGTCCTCGGAAGTTGTGCTGCTGGCGATCCTGGCCGATGAGCATTCACATGCGGTAACCGTGCTGCGCGACTGCGGTGTGGTCCTCGATGACCTCCGCGAGCCGCTGCGCACCGCACGGCAGCCGGAACGCGTGGATCCGGCGGCGCCGGACCTGCGGACCACCCGGGACATGCTGATCGGGCGGCAACGCTATCGCGGGCGCGGCCTGCGCAACCTGGTCCTGTCGTTCATCGTGCGGGTACGGATCAACTACGCGGCGACCCCGGTGCTGTGGGCGTCGCTGGAGGCCGGCGAGATCGCCAAGCGCCGCGGTGCCGCCCCGCGCACCGATGACCTGCTGATCGCGCTGCTGGCGACGTACGAGGTGGCGATGGCCTACCCGCATCTGACCCGCAGCGTCCCCGGCCAGTACGCCGGCAGCCGCGCCCTGGCCGCCACCGGGCTCGATCACCGCCGGCTCCGGCAGGCCGCTGCCACCCACGATCTCGGCACCGACGCCGTGGCGCCCAAGCAGTTGTTCAAACCGGGCGACACGTGGCCGCGCGACACCGCGGAGATGCTGCGCCGGCTGCTCACCCACCCCGGCAACCGGTCCGTGCGGCTGCTCGACATCCTCGGCGTCAATGCCGGAGAGCTAGCCCGCTGAGCCGCGTGTCCGCTGGGCGAGGACGACGCAGGTGAGGACGACCAGCATGATGGCGATCGAGGTGGCGGACACCGTTTCCCCGAGCAGCAGCGCCGACCAGATCAGCGTCAGCACCGGCTGGGCGAGCTGGACCTGTCCGACGGTGGCGATCCCGCCGCGGGCCAGGCCGGCGTACCAGGCGAAGAAGCCGAGGAACATGGAGACCACGGTGAGGTAGCCGAACGCCGACCAGGCGGCCGGGCCGGCGTGCGGGGGAGCAGCCAGGATCATGAGCGCGGTGATCGGCGCGGTGACGGGCAACGACACCAGCAGGGCCCAGCAGATCGTACGAGCCCCGCCCAGCTCCCGCGCCAGCGCGCCGCCCTCGGCGTAACCGAGCCCGCACAGCACCACAGCGGCCAGCAGGAACAGGTCGGAGCCGGTCAGCGCCCCGCGCACCGCCCCGGTGAACACCAGGAAGGCCAGCACCGCCGCCACCCCGCCTGTGCGGGCAACCCAGAACCTCAGTGGTGGCCGTTCCCCGGCGCGCAGCACCGCGAACACCGCCGTCATGGCCGGTAGGACGGTGACCACCACGGCACCGTGAGCCGAGGTCTGCGTGTTCAACGCCAGCGACGTGAACAGCGGGAAGCCCACCACTACGCCGAGGGCCACGATCACCAGCCGCCGCCATTGCGCACGGGTTGGCCGTGGTCCACCGCTGATCGCCAGGTACGCCCACGCCAGCAGCCCGGCGCCGACGGCTCGCCCGAACGCCACGAACCAGGGATTCAGGTCGTGTACGGCTATCCGCGTGGCCGGGAGCGACATGCTGAACGCCAGCACGCCCACCCCGCCGAGGGCGAGGCCGGCCGTTATCGTCCGGGGGCCAGTAGCGCTACTCTGTGCTGTCATGAATGACGGTAACGCAGCCGGACGTGTTATCCAAGATCTTCGCGCGCAGGCGGCTGCGGCCCCACCCGGCACCCGCCTGCCGTCGGTGCGCGAGCTCACCGCCCGGCACCAGGCGTCCCCGGTGACAGTGGCCGAGGCGATCCGGCGGCTGGTGGCCCAGGGCGTCGTCGAGACCCGGCCGGGTGCCGGCACGTTCGTCAGCGCCCGACCCGATCAGCGGCCGGCTCCGGATCTGTCCTGGCAGACCGTCGCGCTCGGTGCCCGCCCGGCTGGCGAGCTGGAACTGCAGGCATTGCTGGCCACCCCGGCGGCGGGCGCGATCCCGCTCACCGGCGGCTACCTCGAACCCGGGCTCCAGCCGTCCGCCGCCCTCGGGGCTGCGCTGGCCCGCGCCGCCCGCCAGCCCGCAACGTGGCACCGGGGGCCTGTGGAGGGCCGGGCGGATCTGCGCGCCTGGTTCGCCCGCGAAGCCGGGGGCAGGCTGCGAGCCGACGACATGGTCATCTGCCCCGGTGGCCAAGCCGCGCTGTCCTCAGCTCTGCGGGCCTTGACCAGCCCCGGCGACACCTTGCTGGTGGAATCACCGACCTACCTCGGTGCGCTCGCGGCGGCCCGCGCGGCCGGGCTGCAGGTGGTGCCGGTGCCCGCCGACGGCGACGGAGTGCGGCCGGATCACCTGGCGGCCGCGTTTGCTCGTACCGGTGCGCGGTTGTTCTACTGCCAGCCGTTGTTCGCCAACCCGCACGGGGCAACGCTGCCGGGCGAGCGCCGGGAGGAGGTTGCTGTGGTCGTACGGGATGCGGGGGCCTTCATGCTGGAAGACGACTATGCCCGGGACCTGGCGATCGATGGTGATGCGCCGGCTCCGCTGGCGGCCGAGGACCCCGACGGGCACGTGATCTATCTGCGCTCGCTGACCAAATCCGCGGCGCCGGGGCTGCGGATAGCGGCCATCGGTGCCCGCGGCCCGGCCGGTGAGCGCCTGCGAACCGCGCGCCTGCTCGACGACCTGTACGTCTCCGGCCCGCTGCAGCAGGCCGCAGTGGAGTTTGTTACCGCGCCGGCCTGGCAGCGGCATCGGCGGGCGCTGCGGACTGCTCTGCGGGATCGGCGGGCGGCGTTGCTCACCGCGCTGCACCGCCATCTGCCGCAGGTCTCGATGGACATTCCGCGGGGCGGGCTGCATCTGTGGGCGCGGCTGCCCGAGGGCACTGACGATGTGGCGCTGGCGGGAGCCGCGGCGGCTGAGGGAGTGGTCGTTTTCCCCGGGCGACCCTGGTACGCCGCCGAGCCACCGGCACCGCATCTGCGCCTGACCTACGCCGCCGCACCACCGGAGCTGATGGACGAGGCCGTGCGGCGTCTGGCCCGAGCCTTCCCCTGATCCATCGACGGTCTTACCATTCAGGGCGTGGGCCGCCCGACCATCTATGACGTGGCACGCGAGGCGGGAGTCGCCGCTTCGACGGTGTCGCGGGCCTATGCGCGGCCGGGCCGGGTGCACGCGGACACCGCCCAGCGCATCTTCGCGGCGGCGCAGCGGCTCGGCTACCGCTCGGTGGTCGGCCCGCAACGCCCCGGCGGGGTGCCGCAGCACGCGATCGCCCTGGTGATAGCCGACGTCACCAACCCGTTCTACGGCGACATCATCAAGGGCGCGTACGAAGCCGCCCGCGAGGCCGGATACCAGCTGATCCTGTCGCACACCAACGAATCGCCCACCGTGGAACGCGAGGCCATCGAACACGAGCTGGCCCAGGTGGACGGCGTGGTGATCGCGAGCTCCCGGATGAGCGACTCGGGCCTGCGCATGGTGGCCAAGCAGAAAGCGGTAGTCCTGCTCAACCGCAGCCTGCCCGAGGCCAGTTGCGTGCTCAACGACGCCGAGCGGGGCATCCGGCAGGCGGCGCAGCACCTGGCCACGCTCGGGCACCATCGCATCATCTACGTGGCCGGGCCCGAGGCGAGCTGGTCCGACGGGGTGCGCTGGCGGGCCCTGCGGCAGGTGGCGGCCGACCTGCGGCTGGAGGCGCGCCGGATCGGCCCGTACGAGCCCACCGTGCTGGCCGGGCGCAGCGCTGCCCTGCGCGTTGCCGAGCTCGGTCCCACCGCGGTGCAGGCCTACAACGACCAGCTCGCCATCGGGGTGATGAAAGGTCTGCGCCAGCTCGGCATCGGCATCCCGGAACAGGTGAGCGTCGTCGGGTTCGACAACATCATGGTTGACGAGCTGGTCGAGCCGGCGCTGACCACGATCGCCTCGCCGTTGTACCGCATGGGTTTCACCGGTGTGCGCAACTGCATCGCGGTGGCCCAGGGGGCCCGTCCCAGCGGCCGTCCCCTGGTGCTGCCGGTGCGGCTGGTGGTGCGTCAGTCCACCACCCGCCGCTCGCCCAGAGTCCGCTGCGCCCAGGAGAACGACATGCGGTGCGATTCGCGTTTCGATGCCACGCTCGGCTCGTCCACCTCGATCATGAAATCGCCGTCGTAGTCCGGCGGGATCGCGGCGAGCACGGCGTCGAAGTCGACAACACCCAGCTCCGGTTCCGCCCACAGCCGCTTGGTCGCGGTGCTCTGCTGGTAGGTCAGACCCGGCCGGTCGAGCAGATCGGCGAAGCAGTCCTTGAGGTGGATGCCGCCGAGCCGGTCGGCGTAGCGGCCGATGAACCCGCCCGGCTCGATCCCGGCCCAGCGCAGATGCCCGGTGTCCGGCCCGAACCCGATCACGCCGGGGCCCAGCGCGTCGAGAAGCCGGGTGATCTCGTGCTCGGTTTCGAAGACTCCGCCGACGTGTGAGTGATGCAGCGGGCGCAGTCCCTCTGTGGACAGCACGCGGCACACCTCGCCGCACATGTCGATGGCCCGGTCCAGTCGCCCGGCGTCGAATCCGGCGCCGATCGCCGGTGCGGCCAGGCGGTGCGGCAATGCCATGGAGGAGACCATCGTACGATCAAGGCCCAGCTCACCTTGAACGCCCGCGAACCGCTTGGCCCGCTCCACCTCGGCACCCAGCTCCACCGTCTCGTCGAACGGCGAGCTGAACAGGCTCAGCGCTGGGCGCAACCCGTACCCGCCGATCCATTCGCGATACTGCGCGGCGCTCATGTCCTCGGGCACGTCCGCCTTCACCGCCGCGAAGCCGATGTCCTGGAAGTCGCGGAACGCCTCCTCGAACACCGCCCGCGTCTTGCCGGCCGTGGCCCAGTACGGAATCGGGTTCGCCGCGATCCGGCTCATGACAGCGTCACCGGCCGTCCCGTGCGCGCCGACTCGTAGGCCCCGGTAATGACGCCGACCGACTGCCTGTTGGTTTCCAGGTCCACCCGCAGCTTCTCGGTGCCGGCCAATGCCCCCAGAAAGTTGAGGTACTGTCGCCGATGCGCGTCGGACAGTTGCCCCGGATTGCTGCTCGCCGTGGCGTCACTGGCCTGGGCAACGCTGCGGGTGCCGCCCATCAGCATCTCCTGCGGGTCAGCGCCGGCCGGGGTGGTGTGCAGGAACGCCAGCTCGTCGTTGTCGATGACCGCCGAGCCGCGATCGCCGTGCACCTGCAGCCGGGCGCTCAGACCCGGGTACGCCGAGGTGGTCGCGTGCAGCACTCCCAGCGCCCCGGAAACAAAGCGCACCACCGCGGCAGCCACGTCCTCGACCTCGATCCGTTGGTGCGCCAGCGTTGCGGTGTAGGCGAACACCTCCACCGGCCGGCCGAGCGCGGCGACCAGCAGGTCAACGGTGTGCACCCCTTGATTCATCAACGCCCCGCCGCCGTCGAGCTCCCACGTACCACGCCAGTCACCGGAGTCGTAGTAGCTCTGCCCGCGCCACCAGTCGATCGCCGCGATGCCCGAGGTCAACCGGCCCAGCTCGCCGCGCTCGATGGCCGCCAGCACCCGTTCGGTAGCCGGATCGAAGCGGTGCTGCGAGATCACCGTGACAAGGGTTCCGGCTTGGCGTTGCGCCACGATCATCTCATCGGTACGGCCAACGCTGACCTCCGCCGGCTTCTCCACGATCACGTGCTTGCCGGCCGCGAGGGCTTCGATGCTCACCTGCCCGTGCCGCCCGGTCGGGGTGCACACCACCACAACGTCGACGTTTTCGGCGCGCAGGGCTTCGGTCAGCGACGGGTACGCCCGCCCGCCTCGCTCCGCGGCCAGCCGCTCGGCGCGTTCGATCTCGGGGTCGGCGACCGCGACCAGGTGCAGCCGGTCGCGCAGCTGGCTCAGGACCAGCCCGTGGTGGCGGCCGATGACCCCGGCTCCGACCAGAGCGACGGTAGGAAGGCTCACGCGTACTCGATCCCCTCGGTTTTCAGCAGGTCGGTGAACGCCCGCCAAGCGGTGCGGAACAACTCGGGTCCGGAGAAGCCGCCGGTGGTGTGCCCGAGCGCCAAGTGGGGTTCGAGGGAGAAGAAGCCGTCGAACCCGTCGTGGCGCAACGCCCGCACGGTGGCGGCGACCTCGGCGTCTCCCTGCCCGGCCGGAACCACCGTGCCGGTGCCTGCCAGCGCATCCTTGATCTGGATGTATTCGATGTGCGGGCGTAGCATCGCGTAGCCGTCGGTGTAGGGCCGCACGCCGACCTGCACGAAGTTCGCCGGGTCCCAGGCCAGCCGCAGATAGGGCGAACCCACCGAGCGGATCAGGTCGAGGCAGCGGGCGGGCACGTCGCCGTAGATGTCCTTCTCGTTCTCGTGCACCAGGATCAGGTCGGCGTCCTCGGCCACCCGGACCAGGGCGCGCATCCGGTCGATCACCTCGTCGCGATGCGCGGCCGGGTCGGTGCCGGGGCGCCGGAAGAACGAGAAGATCCTGATGTACGGGGCTTCGAGCCGGTGCGCCACCTCGGCGGCGTGCTTCATCCGCTCGAGATGCGGGGCGAACGCGTCGCCGATGAAGATCTTGCCGATGGGGGAGCCGATGCTGGAAACCTTGAGGCCGTACGAGAAAAGGGTTTTCTGCATGGTGGTCAGCTGGGCGGGGGACAGGTCGAGGATGTTGACGTCCCAGGCGCTGCGCACCTCGACGTGGGTCAGCCCGAGGCTGACGGCGACCTCGCACTGCTCGTTGAGATCGGGGGAGATCTCGTCGGCAAACCCGGACAGAGTCCACATCGCGGCGCCTCTCAGTGCTCTCGGTGAATCGCGTTGACCAGGTACAGGCAGCGCATCGCCTCGCTCAAGCCGGCGGCGAACGGCTCGGCAGCGGCCACCGCGCGGTAGAAGCCGGCGATGAGCAGCTCGTGCGAGACCGCGACCCGCGTCATTTGACGCCCCCGGCGGTCAGGCCGCCGACCAGGTAGCGCTGGAAGAGCAGGTACAGCAGGACGACCGGGGCTGCGCAGATCAGCGCGGCGGCCATCATCTGCGAGTACACCGGCAGAGCGCCACCCTCTTGCGCGGTCCCGAAAACCTGCAGGGCGACGGCGGCGGTGCGGGTTTCGGGGCGGGTCAGCACCGAGGCGAACAACACGTCGTTCCAGCCGAGCAGGAAGGCGAAGATCCCGGCGACCACGATGGCTGGCAGGCTGAGCGGGATCACGATGCGCCACAAGATGACCGTTGTGCTCGCGCCCTCGGTGCGCGCTGCTTCCTCCAGTTCGCGAGGCAGGCTGCGCAGATAGGTGACCATCACCCAGGTGGAGAACGGCAATGCAAACGTCAGATAGGCGAGGAAAAGGCCCCAGCGGGTGCCGATGACGGTCAGTCCGAGATAGGTGCCGGCCGAGGAGAACAGCACGAACACCGGCAACAACATCAGCGTGCCGGGGATGCTTTGCAACCCGACGAGCCCGCGCAGAATGCTTACCCGGCCCAGGAACGAGAAGCGGACGAGGACGTACGCCGAACTGGTGCCCAGCAGCGCCGAGGCCATCGCGGTGACGCCGCAGACGATCAGGCTGTTGACGATGCCGGTGGACAGCTCGGCCGTCGTCCAGATCCGGGTGTAGCTGTCCAGCGTCAGGGTGCCCGGCCAGAACTCGCCGGAGGCCACCCCGACGTCGCTGTTCAGCGAGGCCAGCACGATGTAGAGGACCGGGGTCAGCACCAGCGCACACAGCAGCACGGTCACGATGACCAGCAGCGGGCGGGGGAGCAGCCGCGTGACGTCGGCCTTCATCGGCGCGCCTCCTGCTCGTGGACGTCGAGGCGGACCGCGCGCAGGTAGACGAACAGCGGGATCGCGATGATGATCATCGACACCACGGCCATGGCGGCGCTGAGCCCGAAGCGCAGGCTCTGGAAGCTGGTGACGTAGACCAGCATCGGCATCACGGTGACGTCTTCGGGCGCCGGCGCGCCGAACAGCACGAACGGCAGCGTGAAGTTGTTGATGTGGTTGAGCGTGGCGAGCAGGCACGCCAGCAGCACCGGGCCGCGCAGGTACGGCAGCACCACCCGGGTCAGCTTGGGCCACCAGGTCGCGCCGTCCACCGCCGACGCCTCGTACACCTCCGATTCCACCGACTGCAACGCGGCCAGCGCCATCAGGTAGATGAACGGCCACGCCGCCCACACCTCCACCAGCACCAGCGCCCAGTACGACCGGGGCCCGCTGAGCCACAGCCCGCCGAGCCCGCCCAGCCAGGCGTTGACCACGCCGTCGGGCTGCAACATGGTGCGCCACACCGTTGCGACGACGAAGGACGGCAGGACGTACGGGATGAGAAAGATCGCCCGCACCACAGCCCGGCCGCGGTAGGCGTTCTGGGTCACCAGCGCCGCGGCGACGCCGATCGGCACCGTGATCGCCGTCGCCAGCACCGCGAACGACACGCTCACCCAGATGGAGTGCAGCAGCGCCGTGTCCAACGATTCGGCATAGTTGCCCAGCCCGAGGAACGGCGCCTCGACCCAGCGCCGCAGCGTGTACTGGTCCAGGTCGATCAGCGAGATCCACACGGCCAGCCCAAGCGGTACGGCGACCACGACCACCAGCAGCACCCCACCCGGGGCGAGCAACCACAGCGGGCGCTGCCGCCGGGTCACCCCGCGCCGGTGCGGCTCAGCCACCGCCTGCTGCTGCGGTCGCCGCTGCAGGATCGTCATCACTTGACCCGGTCAAGCGCGGACTGCGCGGACTTCTGCGCGTCCGCCAACCGGCCATCGATCTGCGCGCCGGTGATCGAGCCCTTCGCCAGCTCGGGGATGGACTGCACGACGGCGTTGGTGAGCGCCAGTTGCACGTCGGCCCACGCACCCGAGAACGGGGTCGCCTTCGACTTCAGTTGCGCCTCGACAACCACCTTGAGGTTCGGGTCGGACTGCAAGCTCTGCGCCGCAGCCGCGTTCGAGGGCAGCTGACCGAGCTGGCGGTAGATCTCCAGCTGGGCCGGCTGGTCGGTGATCAGCTTGACGAACTGGAACGCCAGCTCCTTGGCCTTGGAATAGCCGGCGATCAACAGGTTGTCGCCGGACAGGATGCTGGCCGCCTCGACCCCGTTCGCCGGGCGGGCCGCGGCACCCGGCGGCACCGTGGGCAGCAGCGCGAACCGCCATTTACCCTTGACCGCCCCGGCGTCCAGCGCCTTGGCCGCCAACGCCGAGGTGAGCGCCATGTACCCGGTCCTGCCCTCGGCGAACGCGGCGATCGCCTGCGAGTTGGTCCAGCCCACCGCCGCCGGGTCAACCACCTTGTCCGTGGTCAGCCAGCCGAAGTAGGTCTCGTACGCCTTGCGTACCACCGGATCCTGCAGCCGTGCGGTCCTGCCGTCGACGATCGGGTTGCCCGCCTGCACCGACATGCCCCAGATGAACTTCCACGGGTCGTAGTTGTCCTTGTACGCCACCGCGAGCCCATGCTGGTCGCCGTTCGTCAGCTTCTTGGCCTGCTCGGTGAGCTCGTCCCAGGTGGTCGCCGGGTGCTGGATCCCGGCCGCGGACAGCAGCTCGGTGTTGTAGGCCATCACGAACGGCCGGCCCACCCATGGAATGCCGATCCGGTGCTGCTCGTCGGGCCCGGAGATGCCCAGCGTCGACGCGATGAACTTGTCCTTGCCGCCGATCTTCTGCCACTCCTGGTCGCCGAGCGTCACAAACGCCTTCGTCGCGTAGGCGGTGGGCGTGAACGTGGTGCCGACCGCGTACACATCCGGGCCACTGCCCGCCACCACCGAGGTCTGAATCTTGGTCAGCTCGTCGTTCGCCGACGCGAAGGTCTCCCACTTGACCTGCGCGCCGGTCTGGGCCTTGAACTGCTCGGCGATCGACTTCTGCCAGGCCTGCTGCTCCTGCGGATACTGCGTGTTGGCCCCGATGAGCACGTTCAGCGTCTTACCCGACCCGCCGCTGCCGCCGTCCCCGCCGCCGCACGCCGCCACCGCGGCCACCAGGCCCGTCACCACGGCCAGCGCCAGCGCCAGCCGCATCCGTCCGGAACGCATGAGGACCCCTTCCGCTGCCCAGTGACGCGCATCAATGCTTAGAAATGGTTGTCCTGGGTGCGGCGGCACGCAACGAGTTGCCATTTGTTGCCGCGCGGGAGAAACGGTTACTGCAGCCGGGTGTTCACCTTCGCGGCCACGCGCGCCAGCACCTCCTGCGGGTCGAAGCCCAGGCTGGCCGCCGCAACCAGGGCGCTGAACGCGACGTCACCGAGTTCGTCGGCCACGTCCTGCGGCGTGTGGGTGACGCCCTTGCGGGGGTTCTGCCCAGTCACCCCGACCCACGCGGCGGCTGCCTCACCGGCTTCCTCGACGATTTTGAGGATGCGCAGCGTCTGTTCCTGGGCCGAGCAGCCGTTCTGCTCGTCCAGCCAGCGCCGGGCGAGTGCCACGGCCGTCCACATGTCATCGCCCATGGCAGTCATTGTGCGGGCGGGGCAGGGCCGGTGACGCGCCGGGCCGGTACCCTGGGACCGGACCCCGGTACCTGCGGCCGAGGCGGTGGCACCCGCGCCGCCACGACCTTGGGGGCGTGACCATCCTTCTCAGCGACCCCCGAGTGGCTGCCGTCGCCGTGCACGAGCAAGGTGACCCGCTGGTCCGGCTGGACGAGGGCTTCGGGCCGGCGCGGGCCGCGGTGCGGGCCGGGCTGGCCGAGCGGCTGCGGGCGGCCCGGGAGCTGCTGCCCGCCGGGATCGCCCTGCGCGTGGTCGAGGGCCACCGCACGCCGGCCGCCCAGCAGGCCGTCATCACCGCGTACGAAGCCGAGGTGCGAGCCGCGCACCCGGGAGTCCAAGGGGCCGAGCTACGCCACCTGACCAGCCGGTTCGTCGCGCCCGTCGAGGTGGCCCCGCACGTGGCTGGGGCTGCGGTGGACCTGACGCTGGCCGAGGTGCCCGGCGACGAACTGGACCTGGGGACGCCGATCGACGCAACGCCGGAGGTTTCCGGGGGAGCGTGTTACTTCGCCGCGCCCGGTATCAGTGCGAGCGCGCGAGCCCGCCGTGACCTGCTCGCCCGGGTGCTGAGCGCCGCCGGGCTGGTGAACTACCCGACCGAGTGGTGGCACTGGAGTTACGGCGACCGGTACTGGGCCCTGATGACCGGCGCCCCGGCCGCGATGTACGGCCCCGCGTCGGTGGCAGTGCCCGCGTGAGCCTGCTGGAGGCCCCGGCGTTCACCGGCGCCAGGCTGCTGGTCGACCTGGACGCCGTGGCGGCGAACACCCGCACGCTGGCGGCGAGCACCCGCGCGGCGGTGATGGCGGTCGTCAAGGCCGACGGGTTCGGGCACGGCGCTGCGGCGATGGCGCGTACCGCGTTGGCCGCCGGTGCGTCGAGCCTGGGCGTCACCAGCATCGCCGAGGCGTTCGAGCTGCGTGCGGCGGGGATCACCGCGCCAATCCTGAGCTGGCTGAACCCGGTGGGCGCCGACTTCTCGGAGGCGGTGGCCGCCGGGATCGAGCTGGCCGTACCCAGCCTTGCGCATCTTGCCGCGATGCCCGCCGGCGCCCACATTCACCTGCACCTGGACACCGGGATGGCCCGCGACGGTGCCGAGCCGCACGCATGGGCGGCGCTGTGCCAGGCCGCGAGGCAGGCAGACGTGCAGGTGGCCGGGGTGATGAGTCATCTCGGGTGCGCGGACTCGCCAGCGGATCCGGCAAACGCGGCGGCGCTGGCGGCGTTCGAGGGGGGCGTCGCGGTCGCCCGGCGTGCGGGGCTGCGGCCGCGGGTGCGTCATCTCGCCGCGACCGCGGCCACGCTGACCGCCCCGGCAACCCACTTCGACCTGGTCCGGGTGGGTGCCGGTCTGGCCGGGATCGACCCCTCGGGGACGGTTGCGCTGCGCGGCGCGCTCACCCTCAAAGCGCCGATTGTTTCGGTACGCCGGGTGCGCGCCGGAACTCCCGTGGGCTACGGCCACACCTGGCACGCCCCCTGCGACACCTCCCTGGGCCTGCTGCCCGTGGGCTACGCCGACGGCCTGCCCCGCCTGGCCGGGGCCGGCGCCCAAGTGCAGGTCCGGGGCCACCGGCAACCGGTGGCCGGGCGGATCTCCATGGACCAGACCGTGGTGGACCTGGGCGATCTGCCGGTCGCAGCCGGGGAGTGCGTCACCGTGTTCGGCCCCGGCGACGGCGGCGAGCCAACCGTGGCCGACTGGGCGCGCTGGGCCGCAACCATCCCGCACGAGATCGTCACCGGTCTGGGCAGCCGCCTGAGCCGGCACACCGTTGGAGGGGCAGAGCTGTGAACCGGATCCGGGCGGCCGTCATCGGCGGCGGCGCCAACTGCGAGCACGAGGTGTCACTGGCCTCCGCGACCTCCGTGGCGGCGGCCTTGAGCCCCGGCAAATACGACGTGGTACGCCTGGCCGTCGCCGAGGACGGGGAGTGGCACGACGCATCGGGTCCGATCGGGCTGGCCGCGGCGATCGGCGTGCTGACCAGCTGCGATGTGGCCCTGCCGATCGTCCACGGCCCGCGCGGCGAGGATGGCACGCTGGCCGCGCTGCTGGACCTGGCCGGGGTGCGCTATGTGGGTTCCGGGGTGCGAGCCGGTGCGCTGGCGATGGACAAGTGGGTGACCAAGCTGGTGGCCGGGGCAATCGGGATCGCGACGGCCCCCGGTGAGCTGCTGACCGCCGCGAGCAGCCGGGCCTGCCGGTGGACCGGTCCCGTGGTGGTCAAGCCGGTTGCCGCGGGGTCGAGCCAGGGGGTCACGCTGGTGACGGACCCGGAGCAGCTGACTGCGGCGTTGCAGGCCGCGCTGGCGCTGGATGAGCGGGTGCTGGTCGAGCAGGTGGTATCGGGGCGCGAGATTGATGTTGCGGTGCTGGGGGACGGGGGCTTTGGCCGTACCGTATCGCCTGCTTTGGAAGTGGTGGTTGACGGATTTTTCGACTTCGACGCCAAGTACGGCGGCGGCGCCGAGTTCCGCGTGCCCGCCGATCTGGCCGGGAGCGACCGCAAGGCGCTGGAGGACGCGGCCGTGGCCATGTACGACGCACTGGGATGCCGGGGCGTCGCGCGCGTCGACTTCTTCCTCACCGAGGCGGGACCGGTGCTCAACGAGGTGAACACCATGCCGGGCTTCACCGCGCAGTCGCAGGTGCCCCGGATGTTCGCCGCGGCCGGACTCGCCTACCCCGACCTCCTGGAACGCCTGATTTGCGAGGCCTTGGTAGAACGATGATGCGGCGCCTCGCGCCGTGATGGGATGCGAAGGTGAGTGAAGTCATGGGTGTCGCGTGGCGATGGCTGCCCGACACGGTTGCGGGCTTCCTCGTGCTGCTGCTCGGCCTGGGCGAGGTGCGAAACCTCAACGGGACCGCTCCGGTTTCGCTGGCCGCCTGCCTGGTGGTGCTGCTGACCGCGCTGGCGGTGGGGGTGAGCCGGGCCGCGCCCGCGGTGGCCCTCGGTGTGGTGTGGTGCGCCGGGCTGGTGCAACTGGCGCGCAGCGTACCCGTCCTGCTTGTGGAGCTGGCCGTGGCCGCGGTGGCCTTCGGGGCCGCACGGTGGGGGCGTACGGCCACGGTGTGGGCCGCTCCCGTGTCGATTGCCGCCGGCTCGCTGATCGCCGGGGCCGCGCTGCGTGCCGGCGCGCTGCGGATTGGCTTCAACCCGATCGGCCTGGCACCGGTGCCGACCGGCGACGACTGGTGGGGCCCGGCGAGTTCGGCGCTGGCCGCGAACTGGTTCGTCACGGTGGTCGTGGTCGGCGCCGCCCTGCTCGGCATGCCTTGGCTGGCCGGGCTGGTGCTGCGCATCTCGACCCGCGCCCGCGACGAATCCCTGCAGGCGGCGGCTGACCTGGTGCGGGAACGCCGCGAGCGCGCCCAGGTCGAGGAAATCGCCCGGATGCGTGAGGAGCAGAGCCGGATGGCCCGCGACGTGCATGACGTCGTCGGGCACTCGCTGGCCGTCATCCTGGCCCAGGCCCAAGCCGGCGAATACCTGCCCGACGACAACCCGGCGGCGCTCAAGCGGGCGCTGGCCACCATCGCCGACTCGGCGCGCGGGTCGCTGCGCGATGTCCGGCAGGTGCTGTCCGATACCCGTGACCAGCCGCGCGACCTGGACGCGCTGATCGAGAAGCTGCGCGTGGACGGGCACCCGATCACCTCCACCGAGATCGGCTATGGCCTGCCGCTGCCGCCGGAGCGGGCGGTGACCTCGTACCGGGTGCTGCAGGAGATGCTGACCAACGCGATCCGGCACGGCAGCCGTGGCGGTCCGATCACCATCCACCGCGAGTGGGGCGAGGACGCGCTGATGATCGAGGTACGCAACCCGGCCGACCAGGACCGAACTGCCGACATCGTGCCCGGACACGGCCTGTACGGGATGCAGCAGCGGCTGATCGCGGCGGGTGGCGCTCTGGAGGTCACCCGCGAGGCCGACGCCTTCCGGGTGACGGCGCGAATTCCGGTGCACGCATGATCGAGGTGCTTCTCGTCGACGATCAGGAGCTGTTCCGCGCCGGCGTTCAGGTGATCATCGATGCGCAGCCCGGGTTGCGGGTGGTCGGCTCGGCCCCGGACGGCCGCGAAGCCGTGCGCCTGGCCGACGAGCTGGAACCCGACGTGGTGCTGATGGACCTGCGGATGCCGCAGATGGACGGCGTCGAGGCCACCCGGCAGATCCTCGCGCCCGACCGGGCCGCCCGGCGCAGCAAGCCGGTGCGGGTGCTCGTGCTGACCACGTTCAACCTCGACGACCGCGCGGCGACGGCGATCCGTCACGGCGCGAGCGGTTTCCTGCTCAAGGACAGCACCCCGCAGCAGCTGGCCGACGGGATCCGCAGCGTTCACGTGGGCAACGCCGTGCTGGCCCCCGGCGACCTGTCCACGCTGCTGGACGCCCAGTTCCAGCAGCGCCGACCGGTGCCCGCGACGTTTGCGGCGCTGACCGACAAGGAACGCGCGGTGTTCACGGCGGCCGCGCGTGGATTGTCGAACGCCGAGATCGGGGCGGCCGTGTTCGCCAGCGAGTCCACGGTCAAGACCCATGTGGGGGCGATCCTGCGTAAGCTCTCGCTGCGCGACCGGGTGCAGATCGTCGTCTTCGCCCACGAACATGGGCTGATCCACCAATAGATATCACCCAGGCGGCTGCCATCCCGGTCGAGCTGCCCGGCTGTTCGCGGTGCCGGGCGCACCGATCGATGTCAGCGCTGCGGAGGGCTGTAGAACTGCAGGTCGTTGCCCTCGCTGTCCTTGAACGGCGCGATACGGCCCCACTCATGGTCACTGATTCCGCCGGTGAACGAGACGCCGGCCGCCTTGAGCCGATCGACCTCGGCATCGATGCCACCCTCAGGCGTGAAGGTGATGACAGCGCCCCCGTCGGCGTGCGCCGACGTGCCCTCCCGAGCGTTCAACCCGATGGTCAGATTGCCGGCGTCAATCTCGCTCCAGTCCCCGCCGGTCTCCTTGGCGGTCAAGTTCAGCGTTTCCGTATAGAAGGCGACTGCTCGTTCCATGTCGTCGACCGGGACCCACACGGTTGCCACAGACTTAGCCATCTCGCGCTCCTCCTCATTTCTCGAACCGCTTCTGGGCTACCCACCATGACCCCTCGATAACAACAACGAGGTGCAATAATCCGCGATGTCCCGCAGAACCACCCGGCAGAACGGCGCGCCGCAACCCACCCGCTACGCCACCACGCCACCACGCCACTACGCCGCCGGACGCCCGCGGCTCAGGTAGCGCCCGGACCTGAACGAGCGCCACCTGGCTGACTCCGGCCGCGTCGTCATTGAGGTCGTTGCACGTTGCTGCCAAGGCGCAGCCGCGATCGGTAGAGGTCCAGGACAGCAAGGAGCATCCCCACGCCTGCGACCACACCGAGCATCATCTGCGCTATCGCGACACTGAGCCGTTCCGGCCAAACTGCGCCCACGTCGACCCCGAGGATCTGCACCACGGCGAACGGCAGTTTCCAAACGCCCCAGGCGACGAGGAACCCCGATACGAGCCAGCTCAGCCCGACCGGTATCCAGAGTGGCACCGCCGGGCGGCCACGAGCCACGATCCAGCCGGCCCACGCCCCGGCGAGCGACCAAATCCCGGTGTTACCCGTCTGCAGGTACCAGGTGGCCTCCCGGGCGGCAAGATGCCCCAATCCGATGGTGCCGCCCATCGCCCAGTACAAATGCAGCACGCCGACGACGAAGGCGCCGACCATGGCTATCAAGGCCGCCGCTCGCCGCGACGACCAGTTCGGGGGTACCGCGGTCGCCTCGGTGCCGATCCGGCCGACGAAAGCGGCGGGCCAACGGGCTCTCATGTAGAGCGGCACGGCGACTGCCAGCCCCACCCCCATCCCAAGGAAGCTGACCTGAATCAAGGAGTACTCCCAGCCCGGCATCACGGAGGCTTGACCAGCAGGTGTCTCGCTACCGGCCGAGAGCAACGTATCCACCGTGGCGTAGGCAAGCATGGGAACCAGAAACCCACAGCCGATCCACGCACCCGACAGCACCACGAACGCGGGAATCCGCTCACCCCACGGCTGGACCAGAGCCAACGCGAGCGCTATCCCCCCTGCGGCCATACCGATCGACACCGTGTTGAGCACCACGACGCCCGCCACACTGAACCGCTCGTTACGAGGGAACAACCCGAACAAGGCGCCGACAACCCAGGAAATCTTGATCAGCAGGTAGGGCGTCATCGCCAGGGCAGCACCATAGGCGAATACCGCACGGAACCTCGTTCGGCGCCGTTCGGCACGTTCGACAGTCACCAGACGCCCCCATCCCGGAGCCGGTCACCGCGACGGACGCTTCAGCATGACCGGCCAAGCCCGTCTCGCATCATCACCTTCGATGGCTGTGACTGACCTGAGAGCGGCTGAGCCCCTCTGCCGGTGGTGCGCTTCAGCCGGCGCGGCCGACGTGCGTCGCCACCCCGAGCCTTCGCTAGTCAACGACGCTGGCATGGGCTGCGAGGATCTGCCAGCCATGCTCGTCGCGGATCCACGTCCGCGTGTAACGCATCCGAGCAGCGAATGGAGTTCCGTTGACAGAGCCGCTGAGATGTCCGAGGAACAACGTCACGCCGGTGTCCCCAGCCACAAGAAGGCTCAGATCGTCCTCGCGCAGCGTGTCGATCACCTGCGTGCCGGTGCGGTGCATCCGCAGGTCGTCGGCCTTGTCGGAAACCCTGCCGTCCGGTCCGGTGAAGACCAGCCGGTCGTCGAGCAGCCGGTCGAGGGCAGCGACATCGGAGGCCAACTGGGCGGCCTGCAGGCGGCGTTCGGCGTCACGCAGCTCGTCGTCCATGTCGTCAGTTATACCGCCAGCGGCCTGTTCAGGGCCGGCAAACTCTCTCCGGGGCCGGCGCATCACCCGCCGAATATCGTGATCGGATCGCCGGTGGTGCGGGCCTTGGCTCATGGGCGCGGGCTCACCGGCAAGCTGCGGGTTGGTTACGTCGGCGCAGCGGCCGGTCAGCTTGTCATGACCGCGGGGAGCCGGTTCCGGCGCGGCAGCCCGGACTGTGTGGTCCAAGCACACGAAATCCAGGTTGGCAGCGCTGTTGAGCGCCTTCATGCAGACGAGGTCGACCTGCTCGTCGGCTGCTTTCCCCTGGGCGAACCGGGCCTCACCGTTGGCCCCGTTCTGCTGAGCGAGTCGCGGATGCTTGCCGTACCGGCCCATCACCGGTTTGCGCGGCTGGTATCCGTGCGACCTTGTCCGCGTCCGCCTCGTCTCGGCGCCGTGCTCGCTCGCGGCAAGCGGCACGTCCGGTTCGCCCGGCACTGACGGCCCGGTCGCCGAAACGTTCCAGGAGGTGCTGACGCTGGTCGGTGCCGGGCAGGGAACGTTTGTTGTCGGCGAACACGTCACCCGTTTCTACGCCCGTCCCGATGTGGTGTACGTGCCGTTGCGGGACGCGCCGCCCCTGCGCTGGGGACCGGTATGGCCGACCGCGCGGGAGACAGCCAGGGTCCAGGCCTTCGTAGCCGCCGCGGCCGAGATCGTCCCCGGCACGGCCGCTTATGACTGGTGAGGACACCGGCCGGCTCAGTGAAGGTTCGCGCCACCGCCGTGGGATCCAGCGGCGGCACCCTCGACTGCCTCAGTGTGTACCGGAAATCGGGCCCGGCATCGATGCCGGGCCCGATTCTCCAAGGTGGATCAGGCCAGGTCGAAACGGTCGAGCTCCATGACCTTCGTCCACGCCGCCACGAAGTCCGCCACGAACTTCCCGCGGGCGTCGGCGCTGGCGTAAACCTCGGCCAGGGCCCGCAGCTGCGAGTTCGAGCCGAAGATGAGGTCCACCGCGGTGGCGGTCCACCTCACCTCATCGGTGGCCACGTCGCGGATCTCGTACACGTTCTCCTCACCCTCCGAGGCCTTCCACCGGGTGCCGGGGGAAAGCAGGTTGGCGAAGAAATCGTTTGTCAGCACGCCGGGCTGGTCGGTCAGCACACCGTGCGTGCTGCCGCCGACGTTGTTGCCCAGCGCCCGCAGACCGCCGATGAGCACGGTCATCTCGGGCGCGGACAGGTTGAGCATGTACGCCCGGTCGATCAGCAGGATCTCCGGCTGGGTCTTCTCACCGGAGCGCAGGTAGCTGCGGAACGCGTCGGCGCGCGGCTCGAGCACCTTGAACGAATCGACGTCCGTGTCCTCCTGCGAGGCGTCGGTGCGCCCGGCGTGGAACGGCACGGTGATCTCAACCCCGGCGTCGGCCGCGGCCTTCTCCACTGCTGCCGAACCGGCCAGCACGATGAGGTCGGCCAGCGAGATCTTCTTGGCGCCGGCGTTGAACTCCTGCTGGATGCCCTCCAGAGTGGTCAGCACCTTCGCGAGCTGCTCGGGCTGGTTGACCTCCCAGCTACGCTGCGGCTCGAGGCGGATGCGGGAACCGTTGGCGCCACCGCGCTTGTCGGTGGAGCGGTAGCTCGCGGCCGCCGCCCATGCGGTCGAGACCAGCTCTGCGGTGCTCAGACCCGAGTCGAGCACCTTGGCCTTGAGCGCGGCCACCTCGGCGTCGCCGACCAGCTCGTGGTCGACGGCCGGCACCGGGTCCTGCCACAGCTGGGGCTCGGCAACCCAGGGGCCCAGGAAACGGCTGACCGGACCCATGTCGCGGTGCAGCAACTTGTACCAGGCTTTCGCGAACGCCAGCGCGAACTCGTCGGGGTGCTCCAGGAAACGGCGGGAGATCTTCTCGTACGCCGGGTCGAAGCGCAGCGACAGGTCGGTCGTGAGCATCGTCGGCTTGTGCTTCTTCGCCGGGTCGTGCGCGTCCGGGATGATCTCCGGGGCGTCCTTGGCGACCCACTGCTTGGCGCCGCCGGGACTCTGGACAAGCTCCCACTCGTAGGCGAAGAGGATCTCGAAGAAGCGGTTGGACCACTCGGTCGGCTTGTCGGTCCAGGTGACCTCGAGACCGCTGGTGATCGTGTCGTTGCCCTTGCCGCTGCCGTGGGTGTTGAGCCAGCCCAGGCCCTGCGCCTCCAGCGGAGCCGCCTCGGGCTCGGGACCGACGTGGTTGTCGGCCACCGCGGCACCGTGGGTCTTGCCGAAGGTGTGACCACCGGCGATCAGCGCGACGGTCTCCTCGTCGTTCATCGCCATGCGGGCAAAGGTCTCGCGGATGAAGTGCGCCGCGGCCCGGAAGTCACCGCTGCCGCGCGGGCCCTCGGGGTTGACGTAGATCAGGCCCATCTCGGTGGCGCCTACGCCCTCGGACATCGTCGACTCCGAGGCATAGCGCTCGTCGCCCAGCCAGGTGTCCTCGGGACCCCAGAAGATCTCCTCGGGCTCCCACACGTCCACACGGCCGAAGCCGAAGCCAAAGGTCTCGAAGCCCATCGACTCCAGCGCCACGTTGCCGGCCAGCACGAGCAGGTCGGCCCACGAGATCTTCTGGCCGTACTTGGCCTTCACGGGCCACAGCAGCCGGCGCGCCTTGTCGAGGTTGGCGTTGTCGGGCCAGCTGTTCAGCGGCGCGAACCGCTGCCCGCCGTCGCCGGCGCCACCGCGGCCGTCCTGGATGCGGTAGGTGCCGGCGGCATGCCAGCTCATCCGGATCATCAGGCCGCCGTAGTGCCCGAAGTCGGCCGGCCACCAGTCCTGCGAGGTGGTCAGCACCTCGGTGATGTCACGCTTGAGGGCGTCCACGTCGAGCTTGGCGAACTCGGCGGCGTAGCTGAAGTCCGGGCCGAGCGGGTTGCCCTTTGACGAGTGCGCGTGCAGCACCGACAGGTCGAGCTGATTGGGCCACCAGTCCCGGTTGGTGTGCGGGCGGCCGCCGGTCTTGGGCGTCGGCGAGTCGATCGCGGGGTTTTCGCTCTCGCTGCCGTGCGAGGTCACGGAGTCGTGCGCGACCGGGCAGCCGCCCATCTTGTCAACGCCCTGAGCGCTGGTGGGGTGGTCCTGGGTGTCGCTCATTCGCTTCCTTCGCTTCCTTTCGAGCAGGCGGGGCAGATGCCCCAGAACACGACTTCTGCCTCGTCGACCACGAAACCGTGATCGTCGGAGGCGGTCAGGCAGGGGGCGTGACCGGTGACGCACTCGACGTCCGCGATCGCACCGCAGGAACGGCACACGATGTGGTGGTGGTTGTCGGCCACCCGGGTCTCGTAGCGGGCGGTCGCCCCGGCCGGCTGGATGCGCCGGATGAGCCCGGCGTCGGTGAGCGCCCGTAGGACGTCATACACCGCCTGGTGGGAGACGGTGGGATGATCGGCGCGGACGAGCGCGATCACCGTGTCGGTGTCGACGTGCGGGTGCTCGTGCAGGGCGGCGAGCACCGCCATCCGGGGCCGCGTCACGCGCAGCGAGGCGGCTCGCAGCTGCGTTTCAAGGTCGCCCATCATCCGACGACGATAGCGTGAATCTGGAATTATTCAAGTTTAGCCACGCCCGGCTTGTCGCCCCAGGCCTGCGCGCCGCGCACTCAGGCGAGTCGCATTTTGGTGTTCCGCTCGGCTAAGGTGCTCGCACTTCTAGGGGGAGGAAGCACGTGCGGAGATTCAGGACTGTCGGTATCGCTGTGGCCGGTGGCGCGATCTTGCTGGCTGGTGCTACCGCCGCGCACGCGTTGACAACAAAGTCAGCACCGGCCGCTGCGCCCGTACCCCCTGCTTCCAGCTCTGCTCTTGCTCTTGTTTCTCCGTCTCCTTCTTCCCGCGCTTCTTCCCCGGCGCCCGCACCCGCCGTGAAGCCCGCCGCTGCGGCCAAGCAGGCGGCTGCGCTCCGGATCGGCGTCAGCACGGTCCAGTACGACAGTCCCGGCGGCACGGTCCCGGCGATCGTCACGGTCTACAACGTCGCCGCGGGATTCAAGGCGACAATCACTGCCACCGGTACGGCCGGAAGCACGGTTACCTGCGCCGGGGCGGTATGGAACAACCCGGTGAGGCACACCGCCAGCCGCACCTGCTACCTGCGCCTGCCGACCCGGCCCGGCAGCTACGCCATCCGCGGCACCGCGACCCTCACCAAGGGCACCACGGTGCGCAAGGTCTCGGGCACCGGCGCGCGTCCCGTCACCGCCGACGGCAAAGTGTCGCCGACGCCGATGGCCGCCGCCGACATTCAGCGCATCGAGAGCTGCCAGAACACCACAAAGGATGTGTGGCTCACCTTCGACGACGGCGGCAGCGCCGCCCAGGTCACCTCCATCCTGGCCACGCTCAAGCGCAACAATGTGAAGGCCCACTTCTTCTTCCGCGGCGACTGGGCTCGTAAGAACCCGCAACTGTTCGCCAAAATCAAGGCGGCCGGCCACATCATCGGCAACCACACCTCGACGCACCCGGCGCTGAGCCGGATGGGCACGGCGAACCTGCTCAAGCAGATCGACCAGGGCACCCACGGGAGTTTGCTACGTCCGCCCTTCGGCGCCGGCGCCTTCACCACGCGACTGCAGGACGTCGCAGCCTCCCAGCACTACCAACTGTGCCGCTGGACCGCCGACACCTACGACTGGGAAGGCACGTCCATCCCCGTCATGCTCCAGCGCGTCAAGTACGGCGACTACCGCTCGGCCCCCGTACGCGCCGGCGGTGTCCTGCTCATGCACGGCCACGGCAAGTACACCTCCCGCGGCCTGCAGCAGATCATCGACACCATCCGGGCGAAGCACCTCAAACTGCCGGCCCTGTCCTAGCTGCTGGCCCCCACTGGCGCAATTCGGCTGGCGTCCGTTTCTCACCTGAGGCCGATCGCCGGGTGAGCTAGCGTTGCTCCGTGATGCTTCGGTGAGCAACTTGGCTGTCTGGCCCCTGACCATCCGCACGCGGCGGTCCGAGGACCTCGACCTGTGCGTTGAGCTGCTGCGAGAGGTGCGCCTGGCCGACGGCTACCCGATGAAGTGGCCGTCCGACCCGCAGGCCTGGCTGAACCACATCCAACTCGACCAGGCTTGGGTGGCCGAGAGCTCACCCGGTGTCATCGTTGGGCATGTCGCCGTGCAGAACGGCCGGGAAGTCACCCGGTTGTTCGTGGCCCCGGCGGCTCGGCGGCTGCGGGTCGCCAGCGCACTGCTGGACCACGTCAGCGTGTCCTCCGGTGGCCGGCTGATCCTGAGCGTCGTGGACAAGGCGGACTCGGCGGCTGCCGCGTTCTACGAGCGCACGGGCTGGCGGTATACCCGCACGACCACCGCTGGGTGGACGGGGCCGCGCGGTGAAGCGGTGCGGCTGCGGCACTACGTCCGATGACACTGTGTCCGATGAACTGACTCCACGAGCAAGGGAACTCCAGGAAGGCATCCGCTCTCCGGGCATCAGGCGGGCGGGTGGGCCAGGCCGAGCAGCAGGCGGCGCAGGGCGCTGGCAGCGTCGTCGCGTGCCCGCCGGGGATCGGCGGCGTTGGCGATCAGCATGCCTGCCCGGGTGACGGCGCCCAGCAGCAGCCGGGCGATCGTGTCGGTGTCCTGGACGTGCAGGCGGCCGGCCACCACGGCCTCTCGCAGATGCTCCGAGATCGTCGCGTAGGCGTAGCGCTCGTCGAGTTCGGTGTAGCGGGCCAGGCCCAGCACGGCCGGCGCATCGATGATGAGAATGCGTTGCACCTCGGGTAGCAACAGCCCGTCGAGGAAGGCCTCGAAGCCGCGGCTGAGGGCCTCGACCTCATGGGATGCGCCGCCCGCAGCGTCACCCGCCTTGGCCAGCAGCCCGCCGTGCACCTGCTCGAAGACGATCTCGAAGAGGGCCGTCTTGGTGGAGAAGTGGTGGTAGAGCGCGCCCGTCGTGACCCGCGCCGCGCGGGCCAGGTCTTCCACCGACGTGGCGGCGAACCCCCGGCTGCCGAGCCTCGGCATCGCCTTCGCCATCATCGCCGTGCTGAACACGGCCGCCGCGGTCCTGATGGCCCGAAGCGGCGCCGCGGCTGCCTGAGGTCCCGCGCCCTCCGGCAGCCGCCGCCTCAAGAAGTAGAGGCCGCGCCAGCCGGAACCAGTACGGGCGGTGGTGGCCGGAACCCGCCGGTGAGCTCGTCCACCAGCCCGGCGAAGCCGATGCCCACCCGGTCCTCGCCGGCCCGTGCCAGCACCTGCAAGCCCACCGGCAGCCCGTCCGGGCTCAAACCGGCCGGGAACACCGTGGCGGGCAAGCCGGGCAGCGCGGCCAGCGACCCGGGCAGGAAAAGGTTGTTGTAACGGCCGGTGCGACCCCCGCCCAGGTCCAGGGTGGAGAACCAGTCGGCGGCCTTGCCGGTGTCATGCGGAAACGCCACCACCGAGGTCGCCGGCGCCACCAGCAGGTCCCAGGAGTCGAAAAAGCCGTCCCAGGCCAGCCGCAGCCGGCGGCGGTGCTCGGCCCAGCGGGCCCGGCTGTCCGGGGTGGGGAACAGCCCGGACACCCAGGCATCGTCGCGGGGGTCGTTGCTGGCGCTCAACGCCGCAGCGAACTGTTCCCGCTCCTCGCGAGGGGTCAGGCGTGCTCCCTGGGCGGCAAGCACGGCCAGGAAGGTGTCGTGCTGCGCCGACACGCCTCCGGGCAACTCCGGGGTGCACCAGCGCAACGCGCGTACCCGGGGCGCCAGTGCCTCGGCGAAACGGTGGTAGGCGTCCTGCACGTCCGGATGCATGCCGAACCAGTCCGGTGGGGTGAGCACCGCAACCCGCAGGCCGTTCAAGGCGCTCACCTCCCGGTGGGTCCCGGGCGGCGCGGTAGCCAGCACGTCCAGGGTCAGCCGCAGGTCCTTGGCGCTGCGGGCGATCGGGCCGGGCTCGGTCATCCGGGGCAGCGGCAGCGGGCGGGCGGGCACCGGTCCCATGCCGGCGACGCTGCCCTCACTCGGGCGGTGGGCGTACACGCCGCAGAAGGCCGCGGGCAGGCGCAGCGATCCGGCCGTGTCGGTGCCCAGGTCGATCGGCACGAGACCGGCGGCCACCGCGGCGGCCCCCCCACCGCTGCTGCCACCGGGTGTGCGGCTGACATCCCACGGATTGTTGGTGCGGCCGTACACCTCGTTGTGGGTCTGCCAGTCCCTGCCGTGCGCCGATTGGTTGGTCTTGCCGAGCACGACCGCACCGGCCGCACGAAGCCGCGACACGCACGGCGCGTCCGGCGGTTGCAGATGCGCGCGCGCCGGATCACCCGAGGTTGATGGCAGCCCGGTCACCGCGATGTGCTCCTTGACGGTGACCGGGATGCCGGACAGCGGCCGCTGCGGTCTTTCGCCGGCTTGCCGAGCGCTGCGAGCCGCCCCTTCGCGCTCGGTCACCACTACCGCGTTGAGCGCCGGGTTGACCTCGTCCAGCCGGCGCAGGTGCTCGGCCAGCACGTCCGTCGCGGTTGTGCTGCCGTCAGTCAGGGCGGCGCGCAGAGCGGTCGCTGTGTTCACAGCACCACCGCCGCGTTGGAGTAGCCGCCCATGTAATAGCGCAACGTGGCCTGGCCGCTGCACACCATCGCCACCTTCGCCCGGTCCAGCTGCACGCACCACGCGTAATCCTCGGTCCATTCGAGCTTGCGCCACCACCGCGAGTACTCCGTCGGGAACGGGAACCGTTCGTGCAGCTCGCGGCGTACGAGCAGTTCGCTGGTGTCCACGCCGTTGAACTCCTTGCCGCCGGCGCGCAGGGCGTCGCGCACCACTGCCGAGCCCGGCTCGAACACCCCCAGCTCGACCAGGCGGGTGTACGAGGAAGCCCGTAGCGCCGGGTCGGGATGCCACGGATTCTCGCCGGCCACCTCGTATGGCGAGCCATCCGGGGCCACCAGCAGCCGCCAGCTGTGCGCCACCTCAGCGCCCGGATGAGCAGCCAGACAGGCCAGCAGGCTGCTCAGGTGCTCCGGTTCGAACTCGTTGTCGTCGTCGAGCTGAGCGATCCACGAGCCGCGAGCTGCGGCGATGCCCCGGTTGCGCAGCGCGGCGATGCGGGCGGGCAGATAGTCCTGGGGCAGTGCGGCGTGCTCGGCACCGGCGATATTGGAGATCACGGCGTGCGGGAAGCGTTGCGACAGCTCCTGCACCAGCGCCGGGTCGGCCAGCGCCGGGCAGTTGTCGCCGAACACCAGGTGCTCGACGCGGACGCCTTGTTGAGCGGCGACCGAGGCCATGGCCCGGACCAGCTCGGCAGGCCGGTTGTGGGTCGGGGTCACCACGGTGACCAGGGGCGAATCGGTGGGATGCGACATGCGATGTCCTTAAGGATGGGTCGGCTGGATCAGCACCGCGGCGGCGGTGTTACCGCCGAAGCCGAAGCTGTTCACCAGCACACTCGGCACGCCAGGGGAGTGCTGCGCGCAGGTCGGCACCGTCAGCGCGCCCCGCTGCACCGGTTCGCGCAAGCCCGCGGTGCCGGGGATCACGCCGGTTTCCAGGGTGCGCACGGCGGCCACCACGGCCGGGAATCCAGCGCAGTGCATCAGGTGCCCGATGGCTCCCTTGTGGCTGGTCACCATGGTGGCAGGCCAAGCGCCGGCTTGAGCGAGCCGGTCCAGCGCGTCCAACTCGGCGTCGTCGCCCTGCACGGTCCCGGCGGCGTGGGCGTGGACGTGGCCGGGGTGCGAGATCCCGGCCCGGTGCAGCGCCTCGGCCATGACGGCGGACGCGCTGACGGCGTCGGAGGCCGCGGCTGCGCTCCCGGCGATGCGGCAGGACACACCGGCAAGAGCAGCCCGGGGTACGCCCCCACGCCGGCGAGCATCGCCGTGGCGTTCGAGTACCAGGGCACCACCGCCCTCGCCGAGCGTGGTGCCGCTGCGCTCCGGGTCGAACGGCCGGGCCACCTCGGCGGTGAGTGCCTTCACCACGTCCATCGAGGCGACGTCGTACTCACCGGCGGTCCAGCCACCCAGCACGATGGCGGTGTCCGCGAGCCCGGCCTGCAGCCAGCGCCGGCCCAGGGCGATGCCGAACAGCACCGACGCGCAGGCGTGCGACACGAAGAGGGGTTCGGCTTCCCCGCGTACCGCCGCTGCCAGCGGGTCGGCACCGAGCAGGGACAACCGGCGCGGCGTCACCTTGTCCAGCGCCGCGGTCTGCCCGGTCAGGATGATTACCGTGCGCGGCGGCACTGCAGCGTGCCCGGCATCGGCGAGAGCCTCGGTCAGCGCCTGGCGCACCAGGGCTGGCTGCCGGGCGGGATCGTCGGGTTGCCGGCGGGAGCCGGGTGCGGCGGCGATGCCCGGCCCAGTGTCCGGAGCCGGCGGGGTAAGCGCCGACGCGCCGCTGACCAGGTGGGTCCAGAACTGCTCGGTGCCCCCGCCGAACGCGGTGACCAGACCCGCGCCGGTGATGACCAGGCCGGGCTCAGCCATGGCCGGCCACGCTTGGCCGGGTCGCCCAGCGGCGCAGCGCCGCCCGGTCCACCTTGCCGGTGCTGGTGCGCGGCATCGGCACGTCCACGTGAATGTCGCGCGGGCGCAGCCGGGGCGGAAGGTCCCGGCGGCACACCGTCCGCAGATCCATGACGCTCACCGGGTCGGCCAGCTCGACGAACGCTACCAGCCGGTCACCGCGCCCCGAGGCGTCGTCCGGTGAACGCACCCCGAGCACACACGCCTCCGCCACCCCCGGCAGTGCCCGGAACACGTCCTCGATCAGCTGGGGCGCGTGGGTCTCACCATCCACAATGAGCACTTCCTTGAGCCGGCCCAGCACCCGCACGTGGCCGTCCGGTTCGACGTCACCGAGGTCGCCGGAGCGCAGCCATCCGTCGGCGGTGAACGCGGCGGCGGTGGCCTGCGGGTCGCCGAGATAGCCCAGCATGCGGCTGGGTGTGTCGATGAGCAGCTCCCCGGTTGCCGGGTCGCGTCGTACCTGGCTGCCCGGCAGGGGTGTACCGACGGTGCCCGGACGCACTGCACCGGGCGCGCTGATCGCCACGTTCGGGCCGGCCTCGGTCAGCCCGTAGCCGTCGTGCAGGCCGGCGCCGAGGGCGTCGAAGCGGGCGGCCAGCGCGGGGTGCAGCACGTCGCCGCCGATCCCGCGCACCCGCAGCCGGCGCAACCGGTCGGCGAGCTCCGGTTCGCGGGCGGCAGCTTTGAACAACACGGAGTACATGGACGGAACGCCGTCCAGCGTGGTGACGTCGTGGGTGAGCAACCGGCCGGTAAGACCGGCGGCGGTGAACGTGGTCTCCAGCAACAACCGCCCGGCGCCGGCCAGCCACATCAGCAGGATGCTCAGGCCGTACGCGTGGGCCAGTGGAAGCGGCACGAGCATGGCGTCCGCCTCGCTGAGGGCGAGGCGTTGCGCTGTCTCGCGGGCCTGATAGTCCAGGGCGTCGTGCGAGAGGACGACCAGTTTGGCCCGGCCCGTGCTACCTGAGGTCGGGAAGACCGCAGCAGCCTCGGCCGGGAGTCCGGGATCGGTCGCGGCCGGATGGGGCAGCACGAGCGGCACCCCGCCGGCACCGTCGACGACTTCGGCGACGCTTGTGGCGGTGAGCCGGGCTTTCAACTCGGAATCGGCCACGGGCGCGAAGGCCCCCGCCGCTCCGAGCCGGCGTGCGGCCC
>NZ_LOJP01000001.1:2415789-2448223 GCF_001553785.1 Actinoplanes sp. TFC3
CCACCACACCGCCCCCGGCCGGCGCCGGGCTCGCCCACGCCCCGTACGTCGACATGGGTGCCTGGCCGACGCCCAGCCTGCCCACTATGGTCAGCAGCGGCAACCTCAAGAACGTGACGCTCGCCTTCATCACGGCCTCGGCGTGCAAGGCGATGTGGTTCAACGCCTACGACCCGCGGCAGGGCTGGGCCCGCGATCAGATCGACGCCGTGCGCGCAGCCGGCGGCGACGTGAAAATCTCGTTCGGCGGGGCCACCGGCATCGAGCTGGCGCAGGCGTGCTCCAGCGTGTCCGCGCTGCAGGCCGAATATCAGGCGGTGGTCAGCGCGTACAACCTCAAGTACATCGACCTGGACATCGAGGGCAGCGCGACCGCCGACCCCACCTCGGTGACCCGCCGCTCGCAGGCCCTCGCGGCGCTGCAGCGGGCCAACCCGTCGCTGCGGGTGTCGTTCACGCTGCCGGTGCTGCCCGAGGGGCTGACCGCCGACGGGCTCAACGTGGTCCGCTCGGCCCGCGACGCCGGCGTTAACGTGGACCTGGTCAACGTGATGGCGATGGACTACTACCGGGCCGGGGACTACGGCAATTTCGCGGTCGACGCCGCGAACTCCACGTTCAACCAGCTCAAATCGCTGTACCCGGGCCGCACCGACGCGCAGGTGTGGAAGATGGTCGGCGTCACCCCGATGCTCGGGCAGAACGATGACGGCCACATCTACGACCAGGCCGACGCGCGTCAACTGGTCAGCTTCGCGCAGGGCAAGCACCTGGGCATGCTCAGCTTCTGGGAGCTGGGCCGCGACAAGAACGCCTGCACCGGGGCGCTCTACATGTGCACCAACATCGCGCAGCAGCCGTACGAGTTCAGCCGCATCTTCGCGGCGTACACGGGCTGAGCAGATGACGCGAGGAAGCCGGGACCGGTGACGCTCCCGGCCTCCCGCGCTGATCAGGCGGGAGCCTGCGCCGGGTGTTCCAGGGCGGTCAGGAAGTCCAGATCGTCCAGGGGCTGATCGGTGAAGAACCGGCGTACCGTCTCCGCCCACTCGGCGCCGCGCTGCAGAAACGACAGGTGACAGGTGTCGCGCAGCAGCGTGAACGTGGCGTCGTCGATCTGGCTGGCCAGTTCCCGGGCCAGGTGCGGGCTGGAGATGTCGTCGTGCTCACCGGTCAGGCACAACGTCGGCACCCCGGAGATGCGCCCGGGCAGGTACGCCGGGTGGTCGATCGCCCGCTGCGACATCACCTCGTAGCGGACCATGTCCGGCTCGGTGGACGAGGCGAGCCGGCCGCGCAGGGCCCGGTTGATGACCTGGCGGTGCACGATGGTGGGCTCAGGGTCGCCGCAGGAGAACAATTCGAGGGCGAGCTGGCCGAACTTCTCGCCTTCCCGGGCGGCCAGCGCCCGCTCGATTTCGCCGAAGCGGCGGCGCTTGGCCGGCTCCCATTCGGCGGCGCCGGCCAGCACGAGCCGGGCAATCCGGTCGGGGTGCAGCTGGGCCGTGCGGTGGGCGGGGGAGAAGCCCAGGCTCACGCCGAGCAAGTTGACCCGGGGCAGCTGCCATTCGTCGAGCAGGTACAGCAACGCGTCGGCGTCGAAGCCGTAGCCGTGTTCGCGGGGCACCGGGGTGGGCGAATACTGGCCGGGCGGGTCCACCGCGATGATGGTCGCGATGTCCTTCCAGTAGGCGTCGTACCGGCTGTAGCTGTGCATGTTCTGGAACGCGGCGCAGAGCACGACGATCGGCTCGGTGACCGGGTTCTCGCACGGCACCACCCGGCAGGCGAAGTCGTACCCGCGGAAAGACAGTTGGTGGATTTCCTCGGCGTCGGAAAAGGTGTCGGTCAAGGCGATGAACTCCTCGCAGGGGTCAGGACAGGCCGAACTCGCGGCCGATGGCATCGAACATTTCCTCGTCGGTGGCACCGTCCAGATCGGAATCGGAGGTGGTGGCCGCGTCGCTGTCCTGCAGCCGGGCGAGCAGCGCGTTGAGGCGCAGCATCGCGCGGGCGCGCAGCAGCGGATCGGCGGCGTCGAGACCGGCTTCGAGGGTGTCCAGCTGGCTGTCGAGCGAGCCGGCGGTGTCGCCGATCAGCGTCAGCAGATGCTGGGCGGCCTGCCGGGGTGTCGGATGGTCGAAAATCAGCGACACCGGGGCGCGGACCCCGGCGGCGGCCTGGATGCGCTGACGGAAGCTGACCGCGGCCAGCGAGTCGAAGCCGAGCTCGCGGAACGTGTCGGTGGCGGCGATCTCGGCGGCCGAGGTGTGCCCGAGTTGTTCGGCGGCCTGGGTCAGCACGATGGCGAGCAGGGCGTCGTACCGCTCATGTGCGGGCAGCGCGGCGATGGGGGAGCTCGCCGTCCCGTCCGGGCCCGGCGCTGAGGTTTCGGCGAGGGCGCGCACGGCGGGCAGGTCGTCAAGCAGGGGGCGCGGTCGCGCTGCGGTGTAACCGGGAACGAAGGCGGGCCAGTCCACGTCGGCGACCACCACGCACCCGTCGTTGCGGTGCACGGCAACGTCCAGGGCCCGGATCGCCAGTTCGGGGTTCATCGGGCGCAGGCCGCGGCGGCGTAGTTGCTCCGCACCGTCGGCGCCGGCCATTCCCGCGCCGGCCCACAGGCCCCAGGCCACCGAGGTTGCCGGGGCGCCACGGGATCGGCGGCGTTCGGCGAGGGCGTCCAGGAAGGCGTTGCCCGCGGCGTAGGCGCCACTCATCGCGCTGCCCCAAACGGCAGAAGCCGACGAGAAAAGCACGAAAGCATCCAGGGTACGGTCAAAGAAGTATTCGTCCAGCGCCCGCGCGCCGGTCACCTTGGCCGCGGTGGTGGACCGGAATTCCTGAGCTGACATGGCTGCCACGGCGGTGGTTTGCGGGACGCCGGCGCAGTGCACGACGGAACGGATGATGCCGTGGTCGTTTTCGACGGCGGCGAGCATTGTTCGTACCGCGGTGGGGTCGGACAGATCGCACGCGACAAGCGTGACCGGCACGCCCAGGTCCTGGGGTTGCTCGGCCTGCGCGCCGCGACGGCTGACCAGCACGATGTGCTCGGCACCCGCGGTGGCCAGCCAGCGAGCGACATGCCCGCCCAGCGCGCCGGTGCCGCCGGTGATCAGCGCGGTCCCACCGGTCCGGAAGCCGGCACCGGTCGCAGGCGCGGCGTCGGGGATCAGGCGGCGCACGTGCACGCCGGTGGGCCGGATCGAGAACTGGTCCTCCGGGCCGTGCCCGGCCAGCACACCCGCGATCAGGGCGGGATTGGCGCCGGGGCTCAGGTCGATCAGGCCGCCCCAGCGATCGGGGTGTTCCAGGCCGATGACCTGGCCCAGGCCCCAGATCTGCGCCTGCTCGGGATCCTTGAGGCTGGTGACAAGCCACAGCGGCGCATCGAGACCGGCCTGAACAAGGGTGAGGACGTCCTCAGGGGTGGGGGAGATGGCTACGACGGCGGCGAGGTCTCTGGCTGCGGTGTATTGCGGCAGGGCGGCATAGGAGATCGCCGTGCCATCGAGCCCTGCCGGGGCGGTGCCGTCGGCGGTGACCACCAGCCGCGTGCCCTCCGGTGCGGTGGAAGGGTTTGCGGCATTCCAGCGACGCCAGCTCACGCGGTAACGCCAGGAGTCGATGACGCCGGCGGCGCGCTGGGTGCCGGGTTCGAGCCAGAACCGCTGACGCTGGAACGCGTACGTCGGAAGCTGCACCGCCCGCGCCGGACCGATGATCGCGCGCCAATCCACGCGCAGCCCGCTCACCCAGCCCTGAGCGGCGGACAACAGCAGCCGGCGCTGGTCGCCTTCCTCGCGGCGCAGTGTGCCGAGCACCGCCGCCGGGGTGCCGGCCGCGTCAACGGTGGCCTGCAACCCCATGGTCAGCACCGGATGCGGGCTCACCTCCAGGAAGTATCGGTGCCCTTCACCGGCGAGGGTGCCGATGACCTCGGCCAGCCGCACGGTGTGGCGCAGGTTGCGGAACCAGTAGCCGCCGTCCATCGCCGTGCCCTCGATGCGCTTGCCCTCCAGCGTGGAGTACAGCGGCACCGAGCCGGCGGTGGGCCGCACATCGCTGAGCGCGGCATCCAGTTGGGCGCGCAGCGGGTCCATGGCGGCGGAATGCGAGGCATAGTCGACGTCGATGCGCCGGGCCTTGCTCGTGCAGGCCGCGAGGAACGCGTCGAGCTCGGCCACCGGCCCGGCGACGACCACCGAGGTCGGCCCGTTGACCGCGGCCACCGACAGCCCCGGCAGCCCGGCGAGCAGCCCGGCCACCTCGTCCTCGCCGGCCACGACCGACACCATCCCGCCGGTGCCCGCCACCTGGCGCAGCAGCCCGGAGCGGACCGCCACCACCTTTGCCGCCTCTGCCAGCGACAGCACCCCGGACACGTACGCCGCAGCGATCTCGCCCTGGGAGTGCCCCACCACCGCCGCCGGTTCGACGCCCCACGAGCGCCAGACCGCCGCCAGCGACACCATCATCGCGAACAGCACCGGCTGCACCACGTCGACGCGCTCGGCGAACGCCGGGTCCGCCCGCCCGCGCAGCACGTCCTCCAAACTGAACTCGTCCCACGACACCCAGGGCTGCAGAGCCTCGGCGCAGCGGGCGACCTCGGCGGCGAACACCTGCGAGGAGTCCAGCAGCTCGGCTCCCATACCCGGCCACTGTGAGCCCTGCCCGGGGAACACCATGACGACCGGGCCGGGACCGACCTCGGCCGTGCTGCCCCACACCGCGTCGTCGCTGCTACCCGGCGCGGTTGCGGCGGCTACCGCGGACAGCCCCGCGGTGCCGGCTACGACCACGGCGCGTTCGCTGAGCTGGGCCCGGCCCTGCAGCAGGGCAGCCGCGACACCGGCGGGATCAGCGTCCTGACTGTTCAACCGGTCCGCCTGGGCGCGCAGGGCGGCATAACCGCGGCCGGACACCAGCCACGGCAGCACCCGATCACCGCCAACGTGTTCGGATGACTCCGAGGCGGGGGCTTCCTCGAGGATGACGTGGGCGTTGGTGCCGCTCATGCCGAACGAGGACACGGCCGCGCGGCGCGGGCCCTCGGCGGTCCATGGGCGCTGCTCGGTGAGCAGGCGCAGCGAACCAGCCGACCAGTCCACCTCGGTCGTCGGCTCCTGCGCGTGCAAGGTGGCGGGCAGCACACCGTGGCGCATGGCCATCACCATCTTGATGCCCCCGCCGATGCCCGACGCGGCCTGGGCGTGCCCGATGTTGGACTTCAGCGAGCCCAGCCACAGTGGGCGGGAGCCGGGGCGGGACTGCCCGTACGTGGCCAGCAGCGCCCGCGCCTCGATGGGATCGCCGAGCCGGGTGCCGGTGCCGTGCGCCTCGACCACGTCGATCTGGGCCGGGGTCAGCCCGGCGTCGGCGAGCGCGGCCCGGATCACCCGCTCCTGCGCGGGTCCGCTCGGTGCGGTCAGCCCGTTGGAAGCGCCGTCCTGGTTGAGCGCCGAACCGCGGACCACGGCCAGAATCCGCCGGTTGTTGCGGACGGCGTCGCTGAGCCGCTCCAGCAGTACCACGCCGACGCCTTCGCCCATGCCGAACCCGTCGGCCTCGGCACCGAAGGCCCGGCAGCGCCCGTCGGCTGACAAGCCCCGCTGGCGGCTGAACTCGACAAGCGCGCCCGGCAACGGCAGCACCGCCGCGCCGGCCGCGAACGCCAGCTCACATTCGCCGCGGCGCAGTGCCTGCCCGGCCAGGTGCAGGCTGACCAGCGACGACGAACATGCGGTGTCCACACTGAGCGCCGGGCCCTGCAGCCCCAGCAGGTACGAGATACGGCCCGAGGCGACGCTGGTGGCCGTACCGGTGACCAGGTAGCCCTCGACCTCGCCGGGATCGCTGGTGCTGCCGTAACCCTGCGCGGCAGCGCCGACGAACACGCCGGTGCGGCTGCCCCGCAGGCTGTGCGGGTCCACACCGGCGTGCTCGGCGGCCTCCCACGTGGTCTCCAGCAACAGCCGCTGCTGTGGATCCATCGCCGTGGCCTCGCGGGGGGAGATGCCGAACAGGCCGGCGTCGAACTCCCCGGCTCCCTGCAGGAAACCGCCGGCGCGGGCGTACGTCGTCCCCGGCGTCGCCGGATCCGGGTGGTAGAGCCCGGCCAGGTCCCAGCCGCGGTCGCCGGGCAGCGCCCCGATGGCGTCGGTGCCGTCGCTGACCAGTTGCCACAGCTGCTCGGGGCTGGTGACGCCGCCGGGAAAACGGCAGCCGATGCCGATCACCGCGATCGGTTCGGACGTGACCTCGTGCAACCGGCGCTTGGTGGTGCGCAGATCGCTGGTGACCTTCTTGAGGTACGTCCGGAGCTTCTCTTCACTGTCGGTCACAGGTGCAGCGTGGCCGACCGGGCTGCCCGGACGCCTCCCCTGATACCCCCTAAACCGGGCCGCTTTTGATTCCGGGGTCCCTATTTCCGGCCCTGCCCCTGGCCATCGGTGATCATCGGGTCAATGCTGGGCCGGTGCAGTGGATTCCTCGACCAGGCTGATGGCATTCGTCGGGCAGCGCAGAATCGCCTCCCCGACATCGGCCCGCTGACTTTCGGAAGGAAATGCGGTGAGCAGCACGGCCCTCCCGTCGTCGGCATCCTGGTCGAAAATCTCCGGAAAATACATGGCGCAGGTGCCCGATGACGAGCACGTCTCCCTGTCGATGATGACTCGCATCCGCCGATTGTATAGACGAATCAAAATTGCACTAGGGGGCGGTGACGGTCAGCACCCGACCGGTTTCGCCGGGGTCGGCCAGCACCGCCACGACCGCCGCGGCTACGTCGGCGCGACCGATCTCACCGGGCGGGGCGACGTCCGCGACGGCCGGCTGCAGCCGGAACAAACCGGTCGCCGCGGCGTCGGTCAGCCGCGGGGTGCGCACGATCGTCCACTGCAGGTCCCGGCTCTGCAGATCCTCCTCGGCAGCCACCTTGGCCTGCACATACGCGTGTTCTTCAAGGTCCGGCCGCCCCGCCGCGCCGTGCCAGTTGCTCACCATCACGTGCCGCTTCACCCCGGCCTGCTGCCCGGCCGCGGTGAACAACCGGGCCGCCCCGGCGGCTTGCGCGTCGCCCGTTCCGGCCGCCAGCACCAGCGCCCCGGCGCCGGCGAAGCTGGCGGCCAGCGAGGCCACCAGCGCCCGCGGATCCAGGCTCGTGTCGGCCGGCACAACCTGTGCGCCCAGCGTTTGCAAAGCGGCAGCGTGTTCGGCCCGGCGAATGACACCGAATACCTCATCACCGCGCTGCAGGAAAGCGGTGGTCAATGCGTGACCGAGCGGAGCCGATGCTCCCAGAATCATGATTCGCATGCCGCGAAGTATAGGAACCCACGAGCCTTCGAGAGGGAATTGACGTGTCCGATGTGACATCGCAGGCGCGGAATCTGCCGACCAAGCGCAGCTGCCCGTTCGACCCGCCGGACGAATACAAAGAACTGCGCGAGAACGAGCCGATCAGCCGGGTGCAGTTCGCCGACGGCCAGGAGGGCTGGCTGTTCACCACGTTCGACGATGTGCGGGCCATGCTGCTCGACACCCGGTTCAGCTCCGACCGCAACAAGTCGGCGCGCACCCGGCACAAACACGAGAAGCCGCGGCTACCCGCCGGGGCGATGGTCAGCATGGACCCGCCCGAGCACACCCGCTACCGGCGGATGCTGGCCGGGCAGTTCACCGCCCGCCGGGTCCGCGAGATGGAACCCAAGATCGCCGGGTTCGTGACCCAGCAGCTCGACGCGATGCAGCAGGCCGGGCCCGGCGTGGACCTGGTCGACACGTTCGCGCTGGCGATCCCGTCCATGGTGATCTGCGACCTGCTGGGCATCCCGTCGGCCGACCGGCACACGTTCCAGAACTGGGCGTCGATCGTGCTCAACTTCGACCTGCCCAAGGAACAGACCAGGGTGGCGCGCGTCGAGCTGTTCGAGTTCCTCGAGAACCTGGTCGCCGAGAAGACCAAAAACCCCACCGACGACTTGATGAGCGGGCTGATCCACGCTCCCGACGAGGACCGGCTGACCACCGAGGAGATTGTCGGCATCAGCGTGCTGCTGCTGATCGCCGGGCACGAGTCGACCTCGAACATGCTCAGCCTGGGCACCTACGCGCTGCTCAAGCACCCCGAGGAGCTGGCCAAGCTCAAGGCCGACCCGAGCTTGATGAACAACGCGGTCGAGGAGCTGCTGCGCTACCTGTCCATCGTGCACTTCGAGTTCGTCCGCTCGGTCAGCGAGGAGTTCGAGTTCCTCGGGCACACGATGACCCCGGGCGAGACGGTGAAGGGCGCGCTGGTCTCGGCAAACCGCGACCCCGCGCGCTACCCCAACCCCGATGTGCTCGACCTGAGCCGCGCTGACGTGCACCACCTGGCGTTCGGCTACGGCATTCACCAGTGCATCGGCCAGCAGTTGGCCCGCGTCGAGATGCGGGTGGCGTTCTCGCTGCTGTTCGAGCGGTTCCCGACGCTGCGCCCGGCCATCGACGAGCAGGACATCGAGTTCAAGGACGACTCGGTGGCCTACGGCGTCAAGCGACTGCCGGTCACCTGGGACCTCTGACCCGTACGCCCGCGCCGGTTGACCGCCGGCGCGGGCGGCGGCTTCACCAGCGCACGAAAAGCTGCTGCAGACCGCGGACCTGAATGCCGCCCAGCCAGTCCGAGGGCTCCGGCTCGCGGTCCAGGGTCAGCCCCGGGCAGCGCTGCACCAGAGCGTTGAGGGCGATGCGGGCCTGCATCCGGGCGAGCGGGGCGCCCAGGCAGAAGTGGATGCCGTGGCCGAACGCGAGGTGCCCCGGGCCGGGCGGGCGGCGGATGTCGAACTCGTCGGGCCGCTCGAAGGTGCCCGGGTCCCGGTCGGCCGAGGCCAGGCTGACCAGCACCATCTCACCGGGCTCGATGACCACGTCGCCGTACTCGATCTTCTCGGTCGCGTAGCGCGTGGTCCCGCTCTCCACCGAGCTGTCGAAGCGCAGCATTTCCTCGACTGCGCCGTCGATCAGGGCCGGGTCGGCCCGCAGCGCGGCGAGCTGGCCGGGATGGCGCAGCAGCGCGTACGTACCGGTGGACAGCAGGTTTGTGGTGGTCTCGTGCCCGGCCAGGATCAGGATGAAAATCATCGCGCACAGCTCGTCGGGCGAGAGCCGGTCGTTGTCCTCGGTGCTGGTGCGCAGCAGCGCGTGCATCAAGTCGTCCGACGGCTGTCCTCGGCGCTTCTGCTCGATCAAGTCGGTCAAGTACGCGATCAGCGCGGTGCTGGCCAGCGGCTTGGCCTTCGGGTCACGCGGGGCGAGGATGTCGCGCGTCCACTCCTTGAACAGCACCCGGTCCTCGGCCGGGATGCCGAGCAGCTCGCACAGCACCCCCATCGGCAGCGGGAAGCCCAGGCTGTCAACCAGATCGGCGCGGCCGCGCGGCACCATGTCGTCGAGCAGTCCGGCGGTGGTCTCCTCCACGCGCGGGCGCAGGTTCTCCACCCGGCGCCGGGTGAATTCCCGGACCACCAGCTTGCGCAGCCGGGTGTGCACGGGTGGGTCGCTGTCCAGCAGATGCTGGCCGATCACCTGCTGATGCCCGCCGCTGACCCGGGACTTGCTCAGCCGGGAATCGGAGAGAAAGGCGCGGGCGTCGTCGTAGCCGAGCACCAGCCAGAACGGCTCGCCCAGCCGGGTTGTGCGCTGCTGAATGCCCGCCGATTCGCGCAGGGCCCGATAGTGCGGATGCGGGTCGGCATAGAAATCCGGGCCGGTCTCGGCCAGGTCGATGTTCGGCATTTTTCAAGCCCCCCTGTTCGCCGGTAGCGCCGAGCGGATCAGCTCAAGAACGCGGGCCCGGTCGGTGTGGAAGAAGAAATGGCCGCCGGAAAGCTGGTGCACCTCGACCGGGCCGGCGGCGTGCTCGCGCCAGACCTGCGCCTCGGCCGGGGTCACCAGCGGGTCGGCGTCGCCGTTGAGCACCGTCATGGGCATGCCAACGCGGGCGCCGGGCTCCGGTTCGTACGTGCCGGCCAGCCGGAAGTCCGCGGTCATCGGCGGCAGCACCATCTGCACCACGTCCGGGTCGGCCAGCAGCGCCGGGGCGATGCCGCCCAGGTCACGCATCTTGGCCAGCATCGACGCGTCATCGGTGGCCGACTCGAAGCCGCGCGGCGGGCGCACCGAAGGCGCCCGGCGCCCCGAGGCGATCAGCGCGGTGACCCGGTCCGGCAGGGCGCGGGCCGCCTCGAAGGCCAGCAGCGAGCCCAGGCTGTGCCCGAACAGCACCAGCGGGAGGTCCGGCCCGGCATCCAGGGCCTCAACGACCGCGTCGACCATCTCCGGGAACTTCTCGACCGGCGGTTCGTGGCGGCGCTCCTGCCGGCCGGGGTACTGCACGCAGTACAGCTCGCCGCCGTCGGTCAGCGCCTCCCGCACCCACGGGTAGTACGAGGCCGACCCGCCGGCGTGCAGCAGGCACACCAGCCGGTACGTGCTGCGCGGCGGCGTCGAACAGGGAATGAGCCAGGTGGTCATGTGTCGTCCTTTCCCGCGGCGGCCGGGGCGGCGACCGCGGGGGAATCGGAGGGGTAGGCGGCCAGCGAGAGGGTGAGCAGGAACGCGGCCAGCGCCCCGGCCGCGCCGGCGGCCACCGCCCCCGAGGGCCCGATGTGGTCCATGAGCTGGCCGATCACCGGCAGGGCGAGCCCGACGCCGCCGGTCGTGGCCGCGGCCACCCAGCCGAACGCCTCGGCCCGGCGCGCGGGTGGGGCGACGTCACCGATGCGGGCGAAGCCCAGCGCGAAGCTCGGGGCGGCGGCGGTGCCGGTCAGCGCCAGCACCGCGGCGAGCAGCCACACCGGGGTGCTGGTCTGCGCCGGTGGTAGCAGCAGCGCGGTGAGCCCGAGCCCGGCGGCCATCGCGGCGATCGTCAGCCCGCGTCCGCTGCGCCCGGCCCGGCGGATCAGCAGTACGCCACCGGCCAGCGACCCGACGCCGAACACCGCTTCGAGCACGCCTGCCAGCCCCGGGGTGCCGCGCTGGGCGGCCCAGGCGACCACCGACAGCGTCACGGCGAACTGCGCCACGATCAGGAAGAACGGTACGAACAATGCCCGCACGAACGCCGGGCTGCGCAGCAAGGACCGCTGTCGTCCCGCCGTCACCCGGTCAGGAAGGCCGACCCGGTCCACCCCGGCGCGGCGGATGACCAGCGCGAAACCGAGGGCACCGGCAACCGCGAGCACCGCGCAGGTGGCCGTGGCCGTCGCCCCGCCCGTGACGGCCACGATGGACGCGGCTACCAGCGGACCCAGGATCGACACCAACTGGTTGCCGGTGGCGTCCATCGCGTACAGGGTGCGCCGGGCCTTCTCGTCACCGACCCGCGCCCAGATGGCCCGCGCGATCTGCGAGGTCGGCGGGGACAGCAACCCGGCCGCGAAACTGATCGGCAACGCGAGCGGCCACAACCGTCCGGGCAGCAGGGTCACCAGCACCAGCCCGGCCAGTCCGGCGCCGTAGCCGAGCCCGGTCACGGTCAGCACCTTGCCCGCCGAACCCCGGTCGGCGATGCGCCCGCGTACCGGCCCGGCGATGGCCTGGCCCACGCCGAGCAGGGCGCTGACCACGCCGACCGCGGTGTACGAGCCGGCCCACCCGGGCAGCAGGAAGGTCAGCGAGACCGGCAGCGCGGTCAGGTGCGCCCGGGCCAGCACCGAGGCCAGCAGCAGCGAGCGGACCCGGGGCAGCGAGGTCGTCAGCGAGCTGAGCATCAGATCCGGTAGAAGTCCCGCGGCAGCGCCTCGGCAGCCAGGATGTTCTGCCGGGAGCGCTCGATCAGCGTGTGGTTGTTGTGCTCGCCGAGCTGGCCGAGGTCGACGCCGAACGCGGCCCGCCGGGCGTACACCCAGCCCTCCAGCGCGGCGCGGGCCTTGAGCAGTACCGGCAGGTACACCAGCTCGTCGGCCGATCCGGGCGCGGTTTCGGCCCAGCCGCTCAGGAACGGCTTGGGATCGGTGCCCTCGTCCATGAAGCTGACCGTGGCCGCCAGGTCGGAGATGTGCGGGCCGTGCATGACCTCGCCCCAGTCGATCAGGCCGATCGTGTCGCCGTCGAAGCGGAACTCGGTGAGCCGCGGGTCGCAGTGGATGACCCCCTGCGACAGGTCGTCGGGTAGCTGCTCCTTGACCTCGCGCAGCGCCTGCTGGATCCATTCGAGACCGTCGAGGAACGGCATCGGCGCCAGCGCCCACTCCATGTGGGTCCACACCATGGTCTCGGGCAGCGGCGGGGTGTCCTTGAGCGCGGTGTGGATGCGCCCCAGCGTCCGGCCGGCCTGGGCGAGCTGCGCGGCGTCGCTCGCGTCGGTGCGGGTGCCGCGCACGTAGTTCAGCAGCGCCCAGCTCCACGGGCCGTCCACAGCGACGGTGGCGCCGTCCAGCGTGGGGCGCGGCGCCCCGGCCGGGATGCCCGCCAGCTCGGCGATGCCCGCCGCGGTGAGCCCGGACGCGAACTTGACCGCCTGGTCGGCCGGGACCGCCTTGAGCACGGCCAGGTCGTCGCCGTCGGCCAGCAGCCAGGTGTGCGAGTTGTAGCCGATCTGGAACGAGTCCTGCGGCCAGTCGACCACCGAGAACTGCTGCGCCCCCCACAGCGGCAGGGGTAACTGCCCGGCGGTCGGCGCCTCCGGCAGCGGGTCGAAAACAGGCATGACGAATTCGCTTTCGTGAGTTCTTTTTGTACGCGAGGAGTGCTCACTGTAGGGCAATCGCGGGGCCGCGAACCGATCCGCCGGCGGGGCGAAATGAAGTTAGGGGGGTAATGGCCGTACGCATATTTAGGGGTGCACGACCTGTTGTGACTGTTGATTGAATCGCTCGATCCCGCATTGTGCGATCGAGGTGTGCGAACATGACAGACGAAAGCCAGCTGGTCGAATACCTGCGTAAGGCGACGACCGAGTTGCAGCGCACCCGCTCCCGGCTGCACGAGCTGCAGAGCCGGGACACCGAGCCCATCGCGATCGTCGGTCTCGGCTGCCGCTACCCCGGTGGTGTGCGCACGCCCGAGGACCTGTGGGCGCTGGTCGCCGAGGGCCGTGACGCGATCACGGAGTTCCCGCGCGACCGGGGCTGGGACATCGCCAACCTGTACGACCCGGACCCGGACGCGGCCGGCAAGTCGTACACCCGTGAGGGCGGCTTCCTCAGCGACATCGACTTGTTCGACGCCGACTTCTTCGGGCTCAGCCCGCGCGAGGCCGCGGCCATGGACCCGCAGCAGCGGCTGCTCATCGAGACCAGCTGGGAGGCCCTGGAGCGCGGCGGCATCGACCCGGCGCAGCTACGCGGCAGCCGCACCGGCGTGTTCACCGGCGTCATGCACCACGACTACGGCGGCCGGTTCACCACCGCGCCCGACGGCTTCGAGGGCTATGTGCACACCGGCAGCGCGGGCAGCATGGCCGTGGGGCGGGTGTCGTACCTGTTCGGCTTCGAGGGCCCGGCGGTCACCGTGGACACCGCGTGCTCGTCGTCGCTGGTGTCGCTGCACTTGGCGGTGCAGGCGCTGCGCAACGGCGAATGCGATCTGGCTCTGGCCGGTGGGGTCGCGGTGATGAGCACCCCGACGTTCTTCACCGAGTACAGCCGCCAGCGGGTGCTGTCCACCGACGGGCGCTGCCGCTCCTTCTCGGCCGACGGCGACGGCACCGGCTGGTCCGAGGGCGTCGGCGTGCTGGTGGTCGAGCGGCTGTCGGACGCGGTGCGCCACGGCCACGACATCTGGGGCGTCGTACGCGGCTCGGCGGTCAACCAGGACGGGGCGTCCAACGGGATGACCGCGCCCAGCGGACCCGCGCAGCGGCGCGTCATCGAGGCCGCCCTGGTTGGGTCCGGACTCACCGCTTCCGATGTGGACATCCTCGAAGCGCACGGTACGGGCACCCGGCTCGGTGATCCGATCGAGGCCGAAGCGCTGCTGGCGACGTACGGCAAGAATCGCCCCTCCGGTCGTCCGCTCTTCTTGGGGTCGTTGAAGTCCAACATCGGGCACACGCAGGCTGCGGCAGGGGTGGCCGGGGTCATCAAGATGCTGCTGGCGATGCGGCACGAGGTAATGCCGCGCAGCCTGTACGCCGACCGGCCGACCACCGAGGTCGACTGGTCCACCGGCACCGTCGCCCTGCTCACCGACGACCGGCCCTGGCCAGCAGGTGAAACCCCGCGGCGGGCCGGCGTGTCCTCGTTCGGCATGAGCGGCACCAACGCCCACGTGATCCTCGAGGAATACACCCCCGCCCCCGCAGCTCCGGCCGGCGGTGACATCGCCCCGCTGGTGCTGTCCGGCAAGACCCCGCAAGCCGTGCAGAAGCAAGCCGAAACGCTGCGCGCGTATCTCATCGAACACCCGGACGTGCCGCTGGCCGCCGTCGCCCGCACCCTCGCCCTGCACCGCGCCCGTTTCCCGCACCGCGCTGCCGTAGCCGGTGACCGCGACCAGGTGCTGGAAGCCTTGCGCGCCATCGTTGCGGTGACCGCGGGCCCCGGCCGGATCGCCGCCATCTTCTCCGGGCAGGGCAGCCAGCACCTCGGCATGGGCCGCGACCTCGCCGACGCGTTCCCGGTGTTCCGGGCCGCGTTCGACGAAGCGTGCGCCGCGCTGGAGCCCGGCCTGCGCGAGGTCATGTGGGGCAGCGACGCCGAGGCGCTCAACCGCACCGAGCACGCCCAGCCCGCCCTGTTCGCGTTCCAGGTCGCCCTGGCCCGGCTGTGGCAGTCGTGGGGCGTGACGTTCACCGCCGTGGCCGGGCACTCGGTCGGTGAGATCGCCGCTGCGGTGGTGGCCGGGGTGCTGTCGCTGGACGACGCGGCCCGCCTGGTTTCCGCGCGCGGCCGGTTGATGCAGGCTCTGCCCGAGGGCGGCGCGATGCTTGCCGTGGCCGCCGCGGCCGGCGACGTCACGCCCACCCTGCACGGGGGTGCGGTGATCGCCGCGGTCAACGCCCCGGCCGCCGTTACGATCGCCGGGCCGGTCGCGGCGATCGAGCAGCTCGAGGCGACCTGGCGCGAGCGCGGGACTCGTACCCGCCGGCTGCGGGTCAGCCACGCCTTCCACTCCCCGCTGATGGACCCGATCCTGCCGGACTTCGCCGCGGTGGCCGGCGGGCTGACGTTCCGCGAGCCGGCCATCCCGTTCAGCGCCTCGGCCGGCACCGCTCACCCGGTCACCGACGCCCGGTACTGGGTCGGCCACGTGCGTCACGCGGTCCGTTTCCACGACGCCATCACGAACCTGGCGCCGGCCGACATCCTCGTGGAGATCGGCCCGGATGCCGCGCTCACCCCGCTGCTCGACTCGGCGCACGCCGCAATCGCCGGCTCGCACCGCGAACGCCCCGAAGTACCGGTCGTGCTGGGCGCCCTCGGTGAGGCGTACGCCCACGGTGCCGGCGTGGACTGGGCCGCCGTGCTGCCCGAGGGTGGGCGGGCCGACGTGCCGACGTACGCCTTCCAGCGCCGCCGCTACTGGCTGCCCAACGCCGTCGCGCACCGCGGCGCCGGGGCCCGGGTGCTCAACCATCCGCTGCTGTCCAGCGCCATGGACCTGCCCGAGCAGGGTGGCCTCGTGCTGACCGGGCGCATCTCACCCAGCACCGATGCCTGGCTGGCCGACCACGCCGTCGGGGACACCGTGTTGTTCCCCGGCACCGGGTTCCTGGAACTGGCCGGGCAGGCCGGTGCCGAGCTGAGCGACCTGATCGTGCAGGCGCCCCTGGTGCTGCCACCGTCCGGGGTCGATGTGCAGCTCTGGCTGGCCGCCGACGGCACCGACCTGGTGATCCGATCGTGCAACGCCGACGGGGAATGGACGGTGCACGCCCGCGGCCGCCTCGCCACCGGTGGCAAGGAATCCGGCTGGACGCCCGAGCAATGGCCCCCGGCCGGCGCCGAAGAGATCATGATCGACGAGCTGCGCGCCGACCTCGCGGACCGGGGTTACGCCTACGGCCCGTCCTTCCAGGGCCTGCGCGCCGCGTGGCGCTCCGGCACCGAGATGTACGCCGAGGTGGCCCTGCCCGACACCAACCGCGACCCTCGCTTCGGGCTGCACCCGGCGCTGCTCGACGCCGCCCTGCACCCCCTCGCCTACAGCGGTGGCGCGCAGGTACGGCTGCCGTTCGCGTTCAACGGAGTGACCCGGCACCGCTCGGGCACCTCCGCGCTGCGCGTACGCCTGCAGATCACCGGTGACCAGGTCCGCCTGGACGCCGCCGCGCCGACCGGCGAACCGGTACTGACCGTCGCCGAACTGGTGCTGCGCGCCGCTGACACCTCGCGCCTTGCCACTGTGGACAGCCGGACCGACCGGCTGCGCTACGAGGTGCAATGGGAGCCGATGACCGCCGAGGTGACCGGCCCGGCCCCGGGCACCTGGCTGATCCTGGCTCCCGGCACGACCGACATCTCCTGGGCGCAGCAGCAGGTCACCGACAGCGTCCGCGTCAGCCTGGCCGATCTGCCCGCTCCCGGTGGTTTCGCCGGTGTCCTCACCTATCTGCGCACTCCCGAGGAGCTGCTGCTGACCGTGCAGCAACTCGCCGCCGCTGGCTACCAGGTGCCGGTGTGGGGCCTCACCACCGACGCCGAGCACGACCCGCAGCAGGCGGCGGTCTGGGGTGCCGGCCGCGCGGCCGCGCTCGAACTGCCCGAGCTCTGGGGTGGGCTGATCGACGTGCAGGGCGAGCAGGCCGTGCCGCTCGACGCCTCCGAGGACCAGATCCGGGTACGCCCACAAGCCACCCAAGTCCCCCGGCTACGCCCCACCCCACCGGCCGCGCAGCCGTGGCACCCCACCGGCACGGTCCTCATCACCGGCGGCACCGGCGCCCTCGGCGCCCACGTGGCCCGCTGGGTCGCGGCTCAAGGCGGCTGTGACCTGATCCTGGTGTCCCGCAGCGGCCCGCAGGCACCGGGTGCCACCGCCCTGCACGACGAGCTGACCGCCGCCGGCACCCCGGTGCGCATCGTGGCCGCCGACGTCGCCGACCGCACCGCCGTGGCCGCCCTGCTCGCCGGCCTCGGCCCGGTGCACACCGTCATCCACGCCGCCGGAACCGGTCACCAGCAACCCCTGCTCGACACCACCCCGCAAACCCTGCGCAGCGTCATCGACGGCAAGGTCGAAGGCGCTCGGGTGCTGGACGAGTTGCTGCCCGAACTCGACGCGTTCGTGCTGTTCTCCTCCATCTCCGGGGTGTGGGGTGCCGGTCGGCAAGCCGCGTACGGCGCCGGTAACTCCGCGCTCACCGCCGTTGCCGCCGCCCGCCGCGCCCGCGGGCAGCACGCCACCGTGCTCGCGTTCGGACCGTGGGCCGAGGGCGGCATGGTCGACGCCGACGTCGAACGCCAGTTACGCCGCCAGGGCCTGACCCCGATGTCCCCGGCCACCGCAATCGCAGCCATGGCGGCCTCGGTGAGCGCGGGCACCGACTGCGTGCTCGCCGACGTGGTCTGGTCACGGTTCCTGCCGCTGTTCACCGCCAGCCGTCCGGCCCCGCAACTGCAGCCGCTGGAACGACGCATCGCACCCGCGGTCACCAGCACCGCCACTACCAGCGCGGCGGCCCCGGCCGGCTCGATGCTCGACCGGGTGCGCGGCGAGGTGGCAGCCACGATCGGGCAGACCGACGCCACCGGCATCGACGCCGACCGGCCGCTGCGCGAACTCGGCTTCGACTCGCTCATGTCGGTGCAGCTGCGCAACCGGCTCGCCGCCGCCACCGGGGTACGCCTGCCCGCCACGCTGGTGTTCGACTATCCGACCTCCGCGGCGCTGGCGTCGTACCTGGAAAAGCAGACCGGCACCAGCCGCGCCGCGCAACCGCACCGGCCGGTTGCCGTGGCCACGCCGGTCAGCGAGCCGATCGCCATCGTGGGCATGGCCTGCCGCTATCCCGGTGAGGTGAACGGACCGGGCGATCTGTGGAACCTGGTGGCCGAGGGACGCGACGCCATCGCCGGTTTCCCCGCCGACCGGGGCTGGGACCTGGCGCATCTCTACGATCCCGATCGCAGCCGGGCCGGGCGGTCGTACACCCGGCACGGGGGTTTCCTGAACGACCCGGCCGGTTTCGACGCCGACTTCTTCGGCATCCCCCCGCGCGAGGCCCTCGCCATGGACCCGCAGCAGCGGCTGCTGCTGGAATCGGCCTGGCACGCCCTCGAAGACGCCGGCATCGACCCGCAATCGCTGCGCGGCAGCCGCACCGGGGTGTTCGCCGGCATCATGTACAACGACTACTACAGCCGGCTCAACGGCATTCCCGACGGCCTCGAAGGCATCCTCGGGCTGGCCAACAGCAACAGCGTGATGTCCGGCCGCATCGCCTACCTGCTCGGGCTTGAAGGCCCGGCCATCACCGTGGACACCGCCTGCTCGTCGTCGCTGGTGGCCCTGCACCTGGCCGTGCAGGCGCTGCGCCAAGGAGAATGCGACCTGGCGCTGGCCGGTGGCGCGACCGTGATGGCCACGCCCAACATTTTCGTGGAGTTCAGCCGCCAGGGCGGGCTGTCGCCGGACGGGCGCTGCAAGTCCTTCTCGGCTGACGCCGACGGCACCGGCTGGTCCGAGGGTGTGGGCGTGATCGCCGTCGAGCGGCTGTCCGACGCGCGCCGGCTGGGTCACGAGGTGCTCGCCGTTGTGCGCGGCTCAGCGGTCAACTCCGACGGCGCCTCCAACGGCCTGACCGCCCCGAACGGGCCGTCGCAGCAACGGGTCATGGGCGCCGCGCTGGCCCAGGCCGGGCTGACGCCGGGCGACGTGGACGCGGTCGAGGCGCACGGCACCGGCACCCGCCTCGGCGACCCGATCGAGGCGCAGGCCATCATCGCCACCTTCGGCGAGGACCGTGACCGGCCGCTCTACCTGGGCTCGCTCAAGTCCAACCTCGGGCACTCGCAGGCAGCGGCCGGGGTCGGCGGCATCATCAAGATGGTCCAGGCGCTGCGCCACGAAACGCTGCCGCGCACCCTGCACGCCGACACGGCGACCACCGAGGTGGACTGGTCCGGCGGGGGTGTCGAGCTGCTGACCGAGCAGCAGCCGTGGCCGCGCCGCGAGCAGCCCCGGCGCGCCGGGGTGTCCTCGTTCGGCATCAGCGGCACCAACGCGCACGTGGTCCTCGAAGAAGGCGACCCGCGCCGGGTTCCGGCGGACGACCCGGGTGACAGCGAGCCGGTGCCGTTCGTGCTCACCGCTCGTACCGGCCGGGGGCTGCCGTTGCAGGCCGCGGCTCTGCGCGACGCGGTGCGGGCCGAGCCGGGGCTGCCGTTGCGCGATCTGGCGTGGTCGCTGGCCACCGCCCGCACCGGCTTCGACCACCGCGCGGTGGTGGTTGCCGCGGATCGGGCCGCGCTGCTGGACAGCCTTGACGCGTTCGCTACGCCCGGTGCGATTGTGCCTGCCTCGGTGGCTTCGGGGCAGCGGCGCCGGGGTCGTACTGTGCTGATCTTCCCCGGGCAGGGCTCGCAGTGGCTGGGCATGGCCCAGGCGCTGATCGCCGAGAACGCCACCTTCGCGGCCGCCATCCGCGACTGCGAGCAGGCCCTCGCACCCTGGGTCGAGTGGTCGCTGACCGAGGTGCTCGCCGACCCCGACCCGGCCGCGACCGCGCCGGTCGGCGTCGTACAACCAGCCCTGTTCGCCATGATGGTGTCGCTCGCCCGGGTCTGGCAGTCCTGGGGAGTCGAGGTCGCCGCCGTGGCCGGGCACTCCCAGGGCGAGATCGCCGCTGCCTGCGTGTCCGGGGCGCTGTCGCTGGCCGACGGCGCCCGCATCGTGGCCACCCGTTCCCGGCTGCTCGGCGAGCTTGCCGGCACCGGCGGCATGGTGGTGGTCGGCCTGCCGGTCGAGCAGGTCCAGCCCCGGCTGGGCGAGCGTCTGTCGATCGCCGCGGTGAACGGGCCCGCCACCGTGGTGGTGTCGGGACCCGGCGACGCGCTGGACGAGCTGCTGGCCGCGGCCGAGCGCGACGGCGTCTGGACCCGGCGGGTGGACGTGGACTACGCCTCGCACTCCGCGGCCGTGGAACCGTTGCGGGAGCGGCTGATCGCCGGGCTTGACGGGATCACTCCCACGGCCGGCTCGGCGCCGCTGTACTCCACCGTCACCGGCGAACGCCTCACCGGTGCCGAGCTGGACGCCGAATACTGGTACCGCAACCTGCGCGAGCCGGTGCGCCTGACCACGGCGATCGCGGCGCTAGCGGGCGACGGCTTCACCTTCTTCACCGAGAGCAGCCCGCACCCGGTGCTGGTGAACGCGGTCCGCGAAACCCTGGAAACGCTGGACACCGACGCGGTGGTGACCGGCTCGCTGCGTCGCGACGAAGGCGGCCGGGCCGGGCTGCTTCGCTCGGCGGCCGAGGGATACGCCGGTGGCCTCGGCGTGCACTGGCAGCGGGTGCTCGGCTCCGGCGGGCGCGTCAGCGTGCCGGGCTACACCTTCGCCCACGAGCGTTTCTGGATCGACGTCACCGACGCCGCCCCACGCGGCCGGCACCAGGCCACCCTGGACTCCTGGCGGTACGACATCACCTGGCACCCCCGCGAGGTCGCCGCCACCGCCGTCCCGGCCGGGCGCTGGCTGCTGCTGAGCACCGACGCAACCGGCCCGCTCGCCGAGCGCCTGCGCGCGCACGGCCTCGCCGCCGACGTGCTCACCCTCGGCGACACCGACCGTGCCCGGCTGGCCAAGCAACTCGCCGAACGCACCGGCGAGTACACCGGCATCCTTTCGCTGCTCGGACCCGACGAACGCCGTGACCCGGCGACCCCGGCGCTGACCCGTGGGCTGGCATTGAGCATCACCGCGATCCAGGCACTGTCCGACACCGGTTTCGCCGCCCCGCTGTGGACGCTCACCACCTCGGCGGTCGGCGTGGACGGCGAAGCCCCCGCCCACCCGGTGCAGAGCGAGCTGTGGGGGCTCGGCCGGGTCGCCGCGCTGGAGTACCCGCGCGGCTGGGGTGGGCTGATCGACCTGCCCGCCGACCCCGACGACGCGGCCCTCACCGGGCTGCTCGCGGTGCTGGCCGACCCCGGACCCGGCGAGGACCAGTGGGCGATCCGGGCCGGCGGTGCCCGGGTGCGCCGCCTGACCCGGCGGGCACCCCAGCCGGCCGCGGACTGGGAGCCGACCGGCACCGTGCTCATCACCGGCGCCACCGGCTCGCTCGGCCCGCACCTGGCCCGCTCGGTCGCCGAGCGCGGCGCCACCCACGTGGCGCTGCTGAGCCGCCGCGGCGAGCAGTCACCCGGGATGGCCGAGCTGGTCGGGGAACTGGCCGCCAAGGGCTGCACCGCGTCGGTGTTCGCCTGCGACGTGCGCGACCGCGACCGCCTCGCCGGGGTGCTGGGGGAGCTGGCCGCGGCCGGTCATCCGGTCACCACCGCCCTGCACGCCGCCGCGCACCTGGCCATCGAGGCGCTGGAGACCACGACATCGGAACGCTTTGCCGAGATCGTGGACGCCAAGGCCGCCGGTGCCATCAACCTGGCCGAGCTGCTGGACCGCGAACACCTGCGCGACCTGGTGCTGTTCTCCTCGATCGCCGGGGTGTGGGGCAGCGGTGACCACGGCGGCTACGCGGCCGGCAACGCGTTCCTCGACGCCTACGCCGAGCACGCCGCCGCCACCGGGCTGCCCGTGGTGTCGGTGGCCTGGGGCATCTGGGACGAGCAGGTCACCAAGGACCGCACCGACGCCGGCGCGGTGGTCCGCCGGGGTCTGCCGTTCCTGGACCGCGACACCGCGTTCGAGGGCCTGTACCAGGCGATGGCCGGCGGCACCGCGTTCCAGATCATCGCCGACGTGGACTGGCCCCGCTTCGTACCGGTGTTCACCTCGGCTCGGCCCAGCCCGCTGCTCACCGAGTTCGCCGCCGAACCAGGCGAGCCCGCTGGCAGCTCGGGCACCGGCCTGCGCGACCGGCTGGCCACGCTGTCCCCGGCCGACCGGGAACGCGAGATCCTGGAACTGGTGCGCGCGCACGGCGGTGCGGTCCTGGGCCGCTCCAGCGGAGAACTCATCGCCGCCGACGCGGACTTCCGGCAGACCGGGTTCGACTCGCTGCTCTCGGTCGACCTGCGCAACCGCCTGGCCACGGCCACCGGGCTGAAGCTGGCCCCGACGCTGCTGTTCGACCACACCACACCGGTGCGGCTGGCCAAATATCTGCTCGGTGAGTTTGCTTTCGACGACGGCGCCTCGGTGGACACCGTGCTGAGCCGCCTGGACCACCTGGAAACCGACCTGCGCACCCTGGCCACCGACGACACGCAACGGCTGCGGCTGGCCGCCCGGCTGGAAGCCCTGCTGCGCTCGGTGCGCCCCGACACCACCGCCCCGGCGCTCGACGCGGCGGGAAGCACCGAGGAGCTGCTCGCCATGCTCGACAACCAGTTCGGGGAGTCCTGATGGCCGCCGAGCTCAGCACCGAGGAACGCCTCGCCCGGCATTTGCGGGCGATGAGCGCCGAGCTGTCGGCGGCGCGCACCCGGGAGCAGAGCCGCCACGAGCCGATCGCCATTGTCGGGGTGGGCTGCCGCTACCCCGGCGGGATCAGCAGCGCGGAACAGCTGTGGGAGCTGGTCAGTGATCAGCGCGACGCGATCGCCGAGCTGCCGGTCAACCGCGGCTGGGATCTGGCCGGCCGGTACTCCGCCGACCCGGACACCCCCGGGCACAGCTACGCCACCACCGGCGGCTTCCTCGCCGACGCTGACCGCTTCGACGCCGAGTTCTTCGACATCTCACCGCGCGAGGCAGCCACCCTGGACCCGCAGCAGCGGCTGCTGCTGGAGGCCGCGTGGGAGGCGGTGGAGAACGCCGGCCTGGATCCCCGCTCGTTGCGCGACGCCCAGGTCGGGGTGTTCGCCGGCTCCAACATTCAGGACTACTCCCAGGTACTGGCCGCGGCGCCGATCGCGGCCGAGGGCTACGTCGTCACCGGCACCACCGGCGCCATGATCTCCGGACGGTTGTCGTACGTGCTGGGCCTGCGCGGGCCCTCGGAGACCATCGACACCGCATGTTCGTCGTCGCTGGTTGCCCTGCACCGAGCGGTGCAGGCGCTGCGCGACCGCGAGTGTGTGGCCGCGCTGGCCGGCGGGGCCACGGTGCTGACCACGCCGCGGGCGTTCAGCGAGTTCAGCCGGCAGCGGGCGTTGTCACCGGACGGGCGGTGCAAGGCGTTCGCCGCCACCGCCGACGGTTTCGGGCTGGGAGAGGGCGCCGGGCTGCTCTACCTGGAACGGCTCAGCGACGCCCAACGCCTCGGGCATCCGGTGCTGGCGGTCATCCGCGGCTCGGCGGTCAACTCCGACGGCGCGTCCAACGGCATCACCGCCCCGAACGGGCCCTCGCAGGAACGCGTGATCCGTGACGCGCTCACCGCCGCCGGGGTGAGCGCCGCCGAGATCGACCTGGTTGAGGCGCACGGCACCGGCACCCGGCTCGGCGACCCGATCGAGGCCCGCGCGTTGCTGGCGGTCTACGGCCCGGCGCACGAACCCACCCGCCCGTTGTGGATCGGCTCGGTCAAGTCCAACCTCGGACACTCGCAGGCCGCCGCCGGGGTGGCCGGGGTCATCAAGGCCGTCATGGCGCTGCAGCACCGCATTCTGCCGCCAACCCTGCACGTGCAGGAACTCACCTCCGAAGTGGACTGGTCGGCGGGGACCGTGCTGCCGCTGACCGAGGCCCGAGCGTGGCCGGTCGAGGATCGTCCGCGTCGCGCTGCGGTGTCCGCCTTCGGTATCAGCGGCACCAATGCCCACCTGATCCTCGAAGAAGCACCGGCGCCTTCGCCGGTGGGGGAGATCCCCGAACCGCCGCTCGTGCCGTGGCTGCTGTCCGCCCGTTCCGAGCAAGCCCTGCAGGATCAGGCGGCCCGGCTGCACGCCTGGCTCACCGATCGCCCGGAGGTTTCGGCGGCGGCGGTGGGGTGTTCGCTGGCGCACAGCCGCAGCCATTTCGAGCAGCGGACGGTGGTGCTGGAGCCGTCGTTGGAGGCGCTGGCTGCGGTGGCGACAGGGCAGGAACATGGCGATGTGGTACGTCCACAAGTCGCCAGCCCTGGACGTACCGCAATCCTGTTCTCGGGTCAGGGTAGTCAACGACCCGGCATGGGCCACGAACTGCACGCCGCCTACCCGGTGTTCGCCGCCGCTTTCGACGCGGTGTGCGACGAGTTCGACAGGCACCTGCGCCGCCCGCTGCGCGACGTGCTGGACACCCCCGAGGTCCACACCACCGAGTTCGCCCAGCCCGCCCTGTTCGCCGTCGAGGTGGCGTTGTTCGCGCTCGTCACCTCATGGGGTGTACGCCCGGACCGGCTGCTCGGCCACTCGATCGGTGAGCTGGTGGCCGCCCACGTCGCCGGGGTGCTGACGCTGAGCGACGCCTGCCGCATCGTGGCCGCCCGGGGCCGGCTCATGCAGGAGTTGCCCGCGGGCGGCGCGATGCTCGCCGTCGAGGCCAGCGAGGACGAGGTCAGCGCGGACGGCATTGCTGCGGACGGCATTGCTGCGGTTAACGGGCCGCGCTCGGTGGTGCTCTCCGGCGACGAGGAATTCATCGCGCAGCAGGCCGAACAATGGCGCGCCCAGGGCCGCCGGGTCAAACGTCTCGAAGTCAGCCACGCCTTCCATTCCGCGCGGATGGAACCCATGCTCGCCGCGTTCGGTGCTGTCACCGCCTCGGCGAGCTACGCCGAACCGCGCATCCCCATCGTCTCCGACGTGACTGGTCGCCTGGCCACGGCCGCCGAGCTGGCCGACCCCGCCTACTGGGTCGAGCACGTCCGCCGCGCCGTACGTTTCCACGACGGCCTGACCACCCTGCGCGCCGACGGCGTCACCACGTTTCTGGAACTCGGCCCCGACGCCGCGCTCACCCCCCTCGCCGGTGCCGACTGCGTTGCCGGTCTGCGCCGCGACCGCCCCGAACCCCGCGCGCTGCTCACCGCCCTGGCGACCCTGCACTGCCGCGGCGTCGAGGTGGACTGGACGGCCGTGCTGCCCGGCCCGGCGCCGGTGCTGGGCCTGCCCACCTATGCGTTCCAGCGCCGCCGGTTCTGGATGGATCCGGAGAACCCGCCGGCGCAGGGTCCCGCCGATCTGCCGCGCTACGCCGTGGTGTGGCGACCGCTGCCGGCCACCCCGGCTCCCGCGCTCACCGGCACCTGGCTGCTGGCCGGCGACGACCCCACCGGCGTCGCCGCCGCGCTGAGCGGTTCGGGGGCCGAGGTGCTGACCCTGCCCGCCGGGGCCGGCACCGATCGCGCCGGGCTGGTGAAGCTGCTCGGCGAGGCCGCCCTGCCCGCGCTGAGCGGCATCGTGTCCACGCTGGGGCTGCTGCCCGGCGAACCGGACGAGACGCTGGCGGGCACCCTCGCCCTGATCCAGGCGCTCGGCGACCACGGGGTGGGGGCCCCGCTGTGGTGCCTGGCATGCGACGACACCCCCGCCGCCGCAGCCGTGCAAGGACTCGGGCGGGTCGCCGCACTGGAGATTCCCGAGCGGTGGGGCGGCGTCCTGCAGATCGCCTCCGACGCCGGCGCCACCATTGATCTCGCACCGGCGCTGGCCACCGCCCTGAGCGGGCACACCGAGGACCAGATCGCCATCCGGGCCGACGGACTGCACGTCCGGCGCGTTGTCGCTTTGCCAGCCCGGCCCACCGCCGCGGCACCCCAGTTGCCCGGCACCGTGTTGATCACCGGCGGCACCGGCGGGCTCGGCGCCGAGGTCGCCGTGGCCCTGGCCGAGGCCGGCGCCGCACACCTCCTGCTGCTCAACCGCTCCGGCCCGGACAGCGCCGCCGCCACCCGGCTGCGCGACCGGTTGACCCGGCACGGCACCGGCGTGACGATCCAGGCCTGTGACGTGTCGGACCGCACCGCCCTGGCGGACGTTCTCGCCGCCATCCCGCCGGACCGCCCGCTCAGCGGCGTCTTCCACATCGCCGGGGTGCTCGACGACGGCGTGCTCGACGCGCTCACCCCGCAACGGCTGGCCACCGTGCTGGCCGCCAAAACCGGTGCGGCCCGGCACCTGCACGAATTCACCCGCGACCTCGACCTGGACGCGTTCGTGGTGTTCTCCTCGCTGTCCGGGGTGCTGGGCAACGCCGGGCAGGGTAACTACGCCGCCGCCAACGCCCTGCTGGACGACCTGGCCAGGCGCCGCCATGCCGACGGGCTGAGCGCCACGGCGGTGGCATGGGGGCCGTGGGCGAGCGCGGGCATGGCCGGGGGCATCGACACCGACCGGCTGCGGGGCAGCGGGTTGACCCCGATGCCACCGGACCGCGCTCTGGGCGCCTTGTGGCAGGCCATGGCCGCCGGTGAATCTGCGGTGCTGGTCGCCGACGTGAACTGGGACGCCTACGCCACCCGGGTTGCGGCGACCCGGGCGCATCCCGAGCTCGCCGAGCTGACCGGCCTCGCGGCCGGGCGACCCCCGGAGCGGCCCGACCTGGCTGCTCTGCCGCCCGCGCAGCGCCGCCAACGGCTGTCCGACTTGCTCAACGAGCACCTGGCGCTGGTGCTCGGGCACGGCGGCGGGTGGCGCCCGGACACCGAGCGGTCGTTCCAGGAACTCGGGTTCGACTCGCTGACCGCTGTGGAACTGCGCAACCGCCTCGACGCCGCGCTGGGGCTGAGCCTGCCGGCCACGCTGGTGTTCGACTATCCGAACCTGGGCGCGCTGCGGACGTACCTGGAAACGCTTGTGGGCGAGGAGAACGCCGATCCCGGCAGCGCGCTCGCCCAGATCGACCGGCTCGCCGCGACGCTCGGCGCTGTTCAGCTCGACGATGCGGCGCGTGGCCCGATCGAGGTCAGGCTGCGGCAGTTGCTGCAGGAATTCAGCGCCGAGCCCGCACGCAGCGGCACCGCGCAGCCGCTGAACGACGCCTCGGTCGACGAGGTGCTCGACTTCATCACCGGCGAACTCGGCATCTCGCTGCAGGACGGCCACGACCCGCACGGACGGTGACCACCACCGCCCCCGATCCGCGAAAGGTGCCACCCGTGGCCCCAGAACAGCAGCAGAGCTCCGGCGAGGACAAGCTGCGGCACTTCGTCAAGCAGCTCACCACCGAGCTGCGGCGCACCAAGCAGCAATTGGCCGCGCAGCAAGCCAGCGCCCGCGAACCCGTCGCCATCGTGGGGGCGGGCTGCCGGCTGCCGGGCAGCGTCACCACCCGTGACCAGCTGTGGCATCTGGTGGCCGCGGGCACCGACGCGATCTCGGGCTTCCCGGCCGACCGGGGCTGGGACACCGAGGCGATCTACGACCCCAGCGGCGAGCGGCCCGGCACGACCTACACCCGCGAAGGCGGATTCCTGTACGGCGCCGCCGATTTCGACGCCGCGTTCTTCCGCATCTCCCCGCGCGAAGCCGTCGGCATCGACCCGCAACAGCGCCTGTTGCTGGAGACGTCGTGGGAGGCCATCGAGGATGCCGGGATCGACCCGGCCCGGCTCGGCGGCACCCGCACCGGCGTCTACGTCGGCGCGGCCAGCCAGGGCTACGGCTTCGACGTGGGCACCGGCGGCGTCGGTGTCGAGGGCTACGGCATCAGCGGGGTGTCGACGTCGCTGCTGTCCGGGCGCATCGCCTACACCCTGGGCCTGGAAGGCCCCGCGCTCACCGTGGACACCGCCTGCTCCTCGTCGCTGGTCGCCCTGCACCTGGCCGTGCAGGCGCTGCGCCGCGGCGAGGTGGACCTGGCGCTGGCCGGTGGCGCCACGGTGATGGCCACGCCGAGCACGTTCGTCGAGTTCAGCCGGCAGGGCGGGCTGGCCCGCGACGGGCGCTGCCGCTCGTTCTCGGCCGAGGCCGACGGCACCGGCTGGTCCGAGGGCGCCGGCATGCTGCTGGTCGAGCGGCTCAGCGACGCCCGCCGGCTCGGCCACGACGTGCTTGCGGTGGTGCGCGGCACGGCGGTCAACCAGGACGGTGCCTCGAACGGGCTGACCGCTCCCAACGGCTCGGCGCAGCAACGGGTCATCCTCGCCGCGCTGGCCGACGGCGGCATCGCCCCCGAGGGCGTGGACCTGGTCGAGGCGCACGGCACCGGCACCAAACTGGGCGACCCGATCGAGGCCGAAGCCGTGCTGGCCACCTACGGCCAGGGCCGCGACCCGGCGCGCCCGGTGCGGCTGGGCTCGCTGAAGTCCAACATCGGGCACACCCAGTCGGCCGCCGGGGTCGCCGCGATCATCAAGGTGGTCGAGGCGATCCGGCACGACACCATGCCCCGCACCTTGTACGCCGAGAAGCCCTCACCCGAGGTCAACTGGTCGGCGGGCGCGGTGTCGCTGCTGGACTCGCCGCTGCCCTGGCCGCGGGGCGAGAACCCGCGCCGGGCCGGGGTTTCCGCGTTCGGCATCGGCGGCACCAACGCCCACATCATCATCGAGGAAGCCAGCGCCGAGCCGGTCCCGGTTGAGCCGAGCCTGCTGCCGGTGCCGCTGGTGCTGTCGGGTAGAACCGCTGACGCCGCCCGGGCTCAGGCCGCGGCTCTGCGCGCCCGGCTCACCGCCGCCGGCGACGACCTGGATCTCGCGGCGATCGCCCGGTCGGTGGCCACCACGCGCACCCTGTTCGACCAGCGCATCGCCGTGGTCGCCGGGAACCCCGAGCAATTGGACACCGCGCTCGCCGCCGCCGAGCCGGTTGCCGCCGGGCGTGGCCGGGTCGGTGTGCTGTTCTCCGGTCAGGGGGCTCAGCGTCCCGGCATGGGACGCGAGCTGGCCGCCCGGTTCCCGGTGTTCGAGGCCGCGCTCGACGAGGCGTGCGCGGTCATCGACCCACTGCTGGACCGCCCGCTGCGCGAGGTCATGTGGGACGAACCGGCCGAGGTGCTGGCCCGCACCGAGTACGCCCAGCCGGCGCTGTTCGCGTACGAGACCGCGCTCGCCCGCCTCTGGCAGTCCTGGGGCGTCACGTTCACCGCGGTAGCCGGCCACTCGATCGGTGAACTGGCCGCCGCCGTGGTCGCCGGGGTGCTGGGGCTGCACGACGCCGCGCTGATCGCCGTCACCCGCGGCCGGCTCATGCAGGCGCTGCCCGAGGGCGGGGCCATGCTCGCCGTCGAGGCCACCGAGGATGAAGCCGCCGTCCTGCTCGAAGGCGAAACAGAGGCCGCGATCGCCGCCGTCAACGGGCCCCGGGCGGTGGTGGTTTCCGGCGCCGCGAGCGTGGTGCAGCGCATCGAGGAGCACTGGCGTACCCGGGGCCGGCGGGTGTCGCGGCTGCGGGTCAGCCACGCGTTCCACTCCCCGCTCATGCAGCCCATGCTCGCCGAGTTCCGCACCCACCTGGCCGGGCTGCAGGTGCAACCGGGGGCGCTGCCCGTTCACCCGTCCGCCGACACCACGCATCCCTTCGGCACCCCCGATTACTGGGCCGACCACGCCTGCCACGCGGTCCGGTTCACCGCTGCGCTCGACGCGATGATCGATGCCGACGTGCTTGTCGAGATCGGCCCGGACGCGGTGCTCACCCCGATGGCCGGGCCGGACCGGATCGCGCTGGCCTCCGCCCGGCGCAACCAGGACGAGGTCGTCACGGTGCTGACCGCGCTGGCCCGCGCGCACGCCTACGGCGTTCCGATCGACTGGACCGCAGTGCTCGGCGAGGGCCCGGTCGTCCGGCTGCCCACGTACGCCTTCCAGCACACCTCGTACTGGCTGAACGCCCCGGCCCGCCCGGTCGCCGGCCGGCACACGGCCGACGACGACGCGTTCTGGACCGCCGTGCACCGCCAGGACACCAGCGAGCTGACCACCGCGTACGGCGCCCCCGCCGACCTGCTGCCCGCCCTGCCCGCCTTCGCCCAGTGGCACCAGCAGATCCGCGACCGGCAGGCCGCCGACGCCTGGCGGTACCGCATCACCTGGCGCCCGCTGACCCCACCGCCGGGCACCACCCGCGTCCCCGGCACCTGGCTGGTCGTCCAGCCCAGCGGCGACACCGGCGCCACGGCTTCGCGGCTGCGCGCGCTCACCCGCATCCTCGCCGACGTGGTCACCGTGCCGATCGGCGACGACCGGGCCGCGACCGCCGCCGCCCTGCGCACCGAGGTCGCTGCCGTACCCGTGCTGTCCGGGGTGATCGCCCTGCTCGACCGGCCCGGCGACGTCCAGGTTCTGGTCCAGGCGCTGGGCGACACCGGGATCGGTGCCCGGCTGTGGTGCCTGACCACCGGCGCCACCGGCGTGGACCCGGGCGAGGCCCCCGCCGACCCGCGAGCCGCAGCCGTGTGGGGGCTGGGCCGCGTCGCCGGGCTGGAACACCCCGACCGGTGGGGTGGGCTGATCGACGTACCGGCTTCCCTGGACGAGCGGACCACCGGCCTGCTCGCCGGTGTGCTGGCCGGCGACGGCCGGGAGGACCAGGTCGCCGTGCGGCCCAGCGGCGTCTGGCTGCGCCGCCTGCAACCCGCGCCCGCCGTCCGGCCCGACCAGCCCTGGACCCCGCGCGGCACCGTGCTGATCACCGGCGGCACCGGATCGCTGGGCGCGCACGTCGCCCGCCGGCTCGCCGCGCAGGGCGCCGAATCGATCGTGCTGTTGTCCCGCCGCGGCCCGCAAGCACCCGGAGCCGCCGACCTGGTCAGCGATCTGCGGCACACCGGCGCCCGGGTGCAGGTCATCGCCGCTGAGGCCGCCGACGCCAAGCAGCTCCGGGCCGTGGCCGACCGCCTGGCCGCCGAGGGTGAGCCGGTACGAGCGGTTTTCCACACCGCCGGAGTCGGCCAGAACACCCCGATCGACCAGACCAAGCCCGAGGAATTCGACGCCGTGTACACCGGAAAGACCGCCGGTGCTCGCGTGCTCGACGAGCTGTTCCCCGGCCTCGACCGGTTCGTGCTGTTCTCCTCGATCGCCGGGGTGTGGGGCAGCGGCCGCCAACCCGCGTACGCCGCCGCGAACGCCTACCTCGACGCGCTCGCCCAGCGCCGGGCCGCCCGGGGTGAGCACGCCGTTGCTGTCGCGTGGGGTGTGTGGGCCGGCTCGGGCATGGTCGACGCCGGTGGTGAGCGGGAACTGCGGCGCCGCGGGCTCGTACCCATGCCCGCCGACCAGGGCATCCGGCAACTGGAACGGGTGCTCGACGGCGACCGGGGTGCGCTCGTGGTGGCCGACATCGACTGGCCGGCGTTCCTGGTCGGCTACACCGCGGCCCGGCCCCGCCCGCTGCTGGACGAGCTGCCGCAGGCCGCCACCGCCCAGCCTGCCACCCCGGCCGTGGCGCAGCCGGCGGCGCGACATGCGGCCGAGCTGACCGGCGCCGAGCGCGACGCCGCGCTGAACGCCCTGGTGCGCCAGACGGTTGCCGGTGCGCTGGGCCGTACCGACCTGACCGGTGTGCCCGACGACCAGCCGTTCGTGGAACTGGGCCTGGACTCGCTGTCCGCCGTCGAGATCCGCAATCAGCTGGGCGTGTCCACCGGGCTCGCGCTGCCCGCCATGCTGGTGTTCGACCATCCGAGCGTCGCCGCCGTGTCCACGTTCCTGGCCCAGGCGCTGGATGACAGCGGCTTCGCCCGCCACGACGGCGGGCCTGCTACCACCGGCGACGACGCCGAGTCGTTCGCTGCCATCTACCGCACGGTCGCCCTGCGCGGCCGGATGACCGAGGTGGAAGCGCTGCTCACCGGGGCGTCCGGGGCCCGCACCCGGTTCACCAGCCCCGGCGAGGCCCGCACCGGCGTGGTCCGCCTGGCCGGCGGCGACGACACCCCGGCGGTGATCTGCTTCCCACCGTTCGCGCCCGTCGAGCAGTCGCTGCAGTTCGCCCGGCTGGCCATGTTCTTCCGCGAACACCGCGAGCTGACCATGGTGGAGGTGCCCGGCTTCCAGCCCGGCTCGGCGCTGGCCGACTCGCTCGGCACCCTGCTGGAGGTGCTGGCCACGCAGACCGAGACCGCCGCTGCCGGTAAGCCGTTCGTGCTCATGGGCTACTCGTCCAGCGGCTGGATGGCCCACGCTGTGGCGGAAGTGCTGCAGCAGCGGGGGCTGGTCGCCGACGGCGTCGTGCTGCTCGACACGTACCTGCCGGACAGCATGTCGCTGCCCCTGCGCCAGGCGATGAACTACGAGGTGAACGAGCGGCGGTCCCGCTTCACCACGATGAACCTGACCACGCTGACCGCGCTGGGCACGTACCGGGCGATGTTCCGGCCGTGGCAGCCTTCCCCGATCCAAGCGCCCACGTTGTTCGTGGCGCCCGAGGACTGCATCGCCGGGGACCCGCAAGTCCCGCCGGTCCCGGGGGAGTGGCGGGCGCAGTGGCCGTTGCCGCACACCCGGGTCAGCGTGCCCGGGGGGCCCCGCCCCAACGCTGCCCCGCGCCCCCCCCCGGGCGCC
>NZ_LOJP01000001.1:2448323-2466792 GCF_001553785.1 Actinoplanes sp. TFC3
GCTGGGGCCGGATCCGGGAGAGGCGGCGGTGCACGCGTGGGCTGATGCGTACTTGCGGGTCAGCCTGGCTCAAGACTTGGCGCCGCGCGGGTAGCGACAGCGGCTCACTTAGATTTTGGACAATGCGGAGACTACTTGCAAAGGATTCTTTGCAAAGATAGCTTTGCACCATGGACATCGATCCACACAAGCCCGGGTATGACTCCAGCAAGGACGTGGTGCTCGACGCCCGAACCCTGCGCGGGGTGGCTCATCCGTTGCGGTTGCGGCTGCTTGGATCCTTGCGCCACGAGGGGCCGCAGACCGCGACCCAGCTGGCCGCTCGGTTCGGTGAGTCCAGCGCCGCGACCAGCTATCACCTTCGGATGCTGGCTGCCCACGGCTTCGTGGCCGACGCCCCCGAGCTGGGCAAAGGGCGGGAGCGGTTCTGGCGGGCGGTACATCGCTCAACTTGGTTCGATGTTCCGGCGGGCGACGGGCCGGAGCGTGAACTTGGTGAGGCTTACCTGCGCACGGTTGCGCGGACGTACGCCGAGAATGTCGAGCAGTCGATCAGCGAGTTGGCTGCCTGGCCGGCGGACTGGGTGCAGGCGGCCAGTATGAGCGACCAGACGATGAACCTGACCGCGGCCGAGGCTCAGCAGCTTTCCGACGACTTGATGGCGCTGCTGGTGCGCTATCGGGAACGAGCGGCCCATCGTGGCGATGACGGGACGGAGCGCGTGGCGATCACCACGCAGTTCCAGATCTTTCCCCGGCGCGGGCAGCTTGATGCGTTGCTGGCGGCGCGAGGCGAAGGGTCGTGAGCCGGCGTTCGGCGTACGGGCTGCTGCTCGCCGAGGCGGTCTCGGTCACCGGCACCCGGATGTCGGTCGTGGCCGTGCCCTGGTTCGTGCTGCAGACCACCGGCGATCCCCTGCTGACCGGCGTTGCGGCGTTTGTGGAAATGGGTGCGCTGGTCGTGGCCCGGATCCTGGGTGGCCCCCTGGTCGACCGCGTGGGATTCCGGGTCACCAGCATCAGCGGGGACCTGGTCGCGGGACTGGTGCTCGGTTTGGTGCCCGTGCTCTACGCCGCGGGCCTGCTCGCCTATCCGATGCTGCTTGTGCTGGTGGGACTGGCCGGGCTGTTCCGGGGGCCTTCGGACAACGCCAAGTACGCGATGGTGCCCGATGTCGCAGCCGCTGCCGGTTGGAGTAACGAGCGGGCCGCGGGGCTGGCCGACAGCGTGAACCGGTTGGGATCACTGATTGGCGCGCCGTTGGGTGGGGTGCTCGTTGCGCTGATTGAGGCTCCGGCTGTCATTGCGGTGGATGCGGGTAGCTTTCTGCTGGCGGCGGGGGCGGTGGCGTGCTTTGTTCGTACCTCCTCGCGGGGTTCTCCCGGGTCTGCTGAATCGGAGGACGGATACCTGGCCAGTTTGGCGGCGGGGATGCGGTTTGTCCGGCAGGACCCGTTGTTGCGAGCGATTGTGGCAATGGTGCTGCTGACGAACCTGCTCGATCAGGCGATGACGGCGGTGCTCATTCCGGTGTGGGGAAACGACCGCTTTCATGACGCGGCGCCGGTTGGAGTTGTGTTTGGCGCGGTGAGTGCTGGTGCATTCGCTGGGTCGCTACTTGTTTCGGTGTACGGCGGGAGATTGCCGCGCTGGCGGACGTACGCGATCGCCTTCTTGGTTGGCGCTGTTCCTCGAATTTTTGTGCTGGCATTGCCGGTCGGGCTGCCTGTCGTGGTGGGCGTTGCATTGGTGGGCGGTGTGCTGATCGGGGCCATCAACCCGTTGCTGTCGGCGGCGGAGTTCGAACGCATTCCGGCGAGGCTGCGGGCGCGGGTGCTCGGGGCGGTCGGCGGGCTGGCGTGGGCCGGGATTCCGCTCGGTGGGCTGGTGGGCGGCGCGCTGGCGACCACGCTCGGAGTGACCGGCAGCATTCTCGTGGTGGGGACGGCGTACCTGCTGGTGACCTTGGACCCGCTGATTCGGCGGCGGACGTGGCGGTTGATGGACCGGGGCACTCCGATTGCCAATCTGGCGCAATACAGCTCCAGGAAATAGACCCGCAGTTGGTTCGGCTCGCCTTCTTGCACGAGGGTTTCGGCCAGCGGCTTGAGGTTCTCGACGATGCCCTGAGCGGGATTGCCGATGAGGTCTCCACGCGCGTAAAGCAGTTCCTCCTGCGAGCCCAGCAAATACGTGCCACCGGGCAGCACGATGATGCGCGCGTTGGTGCCGTCGACTTTCCCGGTGGCGATGACCGGGCCGGTGAAAGCCGGTAGCGGGATCGGTGAGGTTGCCGTTGCGCCGGTCAAGGCGGTGGTACGTCTCGATGGACGGGTACTTCGTCAGCGAGTTGAGCGCCTTCCGGCCCACGTCATGCACGTCGCATGCGGCCATGAACCCACCTGACGTGATCGGCGGCAGGCTTACGAATTAACCGTGTGACCACGGGCTGAAGGCTGGGCTAGGGTCGCCGGATGAACGTGCGTCGACCTAGGGAGCCGGAGAGCCGGCGTTCATTCCCTTACCCGTTCGCACTTTGAGGACTTCCTTTCATGCGCATGTCAGCCGCTTTTGGCAGCACCCTGCACACCGCCCCGGGCCACTCCGAATCGTCCGGGCATCAGATGCTTCAGCGGGCCGCGATGGTCCGGCAAGTTGCCCAGGGAATCTTTGCCTATCTGCCGTTGGGGCTGCGCACTCTCCGCAAGATTGAGGATATTTTGCGTACGGAGATGGAGCGCATCGGCGGCCAGGAGGTCCGTCTGCCGGTAGTCAACCCGGCTGAGCTGTGGAAGCAGTCCGGGCGCTACTCGCAGATCGGTCCGGAGCTGGCCCGCTTTGCCGATCGGCGGGGGCGTGACCTGGTGCTCGCCATGACGCATGAGGAAGTCATCACTTCTCTGGCCCGGTCGGAGGTCGGGTCGTATCGCGATTTGCCGCGGCTTGCTTTTCAGGTGCAGACCAAATTCCGCGATGATGCTCGCCCGCGTGCCGGGTTGATTCGGGTGCGCGAGTTCACCATGAAGGACGCCTACAGCTTTGACCGCGACAACGATGGGCTGCGGGCGCAGTACCGGGCTCAGTATCAGGCGTACTTCTCCATCTTCGCGCGATGTGGGGTTCCGGTGCGGGCGGTGCTGGCCGACGTCGGCATGATGGGCGGCACGTTGGCACACGAATTCATGTATCTGACGCCGATCGGGGAGGACACGCTTCTTTTCTGCGAGGCGTGCGGGTTCGCGGCCAATCGGGAGGTGGCATCCTTCCGTAAGCCGGAGGCGTCCAATGGGCCGGCGCTGCCGACGGAGGAAGTCGCCACCCCGGGTGCCTCGACCATTGATGCCCTGGCAGCGGCGCTGGGCATTACCGCCGCAGAAACCGCCAAGGTGGTATTTCTGACGAGCGAGGACAAGTTCGTGGTCGCGGTCGTGCGGGGCGACATGGAGGTCAGCGAAACGCGACTGGCCAACGTGGTCGGAGCGGCGGAACTGCGCCCGATGACCGCCGATGAGATCAGAAGCATTGGCGCGGTGCCGGGTTACGGGTCGCCGATCGGGATCACCGGCGCCACCATTGTTGTCGATCACCTGGTCTTCGACAGCAAGAACTTTGTCGCGGGGGCAAACCGGGAAGGGTTTCACCTGCGCAACGTCAATGCGTGGCGGGACCACCCGGTCGACATCATTGCGAACATCACCGCCGCACGGGCCGGGGACCCGTGCGTTGAATGCGGACATGAATTGAGCACGACGCGTGGTGTGGAGATGGGAAACATCTTCAAGCTGGGCACCAAGTACTCGGCCGAGCTGGGGGCGCTTTATGTGGACGCCGGCGGGGAACGCCGACCGCTGATCATGGGGTGCTATGGCATCGGGGTGGACCGGTTGCTGGGTTGTGCGGCCCAGGAACATCACGATGACAAGGGGCTGCGGTTGCCTGCGAGCATTGCGCCTTACCACGTGCACCTGACGTTGCTGGCTGACGTGGATTCCGAGGCGGGGCGGGTTGCTCAACGGGTTTATGAGCAGCTTTGGTCGTACGGCGTCGAGGTCTTGTTCGATGATCGCGCCGTCCGTGCGGGGGTGAAATTCGCCGACGCGGACGTGATGGGGCTGCCGTTGCGAGTCACTATCGGAAAAAGGGGTACGGCCGAGGTCCGCGATCGCGCCACCGGGGAAGCCACTTCGGTGCCGTTTGACGATGTGGTCACCGAGGTGCGGGAGCGGATCGCGGACATGCTCGCCAAACTGGCCGAGCCGGTTACCGTTTCCCTTCCGAGGGAAGTGCGCTGACGCATTGGATCACAACAGCTGTCGCGTTGTCGTCGCCGTGGATGAGCGTGTCGTTCAGCAACGCTTCGACGGTTGCCCCCGGGTCGGTGCCGGCTTCGAGAAGCTGCTGGATCCGCTGGTACGAAACCTGATCGCTGACCCCGTCCGTACAGATAAGAAACTGGTCGCCCCGGTGCAGCCCGATGGAAAGCACATCCGGCTCGGGCTTGTCGGGGTGGCCCGCATACCGGAAAAGCCGATAGCGCGCCGAGTGTGCTTCCGGTGATTCGGGTGTGAACCAGCCGTGCAGCAGGCCCAGCCAGGCCGCGGTGTGATCGACCGTCAACAGCTCGAGCAATCCGTTGCGCAGCCGGTAAACCCGGGAATCGCCCAACTGCACGAGCCAGGCGTTTTCGCCGTCGCCCACGAACGCGGTGAGGGTGCATCCGGTGAGCCCGGCAATTGGACGGCCCTTTTCCCGAACTGCCGTCTGCACGTTGGCAACGGCTTCCCGCAACGCCCCCGGGGCCGCCGTTTGCGTAAAGACGTCCACCGCCGTACGCCCGGCTGTGGCCGATCCCTCGCCGGAGCCCATTCCATCGGCAACCACCGCCAGCGGCCGCTCGGAATCGACGTGCAGAACGTCGTAGTTCTCGGCATAACGGTTGCCCACCACGCTGCCCGAAGCGACCTTCAACCGCAGCGATCCGGTTCGCCACCAAACGGTATTGACTTCCACTCCTGATCACCCTCCCGGGGTCAGGGTAGTCATCGATCTCCAAGGGCGACGCCGACGCCACGGCCGGCTCCATGCCGATGACGGTGGCAGAGCGGAAACGGCTGGGGACCCCGCTCGGAAATGCCAAGGGTCCGGGCAACTGAGGCGTAGGTAGCGCCCTGGGCCCACAACCGCAGCGCCGCTCATTCCTGCGCGTTGGGCTGCCCGGCTCCCGGCTGCGCCGCGACTCCGGCGGCTGCGCGGATTCCTACGTAGACGTGAACAGCGCCACCATGCCGCGGCCGGTGATCACGATGGCGCCCTGGCCGATCGTGGCGCCGCGCGAGACGGCGGTGAAGCTGCGCCGGCCCCATTGGGCTGGCCGGCCCTATGGCGTGGGCCGTAACGCCTATCCCCAAGAGTCACGGCCCATCTGCCTTTTTATGACGCGTTATGCAGCGGCTGCTTGCACTTGCCATATGGCGACGACAATCCCCATGACGAAGATCTGAACAGCAAGCGGTACGCCGGGCAGGTCGACTGCCACATCGGTACGCCACTTGCCGGCCTGTCGCACCGAGCCCACCGGCTGCCCGGCCACGCGAAGCTCCTGATCGCTGCTGAAGAACGACTTCCGCTCGAAATGGTAGGTCTGCCCACCGGCCTCGACGGTCCACTGCTTACGGCCGATCCGGTCGGCCGACGCCAGCACCGAGCCGGACTCGTCGGTCATGGTGAACTTGGTGCCCCACCCGTTGCTGCGCACCTCGTAGTGCCGCCCGTCAAGCTCGAACTCGCCGCCGGTCTTCCAGCTCGAGTTGTCCCAGGTGGCAATGACCGACCCAGCAGCGCTGATCTCATACCGGGTACGCCAAAACCCACTCCTCTTCGCCATGATCACACAGCGATACTAGTTGACAACGTTTAGCCGATTTCGAGTCCAGCACCGCGGCAGACCGCCGCCGTACCGCCTCCAGCCGGATCGTCAGGTAACCTGATCAGCGCGGGCTGCTAGCTCAATGGCAGAGCAGGGGACTTTTAATCCCTTGGTTCCGGGTTCGAGTCCCGGGTGGCCCACCCCAGTAGGACACCCAACAGGGCGGGTGCGCGGATCACGCGCCGACGAGCCTGTTAACAGCGCCCGCTTGGCCTAGGGTGGCCGCCGTAAGCCCGATGCCGGCTTGCCTGCACGGTCTGTGCCGCTTCGGCTGTGCATGTCGCGCAGAGTTTCCATTACCGGCTGTGGTCAATCGACAGCTCATCAATGAGAGGTGGCCGAACCCGTCGTACAATATAACGTACAAGAGCTGGAGGGGTCATGAAGGTCATCACCGCATCTGACTTGCGAGCCAACCTGGCGAATGTGCTCGATACCATCGAGAGCGACGCTGAAGACCTCGTCGTCACTCGCAGTGGACATGAGCCGATGGTCGTCATGCTCAAGAGCGACTATGACGCGTGGCGCGAGACCGAATACTTGTCTCGCGGTGCCAACGGCCGCGAGTTGCGTCGACGTATGGCGGAGATGGAGGCCGGCGAACGCGTCGAGCATGAGGCCGTTGACCCCGACGACGAGGCCGCTGCGTGAAGCTTACGTGGCATCCAGACGCGTGGGACGAACACGTCAACTGGCAGGTAAGCGACCGAAAAATCCTTAAGCGCATCAACATACTTATCAAGGACATTCGGCGTGGTGATGACCAGGGTATCGGCAAGCCGGAGCTACTCAAAGGTGACCTGTCCGGCTGGGCGTCACGGCGCATCAACGAAGAGCACCGGCTGGTGTACCGCGTTGTAGAGGCGCACGACCAGGTGGAGATCTTGTCGTGCCGCTACCACTACGGGGACCGGTGACAACGGTCGACCGACGCGGCCACCCGTTCTCGGCATCGCTTCTACACGCCAAGCAATGCTTCCTCGCCGGCCCGGGCGTTCACCGCACCACACCCACTCCTCGTGAGCTGGTCAAACGTCCTCCTAGCGGAGCGCCGGGGAGAGCGATCGAGCGGTTCGCATGGTGTAACGTCCGGCCACTCAACTTGCCTGGGGGCGCCCCCCAGACCCCCCGTTACGGTGGTGACGGTGGGCGGGTTACTTATGCGTGTTCCACGACCACCTGCGAGCGGCCCGGCGATCAGCCATTCCCGGTCGTCAGTCTTTCCGGTCATTCAGCTGAAGGGGGCTGGGTCGCGGGACACTGTGGTGAGCGCGGTGGCTGGCTGGGCGCGGTGGGTGGCGGCTTTGCGCATGGGGGGCTGCGATTGGAAGGCCCTTCGCCCGTGTGTTCGGAAGACTAGACGGTGCGCGTTTGGAAGAGTTGGCGGCTGCCAAACGGAAGACCAGGCGCTGTGACCTCGGTAAACTGGGGCCTTGATCGAGTACCGGCCTAGCGGACGAATGGCAGCGACTGCCCGAGGTCTGGAATCAGCTGCGCCGTGCTGTCGATGCTGGATCCCGCCCGGTCATCTGGCCGACCCGGCGTCGGCCGCACGACTGCTCGGACTCGATGGCGCCGCACTGCTTCAAGCAGATCGAGGCAGCACCAATTTCGCTGAGGGAACCATTCTTGGCGCACTTTTCGAACACCTCGTGACGCTCAGCGTCCACAACCTACGCCGCAGCGGCCGAGGGCAGGGTGAGCCACCTACGGACTCGCAGCAACATTCATGAAGTGGATCTGATCGTCCAGCAGGCCGATGGCAGAGCTCTAGGCATTGAGATCAGCTCGCCGACCGCGTTGAGGAAACATTGCCGTCGTTCCCTGGCACTGCAAGTGCCTTGTGGCTCCAACATTGACGTGATGACGCGCCAGCATCGCGGTTATGTCTGCCGAGGTCGTACGTTGTTCACTGGACGAGTTGGTAGTTGGGGATCCTCGGCTGTCGTTGATCATGGGGCAAGCGGATGTTCTGGACGGTGGCGTGATTGGGGATAGTGGTCCTGGAGACGCCGATGCCTTGGAGGCAGTGGTTACACCAAAAGTGTGCGTAGCCGATCACGCCATCAGGATCACCGGTGAAAACAAGTTGAAGGCAGCGGTGCCCGCAGTTGGGGCATGCATCGTCGAATGGACCTGGGACCGTGTCGTATGCGGCGCCGTATGATTCGAGCCACTCGTCGTACGTCGCCATCATGGGGCCTTCGGCTCTGGGCGGATCGGTTGGTTCTCCCACCACTGTTCCTCGTATGCGTATGCTCGGTCCTCAAAAGCATCGAACTCTTCCGCAGTTTTCGGGAAGAGCTTGCCACTTTCCAGTTCGTCGTGGTGAAACCTCTCGTGGGCCAGTGTCCTGGCCAGGTCCTCCTCGCTGCGGAAGCCAGTCGGAAAAAGCACGATCGAACCGTCTGGCAGAGTTCGGCCGCAAATCCCGCGGGTGGCCTTGCTGCCGAGTGAGATGCTCAGGTTTGAGATATCGATGCCGTACTTCGCCGCGACGTTGCGAACCGATTCCTCGGTGAACAACTGGATCGCACCGGCTCCGCGTTTCTTCACCCTATCCAGGGAGGCGGTGTCGTCGTGTTGTAGGCGTCTGAGTAGCCCCTTGATCGCCTCGATGGCCTCGCCGAGCTTGCCGGTCAGACCGCGCAGGTGCTCGAGGCTGCTGACCAGGCCGCGCAGCCACTTCGCGATCCGGGCACCCCAGGACGCGCACAGCGTGCTGACTTGCTCCACCACCAAGGGTGTTGCGAGACCGAAGCTGGAAACCTCCTCGGCCGCGTACGTGATCAGACGCGAAACCAGTACGGCGATTGCATCGCGCACCATCATCCGCACGCCGGAGACGAGCTTGCCGGCCCCCTCCGTAATAGCCGCCATCGTTTCGGCGGCGCCGGCCAGGGCAGTGACGGCGTCCTTCTGCTGGCCGGTCCAGGTGCGGTACGCGTCAGCGGCGGTTCCCTGCCACTCGGTCGTGTCCCAGTGCACCGTACGGTCCAGGTCGGATGCGCGGCCATCCAGCTCGCGGGCGATATTGCGCCAGGTCTGCGCATGTGCCGCAATCTGTCCGGGGTTGCCGGCCAGCCAGTCCAAAGCCTCGGACAGGGGCTTGACGTGCTCGATGATCCAGGCGACGCCGTACTGAAGGAGGCTGCCGATCGGGTCAGAGACAAACGCGAGAGCGTCCAGTCCGGCCGAGACCGCGCCAAGCGTGGTGTCGATCCAGCTACCGTCTCTGATCCCGGCGAGAATCGTCTCGACGTCTTCGGCTATCCACACACCGGCCCACGGATCGGTACTGATGCCAGGATTGGCCACCGCCACGAGCGGCGGCCGGATTGGCATCATCGCGCATTCCGGATCCGCTCAGCCGCGCCGCCGTCAGTTGAGTCGTACAACGCAGCTACCGACCGCAGCGTGTCTGCTGTGTCATGAGCGGACCTAGCCGCTGTGCGCATACCGTCGACCATGCTCTGCTGTAGGCCGTTGAGCAGAGCGGGTACGAACTGGCACAACTGGCCGTACGCGCTGTTGTGTGTCTCGACGTTCTGCCCAGCCTGAACAGCGGTCGTGAGCCCGTCACCAATTGTGTCGACCTCACCGGCGTGCGATACCAATGATGCGGAGTTGACCTGGAAGGCCCTTGGTTCATTCATCCTCAGGCTCCCCGAGACGCTTGCGGAGACCACCTATCAGCATCCTCCCAATCTCGGTCTCGGCTCCGACCGTCTCAGCGGTGATTTCCTGGTACTGCGCCAGCAGCGCGGCACTCGCCGCTTGCAGAGTCTCCATAGCGGCGCGCGAGGTGGTTTCGGCGGACTGTTGCCGCGTGCGCTCGTCGAGGCGGAGGTGCTTGACTCGACCCTCGGCGTCGACCGTTACCTCGACCAGGCCGTCACGGCTATGCGCGGTCGCAAACAGCTCAGCGGTCCTTCGGGTCAACTCCTGTGCTTGCTCAGCCCGCCGAGCAACGGATCGCTCCCACTCGTCGATCCGCTCCAGCGCCTCGCCCGCCGCGTCGCCATCGAACACCGAAGCATTGTAACGACGCCAGTCGATATAAAGCCGAGTTCTACCTGAAGGCGATCGTCTTCCATGATGCCGTCAAGAAACTTCAGTGACGAGCGTGTCGAAGAACAGGTCTTCTGGACCGCGCTGCCGGAATGTCGCGAGTCGGCATCGCATGGGCGGCTCCGACTCGCGGCACTTCCTTCCCCGGCTGTCAGCCTTCCCGGTCGCTCAGCCGAAGAGGGCGCCCGGGATGTCGGCGTAGAACAGGGCTGGGTCGCGGGACAGTGCGGCCTTGACGTTGGCGGTGGGGCTGTCGGCGATTACCTCGATTTTGCCTGCTTCCAGGCCGTCCAGGGCGATGGCTACCACCTCGTGGGGCGGCAGCTTGGGGATGTCGTAGCCGGCCATCATGTCGGTGTCGGCGATGGCCAGGGCGAGCGCGGTGACCTGGGTCTTCTGGTCGGCCAGTTCGAGGCGGATGCCGTTGGTCAGGGACCATTCTGCGGCCTTGGAGGCGGCGTAGCCGTTGCTCGACGGGGCGAACGCGTACCAGCTCAGCGCCGAGATGACGTTGAGGATGGCGCCGCCGGACAGTTTGGGGGCGAAGGCGCGGGTGACGTTGAGGGTGCCCCAGAAGTTGGTGTCGAACTCGCGGCGGATGTTGTCCGTGGAGGGGCCGAGCAGGGGTGCGTCGGTGGAGATCCCCGCATTGTTGATGAGGATGTCGAGGTCGCCCACTGCGGCGCCCGCGGCCTCGATGGATGCCGGGTCGGTGATGTCCAGTTGCAGCGGGACCACGCCGGGGATGTCGATGCGGTCGGGGCGGCGGGCGGTGGCGTAGACGGTGGTGGCGCCGCGGGCGAGGAGGGCCTCGGCGAACGCCTTGCCGAGGCCGCGGTTGGCGCCGGTTACGAGGGCTTTTGTGCCGTTGATCTGCATGCGTTCACGCTAAAACCTGACGTTGACGTGAGGGGCAAGCACTGCGAGACGGGTCACGCCGAGGACGAGGTGATTCAATTCGCCTGCGACGAGTCCGCCGGCACATGCCAAGGTGCCGCCGGCCAGCGCAGTCCGCACCGGGGCGGTGTCCAGCGCGACTGAACGCAGCCACCGGCTGGCGGTGAGGCTCATGCCGGTTATCAACGCCACAGCGACGCAATGACCGCTGATGACGGATCGAATACCGGTTGAGGTGCGTCGCAGGAGATTCTTTCCAACGCCTGCAACCGCTTTGCCGGGGGTTGCTCGCGTCTGCGACGGTGTCCGGGTGATCGAATCCATTATGGATCTTGTTCGCCGTCACGCTGTTGAACGGCCGGCCAAGGCTGCTTTCGAAGCGGGTGGCCGGGCTGTTACGTTCGCCGAGCTGGACGGGCAGACCCGGTTGTTCGCCGAAGGACTGGCGGGCCGGGGCATTGGCCGCGGCGATCGCGTGCTCATCAGTTTGCCCGCTGGCATCGACGCAATCGTCGCGCTGCTGGGCGTCGTGCGAGCGGGTGCTGTGGGCGTACCGGTAAATCCTCGGGCTTCTACCGCTGAGCTGGCGGCGTACATCGATGATTGTCAGCCGCGGTTGGTCGTCAGCGGCGATGATGTGGCGGCGCTGAGCGCTGGCGGTAAGCCGGTTGAGGCGGCGCTGGACCTGGACGACGACGCCTGGATCCATTACACCTCCGGGAGCACCGGACGGCCCAAGGGCGTCGTTTCCAGCCAGCAGCGGTGGCTGCGGATGACCCGGACCGTGGTGGTCGAGCGGCTCGGGATGGGCGTCGATGATCGGCTGCTGTGGCCGGTTCCGATCTTTCATGCCCTGGGTCACGGGCGCTGTGTGCTGGGCGTCCTGCGCACCGGCGCGACAGCGACGATTCTCGATCATCCGTCCGATTCCGATCTCATCACCGCGTTGGAAACCACGCGGCCGACCGTGCTGACCGGGGTGCCGACGACCTACCATCGGCTGCTCGCGGCGCTCGGCGATCGGCGGCTCGACGTGCCCACGCTGCGGGTCTGCGTCACCGGTGGTGCCCCCTGTTCGCGCGATCTGCGCCTTTCCGTCGACCATGCGCTGGGCGCGCCGCTGCTCAACAGCTATGGCAGCACCGAGACCTGCGGGGCGATTGCGGTCGAAACCCCGAGGCCCATTCCGGACGAGGGCTCGGTCGGGCGGGTTGCGGGCTTCGAAATCAAAATCGCCGATCCGGGTACGGGCAAAGCACTGCCGCCGGGTGCCGAGGGTGAGGTCTGGGTTCGCGGTCCGAGCGTGATGCGCGGCTACCTCGGCCAGCCCGAGGCGACCGCCGAGAAGCTGGTCGACGGCTGGTATCGCACCGGTGACCTGGGCCGGCTGGTCGACGGCGACCACCTGTTCCTGTCCGGGCGAGCCGGCGACCTGATCATCCGAGGCGGCGCCAACGTGCACCCGGCCGAGGTCGAGCGCGTGCTGCTCAGCCTTCCCCAGGTGGCCGACGCGGCGGTGGCCGGGCGCCCGCACCACCGGCTCGGGCAGGTAGCGGTGGGCTACGTCGTGCCGGCGGGTGACGGGGTGGATCCGCAGGCATTGCTCGCGGCGTGCCGGCGGGTGCTGTCGGCGGCCAAGGCACCGGACGAGATCCGGCTTCTGAGCACCATTCCGCGCACCTCCTCGGGCAAGGTGATGAGGCACCAGCTCGACGCCGCCCCTGAGCTGGACGAGGATCCGATCGCCGTGGTCGCGATGGCGTGCCGCTACCCGGGCGGAGTCGAGTCGCCAGAGGATCTGTGGTCGCTGGTCGACAAGGAAGTGGACGCCATCTCGGCCTTCCCGTCCGACCGCGGCTGGGACCCGGAGGTCTACGATCCCGACCCGGATCGAGCGCAGCACTCGTACGCCCGCAGCGGGGGCTTCCTCGACTCCGCCACCGGTTTCGACCCGGCACCCTTCGGCATCGGTGACCTCGAAGCGCTCGCCATGGACCCGCAGCAGCGCCTGCTCCTGGAAACCGCCTGGGAACTCTGGGAACGCGCCGGCATCGACCCCGTCACCATGCGTGGCAGCAATGTCGGCACGTACGTGGGCCTGATGTACCGCGACTACGCCGAGCGCGCGGCGGATCCGAGCGCCGAACTGGAGAGCCACCTGGGCCTGGGCTCGGCCGGCAGCGTGGCGTCGGGGCGGATCGCGTACACGTTCGGGCTCACCGGTCCGGCCGTCACCATCGACACCGCCTGCTCATCCTCGCTGGTGGCCCTGCATTCGGCGGTCCGGGCTCTGCGCGCCGGTGAGTGCACGATGGCGATCGCCGGTGGCGCCACGGTGATGTCCAACCCCGGGCCCTTCATCGGGTTCAGCCGCCTGCGCGGGCTCGCACCCGACGGCCGGGTCAAGGCGTTCTCGGCCGATGCGGACGGCACAAGCTGGGCTGAGGGCTCCGGACTGCTGTTGCTGGAAAGGCTGTCCGATGCACGGCGCCTGGGTCACCCGGTGGCCGGGTTGCTGCGCGGCTCAGCGGTCGGCTCGGACGGCGCGTCGAACGGGCTAGCGGCGCCAAGCGGTCCCGCGCAGCAACGGGTGATCCGAGCGGCGCTGGCGGACGCGGGGCTCGCACCGGCCGACGTCGACGTGGTCGAGGCGCACGGCACCGGCACGCTGCTCGGCGACCCGATCGAGGCGCAGGCGCTGCTGGCGACGTACGGGCGGGACCGGCCGGCGGGTCGGCCCCTGTGGCTCGGCACGGTGAAGTCGAACATCGGGCACACCCAGGCGGCGGCCGGGGTGGCCGGGGTCATCAAGATGCTGGCGGCGATGCAGCACGCCACGATGCCCCGGAGTTTGCACATCGACCGGCCGAACGATCACGTGGAATGGAACGCAGGCGACGTAGCGCTGCTGACCCAGGCCCGCCCCTGGCCCGAAGTTGGGCGGCCACGCAGGGCTGCCGTGTCCTCCTTCGGCATCTCCGGAACAAACGCCCACGTCATCCTCGAGCAAGCACCGCCGCTGCCCGAGGCGTCGCCTCCACCTGTCGCCGGTTCGGTGCCGCTGCTGCTGTCCGCGGCGGACGAGACAGCATTGCGCCACCACGCCAGTCGCCTGCTCGAACACGGATCCCTTGACGCGTCCGCGCTGGGCACCACCCGAGCCGCGCAACGTTACCGGGCTGCCGTGCTGCCGGGCCAGGAACGCGAAGCGCTGGCCGCCCTGTCCGCCGGCCAACCCCATCCCCGCCTCGTACAGGGCACTGGCAAACCCGCCGACCAGGTCACCTTCCTCTTCCCCGGCCAAGGCGCCCAGCGAGCCGGCCTGCGTGACCTTCTGCCCTTTGCCGTCTTCCACAACGCCTACGACGAAGCCATTGACGCTCTCGGCGCACCGCTGACCGGCGACCCGGATCGGACCGAGTTCGCGCAGCCGGCGTTGTTTGCGTTCGCCGTTGGTTCGTACCGGCTGCTGCAGTCCTGGGGCGTGCAGCCGAACCTGCTCGTCGGGCACTCGATCGGGGAACTGGCCGCAGCGCATCTGTCCGGCATCCTGACGCTCGCCGACGCGGCCACGCTGGTCAGCGCCCGCGCTCGACTGATGGGCGAGCTGCCACCCGGTGGTGCCATGGTCGCGGTCCGAGCCGCCGAAGCCGAGGTCGCCCCGCTGCTCAACCCCCGCGTCGGCCTGGCCGCGGTGAACGGGCCCCGCTCGGTAGTGCTGTCCGGGGACGACGCCGCGGTGGCCGAGGTCGCGGTGCAATTGCGGGCCCGGGGGCACAGCACAACGGCTTTACGGGTTGGTCACGCCTTTCATTCGGTACGGATGGAGCCCATGCTCGACGCGTTCGCTGAGGTGGCGGCGTCGGTGCGGTATGGCACCCCTACGCTGCCGATCGTGTCGACGGTGACGGGCCGGCCGGCCGAAGGCAGCGATCTGCGGTCGGCTGAATACTGGGTGCGCCAGATTCGGGAACCGGTGCGGTTCGGGGCGGCTGTTGAGTCGTTGACCGGGAACCTTGTGGAGCTTGGGCCAGTGCCGTCACTGGCCGCGCTGATGGCGCAGGATGTGGTGCCGGTATCCGTGGAGGGTGCGGCGCGGCTGTGGGTGGCCGGCGTTGATGTGGACCGGGCTGCGGTGCTGGGGCGGGGGGACTCGCGGGTGGCGGCAGGGCTGCCTACGTACCCGTTCTCGCGTCGGCGTTTCTGGCTTGATGATCGTGCTCCGGCCCGGCGCCCGGCGCGTTTGCTCGACGCGATGACGGCGGTGCCCGGCACGGGGCAGCACCTGGCGACCGGGCGATTGTCGGTGGCCGCGCAGCCGTGGTTGCAGGATCACACGATCGACGGCGACGTGCTGGTTCCCGGTACGGCGGTGGTGGAGCTGGTCACGGCGTTCGGGCGCTGGGCCGGGGTGCCGGTCATCAGCGAGCTGACGATCAGCCGTCCGCTGACGGTGACCGGTGACGAGCTGACGGTGCAGCTCATGCTGGCCGAGCCGGCTGCGGACGGCGGCCGTGACCTGCAGATTTACGTGGACGAGGAGCCGCGCGGGGAGGGCCGGTGCGCACCGGCCGAGGCGGGACGACCCGTCTGGTCGTGGGCCTCGTCGTGGCCACCGCCCGGAGCCGAGGAGGTCGACCTTGCCGGGTTCTACGACGACAGCGGTTACGGGCCTGCGTTCCAGGGGCTGACCGCGGCGTGGCGGCACGGTGGTGAGGTGTACGGCGAGGTGCGCCTGCCGATCTCCGGAGGAGCCGGGAACTTGCACCCGGCGTTGATGGACGCTGCGCTGCATCCGGCTCGGCTGCTCGACGCCCGGGACGGCGCGCCGCGGCTGCCGTTCGTGTGGTCGGGGGTGCGCAGCTACGGCGGTGCCACCCAGGGGCGGGTGCGGATCGCGCGCGCGGTGGGCACGGCGCCGGACGTGCTCACGGTTCAGCTGGCCGGTTCGGATGGCACCGCGGTGTTCGAGGTCGAGGCGTTGACTGTGCGGTCGTTGCCGCGCTCGCTGTACGTGCCGTCGTGGGTTCCGGTGGCCTCCGTGGAGGGCGTTGCCGACCCGGTAGTGCTGGATCTGTCGGTGGGGGAGGCGGGGTCGGCTGCGGACGTACGGGATCAGGTTTGGGCTGCTGCCGAAGCACTTCGATCGCGTCTTCCCGGGCCGGATCGCCTTGTCGTCACGACGAATGCGGCGGCGGTGGCGGGTCTGGTGCGCGTAGCCATCGCCGAGTATTCGGGGCAGGTCGCGCTGGTCGAGCGCGACGACTCGCAGGAGTCCGTGCGGGCGGTGAGTGCTGGCGTCCGCGCTGCCGCGACCTTGCCGGAGGTTCGCATCACTCGCGGTGTCGTCGGCAAACCACAGCTGATTCGCACCGGCGGCGGTGAAACGGCCCCTTCCTTCGGTGCGGGCACGGTGCTCATCACCGGTGGCACGGGCGCGCTGGCCACGCTCATTGCTCGCCACCTTCAAGAGAAGTACGGCGTGCGCCATCTTCTGCTCATGAGCCGGCACCCCAAGCCGACGCTGCTCGGCGCCGTCGTGTCCGGTGACGTCAGCAGGCGCGCCGATGTGCAGGCGATCCTCGATGCAGCCGATCCGCCGGTTACCGCTGTGGTGCACGCGGCCGGGGTGCTCGCCGACGGAACCATCGAGTCGCTGACCCGTGAGCGGGCGGATGCGGTGCTGCGCCCCAAGGTGGACGGTGCCTGGCATCTGCACGAGCTGACCGGGGACCTTGCCGCGTTCATCATGTTCTCATCGGCGTCGGGTCTGCTCGGCAACGCGGGTCAGGGCGCGTACGCGGCCGGAAACTCGTTCCTCGACGACTTGGCTCGCCGACGCCGGGCGGCCGGGTTGCCCGCCTTGTCGCTGGCCTGGGGGCCGCTGGGCCTCGACGGCGGGATGGCGGCCGGGCGTTCCCAGCTGCGCCCGCTGACGCCGTCGGAGATTACCGCCGCCTTCGATGTCGCCCTGCGAAGCGATGAGCCGGTGCTCGCGCCCATCGTGCTCGATCGCCCGGCGGCGACCCTGCGTCCGCCCGGCACGCCAACCGCAGCGCGGCGCCACGACCTGAGCGGCCTGTCCGGCGAGGACCTGGTTGCTGCTATGACGCTGCTGGTACGAGACGAAGTGGCAAACGAACTCGGCTACGCCGACGCCACCATGATCGACGTCCGAAGCGCGTTCACCGACCAGGGCTTGGACTCCGTCGGCTCGATTCAGCTACGCACCCGGCTTGTCGCAGCCACCGGAGTAGCCATGCCGGCAACCGTGGTGTTCGACCACCCTAGCCCGGCTGCGCTGGCCCGCTGGATCGCCGGCTCAACCCCGGCAACCCCGGTGCCGCCGCCGGACGTGGAGCGCAGCCTGGCGTCACTGTTCCACGACCTCGCCGGCACCGGACAGCACGGCCTGGCAGCGAACTTGCTCGTCACGGCGTCCGCGGCGCTGGCCGGCAATCGGGAGAGCACCCCGCCGGCCGTAGTGCCACTGATCGAGAAGGACGAGGGGCCGCTGCTGTTCTGCCTGCCGTCGTTCGGGCCGCTGGGGGTTGCCGAGTTCCGCGCGTTCGGCCAAGCGGTCGGGGCGGCGGTCAGCGTTGTGTCGTGGCCGGGGTTCGAGTCGCTTCGCCGTACCCCGGAGTCGCTGCCGACCTTGATCTCCCACCTCGCCGACCAAGTCTCGGCTGGGGCGGCCGGGGGAGCCGGCCGGCCCGTGGTGGTTGTTGGGCGGTCGAGTGGCGGGCTGGTGGCGCAGGCGCTGACCGAGGAGCTGGAGCGGCGGGGGCGTGGACCAGCCGGGCTGGTGCTGCTCGACACGTACGAGAGCGACCTGGGCCTCGACGCCGAGGACTGGCTCGCCGGGCTGATCGTGCGGGGGCTCGACCGCCTGCACGAACAGACCGCGCTGCTGGCGACCGGTTCCTACCTCCGGCTGGTACATGGCTGGCGGCCCAAGGCGGTGCAGGCGCCCACGCTGCTGGTTGCCGCTGCCTCGCCGGTGCTCGGAATGCCTCAGGACTGGCAGGTCACCAGGTCAGTGCCGCACGAACGAAAGGAGGTTCCCGGCGACCATTTCACGATGCTCGACGAGCATGCCGCCAGCGCCGCGGGGGCGGTGCGCGACTGGCTGCGCTGGTAAAGTCCCGGCCATGACCAGCGCTTTCGCTGACGACGGCGGCCCGCCCGATTCTGACGGTGGCTTGCTTGATCCCGATCAGGCGACGGCATACCTGCAGGACTGGAAGGGCCGCGTCGACCGGATGGCCGCGGGCACCAAGGCCATGAGTAACCGGCTCAATGAGCTGCGAGTGTCCGCCGAGGACGACAACGGCCTGGCCCAGGTGACCATCGACTCGACCGGCGCCTTGACCGGCGTACGCTTCACCGACCGCATCAGCCGGGTCGCCCCGGAAGCGGTTGCCCGCGCGGTCATGGGCGCCATGCACAACGCCCGCCGCGAGGCCGCCGAACGCTCCCGCCACATCGTCACCCAAACCATGGGCCCCGACTCAACCGCCGGCCGCACCATCGCCGACCGCCTGGAACAACAACTCCTGCGCCCCCCCCGCCAA
>NZ_LOJP01000001.1:2466892-2508963 GCF_001553785.1 Actinoplanes sp. TFC3
CGTCCGGGGCGTTGTCCCGGCCGTGGCAGCCTCCCCCGACCCAAGCCCCCCCGTTGTTCGGGGCCCCCGAGGACTGCATCGCCGGGGACCCGCAAGTCCCGCCGATCCCGGGGGAGTGGCGGGCGCAGTGGCCGTTGCCGCACACCCGGGTCAGCGTGCCCGGGGACCACTGCACGATCGTTGCCGAGCACGCCGCCGAGGCTGCCGCGGCGATCCACACCTGGCTGGACCAAGCGCCGAACGAAGGACAGAGCTGAGCAATGGTTGCTGAACAGGAACTCGTCGGCTACCTCAAGCGCGTCACGGCGGAGCTGGCCGACACCCGCAACCAGTTGCGGGAAGCGCGCACCGCCGAGCCCATCGCGATCGTCGCGATGAGCTGCCGCCTACCCGGCGGGGTGAGCACGCCGGAGCAGCTGTGGCGGCTGGTCGACGAGGGCACCGACGCCATCGCGGGCTTCCCGGACGACCGCGGCTGGGATCTCGCCGCGGTGTACGACCCCAGCGCCGAGCGCCCCGGCACCAGCTACGTCAACGCCGGTGGCTTCCTGAACGAGGCGGCCGGCTTCGACGCCGAGTTCTTCGGCATCTCCCCGCGCGAGGCGGTCGCCATGGACCCGCAGCAGCGGCTGCTGCTCGAAGTCGCGTGGGAAGCCCTCGAACGCCTCGGCACCGGCCCGGCCGGGCTGCGCGGCAGCCGCACCGGGGTGTTCGTCGGCGGCGGGATGTCGGACTACACCGACCTGGCCCGCGCCGCGGGGGACACCGCCGGCTACCTGGCCACCGGTAACGCAGTGTCGGTGCTGGCCGGGCGCATCTCGTACGCCCTCGGGCTGGAGGGCCCCGCGTTCACCGTGGACACCGCCTGCTCATCCTCGCTGGTGGCGCTGCACCAGGCGTGCCACGCGCTGCGGCATGGCGAATGCACGCTGGCCTTGGCCGGCGGGGTGACCGTGATGAGCACCCCGACGGTGTTCCTGGAGTTCAGCAAGCAGCGCGGACTCGCCCCGGACGGGCGCTCCAAGTCGTTCTCGGCCGACGCCGACGGCACCAGCTGGGCCGAGGGCGCTGGCATGCTCGTGCTGGAACGCCTCAGCGACGCCCAGCACAACGGCCACCGGGTCCTCGCGGTGATCCGGGGCAGCGCGATCAACCAGGACGGCGCCTCCAACGGGCTGACCGCCCCCAGCGGCCCGGCCCAGCAGCGCGTCATCCGGCAGGCGCTGACCGACGCCCGCCTGTCGCCCGGCCAGGTCGACCTGGTCGAGGCGCACGGTACCGGCACCACGCTCGGCGACCCCGTCGAGGCGCAGGCGCTGCTGGCCACGTACGGCCAGGACCGCGCCTCGGACCGCCCGCTGTGGCTCGGCTCGGTCAAGTCCAACCTGGGCCACACCCAAGCCGCGGCCGGGGTTGCCGGGGTGATGAAGATGGTGCTCGCCCTGCAGCACCGGCTCATGCCCCGCACCCTGCACGTCAGCGAGCCCACCCCGCACGTCGACTGGTCGCAGGGCGCGGTGCAGCTACTCACCGACGCCCGCGACTGGCCCGCCCCCGGCGACGAACCCCGGCGCGCGGCGGTGTCCTCGTTCGGGTTCAGCGGCACCAACGCCCACGTGATCCTCGAAGAGGCACCCCAGGCTGCCGAGCCGGAGATCGAACCGTCGAGCGGTCCGGTGCCGTGGCTGGTGTCGGCGCGCTCGGCCGAGGCGCTGACCGCCCGGATCCGCCAGCTGACCGAGCTGGATGCCGACCCGGGTGAGGCGGCTGCCGCGCTGTGGCACCGGCGCAGCCCGTTCCCGCACCGCGCGGTGCTGACCGGTGCCGACGCGCCCATTGCTGGGATTGCCGACGCCGGTCGCCGGATCGTGTTCGTGTTCCCCGGCCAGGGCACCCAGTGGGAGGGCATGGCCCGGGGGCTGCTCGACGCCTCGCCGGTGTTCGCCGACAGCCTCGCCGGCTGCGCGGCCGTGCTCGACCCCCTCACCGGGTGGTCGCTGCTCGACGTGCTGACCGGCCAGCCGGGAACGCCGTCGCTGGAGCGGGTCGACGTGATCCAGCCGGTGCTGTTCGCTGTCAACGTTTCGCTGGCTCAGTTGTGGCGCTCGTACGGTGTGGAACCCGACGCGGTGCTGGGCCACTCGCAAGGCGAGATCGCGGCTGCCTACGTTGCCGGGGCGTTGAGTCTGGCCGATGCTGCTCGGGTTGTGGCCGTACGGTCGCGGGCGTTGCGGGTGTTGTCCGGCACCGGGGGCATGCTGTCGGTCGGCGCGGCGGAGCAGGAGGTCACCGGCTGGCTGGACGGCTACCCCGATCTGGCCGTGGCCGCCGTGAACGCCAGCGAGGCCACGATCGTGTCCGGGGACATCGACGAGCTGCGCCGCTTTGCCGCCGGACGCGAGGAGGCCGGTACGTACGTGCGGTGGATCCCGGTGGACTATGGCTCGCATTCCAGCCAGGTCGCCGAAATCGAGGCCACGCTGGCCGAGCAGTTGGCCGGGCTGCACCCGCTGGAAGCGTCGACTCCCATGTTCTCCACCGTGGATCTGGAGTGGGTCGAACCCGCGCGCCTGGACGCCGGGTACTGGTATCGCAACCTGCGTCAGACCGTCCTGTTCGCGCCTGCCCTGACCGCCCTCGCCGAGCAGGGCCACGACACGTTCCTGGAGATGTCCTCGCATCCCGTGCTGGCGAACGGGATCGTGGAAACGCTGGGCTCCGCGGTGGCGGCCGGCGGAACCCTGCGCCGCGACGACGGTGGCTGGGGTGCCTTCCTGCATGCCCTGGGCGCCGCGTGGGTGCGGGGTGTGAGCGTCGACTGGGCGTCGGTGCTGCCCGCCGACCGCGGCCGGGTTTGCTTGCCCACGTACCCGTTTCAGCGCCGCCGCTACTGGCCGGACGCGCCGCTGGGCGACACCCAGGTCACCGGTGCGGGTCTGACCGCGGCCGGGCACCGGATGCTGGCCGCGCTGGTCGTCTCGGCCGACGGTGATGCCCTGCAGTGCGCCGGTCGGCTGTCCACCGCGACCCACCCGTGGCTGGCCGAACACGTTGTCGGTTCCAAGGTTCTGGTTCCTGGCACCGCTTTCGCCGAGCTTGCCCTGCACGCTGCCACCCTCGCCGGGGCCCCACGCGTCGAGCAGCTCACGCTGAGTGCGCCGATGGAGCTCACCGATGGTCACGCCCGCCAGGTGCGGGTCACCGTCGGTGAGGCGGGTGACGACGGGCTGCGCGCGGTCGCGGTCTGGTCGCGCCTCGACGACGGCACCGACGCCCCCTGGACCCGGCACGCCGACGGAACCGCTGGCCCGCTCGTCCCGTCCGCCGACCCCGAGCTGCCGTCCTGGCCGCCCGCCGCAGAACCCATCAATACCGAAGACCTCCATTCCCGGTACGCCCACAACGCCCTCGACTACGGCCCGCTCTTCCAAGGCCTCAGCCGGGCCTGGTCGGACGGCACCGCAACCTACGCCGAGGTGAGCCTGCCCGGCGACACCGCTGTGGACGGCTTCGGCCTGCACCCGGCGCTGTTCGACGCCGCCCTGCACACCATCGCGCTGGACGCCTCCGGCGACGTGCTGATGCCCTTCCACTTCGAAGGCCTCACCCTGCACGCCGAGGGCGCGACCACCGCCCGCGTGCGGCTCACCCGCACCGGGGACACCACGTTCGCGCTCGCCCTGAGCGACCCGGCGGGCCGAGCGATCCTCACCGTCGACGCGCTGACCGTGCGATCCCCGGCCACCCCGCCCCCGAGTAACGCACCCGACGAGCTGTACCGGCCCGCCTGGCTGGCCCGCCCGGCGCTGGCCGCCGCCCCGGACACCGCCGCCGGCGACGTCATCCAGCGCTTCGACGGCACCCTTGAGGACGCACTCGCCCTGGTACAGAGCTGGCCGGAGGACGGGCCGCGGCTGGTGCTGCTGACCCGCTACGCGGTGGCGGCGGGCGACGGGGCCCGGCCGGTGAACCCGTACGCGGCGGCGGTGTGGGGTTTGCTGCGATCGGCGCAGTCCGAACGGCCGGGGCGCTTCGTGCTGGCCGACACCGAGGACGAGGGCCCGGTGCTGCGCTCGGCCCTGGCCTCGGGGGAGGAGCAGTTGGCCATCCGCGACGGGGTGCCGTACGTCTTCCGTCTCCTCCGCCCCGATCAGCGTGACGTCCTCACCCCGCCACACCAACCGGCCTGGCGCCTGGAGCTCAGCGAACCCGGCTCGTTCGACAACCTCGCGCTCGCTGCGATGAAAAGCGTTGCCCTCGAACCGGGTCAGGTCCGGGTGGCCGTGCGCGCCACCGGCCTGAATTTCCGCGACGCCATGATCGCGCTGGGCATGTACCCCGGCGGCGGCGTACCCGGCAGCGAGGCGGCCGGCGTGGTTGTCGAATGCGGCGCCGACGTCACCGGTTTTGTTCCCGGCGACCGCGTCTTCGGGCTGATGACCGGCTCGTTCGGCACCAGCGCGGTGGCCGATGCCCGCACGCTGGCCGCGATCCCGCCCGGCTGGACGTTCCCGCAGGCCGCCTCGGTGCCGGTGGTGTTCCTGACCGCCTACTACGCCCTGGTCGACCTGGCCCGCTTGCAGGCCGGTGAACGGGTGCTCGTGCACGCGGCGGCCGGTGGCGTCGGCATGGCCGCCGTCCAGGTGGCCCGGCACCTGGGCGCCGAGGTCTTCGGAACCGCCAGCCCGGGCAAGCAGGAAATGTTGCGGCGTAACGGTTTTGACGACGCGCACCTGGCGAACTCGCGGACCACCGAGTTCGCGCAGACGTTCCGCGACCGCCGTCTGGACGTGGTGCTGAACTCGCTGGCCGGGGACTTTGTCGACGCGTCGCTGGCGTTGTGCGGCGAGGGTGCCCGGTTCATCGAGATGGGCAAGACCGACATCCGTACCCCGCAGGGCGTGCAGTACCGGGCGTTCGACCTGGCCGAGGCGGGCCCGCAGCGCATCGGCGAGATGCTGGGTGAACTGCTGGCCCTGTTCGCCTCGGGAGCGCTGCACCTGCTGCCCTTGACCGTCCGCGACGTGCGCGAGGCGCCGGAAGCCTTCAGGTACGTGGCTCAGGCCCGCCACATCGGCAAGGTGGTGCTCAGCGTTCCGGCACCGATCGACCCGAACGGCACGGTGCTCATCACCGGCGGCACCGGCACGCTGGGCGGGCAGGTCGCGCGGCATCTGACCCAGCAGCACGGCGTGCGGAACCTGCTGCTGGTCAGCCGTCGAGGCGCGGACGCGCCGGGTGCGGACGTGCTGGCAAAGGAACTGGCCGAGCTGGGTGCGGACGTCACGGTCGCAGCGTGCGACGTGAGTGACCGTGATGCGGTACGCCGCCTGCTCGCCGCCATCCCCCAGGAGCGCGCCCTGACCGCCGTCGTCCACACCGCCGGCGTTCTCGATGACGCCACCATCGCCTCGCTCACCCCGCAGCGCCTGGCCCATGTCTTCGCCCCCAAGGCCGAGGCCGCCTGGGTGCTGCACGAGGAAACCGCTGGGCTGGATCTCGCCGCGTTCGTGCTGTTCTCCTCTGCCGCCGGCCTGATGGGCGCGCCGGGGCAGGGCAACTACGCGGCTGCCAACGCGTTCCTCGACGCCCTGGCCGCGTTGCGCCGCTCGCAGGGCCGGCCCGGGCTCTCGCTCGCATGGGGCTTCTGGGCCGAGGCCAGCGGCATGACCAGCCAGTTGGACGAGGCCGACCGGCGTCGCCTGCACCGCTCGGGGGTGCTGCCCCTACCCTCCGAGCGGGGGCTGGAGCTGTTCGACGCGGCGCTGGCGGCCGGCCATGACGGCGTGCTCGCCCCGGTCCGGCTGGACGTGGCCGCGCTGCGATCCCGCGACCATCTGCCCGCACTGTTCCAGGAACTCACCGGCCCGGTACGACGCCGGGCCGCCGCCACCGGTACGCCCGGAGGTGACTCCGGTCTGCGCGAGCGGCTGGCCACCATGGGCGAGACCCAACGCCACGAAGCTCTGCTGGCGCTGGTGCGCGGCGAGGCGGCTGCGGTGCTGGGCTATGCCGGGGCGGTCGACACCGATCAGTCGTTCCGTCAGCTCGGCGTGGATTCGCTGACCGCTGTCGAGCTGCGCAACCGATTGCGCCGGGCCACCGGGCTGGAGCTGCCGGTGTCGCTGGTTTTCGACAACCCCACCCCGCGGGCGCTGGCCGAGCGGCTCGGCACCGACCTGGCTCCGGCCGGCAACGGCGCCGGCGCAGGGATCGAGCAGGACGTCGACCGGTTGGCCGCCCGCATCGAGGCGCTGCCCGCCGGCGATGCGCTGCGCGCCGGGCTGGCGGCCCGGTTGCAGGCGCTGGCTCGGATGCTCGGACCGGGCGCCGAGGCGTCCGACGACCTGGACGCGGCCGAGGATGACGAGATCTTCGACCTCATCGACCGGGAATTCGGCGACGCGTAGACGGCGGTGAGGGGCCCGCGCGTCACAGCGCGCGGGCCACCTCGTCGGTCACGTCGTCGCGAGTGCGTGCGGCGCAGTCGATGCGCACCACCGGCACCGAGGTGGCGAGCCAGGTCAGCACCCGGTCATAGGCGGTGGCGATGGCGGTGAGCGCGCCGGCCGACTCGTGCAGCTCCGCGGCCGGGGTGCGGCCCTTGATGCGGACCAGGGCTTCCTCGACCGGCAGATCGAGCAGCACCACCCGCTGCGGGGCGGGCACCGGGAAGAGCCGGGTCAGCTCGGCCAGTAGCTGCGGCAGGGCTAGCGCGGCCAGATCGAGCAGCCGCAGTCCGAGCGCCCAGACGTCGTCACCGCCGGTGCACTCGGTCAGCCACGTGCGTACCGTGGTTGCGGTTTCCTCCGGCTGGCCCGCCCACCATTGCGCGGCGTCGGTTCCGGGGTCGGCGGTGTCGCGCATCCGGGCGTACAGCGGCAGATAGACCATCGGGTCGACCAGCGGATGCCGATCGGCGACCACGGTCCGTGCCCCGGCCCGGGCGGCCTGCTCCTGCGGCGGGTACAGGCACAACTGCAGGTACAGCGTCGCAATCTTGAGCGGGGCGCGGCCGAGGCGGTCGGCCACGGCGGAGGCGGCAGCCAAATGCCGCGACAGCGCGGCGTACGGGCTCAGCGGGTCCTCATGCGCCCGGATGGCGTGCACGACCGCCACCCCGTCGCGTTCGCGCAGCCGTGCCGCCACCGTGCTCTTGCCGCTGCCGTCGATGCCGGTCAGCACCACGCTCACGCGATCTCCCACAAGTGGAACGCCGAGGTCAGCAGGGCGGGCAGGAACGCCAGCTCGCGGTGCACGTGCGCCGTCGCGTACAGCTGGAAGCGCGTCAGGATCGCCTTCTGCAGCGCCAGCCGGTAGCCCTGGTGCCAGTCCGTGGCGGCAACCAGGGCGGCGGCCTCGGAGGAGGCGGCAGCGACGGCTTCGCGGTGCACGCGCAAGTGATGCTCCACCTGCGCCGCCGTGGCCTGCGGGCCCAGCGTGAAGGCGAGCAACTCGGCGACGTCACGCTGGGGGACGTCGATGGTCGCGAGCTCCCAGTCGTACGCGATGACACGCTCGCCCGGCACCACGACGTTGCGCGGGTTGAAGTCGTTATGGACCACCGTCTGCGGCATGGCCGCGAGTTCGGACTCCCAGAAGTCCACGCTGGCAGCCATCTCCAGCACCGCCTTGTGGCGCTCACCGCCGGCCAGCGCGGGCAGCTCGGCGGCGTTGTAACGGGCCAGCGCCTCCCACAGCTCGCGCGCCTCGACCAGCGTCCGGGTGCCCGTCTCGCGGTGCAGCCAGCCCTCGGCCAGCACCTGCTCGTCGCAGCCCAGCCAGCGCCCGTGCACCGCACCGATCGCTCGCAACGCCCGGTCGATGCGCGCGGCATCCCAGCTACCACCGGGCGTGGCAAAGCGTTCCATCAGGATGACGTACGCCTCGCGCCGGTCGTCCTCGATGATGCCGTACGCCCGGGGCAGCAACCGGGTCAGCTCCGGCTCGTCACGGCGATAGACGGCCAGCTCCCGCCGATGTGTGCCGGCGAAGTCGCTGCGCGCCCCCCAGCGTTGCCACGCCTGCGCCAGCTCCGGCCCGCACAGCGAGGTGATCATGCCAATGCCGCTGATCACCTCGTCGCCGCGCGGCTTGACCTTGGCCACCAGATCGGTGGTGGTCCCGGTGCCAGTGCCGGGGCGCCAGCGCACCCGCATCGGGTGCAGGCCGGTGAGTTTGCGGCGCTCGCCGAGTTCGCCGAGCTCGCTGGCAATGCCCTCACCGCGTAGCTGGGTGCCGAGCCGCACCGACTGCACCACCAGTGCGGGATCGCCGGCCCGCTCGGCCATCGGTGGCTGCAGCAACTCGGCGTTGAGGTCGGCGGCCAGCAGCCACTCGACGGCCCGGGCCCGGCCCAGGCGGCGGTGCGCGTCGGCGAACTGCCCGCCGGCCATGGCCGCGATCGTGGACAGATCCAGCGCCAGCGCGAACCCGGCCACGATCTCGGCGAAGCGCCGCAGACCGCCCTCGCCCGCGCAGCCCAGCACCGTCAGCCATTCGCGCTGGTGGGGTAGTACGGTGCCGCCACCGACCGTACCGATGACCAGGTTGGGCAGCAGGATCGTGGCGCGCAGCCCGGAACCGTCGGGTTCCAGCGACAGGATCGAGGCGCCCGACTCGTGCACGCTGGCGATGTCCTGCCCGGTGGCCACGAACAGCGCCGCAATGATGTTGGCGGCGTTGACCCCGTAGCCGGTCATCCCGGCCTGCTGACCGCCGAGCAGGGCCGCGTGGTGGCGGCGCAGCACGGTTTCCGGCTCGCATTTGAGCACCGAGCGCACCACCTCGGCGGTCAGGCGGCACTCCGCGGTGACCCGGGTGCCGCGCCCGGCCAGCATCGACACCGCGCTGACCTTTTTGTCGCTGCTCATGTTGCCTTCGAGCATGGTGGCCACCGGGCGCAACCGGTCGTCGTCGCGCAGCGTGGACTCGATCCACCGGCAGATCTGCCAGGTCGCGGCGGTAGTCATGTTCTGCCCGGCCGCATCCGCGGTCTCGAACACCACGCGCAGATGCAGGAACCGCCCGATCTGGTACGGATCCAGCTCCACCAGCCGCGCATGCCGGGACACCAGCCGTACCTGGGTTTCCAGGTCCTCGCGGTGCTCCTGCACCCAGGCGGTGAAATCGACAGCCCGCGCGATGCCGTCGAACTCGAACACCGGCGCGCGGGCCATGCGCTGCGACAGCACCCGGGTGACCACCCCGCCGGACTCGCTGACCGCTCGCGCACCGCGGCCCGCCGACGCGATCAGCGCACCCTCCGTGGTGGCCAGCGGTGCGACGATCTCGCCGACCGCGGTGTCACCGGTGAACAGCAGCGGCCCGGCCAGCCCGACCGGGATCTCCACCGAGCCGGTGAAGTTCTCGATGTTGCCGGTCAGCGCCTGCGCGTCGAGCGAGGTGCGCCCGGCCACCGCGAGCGGCAGTCCGGTGCGATCCCGCAGCCAGCCCAGGCGGCGTTGCCGGGCCTCCTCGGTGTACAGGCCCCGGCCCGGGACGACGCCGCTCATCCCGCAACCTCCACCGTGATCCTGTGCCACCGGCAGGCGGCGGGCAGCGCAACGGTCAGCATGGGTGCCCCCTTCGGCATTTCGAGGTCAACATCGCGTACAGGCGCAGCCGGCTGGGATCGCGGGTGTCCTGGCTGATCCGTGGCTGCACACCATGCGCCACCATCGGGTCGAGCAGCGCATGGTGCCGGCGTCCGGCGAGTTCGCCGTGGTGTTCGATGCGCACGGTGTCGCCCGGTCCGACCAGCCCGCGCAGGGCAGCCTCGGCGAACGCGTGATGCACGTGCACGAGATAGGCGGCAGCGGACACGCCGTCCGTGGCGATCTCGGCGCGGACCTGCACCCCGGTGGCCGCGCCGGGTAGCCGCACGACGATCGGTGGTGCGCCGCACCAAGGGACCGGTCCGGGGCCCTCGAAGGTGCGCAGCATCCGCGACATGGTGCGCCGCTCGCCGTCTGGGCCGGGTCCGTACCAGGCGAGTTTGCCGTCGGCGCTGCGCAGCGCGGACGGGAACCGCCCGGCGAGGCTGCTGGGGTTGCCGGCCAGGAAGGCGGTTCGGGTGAACGCTCGCGTCCAGGTGCCGGCGTCGGGTTCGGACAGGGCCTGCACGAAGGCGACCACGCCGGGCACCAGTTGCTGCGGGGTGTAGTCCTCGACCACCACGCTCGCGCCGAACCCGCCACCGGCCTGATCACCGACGGCCTCCACGCGGGCGAGCGCGCCGGCGACGAGCAACTCCTGAAAGTCGGTCACAGGAAGATCTCCCGCAGTTCGGGGGGCAGGCCGCGGACCCGGCGGCCGAGCAGCGATACGGTGAGGCGGTGCGGGTCGGCGTACCCGCCGGGATGGTCCGGGACGGTGCCGGGCTTGAACTCGCCGGGCTCTTGGGCCAGGATGCGAGCCGCCCGCCCGACGCACCGGCGCAACAGGTCCAGCCGGAAGTCCTGCGCCGAGACACGGTCGAGCAGACCGACGAAATACAACCGCATGCCCAGCCGGTACGCCGCCACGTCCGCCGATCCGGGGGTCGCTGCCAGATCGCCCAAGGTGACCCCGCCCCAGCCGCCCAGCTTGCTCGACTGCGCCTTACCCGCGACCTGAACCCGGCTCAGCGCGAGCCGGGCCACGCTCGCGCCGAACACGGTCAGCACCCGGTCGAGCAGCAGATAATCGGCGTGCAAGCCGTTGTCGTGCACCAGCAGGAAACGCCGGCCGGGCCGGATCGCCGGCAGCAGCTCCCGCAGGATCGGCAGCAGGTAGTTGGCGTGCCCGTCGGCCCCGATCAGTTGGCGCACGGGCAGACCCCAGCGGGTGCCGTCGACCAGCACCGGCCCGCCGAACCGGCGGTGGTCCACGAGCAGCCGCCGTTCGTGCAGCAGCGCCAGCGCGGTGCCGGCGTCGCTGGCCAGCGGTCGCGCCGTGGTCAGCCCGGGATCGGTCACGTGCAGGTGGGCCATCTGCGCGCGCCACAACTCCAGCAGCCGCCGGCTCGCCGGGTGGATCCACGCCCGTGACTCCACCCGCTCGAAGTACGGATCCAGCTCGCGCGCCGTCATCGCCGGGCGGCCCTGGTGGAAGGCGACGTAGCGCAGGCCGATCGCCGCCTCGCTTTCGCGGCTCCAGTCGGTTTCCGGCTCGGCGACGTCCAGATGCCGCCAGAACGCGGTGGTCTGCGTGGTCAGGTGGGCCATCCGCGGGTTCCACACCAGCCGGGTGCTGATCCGCTGGCGGCTGGCCTTGACCAACACGTCCGTCCAGAGCAGACCCTTGAGGTGTGTCGGGGTGAGCGGTTTCGTGGGGGTGATCGTCACCGGCGCCACCACGAGCTCGTCGGGGTACGCCGTCACGGCCGCCACTCGCCGGCTGCGACGAGAGCACCGGCGTGACGCGCAGCGCGTAAACCTTCGGCGGCGGCCCGTACGGCGTTCAGCTGCTCGGCCCCGGCGGCACCCCCGGCCGCCAGGAACGGGATCGCGGCCGTTCGCAGCAGCTGCGCCACGCCCGGCTCGGGTTCCTGCCCGGTGGCGAGCACCACGTGGTCCGCCCGGATCAGCCGGTCCTGCCCGTCAGCGCCGATGACCTGCACACCCTCGGCGACGATCCGCCGGTACTGCACCCCGGTCAGCATCTCGACCCCGGCCGCGCGCAGCTCCGCCAGCACCACCCAGCGCGTCGACGCGCCGACGCCCTGGCCGATCCGGCCGCCGCGGCGCATCAGGGTCACCGCCACCGGCCCCGGACCCGGCGGGGGCCACCCGGACGGGAAGCCGGTGGTGAGGGGGCGCGCGGTCAGCAGGTGGGCGACGTCAAGGGCGATGCCACCGCCGCCGATGATGACCACCCGGGGTCCCAGGGCGCCCGGGTCGGCGAACACCTGCGGGTAGTCGAACACGTGGGGCAGGTCCAGGCCGGGCAGCTCGGGGCGCCGGGGTCGCACGCCGGTGGTGAGCAGCACGCCGTCGTACGAGGCCAGCTCGCCCAGGTCACCCGGACCGACCCGGTGCCCGAGCCGCAGGGCGACGCCCAGGGTGCTCAGTTCACGGACGCGGCGTCGCACCGTCTCGCCGAACGCGGACTTGCCCGGTACGGCGGCGGCGAGGCGGAACTGGCCGCCTGGTTCGGGCGCGGCTTCGTACACGGTGACGTCATGGCCTTGACGAGCCAGTTCCCGCGCCGCTTCCAGCCCGGCCGGTCCCGCGCCGATCACCGCATACCGGCCGGCGCGGGCGGCCCTGACCACAGGGAACTCGAGTTCGTAGCCGGCGCGGGGGTTCACCAGGCAGGACACCGTCTCGGTGCCGAACGATCGGTCGATGCACGCCTCGTTGCAGGCGATGCACAGCTCCACCGACCCGGCAGCCCCGGCGCGCGACTTCGCCACGATCGCCGGGTCGGCCAGGAACGGGCGGGCCAGCGCCACGAAGTCCACATCCCCGGCAGCGAGTTCCGCGTCGGCCCGGTCGAGCTGGTCGAAGCGGTTCGCGGCGATCACCGCCACCTTGCCGTGCCCGCCCGCGCGCAGGGCCTGCTTGACCGATCGGGCCCGCCCCGCCCACGCCCCGGCGGGCACCTGGGCCTGCACCGTCGGTACGGCCGACTCGTGCCAGCCGACCCCGACGGCGAGCGCGTCCACCCCGGCCCCGGCCAGCGCGACGGCCAGCGCCGCCACCTCGTCGTCCGGGGTGCCACCGGCGACCAGGTCGGCACCGGACATCCTGAACAGCACCGGGAACTCGGCGCCCACCGCCGCGCGTACCGCCTGCAGCACGGCCACCGGGAACCGCCGTCGCCGCTCGGCGTCACCGCCCCACGCGTCGTCGCGCAGGTTCGTCAGCGGCGCGGTGAACTGGTTGATCAGGTAACCCTCCGAACCCATGATCTCGACGGCGTCGCAGCCGAGGTCGCGGGCGATCACCGCGGCGCGGGCGAAGTCACCGACCGTCTCGGTGATCTGCTCCGCGCTCAACTCCCGCGGCGTCGAGCGGGCGAACCGGCTCGGCACCGCGGACGGGGCCACGCTCGTCTGGACGCCGGGCACGCCGGGCAGCGCGTACCGCCCGGCGTGGAACAGCTGGACCGCCAGCCGGCCACCGGCGGCGTGCACCTGCTCCACGACTCGGCGCACGGCAACCCGGGTGGCGTCGGCGCTGATCACGCCGTACCCGGGACCGCCTGCGCCCTGCGCGCTGACCGCGACGCCGCCGGTGACGATCAGCGCGGCGCCCCCGCGGGCCCGCTCGGCATAGAACGCGGCCAGCGCAGCACCGTCGTCATCGCGTTGCTCCAGGTTGAGGTGCATGGCGCCCATGACGATGCGGTGCGCCAGCCGCAGGGTGCCGATGGTGCCGGGCCGGAAGACGTGCGTGAGCAACGTGCTAGGCCCGCTGCGGCTGACGGGTGGGCCGCGGCGGCAGCACCAGCTCGGGGCCGGCGTCGGCGAAGAACGGCGGGGCCACCACGCTCAGCCCGCCGTCCACGACGATGGTCTGCCCGGTGATGTAGGCCGCGCCCTGACCCAGCAGGAAGGTGACCGTCTCGGCGACCTCACCCGCGCTGCCGGCCCGCCGCGCCGGAATCCGCTCCAGCACGCTCTCGATCGGCGGCATGCCCTTGACGTCGTAGAAGTAGTCCAGCGAGTCGGATTCGATCAGCCCGCCGTTCACCGCGTTGACGTTGATGCCGTACGGCGCGAACTCCACGGCCATGTAGCGCACCCACGCCTCGATCGCGGCCTTCATCGCGCCCAGCGTCGCGTACGTCGGGTACGCGCGGATCGAGCCGTACGAGCTCATCGCCACGATCCGGCCACCGGCGTCCATCAGCTTGACGGCTTCCTGCGCGCCCAGGATGAACGGGCGCAGGTTCATCGCGTACGAGCGGTCGAGATGGTGCGGACCCAGGTCGACGATGTTCTTGAACGCGCTGGCGGCCGCGTTGGACACGAAGTTGTCGATCCGGCCGTACTCCCCGGCCACGGTGTCGAACAGCGTGGCCACACCCTCGACGGTTTCCATGTCGGCCTGCACCGCGATGCCGTGCCCGCCGGCCATGGCCACCTCGGCGACGACCTTCTCGGCGAGGTCGGAGTTGCGCTTGTAGTTGACCACCACGTTGTGCCCGCGCGCGCCCAGGCGGACCGCGATGGCCCGCCCGATGCCCCGCGAGGCCCCGGTGATGACGGTGATCTGTCGCTGCTCGGACATGGGCTGATCTCCTTCGAGGCTCATCGGCCCGGTGCCGGGCTCGGGGTGGTGCGCAGCAGCTCCCGGAAGACAACCGTCTTCTGGATCTCGTTGGTGCCTTCCTCGAAGCGCTGCGCCCGGGCGTCGCGGTAGACCCGCTCGATGGGTTGCGACTTCCAGTAACCCAGCCCGCCGTGCACCTGCAGGGCCTTGTCGGTCACGGCGGTCAGCATCGTGACGGCGTGCATCTTGGCCATCGAGGACTGCATGGACGCGTCGGCGGCGCCCTGCTCGAAGCGTCGCGCGGCGTGCAGCACGAGCTGGCGGGCGGCCTCGATGTCGGCGGCGTTCTCGGCGAGCATGAACTGGATGGCCTGCCGCTCGGTGAGCGACTTGCCGAACGTGACCCGGGTGCGGGCGTACTCGATGGCCAGCTCCTGCGCCCGCGTGGCCAGCCCGACGCAGCTCATCGCCACGGAGATGCGCGAGGGGGTGAGGAAGCCACCGAGGAACACGGCCAGCCCGTCGCCCTCGGCGCCGAGGCGGTTGGCTACCGGCACCGGGGTGCGGTTGAAGGTGAGCGTGGCGTGGTCGGTGCCCACCACGCCCATCGTGTTCGAGGTGTCCTGCACGGTGATGCCTTCGGCGTGGCGTGGCACCAGCAGCGCCACCGTGCCGTCCTTGCCGCTGCTGCCCTCAAGGCGGGCGGCCAGCAGGTAGTAGTCGCAGCGCACGCCGAAGGTGATCAGATGCTTGCGGCCGGACAGGAAGTAGGTGTCACCCTCGCGCACCACGGAGGTGGTGATGTCGGCGCCGGTGCCGTTGCCCGGCTCGGTCAGCGTGAACGCGATCTTGATGTCGCCGGTGATCGACGGGATGACGAAACGCTTGCGCTGCTCGTCGTCGGCGTGGCCGTCCATCGAGCGCCAGATGCCGTTGACGACGTGCACGATCATCCGTACCGAGCCGTGCGAGCGGGAGAAGATCTCCATCAGCTGCATCCAGCGGGTGAAGCCCAGGCCCAGGCCGCCGTACTCGATCGGCGCGGCCATCCGCAGGAAGCCGTGATCGTTGAGCTCGACCCAGAGCTCCTCGGGCGCCTCGCCGGTGGCCTCGATGTGCTCGGCCCAGTGCTCGCCCGGCCCGCGCACCCACAGCTCGACCCGGGACCGGAGCTCGGTGAACTGCTGCTCATCCATCAATGTCGATCGCCTTCTCTGCTGTCGTACGGCTGTTCACCGGCCGCAGGTCCGCGGCCACCACGCGAAGCTTGAACTTCTGCACCTTGCCGATCGGGTTGCGCGGCAACGCCTCGATCGCCTCCAGCCGCTCCGGCCAGTACTGCTTGGCCATCCGCCGGCCGTCCAGGTACTCCTGCATCTGCGCGAACGTCAGCTCGGCGCCCTCGCGCAGCACCACGAACGCGCACGCCCGCTCGCCCAGCCGCTCGTCGGGCATGGCCACGATCGCCACGTCGGCCACCGCCGGGTGCTCGAACAGCAACTGCTCGGCCTCGGCCACCGGGATCTTCTCGCCGCCGCGGTTGATGACGTCCTTGACCCGGCCGGTGATCCGCAGATAGCCGTGCTCGTCGAGGGTGGCCAGATCGCCGGTGCGGTAGAAGCCGTCGGGGGTGAACGCCTCCCCGGTCAGGCCGGGGCGGTCCAGGTAGCCGCCGAACATGGTCCCCGAGCGCAGCTCGAAGTTGCCCTCGACGCCGGGCGGCTGGGCGCGGCCCTCATCGTCGACGATGCGCAGCTCCACCCCGTCCAGGGCGCGCCCGTCGGTGCCCCAGCGTTGCGCCGGTTCGCTGTCCGGCGTGGCCAGCGCTCCCAGGCACGTCTCGGTGGTGCCGAACGCGCCGCACACCGCGGTGTCCAGCACCCGGGTGGCCCGCTCGGCCAGCGTGCGGGGCACCGTCGCGCCGGTGGCCACGAAGATGCGCAGATGCTCGGGTACGTCACCGCTCTGCTCGACGGCTTCCACCAGGTCACTCAGGAACGGCGTGGCCGCCTGCACGAACGTCGCCCGGTGCTCGTTGAGCGAGCGCAGCGCCCGCTTGGCATTCCACTCCGACTGCAGGATCTGCGGTACACCGAGCACCAGGGCCAGCACCATGCCGTACAGGAAGCCGGTCTGGTGGGCCAGCGGCGAGGGCACCCAGATGGCGTCGTCGGGACCCAGGCCCAGGAAACGGATCTCCATCGCGGCGGCCCGGACCAGGTTGTGCGAGGGCTGCAGCACGCCCTTGGGTTCGCCGGTGGTGCCCGAGGTGAACAGTAGCTGGGCGTGGAGGTCGGGGGTGGGGTTCTGCTCGTCGAGCACGGCCCGGTCGGCAACGGTTCCGGTCAGCGCCTGGTCCCAGTCGTGCACGGCCAGCCCGGAGGTATCGGGGAGTTCGGCCGTACCGTCTGCTTCGGACAGCACGACCAGGTGCCGCAACCCGGCGCGATCCTGCTCGCTCAGCCCTGCCACTTCCTGCGCGGGCCGGCGGTTGCGGTAGCGGTCGGCCACGACCAGCACCTGAGCCCGGGCCCGGCCCAGCACGAAGGCGATCTCGCGCTCGCGGAAGAACGGCATGATCGGGCAGCACACCGCACCGATGCGCAACGCGGCCAGCGACAGCACCACGAACTCGATGCGGTTGGGCAGTTGGTAGGCCACGTTGTCACCGCGGCGCACGCCCAGGCGCAGCAGCATCGCAGCCGCCCGATCCACCCGGTCCTGCAGACCACCCCAGGTCACAACCAGATCGGAATCCCGCCGTACGTCCACAACTGCGACCTCATCGGCCCGCTCCTGAGCCCGCCGTCGCAGCCACTGCGGCAACGTCACCCGCGAAACGTCCTCCGATTCCCTGCCCGGCACCGACATCTCGGCCCCCACCCCGTTCACCGCGTCCAGGAACCCCGGGTACGAGATCCGGTAAGCCCGCGGGTACGTGAGCGTGGACCCGCCGTCGGCCCGGGTCGCCGCGATCGCCAGCGACATCAGCACCCGGTGGTCGTTGTACGAGCGCAGCCGCGCCGCCCGCAGCCGATCGACCCCGCGGATGCGCAGCTCGTTGCCGCTCAGCTCGACCTGAGCGCCCATGGCGTTGAGCTGCACCATCGCCGCGGCCCGATCCGACTCCTTGAGCCGGGTGTGCGCGACGTTGCCGAACACCGATTCCCCGTCGGCGAACGCCGCCATGGCCGACAGGATCGGCAGCATGTCGGGCATGTCCCGCAGATCCCAGTCGATGGCGCGCAGCCGCGGCGCGTCCTGGCGGATCAGCGTGCCGCCCCCGGTGACCCGCATCGGTACGCCCATGGCCCGCGCCGCGTCGAGGAAATGGAACTCGGGGTGGTCCGCGGCACTTCCGTCGAGGCTGGTGAGCCCGCGCAGCAGCACCTCGCTGGGGTGCAGCGCGGCCAGCGCCACCCCGAACGCGGCCGAGCCGATGTCCGGCGGCAGGCTCAGGTCGACCGGACGGGCCTGCTGGTCCGGCTCCACGTCGAAGCGGCGCCAGTCGGCGGAAACGGTTACCTGCAGGCCGAACTGGCGCATCATGGCCACGGTCAGCTCGAGATAGGTGCGCTCGTTGAGCTCACCCTCGACCTCGATGGTGCTGGGTCCGGTGGCGAACGGCGCGAGCAGGATCAGCCCGGAGATCCACTGCGACAGCGTGCCCGGGATCTTCACGTGCCCGCCGGCCGGGCGGGCGCCGGCGATGTGCACGGGCGGGCAGTTGTCGGCCGACTGCAACTCGACGCCCATCTGCTTGAGCGCGCGCAGCAGCGGCTCGACCGGGCGGCGGCGGAAGTACTTCTGACCGGTGACGGTGACCGGACGGTCGGCCAGTGAGGCCAGCCCGAGCATGAAGTACAGCGTGGTGCCGGAGCTGCCGGCCGAGACCGACGCGCGGCGGGGCCGGTAGCGTCCGCCGAGGCCGTGCACCTCGTACGCGTTGCCGCGGCGGGTGATGGTCACGCCCAGACCGCGCAGCAGTTGCACGGTGTAGTGCACGTGCCGCGCGTCGCAGTGCCCGCGGATGGTGCTGACGCCCTCGGCCAGCGAGGCGAGAATGAGTGCCCGGTGGGCGTGGTATTTCGAAGTCGGGACGTCGATTTCACCGGTCACCCGATGGCCTATCCCGTTGACGAGAAGATGCATTGAGCCTGCTTTCTCTCCAGGTCGGGAATCCGTTGGATTAGTTCACCGCGCGACTGCTGGCGGCAATCCCCTCAAGCCCCCTAGAAACGGTTAGGGGGCTTGAGGGGTAGGGGCCGCTCAGACCGAGTCGAGGAAGCTCATCAGCTCGGCCGCGCTGGCCGATCCCAGGTCATCGGCCCTGATGGTGGCCGGTGCGGCGGGGTCCGGGCGGTCGAGGCGCTCCAGCAGCCAGCGCAGCCGCCGGGCCAGCTCGGCGCGGGTCGCACCGTCGACGAAAGGCGACAGCGCTTTTGATTCCACGGATTCGTATTCGGTCAGCAACGGCACCTGCGCCGCGCTGTTGTCATCGAGATCGAGCTGGGCCAGCAAATAGTCGGTGAGTTCGTCGGGCGTCGGATAATCGAATACCAGGGTGGCCGAGAGCCTGATGCCGAACAATGCCATGAGTTTGTTGCGCAGCTCGACCGACATCAGCGAGTCGAAGCCGAGATCCTTGAGAGCCCGGGCCGGGTCGATCGCCGCCGGGTCGGCCTGCCCGATCAGCGCGGCGACCTGAGCCAGGGTGAGCTCCAGCAGTGCCGCGCGGCGTTGCTCGGGCGCCAGGCCAGTCAGCCGGTCGACCGCGGACCCACCGGGGGCGGCGGGCGCCGCGGGCACCTCGGCCGGGGCGAGACCGGCCAGCAGGGGGCTTGGCCGGGCCGCCGTGAACGCGGGGAGGAACCGCGGCCAGTTCACGTTGGCGACCACCAGCTCGGTGACCCCCGGCCCGGCCGCCTGATCCAGCGAGCGCAGCGCACTGTCCACGGCCAGCGGGGCCAGGCCGAGGCGGCGCAACTCCCGCTCGTCGCGGTCGGTCAGCATGCCCCCGCCCAGCCACGGCCCCCACGCCACAGCGGTGGCCGCCTGACCCCGGGAGCGCCGGCGCCGGGCGAGCGCGTCGAGCTGGGCGTTGCCAGTGGCGTACGCGGCCTGCCCGCCGGCGCCCCAGACGCCGCTGATCGAGGAGAAGAGCACGAAGGTGTCCAGCTGCGGCAGCAGCTCGTCGAGCACCAGGGCACCCTCGACTTTGGCCGCGGTCTCGGCGGCCAGCCGCTCCGCGGTGAGCTCACCGATCGGGATGTCGCTGACCACCCCGGCCGTGTGCACCACGCTGCTCACCTCCAGAGTGGACAGCAGGGCGGTGACGGCGTCGCGGTCGGTGATGTCCAGGGCCACCACGTCGGCGTCGGTACCCGCGGCGCGGAGCTCATCGCGCAACTCGATCGCGCCGGGCGCCTCCGGGCCACGCCTTGACACCAGGACCAGCCGGTCGGCGCTGCCGGTGGTGGCCAGCCGCCGGGCGACGTGCCCGCCGAGCCCGCCGGTGCCGCCGGTGATCAGTACCGTGCCCTTCGGCGCCCACGGCCCACCCGGCTGGCTCGCCGGTGCGGGCGAGAGCCGCCGGGCGTGCACGGCACCGTCGCGGATCGCCACCTGATCCTCGCCGCCGTCCGCGGTGAGCACGGCAGCGAGCAGACCGGCCGTCGTCGCGTCGGGCTCGGCGGGCAGGTCGATCAGCCCGCCCCACTGCTCCGGGCGTTCCAGCGCCGCGACCCGGCCCAGCCCCCAGACGCCCGCAGCGGCCACGTCGTCGGCGGTCGCGCCGGTGGTGACGCACCAGACCGGCCCATCCGAGCCGACCTCGGCGAGGGCGTGCAGCAGCTCTTCGGCGGTGCGGGCTGCGATCAGGACGCCGTCGGCCGGGGTGTCCCCGCTCGGGGTGAGCATCGCGGTGACTGCCAGGGGCAGGTCGCCGATGAGCCGCCAGGAGCCGGGCACCGAGGCGGCCGCGGTCAGCGGCAGGCGTTCCCAGCCGACGGTGAAGTGGGCCGCCGGTTCCACGCCACCGGCGGCCTGCAGCTGCGAGCGCTGCACCGAGCGGATGACCAGCGACTCCATGGCCAGCACCGGGTTGCCCGCGACGTCGGTGGCGTAGGCCCGGGCGGTGCCGGCCTGCTCGTCCACGAGGATGCGCATGCGCACCTGCCGGGCGTCGGCCGCCAGCAGCGAGACACCGTTGAACGAGAACGGCAGCCGCACGTCGTCATCGCCGTCGTACAGCGCCCCGGTGATCGGCAGCGCGTGCAGGGCGGCGTCGAGCAGCGCCGGATGGATGCCAAAGCCGGTCGGCTGGCCCTCGGGGAGCACGACATCGGCGAACAGCTCGTTGCCGCGGACCCACAGCGCCTGCACGCCGTGGAAAGCCGGGCCATACTCGTAGCCACGGGCCGCAAGGCCGGGGTAGAACGAGCCGCCGGGCACCTTACTCGCCCCGGCCGGTGGCCACACCGGCTCGGTCCAGCCGGCCGGCAGGTCAGCGGTGCCGGCCCGGTGCGCGGCCAGCAGGCCACCGGCATGCAGGGTCCACTCGCCACCGGGTTCCCGGGTGCGGAGCTGCAGCTCCCGGCCGGAATCCTGGGCGGGCCCGGCCCACACCTGCACCTCCCGGGGCCGCCCGGCGGGGAACACCATGGGGGCGCGCAGCACCAGCTCGTCCACCGAACCGGCGCCGACCGCGCGGGCCGCTTCGAGGGCCAGCTCCACGAAGCCGGTGCCGGGCAACAGGACGGTGTCCATCACCACGTGATGCGCCAGCCAGGGGTCGGTGCCGGGGTCGAGCCGGCCGGTGAGCACGACGCCGCCGCTGCCGGGCAGGTCGGTGCGCTCGGTCAGCACCGGGTGCGCATAGGTGTCGGCGCCGTGGGTCGTACCGGCCGGGGTGGGTTCGCTCAGCCAGTACCGCTCGTGCTGGAAGGCGTAGTGCGGCAGGGTGACCAGGCTGCCGGTGGGGTGCAGGGCACGCCAGGTGAGGGGGGTGCCGTGGTCGTACGCGCGGGCGGCGGCGGTGAGCAGGGCCAGGGTTTCCGGCTGACGGCGCCGGGCGCTGGGGATCGCGTTGTCGAGCAGCGGGGTCAGCGCGGCGTCCGGGCCGATTTCGAGCAGCACGTCGATCTCGGGCAGGCCGTCAATGGCGTCGGCGAACAGCACCGCCTTGCGGGCGTGATCGACCCAGTAGTCGGCGCTGTCAATCGGGTGGGCGGTGTCGGCCGACGGGCTGATCGGGGTGGCCGGGGCGTGGAATGTGAGCCCGGCGAGCACCTCGGTGAAGTCGGCGAGGATCGGTTCCATCAGCGCCGAATGGAAGGCGTGGCTGACCCGCAGCCGGGTGGTGCGGTGCCCGCGTTCGCGCCACAGCTCGGCGATCGCGTCGACATCCTGCCCGGGTCCGGACACCACGACGGCCTGCGCGGCGTTGACCGCGGCCAGCGTGGCGTCGCCGGTCAGCGTCGCGGCCACCTCGGCTGCCGGGGCGTTGATCGCGGCCATGGCACCGCCGGTGGGCAGGGCGCCCATGAGCCGGCCGCGGGCCGCCACCAGCTTGGCGGCGTCGTTGAGGGTGAGCACCCCGGCGATGACGGCTGCGGCGATCTCACCCACCGAGTGCCCGGCCAGCGCGGTGAAGCTGACGCCCCATGACTGCCACAGCCGGGCCAGGGCCACCTCGAACGCGAAGATGGCCGGTTGAGCGAACTCCGTACGAGCAAGCAGATCGTCGTCCTGGCCCCACATCACCTCGCGCAGCGGCCGGTCGAGCAGCGGGTCCAGGTGCGCGCACACCTCGTCCAGGGCGCCGGCGAACACCGGGAAGTCCGCGGCGAGCTGATGTCCCATGCCGGTGCGCTGCGAGCCCTGCCCGGAGAACACGCCCGCCACCCGCCCCGCCCCGGCCGGTACGGACTCAAGCGCACCCAGCTCGCGCAGCAGCTGATCCCGGTCGCCGACGACGGTGGCCCGGTGCGCGAAGGCTGAGCGGGCGTGCATCAACGTGTACGAGACATCGGCCAGCGGTAGCTCGGGATGGGCCAGCAGGTGGTCGCGCAGGGCGTGGGCTTGGGCTCGTACCGCCTCCGGGGTTTTGCCTGACAGCGTCAGCGGCACCGCCGTCGCAACCCAGGCGGGGGGTTGGGTAGTGCAGGCCGGGGTTTCGTATTCCTCGAGGATGACGTGCGCGTTGGTGCCGCTGATCCCGAACGCCGACACGCCGGCGCGGCGCGGATGCCCGGCCGAGGTCCACTGCTTGTTATCGGCCAGCAGTTCCACCGTGCCGGCCGACCAGTCCACCTCGGCGGTGGGCTGCTCGGCATGCAGGCTGCGCGGCAGCACCTGGTGCCGCATCGCCTGCACTGCCTTGATGACCCCGGCGATCCCGGCGGCCGACTGGGTGTGCCCGACGTTGGACTTCACCGACCCCAGATGCACGGGCCGCCCCTCGACCCGGTTCCGCCCGTACGTCGCCAGCAGCGCCTGCGCCTCGATCGGGTCCCCGACCTTGGTGCCGGTGCCGTGCGCCTCCAGCAGGTCGACCTCGCCCGGCTCCACGCCCGCGTCACGCAGCGCAGCCCGGATCACCCGGCGCTGGGCCGGCCCGTTCGGCGCGGTCAGCCCGTTGGACGCGCCGTCCTGGTTGACCGCCGAACCGCGTACGACGGCCAGCACGCGGTGGCCCAGCCGCTGCGCGTCGGACAGCCGCTCCACCACGAGCACGCCGACGCCCTCGGCCATGCCGAACCCGTCAGCCTCAGCCGAGAACGGCTTGGACCGCCCGTCCGGGGCGAGCCCGCGCAGCCGGCTGAACTCGATGAACAGCCCCGGCTCGGCCATCACGGTGGCGCCCGCGGCGAGGGCCAGGTCCGCCTCACCGCGGCGCAGCGCCTGCACGGCCAGATGCAGAGCCACCAGCGCCGACGAGCAAGCCGTGTCCAGCGTGATCGCCGGGCCCTCCAGCCCGAGCGCGTAGGACAGCCGGCCCGAGGCCACACTGGACAGGGTGCCGGTGACGACGTAGCCCTCGAGGTCGGGGCGGGCGCGGTGCGGCGGGGCTCCGTACGGCAAGCTCATGATGCCCGTGAAAACGCCGGTGCGGCTGCCCTTGAGGCCCGTGCCGTCGATGCCGCCGTCCTCCAGCGCCGCCCACGACGTCTCCAGCAGCAACCGCTGCTGCGGGTCCATCGCCAGCGCCTCACGCGGGGAAATACCGAAGAAATCAGCGTCGAAGCCGGCCACATCGGTGAGCATCCCGGCCTGACGTGGATAGAACGTGCCGGGCGTTTCGGGGTCCGCATCGCTGAGCGTCACCAGATCCCAGCCCCGATCGGCCGGGAAATCGGCCACCCCGTCGCGCCCCTCGACGATCAGGCGCCACAACTCGTCCGGCGACTCCACCCCACCGGGGAAACGACAGGCCATGCCGACGATCGCAATCGCTTCCTGGGGATCACCCGGAGCGAGATCCTCATCCGGTACGTCCTCAGCGTCATCGAACAGCACGCGCACAACCTCCCCGGCCACCGCGCTCGGTGTCGGGTGATCGAACAGCAGACCGACCCCGAGCCGTGCTCCGGTCAGCTCGACGAGCCGGTTGCGCAACCCGAGCGCCCCGACCGAATCCACGCCCAGCGACCGGAAATCGCGATCCGGCTCGACGCCGCCGGCCAGCAGCCCGGTCACCATCCGGGTCACCTCGGCCACCCGCTCGTGCGGTGGCAACGGCCGCAGCCGGTCGGCGAGGGTCGGCCCGGCGGCGTCGGCGCTGTCGAAATCCGGCCGGTACGCCGGCAGCGCGACCCGGCCGGCCCCGGCAAGCACCCTGGCCCAGTCGGGCGTGGTCCCGTGCACCTGCGAGTCGGCGAGCGCGCGGACGAAGCGGTCGTACCCGGCGTCGTCGCGGCGCATGGTGTCCAGCACGACCACGTCCCGGCCGGCCTGCGCCGCGGTCTCGGTGATCGACACCGTCAGCACCGGGTGCGGGCTCATCTCGATGAACACCCGGTGCCCGGCGTGCAGCAGCGTCTCGGTGACCCGGGAGAACCGCGCGGTCTCCCGCAGGCTGTCGAACCAGTGCTCGGCGTCCAGACCCGCGGTCTCCAGCGGCTCAGGTGCGGTTGAGCTGTGCACCGGCACGGCGGCCGCGCGGGGCTGGATCGCCGCCACCTCGCTTACCAGGTAGTCGCGGATCGGTTCCATGTGACCGGTGTGCCCGGCGATGTTGATCGGCAGGATCCAGGCCCGCTCGCCCTGCTGCTCAAGCCGGCGCTTCAGTTCGGCGGCGGCCGCGCTGGGACCGGCCACCACCGTCGAGCGCGGCCCGTTCACCACCGCCACGGCCAGATCGAGCTCCCACTCGGTGACCCGCCGGGTGATCTCCGGCTCGGACATCGCCACCGCCACCATGTCCCCGGTGCCCTGCAACCCGGCCAGCGCCTTACTGACCGTGGCGACCAGGCGGCACCCGTCGGCCACCGACAACCCACCCGCCGCGGTCACCGCAGCGATCTCGCCGAAGCTGTGCCCCACCACGGCCGCAGGGGTGACCCCGTGCGCGTTCCACAGCCGGGTCAGCGCCACCATGACCGCGAACAGGGCGGGCTGGATGACCTCGACCCGGTCCATGGCGATCGCGCCGGACAACGCGTCGTTCAGCTCGAACTCGGTCCACGGGCGCAGCTCCCGGGCGCACTCGGCGAGCGCCTCACGAAACACCGGTGCCACCGAGGCGAGTTCGGTGGCCATCCCGGTCCACTGAGCACCCTGGCCCGGATAGACGAAAACCACGCCTGGCCCAGCGTCACCGGCAGCCGGCACTGGGGTGCTTCCGTCGGCCAGCTCGCGCAGGAGCGTGATCGCGTTCTCGCGGTCCATCGCGTTGACGGCAACCCGGCGAGGCCAGACGACCCGGGAGGCGTTCAGGGTGTAGGCGGCGTCACTGAGTCGGATATCTGCTCGGGCTTCCAAGGTGGACGAAAGCGCCCGCGCGTGCGCCCGCAATCCGGCCTCGGTGCGCCCGGAAACCAGCAACGGCGGGACAAACGGCTGCTCACTGAGGGGTGTTCCGCCGGCCGCCGGCGCCGGTTCGCTTCCGGGCCGGGTCACCACCGTGGCCGGTGTCCGACCGGGCCCGGCCGCCACTGCGAAACGCACCTCGCCGGATCGCACTGCCGCCTCGGCGGCCGCAGTAGGGTCGGCGGCGAGACGAACCGAGAGCCCCGCGATGCCGTCGAGCTGCGGGGCGGGGGAGGTGAGAAAGGCGACGACAGGCTCGGCCGCCGACACCACGATCCCGGCATCCTCGAGGGCCGCCCAGAGCAGGGCGGCGGGGACCGCTGCGGCCCCGGCATCCGGCGCGGTACCGGCGACAACGACGGGCTCAAGGGCTTCGGTCATGGATTCCTCAATGTCAGCGGCGGCTCGATCCGACCAGCGAACAAGAGGAATGCGCTGGTGAAACACCCCTAGGCACCCCTGAAAACCCCCAGTTCCCCCTTTGCGCGGGCGCTGTGGTGGCGATCGGTAATGGCCACTTTCAATGTCTGTGGGACTGAGGGGCTCCAACTGCGGCGCCGGGGAGGTGGTCAGAGTCTTTTGGTTGCCCACTGCTGCCCTTTTGATCCTCAGCTGATTATGAAGACTTTGGGCGTGCAGATGTTAACGCCTGTGCGCGCGGGCTCGCCGGGAGTCACGGAGTTCGCCGCCTGCGGCGCGGGTGGTAGCGATTACCGCAGATCACAGCCCTGTCAGGATGGAAGTGCAGCGTGCAGCCGGTCTTACGGGCCAGGTGCGGTAACGGACCGTAGTGTCGCTCATGGACATTCCTTGTATTAGACGTTGTAGTTTCAATCGTGATAGCGTTCCCATTCGTCAAAAGTTCGCCGGCCTGGTGAAAAACGCTTTGTTAACAACGTGTAAAAGCCGAGGTCAAACCCCGGCATCTCTATTGCCGCACCGTTCAGGCAACGTGTTTACCGCAGCCGTCCGCGGCGGTGCTGACCTGGTCAAACCTCCGGAGTTATGGCGGAGGACGGAATTTGGAGTTCTGCTTGCGTAAGGAAGCGGCTGCAAAAGTGGTTTCGATTCAGGCGTTCACCCTGGCGGCGCCGGCGGTGCGCCTCGAGGTCCGCGCCGACGTACGCGGTGACGACCTGATCGTGCTCGCCGACCCGGTGGTCCTGCGCGGCCTGGAGACGGCCGGGATCACCGTGGTCGCCGGTTCCGACGCCTTGCGCCGGCCGGTGCTGGTACGCGCCGCCCGGCGCGCGCTCCCCGACCGGCATCCCCGGATGCTGTTCGCGGGCGCGTCGGCCACCACCGACGTGGCCGCGCTGCTGGCCCCCTCCGCGCGCCTGGCCGACGGTGGTTCCCGCGAGCCGGCCGATGTGGCGGCCCGGCTGGCCCGGCTCGGGCACCGCATGCCCGTGGCGGTCATCGTCGACGAAGCCGCGCTGGACCTCGAGGCTTGCCGAGCGTTCCTGCAAGAGCTCTCGCACCGCATCGCCCCCGACGCCGTCTTCGCCGTGTACGCCTGGCGCAGCGGCATGTCCGAGCACGGCGAGACGCTGAGCCTGGCCCCGCCGGCCAACCGTGCCAAGCTGCGTCCGCTGACCGCCGCCACCGTCGAGCAGATCCTGCGCGGGGCGCTAGCCGGCGAGGTTGACGATGTCGTGCTGGCGCAGTTGCCCTTGGACATCGGAGGCAACGCCAGGCTCGTCGACGCGGCCCTCGACGACCTGGCCGCCGCCGACTCGGTGCACGACTGGATGACCGAGGCCGGTCCCGCGTTCGGCCGGGCCGCGCACCACATCCTGGCCAAACACGATCTGGCGGACGCCGCCCGGGCCATCGCGGTGCTGGGTGACCACTACGACCCGGCCACCCTGAGCCAGGTGCTGGAACTCTCCCTGCCCGGCCTCGGCGCGGTGTTCGATGACCTGATCGCGCTTGCCCTGCTCGCCCCGGACCATACCTTGCGACCCTGGGTGCAGGCCGCGGTGGCCGCCGGCTTGGAACCCGAGGCGATGCGCCCGATGCACCGCCGGGCCGCCGAGGTGCTGCACGCCGAGGGCGCGCCGATGCGGGTCGTGGCCCAGCACCTGGTCGCCACCGGCGAGGCGATGCAACCCTGGGCGCTGGATGTGCTGCGCGATGCCGCCGCGCAGGCCATCGAGTCCCGCGACTTCGACGAAGCCGCCGGCTTTCTGAACCTGGCCCTGGGCTGGACGGCCGGGCGCGACGAACGCGCGGAGCTGCGGGCGCGGTTGCTCGACCTCACCTGGGCGGCACAACCGCGGCGCGTCGGCGAGATGCTCGCGCTGGTGTCGGCCAGTGCCCTGGACGGTCAGCTGCCCGCTCACCGCATTGCCCGGCTGGCCCAGTTGCTCGCCTGGCAGGGCCGCACCCCCGGCGCCCGCCAACTGCTCGACCTGGCAACGGACCGGGCCGGCGACGACCGGGCTGAGGTGGAGCTGGCGGTCAGCCGGCTGTGGGTGCGTCACGTGTTCCCCGAGGCGCCCGCCCTGCCCGGCTCCGACCTGCGCCCCGAGCTGATCATCGGGATGTACCCGTGGCTGCCACGCGCCGTGGCCCTGATGAGGCTGCTGGCCGCGGGGGACACCGAAGCGGCCACCGCCGAGGCGGTCGAGGTGCTGCACCGGGTGCTGCCGCACGAGTCCGACCTGGAAGTCGGTCAGTTGGCCCTGTTCACGCTGCTCTCGCTGGAACGCACCGACGAGATCCTGGCGTGGACCCGGCGCTTTGCGGGTCAGCTCAGCGCCGGTGACCCGCCGCAGTGGCACTCGCTGGTCGCCGCCGCGCAGGCCAAGGTGGCGTTCTGGGCCGGCGACTTCGATACCGCTATCGGGCGCGCCCGCACCGCCATCGACCTGGTCGGCGACCTCGAATGGGGGGTGCTGGCGGCGGTGCCCCGCGCGGTGCTGCTGATGTCGCTCACCGAGACGGGCCGCCACGACGAGGTGGCTGCGGCGTTCGCGGCGCCACTGCCGCAGTGCCTGACCCGCAGCCCGTACGGACTGCTCTATCTGCGGGCCCGCAGCCAGCATCACCTGGCGACCAACGCCCGGCAGTCCGCCGCCGACGATTTCCGCGCCATCGGCGAGATCCTTACCGCCTGGAAACTGGAGGCGCCCGGGCTGTTGCCGTGGCGCGCCGACCTGGCCGAGGCGGCGCTGCGGCTCGGCGACCTCGACTCGGCCCGCCGGCTGGCCCGCGAGCACCTCGACGCGATCCCGGCCAGCGGCCTGTGGAGCCGGGGCCGGGCGCTGCGCCTGCTCGCTCAGGCCCTGCCCCAACCGGAAGGTCTGCCACTGCTGCGGGAAGCCGTCACCCTGCTGGAGAAGCGCGGCGAGTCGCTGGAGCACGCCCGCGCCCTGGACGCCATGGCCCGCGCCTACCAGGAAGCCGGTGAACTGGCCACCGGCCGCAGCGTGCAACGCCGCGCCGAGAAGGTGTCCCGCAGCCGCACCGCCAGCCGCGCGCCAGAACCGGTGAACCCCACCGACCCGGCCCGCAAGGCCCGCCGCGGCCCGCTGTCACGCGCCGAGGCAAAGGTGGCCCGGCTGGCCTCGCAGGGCTACACCAATCGCGAGATCAGCAGCATGCTCTACATCACGATGAGCACCGTCGAGCAGCACCTGACCCGCATCTACCGCAAGCTCGGCATCGACCGCCGCGACGAACTCGACGCCATCTGGGGCACCGGCCCCGGCGTGGCTTAGAACTTGAAACTCAGGACTTGAGGACGCGGTCGGCGACGGTCCGGGCAATCTCCAGCGCGGCGGTCGCGGCAGGGGAGGGCGCGTTGAGCACGTGCACCTGGCCGGGGGCCTCGCGGAACAAAAAGTCGTCGACCAGTGTGCCGTCAGGGTTCAAGGCCTGCGCGCGGACGCCGGAACCGGCCCGCACGATGTCGGCGGGCCCGATACCGGGTACGAGCCTGGCGAGGCTGGCGGCGAACCGGCGCCGCGACAGCGACCGGAGCAGTTCCTCGGTGGCGCTGCGGCGATACTGCCCGGCCAAGCGCCACAGGCCGGGATAACCCGCGGCTGCGGCGAGGTCGCGCACGGAGATGTCCCGCCAGCGGTACCCCTCGCGGCGCAGGGCGAGGACCGCGTTCGGGCCGGCGTGAACCGTGCCGTCCAGCATCCGGGTCAGATGCACCCCGAGAAACGGCAGGGCCGGATCAGGGACCGGGTAGACCAGCCCCCGAACGAGGTGGCTGGCCTCGTCGCGTAGCTGGTAGTACTCGCCGCGGAACGGCACGATCTGAACGCCCGGCTGGATCCCGGCCATCCGGGCGACCCGGTCGGCCTGCAGACCGGCGCAGTTGACCAGGCGTCCGGCCCGGATCACCCCGCCCGGCGTGTCCACCTCCAGCTCCCGGCTGCGGTGCTGACGGATCGCCGTGACCGGTGTCGCGAGCCGCAGATCGCCGCCGCCCGCGGTGAGTTCGTCCACCATCCGGGCGCAGATCCCCGGATAATCGACCACCGCGGTGGAGGCGACATGCAGGGCCCGCACACACGCGACATGCGGCTCGAATTCTGCCGCCTGCGCCCGGTCCAGCAGCCGAGCCTGAACCCCGTTGGCTGCGGCCCGGGTAGCCAGCGCGGTGAGCCGGCCCACCTCGCCCGGCTCGGTGGCCACGACAAGTTTGCCGCAGACCTGCACGGCGACACCGTTCTCGCGGGCGTAGGCCACGATGGAGCGGTTGCCGTCGACCGCCAGCCGCGCCTTGGCCGAACCGGGCGCGTAGTACACCCCGGCGTGCGCGACCTGCGAGTTGTGCCCGGTCTGGTGCGCGCCCCAGCGGTCCTCCTTCTCGCAGACCGTGACGGGCGAACCCCGGGTCATCAGCTCACGGGCGACGGCCAGCCCGAGGATGCCACCGCCGATCACCACCACAGATTCGCCCACGGCCTCGGCTTTCGTCATGGCCTTACCGTAAGCGGCCGGTTCAGCTCGGCTTGAGCATCAAGTCGCGCTGCGGTGCGGGGGCCTGACGCAGGTTGCGGACGGCGGGGATGCACAGCAGGACCGCGCAGCCCAGTACGCTGATGACCGCCGAGATGCCGAGCATCCGCTCACCGCCGACGAAGCGCATCATGACCCCGGACAGCGCCTGACCGATCGGCAGGCTGCCGTTGGACCCGAACACCTCGTACGACGTGACCCGGTTGAGCACCTCCGGCGACACCTGGGTCTGCACGGTGGTCTGCCACATGACCCCCCAGAAGGCCCAGGCCAACCCGTTGACGGCGGCGGCGACGAGCAGGATCGTGAACGAGCCGCGCAGCGCGATGGCCAGCGGCAGCAGCGCGTAACCGAACATCGCGACGGCGCCCGCGGCGAGCGGCCGGATCGGACGCACCCGCAGGGCGATCAGGCCCCCGATGATGGTGCCGGCGCCGATGGCCGACTGCATCCACCCGTAGGCCGGCGCGCCGAGGCGTTCGCTGATGAGCACCGACCCCAGCGGCACCAGCGGTCCGATCAGGACGATCCCGTACGCCGCCCAGACCAGGATGACGCTCCACATCCACGTCCGGGACCGGAACTCCTGCCAGCCCACGCTGAGGTCGCGCAGCATGGTGGAACCGGCGGTCGCGGTGACGGGTGGAAGCCGGAGCAGCGCCAGGCACACGCCGCTGATGACGAAGGTGGCCGAGTCCACGACGTACACCGGGGCCGCGCCGAACAGCCCGTACAGCAAACCGGCGGCGGCCGGGCCGAGGAGCTGGGCGAACGAGTACGCCACCTTGATCACCGCGTTGGCGCGGTGCGGGTCCGAGGACACCAGCGGCACCATGCTGTTGACCCCGGGCTGGAACATGGCGGCCGCTGCGCCGCTGACCGCGGAGCACACCACCAGCAGCCACAACGACGGCGTGCCGACGAAGAAGGCCGCCGCGATGGTGCCCTGGGCGAACAGGCGGACCACGTCCGCGCCGATCATCAGCGGGCGGGCGCTGAACCGGTCGGCCAGGACCCCGCCCAGCAGGATGCAGCACAGGAACGGAATCATCCACGCCGCGAGGGTGAAGCCGACTCCGGTGGAGCCGTAGACCGCGCCGATGGCCAGGGCGGAGGCCACGGTGAACATCGCGTCACCGAATACCGAAACCGTTCGGGCCACGAAGAAATAGAGGAAGTTACGGCTCCAGAGCATGCCCTACCCGATCACGCCGGGCGAGGGTTCGCCAACCGTGGAGCGGACGCTGTAACCGTTTCACGGGACGCGCGCGGTCTCGGTGCGGGCACTGCGCCGGCGGTGTGCCTGCCGTTGAATCTTGGCCTCGAGGCTGCAACCCTCGCCGCACCAGCGGCGGCTGTGGTTCTTGCTGACGTCCAGGAAAAGACCCCGGCAGCCGGCCTCGGCCGCGCAGAGTTTCACCCGGTCGAGCGGGCCCGTGAGGAGCAAGTGGACGGCGGAGATCGCCACCGGCCACCAGACCCGGCCGGGAGTGTCGCCGTCGTACTGCCAGGTGAAGGCGGTTGCGCCCGGTGCGAGCCGGGCCTGCGTGGTCGCCTCGGCGTAGCGGGCCTGCAGCAGGGCCAGGGATCCGCCCGGGACGGGGTGGTCGTGCGCGATCGCGGCGAAGACCTCGAAGATTGCCTCGCGCAACTCGATCGCGGTGGCGAACACGGCGCCGGCGGCAGCGGGCGGGGCCGCGGTGAGCCGCTGGGCGGTGGACGGGCCGGTCAGTCCGGCGTAGTGCGACCAGTCGACCAGGTCGGGCCAGGCCGGCAGCAGCTCGATGGCGTTGGCGGTGGCACGGCCGTCCAAAGTGTTGGCGAAGTCCAGGCAGGGGAGCCCGCCGTACAGCTCGCCGTACCGGGTGGGAAAGCTCGTCCCGGACATCTGATCCCCCTCAAAGGTGTTTGGGTAGCATCATCTGCGGTATGTTGCTACCGAAGCAAGCTTAGCCCGCATCAGCGAAGGGAGAAGTCGATGTACGAGCTCGCCCTGGTTCCCCTGGTCGACGGCACGTCACCTCGGCTCATGACCTCGGCCCTGCCGGACAGCCCGGTGGTCGCGGCCCCGGCGCCCGGCCGGATCCGGCGCCTCGCCGCCGGAGCGCTGCACCGCATCGCCACCCGCCTCGATGGTCCCGGGCGCCCGCCCGTCCCACGACGCCGGCCGGCCAATCACTGGGGCGACGCCCGGGTCTGAGCGCGGGCCGGGTGGGGTGACGTCCGCCTCATCGCTGTTTGACCGTTCTTCTCTGGGGCACTCTGGCAACACCCCGACAGGTTTGGAAGGACGCCTCGGTGGAAATTGATGCTCTTCTGGCCAGCGTCGAGCGCAGGGCTCGGTTGCACGGGCGCCGCGAAAGCCTTCGTGTGGTCAGCGGGGTGACCGGTGCCCTCACCGACGTCCTCCCACCCCGCGCCGCGGAACTGCTCGCTCCGCACCTGCCCACCGAGATCCTCGCCCGGCTCGACGGCCGCCTGCGCCTCGAGGCCCCGGCGACCTGCCGTGCCTTCCTCGGCCGGATCACCTCGATCCTGTACGTGGACCAGCCCGACAACGCGTTCCTGGCGCGCGTAGTCATCGAGCAGCTCAACGCGTCCCTGCGGGTGATCAGCCCGGCGGCGTTCGCCCACCTGGTCGCCCCCGACCTGCGCCCGCTGCTGCGCTCCGGCCGGCCGGCTCTCCCGCGCACCCCGGTTCGCCCGGAAGCGCTCACGGCCCAGGTGCGGGTGCCGGCGGTCGTCCCGGCGCAGCGCACCCAACTCGCCTGATGACGGCGGGGCGGGGGCTGCGCCGATCTACCCGGATCAGCGCAGGCTGAGCCGGAAGGTTCCCTCCCGGGAGCCGGTGAGCGTCTGGGTGTACTGCCTCAGATAGGTGTCCAGAAACGGTGACCGGTCGCCCTGGGCCGGCACGTCGGAGCGCGGGTTCTGCAGCGCAAGGTTCAGCCGCGCCTGCGTGACCCGGATCGTATTGCCGCTGGGGGTGTCCAGCCAGCTCCCGCTGCCGATCGTGCCGATCTGCACGCCGAGCTGATGACCCGCCTCCAGGGTCCAGTCGGTCGCCTTGAGGTCGAACGCAACCCGTCCGGCCCGTTCGATCAGCGCCACGTTCTCGTCGAACATCACCGCGGTGCCGTCCGGGGCAACATCCCACAGCCGCACCATCACGTTGCCGGAAGCCCCGGCCCGCAGCGAGATCCGGGGAGTGGCGGTGATCCTCAGCCGCTGCCGTACCGGGGTGGACCAGGTGACGTAGCCGCCTGCGGGCGCCGGTGCGAGGCTGCGGGCGGTGGGCGGGAGGGGATCGGTGGCGTGCTCCATGTCCCACTGCTGACCGGCCGGGGCGGCCAGCGCCGAGGGGCCGCCGGTGTCGACGTACCGTCCGTCCTGCAACCTCGCCGTGGTCGTGGACGACCAGATGGGCCACGCCGGTTGCGCACGCCAGCGGCCGGTGTTGTCCTCGAGGGCGAAGGCGGGGTCGTGCACGGCGGGCTGGATGCCCTTCAGATAGCGGTCGTAGAGGCGCATGACCTCGTCGAAGAAGCCGGCGCGACCCTGCAGCAGCTGCCCCTGGTTGGTTTCGTTACCGCGTACGTGCTCCCACTGGCCCATCCAGCCGCGCTCGGTGCCGCGGTGGTTGGCAAGGTATTCCTGCACGTCCTCCGGCTTGGTGTTGTTCTCGATGAAGCCCTGGGTGATGAACAGCGGGGTGTTCGTACCCTTGGCCTGGGCGGCCAGGTTGCGGGCGCGCCAGTAGCGCGAGTCGAGATCGGGGTTGTTGTTGTTCGTGAGGTTGTCCGCGAGGCACTCGGGGTGGCTCTGTTCGTACGCTGCGTTCGCCCGGTAGTGCTCGGAGTCGTCGGGCAGTTGCGCCATCGTGGCGATGCCGTTGTAGGCGTTCGGGGTGCCCGTCACATTGGGCCGGGGGACGCCGTTGCTGAACAGGTAGTTGTACATGTTCCACACCGGCTCCTGGGCGACGATTGCCTTCAGTGCTCCCAACCGCAGGTTGTTACCGACCAGACCGGTCACCGCATCGTACGACTTGCCGTACATGCCGACCTTGCCGGTGGACCACGGCCGGCTCGCCACCCACTGGATCGCCGCCTTCACGTCAGCCTGCTCGCCGGGCCCCACCCAGTCCAGGCAGCCGGTGCTCCCACCGAACCCGCGCAGGTCCACCATGACGTACGAGTACCCGCGCGCGAACAGGTCGGTGCCGCTGGTGAAGTCCTCGAACCGGTTCGACGGCCCGGTCTGGGGAAACCCCTGCGGTCCGGTCTGACCCGCGTGGCTGAAATAGGGGCCGACCGCGAGGATCACCGGCGTCCGGGCGTGGGCGGGCAGGTGCTCCGGCCGCAGGACGTCGGCGTGCAACTCGACCCCGCTGTGGTCCGCTGACGGGAAGTAGGCTTCCGTCCACACTGCGCCCTGCGGAACGCGGGGATTCTCCGCGTGGGTGATGCCCCGCTGAAGTCCCGGCGGCGCGGCGGAAGCGGCGGACGCCGTCCCGAGCGCCACCGGTGCTGCCAGCATGATCAGCGCGCCGGTGGCGGCTGCGATCTGCCTGCTCAAGTTCATCCGGACCTCCCCGAGTCACATAGATTAATCTCTCTCGATCTGACGCTAGCGTGTCGCGGCGCTGGGAGGGCCCCCTTTCGGTGGATGTTTCTCCGGCCTGGTCATCCACTGTGGTGACGCCAGTGAGGGCGAGACCCGGGCATTATGGTGACCTGCCGGCCACTGTCGAGGACAGACGCTGCGGTCCCACGACCATGACGGCCTTCACCTGAGCGGTTCCCACCAGGTCCGGTTGACGCGGTACCACTCGACCGTGGCGGCCAAGCTCCGATCAAAGGTGTGCCGCGGGGCGTAGCCGAGTTCGCCGGCCGTTTTGCTGTCATCGAGGCGGTAACGGCGGTCATGGCCGAGGCGGTCCGCGGCTGGGCGTATCAGGTCCGCAGAGGCTCCGCAGAGCTCCACGAGTTTCTCGGTGAGCTCACGGTTGGACAACTCGGTGCCACCGCCGACGTGGTAGACCTCGCCGGGCCGTCCCTTGAGCCGGACCAGTTCGACGGCCTCGACATGATCCTCGACGTGCAGCCAGTCCCGGCGCTGGCGGCCGTCGCCGTAGAGCGGCACAGGCCGGCCCCCCAGCAGGCTGATGATGAACGAGGGGATCAGCTTCTCGGGGTACTGGCGAGGGCCGTAGTTGTTGGAGCAGCGGGTGATCCTTACGTCCAGGCCGTAGGTCCGGTGGTAGGCCAGCACCAGCAGGTCGGCGGCGGCCTTGGCGGCAGCGTAGGGCGAGGTCGGGCACAGCGGGGCGGTCTCCGGCCAGGCGCCCTCCTCGATCGAGCCGTAAACCTCGTCGGTGGAGATGTGCACGAACACGGCCTGTCCGCCGTGGTGACGCCGGGCCGCGTCGAGCAGGTACTGGGTGCCGAGCACGTTGGTCCGCACGAAATCGTGGGGCCGCGCGATCGACCGGTCGACGTGGGTTTCCGCAGCAAAATGCACGACTGTGTCGTGGGCTGCGACCAGGCGGGCGGTCAGCACGGGGTCGCACACATCGCCGTGCACGAAGGTCAAACGGCGGTCGTGCTGCGCTTCGGCGAGGTTGGCGCGCCGCCCGGCGTACGTCAACAAGTCCAGCACGGTCACTCGCAGGTCGCGATCCCCGGGGTCGGCGAGCAGCCGGCGTACGTAGTGCGAGCCGATGAACCCGGCGCCGCCGGTGACCAGGACCCGCTCGCCGGTCATGCGGGGCTCCCGGCGTACAGCGGGGCGTAGCGGCGTACCAGGTCATCGAGGTCGTCGTTTGTGCCCTCGGGCAGGCGCAGACCGGGAAGCAGGCGGTGCAGTTTCGCGACTGACACCGTCACTGCCGCCGGTGGCCGATCGGCGAACTCGATGTCCACGGGGCGAGCGAGCGCCGACTCCAGAGCAGCAACAACATCCAGCACGGGGTACGGCCGCCCGGTCGCGATGTTGATCACCTCGCCGCTGACGCCCGCCTGCACCAGGGCATCGACGACTCGTACCACGTCGGCGACATCGATCAGATCGCGGGCCGCGTGCCGGTGCACCAGAACCGAACCGGATTGCACCGCGTGCACCATGGCCGGGAAGAACTGGTGCGACCGCTGATACGGGCCCGCCGCGTGGCTGAGCCGCAGGATCAGCCAGGCCACACCGCTTCCGGCGATGAGATGCTCGATGCGCAGCTTGTGGCGGCCGAACGCGGAGGCCGGGCAAACCGGACCGTTCTCCCGCGCGGGAGAACGGGTGCTGCCATACAGGGCGTGCGAGGCCGTGGAAAAGAAGATGACGGTACGGCGGTCCTGACGGCATTCGCGTACCACAGCAGCGACCAGGTCGGCCTCGCGGTCCAGTTCAGGCCCGGTCGCCGCGGTGCTCGAGGCTCCGGCGGCGATGGCGACCACGCCGCGGTGCCGCCCGGCCAGGCCGGCCAGGTTGCGGGCCAGGAAGCCGTTGCCGACGATGTCCATGCCCGGCTACCAGAACAGGGTTTCGAGCTCGCCGAGCACCTCGTCGGACAGCTCCAGGCGCAGGCTGGTCAGGGCGCCATCGAGGTGCTCGCGGGTGCGCGGGCCGATGACCGCCGCATCGACGCCGGGCCGGCTGAGCACCCAGCCCAGCGCCACGTCGGCCGGTGAGTGACGCAGTTTGCGGCACAGATTCTCAAAGCGTTCGACCGCGGTGCGAACCCGGGGCAACGTCACCTGGGCGCGTCCCTGCGCGGACTTGACCGCCGTGCCGGCCACCATCTTCTCCAGCACGCCGGCGAGCAACCCGCCGTGCAGGGGTGACCACGCTACAACGGCCATCCCGTACGCCGCGGCCGCCGGCATGATCTCCGCTTCCACGTGCCGGTCGACCAAGTTGTAGAGACACTGCTCGGAAACCAGGCCGACACCGCCCCGGCGGATCGCGCGTTCCTGGGCCGCCGCGATGTTCCAGCCCGCGAAGTTCGACGAGCCCACATAGCGGATCTTGCCGGCTCGGGTCAGCACCTCCATCGCCTGCCACACCTCCTCCCAGGTGGTGTGCGGGTCGACGTCGTGCATCTGGTAAAGATCGATCCAATCGGTGCGCAGGCGCCGCAGCGAATCGTCGCAGGCGGCGATGATGTGCCGGCCGGACAGACCCCGGTCGTTGGGCCAGTCGCTCATGGGATGACAGACCTTGGTGCCGAGCACGATCCGGGAACGGCGGTCACCGCCGAGGGAGAACCATTCACCCAGCAACTCCTCGGTGAACCCGCGGTGCCGCTGCCATCCGTAGTCGTTGGCCGTGTCGAAGAAGTTGATGCCGGCGTCGAGCGCGGCATCCATCAGCTCGAAGCTTTCCTTCTTGGACGTTCGCACACCGAAATTCAAGGTTCCCAGCACGAGCCGGCTGACTTGCTGGCCACTGCGACCCAGATAGACGTAGTCCATACCTTGGTCAGCTCCCTTGAGTCGCACAGCCGCCGAGCAGTAGCGCAGCCATTGACCGTCGTCGCGTATGGCTATCTAATACTAAAGCATGGGGATCGACGTCCGCAGCGATGTGATGGCGTGGTTCTCGGCGGTGCGTGCCCAGTCGCAGATGGACGTACGGCGCACCGCGCTGACGTCGTTGCCGGGGTGGCGCAGTGACCCGCACACCGGCGACCTGCGCCATGACAGCGGGCGTTTCTTCGCCGTCTCCGGGCTGGCTGTATACGAGCCCGGTGCCGGCCCGGCACAGTTCGAGCAGCCGGTTCTCGTTCAGCCGGAGACCGGGATTCTGGGTCTGCTGAGCCGGGGGACCGGTGCCGGCCGGGAGTTCCTGCTGCAGGCGAAGGCCGAGCCCGGTAATCGCCACGGGCTTGAGCTGGCGCCGACCGTGCAGGCCACCCGCAGCAACTACCTGCGGGCCCATCACGGCCGGAAGGTGCTGTTCGCCGAGCTGTTCCGCGGAGCCCGGCAACCCCGGCTGGTCGATGTCGCGCAGTCCGAGCACGGAAGCTGGTTCTGGCGCAAGCGCAATCGCAACATGATCGTCGAGAACGTCGGCGAGATCGACGCGCCGGGAACGTACCGATGGTTCTCCCTGGCCCAGATCCATCGCCTGATGCAGCTCAACGATGTGGTGAACATGTCCGCGCGCTCCGTGCTGTCGTGCCTGCCGCCCGCCCGGCCGGCGCCCCGGGCCACCCATCCCGGCTCCGAACTGCGGGCGTGGCTCACCGACGTGCGCCGCGGCTGCCCCTTGTCGGCCACCGCCGTACCGCTGCGGGCGCTGACCGGATGGCGCCACGACAGCCACCGGATCCACCGTCCAGGCGATCCGCTGTTCGAGATCATCGGGGTGGAGGTGCGGGCGGTGGGGCGCGAGATCGATCGCTGGGCGCAGCCCATTCTGCGGCCCGTCGCGACCGGCCTGGCCGCTTTCCTGGCAGTGCGGCGGTACGGCGTGCTGAACCTGCTGGTCCATGCCCGGTTCGAGGCGGGCCTGCCCGGGCGGGTCGAACTCGCGCCGACCGTGCAATGTGTGCCCGAACGGGCGGCAACCCTGCACGCGGCCCGGCGCCCGCCTCATCTTGACGCCGTGCTGGCGGCCGGACCGCGGCGGCGGCTGGTCGAGGTCACCTTGTCCGAGGAAGGCGGGCGGCTGTACCACGCCCGCAACCGGTACCTGGTGGTCGAGGTGGATACCGCGGTGCCGGAAACCGAGCACTACCGCTGGATGACCCCGCACCAACTGCTGCATCTGGTGCGGCTGGGCGGATGCGTCAACGTGCAGGCGCGCACCCTCATGGCGTGCCTGCGGGCCTGCCCCGATGCCGGAATCGACTGACCGATCTTGGAGGAGTCACCCGTGTCGAGCAAGACGTTTCTGTCCCTGGCATCCTGGCCGGAACCGGGGTCGCTGGACGGCGGCACCCACCCTGACCGGCGGCATGCCGGCGCGGCCGGGACCGCCGGTGCCGGACGTGACCGGCGGCCGGTGCAGCGGTCCGATGATGATGACCACGCGGGTTGCGGCACACCGGCGGGACGGATGCCGTGACGCTTCGCCTCGTGCTGGCCGCTGCCTCGACGACGACAGCCCCGGCGGCGGCCATGGCCCTGTCCGCCGTAGCCGTCGTCTCGTCGCTGACCGCCGCGGGTCTGACGTTGCTCGGTGGCAACCGCAGCGACGATGACCCGCCCGAGACCCGGCTGACGCACCGCGGCACCGCGCTGGCCGCGGGTGCGGCATGGCTGCTGAGCGCCGGCGCGACCGGCCGGTGGTCGCCGCTAGTCGTGCTGCTGGCTGTTGTCGTCGTCGTGCTGGCCGGTGACCGCCGGGTGTCCCGCCGGGTACGCCTGATCGCAGCCGCGGCCACGGCCGTCATGCTGGCGCCCGGTGTCACGGTGCTGCACACCGGCGGCGCAGGACGGGCGTGGCAGATCGCCGGCGCAGCCGAACCCCTCGCAGCCGCCGCCGTGCTGGCTGCCGGTGTAGCCACCACGGTGCTGACGGGAGCGTCAGCACGCGTTGACCGCGCGCGGCTGTGGCGCTTCCTGCACGCTGCCCTGGCGCTGCTGGTTCTCGGCGCTGCCGCCTGCGCCGTTCTCGTGCTCAGTGACGACACCATCCGCCCATGGCTCGCGGGGCCGGCCACGGCGGTCGTCGTGACGCTGGGCGTGGCCCTCGCGGCTGTGGCCGCGGCCGTACTGGTACGACGCCCAGCAACCCCGGCCGCCGCCATCCTCGCCGCTGTCGTCGTCATCGTGGGCATGTTGGTCAACCGTCCCGCGGCTACCCGGCTCCCGGAGCCCGCAGCCACCCCCGTACTCCGCCACCTCACCTCGCTTCCGGGCGCCCCGGCGGTCCTGGTGGTGCCCGGACGGCCCGGTGTCAACGTCGTTCACCTGCTCACCGCGGGCGCGCAAGCCGGCACTCGTGCCGATGCGCTGATCGCGACGGCAGCGCGCCCCGGCGCCGGCGCCGGCTGGGCCGAGGTCCGGCTCGTTCCCGGCCGCAACCGCATCTGGTTGCGGGCGGCCGGCGTGCTGACGTCGATCGACCTCGACGCCGGGGAGGCCGCTCCCGCCGCCACGGTAGCCGCCGATCTGCCCGAGTGCGCCGCCACCGTTGCGGGCGGCTTGATCGCGGGCCGCTCCGTGCCGTGGCGGGGTTGCCCGGACGAGCAGCTCGCGCCGGCCGACGTCCGGGCACTGAATGCCACGGTGGACTTCCTCGCCGGCCGTGACGTGCCGGCCATCGCGTTGGCCAGCGACACCAGCCCGCGTGGCGTGCAGGCAGCCGCTGCGGTCCGGGCACGCGCCCGTGCCGCAGGGGTCCGGATCACCGGTCCGGGCGACTCCCGGGTGCCCTATCTGCTGACCTCCGGCTGGTCCACGGCCGACGGCATACTGCGGCGGGTGGCGGCCGACGTGCTGCCTGCCCAAGGCGTCTACCTGGCCCCCTGGCTGCTCAGCGCGGAACTGCTCGACGTGCCGGCCGGTCAGGTCACCGGTCTCGACTTCGACCCCGGCAGCCCGGCCGCACACGCCTATCTGACCGCCCTGCACGAGGTCTTCCCCGAAGATCCTGCCTGCACCGGCGGTTACCGCTCGTTCGCCGGTGCCGAAGCGGCGGATCCGACGCCCGTACGTCTGTTCGCGAGTTCCCGCCTCGTGATGCCCGGCATGGACGGCCACGGCGGCACCCAGCGCTGGCTGCCGGACGGTGCTGTCACGGCGGTGACCGGACCGCTGGGCTGACCGGCGCTCACGACACGGCCACGTCGCTCACCCGCACGGGCGGCATCGCCACGCGGGTTGGCACGTCCGTCCACTCGCGGGGCAGCGCGGGCACGGTCCGGCCGGTCTCGGTGATGCGGGACAACAGCTCGACCGGGCTCTCGTTGAGGCGCACGTCGCGTACCGTGCCGGTCACCTCACCGTCCTCGACCAGGTAGACGCCGTCACGGGTCACCCCGGTCAGCATGAGCTTGGCCGGGTTCACCTCGCGCAGATACCACAGGCAGGTGACCAGCAACGCCCGGCGCGTGCCGCGGACCATGTCCTCGAGGCTGCCGGCGCCGCGAGCGCCGTCCATCACCAGGTTGCCGATCCAGGGCGTGAGAGGAGCCCGGCAGATCCGCGCGGAGTGCCTGGTCTGCACGAGAGCGTTCAGCACGCCGTTGTCGATCCATCGGGTCGGTGCCAGCGCCACGCCGGTGTCGAAGACGCTGCCGAGCGAGCCCGGGGAACGGACCACAGTGAACGGCCGGCAACCAAGCCCGGGTTCGGCCGGGTCGCTGCGGACGGTAATCGGCAGATCGGTGAGCCGCTCACCCAGCCGCGTACCGCCGGGGGAGGAGAAAACGCTGATCCCGTCGAGAGCGTCCTGCGCCCCGGCGGCGAGATAGAAGCGCACCATCAGGTCGGCGACGCACGAGGGTGCCAGCAACAGTTCGTAGCGCCCGGCCGGTAGTTCCACCTTGCGGCGCGCCGAGTCGAGCCGGTCGGTCAGTGCCTGATGGCGTTCCCGCAAGCCCAGCGCCGCCACGTCCACGCCTGCCGCACCGGTCCACGCGGCAGCGTCACCGTCCGGCTCGCGCACGGAAAGATCAAGCAGCGCGGACGTTGAGGTGTGCGTGCGGTGCAGGCCCGCCGAGGAGACCACTTCAGTGCTACGAACACGTTGCTGGGCGAATCCGTACGAGGCGCGGCGGGGGCCGGTCAGTTGCTGGAGCGAGTCCGCCAGCTCGCCGGCCACCGAGCGGAGCGCCGCCCCCGCCGGCTCCATCGCCACCGCCGCAAGGTCGCCGGCGGGCCCGCCGGCACCCGGGAGCAACGGTTCCCCGCCGGG
>NZ_LOJP01000001.1:2509063-2526131 GCF_001553785.1 Actinoplanes sp. TFC3
GCCGGGGGCGGTGTGGTGGGCGGCGGTGTGGTCGGCGGGGGTGTGGTCGGCGGTGTGGTGCCGTCGCAGGCCCCGAGGTCTTCCCACAGTGAGGCCGCGGCAACCGGGGTCCAACCGGCTCCGGCAGGCGGGGTGTGCGCGACCCGGGCCCGGTAGAGGCGCCCGGCGTAGGTCACCTGGGCGCCGGCCGCGTATGACGTGCCCTCGGCCCAGGCCGGCGCCGAGCAGGCCACCATGACCACAGCACCCCCGGCCGGGGCGGCAAGAACGGCAGGTGACGCCACGACCCCGGCGGCCAGGGTCGCGGCGCCCGCGGCCAGCGCTATCCATCGGTGCAAGTGACCCATTACATCCTCCTGGAGCTCGCGGTTATCAATCGAGCTTCATGGATGTAACAAAGACTGTCAACTCTCTTTACTGATCCGCCGGCCCGCTCTCGCTGGGCCGTCAGCCGGCCAGCAGCCCGGCGAACTCGTCCGGGTCGATGATCGGGATACCGAGCTGGGCGGCTTTCTTGGCCTTGGCGGTGGTCGTCTCCGAGGTGACCAAGGCCGTGGTGCTGGCGGATACGCTGCCGCTGGCCCGGCCGCCAAGCTGCTCGATGCGCTCGCTGACGGTCGTGCGCGTGTAGCCCGGCACGCTCCCGCTGACCACGTAGGTCCTGCCGTCGAGGGGCTTGTCACCGCCGGTGTCGGGCATTCCCATGGTGACGCCGGCCGTGGCCAGCCGGTCGATGACATCGGCCATCGCGGTCAGCCCGTCGACCACGCTCTGCGCCTTGATCAGCCCCATCTTGTCGATCTCCGCGATCTCCTCGACCGTGGCGGCGCGCAGGGCTTCCATGGTCTTGAAGCGCGCCGCGAGCCAGCGGCCCACGCTGCGCCCGGTCATGCGGATGCCCAGCCCGGTGATGACTCGGTTGAACGGCTGGGACTTGCTGCGCTCCAGCGACGCGACCACCTTGGCGGCATTGAGTTTGCCCAGCAGCACCACCCCGCCCGCCTTGGTGTTGCCGACCGGCAACTCAGCAAGCTGTGACTCGGTGAGCTTGTAGAGATCCGCCACGTCGCCGGTCAGCTCCGCGTTGACCAACGCGGTGCACAGCGCCTCGCCCGCGCCTTCGACGTCCATCGCTTCGCGGCTGCACCAGTATTCGAGCGCGCTGGTGATGCTGCACGAGGCGGTGTGGCAGCGCCAGAGCAGGCTCGACTTGTCCCACGGTTCACCGCACTGCGGGCAGGTTTCCGGCGGCGACCACGGCGTGAGCCCGTGCGGCTGTTCCCCAATCGGTGCGGTGACGCGGGGAATGACATCACCGGCGCGCCACACGGCGACGGTCTGGCCGATCGCCAGCCCTTGTTCCTGAACGAATCCGGGGTTGTGCAGCGTCGCGTAGGTGATCGTGGTGCCGTCGACGAACACCGGGTCGAGTACCGCGCGCAGGGCGATGCGCCCGGTGCGCCCCACCCGCACCTCGATGTCGCGCAGCACGGTGGAGCCGGTGTCGGCCGGATACTTGAAGGCGGCCGCCCAGTGCGGGGTGCGGCTGCCGGATCCGAGCCGCCGCCGGGTCGACTCGAGATCCGCGGTCAGCACCGCGCCGTCGATCGGGAACTCCAGGCCGCGGCGCACCTCGCCGATGCGGGCAATGGCGGCGAGCGCGGCCTCGGCATCCGCGGCGACCTGGAACCCGCCGGTGGCCAGCAGGCTCGCGGCCGGGAACCCGAGCCCGGCGGCGTGCGACATCCGCTCCCGGTGGGAGGAGAAGCTTCCGGAGATGTCGTACGCGGCAAAGGTCATCGGCGTCTCATAGGTGCGGTCGGCACTGCGGATCGACCCGGCCACCGCGCCCCGGGAGTTGATGAACGCCTTGGCCCCGCTGGCGACCCGGTTCGCGCTTGCCGCCTCGAAGTCGCCGACGGTCATGTAGACCTCGCCGCGGACCTCACCCGTCCAGCCGCTGCCGAGCCGGGCGGGCAGGCCGGTCACCCCCCGCAACACCTGCCCAGTGACGTCCTCGCCGCTGCTGCCGTCACCGCGCAACGCCGCCAGGGTCAGCCGCCCCTGCTGGTACTCCACCCGGATCGCCAGCCCGTCAAGCTTGACCTCGACCAGGCACGGGTCGCCACCCAGACTCGTCACGAACCCGCGCACCGCCTCCTCATCGGTGACCTTGTCGAGCGACATCATCGGCACCGGATGCCGCACGTCGCCGCCGGCTGACACCCCGGCGGCCACCTGGGTGGTGACCCCGCGGTCATCCCACTGCGGATGGGCCTCGCGCGCCTCGGCGATGCGGTCGACCAGCGCGTCGTAGTCGGCATCGGCCATCAACACCTCACCGGTGTCGTAATACGACTTGGCGGCGGCCCGCGCCTGCTCGACAGCGGCAGCGAACCCGGCTTCGGTGAGGTCGTTCTCGATCATGCCGCCAACCTACGCGGCAGGTACGACAATTCCCCGGCGCCGAACGGGACGGAAACCCTATTGCCAGGTGGGATCGTCGAGGGTGCTCTCGGTCAGCATGGTGGCCAGGTACTGGCACTGGCCGGTGGTGCAGGCCGGCGACGGCCAGGTGATGGCCACGATCACCCGGTACATCGCTACGTACTGGCTGCGCAGCACCGATGGCACCACCGTGCAGTCGCCGCCCGCCTTGGCCTGCCAGCACAAGCCCACGTACCACCATCGCTGGTACGGCGTCTCGTCGCCGGACATCTGCATGGTCTCCGGTGCCGTCGGCAGGCCCTGCACGGTCGATGACGCCGGCAAGGTCGTGTCCTGCCACACCAGCGTGGTGCGAGCCGGGTCGAGGTACGTGCTGACGCCCGGCGCCTGCCACTCGTCCTGCACTGCCGCCTGCGTCCGGCCCAGCACCAGGTTCTCCCCCGGTAGCTGGCTCACGTAGTCCATGGAGTCGATTGCCAGCTGCACCGCGGTCTGGGTGTCCGCCTGCTGATGCTGCAGGATCTCCGAGCGCACGAAGAACCCGGCCAGGCTGGCCATCACGGCTCCAACGATGCCCAGCGCGACGATCGTCTCCAGCAGTGTGAAGCCCTCGTCGCCGGGGGCGATGCGGCGCCGGTTCATCGCTCGACCACGTTCGACAGGCCGGAGGTGCTGACCGGCGGGTCCGCATTCCACTTCTGGGCGTAGTCGCCGGTGCAGTCCGTCAGGCCCACCCAGTCCGCCTGCACCGGGTTGCCCGCAGCGGGCAGCGGCGCCAGGCACTTACCGGCCCAGGAACCGGTGCCCTCGATGCGGAACTTCTCGTCGTAGGTGGCGCCCTTGTCGCCGCGCATCCACCAGATGAAGTCCGCCGGGGCGCTGGCCGCGTACGTGGGGCAGGCAGCCATGGTCGCCTTGGTCTGACCGGCGGCGGGTGCCTTCAGGCACACCTTGGTTGTCCGGTCGGTCTTCGTCACGAAGATCAGGCCCTTGGAGCCGTAGTCCGGCACGGTCCACACCTGGTTCCACACCTGGTTCAGGTCCCGGAACTGCAGGCTGGGTGACTGCTTGCACGGGAACGCCCAAACATTGACGCCGCTGTAGTTGTAGTCCAGGCACTTGCCGAACTGGGTGAAGTTGACCAGCTGGCCGGAGTCCGGCCCCGCTGCACCCGACCCGGCATCGGCGGTGACGTTCCAGGACTGGTAGTCGGTGAGCGTCTGCCCGCACTTGCGGGAGGAGTCGTTGTTGAGCGACCCGCTGGTGTTGTTCAGCATGATCGACTGGCTCGGCGTCATGATGGTCCAGCAGAACGAGTTGAGGCTGTTGCCGTCGCTGGTGCCGCGGAAGTTGCTGGACGAGTCGAACGCCCACTGCTGGTAGGTCTTCGTGGCCAGGCCGCAGTCCTGCAGCTTGAGTTGCTGGCCAACCGTCTCGGTCACCCCGGCCTGGGCGCACAGCCCGTTGGGGTACAGCGCCGGGTCGGCGGTCATCAGCTTGATCGTCAGGTTGGCCAGGTAGCCGAACTTCTGGCTGTCGACAGTGGTGCCGTCCGCCCTCGTCGCACACTCGGTCATGGTCAGGGCCGCACCGGCGGAGGGCGTGGGCGCGGTGAGGCAGAAGTCCTTGGTTGCCGTCGCCGTGCGGTACACCCGGATCTGACCGCCCGGCATGTTGCCCAGGGCGCGCAGTTTGAACTGGTACGTACCGATCAGCGTGCGGTGATACTTGCCGTCCATCGACATGCCATCGGCGACAAGATAGGCCCACCGCGGGGTTTCGAGCAGCTGTACGGCACAGGTCACGCCGTTCGCCTGCACCCAGTCAGCGCTCTTCTGACCCGGGTCATCCTTGAGGTACCAGATCGTGGTGGAGTAGCTGCCTTCCCGGGTGCTGAGCGTCCCGGTGACCTGAGCCGCCTGCCCGGAGGTGCATGGCAACGCGGTGATCGCGCCCGCCATGCCGGCGGCCCGCAGGGAGGCGAGCGAGCCGGCCAGCCCGCTACGGGCGGCGAGCAGTGCCGAGGATCGGCCGATGGCGCTGTTGGTGTCGAGCGCTCCGCGCACCATCACGTTCAACGTCAGCATGCTCAGGCCCACGCCGATGATGACCACCAGCATGGCCAACGGCAGCGACCCCTCATCGTCGCGGCGCCATCTGAGCGTCCTCATGGCCGGTCCAGGCCGGTGCAGACGGTGCTGCTCGTGGTCAGCAGTGAGGTGTTGAGCGCGGTGAAGGAGAAGGCCGACCGGCGCGCGGCCTGCGACGAGTTGGCGTCGGGACGTACCGTCACGTCGACTGTCAACCGCTGGTGCGGGAAGCCGCTGGACGTGGCGGGCTGCAGGGTGAAGGGCCGGGAGCCGGTCAGGAACGACGCAACGGTGACCCAGGAGCCGGCCGGTGCGCTCGCGTCCTTCGAGCGCCGCTGCAGCAGGCCGGACCGCTCGTTCAGCCGCAACTGCGTGCAGCTCGTTGCGCCGGCCGACACCGATGACCACTCGACGTACCAGCCACCGCCGGCAGACGCGGTGGTGTTCGGCTGGCTGATCGCCGTCGCGTACCGCACCGAACGGTCGAGTTGCTGAAAGGCAACCTGCACCTGCGTCATCTCGGTGGACAACACGTCCGACCGGTCGGTGAAACGGTACATCTGCACGATCCCCGTGGTGACCAGCGCCATCACCACCGAGGTCAGCGCCATCGACACCATGACCTCGGCCAGGGTCATCCCGGCATCCCGGCCGGCCCCGCAGGGCAGCGGGCGATGCGGGATCGCCCACCGGTGCGCGTACCGCTTGATCATCGGTTGTCCTGTCCCCGAGAGATTCGTTCCGCCGCTGGGATCGGCCGCCCGAGCCGGTGGTTGAGGGAAACAGCCAGACCACATCTGTCCTGGTCAGCGGGCGCTTCAACATTTTCACAGCCGAGCCGTCAGGCGGCCTTTGTGAGGCTGTGGCCGCGGATCCAGCCCCCTGGTGGGCGGTCCGGGAATTCGTCGCGAACGAGAGGCAGAAGATGAGAATGCGCCGCTGGCTCGCTGGTGCGGGCATCGTGGCAGTGGGGGTTGGTGGGGCCGCGGTGCCGGCGTCGGCCGCCGCGACCACCACCACGATCGAGGACACCAGCTCCTCGGTCAGCTGGTCGGGGACATGGGCCCAATGCAGCACCACCAACTGTTTCAAGGCCAGAAGCGACAGCAGCTTCAAGTGGACGCAGACGGCCGGCTCGTCGGTGACGGTGAACTTCACCGGCCAGTCGATCGACCTGTACGGCATGAAGGAACCCTGGGACAACATCGCCACGGTATCGATCGACGGCGGCCCGAGCGTCGACGTCGACTTCTACGCCCCGGCGGTCAGCAACGACACCGTCGCGGTGTACACCTCACCGACCCTGGCGGAGGCCGCGCACACGCTCAAGCTGACCATGACGAGCCGGCGCAACCCGGCGTCCTCGGGCGGGAACTCGATCACCTTCGACAAGGCCGTGGTGCGCTCGGACACCACCACGACCCCGCCGGCACCGCCCACCGGGAGGCGGGCCAGCGGCCTGCCGTGGAGTTCCGGCGTGGGCCCGCAGTCGCAGAGCGCGCAGCGGGTCAATGAGTTCGCCACCTTCCGGGGTGCGCCGGTCGACAACGTCGCGCTGTTCCCGCCGCGCGACAACTGGAGCACGCTGTCGGATCCGAACTGGATAGCCACGGGGCTACCCAGCAGCTTCGACGCGGCTCGCGACGACCTGGTCCTGACGGTCCCGTTGTGGCCGGGCAGTAACAGCGTGGGCAACACCGGCACGCAGGCGCAGTGGCAGAACCTGGCCAACGTCATCAAGGCCAAGGACGCCAATGCGTACGTCCGGCTGGGCTGGGAGATGAACCTGCCCAGTTCGTACTGGCGGATCGGTGACGGCACCCGGCGCGACTACAACGGGGCCATCATCCCCGACAACCGGTCGCAGTGGCAGGCGTCCTACCTGCAGGCCGCCCAGTGGATCAAGGCGGCGGCCCCGGATCTGCGGATCGTCTGGAACCCCAACTACGGCGCGGACCAGACCTGCACCGACTGCTCCCGCAAGGTGTTCCAGGCCGTCAAGCAGTACATCGACGTGTACGGCATCGACACCTACGACTCGTGGAACCCCGATTCCGGCGCCAACGGCACCGCTGAGCACGTGGCCCGACTCAACGACACACGGGACTACGCCGCTGCCAACCAGAAAAAGTGGGCCGTTCCGGAGTGGGGTCTGGGCTGCAACACCTCCGGTTGCCAGTGGGCGGGTCACGCCGGCGGCGACAACCCGCAATACATCCACGACTACCTGACCTACTTCAAGAACAACGCGGCGAACCTGGCCTTCGAGTCCTACTTCGACGAGCCCAGTTCGTACATCCGTTCGGCCCTCAGCACGTCCCCCATCGGGCCGAACGCTCCGGCGAGATACCGCGCCGACATCGCGGCCTCCAAGGTTTCCTGACCTCCCCGAAGGAGCTTGACATGAGCATTGGCACAGCGATTCGTGCACGGCGGGCAGCAGCCGTGCTGACCCTGAGCGTGGCCCTGAGCGTGACCGGCGCCATCTTCGCCGGTCCAGCCAGCGCGACGGTCGACAGCGCAACCGGCAGCGACGTGGGCGCCATCGCGTACGAGCAGGGCGTCACCTCCGACAATGTCAGCGTCGTCGCCCGTCGCACCGGGCGCGCCGGGCTGTGCAACTTCTATACCGGGTGGTGGTTCGACAGCTACAACGACGCGCAGTCCACCGCAGGCGGTGCCACCACCTCGGCCGGCGGCTGCGATCACGCCACCAACGGGTACGAGAAGCACAACTCGGACAAGAAGTGGGTGTCCGTCGACTGGGTTGGCCGCAACTGGTGCGCCGACTTCGCAAAGTTCGCGTTCTACTGGGGCGGTGCCAAGGTCGGGGGCATCAACGGCCTCGCGTCCAGCTTCAAGTCGTACGGTCAGACCCACGACACCTTCCACCGGGCGGGCTCCTACATCCCGCGCCGCGGTGACGCGGTCATGTACGACTGGGACCACGACGGCGACATCGACCACGTCGGCATCGTGACGTCGTGGTACGCCGACAACCGCGACGGCACCTACGGCTCGGTGGAGGGCAACCGAGGCGGCGGCAACGGCAAGGTCGTCCACAAGACGAACCAGCCCAGCAACGGCGCCGACGTGTACGGCTTCACGAGTCCGGTGTCCTGAACCTAACGGCGATTCCAGCGGCGGGCACTCCTGCGAGTGCCCGCCGCTCCCGCTTCGTGGTCACCTCAACTGCCGTCGAAGGTGAAGTAGACGCTGTGGTGGTAACCGCCGGGCGCCGCCGCGCGGGGCGATGCCGTCGAACAGCGATATGTCGGCGGCGGGACAGGCAGCGGTGGCGCGGGGGGCGGCAGACCAGCCGTGGACAGCCGGCTGCCCCCAGGGCCAGCAGGCGACGACGGCTGATCCCCACGGAGCCCCCCGCAGTGCTCAGTTGCCCAGCGTGACGTGGAAGAGCTTCTCGTTGCTGTTGTCGGGGATGCTGTCCTTGTCGCCGTTGTTGCTGGTGGTCAGCCACAGACCGCCGTCGGGGGCGGGCTCCACAGTGCGCAGCCGGCCGTACGTACCGGTGAAGTAGCTTTGGATGTTGGTCAGTTCGCTGCCGTTGATGACTTCGCGGTACATCCGGGTGCCGCGCTCGCAGGCGACGTAGAGCACGTCGCGGACGATCGCGATGCCCGAGCAGGAGCCGTCGGCGGTCGGGTAGGTGTGTTTGGGCGCGATGTATCCGGCGGTGCCGCAGGTGCCGGACGTGCCTTCGCAGGCCGGCCAGCCGTAGTTGCCGCCCTTGGTGATCAAATTCGTTTCGTCCATGACCGCGTTGCCGAACTCCTGCTCCCACAGCCGGCCCCGCGAGTCGAAGGCCAGACCCTGCGGGTTGCGGTGACCGTAGCTCCACACGTAGGTGCCGAACGGGTTGTCCGGCGGCACGGACCCATCGGCGTTCAGCCGCAGGATTTTGCCGTTGAGGCTGGCGCGGTTCTGGGCGTTGTCGCCGTTCTGCGCGTCGCCGGTGCTGGCGTACAGCTTGCCGTCCGGGCCGAACCGGAGCCGGCCGCCGTTGTGGAACTTGTTGCGCAGGATGCCGGAGAGCAGGACCTGTTCGGTGCCGGTGTTCAAGGTGCCGCCGTCGAAGCGGATCCGCACGATCCGGTTGTCGGCGGGCGAGGTGTGCATGATGTAGAGCCAGTGGTCGCTGCCGAACGTGGGTGCGATGGCCAGGCCCAGCAGGCCGCCCTCGCCGTCGGTGTTGTCCACGCCGGGCACCGTTCCGACGCTGGTCCGCGCCCCGGTGGCCGGGTCGAGGTGGACGATGTCGTGGGCGTCGCGCCGGTTGTAGAGGATCGTGCCGTCCGGGAGGGTGACCAGTCCCCACGGGATGTCGGTGTCGGCGCCGATCTGGGTGACCGCACAGATGGAGCTCCCACAGGCCGCCCCGGTGGTCACGGTCGCGGTGGTGCTGTGCGCCGATACGTTGGCCTGGGCGTCACGGGCCACCACGAAGTACGAGTACGACCGGTTCGCGGCCAGGGCACTGTCGATGAACGTCGTCGCCGGAGCGCTGGTGGCGGTGCCGGTGACCGTGCCGGCCTTGGCGTTGTCGCGGTAGATGTCGTACGCCCGCACGCCGATGTTGTCGGTGGCCGCGGTCCAGCTCAACGTGACAGTGGTGCCGGTTGCCGAGCCGGTGAGGCCGGTCGGGGCGCTCGGCGGCTCGGTATCGGCCTGGCAGTGCGGCGGGGTGATCGGCACTGTTGCGCTGGCCTGCGAGACGTTGCCCGCAGCGTCGCGGGCGTTGACGTACAGGCCCCAGGTCACGCCGCCCACGACGGTCAGGCTGGTGGACAGGGTCGTGCCGCCGACCGATTTCATCAGCTGGCCGTCGTGGTACACGTCGTAGAAGGCGACGCCGACGTTGTCGCTGGAGGCGTTCCACGCGAAGGTGACGGCGTCGCAGACCAGGTCGCTGACGCGCGGGTTGCCGGGAACGCTGGGCGCGGCGGTGTCAGCGGCCGCCGTACGCCATTTCTGGTTGGCCGCGCCGGTGCAGGTCCACAACCCCACGAGCGTGCCGTTTGCCGTACCCGCCCCGGTCACATCGAGGCAGAGCCCGGACTGCACGCCGGTGATGGTGCCGTCGGCGTTCAGCCGCCATTTCTGGTTGGCGCCACCGTTGCAGGTGTAGATCTGCGCCACCGCCGGCGACGTGGTGGCCTGACCAGCCACGTCCAGGCACTTGGGCGGGTCGTACACCCGCAGCTCGCCGGCTGCGGTGAACGTCCAGGCCTGGTTGGCCTGCCCCTTGCAGTCGTACAAATTGACACGGGCTTTGCTGGCCGAGGATTGGCCGATCACGTCGAGGCATCGTCCGGAACCCACGGCGACGACGGCTGTGCCGGTTGCCGCTTCGGCCACCACCCGGACCCCGAGAACAGCAAGCACGGTGGTCACGACGGCAACAAAACCCATCAGCGAGCGCCGGCCGCGCGCCCCGCCCATCAACGCAGAACCCATCGCTGCTGCCCCCCGCCATTCCAACCCCACTGCACCAGCGGGGCTCCGTCAACTGTCGCGGACGCGCCGTCAAGGGCGGCGCCACCCTGCTGGTTCCAGATCTTGTAGGAGCCGTCGGGCTGTTGATCGACCCACCAGCGCTGGTTGCCGCTACGGGTCGGCTGCCACTGGACCAGGCTGGTTCCGTCCTGCGCGGATCCGGCCGGGCAGTCGAGGGCCTGCCAGGTGGCGAGGTTGACGATGTTCCACGAGTTGTCCGAGTTGCGGGTGAACAACCATCGCTGGTTCTGCCCGTTGTTCGCGCCCCACTGGATGACGTTCTGGCCATTGCCGTACGTGCCGGAGCTGTCGATGGCGAGACCTGTTTTCTGATTCGTGACGACGTGGATGCCGCCAATATCACTGGGCCGGGAGGCCGGGGTGTACTGCAGCCATGCCAGGGCGCTGACGAACTTGTTGGCGGTGAGGCTGTTGTCGGCCGGGGTGTTCTGGGTCCACGCGTTCCACGTGATGCCGAGATCGCTGCGCCGGTGGGCTTGAATGGCATCGGCGTTCTGCACCATCCAGGAGTAGTAGGTGTCCCATTGGCGATTGTCGCGTACGAAGTGCCCGGCCCCGCGCGCCATTTCGTCGGCCCAGGTGTTGAGGTAATTGGCGCTGTTGCTGAACACGCCGTTGGTGGTCAGATCGGTGCGGGCGTAATCGATGGCCTTTTTGGCGTCGTTGTAGACGTTGGTGTCGCCGGTGCTCTCGTGGATGAGGTTGGCGAAATCAGCGAACGTGCCCTGGTTGTAGGCGGCGGCCCCGCGATCGATGGTGCCGGAGCGGTCGATTCTGGCGTACACCTGACCGGTGGCCGGGTTGTACAAGTGGTTCCACACCCAGTCATAGATCTGCCGGGCCTTAGCCAGATAGCTCGTGTCGTGGGTGCTCTGATAGATCAGGACCGCTACTTTGCCCAAGCTGTCATTGGACAGCGGCTCCTTGGCCGGCTCCCGCGGGGGATTCTCGCGGGCGGCGTATTCCGGGTTTTCCTCCCAGATGCCACCACCGTTGTACTGGGTGTCCCATCCGCGGCCGAAGGCATAGTCGAAGCCATACCTGGCCTGGGTGAGGAAGGTGGCATTCCCGGTGATCTGGTAGCCGCGGATGAGCGCGAGCGAGAACCAGCCGATGTCGTCGTTCCAGCCGTCCCAGCTCCACGGCGGCGGGTTCTTACGCAGCCACGTGGTCAGCAGGTCGTTCACGAGGGTCTTCCTGGCCGGGTCGCCGGTCTGCTCATAGGCGTCCTCGGCGCCGAGGATGTCGAGCGAACCGGCCCAGGTGCCGTCGGGCTTGCCATCGTTCAGCGCGGCCTTGTAGTAGGTGTCACCGCCTGAGCGCACGAGGAAGGCGTTGTTGAAACTGGTGAACATCGCCTCGGCGGCGCCGGCCTCGACAGCGGAAGCGTCGGGGGCCGCAACCACCAACCCGCCGGCCAGAAGCAGCAGCGTTGCCGGAAAAACTGTTGTCACTGACCTTCGACGTTTCATGGGCATCCTGACGACAATGGGGATGAGGGGCGCGACCACCGGTTGGGGGATGGCGATCGCGACGACGACCATCTTGAATGTCCAACCTACAAGGTTCCTTCTTGCCGCCGCAGACGCTGGAGATCCCCGTGGGCCCCCAGCAGCAGGGCCGCTTCCGCTAGAGCTGCTGCGCGTTCGGGGATTCGCCCGACCGTGCGGTAGTGCTTCGCCGCTTGCAGAGCCGGTTGCGGGTCACCGGTCATCAAGGCCCGGCATCGGGCCAAGGCATTCACGGCGCGAGCGGGGGTACGTTCCCGGGCGGCCTCTGCGGCGCACAGCTCGGTGGCCCGCTCGGCCACGTCGACTCGGCCAGCCTGCAGGGCGACCCGCACGAGGTGCGGCAGCCACTGATGAGGTAACAGCAGTGTCTTATCTGCCGGATCGAGCAGGCCGGCGAGCAGGTTGAGGCAGGCGTCCGGGTCACCGCGGTGCTCGGCGCGAACGGCCCGGGCGGCGAGCAGAAAGTCGCTGTGCTCGCGTTCCCCGGTGGTGAGGGCCTCCCCGGGCACGACGGTCGCGTCCGGTTCGCCGCGGTGGGCGTTGATGAGCGCCGTCACCCCGCGCAGCAGCAACGTCGAGGCTCGCGGGTCGCGGCAGCCGAACTGGGCGATGGCGGGGCTGTCCTCGGTCAGGGCGCTGAGCCGTACGACGGCGTCGTCCCACCGGCCACGCCAGTAGTCCTGCACGGCGGCGGTCAGCGCCAGCGGATTCGCCAGCCGGTGCCGCGCACCCACTCGGACGGCCTCGTGCAGGGTGCGGTCGGCTTCGTCGAGGCGGTCCAGGTTCTGCAGGGAGAAGATGCGGTTGTCCAGCAGATCGAGGTGCAGCTCGGCATGCGGGGTGCGCGGGCCCAGCAGCGCAAGCGCACGGTCGGCGTGGTGCAGGGCAGCCTGGTGTTCCCGCTGGCCCGAGCTTTCCCGCCACAGTGCCTGCAGCGCGGCGATGTCGTCGTAGGGGGCGCCGGCCTTGCCGAGGCGGGCGAGCAACGTGCGGTGCCGGATGCGCCAGCTCGGCGGTGTCCGCGGGTCGGCCATCGCCTCGGTCAGCTGAGCGCTCGCGGCACCCAGGTCGCCGAACTGGATCCGTACCTCGGCAATCAGCTGGTGCATCTGCGCCCGGTCCGCGGGTTCCTGCAGCAGCCGTAACGCCTGCCGGGCTTCGTGCTCCGGGCGGCCGCCGAGCCGGAAGACGGCTCTGGCATGGGCGGTCAGCAGGGCGGCCCGTTGGTGCTCTGTCGGCAGGTCGCTGTCGAGCACCCGCCGCCCTAGCTCGACCGCCCGAGCCGGTGCCTGCTCGGCGAGTTCCGCCAGGTGCGCCACCGCCCACACCAGCAGCCAGGGGTCCACGTCTGCCGGCCCGGCCGACAGGTGGACCGCTACGCCGGCAGCAGGAGAACCGAGACTGGCCAGGGCCTCAGCCAGCCGGCGGTGCAGCCGGAGGCGATCCTCGCGGGCCAGGCTCTGCACCACCGCTTCGGCCCAGCGAACGTCGGAGAAGGCGAGCCCGTCGCCGGTGTCAACCAGGACACCGGCGTCCAAGGCGTCCTCAAGCTGGCTCATGACGTCGGCGGGCGGCTGTCCGGACGCTGCCAGCAGGGGAGCAGCGTCGAAGGGGCTACCGAGAACAGCCGCCAGCCGCAGCAACTCCCCCGAACCCGGGACGGTGTCGTTGATGCTGGGGATCTGACCGTGCAGCTCGCGCAGCATCGCGCCGGGCTGGGCGCCCAGCTCCGCGGCGAAGGTCTTCTCGGCTGACCGGAAGGCTGCCAGGGCTTCGCCCACCCGGCCGGCCTGGAGCAACGCCCGCATTAGCAGCTCGTGAAACGGCTCGTGCAGCGGGTGGGCCCGGACGATGCCCGCCAGCTCGGCCACCGCATCATCGTCACCCAGCGCGATGAGCAGGCGAGCGCGCCGTTCGATCGCATCGAGGTGCAGCCGGTTGAGATAGGCGCGGTCGACCTCGAAACGGGCGCCCTCGCAACCGGTGTACGGTTCGCCGCGCCATAGCTGGAGGGCATCGTGGAGCAGAGCCGCAGCACCGGCCCGGTCACCGGCTTCCTCCCGGTCCGCGGCCTGACCGGCCAGCGTCTCGAAGCGCATCACGTCGCGGGCCTGCGGGTCGAGCCGTAACCGATAACCGGTGGGGTGCGACTCCAGCACGTCATCGGTCAGGCTCCGGCGCAGCCCGGAAATGTAGGTGTAGATGTTGTCGCGCGCTGCGGACGGTGGCGAGGCTCCCCAAACCGCGGCGATGAGGTCGGCCGGGGTGACGATCTGCCCGGCCGCGGCGACCAGCACGGCGAAGATCGTCCGCTGCCGAGCCGTGCCGAGGCGCACCGGACGCCCGTCGGTCCAGGCGCGAACCGGTCCGAGGACGGCGACGTCGAGTTTGGCGGGCACGTCAGCGCGGCCCGCTGGTGGCGCGTGCCGCCCGGTAGGCAGATCGGTGCTTGGCCCTGGCCACCTGGGCCCGGTCGTGGCGTGGCTCGGTGGCTGTCCCGGGCAGGCGCACCCGCAGGTGCAGGATCAGGTGGCGGAAGCGGCCCAGCCAGCGCCGGCCGTGCTGCCCGCGGCCGAGCACCGAGCGCGCGATCTCCGCCGCAGCGACCGGATGGTTGCGCCGGTCATGGCTGCAGGCAGCAATCCACAGCATCTCCGCCTGAACGTCCGGATCGCCGGTGCGGGCCGCAGCCCACCCGGCCTCGGCAGCGGCATCCCGGCCCTGCCCGAACAGCAGCCGGGCCAGCCAGATGCTCAAGGCCACGTGGACCTCGGGGTCAGGCAGATGCTGCAGGTGGGCTCGCCGCAGCAGGTCGACCGCGTCGCGCGGGGAGCGGTGGGCGAGCTCGTCGATGTGCTCCAGCAGCCATCGGCTGGCGGGGACGCTCAGTGGAGCCGGGGCGGCCCGCAGCAGCTGGGTGGCCACCCGTTCCGGAGGTCCGAAGGAGTCGGCGATCAGGTGGGCGAAGAACTCGTGCCGTGCCGAGCGCAGGGTCTGCGGCGTGCGGCCGTACAGCGCCTCGCCGAGCGCCGGGTCGCTCAGAGTGACCGTTCCGGTGGACGTGGTTGTGATCCAGTCGCTCGCTTGCTCGACGACCGTGACCGGCAGGCCGGTCACGTGGCTGACCTCCTGCAGCGTGGCACCCGGGCCCAGGAAGGCGACCGCCCGCACGATGTCACGCTGTTTCAGCAGCAGCTCGTCCCGTCGGTGTTCACTCGCGGTGCGCAGTTCCCGCAATCGGACGCGATGGGCGTCAGCGTAGGGGCCGGGCAGGCCAGCCAGGGCTTCGCCGTTCCACAGGCTCAGCGCTTGCTCAAGCGCGTCCAGCTCGGACGACGAGCGGTCGTCCGCCCGGTAGCGCCGGGCCTTCGCCCGCAGCGCCTCGAACCACCGCGTATCGACCGTCTGCTCGCTCACATGGAGCCGGTAGACACCGTCCTCGCGGGTCAGTATCTGCTCGCCCAACGCCTCGCGCAGCGCACTGATATGGGTGTAAACGTTGCCGTTCGCGCTGGGCGGCGGATCATCACCCCACACAGCCGCGATCAACTGTTCGCGGGTGGCCTCACCCGCGAGCGCGAGGACGGCCAGCAGGGCCGCCCGGATTCCGGAGCCGAGCTGCTGATCGACACCGTTGCGCCGGATCCGGACCGGGCCCAGCAACCGGACAATGTCGTCTGCCATCGCCTGCCCTCCGCCCGGCACCTGCTTCCCGTTCCGCCGCTCGTGCGACCGCGGGCAGCGCTGGGGATCGTAGCTCGTCCATGGCGGGTACCGTGGCGGCCGATCACGGTAACAGTGGGCGGGAGGATCTCATGGCGCGTCGCAGCGGTCCTGGTCCCGCCCCGCTCGGGCCGGCCGATCCGCGCAGGCTCGGGGACTACCGGCTGACCGGCCGGTTGGGGGCCGGCGGCATGGGCGTGGTGTACGCCGCGGTCGACCGAGCCGGGCGTCCGGTGGCCGTCAAACTCGTGCACGCTGCGCTGGCCGCCGACGACGAGTTCCGCCGCCGGTTCCGCCGGGAGGTCACCCGCGCCCGGCAGGTCCCGCCGTTCTGCACCGCGGCGGTGCTCGACGCCGACACCGACCACGAACCGCCCTACCTGGTCTTCGAGTACATCGACGGGCCCAGCCTGCACGAAGACGTCGAGCAGCGCGGCCCGCTGGCCCCGGCCGACCTGCACAGCGTGGCGATCGGGATGGCGACCGCGCTCACCGCGATCCACGGGGCCGGAGTCGTCCACCGTGATCTCAAACCCAGCAACGTGCTCCTGGCCCCGGGCAGCCCCAAGGTCATCGACTTCGGCATCGCCCAGGACGGCCAGCCGGCCAGCGCGGTGACCCATCCGCACCAACTGGCCGGCACGATCGCGTACATGGCTCCGGAACGCTTCGATGCCGCGCCGGTGACCACGGCAGCCGACATCTTCTCGTGGGGTCTGGTCGTCGCGTACGCGGGAACCGGCCGCAACCCGTTCGACGCCGACTCGCCGTCGAGCATCGCCGGGCGCATCCTCACCCAGCATCCCGACCTGTCGGGCCTGCCGGACCCGCTGCGGCAGGTGGTCGCGGCTGCCCTGGCCAAGGACCCGGCAGCGCGGCCCGATGCCCGGGAACTGCTCGACCGGCTGCTGCTCACCGAGCCGCGGCCGGCCTCCTATCGGCCGGTCGTCTCCGATCGCGCCGCATTGAAGTCGCGTTCGAGGCGGCGCCGGTTCGGTGCCATTCTGGCTTGCCTGGTGCTGGCCGCCGCCGCCGTCGCCGTCATGAGCGGCCCGCACCTCAACAACAGGCAGTCGCCGGCCCAGCCGTCAGTTCCCGTTGAACCCACTGGTGGCACGCCCTTGTTCAGCGATCCGCTCAGCCGCAGCGGTCAATGGATGTACACCGACCGCGGAGGTGACGCGATCTGCACCATCACCGACGCGCTGCACGCCACCCGGCTCGACCGCGGCGTTACTCTCTGCATCGGCCCGCACATGCGCCTCACGGGTAGTCACAGCATTGCTGTCGACGCCGTGCTGGACAACGCGGGTAGCTGCGCCGCGATCTGGCTTTTCTGGACCGGCGAGCACGGCGGATACGTGGTGCGGATCTGCCAGAACGACATCTCGCTGGCCATCGATCGCGGGTCCGACCGGCGAGTGCTCGCCGGCCTGCGGATGACCCGGCCGCTGCAGCTCAACCATCCGCTGAACCTGAAAATCCTCGCCAGCACCACGCAGGTGGTGGTCTTCCTGGAGCACCGATATCTCGGTAGTTTCGCCCTGCCCGCGGGCGATCGCAAGGATGGTGCCGACGTGCTCGGGCTCAGCGTCGACGCGCTCACCGCCAAGCCCCCGTTCGGCGTCACCTACGCCAATGTGGACATCCGTACCTACGGCTCCTGACGAGATGCCGGTAGCCGTCGTTCTGCGGTCAGCTCGCGTATCGGACCCAGTCGACGTGCATCGTGACCTGGTCGGGGGTGTCGGGGTTCGGGGC
>NZ_LOJP01000001.1:2526231-2624342 GCF_001553785.1 Actinoplanes sp. TFC3
CGCCGGGGCGGGGGTGCGCGGCGCGGTAGGCCTGCAGACCCGCTTCCACCCGGCGATCCGGCACGTCGCCGGCCTGCCCGCCGATGGCTTCATCGGCGGGTCCCGACGGGGGAGACGGTCCATGGACACGGGCCGCACGCGGTGAGAACCGACCGTCCTCACCCCGCGGTGAAGTCAGGCGACCGAGATCAGCTCACGGTGGTGCCGCGGCGTCTCCACCTCGTCGATCAGCGCGACGGCGAGGTCGGCGTAGGCGAAGGCCGGCGCACCCTCGACAGTCGGCTGCAGCTGCCTGCCGCCGACCGTGTACTTCCCGGTGCGCTCCGCGTCGGCGTCCAGGACGACCGGCGGAGGCACCACGATGACGTAGTCGAGGGACGCGTCGCTGCCCTCCAGGACCGCGATCTCCGCCGCGTGGCCCAGGGAGAAGTCCTTTCCTGCATCCGGGAAGCCGGGGGTGTCGTGCACGGCGACGCCGGGCGACACCTCCAGCGCGGTGCCGACGCCCACGACCGCGAGCCTGCCGACGCCCGCCTTGGCCAGGCCGCCGACGAGCGCCTCGGCGGCCGCCCGGTAGAAGTCGCCGGCCGGGACGTCGGGGCGGAAGACGGCGGAGACGGCGGCGTCCGCACCGGCCGCCACAGTGGCGACGCTGTCGGCGTCGGTCACGTCGCCGGCCACCACGGAGACGCCCGCGCCGCCGAGGTCCGGGTACTTACCCGGGTCACGCATGACCGCAATCACCTCGTGCCCGCGGCAGACCGCCTCGGCCACCGCCTTGCCGCCGGCGCCGAAAACCACGATCTTGCTCATTTAACAATTTCCTTCCGTTGTAGTAGCCAGAACGGTAGCGGCCGACTCCTCAGTTACTGCAACGATACGAAAGAATTTGCTATCGTCTCGGGCATGACTACTCCGCTGGATCCCGCCATGTTTTCGCAGTGCCGGACCACGGCTCTGCCGATGCGGATGACCAACAAGTGGGCCGCGAAGATCATGGTGTTCCTGAAGGACGGCCGGCGTCGTTTCTCCGAGTTGCAGGCGCCGCTGCAGGGCGTCACTCCGAAGGTGCTGGCCGAGTCGCTGCGCGCGATGGAGCGCGACGGCATCATCACCCGCACGTCCTACCCAGGTGTCCCGCCCCGGGTGGAATATGAGCTGACCGATCTCGGCCGCTCCCTGCTGGAGCCGCTGAACACGTGGTGCGACTGGGCCGAGGAGCACCTCGGCGAGCTACTCGGCGCCCGCGAGGTCTACGAGCAGCGCAGCGCCTGATATGGGCGGACGGCCCCGGGTCTGCCGGGGCCGTCCTCAGCGAGCTTTCCGACGCGCCAGGGCGTCTCGGTGATCAGGTCGGCGAGCCGGTGCACATCAGTGACGACGGGTTCCCGGTTTCCGTATTCTGCGAAAGGGCCGCCCGTGGTCACGGCAAAAGCGAATGGTAATAAGTTTCTCGGGAGCCGATAACCCGCTTTTCCCCTCTAGATAATTGCGGTTTCCCGGCCGGGCCGAAATCGTATTGGCCTGCGTTCCGCCGGACCGTTAGACTGCCGGTTACGATGGTGGTGAAAGCGACGGCCATTCTTTCGTACCGTTTTTCGCGCGCCGTTGTTCATCATTTTGGCCGGGTCGCGCAGGGGAGAACGGATCTCGGCGTCCCCGGGTCCCGCGGCGATCGCCGGCGGCGCTCCCGGATATCTGTTCCCAAGCCGACCAGCCACTGCCGCGGCGCGGCGGCACCCGGATGGGACGCCTCACCGACCGATCCGGTGTCTACTTGCGGGCGTCCCCGTTCGGCGGGGCGCTCGGCGGCGTGGGCCCGGCGACCCGCAACGCGATCACCGCCGTCGACGCGGCCGGGTACGACGTGGTCCTGGTCGAGACGGTCGGCGTCGGGCAGTCGGAGACAGCGGTCTTCGGTGGCACGTCGCCGGGCCTGCCAAATGCTGGGAGTCGAGGGGTCGCAGGTGTAAATCCTGTCAGCCCGACAAATGAGGCTAGTCAAGACTCCAGTGATCTTTTCAGGCGGGCGATTGCGGTTACCGGCGCCTACGGTGGATGCATGTCGATGATCCTGAACCGCCGCGATCTGGACTTCCTGCTGTACGAGTGGCTCGACGTCGAGTCCCTGACCGCGCAGCCGCGGTTCGCCGAGCACGGCCGGGAGACGTTCGACGCGCTGCTTGATCTGTCGCAGCGGATCGCCGAGCGGGAGTTTGCCCCGCACAACCGGCGCGGCGATCTGGAGGAGCCGACGTTTGACGGGTCGTCGGCGACGGTGATTCCCGAGGTGGGTAAGGCGTTGCGGGCCTTCGCGGACGCGGGATTGCTGTCGGCGACGTTTCCGGCTTCGGTCGGGGGCATGGAGTTGCCGCAAGTGGTGGGGCGGGCATGCTTCGCGTGGTTCCAGGCGGCGAACATCGCCACGTCGGCGTACTCGATGCTGACCATGGGCAACGCTGCCCTGCTGCTGGAATACGGCAGCCCGGAGCAGATCGACACCTACGTACGGCCGATGCTCGAGGGCCGTTACACCGGGACGATGTGCCTGTCGGAACCGCAGGCGGGTTCCTCGCTCAGCGACGTGACGACCCGGGCCGTGCGGCAGGACGACGGAACGTACCGGATCACCGGGTCGAAGATGTGGATCTCGGCGGGGGATCATGAGCTCAGCGAGTCGATCGTGCATCTGGTGCTGGCGCGGGTGGTGGGGGCGCCGGCGGGGGTGAAGGGACTGTCGCTGTTCATCGTGCCGAAGCACCTTGCCCCCGGCATCCGCAACAACGTCACCCTGGCCGGGCTCAACCACAAGATGGGATTCCGCGGTACGACCAATGCTGTGCTGGCCTTCGACGACGCGACTGCTCACCTCGTACAGTCGGAAGGTCAGGGTTTGGCCCAGATGTTCCACATGATGAATGAGGCGCGGATCGGTGTCGGGGCGGGTGCGGTGGCGCTCGGATACACCGGCTATCTGCATGCGCTCGCCTATGCGCGGGAGCGCCAGCAGGGCCGGCCGCCCGCCGGGAAGGACCCTTCGGCGCCGCCGGTGCCCATCGTGCGTCACCCCGATGTGCGGCGCATGCTGCTGGCCTGCAAGAGCTACGTCGAGGGCGGCATGGCTCTGATTCTGTACGCCGCCAAGCTCGTCGACGTCGGCGAGAACGTGCTCCTCGACGTGCTGACGCCGATCGTCAAGGCGTGGCCGTCGCAGTGGTGTCTACGCGCGAACGACCTCGCCATCCAGGTGTACGGCGGCTACGGCTATACGCGCGAATACCCGGTCGAGCAGTTCTACCGCGACAACCGGCTCAACCCGATCCACGAGGGTACGGACGGGATCCAGGCGCTCGACCTGCTCGGCCGCAAGGTTCTGCTGAACGACGGTCTGCGGGTGCTGGTGTCGGCGATCTCCGCCACGGCTACGTCCTCGTCGTCGCCGTACGCACCGCGGTTGCTCGCGGCGGCGGAGAGGCTGGCCGCGGTTACCGCGTACCTGTGGGCGTCCGGCGACGCTGACAAGGCGCTGTCGAACGCATCGACCTATCTGGACGCTGCGGGGCACATTGTGATCGCCTGGATGTGGTTGTCCCAGCTCGACGCGGCCGGTGTCAAGGAGGGCGCGTTCTACGACGGCAAGCGGGTGGCCGGCCGGTACTTCTTCGAGCACGAGTTGCCGCGGATCGGGCCTTGGCTGGACCTGCTCGAATCCGGTGACACGCTGTTGCTGGACCTGGACGACACGGTCCTTTGATCCGTGCCGGCCCGACGATGCCGCAGGAGTGGTGCGCCCTGCGGCATCGTCCGGTTGCCTCAGCTGACCGTGAGTGCGGTGTCGTCGATCACGAAGGACGTCTTCAGCGAGGAGTCCTCAACCCCGGTGAACTTGAGGACCACGGTCTGTCCGGCGAAGGCGCTTATGTCGTACGAGCGAAGGGTGTAGGCACTGGCGTTGAGGTTGGAGAAGACCTGCAAAGTGGTGGAGCCGGCCTGGACGGTCAGTTTGTCGTACTGGCTGGTGGTTGTCGTCTCGGCCGTGCTGATCTTGAGGTAGAACGAGAGCGTGTAGGTGCTGCAGCCGGCCGGGAGGGTCACCGACTGGGACAGGGTGTCGGTGTGGGCCGAGCCGTAGCCGTCCAGGTAGGCGTTACGGGTGCCGGATCGCGGCGCGCCGTCGCCGGTGTTCGCGCCGATGACCCCGCTCGACGCCGTCCACGGGGCGGAGGCGGTCTCGAAGCCCGGGTTGCCGAGCTTCTGACCGGGACTGGTGCACGCGCCGGTGCCATTGAGAACCAACGTGTACGAAGCACTGTGGCTTGCCGATCCCGTACCGGTGACGGTGATGGTGTAGGAACCGGGCGCGGCGGCGGTGGTGGTCGCTACGGTCATGGTCGACGACCCACCGGAGGTGACCGAGGCCGGGCTGAAGCTCACCGAGACGCCCGCGGGAGCGCCGGAACTGCTCAGCGCGACGGTCTGCGCGCTGCCGGAGGTGGTGGCGGTGCTCACGGAGGTCGTGACTGTTCCACCCGGGGTCACCGCGCCCGTACCCGGGCTGAGCGACACCGAGAAGTCGTTGGCCGGCGTAGTGCCTGTGGTGAGGGTCCAGAGGGCGTACTCCTCGGCGTTGGCCCAGCGGCCCAGGGAGGTGCTGTTGATGTTCGACGGATACGAGTCGCAGGCCTTGTGGTAGCAGGGGTCGTACGGCTGCCCGGCGGTACCGCCCCACTTGGTCACCTGGGCGCTGGTCTTGGTGTAGCCGGCCCCGGTGGAGTTGATCGACGACGGAATGCCCGCGTTGCGGAACGAGCCGTCGTCGCTGCAGCACTCGGTCGACGTCTCGGTGGCAACGTTGATCGAGGTGAAGTACTCACGCAGCTTCACGGCGATGGCGTCGGTGCCGGTCACGAAGTAGCCACCGTTGGTGGACGCGACCATGTCGAAGGTGCCGTAGGCCTTGATGGCCGACTTCTGTGCCGTGGTCAAAGAGTTGACGTAGAACTTGGAGCCGATCAGCCCCTGCTCCTCCCCGGCCCACCAGCCGAAGCGCAAATGTTTGGTCATGGCCGGGTGGTTCGCGGCCAGCCGCAGCGCGGCTTCCAGCAGCGTGGCCGTGCCGGAGCCGTCGTCGTTGATGCCGGGCCCGGCCGAAACGCCGTCGGAGTGGGCGCCGAACATGTAGGTGTTGCTGGTGTCGCCGCCCGGCCAGTCGGCGATGATGTTCTTCGCGGAGCCGCTGCAGGTGGTGCAGGTCTGCACGGTGACGGTGAACCCGGCCGCCTGCAACTTCTGCTGCAGGTAGGTCGTCGTCGCGGAGTGCCCGGCCGTGCCGGTGGCCCGGTTGCCGCCGTTGCTGGTGGCGAAGGTCTGCAGCTGTTGCAGGTGGGCGTTGACGTTGGCGACATCGACGGGCGGCGGAGCGAGCAACAGGGGAGTATCGGCCGCAGCCGCCGGTGGTGCACCGATCGCCAGTGCCGTCACCGCGCTGACAACCGCAGCTGCCATCACCGTTCTGAATCTCATGAAGCGCTCCCAGGGTCGAGGCCGGGTTCACGGCCTGCCGTAGGAGAACAGGACAGTGCCGTCGAGCGCAAGATATTGAAATGCCTATATCTCTGAGTTGTTCAGGCAGGCCGGGGATGGCATCGAGGGCCCGCTGGCGGTCCGGTTCTCGGGAAAGAACGGGTGGGCGTGGCTCTCAGCGCTTCGGCGTCGTACCGATCGCCAAGGGTTCCCGCCGTTGAACCAACTGGGTCGCACCGGCGCCAAGCCCGGATGGCCGTCATCCGGGCGGGTGATGCGAGCACGGCGGCATCAGCCGTCGTGCCGGGCGACCTCGGTGTGTCCGTCGAACAACGGCCGACGGCCCCCACGCGTGATTCGTGCGTGATCAACGGCCCTGGTGGATATTGGTTGGCATGTCAACATGGCTGATCCGCCCCTTACGGGAGGTCCCACGCGATCTCGGGGTCGGGCCAGAAGCGGATGCCCATCGCGCGCAGCCGGGCGCCGAGGGCCGCCATCCGCGAAGCGAAGTCGTCGAAGTCTCCGGCTGGGCTCCACGCCTTCTCCATGATCGCGGCGAGGCGTGGCCACACGGCCGTCTCGACGTCCGGGCCGCCGCGGCGCATCGTCTCGCCCCAGATCGCCGCCTCGACGCCCTGGGTCTGCGCCTCGGTGAGGCCGAACTCGCGGTGCAGGCTGCGGCCCGTGGTTTCGTCGATGACGTCGGCCGGGTCCCACTCGTACGCGGCTCGGGTGGTGCGGTCGGTGTACTTGATGCCGTAGCCGGGCGCGAACCCGTAGTCGAGATAGGTGCGGAACGTGGGGGAGAGGAGCACCGGCCGGCCCCCCGCGAACCACTCCTGCGTGGTCTCGCCGGCCCGATCGGCCCAGTATTGGTGGACCACCCCGGCGTCGAGGCCGGCCTTCGGCACCGGCGTCCAGCCGATCATCGTCTTGCCGTACGAGGCGACGATCCGGCGGGCCCGTCGCAGGAAGGCCGCGTACTGCTCCTCCGGCATGCCGACGACTTCGTCGCCGCCGATGTGCAGGTAAGGCCCCGGGGTCAGCGCGGCCACTTCGCGGATCACGTCGTCCAGGAACGCGTACGTCACCTCGCGCTCGACGTCCAGCGCGACCGTCCCGACGCCATCCGTGGTCATCAGCGGGATCGGCGGGCCGCCGCCGTGGAGCTCGGGATAGGACGAGACCGCGGCCGTGGTGTGACCGGGTACGTCGATCTCCGGAACGACCAGCACGTGGCGGTCGGCGGCGTAGCGGACGATCTCGGCGTAGTCGTCCTGGGTGTAGAAGCCGGAAGGGCAGCCCGCGACCGCTCCGGTGCCGCCGTGCGCGGTGAGGTTCGGCCACGATCGGATCTCGATGCGCCAGCCCTGGTCGTCGGTCAGGTGCAGGTGCAGCCGGTTGCCCTTGACCAGCACCAGAGCGTCAACGAGCCGCTTGACCTCGGGCACGCCCAGGAAGCTGCGGGCCGGGTCGAGCATCAGCCCGCGGTGCGCGAACCGCGGATGGTCGGCGATGCGGCAGGACGGCACCGTCCACCGAGGAGCCGGCTGCACCGCCGAGCCGGCGAACACCGCAGGCGGCAGCATCTGCAGCAGCGTCTGGATGCCACGCAGCACCCCGGCGGCGCTCGCACCGGTGATGGTGACCCGGCGCGGCCCGGCGGTGAGCAGGTAGGCCTCCGCCGGGCCGGTCAGCTCGCCGATCATCAGCTCGACGTCGTCCGTCCCGGCGAGCCGGGTGGAGACGGGCTGGGTGACGACGGGGATCGGGAATCCGGTGGACACACGCAACCGCTCCGCGAGCAGGGAAGCCGTGGTGTGCAGCGCCGGGTCGTCGAGGACGATGCGCGTGCGTGGCGAGAGCTCGTACGGCGGACCGCCGCTCTCGGTATATCGCACCGGGGCCGGGACGATCATCCCTTCACCCCCGTCAGCGAGATGCCTTCGACGAACGCCTTCTGCGCGAAGAAGAAGATCACCACCACCGGCACCATGATCACCACGGTCAGCGCCATCGTCAACGACCAGTCGCTGCCGTGCTGGCCGCGGAAGGTGGCCAGCCCGTACGCGATCGGCCACCAGCGTTCGTTCTCCGACGCGTAGACCAGCGGTCCGTAGTAGTCGTTCCAAGAGCTGAAGAACAAGAAGATGGCCGCCGACGCGATGCCGGGCCGGGCCATCGGTACGATGACGCGTCGCAGCACACCCCACTCGCCGCAGCCGTCGATGCGCGCGGCATCCGCGTACTCCTTGGGGATGGTCAGGAAGAACTGCCGCAACAGGAAGATGCTGAACGCGTCGCCGAGCAGGTTGGGCAGGATCAACGGCCACAGCGTGCCGGTCAGGTGCAGCCGGCTGAACAGCACGTATTTCGGCACCGCCGTCACCTGCGGCGGCAGCAGCATCGTCACGATGATCAGAGTGAAGATCAGGTTGGCGCCGCGGAAGCGCACCTGCGAGAGCGCATACGCCGCGGGAATGCTCGACGCCAGCATGAACGTGGTGGCCAGCACCGCGTACTGGGCCGAGTTGCCGAACCAGCGCGCGACCGGCAACTGAGTGAAGATGTGCGTGTAGTTGTCCCAGGAGAAGGGGTGCGGGACAATCGTCGCCGACAGCGCCTGGTCGCTGGTCATCAGCGAGGTCAGCACCACGAAGACGACGGGTACGACCGTCGCGACGCCGAGCACGACCAGGGCCGTGTGCTCGGCGACCCAGAGCAGCGGCCGGCTGGAGTGCACGCGCGAGGTCATGAGTTGTTCTCCGGTCGGAAGACGGCGATGCGGCGCATCACCAGGACGAGGACCAGTGCGGTGGTCAGAAACAGCACCACGGCCATGGCGGACGCGTAGCCGAACTGGAAGTTTGCGAAGCCGTGCTGGTAGAGCAGCTGCGTGTAGGTCATCAACGAGCTGCCGGGATAGCCGAGGTCGGTGCCCGACCCGCCGCCGACCGTGATCTTGCCGGAGGCGACCTGCGAGGCAATCGCGGCCTCGGTGAAGTACTGCAGGGCGGCGATCACACCGGTCGCGGCCGCGAAACCGAGCACCGGCGAGATCGTCGGCAGGGTCACGTGGCGCACCTGTTGGACGCCGTTCGCGCCGTCGAGCGAGGACGCCTCGTACAGCTCCCGGGGCACGTCGAGTAGCGCCGCCAGAAAGATGATCATCATGTCGCCCATCACCCAGACGCCGAGCAGCACCAGCGACGGCTTGGACCAGGCCGGGTCGTTGAACCACAGCGGTCCCTTGATGCCCAGCCAGGACAGCACGTGGTTGACCGGGCCGGTACCGGGGTTGAACAGGAACACGAATGCCACCACGCTGGCCACCGGGGGCACCAGGGCCGGCAGGTAGAACACCGTGCGCCAGAAGCCGACCGCCGTCTTGGCCCGAGCCAGCAGACCGGCCAGCATCAGCGCGCAGACGATCCGCGCCGGCACGAGCACGACCACGAACCACAAGGTGTTGCGGGCCGCGGTGAAGATCTGCGGATCCGCGGTGACCATGAACCGGTAGTTCAACAGCCCGACGAATTGCGGCGCCTGCAACTGGTTGTAGCGGGTGAACGAGTAGAACACCGACGCGACCAGCGGATAGCCGAAGAAGAGAAGCAGGCCGGTCAGCGTCGGCGCGAGCATCGAGAGCGCCACCATGCGGCGACGCGCTTCGATGCCGCGCCGGCTCGGCCTCGTCACGGACCCGCCAGCTTGCTGGCATTGTCGATGGTGATGTCCAGGTTCGCGGTGAAGGCGTTCACGTCGCCACCCTTCTCCTGGTAATCGGCCCACGCCTTCTGGAAGGTCTGGAGGTAGGCCGCGCCGTCCGGGGTGGCCGGGAAGGTGACCGTGTGAGGATCGGCGGCGCCGACCACGAACGTCTTGTAGACCGGGCTGACCTTCAGGTCGGGAGACTTCAGCGCCGAGGTGAGGGTCGGGATGTTGCTGACCCCGTTGCCCAGCTCCACCTGCACGGCGGTGTCGGTGGTCAAGTACTTCAGCAGTGCCCAGGCCAGCTCCGGCACCTTCGAGCCCCGGCCGATGCCGGCTACGTTCCCAGTGATCGACGAGGCGCCGTACTTGCCGACGCCGTCCATCACCGGCGAAGGCGCGGTGGCGTACGGCAGGCCGGGCTTCATCTTGGTGATCTTGCCGACCCGCCACTCGCCGTCGATCGTGATGGCGACCTGGCCGGTGAAGAACGCGTTGCTGGCCTGCGACTCCTGGCCGAGACCGGAGGTGAACGCCCTCAGCTTCGCGTAGCCGATCCGGTCGACGTACGCCTTCTGCCAGGTGATGAGCTTCTTCCAGGCGTCCGAGCCGCCGATCGCCGAGGTGCCGTCGGCGTTCAGGAACGTCCCGTTGATCATCGGCTGCCAGTGGCCGACGCCGTTCTCGTAGAAGTCGATCAGCGGGTTGAAGCCGAGCTGCCTGATTGACCCGTCCGGGTTGTACTTGGTCAGCGCGAGCCCGTCGGCCTCGAGCTCCTCCAGCGTCTTCGGTGGTGAGGCGATGCCGGCCGCCTTGAACAGGTCGGTGTTGTAGAACATGCCGGTGCTGTCGGCCAGCATCGGCAGCGTGCATCGCTTGCCCTTGTACTGCGTGTAGTCGCGGACCGCGGGCGGGATGTCATCCAGGTCGACCTTGTCGCGGTCGATGAACGGTTGCAGGTCGCGGAACGCTCCCGAGGAGCAGAAGCTGCCGACCGGCTGGGACGAGCTGGACACCGCGACATCGATCGGCTGACCGGCGGAGATCGCCTTCTGGACCTTGGTGTCGTCCTGCCCGTCGTGGAGCTCGACTTTGACATCCGGATACTTCTTTTCGAAGCTGGCCACCACCTGTTTCATCACGTCGGCGTTCTGGTCGGAGAAGAAGTGCCAGAGCGACACGGTGCCCGAGAGCTTGTCGGGTGCACTCTTGTCGATCCCGCTCGAGCCGCCGCTGCCGGCCGAGCATCCGGCGGTGACCAGCACCGCGGTGGTGGCGATGGCGAGGGAGCTAACTATTCGTCGCATGCGTCTCTCCCAACAGGGTTTGGAGGTAGGCGAGATTGCCGGCGGTGCGCTTGGCCAGCGGAAGCTCGGTCGAGAAGTCCTCGACCGTCACCCAGCCGTCGTAGCCGTGAGCGCGCAGCTCACCGAGGTAGCGGCCGACCGAGGCCTGGCCGGTGGTGAGCCCGGCCCACTCGTACGTCCACTGCGCACCGCCGTCCGCGCACTGCTCGCCGGTGGTGACCCAGCGAGCGTTCTTGACGTGCACGTGTGCCAGATAGGGGCCGAGCATCTCGAACGCGGCCCGATGGTTCTCCTGCCCCTCGACGACCAGGTTGCCGAGGTCGTGGATGACCCCGACATGCTCGGGGTCGAGCCCGTCGAGCAGCCGCAACGCGGCCGACGCGGACGGCGTGACGGTGTCCTGATGCGTCTCCACCAGTGCCTTCACACCCAGCTCGGCCGCCTGCTGAGCGACCCACTCCAGGTCGGCGCGGGTCCGGGCGAAGAGCTGCGGGTACGGCGTGACACCCCCGGTCGCGGGCATGGTGACCCGCGCCTGGCGTGCCCCGAGCGCGGCGGTCGCGCGCAGCACGGTCAGCACCCGCTCGTGCTCCGAGGCGGGCTCGTAGCCGCCGATTCCGGAGATCTCCAAGCCGGCTTCGGCGGTGACCCGGTCGATCTCCGGCACCCGCTCCTCGAGCCCGGTGAAGGGCCAGGTCGAGCGGTTGCCGGCCCAGAAACCCGGCGGGTCGGCCGGCCGCTGGTCGACGATCCGCCACTCGATGCCGTCCCAGCCCTGCGCGGCCAGCGTGGCGGCCGCCTCCTGCGGCGTCCAGTCCGGGGTGGACGCGGTGAACACCGAGAACTTCATCGCGCGACCCCCTCGATCGGGTCGCTGTTGTGCTCGGGCTCGCCGTCGTACTCGCCGGCCAGGACGTCGTCGATGCGGATCGGTCGGCCGAGGGTGGCGCTGAGGTAGAGGCCGCGGACCGTGGCCAAGGTGAGCAGGGCCGCCTCGACGGTCACGGCCGGTTCGCGCTGGTCGCGGATCGCGCCGGACAGATCGGCGTACTGCCGGATGTGGCCGGCCAGGAAGTGGTCCTTCTCGGCCGGGCCGTCGGTCGAGTGCTCCGGCGGCACCAGCCCGGCCTTCTGGTCGCCGGCACCCTCGGCGGCCGGCGAGTTGCCGGTCGTTGACGCCGAGGCGAGCGTCGAGGACGGGGGAGCGGCGTGGAAGTAGGCCAGGCGGTCGTCCTCGATCACCGCCGAGCCGTGCGTGCCGTAGACGGCGTACCGGGCCGACAACCCCGGGTACGCCGCGGTGGTGCAGTGAATGACGCCGAGCGCGCCGGACTCGAAGCGTACGGTCGCCACCGCGACGTCCTCGACCTCGATCCGCTCGTGGCCGAGCAGCGCGGTCGTAGCGGTGATCTCGACCGGCCGGCCGAGGGCCCAGACGAGCAGGTCGACGGTGTGCACTCCCTGGTTGCTGACCGCGCCGCCGCCGTCGAGTGCCCAGGTGCCACGCCAGGCGCCGGAGTCGTAGTAACCCTGGGATCGATACCAGGCGACGCTGCACACACCGGAGGTCACCCGGCCGAAGCCACCGTCGTGCGCGGTCTTGGTGACCAGCACCGACGCGGGGTCGACCCGGTGCTGGCTGATCACCGAGACCATCGCGCCGTTGCGCCGCGCCTCGGCCGCGGCCTGCGCGATCCGCCGGGCCCGGGGCATGGTCGTGTCCAGCGGCTTCTCGATGACCACGTGCTTGCCGGTGGCCAGCGCCTCCTCGGCCAGATCGACGTGCAGGCCGGACGGCGTGCAGATGGTGAACAGGTCGATCGCGGTGGCGGCCAAGGCCTCGGCGATCGTGCGGGCAGCCACCGGTCGCGGGTGCCCGGCCGTCTCGACGGCGTCGGCCGCCTCGGTGGCCTGCCCGAGCGTGTCGTCGATGAACGCGGCGACCTCGAAGTCCCCTTGGGCGAGCGCGGCCTTGGCCTGGTGGCGGCCGATGATGCCGGAGCCGACCACCGCGAGGCGGATGCGGGGGTTGCTGGTGGTCATGTCAGGTCGACTCCGATCTGGTCGGCGAGGCGCCGGAAGGCACGCGCGGCCCGGCCGAAGGCGGCCGGACCCGAGAAGCCGCCGAGGCTTCCCGCTTGCGTGAGATGAGGTTCGAGAGAGGCGTAGCCGGCGTATCCGTCGGCCTTGAGTGCGGCGATCGTGGCCGGCAGCTCGCCGTCCCCCTCGCCCGCGGCGACGACCTGACCGGTCGCCGCCACCGCGTCTTTGACCTGGAGATACTCGACGTAGGGGGCCAGGCCGGCCCAGCCCTGCGAGAAGGGCCGCACGCCGCACTGCACGTAGTTGGCGCTGTCCCAGGCCAGGCGCAGGTTCGGCGAGCCGACCGCCTCGACGAGGTCGAGCACCCGTGCCGGTACGTCGCCGTAGATGTCCTTCTCGTTCTCGTGCAGCAGCACCACGTCCTCGCGCTCGGCGAGATCGGTCAGGGCTCGCATCCGGGTGAGCACGTCGTCCCGGACGTCGAGCGGTGTCCGGTGCGGCCCGCGGTAGAACGAGAAGATCCGGATGTAGCGGGTGCCGAGCGTGTGGGCCGCCGCGACGGCCCGGCCGAGCCGGTCGATCTCGTACTCAACCGGCAACGCCACATCGACCTTGCCGACCGGCGAGGCCACCGCGGAGACGTCCTGCCCGAGCCGGTCGAACAGCGTACGGAGGTCGCGCAGCCGATCGGGGCCGAGCTCGATCACGTTGACGTCCCAGGCGCTGCGGACCTCGATCGACGATGCGCCGAGTGCCTGCAGCACAGCGACCTGGACCGCCGGATCCGGATGGATCTCGTCGCCGAATCCGGAGAGCCGCCACCGGGCGGCGCTCATCGGGCCGGCTCCCTCAGCAGCGACGCCGCGTCGGCGTCGAGGTAGACCGCGCAGTCCGGGTGGGTCCGCAGGATCGTGCTCGGCCACCGGGTGGAGATCGGCTCGCGCAGCGTGGCCCGGATGGCCGGGGCCTTGATCGCACCCGGAACGAGGCAGAACAGCCGCCGGCCCCGCAACAGCGCCGGCACGGTCAGAGTGACTGCCGTGCGGGGCACGTCCTCCAGCCGGGCGAAGCAGTTGTCCTGCACCTGCTGGACGCGGCTCTGTTCGTCCAGGTGCACGACCTTGGCCAGGCGCGGGTCTCTGAAATCGGCGACCGGGGGATCGTTGAAGGCGATGTGGCCGTTGACGCCGACGCCGAGCACCACCACGTCGACCGGGCCAGCCGCGAGCACGGCGTCGTAGCGGGCAGCCTCGGCCTCGGCGTCGTCGCCGGGGTCGATGACGTCGATCGAGCGCAACGGCACCCGGTCGAACAAGTGGCGCCGCAGCCATGCCCCGAACCTCTCGGGGGCCCCGGGTGGCAGGCCGACGTACTCATCCATGTGGAGCGCGTCGACGCGCTCCCACGGCACCCCCGGCGAGGCGGCCAGCGCCGCGAGGGTCTCCCGCTGGCTCGGGGCCGCAGCGAAGACGACCCGGGCCGAGTCGTGTGCGGCGACCGCGTCGCCGATGGCGAGCGCGATGTCCCGCGCGGCGGCGGCACCCAGGTCAGCCCGGCTGCCAAAGACCTTGACGACCAGCGTCGATTCGACTTCCGACATGCGCCGATCCTGCTGTGCAAACGTGTGCACGTCAAGGATTCGGGGTGAGGTAGATTCCCGGACATGAGTCAGCAGGACCCTTCGCGGCCGTCCAAGACCCGGGTGCCGTCCGGTCGTCCGGCCACCGACGTCACGCTCGGTCACGTTGCCGGCGCGGCTGGTGTGTCCCGGGCGACGGTCTCGCGTGCGTTCTCCCGACCCGAGCTGCTCAGCCCCGAGACGGTCGAACGGGTCCGCTCGATCGCCGCCAGGCTCGGCTACGTCGGCAACGAGGCTGCGCGAGCGCTGAAGACCGGCCGGTTCCGCAACATTGCGGTCGTGGTCCCCGACATCGCCAACCCGTTCTTCCCGTCCCTGCTGCGAGCCGTGCAGGACCGGGCCGGCCAGTTGGGTTACGCGGTGTTCCTCGGCGACTCGGACGAGAACGCCGACCGGGAGCGGACCCTGCTGACCCGCTTCACCGGCCAGGTGGAGGGGTTCATCCTGGCCGGCACCCGCCTCGACAAGCCAACGATCGTCGAGCAGTCGCGCGTCCGGCCGACCGTGCTGATCAACCGGGACGTCGCGTCGGTGTCGCAGGTGCTGATCGACTCGAGCCGGGGCATCCACGAGGCGGTGCAGCACCTCAAGGACCTCGGGCACGAGCTCATCGCCTACCTCGCCGGCCCCACCGACTCGTGGGCCGACCAGCAGCGGCGCACGGCAGCCCGCGCCGCGTGCCTGCGCCTCGGCCTGCAACTGCGAGTGGTCGAGTTGGGCCGCCCGGCCTTCCAGGCCGGCTACGACGCGGTCGAGGCCCTGACGGCTACGCCGATCACCGCGGCGATCGCGTTCGACGACGTGATTGCTCACGGCGTGCTGGCCGGCCTGCGCCGCCGCGGCTACTCGGTCCCCGAGCAGTTCAGCGTCGTGGGCTGCGACGACACGCTCGCGATCAGCACCGATCCGCCGCTGACCACGATCTCCGGCGGCGCCGCCGAGGCCGGCTCCGCGGCCGTCGACATGCTGTTGCACGCCGTGTCCGGCGGCTCCCAAGCCCGCCGGATGACCATCCCGACCCATCTGGTGGTGCGCGCGACGACCGCGCCGTCACCGGTCACGGTGCCCTGACGCACCTCGGTCCACGTCCGTTCCGGGATCGAAGTTCGTCACGGGCTTGACGTGCAAACGATTACAGAAGAAGCTGTCCGCACGCCGTGCTCGCGCCGACCCCCCGAAGCGTTCGCCATCCCGGCGCGACAAGGCGTTCCCCGCTGCGTGGCCCCTCAGCGGGCCCGCACCTCACGAGAGGCAGATGGCAATGCACCTCGCACCAACCACCCGAAAGCGCCGCCGAGCCCGCCGCCTGAGCATCCTGGCCGGCGTTCCGCTGCTGGCCGCGGGCCTGACCACGGTCGTGCTCGGACAGGCCGACGCCGCCACCACCCCGGCCGCGGCGGCTGCCGGACCCGCACTGTTCGACGACTTCCGCTACAGCTCGGCGAGCGACGCGAACCTGCGCTCGCACGGCTGGACGCTGCGCAATGGCGGCGGCGGGCCCGGCGTGAGCGGCGCGTCCTGGTCGTCCGGCAACATCTCCTTCCCCACCGTCGACGGCAACCAGGTGCTGCAGCTCAAGACCACCACCGACGGCAGCGCCGCCGGCACGGTCAACTCCGAGATCAGCCGGTCCGCCGAGAACGCGCTGGCCGGCACGTACGTCGCCCGCATCAAGTTCGCCGACAAGCCGGTCAGTGGACCGAACGGCGACCACGTCGTGCAAACGTTCTTTGCGATCTCGTCGGTCTCGACCTGCGACCCGTCCTACAGCGAGGCCGACTTCAGCGAATACCTGCCCAACGGCGGCTACGGCGGCACTGCCACTTTCAACTCGCAGACCAGTTGGGCCGGCGGTGGTAGCTGCCGCGACTTCGTCGAGAAGGACGAGAACCGCAGCTTCGACGGGTGGCACACCATCATGGCCACCATCTCCGGCGGCCACGTGAAGTACTACGCCGACGGCACCCTGCTCGCCGACCACAGCGGCGCATACTACCCGCGGCGCGGGATGTCGATCGACTTCAACCAGTGGATCCAGAACCTGACCGGGCACTGCTGCGCGGGCCGAGTCAGCGTCTGGAACGAGTCGGTCGACTACGTCTTCTTCGCTCCCAACCAGGTGCTGACCCAGGCCCAGGCCGTGCAGCAGGTCACCGGCTACCGCAACGCCGGCCAGTACTACGTGAACACGGCCGGCGTCTGAGCGTCCGTCCGATGCCTCCATCGTCGCTCAACCGGCGTCCCTGACACTTCCCCGAGCCGTGCGGGGCCGGGCAGGCCCCGCACGGTGTCATCGCAGCTTTCAGCTAGCCAGGGAGGTGATGATGCTCTTGTAGCGCGCCGCGGCCTTCGGGTTCGCCGTGGTGGGGTAGACGTTGCAGGTGCAATATCGTTCGCTCTCGTTGAACAGCGAAACGAACGCAATGGAACCCGGTGCGGCGGTGTTCTTCGCCTTCAACCAGTCGTAGACGTAGGTGAAGTACGCCGGGTTGTCGCCACCCGAAGCCGAGGAGCCGGTGGCCACGCTGAACTCGCCGATCGCGAACGGCAGGCCCTTCGAACGGGCGAAGTTGTACCACCAGTTCCAGCCGTACGTCTGCGTGAAGTGCAGGTTGGCGTTCGCAGCCGAGTTGTAGGCCGGGTACCAGTCGTACGCGTCGATGGCGATGACATCGACCAGGCCGGCGACGTACAGGGTGGACGGGTCGGCCACAAGTTGGTCCTTGCTGGCGCCCTCGTTCGGGTTGAACACGAGCTTCAGCCCCGGCGCCGCCGCCCGGATCAGCCGCGCGGCCCGGGTGTACTGGTTGCGCCAGGTGGTGGCGTCCTCGGCGAAGGAGAAGCAGCAGTTCATCTCCCAGCCCAGCCGCACGTAGCCGTTCGGGTCGACGGCCGCGATCTCCTGAGCCAGCTGGGTCCACTGGGCGTCGGTGCCATAGTTTTGGTCGTCGGTCCACAACGGCACCCCGAGGATGAAGTCGTCGCGGGTCGCGTTGAACGTGCTGGGCACCGTGTCACCCCACCACGGGTTGAGCTGGTTCTCCCAGGTGCTGCGGTCGGTGAACGCCAGCACGTTGTCCACCGGCCGGCCCCGCCACGAGGCGAACGCGGTGGCCTGGGCCGGGTCGTGCATGAAGTAGCCGCCGTCGGACCAGGGCAGCCCGGACGCGTGCGGGCTGGTGCTGCCGGTGTCCGAGGTGACCACGGCGCGGTCCAGCGTGATCGCCTGCCCACCGCTGGAGGCGCTGTTGTGCCGGTTGGTCATGGTGAGCACCAGGGTGTGCGTCCCCTGAGCCAGCGCGGGGGACGTCCACACCGGCACGGTCGTCGCGGAGACCGCGGGAGCGTAGTAGTCGACGTCGGCCGCCGCGCCACCGTCGATCTTCGCGGTGGCGATGTACGCCCAGGGCTCCTTCATCCCGTACAGGCTGATCTTGTTGCCGGTGAAGCGGATGGTCGCCGACGAGCCGACGTTCTCCGTCCAGCGGAAGCTGTTGTCGGTGGTCGCCTTGACGCAGTTGTCACCGCAGTAGCCCCAGTCGCCGGAGAACTGGACCTGTCCGAGGCCGGTGCCCTGGACGGTGTCCTCGATGGTGCTGGTCGTCGTAGCAGCCTGGGCGGTTCCAGTGACCGCCAACGTACCCCCCATGGCCAGAGCGAGGGCCAGAACAGCTGAGCCCCATCTGCGTACGTACACGTTGCCTCCTCCAGGTGTGGCGCATTGCCGCCGCAAGATCCTATCGGAAAGTCGAGTGTGGAATTGACCCATCGGACATTAGCCGTATTTGATTCATTGTGCCCCTCCCGCTGTCCCCAAAGCCGAAGCTGTGGCTGGCGGATAGACCCGCAAGGTCCAAAACCCTCATTGACGAGCCGGTCGTTTAGTAGTCTCTGGAACCTGCGCACCATTCGCCGCTTGGGCCGGACGAACAGCACGCCGGTGTCATGGATGTCTGGGCCCGGAACCGAGAATCCTTCAGCCTTATGGACCAGCGGGCCGTGCGCCAGCCTGCGCAGCGCTCGCTCGAACAGCTCGCGGTGCTCCATGGTGCTTGACGGCTTTCAGATGGGGGCGGACCACTAGCAGGTACTCGGTCAGGGCCGCTACCTACCCACTGCGTGACTCAATGGTCTGCTATCCGACAGTGCTCTGTTGTGCGCGCGGCATTCCTTTTAGGTTAGTTCGTTGTTGCCGAGCGAGGAGACTGCATGTCGGAGGCCAAGTTCCAGGTCGATTTCACGAGCCGGCCGGGAGAGGATGACTTCCAAGTCGATCGGCTCACCGATGAACTCGCCGACGATCTGCGTGAGCTCGGCGAGGTGTCATTTCTGTCAGCCGGTCCGCCGCTGCCGGGAAGTAAAGGAGCCGTCGAGGTTGCTACCGGCGCACTGGCACTGGTGGCTGGAACGGACCCCGCAATCGTGCAAAGTGTCGTGGAGCTACTGGCCGCCTTTCTCCGGCGGAACGCGGGCCGCCGGGTTCATCTCAAAGTGGCGGACGTCGAGCTGACCATTGACCAGCCCAGCCGGGCCGAAACCGCGGAGTTGATCCGTACGGTGCAGACCGCCATCGAGCGGTCGCAGCGCTGATGGGCCGTTACGCGCTTTTGCTGGGGACCTCGACTTATCACGCGGACAAGCAACTGGCAGACCTTCCCTCGGTCCGGCAGGATGTGCACCAACTCAAAGCCGTCCTGGACGAAGCGGGCCAGTTCGACGACGTTATTGCCCTCCTGGATCTTCCCCAACAGGCACTTGTCCAGGCCGTCGAGGACTTCTATGCCGCACGACGGGGAACTGATACCGCCCTGCTTTACTACTCCGGGCACGGCATTCGGCATGACGACCGGCAGTCCGTGTTCTTGGCCGCCACCGACACTGTCACCACGAACTTGGCGGCAACGGCGCTCGACACCGATGGACAGCTCCGGCTGCTTCTCAATCACACCAGCGCCTCCAGCAAGGTTGTTCTGCTGGACTGCTGCTATTCCGGTGCGTTCAGCACTCGCGCGCGAATCAGCGGCGGTATGCGGGTTGAGCCCCGCCGCGGGCGACGCGAGCTTGGCACTTTTGTCCTCACGTCCAGCACCTACCGCGAGGCGTCCAAAGCGCAGGGCCCGGACCAGCCCTCCGTCTTCACCGAAACGTTGCTCGAGGGTCTGCGGGGTGCGGCAGAACCGGGGGAGGGCGGCTGGCTGACCACCAGTGAGCTGTCCCGGTACGTCATGACCGAAATGGCTCGCAAACGGATGCCCAAGCCGGTCGAGTCGAGCGAAGGTGTCACCGAACCGGCTCAACTGGTCCTCATCGGAGACGACAAGAATGAGGTCGAGGCCGCTGTTCCTCGAACCGGTGATGATGAGGCGGCATTCGACGCGGATCAATGGCGGCGGCTTCTTCGTTACTATGTAGGCTGTTTGCGGAGATCGGCAGTGCTGCAGGCGTTGATCAATCCGGCACGCCAAGAAACGTACGCGGTTTTCAACGGGGGCGCGGAGCAGGTTTATGCGGCCAAGGCAACAGCACGGGTCCAGCTGACCGATCAGGTCGCGAGGGTTGCGCATCAGGCGCGAACGGACGGCAAGAGCCTGGTGTACGGCTACGCCGTGGCCGTAGTGAAGCCGCAGGATCGTCCGGTCTATGCGCCGCTCCTGGTGTGCGATGTCGAGGTGAGCCCGACCGGTGAACTGCATGCAGCCTTTCCGCCGAGACCCAATCTCGCCGTCGCCGACCTTCGCAAGCTGTCTGACTTGGAGGTGGAACAACTTACCGAGCGAGTCGCCCAGATGTTCGTACCCGGGGATCCCGCCTCTGTTCTGGCCACTACCGATCTGTTGATGAAGACTTTCGGGCTGGGACCTCTCGGCACCATCGACCCCACCGATCTGGCCGGCATTCTGCGGCCTGCGCCGATCGACCGGGTGCAGAACGTTGCGGTGCTGTATTCCGCCGACGATGCCGGCGGGCCGCAGCGTGAATTGCTCCAGGATCTGGAAGTGCTCATCAGGAATCCAACCGCGATCAGGGGTACGGCGCTGGGATCGCTGGCCGAAAAGTCGACGAAGACGCTCGATCGCCCTGTTCGCATCGTCGCACCGGATCGCCTGAATGAGGCACAAGAAGAGATCATCACGGCGGCAATGATGCGGCGGCTCACCGTTGCTCAAGGACCGCCTGGAACGGGTAAGAGTCAGCTGGTGACAGCGTTGCTGGCGACAGCAACGGCGGCTGGCGAAAAGGTGCTGATCGGATCCACCGGTAATCAGGCCGTCACCTCGGTATCGAACAAGGCCTTCGAGCTGGTCGGTTCCGGATTGCTCATGCGGACCGGCAACAAGAGGATCCGGGCAACCGAACCTGAGGTACTGACGGAATTGTTGTCCTCCGGCCCTCAGCGTCTACCTGATGAACAGACGCCCGCCGCGGAACTCCGGCTCGTCGCCGAAGAGGTCACCGAAATTCGCAACACCCTTGATGACGTACGACTTGTCGAACGCGATCTGGCCGATCTCGCTCTGGAACGTACGGCCAAGCCAGGCAGTTTGGAGTTGCCGGCGAACGACGAGGAACTTCACCGGCTCCTTGCACTTACCGAACGCGCCCTGCACAGCAAACTCATCGGTTGGTGGTATCGCTGGCTACTCCGTCGCCGGCACGGTGTGAACCGCACCGCCATTACAGAGCTGGCCTGGCATGCACAGATCGAAGCGCAATGGCGTGCACGACGCTCCGCGCTACCCAGCGATGACGGCTGCTGGGATCGGCTCACCACGCTGACCGGATCAGAGCGCCCCGCGCACAGTGTGGAACTGCTCCGCGCCCAAATTTCCCGGAGGACAACAACCGGATCGGAGGTGCTGCAGAAACGGGTCGACGAGCTTTCCAAAGACCGTCCCGATCGGTACGCCTGCTTCCCGCAGTTGCTGGAAACGTTGCCCGGATGGGCCGTCACCGCGATGTCCGCCCGTCAGTTCAAGCCCGATCCAGCCATGTTCGACCTGGTGGTTATCGACGAGGCGGCGCAATGCACCATCCCGGCGATCCTTCCGATGCTCTTCCGGGCCAAGCGCGCGCTCATTATCGGTGACCCGCGTCAGCTGCAGCCGGTCATCACTTTGTCGGAGGGGGAGGACAACGAGCAGCAGGGCCAAGCCGGACTGTCCCGACGGTGGCTCAAAGCCCGGCACCTGACTTTCACGCGGCATTCGACTTACGACGCTTTCGCCGACGCGGCCGGACAGGCTTTCCTGCTCGACGAGCACTACCGATGCCACCCGGACATCGTGGAACCGTCCAACCGTGAGGTCTATCAGCGCCGGCTCACTGTGCTCACCGATCCGAGCCGGTTGGCCGCACCCGCTGAGCATCCGCTGCGGTGGCGCCATGTCAGCGGCGCTTTCGAGCACGGCCTCGCCGGGTCAGGTGTCAACCTCCTGGAGGTTGCCGAGGTCGTGCAGCAGGTGGCCGAGCTTCGTCATCAATTCCCTGATGTCCGCATCGGCGTGGTGACGCCTCTAGCGCGCCAGCAGCGGGAATTGGAGCGCGCGTTGCACAGGGCCGGCTTGCTGAATGGCGAGCTGTTCTGTGCGACTATTCACCGGTTCCAGGGCAGCGAGCGCGACATCATGGTCGTCTCACCGGTCGGCGCTCACGGAATTCGTGACCGTACGCGAGACTGGCTGATCCACCAGATGAACCTGTGGAACGTCGCGATCACCCGGGCCAAGTCGCAGCTGATCGTTGTGGGCGACCAATCATGGTGGTCGGCGCAACGGGGAATGCTGTCCACGATTGCGATCGAGGGTGGCGCTCGCACGGAGGTGCGCGACCGTGAGACGCCGGCGGCTGATCTGTTGCACGCCGCGCTGCGCCGCCGGGGCGCCCACGTCCAGCGCAACGTGACGGTGCAGGGGCAGCTGTTCGACCTTGTGGTGCGTGGCGCGGAACTCGAACTGCCGGTTCTGGTTGACGACCCGGATGGTGATGCTGACGGCCGTGCTTTCCGGAAGGTCCTCGCTCGGCTTGACATCGCCGGAGGTCATCGCGTACCGGCTTGGCGGTGCACGGCTGAGGCCGATCTGGTGGCTGATGAGCTGCTCGCCGCAGTGGGGTAGCTGCTGATGCCGAGGGCTTGATTCCTGCCACCGGAACCGGCGGGCGGTTGCGCGCCACCGGCGGCACGGCACTACCCGCGGCTCACGTCACCACGAGTTTCCTGGCCACCCGGCTGTCACGTGCGAGATCGTCGAAGACGGCGTGCATGTTCACGACGAGGCGGTCCGGATCGCGGTTGCGGCCGCCGGACCGCCTCGCATTTCGTGACCGGCACGATTACCACCGCGGGGATGACTGAGTGCCGGTGCTGCCCGGGAAGCTGGCAATTACGCGGTTACGGCGATCATCTCGATCTCGACCCGGGCGCCCTTGGGTAGCGCCTTGACCGCGTAGGCAGCGCGGGCCGGGAGGGACTTGCCGGTGAAGACTGAGGCGTAGACCTCGTTGACGGCTGCGAAGTCGTCAATGTCGGTCAGCAGGACGGTGGTTTTGACGACGGTGTCGATGGAGGCACCCGCCTCGGTGAGGATCGCCGCCGCGTTACGCAGGGATTGCCGGGCCTCGTCGCGTACGTCGGGGCCGGCGAACTCGCCGGTCGCCGGGTCGATGGGTAGCTGGCCGGAGACGAAGACGAAGCCGTTGGCCTTGACGGCCTGGGCGTACGGGCCGATGGCGGCGGGCGCCTCGGCGGTGTTGACGGTTGTGGTCACGAAATGCCTCCGAGGATGGTGCCGACGAGGGGGAAGACGGCGGGATCAGTCGTCGCGTGGACGCTCAGGCGGATGCGCTCGTTGCCGTGGGCGGTGGCGGTGATGCCGGCGTCCTGCAGGCGGCTGAGAGCCTGCTGGGCATCGGCGACGCGTACGACGACGATGCCGGCCCGTTGACGCGCGTCCACGGGGGAGAGTACCGGCGAGGACAGGGCCGCGATCAGCGCGTCGACCCGCTCCTGGATGCGGGCCTCGACCGTGGCGACGCCGAAGCCTTCCAGGTCTTCCAGGGCGGTGCCCAGAGCGGCCGAGGAGTACGGCGACAGGTTGGTGACCGAGAGCCGGCCGGCGCCCTCCAGCACCGGGTGCGGCCGGCCGTCGTAACCGGTCGGGTCCTCAACGCCGGTCCAGCTACCCAGGACCGGGCGCAGGCGGTCGAGGGCGCGTGGCGAGAGCGTGAGGAAACCGGTGCCCCAGCCGGCGCGCAGCCATTTCTGGCCGCCGGCCACCAGCACGTCCGCCTGCGTCCAGTCCTGGTCGAGGACGCCGAAGCCCTGGATCGCGTCGACGATCAGCAGGCGGTCGCCGACCACCTTGCGCAGGGCGGTCAGGTCGGCGCGGTAGCCGGTGCGAAAGTCGACGGCGCTGAGCGCCACCGCGGTCGTGGCGGGGGTGAGGTCGTCGGCCACGACCGCCGGGGTCATCTCGGTGCTGTCGATCTGTTTCACCCGCAGCAGCCCGGCCTCCTGCGCCCGCCACCAGGGGTACAGGTTGGACGGGAACTCGCCGCTGCTGACCAGAACCTCGCCGCCGGGCATGCCGAAGGCGATCTGCTGCAGGCCCGCCGAGGTGCTGGTGGCCAGGGTGCAGGCCGGCAGCGCGAAGCCGGTCAGGCGGGAGACGGCTGCCAGGGCGCGCCGATCGGCCGCGTGCAGCACGGCGCTGGAGACACCGGTCACCGAGCCCTCAACAGCCTCGGTGACGCTTCGCAGCACGGCCCGCGAGGGCGGGCCGTAGCTCGCGAAGTTCAGGTAGCCCAGCGGCTCCTCGAACGACGTGAGGTAGTCGCTCACTCCAGCACCCGCTTGAGGAACTGGCGGGTGCGCGCCTCCTGCGGCGCGACCAGGACCTGCTCGACCGGGCCCTGCTCGACGATGCCGGCGTCGGCCATGAACACGACCCGGTCGGCGACCTCGCGAGCGAATTGGATCTCGTGGGTCACCACGAGCATCGTCATGCCCTGGGCGGCCAGGTCGGACATGACGGTGAGGACCTCGCCGACCAGCTCCGGGTCGAGTGCCGAGGTGGGCTCGTCGAAGAGCAGGAACAACGGTTTCATGGCGACGGCGCGGGCGATGGCGACGCGCTGGCGCTGACCGCCGGAGAGCTGACCCGGGTATGCCCGCGCCTTCTCCGACAGGCCGACGCGGGCCAGCACCTCCAGGGCCTCGGCGCGCACCGTGGCGGCGGGCCGGCGCTGCACTCGTACCGGGCCTTCCATCACGTTGTCCAGCACGGTGAGGTGCGGGAAAAGGTTGAAGTGCTGGAACACCATGGCGGTTTTGGCGCGCTGGGCCGAGACCTTACGCTCGCTGAGTTCGTACAGCTTGCCGTCGCGCAGGCGGAAGCCCATCGGCTCGCCGTCGACCCACACCTCGCCGCTGTCCGGCTTTTCCAAATGATTGAGGGTACGCAGGAAGGTCGACTTGCCGGCACCGGACGGGCCGATGATGCAGACGACCTCGCCGGTGCTCACCTGCAGGGACACCTCGTTGAGTACGACGTGGTCGCCGTACGCCTTGGTGATCTTGCGGGCGTCCAGGACCAGACCCGAGTCGTTCACTGCGGACTCCTCACCATCGGCGGCCGGCCGAGGTTCAGCGCGATCCTGCGCCTCAGCGATGCGGGGCCGGTGCGGCGATCCTGCCGGTCGAACCCGCGTTCCAGGTAGTACTGCCCGACGCTCGCCACGGTGACGATGACCATGTACCAGATCGCCGCGGCGATCAGGGTTTCCATCACCTGCAGGTTGAAGGACGAGATGTTGTTCGCGGCGCGGATCAGCTCCACATAGCCGATCACCGACGCCATCGCCGTACCCTTGAGCATGTTGATGAAGTCGTTGCCCGTCGGCGGAATGATCACCCGCATCGCCTGCGGCAGCACGATGCGCCGCAGCCGCTGGGCGGGGGTCTCACCGATCGACTGCGCGGCCTCGATCTGGCCCTTGTCGACGCTCTTGAGCCCGGCCCGCACGATCTCCGCCATGTAGGCGCTCTCGTTCAGCGCCAGACCGAGGAACGCGGCCACGAAGGTCGTCATGACCGCGTTGGTCTCGACGTCGAGGACCTTCAGATCGGTGAACGGCACCCCGAGCGTCAGCCGCGGGTAGATCAGCGCCAGGTTGTACCAGAGCAGGATCTGCAACAGCACCGGCAGGCCCCGGAACAACCAGGTGTACGCGCCGGCGAAGACGCGTGCCACCGGGTTGTGCGAGATCCGCATGAGCGCGATCAGAATGCCGATCACGATGGCCACGCCCTGAGCGACGACGGCCAGGACGATCGTGCCGACCAGGCCCTTGAGGATGATCGGCGACCACAGGTAGTACGGAATGTCGCGGTACGAGATGTCGCCGTGTGCGGCGCCCCAGCTCAGCGCCAGGAGCACCAGCACGATGAGTACGCCGCTGATCCAGCGGCCCCAGTGCCGCAGCCGCACTTGCGGCAGCAGGTCCTGGGTCATCACTTGCCGCCGTTGACGGTGGCCTTGCTCAGGCTGCCGGAGGTGATGCCCCACGCGTCCAGGATCTTGCCGTACGTGCCGTCCTTGATCAGCGCGTCGAGCGCCCCGGCGATCGCGTCCCGCAGTTGCGGCTTGGTCTTGTTCACGCCGATGCCGTACGGGGCGCCGTCGATCACGTCACCCGGCACGACCTCGAAGGCCTCGCCGTTCTGGGTGGTCTTGGAGATGTAGACGGCGCTCGGCAGGTCGTTCACGATCGCCTCGATCCGGCCGGTGCGCAGCTGGGTCTGGTTCTGGCTGTCGCTGTCGGTGACCGTGATGGCCAGCGCCGGCTTGCCGCCCGCCTGGCAGCCGGTGCTGGTCTTCTCGGCGAACTCCTGCTGGCTGGTGCCGGTGACCACGGCGATCTTCTTGCCGCAGAGGGTGTCGGGGCCCGTGATGCCGGCCGGGTTGCCCTTCTTGACCATGATGGTGATGCCGGAGGTCAGGTAGTCGACGAAGTCGACGGCCTTCTGCCGCTCGGCGGTGTCGTTCATGGCCGCGATGGTCACGTCCACCCGCGACGACTGGAGGCTGGTGATCAGCGCGCCGAAGTCCTGGTTCTGGTACTCGGTGCGCAGCCCGAGCTTGGCGGCGACCGCGGTGATCAGGTCGTGGTCGGAGCCGATCACGGTGCTGCCGTCGGCGGCGTAGAAGTTGTTGGGTGCCGACTGCACGTACGAGCCGACCTTCAGCACGCCGGCGCTGGTCAGTTCGGCCGGAACCTTGCTGGCGAGCGCGTCGTCCTTGCTGACGGCGGAGAGCAGGGCCGAGGTGTCCGGGACGGTTGACGACGTGCCGCCGCTGGCTCCGCCGGCCGCGTCGCCGGGCTGCGGAGCGGACGGGCCGCCGCAGGCGGTGAGTGCCAGGGTGGCCGTGAGCCCGGCGACGGCGACCCGTACCGGCAAGCTACGCAAAGAACGCATGAGGGGTGAAGCCTTCCTGGCAGAAGTTCGTGGTCACGGAACGTCAAGATCACCGTGAGAGAGAATTATCATGCCAAGAGATTCGTCTCAGGTCTATAGTCGTGATCAACTCACAACAATTCACAGCGAGTGACCTCCTGGAAAGGTGCCATGACCCCCGTGCAGTCGAGGACAGTTGTCGACGAGACTCGTGACCTACGTCCGGAATTCGCGCCCTATCTGCGCTTCATGGCTTTCCTCGCCGACGTGCTCGGGCCCCGCGCCGAGATCGTCCTGCACGACCTGAGCGACCTTTCCCGCTCCATCGTCGCCGTCACCAACGGTCACATCAGTGGACGCGACGTGGGTGGCCCGGCGACAGACCTTGTTCTCAAAGTGCAGCAAAACCGAGCGCATTCCAACGACGATTACCTCGCCAACTACGCAGCGGAGTCGACCTCGGGGGGACGGTTCCGCTCGTCGACGTACTTCATTCGCGACACCGCCGGCGAGGTCGTCGGGATGCTCTGCGTCAATGTGGACGACGAGCCGCTGCTCAAGGCCTGGGAGCTGCTCGGCACGATCACCGCAACCACCACGACGCGGCAGGAGCCGCCGAGCCGGGGCGCGATCGCCGAGCGGCTGAGCGTCAGCGCGGACGAGCTGACCCTCGACGGCATCAACCGCGTCGTGCAGTCGCAAGGCGTGCCCGCGCACCGGATGAACACCGACGAGAAGCTGCAGATCCTGCGCGAACTCGACCGCGCCGGCGTCTTCCTGCTCAAGGGCGCCGTCTCCCGGGCCGCCGAGACGCTGCACGTGTCGGAGCCGACGCTGTACCGCTATCTCAAACAGGTCCGGTCCTAGCGGCGGTGCCACCGGGGTGCGCTCCGGTAGGACGGCAACGCGCATCGCCGTAGACGGATGTGCCAGGGCATCGAGCACGCCGCAGCCAGCGGACGGGAGGCCAGTGGCCCGGCAGTCCTTACACGCCATTATGGTGCGCTGGACCGTCTACTTGGAGGCCTCATGCCCGGCGTTGTTCGCATCCCCATGGCCCACCACTCACCCGTGCGGGCCGTCGCCGGAACCTCCACGCCGGACGGCCAGGGCCTGATCCTGACCGCTGGCGGCGACGATCTGATCCGCTCGTGGGACGCGACCTCGGGTCTCCCGGCCGGCTTCCGCGCGCCCTGTGAGACGGTGCCCGTCACCTTCCTCGGCGTGGCCGGCGGGCGGCTGGTGGTGTGTGCGGACACCACGGCGATCCGCCGCTTCGACCTGGCTACCGGCGAGGAGGTGGGGGAGCGGCTGCGTCCACCCGGCGCGGAATGGCTGCCACGAGGCGGTCTCGGGCCGGTCGCGTTGATCGACGAGCTTGTGGTTGCGGCGGGCGTCGGCGGCAAGCTGCACCAGTGGGACGCCGTGACAGGCAAGCCCGCCGGCCGCCCTTGGACAGCGCACACCGGCAAGGTGCTGGCGCTGACCGCGACGCGGCTGCGCGACGGTCGCGCGGTCGTCGTGTCCGCTGGCGAGGACGGGCTGGTGTGCCGGTGGGACGCGGCAAGTGGGGAGCTGATCGGGTCACCGCTCGACGGGCCGCAGCGCCCGGTGATTGGCTTCGCTGTTGCCGGTGATGCCGGCCTGCTGATCGGCCAGGAGTGGAAGGGCTCTCTCCATCGCTGGGACGTGGCGACCGGTAAGCCGGCCGGTGCGCCGGTGCGGCGGGCCGGGCTCGGCTTGGTCGACACGGGCTTGGCCGTCACCCCGGACGGGCGTGTGTTGCTCTGCGCCGATCAGGCGGGGGTGCCGTGGCTGTGGGACCTGACCCGGGACCAGCCGGTCGCGGAGCCGCTGACCGTGCCGGTCTCCCTGGCCTCTGAGTTGGCGGTGGCACCGTCGGCGCAGGGCTGGCTGTTCGTCACCGGTGGAGAGAACGGCCTGCTGCGCCGGTGGACCATCGAGGGCCGGCCGGTTGGCGAGGACCTGGCCGGGCATCCCGCCCGGGTCGCCGAGCTGATCGCAGTGCCGGGCGACCGCCCGGTCGTTGTGTCGAGCGGCCGGGACGGACTGCGGGCCTGGGACGCCACGACCGGGAAACCGGTGCAAGCCGCTCCCGGATCGCTGCCGGGCGGCGACGGGCTTGCCGCGGCCTGGCTGCCCGACGGGCGTTTGATGGTGGCTACCGGCACTGACGAGGGTTTGCTGCGGTGTGACGTCTTTGGTGGCACGGTCGAGGAGCCGCTCGATGAGGAGCCGGATCACTACGGCATGACCGCGGTCGCTGCCGGGCAGCTACCGGACGGGCAGGTGTTCTTCGCCGGGACGAGCAGCGAAGGACTGGTCAACCTGATCGACGCGGCGACCGGCGAAACCCTGCGCGAACCGTTGCGGGGCCTGCGATCGCAGGTGCTCGCGGTGGCCGTGACCACGCTGGCCGATGGCACCGTGATGGCCGCGGCCGGCGGCGAGGACCGGCGGATCCTGCGCTGGAACGCGGTCACCGGGCACCAGATCGGTGAGCCGCTCACCGTCGGCAAGTGGTGGGTGATGCGGCTGGCGTTTTATCCGATCGCGGGCGGCCGGGTGCTGCTGAGCGCGGTTGACGATGACGGTGTGGTGCGCCGGTGGGACGCGGTCACCGGCGAGCCGGTCGGTGATCAGTTGGTGGCGGGGGGAGAGGCTGGACCGGCTTTGAGCCTTGAGGGTGTGGTGCCCGGGCAGGTGATCGCAGTGGGCCGCGACGAGGTGCTGCGGTGCTGGGACGTGCTCACCGGCCAGCACCTCGGGGACGTACCGCGGGCCGCGTGCGCTGCCACCGTCGCTGGGACGGGCGCCTTCGCGATCGGCCGCCTCGACGGCAGCATCACGATCACCCCGCTGTGATGCTGGGGCTTCGCCGTTGCCAGCCGGACAGGGTGAGTTCGATGGCGCCGGCTGCGGCGAAGGCGTCGAGCCAGCCTTGCATGGGCCAGAAACCCCAGCGGCTGGCGAAGAGACGGCCGTTGCGAAGGATGTCGTCGAGGTGCTGCCAGGGCGGGGACAAGGTCGGGTGGTACTGGTGGTAGGCGTGCGCGCCGCCGACCCAGACCAGCGGAATGCCGGCGGTACGGGCGGTCCACGCCAGGTCGGTGTCCTCGCCGCCGTAGCCCTCGTAGCCCTCGAAGAAGCCGCCCAGGGTGTCCCAGGTGGCAGCCGTCACGGCGAACGACAGGGACCAGAACAGGCGGTAGTCGTCGGGGCCGGCGACGACAGTGGAGCCGGCGGGCGGGGCGCGGCGGGCCGCGTGCGGGGACGTCAGCGACGGTAACGAGGCGGCGTCCTCGGGGAGCACACCCTCGGGCAGGTAGGTGACCGGGCCGCACAGCACACCATCCGGGTGCGCCCGCGCCGCGCAACCGTAGCGGTCGAGCAGGTCCGGGCCGGGCAGGCAGTCGGCGTCGAGGAAAATTAGCAGGTCGGCGTCGGCGGCTGCGGCACCGTGGTTGCGGCCGGCGGCGAGGCGCAGACCCGCCGGGCCGGGCGGGACGTGCACCAGCTCTGCGCCGGCGAATTCGGCGACCGGGGGCGGCGGCTCGGGGTCGAGCCAGACCAGGACCCGGTGGACGGGCTGTGCGGCCAGCAACCGCTGCTGGCGGCGTACGTGGTCGAGCCGCGCCGCGGAGCACAGCGTGATGACGGCGGTCATGCGCGCACCTCGGCGATCGCGTCGGCGGCGCGGCGGGCGGCGCCGGTGACATTCCACTGGGTCCAGTCGGGTTGCAGGGCGCGGGCCCGGTCGAGCAGCGCCGGCCAGGATTCCGGGTCCGGCCAGGCCGGGGCGACGACGGCGAGGTCACGGTCGGCGAGGATGCGCCCGGTGGTGGCCTGCTCGTCGAAGGGGCGCGGCTGCGGCACGACGACGGCTCGGGCGCCGGCGGCGGCGAGGTCGGCGACGCTGTTCTGCCCGGCGGCGGACACGATGACCTCGGCGCGCTGCAAGGCCTCCCACGGGTCCTCGACCCAGGTGGTCGCCGACGCGCCCGCATGCTGCCAGCGCGAGCCCGGGGTGGCCGACGCCGCGGCGGCGAGATCATGCTCGGCGACGCCGCCGCCGAGGACGAGCACGGTACCGGGCTCGCAGGGCAGCGAGCGGGTACGGCCGTCGAAGCGGGAGATGCCGCCGACCTCCACGATCCGGTGCGCCGCGGGCGAGGGGTGCACGCCGGTGGGCCAGGGGGCGAGGACACGCGACGCGGACGCGTACGCCAGCTTGTGCGAGGTGTCGCTGCGGTCGCCGGGCTGGGTGACGACGACCGTGGGCACCCCGAGCAGGCGTACGAGCAGCGCCACCTCGACCGACACGTCCACGACGAAGCGGTCGAAGCGCCGATCGCCGAGGGCGCCGGCGATGGCGGCGAACCGGCGTGCATGCCCGGCGTGCCCGAGCGGCGCCCAGTGCAGCAGCCCGCCGGCGGTAGGGTCCATGCCAGCCGGGTCGGGCGCACCGGGCGGGCGGTCATTGTCGGGGTCGAGGCGAACCCAGGTTGTCTCCGGTGGCAGCGTGGCAGGTGCGGCCAGGGAGCTGAAGACCACGACCTTGCCGCTCAGGTGGGGACGTACCGCGGAAAAACGGGTCCGATGTCCTGCGCCGTGGTGATGGATGTACCAGCCGGTCAGACCCATGCGCCGGCTCCCGCCCGATCGAATACCGTCTCCAGCTCAACGGCTCGCTGCTCCAGAGAGAAACGGGCCAGAGCCGCGGCGCGGGTGTGCAGCCGGTGATGCGTACCGCGGGTGCTCGCGAGCTGCTCGGCCGCGACCGCCAGAGCATCGGCGTCACCCATCGGGACCAGCCGCACCGCCGACGCGGAGCCCGCGACCTCGCCGATGCCGCCGGCGTCGAACGCGGCGACGGGCGTACCCGTCGCCAGCGCCTCCGCGACCACCAGCCCGAACGGCTCCTCCCACAGCGGCGTGACCAGGGCGCAGGCGCTGCCCCCGACGAGATCGGCCAGCGCCGGCTGGCCGAGCGGCCCGAGGTAGGTGACGCCGTGGCCGAGGAACGGGCGAATGTGCTCCTGGAAGTACCCGATGTCTCCGACGCGGCCGGCGATGCGCAGTGTCCGGCCGGTCAGCCGCGCCGCCTGTACGGCCAGATGCACGCCCTTCTCCGGCACGATGCGCCCGAACCAGACCAGGTCCTGCCCGCCGGGGCCCAGCCGCCAGCGGTCGGCGTCGATGGCGTTGGGCATCACCAGCGCGTTGACGCCGTGCTCACGCCATTCGGCGGCCGTGTAGGCGCTGACCGCGAACAGCCGCCCGGGGTGCGCGGCCGAACGGGCCGCGGCGACGAGCCGGGGCAGCGGCGGGGTGTGCAGCGTGGTCACCACTGGCACGCCGAGCCCCGCGGCCCGGGTGAGCGGCTGCGGGTGCAGGCTGTGGTTGTCGACCAGGTCGATGGTGTCGGCGTGTTGCTGGATGAAGTCGAGCGCCCGCTCCAGGGCAGGCAGGGCCCGCTCGAGGTGACCGGGCGGGAAGGTGGAGTCGGTGGCGTCGCGCTCGTCGGGCCAGACCACGGCCGGCAGGCGGAACTCGGCGGGCCCGTCCTCCTGGAACTGCGAGCCCTCCACGGCGCACAGCAGCACCCGGTGCCCGCGGGCGCGCAGCATCCGGACGCGGTCCCACACCATGGCTTCCAGACCACCCGCGTGGGGTTCCCGGATGGGGTGACGCAGCGGGGCGATGACAGCGATCGTTTTCATCCAGCCTGCTCCGTCCGGCTCAGCACCCGCTCGTACACGCCGCTGTGGGCGGCTGTGATCGCCGAGGCCTGGGCGATGCGCTGTCCGCGCCGCTCGGCCAGGCGCGCCAGGCGAGCGGCCGAACCGGGGCGGGCTCCCGCGGCGAGCAGCCGCCGTACGCCACCGGCGAGCGCGGCGCCGTCCCCGGCGGCGAAGAGCGCGAAGTCGTCGGGATGCTGTTCCCGCGCGTACCCGACGGGCGGGCCGGCGACCGGGACCCCGAGATCCCAGCACAGCTCAGCCCAGCCGGAGTGCGTGCCGGTGCGGTACGGCAGCACGGCCACGTCGAGGTCGGCGATCGACTGGGCCAGGGCTTCGTCGTCGAGCCGTTCGGTGCGGCGCAGCTCGGCGCCGGGGTGCCCGGCGATCAGGGCGGTGACCCGGTCACGGGCGGCCTCGTCGCGGACCCGTTCGTTGACGTGCACGCGACCGGTCGCGGCGATGCCCAGCGCCCGGAGCCGGTCGACGGCGTCGAGCAGGGTCTCGGCGGCCCGCACGGCGTCGGTGCCGGGGCGCAGGTCGCGCAGGTGCACGCCGAGGACGTACGCCTGCGACGGTGTTCCGGCCGGGGCCGGGGCGTCCAGGGGCAGCACGTGCGGGTGGGGGATGACGTCGGCCGGACGCCCCCAGCGGTCTTCGATCGTGGCAGCCGCGCCCGGCGTCAGGGTGATCAACGCGTCGGCGGCCCGGATGAGCACGTCGAGGTGCTCGCGGTGCGGTGCCTGATCGACTAGCTGCGGGTTCTCCAGGTCGTGCACGGTGTAGACCAGCGGGCGTTGCAAGGCGCGCAAGGCCTGCACGAGCGAGCGGAGGTGCCCGATCGGGAACGACTCGGTGCCGAAGTGCAGATGCATCAGGTCGAAGCGGTCCGCGTTCGCGCTCACCCAGGCGGCGTCGCACATGACCGGCGGCCACCAACGGCCATCCGAGGCCCCCGGCGGCACGGGATCGGGCAAAAGAGCCACCCCGGACCGCGACAGGACATTGCGGACGTACGGGTGACCAGCCGGGATCGAAGCCACTCTGACATCGGGTACGACGGGTGCGGTAAGCGTCATCGTGGCGTCCTCGGGGTCGGTGAGGCCCCGTTGTTCCCTTGTCGCCCCGCAAAGAATCTTGTTGTTCACAAGATCACTGAAATGAGGTCGCCCGGGGTATGAGCGGGCCGTGCAACAACCTGACCCGCGTACCCGCCACTACGGGGCGTTCTACGGGCTCGACGAGCCAGCCGGCGACGGCCCCATCGCCCTTGTCATCGGTAACTGCCAGGCCGAGTCGCTGCGGCTCATGATCGACGGCGGAGGACTGCGGACCGTACGGACCCCGCCCGTGCATGAGCTCACCGCCGCCGACCTGCCGTGCCTCGACCGGTGGCTGGCGCGCGCGGCGTTCCTGGTCACGCAGCCGGTCCGCGACGACTACCGCGGTCTGCCGCTCGGCTCGGCGCAACTGAGCGCCCGGCTCAGCCCCGCCGCCCGCACGCTGCACGTGCCGGTGATTCGCTTCGCCGGTCTCTACCCGGCGCACGCTATTGTGCGCCCGCCCGCCGATCCCAGCCTCGTCCCGCCCGTGGTCGCGTACCACGATCTGCGCCTGCTCGCCGAGGCCGCCGGGCTGCGCGCCCGCGCCCCGCTGGACGTGCCGGCCGTCCGGGCGATCGCCGAGCTCTCCCTCGACGAGCTGCGCCGCCGGGAGGCCCAGCACACCACGGTGGTCGTCTCCGATCTGTTCGCGGCGCCGTCGTTCACGCAGATGCGCACCCTCAACCACCCCGGCAACCCCGTCTGGACGGCGCTGGCCAGCCGCGTCCGGGCGGCACTGGAGCTCCCGGAGCATGTCGTCGACCCGGGCCGGCCACTGCTCAACTCGGTGCACGCCCCGCGCGAGGCGGCGGTACTGCAGGCGTGGGGGCTCGACGAGCAGGAACGCCCGTACTGGGTGACCGACGGCCAGATCATCCCGGTTGAGCAGGTCCGGGAGGCGCACCTGTCCTGGTACGCCCGGCATGCCGACGTGGTGCAGGCCGGGCTGATCCGGCACGCCAGCGCGCTGCGCCTGCTGGGGCTGGCATGACCGGGCTGCCGGCGCTGGCCGTCACCGCCGACGAGCGCCACGGGGTCACCGTTGCCGCCCGCGACCTCGCCGCCGCCGCGGAGGCGGCGACCGGCCTGGATCTTGAGGTCTCCGCCGACATGCTGCTCGGGGACAACCCTCCGGAGCGTGCGCATCTGCACTTCACCGATCGGCTCTGGGCCGGCTCGCCGGAGGAGGCCGCCGCGGTGGTGGAGCGCATCGCCACCCGTACGGCGCTGACCGTCACCCTGCACGACGTCCCGCAACCTTCCGACGGGCCCCGCAACCTGCCGCGCCGCACCGACTGCTACGCGCGTGTCGTCACCGCGGCGCGGGGCGTGGTCGTGAACAGCAGGCACGAGGCGGCGCACCTCACCGAGGCCGGCATCGTGCCCCGCGCGCTCGGCGTCGTACCGCTTCCCGTCACCCCGGCACCCTTCGCCGCGCCCCCGCCAGCAGGCCGCGACGTCGCCGTGCTCGGCTTCTTCTACCCCGGCAAGGGCCACGCGGAGGTGGTCGACGCGATCGTCGGCCTCCCCACGCAGCTGACCGTGCTCGGCGGGCCGTCCGCCGGCCACGAGAACGACCTGCGGGACTTCACCGGGCAAGCCGCGGCGCGCGGCGTCACGGTCGAGGTGACCGGCTTCGTGCCCCAGGACGATCTGATCGCACGGTGCCGGTCGGTCGCGGTGCCGGTCGTGGCGCACCGGCACTTCTCCGCCTCCGGCTCCCTCGCCACCTGGATCGCCGCGGGCCGCCGGCCCCTGGTCGTCGAGAGCCGGTACACCCGGGAAATGGCGGCGCTGCGACCCGGCACGGTCCGCCTGGTCCAGGACCTCGCACCGGCCATCGCCGCTGCCCTGGCCGACCCCGCGTCGACGTGGCTGACACCCGACGCGGTCACCCGGCCGCACCTCGACGACACGGCCGCGGCGTACCTGCGCTGGTGGACAGGAGAGATCACATGGTGAACGGCCGTTCCGTACCCGGCAACCGCTGGGACCTGCTCGACGGTGTCAACCCCGCCGAGCCGCCCACCGTGTCGGTCATCGTCGTGCACTACCAGCAGCAGGCGGAACTCGACCGCACGCTGGCGGCGCTGCGCCGCCAGACCCACCCCGCCGGGCGTACCCAGATCATCGTGGCCGACGACGGATCACCGGAACCACCGCGGGTTCCCGACGGGGTGCTGCTGGTGCGCCAGGCCGACGAGGGATTCCGCGCGGCGGCGGCACGCAATCTCGGCGCCTCGGCCGCCACCGGGGACGTGCTGTGCTTCCTTGACGCCGACACGGTGCCGGAACCCTCGTACGTGCAACGGATGTCCCGGCTGCCCGCGCTCGCACCCGAGGCCGTCGTCGTCGGGCGGCGCCGGCACGCCGAACTCGCCGGGCTGCCCGTTGACGCCCCGGTGGAGCAGGCCGGACCCGCCGCCGAGCTGCCCGAACCGCAGTGGCTGCGCGACGGCTACCGGCTCTCCCGCGACCTGCTCGACGCCGACGACCGGTCCTACCGCTACGTGATCAGCGCCGCGCTCGCCTGTTCCCGCTGGTTCTTCGAGCGGCTCGGCGGCTTCGACGAGACCTTCCGGGTGTACGGCGGGGAGGACTGGGAGTGGGCGTACCGCGCCTGGCTCGGCGGGGCGATCCTCGCGCACGCCGCCGACGCGGTGGCCTGGCACGACGGTCCCGACTGGGCCGGGCGCGACCTGCGCGACCCGCACCGCCGGGCCCGCAAGGACGCCGAGACGCTGCTGCTCGCCGATCGCATCCCGGTCGCCGGTTCACGCGGGCACGGCGTACGCAGCGCCGGCGCGGACGTGGTCATCCGGCTCGGCGAGGCGCCGTCGGACGCGGCTGCGTACGTCTGTGTCGATTCGGTGCTTGCCGTCCTGCCGTCGGCACGTGTGGGCGTACCCGAAAAGCTTGCTGATCTTTTTGTGGCGGATCAGCGGGTGTCGTCGTTGTCTGCGCTCGACGATTCGGCACGCGTGTTCATCGAAGTGCCGTCGGCGGTGCGTGTCGATGCGGTGGCCAAGGAACTGCAGGAAGCGGTGGCGACGGTGGGCACGGGCACGCTCGGGACCGTGATGCTCGGTGAGATGCGCATCGACTCGGCTCGCGCGCGGGCCCGGCGGGCGATCTGGGGGAAGGAGCTGTTCGAGACCCGGGCGCACACGGAGGCCGGGCTTGTGCCGCTCGACGCCGATCCGGGGCTGGCCGGCTATCTGGGCGGGTGGGCCTGAGTCCCTCGGCCGAAAGTCAGATCGGCGGCGGTCTGTCTTCCTGACGCGCGACCGATGTGCGACCACGCCGTCGACCTGCAGGCTGTGCTCCGATCACATCGCCGACTGCCTGCGAGGGACCACCATGAGCGCGTACGCCCCCACCACCGCGGCCCGCGGCCGGCGCCGATGAGCAGCGTCGTCCTGCGCACCCAGCTGGCCGGGGTGGCCCGGCGGCCCAGCCGGTTGATGCTGACCGGCGTGGCCATGCTGGTGGCCTCGTTCGTGGTCTACGCCGTGGTGCTGGGCTACCGGATCGCTGAGAACACGGTCGTGGACGCGGTGAAGGCCCCTGCCGCCGGGGTGATCGTCACCGGGGACCTGCCGGTGAGCCTGCTGCCCAAGCTCGACGCCGTCCCGGGGGTGGCCGGGCACGCGGCGCGCACCAGCAGCACCGTGCAGCTCACCGGCGGCTACCTCGACGTGACCGCCGATCCCGGCGCCGGCCCGCTCACCGAGGTCACCGTCCGGCAGGGCCGCTACCCCAAGGCCAACGGCGAGATCGCGGTCACCCCGCGCACCAGCGAGCGGATGGGCCTGCCGGTCGGGGCGAGCGTCGCCGGTGAGGTGGAGCAGCAGTCCGGCAAGGCCAAACGCGTCACGTTCACGGTCGTCGGGGTGGTCGACGGGCCCGCCGACTGGGGGCAGAACGCCTACAGCACCGAACGCACGCTGACCCAGGTGCTCGGAAGCACGACCGTCGAACGCGCTGACCTGCTCCTCAAGCCGGGCGTCGCGCAGCAGACCGCGCAGCAAGCGGTGCGGCAGGTCACGGCCACGGTTGCGGTCGGCGACGACAACCCGGGCATCGACGTGATCACCGGCGCCGACGATCACGCCCGTGCCGTCGAGGGAGCCCTTACTGCCGCGAGGTACGTCCTTCTCGTGGTCAGCGTCTTCGTGCTCATTGCCGTGGTGGCCGCCGTCCTGGTAGCGATCTCCACGTTCCGGATCGTCTTCGCCCAGCGGATGCGCCAACTGGCCCTGCTGCGCACCATCGGGGCGGGCCGGCGCTCGATCTCGCGTGCGCTGGCCGTCGAGGGCGCCCTCACGGGCCTGGTCACCGGCGGAACCGGCGTACTCGCGGCGCTCGCCCTGGGACAGCTGGCCTCCCCTGCGGCGGCGGTGTTCGGCGCCCACATCTCCGGTCCCGGATTCCCGGTGGCCGAGGCCATCGGGGTGATCGCCCTGGCGGTGTTCCTGACCTTGGTGGCGGTGCTGTCACCCGCCCGCTCGGCGGCGAAGGTGTCGCCGCTGGAAGCCCTGCGCTCGGCCAGCACCGCGGGTAGCCGGCGGACCATCGGTGCGGGGCGGTGGATCCTGGGCCTGCTGCTGGTGCTCGGCTCGGCGGCGCTGGCCGCGCTCGTCTTCGCGCTCCTGCCCGGCCCGGACGCCAAGAACTACGACCCGACCGCGCCGCTGTTCGCCACCGTCGGGTCGGCGTCGCTGGCCTTCTTCGCGCTCGCCGTGCTCGGCCCGGTGCTGATCCGGCCGTTCCTCGCGGTGGTGGGCTGGCCGCTGCGCCGGCTCGGCCCGCTGGGACGCCTCGCGGTCGGCGGTATCGGCGGAACGCCCCGGCGGGCGGCGGCCGTGTCGGTGGTCGTGGCACTGGGGGTGTCGCTGATCGGCGGCTCGCTGGTGGCCGGGGCGTCGCTGCGTACCGTCCTGCAACAGCAGTCCGCAGTGGAAACCCCCGCCGATTTCCAAGTTCTCGCGCAGGATGCCACGCTGCGTCCAAGCGTCATCGCCGCGGCGAGGAAGCGTCCCGAGTTGACCGACGTCACCTTCTTCCGCAGCAACTCCCAGCTGACGGTCAACGACGGGGACGCCAGTTTCGACGCCGCCGACATCGACCCGGCGGCGGTGCCGCGGCTGGCCGGCATCACCGCGGTCGGGCCGGGACAGCTTGCGGTGGCAAGCTGGGCGGCGGGCTATCTGGAGGTGGAGGAAGGCGATCGGATTACGGTACGGCTGAACGACAGATCCGTTGAAGTAACCGTGACCGCCCTGCTCAACCCGTCGGCTCCGCTGGGCCTGTCGGTGCTGATGAACCCCGCCGACCTGAGCAAGCTCGGTGTCGCCCCCGCCCCGACCAGGATGATCGCCAACGCGGCGTCCGGTGGCGAGGACGGCCGCACCGCCGGAGCCAAGGCGCTGCACGAGATTCTGGCCGGTCAGCCCGGACTCGGTGTCGATGTGATGGCTGACCGCCGCGATGAACTGGACAAGTCCTTCACCATGGTGCTGGCCGCCGGCATCGCCCTGATCGGGCTCACCGTGCTGGTCGCGGTGGTCGGGGTGGGCAGCACGTCGGCGCTGTCAGTCGTGGAACGTACCCGTGAATCCGGCTTGTTGCGGGCCGTGGGTCTGTCCCGGGGCGGCTTGCGTGCCATGCTGACCGCCGAGTCCAGTCTCTACGGCGTCATCGGCGCGGGCCTCGGGCTGCTGATCGGCGTGCCGTACGCGTGGCTGGCCGTCCGCACGATGAACCTGGGAGCGCCGCTGAGTTTCCCGGCCGGGCAACTCGCGGCGGTCTTCCTGGCGCTGGTGGTCTTCACCGCCCTGGCCGGTGTGCTGCCGGCCCGGCGCGCCGCGACGGTGAGCCCGGTGGCAGCCCTGGCCACCGACTGAGCGGCCGGGCCGGCCGGGGCGATCAGTCGGTCGGCTCGGTGGCCCCGGCCTGCGGCTCGTCGGACTGCTCGGGTCCCACCCGGACGTCGTCACCGGCCGGCAGGACAGGCGCGTCACCCTCATCGGCCGGGGCGTCGTCGGCGGCGGGCTGCTGCGGTTGTGCGGTCATGGCTCCAGGCATACCCGCTGGACGGCAAACCACTCCCGCGCCCCGACGGCCTCGTTCCTCCCGCATTCGTGCCATCGACGGCCGCAACACCCCTGCGAAGATCATCCAGTGGACAGGATCATCAACATGAAACGCATCCTGGTTGTTCCCGTGATCGTCGGCGCCTTCGTCCTCTCGACTGCTTGCGCCGCAACTGAGACGGCCTCGCCCTCGACGGCCGCCGCCGCGCCCACGGGCGCGGCTACCTCGCCCACGGCCGCGGCCATCTCGGCCACCCCGGTGGCCAAGGCCGGTGACGCGTCGGCGCCCGCCCACCGGTCGAGCGCGGCCGCAGCGCCGACCAAGAAGAGCAAGAGCACCGGCGGCAAGGACGGCGGCGACGCCACGTTCCCCATCGGAGCCGGTACGCACCTGGTGCTGCTGCACAGCTATGACAGCGCCAAGCACACCGCCGTCATCGAGCCCGCGGCCTTCACCAAGGACGGCCAGTCGATCAAGGGTGACGGCAGCCGGTTCACGCTGCCGGTCAACGACGCGCCCAAGATTTTCAGCACCAACGGCGGCAACCCCGACTGCATGGACGGTACGGACCAGAAGACGACCGGCAGCTGCCTGGCCACCGCCGCCTGGCTCAAGAAGCAACTCGGGCACGGCGGCTTCGCCGTCACCATCGCCAACACCGGCGACTTCATCTACGAAATCGCCGAACAGTACCGGCCCTGACCCCCGCCGACCCGCGGGTCAGTGCAGGAACGCGGTCACCGCGGCGGTACGTCCGCTGCCAGTTCAGATCGTCCCGGTTCATCGCCCCGGAGTTCGCGGCCAGGCTGAGCCGCGACACCACGCGGGCCTGCCCGGCGCGCAGCAGCGGCAGCATCGACGGGCACCGTTTCCGTACGAAGATGTCGAATTGCTCGTCACGCTCGGTAGGCACGCGCCCTCCTTGCTCGCCCCTCCCTGACGATTGCGCCGCGCCGCGGGTTGCATGCTCAATCGGCGATCTTTGCCACGTCGTCTCGCCGCGGATCCGACCAACCTGCTTGTCGCCCGGATCGTCAACAGGGTCATGCAATTGCGCGTTCTGGCCGTCTGCGGTGTGCTCCTGCTCAGCGCCTGTTCTCCGGCCCCCGGGGCCAACCCGTCGGCGTGGCACCTCCCGCAGGCCAGCGCGCCGGTTCCGTCCGCGCCGGTTCCGCCCGCGCCGGCATCGGAGGTGGCCAAGCCCGTACCGATCACCTATCCGGCTCACGGGTCCGGGCGGTGGAAACATGCCTCGGCGCAGTCCGGACCGGCGGCCGGGCAGGGTGGCAGGCTCCTGCGCTACCGGGTCCTGGTCGAGCGCGACATCGGGGGCCTGCCGCCAAACGCCTTCGCGGACACGGTCACCGCCACGCTGGCCGACCCGCGCGGCTGGACCGCCGGCGGCCGGTGGCGGCTGCAACGGGTCGGGCCGGGCAGCCCCTACGACTTCACCATCTACCTGGCCACCCCGGGCACCCGCGACCCGCTGTGCGGTGACGCCTCGGACGGCTACACCTCGTGCCGCAACGCCGGCAAGGTGGTGCTCAACGTGGCGCGCTGGGTCAAGGGCGTACCGCACTACGGCGCGGGGCTGGCGACGTACCGGCAATACATGGTCAATCACGAGGTGGGGCACCGCCTGGGGCAGGGCCATGAGTTGTGCCCAGGGCCGGGGGAGCCGGCGCCGGTCATGCAGCAGCAGACGCTGGGCCTGCACGACTGCACGGCGAATGCCTGGCCCTACCTGCACGGCGAGCGGTACGCGGGCGTCCCGGGCGCCTACGACGACGAGGTCCCGGCCCGCGACCCCGGCCGCCGGTAACGCCCGCTACGGGTTGGCGGTGGGGCGCTGCAGGCGCTGACTCGCCGCTGCGCTGGCGGCGGTGATGCGTGCCACGAACGCGGCCACCTGGCGCAGCTCGTCGGCGCTGGTGCCGGTGAGCACCTGCGCGATCTCGGCACCGGCCGCCGCCATGAACTCGCGGGCCTGTTCCCGGGCACCCGGCTCGGGTCGCAGGGTCACCCGGCGCCGATCGGCGTGCTCGCGGCTGCGCCGGATGTGACCGGCGCTCTCGAGCCGGTTGAGCAACACGGTGGTGGCGCCGGAGGTCATGCCGATCTGGCGGGACAGCTCCGCCGGCGACAGCGGCTGGTCCTGCTCGGCGGCCCAGATGATCTGGCCGAGCGCGTTCGCGTCGGAGTTCGGCAGCCCCATCCATGCCGCCAGGTGCTGGTTGAGTTCCGCGAAGCTGACCGCCCAGTCGCGGAGGCGATGCATGACGGCCGTCTGCTCCGACGACCAATCCACTGTGAGCGGATCCACTTTCACCGGGCAAAACCCTTCGCTCTGAAGTATCTTCACTCTAAAGTATGACGCGCCGTCGTGCCGGGGAGAGCGAAGCAGACCATGACTCAAGCACATGCCATTGTTTCCGGTGCCAGCATCGCCGGGCTGTCCGCCGCCTTCTGGCTGCGTCGCACCGGCTGGGACGTGACCGTCATCGAACGCGCGCCGAACTTTCGCGACGGCGGTCAGAACGTCGACGTGCGCGGCGTCGCCCGCGACGTGCTGACCCGCATGGGGCTGTTCGATGCGATCAAGGCCCAGAACACCACCGAGACAGGCACTGTCCTGGTGACCGCGACCGGCGACGTGCGCGCCGAGCTGCCCTCGCAGGGCCCGGACGGCGCGACGGCCGAGCTGGAGGTGCTGCGCGGCGACTTCGCCCGCACGATTCTGGACAACCTGCCCGAGGGCGTCGACATCCGCTACGGCGACACCATCGACGAGGTGACCGACGGTCCCGCCGACCTCGCCGTCACCACCTCATCCGGCCTGACCCTGCGCGCCGACCTGCTCGTCATCGCCGAGGGAGTGCGCTCGGCGACCCGGGACCGGCTGTTCGGCTCGGCGGTCGAGCGCCGCGAGCTGGGCATCACCATGGTGTTCGGCACCATCCCCCGCACGCCGAGCGACGACGACCGGTGGCGCTGGTACAACACCGTCGGCGGGCGTCAGATCCATCTGCGGCCGGACAACCACGGCACCACCCGCGCGATCCTGTCGTACGCCCGCAGCGAGGATCTCACCAGCCTCGACCGATCCGACGCCCTGGCCCGGGTCCGGGCCCGATACGCCGGCGCGGGCTGGGAGGCGCCGCGGATCCTGGACGCCTTCGACACCTCCGACGACGTCTACATCGACCATCTCACCCAGATCCGCATGAACGCCTGGCACCGCGGCCGGGTGGTGCTGGCCGGCGATGCCGGGTGGTGCGTCACCCCCATGGGCGGCGGCGGTGCGTCCCTCGCGCTCACCAGCGGGTACGTCCTCGCCGCCTACCTCACGCAGCAGCCCGGGGACCGGCGCGCGGCGCTCAGCGCGTACGAGAAATGGATGCGGCCCCTCGTCGATGACGTGCAGAAGCTGCCCCCGGGGCTGGAGTATTTCGCCTACCCGCAGACGCGCTTCGGGCTGGGCGTGCGCGCCCTGGCCGACAAGGTGCTGACCTCGCCGCTGTTCGCCCCGGTCGCGGCCAGGCTCACCGAGGTCGCCAGCACCGACCGCGCCCTCCCGGAACTCGAGTAGGACGCGCTGAGCGCCGGGCGTGCGATCACGGCGGGCGTTAGGAAGCCAGGGGTGCGGGTAGCCAGCGGCGATCAGCGATCGGAGGACATCCATGAAAGCCGTCGTCTACCAGGGTCCGCGCGAGGTTACCGTCACGGAGGTGGCGGATCCGGTGATCCAGTTCCCGAGCGACGCGATCGTACGGGTCACCACCACCAACATCTGCGGCTCCGACCTGCACATGTACGAGGGCCGCACGTCGGTTGAGCAGGGCAAGATCCTCGGCCACGAGAACATGGGCATCGTCGAGGCGGTCGGCGACGCCGTCAGCAGGATCAAGGTCGGCGACCGGGTGTCGGTGCCCTTCAACATCGCGTGCGGCACCTGCCGCAACTGCCTGACCGGGTGGACCAGCTTCTGCCTGCGGACCAACCCGGCCGAGGGCATGGACGGCGCCGCGTACGGCTACGCCAACATGGGTCCGTACGAGGGCGGTCAGGCCGAACTGCTCCGCGTGCCGTACGCGGACTTCAACCTGCTTGAGCTGCCGCCGGGCGGGGAGCACGAGAACGACTTCACGATGCTGTCGGACATCTTCCCGACCGGCTGGCACGGCACCGAGCTGGCCGGTCTGCAGCCCGGGGACCGGGTAGCCGTTTTCGGCGCCGGACCGGTGGGCCTGATGGCCGCCCACAGCGCGATGATCCGGGGTGCGTCCCAGGTGTTCGTGGTCGACAAGGAGCGGGACCGGTTGGACCTGGCCGGCAAGATCGGCGCGACGCCGGTGGACTTCTCGGCGGGTGATCCGGTCGAGCAGATCATGGATGTCACCAGCGGGCGCGGAACCGACTGCGGGGTCGAGGCTGTCGGTTACCAGGCGCACGACCCATCCGGTCAGGAACACCCCGAACTGGTGCTCGACAATCTGGTCAAGGTGGTCCGCTCCACCGGCGGCATCGGTGTGGTCGGGGTGTACATGCCGCAGGATCCCGGCGCCGCGACGGAGCAAGCCCAGCAGGGCCGGATCGCCTTCGACTACGGCACCTTCTTCAGCAAGGGCCAGCGGATGGGCACCGGCCAGTGCCCGGTGATGCGCTACAACCGCCACCTGCGCGACCTGATCATCACCGGGCGCGCCCAGCCGTCGTTCCTGGTGTCCCACGAGTTGCCGCTGACCGAGGCGGCCGAGGGCTACCAGCACTTCGACAGCCGCGACGCCGGCTGGACCAAGGTGCTTCTGCGCCCCGCGGCCTGAGCCGGCAGAGCCCGCCCGGCGCCGGCCGGGCGGGCCTCGGCTGCTGCCCGGCCGGCGGCCCTCGTGCATCCGGCGGTCAGCGGTGCTGAATCATCAACGGCATGGCTGTTCTGGTTGAGATCCACTTCCCGATGACCGGCGACGACGAGTGGATCGATGACGTCGGCGACTTCATGATCGACCTGGAGGACGAGGTGGGGCTGGAGGAATTCGACGACGGCGAGGAGTCCGGCGACACGTACATCTTCTTCATCGCCGGGGCCAACGAGCGCACCCTGCTGAGAGCGGCCTCGCGGGTGGCCACCCGCGAGGGAGTGCCGGCGGGCGCCTTCGCCATGGTGACCGACACCAACGCGCCCCGCGTCGGGATGGGCCGCCGGGTGGAGCTCCCCGTGCGCTGACAACGGGGTCATGAACAGGTGCGCGCTGGTCCGGCAGATGGCGGCGCGCACGAGCCTCGAAGTGCTCGTGCGCCCCTGATCACGCCACCCAGAGTTCATACAGACCCGGACCGGTCGCGCCGGCCGGTGTGACGGTGTTGCAGTAGTACTGCGCCCACTGGTGGTTCTGCTGGCCGTAGTAGCCGATTCCGGCGCACTGGTCGGGATGGCCGTACCGGCCCTGCAGGGTGTATCCGCTGGCGGCCTCGGCCGCGGTGGAGATGGAGAGCATGGCGCCGAGAGCTGCGGTGGTCAGTGCGATTCCGGTGATCAGCTTCATATAGGAAAGTTAACTAATTGGGTTGGGACGGGACAAGGGTGTAGGCCGGTACGCGAAGTTGAGGACAAGTCGCAGATGACCGAGAAACGTCTTCGATGCGGCCGGCGTGGCCGCCACCTGAAGGGATGCGCCTGCCACGGGGCCACTTCGCCCAGGGTGGCTCGTCAGCGGGAAGGCTTTGAGCCGGGGCCTACGCCAAGGAACGGGGTGAGGCGTCGAGTCACTCCGCTCAGACGTGCGTACTCTCCGTTAATGGTTTCCGTCCTTAACGGGTGGGGGCAAGCGTGACTTCTGAGCCTGTTGACGCGTCATTGCCGCAGGTAATGACCGAAAGGCGAAAGAGTGCCGCCGAGTGACCTGCGCGCAACTGCCGTTCCGGTCGGCTACTCCATGTAGTCGGATGGTGCAGCCGGTGCCGGTGAAATGCGGTAATAGGCGCTCAGCCGCTTCACAGGCAGGCAGCCACGCCCGCTGTAACCGGTAGCAGTGTCCCCACCCGCCAGGAGGCTCCCCCATGTCGTTCCCAGCTCGCCTGCTTGGCGCTGGAGTAAGCGGATTGTTGCTCGCCGGCGCCGCGGTCACCCCGGTCCTGGCTACTTCCCCGGCCGCCGCTCCCGTCGCGATCGCCCCGGCGGCGGATGCGACCAGCGCGCAGGAGGCCGCCCGCGTCGACCGTGTGCAGGCCCCCGAGCTCGCATGGTATTCCTGCTACGGCAACGCACAGTGCGCCACCGCACGGCTGCCGTTGGACTACGACGAGCCCGACGGGGCGTCGGTGGAGATCGCGCTGCTTCGCGTCAAGGCGCGCAAACCCGCCCAGCGGATCGGCAGTCTGTTCGTCAACCCCGGCGGTCCGGGCGGATCCGGCACCGAGATGGCCGAAATGGCTCCCGCCTTCCTCAGCACCGCCGTGCTGGACCGCTTCGACGTCATCGGCTTCGACCCGCGTGGGGTAGGAGCCAGCGACAACGTCAAGTGCTTCGGCTCGACGCGTGAGCTGATGCTGGCGCAGAAACAGCTCAACAAGTTCTTCCCGTACGGCGCCAAGGAAGAAGCCGCCTACACCAAGGCGGCCCGTGCGCTGGGCCGTGGCTGCTCCACCACCGGCGCCGCACTCGCCGGCGCGATGTCGACCGCAGAGGTCGCCCGAGACATGGACGTGCTGCGCCGCGCTGTCGGTGACAAGAAGCTGACCTACCTCGGGTTCAGCTATGGCACGCTGCTCGGTCAGTACTACGCCAACATGTTCCCCGACCGGGTACGCGCGCTGGCCCTCGACGGTGTCATCAACCCGAAGTCGTGGACCGGTGTCCCGGCCGACCAGGGTTCGTTGCAGGACAGCCGCCTGCGCTCCGCCGACGCGGCGTACCGCGCCCTGCGCGTCCTGCTGACCCGCTGCGACCGCGCCGGCGCCAAGCGCTGCGTCTTCTCCGCCGGTGACCCGCAACGGCACTTCGCCGCGATCGCTCGCAAGCTGCGGGCCAAGCCGCTGGACATCGGCCGCTCCGAGGCCGGCGGAGCGCTGCGCTTGACCTATGCCGACTTCGTCGGGATCACCCTCACCGGCTTGTACTTCCCCGACGCCGGAGACTTCGTCACCCAGTTCGCCGCCTCCGTCGAGACGCTGCTCGCCGTCCCCAGCGGCAAGACCGGCAAGCAGCGGTCCACCGCGCAGGCCACGCTGCGCTCCCAGATGTCGCGGGTACGCCCAACAGCGCGCGACTTCCCGTACGACAATGTGATCGACGCCTTCAGCGGGGTCACCTGCACCGACGCCAGCCACCCCCGCGACACCGCCCAGTGGCCGGCGTTGACCGCCGCGGAGGACAAGCGCGCCCCCTACTTCGGGCGTGCCTGGGGCTGGGGCACCGTGTTCTGCGCCGGCAAGACGTGGACCGTGCAGGACGAGGACGCCTACCGCGGCCCGTTCACCCGCCGCACCAGCGCTCCCGTGCTGTTCGTGGGCAACGACTTCGACCCGGCCACCAGCTACCGCCAGGCGGTGTCCGCGGCCAAGCTGCTGCCCGGCAGCCGCCTGCTGTCCAGCGACAACTGGGGTCACACCGCGTACGGCACCTCCGCCTGCGTCACCTCCGCCGTCGACCGGTACCTGCTGCGGGGTGCGCTGCCCGCGGCCGGCACCGTCTGCCACTCGGTGAGCCAGCCCTTCACCGGCCGCTCCGGGGGATCTCTGCTCAGCACCGGCGCATCGGTTCAGGCGGCACCGGCCGAGGCCCAGCAACTGCCGCCGGTGGCCGGCCCGTACCTGCGCTCGGGGCTGCTGCGCCGCAGCCGGTGAGCCGCGCCCGCTGATCTCGCCTCAGCCGTGTACCGGCTGAGGCGAGATGCAGCATTGGATTCCGGGCGGGCGGCGGCCGTACGGTCGGGGGATGACTTCCGCGTTTCTCTATGCAGCAGCCCGGACGCCGTTCGGCCGCTTCGGCGGTGCCCTGGCCGAGATCCGCCCGGACGACCTCGCCGCCACCGCCCTGCGCGGGGTGCTGAACAAGGCGCCCGGGCTGGACCCGGCGGCGATCGGCGACGTGTACTGGGGGTGCGCCAACCAGGCCGGTGAGGACAACCGCAACGTGGGCCGGATGGCCGTGCTGCTGGCCGGGCTGCCGGTCACGGTGCCCGCCAGCACCATCAACCGGCTCTGCGGGTCCTCGCTGGACGCCGCGATGATGGCCTCCCGCACGATCGAATCCGGCGACGCCGCGGTGGTGGTGGCCGGCGGCGTGGAGTCGATGACCCGGGCGCCGTGGGTGCTGCCCAAGCCGTCGCGGGCGTTCCCGCCCGGCGATGTCACGGCGGTGTCCACCACGCTGGGCTGGCGGCTGGTCAACGAGGGCATGCCGCGGGAGTGGACGGTGTCGCTGGGCGAGGCCAACGAGATGCTGGGGGAGAAGTTCGCGATCTCGCGGCAGCGTCAGGACGAGTTCGCTGCCCGCTCACACCGGCTGGCCGGCGCCGCCTGGACCGCCGGCTTCTACGACGATCTCGTGGTGGCGGTGCCCGGCGTCGACCTGACCCGCGACGAGGGCATCCGTCCCGGGTCGACGCCGGAGAAGCTGGCCGGTCTCAAGCCCTCGTTCCGCCTCGGCGGCACGATCACCGCGGGCAACGCCTCCCCGCTCAACGACGGCGCGTCGGCGCTGCTGCTGGGCTCGGAGGCCGCCGCTCAAGCGATCGGATCGGCGCCGCTGGCCCGCATCGCCGGGCGCGGCACCAGCGCGGTCGAGCCGCCGATGTTCGGCTACGCCCCGGTCGAGGCGGCCGATCGGGCGCTGACCCGCGCCGGCATCACCTGGGCGGACGTGGCGGCCGTGGAGCTCAACGAGGCGTTCGCGGTGCAGTCGCTGGCCTGCGTCGACGCGTGGGGCATCGACCCGGGCATCGTCAACGCCAAGGGCGGCGCGATCGCCCTCGGACATCCGCTCGGCGCGTCCGGCGCCCGCATCCTGGGCACCCTGGCCGGGCGGTTGCGTGAATCCGGCGACCGCTACGGCGTCGCTGCGATCTGCATCGGCGTCGGCCAGGCCCTCGCCGTGGTGCTGGAAAACCTGCTATGAGCGTGACGATCTGCGACACCGCGGCCCAGGCCGTGGCCGGGGTGAGCGACGGCTCGACCGTGCTGGTCGGCGGCTTCGGGCTGGCCGGCATGCCGGTGCAACTGATCGAGGCACTCATCGAGCAAGGCGCCACCGGGCTGACGGTGGTGTCGAACAACGCCGGCAACGGCGACACCGGCCTGGCCGCCCTGCTGGCCCAGGGACGCGTCCGCAAGGTCATGTGTTCGTTTCCGCGCCAGGCCGACTCGTACATCTTCGACGATCTGTACCGCTCGGGCCGCATCGAGCTGGAGGTGATCCCGCAGGGCACGCTCGCCGAGCGCATCCGAGCCGGCGGCGCGGGCATCGGCGCGTTCTACTCACCCACCGGGGTCGGCACCCCGCTCGCGCAGGGCCGCGAAACCCGCGAGCTCGACGGGCGCACCTACGTGCTGGAATACCCGATCACAGGCGACGTGGCGCTGATCGGCGCGCACCGCTCGGACCGCCTGGGCAACCTGGTCTACCGCAAGACCGCCCGCAACTTCGGCCCGGTCATGGCGACCGCCGCCGCCCTGGTGGCCGCCCAGGTCAGCGAGGTTGTCGCAACCGGCGCGCTGGATCCCGAGGCTGTGGTGACGCCGGGCATCTACGTCGATCGGGTGGTGGCGGTGTGAGCCTGGACAAGCACCAGATGGCGGCACTGGTGGCCCGCGACATCCCGGCCGGCGCGTACGTCAACCTCGGCATCGGCCAGCCCACGCTGGTCGCCGACCACCTGGCGCCGGACTCGGGTGTGGTGCTGCACACCGAGAACGGCATGCTCAGCATGGGCCCGGCCGCCCCTGGCGACGCTGCTGATCCGGATCTGATCAACGCGGGGAAGGTTCCGGTGACCGAGCTGCCGGGTGCTGCCTATTTCCACCACGCCGACTCGTTCGCCATGATGCGCGGCGGGCACCTCGACGTGTGCGTGCTCGGCGCCTTCCAGGTCTCTGTGACCGGCGACCTGGCCAATTGGCACACCGGCGACCCCGACGCGATCCCGGCCGTGGGCGGGGCCATGGACCTGGCCATCGGCGCGAAAAGCGTCTACGTGATGATGACGCTGTTCGCCCGCGACGGCAGCCCCAAGCTGGTGCCTGCCTGCACGTATCCGCTGACCGGGGTGGGCTGCGTCGACCGCGTCTACACCGACCTGGCCACCTTCACGATCACCGGCGACGCGGTGATCGTCCGGGAAACCTTCGGCATCTCCGTCGGCGAGCTCAGCGACCGGCTGGCGCTGCCGCTGCGGTAAGGCCGAAGCGGTCACGCGCGGCATCAACCTCGAGGCAGTGTGCGATCGATGGTGGCCGTCCTGACGGGTCACGGGGGTGGGGCTGGGGCTCGGCGCGCTGCCCCCGGCGTCCGGTGCGGCTATGGCGTGGCCGCGGGCCGCGCCGGGTAGCCTGCCCGCGTGACAGGTGGGCGCTTCGGACGGTCAGTGGTGCACGGCTGGCAGCGGTTGCGCCGCCGGGCGGGGTGGCTGGACCACCTGGTGCGGGCCGGGCTGCGCTACGACGAGGCCGACGGCGGCCGGCTCGCCGCCGCGGTGACGTACTACTCGTTCTTCGCCACCTTCTCCCTGGGCCTGCTGGGTTTCGCCGTCTTCGGCTTCATCCTGGACGACCCGTCGGTGCTGCGGGCGGTGGAACGCTACGCCGCGGAGAACCTGCCCACGGTCAATGTGCAGACCCTGCGCAACGCCCGCAACACCGCCGGCTTCGTGGCGTTCATCGGCCTGCCGATCAGCGGCTGGTTCTGGGTCGACGTGCTGCGTTCCTCGATTCGCAAGATGTGGCGCCTGGCCGAATACCCGGGGCGGCTGGCCACCCGCGTGCTCGTCGACCTGCTCGTGCTGGCCGGGCTGGGGGTTCTGCTGGCCGCCTCGCTGGCGGTGGCCTACGTGACCACCACGGTGGCGTACCGGGCGGTGGACGCGGCGGACACCGGCCCGGACCCGTCGCGGTGGGTGCTGGCCTCGGTCGGGTTGGTGGTGGGGCTGGCCGTGAACACGGTGCTGGCCGCCGGGATGCTCACCGGGCTGCCCCGCGTGCGGATGCCGCTGCGCCGGGTGCTGGGTCCGGCCCTGCTGGTGGCCGTGGGCCTGGAACTGCTGAAAACCTTGGGCCGCTTGTACGTGCAGCGCACCGAGGACAACCCGACGTACCAGCTCGTCGCCGGGTCGGGGGGGCTGCTCGTCTTCCTCAACGCGATCAACCAGTTGGTGCTGTTCGCCGCCGCCCTGACCGCGACAAGCGCCACCGGCCGCCCGGCTGACCTGGCCGAAGAGGGGGACGACAACACCGTTGGGCAGTGACGCGCTGGAACATGTGGCGCCGATCGGGTACGCCGGGCGCTACGCCGCTTTCAGCCACTGGATGCTCCCTGCTTGAGCCAGCTCTAAGCTGGGTTCATGAAGGTTCTGTCCATTCAATCGGCGGTCGCCCACGGTCACGTCGGCAACTCCGCGGCCGTGTTCCCGTTGCAGCGCATCGGCGTCGAGGTCGTCCCCGTGCCGACGGTGAATTTCTCCAACCACACGGGGTACGGCGCCTGGCGCGGCCCGCTCATCCCGCCGCCGGACGTTGCCGAGATCCTGCTCGGGGTCGAGGAACGGGGCGTTTTCCCGCAGATCGACGCGGTGCTGTCGGGATACCAGGGCGGGGTGGGCATCGGCGACGTCATCATCGACGCCGTGCGCCGGGTGAAAGCGGCCAACCCGGCGGCGGTCTACGCGTGCGACCCGGTGATGGGCAACGCCAAGTCCGGGTGTTTCGTCGCCCCCGAGATCCCGGCGCTGCTGCGCGACCGGGTGGTGCCGGTCGCCGACATCATCACCCCGAACCAGTTCGAGCTGGGGTTCCTGACCGGCACCGAACCGGCGAGCATCGAATCCACGCTGGCCTCGGTCGACCTGGCCCGGGCCCTGGGACCCTCGACCGTGCTGGTCACCAGCGTCGAGCGACCCGACCGTGAGCAGGGCACGATCGAGATGCTCGTCGCCGACGACGCCGGTGCCTGGGTGGTCACCACGCCGCACCTGCCGTTCAAGGCCAACGGCTCCGGTGACGTCACCGCGGCGCTGTTCACCGCGCACTATGTCGGGACCGGAGACGCGGCGGTGGCTTTGGAACGTACCGCGTCCAGCGTCTTCGATCTGATCGAGACCACGTTCCGGTCCGGTGAGCGTGAGTTGCAGTTGGTGGCGGCGCAGGAGTTTTATGCCGCACCGCGGATGCAGTTCCGGGCCGAGCAGGTGCGCTGAGCGAGCGGTCAGAAGGCGCCGGCGTAGGCGTTCAGCGCCGGCTGCCCACCCAGATGCGCGTAGAGCACCGTGGCATCGGCCGGGATGTCCCGGTTGCGGACCAGGTCGATGAGTCCGGCCATCGACTTGCCCTCGTACACCGGGTCGATGATCATGCCTTCCAGCGAGCCGGTCAGGCGGATCGCGTCGATCGTGGAGGCGACGGGGATGCCGTAGCGCTCACCCGCCCAGCCCGCCAGCACGGTGATCTCGTCGTCGCGCAGCTCGCGGCCCAACCCGATCAGGCCGGCGGTGTGCCGGGCGATCCGCTCGACCTGGTCGCGGGTCTTCTTCAGCGTGGCAGACGCATCGATGCCGATCACCCGCCGCGGGCGCCCCCGGTCGGCGAACCCGGCGATCATGCCGGCGTGCGTGGAACCGGTCACCGTGCACACGATGACGGTGTCGAAGAAGACGCCCAGCTCGGTTTCCTGCGCCTCGACCTCACGGGCCCACTGGGCGAAGCCGAGACCACCGAGGCGGTGCTCGGACGCGCCGGCCGGGATGCCGTAGGGCGTACCGCCCGCCGCCCGTACCTCCTCCAGCGCCTTCTCCCACGAGTCGCGCACGCCGATGTCGAAGCCCGCCGGGTCAAGCCGGACGTCGGCGCCCATGATCCGCGACAGCATGATGTTGCCGACCTTGTCGTTCGTCACGTCCGGCCAGTCGACCCACTTCTCCTGCACCAGGCGGGCCTTGAGGCCGAGCTTGGCCGCGACCGCCGCGACCTGGCGGGTGTGGTTGGACTGGTAGCCGCCGATCGAGACCAGCGTGTCGGCGCCGCTGGCCAGGATGTCCGGGACGATGTACTCCAGCTTGCGGGTCTTGTTGCCGCCGTAGGCCAGCCCGGAGTTGCAGTCCTCGCGTTTGGCCCAGATCTGCGCGCCGCCCAGGTGCGCGGTGAGGCGGTCGAGGCGGTGCACCGGGCTGGGCCCGAACAGCAGGGGATAGCGCTCGAAGTCGTCGAGGGACATCAGTTCTCCTTCATTGCAGTACGGGCCGCAGCGTCATCCAGTTGGCGCGTACGGCAGCGGCAGTCGCCTCGACGTCGCCCGAGCGGGCCAGGTCGACGATCGTCTGGTGCTGCGCGACCGAGGACCGGCCGGCCAGCGCGGCGAAGCGCACCCTCTCCATCCGGCGCAGCAGCGGGGTCGCGTCATCGAGGATCGCAGCCAGCATCCGGTTGCCGGCCACGTCCACGAACACCTGATGGAAGACGCCGTCCGCCGCGATCGCCGCGTCCCCATCGCCGCTGGCCAGCGCCGCCGCGAAGTCCGCGTTCGCCTGCTGCATCGCCGCCAGCCGCGCGTCGGTGAGCAGCGGCACCGCCCCGCGGGCGGCCAGCTCGTGCATGCTCGCCACCACCGCCTGCGCCTCCACAGCCGCACGGTCGTCCAGCGGGGCGACCACGGTGCGGCTGCCCGGCTTGATCTGCACCAGACCGGTCTTTTCCAGGTGGGCCAGTGCCTCGCGTACGGGGGTGCGGCTCACCCCGAGCCACTCGCACAGCTCGGCGTCGTTGAGCCGCTCACCCGGCGCGAGCGTGCCGTCGACGATGGCGGTGCGCAGCGCGTCAAACGCACGGGTCCGCAGCAACGGGCGAGGCGGCAGCGGGCCGCCGACGGGAACGGGCATGCGAGATACCGTATCCAATATATCGGTTTGCCGGAAGGCTTTCTCTCATGCCTCCCGCAGCCCAGTCGATGGACCCGGCGTGTGGCGTCATGGAGCATCACAGCAGGCGGCGCGGTCCGGCTCGCGCCTGTTCGTCACGTACGCCGTGGTCAGCCTCCTGCCGCTCGGCGCGCTCGGCGCGCTGCTGCTGCACGGCGCCGGCGAGGATGCCGCCCATGAGGGCCAGGACCAGGGCAAGGCGCAAGCCGCCGTGATCGCGGAAATGGCTGTTGCGCCGGCGCTCGACGGCGCCGACCTCACCCGGGGTCTGACCGCCGGGCAGCGCGAGAGCCTCGCCAAGGTCACCGATCTCGCCGTGTACCACGGCTCGGTGCTGCGGATGCGGCTGCGCGCCTTCAGCGGCCAGGTTGTCGCACGCCTCGGCGGCGACGAGTTCGCGGTCATCCTGCCCGCCACCGGCGTCGACGATGTCCGCGCCCTGCTGGAGCGGGTCCGCGCCGACCTGACCCGCGACGTGGTCCTCGACGGCGTACCGCTGACCATCGAGGCAAGCTTCGGCGTGGCCCTCTACCCCCGCCACGGCGACGACGTCGAGACCCTGCTCAAACGCGCCGACGCGGCCATGTACCAAGGCAAACGCGGCACCGCCGACATCGTGGTCTACGCCGGGGAGAAGATGGCCCACCCCACGCAGTGGCTCGTCGTGCAGGCCGAACTGCGCCGCGCCCTGCAACGCGACGAACTGCAACTGCACTACCAGCCGAAGATGCGGCTCGCCGACGGCCAGATCAGCGGCGTCGAGGCCCTGGTGCGCTGGCAACACCCCGAACGCGGCCTGCTGTTCCCGGCCGAGTTCCTGCCCGCCGCCGAACTGTCCGGGCTGATCGAACCGCTGACCGCCTGGGTGCTGTGGCGCGCGCTGGCCGACCAGACCACCTGGCTGACCACCGGCCGGGACTGGCCCGTCGCGGTGAACGTGTCGGCCCGTAACCTCGAAGCGCCAGGCTTCGCGGCCCTGGTGACCCGGCTGCTGGCCGAGTTCGGCACCGCGCCGGGGCGGCTCATCATCGAGATCACCGAAACCGCCATGGCCGACGACCTGGAAACCGCCCGCGCCACCCTGTATGCCCTGCGAGCGGCCGGGGTCGGTGTGTCCATTGACGACTTCGGCACCGGCTGCACCAACCTGGCCCGGCTGCGCGGCGTACCGATCACCGAGGTCAAAATCGACCGCATCTTCGTCGGTGACGTCCAGCACGACCCGGAAAGCCAGGCCATCATCCGCGGCGTCGTCGCGCTCGCGCACGGCCTGGGCGCGCGGGTTACCGCCGAGGGCGTGGAGACCACCGAGACCGCCGGATGGATCGCCGACGCCGGCTGCGACGAGGCACAGGGCTACCTGTACTCGCGTCCCGTGCCCTGGACCCATCTGAGCGTGCCGGACATCAGCCGACCCGTGGGGAGAGCCCAATGAGAAGGACCTCGGTTGCGGCCGCACTGGCGCTTGCGCTGGCTGCCGGCGGCTGTGGAGCATCATCCGGTACGTCCACAGGTGCCCCGGACACCGCCAGCGCGGTCCCGTTCGACCAGGCACTGCACGACTCCCTGCCGCAGCGCATCCGCGACGCCGGGGTGATCCGGCTGGTGACCGACGCCAGCTACGCCCCACTGGAGCAGTTCGCCCCGGACGGTCGCACCATCATCGGCTTCGAACCCGACATGGCCCAGGCGCTCGGCCAGATCCTGGGGGTGAAGGTCGAGATGGTGACCGGCACGTTCCAGACCGCCCTGGACGATGTGGTCGCCGGCACGTACGACGGCGTGCTCTCCGCCATGACCGACACGCCGCAACGCGAGAAGAAGGTCGACTTCGTCAACTATCTGGCGGCCGGCACCTCCATCATCGTGCAGCGCGGCAACCCCAACGGCATCACCGACATCCCAGCCCTGTGCGGCCGCGTGGTCGCCATCGAAAAGGGCACCACGCAAGCGGATCTGCTGCGCCGCTCCCAAGCGGGCTGCGGCACCAAGCCCATCCACATCGGCGAATACCCCACCAACGCCGACGCCATGCTGCAACTCCGCACCGGCCGAGCAGTAGCGGTTCTGCAGGACTACCCGGCAGCCGTCCACATCGTCACCGACACCCGCACCCGCAACAACTTCACCCTCGCATCGTCTACGCAGTACGAACCTGGCTTGTTCGGGATCCCGTTCGCCAAAGGCGACAGTCGGCTGCGTGAGGCTGTCCGGGGCGCGTTGGACAAGCTGATCGAGTCGGGGGCGTACGCGACGCTGCTGGACCGCTGGGATCTGTCCGCCGGCGCCATCAAGAGCGCGACGGTGAACGGAGCCACTGCCGGTTAGTGGCCTCGGCGAGGATGTGCAGATCACCTGGTCATGCCCCACATCGAGACCGGCCGCTGAGCAGAGGGTCCCCCCGGCAGTGGGATCACCACCATCATGGCGATGCATGCGCGACCAATTTCCGGGGTACCGGATTCCTATGAGCTCACCGATGGACGAGGACGCGCCCGCACTGGCGACCGTGGCGGCTAAAGCGGTCGGACTGCTGAACGACGCGACCGGGCCGGAGGTCGGTTACCCAGGTCTGAGCGATGCCGGCGACGTCGAAGACGTGCTCGCCGCACTGAACCGGATGGCAGGGGACCTGCAGCAGACCGCGACCCAGCTCACGCTCTACCTCGACGATGAGGTTGCCGCGGGTCACCTCACGACGGCACCCGGCGCATCCGGCCAGGACGCCGAAGCCGTCGCGGTCGCCAGGAACGCCCTGACCGACGTCCGGGAGAACGCCCAGACGCTCGCCCGGCTCCTGACCACGGCCGAGACCGCGATGCTCGCTCTGCGACCCGCCAACTGAACTCCGAAGAGGCCGAGGCCAGCGCGGCGGACCCAGTTCGTCCGTGTGGTGCCCGCTCCGGCGTGCTTTGCCGCAGGCCCGCGATGGTCCTGCGGGCTTTGAAGCCGGCGTCTCGTCCGGAGTTGGTGAACACCGCTACTCGCCGACCGGTCCGCCAGCGAGCTCGGCAACGATGTCAAGGTGCCCGAGATGACGGGCGTACTCCTGCACGAGGTGGAACAGCACTCGTTCCAACGTCGCCGGCGCCGATCCGCCCCATCTCGGACCCGGTACGCCCACCGTCTCCAGGTCGTTGCTCGCAATGACGGAGGCGGTGTGTCGCCCTTGAGCGCGCAGTGACGCCGTCAAGGTGTCGCATGTCTCGTCGGGCTCCACGTACCACCGGTCTTCGCGCCAGTCGGCCCATGGTTCGTCTATCTTGCTGCCCTCGAATCCCCACTCGATCCAGCGGAGTTCGACGTAGCGCAGATGCTTGAGCAGTTCGAGCGGAGTCCACCCGGAAGGAAGGCGGCTGCGCAGCAACTCGTTGTCAGACAATGCGAACACCTTGGACAGCAGCGTCTCCCGGAAGTACTCGAGGTAACCCAGGAAGACCTCGGCGCGCCCTGATGCTGGAGTGCTCGGCGAGGGAAACGGCAAGGTCATCTCGCCACTCACGCCGGTTCGCTTGGGGTGGGCAGCGCTTCATAAAACGATGTCATCGCCAGGTAGTCATCGAAACTGGGGATCGGCAGGTCCTCGCGGCTGGCCACCAGCATGTCGAGGTAGTACTCCCAGCCGGGGCCGTACGCGCCGCTCTCGTTGCCGGTGTCGAGGTGATGTACCAGTTGCAGCTCGGTCAGTCCGCCGGTGTGCGACAGGAGCAGCTCGATGCGCATGTCGCCGGACTCGTTCGACAAGACCAGGCGCTGTGGTGGCTCGCAGATGTCGATCCGTTTGTTGAGCCACGGCGCGTGATCCTCGATGCCCATCTGCACCTTGATCATGCGGCCGGGAGCGGCGTCGCCCTTCCACGTGCCAAACCATCGGGCGGTGCGGCCGGGCTCCGTCACACTGGCCCATACGTCCTCGATGGCTGCCCGGAAGGTGCGGCCGACGATGAGGGCTTTGCCGTCATCGGTCGAGACGAGCCGGCCGGTCGGGGGATGTGTCACGCCGTCTTCTCCTGTTGTTGATCTGTCTTGCCTCGGTGGTGGCGCTCACGACGGCTGCGGTAGACCTCGGTTTCCAGTGCATCGAGACGTTGCTGCCAGCCGGTGGCCTGGGTGAACTGGTCAAGCCACTCGATGAGGTCGGCGAACCGGGATGCATTCAGCTCGTAGAAGCGTTGACGGCCGACGAGCGTGTCGCGGACAAGGCCGCTTTCCCGCAGCACCCGCAGGTGCCGGCTGACCGCGGGCCGGCTGATCGCGAACCGGTCGGCGATCTGCGTCACGGGCAGGCGCTGCTCGCGCAGCATCACCAAGATGTCTCGCCGCACCGGGTCGGCGATCGCCGCCGCCACGTCGTCCACCCCACAAGGGTAACCATCATGTTACGCGTCTGACAAGACCGGCGGTGCCTGCGAGGCTCGTGCGGCAGGGGCGGCGGGCGCACCGCACGGTCCTTGCGGCCGTCAGGCAGCTTCGCCGGCGCGGAAATAGGCCTCGGCCGCCTCCAGCCGCGGGACGGAAACGCCCAGCCGGCGCGCCTCGGCCAAGGTGTCGCGGCAGACCGCGCGCAGTTCCTCAGGGTTCGCGTGCGCCGCCATCACCATGCGCATCGGTGGGAAATGACCGAAAAGCCAGGCCAGCACCGGCGCCGTCAGCCAGGCGGGCGCGGTGAAGGGCCGCACGTCGCTGCGATGGCGCCGTAGGTCGACACCGCGCGCCGTGGCCAGGGGGAGTAGTTCGCGGATGGCCAGGATCGCTTCGCGGACGCTTCGTGGGTTGCCGCCCAGTTTGCTGAGCGAGCCCAGTCGCAGGCTCTGCGTGTGCAGGCCCGCATTCTGGATGAAGTGGATCGACAGCCAGCCGCGGAAATCGGTGGTCTCCCGCAGCTTGAATCCGGCTTGGCGAAACACCCTGCGCACGGCTTGCTCGCGCTCGGTCGGCGGCTCGCCCAGGGTGCCGAAGAAGACCACGGGCAACAAGGCCGCTCGCAGCACACCGTCGTCACCGAAACCCCCGCCGGCGCCCGGAAAACCCCAGGAAACCTGTTCCCAGGGCAGGTTGCTGACCGCGGCTCGCGGCTCGGTCCACAGGTTGTTGAACACCAGCACCGTCGCCTTGCCCACGCGCGGTCCGAGGAACGCCGCGACCTCGGGGAAGCTGTAATGCTGCACGCTCACCACGATCAGATCGAAATCGTGATCCGGCTCCAGCGTCTCGCGGTAGACCACCGGCCACTGCTCGGTGACACGTCGCCCCCAGATCCGGCGCCGGGAGTCGAGCAGATCAAGACCGATCAGATTGCCGTACGTCGCAGAGCGCCCGGGACGCACATAGAACTCGACCTCGTGCCCGGCCCGTTCCAGTGCCCACCCGTAGGCCACCGCGATGACGCCCCGGCCAACCATCAAGATCTTCACATCGTACCCCGCTCGGCCATCAGCATCCGACTACGATTGGAGATCGTCTCCACTTTCACGATATGGAGACAGTTTCCGTTTGTCAAAGGAGGCCGCCGCATGACCACCGGCAAGCCGCTGCGCGCCGATGCCCGCCGCAATCGCGACACCCTGCTGGCCAAGGCCCGCGAACTGTTCGCCAGCGGCTGCTTCGACCTGCGCTTCGACGATTTCGCCCGTCTCGCCGGCGTTGGCACGGGCACGCTCTACCGGCATTTCCCCACCCGCGAAGCCCTGGCCGAGGCGGTCTACCGCGAAGAACTCACCGCGATGTGCTCCTGCGCCCGTGAGCTGCAGGAGTCGCTACCCGCGGCGGAAGCATTGGCGGCGTTCCTGCGCGAATTCGTCAGCCACCTGCACACCCACCAGGGTCTGGCTCGCACCCTCGCCACGCTGATGGCCACCCGCTCGGATGCTCTCGCCGACGGCGGCCGGGAACTGGGCCGAGCCGTCGCCGACCTGCTGGCCGCCGGCGTCGAGGACGGCACCCTGCGCGGCGACGTGGGCGCCGGCGCCGTGATGATGGTGCTGCACGGCATCTGCGCGGCCTATGACCAGCCGGGCGCCCGTGCCGAAGCGGACAGCGCGATCACCCTCATCGTCGACGGCCTGCGGTCTGTGCGGCCGCTCGGCGCTTCTCACGGCCAGGGCGGCGGCAGCGGGTCGGCGTCCGGCGTTGCGCCGTAGGGGGTATGGCCCGCCCGGAAGCGGCGCAAGGTGGTGACGACAGCCGAGAGCACGGCGTCGAACTGGGCTGGTTCCGCGGAAAGGGAACCCCGGTACCGATCGGGATCCAGCTCAACAGCAAGCTCGCGAATCGACCATTGCCCGGCTCGCTGTCGTTCTAGGACGGCCTGGTAGATCTGGTATCCCGTCCAGGACCGCCAGATCCGGAGCACGCCGGCGTCGTCGAGGTGGGCCAGCCACCGGATCTCCATGTCGTAGCGGCCCAGGCCGTCGCTGAGCAACAGCCGGGTGTCACTGTCCACTGTCAGGTGGAACGGCTGTGGAGCTGCAGTCAACTTGAGGGCCGGATGCGTTTCGGTGTCGTCGGTGAAGCGGGGTCGAAGGTCAGCCACGCCGACATTCCATCACCGCTGCCCTCTTCCTGCCGGTCACGACCAGCCAAAGAGCCGATCAGCGGGGTTGGCGGCCACCCTGAAGGGACAAAGCAGCGATCGCGGCCGCGCCGAAGGCGGCGAACAGCCGCTCGAACAGTCCGCTCAGGCCGGCCGGGGTAACCACTGCCCTGCCACGGAGCCGCGAGCCGCCAGCTCCCCACGAACAGCACCTGGGCGCCGAACCCCACCCACGCCCACCGGCGCACCCGATCGTCAATCACAATCTATTGCCGGAGGCCGCGTTCGGCTTGCTGCGCGGTTCGCCGGCGGACGATGAACGGCACGACACATACCCCGATGGACAATGCGATCAGTGCGGCGCCCCACCACGGCAGCGCAGGGATGAGCAGCAAGGCGAAGAAGAACAGCGGGATGAGAAGTAGGGAATCCAGCAGGACGTGATCGGCTGACCACCGCCGCAGGTCGGAGAAGGACAAGGCGCCGGCGACCCCGAGCGTGCCGTACAGCAGGAAGGCCAGCGCACCCAGCACCCACCCACGGCGATCGGCGACGGAATAACTGACCAGAGAGGCAAGCACGAGGGCGCCGGCGACCCGTGCGATCCTCCCCGGGAGGGTGGGCCGTGATGGTCGTCGTCCGGCGTTCGGCATGGATGAAGCATGCCGGAAAACGCGGTCTGCCGCATACCCGGCCCGCACCTCTCACCGGTGATCTCGTGCCGAGTCATTCGATGACGGCCGGCGAACTCGCCGGCATCCCGTCGGCCTCGGCTTTGACGGCCTTGAGTGCCAATACCGTGTGCTGGATGACAGCAGGCTCAGGAGGTTACGAATGGCGCCCTGGTAGCAGCCCTGCTATCGGCAACTACCAACCCCGGCAGCCGCAAGCTGGTCTCGCCGGACGAGGACGCTCGAATACTCTGCCAGGACACGGTGACCGAGCCCGTGATTGGTCGTTGAGAGCGGCGGTGGGCGAATCTCGTTGACCACCGGGCCATAGCGGCGCCACGTCAGGGCTGTTGAAGGCGGATCAGGCTGTGCCGCTTCGCCCAAGCGGTGATGGCCTTGGCGATACTTGCAGGTTGGTCCTCAGGCGCGTGGTGCCCGGCCGGGCCGCAATGCTCGGTCTCGAGCCCGGTGACATGGGCTTTGCACCACTCGGCCAGCTCCGAGCCGATCAGCAGAGTCGGTGAGGAGTCGAAGGTGAGCAGCAACTTCGGCACGCCATGGCTGTCGGCCAGCCACGTGTCGTACTGCTCGACTCGCTCGGTGACTTCAGATGGTTGCCCGTCCAGCGGGAGCGAGCGAGCCCATTCGAGGATGGGGCGGCGGCTGACCCGGGTGGGGTACGGGGCCAGGTAGGCCTGCAGGTCTTCCGCGTCGAGGGGGTGCAGTACGCCGCCGCTGAAGGCCGACTCCAAGAATGAGGTTCGGTCGAGCGCCAACTCTTCACCTTGTGATCCGCGCATGGCCATGGCTCGTGATCGGGGCCCGTCGCCGAGTTCGGCCCACGTCATAGGTCGCATGATGGTTTCGAAAAAGGCCACACCGCGGACACGGCCAGGGTGCCGAGCCGCCCAGTCGAAAGCCAGTGCTCCACCCCAGTCGTGGCCGACGAGCACCACCTCGCCAAGACGCATACGGTCGAACCATGCCTCCAGGTAGCGGGCATGATGAGCGAACCGGTAGTCCCCGTCAGGTTTTCCGGAACGACCCATGCCGATCAGGTCCGGCGCGAGAAGACGGGTGGACAGTTCAACAGCAGGCAGCACCTTGCGCCACAGATGAGATGAGGCCGGGTTGCCGTGCAGGAAGACAATGGGCGTGCCCTCGCCGGACACTTCCTCGTGGTACATGGTCGAGTCCAGCACGGGGATATGCGGCACGACGACTCCAATTCGTTCGTCTGACTAACGTTTGACGACCGTACATTATTAGGGCGACTAACGCAACGGGTATGATGGCAGGATGGTTGGCGGCACACCCCACGACGTTTCCGTGGCGACAGCACTGAGCGACAAGACGATGGGAGCCGGGCGGTTGCGCAGGCTCCCTACCCGCTTGCTGTCCCTGGCCGCGATAGATTCCGATCGCCGGGTCAACGAAAAGCTGGCGACCGTGGACGCTCGAAGGTGGCACTACGCCGTCCTCGCGACTCTGGAGGAGTTCGGCCCGCAAAGTCAGGCCGAACTGAGTTCGCGCACCGGTATCTACCGCAGCGACCTGGTCACGGTCATCAACGAACTGGTCGACCGCAGTCTGGTCGAGCGCGCACCGGACAGCACCGACCGGAGACGGAATCTGGTCACGCTAACCGCGCCCGGCCGCCGGCACCTCGTCAAGCTGGATGCCTTACTCGCCGAGGTGGAGAACGAGGTGCTGGCGCCGCTGAGCCCGGCGCAACGAGAACAACTAACTCGGCTGCTGACCGTTCTTGTGGACCACCACAGCCGACAGATGTGAACATCGACGCCGCGCCCTCGAACCCGCGCGTGGCACCGCCAGCAAACCAAGCTGCTCAGCCGGTAGCGTCCCGGCATACTGCGCTTGGACCGGTGGCAGAGCCGGGTTGTTGCAGCGCTCAGAGCCGGATGCCAGGCTGACCGGTCCGAAATCGGGGTCCGGCACCCTGAGGAGGTACGCACGCGCTGGTGGATCAGTGCTCGAACCGGCACGGCATCCCACCAGTCGTCTCACCTCCCCACCCGACCAGCAGCGGCACGCTCCGGATCCAGACATCGCATGCCTGCGTCCAACAGTGCTCGACTGCTGGCGGTGTGGACCCGATCCCTTCTGCCAGAACAGACCGGTTCGAGACCCGTTAGCGTTCGATGTGGCCGAAGAAGAGGCTGGCGGGGGGGTCGAGCTCGGGTGAGGTGAAGAAATCCCGGATGGCGCCGATGAACTCGCTGCGGCTGATCCGCCCGTCGTCGTCGGTATCCAGTTCCAGGAAGACGTTCAGCGCTTCGAGGTCCGACACGCCCCACGCCTGCAGGAACACCTTGTACTCCGGCTTGCTGATGGCGTCGTCCGCGTCGGTGTCCATCACGTCGAAGATCGCCTGCGGGACCACGTCGGCCATGGTGAACTGGCTCTTGTCGGCGCCCGCAGCCTGGTTCGCAGCCACGAACTGCTCTTTCGGCAGCCGATCGGCGCCGGTCACGTGCTGCAGCAGCTCCGACCAGTACCTCTGATAAGCGGCTCGCAGCGCATGCGCCCGGGGGTCCTCCGCCGCGATGCCGTATCCGTCCAGGTAGCGATCGATGAGGCGCTCATAGTCGCTCCAGTCGACGAATCCGTCGCGGTCGGTGTCGCTCGCCTCGAACAGATGTCCCAGCTTCACGGCAAGCGGATCATCAACGCCATCGGTCATGTGCCCAGGCCCTCCACATGCATGGTTTGGTAGCAATCTACCCCAGGATTGACGAGCGGAGCGTTCGCTTCGTAGCCGCCCGGGGAAAGCGCGAGGTGCCATAGCCAAGGGGTCAGTGGGTGGGACGGAGCAGTACTGCGTAAAGGTCGCCGGGGCCGGGCTCGTGAACATTGCCGTCGCCGTCGCGCCCGAGTGGGGCCGATTCCCCGGCCGCGGCGAAGTACCAGCCCTCCTCGACATCAGCCAACGGCGAACAACGATCTCCACCGGATCCATCCCTCGCGACGACCACCACGGCATCGTCGGGCAGATCGGCAAGGATGTCCCGCAAGCCCGCGACGGTGATCGTTCCGTAGGTCAGCATCGGGTCGACCCGGGCATTCTGATCCCGGACATAGGTGTTCTCATCAGGGCTCACAGCCGTCCTCCGTTGCTCGTGACCTCACCATGATGCGTCGGCAGTCAGGCCGGCTCCGGATGACGGCAACGACGGCTGAACGGAGCCGCGATGACCGCCGTCCGCTCGGCCGCTGCCGCCTTCGGTGGCGATCTCTGCCGGCGCTTGCTGGCCGACCTGCTGGAGGCCTTCCTGCGCTCCGCAGCTAAGCGGACGCGCGCCGAAACCGAACGGACCTGCGCCGGTGTTTGCTCACCGTCCCGTGGCGAGGTGGAAGATGCCGGCTTCGACCTGCGCCGGCGCGCGATCGACCTGCTGGCCCCAGTCCCGGAGAATTCCCAGGTACTGCTGATAGCCGGGCGTCTTGTTCACGTTCAGCGTCGCCACGCCGTTGGCACGGAGCCAGGTGGCGACCTGCGCGTCGAGGATCGGCGCGGCGTTCGGGTCGGCGATGCCCGCGATCGCTGTCGTGAAGTACAGCCATTTGGTGAAGAACGCTCCGCCCAGGTACGCGACCTTGCCGTCGTTGTTCATCCGCCGGAACCCTTCGACCGGGCCCTGCTGGCGGGCGACGGCCGCGCCGGTGGCCAGTTTCTCGCGGACCTCCGGCTCGATCGCTGCGCTCGCCGAGGCTTTGCCCCGTACCCCGGTCAGCACCCATCGCACCCGTTCGGGACCATAGCTGACCGTTCCATAGCCCCAGACCATCGCGGCGGCGAACGCAGGGACAACCCGCCCGCTCGACAGCTCTTCGAGAACAACGACCCGGGTGGATTCCCGGTCCATCTTGTCGCCGAGGCGGTGCAGCAAGTCGAGGCTCGGCTGGTCGTCGTGCAGCGCGGTCTCCCACGCTTTCCGGCGCCAGGAGAAACCCCGTTGCTGCACGTCGCTGGCGAGATGGGCGGACAGTTGCGGCGGCATGGTCGTAAGCACGAGGCCATCGTGCGGCACCGCCAGCCGTAACGCGACGCCGGTTCAGGTACTCATTGGTGCACCATTGCGGGTTCCCGGTGATCTAGAGGCCGGCAAGCTCGGCGTGCAGCGCGGTCGCCACCGAGCTGGCGTGCCCGGCGGCGCCGATGGCCAGCAGCGCGGGGAACGCGGTGGTGCCGGCCGCCCACACGCTGGGCACGCTGGTGCGGCCCACGTCGTCGGTGAGCACGGCGCCGGTGTCCGGGTCGAGCCGGCAGCCGAGGCGGGCGGCCAGGTCGCTCTGCTGGCGCTGGCGCACGACCGTGAACACCTTTCGCGGGTGCAGCGTCGTGCCGCCGGCCAGCCGGATGTCGACGCCCTCGCTCACCTGCTCCACAGCTTCGCAGCGGATCGTGACACCGGCGGCGTCCAAGCGCTTGCGGGCGGCGGTGCTCAGCTCGTCGCCGTCGGTGAGCAGGGTGACGTCGCTGGACCAGCCGCGCAGCAGCAGGGCCCGCTGCACGCCGTGGTCGGGGCGCCCGCGCCAGCCCAGCTGCACCAGGGGCTGGTCGCGGACCTCCCAGCCGTGGCAGTGCGGGCAGGCGACCACCCGGTCACCCCACAGTGCCGCGATTCCCGGTACGTCGGGCAGCTCGTCGATCAGGCCGGTGGCCAGCACGACCGCCCGCGCGCTGCCGTGCTCGCCGACGGTGAGGCTGCCGCCGGTGGTCTGGATGTCGGGCACGCGCCGGCGCACCACGGTGACGTCGTACTCGGCCAGCATCGCCCGGCCGGTGTCCAGCAACGCCGCCGGGCTCGTGTCCGGCTGGCCGAGGAAGTTGTGCAGGTGGCTGGCGGCGGCGTTGCGGGGGTTGCCGTCATCGGCCAGCAGCACCCGGCGCCGGGCCCGTCCCAACGTCAGCGCACTCTGCAAACCGGCAACACTGCCTCCGACAACCGCGACGTCATACATGCCGCCATCATGACCTCAGCTCCCACATTCCGGACGGTTTGTCTCAGTATATGAGAGCGACCTGTCGTGCAGGGTGGTGGAGGGGTTGCTGCCGAACCGGGCCCGGTACTGCGAGGCGAAGCGGCCCAGGTGCGCGAAGCCCCACCGGTGCGCCACCGCAGCGACGGTGGTGTACGCCGGGTCGGCCTGCCGCAGGGCTTCGTGGGCGCGGGTGAGCCGGACCTGTTTGAGGTAGGTCATCGGGGTCGGGCCGACGTACCGCTGGAAGCCTTCTTGCAGGGATCGCACGCTGATGCCGGCGATGCCCGCCAGATCGACCACGGTGAAAGGCCGTTCGGGTTCGGCGTTGATGGCGTCCATCGCGGTGCGGATGGCACGGGGAGCGGCTGCCGGTGCGGGCGCGGTGAGTTCCTCGGAGTAGCGGTGCGGCGCGCTGAGCAGCAGGCCGCCGAGCACGCTGTGCCGCAGATGATTGACGATGATCGGCTGGTGCAGCAGGGTGCTCGGCTGCATGATCTCCGAGCGCAACAGGCTCACCAGCCTGCTCCAGCTCAGCAGCGGGCCGGTGGTCAGGTCGAGCCTCGGGGGCAGAGCGATCGGGCCGGGGACCGGGCGCCCGAGCAGCCCGGCGAGCTCCGCCTCCAGTGCCGGGCGTTCGATCTTGACGGAGAGTTCGGTGGACAGCGGGTCGTGGCCCATGAACACCGGGCTGTGCGGGCCGAACACCACCGCGTCGCCGGGCTGGCCGACCACCCGGTGCCCGGCGTGCTGCGACCAGACCTTGCGGTAGGTGGGGATGACGACATGGTACGCGTCCAGGTCGTCGGCGGCCAGCGTGATGGTGGTGCCGAAGCCGAGGCGTCCCACGGTCAGCGGGCCGAGCTGGATGACGTCGAAGCGCAGGGAGAACCCGGTGAGGCCCTGCGGTGTCCCGACCGTGATCGGGTAGTAGAAGTCATTCAACAGCGATCGTGTCTGGTCGATGTCCTTGCTGTTGACCACGGCGCGTGGCAGCGGGATTCCCGGCGGGGTGGCGGTCGGCCGGGGAGGGTCAGCCATCGAGGCAGAAGCTTCTGTCCATGCAGGCAGTATTTGGCCCCCGCGGGCCGGCGTCAATTGGTAGGGACGAGCGGGGTATCGGCGCTGCGCAGATGAACTTCAGGTGAACTCGGTAACTGGCTGCGGTTTTGCGTCGAAGGGTCCGATGGCGGCTGGGGCGGCCGTCACCGCGCTATCGAGGAGCAAACCGGACGTGGGTGCAGGCCGCTGGATGCGTGACCGCCGGGTGTCGACCAAGATCCTCACGGTGGCCGGGGTCGCCGTCATCGGGACGCTGGTCACCGGGGTGTTGAGCCTGTCCGGGATCGGCGACCTGCAGGGTACGCGCTCCGCCGAGCTGCAGCGCGCCGTTCCGTACATCACCAAGCTGAACAGTGCGGCGCTGGCGGCCAAGGCTGCCGCCAACGACGAGCGCGGTTACCTGATCGCCGGGGACACCTCGTTCCGGGAGGAGTCGCTGGGCCGCAAGAAGACCGTCGACGAGAACCTGGCCGGGGCTCGCGCGCTGAGCAGCCCGGACAACCAAGCCGCCCTCGACAAGATCAAGGCCGCGACCGACGCCTGGTTCGCCGCGCTCAACGCCGAGTACACCACGTTCGGCACCGATCGGCAGGCGGCCGTCACGGCGGCCATGGGCCCCAACCGGGACCTGCGCAAAGCCTACGAGACCCTGCTGTCGGGCGAGATCACGCGAGCCGGTGACGCGTTGGTCGCGGGCAGGCAATTCGATGCAACGGTACGCACAACGCGTACCGTCGTGCTGGTTGCTCTGGTTGTCGCCGTTGTCCTGGCAGTTGCCCTGGCCCTGATCGTGGCCCGGATGATCCTCACCCCGCTGCACCGGGTGTCCGGCGTGCTCGACGCCGTGGCCGACGGTGACCTGTCGCGCGACGCCGAGGTGCGCCAGCGCGATGAGCTGGGCCGCATGGCCGACAGCCTGCGCCGGGCCACCGCCACCCTGCGCCAGACCGTCAGTGACCTCACCGATCATTCCGCCACGCTCGGTTCGGCCGCTGGCTCGCTGGAACAGACCAGCCAGGACAGTACGGCCGGAGCCGAAGCCGGCGCCCGGCAGGCCGCCACGGTGGCCGAGTCCGCGGCGACCATGTCCTCCACCATCCAGACCGTCGCGGCCGGCGCCGAGCAGATGGGCGCCTCGATCCGCGAGATCAGCGAGAGCGCCACCCAGGCCGCCGCGGTCGCCTCCCGGGCGGTCGAGGTCACCACGGTGACCACCGGCGTCATGGCCAAGCTGGGGGACTCCTCGGTGGAGATCGGCAACGTCATCAAGGTCATCACCGCGATCGCCGAGCAGACCAACCTGCTGGCGCTCAACGCCACCATCGAGGCGGCTCGCGCCGGGGAGATGGGCAAGGGCTTCGCCGTGGTCGCCGCGGAGGTCAAGGACCTCGCCCAGGAAACCGCCAAGGCCACCGAGGACATCGGGGCCCGGGTCGCGGCGATCCAGGCCGACACCGCCGGGGCGGTCACCGCGATGCAGGAGATCAGCGAGATCATCGCCCAGATCAGCGACTTCCAGACGACGATCGCCTCAGCGGTCGAGGAGCAGACCGTCACGACCAACGAGATGAGCCGCAACGTGGCCGAGGCCGCCACCTCCGGCGGGCAGGTCGCGGCCACCATCACCGACGTGGCCGCCTCGGTGCAGCTCACCACCGTCGGGGTGGGCGAGGCCAGCCGGGCGGCCGCCCAGCTCACCGAGATGTCGCAGGACCTGCGCCGCATCGTCGCCCGCTTCACCCTCTGACGCCCGCCCCGGGCTCAGCCGATCCTCCACCCGGCCGATCGGGTATGACATGGGCGTTCTCGCGCGGTGCTGGGGTCAGCCGGGACAGCGCGCCGTCACCGTGGTGGTCACCGCGGCCGGTTTCAGCCAGATCGTCGCGCTGACCGTCAGCCCGCTGCGGCTACCGATCATCTACGCCGCGCTGCTCGTGCTGGACAGCCTCGGCGCCTACTACTCCGTGCGCGTGGCCGCCGTCAGCGCGTACCGCTGGCCCTGGCGGCTGCTGGCCCTGGCCCGCGCCAGCGCGGTAGCCGCCTTCCTGAGCCTCGCGCTGTACCTGCTGACCGGCAGCTCACCGGCCTACTACACCGGTGTCGGGCTGCGCATGGCCATGTTCGTGCTGCTCGCGGCGGCCAGCATCGTCTCCCGGCTGCTGGTCATCGAGGGCCAGGCCCGGTGGGCGTTTCTCACCGAGGTCGTCATGGTCGTGTCCGCCGGCGCCATGCTGGCCTGGTACGTCGTGCTGAACCCGCTGCTCGAGGGCAACCCCGGCATCGGCGAGTTGCTGCGCATCCTCGGCTACACCGCCGGTGACCTGCTCGTGCTGGCGGCGGTGGCCGCGCTGCTGCTCGGCGGCGGCGTGCCCCGGCTGCGGCACCCGACCGCCCCGATGGCCGCCGGCCTGCTGCTGCTGTTGTGCTGCGACATCGCCCTCAACGCGGTCAACCTGCGCGGCGATCAGGCCGCGGTGCCGTACCTGACGCAGGGCATGGTCGGCGCCAGCCTGCTGATGACGCTGTCGCCGATGCTCATCCTGCGCCGGCGCCCGGTGCTCACCCGGGTCACCGACCGGCCCGCCTGGACCGACCGGCTGGTGCTGCTGTCGCTGCTCGCCGGAGCCGCCTTCTTGATCTTCGTGGCGATCCGCCAGCACGACCTGTTCCCTTGGGGCGGCCTGGTCGTCTGCCTGATGCTGATGGTCGGCGCCGTCATGGCGCGCCTGCAGCTGGCCCTGCGCTCCACCCGCGAGCTGGTCGTCGCCGACGCCCTGACCGGGCTGGCCAACCGCACCGGACTGGAGAACGCCATCGCCACCGGCCTGCGCCGCGGTGAGCGGATGTCGCTGCTGCTGATCGACCTCGACGATTTCAAGCTCATCAACGATGCGTACGGCCACGCCGCCGGCGACGCCGTGCTCACCGAGTTCGGGCGCCACCTGCGCGCGTCGGTGCGCTCCGGCGACACCTGCGCCCGCTTCGGCGGCGACGAGTTCGCCGTGCTGCTCATCGACTCCGAGCGCGCCGACCTGGTGGCCCAGCGCATCCTGGACGCCATCGAGGCCGCCCCGCTGCCGCTGGGCGAGGACCTGGTCACCATGCACGCCAGCATCGGGCTGGCCGAGCACCGCCCCGGTGGCACCGCCGGCGACCTGCTGCGCCGCGCCGACCTGGCCATGTACGTGGCCAAGGGCGCCGGCACCCACTCCTGGCGCCGGCACGACGACTCGATGATCGACCGCCGGGCCCAGGACGCGGCGCTGGCCAAGGAGCTCGCCGGCGCCGCCGGACGCGGCGAGCTGCTGCTCTACCTGCAGCCCATCGTCAACCTCGACACCGCCCAGCCGCTGGGCTACGAGGCCCTGCTGCGCTGGCAGCACCCCACCCGCGGGCTGGTCCCGCCGCTGGAGTTCATCCCCGCCGCCGAGCGCACCGGCCTGATCACCGATATCGGCCTGTTCGTGCTGGAACAAGCCTGCCGGCAGGCCACCGCGCTGCCCGGCCAGGCCTACGTGTCGGTGAACGTCTCCCCGCAGCAACTGCGCAACCCCGCCCTGGCCCACGACGTGCTCGGCGTGGTGCAGCGCAGCGGCATCGCCCCGCGGCGGCTGCTGCTGGAGATCACCGAGTCGGCGATCGTCAACGACCAGGCCAGCATCGCCGTGCTGCACGACCTGCGCTCGCACGGCATCCAGGTCGCCATCGACGACTTCGGCACCGGCTACTCCGCGCTGCACTACCTGACCCGCCTGCCGGTCGACATCCTCAAGATCGACCGGAGCTTCGTGGCCCAGCTCGACGGCACCCCGAGTGGCGCGGCCATCGCCGAGGCGGTGATCCGCCTCGCCCAGGTGCTGCGGCTGAGCACCATCGCCGAGGGCGTCGAGACCGCCGCGCAGGCCGACGAGCTGCGGCTGCTCGGCTGTCATGCCGGTCAAGGTTTCCGGTACGCCGCGCCGCGCCCGGCCCCCGAAGTGCTGGCCGCCGCGACCGGCGCCGGGTTGCCGTACCGCTGAAATCACCCCCGTATCGCTTGACACTTGATCACGTGAGGGACCTGCCGATAGGTCTGGCATGGGTCGAGAAGCGCGCTCGTGGGTCATTCCTGCACTGGTCGCCGCGGTGCTGGCCGGGCAGGGCATCGCCCTTCTCGAACCGGGGCAGCGCCCCAACATCATGGGCTTGACCATCCTGGTGCTCGACGTGATCGGCTTCGGCGCCGCACTGCGCGCGGCCCGGCGTGGCGACACCGCGCTCTGGCGGATGATCGCCATCGGCCGGCTGTGCTCGCTGCTGACCTCGCTGGTGCTGGCCGCAGCCGGGATCACCGGCAACGACGTGATGTGGTGGGTCGGACTGAGCCTGCGCCTGGTCAGCTTCGTGTTCGTGGCCGCCGCGGTGCTGTTCACCCCCGGACGCAGGCTGTCGGCCCGCGGGCGCCTGGCCTACCTCTCCGAGACAATCACCGTGGTGGCCGGCGGGTTCATGGTGGTCTGGTACTTCGCCATCGACCCGGTGATCCAGCAGAGTTCACCCGGGCTGGTGTGGATCCGCGAGGTCGGCTATCCGCTGGGCGACCTGCTGATGCTGCTGGCCGTCGCGGTGAGCCTGCTGCGCGGCGCCGCCAGCCGCGCCGCCGGCCCGATGGCGCTGCTGATCGCCGGCATGGGCATCTACCTGGCCGGGGACGTGTTCTGGTCCGGCGTGCAGATGCGCGAGCAGCAGATGCTGGTGACCTCGCCGGTGGCCGGCGCGCTGCTCGCCGTGGGTTCGCTGCTCATGACGCTGGCACCGATGCGGGTGCGCGGCCCCGAACCGCGCCCGGGCCGCGACGCCCGCTCCGAGCTGCGCTGGTCGACCCACCTGCCGGTGACCGCGATGGTGATCAGCGGAACCCTCATCGCGGCGGTCACCGTCGCCGAGCACGACCTGCTGCCCTGGGGCGGGCTGGTCCTCGGCCTGATCACCATGAACGCGGCCATCACCACCCGCCAGGTCATCTCGCTGCGCGAGAGCCGCGACCAGATTGTCACCGACCCGCTGACCGCGCTGGCCAACCGCACCGGGCTGTTCGAGGCCATCACCCGCGAGTCCCGGCAGAGCGCCGGGCTGCTGCTGATCGACCTGGACGGCTTCAAACCCATCAACGACGCGTACGGCCACGCCGCCGGGGACACCGTGCTCGTCGAGTTCGCCCACCTGCTGCGCAGCTCGGTGCGCACCGAGGACGTCGTGGCCCGCCTCGGCGGCGACGAGTTCGTGGCCCTGCTGCCCGGCGTGGACGACGCCGAGCGGGCCGGCGGGGTGGCCCAGCGCATCCTCACCACCCTGCTGGCCCGCCCGGTGCAGCTCGGCGACGACACCGTGCCCATCCGCGCCAGCATCGGGCTGACCATCAGCACGCCCGGCGAAACGGCCAAGGACCTGCTGCGCCGCGCCGACCTCGCCATGTACCAGATCAAACGGGCCGGCACGCACGGCTGGATCGCCTACGACCCGTCGATGGCCGACCGCCGCGCCGAGGACGCCGCGCTCAGCGACGACCTGAGCAAGGCCCTGGCCCGCAACGAACTGCAGGTGCTCTTCCAGCCCATCGTCGAGCTGCCCGAGGGACTCCCCAAAGCGACGGAGGCACTGGTCCGCTGGAACCACCCGGTGCACGGCACGGTGTCGCCGGTGCGCTTCATCCCACTGGCCGAGCGCAGCGGCGCCATCCACGACATCGGCCTGTTCGTGCTGGAACGCGCCTGCGAGCAGCTACGCGAATGGCCCTCGCTGTACATGAGCGTCAACCTCTCGCCCCGCCAGCTGCAGCGGCCCACCCTGGTGCTCGACGTGCTGGCCGTGCTGCAGCGCACCGGCATCGAGGCGACCCGGCTGGTGCTCGAGGTCACCGAGTCGGCGATCGTCGACCAGTCCGCCATCGACGTGCTCACCGCGTTGCGCAGCCACGGCATCCGGATCGCGGTCGACGACTTCGGCACCGGCTACTCCTCGCTGCAATATCTGACCCGGTTGCCGGTCGACGTCCTCAAGATCGACCGAAGCTTCGTGGCCCGGCTGGACGGCACCCCGGAGGGCTCGGCCATCGTCGAGGCAGTGCTGCGCCTCAGCGAGGTCCTGCACCTGGCCACGGTGGCCGAGGGCATCGAAACCGCCGAGCAGGCAGCCGAGTTGTACCAACTCGGCTGCACCTCCGGGCAGGGCTATCTCTACTCCCGGCCCCGCACCGCGCAGGAGCTGAATGTCAACATGCCGGCACTGAATGTCATGCCGGATCGCTGATCCCGCGTTACGGTGGCATCAGCAGATCGGAGATTGTTGATGTCCGTAGCTCGTCGTTTCGCCCGGATCTCCTCCGCCGCCCGACCCGCCGGAAGGCGCCTCCTTTTCCGGCGAGCCGTCGTGCTCGGCGGCAGCGTCGCCGGTCTGATGGCCGCGCGCGTCCTCAGCGACCACGCCGACGAAGTCGTCATCATCGAACGCGATGACCTGGAAACCCTGACCGTGACCGACGAGCAGATCGCGGCCGACCCCCTGCACGCGGTCCCGCCCCGCCCCGGCGTACCGCAGGGCGCGCAGGTGCACGCGTTGCTGCCGGCCGGGCAGATGCAGCTGGAGCGCTGGTTCCCCGGGTTCGTCGACGCGGCCCTGGAAACCGGGGCGATCAACCCGCCGCCGGGCAGCGGACGCTTCTACCTCGACGGCCAGCTACGCGCCGACCCGCCCACCGGACCGGCCATGCAGGGCCTGATCTCCAGCCGTCCGTTCCTGGAGGCGTTGATCCGCAACCGCGTGCTCGCCCTGCCCGGCGTGCGCGTCGAACGCGGCCGGGCACAGGGACTCACCATCGCCGGCGACGCGGTCACCGGAGTGCGCTGGATACCTGAGGGCAGCGAGCAAGCCGTCGAGCAAGATGCGGACTTCGTGGTCGACGCCACCGGCCGCTCCACCCGGCTCGGCGACTGGATCGGCGAGTACGGCTTCACCGCGCCGCCGCTGCAGCGCATGGGCATCAAACTCAACTACGCCACCGCCATCTACCGGCGCCCGCCCGACCCGCAGGTCTGGACTGCCATCTCGGTGGTCACCGCCGCCCCCGGGCGCACCGCGCGCATCGGCGGCTTCACCCCGATCGAAGGCGACCGGTGGACGATGCTGGTCTCCGGCTACGCCGACGATCGGCCCAGCCGCGACCCCGAGGACTACCAGCGGCGCTGCGAACAGGACTTCCCGGCCGAGTTCGGCGACGTGGCCCGTACCGCCGAACGCGCCAGCGAGATCGCCACCTACCACCAGGTCGACAGCCGGCGGCGCAACTTCGACGAGCTCGACCGCTTCCCGGCCCGACTGGTCGCCGCCGGTGACGCCGTGGCCTCGTTCAACCCGGTTTACGGCCAGGGCATGACCTCGGCGATGCTGCACGCCTCGTGCCTGTCGGACTATCTGCGTGGCGACCCGGACCTGCAGCGCCCCGCCACCGGCTACTTCGCCGACGTACGGGTGGTGGTCGACGCCGCCTGGCAGATCTCCACCATGCCCGACCTGGCGCTGCCGCACGTCGACGGGCCCTACCCGCCCGGCTACCCGGTCCTGCAGTGGTTCGGCCGGCTGATGGCGCAGGCCGCGGCCAAGGACCGCACGGTCAACCGCGAACTCGGCCTGGTCACCTCCATGCTGGCCCACCCCAGCTCGCTGGCCCGCCCCGGCCTGCTCCTGCGAGCCCTCACCGCCACCATCCGCTAGGGAGATCCATGGCCACCATCACCGAGGGCGACGCCGAGGTCAACGGCATCCGCCTGCACTACACCCAGGCCGGTACGGGCCCGCTCGTGCTGCTGCTGCACGGCTTCCCCGAGACTTCGTACTCCTGGCGGCACCAGCTGAGCGCCCTGGCCGACGCCGGCTACCGCGCCGTTGCCCCCGACCAGCGCGGCTACCCCGGCTCCGAGCATCCGGCCGCGCCCGACGACTACACGATCCACCACCTGGTCGGCGACGTCGTCGCGCTCATCGACGTCTTCGAGGCCGGTGACGCCATGGTGGTCGGGCACGACTGGGGTTCACCGGTGGCTTGGGGTACCGCGCAGTCACGGCCCGACCTGGTGCGCGGGGTGGCCTCGCTGAGCGTGCCGTTCCAGCTTCGCAGCCCGGTGCGGCCCCTGGACGGGGTGCGGCACGCCTTCGGCGACAACTTCTACCAGTTGTACTTCCAGGAACCCGGCGTCGCCGAGCGTGAGTTCGAAGGCGACACGGCCGACATGTTCCGCCGGATGTTCTACTGGTACTCCGGCGACGCCCCCGAGGTGCAGAACCTGATCTGCGACGAGAACGGCATGACCGGCTCGCTGGCCCTGCCGCAGAAGCTGCCCGGCTGGCTCAGCGAGGACGACATCGCCGCGTACACCACCGCCTTCTCCGCCCAGGGCTTCACCGGCGCCCTGAACTGGTACCGCAACATCGACCGCAACTGGGAACTGACCACCCCCTGGGCCGGCGCCCGCATCGAGCGCCCGGCGATGTTCCTCGGCGGCGACCGCGACCCGGTGGTCAACTGGTTCGACCCGGGCAAGCTGCGCGAGCTGATGGCCCCCGCGGTGCCCCACCTGACCTCGTTCGACCTGATCGAGGGGGCCGGGCACTGGATCCAGCAGGAACGACCGGAGGCCACCAACCGCGCCCTGATCGCCTTCGCCGACTCGCTGCGCTGAACGGGCCGGTCAGCCGGCGGCGGGTGCAGCAGCCCGGCGGCCGTGGCGTCCTGCGCGGTCGCCGCCAGCGACTGCAGGAACACCCCGCCGAGGCGCAGGCTCAGTCCCCGCAGAAACGGGGGAGGTGGTGGGCGAGCTGGGCACGCCAGGACGGCCAGTCGTGCGGCACGTCCGGGCCCCACATGTCCAGCTCGTGCGCGATGCCCTTACCGGCTAGCAGGGCGGCCATCCGCGGGGTGGAACTCAGTGCGCCGGTGGTGTCCTCCCACTGGCCCTGCCCGCAGACCAGCAGGACCGACAGCCGCGAGCGCAGCCACGCCAGGTGATCACCCTGCAGGTTGGCCACATAGGTGACCGGGCTGTTGTAGTAGACCGCGTCGCCGTGCTCACCCCACGCGTTCCAGGTGCCGGGGTCATAGTTGCCGGAGAAGCACAGCGCCAGCGGGAACAGGTCGGCGCGCCGGAACGCGAAGTTCAGGGCGTGGAAGGCGCCGAGCGAGCAACCGGCCGTCACGATGTCGACGTTGTCGCCGGTATCCGCGCGGATGTGCGGCACCACGGCGTCGAGGATCCAGTGCTCGTAGGCGCCGTGCTGGCGGGCGCGTTCCTCCAGCGGCAGGTGGTGCGCCGACCAGGTGCCGGCGTCGAAGGAGTCGACGCAGTACAGCTTGACCCGGCCGGCGTCGATCAGCGGTTGCGCCGCGGCGATCATGCCGTTGTCCGGCCACTCCCAGGCGTTGCCCTTCTCGGTGGGAAAGACCAGCACCGGCCGGCCCCAGTGCCCATAGACGGCGACCGTTCCAGTGGCACCATTCGGCGCGTGCAGGGGTACGGAATAGTGGCGCATCACCGACCAGTCTGCCTCACCCGGCTCTCCCTCATCGGCGCTGCCTTGCCCGGCGCTTCTCCACCCGGTGCTTCTTCATCCGGCGCGGGGCGCGGCGCGGGCGACGCGGAAGCCCACGTCATCGATCTGCAAGGTGGGGTGGCTGCGCCGGCGCACCGAGGCCCGGCAGCTCCAGTGCTCGTCGAACCAGCCGCCGCCGCGCAGGACCCGGTAGGTGCCGTAGACCGCCGGATCGTAGAAATCCCAGCACCATTCCCACACGTTGCCCAGCGTGTCGTAGAGGCCCCAGGCGTTGGGATCCTTGCCGGCGACCGGATGCGGCTGCTCACCGGAGTTGTCGCGATACCAGGCGATCGCCTCGAGCGGGCCGTAGCGCGGGCCGTCGGTGCCGGCACGGCAGGCGTATTCCCATTCCGCCTCGGTGGGCAGCCGGTAGCCGTCGGCGTCGCGGTCCCATTCGGCGGTCTCCGCGGCGGCGTCGAGACGGTAGGCCGGGCTCAGCTGCTCCAGCCGCGACAGGGCATTGCAGAATTCCGCGGCCTGCCACCACGAGAGGTTGCTCGCGGGCAAAGCCTCTTCGTCCGGTACGGGTGGTGGCCCGCCGGTCACCGCCTTGTACTCCTTTCGGGTGACAGTGGTGGTCCCCAGCATGAATGAACCGACGTTTACCGACCAGCTCGCCTGGGTGCGACGGTCAGTCAGGGTCACGTCACCGGTGGTGACTAAGGTCATATCGAGGGTCATGATCGTCTTCTTTGTCATCATCGTCATCGCCGTGAACTAATGATCATCATCTGACATTTGTGCAGCTCAATAGTAATGGGCGTGACAACGGCGGGGCCGCCGTTGTCGATCAAGGGTGGCAGAACGACTGCCGTCGAATTCGGTCAGGCCCGGGGATGCCTTGACGCCTCCGCTCGCACCGATGCATGCTGTCGAAGCCGGTCGGGCGTCGCTGATCCCTGGCGCGTTCCGGCAATGGTGCGGAGAATGGCCTTGGGAGGGGGACCCATGACCGATGGTTGTGCACGTTATCGATCATGCTTGCGAATCCGGCGCGTTGTGACGTCGCTGTGACCCGTTGTTTCAACCCAAGCAGGATCCTTTTCGAACGGAAACGACAGAACTGGTACGTCCACCGGCTGCGGTCCGGGCGATGCGGCCCGCGCAGTGCACGGTTGAATACATCATGCCCTGAGCGATAATGGTGCCGCTTATCGGTGGTGCGCTGTGCGCGTACTACGCCGATTGAGATATACCCGGATGGTTGCCTTTTATGCGCGAGAACGATGTCGCTGTCATTGGCATGGCATGTCGCTTTCCCGGTGCGGACAACTATCGGCAGTTCTGGGACAACCTGAGCCACGCCCGCAGCGCCATCGGCGCCGTCCCGGCCGATCGGTGGAACACGGCCGACCGCGGTGACGGCTCGCTCATCAGCCGGTGGGGCGGATTCCTCACCGGCGTCGACGCCTTCGACGCCGCCTTCTTCCGGCTGTCCCCTCTCGAGGCGCAAAGCATGGACCCGCAACAGCGCATCATGCTCGAACTCGCCTGGTCCTGCATCGAGGACGCCGCCATCGCCCCCAGCTCGCTGGCCGGCACCGGCGTTGGCGTCTTCCTGGGCACCTTCAACCTGGACTACAAGGACCTGTACGAACGCCAGGTCGGCGACCTGCCCGCGCACCACTCCACCGGCACCGCCACCGCAGTCGTAGCCAACCGCATCTCCCACGTGCTCGACCTGCGCGGACCCAGCGTGGCCGTCGACTCCGCCTCCTCGGCCTCCCTGCATGCCGTGCACCTAGCCGTGCAATCCGTGCAGCGCGGCGAGTGCCGGGCCGCGCTCGCCGGCGGCGTCAACCTCATGCTCACCCCGGCGCGGCACCTGTCGTTCGCCAAGGCCGGCATGCTCTCACCCACCGGCACCTGCAAGGCCTTCGACGCCACCGCCGACGGCTATGTGCGCGGCGAGGGCGCCGGGATTGTGCTGCTCAAGGCGTTGCCGGACGCGGTCCGCGACGGCGACGACATCCTCGGCGTCATCAAGGGCAGTGCCGCCAACCACGCCGGTCGCACCCGCACGCTCACCTATCCCAGCGCCGACGCCCAGGCCGCGGTGATCGCCGAGGCCCTGCGCCGCGCCGAGGTGCCGCCGGGCTCGGTGAGCTACGTCGAAGCCCACGGCACCGGCACCCCGGTCGGCGACCCGGTGGAGGTCGAAGGGCTGATCGAAGGCTTCCGCCGCGCCGGGGCTGGCACCGGGCAACCCTGCGGGCTGGGCTCGGTCAAGACCAACATCGGGCACCTCGAGGCGGCCGCCGGGATCGCCGGGCTGATCAAAGTCCTGCTCGCGATGCGCCACCACACCCTGCCCGCCACGCTGAACCACCAGCACCTCAACCCCCGGATCTCGTTCGCCGGAACCCCGTTCTTCGTGGTCGACGCGACCCGCGAGTGGCCCGCCGACGGTGGACCGCGCCGCGCCGGGGTCAGCTCCTTCGGCTTCGGCGGCACCAACGTGCACGTGGTGCTGGAGGAGGCGCCGCCGTCCGCGCCCGCGCCAAGCGACCCGGCGCCGGCCCACCTGGTCTGCCTGTCCGCCCGCACGCCGGAGGCCCTGGAGCAGCGCGGGCGGGACCTGAACGCCTGGCTGGACGAGGCGGGCGAGGTCGACCTGGGCGCCCTGAGCGCCACCCTGCTCACCGGTCGCGACCATTTCCCCGTCCGGGCCGCCCATGTGGTACGCGACCTTGCGGAACTGCGGGCGGTGCTTGCCGGAAACAATGGCGGCGACCAGGCCCCTGCTCCTCTGCGGGATAAGGCGCGTGACTATTGCGCCGGGGTGGATCCGGCGGCCATAGCCGACGGTATCGCCGCGTCCGGGCGACCGTTGCGGCTGCCGGCCTATCCATTCCAGCGCCACCGTTTCTGGATCACCCCGGACCCATCATCGCAACCGCCGGCCCCCGGCGCCGCATCGGAGCCGGAAAGGAATACCGGAATGCCGCAGATCGAGGAACTGCTCGAGTGCGATCTCGAACAGATCGCCATGAGCGTTCTGCAGCTCAACAACGGGCGCATCCATTCCAGTGACAAAATGGCCGACCACGGATTCGATTCCATCGCCAATACCCGGCTGGCCGTGGAGATCGCCGAGCGCTACGGCGTGAAGATCACCCCGGATGTGTTCTACAGCCATTTCACCCTCGGTCAGCTCACGCAATTCCTGCTCCGCGAGCACGGCGATGCCCTGGCCCGCGCGTATGACGAGCAACCCCCGGCGGCAGCGCCCGCAGCACCGGCGGCAGCGCCCGCAGCACCGGCGGCAGCGCCCGCAGCGTCGGCGGCAGCGCCCGCAGCGTCGGCCGCGGGGCCGGTAGACCCGCCGTCGAAGGAAGCGCCGCCGGTTGGTCGCGGCGCCCCCGCCGACGAGAAGGACGTGGACGCGGGCAAGATCGCGGTGATCGGCATGAGTGGCCGGTTCCCGGGTGCGCGCACGGTCGACGAGATGTGGGAGTTGCTCGCCGAAGGGCGCACCGCCGTCGGCCCCCTGCCCGCCGACCGGCTGGCCACCTGGCGGCAATTTCCCGGCGTGGACACCGAGGACATCCGCGGCGGCTGGCTGCCCGGTGCCGCCGAGTTCGACCCGATGTTCTTCGAAATCTCCCCGGCGGACGCCCAGCGCATGGATCCGCGCCAGCGGCTGCTGCTGCAGGAATCCTGGCGCGCCCTGGAGGACGCCGGGTACGGCCCGCACCGGCTGAGCACTCAGCGCATGGGCATGTTCGTCGGTGCCGAACAGGGCGACTACCAGCACCTGACCGGCGACGAGGAAACCCTGATCTCTGGCCACGACGGCATCCTGGCCGCCCGGCTGGCCTACTTCCTGAACTTCTCCGGGCCGGTGCTCAGCCTCAACACCGCCTGCTCTGCCGGGCTCGCCGCCGTGCACCAGGCCTGCCTGAGCCTGCGCGCCGGGGAATGCGACACCGCCCTCGCCGCCGGGGTCAACATACTGACCACCCCGCAGTTCTACCGGCACGCCACCGCCTCGGGCATGCTGTCGCCGGACGCAACCTGCTCGGCGTTCGGGCGCAACGCCAACGGCATGGTGATGGCCGAGGCGGTCGCCGTGGTGGTCCTCAAACCGCTGGCGAAGGCGCGGGCCGACGGCGATCGCATCGACGCGGTCATCAGCGCCAGCGGCCTCAACTACGACGGGCGCACCAACGGCATCACCGCGCCCAGCCAGCAGGCCCAGACCCGGCTGCTCGACACGGTGTACCAGCAGTTCGAGGTCGACCCCGCGCAGATCGACCTGGTCATCGCGCATGGCACCGGCACCCCGCTGGGCGATCCCATCGAGCTCAACGCGCTCGGCGAAATCTACGGTCGCTCCACCGACCGCGCCGGGCAGTGCGCGCTGATCTCCACCAAGCCGGCCTTCGGGCACACCCTGGCCGCCTCCGGCGTGCTCAGCCTGATCGCCCTGGTGCAGGCGCTGCGCCACGAAACCATCCCGGCGAGCCTGCACTGCGCCGAGAACAGCGAGTACATCGACTGGTCGCGCAGCCCGTTCGTCGTCAACAAGCAGCCCCGGCCGTGGCCGCACAGCCCCAGCCGGCGCCGCCGCGGTGCGGTGAGCGCCTTCGGGATCAGCGGGACCAACGCCCACATCGTCGTGGACAGCGCACCGGCCGATGATCGGCGCGCTGTGGACGTACCGGCGGCGGGGTGTCTTCTGGTTCTGTCGGGCAAAACGGCCGAAGCGTTGAGCGCTCAGGCCGCGGATCTGCTCGCCGCTCTGCACGGCAGGGCAGACGACGACCTCGCGGGAATCAGTACGACGCTGCTCACCGGCCGCCACCACTTCGCGCACCGCTGCGCCCTGGTCGTCACCGGCATCGAGCAGGCCGAACGGCTGCTGGAGCGGGTGCTGCGCGACGAGCGCGACCCGGCGATCATCCGCGGCACGGTGACCCGCGACTTCCGCGCCCAGCCGCTGCTGGCCGGCTACGGCAACGAACTGCTCACCCGCGCCGGTGACCCGGCCCGCGCTGCCGGTGAGCAGCGCGAGATCCTGCGGGCGCTGGCCGACCTGTACTGCCAGGGCTACGAACTGCAGTGGACCGACCTGACCGGGGGGACCGGGCCCGCAATCCGGCTGCCCGGCTACCCGTTCGCCAGAGAGACCTACTGGGCCTCCCGGACAACACCCGAGCCGCAGGACGTGACCGAGGCGCTGCACCCGCTCCTGGACCGCAACACCTCCACGGTGACCACTGTGGAGTTCAGCAAGACGCTGAGCCGTGAAGCGTTCTATCTGCGCGACCACGTCGTCGACGGCAAGATCCTGCTGCCCGGCGTCGCGCACCTGGAGATGGCGTACGCGGCCACCCGGCTGGCCACCGGCGCCCCGGCCATCGTGCTGCGCGACATCATCTGGGGCCACCCGATCGTGCTGGACGAGGCGTCCACGACGGTGCAGATCAGCCTGACCCCCGGCCGCGGCGCCGCCGTGGACTACCAGATCCACCGCGGCACCGGCGACACCCGCACCACCTTCTCGCAGGGCCGCGCCGAGTACGCCGAGCAGCACGACGGGTTCGCCCCGGCCACCCTCGACCTCCCCGCCATCCAGGCCCGCTGCGTCTCGCAGATGCCCAACGCCGGCATCTACCCGTACCTCCGCGACCTCGGCTTCGGCTACGGGCCCACGTTCCAGGCCATCGAAACGCTGCACCAAGGCGACACCGAGGCCCTGGCGAAGATCGTGCTGACCGCCGGGCTGGTGGCCGGCGCGCCCCGGTTCACCATGCACCCGTCGGTCTTCGACGCCGCCCTCAACACGTTGCGCGGCATCGGTACCCAGGACGATGTGCTGCGTATCCCGTTCAGCCTGCAAACCCTCGTGGTCTTCGCGCCCATGCCGGCCGTCGCCTACTGTCACGCCACCATCAACCGCGTCGCCCGCGACGGCGCGATCAGCGTCGACCTGTCCATCACCGGCGAGGACGGGGTGGAGTGCGTGCGCGCGATCGGGTTGGTGTTCAAGGAGTTCAGCGCGGCCAAGGACGGCAAGGTCCTGCACTATGTGCCGCGCTGGCACGAGCAGCCGCTCGCCGGATCGTCACCGCAGCCTCCGACCTCGGCGCTGGTGGTGCTCGGCGGCGACGAAACCGCCGCCGCGGCGCTGCGATCGGCGCACCGGGGCCGCCTCGTGCACGTGCAGCATGGCCCCGGATACGCCGAACCGGCCGCGGACACCTACCGCGTCGACCGGCACAGCGCCGCCGACCTCGACCGGCTGATCCGGACGCTGCACCAGCGCGACGGCCTGCCGCCGGTGCTGGTCAACCTGTGGTCGCTGACCGGTGACGGCGAGGATCCCGGCGCTCAACTGCTCACCCTGCTGCCGCTGTTCAAGGCGGTGCACCGGCTCGACGGCGACGACCCCGTGCACCTGCTGTCGGGCCTGCCGGTCGAGCCCGGCCCCGCCCGGCTGGCCGGTGAGGCCCTCAACGGCTTCGGCAGGGCCATGACCACTGTCAACCCCACCATTCGGCTGAATACCGTGCAGGTCAACACCGCCGGAGACCCGGCGGCGATCGCCGCGGACATCCTCACCGAGGTGCGAGCCACCCAGGGACCCACCGCCCGCGGCGGGTACGAGGCCCGCTACACCGACGGCATGCGCTGGGAACGCGGCCTGCACTACCGCGGCACCGGCCTCACCGTCCCGGACACCGCGCCGCTGAAGGAAAACGGCGTCTACCTGATCACCGGCGGCACCGGCGCACTCGGCACCCACTTCGGCCGTTACCTCGCCGAACACTGCCGCGCCCGGCTCGCCCTGCTCGGACGCTCCCCGCTCGACGACAGCCGCCGCGCCCGGCTCGCCGAGCTGGAAGCCGCCGGCGCCGAGGTGTTCTACCAGGTGTGCGACGTGGCCGAGCGCGACGATGTGCGTCGCGCGCTGAACGCCATCCGCGCCCGTTTCGGCACCATCGACGGGATCCTGCACGGCGCCGGCGTGGCCGGGGACACCCCCGCGTTGGCGAGCAGCCCGCAGCAGGTCAGCGCTGTGCTCGCCCCGAAGGTCCACGGGGTGCGCCACCTCGACGAGCTGACTGCGGACGTACCGCTGGACTTCTTCATCATGTTCTCCTCCATCGCCGCCCAGGTCGGCGACTTCGGGCAGGGCAGCTACGCGGCGGCGAACCGCTACCTCGACGCGTACGCCGAATACCGCGACCAGCAACGCCAGGCCGGACTCCGCCACGGTCGCAGCATCGCGATTGGATGGCCGTACTGGGCCGACGGTGGCATGCTCGGCGACCTGGAGCAGGACGGCGAAGCACGCACCCTGTACCACGACGTCTCCGGGCTGCGCGCCCTGTCGACGCCGGAGGGGCTGGACGCGTTCGCGGCGATCCTGGCCGGCGAGCAGACCCAGGTGGTACTGGCCAAGGGCGACCGCAGCAAGATCGAAAAGGTGCTGCGCGTGGGCCAGTCCGCCGCGACCTCGCCTGCGGCCCCGGTGGTGGCCGTGAAGGCGACGGTCATGGAGGTAGTGGCGGAGGGCGGGGGCGAGGACCTGCACGCGCAGGCGGCCGGCTACCTCAAGGCCAAGTTGTCCGAGGTCTTCAAGATCCCGCAGAACCGCATCGACCCGGTCGCCGAACTGGGCGAATACGGCATCGAGTCAATCCAGATCATGGAGCTGATGCGGCGGCTGGGTAAGGACTTCGACGCCATTCCCGGCACGCTGTTCTTCGAGTACCGCACAATTCAGGAGCTGGCCGGGTACTTCGTCGCCGAGCAAGCCGAGCGGCTGCGGTCGTTGCTGGGCACCACACAGACCCCGGCCCCGGCAGCGGTCCCGGCGGCGGCAACCCCGGCGCCGCGGGCGGTAACGCGGGTCAGTGCCCCGGAGCCCGCGGCCCAGCAGCAGCGGGCGGGCGGGCGCAGCCGCGACATTGCGATCATCGGCATCAGCGGGCGCTACCCCGGGGCTCGTGATCTCGACGAGTTCTGGGACGTGCTCGCCAGCGGCGCCGACTGCATCGAGGAGATCCCGGCGCACCGCTGGGACAAGGACAAGCATTATGACCCGGAGAAGAAGCCCGGCAAGACGTACAGCAAATGGGGCGGCTTCATCGACGGTGCCGACGAGTTCGACGCCCTGTTCTTCGCCATGTCGCCCAAGCAGGCAGCCCTCACCGATCCGCAGGGCCGGCTGTTCCTGCAGTCGGCTTGGGAGGCCATGGAGGACGCCGGCTACACCCGGGACTCGCTGACCGGTGACAAGGCCCGCAAGGTCGGCGTCTACCTCGGCATGATGTGGAACGAGTACCAGCTGCACAGCACGCAGGACGTGGTGCTCTCCGACCGGGCCGCGGCCTCCAACGCCGTGTCGTACTTCCTCAACCTGCACGGCCCCAGCCTGACCGTTGACACCGCCTGCTCCTCATCGCTGTACGCCATCGCGATGGCCGTCGAGGCGATCCGCAGCGGCAGCGCCACCATGGCCTTCGCGGGCGGCGCGAACCTGTCGCTGCACCCGAACAAGTATGTGTCGCTGAGCCAGATGAACTTCTTCTCCACCGATGGGCGGTGCCGCTCGTTCGGCGCGGGTGGCAGCGGCTACGTGCCCGGCGAGGGTGTCGGCTGCGTGTTGCTCAAACCGATGGACGCCGCGGTCGCCGACGGGGACCACATCTACGGCGTGATCCGCGGCGTGGCCACCGACCACGGCGGCAAGACCAACGGCATGACCGTGCCCAACCCGCTGGCGCAGGGCGAGATGGTCGCGGCAGCGCTCGCCGACGCCGGGATCTCCGCTGAGGACGTCAGCTACATCGAGGGCCACGGCACCGGAACCCCGCTCGGCGACCCCATCGAGATCAACGGGCTCACCCGGGCGTTCCGCCCGCACACCGACCGGCGCCAGTACTGCGCCATCGGGTCGGTCAAATCCAACGTGGGTCACCTGGAAGGCGCGGCGGGAATCGTTGCGCTCACCAAGGTGCTGCTGCAGATGAAGCACGGCATGATCGCGCCGTCGTTGCATTCCGGCAAGCTGAACCCGTACATCGACTTCTCCACCACGCCGTTTCGCGTGCAGCAGGACCTCGCCCCCTGGACTTCGCCGCGCATCGCCGGGGTTTCCTCCTTCGGCGCGCACGGCGCCATCGCGCACCTGATCATCGAGGAGTACGTGCCTGAGCCCCGGCCGGCGGTGGGCACCGGCGAACCCGAGCTGATCGTGCTGTCTGCCAAGGACCGCGACCGGCTCGCCGAGAAGGTCCGCGACCTGCACCGCGTGCTCGCCCAGCAGCCGCGCGATACCGGGCTTGCCGACATCGCCTGGACGTTGCAGGCCGGCCGCGAGGCGATGGAGGAACGCCTGGCGCTCGTGGTTGCCACCGCCGGGGAGCTGAGCGACCGGCTCGCCGGCTACCTCGCCGGTGACGACACGCTGACGGCGGCCAGCATCCGCGATCACAAGGACACCGTGGCGGCATTCCGCGACGAGCAGGACCAGCGCGCGGCGCTGCACACGTGGATGGAAACCGGCCAGCTCGACCGGCTGGCGGAGGTGTGGACCCAGGGCGTCCCGGTCGACTGGACCGCGCTGCCGCGCACCGCCCGCCCGCGGCGCGTCTCGTTGCCCACCTACCCGTTCGCCCGTGAACGGCATTGGCTGACCGCACCCGAGCCGCAGCACTTGGAAACACCTGCGCCCACACCTGCGCCCGTTGAGGTGCCGCTGCTCACCTTTGTTGAGGACTGGCAGCCGCAAACCGCCGATACGGCCGGCGCCGACCGGATCGTGAGCATCGTGTGCCTCGGCGTTGCGGGCGAACATCAGACGGAAATCCTTGACGCCGTACGAGCGCAGCACCCCGCCGCGACCGTCAGCTTCGACCTCACCGCCGCCCCAGCCGCGGACACGGTGTTCGACCTGTCCGCCCTGCAACCCGGCGCCACCCTCAGCGACCTCGGCCCGCTGGTGCACACCGTCCAGGCCATCGCCCGGGCCACGACCCCGGTGCGCCGGCTGCTGATCGCGGGGGAATACCGCGACGGCCTCGACCGCGCCCACCTGGAAGCGCGCATCGGCTTCGAACGCTCACTCGGCCTCGTGCTGCCGCAGCTGAGCACCGCCGTGGTGATCGGCGAGCACACCGATCCGGCCCGCCCCGCGGGGTACGGCGGCTGGATCCGGCGCCCGCTCGCCGAGGCCCGCACCGCGAAACCCGTCAGCGTGCTGTTCCGCGCCGGGCAACGCTTCGTCAAGCGGGTCCGCCCTGCCGCGCCGCTGCAAGCCGGGGACGGCCTCAAGCGCGGCGGCACCTACCTGATCACCGGCGGCTGCGGCGGCCTCGGCATGCTCGTCGCCACCCACCTCGTGACCCACTATCAAGCCTCCATTGTGCTCACCGGCCGGTCGGCGCTGGACGCGGACCGCCAGCGCAAACTCGATGCCCTGCGCTCCCTGGGCGGCCGGGTCGAGTATCTGCCCGCCGATGTGGCCGACCCGCAGGCCATGGCCGGGGTTGTCGCCCAGGCCCGGCGCCGCTTCGGCGCGTTGCACGGGGTGGTGCACGCCGCCGGGGTGCAGGGCCAGCAGAGCATCCTGGACAAGGATCCGGCCGCCCGTGAGATCCTCGCCCCAAAAATTGACGGTACGCAGGTGCTCGACCAGGTTCTGAGCGGTGAGCAGCTCGACTTCGTCTGCTACTTCTCCTCCACCGCCGCCGTGCTCGGCGACTTCGGCTCGTGTGACTACGCGATCGGCAACCGCTTCCAGATGGCCTACGCCGCGCACCGCGACGAGCAGGTCGACGCCGGGACGCTGACCGGACGCACGGTGGTCATCAACTGGCCGCTGTGGCGCGAGGGCGGCATGGGCTTCGACGACGGTGCCACCACGATGATGCTGCGCTCGACCGGGCAGCGGCTGCTCGACACCGACGCCGGGCTGGGCCTGTTCACCACGCTGCTGGCCCAGCCGACCGGCCAGCACCTCGTGTTCGCCGGTGAACCCGAGCGCCTGCACCAGGTTCTCGGGATCAGCGACACCGCCGTTTCCTCCGAGGGGAGGCACGACGATCTCACCGCGGACCTCCGGCGCATCATCAGCGACGTCCTTGCGGTGGCACCCGAGCGCATCTACGAGGACGACAACCTCGCCGACTACGGCTTCGACTCAGTCAGCCTGGCCACCCTGGCCGCCCGGCTCAGCGAGCACTTCGGCCTGCAACTCACCGCCGTGGTGTTCTACGGCCAGTCCACCCTGGGCAAACTGCGCGACTACCTGGCCCGCGAGCACCCCGCCCAGCTCGAGGCGCTGTACCGGAACGCCGCCCCCCACCACGAGCACCACGAGCACGCCGAGGAGCGCCCGGAAAGCGCCGGGGACGACGAGGCTGTCGCCGTTATCGGGATGAGCGGGCGGTTCCCGGGTGCCCGCGACGTCACCGAGCTGTGGGCCGCCCTGGCCGAAGGCCGCGACCAGGTGCGATCCGTGGACGCCGAGCGACTTGCCTTATGGGGGGAGCCGGCCGATAGCGCGCTGCGGACGTACCGCTTCGGTCAGATCCCCGGACCCGCCGAGTTCGACCCGCTGTTCTTCGAGATCTCGCCCAAGGAAGCCGTCACCATGGACCCGCGGCAGCGGCTGCTGCTGCAGGAATCCTGGCGCGCCCTGGAGGACGCCGGGATGGCGCGCGGCTCCCAGCGCACCGGCATGTTCGTCGGCGCCGAACAAGGCGACTACGCCGACCTGTCCGGCGGCGACGGCGTGCTGACGGCCAACCACGATGGCATTCTGGCCGCCCGGCTGGCGTACTTCCTGGACTTCAAGGGCCCGGTCATGGCCCTCAACACCGCCTGCTCGTCGGGGCTGGTCGCCGTGCACCAGGCCTGCCAGAGCATCCGGCAGGGCGAGTGCGACACCGCGCTGGCCGCCGGCGTCAGCCTGATCGCCGCCCCCGGCGTGTTCCACCGCACCCAGCAGGCGGGCATGCTGTCACCCGATGGCACCTGCTACGCCTTCGACAAGCGTGCCAACGGCATGGTGCTCAGCGAAGCCGTAGCCGTGGTCGTGCTCAAGCGCCTGTCCGCCGCCGTGGCCGACGGCGACCGCATCCACGCCGTCATCCGCGGCAGCGGCGTCAACTACGACGGCCGCTCCAACGGCATCACCGCCCCCGACGCCCCCGCCCAGACGGACCTGCTCACCGGCACCTACCAGCGCTACGGCATCAACCCCGCCGGCATCGACCTGGTGCTGGCCCACGGCACCGGCACCCGGCTGGGAGACCCCATCGAGATCGCCGCGCTCACCGAGGCGTTCCGCCGGCACACCGACCGCCGCCAGTTCTGCGCGCTGACCGCCGTCAAATCCAGCCTCGGGCACACCCTGGCCGCCTCCGGCATCGTCAACCTGATCGCCGCGATCCAAGCCCTGCACCACGACACCATCCCGGCCAGCCTGCACTGCGAGCAGCAGAGCGACTACGTCGACTGGGCGGCCAGCCCGTTCTTCGTCAACCAGGCCAACCGCAGCTGGCCACAAAATCCCGAGCGGCCCCGGCGCGCCGCGCTCAGCTCGTTCGGCATGAGCGGCACCAACGCCCACCTCGTTATCGAGGACCACCCCCAGCCCGCCCCGGCCCCGGTGAACGCACCCGCGTACCTGCTGGTGCTCTCGGCGCGCACCGAGCAGGCCCTGCGGCAGCGGATCAGCGACCTGCTCACCCACCTCACCGGCCCGACCGTCCCGGACCTCGCCCGGGTCAGCGCCACCTTGCTGGAGGGCCGGCACCACCTCACCCACCGGTACGCCCTGGTCGCCGCCACCCTCGACGAAGCGACCCGGCTGCTGCGCTCGGCAACCGGCGCCCCCGGCGGCGTCGTGCCCAAGGGCTGCACCCCGGACCCCGAAGCCGCCCAGCGCTGCGCCCACCTGGCCGAGCGGGCCGCAACCGGTGACCCCGTCGGCCGCATCGAGGCCCTGCACGAGCTGGCCCACCTCTATTGCCAGGGTCACACCATCGACGCCCGGCGCCTGCTGGGCGGCACCCGCGTCCCGCCGGTGTCGCTGCCTGGCTACCCGTTCGCTCGCAAGCAGTTGTGGACCCGCACCCGCCCGGCCGGGTTCTTCGTCACCGACCATGTCGTTGCGGGCACCCCGGTGCTGCCCGGTGTCGCGCACCTCGAACTGGCCCGTGCCGCCGCCGCCGGACAGGCCACCCAGGCCAGCCTGCGCGACGTCGTGTGGCTGCGCCCGATCACCGGCACCGAACCGCTCGACGCCCGCGTAGAGCTGGACCCGGCCGGCGCAGACGGCACCCGCTACCGGGTGCTGACCACCACCGGCGGCACCCCCGTGGTAAGCAGCCAGGGCCGGGTCGTACCCGTCGGCACCACCGAAGAGGCAAGCCTGGACCTGCCCGCCCTGCACGAGGCGTGCGGCGCCTACCGCATCACCGCTGACGAGTGCTACGCCATCTACCGCCGCCGCGGCATCGACTACGGACCGGCCTACCGCGGGGTGGCGCAGATCCTCGTCGGTGACGCCCAGGTGCTCGCCGAACTCCGGCTGCCCGCCGAGCTGGCCGGCACGCTGGACAGCTACGGCCTGCACCCCAGCCTGCTCGACGCCGCGCTGCAAGCCTCCACCGGCCTGCCCGGGGGCACCGACGCCACCGCGCTACCGTTCGCGGTGGAACGCCTCGACCTGCTGCGCCCGCTCACCGCGACCGCGTGGGCGTGGGTGCGGCCCAGCGCCGCCAGCAACCCGGCGGCCATGACCGGCAAGCTCGACATCGACGTGTGCGACGCCGAGGGCCGGGTAAGCGTCCGGATCCGCGGGTTCAGCGTGCGCCCGATGCCGCTTGCCGAACCCGCCGAACCTGCTGAGTCTGAGTCTGAGCCTGCCGGCGCCGCGGTGCTGATGCACCCGCGGTGGGTGCCGGCCACCCCGCAAGGAAGCGCCCCGGCCGGGCCCATCCTGCTGGTGGGCGACGATCCGGCGGTGCTGGGCGGCGCGCTGACCGGCGACCCGAAGGTACGAACACTGCTGCTGCGCGCCGAGGACACCATCGACACCCTGCGCGCCCGGCTGACCCGCGACGCCGCCACCGTTGAGCACATCGTGTGGATCGCCGGGGGCACCGGCACCGCACCGCTGCTCACCCGACAGGAGAACGGGCTCTACCCGGGCTTCCGCATGCTCAAAGCACTCCTCGAACTCGGTGCGCACAAGCGGACGCTGCACTGGACCGTGATCGCCGTCGGCAGCCAGGCGGTCGGCGACTCCGAGGCGGTGGATCCCGCCCCGGCCGGTGTGCTCGGGATGATGGCCTCGGCGGCCAAGGAGATCCCCGGCTGGTCAGTGCGGCTGGCCGACCTCAGCGAGGTTTCCGATGCCGAGCTGCGACAGGCGTTCACCGTGGACGCTCAGCCGGGTGGGGGGCTGTGGGCGTACCGGAAGGGTAGTTGGTGGCGGCAGACGCTGGCGCCCGTGCCCTCCGGCGCGACCTACGCCGACTTGCCCTACCGCGACGGCGGTGTCTATGTGATCGTCGGCGGCGCCGGTGGGCTGGGCAGCGCCTGGACCGAGCACCTGCTGCGCCATCACCGCGCCCAGGTCATCTGGATCGGCCGCCGTGCGGAGGACGACACCATCCGCGGGCACATCCGCGAGCTCGCCGCCCTCGGCCCGGCACCCTGGTACGTGCAGGCCGACGCCGCGGACCCCAGTGAGCTGCAGAGCGCGGTGACCGCCATCAAGGCCCGCTTCCCGCGCATCAACGGGGTCGTGCACTCCGCGATCACACTCGACGACCAGAGCATCGCGCGGATGAGCGAAGAGCGATTCCGGGCCGCCGTGCGCGCCAAGGCCGACGTCAGCGTGCACCTGGCCGACGCGTTCGCCGGCGAACCGCTGGACTTCCTGCTGTTCTTCTCCTCGCTCAACTCGTTCCTGCGTTCGGCCGGGCAGAGCAACTACGTCGCCGGCAGCATGATCGAGGACGCCGTCGCCCACCAGCTCACGCAGCGGCTGGCCTACCCGGTCAGGACCATGAACTGGGGCTACTGGGGCAGCGTGGGCGTGGTCGCCGACGCGAGCTATCAGCGGCGGCTGGCCCTCAACGGGTTCGGCTCGATCACCCCGGCCGAGGGCATGGCCGCCCTCGACGTGCTGCTGCGCAGCTCACACCACCAGCTCGCCCTCACCAAGGACAGCACCACCGGGCAGCCCCCCGATCCCCGCGAGCAGCAACTGCAGCGGGTCGCGGATGACTCCGGCGAGGCTCGAGGCTACACCGATGAGCTGCTGTGCGAGCTGCTGGCCGCCCAGCTACGCGCCGCCGGGCTGATGACCTCGGACCGGCCGGTGGCGGGACCCGGGCGCCGCTGGCTGGAGCAGAGCATGCGCTACCTGAACGCGTACAACGCGGAGACGGCCGGGGAGGCCGAGGCATGGCGGCGCTGGGAGGCGATCAGCCGGGAACGCTCGGACAGCCCGTACGTGGCCCTGCTGGACCGGACCCTGCGGGCGCTGCCCGATCTGCTCACCGGCCGGATCCCCGCCACCGACGTGCTGTTCCCGGGTTCCTCCTTCGACCTCGTGGAAGGCATCTACCGCCGCTGCGCCAGCGCCAGCGCGCTCAACGAGATCGTGGCCGCCGAAGTCGAAGCCGTGATCGGGCGCCGCGACGGGGTGCGCATCCTGGAAATCGGCGCCGGTACGGGCGGCACCACCGCCACGGTGCTCTCCCGGCTGAACGGGCGCTCCGCAGCGGTCGCGGAATACCGCTTCACCGACGTGTCGCAGCTGTTCCTGCGCCGGGCCCGCGAGGAATTCAGCGACGCCCATCCGTACCTGCGGACCTCGCTGTTCGATGTGGAACGTGACCCGGCCGCTCAAGGCCTCACCGGCCCGTACGACATCGTGCTGGCCACCAACGTCCTGCACGCCACCCGCGACACCCGCGCAGCCGTGCGCCACACCCGCTCCCTGCTCGCCGACGGCGGCGTGCTGGTGCTCAACGAACTCGCCGCCGGCTCGCTGTTCCTGCACCTCACGTTCGGGCTGCTCGACGGCTGGTGGGCCGGGCAGGACAGCGACCTGCGCCTCGACGGCTGCCCCGGCCTGGCCCCCGAAACGTGGCGCAGCGTGCTCACCGGGGCCGGCTTCGACGCGGTGAGCTTCCCGGCCGAGGCGGTGCACCGCCACGGCCACCAGATCGTCGTCGCGCGGGCCGCGTCCGCTCAGCCACCGGCCGCGGGGCGCAACGTCGAGGACCTCATCATCGCTCGGTTGCAGGAGGCGCTGGGCGTGGCGGCCGAGGAGTTGCACGTCGACGACTCGTTCGCCGACTACGGCGTTGATTCGATCACCGCGGTGGACCTCGTGCAGTCGATCGGGGCGGCGCTCGGAGTGCCGCTGAGCACCACGGATCTGTTCGACCACGGGTCCATCCGGCAGCTGGCTGCGTACGTTTCCGCGACCTGGCCCGCGCCGGCCTCAGCTCCTGCTCCTGCCCCCGCTCCGGCCCTCGCTCCGGCTCTCGCTGCCGGGTCCAGTAATGACATCGCTGAGCTGATCATCGGGCGGATCCGGCAGGCACTGGGACTCGACCGCTCCGAGTTCGCCGCCGGGGACTCGTTCCGCGACTACGGCGTAGACTCCATCCTGGCGGTGGAGCTGGTGCAGGACCTCAACCGGGAACTGGGCATCGACCTGGCCACCACCGACCTGTTCGACCACACCTCGGTTGACGCGCTCGCCGACTACGTGGCCGCCACCTACCCCGCCGTCACCACCGCCACCACCGCGCCGGCCGCCATCGAGGCAACACCCGAACCCGAGCCGGTGTCTGGGCACGAACCCATCGCCATCATCGGCATGAGCGGGCGCTACGGGCGCGCCCAGGACACCGCGCAGCTGTGGCAGCACCTCGCCGCCGGTGAGGAGATCGTCGGCCCGATCACCCGCTGGGATCTGTCCCGGCACCACGCGGCCGGCGAGCCGTTCTGCAACGCTGCCGCCATGCTCGACGACGTCGACCTGTTCGACCCCCTGTTCTTCGCCATCTCCGGCGTCGAGGCCACCTTCATGGACCCCCAGCAGCGCCTGGTGCTGGAAGAATCCTGGAAAGCCCTGGAGGACGCCGGGCGTGCGGGCGCCGGCATCCGGGACCAAGCCGTGGGCATCTACATCGGTACGCAGGTCAGTGACTACCTCACCGCCTCGCACCCCGACCTGCCCGCCCAGGCCATGTGGGGCAACGCCGAAGCGGTGATCCCGGCCCGGGTCTCCTACTACCTCAACCTGCGCGGCCCGGCCGTCGCCGTTGACACCGCCTGCTCGGGCTCGCTGGTCGCCATCCACCTCGCCGCCCAGGCGTTGCGCTCCGGCGAGATCACCATGGCGCTGGCCGGCGGCGTGTCCGTGCAGTGCGCCCCCGACTACTACCTGGCCGCCGAGAAGGCGGGCATGCTCTCGCCGACCGGGCACTGCCACACCTTCGACAACCGCGCCGACGGCTTCGTGCCCGGCGAGGGCGTCGGCGTCGTCGTGCTCAAGCTGCTGCGCGACGCGATCGCCGACGGCGACCACGTGCACGGCGTCATCCGCGCCTCCGGGCTCAACCAGGACGGCACCTCCAACGGCATCACCGCCCCCAGCGCCAGATCGCAGGAACGGCTGATCCGCGACGTGTACGACACCGCCGGGGTGAACCCGGAGCAGATCCAGCTCGTCGAGGCCCACGGCACCGGCACCAAGCTCGGTGACCCGATCGAGTTCCAGGCGCTCACCCGCGCGTTCCGCCACTACACGGAACGCACCGCGTTCTGCGCGCTCGGCTCGATCAAGACCAACATCGGGCACGCCGCCCCGGCCGCGGGCGTCGCCGGGCTGTTCAAGATCTTGCTCGGGATGCGGCACCGGGAGATCCCGCGCACGCTGCACTTCGACCGGCTCAACGAGCACATCGCCGGGGACAACAGCCCGTTCCGCATCGCCACCGAGCACCAGCCGTGGCCCGCCGGACCGGACGGACGCCGCCGGGCCGCGCTCAGCTCCTTCGGTTTCAGCGGCACCAACGCGCACCTGGTCATCGAGGACGCCCCCGCCACCACCCCGGCCCGCACCCACCGCCCCGGCTACCTGATCGCGTTGTCCGCGCTGTCGGCGGAGCAACTGCGCACCTGCGCTGACCGGCTGCTCATCCACCTGCGCGAGCACCCCGGCACCGACCCCGGCGATGTCAGCCTGACCCTGCTGCTGGGCCGCCGGCCCTGCGAGCACCGCCTCGCGTTCGTGGCCGCCGACCTGACCGCCATCACCGACCGGTTGCAGCGGTGGCTGACCGGCGACCAAACCGCCGACCCGGCCGCGGTGAACAGCACCGACGCGCAGCAAAGCCTGGACCACTGCGCCCACGGCGCCGGCGACGACACCGCATACCTGCGGCACCTGGGCGTGCTCGCCGACCACTTCCGGGCAGGCGGCGACCTCGACTGGGCGCGGCTGTTCGACGGCACGCACCGGCGGACCCCGTTGCCCACCTACCCGTTCGCCCGGCAGCGCTACTGGCACACCACCACCCCCGCACCGGCCGTCGAGCCGGCCGTCGACGCGGTCACCGAACCGCCGGCAGACGACGACCATGTCACGCTGACCCCGGTCTGGACCCGGCTGCCCACCACCGCCGAGGACAGCGCCCCCACGGGGCCTGTTGTGCTGGTCGGCGGCGATGAGAGCCTGCGGGCATCCTGCCCCGCCGCGGTTGTTCTCACCGACCTCGACGAGGTGCGGCGCGTCGGGGACATCGAGCACATCGTATGGGCCGCAACCGGCGACGCCGGGGAGCCAGTGCTGCACCGCGTCGAGGACGCCCCGATGGCGTTGTTCCGGCTGATCCGGGCGCTGCTGGACCTCGGCTACGGCGACCGGGCGCTGCGCTGGAGCGTGGTGACCCGTCAGGCGCATCCGGTGCACCCGGGTGAGGCGATCGACCCGGCCGGCGCTGCGGTGCTGGGCCTGGCCGGGGTGCTGGGCAAGGAGTTCCCTGACTGGCAGGTGCGCCTGCTCGACGCCGGATCCGGGGACACGGTGACGGCCGCGATGCTGTGGCGTACGAGCGGACCGGAGCTGGTGGCGGTGCGCGACGGCCACTGGTTCCAGCGGCGCCTGGCCCGCACCGAGCTGACCGCCGCCGCGTCCTCGCCGTACCGCGACGGCGGGGTGTACGTGGTGCTCGGCGGGGCCGGGGGCCTCGGCCGGCTATGGAGCGAGAATGTCATCCGCCGGCACCGCGCGCAGCTCGTGTGGATCGGGCGCCGGGAAGCCGGCGACCCGGTGCACGCCGCGATCGAGCAGCTCGCTGCGCTCGGCCCGGCCCCGGTGTACCTGCGCGCCGACGCCGCCGACCGCAATGCCCTGCACGCCGCGTACACCACCATCAAGCAACGCTTCGGGCGCATCGACGGCGTCGTGCACTCCGCGTTCGGGGTGGTCGACCAGAGCCTGAGCAACACCACCACCGAGCAGTTCCGGCACGGGCTGACCGCCAAAATCGACGCCACCGTGCACCTGGCCGAGGTGTTCGGCGCCGAACCGCTGGACTTCCTGCTGTTCTTTTCCTCGATCGCGGCGTTCAGCACCACCATGGGCTACTGCAGCTACGTCACCAGCAACGCCTTCGAGGACGCCTTCGCCCGCCGGCTCGCCGCCACCCGCAGCTACCCGGTGAAGGTGATCAACTGGGGTTACTGGGGTGCCGTCGGCAGCGGCCTCGACGTCCCGGCGCACGTTCGGGAACGCTTCTACCAGCAGGGGTTCGGCGACATCACCCCCGCGCGGGGGCTGGATGCCGTGACCGGGTTGCTGGGCGCGCCGGGGGACCAGATCGCGTACCTCAACGTGCGGGACCCGCGCGGCTTCGAAGCCCTGACCGCCGGCGTCACCGCACCACCCGCCGTGCCAAGCGAACCCCTCGCCACCGCGTTGCCCGCACGCACCGAGGACGTGGCTCGCGCCCGCACCGGCCTCAAAACCCAGCGCGACGCCCTCGACACCGCCCTCGCCCGGCTGCTCTACGCCGAGCTGCGCACCCTCGGCTGGCTCGGCACCGACCCGGTCAGCGCCGACACCTTGCGCCAGCGCCATGGCATCACCGGCACCTACACCCGCTGGCTCGACGAAGCCCTGCGAGTGCTGACCGCCGCCGGGCTGATCCAGCAGCACACCGGCGGCTACGCCGTCGCACCCGCAGCCCCGGCCCCGGACGAGGTGCAGCGGCAATGGCGGGAGCAGCTGCGCGGATGGGCCAGCGACCCCGCCCTGCAATCGTCGGTCGAGCTGGTCACCCGGACCGTGCCGGTGCTCACCGGCATCCTCACCGGCCGGGTGTCCGCCGTGGACGTCATCTTCCCCGGCTCCTCACTGCAGTACGTCGAGAACGTGTACCAGGGCAACCCGATCGTCGACCACTTCAACCAGGTGACCGCCGACAGCGCCACCGAACTGATCCGCCGCCGGCTCACCACCGACCCGGGCGCCCGCGTACGCATCCTGGAGATCGGGGCAGGGACCGGGGGCACCACCGCCACGGTGCTGCCCGCCCTGCGCCCGCGCGCCGGACACATCAGCGAATACTGCTACACCGACCTGTCCCGGGCGTTCCTCGTGCACGGCCGCCAGCAGTTCGGCGCCGACCACCCGTACCTGCGCTGCGAACTGCTGGACGCCACCCGGCCGGTCGCCGCGCAGGGCTTCGACGAGGGCGGCTACGACCTGGTCATCGCCACCAACGTGCTGCACGCCACCCGCGACGTCCGCGAGGCGCTGCGCAACGCCCGCAGCCTGCTGCGCCCCGGCGGCGCCGTGCTGATCAACGAGATCGCCGGGCACACCGTCTTCGGCCTGCTCACCTTCGGGCTGCTGGACGGCTGGTGGCTCTACGACGACGCCGAGATCCGCGAACCCGGCGGTCCCGGGCTCAGCGCCGGCATGTGGCAGTCGGTGCTGGAATGGGAGGGCTACAGCGGCGTCGAATTTCCCGCCGCCGGCGCCCACGACCTCGGCCAGCTCGTCGTGGTCGGCCGGCAATCCGGCGAGACTCCGGCGGCGACGACGGAAACGGTCGCACCGGTCAGCAGCGAGGCCGACGTCGAGGCGTACCTGAGAACCATCATCGCCCGCACCCTGATGATCCCGGCCGCATCCATCGTGGCCCGTGAGCCGCTGGCCACCTACGGACTGGACTCGATCCTGGTCATGCAGCTCACCAACGCGCTGCGCAAGGATCTCGGCGAGTTCGCCAGCACCCTGTTCTTCGAATACCGCACGGTCGCGGCGCTGGCCGAGCACCTGCGCGCCACCAAGGCCACCGAACTTGCCGCGCTGCTCGGTCCCGCCCAGCCCGCCGCACCCGTGGTTACCGCACCTCAGCCCGCCCCGGTACGTCCACAGCCCCCCGCCCGCGACGAC
>NZ_LOJP01000001.1:2624442-2706870 GCF_001553785.1 Actinoplanes sp. TFC3
GGTCTGCGGATACAGCTGCGCCCGCCCCCGGCCCCCGGACGGCGGGCGCAGCTGTATCCGCAGACCGGTCCGCGACGCGCTCACCCGTCGCGCGATGACGGCTGCCCGCGTTCTGCCCCTCGTACCCGAAGGAGTCTTTTCCATGGCTGTGCAAGCCGGGCCCGTCGTGGCCCCCCGGGCTGTGCCACCGCGCGACCGCCGCCGCCGGCTCGCCGCGGTCCTGCCAATGGCGCTGGACATGGCCGCGCCGATGGTCAGCTTCATCGTGCTGTACCTGATCTTCGGGGTGCCGCCGGTGATCGCCCTGTCCGCCGGTGCCCTCGCGGCCGGGCTGCGGGTGCTCTACCTGGCCGTGCGCGAGCGCCGGATCAGCGCGTTCTCCGTGCTCATGCTCATCGTCATGGCCGCCACCATCGCGCTGGTGTTCATCACCGGCGACCCGCGGCTGATCCTGGCCAAGTCGGCGCTGATCCCGGCGCTGGGCGGCACGTACGGCATCATCACCACCTTCGCCGGCCGCCCGCTGGTATTCGACGTGGCCGGGCCGTTCATCACCCGCGGCGACCCGGAACTCGCGGCGGCGTGGCGCAGCGCGTGGGAGCACGAGCCGGTGTTCGTGGCGCGGCTCAAGCTGCTCAACCTGATCTGGGGCATCGGCTTTCTGATCAGCGCGGTGCTGCGGGTGGTGATCGTGTACCACGTCCCGCTGACCCTCGGCGTGTTCGCCGGCCAGGTGCCCACGCTGCTCGGGCTGGGGGTGCTGATCCTGCTCACCCGCCGCCTCGGCCGGCCGATGATGGATGCGCTGCGCCGGCGGGCCGCGATCGCCGGGAGCCAGCGGTGAGGTGGCCGCGACACGATCCCGGGCGCCCGGACGGGCGGTACAAGGCGGCCGTACGGCGCAATCTGCACCTGGTCGGCGGGCAGATCGGCGGCCTGCTCGTGGCCACCGGCTTCATCGCGCTGGGCGCGTTGTTCTCCGCCGCCACACCGCTGGCCCAGCAATGGGTCGTCGACCACGCCATCCTCGCGCACACCGCGCCGATCTGGCCCGGACTGGTGGTCTACCTGCTGCTGGGCATCGGGGTGTTCGCCACCAAGCGGATCTGCCTGTACCGGCAGGCCCGTGCCGTCGCCGAGCTGCAGTACGAGGTCCGCAACCAGGTGCACACCCGGCTGCAGCACCTCGATGAGACGGCCCGCGACGGGCTGCCCACCGGGCAACTGGTGTCGCGGGTCAACTCCGATGCCGGGGTCCTGGTGCGGGTGCTGGCCAACGTGCCGCAGGTGCTCGGCGCGCTGATCTTCACGCTCGTCGCGCTGATCGCCATGCTGGCCCTGTCGCCGCTGCTGGCCACGGTCACCCTGGTGATGGTGCCCGTGCTGACGTACGTGGCCGCCCGGATGCGCGCGGTCGTCCAGCCGGCCTCGTGGGACGTTCAGCAGCGCGAGGGTGAGCTGGCCCAGACCGTTGACGAGACCGTCGGCGGCATCCGCGTCGTCAAGGCGTTCGGGCAGCAGGAGCGTGAGCAGGACACGATGGTGCAGCGCTCGCGGGAGCTGTACGGCGCCCGGATGCGCCTGACCCGCCTGAGCGCCAAGTACGAGTCGCTGTTCGGCTCGATCCCCCGCTTCGGTCAGGTGGCCGTGCTGGCGCTGGGCGGCTGGCTGGCCCTGGAGCACCGCATCTCGGTCGGTACGTTTCTCGCCTTCGCCAGCTACCTGATGATGCTGGTGGCCCCGGCGCGCATCGTGGCCGGGCTGATCGGCTCGGCGCAACGGGCCGGCGCCGCTGCCACGCGCATCTTCGAGGTGCTCGACTCGGTGCCGTTGATCGCCGACGCCCCGGATGCCCGCGAGTTGCGGGTCGGCAACGGCGAGGTGGTCTTCGACGCGGTGCAGGCCGGCTACCCGCACGCCGAGCCGGTGCTGGACGGCTTCAGCCTGCGCCTGGCTCCCGGGGAAACGGTGGCGCTGGTTGGCGCTTCCGGCTCCGGCAAGTCCACCGCCGCGCTGCTGCTACCCCGGTTGCGGGAGGCGCAGAGCGGGTCGGTGCGCATCGACGGCCAGGACGTCCGCGAGGTCACTTTGAACTCGCTGCGCCGCCAGGTGGCCATCGTGTTCGAGGAGTCGTTCCTGTTCGCCGGGTCGGTGCGCGAGAACATCGCGTACGGGCGCCCGGATGCGCCCTTCGACGAGATCGTGGCAGCCGCGCGGACCGCCGGGGTGCACGAGCTGATCGCGGCGCTACCGGATGGCTACGACTCCGAGACCGGGGAGCGGGGTTCGCGGTTCTCCGGCGGTCAGCGCCAGCGGATCGCGATCGCGCGGGCGTTGGTGACCGGGGCTCCGGTGCTGGTGCTCGATGACGTGACCAGCGCGGTGGACGCCCAGGTGGAGGCCGAGATCGTGGCGGGGCTGCGGGCGGCCACGCGTGGCCGTACCACTTTGGTGATCTCGCATCGGCGCGCGACTCTCGCCTTGGCCGACCGGATCGCCGTGCTCGACGGCGGCCGGGTCATCGACCACGGCACCCACGACGAGCTGATGGCGCGCTGCCCCCGCTATGGCGAACTGCTGGCGGAGGCCGCGAAGGAGGCGGAAACCGTTGCCGGAGCGTGGGGTACGCCGCAACCCAAGCCGGTGAGCCCGGCCGCTGCGGAGATGATGGCCAAGCTGGCGACGCTGCCTGCGGCCGAGGAGGACCCGCGGATCAACACCGCTGCCGCCGACGACGAATCCCGCTTCACGCTGGGCCGGTTCCTGGCGCCGTACCGCCGGACGCTGGGCTTGAGCGTCCCGTTGTTTGTGCTGGGCGCGGCAACCACCGTGGCCGGGCCGTATCTCTATGAGCACGGCATCGACGGCGGCGTGCGCAGCGGATCGCAGCGGGTGCTGCTGATCGTTGTGGCGGCGATGGCCGTGGTCACGGTGGCCGATCTGCTCGCGGTGCGGGCGATGACGCTGGTGTCGGGGCGGCTCGGGCAGCGCATCGTGGTGGCGTTGCGGCTGCGGGTGTGGGCGCATCTCAAGCGGTTGTCGCTGGATTTCTATGAGCGGCACCGCGGCGGCAGCATCATGACCCGGGTCATCACCGATGTGGAATCGCTGACGGGGGTGTTCTCCTCGGGGCTGGCGCAGGCGGTGGTGGCGGTGTTCACCTTCGCCGGGGTGCTGGCCGCGATGCTGTGGATGAGCCCGGCGCTGACCTTGCTGACCTCGGTCGTGCTGGTGCCGTTCGTGCTGGTGACGGTGGTGTTCCAGCGGTTGAGCAGCAAGCCCTACGCGGACGCGCGCGAACAGGTGGCACAGATGAACGCGGACCTGCGCGAGAGCCTGGCCGGGGTGCGCGAGACGCAGGTGTTCGGCCAGCAGGACCGCCGCCGGGGCCGGTTCGCCGAGACGACCCGGGCGTATGTGGACGCGCGGATGGCCGCGCAGCGCCTGGCGTCGCTGTATTTTCCGTTCGTGGAGCTGCTGGCGGACGTGGCGGCGGTGTTCGTGCTGGCGGCCGGGGCCTGGCTGATCGGGCGCGGGCATCTGCAGGTGGGTGCGCTGGTCGCGTTCATGCTCTACATCAACCTGTTCTTCACCCCGGTGCAGCAGATGTCGACGCTGTTCGACTCGTGGCAGCAGGCGCGGGTGTCGATGCGCCGGGTTCAGGAGCTGATGGACGAGCAGGCGAGCGTGCGTCCCGCGATTGATCCGGTACGCCCACAAGTGCTCCGCGGCGCCATCGACTTCACCGGCGTGGGTTTCACCTACCCCGACGGTCGCGTGGCGTTGCAGGACATCGAGTTGCACGTGGCCCCCGGCGAAACCCTGGCGGTGGTGGGCGAATCCGGGTCGGGCAAGTCGACGCTGGCCAAGCTGATCGTCCGCTTCTACGACCCGGCGGCCGGGTCGGTGTGCGTGGACGGGGTGGACCTGCGCGACATCGACGAGCAGGTGTACCGCTCGCGGCTGGGCTATGTGCCGCAGGAGCCCTACCTGTTCTCCGGGGCGGTGCGGGACAACATCGCGTACGGCCGGCCCGGCGCCGGCGATGCCGAGGTGGAGCAGGCTGCCCGCCGGGTCGGGGCGCACGAGATGATCGCCGGGCTGGACGGCGGTTACCGCCATGTGCTTGACGAGCGCGGTGCCTCGCTGTCGGCCGGGCAACGGCAACTGCTGTGCCTGGCCCGCGCCGAGCTGGTCGACCCGGTGGTGCTGCTGCTCGACGAGGCGACGTCCAACTTGGACGCTTCAGCCGAGGCGGTGGTGCACGACGCGATGCGGCGGATGTCCGGGAGGCGCACCACGGTGGTGATCGCGCATCGGCTGGCGGTCGCGGAGGACGCCGACCGGGTGGCGGTGCTCAGCGCGGGCCGCCTGGTGGAGCTCGGCCCGCCGGCCGAGCTGCGCACCGCGGGCGGTCCCTACAGCCGGCTGGTCGCCGCGGCGGCCGTGGCCGCCTGAGGGGTCAGGGCCTGGCAGTCGGCGTACGACGGCAGCAATCCCCGCCGGACGGACTCGATCAGCGACGGCGCTTCGGCGTCGACCCGCGACAGGATCAGGTCCGTCCGGCCGGCGAACGGCAACGCCAGGTCGGGATCGAGCGGGTCGACCGCGATCACGTCGCTGGGCACGTATCCGGTCGAGCACTGGTACTGCACCAGCGTGTCGTCGCGCACGGCGAGGAACGCATGCCCGATGCCCTCACCCAGCAGCACCGCCTGGGGGTCGCCGGCGCGCAACCGCACGGCCAGGTGCCGGCCGAAGGTGGGTGAGCCCACGCGCAGGTCCACCGAGATGTCGAGGATCTCGCCGCGCAGGCAGCTGACGATTTTCGCCTGGCCGGGCGGGACCCGGGCGCTGTGCACGCCGCGGACCACGTCGGCGTGCGACACAGAGTGGTTGGTTTGCGCGATGCGGAACGGGCGGCCGAGGACCTCGCTGAGCGCGTCCTCGCGGTAGGACTCGACGAACTGCCCGCGCTCGTCGGCGAAGACGTGCGAGGTCAGCACGAACACGTCGGGGATCTCAAGCTCGTGGATGTCCAGGCTACGGCTGGTGTACATGCGGTCTGCCATGCCGCGCGACGGTAGGTGCGGTGGTTGGAGAGCCGGTCGAACCCCGCGCTCCACCAGGCTTCGACGGCGACCCCCGACTCTGGTGCGGCGACCCGCGCCGAGCCGGAGGAGGCTTTCATGGCACGACCGACGGTGCTCACCCGTCCCGCTCTCGCCGACCGGTTCGCCGCGTCGGCGCGCTCGCCCGGTGCGGTGCTGAGCGACGAGCAGTTCGGCGAGTGGTTCACCTGGCGGCGCCGAGCGTCCCGCTTCGGTGTCGAGCGGATCCCGCTGGGCGCTCTGCGCGGCTGGTGCGAGGATCCGGCCACCGGCAACCTGGTGCACGAGACCGGCCGGTTCTTCACCGTCGAGGGTTTGAGCGTGCGCAGCGGCGCGCCGCACAGCTGGATGCAGCCGATCATCCAGCAGCACGAGATCGGCATCCTCGGGCTGGCCGTCAAGGAGTTCGACGGGGTGCTGCACCTGCTGATGCAGGCCAAGATGGAGCCGGGCAACGTGGGTCTGGTCCAGTTGTCGCCCACCGTGCAGGCCACCCGCAGCAACTATGTGGGCGTGCACCGGGGCCGCCCGATCACCCACCTCGACTACTTCACCCAGCCGGGCCGGGCGCGCGTCCTCGTTGACGTGCTGCAATCCGAGCAGGGTTCGTGGTTCCTGCACAAACGCAACCGCAACATGATCGTGGAAGTCACCGAGGACGTCCCGGAGCATCCCGACTTCTGCTGGCTGACCCTTGCCCAGGTACGAACCCTGCTGCGAACCGACAACGTGGTGAACATGGACGCCCGCTCGGTGCTGTCCTGCATACCGGAACCCGACGGTGACCAGGGCCCGGCGCTGCACTCCACGGGGGCGTTGCTGCGCTGGCTCACCGACGTCAAGGCCCGCGCCGAGCTGCACCAGCAACTCGTTGCGCTGCGCGACATCGCCGGCTGGCACCGCACCGCCGAGGCCATCCGGCACGACGACGGCCGGTTCTTCGAGGTCATCGCGGTGGAGGCGGCGGCCGGCAACCGGGAGGTGGGCCGCTGGACGCAGCCGCTGATCGCGCCGGTCGGGCCGGGCATCGCGGCGTTCCTGACCCGGGTCATCGACGGGGTGCCGCACCTGCTCGTGCAGGCCAAGGTCGAGGCCGGGGTACGCGACGTGGCCGAGCTGGCACCGACGTTCCAGGCTCTGCCGGGCAACTTCGCCGGGCAGCCGGCGCATCTGCGGCCCCGCTTTCTTGACGAGGTGCTGGGCGCGCCCGCTGCGGCGCTGCGCTACGACAGCGTGCAGTCCGAGGAGGGCGGCCGGTTCCACCACGCCACCAACCGCTACCAGGTGATCGAGGTGGGCAGCGGGTTCCCGCTGGACGAGCCACCAGGCTTCCGCTGGGTAACCCCGGGGCAGCTGCGCGCCTTGCTGCTGCACCCGTACTACGTCAACGTGCAGGCGCGCAGCCTGCTGGCCGGGCTGGGTGCGGCGTGCTGAGCCCGCTGCGCTTCGGGGTGCTCGGCGTGGCCGACATCGCGGTGCGCCGCACGTTGCCGGCGCTGGCCACGATCCCCGGCGAGGCCGCGCTGGTCGCGGTGGCCAGCCGGGTGCTCCCGCGGGCCGTGGAGCTGGCCGATGAACACGGGGTCCGGGCGTACGGCTCGTATGCCGCGCTGCTGGCCGACCCGGCGGTCGACGCGGTGTACCTGCCGTTGCCGGCCGGACTGCACGGGCCGTGGATCGAGCGGTGCCTGCTCGCCGGCAAGCACGTGCTGGCGGAAAAGCCGCTGGCCGTCGATCACGCGACCACCGTACGGCTGCTGCGCCTGGCCGCCGGGCGCTCGCTGGTGCTGGCCGAGAACATGACCTTTCCGTTCCACTCCCAGCACGCGGCGGTGTCCCGGCTGGTAGCGCAGGGCCGCATCGGTGAGCTGTGCAGCCTGCACGCCTCGTTCTGTGTTCCCCCGCGGCCCGATGGCGACATCCGCTATCAGGCCGCGCTGGGCGGTGGCTCGCTGCTGGATCAGGGGGTCTATCCGGTCCGGGCGGCGTTGCTGCACCTCGGGTCCGGGTTGCGGGTGGACTCCGCGGCGCTGCGCCACGACCCGGTCCGCGACGTCGATCTGGGCGGCACAGCCCGGTTGCGCGGACCGGGCGGCGTGGAGGCGCGGCTGGAGTTCGGCATGGACGGTGAGTACCGCTGTCATTACGAGCTGACCGGCACCCGCGGGTCGATCCGGGTGGAACGGGCGTTCACCACACCGCCCGAGATGACGCCGCAGGTGTGGTTGCAGAGCGGGTCCGGCGCTTCCCATGCCCTGGAGCTTGGGGCAGACGACCAGTTCGCCCGTTGCCTCAGCGCGTTCGTTGCCCAGGTCCGTACCGGGGTCGCGCCGGGCGGCGACTCCCGGCATCAGGCCGCCCTGGCCGATGACATCCGGTCCGCCTCGTACCTCACCTCAGGGAGCTCGCTGTGACATTTTCGCGCCATCGCCGGGTCACGGTCCTCGGCGGCACCGGCTTCGCCGGACGGCACATCGCCGGGGCTTTCGCTGCGGCCGGTTGGCAGGTCACGGTCGCGGCCCGGCGCCCACACCCCACAACCGTTTTCCCGTACGCCCCCATCACCCTCGACGCCGCCCCGGGCACCCTGGCCGCGGCCCTGCAACGCACCGAGCCGGACGTGGTGGTCAACGCCGCCGGCGCTTACTGGGGGCTGACCGGTGCGGCCCTGCACGACGCGCTGGCCGGCAGCACCGAGCGGCTGCTCGCGGCCTGGCCCCTGCTCGGCTCCCCCGCCCGGCTGATCCACCTCGGCAGCGTCATGGAGTACGCCGCGGTGTCCGGCCGGACCCTGCTCGACGAAAGCTCGCCCGTGGACGCCGCAACCCCCTACGGTGCGGCCAAGCTGCACGCCACCCGGGCAGTCGAGCGGGCTGCCGGGGTGGATGCGGTGGTGCTGCGGGTGACCAACTCGGTGGGTCCGGGCGTGGATCCGGCGAGCCTGCTCGGCAAGGTGGCCCAGGCACTGGGCACGGCCCGGCGCGAGGGGTCCACGGCTCGCATCGTGCTGGCCCCGCTGCACGCCCGGCGCGACTACCTGGATGTCCGCGATCTCGGTGAGGCGGTGGTTGCCGCCGCGGTACACGGCCGGCCCGGGCAGCTGATCAACATCGGCAGCGGCACTGCCATCGGCGTCCGCGAGCTGGTCGACCGGCTGATCACGGCCAGCGGCATACCCGCGCAGGTGGACGAGCGCAGCGATGCGCCCTCGTCGCCCGGGGCGGTCGCCGACTGGCTGGCGGTGAACCCGTGGACCGCGGCGCGGTTGCTGGGCTGGCGGGCGCGGCGCTCGATCGAGCGCGCGGTCGCCGACCTGTGGGATGCCGAGATCGAAGCCGATCATTCGATTGCCGATCGACTCCGCGTGGACGCCGGACGTGCACAGTCGGCCTTGACCCTGCGGAGGTGAGCATGTCAGCAACCGTGGCCACCCTGCTGGCGGGCGCGTTGATCGGCTCGGGGCTGCTCGCCGGCACGCTGTTCGGCGTCGCGGTGGGCGTGGTCCCGGCCTTCGCGGCCGTCCCGGCCCCCGACTACGTGCGCATCCACCGGGTCGTCGGAGCCGGCTTCGACCGGGTCATGCCGTTCATCGTCCTGCTCACCAGCACCGCCGACGTGGCGGCCGGGCTGGCGCTGGGCGGCCCGGCGCGGGTGTTGCTGCTGCTGGCCGCGCTGCTGCAGGCCGGCGTCGCGGTGACCTCCCAGCTGGGCAACGTACCCATCAATCGCCGGGTCCGGTCGTTGCCCGCCGGAACCCTGCCGCCGGGCTGGGCCGACCCCCGTCCGGCGTGGCGGCGCTGGCACCTGCTGCGCACCGCGCTGGCCTGCACCGCGCTGGTGGCGCACGCCCTCGCCGCCCTGTCCCTCAGCTGATCTTGTCCCCGCGTTCGAAAAGGAAGCCTGTCATGACGATTGCTCCCGCCCCCGCCACCGCCGCGCTGCGCAGCCCCACCGACGTCAAGCGGCTGGCCAACGCGTTCTGCCACGCCCAGCTGCTGCTCACCGCCGACGAACTCGGCCTGTTCGCCGACCTGGACCGGCACGGGCCGTCCACGCAGGAGCAGGTCACCGAGCGGCTCGGGCTGGCCGGGCGCGGCGTCAACGACTTCCTCAGCGGGCTGGTGCTGCTCGGGCTGATCGAGCTGACCGGTGAGGTGTACACGCTCACCGGCGTGGCCGCCGAGACGCTGGTGCCGGGCACCCCGCGCTACATCGGCGGCTTCCTGCGCCGGGCGTCGCGGATGCTGTACCCGGCGTGGGGGCACCTCGGTGCGGCGCTGCGCACGGGGCAGCCGCAGACCGCTGGGGCCGGACCCGGCGCGTTCCTGCAGATGCTGGCCGATCCGGCGCAGCGGGGGCCGTACCTGACCATGATGGACTCAGCCAGCGGCCTGGTCGCGCCGCACCTGATCCGGGCCTTCTCCTGGACCGCGCACGCCAGCGTGCTCGACGTCGGCGGCTGCCGCGGCAACCTGGTGGGCCGGCTGCTCGGCGCCTACCCGCACCTGCACGGCGCCGTGTTCGACCTGCCGCCGATGGCCGAGCCGTTCGGCGAGCACACGGCGGCCCTGAGCGTGGCCGAGCGGGCCACCTTCCACGCCGGTGACTTCTTCCGCGACGAGCTGCCCACCGCCGACGTGGTGATGCTCGGTCACGTCCTGCACAACTGGTCGCCCGAGGAGCGCGCCGCGCTGATCGCCCGCGCCTGGGCCGCCGTTGCGCCCGGCGGGGCCCTGCTGGTCTACGACGCGATGCTTCCCGAAACGCCTGCCGACCTGCCCCGCACCCTGGTCAGCCTGAACATGCTGCTGGTCACCGAGGGCGGTTCCGAATACCCCGCGTCGCACTGCCAGAACTGGCTGGCCGCGGCCGGCTGCACCACCACCGAGGTACTCCCCCTCGGTTCCACCGACACCCTCGTCATCGGGCGCAAACCCCGGTGACCCCCATAGAACGGACGACCATGACAGTTACCTTGAACCGGCGCCGGCTGCTCGCCACCGGCGCCGCGGGGCTCGGCCTCGCCGCCGTTCCCGCGCTGCGGATCACCCCCGCTTTCGCCGCCGACGGCACCAAACGCTCCCCCGGCACCGCGGTCACCCTGGACGGCGCTGCCAACACCCGCGACCTGGGCGGCTACACCACCGCCGACGGCAAGACGCTGCGCAACGGCAAGGTGTTCCGCTCCGGCTCGCTGGCCGCGCTGAGCGCCACCGGTACCCGCCAGCTAGCCGCCCTCAACGTGAAGTGGGCTTTCGATCTGCGCAACGACGCCGAACGCTACCTGTTCGGCAAGGGCAAGGTCGGCACGGTCAAGCCGTGGCTCGCCCCGGTGGGCAACGACACCGAGGACAACCCGTTCGCCCCGCCGGTCGCCGGTCAGATCACGGCTGCCACGACGGCGGAGTTCCAGTCGTACGTGTCGTTCACCTCCAGCGTGATCTCGGTCGGCTCGGTGCTGCGGATGCTGGCGATCCAGGGCGGCATGCCGCTGATCTTCAGCTGCGACTCGGGGTCGGCGCGCAGCGGCTGGACCGCGGCGGTGCTGATGACCGTGCTGGGGGTGCTGCGGGCGCAGGTGAACTCGGAGTTCCTGCGCAGCAACCAGACCCTCGGCGGGCAGTACCTGTTCATCGAGTACCTCGACGCGGCGTTCGCCAAGGTCAACGAGATCTACGGCGACTGGGCCACGTTCGTGCAGATCGGTCTGGGCCTCGACGCCGCCGACGTCACCGCGCTCAAGGCCAACCTGCTGTCCTGAAGACCCTTGGTGGTGAGCAGCCGCCGTCTTCCCCCGGGGAGGACGGCGGCTGTGGTTTTCCAAGGCGTCAGCGCAGCAGCGCAGCGATGTCATCGATCAGCACGTCAACCGGGGGCTGGGCGTGGATGTGGCGTTGCAGGCGGCGGGCCCGCACCCGGTACGCCGGGTCGGTGAGCACCTCGCTCAGCGCGGCGGCCAACGCCGGCGCGGTGGCCTGCGCCAGCGGCACGGTGCGGGAGATGCCGAGGGCTTCGGCCTGGGCGGCGTTGTGCCGGTGATCGCCGAGCGGCGGCACGGCCAGCATGGGTACGCCCAGCCGCATCGCCTCCTTCATGCTGTTGAGCCCGCCGTGGGTGAGAAAGGCGTCGCAGCCCTCCAGGATCAGGGCCTGCTCGACAAAGGTGACCAGGTGCACGTTGGGCGGTACGGGCCGGGTGCGCTGCGTGCGCCCCGATGAGCCGACCGCGAGCACCGCTGTGCAGTCCACCTCGCCGAGCGCCGCGATCGTGGAGTCGACCAGGGTGTCGGAGCCGGGCAGGTTGTAGACCACGGTGCCGAAGCCGGCGAACACGAACGGGCGGCTCAGGTCCAGCTCGGCGAGCTCCGCGTCCAGGTGCCCGTCGCGCTGCTCGGCGTTGGGATGGCGGTAGCAGCGGGTGTTCGGCAGGATCATCTCGGCCGGGCTGTACTGCGGGGGCAGGAAGTTCGCGTGCAGGTGGCCGTAGAGCCGCTCACCGCGCGGATCGGCGGGCAGGCCCAGCTCGTGGCGCCCGGCGTCGAGGATCGGGCCGAGCACCTCGGGGCGCACGTCGTCCAGCCCGCCGAACGAGGCGATCGACACGTGCGGCACGCCGAGGGCCTCGGCGGCGAGGTAGCCGCCGAGTTCGTCGAGTTCGCGGACGATGACGTCGGGTTTGAAAGCGGCGGTGGCGGCGAGCAAGTCGCGCGCGGTGCCCCGGGCGATGTGCCCGGCGAAGGCCTCGGTCAGCGGGCGCCCGAGCGCGGTGAACGCCTCCGCGGCATCGAGCAGCCCGAAGCCCGCGTACCCGGGCGGGATCATGTCGTAGACCTCGTACCGCCAGTCATAGCCGGCTTCGAGGTGGGTCAGGCCGTACCCGGCGATCTCGGCGCCCAGCACGGCCGGGGCGGCCACCGCAACCTCGTGGCCCTGGCGCAGCGCCGCATGTGCGATCGGCACCAGGGGGCGCAGGTGGCCGCTGGCCGGGTGGGTGGTGAACAGGATGCGCATCGGGTTCAGATCCTTTCGGGGCTGGTGCTCAGCTCGGCGAGGCGGGCGACCACTTCGGCGGCTGCGGGCTGGGCGGCCATCTCGGCGCCCAGCGCCCGGGCCGCGGCGCGGTAGCCGGGGGTGTGCAGGACATCGAGGAGCTCTCGGCGTACGCGGGTCACGTCGGCGGTGTTCGCGAAGATCCAGCGGCCCGCGCCCGCCGCGGCCAGCCGGCGCGAGTTGAACACGTGATCGGTGAACAACGGCAGCGTCACCTGCGGGATCCCGGCGGCCAGCGCGGTCATCATCGCTCCCCCGCCGCCCTGGTGCACCAGCAGATCGCAGTGCGGCAGGACCAGGTGCAGCGCGGTAGCCGGCACGTGACGGACCTGGTCCGCGCCGGCGTCCAGGGTGCCCCGGTCACGCTCGGCGCCGATGGCCAGGATCTCCACGCCGGTGCCGGCCAGCGCGCGGGTGACCACGGGCAGCGGGCTGACGTGCCGGTCGGTGAAGTAGGCGACGGCGGTGCTGCCGAGCACGCAGACGCGGGGCCGGCCGGTGAGCTCGACCAGCCAGCGCGGCACCTCGGCGGAGCCGTTGTACGGCGCGTAGCGCACCGGCAGCCGCCGCACCGGGGCGGGCACCTGCATGCCGGGCGGGCACGGGTCCACGGTGACCGCACCGACCGAGTCGACGCCGGGCAGCCCGAGCCGCTCGCACAGCGGTTCCAGCGCGGCCGCCTCGAACTCGCGGGTCCGGATGGTGTAGTCGGCACCCCAGATGTGGCGCACCGGCAACGCGCCGGTGTCCGCGGCGGCGATCGGCCCGGCAAAGCTGGTCGGGTCGTGCACCACCACGTCGGGCCGGTACGCGCGGGCGTAGGCCACGGTGTCGTCGAGCATCGCCGCAGCGATCTTGCGGTAGGTGGCCAGGTTGCCCGGCCCCCACGCGCGCATCTCCGACCATTCCAGTGGGGTGGCCCGCTCGACCAGCGAGGCGAAGAAGCGCCCGGCGAGCGGGCGGATGTCCAGGCCCGCGCCGACCGGGGCGGCGGGTAGCCCGGCCGCGGTGATCGTTGGACTCAGCTCGGGCGGGGCCGCGACGACGACCTCGTGGCCCTCCGCGCGGGCCGCCCAGGCCAGTTGGGCCAGCGGGAAGAAGTGGGTGGGCCAGGCCCAGGTCACGAACATCATCCGCACGGCGGCTCCATCCTCAGGTTGCCGGACAGCGTGCCGCGTGCGGCTCGGGCGCGGGTCGAGCCCGGCGATCGCCGCGGTAATCGAGCGGGCTTCGATCCGCGCCCGCGAGGCTGCGCGCGGACCCGGAATCGCCTCCGGGCTTCCAGACGATGGTCGGAGGACACGTGGGCACAGACATCACACCGCTTGTGGAGATCATGTCGGCGGTGCTGTCCCGCCCGGTCGAAGATGTGGTCCGGCGGGCGCAGACGGCATCGTTCACCGAACTCGGCGGCAGTTCCCTCGACGCGATGAAGGCCGCCGTGCGCTGCGAGAGCGAACTCGGCCGCGCGGTCGACGTCCTCGGGCTGCTGGGGTTCACGCCGCTCGCCGAGACGCTGGCGGCCGTGTCGGAGGCCACCGCGAGACCGGCCGCGCCGGCGCTCGATCCCGATCCCCGGTGGAAACTCGAGCCGGTGCCCGAGCAGCAGGGTTTCCTGCACTCCGAGGCGCTGATGGGCGACGGGTCGCAGAACCAGGTGTTCGGGCTGGAGCTGACGGGCCCGCTGCATGTGCCGACGCTGACCGAGGCCGTGCACCGGCTGATCGCCCGGCACGAGTCGCTGCGCACGGCGTTCCGCCAGGAGGGCGACGGCTGGAGCCGGCGGGTGCTGCCGGAGTGGTTGCCCGGGGTGATCCGCCAGCACGCGCCAACGCCGGCCACCAGCAGCCCGGTCGAAATGGTGAACAGCGCGCTGGACCGCGGCAGCCGGCACTTCACCGCCGCGCTGGGCCGCCCGCCCATGATGTTCCTGCTCACCCGGTTCGCACCGCAACACCACCTGCTGACCTTCGTGTTCCACCACGCGCTGGCCGACGGCTGGTCGATCGGGTTGCTCACCCGCGAGTTGCTCGACGTCTACGGGGAGCTGGCCGGTGGGCCGCCGGTGCCCCTGAGCGAGCCGTCCACGCCGGAGCTGCTGGCCGTACGCCGGGCCGAGGGCCTGGCATCGGGACGGCTGGCCGGGCTCGCCGCGCGCCGGGTGGAGCAGCTACGCGACTACCCCACGGTGGTGGAGCTGCCGACCGACGCGGTGCGCCCCGACCAGTTCGACTTCCGCGGCGACCGGCTGCGTTTCGGGCTCGGCGCGGCCGCCCGTGAAGGCGCGGAGATGCTGGCCAAGGTGGCCGGGGTGTCGCGCACGGCGGTGCTGCTCGCCGCGTGGCAGCTGGTCATCGCCCGGCGCACCGGGCAGTCCCGGTTCCTCATCGGTACGGCCACCAGCCGGCGTACCGACCCGAGGCTGATCGACCTGATCGCTCCGTGCGCCGCGCTCGTGCCGATCCGCTGCGACGTGCGCGACGACCGCCCGGTGCGCGAATACCTGCAGTCCACCGCGCAGTCGCTGGTCGAGTCGGTGGAGTTCGCCGACGTGCCGATCGGTGAGCTGGCCCGCTCGTTGCAGGCGGTGGTCGACGGGCGCCGGATGCCGCTGGCGCAGATCGGGTTCTCCGCGCACGACCAGATCCTGCCGGCCGACATCACCGCAGGCGAGCTGACCGCGACGGTGCACGAGTCGTACGCCGGGTGGGCCGCCTCGGATGCGTCGCTGTTCGTGCAGCACTGGGACAAGGTACCCAAGCTGGTGCTGGAGTACGCGACTTCGGCCCTGACCACACAGGACGCGCTCGGGCTGGCCACCGCGTACGAGGCGACCCTGGCCGACCTGTCCGCCGACCCGGAAGCCGCACTGGGCACCGTGCGCGGCATGTCCCGCGAGCAGCGGGCGATCCTCGACGCGGTGCGCAACGGCCCGGACGTGGAGCGCCCCGACGACCTGTGGCAGCTGATCTCGCGGGCCGCCGGGAGGCACCCGGACAACGTTGCTGTGCGCGAAGCCGACGGCCGGTCGATCACCTACCGGGACCTGATGACCGCGGCGGCGCACCAGTCGGTGGCGCTGGCCGCTCAGGGCGTCGGCGAGGGTGACGTGGTGGCGATCGCCGTGCCCCGCTCGATCGCCGAGACCGTGGCGATCCTGGGCACGCTGCGCCTGGGTGCCGCCTACGTCGGGCTGGACGTGGCGAACCCGCCGGCCCGGCTGGCGCACATGCTGGCGCTGAGCAGGCCCGCGGTGGTGCTGGCCACCGCGGACCGGCGGGAGCGGCTGGCGGCGCTGACCCTGACGTGCCCGGTGCTGGAGCCGGTCGACGGTCCCGCGGTGGCTGCGACGCTGCCCGCGCAGGCACCGGCGCCGGTCGGCAACGACCCGGGCCGGGTGGCGTACCTGGTGTTCACGTCAGGTTCAACCGGGCTGCCCAAGGCCGTGCGGATCGCGCACCGCGGGGTGACCCGGCTGGCCGACCGCTCGGTGCACCTGCCGATCCGCCCCGACGACCGGATGCTGCGGGTGGCGCCGCTGTCGTTCGACGCCTCGGTGCTGGAAATCTTCCCGGCGCTGGCCAACGGCGCGTCGATCGAGGCGTTCCCGGACGCGCTGCCCGAGCCGGGGCTGCTGGCCGATTTCCTGCAGGAGCACGCGATCACCACCTCGTTGCTGATCACCGCGTTGTTCCGGGCGGTCGCCGGGTACCGCCCGGAGGCGTTCGCAACGATGCGCATCCTGCTGGTCGGCGGGGATGTGGTGCCGGTCGAGCCGGTCCGCGACATCCTGACGCGCTTCCCGGGCTTGGTGCTGTCGAATGCCTACGGGCCGACGGAGGGCACGGTGATCGCCACCCAGTACCCGATGACCGACCCGGCCGAGGTGGAGGAGCAGTTGCCGATCGGCGGTCCCATCGACGGAACCGGCATCGTGCTGCTGGATCAGGCGGGCGGTCTGGTGCCGCCGGGTGGGGTGGGCGAGATCTGCTGCCTCGGGCCCGGCGTGGCGATCGACTACCTCGACGATCCGGTACGGACAAAGGCCGCGTTCGGCCGCCTCGACATCGACGGCGGCGAACCGGGCACCGGGCCGCGGCTCTACCGCTCCGGTGACCTGGCCCGCTGGGACACCCACGGCCGGCTGCGGTTCCTCGGTCGCCGTGACGGTCAGGTGAAGGTGCGCGGGTTCCGCATCGAACTCGGCGAGATCCGTGAGCGCATCGCGGCGCACCCGGCGATCGCCGACGTCGTGGTGGGCACCACCGACGGCGACGACGCGACCCGCCGGGTGCTGGCCGGGGTGGTGCTGGCCGAGCCGCTGGACGACGCGGTGGCCGAGTTCAAGCGGTTCTGCGCCGAGACGCTGGCGCCATACGCGGTGCCGGCCCGGTGGGCGCTGGTGGCTGCATTCCCGCTGACCCCGAACAGCAAGGTGGACATGGGCGAGCTGCAACGCATCGCGCAGGTGCAGCAATGAGCGCCGGGGCAACCGTTGCGGGCCTGGCCGGGGCGCCGATGCCCGGCGACGATCGGCGCCTCGAGCAGTGGGTGCGGCACTGGGCCCGGCGGACGCCGCAGGCCCCGGCGGTGCGTGCCGGCTCAGTGTCGATGACCTATGCCGAGCTGGTGGGCTCGGCGGAGCGGATCGCGGCCGGGTTGCACAAGCGGGGGGTAAGCCCGGACGACGTGGTGCTGGTGGATGTGCCGCGAGGCGCCGAGCTGGTCGAGGTGATCCTGGCGGTGCTGATGTGCGGCGCCGTCTACAGCATCGTGGACGCCGGCTGGCCGGACGCCCGGTACGCCGACATCGCCGCGCGCACCGGCGCCCGGCTGTGTGTCGGTGCCCCGAGCGGACGCTCGCAGCTACCGCGTGTTGCGGTGCCGGTGCTGCGCACCGCGTCCGAAGCGACCCCGCCACCCACCTACGCCAGCGGCGCCTGCTGCGTGCTCTTCACCTCGGGCAGCACCGGCGCGCCCAAGGGCGTGCTGGCCGGGCACCGGGCCATCCTGCGGGTGGCCTTCGACCCGGTGCTGGCGGTGGGCCCGGGGCACGGCATGCTGCAGGCCGCACCGAGCCCGTGGGACGCGTTCGCCATGGAGGTGTGGGCGCCGCTGACCAGCGGTGGTGTCACGGTGATCCACCCCGACCGGTACCTGGGACCCGACGACCTGCGAGCGGCGATCGCGCGCGGGGCGGACACGATGTTTGTGACCACCACGTTGTTCAACGCTCTCGTCGACGCCGAGGTGCAGGCGTTCGCCGGGGCGCGCACCGTGATCACCGGCGGCGAGCGGGTCTCCCCCGCTCATCTGCGCCGGTGCCGGGACGAGGTTCCCGGGGTGGCCGTGCACAACGCGTACGGCCCGGTGGAGTCCACGATTTTCACCACGACGTTTCCCCTTGACGGTTTCCGCGACGACGGCGAGGTGCCGATCGGCCGCCCGGTGCTGGGCACGGGAGTCCATGTGCTCGGCGAGGATCGCCAGCCCGTTCCCGCCGGGGTGCGCGGCGAAATCGCGATCTCCGGTGCGGGCCTGGCGCTGGGCTATCTGGGCGATCCACAGGCCACCGCGGAGAAGTTTCCGGTGCTGGAGCTGGGATCGCCGACCCGGGTCTATCTGACCGGGGATCTGGGCTGGATCGGCGCTGACGGCCTGCTGCGCATTGCGGGGCGACGCGACCGTCAGTTCAAGCTCAGAGGGGTACGGGTGGAGCCCGCCGAGGTGGAAACAGCCTTGGAGGAGATTCCCGGCGTGGGGGCGGCCGTGGTGGTGCCGCTGCCGTACCGCACCGCAGGCTCGGCGGGGAACGTGGAGCGCATGGTGGCCTGCGTGGTCTCCACCCAGGACGGTACGGCCGTGCGCGCCGCCGTCACCGATCTGCTGCCCGCCGGCTACGTCCCCGATCTGGTCATCAGCCTGCCCAGGTTGCCGGTCACCGCGAACGGCAAGGCCGACCTGGCCGAGCCGGCCCGCATCGCCACGGCCGCAGCAGCCCCGGCGGCCACCGCGGATTCCGGCGAGGACGGCGAGGTGCTCAGCGCGGTCCGCGAGTTGCTGGACGGGCCGGTCGGCTGGGACACCAACATCTTCGACGCCGGCGCTTCCTCGATCACCGCGATCCGGATCGCGCACCGTCTGGGTGCGCTGGCCGGGGTCAAGGTGAACCCGGCGCAGATCTTCCACCACCCGACCCCGCGGTCGATGGCCGAGCTGGTGACCGCGACCACCGAGGCCGGGCCGCAGAGCCGGTCGGCGTCGCGCTGGCAGGCCGATCTGCCGGTGCCGCAGTGGCGGTTCTGGTATCTGGAGGTTCGCAGTCCCGGCAACGGTGACGGGCTGACCCCGGTGCAGCACCGCATCGACGGGCCGCTCGACCCGAAGCTGCTCGCCGCGGCGCTGCGCAGCGTGGTCGGGCGGCATGCGGCGTTGCGCACCAGGCTGCTACGCGAGGGCCGGCGCGGCATCCGCCCGGTCGTCGCCGGCCCGCAGGATGTTCCGGATCTGCTGAGCGTGCAGGAATGCCCCGAGCCTGAGGCGGCCGATCGGGCCCGGGCGTTCCTGGAGTTGCCGTTCCGCCTCGATGTGGATCTGCCGATCCGGGGGCTGTTGCTGCGCACCGGACCGCAGTCGCATCTGCTGACGTTCTCGGTGCACCACACCGCGTTCGACGGCTGGTCCGGGGCGATCTTCTGCCGGGAGCTGTCCGCGGCCTACGCCGGTGGGCTGACCGCCGGTGAGCCCACCGACTACCGGCAGGCGTGGCTGGCCCAGGATCAGGGTGAGTCCGCGGCGGAACGCGACCGGCTGTGGCAGTGGACCCGGGAGCTGGACGGGGTGCCCGATCTACCACTGGGCACCGTGCCGGGCGCGGCCACCGGTGAGGTCGGCGAGGTGTGGGTGCCGGTGCCTGAGGGCCTGCGCGAGGCCGCCGAGCGGGCCGCCGCGACGGTCGGCGGGTCGGTGCAGGCCACCCTGCTGGCCGCCTGGGTACGCGCGTTGCGTGGGTTCACCGGCGCTGACGACTTCGCCATCGGGATCCCGGTGGCGGGGCGCACCATCGCGGCGGCCGAGGACGTGATCGGCTGCTTCACCTCCGGGGTGGCCGCCCGGTTCACCGCGGTCCCCGGCGCCGGCCCGCTGACCGATCTGCATCGCGCGGCCGAGCAGTTGGCCACCGCGTTGCGCTTCCAGTACATGCCGATCGAGCGGTTGCTGCGCGACAGTGCGCCGCGCCCGCGTGACCGCAATCCGTTCTGCCAGGCCGGTTTCGTGGTGCAGAACTACGAGGCCCCGGCCCTGGTGATCGACGGCGCGCACTGCGCGGCCTCGGTTCCCCGCCATCACCACTCCGCGTTCGAGCTGACCCTGGAGTTGTGGCTGGAGCGGGGTCTGGGCGCGCGGATCTGGTTCCGCACCGACGTGCTCGACCCGGCGCAGGGTCGCCGGCTCGGTGAGCTGTGGCTGGCCGAGCTGGCCACGGTCGGCGAGGTGGCCGGAAAGGCTCCCGCTTCTGTTTGAACTGTCTGCAAGGAGGCATCGTGTACGACGCGATTGTGGTCGGCGCCCGTTGTGCGGGCGCCCCGACCGCCATGTTGCTGGCCCGGCAGGGCTATCGGGTGTTGTTGCTGGAACGCGCGGCGGTGCCCGGGGATACGGTTTCCACCCATTACCTGCATCAGCCGGGGGTGCAGCGGCTGCGCGACTGGGGGGTGCTCGACGCCGTGGTGGCCTCCGGGGCGCCGGCTATGCGCCGCACGGTCTACGAGGTGGCCGGGGTAAGGCTCGCCGGGCAGGCGGCCGTGCCCTCGGGGGACAACGCCGCGTACGGCCCCCGTCGCCAGATCCTGGACGCCATCCTCACCGAGGCCGCAGCCCAAGCCGGGGTGACCGTCCGGATGGGCGCCACCGTGACCGGCCTGCTGGACGATGACGGCTGGGTCGGCGGGGTCCGCTACACCAGCGGCGGCCGCGAGCACACCGAACAGGCTGCGCTGGTGATCGGCGCGGACGGGATGCGCTCCACGGTGGCCCGGCTCGCCGGTGCCCGCTCGTACGCCGAGCAGCCGTCGCTGACCTGTATCTACTACACGTACTGGCAGGATCTGCCGGCGGACTTCGAGTTGTACGAGGCGCCGGGGCGGTGGGTCGGAACCGTGCGCACGCATGACGATCTGACCCTGGTTGCCGCGTACTTCCCGCAGCACGAGTTCGATGCGGTGCGTAAGGATGCGCTGCGGTCGTACCGGGAGAACGTTGCCGGCACCGCACCCGGCCTGGCCGAACGGATGGCCGCGGCGACGCAGGCGGAACGGCTGCGCGCCCGGGGGGATCAGTTGAATTTCTTGCGCCAGGCCGGTGGACCGGGGTGGGCGCTGGTGGGCGATGCCGGGCACCACAAGGATTCCATCACGGCGCGGGGCATCACCGACGCGTTCGGACAGGCAGCTTTGCTGGCCGAGCATCTGCGGGGCGTGTTGCCGGATCGGTCGCGCACGGCGGCGGCGCTGCAGGTCTATGCCGAGGAGCGCGACGCGATGCTGGATCCGGGGTATCAGGCGACGTTGCTGACCGCGCGGCTGACGGTGCAGAGCGACCGGCTGGCGTTGCTGCGGGCCATCGAGGGCGATCAGGAGCTGACCGACCGCTACTTCGCGGTGGTGGCCGGGTCGTTGCCGTCCGAGGCGCTGGTTGGCCCGGAACTGCTGGCGAGGCTCTGATGGCTGTCGCCGATCTCGGTGCGGTGCAGGTGCACTACGACTTGCACGGGCGCGCGGACGGTCCACGGGTCGCGCTGTTCTGCGGGCGGGCGATGAGCCGCCGGTTCTGGCATGTGACGCTGGTGCCCCGGCTGGTTGAAGCGGGCTACCGGGTGCTGACGATGGACAACCGGGGCTGCGGGGACACGGTGGCGCCGCCCGGGCCGTACACCGTGCCGCAGCTGGCCGGGGATGCGGGCGCGGTGCTCGACCGGCTGGGCTGGCGCTCGGTGGCGGTGGGCGGGCTGTCGCTGGGCGGGATGATCGCCGAGCGGCTGGCCGCTAACCGCCCGGGGGTGCAGGCCGCAGTGCTGCTGGCCAGCACCGGGATGCCGACGGCGTTTCAGCAGGCGGTGCTGGCCGCCCATCAGGAGGAGTCGGCGCGGGGGCCGTACGGTCCGGCCGCGGCGGCGCTGGTGGAGTTGATGACGACCGTGCCGGCGCCGGCGCTGCTGGCCGATGAGCCGATGGCGGCCACCATGCTGGCGCATCTGCGGTTGCGCACGGGTGAGGGCCGCGGCCCGGTCGACCAGGGCGCCGCGGCGGCCGATTGGGCGGGGTCAGCGCGCCAGCAGGCGGGCTGGCCGGCGATCACCGTGCCTGCCCTGCTGGTGGCCTTTGAGCACGACATTCTGTTCCCACCGCATGCGGTGCGCGCGGCTGCCGAGCAGATTGCTGGTGCCCGGTTCGCGGAGGTGCCGGGGGTGGCGCACGGCGATGCACTGGTCCGGGCGGCGGGGACGATCGGCGAGCTGGCCACCGGGTTCCTGCGTGAGGTGTTCCCGGTGCAGACCCGGTGGTACGCGGCCTGAGCAGACCACAGCATCGAAAGAGGGGCGACGGTGAGATCCTCACCTTCGCCCCTCTTTTCGGTGCTGTGACACGCCAGCGCCGCAGATCCGGACTGGATCTGCGGCGCCGACGCTTGTTCGCGGGTCAGCCGACGGCGGTGTAGTCGCCGGCTACCCGGTACACCCCGAACGCGGCCCGCCAGCCGGCGTCCTGGTAGGGCCGCAGGGGCGCGGTGGCCTGCCGGTGCTCGGGTCCCCGCTCCCATTGCAGGAACGCTTCCTCGCTGGCCCATTCCGAGAGCACCACGAAGGTGTCGGGGCGGTCCAGGCCGCTGAGCAGCTCGTTGCGCAGCAGACCCGGGGTTCCTTGCAGCTGGGTGCTGATCTGGTGGTAGGCCTGTGCGACCGCGTCGGGCGAGTCGGCGGGGGCGGTGGCGTACAGCAGCACGCGGACACGGGTGGTCATGACGCTGCCGCGCCGGGCAGGTCCGCGAGCACGGTTGCCGTGGCCATGGTGCCGCGCAGCCGGTACGGGTGCAGGGTCTGGCGGTGGGCGAGGTGTTCGGGACTGTGTTCGTACTCCCGGAAGGATTTCTCGTCGGTCCAGTCGCTGATGATGTGGTAGACGCCGGGCTCGTCCTCGCCCCGGCACAGCCACTGGCCCAGGTTGGCGCGCTGACCGGTGATCACGCCGGCGCCCTCGTGCCAGGCCTTCTCGAAGTTCTCGCCGGCTCCGGGCCGGACCTCCATGCGCAGCAGCACGCGGAACGTCATTCAGATCCCTCCGTCCACATTGATGGTTTCCCCGGTGATGTAGGCCGACAGGTCGCTGGCGAGGAAGAGCACGGCACCGGCGATCTCCTCGGTGCGTCCGAGGCGGCGCAGCGCCGTCATCGACTGGTACTTGGCGAGGGTCTCGGCGGTGAGCTCGGCCTCGGTGGCGATGACGCCGGGGGCCACGACGTTGACCCGGATGCCGCGCGGGCCGAGTTCCTTGCACAGCGAGCGGGTCAGCCCGGCAAGACCGGCCTTGGCCGCGGTGTAGTGCGCGCGCAGCGGGATGCCGACGGTGGCAACCCGCGAACCCACGTTGATCACCGACGCGGAGTCGCCGAACAGCCCCAAGGACTTCTGGATGACCAGGTACGCGGCGGTGAGGTTGGTGTCGAGCACCCGGGCCCACTCCCCGGCCTCAAGCTTGTCGAAAGGGACGTGGCTGATCACGCCGGCGTTGTTGACCACGATGTCGAGGCCACCGAGGCGGATCCGGCACTCCTCGATCAGCCGGTCGATGTCGGCCGGGACGCTGACGTCAGCGCGGATCAGGTGGTGCTCGCCGGGAAGTTTCTTCAGCTCGCGGGCGAGCGATTCGACGTGCTCGCCCTCGCTGCGGTAGCAGGTGACGACGTCGGCGCCGGCGGCGGCCAGGGCGAGCACGATGCCGCGGCCGATGCCGCGGGTGCCGCCGGTGACCAGCGCTTTCTTTCCGGCCAGGGAGATGCTCATGGGTGACTGCCTTTCGCTGGTACGGGGTCAGCTGGCGAGGGCGGCGACGGCCGCGAGGATGTTGACGGTGAACGCGCTGAGCGCGATGAGCGTGCGGGTGAGGTTCCAGCGCTGCCAGCGCCGGCGCGGGTCGATGCGGGCCCAGTCGGCGGGTTCGTCGTCCGGGTCGAGCCGGCTGACGAACTTGTTGACCGGCACGTTGCGGGTGATGGAGATGGCCATGACCGTGGCGAGCAGCGCCGCGGCGGCCAGGTACCAGCCCCGCGCGGCGGCCGGCCCGGTGCTGGCCAGGACCACGTCCAGCGCCAGGCTGAGCCCGTTGAGGATGGGCATCGCCGGGTCGTAGCGCGGCCACATGAACTGCACCATGCGCACGTACTGCGGGTAGCCCGAGGCCACCATGAGCGGGACGACGCCGATCACCGTGGCGAGCATGATGCCCGCCGCCACACCGTTGGTCAGCGCGGGCAGCGCGGCCAGGGCCGGCACGCTCATGCCGGGGTCCGGACGGGCCGCCCGAGCCGGCCGGTGGCGGCGCGGGCGCTCTCGATGATCCGCTTGATCCGGGCCATCTCGTTGACCGTGTTGGCGTTGATCCGCTGGGTCATCGTGGCGTCGTCGACCGGGGCGGTGGGCTTCATCGCGAAGTCCTGCACCCAGCGCATCCGTACGCCGCCGTCGACCTGTTCGTAACTCCACTTGATGGTCATGTATTCGAACGGGCCGGGCTCGACGCGGCGGGCGCTGACCGTCCAGGTGCTGCGGTCCGGGGTGCGCTCGGACACCCAGCTCCAGATCTTGCCGTTCTCGTCGGGGTGCTTGGTGAGCCGGAACAGCACGGTGTCGCCGTCCGTGCGCAGGATCTCGGCGTCGGCGTACTCGGCGAACAGCCGCGGCCAGGAGGTGACGTCGTTGGTCATGTGCCAGACCCGGGTGAGCGAGGCGTCGATGACCACGCTGTTGTCGGTGTGCCCGCTCATCACGCCACCGCCACGAGGTTGCGGTTGATCGTGGCGAGGAAGTCGCCGGGGGTTTCCAGGGTGTCGAGAACCTCGTCGCTGAACGCGATGCCGTAGCGGTGCCGCAGCGCGGCGGCCAGCTCCAGCTTGGCCAGCGAGTCGACCCCGAGGTCGAACAGGGCCACGTCGTGGATGTCGCGGTCCAGGTCGACGGAGTCGTCGCCGCCGAGGGTCTCGCGGATGAGATCGGTCAGCTCACCGAGGGTGCAGATGGACATGGTGGTTCCCTTCGAGCGCAATGGTTCAGCCGGCGGGGGCGGTCAGGACGACGGCGGCGTTGAAGCCACCGGCGCCGCGGGCGATGACGAGCGCGCACTGCACGGAGCCGAAGCGCGGCAGGTCGCGGACAAGGTCGATGGGGTAGCCGGGGTCGACGTCGGTGACGCCGGCCGTGGGCGGGATCAGGTCGTGGTGGATGGCCAGCGCGGCGGTGGCCACGTCCAGCGACGCGCCGCCGGCGTAGAGCCGCCCGGTGAGCGTCTTGGGCACGGTGACCGGCACCTCGCCGGCGCCGAAGACGGCGGCGATGGCCTGCGCCTCGGCCCGGTCCGCGGCGGGGGTGCCGGCGCCGTCGGCGAACACGACGTCGATGTCGGCGGGCCCGAGTCCGGCGTCGCGCAGCGCACCGCGGATGGCCGCGGTCAACGCCGGTGGGCGCGCCGAGTCCGGGGGCGGGTCGAAGCTGGCGGCGTACCCGGCCAGGTCGGCGTAGCGGCGAGCGCCGCGCCGGCGGGCGTGCCCGGCGCGTTCCAGCACGATCATCGCGCCGCCTTCGCCGGGTACGTACCCGGCCGCCCGCCGGTCGAAGGGCAGGTAGGCGCTGGCCGGGTCGGTGCCCGCGCTGACCGAGCCGTTGCCGCTCTGGCACAACAGTGCGTACGGCGACAGCGGCGCCTCGGTGCCCCCGGAGATCACCACCGGGGTGTCGTCGCGCAGCACCCGGCGGGCCTGGCCCAGCGCGTCGAGCCCGGCGGCCTGTTCGCTGACGAGCACCCCGCAGGGTCCCTTGGCCTGGTGACGGATGGAGACCTGCCCGGTGGTGGCAGCGTAGAACCAGGCGATCGACTGGTAGGCCCCGACGTGGTCGGGTCCCTGGGCCCACAGCTTCTGGATCTCGCGCTGGCCGAACTCGTTGCCGCCGGAGGAGGCGGCGGTGACCACGCCGAGGTCGAACGGGCCCAGCTCGCCCGGGTCGAGCCCGGCGTCGCTGAGCGCGAGGGCGCTGCCGCGCAACGCCAGCTGCGTCCACCGGTCGGTCTGCACGGCGATGCGGCCCGGTACGCCGGTGATCGCGTCGCCGGGAACCACCCCGCCGACGCGCACGGCGTGGCCCTCGGGCAGCCGGCTGAGCCCGGAGCGGCCGGTGAGCACGGCGGGCCAGTAGGCCTCAGTGCCCACCCCGTTGGGGGCCACGATGCCGAGCCCGGTGATGGTGGCGGTCATCGGGTCACTCCGGGGCGGGTGAGCAGGACGGCGCTCTGGAAGCCGCCGAAGCCGCTGCCGACGCTCAGCACGACGTCCACGTGCTGGTCGCGGGCGGTGCGGGGCACGTAGTCGAGGTCGCACTCGGGGTCGGCGACCTCGAGGTTGGCCGTCGGCGGCACCACCTGGTGCTCCAGGGCGAGGGCGCAGGCGGCGAGCTCGATCGCGCCGATGGCGCCCAGCGAGTGGCCCACCATGGATTTGATGGAGCTCATCGGGACCCGGTAGGCGTGCGAGCCGAGGCTGCGTTTGACGGCGGCGGTCTCGTGGCGGTCGTTCTGCCGGGTGCCGGAGCCGTGCGCGTTGACGTAGCCGACGTCCTCGCCGGTCAGCCCGGCGCGGCGCAGGGCCACGTCGATGGCCTCGGACATCTCGCGTCCGTCGGGGCGCAGCCCGGTCATGTGGAACGCGTTGCCGCGCCCGGCGTAGCCACCGAACTCGGCGTAGATGTGCGCGCCGCGGCGCTCGGCGGCGGTGGCCTCCTCCAGCACGAAGAATGCCGAGCCCTCGCCGAGCACGAACCCGTCGCGGCGGTCGTCGAAGGGCCGCGACGCGTGCTGCGGGTCGTCGTTGTTGGCCGAGGTGGCCTTGATGGCGTCGAAGCAGGCCACGCTGATCGGGGAGATGGGGGCCTCGGCGGCCCCGCCGACCACGACGTCGGCGCTGCCCTCGGCGATCAGCCGGGCGGCGTGCGCGACCGCGTCGAGCCCGGAAGTGCAGCCGGTGGAGACGACCGCGGCCGGGCCTTCCGCGCCGGTCAGCCAGGCGATTTCGCGGGCCAGGCTGCTGGGGGCCAGATAGTCGTAGAGGAACGGGACCGCGCGGGCCGGATCCACGATCCAGTCCCGCCCGTCGTCGCTGACCAGCCGGTAGTTGTCCTCCAGGCGGGTGGTGCAGCCCACGGCGCTGCCGACGACGCTGCCGATGCGGGCCGGGTCGAGCGCGCCGGTGTCCAGGCCGCTGTCGGTCAGGGCCTCGGCGGCGGCGGCCACGGCGAACTGGGCGACGCGGTCGAGCCGGTCGGCGCCGGTGATCCCGGCCTCGACGGGGTCGAAGTCGCATTCGGCGGCGATCCGCGAGCGGAAGCCGGTGGCGTCGAACAGGCTGATCGCGCGGGTCGCCGTACGGCCGTCGGTGATCAATTTCCAGAAGGCCTTGGTGCCGATCCCGCCGGGCGCGACGACGCCGATGCCGGTCAGGGCCACCCGGCGCCCGGTGCTCACCGCTCGCCTCCGACCGGCACGTGCGGCAGGCCCGGGTGCGGCAGCGGCTCGGTGTCGACGTGGCCCAGCTTGGGGTCCGGGGCCAGCGGCGAGCAGTGGAACACCAGGTGCGCCGGGCCGTCGCCGATGTTCTCGACGCGGTGGCGCAGCCCGATGGCCACCAGCACGCCCTCGTCGGCGGCCAGCTCGACCGGCTCACCCTCGATGCGCACGACAACGGTGCCGCTGACGACGTACAGGAATTCCTCGGAGTACGGGTGCAGGTGCTCGGCGACGAACTCGGCCGGCTCCAGGCGCACGGTGCCCAGGAAGCCGGAGGTCGCGCCGGCGGTGGCCGGGCCGAGCAGCACCCGCAGGTCGCCGCCGCGCCGGCGGTTCGGGGTGACGTCGCGGGCACGAACGGGGCTGATGGTCATGACGGTTCCCAGGGGTGTCGGGGCGCTCACGGGCGCCACTCGTAGAACGGGGTGGCCATCGCGTCGCGCGGCCCGCGCCAGGACGGGTGGTACGGGCTGATGAACTCGGCGAGGCCACGGTCGATGTGCTGGAACAGCTCGCCCCGGCGGACCTCGTCGACCTTGGCCGGGACGTCGTTGTCGGCCTCGACGAGGTGGAAGTACAGGTCGTGGAAGCTGTACAGGGTCCGCCGGGTCACGCCCACCAGATGCGGCAGGTCACCCGCGTCGGACTCGGCGAACAGCTCGGCGACCCGGTCCTGATGGCGGGGGTCGAGCCGGGCGACGATCAGGCTGCGGTGCGCCATAATGCCTCCTTCACAGGTGCTGTCCGCAATGGTGCGCACCGGCGGTAGAGACGCGCTGGAACGGCGGTCGCGGCGCGGTGCGCACGCCCGGTCTTCGAGCCGCAGCCGCGATCCTGCGCGGATGAGAGCTCTGGTGGTGGGTGCATCCGGTTTCCTGGGATCGCAGGTGTGCGCGGCGTTGCGGGCGGCGGGCTGGCAGGTGGTGCCGGTGTCGCGCCGCGGCGAGGTGAGTCTTGATGTGGCGGGCTGTTCGCCGGCCGAGCTGCGGGCTCTGCTGCGCGCGTGGCGCCCGGATGCGGTGGTCAACTGCGCGGGACTGTTGTGGAGCAGGGATTTGGATCCGGCGGCGTTGACGGCGGTCAACGCGGAACTGCCGGCCAAGCTGGCTGCGGTGGCCGGGGGCCGGCGGGTGGTACAGCTCGGATCCATCTACGAGTACGGCAACCTGCCCATCCTCGAGGAGTCCACCACCGAGGAACCCGTGACGCCGTACGCTGTGTCGAAGCTTGCCGGCAGCCGGGCGGTGCTGGAGCGCGGAGGCACCGTGCTGCGGGTGGCGACCGCTGTCGGATCGCGCATGCCGGTGCAGAGTTTTCTGGGCGGGCTGGCGGCTCGGTTGCGCAGTGCCCCGCCCGGGGAGTTCACCGTGCCGGTGGCGGCCGGGGAGCGCGATTTCATGCACGCCGGCGATGTGGGGGCGGCGGTGCTGGCGGCGTTGCGGGCCCCGGGCGCGGGGTTGTTCAACGTGGCGTCGGGGCGCCCGGTTGCGCCGCGGCGGCTGGTGCAGATGCTGGTGTCGGTGAGCGCTGTGGACGTACGGCTCAATGCTGTTGCGGCCGGAACCACCCAGCGGGGGGGCACCGACCGGCAGCTCGTACGGGTCGAGGCTGCGGCCGCGGGCCTTGACTGGCACCCGCGCCGCAGCTTGCTCGATGCTGTGCAAGAGTTGTGGCGGCACCCGGCGTAACGAACGGCCGGGCCTCAGCGCCCCGCCACGAACTCCCGCACGCTGGCCGCCACGTAATCCATCATTTCCACGGTCAGCCCCGGGTAGACGCCGAGCCACAGCGTGCGTTCGGCGATGATGTCGCTGTTGGTCAGGTCCCCGGCCACCCGGAACTGCTGGTCCAGGTAGGCCGGGTGGCGGGTCAGGTTGCCGGCGAACAGCAGGCGGGTGCCGATGTGCCGGGCGTGCAGGAAGTTCACCAGTTCCTGGCGGCTGAACGGCGCGTCGGCGGTGAGGGTGAGCACGAAACCGAACCAGCTCGGCTCGCTGCCGGGGGTGGCGCGCGGCAGCAGCAGCCCGGGAACGCCTTGCAGCTGCTCGTGCAGGCGCTGCCAGTTGCGCCGACGGGCCACCCCGAAGTCCTCGAGGCGTTCGAGCTGGCTCAGCCCGAGCGCGGCCTGCAGGTCACCGGATTTCAGGTTGTAGCCGACGTGCGAGAACGTGTACTTGTGGTCGTAGCCGGCCGGCAGGGTACCGAGCTGGTAGCCGAAGCGCTTGTGGCAGGTGTCGTCCTCGCCGGGCTCGCACCAGCAGTCGCGGCCCCAGTCGCGCATCGACTCGACGATGCGGGCCAGCACCAGGTTGTCGGTGAGCACGCAGCCGCCCTCGCCGGTGGTGATGTGGTGCGCGGGGTAGAAGCTGACGGTGGTCAGGTCGCCGAACGTGCCGGTGGGCTTGCCCTGGTAGGTGGCGCCGAGGGCGTCGCAGTTGTCCTCGATCAGGAACAGCCCGTGCTGGTCGGCCAGCTCGGCGATCTCGGCCACCGGGAACGGGTTGCCCAGCGCGTGGGCGATCATGATGGCGCGGGTGCGCGGCCCGATCGCGGCGGCGACGCGTTCGGCGGTGGTGTTGTACGTGCCCAGCTCCACGTCGACGAAGACCGGCACCAGCCCGTTCTGAATGATCGGGTTGACCGTGGTCGGAAAGCCCGCGGCCACGGTGATCACCTCGTCGCCGCGGCGCAGCCGGCGATCGCCGAGCACCGGTGAGGTCAGCGAGGACAAGGCGAGCAGGTTGGCCGAGGACCCGGAGTTGGTCATGTGGGCCTTGCGCAACCCGGCGGCGCGGGCGAGCTTGCGTTCGAAGGTCCGCGAGGTCACCCCGGCGGCGATGCGCATGTCGAGGGCCGCCTCCACGAGGGCGACCCGGTCGGACTCGTCGAGCACAGCGCCGGAGGGCCACACCGGGGTGACGCCGGGGATGAACTCGGTGCGCGGCGCCACCTCCTGGTGGTACTTCGCCACCTGCTCGAGGATGAGTGCCTTCGCGCTTTGCGTCATGGGAAACCCCCGGTGGCTCGAATACTGGTCGCGCAGACGTTAGGCAGGGCGCATCGAGGTGCGCTCAAGCCCGGTTCGCCGGGGTGCGGGTTCCAGCCGGGCTCGATTCCGCGTCGTAGCCGGGGCCGTACCAAGGTGGCCTGGTCGCGCCGCGATCACCTCTCCCCCTACCCCGAGAGGGTTGCCATGAAAGCGTTGGTTCTGGCTGGCGGCACCGGATCCCGGCTGCGCCCGCTCAGTCACTCGATGCCCAAGCAGCTCATCCCGATCGCCAACAAGCCGGTGCTGGCGCACTGCCTGGAATCGCTGGCCGCCATCGGCGTCCGCGACGTGGGCGTCATCGTGGGCGACCGCGGCGACGAGATCCGGGCCAGCGCCGGCGACGGCTCGGCGTTCGGGTTGCGCCTGACCTACCTGCAGCAGGACCGGCCGCGCGGGCTGGCCCACTGCGTGCAGATCGCCCGGCCGTTTCTGGGCGACGACGACTTCGTGATGTATCTGGGCGACAACATGCTGGTCGGCGGGATTGCTTCGCTGGCCGAGGAATTCCACCGCACCCGGGCGGCCGCGCAGGTGACCGTCACTAAGGTGACCGATCCCCGCGAGTACGGGGTGGCCGAGGTCGACGCCGACGGCCGGGTCACCGCGCTGGTGGAGAAGCCGCTGCACCCGCGCAGCGATCTCGCGGTCATCGGGGTCTACTTCTTCACCCCGGAGATCCATTCCGCGGTACGCCGGATCGAACCCAGCGCCCGCGGGGAACTCGAGATCACCGACGCCATCGCGTTGCTGGTCGACGAGGGCCGGCAGGTGAACGCCGGCCGGTTCGAGGGGTACTGGAAGGACACCGGGCGCATCGAGGACGTGCTGGACTGCAACCGCGAGCTGCTGAGCACGATCACCACCGGCATCGAGGGCAGCGTGGACGCCGCGAGCGAGCTGATCGGTGAGGTGATCATCGAGCGGGGGGCCCGGGTGACGCGGTCGCGCATCGTGGGCCCGGTGATGATCGCGGCCGGGTCGGTGGTCACGGACAGCCGGCTGGGGCCGTACACCACGGTCGGGCGGGACTGCCGGCTGCGCGGGGCCGGGGTCGAGCAGTCGATCGTGCTCGATTCCGTTGCGGTGACGCAGGTTCGCGGTATTCACGGCTCGGTGCTGGGCCGCGGGGCCCGGGTGCGTTCCGTGCCGGCCGACGCCCACCGCCGCCTGGTGCTGGGCGATGACACCGAAGTGGAGATCGCAGCATGAGACTGCTCGTCACCGGCGGCGCCGGGTTCATCGGCTCGCATTTCGTGCGCACGGTGCTGGCCGGCGGTTATCCCGCGCTGGCCGGTGCCGAGGTCACCGTGCTGGACAAGCTGACCTACGCCGGCAACCCGCAGAGCCTGCCCGCGGCGGCGAACCTGGTGGTCGGCGACATCACCGATCCGGTGATGCTGAACCGGGTGGTACCCGGCCACGACGCGGTGGTGCACTTCGCGGCGGAGTCGCATGTGGACCGGTCGCTGACCGATCCGGCGGCATTCGTCACCACCAACGTGCTGGGCACACAGTTGCTGCTGGACGCGTGCGTGGCCGCCGGGGTGTCCCGGGTGGTGCACGTGTCGACCGACGAGGTTTACGGCTCGATCGCCACGGGTGCTTGGACCGAGACATGGCCGTTGCTGCCCAATTCGCCGTACGCGGCGTCGAAGGCGGCCAGCGATCTGATCGCGCGGGCCTACTGGCGCACCCATGGGTTGCCGGTGTCGATCACCCGGTGCAGCAACAACTACGGGCCCTACCAGCATGTCGAGAAGCTGATCCCGCACTTCGTCACCCGGCTGCTCGACGGCCAGCCGGTGCCGTTGTACGGCGACGGGCGCAACGTGCGCGAGTGGATCCACGTCGACGACCACTGCCGGGCGGTGGCCCTGGTGCTGACCGGTGGCCGGGCCGGGGAGATCTACAACGTGGGCGGCGGCACCGAGCTGACCAACCGCCGGATCACCGGGGACCTGCTGCGGCTGTGCCACGCCGATGCCTCCCTGATCCGCTACGTCGAGGATCGCAAGGGCCACGACCTGCGCTACGCCCTGGACGGCAGCAAACTGCGCGACGAGCTGGGCTTCACATGTCAGGTGCCGTTCGCCGAGGGCCTGGCGGCCACGGTGCGCTGGTACGCCGAGAACGAGGCCTGGTGGCGCCCGGCCTCGGCGCTGGCCGTCGTCGGCTGAGCACCGTGCCCAGCGCCCGTCACGCCAACCGTGGCGGGCGCTTATCAAGATCGTCGAAGAATTGCCATTGTTTGCGGCACCGCAGGCGCACAGAGGGCCGGTTCCGTCCACCTCGGCGACTTGTACAATGATTGGCGCAAGGGAGCATTACAACTATTACCCGAAAGAGTTACAAATGTTGATCTCGATGACGGTTGGCGCGGTTGCCTGCGGGGTGCGGCATGGCTGATGTCGTGCAGGAGCGGGCCGGGCTGCAGGTGCTGGTCTGCGACCCGGACGGGCCCACGGTGGCCACCGAGCAGGACGCGCTGGATCTGATCGGGGCGACCTTCCTGTCCGCCGAGATCGTCGCCGTTCCGGCGCAGCGGCTGGACCCCAAGTTCTTCGAGCTGGGCACCCGGTTCGCCGGCGAGGTCATGCAGAAGTTCGTCAACTACAAGCTGCGGCTGGCGATCATCGGTGACATCTCCGATCATCTTCAGGCCAGCTCGGCGCTGCGGGCCCTGGTGCACGAGTCGAACCAGTCCGATCACGTGTGGTTCCTGGCTGATCTGGACGCGCTCGACGAGCGCATCCGGCAGGTGTCCGGCGCTCGATAAGGCGCCGCTGTTGCGCTGTCCAGAATTGACGTCTATAACTTTTCTCTCTCTTTTATGGCACGGTTTGCCGACCGCCCGGAGATTAAACTTTGCGGGTACGCCAGGAGGGGAGAAAAAGTGACTGTTGAAAATGGCAGCGCACCGATCCAGGTCGATGACGCAGCCTTTTCGCAAGATCCGCACGCGTTGTATGACATGTTGCGGATCGAGTCGCCGGTGCGTGAGGTGGTATCGGGTGACGGGCTGAAGGTCTGGCTGGTCACCCGTTACGACGATGCCAAGGCGGCGCTCAGTGACGTCCGGCTTTCCAAGAACGTCGTGGTGGGCGAGCGAGTGCTGCGGAAGCACAGTTCGGCCGAGACCGCCGCGTTGATGTTCACCGCCGAGTTGTCGGCGCACATGCTCAACACCGACCCACCGGATCACACCCGGTTGAAGAAGCTGGTGAACAAGGCATTCACCACCCGCACGGTGGAACGGCTGCGCCCGCGCATCACCGAAATCACCGCGGATCTGCTCGACGCCATGGCCAAGCAGGACACTGTGGACCTGCTGGCGGCGTTCGCGTCGCCGCTGCCGATCACGGTGATCTGCGAGCTGCTGGGGGTGCCGTTCACCGACCGGGAAAAATTTCAGGACTGGGTGGCGGCGCAGCTGTCGACCGACGCCGAGCGGGTCCAGGAGGCGGCGCCGGCGCTGCTGGGATACATGAACGGACTGATCGAGAGCAAGCGCCAGGCTCCGGGCGACGACCTGCTGACCGCGCTGGTGCAAGCCAGCGCCGACGGTGACCGGCTCACCCAGCAGGAGCTGCTGTCGATGGCGTTCCTGCTGCTGGTGGCCGGGCACGAGACCACCGTCAACCTGATCGGCAACGGGATGTTCGCGTTGCTGCAGCACCCCGAGCAGGCCGCCGCGCTGCGCGCCGACCGGGCGCTGCTGCCCAAGGCGATCGACGAATTCCTGCGCTACGAGGGTCCGGTGAACACCGCGTCGTTCCGGTTCACCACCGCGCCGGTCGAGCTGGGCGGGGTCACCATCCCCGAGGACGAGCTGGTGCTCATCTCGCTGGCCTCGGCTAACCGCGACGAGCAGCAGTTCCCGGGTGCCGCGGGCTTCGACATCACCCGCCAGACCAACGGCAACCTGGCCTTCGGGCACGGCATCCACTACTGCATCGGCGCGCCGCTGGCCCGGCTGGAGGCCGAGATCGCCTTCGGTGCCCTGCTGGACCGCTTCCCCGGCCTGCAGCTGGACGCCGACCCGGCGACGCTGCGCTGGCGGCCCGGCGCGGTCATCCGTGGGCTGGAGACCCTGCCCGTCAAGCTGCACTGACGTCTCCCGGCCGGGCGTGACCATGCTTGGTCACGCCCGGCCGTTGCGTCAGCGGGCAGCGGTCTCCGGGGCCGGGACCGCGTCGCGGAAAGTTCTCGCCGCCATGGTCAGGCACAGCGTCGGCGAGAGCCGGAACAGCCACCAGATCGGCTTCCACGACGCCGGCACGATGATCACGCAGCGGTTCTTGGCCACCGCGTCCAGCGACTTGCTGGCGAACGGCTCGGGTGCCATGGGCCGGCGCTTCTCCCACATCTCCCGGTACTGCTCCTTGCTGGTGGGCACGACGTGCCGGCCGTACTCGCCGCCCTCGATGAACGGTGTGCGAATCACCCCGGGGCACAGCACGCTCACCCGGACCCCGTGCTCGGCCGCCTCGGCACGCAGGTTGTGCGACAGCCCTACCACCGCGTGCTTGGTGGTCACATACGACGTGGTGCCGGGGCTGGGCACCAGCCCGGCCATCGACGCGGTGTTGACGATGTGCCCGAAGCCCTGCTCGATCATCAACGGGTAGGCCGCCTGCACCCCGTTGATCACCCCCATGAGGTTGACCTCGACGATGCGCCGCCAGTCCTCGATGCGGTAGTGGCGGGCCCCGGCGCCCATCCCGTGGCTGATGCCGGCGTTGTTGAACAGGTAGTCCAGCCGGCCGTGGCGCCGCGCGGTGTCCTGCACCAGCGCGGTGACGGCGTCGTGGTCGCTGACGTCGAGCTGCGCCGCGCGGGCCCGCCCGCCGCGTTCGCGGATGCCGGTGGCCAGCTTCTCGGCCTCGGCGATCTGCCGATCGGCGATGACCACCTCGGCGCCGCGGGTGGCAAGCTCGGTGGCCAGGGCCCGGCCGATGCCCGAGGCGCCGCCGGTGATGACGCAGACCGCTTGGTCGTACGTCCGGATCCCGTCGTGTGCTGCCATGACTCTCCCCTCAGGCCGCGGCGGCCTGGAAATCGCGCAACGACTTGATGTCGTTGCCGAATCGGTTGATCGTGCTGACCTGCGTCGAGGAGCTGCCCGGGGGCAGCAGATATTTGACGAACGTGGCGAGGGTGGCGCTGGGGCCGAGATCCATCAGCTGGGCGTCGCCACCGGCAAGAAGCTTTGCGACGGTACGGTCAAACTCCACCGGTCGCCGCATCGCCGACCACAGCGATCCACCCGACACCGCGCTCACCCCATCGGCCCCCGCCGACGACATCAGCGGAATGCGCGGGAGCCCCGGACGCGCCGCGCCGAGCACCGCCAGGGCCTGCTCACGAACCGGGTCGATGAGCGGGGTGTGCACGCCGAAGTTGACCGGCAGCCGTTGGCACAGCACCCCGTCGCGTTCCAGCTCGCCCTGCACCCGCTCCACGTCGGCGAGCCGCCCGGTGAGCACGAAGTTGCCGGTGAAGTTGGTGGCGGTCACCCAGCAGCCGCCGGCCAGCGACCCGGCCTCGCGGCGCAAGTGCTGCGCGCCGACCACGGCCAGCATCGCCGAGGGCGGGGTGCTCGCCTCCAGCAGCCGCCCGAACTCGACCGCGATCGTGAGCCCGTCCTCCAGCGACAGCGCCTCGGCCACCACCGCCGCAGTGACCTCGCCCAGGCTGTAGCCCAGCAGCAGATCCGGCTCGTGGCCCAGCTCGCGCACCAGCCGGGTCAGGCTGTACTCCACGCACATCAGCGCCGCGCTGGAGTCCGGCAGCGAGTCGAACGGCTCGCTGCGGGCCCGGTCGTCGGCGAAGATGACCTCGAGCACCGAGCGGCCCAGAACCGGCTCGGCGATCTCGTCGCAGTAGTCCAGCCAGAGGCGGTAGCGCTCGTTCTGCTCGTACAGCTGGCGGGTCATCTGGTAGTACTGCGAGCCCTGCCCGGAGTACATGAACACCTTGCGGGCCATCAAAACCGCCGCAAGCAGATGGCGGAGCTGATGCCGCTGAAACCCATGCTCAGGCTCAGCGCTGTCGTCACCTGGTGCTCGACCGCCTGCGCGCCCACCCAGTCGAACGAGGTGTCGATGGGGTCGCTCAGGTTGCGGGTCGGATGCAGCCGGCCAGCGCGCATCTGCAGCACCGTGGCGATCACCTCGACGGCCCCGGCCGCGCTCAAACCGTGCCCGGTAACCGATTTGGTGGCGTTGATGCGGGCGTGGGTGAGCCCGCACTTGCGCAGCGCGCCCAGTTCGATCTCGTCGCCCAGCGGCGATCCGGTGCCGTGCGGGTTGACGTAGTCGATGTCGGCGGCCGTCACCCCCGCCTGCTGCAGCGCGCCTTCGATTACGCGGACCTCACCGTCGAGCGACGGATCCGGGTTGCGGTTGCGGTCCATGGTCACGGCACTGCCAAGGATGTACGCGTACGGCCCCAGCTGCGCCCGCGAACCGGCGCGCTCCACCACCACCGCCCCGCACGCCTCGCCGAAGATGAAGCCGTCGCGGGCCGCGTCGAACGGGCGGCACGCCGCAGCCGGATCGCCGGCGAAGCGCACCGATCCCATGGCACCCATGCCGCGGAGGGCCAGCAGCTCCCAGTACGACACGTCCATCAGCGCGCCCACCGCGATGGCAACATCGACCTGACCGGAGCGCACGGCCTGCACCGCGTCGAGGATGGCCAGCAGGCCGCTGGCCGACGCACCGCCGAGCGTACGGGCGAAGCCTTGAATGCCGTAGAGCTCGGTGCAGAAGCCGCACAGATCGGTGTCCAGGAACGACATGCCGTAGGTCGGACGGATGAACTGCGGGCGGTCGGCGTGACGCTGGTGAGCCAGCACCAGCTCACGCTGCTGGATGTTGGAGCCGCCGACAATCAGACCGATCCGGGCGGGGTCGACGTCGTCGAGGCCGGCGTCGCGCCACGCCTCCCCCACCGCGGTCAGGGCCGCCCGCGCGGACAGCGACGCCGTGCGCAACGCCCGCGCGGGCACCCCTTGCGGCTCGGGCAGGCCCGGGATTTCCGCGCCGGTGAAGGGATCCAGGCCGGGTGCTTGCCGGCCGGGGCGGGTCATCGAGGCGAAGGCGTGCCGGGCCTCGAGCAGCGCCGCGAGGAAGGCGTCGCGGCCCGAGCCGATAGCCGCGGTGATGCCGACCCCGGTGATCAGAAACTCAGGAGCCGGACTTGGCATGGACCGTGCTCACCAGCTCGCCGATGTTGGTCGCACCCGCCAGTTCGACCAGCGGGATGTCCACCGACAACGATTCCAGCGTCATCGTGATGATCTCGGCGCGGTCGATGGAGTTGGCGCCGAGCTCGCGCAGCGAGTCAGTGGGCCGGAACTGGTGGGAGCCCAGCTCGGGCAGGATCTCGCGGGTGTGCGAGACCACCAGGTGGAAGATGTCGTTCTCGGTCATCGGTGGGTTCCTCCGTAGTGCGATGTGATGAGGTCGCGGACCTCGCTCTGGTGGAAGGTCGTCTCGTGCATGGCCACCTCGCGGGCGATGTAGCCGGGCAGCTCGGCGCGGATGTCGGCGACCAGGTGGTCCTTGAGCGTCACCAGCGACACCCGCGGCTTCTCGGCCAGGGTTTCGGCCAGTTCCCGGCTGTACGGCACCACCTCCGCGCGGGGCAGCACCGGGAAGGCAACGCCGCTGGCCCGCAGGTCGCGGCCGTAGTAGGTGCGCGCCGACATGAGCATCTGGGTGCCGAGGCTGTAGCCGAGCTTGCGGGGCAGGATCAGAGTGGCGCCCATGCCCGGGGTGAAGCCGTACTGCATGAAGTTGGCGGTGTAGATACTTTCCTGGCTCAGCACCACGAAATCGGCGAACAAGCCCATGGCGAAGCCGCCGCCGATGCCGTGGCCCTGCATCGCCGAGATCACCGGGATCGGGCAGTCCAGGGCCAGGCTGTACAACGCGGCGTCGGTAAACTTGATCTTGCGTTCCTGGATCTGCATCAGGCTGTCGCGGGTGCCGCCGCTGGCGAAGTAGCTGCCGTAGCCGGTCAGGATCACCGCCTTGTACGCCGGGTTCGCGCCGACCTGCTCGAAGGCCCGGAACAACCCGGTCATCAGCTCGTTGGAGAAGGTGTTCTTGTGCTGCTCGTCCTGCATGGTGATCTGCGCGATCGCCGGGGACAGCTCGGTGACGGTGACCGGGGCGCCGCTCATGCTGATTCCTCCTCCCACGGCAGACGGCCGGTGCGCACGTACCGGTCGATGCCGGCCAGGTTCGCCGGGTCGGAGAACACGGCGTGGTTGGCTGCCACAGCGGCCGGGCGGGCCGCACCCAGCGAGTCGTCCAGCTCGCGCAGATAGGTCTTGTAGCGGGCGATGCCGGTGGCGGGCAGGCATCGCAGCCGGCGCAGATGCCGGCGCAGCAGGGTGCCGCTGTCCGGCCCGCACACGTCGACCAGCTGCCAGTCCAGCGCCTGCTGCGCGGTGACCGGCTGGGTCATCACGCTCAGGTAGTTGGCCTTGGCCGCGCCGATGCGGCGGATCAGGAACGGCAGCACGCACGCCGGTATCAGCCCGAACAGCAGCTCGGAGAGCCCGAACGTGGCCCGGTCGTCGCTGATCACGACGTCGCAGGCGGCAACGAACCCGACCCCGCCGGCGTTGACCTTGCCGCGGACGTGGGCCACCGACACGAACGGGCCCTGGGCGATGGCGCGCCACAGGTCGTACAGGGCCTCGGCGTGTGAGGTGCCGGGGCCGGTGGTGGCGGTGCCCGAACCGAGCTCGGTGAAGTCGGCGCCGAGGCAGAACACCTCGGGGGTGCCCTCGATCACCAGAACCTTGGCCCGGCCGGTGGCCGCGTGCACGGCCCGGGTGCACTCGGCCACCAACTCGGCGGTGATGGTGTTGCCCGCCTCGGGGCGGTGCAGCCGCACAGTGCAGATCCCGGCGTCGGTGCTGACCCGGATGCTGCGGTAGTCGTGGCCGGTCAGGACGTCCACTCGTACTCCCGGTGGAATTCGTTGATCTGCTTGAGGAACAGCACCTCACGGCCGAGCGCGGTGCGCGCCTTGGGCACCACGTCGGGGTCGAGCACGGCGTTTCGGGTGCCGAACTTGACGGCGTCGTTGGTACGCAGCAGCTCGTCGTACTCGGGCAGGGTCAGCTCGTAGCGGTCGTGCAGCGTCCGGTCGATACCCAGGGCGCGCAGCCGGTCCTGGCCCTCCTGGCGCACCACGCCGCTGAAGAACTCCGAGCAGCAGCCCGAGCCGTAGGAGAAGCAGCCGATCCGGCGGGGGCTGCTCAGGTCGGCGTGGTCGATGGTGCTGGCCAGCGCCAACATCGCGGTGGCGCCCATGATGTTGCCGATGCGCTGGCAGTAGGTCAGTCCCGGCTGCATCCGGTGCTGGAAGTCCGCCTCGATGGCCGCCGGGGCCGCCTTGACGAACTTGCGCATCAGGTTGCGGTGCGCGCCCTTGACCATGCCGCCGAACGGGGTGTGGAAGGCCAGGTAGTCGAACGTGGTGGCGAAGTCGGCGCCGGTGACCCGCTTCTGGTACTCGCGGAAGGCGTTCTCGCAGCAGTCCAGATACGACAGCAGGGACAGCTCGGCGTTGCCGGCCTCGCTGTCGGGCAGCGGCCGGCAGGTGTCCATCACCTCATAGCCGTAGTAGCCGTTGGCGCCCTTGTCGACCTCGAACAGGTGCGGCGTCTCCCCCACGATCATCGCCACCGCCCCGGCGCCGCCGCTGGGTTCGGCGAACGACCAGTCGGCCGACAGCGCGTCGCCGCCCTCGGCCACCATGAACCGGGTGATGTCGGTGGCGATGACCAGCGCCTTGGCCCCAGGTGAGACCTGGGCGAGCACGAAGTTGATGGCGGTCTGCAACGCGCCCACCCCGGAGTAGCAGGCGTTCTTGACCTCGAACAGCCGGCAGTTGCGGTTGAGCCCGAGCAGGCTGTGGAAGTACGTGCTCATCGACTTGCCGAAGTCGAAGGCCGACTCGGTGGCGGTGACCACGAGCTCGATGCGGTCGCGGTCGGCTGGGGTCATGGCGTCCAGCAGCGGCTTGGCCGCGTTGACGCCGTAGGTGACCGGGTCCTCGTACGGCAGGGCCACGGACTTCTCCTGCATCAGCAGGTTGTGGAAACGGGCCGTGTCCAGGCCGCGGTGCGCGGCGAGCTTTGCGACGTCGATGTAGGCGGTTCCGGCGAACACGTTCATGGCTTCGATACCGGCAGAGGTCATCAGGGGTTCTCTTCCGTAGCGGGGGTTCGGTGGCCGGGGATGCGGGTCAGCCGACGGGCTCGATCTCGGTGAGGTCGAAGTAGCCGCGGTAGCCCTTCATGTAGACGGCCGCACGGTGGCCGAACAGCACCGTGGCCGGGGTGGCGGTCTCCAGCAGCTCGTGGATGCCGATGGTCGACTTGACCCGGGTGCCGATGGCGTAGGTCTGGTTCCAGCGCCGCACCAGCTCGTCGGCCAGCTCAGGGCGCCCGGTCGCCGGCGCCGGGCGGGGCGGCGGGTCCGGCAGCTCCCGCCGGATCTTCTGCACCAGCTTGGTGAGCACCTTGCCGTGCCCGATCTCCTCGAACTCGGCGTCGCCCTGTGCCAGCAGCCCGGCGATGCTGTCGGTCCAGCACACCGGGCTGACGATCTGGCGGGCCAGCAGATCGCGCACGTCGGCGCGCCCGTACGGCTGGGCGGTCACGTTGGAGATCACCGGCACGGACGGCTCGGCGAACGAGAAGCGCTGCAGGAACTGGGCGAACTCGGCCCGCGCCGGTTCCATATAGCGCGAGTGGAATGCGGCGCTGGTACGCAGCGGCATGAACAAGTGCCGGCCGGTCTGGAACAGCGGCTTGACCACCTCCATGTCCGCGGCCGGGCCGGACAGCACGATCTGCGACGGGGTGTTGAAGTTGGCCAGATCGATCGTGGTGATCCCGTTGCCGGCCAGGATCGAGCGGACCTCCTGCTCGCTGGCGTTGAGCACCGCGGCCATGGCGCCCCCCGTAGCCTGGCTCATCAGCTCACCCCGCTTCTTCACCAGCTCCAGGCCGGTGGCGAAGCTGTAACACCCGGCGGCGTACAGGGCGTTGAACTCCCCCAGGCTGTGCCCGGCCACCACATCCGGCACCGGTTCCTGGTTTCGCCGACGCTGTTCCAGCGACAGCGCGTTGACCACGTAGAGGGCTGGTTGGGTGAACTCGGTGCGGTCGAGTTCGCCGCGCGGGTCCTGCAGGCACAGCTCTTTGATCGAGTAGCCCAGCAGGGTGTCGGCGGTGCGGGTCAGCTCGGGGAACTCGTCGAACAGGCCGTCGCCCATGCCCTTGGCCTGGGAACCCTGTCCGGGGAACAGATAAATTCTCATGACACTTCCTCCTTGCTCGCGGTGGCGGTCCGGGCTTGGCGGGACAGCAGTGCCGCGCCCTCGCTCATCAGCCGGGTGGCGATGTCGTCGACGTGCCGGCAACGCCAGTCGTGCAGTGCGGTGCCTTTCACCCACTGGTTGAAGGCACCCAGGGCCGGACCCGTGTGGACCTGGACGTTGGCCAGGTCGCGTTCCGGTTCGGTTAAGGACAGGCGGCTGCTGTAGCCGTAGTACCAGCGGAACATCAGGGCCATCCGCCGCTTCGGGCTGCGGGCCGCGCGCCCGGCTTCGGCGGCGCGTCCGGTGCGCTGCAGGTAGGCCGCGGTTTCCTGCCACACCTCGTCCGCGCTCTTGCGGAAGAAGGTCCGCTCGATCTGCGCGCGGGTGGTCGCGGGGATGTCGTCCCATGACTCGTGCGCCTGGTACAGCGCGAACAGCTTGTTGGCCCGGGCCGGGAAGAGCACCCCCTTGCGCAGCACCTGCACCAGCGCGCCCATCTCGAACAGGTCCCCGGCCGGGCAATACGCGGTGTCCTGCACGTTGATCTGCTGCAGCCGGTCCTTGACGGCGTCGCTGATCCCCGATTCGACGGTGCACTGGTTGATCGAGCCGGTGGTGACGAAGTCCGCGCCCATCACGAACGCCGCGGCCACCGCCTGCGGGGTGCCGATCCCCCCGGCCAGCCCCACCCGTGCCCGCTGGGCGGCGGGGAACCGGGTCGACCGCTCGTCGCGCAGCGCCTGGATGGCCGGGAGCAGCACGGTGGACACCCCACGGTCGGTGTGCCCGCCGGAGTCCGCCTCGACGCACAGGTCCTGGCACAGCGGGACCTCGCGGGCCAACTCGGCCTGCTCGGCGGTCACCTTCCCGGCCGCCAGCAGTTGCGCCACCATCGGTTCGGGGGCCGGGTCGAGCAGGGCTGACGCCACCTCGGGGCGCGACAGCTTGGCGATGATCCGGGTGTCGCGGGCCACCCGGCCGTCCGGGGCGCGGCGCAGGCCGCGCAGGTGGAACAGCACCAGCGCGGGGGTGGGCTGGACGAACGCCGATGCCTCGATCAGCCGGACGCCCTGGCCGAGCAGCAGCTCGACGCGGGCCATCTCGCGGGCCGGGTCCTGCAGGTCGCTGAGCAGGTTCACCCCGAACGCCCGGTCCGGGCCCAGCTCGCGCCGGATCGCCGCGATTTCGCCGGCCACCCGGTCCGGGGCCATCCCGGCCGCGCCCAGGAAGCTCAAGAACCCGGCCCGGGCCATCGCCACCACCAGATGCCGGGAGGCGATGCCGCGATACATCGACCCGGCCGCATAGGCGTAGGCGATGCCGTGGTCCTGGCGGAACGCCGCCGATCCGAGGCTGCCGGGGTTCATTGCTGGTCCTGCCCGCTCATCCACCGCTTGGTGGCCTCGATCGCGTCGGCGCCCGGGTCCGTGGTGTAGAGCCGGGTGCAGAGCTGCGCGGCCACGGCGGCCGAGGACTCGTGGCTGAGCAGCACGAAGTGGTTCGGTGAGTCGACGTCGCGCAGGTGGAACTGCGGGATCCGGCGCTGCCACTCCGACCAGTAGTCGGTGTGGTCGACGCCGTTGGGCCCGTCCTGCGCGGAGAACACCGAGGCCAGCTCGCCGTAGAACAGCCCGCTGCCGTTGCGCAGGTAGAAGCAGGTGACCGCGCCGGGCTGCGGCAGGGGTTGCACGTCGAAGCCGAGCACGTCGTACGCCTCGTGCACGTCGGCGTTGTGGGCCAGCAGGTCACGCAGCTTGCCGGGCGGGGTGCGCAGGCCACGCCCGCGGGCCAGGGTGACCAGTTGCTCCAGCACCGCGTCGTCGTCGCGGTCCCAGTTGACGTCGACGCTGGCCACCAGGGTGCCGGCGAACTCGGCCGGTTCGGGTCGCAGGCTCGCGAAGAGCAACGCGTTCACCTGTTGCAGCAGCAGGTCGCGGCGGGACATCGCCAGGTTCTTGAGGTGCTCGCCGTACATCGCGTCGAGCATCACGACGCTGTCGACGGTGGCGCCGCGCTGCTGCAGCTGCCGGGTCACCTCGTACGCCAGCAGCCCGCCCAGCGAATACCCGCCCACGTCGTACGGGCCCTCGGGCTGGACCGCCTGGATGATGCCGGCGTAGTGGGCGGCCATCGCCGCGATCCCGTGCAGCGGCGGCTCCTCGCTCATCCAGCCGCGGGCCTGGATGCCGTAGAACGGACGGCCCACCGCGGCCGCGAGTGGGGCGTACACCTCGACACCGCCGAGCCCGCCGTGGCACCAGAACACCGGGCGGCCGGTGCGCCCGGAGTTGAGCGGCACCAGCTCGGTGAAGTGGGGTGCGACCGCGCGCTCGGGCTGCTCGGTCAGGCGGCGGGCCAGGTCTCGTACGGTCGCGGAGGCGGCCACCCTCTGCGGCTCGGCACCGAGGCGCTGGGCGAGCTGCACGGTGTGCATCGAGCTGAATCCCAGCTGCGGCAACGGTGCGTCCAGGTCCAGCGCCGACACCGGCAACCCGAGCAGGTCCGCCACCGCCGCCGGAACATCCTCGGACGCGGTTGCCGGGGTGGCCGCCGAGGTCGTCTGATCCAGCCACAACCGGTGCCGCTCGAACGGGTAGGTGGGCAGAGTGCGCAGCATCCGCGGTTGCGGGCCGGTGTGCGCCACGGTGGTCCACGGCACGTCACCGCCTTGGGCCCAGAACATGGCCAGTTGCTCGGCGCTGCCGGTCGCCACGATCTGGCGCAGCAATGCCTCGCCGGAGTCGCCGCCCAGCAGCATGGCCAGGTCGGAGCGGCCGTGCCGGGCCTCGCCGGTGAACACCGCAACCGTTGCCGGGTCGCTGCCCAGGTGCTGGCGCAGGCCGGTGATCAGCTCAGGCACATCGGCGGCAACCACGGCCAGGCGGCACTCCATCACCTCGCGGCCCTGCTGCAGCGTGTACGCGAGGTCGTCGAGCACCACGTCGGGGTGATCGTCCAGATGGGAAATCAGCTGCCGGGTCACGGCTTCGAGCCGATCGCCGGTACGAGCGGACAGCGGCACCACCAGCGGCCCGCGCGGCGCGTCGGGGTGCGGTTCGGGCGGGGCGGCCGCCACGTATTCCTCCAGCACCAGGTGGGCGTTGCTGCCCCCGGCACCGAACGCGCTGATCGTGGCCCGCAGCGGATACTCGCGCTCCACGCCGTCCACGTCGACGACTGGGCGCTCCCACTTGGTCGCCTTCCGGGGCAGGTGGAACGCCGAGTGCTCCAGGTCCAGACTCGGGTTGAGCGATCCGGTCCCGACCAGCGGGGCCAGCATCCGGTGGCGCATCTGCAGCGCCACCTTGCTCAGCTGGGCGATACCCGAGGCGGCTTCGGCGTTACCGATGCCGGACTTGACCGAGCCGAGGGCGCAGTGCCCCGGTGCGCTGCCGTCGCCGTACACCCGCTTGAGCGCCGCCATTTCCAGCGCGTCACCCAGCGGGGAGCCGTTCGCCGATGCCTCCACGTAGCTGACCGTGCGCGGATGCACCCCGCAGCGGCGCAGGTTCGCCTCGATCAGGCTGACCTGCTGATCGGGGTCCGGCACCACCGGGCCGCCGCTGCCGCCCTTGTGGTTCATGCCGCTGGCCCGGATCACGGTCAGGATGTCATCGCCGTCGGCCACCGCGCGGGCCAACGGTTTGAGCAGCACCGCGCCGACGCCCTCGGCCGGGATGAACCCGTCGCCGTCGAGGAAGGCCCGGCTGTGCGGCCCGCTGCCGGTCAGCCCGATCACCTCCAGCCCGGCGTACTTCTTGGGATGCAGCGACAGGTTGACCCCACCAGCGATCATCATGTCGCAGGTGCCGCGGCGCAGCTCCTCGCAGGCCATGTGGATGGCGGCCAGCGACGACGAGCACGTGGTGTCCACCGCGAGGCTGGGCCCGCGCAGGTCGAAGAAGTGCGACACCCGGTTGGCGATCGCGCTGTAGGACACTACCGAGGTCAGCGCTTCCTGCGCCGGATCGGCGGCCAGCAACTGGTACTGGTGGTACATCGCGCCGACGTAGACGCCGACGCTGCCGTCGTACCGTTCCCGCAAGGTCTGCCGGGTGTAGCCCGCCCCTTCCAGCAGCGTCCACACGCACTGCAGGAACAGCCGGGTCTGGGGGTCCATCACCGCGGCCTCGCGCGGCGAGATGTGGAAGAACAGCGGATCGAAGTCGGCGACGCCGTCCAGGAAGCCACCCCAGCCGAGCGATGCAGCGGTACGGTCCCAGCGCTGCGCCGGAACCTCGGTGACACAGTCCCGGCCGGCCACCAGGTTGTCCCAGAACTCGTCGAGATCGGCGGCACCGGGATAGCGCCCGGCCAGAGCCACCACCGCGACATCATCATCGCGGCGTGGTTTTTCGCTGGTCGGGGCTTCTTCTTTCCGCACCGTGGCCAGCGCGGGAGGCGCCTTTTCAACGCCGAGGATGGTGGACACCGCCGCGGTGTGGGTCTGCTGCAGGTGCTCGCTGAGGGCCTGCACGCTGCGGTGCTCGAACAGCAGGGTCTTGGACAGCGACCCGAAGTCGTTCTCGAGGCGGTTGGTGACCGACAGCGCGAGCACCGAGTCGATGCCGAACCGGTCGAACGGCGCAGCGGGATCGATGCGGTGCACCGGAATCTGCAACGCCTCGGACAGCACGCCGCGCAGATACCCGACGAGATCCGCCCCCGTCAGAGCGGTTTTTTCGGGTGCGGGCATCATCACGGTACGAATCCGCTCCAGATCACCCGCGACCACCACCACCTGCGGGTCGCCCGCGGTCAGCGCGGCGTGCAAGGCTGCCAGCCCGGTGGCCGAACCCATCGCCACCATCCCCAGCCGCTCGCGCATCGTGCGCTCAGTTGCAGCGTCGACCTGCATGCCGCCGTGCGCCCACAACGGCCAGGCGATGGACACTGAGGCACCGCTGCGGCGGCCCTGCGCCACCAGGGTGTGCCGGTAGGCGGCGTAGGCGTCCAGGAACGCGTTCGCCGCCGTATAGTCGGCCTGCCCGGTGTTGCCGAAGATGCCCGCCAGACCCGAGAAGAGCGCGAAGAAGTCCAGCTGCACCTCACGGGTCGCCTCGTCCAGGTGCACGGTTCCGGCCACCTTGGGTGCCAGGACCACCCGGCAGTCGGCGGCGGTCTTGGTGCCCAGCAACGCATCGCGCAGCACTCCGGCGCTGTGCAGGATGCCGTGCAGCGTGCCGTGCTCGCGCAGAATCCCGGCGATCAGCGACTGCGCCTGCTGGGCGTCGCTGACGTCGGCCTGGACGTAGGTCACCGTGGCGCCGCGGGAGCGCCACTGCTCCAGCACCGCCGTCTGTTCGGTGTCCGGGGCGGAACGGCCCGCGAGCACCAGCGTGACCTCACGAACCTGGTCGACCAGGTCGGCGGCCACGATCCGACCGAGGCCGCCCAGGCCACCGGTGATCAGGTAGACCCCGCCGGTGCGCCACGGCAACCGGGCCGGGGCCGGCGTGCCCGGCTCCTCCCAGGTCTGGGCTTCTGCTTCGCCGTCGCGGAACCGGATGCGGGCCGCGGCGCGGTGGTGCCGGGCGGCCAGCACCTGCGCCACGAGGGTGGGCAGCGGCTGCGCGGTGTCGACGTACACGGCCTGCGCGGACAGCCGGGGCTGTTCGGTGGCCGCCGACTGGAGCAGGCCCAGCAGCCCGCCGGACAGGGCGAGCGAGGGTTCCTCGGGCACCACGAGCTGCACCAGGGTGTCGCCCGCGGCGGGGTTGCCGAGTTCGCGCTGCGCCCAGGCGAGGGCCTGCTCGGCGTACTCGGTGTAGCGCCGCGCGGTGCCGGCGGTGGAGGTCAGCGGGATGACGTCGGTGCTGGCGTCGGATGCAGGGAGAGCTTCGACCAGCTCGGGCAGGCCGGGCACCAGCACGACGGTGCGTTGCGGGGTACGGCCGGTGGCGGGGTGGCGTTCCCAGCGGGGGCGCAGGCTCAGCCACGGGGTGGCCGGATCGATCGGGGCGGTCGGGGTGACGTCGCCGTCGAGGATGCGGTAGGACATGCCGCGCAGGCGGGCTCGTACCCGGCCGTCGTCGTCGCACAGGTCGACGTCGAGCTTCATCAGGTCGCCGGTGGGGCGCACGCCGCCGCTGTAGCGGATCCACGCCCACATCGCCGGGGCCCCCGGTCCGTGCACCTCCAGCTCGTCCAGCGCGAACGGCAGCGACGGCTTCATCCCGGTCACGTCCAGCTCGCCGACGCTGCCCGCGGTAAGGCCCATACCGAGCGACGCCTGCAACGTGGCGTCGAGCAAGCCGGGGTGCAGCACCATCGTCGCAAGCGAGCCATGGAACGCCTCGGGCAGCACCAGCCGGACCAGCACTTCGTCCGGCCCCGCGTAGAGCCGCTCGATCCCCCGGTGCAAAGGCCCATAGGAGAAACCGATTTTCTCGTACGCCGGGTACAGCTCGCCGGCACCCACCTGTGCCCCGGTGCAGGCGGCCCGCCGGGCGCTGAGGTCAACGACGACCGGATCCCGGTGTTCCACTGCCGCGCGGCCCTGACCGTGCACCTGCCCGTCGGCACCGGTGAATTCGTAGGCCACCTCGTGCGAGCCGGTAGCGGTCACCGTTGTCAGCACTGCCGGGGGCTGCGGGTCGGCGACCAGCGGGCGCGCCCATACCACGTTGCGCAGCACCATCGTGGCGGTGCCGTCGTCGTCCAGGGCCGCGGCGCTGGCGGCCCGAGCCATCTCCAGGAACGCGACGCCGGGCAGCACCTTGCGGCCCTGAACCCGGTGGTCGGTGAAGAACGGCTCGGAGCCGGTGAACGCGGTCCGGTAGCAGTGCTCGCGCAACGTGGACACGTTGGTGTGCACCATCGGATGCAGCACGTCGGCCGCGCCCTGCGGGGTCTCTTGCGGGGCGGCGGGGACCCAGTAGCTTTCCCGGGCGAACGGGTACGTCGGCAGCGGCACCCGACGGTCGTGGCCCGCCAGGAACAGGTCCTCGTACGGCAGGTCGTAGCCCTGCGACCACAGATCCGCCACGGTGCTCAGCTCGTCGCCGGCGGACGGCCCGGCGGCGACCCGGCGGATACAGTCGGCACCGAAGGCGCGCAGCGCCGGGCGTTCCTCGGCCACATCGGCCACGGCGGCGTGCACCCCGGCGGGATGCTGGTCGGCGAGCCAGGCCCGCAGGGTGGTGACGAGCCCGCCCGTGGTGGTGGCCACGCAGGCGAGCCGGTGCGGCAGGTGCTTGCGGCCCGTGAGCAGCGTGAAGCTCACATCGCCGAGGTTGAGCCCGCTGTCGTCGGCGCAGCGCACGGCCAGGCGCTCGGCCTGCTCACGCAACTGCTCCGGAGTGTGCGCGGACAACACAATCAACTCAGCACCACGGTACGACCCCTGCGGCGCCACCGCCGGGGCTTGCTCGATCACCAGGTGCGCGTTGGTGCCGGTGACGCCGAAGGAGCTGACCGCGGCGCGGCGGGGCGTACCGGCCGGCACGTTCCACGGTTTGCTGGTGACCGGCACGGCGAACGGGCCACCGGTGAAGTCGATGTGCGCGTTGCCCTGCTCGAAGTGCAGCGACGGCGGGATGACCCGGTGGCGCAGCGACAGCAGCACCTTGAGCATCCCGGCGACCCCGGCCGCGGTGATGGTGTGCCCGAGGTTGGACTTGATCGAGCCGAGCGCGCAGGGGCTGGTCCGCGGGCCGGTGCCGGTGAACGCGCGCTGCAACGCGTGGTATTCGATCGGGTCGCCCAACTTGGTGCCGGTGCCGTGCGCCTCCACCATTTGGATGCCGGCCGGGTCGATGCCGAACTCGTCGTACACGCTGGTCAGCAGCCGTTCCTGGGAGGCGGCGCTGGGGGCGGTCAAGCCGTTGGAGGCGCCGTCCTGGTTGGTGCCCGAGCCGCGGATGATCCCGTGGATGTGGTCGCCGTCGGCCAGCGCGTCGCTGAGCCGCTTGAGCACCAGCACCGCGGCGCCCTCGCCGGGCACGAATCCGTCGGCGCGCTCGTCGAAGGTGTGGCAGCGCCCGCTGGGCGACAGCATCCCGGCATGCCCGGCCACCTGGTAGAAGCGCGGCGTGCACTGCACGGACACACCGCCGGCCAGCGCCATCCCGGTCTCGCCGGTCCACAATCCCTGACAGGCCAGGTGAATCGCGACCAGTGAGCTCGAGCAGGCGGTGTCCACCGACACCGCAGGCCCGCGCAGATCCAGGTGGTAGGCGATGCGCGCGGGCATGGCCGACAGGGCGTTGCCCCACATCGCCGACGCGGGCGCCTCGCCGCCGATGAGCTGGCCGTACCCGCTTTCCTGGCAGCCCGCGTAGACGCCGCACCGGCGGCCCCGGGTGCCGCGGCCGGCGTACCCGGCGTCTTCGAGGGCCTTCCAGCACTCTTCGAGGAAGATCCGCTGCTGGGGGTCCATGTAGCGGGCCTCGACCCCGGAGATGTTGAAGAAGATCGGATCGAAGAGATCGATGCGGTCGAGGAAGCTGCCGTGGCGACAGGCGTCGGCGCCGGTTGCTGGGGAGGCCGGCAGGTCCCAGCGGGTGACCTCGCCGACGAGGTCGTCGCCGCGTTCGAGGTGTTCCCAGAGCTGCGCGGGATCGTCGGATCCGGCGAAGCGGCCGCTCATCCCGACGATCGCGATGGGCTCTTTGCCGGCCGGTGCCGCTTCGGCGCGGGCGGCGGGCTGCGGGGCCCGGGGTTGCGGCACGGTGACGGTCTCGGGCGGCGAGGGCAGCAGATTCGGGTACGTCGCAGCGATGTGCCCGGCCAGCCGGGTGACCGAGCCGTGGTCGAACAGGTCGGTGGTGCTCAGCTCGATGCCCAGCACCCGGTTGAGTTGCTGGATGAGCTGGACGCCAAGGATGGAATCGATGCCGTGGTCCATGAACGCGTCATCAGCGGCGATGTGCTCACGGCCCAGCTTCAGCGAGCTCTTCAGCTGCGCGAAAATGGCGTCCTCGACGTGCCGTCGCAGCCCGTCACCGGACTTCTCGACCGAAACAGGCTCAGGCTCAGGTTCTGGCTGGGGCGGCGGCTCGGCAGCAGCGCTGGGGGCCTGCTGGCGGATCAGACCGTCGCTGGCGGCGGCCACCACCTGGTAGCCGAGGCCGTGCAGCGCGGCGGCGGGGAACGCGACCGGGTCGAAGCCCTCCTCCTCCAGCACCTCGAGCCAGGTGTCCGGGGCCAGCGCCGGGGTGCCCGCGATGCGCAGGTCGGCGTCCTGGTAGCGCCACCAGCCATCGAGCAGCCCGAACGTCAGGTGCGCGAAGACCGAGTAGGCCGAGATCTCGTTGAGCAACAGGACTCCGCCGCGTTTGAGCAGCGCCTTGGCGTGGCGCAGGGTGCGGCGGATGTCGGCGGTCGCGTGCAGGACGTTGGTGGCCAGCACGAGGTCGTACGAGCCAGGGGTGAACCCTTGGTCCTGCGGCGCATGTTCGATGTCGAGGATCTGGTAGTCCAGGAAGGCGTGCTGCGGCCCGAATTCGCGTTCGGCGTGCAGCAGGAACGAGCGCGACAGATCGGTGTAGCTGTAGGTTTCGACCGGTGCGCCGCGCAGCTGCTCCAGCACCCCGGCGCTGCCCCCGCCGGTGCCGGCGCCGATCTCCAGAAGGCGCAGGCGGTTCGCCGGTTCCGCGGCGACAACGGCATCCCGCACGGCCGCAACCGTGCGGGCCATGACGGCGTTGAACGTGTCGGTGACCGGGTTGTTGCGATAGATGCCCTCGACCAGCGACATCGAGGAACCCGGAAACATGACGTCGGTCGCCGGGATCGCCCCGGTGAGAATGCGCGGCAGGGCAGGCAGCGTCGCATCCAGCAGCCGCACCTGGGCGCGCAGCCCGGGATCCTGGGCCCAGCCGGCCGATCGGGTGTCCCACTCGGCCCACACCGCCGCCGGGTCGCCGCCGCCCGGCTGGTGGCCCCGGCTGCGCAGCAACCGCACCGATTCGGCGTACCAGCGGTGCATCGCCGCCACCGGCGCGACCGCATCGCCGAGCTGCACCGCGAGCAGCCGGATCAGCAGGTCGTCCTCGATCGCCCCGGCGGGGGTCCCCATGGCGGCGGGCAGCGTCGCGGCGACCTGGCAGCCGAGCGCTTCGAGACCGACCGGGACCCCGGTGGGGGCCATGATGATCGATTCGCTGGGGATGAGGTTGTGCATCAGCTGTCACCCATCTGGGCCTTGACCAGGGCGAGCTGGTCGAAGGCGCCGCAGAGAAGAACGTCGAGAGCGGCCATGCCGTCGGCCGGTTCGATGGAGGCCGCCCCGGCCTGGCTCATCCGCTGCTGGTACTGCCGGTCGGCGACGACGCCGACGCTGCCCCAGTAGCCCCAGTTCATGACCTTTACGGCGGCGCTCAGGTCCCGGCCGAGCCGGTGGGCGTAGGCGTCCTCGAACACCGAGCCCGCCACGTAGTTGCTCTGCCCGGCGGCCCGCAGGAACGAATTCATCGACGAGAAGAACAGGACCAGCTCCAGGGGCTCGGCGGCGAAGGCTTGCATCACCCGTACGGCGGCGTCGACCTTGGCCGTGACCGCGGCCCGGAACCGTTGTTCGTCCATCTGTTCCAGCCCGGCGTCGAGCAACGCGATGGCCGAGTGCACGATGCCGTGCACGACCGGGTGGTGCTGCTTGATGCTGTGGTACGCGGCTCGCAGCGACTCGGGGTCGGCGGCGTCGGCGCGCACGTACAGCGGCATGTGGCCCAGGGTTCCGAGCCGTTCCCGGCGGCGGGAGATGTCCGCGTCCTCGGTGCGCCGGCCGATCCAGACGATCCTGGCGTCGTACCGGCGGATCATGTGCTCGGTCCAGGCCTCGCCCAGCCCGCCGGCGCCGCCCACGATGACGTATGTGCCACCCCGGCGGTACGGCGTGCGGCTGCCCGGCTCGGGTACGCTCACCTGCACCGGCACCAGGTTCTGGCGGTACCAGCGGCCGCGCCGGTGCCCCCAGGTCGAGCCGGGCTCGGCAACGGGAAGCGCCAGAATCTCAGGCACCGGGTTCGCGCCGTCGGCGCTCACATCAACCAGCCGCACGGTCCAGGCCGGGTATTCCTTGGCGGCGGCGCCGAACAGCCCGTGCAGGCCCGCCGGGGCGGGGTCGACGACGTCGCGCTTGAGGATCGGCTGGGCTGCCCGGGTGATCACCGTGAGGTCCAGGTCGCGGCGGCCGTAACCGAGGCTGAGCAAAGCTTTCAGCACCCGGAAGCCGGTGTACAGGCCGTCCTGCTGCGCGGTGATCAGGGTGTCCGCGTCGACGCCGGGTGTGCTGGGCACGAACCAGATGAGCCGCCCAATCGCCCCACGGGCGCCGTCGAGCCGGTCGGCGAGCGCCGGCACCGAGTCAGCGCCGGACAGGTGCAGGTGTTCGGCTTCGGGGTGCTGATGGCGTACGAGCTCAAGGTCCTGCGGGGTGCCACCGGCCACCACCACCCGACCGGCCGGGGTTGCGACGGGCGACCCGGCCGGGACCGTCACGTCCCACACCGGCTTGAGAACTATGGAGCCCTCGGCGAGCGGCTGGGGTTCGACGGTGGTGTCAGGCCGCGCCGCCGAGGTGGCCAGCCAGTAGTGACCGCGGGCGAACGGGTAGCCCGGCAGCGGCAAGCGGCGCGCCTGGCTGTTGGCGGGCAGCTGGGACCAGTCGACCGCCGTACCTGCGGCCCATAGCTCGGCCAGCTTCGCCGCACCGGAGGCGTCCCGCGCCCCGGCGGCCAGGTCGGCCGGATCCGCCCCGGCGTTCGCGGTGCCGCGCCGCGGCACGTAACCGGCCCAGAGGCCGTTGCCCCCGCCGGTGGTGTGGAAGGCGGAGAGCTTCGCCAGCAGCTCGTCGCGGGACTGGGCCACGAACGCCAGCCGGTGCGGCATCGCTTCGCGTCCTACCTGGAGGGTGAAGGCAAGGTCGCGCAGCACCAGGTCCGGGTGTTCGACGGCGTAGCGGTGCAGCCGGGCCGCGGACCCGGCGAGCTGCTCGGGGCCGCGCGCGGAGAGCACGATGACGGCCGGCGTGACTGCGGTGGTGGCGGTGGGGGCCGGGTTCGGGTACTGCTCGAGTACTAGGTGCGCGTTGGTGCCGCTGAACCCGAACGAACTGACTGCTGCGCGACGGGCGTCGTGGGGACGTACCGGCCAATCCTTGGTCTCGGTGTTGACGTAGAACGGCGAACGCGCGAAGTCGAAGTGCTCGTTGTGCCGGGTGAAGTGCAGCGTCGGAACGAGCCGGCCATGTTCCATGCCGAGCAGCACCTTCTGAATGGAGGCGATGCCCGCAGCGGCCGAGGTGTGTCCGATGTTGCTCTTCACCGACCCCACCGCGCAGTAGCCGACCGCATCGGTGTGCTCGCGGTAAACCGACGCCAGCGCCTCCAGCTCGATGGGATCGCCGAGCTTGGTGCCCGTGCCGTGCATTTCCACGTAGTCGATGCCGGCCGGATCGATGCCGTGCCGGGCGTAGACGTCGCGGGCCAGCTCGGTCTGGCTGCTGACACTGGGCGCGGTGATGCCGTTGGTCTTGCCGTCCTGGTTGATGCCCGAGCCGCGCAACACGCCGTAGATGTGGTCGTGGTCGCGTTCGGCATCGGACAACCGCTTGAGGATCAGCGCACCGACGCCTTCGCCCGGTACGAACCCGTTGGCGCCGTCATCGAAGGTCTTGCACTGCCCATCCGGCGACAACATGCCAGCGGCGCACATGCTGACGTACGACTCCGGGCTCAGGTACAGCGTGACCCCGCCGACCAGCGCCATGTCGATCTCACCGGCCCGCAACGCCTGGGTAGCCAGGTGGGTGGCGACCAGCGACGAGGAACAGGCGGTGTCCAGGGCAATCGCTGGGCCCTTGAGGTTGAGCAGGTAGGCGATGCGCGCGGCGGAGATGGCGTTGCTGTTGCTGGTGGCGGCGCTGGAGGTGGTGCCGCCCTGCTGCTGTACGAGCATGGCGTATTCGTTGCTCATGATGCCGAGGTAGACACCGCAGCGATGACCGCTGAGGGCGCGGACGTCGTACCCGGCGTCTTCGAAGGCGTGATAGGCCTCCTGCATGAACAGGCGCTGCTGCGGGTCCATGGCCTCAGCCTCGGCGGGCGGGATCTGGAAGAAGTGCGGGTCGAAAACGTCGACGTCGTCGAGCATGCCCATCCACTTGCTGTAGACCTTGCCGGGCTGCTGGGGGCGCGGATCGAAGTAGGCGGCGGTGTCCCAGCGGGAGGAGGGGATCTCGCAGACGCTGTCGCGGCCGGCGGCGAGGTTGTCCCAGTAGGCGGCCAGGTCGGGGGCGCCGGGATAGCGCCCGGCCATGCCGACGACGGCAATGAGGTCGGAGTTGGGCTCTTGGGGAGCGGCGGGCTCTTGGGGAGCGGCGGGCTCTTGGAAGACCGTGGGTTGGGTGGAGAGGTCGTGGTGGAGGCGGGCGGCTAATTGGTGGATGGTGGGGTGGTCGTAGAGGCGGGGGGGGGGGGGGTTTTGGGCGTACCTCTTGTTGATTTCCTTGAGCCATTCGACGCCCACGATGGAATCCAGGCCCAGATCGATGAAGTTGGCGTCCGGGTCGATGTCCGCGGCGTCCAGGTAGAGCGCCTGGCTCAGGGTTTCGGTCAGCGCCGCCGCCAGCTCGGCCTCCGGCGGCGCGGAAGCAGCGGCCGGCACGGGCGCAACCGGCGCCGCAGGGGCGGCGGGAGATGGGGAAGGCGCGGGCGAAGCGGCAAGCTGCGTCAAGACGACCGGTGGCGCGGTGGCGCTTGGCGGCGTGAGAGCAACCGATGGCAGTGCGGCGGCCGGCGGCGCAAGCGAAACCGGCGCGACCGGAACAACAGGAGTAGTGAGGGGCGGTGAGGGGGTGAGGTGGGCGATGTGGCCGGCCAGGCGGCGGACGGTTGAGGCGTCGTAGAGGACCGTGGCGTTCAGGGTGAGGTCATACCTCTTGTTGATGTCCTTGAGCCATTCGACGCCCACGATGGAATCCAGGCCCAGATCGATGAAGTCCGTGTCCGGGTCAGCGTCGCCGTCGGCCAGGTACAGCGCCTGGGCCAGGCTCGCCGCAAGCTCGGCGATGAGGTGCTCGGATTGCGGCGCTGGCTGGGCCGTCGTGGTCAGCTGAATACCGGTCGGCTTGTCCGGCGCTTGCGCCGGGGCCGTGGGTTCGGGCAGCGGCACCTCGACAGCGGGCGACGGATATGCGGCGGCAGAAACCCAATAGCGGTCCCGAGCGAAGGGGTACGCCGGCAGCCCCACCCGCCGCGGCGCCGCCCCGGTGTAGTGGTCGCGCCAGCGCAGCGACAACCCGTTGACCCACAGGTCGAGCAGCCGGCCGATCTTTTCCTTGCCGATCCAGGCGTCGACCACACCGGCCATGTCTTCGTCGTCGGCGAACAGCGCCACCGCGCCGCTCCCCCGCTGGACCCGGCCGCGGTGCAGCCCGCCGGATTCGCCGACGTCACCGGCTGTTTCGCGCAGGTGGTCGCTGAGCTCGGCAACCCTGGTGGCGCGGAAGGCGACCCGCTCGTCGAAGTGGTCGCGGCCGGTTTGCAGGGTGAACGCGATGCCGGGCAGGTCTTTATCGGCGACACCTTCGGCGGTGATGTGGTCGAGCAGTCCTCGGGCTTGCTGGCGCAGCTGGTCCTCGGTGCGCGCGGAGAGCACGAAGACGCTGGACAGCGGCGACGGGGCCGGGGGTGCGGGCGGCGCAACCGGGACGTACTCCTCGATGATGACGTGGGCGTTGGAACCGCCCGCACCGAACGAGGACAGGCCAGCGATGCGCGGCTGTTCGTGGGCTACGCCGTCGCGAACGATGGTGGGTCGCGGCCAGTCGGCTGCTTCGCGTTGCACCCGGAACGGCGTGGCGGCGAAGTCGATGTGCGGATTGAGCTCCTCGGCGTGCAGCGAGGGCACCAGGCGGCCGTACCGCATCTGCAGCAGCACCTTGGTCAGGCCGGAGATTCCCGCGGCGCTTTCGGCATGGCCGATGTTGCTCTTGACCGATCCGATGGGGCAGAACTCGGTGTCGCTGGTGTGCCGCGCGAACGCCCGGCTCAGCCCGGCGATCTCGATGGGGTCGCCGAGCACGGTGCCGGTGCCGTGCGCCTCGACGTAGCTGATCGCCCGCGCGTCCACGCCGGCCCGGTCCAGGGCGCAAGCGATGACCTCGCCTTGCGCTTGCGGGTTGGGCACCGTGTAGCCGTTGGTACGTCCGCCGTGGTTGACCGCTGTGGCCTTGATGATCCCGTAGATCCGGTCCTCGTCGGCGATCGCCCGTTCCAGGGGCTTGAGCAGCACCGCGCCGACGCCCTCTCCGGGTACGTAGCCGTCGCCGCCGCGGCCGAAGCTCTCGCACATGCCCTTGCTGGAGGCGAACTTGCTCTGTCCGAGCAGCACGTACTTGCTGGGGTGCAGCGACAGGTTGACGCCACCGGCCACGGCGGTCTCGCAGTCGCCGGTCCGCAGGCTTTGCACGGCCAGGTGCAGGGCGGTCAGCGACGACGAGCACATCGTCTTGACGGTGAGGCTGGGGCCGTGCCAGTCGCAGAAGTACGACACCCGGTTCGCGATCGACGCGGCGTTGCCGGGCACCGGTTTGCCGGCCTCGGTGGTGCCGTGCAGCTGGTATTCGTCGTACATCGAGCCGGCGAACACACCCGTGCCGGGTAGCTGGCCGGGGGTGTATCCGGCGTCCTGCAGCGTTTCGTAGACGCACTGCAGGAACAGCCGCTCCTGCGGGTCGGTGATCTCGGCTTCGCGCGGGGAGATGCGGAAGAACAACGGGTCGAAGCGGTCCACGTCGTCCAGGAAGCCGCCCCACTTGCAGTACGTCTCACCGGAGAACCGGGCGTGATCCCAGCGGTCCTGCGGGACTTCGGTGATGCTGTCGCGTCCGGCGGCCAGGTTGTCCCAGAACTCCCGCAGATTGCGCGCCTGCGGGTAGCGTCCGGCGACGCCGATGATGGCAATATCACCGGTACGGCCACGCTCCTCGATCACCGCGGGGGCTGCGGGGATGACGGCGGGCGCCACCGCAGCCGATGTCACCGTGGCGGGCACTCCGGCGAGGGTGCGTAGCGTCGCCGGGTGGGCGGTGTGGAAGTAGCCGGTGAGTTCCTCGATCGTGCGGTACTCGAAGAACAGGGTCTTGGGCAGGCGGCCGAAGACCTCCTCGAGTTTGGCGGTCATGCTCAACGCGACCACCGAGTTGATGCCGTACTGCTCCAGCGGGACGTCGGTTTCGATGCGCTGGACGGGCATCTTGAGCACCCCGGCCAGCAGTGCCCGGATCCGGGTGACCGCGCCGTCGGGTGGGCCGTCCGCGGCTGGCGATCCCATCGCCGTCTGGTCTGCCCCCGCTGTGTTCTCCTCGGTGCCGGGGTGTTCGAGGCTCTGCCTGATCCGCGCCGGGTCGCCCGCGGCCACCAGCACCTGCGGGTGGCCGGAGTGGACGGCTCGGGCGAACGCCGCCAGTCCGGCGGCCCGGTCCAGCGAGGTGACGCCGAGCCGGTCCTGCCATTGCCGGCGGGTGGCCGGGTCGGGTTGCATGCCGCCATCGGCCCACAGCGGCCAGTTGATGGACAGGCTGCGACCGGGCCGGCGGCCGGCGCGCTCGGCGGCGTAGGCGTCCAGGAAGCCGTTGGCGGCTGCGTAGTCGGCCTGGCCCGCGTTACCGCCGACGCCGGCTCCGGAGGAGAACGCGGCAAAGAAGTCCAGGTCCACGTCGCGGGTGGCCTCGTCGAGGTGCACGATGCCGCTGACCTTGGGCGCCAGCACGGCGTCGAGGTCGGCAGCGCTCTTACGGAGGATGAAGTCGTCGCGCAGGACACCGGCGGCGTGCAGGACGCCGTTGAGGTGCCCGGCGTCGGCCAGCACGTCCGCGATCAGCCGGTTCACCTGGTTGCGGTCGGTGATGTCGGCCTGGACGTACAGGGAGCGGGCTCCGGTGTCGCGCAGGCCGGCCAGGAACTGGTGTGCCGCAGCGGTTTCGGGGACGCGGCCGGTGAGCACGATGGTGGCGTCATGGGTTTGCGCGGCGATCTCGGTGGCGAAGATGCGGCCCAGCGCACCGAGCCCACCGGTGATGAGGTAGACCCCGCCCGCCTTCCACGGTGACCCGGCGGCGTCGGTACCGGTTTCGGTCCAGCGCAGCACGGCCCGCTGTCCGTGGGTGTAGCGCACGGCCGGCTCCGGCGTACCGGTCAAGTCGGCATCCAGGTGTTCGCGCAGGATCGCGGGAGCTGTGCCGGGTTCGGTCAGCACCATCTGGGCGAGCAGCTTGGGGTTCTCCTGTCCGGCGCTGCCCAGCAGCGCGGCCAGCCCGGCGTCGAGGTGGTCCGGCCCGGTCGCCGGGAGCACCAGCTGCACGACGACGTTGGAGGGGTCCGGGTTGCGCAGCAGTTCTTGCACCATGCCCAGCACCTGCGCCGCGTGGTCGCGGTAGCGCACGTCGGCGTGGTCGGCGGTGGAGGCGAGCAGGTGCAGTTCGGCGTCCGGGCTTGCGGCCGGAACGGTGTGCGGAGTGGCGATGCGGATCACCCGGCGGCCCGGGACGACCGGTCCGCGTACCGCCTCGGGCTGCCACTGGGGGCGGGCCATGACCACGCCGGTGGCGGTTGACGCGGCGCGCAGGGCGAAGTCGCGCAGGCTGGCCAGCACCGTGCCGTCCGGCCCGCAGATGTCCACATCGAACCGGTGACCGGAGCCGGTGGCGCGGCGGACCCAAGCCCAGGCGGCCCCGGTGATCTCAGCGTGCACCTCGATGCGGCCGGCGGAGAACGGCAGGTAGGTTTGCGCCGCCTCGCCGGTCATCAGGGCCAGCACGGTCTGCAGGGCGGCGTCGAGGACCCCGGGGTGCAGCGTCAGGCCGTCCGCGGGGGCCGGGGCGCTCAGGCGGGCGAGGGCCTGCCCGGCGCCCAGGTGCACCCGCTCGACGCCGCGGTAGAACGGGCCGTAGTCGAGTCCCGCGGCGGCGAACGCGGTGTAGAAGGCGTCACCGTCCAGGGTGTCGCCGGTGCAGGCAGCCAGCAGGGCGTCCACGTCGACGGTGGAGGGGGCGCCGGCCGTGCCCAGAGCGAGGAACCCTTCGGCGAACGTGCCGACTTCGAAGCGCACCCGCCCGGAGGGCTCCTGCGTCACGCTGATGTGGATGCCGGTGCTGAGGTCGGCGCCGGCGAGTGGCCGAACCCACGCCACGTCGGTGAAGGTGACGCTCGGGTGCGGCGTGCTGCCGTCGGCGTGGGTGGCTGCGGCAAGGGCCATTTCCAGGTACGCCACCGCGGGCATCGTCGCCGTCGCGTGCACCTGGTGGTCGCGCAGGAACACCTCGGTGCCGGTGAACGCGGTGGCGAAGCGGGGGCCGGTGAAGCCGGAGATGTTGCGGTGGACCAACGGATGCAGCACCGGCGCCGGGGCTGTGCGCGGCTGGCGGGAACCGGCCCAGTACGCCTCCCGCGCGAACGGGTAGGTGGGCAGCGGGATGCGCCGCACCGGCCGGTCGGTGTGCAGCAGGGTCCAGTCGACGGGCCGCCCGGACACCCAGGCGCGGGCCAGCCCGGCGAGGTCACCGGCGCGGGCCAGGTTCCGGACGGCCGAGCGGTCGGGCTCGCCGGCCTCGGCCCAGGCCGGTTCGTCGCCGGTGGCCCGGCCCTCGACCACCGCGCTGCCGCGCCCGGCCAGGTAGTCCTGCAGCGTGGTCACCACCTCGGCGGTGGACGCGGCGACGAAGGCCAGCCGGTACGGCATCGCCTCGCGGCCGACCTGCAGGGTGTACGTCAGGTCGCCGGTGTCCAGGGCGGTGGCGTGGGCGGCGAAGTCCGCGAGCCGCTCGGCTGCCGCGCGTAGTTGCGGCTCGGTGCGGGCCGACAGCACCACCACACCGGGCGCGGCGGCGGAACGCTGGTCCGGGTTGCGGCGCGGACGGTACTCGTCGAGCACGATGTGGGCGTTGGTGCCGCTGAACCCAAACGAGCTGACCGCAGCGCGGCGCACCGGGTGGGCGCCGCTCGGCGTCCATGGTTCGACCCGGGTGCTCACCCGCAGCGGGGACCGGACGAAGTCGAAGTGCTCGTTGGGTGACCGGAAGTGCAGGCTCGGCACCAGCATGCCCTCGTGCAGGCTGAACAACGCCTTGTGCACTCCGGCGACCCCGGCTGCGGCGGACGTATGCCCGATGTTGGACTTCACCGAGCCGATGGCACAGGCGCCGTCGGCGACACCGTGCTCGCGGTAGACGGTGGCCAGCGCACTCAGCTCGATCGGATCGCCGAGTTTCGTACCGGTGCCGTGCATTTCGACGTAGCCGATGGTGCCCGGGTCGATGCCGTGGCGCTCGTACACCTCGCTCAGCAGCTCGGTCTGGCTGGCCGCGCTCGGTGCTGTGATGCCATTGGTGCGCCCGTCCTGGTTGATGCCCGAGGCGACCACTACGCCGTGGATGTGGTCGTGGTCGGCTTCGGCGTCGCTGAGCCGCTTGAGCACCAGCGCGCCCACGCCCTCGCCCGGCACGAACCCGTCGGCGCTGTTGTCGAACGCCTTGCATTTGCCCTCGGGCGAGAGCATGCCCGCCTCGGACATGCCGATGTAGGTCTCTGGCAACAGGTACAGCGACACGCCGCCGACCAGTGCGAGGTCGATCTCGCCGTGCAGCAGGGCCTGGCGGGCCAGGTGCAGGGCCACCAGCGACGAGGAGCAGGCGGTGTCGATTGCCAGGGCCGGACCCTTGAGGTTGGCGTAGTAGGCGATGCGGGCCGCCGCGATGGCGTTGCTGCCGCTGGTCGCGCCGTTGACCTCGGTGCTGGCGTCGTGCATGAGCAGGCCGTACTCGCTGCCGCTGATGCCCAGGTAGACGCCGCATTTGCGGGCGCTCAGCGACTGCGGGTCGTAGCCGGCATCCTCGAACGCGCGGTACGCCTCTTCCAGGAAGAGCCGGTGCTGCGGGTCCAGGCCTTCGGCTTCGGCCGGGGAGATGTTGAAGAACAACGGGTCGAAGCGGTCGGCGTCGTCGAGCACGCCCAGCCACTTGCTGGTGGTGCGGCCCTTCTGCTGCGGCTGGGGGTCGTAGTAGCGGCCGGTGTCCCAGCGTTCGGCGGGGATTTCCCGTACGCAGTCGCGGCCCTCGCGCAGGTTGTCCCAGAAGGTGGCAAGGTCGGCGGCTTCCGGGTAGCGGCCGGACATGCCGATGATGGCGATGGACTCCTCCGCGGCCTTCTCGACCGGGGCGGGGGTGGCGGCTGCTTCGACGGGGGCGGCGGCTGCGAGCCGGCCGTCCAGGTGCGCGGCGAGGTCGGTGATGGTGGCGTGGTCGTACAGGCCGGTGGCGGTCAGGGTGGTGCCGTAGATCTTGTTGAGGGTTTTGACCCACTCGACGCCGACGATGGAGTCCAGGCCCTGTTCGAGGAAGCTGCGCCGGGGGTCGATCTCGTCCGGAGCGACGTCCAGCACCTCGGCGAGGCTGGTCTTGAGTTGCGTGATCAGGTCGGCTCGCGGGCGGCTGGGCGTCTCTGGTGCGGGTGCGGGTTGTGCGGTCGCGGGTGTGCTGGCGCGGATGACCTCGGCGAGGGCGGTCAGGGTGGGGTGGTCGTACAGGCGGGTGGCGGCGAGGGTGAGGCCGTACCTCTTGTTGAGGGTCTTGACCCACTCGACGCCCACGATGGAATCCAGGCCCTGTTCGAGGAAGCTGCGCCGGGGGTCGATCTCGTCGGGGGCGACGTCCAGCACCTCGGCGAGGCTGCTGCGCAACTCTTGAGCGAGCGCGCTGCTGTTCTCGGGAGGGGTGCTGCTGTTCTCGGGAGGGGTGCTGTTGTTCTCAGGAGGGGTGCTGTTGTTCTCAGGAGAGGCGCCCAGCCCGGCGAGGACCACACCGCTCGGCTTGGACACCGTCGGGGGCACGCTCACCGCGGCCGCAGCCGGGCCCGCGAGAACCACCTGCCGGGACTCCACGGCCGCCAACGGAACCGGCGGGACGGGCTCGGCGGTGGGCTCGGCGGTCGGCCGGGTGGCCCAGTATTCGCGGCGTTGGAAGGGGTAACCGGGCAACGCGACAGTCCTCGGGTCGGTGAACAGGGCCGGCCACTGCGGCTCGGCTCCGGCGCAATACAGCTCGGCCAGCTCGGGGAGGAAGGATTGCGGCGGTTGTATCCGCGCGGCGCGCTCGGTGAGCGACGCGCGATCTGCCGGCTCCCGGGGTGCCTCGCCGTGCCGCACCGCCGGATATGCAGTGCCCTGAGCCGCTGCTTGCAGGGCGTCCAGCGCTTCGGCACGGTCGGCGGCGACGATGGCGTACCGGTGGGCGAAGTGGTGGCGGCCGTCGAGCAGCGTCCAGCTGACGTCCGCGAGGTCCAGCGTGGTGTCGCCCAACGCCTCCGCCAGCTCGGCTGCCCGCTGCCGCAACGCGGACGCGGTCTTCGCGGACAGCACCAGCAAGTGGGCGGACGTGCCGGCAGTCGCGGCCGCAGGAGCGGGGTAGCTTTCCACGACCATGTGCACGTTGGTGCCGGTCATCCCGAAGGAACTGACAGCGCCCAGCCGCCGTCCCGAGGCGTCCTCAGGCCAGGATCGCGTGGATTCCGGCACGCCCACAGCACTGCGCCCCCAGTCGATGTAATCGCTGCGCTGCTCGCAGTGCACTCCCACCGGAATCACCCCGTGCCGCACCGACTGCACAAGCGCGATCAGGCTGACCACCCCCGAGGCGGCCAGGGTGTGCCCCACGTTCGGCTTGGTCGACGTCAGCGCGCACGCACCGGCCGGACGCCCCCGCTCGCCGAGCACCTCGTCGAGCGCGTTCACCTCCACCGGGTCCCCGAGCCGGGTGCCGGTGCCGTGCGCGACGATGTGACCCAGCCGGGCGGTGTCGATGTCGTGCCGGGCGTACACCTCGCGGTACAGCTCGGCCTGCGCGGCGCCGTTGGGGGCGGTGATCCCGTTGGTCCGACCGTCGTAGTTCATGCCGCTGCCCCGGATAACGGCCAGGACGGTGTCACCGTCGGCCATCGCGCGGGAGAGGCGCTTGACCACCACGACGGCCACCGCCTCGCCGAGCACCATGCCGTTCGCCCGGGCGTCGAAGGCGTAGCACACGCCGTCTTCGGAGAGCATTCCGGCGTCGCGGGTGCCGGCGTACACATGCTCGGTGGTGGCCAGGTTGACCCCGGCAACCACGGCGGCGTCGCATTCGTCGTTGCGCAGGCTCAGGCAGGCCTGGTGCGCTGCGGCAAGCCCGGAGGAGCAGGCGGTGTTGACGGTCAGCACCGGGCCGGAGAAGTTGAGGAAGTAGGCCAGCCGGGCGGCGAGGATGCCGTCGTGCTGCGCGGTGATGGTGCCCTCGCCGGCGGTCAGGTGCGGGTAATCCCCTTGCTCGGCCCCGACGAACATCCCGATGCGCTCGCCGCCCACCTGACGCGGGCCGTAGCCGGCGTTCTCCAGCGCCCGCCACGATTCCTGCAGCAGCAGCCGCTGCCGGGGATCCATGGTGCGCGCCTCACGCGGTGAGATCTCGAAGAAGGCCGGGTCGAACTCGGCCACCCCCGGCACGAACCCGCAGCGCACGGCCGGATCATCGGACTGGGCCAGCTTGCCCCAGTCGGCGCGGCGCTGCTCAGGCACCGGGCTGAGGGCGTCACGGCCCTGCACCAGGATGTCCCACAGCTCGTCAACCGTGCGCGCGGCGGGAAACCGCCCGCTCATCCCAATAATGGCGATCGGCTCCGGCCCGGCCGCCGGCTCCCGTTCAGCCACCGGCTCCAGCCCGGCGGCGGGCGGGGCCGGCTCGCTGACGGCAGCGACGGGCGAGACGGGCGGAGCCGTGGGCGTCAGGGCAGGGCCGTGCTCAGCGACGAAATACTCGGCGAGCTTCTGCACGGTGGGGTGCACGAAGAACACCGGCGGCAGAACCGGGAAGCCGAAGCGCTCGCTCAGCCGCTGGGCCAGGCGGGCCAGCGCGATCGAGTCGAAGCCAAGGTCGGTCAGGCTTTCGTCGGCGTACACCTTGGTGACCGGCAGCCGCAGCAGCTCAGCGATCACCTCCTTGATCCGCGCGACCACGCTGTCCACCACGACCGGCTCGGAGGAAGGTGGGGCATCCGGAGCCGACGGCGAGGTCCGGCCCGTCAGCACCATCTGCTGAGCCGAACCGCCCCCGAGGAAGCGCTCGAACAGCGCGAGCCCCTCCCCCGTTTCCAGCAGCCGCTGCCCGCTGGCGGCCAGGTACGTCTCGGTCTGCTGAGGATCCCCGAAACCCATCCCGCCGTCGCGCCACAGTGGCCAGTTGATGGCCACGGCGGGAGTGCCCCGCAGCCGGGCGTAGCTGGTCTGGAACCGGTTCCCCACGGCATAGGCGCAACTGCCGAAGTCACCCAGCACAGCCGACACGGACGAGAAATAGCTGACGAAGTCCAGCGGCTCATCCCCCAGCACCTCGTCGAGAACAAGCGTGCCCCGCACCTTGGCAGCAACCTGGCGCTCAAAGGCATCAGCGTCGAGCGTGCGCAGGGTGCCCTCGGCCGGGGCCCCCGCCGCGTGGATGACCCCGTGCACCGACCCGAACCGCTCACGCGCCGCGCCCAGAACCCCACGCATGGCCGCAGCGTCGGTCACGTCAGCCTCGCCGTAGAGCACCTGCGCCCCCAGCGACTTCAGCCGCTCGATCGCCGCGCTGCGAGCCGGGTCCAGCGGGGAGCGTCCGGTCAGCACCAGCCGCGCCCGGTACGTCCGCGCAAGGTGGCCGGCCACCACGAGCCCGAGACCGCCCAGGCCCCCGGTGACCAGGTACGTACCCCCGGCGCGCAGCACGTCGCGGGCAGCTGCCGGAATGGTCGGCTGCAACTGACTGACGTGGCGGACCCCGGCCCGGTACAACACGGTCTGCGGCTCGGCGACGCTCAGCTCCTCGCGCAGCCGTGCGGCCCGTCCGGCCGGGTCGGTGCTCGCGTCCTCCAGGACCACTCCGGCCGGCACGGTGGGCAGGGCGTTGGGCAACGAGCGCTGGAAGCCGGCCCACGATTCGAGGTACGCCTGGTCCAGCGGGGTGCGGAAAACGCCGGACAGCAGCACCCGGCGCACCCCGGGGCCGGACTCAGCGATGGCCTGCAGCAGGTGCAGCACGTCGAGCTGGGTGTGCGCGCCGACCGGGCCGGACACGGCGTACACGACTGCGTCGATGGGGGCGGCGGTGAGGGCCCGGGTGAGGTCGGCGCCGGTCAGGTGCTCGCCCAGTGCCGGGTCGTCGCTGATGCGGAGGACCTTGCGGAAGGCGGGCTGGCGGTTGGCGGGCAGGGGTTCGGGTTGCCAGTGCTCCTGGAACACCTGCACGTCGGTGGGGGTGGACGGGGTGATCCAGTAGCGGTCGCGGGCGAAGGGGTAGCTGGGCAGCGCGACCGGGCGGGGGCGGCCGCCGGGGTAGGCGGCGTCCCAGTCGACGTCCGCACCGGCGACCCAGGCGTGCAGGATTTCGGTCCAGCGGTGCTCGCGCAGCCATGCGGCGGATACGGCGGCGTTGTCGTCGCCGGCCCGGCCCCGCACGACGGTGGTGTCGCGGCCGGCGAGGAAATTGGCGAGCTGGTCGCGTACCTCGGTCAGGGTTGTCGCGGTGAAACCCAGCCGTTCGCGCATCGCCTCGCGGCCGGTCTGCAGCGTCGCGGCAATGGCCGTGAGGTCACCGGTTTCGCCAAGCGAGCGCGCCAGATCGGTGGCCTGTGCCCGCAGCCGGTCCTCGTCGCGGGCGGACAGGACGATCGCCACCGACTCGTGGGCTGTCTCGGGGTGTGCTGGGGGTGCCACGTATTCCTCCACGACCAGGTGGGCGTTCGACCCGCCGGCCCCGAACGAGGACAGGCCGGCCAGGCGGGGCTGAGTGCCGGGCGGCTGCCAGGGGGTCAGCGTCTGCGGGACGCAGAACGGCGTCCGGGCGAAGTCGATGTGCGGGTTGAGGTGCTGGGAATGCAGGGAGGGCGCGATCTGGCCGTACCGGATCTGCAGGAGAATCTTGGTCAGTCCGGCGATGCCGGCGGCGCTCTCGCAGTGCCCGATGTTGCTCTTGACCGAGCCGATCGCGCAGGAAGCGCCGGTGTGCTCGCCGAAGGCTGCGCTCAGTCCGGCGATCTCGATGGGGTCGCCGAGGGTGGTGCCGGTGCCGTGGGCCTCGATGTAGCTGATCCGGGCGGGGTCGATGGCGGCCTGTTGCCAGGCGGCGGTGATGACTTTCGCCTGGGCTTGCGGGCTGGGCACGGTGTAGCCATTGGTGCGCCCGCCGTGGCTGATCGCCGCGCCTTTGATGACGCCCTGGATCCGGTCGCCGTCGGCGATGGCCTTCTCTAGGGGTTTGAGCAGCACCGCGCCGACGCCCTCGCCGGGCACGTAGCCGTCGCCGCCGGAGCCGAAACTCGCGCACTGCCCGGTGCTGGAGGCGAAGCGGCCCTGCCCGAGCATGAGGTACTTGTTGGGGTGCACGCTCAGGTTCACGCCACCGGCGATCGCTGCCTCGCAGGCGCCGGTGCGGATGCTCTGGCAGGCCAGGTGGATCGCGGTCAACGAGGACGAGCACATGGTGTCGACGCTGAGGCTGGGGCCGGTGAAGTCGAAGAAGTACGACACCCGGTTGGCTACCGAGGAGGCGTTGCCGGACAACGCGATCGGGGTGCCGAGCAGTTGTTCGCGCACGCCGTGCAGCTGGTATTCCTCGTACATCACCCCGGCGAACACCCCGACGCGGGTGCCGTTGCGGTTGAGCCGGGCGGGCGGGTAGCCGGCATCGTCGAGGGTTTCCTGAACGCATTGCAGGAACAGCCGTTCCTGCGGGTCCATGAGTTCGGCTTCGCGCGGGGAGATGCGGAAGAACTGCGGGTCGAACTCGGCGACGCCGTCAAGGAAGCCACCCCATTTGAGGTACGTCCGCCCGCCCGCATCCTTGTCGGGATCGTAGAACTGGCTGTGGTCCCACCGCTCGGCGGGCACCTCGGTGACGCTGTCGCGGCCTCGGGACAGGTTGTCCCAGAACTCCTCAAGGGTGCGGGCCTGCGGGTAGCGCCCGGCCAGCCCCACGATCGCGATGTCGAGCCCGGCGGCGGAAGCGGGTTGCGGGGCGGCGGCGAAGCGGTACTCGCGGACCGCCGGGGTGGGCGCGGGTTGCGCGTCGGGGACCGGGTTGCCGTTCAGCAGGACGGCCAGGGCGTCACGGTGGTGGTCGAGGAAATAGCGGGTCAGTTCGGCGACCGAGCGGAACTCGAAGAACAAGGTTTTGGGCAGCGGCCCGAACACGTTTTCCAGGCGGTCGGTCATGGACAGGGTCAGCACCGAGTCGATGCCGAACGTGTCGAACGCGGCGCGCGGGTTGATGCGTTCGGCGGGCAGTTTGACGGCGTCGCCCAGCACCTGCTGCAGGTAGCGTGTGGCCGCCTCGTCGAGCCCCGCGTTCGCGTCCACATCGGCGGCCGGGCGGTCGAGGGTCAGCACGGGTGGTGCCACGGCGGGGGCGGTACCGTTGGTGTGCACGAGCACCTGGTGGCTGGGCAGCGACAGGATGCCGCGCAGGGCACCGATTCCGGCGCCGGTGGTCAGCGGCACGATGCCGTAACGGTTGCGCAGCACGGTACGGGTGTCAGCGGGCACCTGCAGGCCGCCGTCGGCCCACAGCGGCCAGTTGATGGACACGCTGTGCCCGCTGCGTTCGCCGGTGGCCACCAGGTCGTGGCGCTGGGCGAGGTAGGCGTCCATGAACGCGTTCGCCGCGGCGTAGTCGGCCTGCCCGACGTTGCCGTGTGCGCCGGAGGTGGAGGAGAACGCGACGAGGAAGTCCAGCGGCAGGGCGTAGGTGGCCTGGTCGAGGTTGAGCAGCCCGGCGACCTTGGGGGCCAGCACCGCGCGCAGGTCGGCCGGTTGCTTGTGGACCATCAAGGCGTCGCGGGTCAGCCCGGCGCTGTGCACGATGCCGTCGATGCGGCCGTGCTCGTGCAGCATCCGCTGGATGAACGCGTCGACCTGGGCACGGTCGGCCACGTCGGCCTGCTCGTAGCGGACCTCGGTGCCGAGCCCGTCGAGCAGGGCCCGCTTGGCCGCGTCGAGCGGGGAACGCCCGATGAGCACGACGGAGGCGTGGGTGGCCTGCGCGGTGATCTCGCGGGCCACGAGCAGGCCGAGGCCGCCGAGCCCGCCGGTGATCAGGTAGACGCCGTATTCCTTCCAGGGCAGCGGCACGGTTTCCGGCGGGGGCTGCGACGTCCACGAGGACACTTCGCGGCAGCCGCCGGCGTAGCGGATGACCTCGTCCTCGGGCCGGGAGCGGTTCTCGGTGACGCGGGTGCTGGCGGTGCTGACGGGTTCGGCGGGGTCGAGCACGATCACCTGGCCCAGCACGGCCGGGTTCTCCAGGTGGGCGGTGCGCAGCATGGCGCCGAGCCCGGTCAGCGGCGCGGCCGGCGGGTCGCCGGGCAGCACGAGCTGGTAGAGGATGCGCCCGCCGGTGCCGGTCGGTGAGGTGGTGGCGAGCCGGTCGAGCAGTTGCTCGGCGTAGTCGGTGTAGCGCTGGGCGAGCCCGGCGGCGGGCGAGGTCAGTTCGGCGACCTCGTGGCCGGTGTGCCGCAGGGCGGCGGCCACGTCGGGGCGCCCGGGCACCACGACCACGGGCCGCACGTCGGGGGCGGGGGTGCCATTCACCGGCTGGGCGTCCCAGCGGGGCACGAGCATGGCCGGTGCCGGCGCAGTGGTGTCGCCGGGGGCGCGGAAGGTCAACCCCCGCAGCCGTACGACCACAGCCCCCCGCTCATCGGTCAGGTCGACATCCACCCGGTCGTCACCGGTGCGCCGAACCCACGCCTGCATCTCGGGCCGGCAGGCACCGAGCACGAGCACTTCCTCGAAGGCATACGGCACCGCGGTGCTTCCGGCCCGTTCGCCGAGCACGCCCGCGCTGGCCTGAATGGCGGCGTCGAGCAGGCTCGGGTGCAGCGTGTAGTCGCCGATGGTGTCCGCCACGACGCCGGGCACCCGCAACTCGGCGAGCGCCTGCCCGGTGCCCACGTGCAGCCGCTGCACCGCGCGGTGCGCCGGCCCATAGGCGATCCCGGCTGCCCGGTACCGCTCGTAGAACTGGTCTGCGCTGAGCACCGAGGTGCTGCACTGCGCCCGGATCGCGGCGAGGTCGAGCACGGTTTCGGGGGCCGGGGCGGCGTACCGGATGGATCCGCGGCCGTAGGTGATCTCCTCGCTGTCGGGTCCGTCGCCGGTGATCCGGAAGCCGATCGTCCCGTCGTCGTGCGGGTGCAGGGCGATGTGCAGCGGTCCGTCCCCGGCGCGCCACGCACGGGCCAGGGTCACGTCGTGCAGGTGCAGTGGGGCTTGCGGACCGGCCGGGATGCGCCGGGTCAGGGCGGTGGCGGCGACGGTCATCTCGAGGTAGCAGGCGGCGGGCAGCAGTGCGGTGCCGTTGACGGTGTGGTCGCGCAGGAACGGCTCCTGCCCGGTGTGCTCGGCGGTGAACCGCTGCTCGGTGAAGTCGGAGGTGTTGGCGTGCACGAGCGGGTGCAGCCGGGCGAGTCCGCGGTGTGCATCGATGGAGGCGGGTCCGGCCGGGCGGTATTGCTCGCGGGCAAACGGGTACGCCGGCAGTCCCACCCGGTGCGGGATGGTGCCGTCGTAGAGCAGGTTCCAGTCCACCTGCACGCCGTTGACCCACAGGTCGAGCAGCCGCTGTAGCTTGCCCTTGCGCGCCCAGGCGCGGATGGTGTCGTCCAGGTCGGCGTCGGGGGCGAAGGCGCTCAGCGCGGCGTGGTCGCGGCTCACCGTGCCGCGCAGCACGTCGTCGCCGTTGCCGTCCAGGTAGTTTCGGAGTTTGGTGGTCAGGTCGGTGAGGGTGTCGGCGAGCACGCCGAGGCGTTCCTCGCGGGGTTCCCGGCCGGTCTGCAGGGTCCAGGCGACGCCGGCCAGGGTGAGGTCGTCGGCGTGGGTGAGCCGGTCGATGAGATTCTGCACGCGCTCGCGGAGCTGGTCCTCGGTGCGCGCGGACAGCGGCACCAGTGCCGGGCCGGCCGTGATGTGCGGGGCCGGGGTGCGGGCGGGCTGGTATTCGGCGAGGACGATGTGGGCGTTGGCGCCGCCCGCGCCGAAGGAGGAGAGCCCGGCGATGCGCGGGGCGCCCGATGCGACGGGGTTCCAGTCGGCGGGTTCGCGTTGGACGACGAAGGGCGTACCGGTGAAGTCGATGTGGGGGTTGAGGGTTTCGGTGTGCAGGGAGGGGGCGAGGCGGCCGTACCGCATCTGCAGCAGCACCTTGGTCAGGCCCGCGATGCCCGCGGCGCTCTCGCAGTGCCCGATGTTGCTCTTCACCGATCCGATGGCGCAAAAGCCGTCGGCGTCGGTGTGCTCGCGGAACGCGGCGGCCAGCCCGGCGATCTCGATGGGGTCACCGAGCGCGGTGCCGGTGCCGTGCGCTTCCAGGTAGGTCACGTCCCGCGCGGAGATCCCGGCGGCCGACAACGCCCACCCGATCACCTCGGCCTGCGCCCGCGGATCCGGTACGGCATAACCGGTGCTGCGCCCGCCGTGGTTGACCGCAGTGCCCTTGATGACCGCGTGGATCCGGTCACCGTCGACGATGGCCTTCTCCAGCGGCTTGAGAAGCACCGCGCCCACACCCTCGCCGGGGACGTAGCCGTCGCCGCCGGAGCCGAAGCTCGCGCAGCTGCCGGTGGGTGACAGGAAGTTGCCCTGACTGAGCAGCAGATACTTGTTGGGGTGCAGCGACAGGTTGACGCCGCCGGCGATGGCGGTGTCGCAGTCGCCCCACGCGATGCTGCGGCAGGCCAGGTGGATCGCGGTCAGCGAGGACGAGCACATGGTGTCGACGCTGACGCTGGGGCCGGTGAAGTCGCAGGCGTGCGATACCCGGTTGGCGATGGAGGCGGGGTTGCCGGCCAGCGCGAGCGGGTCCCCGGCGGCTTGCGCGCGGGCGCCGAGGAGCTGGTATTCCTCGTACATGACGCCGGCGAACACGCCGACCCGGCCGCCGAGCACGTTGCTGCCGCGGCTGTGCGGCCCGCCGCGGGTGTAGCCGGCGTCTTCCAGGGTGTCGTGCACGCATTGCAGGAACAGCCGTTCCTGCGGGTCCATGATTTCGGCTTCACGGGGCGAGATGTGGAAGAACAGCGGGTCAAATTCGTAGGCGCCGTCGAGGAAGCCACCCCAGCGGCTGGCCGAGGCGGTGTCCCACGGGCCGTGGTCCCAGCGCGACGCCGGGATCTCGGTGATCGAGTCGCGGCCGGTGGCCAGGTTGTGCCAGAACTCCTCGAGGGTGCGGGCCTGCGGGTAGCGCCCGGCGAGGCCGATGATGGCGATGTCGCCGGCACCGGCGGGGGCCGGGCGTTCGGGGGTACGCCAGGCGGGTGCCACTGTCGTGGTTGTGGCGGCCGGACGCGGGGTGGTTTCAGTGGTGGGTACCAGTTCGCGCATGCGCTGCGGGTAGGCGGCCAGGAAGTGGCGGGTGAGGGCGGCGACGGTGCGGTACTCGAAAAACAGGGTCTTGGGCAACGGGCCGAAGCTGTCCTCGAGGCGCCGGGTGAGGGTCATCGTCATCACCGAGTCGATGCCGTAGTCGTCCAGCGGCACCTCGGTGTCGATGTGGGCCACCGGCAGCTTGATGACCCCGGCGAGGACCTTCTTGAAGAACGCCGCGGCGCGCTCTTCTCCTGCGGCAGCGACGGTGGTGGCGCGTTCGAGGCTGCGGCCGGCCAGCACGGTGGTCCGCAGCCGGGCGCGGTCCCCGCCGAGCACGACGAGCTGGTGGTCGGGGCCGGTGAGCGCGCGGTGCAGCACGGCGAGACCGGCGTGCGGGTCCAGCGGGACCAGGCCGAGCTGCTCGCGCAGGGACTGCTCGGTGCCCGCATCGACCTGCATGCCGCCGTCGGCCCACAGTGGCCAGTCGATCGACACCGTGCGCCCGCGTCGTTCGCCACGGGCGACGAGGGTGCTGCGGTGCTGGGCGAAGGCGTCGAGGAACGCGTTGGCGGCGGCGTAGTCGGCCTGCCCGACGTTGCCGAACACCCCGGCGACCGAGGCGAACAGGGCGAAGAAGTCCAGGTCGAACTCGCGGGTGGCGGCGTCCAGGTGCAGCGCGCCGGTTACCTTGGGGGCCAGCACGGCGGCGAAGTCCTCGGCGGACTTCTTGAGCACGAAGCTGTCGCGCAGGATCCCGGCGGCGTGCAGGATGCCGTCGAGGCGCCCGTGGGTGGCGCGGATGGCGTCGATGAGCCGGGTTGTGGCGTCGACCTGGGTGAGGTCGGTTTGCTCGTACGAGGCCCGCGCCCCGAGTCCCTCCAGGCGAGCGAGCAGGGCTCGGGCCTGCTCGTCCGGTGCGCGCCGCCCGGCCAGCACGATGGCGGGTCGCCGGGCGCTGCGAGCGATGTCGGCGGCGACCAGCGCGCCGAGTCCCCCGGCGCCACCGGTGATCAGGTACGTACCGCCGTCCTTGTAGGGCCGTGTGGCCGTACCTTCCGGGTCGGTTTCCTGCCAGCGCGCCACCTCGCGCTGCTCGCCGCGGGAGCGGATGACGTCCTCGCCGGGGGCCGCCCGGTCGGCAATCACCCGGCGGGCGGTCAGCGCGGCATCGCCGTCCGCGTCGGTGAGCACGAGCTGGCTGCGCACGCGCGGGTTCTCCCGGTGGGCGCTGCGGATCACCCCGGCCAGCCCCGCCGCGAGGGACTGCTCCCCGGCGCCGGCCACCACAAGCTGGACGAGCAGGTCGTCCTGGGTGCGCTCGGCGAGCGTCCGCTGCATCAGCGTGAGCAGGTGCAGCGCCTGGCCGGTGAACGACGCGTCGGCGCTCAGCAGGACGGGTTGCTCGCCCTGGTCGCGCAGCGCTGCGGCGATCGGGAGCAGCCCGGCCACCACGGTGAGGGCGGGCTGGGCGGTGCCGGTGGGCGGCGCGGCTGGGATCCAGCGGGGTGTGGCCACCAGGACGTCGTCGCGCACGCGGGCGGCGGGCTGGACCGAGCGGGCCAGCAGGCCGGTGAGCCGGATGCTCGGGCGGCCGGTGTCGTCGCACAGGTCGATGTCGAAGGCCCGGCTGCCGGGCCCGGCGGGGGTGGCGCTGTCGCGGACCCAGGCCCACATGGTTTCGGTGGCCGCGCCGAGCACCTCGACGCGCTCCACGGCGTAGGGCAGCAGCAGGTCGGGGTCGGTGCCGGGCAGCAGCCCGAGGCAGGCCTGCAGAGCGGCGTCGAGCAGGCTGGGATGGATCCGGTACGTCCCCAGCGTCCCCGACAGCGGGGCCGGCAGCCGCAGCCGGGCGAGGGCCTGCCCGGTGCCGGTCCAGAGCCGCTGCAGCGCCTGGTGAGCGGGCCCGTAGTCGATGCCGTGCGCGGCGAGGGACGCGTAGCAGTCCGCCGCGTCGCGTTCACCGCCGTTGCAGGCGGCCCGCAGCGCGTCCAGGTCATGCCGGCCGGCGCTGTCCACCGAAGCCGAGGCGTCGGGCAGCACGGCTCGGCCCTGAGCGTACGGCGAAGCACCGGTGAGGGTGAAGGCGATCTCGCCGGGCCCGGCCGGGGTGAGTTCCAAGTGCACGGTGACACCGTCAGGCCCGGCGGTCACCGGGCGGGTCCAGGCGATGTCGCGCAGCACGGTGACCGGTTGCGCATCGTCCAGCGAGGCCTGCACGGCGGCCCTGGCCATTTCCAGGATGGCCGCCCCGGGTAGCACCTTCTCCTTGCGCACCCGGTGGTCGGCGAGGAAGAACTCGGTGCCGGTCCAGGTGGAGGTGAACCGCTGCCTGGTCAGGCTGGAGGTGTTGGCGTGCAGCAGCGGGTGCAGCACGGCAGCACCGCGGGGTTCGCGCAGGGCGGCGGCGATGTCGTCGGTGAGCCAGTACCGCTCGCCGTGGAACGGGTAGCCGGGCAGCGAAACCCGGCGGCGGGCGGAGTCGTACCGCCGGGCCCAGTCCACGGTGGCGCCGTTCACCCACGCACGGACCAGTTCGTCCAGGTTACCGGAAGCGTCGCCGCCGCGCGGGGCTGCCTTGCCCCGGTAGCCGCTGTCCGGGTTGGCCAGTTCGGTGCGCAGGTCGGTGACGGTGGCGGCGATGACGGCCCGCCGGTGGGTGAGCGCCTCGCGCCCGGTCTGCAGGGTATAGGCGATGTCCGGTAGGTCGGTGTCGGCCGGTCCGCGGGTGCCCAGCCAGGTTTGGAACTGCTCGATGCGGGTGTCGAGGTCGCGTTCGGTGCGCGCGGAGAAAACGAATGCGTGCTCACCCACGGCGGCAGGGGTGGCGGGCGTAGACCGGTATTCCTCCACGATGACGTGGGCGTTGGAGCCGCCCGCACCGAACGATGACAGCCCGGCCAGGCGGGGAACCTCGTCGCCCTGCGCGGTACGCCGCCGCGGCCACGGTGCCAACTCACGCTGCACCACGAACGGGCTGGCGGTGAAGTTGATGTTCGGGTTCAGGGTTTCGGCGTGCAGCGACGCGACGAGCTGACCGTGGCGCATCTGCAGCAGCACCTTGGTGAGCGCGGCGATACCGGCGGCGCTTTCGCAGTGCCCGATGGTGCTCTTGACCGAGCCGATCGCGCAGAAACCGGTGTCGGCGGTGGACGCAGCGAACGCCTTGGTCAGCGCGGCCAGCTCGATCGGGTCACCCAGCGACGTACCGGTGCCGTGGGCTTCGAGGTAGCTGACATCGCGCGGGTCGACGCCGGCCTCGCCGAGCGCCCGGGTGATGACGGCCTGCTGGGCGACCGGGTTGGGCACCGAGTAGCCGTTGGTCTTGCCGCCGTGGTTGACAGCGGTGGCGCGAATGACGCCGTGGATGACGTCGCCGTCGGCAATCGCACGGTTCAGCGGCTTGAGCAGCACCGCACCGACGCCTTCGCCGGGCACGTAGCCGTCACCGCCGGCGCCGAAGCTCGCGCACCGCCCGTTGCTGGAGGCATATTTGCCGCTGCCGAGCATGAGGTACTTGTTGGGGTGCAGCGACAGGTTGACGCCACCGGCGATGGCCAGTTCGCAGCCGCCGGTGCGCAGGCTCTGCACGGCCAGGTGCAGGGCGGTCAGCGACGACGAGCACATGGTGTCGATGGCCATGCTGGGGCCGTGCAGGTCATACAGGTACGACACCCGGTTCGCGATCGACGAGGCGCTGCCCGACAGTGTGGCGTTGAGCCCGGCTTGTTGCGCCTGCGCGCCGTACAGCTGGTATTCCTCGTACATCACCCCGGCGAACACCCCGACATTGCCGCCGGTACGCCCGCGCAGCGCCGCCCGGGTGTAGCCGGCGTCCTCGAAGGTCTGGTGCACGCACTGCAGGAACAGCCGCTCCTGCGGATCCATGAACTCGGCTTCGCGCGGGGCGATGGCGAAGAACAGCGGGTCGAAACGGTCGGCGTCGTCGAGGAAACCGCCCCACTTGGTGTACGTACCGGTGTCGGCGTCGCGGTCGGGCGTGAAGTACGGCGTGTGGTCCCACCGCTCAGCCGGGATCTCGGTGATGCAGTCGCGCCCAGCGACCAGGTTGTCCCAGAAGGCGTCCAGGTCCGGCGCCTGCGGGTAGCGTCCGGCCACCCCGATGATCGCGATGGGAGCCGCAGTGCCCAGCTCGGGTTCCGGCGCCGGTTGCGCGGCCGGGCGGGGTGCGTCGGGCGAGGTGTCGGGGAGCAGCTCGGCCAGCCGGTCGGCGTGCGCCTGGTCGAAGTACCCGGCGAGCGCGTCGAGGCTCTGGTACTCGTAGAACAGGGTTTTGGGCAGCGGGCCGAAGACCTGTTCCAACCGGCTGGTCAGGTTCATCGTCATGATCGAGTCGATGCCGTACGTCTCCAGCGCCGCAGCCGGGTCGACGCGTTCGGCGGGCAGCTCGAGTTCGGCGGCGAGCAGGTCGGCGAGGTAGCGCCCGGCCCGGCTCACCGGCGTGCGCACCGGCTGCGCGGGCAGGGCGGGACGCGGTGTTGTGGCGCCCGGCTCGTACGCCCGCACCGAGAACCCGCGCAGCGTGCAGCACACCACGCCGTCGTCGCCGCACAGGTCGATGTCGAGTTTGCGGATCCCGTCGCCGGGCCGGTCCCCGCCGCCGGGGCGCACCCACGCCCACGCCGACGCCGGGCACCGCCCATGGATGACCAGTTCGTCCAACGCGAACGGCAGGTGCAGCCCGTCGCCGTCGAGCAGCGCCGCCGTGGCCTGCAGTGCCGCGTCGAGGATGCTCGGGTGCAGCGTGAACTCACCGGCGGCGGGCGCGACGGCCTCGGGCAGCCGCAGCCGGGCGAGCACCTGCCGGTCGCCGAGGTCGATGCTGTCGATGCCGCGGTGCGCCGGCCCATAGGTCAGCCCGAGACCGGCAAAACGCTCGTAGCACTGGGCGGCGTCGAGGCGCCCGGCGGTGCAGGCGGTGTGCAGCGCATCGAGGTCGAGCCGCGGGGTGCTGACGGCGGCGAGGGGTTCGACAACGCCGCGGCTGTGCGGGACGTCGCTGTCGGCGCTGATGATGGTGAAGGTGAGCGGGTCGCCGGACAGCGTGGTGTGCACGCGGATCGGCTGCGGCCCGGCCTTGAGCGGGTGCGCCCAGATGACGTTGCGCACGGCGATCGCGGCGGGCGGCTCGTCGAGCGAGGCGGCCAGCGCGGCCAGCGCCATTTCGAGGTAGGCGACGCCGGGCAGCACCCGCTCCCCGCGGACGACGTGGTCGTGCAGGAAGAACTCGTCGCCGGTGAACTCCGCGGCGATGCGCACCGAGCCGAGCCCGGAAATGTTGTGGTGCAGCAACGGATGCAGCTGTGTTCCCGGTGTGGTGGTGAGCCGGTCGGCCGGCCACAGCCGCTCGCGGGCGAACGGATAGCCGGGCAGGGACACGATCCGGCCGGTACGACCAGCGCGCACCCGCGACCAGTCCACCGCCCAGCCCTCGGCCCACCGCTGCAGCTCCCGGCCCAGCTCACCCCGCCCGGCCCGCAGTTCCTCACCCGCTTGACCATCCAGGTACGCCCGCAGCCCCCCGCTCAGCTCAGCGATCGAGGCAGCCGGGAACGCCAGCCGGCACTCCATTTCCTCGCGCCCGACCTGCAACGTGTACGCCAGGTCGGCCAGCTCGGGGCTGTGCCGGTGCACCGCGTCCAGCAGGTCCTGCACGCGTTCGCGCAGGCGCTGCGGGTCACGGGCGGACAGCACGATCGCCTCGGTGTGCGGCTCCCCCGCCACCGGGGCAGGCTGCGGGTATTCGGCCAGCACCACGTGCGCGTTGGCGCCCCCGGCACCGAACGAGGACACCCCGGCGATGCGGGTGCCGCCCGCCGGCTCCCACGCGGTCACCTCCCGGTTGACCCGGAATGGCGTACGGGTGAAGTCGATGTCCGGGTTGAGTTCGTCGGCGTGCAGGCTGGGCACCAGCGTGCGATGCCGCATCTGCAGCACCACCTTGATCAGCCCGGCGATACCCGCCGCCGCCTCGAGGTGCCCGATGTTGCTCTTCGCCGACCCCACCGCGCAGGCCGCTTCCGAATCCGGTCCGGCGCCGAAGACCTGGGTGAGCCCGTCGATCTCGATGGGGTCGCCCAGCGCGGTGCCGGTGCCGTGGGTCTCCACGTAGCTCACGTCCTGCGCCCGGACGCCGCCGCGGTGCAGGGCGACGCGGACCACCTCGGCCTGCGCGGCCGGGTCAGGCACGGTGTAACCGTTGGTACGCCCGCCGTGGTTGACGCTGCTGCCGTGCAGGACGGCGTGGACGTGGTCGCCGTCGCGTTCGGCCTCGCCAAGGCGCTTGAGCACCACCACCGCGACGCCCTCACCAGGGACGAACCCGGTGCCACCGGCACCGAAGCTGCGGCACCGCCCGTCATCGGAAAGCATCCGCTTGCTCGACATGAGCCGGTAGTTCGACGGGTGCAGGTACAGGTTGACGCCGCCGACCACGGCCATGTCGCAGTCGCCGCGGCGCAGGTTCTCCATGGCCTCGTGCACGGCGCTCAGCGACGACGAGCACATGGTGTCGATGGGCAGGCTCGGGCCATGCAGGTCGAGCACATAGGACACCCGGTTGGCGGTGGAGGCAAACGAGGTGAGCGGGTGCAGTTTGTCGTGGCGGCGCCACAGCTCGGGGCCGTACAGGTCGAAACCAGTTTTCGAGATGCCGGCGAACACGCCGACGCGGGTGCCGGTGCGGCGCCGCCGCGGGTAGCCGGCGTTCTCCAGCGCCCGCCACGATTCCTGCAGGAAAAGCCGCTCCTGCGGGTCCATGGCCATGGCCTCTTTCGGCGAGATGCCGAAGAACAACGGGTCGAAGTCGGCGTATCCGTCGAGGAAGCCACCCCACTTGCTGTAGCTGAGCCCGCGCTCGACAGCGGTGTCGCGGTCCGGGTGGTAGAAGCCGTCCAGGGGCCAGCGGTCGGCGGGGATCTCGGTGACGCAGTCGCGCCCGGCGAGCAAGTTGTCCCAGTACTCGTCGATGGTGGCGGCCTGCGGGAAGCGCCCGCTCATGCCGACGATGGCGATCGGCTGCGCGCCTGGCAAGGTTTCCGTTACCGGCGCGGGTTTTGAGGAGACAACGGTAGCGGCAGGGGTGGGGGTGGCGCCGGTCCAGGCCTGGCAGGCCGCGGCGTGGTTGCGCAGCAGGTGGTCGGCGAGCGCAGCCAGCGTGCGGTGCTCGTACAGGGCGGCGCGGGACAGCTCGGGAAACGGTTCGGCCAGGCGGGCATTGAGCCGGGTCACCACCACCGAGTCGATGCCGTAGCTCTCCAGCGGGGCGTCGGCGTCCACGCGGTCCGGGCGCAGACCGGTCACGCTGCTGAACACCTGCTTCAGGCGCTGCAGTAGTTGCTCGCGCGAGGTGGCCGGGGTGTTGCGCTGGAAGGTACGGCGGATGGCGGTGCCGTCCCCGGCCATCACGAGCACCTGGGGGTACGACCCGGCGAGGCACCCGCGCAGCGCGTGCAGCCCGGCGGTGGTGCTCATCGGCGTCATGCCGGTCTCGTCGCGCAGCAGCCGCCGGGTGTCCTCGTCGACGCTCATGCCGCCGTCGGCCCACAACGGCCAATTGATCGATGTGGTACGGCCACAGCGTCGTCCCGCGTCCACCTCACCGTCGCGGTACTCGGCGAACGCGTCCAGGAACGCGTTGGCGGCCGCGTAGTCGCTCTGCCCGGCGTTGCCCGTGATCGCGGCCGCCGAGGAGAACAGCACGAAGAAGTCCAGGTCGAGTTCCCGGGTCGCCGCGTCCAGGTTCACTGTTCCGGCAACCTTGGGCGCCAGCACGCCTCGCAGCTCGTCGGCGCTCTTACGGACCACGTAGTTGTCCTGGTGCACCCCGGCGCTGTGCACCACGCCGTCGATCCTGCCGTACGCCTCGCGGACGCCCGCCACCAGCGCATCGACCTGGTCGGCGTCGGCGATGTCGGCCTGCTGGTAGCGCACCTCGATGCCGGGGCGCCCGAGGTGGGCGAGCAGCGCGGCCACCTCGGAACGCGCTGCGGAACGGCCGGTCAGGATCACCGTGGCCCGGCGCATCGAGGCGGAGATCTCCCCGGCGATCAGCCGGCCCAGTCCTCCGGCGCCGCCGGTGAGCAGGTAGACGCCGCCTTCCTTCCAGGGCAGCGCCGCCTCGCCCGGCAGCGGGTGATCCGGCCAGCGCAGCGCCTCAATCCCGGCCGGCCCGCAGCGCAGCACCGGCTCCTCCGGCATCGCGCGGGCCGCGCTCAGCCAGCGTTCCAGGGTTGCGGTACCCGCGTCCGGGTCCGCCAGCACGAGTTGGGCCTGCAGCCGCGGGTTCTCGCGGGCGGCGCTGGCCAGGATGCCGGACAGGCCCCGGTACACGCCTTGCTCGCCGGTGGCCGGGCACACCAGCTGCACCAGGGTCGGCGGCAGCGACTCCGCGGTGACCACAGCTTGGACGGCGTCGAGGGTCTGCGCGGCCAGCGCGGTGTAGCGCGCGGCCAGTTCCCCCGCCCCGGCGTCCAGCGTGATCAGCCGCTCGTGCGCGGGCAGCTCAACACCCGCGGTTAGCACCATGACGGCTCGCTCGTCGGTGGCAGGCTGGGGTTCCGCGATGTGCTGCCAGGCCGGGCGCAATGTCACCAGCTCGTCCGAGGTGCCCGGTGCGGCCGGTTCCCCGGCGTGGCGGGCCAGCAATTGCTTGGCCTGCTCGCGGCTGATGCGGTTGTTCCTGAGGTCCAGCAGAACCTGCTCGATGCGGATGTCCACGGTTCAGCGGCTCCCGATTTCCTTGTGGCGGCCGGTGTTCAGCGAGGTACGCAGGCGCTCGGCGGCGGCGCCGGCCTCGAGTGATTCGCTGAGGTAGCCATCGATGACCTCGTCGAGCAGGGCGTCCAGTTCCCCGGCGACCGGTTCCTCGGCGATCCAGTAGCGCTCGCGGGCGAAGGGGTAGCCCGGCAGCGCGACGATGCGGTGCCGGCCCTGCTGCAGCGGGGTCCAGTCGATGTCGAGCCCGCGCACCCAGGCCCCGGCGAGCTTGGCGTGGTGGCCCTTGGCGAGCCAGGACGCGGCCAGTTCGGCCAGGTCCTCGGCGTCGGGCAGGACGCCGGCCCGGCCGCGGAACGCGTTGCCACCCGGCTGGTTCAGCTGATCGCGCAGCGCCGCGACCAGCTCGTTGATCGAGGTGACCACCACGGCGAGGCGATCCGGCATGGCTTCGCGTCCGACGCGCAGGGTGTGGGCGAGGTCGGCCAGCCGTACCGGGTGATGCTCGTTCTGCTCCAGCCAGCCCAGCAGGTCGCGGATGCGCTCCTGCAGCCGGTCGCCGTCCTTGGCCGACAGCAGCACGATCTGCGGTCCCGTGGTGTCGTCGGCCGGTACGTCGGTGGCCTGGTATTCCTCCAGCACTACGTGGGCGTTGGCGCCACCGGCGCCGAACGAGGACACCCCGGCGCGGCGCGGCGTCGGCTGCGCCGGCCAGGGCGTCACCGTCTGCTGCAGCCGGAACGGGGTGGCCGCCAGGTCCAGGTGCGGGTTCACCGCCTCGGCGTGCAGGCTGGGCACCAGCTCGCCGTGCTGCAGCTGCAGAATTACCTTGCAGACCCCGGCGATCCCGGCGGCGGCCTCGGCGTGCCCGATGTTGGTCTTGACCGAGCCGAGCGCGCAGGACTGCGGGGGCACCGCGTCGGGGGCGAACGCCCGGATAAGGCCGTTGATCTCGATGGGGTCGCCCAGCGCGGTGCCGGTGCCGTGGGCTTCGATGTAGCCGATGGTGCGCGCGTCCACCCCGGCCTTGTCCAGCGCCTTGCGGATGACCTCGCCCTGCGCGACCGGGTTGGGCACGGTGTAGCCGTTGGTGGCGCCGCCGTGGTTGATCGCGGTACCCCGGATGACGGCGTGGATGGTGTCGCCGTCGCGTTCGGCGTCGGCGAGGCGTTTGAGCACCAGCGCGCCGACGCCCTCGCCGGGGACGAAGCCGTTGCCGCCATCGCCGAAGCTGTGGCACCGCCCGTCGTCGGAGAGCATGCCCAACGCGGAGAGGTTCACGTAGCTCGAAGGGTGCAGGTACAGGTTGACCCCGCCGGCCAGCGCCATCTCACAGTCGCCGCGCAGCAGGTGCTCGCAGGCCTCGTGCAGCGCGGTCAGCGACGACGAGCACATGGTGTCGATCGGCATGCTGGGCCCGTTGAGGTCGAGCTTGAAGGACACCCGGTTGGCGATCGAGCCGAACGAGGTGAACGGGTAGGCGGTGTCGCCGGCCTGCCAGCGTGCGGGGCCGTACAGGTTGTGCCCGGCGCGGGTGACGCCGACGAAGACACCGACCTGCCCGCCGGTGGTGGTGTGCAGCCGCGCCCGGGTGTAGCCGGCGTTTTCGAGGGCCTTCCACACCTCCTGCAGGAACAGCCGCTCCTGCGGGTCCATGTCGCGCGCCTCGTTCGGGGTGATCTCGAAGAACAGCGGGTCGAAGTCGGCGAACCCGTCGAGGAAGCCACCCCATTTGCTGTAGCTGCGGCCGGCGGCGGCGGCGCGCTCGCGGTCGGGTTCGTAAAAGCCGTCCAGCGACCAGCGATCGGCCGGGATCTCGGTGACGCTCTCGCGTCCGGCGCGCAGGTTCTGCCAGTAGGCGCTGAGGTTGTCGGCCTGGGGGAAACGGGCGCTGAGACCGATGATGGCGATGTCGTCGCGGGCGGGGGGCTGTGGACGTACCGGTG
>NZ_LOJP01000001.1:2706970-2760853 GCF_001553785.1 Actinoplanes sp. TFC3
GGGCCGGGCAGTTGCTGGCGCGGGGCCGCCCGCTCGCCGGCCCCCGAGCGGAGCGCCGCCACCGCCGGCTCCATCGCCACCGCCGCAAGGTCGCCGGCGGGCCCGCCGGCACCGGTGAGCAACGGTTCCGCGCCGGGGTCGGCGGGCGCGTCGCGGGCGATGCGCTCGGCCCCGGCCACCAGGTCGCGTAGCTCGTCGTCGTCCAGCGCCCCGGCGTGTGACAAGGCACCCACCGAGGGGCCGTGCAGGGCCACCACGCTGACCCGGGTGTCGTCGACCGCCCCGGCCCCGGTCACGGCTCCGGAGGCCCAGCGCAACTGCGCCGCGGCCGTCCTGTCCACCACCACGACCAGGCCGGTGCTGTCCGTACCGTAGGACAGCGCACGCTCGGCCAGCTCGCCCGGCCTCATCGCAGCCCGTCCCGGTCGGCGTCGATCACCCGGATGCCGCTGAACACCGCCACCGGGGCGCCGTGGCTCACCGCGGCGGCCTGCACCGGCTGGCCCTTGCCGCACAGGTCGGCGCCGAACGTGGCGTACGTGCCGGGACTGCCCACGGCGGCCAGCGAGCGCCAGAACGTCAGCGTGTCCGACTGGTAGGCGGCGCCGGTCACTTGACCCGCCAGGCGCCCGTTGCGGATGCGGTGGCACGTCTGCGCGGTGAACTGGAAGCTGCGCCGCTGCGAATCGATGGACCAGCTGTCCGAGCCGCTCAGGTAGAGCCCGTCGGTGACCCCGGCAATCAGCGCCGCCTCGTCGGGGCCCGACGGGTCCGGTCGCAAGGAAACGTTGGGCATCCGGGCCATCGCCGCGTACCGGGCCGACTCGGCGTACGCGCACCCGTTCGAGCGGGCCGCACCGAGCCGGGCTGCGGTGCGCCGGTCGGTCTGCCCGCCGGTCAGCACCCCACCGTCGACCAGCGTCCAGCGCTGGGCAGCGACCCCCTCGTCGTCGTAGGCCGTCGTGGCGAGGCCGTGCTCGCTCGTCCGGTCGGCGGTCACACTCATCAGCGGCGAGCCGTACTGCAGCGTCCCGACATCGCCGGGCCGTACGAAGGAGCCGCCCGCGTAGGAGGTCTCGCCGCCCAGAACCCGGTCCATCTCGGTGGCATGGCCGACGGACTCGTGAATGGTCAGCCAGAGATGCGAAGGGGCCAGCACGAGATCGTAGGTGCCCGGCCGGACCGGCGGCGCGGTGAGCTTGCCGGCCAGCAGCGCGGGTAACCCGGCCAGCTCGCCATCCCAATCCCAGCCCCGGCCGAGCAGGTATTCCCAGCCGCGTGCGGTGGGCGGGCCGGCCGTTCGTACCGATACCGCGCCACCCGTGGGCCGCTCGCCGATCGCCAGGACCTGCGGGTGAACCCGGGTGCGCTGCTGGTGGATGCTGCTGCCCTCAGCATCGGCATAGAACTTGTTCTCCCGGGCCACCGTCACCTTGGCCATCACCTGCGCCACCTGAGGATGGGCGAGCAGCGTGCTGCTCCAACCGGCGAGCAGCCCACGCACCTCGGTGGCCGGCACGGCAAACGGATCCAGCTCGCAAGGCGAGGACCATTGGGCGATCACGGGTTGCCCCTCGCCGGTCGGCGCCGGTGGGTGACCGGCGGTACGGCACGCGTCCGCCACCGCGACGGCGTACTCGGCGGCGCGGGCGGCGCCGGCCGGTGTCAGCTCGGCGACGGATCCGAAGCCCCGGGCTCCTCGATAGCTGACCTGTACCCCCAGCGCGGTGTCCGTGAGGTCGTCGCTGCCGCGGGGGCGGGCATTGTGCAGCACCGTGTGCGCGGTACGGACCCGCTCGATGCGCACCGCCGCCTCCTCGGCACCCAGGCCCTGAGCCCTGTGCAGCGCCGCATCGGCGAGTCCGCGCAGCGGCAGGTCCAAAAAGGATGACTCGATACCGGTGCTGGTCGTGGTCACCGGCTCAGCCGCCCAGCGCCGCGGTCATGGCCGCCACGTGCTCCGGGGTGGTGCCGCAGCACCCACCGGCGAAGGTCAGGCCGTAGTCCTCACACCAGCCGGTCATCAGTGCCGCGAACGCCTTGGGCTCCCAGCCACCGGTGATGCCGTCGCGGTCCTCCAGGTTCGGGTAGGCCCCGATGGGCGCCACGCTGACGTCGGCCAGAACCGGCAAGCAGAGCTGAGTACGTACCGGATCAGCGCAGTTGACCATCACGGCGGCCGCACCGTCGGCAACCACCGCGCGCGCCGCATCGGCCAGTGACTCCCCGGACAGCAAGCGGGCGTCATCGCCGCACACGAAGCTGACCCAGCCCGTCATCCCGGCGGCCTGCACCTGCTCGAGTGCGGCACGGGCCTCGCGGGTGGTGTTCATCGTCTCGATGAGCACCGTGTCCACGCCGGCGCGCGACAGTTCCACGGCCAGCCAATGATGTTCGGCTCGCAAGGAGTCGTCGTCGGGAACCAGATCGGGCCGGTAGCAGTCGGCCACCGGCGCCATCGAGGCAACCACCCGGGCGTTGCGGTTCGCGGCCTTCTGCGCGGCCTGGGCCACTCCGACGGCGGCATGCACCATCCAGGCCAGCCCGGCGTCCTGCAGCCCGGCCGCCTGCAGGGTGCGCAAGTTCGTGCGGAACGTGCCGGCGGTGATCACCTGAGCCCCGGCGGCAAGGAACTGCTCGTGCAGCGACCGCAGAACCCGGCGCTTCTCATCGCTGAGCAGCGCTCGCGTTGTCCACCAGGGCGGTGTCATCGTGATCCCCGCGGCCTCCAGCCCGGATGCCGTTCCGCCGTCGAGCCGGGTCGTGCGCGTTGTCGTTGTCTGGTCCACGCCGTCCTCCGTCAGTGAGTCGCTGCTACGTCCCGGATCGCGCCGGTCAGATCCTCGACGAGGTCCGCCGGGTCCTCGATGCCCATCGACAACCGGATGAGGTTGTCGCTCACCCCCAGCCGGAGCCGGGTCTGCCGGGGCACTGGGCGGTGGGTCATGAACGCTGGGCATTCGATCAGCGATCGCACCCCGCCCAGGCTGACCGCCGGCGCGAACAACTCGCAGCGGTCCAGCAGTTTGACCGGATCGCCGTGGAACTCGAAGCTCGCCAGCGCACCCGGTTCTCGCATCTGACGGGTGGCGAGCTCGTGTCCCGGGTGCGTTGCGAGCCCCGGGAAGTACACCGCACCGACCGCGGGCTCGGCGGCCAGGGCGGCCACCACCGCACGGGCATTGCCCACCTGCCGGGCGACCCGCAGTGAGAGCGTCTTGACGCCCCGGTGAATGAGGAAACAGTCCATGGCCGCTGCCGCATTGCCCGCCATGGTGCGATAGTTGGCGAACCGCTCGTGCAGCGTCTCGTCGGCGCAGACCAGCGCACCGCCGAGCACGTCGAGGTGGCCGCCGAGAAACTTGGTGGCGCTGTACAGCGTGATGTCCGCGCCCAGCGCGAGGGGCTGCTGCAGGGCCGGGCTCGCCAGCGTGTTGTCCACGAGAACGAGCGCGCCGCGGGAATGCGCGGCGGCGCTGACCGCGGCGATGTCGGTGATTTTGAGCAAGGGGTTGGTGGGTGACTCGAGCCAGACCAAGTCGAGTCGCCCGGCCTGCGGCGACAGGACACGGTCGCGCCGGCGCGCGTCGCTGAGGTCGGCTTGCTCGACCGTGATGCCCTGGGAACGGGCCTGTTCGAGCAGCTGATGCGTGCCGCCGTAGACATCATCCGAGGCCACCAGCCGGTCACCAGGGCGCAGCAACGACAACACCGTTACCGCGGCGGCCTGCCCGGAGGCGTACGCGGTGGCGAAGCGGACATCTTCCAGAGCGGCCAGGCACCGCTCCAGGTCCTCGCGGGTTGGATTCTCCCCCCGCGCGTAGAAGTAGCGCGGCGGATCCTGCGCGGAACGCGAGTACGTCACCGCCAGATGCAGCGGCGGCACGATGTCGCCCGTTCCCGGGGCAGGCGTCTGGCCCTCGTGCACGAGCCGGGTGTCGAAGCGCACGGCGTCACACAAACCGGGTCGTCGGCTGCTCGGACGTCCAGTAGCCGGGTCGGACGGTGCGCAAGGCGTCGTGCACCCGGGTGATCTCCTCGACGGTGTTGTAGACGCCGAAGGACAGCCGGACCGTACCCAGCAAGCCGAGATCGTCCAGGAACGTGCTGGCACAGTGCACCCCGCACCTCACGGCGATGCCCTGCTTGTCGAGGTGACCGCCCACGTCGTACGGGTGGATGCCGGTCATCACGAAGGACACCAGGCCGCTCGGCTGCGCCGCGGGATCACCGATGATGCGGGCTGCCGGGATGTCCGCGAGCGCCTCGGTCGCCGCGCGCACCAGCGCCTCGTCGTGAGCCCGGACGGCGTCCCAGCCCAGCGCGCCCAGGTAGTCGAACGCCGCGGCCAGGCCCACCGCGCCTGCGACGTTGGGGGTGCCCGCCTCCCAGCGCGCCGGGCCGCCGACGTAGTGCACCGGCTTACGGCTGGACACGGCCTTCACCGTGCCGCCACCCACTTGGTAGGGCGGCTCGCTGGTCAGCAATCCCGATCGCGCGTGCAGCACGCCAGTGCCCATCGGCCCGTACATCTTGTGAGCCGAGAAGCAGTAGAAATCAGAGCCGAGGTAGGAAACGTCCGTACGTCCGTGCGGGACCGCCTGCGCGCCGTCCACAACGGCATACGCGCCGTGGCTGTGGGCGGCCGCGACCATCGCTCGCACCGGGTTCACGGTCCCGAGCACGTTGGAGACGTGCGCGATGGCCACCAGCGGAACGTCGGGTCCCAGCGCCGCGGCGAAGTCGGCCGCGGCGACCGTGCCGTCGTTCTGCACCGGGACGACCACCAGCCGCGCGCCGCTCTCCTCGCACAGCCGCCGCCAGGGCAGCAGGTTGGAGTTGTGCTCCATCCCGGTGACCACCAGGCGGTCGCCCTTGCCGACGAGCTTGCGGCCGATCGTGGCGGCCAGCAGGTTCACCGCATGCGTGGTGCCGGCGGTGAAGATGATGTCGTCCTGCGGGCCGGCCTGGATGGCGGTGCGCACGGTTTCGCGCGCCGCTTCGAAGCGCTCGGTCGAGGTCATGCTGAGCTGGTAGTAGCCGCGGCCCACGTTGCTGTTCGCATGGGTGTAGTAATCGGTCAGCGCATTGAGCACGGCGGCCGGCTTCTGCGTTGTCGCCGCGTTGTCCAGGTAGGCCAGACCGGCGCCCGGTGCGTCAGCGGCAAAGAACGGGAAGTCGTCGCGCACCGTGGCGCTCAGCGGCGGGCCACCACGGCGTTCTTGCTGGATCGTGCTGCTCATGAGTCCTCCAGGGGGTCGAAGAGCGACAGATACCGCTCCAGCAGGCCGGGGTCGAGCAGGAACCATTTCTGCGGGGGATAGGGCCGGTCGCGCGGCGCGACGTAGCGGGGATCACCCGGTCGCCGGGGTGAGCCGTGCTCGTCGAGCACGTGCGGGCCGTAGAAGAACCAGCAGATCTGGGCGACCTGCTCGGTGAACAGCAACAGATGCAAGGGCCGCGGATACATCAGCAGATGGCAGTAGGAGGCGGTGAACTCGCCGCCGACCCCGAAGGAGTTGGCGAACATGCAATGGCCGAACAGGTCGTGCACCGCGCGGAAGACGTCGTTGTGGGCGAACCGGATGCCGTCTGTCACCACGGGACTGGGACGCTGCAACGGGTGCGCGCTGGTGCCGCCGTCGCTGCCGTATCCGTGCCGGGTGAGAAAGACCCGCAGCGACCCGGTGGCGTGAAAGCTGCGGCGCAGGTCGGCGGAACTGGAGTACGGCTGATGCGGCCCTTGCCAGGGCAACACCCGCACGCCCGCAGCGGTGACGGCCTCGAACTGGGCCAGGTTCTCCTCGGTCAGCCGTTCGTAAAGCTCGGCGGTGCGCCGGTCGCCGTCTCGTGGGGCGGCCTCGTAGGCCGCGGCGATCTCCCGGCCGAGCCCCTCGTCGCTGCGGGGGCGCGGCGGTTGCGAATCGGTGGGAAAGGACCGGTGTCCCGGCAACCATGGACGAGACCGGAGGTAGCTCTGCGCGATGCGTACCAGACCCACGTCGGGTGAGTCGTTCTCCGGCATCGGGCCTCCCCCGCGACGTCGAACAGCCACGGGGAAAATGCTATCGCTTTGTAAAGCGATTGGCGAGGGGTGTGGACCGGGTGGCCCGCCGGGTCAGCGTGGCGGGACGGGGGCGGTCGCGGTGGTCTCCAGCCCGAGCAGATCGCAGCACCGCACGACCGCTTCGGCGTCGCCCTCGAGCTTGAGCTTGCCCTGGATCACGGCGATGAACGGCGTCACCCGGCCCGACCCGATCTGCACAAAAGTTGCCGCGTCGGTCGTCGCGATCATGGTCGGCGATGCCGCCGGACCCCGGATGGCCCGCGCGGTGTCGCCGGTGACGGCGATGTGGAACACCTCGCTGTCGACGTGGAACTCGTAGCTCTCGTCGAAGGGCGGGACCCGGGCCGGGTCGATCATGGCTTCCACCGCGAGGAACCCCCAGTGCGGCCGGACCGTGTCCTCGGCGGCCAGCTCACCCACGAAGTCCATCCCCCACTGGGCCAGGCCCAGCACCGCCGGGCGCAGCCGCTGGCCGGTGCCGGTCAGCTCGTAGGACAGCCGGGAGCCGGTGCCGCGCACATCGATCTGGCGGACGACCCCGTGCTCGACGAGGAATTTGAGCCGCTCGGCCAGCAGGTTGGTGCCGATGCCGGGCAGATCGGCGAGTAGCTCGCTGTATCGGCGTGGACCCATGAGCAGCTCACGGACGACCAGCAGGGTCCAGCGTTCGCCCAGGATGTCGAGCGCGGACGCCAGCCCGCAATATTGGTGATAGCCCCGTTTGCCGCCGGCCACTTTCTGCATTCCACTATCATAACGGATAGTCTCGGTGTCGATGCCCGGCCGAGCGACCACGATCACAGCGGTTGACGACGGCCGAAGAGACCCTCCATGAGCACCGGCTTCGCGAGCTCCTGGAAATCCATCCCGGGGTCCAGGTCCCGCACGGTGCCCTCGATGACCAGCAGCGACAACAGCGGGAAGATGAGCTCTGGAGCCGCGTGCACGCCGTAGCGACGCTGCAGGTCGAACATCTCGGCGGCGAACGAGATCAGGCTGAACTCCCGCGCGGGCAGCCCGTGGCTGCGTTCCACCAGCTCGGCCATCCGTTCCAGGAAGACCGGCACGTCGGCGTCGGGACGCAGCCCCGTGCCGCTGCGCACCACGATCTCCGCGCAGTAGCGCCCGCGCCCGATCGACATGTTCATGAAGAACTCCGCGAACAGCCTCCGTAGCTCCTCGCTGAGCTGCACGCTGAAGCCGGCGTCGAGCACCACCACCTGCGAGCCCGCGGTGAAGTAGAGGTTGCCGGGATGCAGGTCGCAGTGCACAAAGCCGTCCACGAACAGCATGTGGTAGATCGCCGTCATGCCCGAGGACGCGAAGCGACGGCGCACCGCCCGCGACAGCCCGTCGGCGGTGCGGGTGTCCAGGCCAGGGATGAACTCCATGACGATGCAGCGCGCCCGGGTGGCCTCGTCGTGCACCCGGGGGACCCACACGCGCGGTACGTGGGACAGATTGCGGCGCAGCCGTCGCAGGTTGTCCGCCTCCCGCTCGAAGTCGAGCTGGCCGAGCACCGCGGCGCACATGCTGTCGACGACCTGCACCACGGGTACGTTGCGGAACATGGGCAGCCGGGCCAGCACCGTCGCCACCACCCGCATGAGATCCAGGTCGAGCCGCATGATCGGCTCAACCCCGGGCCGGCGCAGCTTGAGGGCAACCGTCTCACCCGTGCTCAGCGTGGCGCGGTAGACACAGGCCACGCTGCCGCTGGCCACCGGCTCCTCGTCCAGGGTCCGGAAGGTGTCGGGCTGCGCTGTGCCGTACGCCTCGATCAGCGCCCTGCGGGTGCCTGCGCGGTCCAGTGGCGCCACGGCGTCGTGCAGCGTGGCGAGGGACTCGCACAGTGCGGCCGGCAGCAGATCCCGGCGGGTGCCCAGAACCTGACCGGCCTTGACGTACGTGGAACCGAGGCGGGTCAGCAGCGTGGTCAGCCGGCCGGCGGCGTGCCGGTGGGCCCGCTGCCGGCCGTGGGTCACCGCAATCACCGGACCGGTCACCAGCACAGGGGCCAGGTGCCAGGCCACGCTTGCCAGCACCCGTACGCCCCGGCGCGTCAGCGCCCAACGGGTGCGCACCTCAGCCCCGCACGAGTCCGGGCAGTTCCACGGCCCGCAGCTGCAGGGTCGTGAAGTCGCAGTACCAGATGAGCTGGCCGTCCCAGGCCAGGCCGGTGGGGTTGCCGGCCACCGAGTAGCCCGCGATCTCGCGGCGGGCCTCGAGGTCGTAGACGTTGATGGTGCCACCGGCCTGGTCGGCGTAGATCAGGTAGCTGTCCGAGGCGGTCAGTCCCGCGATCCCGCGACGGACCTGGAAGACGTCGATCAGGGTCAGCTCGCGGGGGTCGCGCAGCTCCACCAGGTGCAGATCGTCGTAGCCGAGCCAGAGTCCGTGCCGGTTGGCCTCCAGCCCCCGCAGTTTGTGTCCCGGCCGGGGGTTCGCGATCTCACCGATCTCGCCCCCGTTGCCCGGGTTGACCACCCGGATGCACCGTTGATCGCCGGCCACTTGCAGGAGCAGGCCGTTGGCGGTGGTGAGGTCGGTCAGCACCCCGGCGCAGGGGATGCGGTGCTGTACCTCGCCGGTAACGGGATCGACCATGATGATCTGCTCGGAGACGGCCTCGGAGAAGCAGAGGCACTCGCCGAACCACGTCATCCCGCACAGCTTCAGGGCCCGCACCGGGATGTCGCGCACCGTACCCACCGCGAACGGCATCATGCCTCACCTCGCCGGACGAAGCCGCATTCAAGACGCCAGTCCCCGGCCAGCCGGATCCCCGCCCGCGCCTTGGGCCGGTGGACCTCGATCCGGATCTGCTCGCCGGCTGTCACGGCCCGATGGCGTAGGGGCCAGATCCACACCGCCCAATTGCAACCCGGGTACGAGGGAAAGTTCGCCAGCGACACCGAGCCGGTCAGCTCGGCGGCGAAATACCCGACGATCGCGTGCAGGGTGCCGGCCTGCGCCAGGTGCAGCCGCAGGCTCGGTCTGAGCTGGGTGTTCCCGGTGCCCAGGGCGGAATCGGCGGCTGCGACGACATCGCTGAGCACCCTCGGTTCACGCTGGAAGAAGTGCAGGTGCGCCGCGGCCTCGACGTGGTCGCAGACCGGGTCCAGCCGGTATCCGTGGAAGTCATCGCTCCACAGTCCCCAGCCCTCGTGGTCGAACTCGATGGCGGCCAGCCGGGTGATGAGCCGGCGGGGCACCACCCGGCCGCCCGGTTTGAGCACCCGGCGGGCCACGGCGCGAACGACTTCGGCCATCTCCTCCTCCGGCCCGAGGTTGCCCATCATCTCGGTGACGATCACGTCGGCTCGCTCGGGCAGGCGTACGGCTCGGGCATCGCCGGCGACCAGCGTGAGCTTCTCTTTCAGCTCGTTCACCTCGATGAGGTGGGCGGCAACGTCGAGCATCTGCGGGTCCGCCTCGATCGCGTACACGTGCCCGGCGCCGTGGTGCAGGGCGAGCAGGGACAGCGCGAGCGTGCCCGCTCCGACGTCGACGACGATGTCACCGGGGCGCAAGCTCTGCTGCAGGGCCTGGTCGTAGGCGCGCATCCGTGGTGTGTCCGCCAGCATCGTCTGGTGCATCAGCAGCAATCGCTGGTCCATAAGGATCCCCTCGTACGCGGCCGTCGCGTCTAACAGTTTTCGCGAGTACCGGACCGGGCTGTCAAGGCGAGCCAGCAGATTAACTACATGATGCTAAAGTATTGATCACGTCCGTCGATGACGCCGTCCTCGGACGCACACAGCTCGGCAGCGAGTTTGCGGACCACCGTCAGTTGCCGGAACCGAGGTGTGGCGCCGGCTGGTTCGGCCAGCAGCAGTGACTTGCGCACCAGCCGGGTCAGCAGGTCCGCAACGTCGACCGGACGCCGCAGCGGAGGGGCGCCGATCCGGGCGAGCGCCTCGAGCCCGAAGTCCGGTGGCAGGCACGCCAGCCTCGAGATGAGCCACCGCTCGGCCCCGTTCAACGTGGCCAGGCTGCGATTGAGCATGCCGCGTACGGACCAGTGCCGCCCCGGGTACAACAGCCGCGCCGGGGCCAGGTCGGCCAGTGGCCGGTCGAGCCGCCGGACCAGGGCGGGCAACGGCTCGTCGGCCAGGCAGGCAGCCGCCAGTTCGAGGGCCAGGGGCAGGCCGTCGAGCCGGTGACACACCTCGCGCACGTGCAGCGCATTGACTTTGCTCAGCCGGAAACCTGGCTGCGCCTCGGCCGCGCGGCGCAGAAACAGCTCGGCGGCCGGTGCCGAGGCGACCGTCGAGCGAGCCGCCATGGTGGGGATGCCCAGCGGGGTCAGCCGCAGCACCGCCTCGCCGGGAAGTCCGACCGGTTCCCGCGAGCCGATGAGCAGCGATACCCCCGGCCACTGGGGGAACTGTTGAACTGCCAGCAGCGCGCATGCGTCGGTGAGATGCTCGGCGTTGTCGAGCACCAGCCAGATTCGCTCGCCGGGGGAGAGGCCTTCGCGCGCCAGCCAGGTCATCAACTCGGCGCGGTCGAGCAGATCTGCGACGTCTGCGGCGATGACGCGGGCGCCGGACTCGGTGATCCGGGCGAGCGCATGGCGGATCAGCAGCGATTTGCCGGCGCCCGGGGGTCCGGTCACCGTGATCAGCCGCTGGGTGTCCAGCATGGCCAGCAGGGCGTGCAACTCGTTGTCGCGGTGCAGCAGGGCGACCGGTGGCCCGGAGCCATCGGCATGGTCGTCGGGGGCGGCCGGAGCGGCGGAATACCCGGCCGGGGATGCCAGCAGCCGCCGGTAGGCCGACCGTAGAGCCGTGCCCGGCTCGACGCCGAGTTCGTGACGCAGAAGCTCACGGACCTCGCTGTAATGCCGCAAAGCGGCTGTCCGGCGTCCGGCGCGCTGCAGCGCGGTGAGGAAGTGGGCTTGGCCTCTCTCATCAAGCGGATCGATCAAAATCAACTGCTGGGCGGTCGACAGCACTTCTTCGGCGCGCTGCATGCCCAGGCCCAGCGCGACATAGCGCCGGGCGGCCTCGGTCCAGCTCGACTGCAGATCCACGAGGTCCGAGGGGCGGTGCAACAGCGTGTCCATCTCGCTCAGCGAGGGGTCTTCCCACAGCTTGAGCGCCTCCTTGAGCAGGAGGAAGGCGGAGATGTTGTGGTGTGCGGCGTGATACTGCCCGGCCTGGCGGACCAGGGACCGGAAGACCGCCACGTCGCTTTCATGCGGTTCGACGCACAGCATGTAACCGGATTCGGTCGACGCGATGACCCCGGTCCGGCGGCGCCGGGGCGCGTCCGGCTCAAGAATCTGGCGTAGCCGGGCGATGTAGGTGTGGATCAGCTGGTTCGCCCGCCCCGGCGCCGCCGCCCCCCAGACGCCGTCCTGCAGGTCCGCCATGGGTACGCCAACGCCGGCGTGCAGGGCGAGAAGGGCAAGGACCGCGCGTTGCTTGGCCGGGCCGAGCGGCACCTCGTCGCTGCCACGCCACACCCGGACCGGGCCGAGCACCTGGAACCGTAACCCCGCCCCGGCCACACCGATTCACACCCGCTCCCCTTGACTGCTGTCAAATACATTGGGTGAGGGTGACAGTACAGAATGTTCGTCGATGCATCGAGGAGCGCCGACGGGGCATCCAGCAAGCAGCGACATATCGCCGCATCGCTCCGAGGCGGCCGGTAACTATATTAATATGAAGCTTATTACGGGGCGTCTTATCGGGTGACGACGAATGATGGTGGTGGTGTCATGTTCGAGCGGTTCACCGACCGAGCGCGACGGGTTGTCGTCCTGGCCCAAGAAGAGGCCCGGATGCTCAACCACAACTACATCGGGACTGAGCACATCCTGCTCGGCCTGATCCACGAGGGCGAAGGCGTTGCCGCGAAGGCTTTGGAGAGCCTCGGCATCTCCCTTGAGGGGGTCCGGCAGCAGGTTGAGGAGATCATCGGCCAGGGTCAGCAGGCGCCCAGCGGGCATATCCCGTTCACGCCGCGAGCCAAGAAGGTTTTGGAGCTGTCGCTGCGTGAGGCGCTGCAGCTGGGTCACAACTACATCGGTACCGAGCACATCCTGCTGGGTCTGATCCGCGAGGGTGAGGGTGTTGCCGCTCAGGTGCTGGTCAAGCTCGGCGCTGATTTGAACCGGGTCCGCCAGCAGGTCATCCAGTTGCTCTCGGGGTATCAGGGTAAGGAGCCGGCCGCTGCTGGTGCCGCCGCGGGCGAGGCTGCCCCGTCGACGTCGCTGGTGTTGGATCAGTTCGGACGCAACCTCACGCAGGCCGCCCGCGAGGGCAAGCTCGACCCGGTCATCGGCCGGGAGAAGGAAATCGAGCGGGTCATGCAGGTGCTCTCACGCCGGACGAAGAACAATCCGGTCCTGATCGGCGAGCCGGGCGTCGGTAAGACCGCGGTGGTGGAGGGCCTGTCGCAGTCGATCGTCAAGGGCGAGGTGCCCGAGACGCTCAAGGACAAGCAGCTTTACACCCTTGATTTGGGTGCGCTGGTCGCTGGCTCGCGTTACCGCGGTGATTTCGAGGAGCGCCTCAAGAAGGTGCTCAAGGAGATCCGCACCCGCGGCGACATCATCTTGTTCATTGATGAGATCCACACTTTGGTGGGTGCGGGTGCCGCCGAGGGTGCTATCGACGCGGCGTCGATTTTGAAGCCGATGCTGGCTCGTGGTGAGTTGCAGACCATCGGGGCGACCACCCTTGATGAATACCGCAAGCACCTGGAGAAGGACGCGGCGTTGGAGCGCCGTTTCCAGCCGATCCAGGTGGGTGAGCCGTCGCTGGCGCACACCATCGAGATTTTGAAGGGCCTGCGCGACCGGTACGAGGCGCACCACCGGATCAGCATCACCGACGCGGCTCTGGTCGCGGCGGCCACGCTGGCTGACCGTTACATCTCGGACCGCTTCCTGCCGGACAAGGCGATCGACCTGATCGACGAGGCGGGCGCGCGGATGCGGATCCGCCGGATGACCGCGCCGCCAGACCTGCGCGACTTCGATGAGCGCATCGCCCAGGTCCGCCGGGACAAGGAGTCCGCGATCGACGCGCAGGACTTCGAGCGGGCCGCGCAGCTGCGCGACAAGGAGAAGCAGCTGCTGGGTCAGAAGGCGCAGCGGGAGAAGGAGTGGAAGGCCGGCGACCTCGACGTGGTGTCGGAGGTCGATGATGAGCAGATCGCTGAGGTGCTGGGCAACTGGACCGGTATCCCGGTTTACAAGCTCACCGAGGAGGAGACCTCCCGGCTGCTGCGCATGGAAGACGAGCTGCACAAGCGCGTCATCGGCCAGGAAGACGCGGTCAAGGCCGTGTCCAAGGCGATTCGCCGCACCCGGGCCGGGTTGAAGGACCCGAAGCGCCCGTCCGGCTCGTTCATCTTCGCCGGCCCGTCGGGTGTGGGTAAGACCGAGTTGTCCAAGGCGCTGGCGGAGTTCCTGTTCGGCTCCGAGGACGCGTTGATCCAGTTGGACATGTCGGAGTTCCACGACCGTTACACGGTGTCGCGCCTCGTCGGTGCGCCTCCCGGATACGTCGGTTATGACGAGGGTGGCCAGCTGACCGAGAAGGTGCGCCGCAAGCCGTTCTCGGTGGTGTTGTTCGACGAGATCGAAAAGGCCCACCCGGACGTGTTCAACACGCTCCTACAGATCCTTGAGGACGGCCGGCTGACCGATGGTCAGGGCCGCATCGTGGACTTCAAGAACACGGTGATCATCTTGACCACCAACCTGGGCACGCGGGATGTGGCCAAGGCGGTGTCGCTGGGCTTCCAGGCCTCCGAGGCCGAGGAGTCCAACTACGAGCGGATGAAGGTCAAGGTCAACGACGAGTTGAAGCAGCATTTCCGCCCGGAGTTCCTCAACCGCATCGATGACACGATCGTGTTCCACCAGCTGCGCCAGAACGAGATCCTCGAGATCGTGGACATCTTCACCTCGCGTATCGAGTCCCAGCTGCGTAACAAGGACATGGGTCTTGAGCTGACCGACAACGCGAAGAAGTATTTGGCGAAGAAGGGCTTCGACCCGGTCCTGGGTGCCCGCCCGCTGCGCCGCACGATCCAGCGTGACCTGGAAGACACCTTGTCCGAGCAGATCCTGTTCAACGAGCTGCGTCCCGGCCAGATCGTGGTCGTGGACTGTGAAGGCGACCCGGAGAACACCGACAAGTCCAAGCTGGTCTTCACGGGCGCCGACCGGGGAGCAACCTTCCCCGACGCCGTGCCGGCGAGCCAGGACTGACCCGCTCCGGAGTGGCTGTGGTCGTCCGGGCCACGCCACTCCGCCGGGACCGGTCAGACCAGCCGCAGCAGGCGCTGCCCGGGCACCTTGTTCTGCAGGGTATCGGCGAGCAGCCGCACCGGCTCGGCCGCCAGGATCGGCCGATCGGTTGCGGCGGGGACGCGCATCAGCGGACGTACCACCGCTGGGAGCCATACCGGCGCGGCGACCGACAGCCGCGCCATGCCGACCCGGTAGCTGCCCGGCTCGTCATCGATCAGGGCCGACGTCGCCGGCCACCGCCCGGCTAGCTGCAGCATCCGCACCTGGTACGTGCCGGGGGCGAGGGGCGACGACACCTGCCACACCGAGCACCGGGCGTCGGCCGTTCCCCAGCGAACCGGACGCCCATCGGGTTCCAACGGCCGGAACTCGCTGAGCATCATGCCGGTCTCGGCCGGGCGCCAGGTCGCGCCCCAGCTCGGGCGGTCGGCGACATCCGTTTGCTGGCCCCCGATGAGCAGGCCGTCCAGCCGGTGCGCCAGGTGCCGGAAGCGCTCGGGCGGCAAACCGACGAGCCGGCGGAACTGCGTGGTGAAGGTGCCCACGCTGGTGTAGCCGACGCTGGCACTGATGATTGCGACACTTGACCGGCTCCGGGTGAGCAACTGCCGGGCCCGGGCCATGCGGAGCGCGGCAAGGAATCGCGCTGGGGTCTCACCGGTGATGGCCCGGAAGACCCGGTGGAAATGGTGGGGGCTGAACGATGCGGTACGCGCGAGGTCAACCAGTCGCAGCGGCGCACAGAGATCCGCTCGCATCTGCGCGATCGCCCGTTCGACGGCATCGACATTGTGGCGCGAGCCCGGCACTTTAATCGAAACAGACATAAGTAGTCCTCGCTGTCGGGAGATCCACGGACATCTTCGCCGAGTGTGCGTTTACAGTCTTGAATTACTCTTGATTTTCATATAGCGAATGATGTTTGGATGTCGAGTCACAGTGGACGGTTCTGTTCGCTGTGACGGGCATCCGACAGAGCAATCTCAGAGAATGCCGCGCCGGGGAACTCGGCGATTATGGGTGGGGCGCTGAGCGGGGCGCCCTTGACATCCAGCCCATTCATCCGGCTGCTGCGAGCCATTCATTGACAGTTTTTTTGGAGAATCATGTCTGCTGCCTGGTTGTCACTGAGACGTCGGCTGCTCACCCCGGCCGCCCGCGAAGCGGACCTGATGCATCGCGGTTTCCGGATCAAGGATGCCGCGGCTCGCACCGTACTCGAGACGGCCGGCCGGACATTTCTGCAGGGATTTGCGAAAGCGGCCGGAACCGTCTCACCGGCCGCGGCGCACTCCGGGTTGGAGCAGGTGGAAAGGCCGGTCCGGGGGTTCGCCTATGAAGGTGCGGCAATGGCGTACGCGCTGTTAGCCGGGTTGGGCTCCGGGCCGGGCCTGCCCGCCTTTCTGACCGGCCCGGCCGAGCGGCACACCTACATGGTGCACGTCGGCGCCGGCTGGGCGATGGCACGGCTGCCCCGGTTCCGCTGGCCCCGCATCACCCCACCTGACCCGCTGCTGCGCTGGCTGGCCCTCGACGGATTCGGTTTCCATCAGGCGTACTTCCACACCGAGCGGTATGTGCGGCGGCAATATCAGCATGCGCCAGGGTTTTGGCCCTCGCCGTGGCGCGGCACCTACTGCGCCCAGGTCGTCGACCAAGGGATCGGCCGCGCCCTGTGGTTCGTCGAAGGCGCCGACCCCGCCGCCGTTGCCGATGTGATCGAACGGTTCCCCGCCGGACGCCGGTCCGACTTGTACAGCGGTGCGGGACTCGCGGCGACGTACGCCACCGGGGCCAGCCGCGCAGAGCTCACCGCGTTCCGCGATCGCGCCGGGCACCATCACCCGGCCGTCGCCCAGGGCTCGGCCTTTGCCGCGAAGGCGCGCCTGCTGGCCGGCACCCAGACCGAAGCCACAGCGCAGGCCACCGAGGTGCTCTGCGGCCTGACCCCGGCCGAAGCCGCCGACGTCACCGATCAGGCCCTGCTCGACCTGCCGGGCGACGGGAGCCGACCGGCGTTCGCCGTGTGGCGGGATCGCATCTCCCTCCGGTTGGCACCCTCAGGAAGGTTCTGACGATGGTATGGACACGTGACCTGCTCCGGCGGCAGGCGGCGGGGGTCGTGGCGCTGCTGCTCATCATCGGCATGTACGTCGTGGCACACACGCCCCAGGCTTCCGCCGCGGACCGTCAGGACGCCGCGCAGCGCTACCGCTTCGACCCGCTGTCGATCGACCTGCCCGGCGGGTTTCCCCAGCAGACGATCAGGAAGGTGAACGGCAAGTACTCCGGCATCGCCGCCTGGATCTCCTCGGTGGGGGCCGGTATCGCGATGAACGACATCGACGGTGACGGGCTGGCCAACGACCTCTGCGTCACCGATGTCCGCACCGACCGGGTGTTCGTCACCCCTGTACCGGGGGGCCGGGAGAACCGCTACCCGGCGTTCGCCCTCGACACCGGTGCCCTGCCGATGAACGCAGCCATCGCGCCGATGGGCTGCGTACCCGGCGACTTCAACGAAGACGGCCGGATGGACCTGCTGGTGTACTGGTGGGGCCGGACCCCCGTGCTGTTCCTGGCCGAGCCCGCAACCAGCCGGCCGAGTGCCGCCGCTTTCCGGCCCACCGAGGTGGTCGCCCCGCGTACGGGCTCGGACGGCACCTACGCCGGGGCCCAGTGGAACACCAACTCGGTGTCGGTGGCGGACTTCGACGGCGACGGCCACGAGGACATCTACATCGGCAACTACTTCCCGGACAGCCCGGTGCTCGACGACACGATCGACGGCGGGGTCTCGATGAACCTGTCGATGTCCGACGCCCACAACGGCGGAGCCGATCACGTGCTGCTGCACACCGGCGCGGCGGACAGCGCCTCGTACACCGATCAGGGCGCCGTGCTGCCGGACAAGCTGTCGCGGGGCTGGACCCTCGCGTCCAGCGCGACAGACCTCGACGGCGACCAGCTCCCCGAGCTGTACATCGCCAACGACTTCGGGCCCGATGGTCTGCTGGTCAACCGTTCCACCCCCGGGCACGTGGTGTTCCAGCCGGCCACCGGCAAGGACAGCCGGGCGCTGACCCCCAAGTCGAAGCGGCTGGGCCACGACTCGTTCAAGGGGATGGGGGTGGACGTCGCCGATCTCGACGAAGACGGCCTCTACGACATGTACGTCGGCAACATCACCACCTCCTTCGGCATCCAGGAAAGCAACTTCGCCTTCGTCAACACCGCTGCCGACAACGCCGACCTGCAGCGTCGTTTGCGTAGCGGGGAGGCGCCGTTCCACGACCGCAGCTCCCAGCTCAACCTCGCCTGGAGCGGCTGGAGCTGGGACGTCAAGGTCGCCGACTTCACCAACAGCGGCGTACCGGACATCGTGCAGACTGCCGGTTTCGTCAAAGGCACCGTCAACCGCTGGGCGCAGTTGCAGGAGCTCGCCACCGCGAACGACACCCTGCTGTCGAACCCGACCTGGTGGCCGCACGTACGCCAGGGCGACGACCTCGCCGGTGGCCAGCATCTGTTGTTCCACAGCCGGATGCCCGACGGGCGCTATGCCGACCTGAGTCCCCGGCTGGGCCTGAACATCCCGGTGCCGACCCGGGGCATCGCCATCGGCGACGCCGACGGCGACGGCCGGCTCGACATGGCCGTCGCTCGGCAGTGGGACACCCCGATCTTCTACCACAACAGCAGCCCCGGCACCGGTGCGTTCCTGGGTCTGCGGCTGCGCCACGAGGCCAGCGCCGGAACGACCGGTTCACCGGCCGTGGGCGCCGAGGTCCGGGTCACCACGCCCGACGGACGGGTGCTGCTGGGCCATGTCGATGGCGGCAGCGGGCACTCCGGCAAGCGGTCCTTCGACGTCGTCATCGGGCTGGGACAGGTGAGCACACCGGTCACCGCGGACATCGCCTGGCGGGACCGCACCGGCACGGCACACCGCCAGCAGGTGACGCTGGCCCCGGGCTGGCACACCTTGTCGCTCGGCACCCAGGCTCGGGAGGAGCAGTCATGAGCAGCACCACACCGCGCGATCCGCGCATCATCGCGCTGCGCAACTTCGCGATCTCCATCACTGTGCTCAACATCTTCGGATACGCGGTGCTCGGCTTCGAGCAGGCGGCCGCCTGGCCGGTGGTCGCGCTGCTGGTGGCGTACGGGATGGAACTCGGTCTGGAAGTGATCGGAGCCCGCGCCGAACGACGGCCACCACGCTTCACCGGACGCGGCCTGCGCGGCTGGATCGAGTTCCTGTATCCGGCGCACATCACCGCGCTGGCCGTCAACATGCTGCTGTACACCAATGACCGGCTGCTCGTCACCCTGTTCGGCGTGATGGTGGCAATCAGCGGCAAATGGCTGCTGCGGGTCCCGGTCAACAACCGGCTCCGGCATTTCATGAACCCGTCGAACTTCGGCATCACCACGGTGCTGCTGCTGTTCCCCTGGGTGTCGATCGCTCCGCCGTACGAGTTCACCGAATACCTGCACGGCTGGCTCGACTGGCTGGTACCGGCCATCATCGTCACCTTCGGCACCATGCTCAACGGCATGCTGACCAAGCGACTGTGGCTGATCAGCGGCTGGCTCGGCGTTTTCGTGCTGCAGGCGCTCTTCCGGGGCCTGGTGCTGGACACCTCGATCCCGGCGGCGCTGGGCACCATGACCGGCGTGGCGTTCGTGTTGTTCACCAACTACATGATCACCGACCCGGGTACGACCCCGATGCGGCCGGCGGCGCAGGTGGCGTTCGGTGGATCGGTGGCGCTGGTGTACGGCGTGCTGACCGGCATGTCGGTGGTCTACGGGCTGTTCTTCGCCACCACCATCACCTGTCTCGGCCGGGGCGTCTTCCTGTGGGTGGCGCACGCAATGGCCGTACGCCGTACCGCGGCCCAGACGGCCACCGGCGCAGCGACCGCGCCCAGCGAGTGGAGTCCCGCGCTTGCCGCAGCCGACGGCAACGCGCCGCACCGCGAGGCGGTCCGGGCGTGAGCGGGCCCTGCAGCCCGCCGCCGGACGGCGAGGGCAACGACATCGCCATCGTCGGTATGGCGTGCCGGTATCCCGAGGCGGTGACCCCGCGGGCGCTGTGGGAGAACGCCCTTACCGGCCGGCGGGCGTTCCGCCGGATCCCGCCGGAGCGGCTCAGCCTCGATGACTACTGGTCACCGGATACGGCCGAGATGGACCGCATGTACACCCGGCATGCCGCGCTCATCGACGGCTACTCGTTCGACCGGGTGGCGTTCAGCATCGCCGGCAGCACGTACCGCTCCACCGACCCGGCGCACTGGCTGGCGCTGGACATCGCCAGCCAGGCGCTCGCCGACGCCGGTTTCCCCGACGGCGCCGGTCTGCCCCGCCAGCGCACCTCGGTGGTGGTCGGCAACACGCTGACCGGCGACACCAGCCGGGCCAACGTGATGCGGCTGCGGTGGCCGTACGTGCGGCGGGTGGTCGGCGGGGCGTTGCGCGAACTGTGGCCGGACGACCAGGTCGGCGCGTTCCTGGCGAGCCTGGAGGAGCGGTACAAGGCGCCGTTCGCGCCGCTCGATGAGGACACGCTGCCCGGGTCGCTGTCCAACACGATCGCCGGTCGCATCTGCAACCATTTCGACCTGGGCGGTGGCGGGTACACGGTGGACGGTGCCTGCTCGTCCTCGCTGCTGTCGGTCATCACCGCCTGCCGCGACCTGGCCGGCGGGGACGTTGACGTCGCCGTGGCTGGTGGTGTCGACCTGTCCATCGACCCGTTCGAGCTCATAGGCTTCGCCCGCGCCGGTGCCCTCGCCCACGGCGAGATGCGGGTGTACGACCGCGCGGCCAACGGCTTCTGGCCCGGCGAAGGCTGCGGCATGGTGGTGCTGATGCGCCACCGGGATGCCCTGGCCGCCGGTCGGCGGGTCTACGCGGCGATCGCCGGCTGGGGTATCTCGTCCGACGGCCGCGGCGGCATGACCCGGCCCGAGGCGCACGGATACCGGCGTGCCCTGGGCCGCGCCTACCAGCGAGCCGGGTTCGGCATCGAGACGGTGCCGGTCTTCGAGGGCCACGGCACCGGTACGAGCGTCGGCGACGACACCGAGCTGCGCGCCCTGGCCCGGGCCCGGCGCGCCGGTGGAGCAGACCCGGTTCCAGCGGCCGTCAGTTCGGTGAAGGCGCAGATCGGGCACACCAAGGCGGCGGCCGGGGTGGCCGGTCTGATCAAGGCGACGCTGGCGGTGCACGATCGGCTTGTGCCTCCGGCGATCGGGGTACGTGACCCGCATCCGCAAACAAGCGCGGATACGGCGGTCCTGCGGCTGCCCCACACCGCCGAGCCATGGCCGAGCGACGCCGAACTTCGGGCCGGCGTGACCGCGATGGGCTTCGGCGGGATCAACACCCATGTCGTCGTCACCGGGGTGGGGGTCGCCACCGCGACCACCGGCCGCTTTCCCGGGCTTGCTCGCGCGGTGCAGGACCACGAGCTGCTCATGGTCGACGCCGACAGCCAGCGGGGCCTGCGTGAACGGATGGTGCAGCTGCGGGAGCTGGCTCTGAAGTTGTCGTACAGCCAGCTGACCGATCTGGCCGCAGCGCTGCGGTCCGAGCTGAGTGAACGGCCGTACCGGCTGGCGGTCGTGGCGTCCTCGCCCGACGAGTTCGAGCACCGTCTCGGCCAGGCCGCCGACGCCCTGGATGCCGGTGTGCTGGACGACGAGAACCTCGACCGCCTCACCGTCGCGGGCGGGGTCTTCCTGCACCGCGCCGGCACCGCTCCGCGCATCGGGCTGCTGTTCCCGGGGCAGGGATCCGGGCGTGGTGGCGTGCACGGCGCGCTGCGCCGCCGGTTCGCCGCAGCGGAGCAGGTCTGGCAGGCCGCGCCGGCTGCGGCCACCGCGGGGGTGGCGACCGAGCATGCCCAGCCGCGCATCGTCACCAGCTCGGTTGCCGGGTTGCGGGTCCTGGAGGACCTGGGCATCCGGGCCGGCGTCGCCACCGGGCACAGCCTGGGCGAACTGACGGCGCTGCACTGGGCGGGTGCGATGGACATGGCGACGCTGCTGGCCCTGGCGACCGAGCGCGGCGCGGCGATGAGCAGGTGCCCCGAGGCGGGCGCCATGGCCGGGGTTGCCGCCCCGCCCGGCGCGGTGGAGGTGCTGATCGGCGCCGAACCCGTTGTCGTCGCGGGCCTCAACGGTCCGCGGCAGACCGTCGTGTCGGGGCCGGCTGACGCCGTACGCCGGGTCGGGGAGATCGCCACCCGCCGCGGGGTCGGCTGGACGCCGCTTCCGGTCTCGCATGCGTTCCACTCCCCGCTGATGTTCTCGGCCGCCGAGGACTTCGGCGACGCGCTCGCCCGGGTGCGCTGGCAGCCGGTCGGACGCAATGTGATCTCCACGGTCAGCGGGGCGCCGCTGCGCCGCGGCACCGACCTCAGCCGGCTGTTGCTGCAGCAGCTCACGGCACCGGTACGGTTCGTCGACGCGCTCGCCGCCACGGCTTCGCGTGCCGATCTGCTCATTGAGGTCGGACCCGGCCGGGTGCTGCACGGACTGGCCACCGAGCAGAGCTCGGTGCCGGTGTTCAGCATGGACACCGACGATGATTCCCTGGCCGGGCTGCTGAGCGTGGCCGGCGCGGCGTGGACGGCCGGTGCGCCGGTGCGCCACCAGGCGTTGTTCGACGGCCGGCCGGTGCACCCGTTCGAGGCTGAGGCCAGTCTGACGTTCCTGACCAGCCCCTGCGAGACCGTGCCGGAACTGCCGGTCAGCGCGATGGCGGCCCCCGTGGGTGAGCCGGCGCCTGGCGAGCGGCTCGCCACCGAGGCGGGCGGTCGCGGTCAGGCCCCGGTCGACGTGCTGCGCCGGCTCGTGGCCGAGCGGGCCGAGCTGCCCATCGACTTGATCCGCGAGGAGACCCGGCTGCTCGACGAGCTGCACCTGAGTTCCATCGCGGTCGGCCAGCTCGTCAATCAGGCGGCCACCGAGTTGGGGCTGACCACGATGAGCGCGCCCACCACCTTTGCGACCGCCACGATCGGCCAGCTCGCCGACGCGCTGGGCGAGCTCAGCCAGGCCGGGGAGCCCGGACCGCACGGCGGTTTCGTACCCGGATACGCCGACTGGGTGCGTCCCTTCGTCGTCGACTGGGTACCTCAGCCGCGCCCCCAGCCGATGACCGAACCGGCGGCCGGCTCGTGGAGCATGCATGCGCTGCCCGGGCATCCGTTCGCCACCGCCCTGGCCGATCACCTGCGAGGCGCTCACCTGGGCGCCGGCGTCCTGCTCTGCCTGCCACCGGACTGCACCGAATCGGACCTCCCGATGGCGCTGGCCGCCCTGCGCGAAGCCTTGGCACAACCCAGCGGCAGCCGGCTGGTCGTCGTGCAGTCCGGCCGTGGCGTCGGCGCGCTGGTGCGCAGCGCCCGCCTGGAAGCGCCGCACCTGCTCACCACGCTGGTCGACTGCGTACCGGGGGAGTCCGGCGATGTGGTGGCCGACCTGGTCGCCGAGGTTGCGATCACCACCGGCTATCACGAGGTACGGCTGGGTCCCGACCAGGAGCGGCGGATTCCGGTGCTGCGCCGGATGCCGGTCGGTCCGCCCACCAGTCAGGGTCAGCTCGGCCCCGGCGACGTGCTGCTGGTCAGCGGCGGCGGCAAGGGCATCACCGCGGAGTGCGCGCTGGCCCTGGCCGCCGACACCGGCGCCCGGGTGGCAATCTTCGGCCGCTCGGCGGTCGGCGAGGACAACGAACTGGCGGAGAACCTCGCGCGCTTGCGGGCCGCAGGGGCAACCGTGACCTATGTCCGCGCCGACGTGTCGGATCCGGAAGCGGTGGTGGCCGGGGTACAAGCGGTCGAAGCCGAGTTCGGACCGGTGACCGCGGTGCTGCACGGCGCCGGGTGGAACGAGCCCGCGCCGCTGCCCCTGATTGACGACGCGATGGTGGGCCGGGCACTGGCGCCCAAACTGCACGGCCTGCAGCGGGTGCTCGCCGCGGTGGACCCACGACGGCTGCGCCTGCTGGTGTCGTTCGGCAGCATCATCGGCCGGGCCGGGTTGCACGGCGAAGCCCACTACGCGCTCGCCAACGACTGGCTCGCCGAGCTGACCGCGGAGTTCGGGCGCCGCCACCCGCGCTGCCGGGCCGTCTGCCTGGAATGGTCGGTCTGGTCGGGCGTGGGCATGGGTGAACGGCTGTCAGTGGTGGAGCAACTGTCCCGCGCCGGTATCACCCCGATCACGCCGGACGACGGGGTACGGGTGCTGCGCGAGGTGCTGGCCGTGCGTACCCCGCCGGCCGTGGTGGTCACCGGGCGCACCGACAACCTGGAGACGTTGCACCGTGAGCGGGTCCAGTTGCCCGTGCTGCGGTTCCTGGAACGCCCGCTCGTGCACTACCCCGGCATCGAGCTGATCGCCGAGTCCGATCTCAGTGAGGCCACCGATCCGTACCTGGGCGACCACGTCGTAGACGGGGACATGCTTTTCCCCGCCGTCCTGGGGCTGGAGGCGATGGCTCAGGCCGCGGTCGCGGTGTCCGGGCTGAGCAGCGTGCCGGTGATCGAGGACGCGGTGTTCGCCCGCGCCCTGGTGGTGCCCAGGGGGCGTACCGTAGTGATCCGCACGGTCGCCTTGATGACCGGCGACCGGGTCGAGGTGGAGCTGCGCAGCAGCGAAAGCGGGTATGGCGCCGCGCACTTCCGGGCGGCGTTCCGGTTCGGGCCGGCCGAGCCCTTCGACGAGGAACCCTCGTCCGGATTGGCCAAGCTGGCGCCGGTCCGGCTGGATCCGTCCCGGGACATGTACGGTGACGTGCTGTTCCAGAGCGGGCGTTTCCGGCGGCTGCGCTCCTACCGGCGGGTCACCGCCCGGGCCGCCGAGGCCGAGGTCGCCACCATGGAGGACGCCGGGTGGTTCAGCCCCTTCCTGCCTGCCGAACTCATCCTGGGCGACCCCGGTGCCCGCGACGCCTTCCTGCACGGGCTGCAGGTGTGCGTACCGGATGCGGTCCTGCTGCCGGTCAGCGTGCAACGGATCGAAACGGCCGGCGGCAAGCTCAACGCCGCCACCGCTCTGGAGCTGTCCGCCACTGAACGCGAGTACGACGGGCAGACCTACTGCTACGACGTCACCGTCCGCACGCCGGAAGGGACCGTGGTGGAACGGATGACCGGGCTGCGCCTGCGGGCCGTGCGCCGCCGCGACAGCCGGATGCCGTGGGCCCCGGCGCTGCTCGGACCGCACCTGCAGCGGCAGCTTCCGGGGCGTCGAGCCAACGACGTCACGGTGGTGGTGGAACCGCACGAGCCGGGGCCCGCGACCGGGCGGCGTGACATCACCAGCATCGCGGTGGCCCGGGCGGCCGGGGTCAGCACGGTGGTACGTCACCGCTCCGACGGCCGCCCGGAAGTGGACGGCGGCGGCGGTGTCTCAGCCGCACACGAGACGACGCTGAGCATGGCCGTGACCGGGCCGCAGCCGGTCGCGTGTGACGTGCAGTTCGTACAGACCCGTACCGAGCAGGAATGGCGGGCCCTGCTGACCGGCAACTTCGCGGTCGCCGAGGCGGCACGGGCCGGCGACGAAAACCCCGGCGTGGCCCGGACCCGGGTGTGGTGTGCCGTCGAATGCCTCATCAAGGCGGGACGCCCACCGGGGGCACCGCTGGTGCTCGCTCCCGAGCGCAGCGCCGGTCCCCGCGTGGTCCTGCGCAGCGGTGACCTGGTGGTGACCACGTATGCCGCCCGGCTGCGCCCGGCCGGCGATCCCGTAGTCCTGGCGGTTCTGAGCGGGGAGGAGAGTTCGTGAAGAGGCACTACCGCTATCGCCATGTCGTGGGTTTCGAGGAGACGAACCTCGTCGGCAACGTCTACTACGTCAACTACCTGCGCTGGCAGGGCCGGTGCCGGGAGATGTTCCTGCGTGACCGGGCGCCCGAGGTGCTCACCGAGCTGACCAACGGCCTCAAGCTGTTCACGCTGCAGGTCAGCTGCGAATTCGTCGCCGAGCTGACCGCGTTCGACGACGTGGCGATCGAAATGAGCCTGGCCGAACTGACCCAGACCCAGCTGGAACTGAGCTTCGTCTACCTGCTGGTGACCGGCGGTCAGGACCGGCTGGTGGCCAAGGGCCGCCAGCGCATCGCCTGCATGCGGGCCACCGATGGCCGCGGAACCGAACCTGTGCGGGTTCCCGAACCCCTGGTTCGGGCTCTCACTCCGTACCGCACCGAGGCTTACGCCACCCATGGATGACCCACGGAGGTAGTGATGACCGCGCGCATCGAGGTCGGTAAACCGGCAAGCTTGCTCGGCCGGCTCAACACGGTGCACCACCGGGCGGCGCTCAACATTTTCATGATTATCGTTGTGGCGCACTGGGCCGAGCACATCGTCCAGGCTGTGCAGATCTGGGTCCTGCACTGGCCCCGGCCACAGGCGCGTGGCCTGCTCGGCATGCCGTTCCCCTGGCTGATCTCCTCGGAATGGCTGCACTACGGCTACGCCCTGCTCATGCTCGTCGGTCTGGTGCTGCTGCGCCAGGGATTCACCGGTCGGGCCCGGACCTGGTGGAACATCGCGCTGGGCATCCAGGTCTGGCATCACTTCGAGCATCTGCTCCTGCTGGTGCAGGCGCTGTCCGGGGCGTACCTGATGGGCCGTGCCGTGCCCACCAGCCTCCTGCAACTTGTGCTGCCGCGCGTCGAGCTGCACCTGTTCTACAACGCGGTGGTGTTCGTGCCCATGGTGGTCGCGATGTATCTGCACCTGCACCCCCACCGCACCGAGTTCGTTGCGATGACCTGCAGTTGCCGAGAAGTCGCCCATGCCCGCTGAGGCGCGGCGGCGCCGGTTGGCCGCGGTGACGGTCGCCGGCGTCGCTGTGCTGATGGCTTTGGTGCTGGCGCGCCCCGGACCGCAGGAGCCAGCCCGCCTGGTGGCGGAGTCACCCGCCGACGGTGCCCGGCTGGCTCACGCGCCGGCGACGGTGGAGCTGACGTTCTCCGCAGCGATCGATCCGGCCCAGGCTCACCTGGCCGTGCAGGACCCCGATGGGCGGTCCGCGCAGGTGAACCCACTCATCGAAGGGCGCATCGTGCGGATACCTCTGCGAACCGCGGGAGACGGGACCTACCGGGTGGGTTATCACGTCGCCCTTCGCGGTGGTCAGGAGTTCACGGGTACGACGGCTTTCACGGTCGGCGCCGGCCTGAACCCGGTTGCGGGCGGACCGAACCCGGTGGACCTGGCCGGGCACGACCATCTTGGATCGGGGCCGGCGAGCGCGGTGCTGCTTGTGCTCGGTGGCCTGCTCGCGGTGCTGGTCCTGCCGCTGGTGTTCCGCCGGCGGGTGCGCTGACCCGGGGGCGCAGCAGGGTCACGGCCCGGGGCGCTGCGGCGCGCCGTCCGGGCCCGGTTCGCGGTCGGCCAGCCGGCGCAGGGCCGCAATGAGCCCGTCGCCCACGATCGAAGCCACGGCCCGGTTGGCGCCGGTGTCCACCGGGCTCGCCTCGTCGCACAGGGCCCGGTCCGCGGCGACGCTGGCCACGGCTGCCGACGCATACCGGTCCAGCAGGTCATCCGTCACGTTCAGGTCCATCTCCCACAACGCGCGGATCACGTCGGCGATGGCGTGCCGGGCCGGAACGCCGTCGCCGGCGTTCCAGCCCCACCGCTTGATCAGGGCGTCAGTGGTGCTCAGCGCGGCCGCCAGCATCGGCGGATCGGGCGGGGTGCCCAGCGCCGCGGGCAGGGACGCCGAGCCCAGCGCCGCCGGCATGTCCGGCTGCGGCCGGTCGAGCTCGGCCAGCAGCCGGCCGACCTGAGCCACCGTGAGACCCCCGATGCTGAGCAGGATGCGCACCAGCCGTAAGCGCTGCACGTGCAGGTCGGCGTACCGGGCCTGGTTGGCGTTGACCCGTTCGCCGGAGGGGAGCAACCCGGCCCGCAGGTAGTACTTGATGGTCGGCACGGGCACACCGGTCCGGCGGCTGAGTTCGGCGATCTTCATGGCAGTGCTCGCAACGGCAGTGCGGGCGTCACCGCGAGGCGTAGCCAACGCTACCCAGGGACTCGCCGATGGCGGTGTAGTGGTCCGGGTCCTCCGGAGCCCAGGCGCCCAGACCGTCCACATAGCGGTTGTACATGCACATGATCGCTGCCGTCAGCACCGTGTCGTGCAGGGTGCGCTCATCGGCGCCGGCTTGCCGGGCGCGTTCGATCAGCGCGGGGGTGACATGGCTGCCGCCCTGGGTGACAGCCTCGGCGATGGCCAGCAGAGCGGCCAGCTTCTCGCCGGCGGCCTGCGTACCCTCCGGCCCGCCGAGCCGGTCGATGAGCCCAGGATCCGGCAGCAGGAAACGGGCCGTGGCCCGGTGGCTCTCCCGGCAGAAGACGGACTGGTTGCGCTCGGAGACGTAGGCCGCGATCAGCTCGCGCTCACCGGCGCTCAGCGGTGACGGGCCGCGCAGCACCGCTTCGGCCAGCGCGAACAGCGGCCCTGCGGTCTCGGGATATTGCGTGGCCAGGGCGATCAGCCCCGGCACCTGTTCGGGAAGGCTGATGTGCGACACGACGACATCGACTCCTCGCCAGTGGGGGAATGGGACCATCGTGTCCGCTGCCCGGGGCCCCGGCTACTCGCAGCTTGCGCAATCGCCGGCGCGACCAGGACCGCAAGATGCGAGAACCAGCGGTGATCCGGCCACGACAGGATCACATCATGACCGGCACTGCGGACGCCCAGATGATCAAAGATCAGCAGCGGACCCTGTGGGACGCCATCAGTCCCGGCTGGACCTCCAGCATGGAGGTGTTCGAACGCGGTGCCACCGCCCTGACCGGGGAACTGCTCCGGCTGGCCGGGGTACGCCGGGGGCAACGGGTGCTCGACATCGCGACCGGGCTCGGCGAACCAGCGTTGTCCGCCGCCCGCCGGGTCGCTCCGGACGGCCACGTGGTGGCCACCGACATCTCCGCCGCCATGCTCGAGGCGGCTCGCCGGCGCTGTGCCGGGTCCGGCATCGATTTCCGGGCGGCCGACGTGGAAACCCCGGACCTGCCCGAGCGGTCCTTCGACGTCGTGCTCAGCCGTTTCGGGCTGATGTTCGCCGTGGACCCGGTCGCGGCGTTACGGGCGGCGAACCGGTCGCTGGTGCCCGGTGGGGTGCTCGCTGCGGCGGTCTGGAGCCGACCGGCGAGCGTACCGATGATGAGCCTCGGCTATGCCAGCGTCGCCGAGCGGCTGGCGCTGCCCGCACCGGCCCCAGGCACTCCGGGGCCGTACAGCCTGGCGGACCCGGCGGTGCTGACCGGCCACCTCGAACAGGCGGGATTCGGTGATATCGGCGTCTACGAGTTCATCGTGCCGTTCCGGCTGCGTGATGCCGACGAGTACGTCCGGTTCACCCGCGACACCTTGCCGCCCGCAGTGGCCGAAGCCGTCGCGCGTACCTTCGGCACCGACGACAGCGCGCTGTGGGCTGCCGTCCGAGCCGCTGCGCAACGCCACGCCACCCGGGACAACGGCTACCTCGCGCTGCCGTCGACCGCGCTGTGCCTGCGCGGGGTCCGGCCCGAGTGAACCCCCCGGAACCGGTCGTCCGCGATTACCTGCTGCTGGGCCTGCGGATGGGCCGTCTCGTCGAGGGCTATGTCGACTGCTACTTCGGCGACCGCGAGCTGGCGCGACAGGTCGCCGGTGAGCCGATGCCGGAACCGGGTGTGCTCGCCGCCGAGGCCCGCCGGTTGCTGCGCGAGGTGGCGGCGGGGGAGCTGGCGGTTGAGCGTGGCCTCTTTCTCGCCGGTCAGCTACGGGCGGTGGAGAACTGCGCCCGGCGGTTGGACGGGGCCGAGCCGGCTTTCGTGGCGGAACTCGAGGCGTGCTTCGACGTACCGGTCGCGCTGGGGGAGACCGACCGGTACGCCGCGGTGCACGACGAGATGGCGGCGCTGCTGCCCGGGCCGGCGCCGCTGGACGACCGGCTGAGCCGGTTCCGCTGCTATGACGCGGCCGCGCGGCACCGGCTGGGTGAGGCTGTCGCGCTGGTCGCGGCCCAGTTACGGGTACGAGCCCACGCCGCGTTCACGCTGCCCGAGACCGAGAGCGCCGAGTTCACTGTGGTCACCGACGCGCCGTGGAACGCCTTCAACGACTATCGGGGGGCGTTCCGGTCCCACGTCAGCCTGAACGCGGCGGGGGCGCACGGGCTGTCGGCCGTGCCGATCCTGGCCACCCACGAGGTCTACCCGGGCCATCACACCGAGCGGTGCGTGAAGGAGGCCCACCTGGTCCGGGCACTGGGTCAGGCCGAGCACAGCATCGCCTTGGTCAACACGCCGCAGTGCCTGGTCGCGGAGGGCACCGCCGAGCAGGCACTGCTGATCCTGCTCGACCAGGACTGGGGCGCCTGGAACACCCGTTTGCTCGCGGGCATCGGCATCGGCATCGACGGGGTCACCGGCGCCCGCATGTGGGAGTTGACCCGGGAGTTGCTCAGCGTGCGGCAGGACGCCGCCCTGATGTTGCACGCCCACGGCGCGGGCGAGGATGAGGTGGTGGCATATCTGCAGCGGTGGATGCTGCTCGATGAGGAGCAGGCCCGGCACACGGTACGGTTCCTGACTCATCCCCTGTGGCGGGCCTACACGACGACGTACGCTGAGGGTTCCCGGCTGGTCGGGAAGTGGCTCGCCGCCGCACCGCCGGGCACCGCGCGGACCCAGCGGTACGCGCGGCTGTTGCACGAGCCTTTGCTGCCCTCGCACCTGCGCGAGGAACTGACCGAAACCCGGCCCGACGACCAGGTCACCGGGTCCGGTCAGGAGCGGCTACGCCCCGCGTAGCTGTTGTCCGCATACCACTCGCCGCGACCGCCGGGCAGCAGGTCGAGAACATTCCACACCGGGGACAGCAGATCTATGGCCCGCTGCGATCCGTCGGTGAAGTTCGCCGGCAGCGAGTGGAAATGCCGGATCGCCGCGGTGCCCGGATCCCGGGTGAACACGCTGATCATCGGCCGCTGGTCGCCGTTGGGGTATTCGGCGTGCAGGTCGGCGTTGAACGTGGTGCCGTGGCTGGAGAGCAGCCTCAGACCGTCCCACCCGCGCTTTGCTGCCCAGTCCCGTAGTTTCGCCAGCGGGGCCTTGGCCACCACGGCGAAACCGGTGTGCTGGGCGAGATGGTGACCGACGCCATGGAAACCGTCGACCCACATCGAGCACATCGGACACGCCGCGTCGGCTTCGGGGTGGAACATCAGGTGGTAGATCACCAGGGTGTCGTGATCGCCGAACAGCTGGGAAAGCCGGGCCGGCCGCTCGGGGTCGCCCTCGGTGAAACGGTAGTCCTCGACGAGGGCGCCGGGCGGCAGGGCGCGGCGGGCGGCGGCCACGTTTTCGATCTCGTCGCGCAGCCGCCGCCCGGCCGCGGCCAGCTCCATCCGGGCCCTGATGTATTCGTCGCTGGCGTCCTGCGGCCACATCGGCAGGAAGGCGCCCTCGGTGTCGGCCATGGCGGGCTCCGTCAGGCGTGCTTGCCGTCGGGGAACCGGTCGGCCACGATCCGCACGACGATTCCATGGTCGAGGTAGGCCTTGAAGGCGGCCAGCGCCTGCGTGAACCCGCCCATTGACCCCAGCGCCCACGCTACGACGTCGTCGCCGGTGTCGCCGCCGAAGCCGCTCTCCTTGATCTCGACGTACGTCGTGCTCTCGCCCTTGGGGGTGAACGTGACGGTGAACGTCGTGGACGCGGGCCGCTCGCCCCACTCGATGACGAGCCTGGCGTTCTTGTCGAACTCGTGCACCCGCACCGGCGTCGTCACGCTGTAGAACGACCAGGTCCACTGCACCTCGGCGCCGGGCTCCAGCGGGCCGGTGCTGTCGGTGAACCAGAACTGCGTGGTGATTTCGGGATTGACAAAAGCTTCAAAAACCTCGTCCACCGGTTTGCGCATCAGCATTCCGGTTTCGACGACCGGCGCCTTTTCGAGCCTCATCGCTTCTGGCGACATCGCCACCATCTCCAGCATTGGAAGGACAAATCGACGGGTGGGACCCTACCACAGCGCGGGGGTCGGTCAGCTGCGGAAACGGGCCGCCTTGTCCGTCCATTTGCTACATGATAAGTTAGCTTAGTTCGGGCGATTGCCTTCTGTGCAGCACGGGCCGTGCACGCCATCTGCCGGCGCAATTCCGCCGAAACCCTCGAACGGGGGACGTCTGCCATGACGGACACACTTCTCACACCCACTCTCGCCCCCGGAGCTAGCGCCGTTCTCGGGCATGGCCTGGCCATGAAGAAGAATCCGGGCGGGCTGATGCTGAGCTTGCAGCCGGGCGAGCCGGTGACGCTGATCCGGCTCGGACGAACCCCGATGTACGTCGTCAACACACCCGAGCTGATGCGTGAGGTCATGCGGCAACCCGAGGTCTACGGTCGTGGCGGCCCCATCGCCGAGCGCTTCCGGACAATGTTCGGCAACGGACTGGGCATCTCCGAAGGGGAGTTCCACCGGCGGCAGCGGGCGATCATCCAGCCGGCCTTCCACCGCCGCCGGATCGAGCGGTACTGCACGATGATGGGCGAGTTGACCGGGCAGCGGGTGCAATCCTGGCCGCCGGACCAGGTCGTGCGGCTGGACCGGGAGCTGGACGAGCTGGCCCTGGCCAACGTCACGCAGGTCATCTTCAGCCCGCAGACCGCCTTCGACCGGCCGCGGTTCCTTGCCGCCACCGCGGTGGTGCTGGGCGGGCTGTTCGGCCGCATGACGGATGCCACCGGGTTGCTCAGCCGGTTGCCCACCCCTGCGAACCGGCGGTTCGAGAATGCCGCCGCTCACCTGCGCGCCACCATCGCCAGCATCATCGACTCCTACCGCACCGCCGGTGTCGACCGTGGGGACCTGCTGTCCATGATGGTGTTCGCCAAGGACGAGCAAGGTCGTCCCGCCATGACCGACCGGCAGCTGCACGACGAGGTGATCACCTTCTTCATCGCCGGCAGCAACACCGTGGCGAACACCCTGAGCTGGACGCTTCACGAGATCAACCGGCACCCCGAGGTAGAGAAGCGGCTGCAAGCGGAGGTCGACTCGGTGCTCGGCGGCCGGCCAGCCGGATACTTCGACGTCCGCCGGCTCGACTACACCCGGCGGACGCTCACCGAAACGCTACGGGTGCGCACCCAGGGCTACTTCCAGAGCCGGGTCACCACACGCGAGGCCAATCTGGGCGGTTACCGCATTCCCGCGGGCGCCACGGTGCTGTACAGCTTCCATGCCCTCAACCACAACCCGGCGATCCATCCGCAACCGGAGAGCTTCGACCCGGACCGGTGGCTGCCCGAGCGCGCGACTCAGATCCCGCGGGGTGCGTTCATGCCGTTCGGAACGGGCGTGCACGGCTGCATCGGTGAACAGTTCGCCTGGGCGGAGATGATCATTGTGCTGGCGGCCCTGGCCGGTTACTGGCAGTTCAGCGCTGTGCCCGGGCACACCCCGAGGCCCAAGCCGGCCCTGACCATGCCGGTGGACTCGCTGCCGATGGTGCCGCACCGTCGCGGCGGCCCGGGGCGAACCGGCGGGCACTGCTGAGACGGCCCCGGCTTCGCGCCGCCGTGCGATGGCCCCGGACCCGGGTGAGAGGGTTCGGGGCCATCGGCCGTCCGGACGCGGGTCAGAGGTCGCCGGCGATGTAGTTCCCGCGCGCCTCGGGGTCCTCGCTCAAGTAGAAATCGCGGGCGGCGGCAACGTACTCGTCGTACGTCACGTAGCCGTCCCCATCGGTGTCCAGGACGCCGAATGCGTCGGTGGTCTCCTTCTCCGACATGCCGCCGCGGATCTGCGCAGCCATCATCTCCGCCGCGTTGATCTTGCCGTCCTCGTCCTTGTCGGCTGCCGAGAACACGGCCATGCTGTACGGGATGGCGTCGCGTTCCACGAACTCAGCGAACTCCGGCTTCGTCGCCCAGGTCAGCCAGTCGTCGAGGGTGACCCGCTTGACCCCGCCGGCATCGACCGAACCGGCCATGCCGCGGAACATCTGCTGCCCCTGCCCGTGAATCCTGCGCCAGGCCGGCGAGCGGGCCGGCAGATCGTAGGTGTCGCACCAGATCTGCGACAGGGCAGTGACGTCCAGCTCGTCGATCACCCCGTCCTGGTCGACGTCGATGGATCCGTAGGACTTCGCGAGCTTGCGCCGGCGCAAGTCACTGAGCGTCATGGGTGCCTCCCTGCCGTGATGAGGTGTCCGCGCGCGCCGGCGTAGACGATGCGATGAGCCAGACGAAGGGCAGCAGCACCAGCACCGCAATCATCGAACCGAGGAGAACGGTGTGCCACCCGTCGGTGAACAACTGATCGACAACGCGCGACACCGTTGCCGATAGCGCGTCCGGCAGCCCGGCCGGGTTCGCCCCCTGGGCAATCTCCTCCACCCCGTCGTGGAGCCGGTCGGTGGTCGCCGGGTCGATGCCGGCCCGCGCGGCCTGCGCGGACAGGTCGTGGTTGACCGCGAAGGTCATCGCGGTGCCGACCGCAGCCACTCCCAGCGCCGGTCCGAGGCTGCCCATGGTCTCCGCGATGCCGGAGGCCACCCCGGCTTGTTCCTGCGGGGCGCTGCTGACCACGGCCTCGGTGGCCACCGGCACGATGAAGCTCATGCTCAGGCCGATGATCACCAGGATGGGCCAGAGCGCCGAATAACCCGAGCCGATCGACAACCGGGACAGCAGGAAGAAGCTGACCATCGACAGCACGACGCCGATGGCGAGGGGCAGCCGGGCGCCCAGCTTCTGGTTCAGCACCCCGCTGAGCGGGGCTCCGAAAATGCCTGCCAGCGCGATCGGCAGAAGATCGACCCCGGTGCGCAGCGGCGAGGCGTTCTGCACGTTCTGCAGGAACAGCGACAGGTAGAACCAGACCGCGAACAGCAGCCCACCGGCGACCAGGATCAGCAGATTGCCGGCGATGAAGGCCCGCGGCCGGAACAGGCTCGGTGGCAGCAGCGGATGGGTCACCGCGCGCTCGCGAAGCACCAGCAGCGTGCCGAGCACAAGCGCGGCGGCGAACGAGGTCAGCGGTACGACACCGGTCCAGCCCTCGGTGGCGACCTGGTTGATGCCCAGCACAAACGCGGCCAGTGCGGCGGCCAGCAACAGGATGCCCGGGATGTCGAGCCCGCGCCGGGCGCCCACCGCCGGGGTGGGCCGGATCAGCAGCAGCGCCAGCACGAAGGTGATCGAGCCGGCGATGACGTTGATGAAGAAGGCCCAGCGCCAGCCCGCATATTCCACCACCACTCCGCCGAGCGCGGGGCCACCGGCCGAGGAGAGCGCGAACGTGCCGACGAACACGCCAATGGCGATCTTCAGCCGGTCCGGGGGGAAGGTGAGCCGGATGATCGCCAGCGCGGATGGCACCAGGGCGCCGCCGCAGATGCCCTGCACGACGCGCCACGCAATCAGCGTGCCGATGCCGCCGGCCAGTCCGACCAGGACCGAGCTCAGCACGAAACCGACGATGCCGACGAGGAAGACCCGCCGGTGGCCGTAGCGGTCGCCGAGCATGCCGGCGGCCACGAGGCTGGCCGCATAGCCGAGCATGTACCCGGTGGTGATCCACAGCAGCTGGTGCAGTCCAGTGTTCAGTTCCCTGCTGATGGTCGGGCTTGCCACGCTGACCACCATGGCGTCGACCCCGTGCATCATCGCCGACAGCGAGAGTGCCATGAGGCCGAGCCACATGCGCGGCGTCACCCGCTGCGCCTCGTCACCCACCGCGGCGGGGCCACCCATCGGTCCGGATGGCGTCGTCTCGGATCTTGTCTGCCCGGTCATGATCCCTTTCCGCCGGCGAGCACGTCACTCACTCGGGCTTGTCCGCTGAGATGATCAAAAAGCCGATCTTGTGCTGGTAGATGGGCAGCATCTGCCGCATGGCCTGCTCCTGCATGGCCACCTTGTCGCCGAGCGTGGCGGAGAGATCGTCGCGGATGCGCTCGAGACGTTCGAAATACGCGGGGTACGAGCGCCGGATGTTCGCGCTGCCGTCGATCGTGTGAGCGAGCACGAACCCGCTGCCGGCAATGGTGTCCAGCAGGTCCTCGCGCGGCAGCGGCGGCTCCATGCCCTGGGCGAGCAGGATGTGCTCCTCCTCATCGGTCAGCGGTGTCTGGGTGTAGAAGTCAACGATCACCACCTGGCCGCCGGGCCGCAGCACCCGCAGCATCTCGCCGAGCCACCGGCCGCGATCCTCGGCATGCTGCAGCGACTGGAAGGCGAGCACCGCGTCGAACGAGCCGTCCGGGTACTTCAGCGCGTTCGCGTCCCCGAACTCGATCGTCACGTGGGCGCGCACGCCGAGTTGCTTGACGCGCAGCCGGGCCTCCTCGACCTGCCACTCGCTGTTGGCGATGCCGACCACGTCCGCGTCGAACATGTGCGCGGCCCGGATCGCCGGCATGCCCACCCCGCAGCCGATGTCGAGCAACCGGTCGCGGGGGTTGAGCCGTAGCTGCGAGACGACGATGTCGGTGCAGCGGTTGATCGCCTCGAGCATCGGTGAGTGGTCGTCGTCGTCTGTCCAGTAGCCGACGTGCATGCTGCCGCCCTGGATCTCGATCAGCTCGGCCATCCAGTTGAAGACCTTGCCGACGTACTCGGAACGGGGGGTCTCGGTGGTGGACATCGCTTTCTCCTCGCAGGATGGCCCGGCGCGGTGCTGAGCAGCCGGAGCGTTGTCAGAACAGCTCGGTCAGGCGCGCTGCCACCTCGGCCGGCGCCGGAAGCGCCGCGATCTCGGCGCGAAGCCCCGCCGCCGCAGCCCGCGCTTCGTCGTCCTGCAGCAGCGCCTTGATCGCGGTGGCCCCGGGGAACTCGGAGAACACCCGGGCAACGCCCCGGCGGCGGGTGATCTCGGCGTTCAGCACCCGCTGGGGACCCTCGGGCACCACGATCTGTGGTACGCCCAGTGCGGCGCAGGTCAGCGTGGTGCCGTCGCCCCCGTGATGGATGACTGCGGTGGTCGTGGGCAGGATGGTGTGCAACGGCAGCCAGCCGGTCACCCGGACGTTGGCGGGCAGGCCGGCGGCCGCAGCGGCGCCCGCCTGCCCGAGCGTGACCACGAACTCCGCGTCCACCTGCGTGGCGATCCGGGCGATGCGCCCGAGCAACTCGGGGGCCGCCGAGCCGGGCAGCAGGGATCCGGCCGACACGATGATCCGTGGGCGGTCGCCGGGTTGCCAGGCCCAGCCGGGAACCGCCGCGCCGCCGTTGTAGGGCACGAACCGCATGGCGATGCCGGGAGGAGGTTTGTCGTCGGCCAGGGCATCGGGGGCGATGCCGATGGTCTGCACGTTGTCCGGCACCGCGACGCCGTGCCGGCGGAAGGCGACGCCGGCCGGCAACTCGCGCACCAGGTCGGGGCCGAACCGCACGATGCCGACGTCGAACGAGATCACCGGCACGTGGTGCACCGCGCCCGCCAGCAGCCCCACCGCGAAGACCGAGTCGGAGATGATCAGATCAGCAGCGAAGCGGGCCGCCGCGTCGAGGTGGACATCCACGTAGCGGTCCCAAACGGCCACGATCGACGGCTTGCGCCGGGCCATGTCCGCGGCGGGGTCACCCTCGAAAGGGCGGAACAACTCGGGTGCGTCGCTCACAAAGGTGAACAACATCTGTTGCGAGGTGACACCGGGCAGCGCGTCCAGTACGGCAAGTCCGGCCTGCGCCACGGCCACTGCGTCGCCGGAGGCGGCGAACGCGACTTCGTGCCCGGCGGCGCGGCAGGCCCAGGCCAGCGGCACCATGGGGTAGGCGTGACCGATAGCCGGCGCGGGCAGGAACAAAATGCGCATGGGTGATCCCCCGTCAAGAGGCGTGCGACCCCGGGAACTCCACAGTGGCCAGGCAGTTCGTCGTTGACGATCAGTCATTCTTGGCTATCGGTTACCGTAGCATAGCTGATCCGAAATGGACCCGCCCGGTGCGCAAGGCATCCTTAATCGCCTGTTCGTGACGGGTTTGCGGCCGCGATCTGCGGCTTGCCAGGTCGAAACGATCGGCATATCTTTGTAAAGCTTAAGAGCCGGTGCGGTCCGTTGCCGCACGGGTCTCGGACGCCATCCCGCCCGCCGGTGCTCCTCAGGAGGCTCGCATGGTTCAGGCGTACCGTCCCACGACCGACGAGGTGATCGCCTTCTACGACCACGCGGTCCCCATGATCAACCGCTTGGTCGGTGACAACGTCCACCTCGGTTACTGGACGTCGCCCGAGGATCCGAGCTCGGTCCAGCAGGCCACCGACCGGCTCACCGACATGATGGTCGGACGGCTGGGGGCCGGACCGGGTGCCACGGTGCTCGACCTGGGATGCGGGCTGGGGGCGCCGGCGGTGCGCCTCGCCCGAGCCGCCGACGTGCGCGTCACCGGGGTGGCCACCAGCTCGGTGCTGATCGGCAAGGCTCAGGAAGCCGCCCGGACGGCCGGGGTCAGCGATCGCGTCGGCTTCCAGGTCGCCGATGCGCTGTCTCTGCCGTTCGAGGACAGTTCCTTCGATGCCGTGCTGGCCATCGAGTCCATCGTGCACATGACCGATCTGCCCCGGGTCTTCGGCGAGGTGAGCCGGGTGCTCAAACCCGGCGGCCGGATCGTGTTGACCATCTTTTTCCAGAAGGAGCCGTTGCAGGGGCACGCCGCGCAAGTGGTGGAGGCATACCGGCGGCTCTCGCTCAACGGCGAGTTGCTGCTGCCCGAGGACTTCCCGCCGTTGCTGCGCACCGCAGGGCTGCACCAGGTCGAATTCCTCGACATCACCCGGCAGACCATGCGCCACCACCGCGAGATGATCGCCAACGTCGAGAAGCAGCGCTTCGAGTTGGAAGAACTCTACGGCACCGAGATGGTGCACACCTTCGTCTCCGTCTTCGAGGACTGCTTGGCGATCGACGAGCCCGGCTACCTGCTCCTCACCGCGGAACGCGCCCGGGAAACGGCCGGTCCGGTCTGACGGCCGCGCCGTCGGCGTCCCGGGTGTCTTACCGATCAAGAACAGTGTCTGCTAGGGGGAAGCATGCCGAGGAATCGGTACAGATCTCAAACCCGGCGCAGTGGCCTGAGCCTTTTCGCGCTCGCGAGCGCCGTGGTGCTGATTTCCGGCGGCACGGCCGGAGCGGTGCCTTCCGGGGCTGTCGAACGGCTCGGAAACGTGCGCTCCAGCGTCGTCGGGACAGACGGTGTCACCTACACAGCCATCAACCATACGATCCGGTACGCCCACAGCAACCAGGCCCACCAATGGCTGCTGGTCTGGGCCGGCGGCACGGCCTCCGGCGACACCCCGGACCCGGACTTTCTTGCGGTGGTCGACGCATCCGCCACCTCACCCTCGTACGGCAAAGTGGTGAACACCGTGACCCTGGGGCCGCTCAAGGGAAACGAGCCGCACCACATGCAGTACACGTGGCACCAGGGTCAGTCGTTGTACGCCGGCGGGATCCTGAGCGACACCACGTTCGTCTTCGACACCTCGCGACTGCCCGAGCTGCGGCTCAGCGGGGTGAACACGCCGATGGACACGCCGTGCGGCACCGCCCCCGACGCGTTCTGGGTGCTCAGCGACAACACAGCGTACGGCACGTACATGGGCGGTCCCAACGTGAGCGGGCCGTGCCGCTACAGCAACGGCGAGGTCCGTACGGGCAACGGGTTCGCCGGCACGCCGGGTGAGGTCGTGCGCATCAACTCGTCGGGGCGCACGCTCAGCGAGACCGCGGCTGCGCTGCCCACACCCGAGGACGCGGTGACCTGCCCGTCCGTACCGTCGCTGCCCGTTCCGTCCTGCGCCAACCCGCACGGTATCGGCGTACGCGAGGACCTCAACCGGATGGTGACCAGCGACTACGTCGAGATCCGCAACGTCGTCGCGCCCACCGAGGGCTCCAGGAACCCCTACCTGTCGCGCGACACCGTGCGGATCTGGGACATCGCCCACCGCAACCGGCCGAAACTGCTGTCGGTGTCCCACCTGCCGAAGGGGCCGCGCCCGCCGGACCCGGACGCGTATTCCGACGAGCAGCGCATGGTGATGGAGACCGCGCTGACGCATGAGCGCAAGCACCGGGGTGCGTTCGCTTCCACCATGCAGGGCGGCAGCGTCTTCTACACGCCGGACATCACCGCGGCCAAGCCGGTGTGGCGCGAGGTCTTCGACGACACGGCGGCCTACCGGTCGTTCCAGCCGGACGGACCGCTGAGCGGGGCCTTCGACGGCGGTAGCTGGCTGCAACTGAGCCCCGACGACCGTTATCTGTACCACGCGGTGATGGGCACCAACGGCTTCCTGCCGCGCGCCGAGCAGACCGGCATGGTCTACGTGCTGGACGTCCGCAAGCTGATCGGCTCCGGGGCAGGCGCCCGCTGTTCGGTTGACGAGCTGGCCGAGGTGGAACGCGGTGGCTTCGAGCCGGACTGCCCGAAACTCATCAACGCCGTACCCATCCGGGACACCACGTCGACCGCCATCGGTGTCGGCCCGCACTGGGGTGCCTTGGACAACTTCGCCACCGACGCGCGCGGCGTCATCAAGGAGACCCGGCATCCCGACCGGCTCGCGGTGGCCAACTACTTCGTGGCCCCCACCGGGATCGACGGCGACCACCGGATCTGCATGCTGCACCAGGGGGTGAACGGCTCGCTGAGCATCGACCAGAGGTTCCGTGACGAGTTCACCGGTCAGCCGTGCCTGCAGTTCAACCGCACGACCTGGCCACACGGCGCCACCGGCTTTGCCCGCCCGCACGGCGTACTGTTCGCCGCCTCGAGCCCCCGGCGCCACTAGGACCTGGATACCGCCCAGCCCAAGCCCCCCGCCGGTGACCGGATCGGTCACCGGCGGGGTGCTTGGGCTGGGGCGGTCGCCTTCAGCGGACCGCTCTGATGAGGTTGGTGCTGCTGGGCAGCTGCACCGTGCCGTCCGCAGCCACATAGGGCTCGGCCGCCGCGGCGACCAGTTGCCAGGTGGCGGGATCCCCGGCATCGCCGAACCGCTGCTGCAGCATCTGCTGCATCATCGGTGGCGACATGTCCCTGACGAACGCGGCATACCGCTGCGGCGACGACACGCTGAACGGCACCATGAACTCGGCGACCGTGACCGCGGAGAAACCGGCGCCGGTGAATTCCGTCCGGATCTTCTCCGGGTCGACCATGCCGCTCGGCCCCGGAGCCCCCGGCGGGGGAGTGGGCAGCTCGAGCCGCGCGGCCAGCACAGTGCCGCCCAGCGTCATCATCGGGGACCGGTGATCGGGGCCCCACGTCACCGCAGCCAGCACCCCGTCGTCGGTGAGCAACTCCCGCAGCCGCCGGAACAATGCGGGCCGGTCGGCGGAGAACATGAGCCCCCACCGGCTGAGGATGACGTCATAGGAGCCGGGGGCCAGCTCGACATCATCGGCATCGGCGACCCGGAACTCGACGTGCGGCTGGTCGTCCGCGCGTTTGCGGGCTGCCGCGATCATGTCGGAAGCCAGGTCGATGCCCGTGACCGAGCCGGAATCGCCGACCACCTGGGCAGCGCTCAGCGCGGTGTCACCGGTGCCGCAGGCCACGTCGAGCACTCGCTGCCCGCGGCGCAGCCCGCTGAGGCGGAGCAGTTCCCGGTCGAGCAGCCGGGCGCCGGCGGCGAACTCGGGTGGCAGGTCGCTCCAGACCTCGCTGGCGGAATTCCACAGTGCTCGCTGACCGGCCTTGAACTTCACCGGATCGAAACCGGGTGCGGTCATGACGCGACTCCCTTCGACAAGCGGATCCCTGCGACACGCGGAGGCTTGCACCATATCTTAGTGAAGCATCTGCCTCAGCCGGCTGCCTCGGCGAGAGCGGCATCGCAGGCGGAGCAATTCGGCTGTCCCTGCCCCGGCACATACGAAGATCCAGTTGGTACGTAAGCCTGACCGGCCAGACCGCACACGGTGGCCGGCCACAAGTTCCCGCCGTACGAGGCCACGGCATGCATCCGGGCGCACTGGCCTTTCAGGTTGTATTCGACGGCTTTGACCAGCCGGGGCTCAGGCAGCATTGGCCGGCTCCGTCAGGTCCTCGACGCACAGGGCCTTCAGCTCCCGGGCGGGGAAGTCGCAGTACCAGATGTATTCGCCGTCGTACGTCAGCCCGGTGGGGCGGCCCTCCACGCGTACCCGGGCGAGGGGACGGCCGCTTTGCCGATCGATGGCGTGCACCAGACCGGCCTCGTACTCGCCGAACACGATCAGTTCGGGGGTGCAGGTGAGACCCGAGGGCGGTGCCTCGATGGGGATCTCGCGCTGCACGGTCATCGTGGCGAAGTCGCGGAGTTGCACGACATCGGGGGAACGCAACGACATCCACATGCCTTCGGGCGCAGCTTCCACCCCGCACAGCCGCCCACTGGGGGGCGCAACGGTGACGTGGCCCAGCACCTGCCCGGTGCGGGGGTCGATGCGTACCAGGCGTTTCGGGCGGCCACCGATCTGGTGGAGCTCACCGTTGTGCACGGTCAAGTCGGCGCGTACCCAGGGATTTGGCAGGGACCGGCGGACCTCGCCGGATGCCGGGTCGATGGCGGAGATGAGCTCGCCGTCCTGATCGGAGTGCCAGAACACCTCGCCGTCGAAGGTGAGCCCGCACATGTAGCTGCCGGGCGCCGGCAGCGAACGTTGCACGGCTGCCGTCGGTGTTGTCATAGCGGGAACTCCTCGCGGTCGGTGGGGCCGTCCAGCCACAGGTTTGTCAGGTCTCCGTTGAGCACCGGGTACGGCAACCAGCTACGAACCCGGCTCGCGTGCAGCCAGTACTGGTGCGCGAAGAGAATCGGCACGACAGCGCTGTCCCGCAGGATCTCGGCTTCGGCGCGGCGGAACAACTCGTCGGCGAGGTTCTGGTCGGCACTGCTGAGAGCCTCGGTGATCAACCGGTCGGTCTGGGCGCTGCGGTAGTGCCCGAAGTTGGTTCCCCAGCCGTCGTCGCCCGAGGCAGCCGAGCTGTCGAACAGTGCCTGGAGGTATACCCGGCCGTTGTGCCCGTGCCAGTCCGGTTCCCACCCGGTCAAGGCGATGTCCCACCGGTTGTCGCGCGCGGCCTGCGGTGCCGCCAGGTAGGAGCCGAACAACTCGCCGATCGAGGCGGGTACCAGGTCGGCGGTGATCCCGGCGCGGGCGAGCGCGTCCCGTACGACCGCTGCGGTTTCCGGATGGATGTCGCGGTTGCGGAACACCAGCTTGAGCGTGAGCCCGTGCGGATAGCCGGCCTGGTTCAGCAGTTGCCGGGCTCTTCCGGGATCGCCCCGCCCACCCGGCGTCGCATACGGCGCGAACGGCCGGTGCGCGGTGCACAGCGGCGGCAGGATCTGATCGGCTATGTCGTTGAGCCGCGGGCCGCCCCAGACCCGCGACACCTCGGCCTTGTCCACCGCGTACTGCAGGGCCCGACGTACCTCGGGTTTGGCCAGGGCATGCCCGGCGGTGCCGGACCACATGTTGATGACCAGGTACGGACTGAGCAGCCCGGCCGGGTAGACCTCCAGCCGCGTGTCGCCGGTCGCGAACAGCTCGTCCAGGCGTTCGGTCGGCGGCTGGATGTCCCACAGCATGTCCGCCTCGCCCGCCATCACCATGGCGTAGCACTTGTCCTCGCCGAGTCCCTCGTGAACGAGGATCTCGTCGACGTAGGCGGCCCGGATGTCGTCGCTGGCCGGCGTCCAGGCGGCGCTGCGGGTGAGCGCGATCGTCTCGCCGGGGGTGTAACCGGCGATCCGGTAGGGCCCACAGGAGATGATCCGCTGTTCCTGCCCGGGGCTGCCCGGGACCCCGCGCAGGTATTCCGCCGGGGCCGGGGTGGCAAACGGCAGGGCGAGGATGTTGAGCAGGTCGGGGACCGGCCGGATGCTCGTCAGCGTGAGACTTCGCTCGTCGTGCACCCGCAGCCCCGCGACCGGTGTGGTCTCCAGCGCGTCGGCGATGATCGCCGGATCCTTGCCCGCCGCGGCCAGCCGGTCGCGGAACTCGGCGAGCCCGTCGATTGTGCTCATGAAATAGGGCAGCCCCGGGCTGGGCGCGAGCGGATGGGCGAGCCGCTTGATGCCACGGACGACGTCCTGGGCGGTGAGCGTGCGGATGCCGGTGGGCGCGTCCCAGCACACATTCTCCTTGAGCGTGAACCGGTAGCGCCGGCCGTCCTGCTCCGGCACGGGGGCCGTGGTCGCCAGGTCGGGCACGATCACGGCGGTGGCCGCGCGGTCGCGGCTGGAGCGGTAGGTGACCAGCTGGCGGGTGTAGGCCCGGATGATGCCTCGGGTCACGGTGTGATAGGCCAGCGCCGGATCGAGGAAGTCGACGTCACCGGCGCCGACCATGGTCAGAGTGCCGCCGTACCGCGGGGCCCCGGTGTTCATGCTCAGTCCTCCAGCCAGAGGTTGGCCAGGTCGAACCACCGGTCGACGGTGGGCATGGCGATGGCGTGACGCACCCGGGGGCCGCGTACGTGCGGGATCGTCGGGGCGTGCGCCAGAATCGGCACGATCGCCGCGTCGTTCATCACCTGCAGGTCGACCTGGTGCCACAACTCGGTGGCGTGGGCCGGGTCCGCTGCCGACAGTGCCTGCTCGATGAGCCGGTCCACCGCAGGATTGTGGTAGCCGCCGTAGTTGCTGGTCCCGCGCGAGTCGTTGGTCTGGAACATCGGCTGGATGTAGGCGCGGCCGTTGTTGCCGTACCAATCCGGGGTCCACGACGCGGCGGTGATGTCCCACAACCCGGCTCGGGCATTCGCCGGGTCCTGCAGGAACGGGTAGTAGCCGGCGTGGCCGAACGAGCGGAACTGCACGGTGATGCCGCAGCGGGCGAGGTCCGCCGCGTACGAACTTGCCACCTCGGGGTTGGCATCGACATCGCGGTGTGCCGCTATGAGCGTGAGCCCGTCGGGGTATCCAGCTTTGGCCAGTAACCACCGTGCGCGCTCGGGATCGCCGCGGTCGCCCGGCGTCGGGTACAGATCGAAGTCGTGGTGGCCGTCGTTGCCCGGCGGAATCGCACTGTGCGCCGGACGCATGACGGTGCCCGCCTCGAGTTTGTCGTAGATCTCGGCGATGGCGACCTTGTCGATCGCATACGCGATTGCCTGCCGGACCCGGCGTTTGCTCATTGCCGCGTTCTGGTTGGGGCTGCGCATGTTGAACACGAGGTACGGATTGAGCGCGTACCCCAGGTCGTTGCCGGGATCCGTGGGGTTGGCGTCGTAGGGCTCGGTGATGGGCGACGCCCAGGACAGGTCGGCGCCCCCACCGGCGATCATCTGGCCGACCTGCTCCGGAGTGGCGTGCTCCATCGTCACCTCGACACCGTCGAGATACTGATGGCGTACCGGGTCGGCGGCCGGTGACCACACCGGATTACGGTCCAGCCGGATCCGCCGGCCGTGGGCGTAGTGGGTGATGCGGTACGGACCGTTGGAGCGCACCGCGGCGCGGAACTCATCGCTGTCGGGGACGAAGGTGTCGTACTCCACGGGGGCGGCGGAGGCGAACGTCAGCGCCAGGATGTTGAGGAAGTCGTTGGCCGGGCGCAGCAGGCGGAACTGGATGGTGGTCTCGTCGAGCGCACGGATACCGGCGATGTCGTTGTCGTTCTGGAACGCGGCGAGGCGCTGGGCGTGGGCTCCGGCGAGTCCGGTTTGGCTGGCGTACCGCTCGCAGTACTCGGCCATGCCCCGGATCGTGCTGGTGAAGTAGCCGATGGCACCGCTGGTGGAAACCGGGTTGCCGAGGCGTTTGAAGCCGCGCACGAAGTCGTACGCGGTGACCGGCCGCGGCGGACTGGTGTCCCAGAGCACGTCCGGGCGCAGCGTGATGGTGTACACGGTGCGATCGGCGCTCAGCCCACCGTTGGCCCGGGTGGGCACTTCGGCCGCGACATCGGGCACCGGCGTGATCGCCGAGGGATCGCGCAGGTCCTCCAGCGAGCGGTAGGTGAACAGTTGCCGGGCGAACAGCCGGATGATTTGCCCGCCGAGAGCGTAGTAGGCGCAGACCGGATCGAGATGGTCCATGCTGCCGGGCCCGTAGAGGCGCAGGACGCCGCCGTAGCGCGGTTGGGTGTCGCTCATCGTTGCCTCCGTGCGCACAGGGATCAGGACAACTGCGCGGCCAGCCGTACGACGGCCCGCAACGCCCGGTCGACGTCGTCCTCCGAGTTGAACAGGTGGGTGCAGAAGCGGGCCGCGTAGCGCATCCGCGCCGATCCGGGAACGTCGAACTCGACCCACCGGATCCAGACCCGGTCCTCCTGCTCGAGGCGGGCCACGAGCGTCTCGAACTTCATGCCGTCATGGGCATCCTCGCCGGCCCGGAACGGATGGAACGTGGTGAGCGGCGAGTTGAGCCGTTCGTCGGCGGTGGGGGAATACAGCGCCTGCGGGCCGAGCGTCTCGGCGATGCGCCGCTTGGCGTAGCGGCCCAGCTCCAGCACGCGCTCCTGGATGCGGTTACGGCCGATCATGTTCCAGATCTCGCACGCCCGGGCCAGGGCGGCGGCGCGGGCCACGCTGGCGCTGCCGGCGCTCTGCAGGTAGTCACCGATGTTGTTGGTGGCAGTGGTGTCCGGGTGTGAGCGCGGTGGCGGTGCGCCCTCCAGCGGATACCACGTGGAGATGACCGGCCAGAAGACCGGCAGCGGCAGGGGGTTGGCCGGGGTCACCCGGTTGCGTACGTAGAGCAGGCCGGTGCCCAGCGGGCCGCACTGCCATTTGGAACCGGAGCCGACCAGGAAGTCGACACCCAGCTCGCGCAGGTCGCTGTCCAGCATGCCGGGCAGCAGCGCGCCGTCGACAACGGTGATGATGCCCCGGCGCTGGGCCATCGTGCACAGTTGCCGGATCGGCATGCGTACGCCGCCGAACAGGGTCACCGCTGCGAAGAACATCGCCTTGGTACGAGGCGTGATGGCGGACTCGAACAGGTCCAGGATCTGCTCGGTGGTCACGTCGTAACCGGTCGGCAAGGTGAGTTTGCGGACCTGCACGCCGTACCGGTTGTGGGCGAGATTGAGGTTGGACAGCACGGAAAAACACTCGTGGGTGGTCGTCAGCACCTCGTCGCCGGCCCGGAAATCGAGGCCCGCCACGATGCGGGCCATGCCCTCGGTGGCGTTGTGGCAGATGACCATCTCGTCCTGCGCGACCCCGAAGTCGGCGGCGATCGCTGCCCGGTCCTGCGGATAAAGGCTCGGCGGGTAGATGTTGGCCAGGCTGCCGGTCCACTCGCGGGTCACCCGGGTGTAGGTGTCCAGGACCGCGTGCGGCATCACGCCGACGGTGCCCGAGTTGAGGTGGGCCGTGCCGTGATCGAGGGGGAAAAGGTCTCTGATCCGCTCCCACGGGGCTGCATGCAGCCCTGCGGGGGACGGTTCGAGGTCTGGATGGGCGGCTGGGGGTGCCTCTCGCTGCAGCACTGCTGCTCCTCCTCCATGACGACGCGGACCGAGATTACCATAGGATAATCAAGTAAATTGATCATCAACGACCGTGGGCGCCAGTCGATAGCGACGCTATCTGGTTCCCATGCAGGAGGTTGCACCCGCACTATCGGAAGTCTGGGTCGTTGACCGTCACTTTAGAAATATATAGTTTTTGGGTCACGGGCCCACTCGGGTCACAGACTGCCAAGCTCATGGAGGTGTTCGCGTTGAGCGGTGTGCGCGAGACGTACGAGTCGCTGAATCTCGAACCGAAGCCCATCCGTCCGCACATCCTGGCGGCGGCGACGGTGGTGTTCGGCGACGACTACTACTCAGGGCGTCGTGAGACGATCAACCTGTCCGGGTTCGTCCAGTTGAACAAGTGGCCCATGCCGGGCTTTGAGCACCGGGTCGACGAGAAGGGCTACGCCGAGTTCGAGACCGAGCTCATCAGCGCCCCCGAGGTCGGCATCAAGGGCTTCAGCTACGAGCTCGACGACCGGATCCAGGTCCTGTCCAACCCGTTCCTGCCCAACAGCGGCCACGTCCGGCAGATCGTGCCGGGCAAGAACTTCCCCGCGGAGTTCTACATCCGCCGCTTCGGCATCCTGGAGTCCAGCACGCTGCGGCTGGCCCACCGCAATGTCATCGACATCTACGGTGTGGTCGACCACGTGCCGCCCTTCAAGAAGCCGCTGACCGGCCCCTACAACGGCAAGCCGCGCGGTGACGGTCCGTTCGAGGTCGCTCAGGCCGTCAACGTCGTGCGCGGCACCACCCTCCCCGAGGCGTGGTACCCGTCGAACGACAACAACGAGCCGGTTGGCATCACGCCCAACCTGTTCTTCGCCCCGAGCGCCGGCCCCTGCATGTCCATGCTGGTCGACCCGTCCATGATCATGCAGACCAGCATGGAGGGCCGGGTCTCGCTCGAGGTGAACGGCAAGACCGTGCACGTCGACCTCGCCGGCGACCACCTCAAGGCCGGTGGCGCCGAGGTTCTGCTGTTCGCCCCCGACAAGCACGACGAGGGCCCGGGCGTGCTCGCCCAGCTGGCCCGCGTCGCGGTCGTCGGGCACAGCCCCGAGCTCGGTGGCCGGGTCATGCTGCGCGCAAGCTGGCCGCGGGTCTCCGGCGGAACGCTGGGCGACGGCTCCGAGGACAGCCTCAGCCGCGTCAGCTTCCCCAGCGACCTGCACATCGACGCCGAGTTCGAGCTTGTGACCCCGCGCGAGACGCTGTATGCGACGAACGCGGTGCACATCAACGGCAAGCTGCGTGACATGGACGCCACGGGCACCGAGCTGACGCTCGATGGCACGGACACGGCGCTGGTCACCACGGACGGCCAGGCTCGTGGCCGGCTGACCGGTGTCACCCTGGTGATGCGTGAGGCGACCGTCGGCGAGACCGCTGCGGTCAACATCTGAGCATCGCGCCTGCCGCGTCCCTCTCCGGCGCACCGGAGAGGGACGCGGCAGGCTGGGCCCGCCGTCGGTACGGACTCGGGGGTTAGTGATGCCGTTGTTGGTGAACACCGTCCGAGACATCCGGGTACGAGGACTGCAGCTCTGCGGTCTCACCTGGTCCGGCGACTACTTGTGGTATTCCGAGGCGTATTCCGGCCGCATCTGCGCCATTGATCCCGTCTCCGGTACCGCCGCGCACACTGTGCCGTGCGCGCAGGTCCGCACCGATCTCACCACCGTCGACGGCAACCTGCTGCAGGTGGCCACCGCCGAACGCGTGCTGCGGGCCATCGACCCGGACACCGGCGAGGTAGCGTACGAGTTCGCCAACCCCCGCCCCGGTAAGAAGCTGTGCGGCCTGGAGGCGACCCGTGAGGGACTCTGGCTGGGATACGAGGATCTGCGGCGCGTCGACCTGCGTGACCGGGACGGGACCCTGCTGCGCACCTTCGCTATCAGCCGAGCCGTCGCCGGGCTCACCGTTACCGATCGCTACCTGCTGTACGCCGATCATGCCGGTGCAAGCCTGACCGTTGTTGACATCGTCACCGGGCGGGAGCTGGTCTCGTACGGTGTGGTGGGCAACCCTACCGGGCTGACCTGGGACGGCGAACTGGTGTGGTACTGCGATCACCGCGATCTGCGGCTCTGCGCGGTGGCGCTGCCCGGTCTGGTACAACGCTGATGACCACGCGCGCCCTGTTGCTGGCTGGAGGCACCGGCACCCGGCTGTGGCCGTTGACCCGCACGGTGTCGAAGCACCTGCTGCCGGTCCACGACAAGCCGATGATCCACTACCCGCTGGCCACGCTGCTCAGCCTGGGCGTCAGCGACATCCTCGTCGTCACGACACCCCGGGACCTCCCGCAATACCGGCGTCTGCTGGGTGATGGCGAGGCGTGGGGGGTGTCCCTGAGCTACGCCGTGCAGGCGCGACCGGAAGGCATCGCCCAGACGCTTGTGCTGGGTGAGCACTTCATCGCCGGCCGCCCGGTGCTGATGGCCCTGGGCGACAACGTGTTCCACGGCCCCCTGCCTCCGGACTTTCCCGGCCCGCCGTACGGTGCCCGCCTCATCTCCGCGCGGGTCAGCGACCCCCGGCGCTACGGCGTGGTGGAAAGCGACCACGCGGGCCGGGTCCTGTCGGTGCGGGAGAAGCCGGCCCATCCCCAGCCGGGGCAGGCGGTCACCGGTCTCTACAGCTTCGACGCTGAGGCGGTGGCGCTGGCCCGCGATCTGCGGCCGGCCCGCCGGGGTGAATTCGAGATCACCTCCGTGCACCAGTGCTACCTCGGCCGGGGTGCCCTCACCGTGTCCCGGCTACCCGCCCGTACGGTCTGGATCGATGCCGGAACCTTCCCGGATCTCGAACGGGCGACGCGCTACGTCGCCGCCGTCCAGCACCGCGACGGGGTGCGGGTCGGCTGCGTCGAGGAAGCGGCCTGGCGGTCCGGGCTCATCGACGACGATCGGCTGGAGCGGCTGGCCGCCGGGGCAGGCGCCCGCGCCTACGGCGACTATCTTCGGGCTCTGCTCGCGCGCGGCCCAGCCGCTCCACCGGTCGCCGGCATCGGCTCTCAGCGGTTGTAGGGCAACACAGGGAACCAGCCACCCGAGAATGTGGACGGCACGCGCAGATCCCAGTAGACCACCGTGAACACGCCGAGCGCGAGCAGCAAGCCGCCGGTGACGATGGCGGTGGCCCGTGGGCTGCGAGCCAGCCAGCCGGTGAAGCGGCCACGGGTGAGCAGCAGCAGCAAGGCAAACAAGCAGGACACCAGCAGCACATTGCCCAGCGACTGGAGCACGAAAGCCAGCGCGCCGTAGAACGGGTTACCGGCCTCCACCGCCCAGTGGAACAGCTTGTTGAACAGCGGATAGGGACGCCCGATCAGGAAGCCACCGATGAGGGCGCCCAGCGTGATGACACGGGCCGCGGGGCGGTTCCGGAAGACGTCGGGCAGCACCCCCAGCGAGGCCAGACCCAGATACACCAGAGCAAGACCGATGATGCCGAAGACCACGGAGGACTGCATGAGCCGTACCGGAAAATCGCCGATCCGATCGGTCGACAGTTGCGGCAGGCGAGCGCCCAGCAGCACGCCGGCAAAGCCGTAGCATGCCGACACCGCAACCATGCCCGCGACCAGCAACCTCATCGGCCGCAACAGAACTCGCCACGTCGCGCGCTGCCCGTGCATTTCGTGCGCCTGCAACCGGGTCATCGGGCCGACCGTCGCCGCCATGGCGATGTTGCAGGCCGTGAAGGTGCCGGCGAACCCGGAGACGAAGGCGAACAGCAACCCGGCGGCCGTACCGGTGATGGCATCATGTTTCGCGTCGTGCCCGAGCACCGTGTTGGCCACGTTGTCACCGATGACCGAGTCCACCAGTTCGAACGACCACAACAACGCCATTGCCAAGCCGGCGACCACACTGCCAAGCACGATCCATCCGGTACGCACCGAGTGCGCTGGTTGTGGCGGGACCAGGTTTTGCTGAGACGGGGTGATCAGCGACATGTGTCCTCCCTCGCAACTGCACAGTGGGATGCGACGAACGTCTACCGCGGTGCCTCAGTGCGTACCGGTATGGCCATAACGCCCGGATACGAACAGCAGCGGACTCCCACCCGAGCGGTACAGCGAGCACACGTGCCCCACGACGATGGTGTGATCACCCGCTTCATAGCGGTTCCTGACCTCACACTCGAAGTGCGCCAGCGCCCCGGCGATCAGCGGTACGCCGGTGTGCGACCCCGGAACCGTTGCGGTGCAACGAAACTGAGCCATGCCGGTGGGCCGGCCAGGATTACTGAAGTAGGCCGCGAGGTCGCGCTGGTGCTCGGCCAGCACGGAAATGCCGAAGGCTGTGCCCGAGGCGAGCAGCCCATGCATCTGGGCTTTGCTGTGCACGCACACCAGCAGCAGCGGAGGCGACAGCGACACCGAGGCAAAGGAATTCGCCGTCATGCCGTGCGCGGCGGGCCCTCCGACGGTGACCACCGTGACCCCGGTCGCGAAGCTCGCGAAGGCGTCGCGCAACGCCCGGCTGTCGACCCGCTGCGCTGACCGTACGACCTGCCCGCTCACGTGGCCCCCACCCGTCGCCCGCTCGTCTGCTTCAGCCTCGCTCCTGAAACCCCGGGCGCGCCCTTCGAGATTGCGGTTCTTCGGGCGACCGGCCGGACGAAGGCGCCACAGGAACTCGCTGCGGCCAGGTCGGCGGCACGGCGGGGGCGGGCGACCGCCGTCGGGAATCATGGTGGTCTCCTAGCGGGCGGCGGGGGCGAGGACGATGACCTTGCCGGACAGCTCGCCGGCGGCGGCCCGGGTGTGCAGAGCCGGGAGATCGGCCAGCGGCACCCGTCCGGCGACCTCGACGCGGAGCCGGCCTGCGTCGATCTGCGCGACCAACTGGGCCAGTTGCTCGGCGTCGCTGCGCACGAACAGGTCGATGCCGCGCACGTTGCGGTCCTCGTCGCTGGGGGCGGGCATCCAGACCGTCGTGTTGACCAGGACGCCACCATCGCGAATCAGGGTGATCAGCGTGGTCAGTTGGTCGGGGGTGATGGGGGCGAGGTTGAGCACCACGTCGACCGGCTCGGTGACCGCCGCGCTCACCTCGGTGCTGGTGTGGTCGATGACCTCGTCGGCGCCCGCGGTCTCGGCGCGTCCGGCGCTGCGCGAGCTGGCGGTGGCGATGACGTGGGCTCCGGCGTTCTTGGCGAACTGGATGGCGTAGTCACCGACCGCGCCACCGGCACCGTTGATCAGCACCCGCTGCCCGGCGGTGAGCTTGGCGTGCTCGAACAGGGCCTGCCAGGCGGTGAGGCCCACCAGCGGCAGGGCGGCGGCGTCGGCGAGCGGGATGCTGGTGGGCGCCGCGGTGAGGGCCTCGGCCGGGGCGAGCACATACTCCGCTGCCGCGCCCACGCCGCCCATCGGCAGGAAGCCGATGACCTGGTCGCCGACGGTGAGGCCGGTGACGTCCGCACCGAGCGCGTCGACGGTGCCGGCGACGTCGATGCCGGGGGTGTGGGGCAGGGTCACCGGGATCGGGCCCTGCATGAAGCCGCCGCGGATGGTGGCGTCGACGCCGTTGAACGAGGTGGCGGCGACGCGGACGCGCACCTGTCCGGCGGCGGGGGTGGGCTGCTCGACGTCCTCGACGCGCAGGACGGACGGGTCGCCGTACTCGTAAAAACGCACTGCCTTCATCAGAACCACGTGCCTTCCGGTTGGTGTGCCGTGTGCTTCGAACTTGAAGCACTCACCGACCATAGCGCGCTTCGAATTCGAAGCAACCGTTCGGGCGTGTGACCTGGATTACAGCGAACGCTTCCGATGGGTTCAGGGTCGCGCATCGGGCAGGCCTGGTGAAGGCCGCAATGATCCACCGGACGAGTTGTCCTGGAGTCGGAACGCACGCGCGCAGGCGTCAAGGCGCGCGTGGGGGGCATTACGGTGCCATGAGCCTCCAGCCGATGACCCCGGCCGATCTGCGACTCGGGGTGCAGGAGCTCACCCGCCGTGAGCCGCTGTTCGCCGGGGTTGTGGCGCACCACGGGTTTCCGCTGATGTGGGATCGCCCGCCGGGGTTTGCCTCGCTGCTGCACATCATGCTGGAGCAGCAGGTGTCGCTGGCCTCGGCGCGCGTCACCTTCGACCGGCTCGGTGCGCTGGCTGCTCCGCTGACCGCCAAGAACCTGCTGCAGCTCGACGACGCGCAGCTCCGGCAGGCCGGGCTGAGCCGGCAGAAGAGCCGGTACGCGCGAGCCATCGCGGCCGCCGTCGAGGACGGCTCGCTGGACCTGGACGCACTGTCCGGATGCGACGACGATACGGTCGACGTCAAGCTGCGGGCCGTGGTGGGCATCGGCGCGTGGACGGCGGCGATCTATCGCCTCTCCGCCCTCGGGCGCCCGGATGCCTGGCCGGGCGGGGATCTGGCTGTCGTGGCCGGGATCGCTCAGCTGTGGCAGTTGCCGGCGCTGCCGAGCCCGGCGGAAACTCTTGTGCGCGCCGAGGCGTGGCGTCCGTGGCGCGCGGTCGCGGCCCGGTTGCTGTGGCAGCACTATCTCGGCGTGCGCAAGCGACCCTGAAGGACAGCGGCCGGGGCCTCAAGGCCCCGGCCGCCGGTGGTACGTCGGTGGATCAGGAGAACGTCACCCAGTTCACGTTGACGAAGTCCGCCCGGCTGGGACCGGTGAACGTCACGTAGATGTCGTGCACCCCGGCGATGGTCCGGGTCATGACGACGGTGTCGGTACGCCAGTTCTGCCATCCGCCGGTGTTGCTGACCGGGATCGTCGCAACCACCGGGGAAGTGATGCCGTCGAGGCGCACCTCGAGCGTGCCGGTCACGCCGGGCCGGGCACCGGAGGCGATGCGGGCGCCGAAGAAATTCATCGGGAACTCGTTGGGGAACGTCACCTTGTCGAAGCGCAGCCAGTCACCGGCGGTGATGTACGCCGCGTTCTCGCCGCCGCCCTCGTCCGTCGCCGGCTCGTTGCGGATGCCGCTCTGCGCGTTCGGCAGCTCCGCCTGGATCATCGCGAAGCGCCGGGTGGGCGGGGGAGT
>NZ_LOJP01000001.1:2760953-2763111 GCF_001553785.1 Actinoplanes sp. TFC3
CGCCGGAACGGCTCGAACAACGCCGCCACCGCGTCCGGCGGCACATCATCGCCGGTGTTGCGCACGATCAGGGCCGGCTCCTCGCCCACGTGCACGTCGATGGTCCCGCCCGCCCGGTTGTACTTCACCGCGTTCTGCACCAGGTTTGTGACCAGGCGCTCCAGCAGGACCTGCTCCCCCACCACCACCCGCGGCGACAGCGAGCTGGTGATCTCGATGCCGGCTTCGCCCGCGCGGGTACGGTGGGCGTCGAGGACCTGGGCGGTGATCTGATCGAGGCGCAGCGGCGTGCGGGACAGCAGTCCCCGGTCGCTTTCGCTGAGGACCAGCAGCCCCTCGATGAGACGCTCGTTGCGTTCGTTGGTTTCCAGCAGCTGCGCCGTGAGCAGGGCCATCTGGTCCTCGGTGCGCGCCCCGGACATGCCGACCTCGATCACCGCGCGCTGCACGGCCAGCGGGGTGCGCAGCTCGTGGGAGGCGTCGGCGGCGAAGCGGCGCTGGGCTTCGTACCCGACGGCGATGCGGTCCATCATGTCGTCGATCGTGCGCCCGAGGACCGCCACATCGTCGCGTCCCGGGCCCGGGCGCAGGCGGTGGCCGAGGTTCTGCGGGCCGACGTTGGCGATGACCGGGACCAGGTCGCGTACCGGCCGCAGGCACCACCGGATCAGGAAGAAGCAGCCGGCCAGGAACACGGGGAAGAGCAGCGCCACAGTCAGGTACAGCGGGATGCTGGGGTGCCGGTAGAGCTGGGAGCAGGCGAAGGACGTGTCGCCGTCCGGGGTTCCCAAGGGGTAGTCGCACGGGGAAGGCACGAAGTCAGTCCAGACCCCGAGGATCATCAGCGCGAGCCAGGGGGCCAGCAACCCGGCGAGCAGGGCGATCGCGCAGACCAGCAGCATCCGGCGCGCGGGCGAGGGTGCTCTCACAGGCCGAGCCGGTAGCCGACGCGGGGCACGGTATGGATGACCGGTGGGTCGCCGAGCTTGCGGCGCAGGGTCATCACGGTTGTCCGTACCGTATTGGTGAAGGGGTCGGCATTTTCGTCCCAGGCCTGTTCGAGCAGGTCCTCGGCGCTCACCACGCGGTCGCCCGCTCGCATGAGCACGTGCAGCACAGCGAACTCCTTGGGCGACAACGAGAGCGTCAGCCCGTCGCGAGCGGCCGAGTGCCGGGTGACGTCGAGCACGATGCCGTCGCGCTCCAGCACCGGCGGCAGCGCCGTCACCGACCGCCGCGACAGGGCTTGCAAGCGGGCCACAAGCTCGGCGAACGCGAACGGCTTGGTCAAATAGTCGTCGGCGCCCAGCCCCAGCCCCTCAACCCGGTCGCGGATCCCGGCGGCCGCGGTCAGCAGCAATACCCGGGTGCCGGTGTCCGATCCGGCGATCCACCGGCAGACATCGTCGCCCGTGCGCCCCGGCATGTCCCGGTCGAGCACGGCCACGTCGTAGCGGTTGACGCCCAGCTTCTCCAGCGCCGCGTCGCCGTCGTACACCACGTCGACCGCCATGGACAGCCGGCGCAGTCCCTCGGCCACCATGTCGGCAAGCACCCGTTCATCATCTGCGACCAGCACCCGCACGTCCGCCAGGCTGGCACAGTCGGCATAAAAGATCCATAAAGACATCGCTGACACGCGGCGGACGGCCGTTTGCGCAGCATGGACCGCATGCTCCGAAGATTTCTCACGGTGGTGGCCGTGGCCGCGGCATTGCTGGGTACGCCCGCAAGTGCCCGCCCCGCCCAAGCCATCGCCAACGGCCAGGACGCTGACAGTGGTAGGTACCGGTTCGCGGTCCTGCTGACCATGACCGGCTTGCCCACCGCCGGCCACGGCACCCGCAACAGCTCCTGCTCAGGCGCCCTGGTCTCGCCGCGCTGGGTCATCACCGCCGGGCATTGCTTCCGGACAGCCGACGACCGCCGCGTCAGCCGCCTGGTAGCCCAGCGCACCACCGCCACCATCGGCAGGGCGGACCTGGACAGCACCGAAGGCCACGAAATCGACATCGTCTCGGTACGCCAGTCAGAGACCACCGATGTCGCCATGGCCGAACTCAAAACCCCCGTCACCGACATCACCCCGCTAGCTTTGGGTACCGAGCCCCCCACCCCCGGCGACATCCTCCGCCTGACCGGCTACGGCCTCACCGAC
>NZ_LOJP01000001.1:2763211-2771693 GCF_001553785.1 Actinoplanes sp. TFC3
GGTGGGAAGGGGTCCGCGGGAGCCGTTCTCCTGGTGGACGAGGGCTCCGTCGACGAACCAGTTGATGGTGCCGCCGTTCCACCATTCGAAGGCGTAGGTGTGGTAGCCGGCTGCAGCGTCGAAGCCCAGGTTGATGACGGTTTCGTGGCCGCCGGTGCCGCCGGTGAAGTAGTTGGTCTGCAGCTGGGTGGTGTTCTTGCCAAGAATCTCCACGTCGATCTCGTCCCATGGCTGGCCGTCGCTGGGCCCCGTGTAGGTGAAGAACGAGGTCACCGTGCCGGGGTTCTTGACAGCTTTCAGCCGCACTTCGAAGCGGCCGTACGAATACAGGTCGGTGGTCCGGTATTCGCCGGACGCGTACGGCTTGCCGGAGCATCCGCTGGGGCAGTTGGCAGTGTCCAGCTTGATGCCCATGAACCCGGCGCCGAAGGAAACATGGTCGGCGCGCCAGCCGGCGTTGAACATGCCGCCGTTGCTGTAGCCGTCGGCCTTGTACCAGCGGCCGGTTGCCCAGGAGTCGAAGTTGTCGACGAACGTGGGGCCGATGGCGGCTTCGGCCGGTGTGACGCCGACTCGGGTCAGGGTGGCGACGAGGCAGACCACCGCGGCGGTCAGCGCTGCCGGAAGACGGGATCGAACAAGACGCATGGCTCTCTCCTGACCGGCCGATTTGGAAGCGCTTCCGGTGATGTTGTAACCTGCACGTAACCTTTGTCAAGCGCATACCTCGTGGCTTTACATCGATGGCTGACTCTTCGTATCGTGAAACCGGAAGCGCTTCCAACCTGGAAGCGCGCTGGGAGGCATCATGCGACGGCGAACACTGCTCGGTTCGGCAGCGGCTGCTGTGACGGCGGCCCTGTCCGGCACCGCGCAGGCCGCATCGGCCGCGCAGGCCCGGACACCAACGCGGTACCTGGGCGTGTTCCGCGAGGGCGATCCGACCCGGATCGCCGCCGACGTCGGCAGCGCTTACGGAGTTGTCCCGGCCAGCGTGATGTGGTTCGACAGTTGGGCCAGCGGCCGGCCGTTCCCGGTGGCCGAGGCCAGGAAGCTGTGGCAGTGCGGCATCATGCCGCACTACACCTGGGAACCCTGGAACCCGGCCCTGGACGTCGCCGATCCGGCCCAGATCCACCTGGCCGACATCCTCAACCACTCCTGGGACGGCTACATCGTCGCGCGGGCCAGGGAATTCGCCGCTGTCCGGCAACCTATCCTGGTGCGCTGGGGTCACGAGTTCAACGGCAACTGGTATCCGTGGGGCATTGCCAACAACAACGCCGACCCTTCCCTGTACGTCCGCGCGTACCGGCACGTCCATGACCTCGCGACCGCCGCGGGGGCCCGCAACGTCCAATGGGTCTGGGCCTGCAACAACGGCTCAGCACCGGACGAGCCCTTCAACGACCCGGCGGCCGCCTACCCGGGCGATCGCTACGTCGACTGGGTCGGCATCGACGGCTACAACTGGGGATTTGGCCCGTCCTGGGACCCCACCGGTGACCACTGGGCGAGCTTCGACGCCACCTTCGCCACCGCGTACGCCAAAGCCCGCGCCGTAGCGCCGCACCGGCCGGTGATGCTCGGCGAGTTCGCCTCCTCGGAGGACGGCGGTGACAAGGCGCAATGGTTGCGGGACATGGACGCGACGCTGAGCTCGGGGGCGTACCCGAATCTGAAGCTGCTCACCTGTTTTGATCTGTCCAAAGAGGAAGCCTGGTCCCCGCAGTCGTCACCCGCGGCGCTCGCAGCCTTCACCGCCTGGGTGCACCGCGGATACCTGAACGGCCGCGGTCACGACCTTGCCCGCATCGCAGCTAGGCCGACTCCCGCACCACCTTTTTCGTCGGCAGGATGAACGGTTCCGGCTGCCCGCCGTCGAGCAATTCGACGAGCATGCGGGCAGCCTCGCGGCCCAGCGCCTGCACGGGCTGATGAATTGTGGTGAGGGCCGGGTCGGTGTGCAGGGCGATGGGCAGGTCGTCGAAGCCCATCACCGCCACGTCGGCGGGCACCGCACGCCCGGCTTCGCGCAACACCCGCAGGGCCCCGGCCGCCATGTTGTCGTTGGCGGCCAGCACGGCGTCGAGGCCGGGGTGGGAGCTCAGCAACGCGCGCATCGCCGCACCGCCGCCGGCCTCGGAAAAATCGCCAACCTCGATGGCGTACGGCCGCAGCCCCGCAAGCGTCAACGCCTCGCTGTACCCGCGGTGACGTTCCCGCCCGACGACAGTGTCATCCGGCCCGGTGATCATGGCGATGCGGTGGCGCCCCCCGCGCAGCAGGTGCTCGGTCGCCGCGCGGGCCCCACCGGCGTTGTCCACCTCGACATAGAACGGTGGCGTCCCGTGCATCGGCAGCCCGATGAACACCGTCGGCAAACCCGACTGCGCGGCGATGTCGATGAGCGGATCGTCGCCGCGCAACGCCACCAGCATCACCCCGTCGGCTCCTCGCGTCTGCAGGAAATGCTGCAGACGCGACTGGCCGTGCCCGGTCGTGGCCAGGCTGAGGACCAGGTGCAGCTCGGTCTTCTCCAGTGCGGTGGACGCCCCGACGATGATCTGCGCGAAGAACGGGTCCGCGAAAACCCCGGGGTCGTCGCCGGACACCGCCAGCACCACGACCCCGGTCTGCCGGGTCGCCAGGGCCCGGGCCGCCCGGTTGGGCGTGAACCCGAGCTCCCGGATCGCCTTCTCCACCGCGTCACGTTTCGCGCGGCTCACATGCGGCCCGTTGTTGATGACCCGGGAGGCAACCGTGCGCGAGACCTGCGCCCGCTCGGCCACCTCGTCCAGCGTCGGCGGTCGCGCCGGGACCGGTGACGACATGCCTGGCCCCCTCCGCTCAACCCGATCACCAGGCTAGCCGGTCGAGGCCGGTGACCCGGGACCCGGCGTGGGTCAGTCTTCGCGCACGCTCAGGACAATTTTGCCCCGGGTGCGGCCGGAAGCCATCGCCACGTGCGCGTCGGCGACCTGGGTAAGGGGGTAGACCTTGGCGACCTCGACCCGGACCACCCCGCTGTCGATCAGGCCGGCGATGGTGGCCAGGGCGGTGCCGTCGGGCTCCACGAGGAACGGCTGCACCCGTACGCCCAGGGTCTCTGCGATTTCGGCAGCCTCCCCCGAGGAGGCGCTGGGCACCGGGATGAACAGCCCGCCGCGGCGCACCGCGCGGATGGCCGGAAGGTTGTCGCCGACCAGGTCGACGGTGACGTCAACGGCACTGACCTGCTCGTCCAGCGGCTTGGCGGTGTAGTCGACGACCTCGTCGGCACCGAGGCCCGCGACCCACTCCTGGTTGTGCGGGCCGGCCGCGGCGATGACGTGGGCGCCGAGGTGCTTGGCGAACTGCACCGCGAAATGCCCCACGCCGCCGGCTGCCGCGGTGATCAGCACGCGCTGACCCGGCTGTAGCTTGACGGTATCCACCAGCACTTGCCACGCGGTCAGAGCAGCCAGCGGTACGGCGGCTGCCTCCGCGAAACTCGCGCGCTCGGGCATCCGGGCGAAGTGGCGGGCCGGCGCGGTCACGTACTCGGCGTAGGCGGCGGCCTGACGCGGGAACCAGGGCATCCCGTAGACCCGGTCGCCGGGTGCCAGGGTGGTCACGCCATAGCCGGCCTGCTCGACCACGCCGGCGACGTCCCAGCCGAGGATGAACGGCGGCTTGCCCAGCACCCCGGCCATGCCCGCGCCCTCGCGGGTCTTCCAGTCGACCGGGTTCACCCCGGCAGCGTGCACCCGGACCAGCACCTCGGTCGGCAGCGGCGCCGGGCGCGGCACCTGCTCGACGGTGAGCACCTCGGGTCCGCCGAGGGAGTGCTGAAGGACCGCGGTCATGGTGTTGTCGTTCGTCATGCCGACCAGTCTTCGCCGGGCGGCACCGCGCGAACAGTGGCACGAAGGCCATTGAGCGTAGGATTCGTGCCATGCCTCATCGCGTTGCCGTTCTGGCCCTGCCCGACGTCATGCCCTTCGACCTCGGCATCCCGGCGCGCGTGCTCAACGAAGCCCTCGACGCCGACGGCCAGCGCCTGTACGACCTCACCGCCTGCTCACTCGGCGGGCGCCCGGTGACCACCAACGCCGGATTCCGCATCGAGGTCGACCACGACGAGAGTGCCCTGGCCGAGGCCGACACCGTCGTGGTCGCCACCCAGGAACCCTCGGCCCACCTGCTCAGCACCGGCATCCCGGATCCGGCGACGGCGGCCGCGCTCACCCTGATCCGCCCGCAGGCCCGGGTGATCAGCACCTGCACGTCGGCGTTCATCCTCGCGGCGGCCGGGCTGCTCGACGGCCTGCCGGCCACCACCCACTGGGCCCTGGCCGACGCCCTGGCCCGCCTGTTCCCCCGCGTCGACGTACGCCCCGACGTGCTGTTCGTCGACGCCGGGCGGGTGCTGACCTCGGCCGGCGCGGCGGCCGGCATCGACCTGTTCCTGCACCTCGTCCGCCTCGACCACGGCGTGCAGGTGGCCAACGAGGCCGCCCGCCGCTGCGTCTCTGCCCCCTGGCGCGACGGCGGTCAGGCGCAGTTCATCCGGCGCCCCACCCCGCCACCGTCGGCCACCGGCACCGGCCCGACCCGTGACTGGGCGGCCCAGCACCTCGACCGGCCGCTGACCATCGCCGACCTGGCCAGGCACGCCAGCATGACCAAGCGCACCTTCAGCCGCCATTTCGTCGCGGAAACCGGGGTGACCCCCGTGCAATGGCTCATCTCGCAGCGCGTCGACCGGGCCCGCACGCTGCTGGAAACCACCGACATGCCGGTCGAGCGGATCGCCACCGAAGCCGGGTTCGGCAGCGCGACAGTGCTCCGCCAGCACCTGCACAGCGCGCTCGGCGTGACACCGCAGGGCTATCGCCGTACCTTCCGGGGGCTTGTCGCTTCGGCCGGCTGACCCGGCGGCGCGAGCAGTTGCAGCAGTGCTGGGCGATCCGGCAGCAACGCTCCACTGTTGAGCTCCACGAAGCCGACAGGCGGGGACTCGTCGCGGGTGCCGGTGACAACCAGCAGTTCCCGGCCGTTCGCCACTGCGGGCCGGATGGCCTGCGGCCACAGGACGCCCAGCTAGGTGGTCAGGAGGAGCTGCGGGGGCGTCATGGTCGCCAAAACAGGGCAGGCGTGCCACCAGGTGACACAACGTGCACGCCAGTTCGCCGGTAAGCGGAAGATTTTTCGCTTTTGCCCTCTTGCCGGTCCCGGCGGAGTTACCTTGGCGACTGGATCGTCCGGTCATCACAGGAAGCTGCAGCGTTGTTCCAGTCGTTCGTCGAGTCCGTGGACCCGGTCTTGATGGTCGGCGGGGTTCTCGCGCTCTGCGCCCTGGTCGTGGCGTTGCTTCGCCGCACGGTCAAGCCAGTAGTCGAGGCCGTCGCCCGGAACGCGCTCGCCCGGCTGCGGCCGCATCTGCCGGACCGCCTGCGCCGCTTGGCCCGCCGGTCGTACGAGCGAATCGACCCGGCCACGGCGCGCGCCACCCTGGTAGCGGCGATCGCTGCCGGCGTCGCCTGGTCCACGGCCCAGACCGTGCACCTGGTCGGTGCGGTCACCGCCTCGATCACGGCGATGCTGTCGGTGCACCTCAGCGCGCACGCCTCGCTGCGTGACGGTACGAAACGCCTGATCGGCACGCTGGCCGGCATCGGCATCGCGGTGGCCGTGTGGGGCGTGTACGGCCCCAGCCCGGTGTCCATCGCGGTGATCGCCGGATGCGGGCTGGTCGTCGGCCGGCTGCTGCGGCTGGGCGACGGTGCGGTGGCGGTGTCGGTGACAGCGCTGGGCGTCCTGGTCGCCGGCAGCGGCGTCACCGAGTCGGTGGTCTGGGAACGCGCCGGAGCAACGGGGCTGGGCATCGTGGTCGGGGTGATCCTGTCACCGCTGGTCGGCGGGATGACGCCGCTGGAACGCGCCCACAAGAAGCTGGCGCACCTGTCGATCGAGATCGCGCGGCTGCTCGGCGACCTCGGGGCAGGGGCGGCGCGCGGGTACGGCCGGGACCAGGCCACGCAGTGGCTGGCGCGATCCCGTCAGCTCGGCGAAACCCTCGGTGAGGCGGTCGACGCGGTGGAGGACCTGGACCGGCAGGCCCGCTGGTCGCTGACCACCCCGCGCGCGGAGGTCGTCCCGGTGCATCACACCTGTCGCGTTCTCGAGCATGGCGTGCACCAGGTCAACTCGGTGGCGCGCACGATGTTCGACGCCGCTGCGGCACCGCACTGTCCCGGCGTGCCGGACGACATCGGACCCCTGCTGACCGCGGCCTCGCAGGCGTTCGCCGCGCACGCCAGGCTGGAGACGGACCCGGACGCCGACGCCACCCAGGATGCCGGTGACCTCGAAGAGCTGCTCGACGACTTGCGCGAGGCCCGCCAGCAGACGCTCCACAAGGTGCGGACAGGGATCGACGACACCGGCGTGCTGGTCCTGACCGGCTCGATCATCACCGACATCGACCGGATGGCCGGCTCGCTGGAACGCTCGGCGCCGGCGCTCACGGTCGATACGCGCGAGACGGGCCCGGGTATTCCCGCGGTTTCCGAGGTGGTGCCCGTGGTGCGCAGTTTCTGGGAGAGGGCAGTGACCACCAAGGCCGAGCCCGGCGACAAGCCGAAATAGGGCCCAGTTCATCCCGCAGGCGGAAATCGGCCCCGTCTCCAGCCCGATGTGCACGGCGGGCTCCGGCCGTACGGTCATGTCATGATCTTCCGCCTTGACGATCCGCGGACACGCCACCGGCGGGCGGCGCTGCTGCTCGCGGTGTGGCCGGGCATGCGGTGCTGTTACCGCGGGTGCCGGGGCGCTCTGGCTGCGGCGCCGCCCGGCGATCGCCGCTGAGATGTCGTGATGTCCGGGAACGTGGCACTACGTTGTACTGTCGGCTACATAGGACGGCTCTGGGGAGGATGCACGTCGTGGGGGAGTTGCGTCTTCTCGGGCCGGTGGAGATCTGGGCCGGCGGCGAGGCCGTGCGAGTTGGCGAGCCCCGCCGCCTGGCCGTTCTCGCGGCCCTGACAGTCGACACCGACCGGGTGGTACCGACGGCCACCCTCATCGACCGGGTCTGGGGCGACGCCCCACCCGGGCAGGCGGCCCGCACGCTCGGCACCTACATCACCCGCATCCGCCGGGTGCTGGAGGATTCCTTCATCGACTCGGTGGTGACCGTGGTCAACCAGCCCGGCGGTTACCGGCTGACGGCTCGCCACGATCAAGTCGACCTGTTCCGGTTCCGGGAACTGGTCGCGCAGGCCCGGCAGCCGTCCTGCACCGCCGACCGGCGCGTCGAGCTGCTGCGGCAAGCCGTCTCGCTGCGCCGGGGTGACCCGCTGACCGGGGTGGACGGGGCCTGGGCGACCCGCACCCGCGAGCAACTGGCCGGGGAACTGCTGACCGCCCGAACGGAGTGGGCCGAGGCCGAGCTGGCCGTCGGCAACGCCACCACGGTGCTGCCCGAGCTGACCACCCTGGCCGACGCGAACCCGCTGGTGGAGCCGTTGGTCGTGACGCTGGTGCGGGCGCTGGTGGCGGCGGGACGCCCGACCGAGGCGCTGGAGCGGTGCCGGTTGCACCGGCAGCGGCTGGCCGAGGAGTACGGCACCGACCCGAGTCCAGAAATGGCTCGTCTGTATGAGGAGATCCTGCGCGCCGACCACCAGCCGACTCCCGCCCCGGCCGCCGTCAAGAAGGTCCCCGCGCCGCTGCCGGTTGACGAGGCGCTGCCGGTTGAGGCGTCGGCTGTGCTGACGAAGTGGCGGCGCAAGTCCTTGGCGGCCGGCCTCGTGGTGCTGCTCGCCCTCGGCGCCGGTGTCTACTTCTGGTCTACTCGGTCTCCTCGTCGGCCCTCCGCCGCGGGGTTCTCGGCCACGGAGGAATTCGCCGGGAGACAACTGCCGCCCTCGCAGTGGGTCGCCCACGAGGATGATCAGGACAATGGGTCGTCGTGGTCGCCGAGCATGGTCCGGCTCAATGACGGCGAATTACAAATCATCGGTACGGGCAAGAACACCACCGGGGCCGGCAATATGGCCGGCTCCATCTGCTGGTGTGCGGAAAACGGAGTGCTGCGCTCGTACGGCGTCTGGAAGGTCCGTGCGAAATTCGACATCGGTACGGGCTACTCCCCGGTCATCGGGCTCTACCCGGACGACCTCGATGAACATGCCCCGGGGTGGGGCTTTCTGACGCTGGCGCGCCTGGATGGCGGTGAGCGCCGGACCATGTACCCCGTCCTGAAAGGCGGCGGCAGATCCACCGACGGTACGCCGGTGAGCGGGGACTTCACCGCCTGGAACACCTTCGCGATCGAATGGCGCGCCGACTTCGTCACCGTCTCCCTCAACGAGGAGATCGTCTTCGACACCCGTACGTCGGCGGTGCACCCGGTGATCCCCAGCATCCCCATGTTCCTCTACCTGCAGATCATCGCCGGTCCCGAGGGCTCGACCCCGGCCCCGAACCCCGACAC
>NZ_LOJP01000001.1:2771793-3045279 GCF_001553785.1 Actinoplanes sp. TFC3
CGAAACCCCAGCTCCACCGCGTCGGCAAGGTCGGACAGCTTCCGCAGTTCCCGCTCCACAAGCCCCGCATCGGTACGCACAACCGACCGCCGCACCCGCAGATAATCCCGCCGCCCCTCGAACCGCGACCGCACGACCCCCGCCAGCCCCTGCACGATCAGCGTCATCGGATCGAGCTCGGCCGGAGCCTCAGCCATCATGCTTGCCACCAACGCCGGCAACTCCTCCTCACCGGCGAACAGCACCTCCCGCTTGTCCGCAAAATGCCGGAAGAACGTCCTGGTGGTGAGCCCGGCGCGGGCGGTGATCTGCGGGACTGTGGTGTCGGCGAAGCCTTGCTCCCGGAAGAGCTGGAGGGCGGCTTGCTCGAGGCGGTCGCGGGCGTTCGGCTCCCATCTGCTCACGGGGTGAATCGTAGCTTTTGGGAGCGGGGAGATCTGGCGCTGTCAGTGCACATCACGCAGTCCGTGGCGACGATCAACGCACTCGGTGCGGCCGAGATTCGAGAAACACCAAAGCGGAGCATCCACCGGTACGTCCCCAGCGCGCGCAACGCCAGCAACCGCTCCGGCCGCGCAGTTTCCCGCCACGTCAGCCGTTCCGCTGAGCCCCCCGCAACACCGGCTGAACGGCGTAACTGCTTCGTCGCGGCGCGGCAGGGGGATCGCCCGTGCGTCCACCATTCGACAGCTACCTAAAGGGTGCGCTATTCTGCCTATAGCTTTTAGGTTAGCGGTTCGATTGTGACGGGGGAGCGGATGGCACGGGTCGGGTTGACGACGGAACGCCTGGTACTGGCCGGCGCCGAACTGGCCGACGAGATCGGGTTCGCCAACGTGACGGCGTCCGCGCTCGCCCGGCGCTTCGACGTGGCGGTCGCCAGCCTGTACGCGCACGTCAAGAACTTCCCCGAGCTGCGGACCCGGATCGCGCTGCTGGCCCTGGCCGAGCTGGCGGACAGGGCCACCGACGCGCTGGCCGGCCGCTCGGGCAAGGACGCCCTGGTCGCCCTCGGCAACGTGTACCGCGACTATGCCCGCGAGCACCCCGGCCGCTACGCCGCCGCTCATTTGACGCTCGACGCCGAGGCCGCGGCCGCCAGCGCCGGCCCTCAGCACGCGCGGATGACGCGGGCGCTGCTGCGCGGCTACGACATCGCCGAGCCGGACGCCACCCACGCGGTGCGCCTGCTGGGCAGCGTCTTTCACGGCTACGTGACCCTGGAGGCCGAGGGCGGTTTCAGCCACAGCGCCCCGAACTCCGACGAGTCCTGGGCGTGGACCCTCGACGCCCTGGACACCCTGCTACGAAAGTGGTCGACCAAGTGAAGGAATTCCTCCGCGGCGCCGTCGAACTCGAACGCACCGACCGCGGCTACCTGCCGCACCGGCTCCCGGCGTGGGCCCGCGCCCAAACCCCGGACCCGCAGCTTGCCATGGTGGAAGCTCAGCCTTCGGGCGTACGGCTGGCGTTGCGCACCACGGCGACGGTCATCGAGCTGGACACCTTGCCCACCAAGCTGGTCCACGCGGGCTTCCCGGCGCGGCCCGAGGGCATGTACGACCTCCTGGTCGACGGTGAGCTGACCACACAGCTGGTCGCGCGGGGCGGCAACACCGTGACCGTGGACATGAGCACCGGGACGAGCACCTTCGCCGCCGGCCCGGTGGTGACGCTGCGCTTCGATGACCTGCCCACCGGCGACAAGACCGTGGAGATCTGGCTGCCCCACAACGAGCGCACCGAGCTGGTCGCGTTACGCCCCAACGCCCCCGCTACGCCCGCGCCCTCACGGCTGGCGGCGTTCCTCGATGACGCTGCCACGCCCGCCCCGGCCGATGACCGAGTGGTGGTCGCCGGAGGCCGAGCGGTGTGGTTGCACCACGGCAGTTCGATCAGCCAGGGCTCCAACGCCATCAGCCCTTCGGCCATCTGGCCCGCCCTCGCCGCCGCGCAGTCCGGTGCCGAGCTGTTCAACCTCGGCCTGAGCGGCGGCGCGCTGCTCGACCCGTTCACCGCCCGCACCCTGCGTGACCTACCCGCCGATGTGATCAGCGTCAAGATCGGCATCAACCTCGTCAACGCCGACCTGATGCGGCTGCGCGCGTTCACCCCGGCCGTGCACGGCTTTCTCGACACCGTCCGCGAAGGTCACCCCGACACGCCACTCCTGGTCGTCTCCCCCATTTTCTGCCCGATCCACGAGGACATCCCCGGCCCTGGCGCGTTCGACCTGGCCGCCCTGCGCGAAGGCCGGATCGCCTTCCAAGCCGTCCCCGAACCCGCCGCCGCGCCCGCTGACAAGCCCGACGGCCGGCTCACCCTGCGCCTCATCCGCGACGAACTGGCCCGCATCGTCGAGCAGCGCGCCGCCGCCGACCCCCACCTGCACTACCTCAACGGCCTCGACCTGTATGGCGAACCCGACCACGCCGAACTGCCTCTCCCCGACCGCCTGCACCCCGACCCGGCCACCCACCGCCGCATCGCCGCTCGCTTCGCCAAACACCTCGCGCCGCTGATCCCCGACCTCGGCTGAGACCTCGCGCCACTGATCCCCGACCCCAACTGAGATGGAACCGGTTATCGCCCGCCAGCCCGCCAACTGCTGGACCGTGAACGGCAACGTCTCCAGCGGCTCAGCCGGGGAAGCGCTGGTTGTCGAACGGCTCTGCCGTACTCGGCGAACGCCCCGTCGCAATCGCTCATGTCGCTCCCCCACCTTTTCGGTCACGCTGAACACGAGACCGGAACGCCCCCGGGTTGCCCCGCCGCCAGAAAACCGCAAAGAAAAACCGTGGCCGCCGGCATGGCGGCCACGGTTCGATACCGAGGTGGATCAGCTCCGGTGCGGCAGGTGCAGCTCGGCGGGCTCCTCCGGCACGTCGGTCACCCCGTGCGCGACCGCTTCCTCGTGGCGGCGGCGGGCCGACGGCAGGATCAGCGCTGCCACGATGGCCAGCACCGCGACGCCCGCGCAGGCCCAGAAGCCATAGGTGAACGCGTCATCGGTGGGCAGGCCCTGCGGCGTGCTGTGCGAGGTGATCACGGCCGCTACCACCGCCGTACCGATGCTGCTGCCGATCGTGCGGGCGATGGTGTTAACGCTGGTCGCCTCGCCCGTCTGGGTCGGCGGCACGCTCTCGATGATGGCGTTGGACATGGCGGCGAAGGCGAAGCCGATACCCGCACCGGTCAGGATGCCGGACACCAGCACCTGCCAGATCTGGCCGTGGGCGATGGCGGGCAGGGTGAACGCCGCCACGACGAACACGGCGCCCAGGAACATCGGCAGCTTGGGGCCGTACTTCTTGGTCAGGATGCCGGCGATCGGACCGAACAGCACCATCATGATGACGGTCGGCAGCAGGAACAGCCCGGACTGCGACACCGACTTGCCGAAGCCGTAACCGGTCACCGCGGGCAGCTGCAGCAGCGTGGGCACCAGCAGGAACGTGCCGAACATGGCGAAGCCGAGGATCAGCGCGACCAGGTCGGTGGCCCACACGCCGCGGATCTTCATCAGGCGCATGTCGACCAGCGGCTCGCGTACCTTGAGCTCGACGAAGACGAAGGTAGCCAGGGTGACCACGCCGAGCGCGAGCAGGCCCACCGTCTTGGCATCGCCCCAGCCCCACGCCTGACCCTTGCTGATGGCCAGCAGCAGCGACACCAGCGAGACCGACAGGATGACGGTGCCGGCGATGTCGAGGCGGCCCGGCGTGCGTACCGGCGACTCCTTCATGCCGAAAATGGCGCCGGCCAGGGCGATCACGACGAGCACGAGCGGCAGCCAGAACAGCCAGTGCCAGGACAGGTGCTCGACGATCGGGCCGGCGGCCACGATGCCGACACCGGCGCCCACCCCGAAGATCGCCGACAGCAGGCCGACCGTGGTGGCCACCTTCTCGCGCGGCAGCTCGTCACGCACCATGCCGATCGACAGCGGCAGGATCGCACCGGCGGCGCCCTGCAGTGCGCGGGCGACGATCAGCACGGCCAGGTTGGGGGCCAGGGCGGCGAGCGCCGTACCGGCGGCCAGCGCGGCCAGCACGCCGATGAGCACCTTGCGCTTGCCGGCCATGTCACCGAGGCGGCCGAGGATGGGGGTCAGCACCGAGGCCGACAGCAGATAGGCGGTGATCACCCAGCTGGCGTCGCTGGTGTCGGCGTTCAGCTCCCGCCCGATCGTCGACAGCGCCGGGGCCACCAGCGACTGCAGCACCGCGAACGCCAGGCCACCCAGCGACAGGTACAGCACCAGCAGGGAGCCGCCCTTGGCGGGCTCCGCGCCGGGGGAGGTGCCGGCGGAACCGGCGTGGTCGATGGTCTGGGTCATGGTGTCCTCGAGGCTCGATGTAAACGATTGCTGACTAATTATCGGCCACCGGAGGCTTAAGTCAACAATTGCTTACGTCACACTTCGAGGGCGTGTCGTCAGGCCTCGGCGGCGGCGGGCGTCCGGTCGAAGCGGGTGAGCCGCAGGTACGCGGCGAGGCCGGCGGGCAGCAACAGCCAGAACGAGACCAGCCGGTAGCCGAGCACCACTGCGGCGGCCGCGGCCTGCGGTGCTCCGGCGGCCACGAGACCGGCGAGCAGGCTGGCCTCGATCAGCCCGGCACCGCCGGGGGTCAGCGGGATCTGCCGCACGACCTGGGCCGCGAGGTACACGGTGGCGACGTGCAGCACGCTCAGGGACAGCCCGCAGGCATGGACGATCGCGATCAGACAGGCAAGATCAAGAAGCCAGTTCAGCATCGCGAAGGCGATCGTGGCGGCCCAGTGGCGCAGGCGGACAGCACGAGCTTCACGAACCAATTTTCGTACGGTCTCGAAGCGCCCTTTTGCCCAATGCGTAACTGCCACGCGCGGCAGCCGGCGGCGCCGCAGCACGATCGCGCACCCGACCACCCCGGCGGCAGCGAGTCCCACCAACGCCCAGGCGCTGACCACACCGATGTAGAGCAGGATCAGACCGGCCAGCGAGGCCGCCCCGGACAGCACCATGCCAGTGGCCGCGACAGCCGTGGTCGCACCGTAGCGACGATACTGCTTGACGGCGAACGCGGCGGACATGGCGGAACCGGCCGGCAGCACCATGCTCATGGCCGAGCGGCTGTATGTGATCGCCAGGGCGGCACGCCGGGACAGGGCGACGGCAAGCGCGGCCAGCAAAGTTCGTTGCTGCTTGGCGAAGGCGGCCTGCGAGCAGAACTGCGCGAGCACGGCGACGACCAGCCAGCGTGGATCGGCGTCCCCCAGGGCCACCACGACAGACCCGGGATCCGGTATGCGCCCGTGCAATGCCAGCACCATCGCCACGATCGCCGCCGTCCAGGCCAGCACCCGTAGCCACCGCCGGCGCAGCCAGGAGCCGGCATCGGCCACCATCCGGCGCGCGGTTGGCAGCACCAGCAGCGCGGCCACCCCGAGCAGCACCAAGGCGACCAGCGCGTCCAGCCAGTAGTGGTTGCCGGTGCCCACGACGACCAGCAGCGTGATGACCGGGTGCGCGAGCCACAGCCAGCGCCACCGGCCGGGGATGGCCACGGCTAGCGCCACAGCCACGACAACCGCCCAGCCGACGTGCAGCGAGGGCATCGCGGCGTACTGGTTGCTCAGCGTGTCGGTGTCCGGCGGACCGTAGACCCCGGGACCGAAGAGCGCTCCGGTGTCGAGCAAGCCGGTGCCGCTGGTCAGCCGGGGCGGGGCGAGCGGGTACAGCACGTGCACGGCGAGCGCGGTGGCGGTCAGCCAGGCCAGGACCCGGCGCGTCTGGCGGTACAGGGCCGGTCGGCGCATGTACAACCAGATGAGGCAGGCGATGGTCGCGGGGAAGTGGACGTACGCGTAATAGCTGTTAGCCGTGACGACGAGCCAGTGCGCGGACATCAGGGCGTGCTGGAGGTCAAGCTCATGCGGGAAGTGCAGGGCTCGCTCGAAGTGCCAGACCGAGGCGGCGTTGTCGTGGGCCTCGCGGGTGTGCCCGGCAGTGAAGATGCGGCCCGCCTTGTAGATCAAGAACAGCACGGTCACCAGAACCAGTTCGCGCACCGCCCGGGCCCAGGAACTGCGTTGCCCGGTGGCCGGCACCTCGCGCTGCTTGGGGATCAGCGGAAGGCTGTCGATACTGTTGCTGCCGAGATCGTCGCTGGTGACAGCTTCGCCGGTGCTCGGCTCCGCGCGCGGGGCCACCTTGCTTGCCTGCGCCATGGAATCCCCCGAGCCCAAGTAAACGGATGTTGACGCGGCCACACTATCCCTGGCTGAACAAAGTTCAAAAACCGTTTACCGGGCAGTGAGCCGTTGATCACAAGCTACCTCAAGTCAATGCTTGTTTACATATTGCACCCCTCGGGTTACGCTTCCGTGAAGAACCGAGAGGATAGCCAGTGGTAGCAAGCCGGGGCGCCGCGAACGCCTGCCCGCCGACCGACAAAGCCTGCCCCCCGCCCGGCGATTCCAGCCCGCAACGCCGGCGCCGCAACGCCGCAGAGACCAGACAGTTGCTGCTCGCCAAGGCACGCTGGAGGTTCGCCCGCGACGGCTACGCGGCCACCACCGTGCGCGACATCGCCGACGACGCCGGTGTGAACGTAGCCCTGATCAACCGCTACTTCACCTCGAAGGAAGGTCTGTTCGAGGCCTGTCTCACCACGGCGAGTTCCGAGGTACGCCGCGACGCCGACGAGATGCCCAGCGCCGGCATCGCGCAAGCCATCGCGCACCGCCTCGCCGGTGCGAACAAGTCGGAGGATCTGCCCGACGCGCTCCTGCTGCTGCTGCGCTCCTCCGGCGACGAACGCATCGACGGACTGCGGCGTAACGTGTTGCAGTCGGTCAGCGAGAAGCTCGCCCGGGCCGCCGCCGACTCGCAAGGCAACACGGAAGCCCTGCTGCGCGCGCAGATCGTGCTCGCCACGTCGCTGGGCATCTCCGTGCTGCGGGCCTCGACGGGCGTTCAGCCGCTGGCCTCCGCCACCGCCGAGGAGCTTCTCGCCCCGCTTACCGACCTGGTGAACGTCATGCTGCCCCCTGATCAGGAAAAGCCAGGGCGGTCGTGACGAACAGCGGCGACACAAACGGGTTGTAGTGGGTCAGCCCGGGCAGGATCGCCAGCGCATGACCGCCCTCGGGCCGGCCCTCCCCAGCCCAGCCGCCGTCGCGCCGGCCCCCACCGAGCAGCTCGAAAACCTCCACGAAGTGCCGCGGGGGCACGAGATCGGCGTCCGCGCCGACGATCAAAATCGGAACGCGAAGATCGCGTACGTCCGCGGTGAAGTCGTAGTCCTGCGCCAGGGCAACGCCGACCTTGCCCAGCAGCCGGGGGAAGTCCTCCGGGCGGGGCGCCACGCGGGCGTACAACTCGTACATCGGTGTTTCTTTCATGAAGCCGGCGGCGGCCGCACCCACCTGGCTCTGCTGCTGCACGATGTCGGCATACTGAGCGTCGCGCCGGATCCCCGCGGACGCTGTCACCAGCCGGCCGATGCTGTCCGGATGCCGGATCGCCAACGGCCGTCCCAGCCGCCGCCGAGCGAATAGCCGACCACGGCCGGCAGGATCGGGGCGAACATCTCCCCCGCTCCCAGCCCGCCGTGCAACAGCACGAGCGGACGGCCCGGCCCCTGCGCCTCGTAGTAGAGGATAATTCCGTTGACCTCGGCGTACTCACCCACGACGGCTCCTTCGCCCGCCATTAGCCGGGAGTAGGACCGGGTGTGTGGCGCAAACTCATCGGCGCTGTAGCGTGCTTTTTGTGGTCGAGGATCTGGAGGCGTACCGGCCCGAGCTGACCGGCTACTGCTATCGCATGCTGGGTTCGGCGTTCGAGGCCGAGGACGCCGTGCAGGACACGATGATCCGGGCGTGGCGGGGACTCGACGGCTTCGAGGGACGCTCCGCGCTGCGTTCCTGGCTCTACCGCATCGCCACCAACGTGTGCCTGACCATGCTCGACGGCGCCCAGCGACGGGCCCGCCCGATGGACCTCGGCCCCGCCGGTTCGGGTCACGCCACCCATCCCGGAGAGCCACGCCCGGAACAGGTGTGGACCGGCCCGATCCCCGATCAGCGGCTCTGGCCCGATCACAGCGATCCCGCCGACGTCATTGCGGGCCGCGAATCGGTGCGCCTGGCATTCGTGGCCGCCCTGCAGCATCTGGCGCCCCGGCAACGCGCGGTGCTGATTCTGCGCGAGGTGCTGGCCTGGTCCGCGCAGGAAGTCGCCACCCTCCTCGACACCTCGGTCGCCGGCGTGAACAGTGCCCTGCAACGCGCGCGGGCCACCCTCGCCACCGTCAATCCCGCCGCCACCGAGCCGCACTGCCCCGAGGACGAGCACCAAAAGGCCTTGCTTTCCCGGTACGTCCAAGCGTTCGAATCCTACGACCTGGTTGCCCTGGCCTCGCTGTTGCACGAGGAAGCCACGTTGTCGATGCCCCCGGTACCGCTGTGGCTGCGCGGGCCGGCCGACATCACCGCCTGGATGGCCGGCACCGGTAACGGATGCCGCGGTTCGCGCCTGCTGCCGGTCACCGCGAACGGGCTCCCCGCGTTCGGTCAGTACCGTCCCGCCGCCGTTGGCCATGATCCGTGGGGTCTTATAGTCCTCGAAATCGCTGACGGGCAAATTGTTGGCCTGGCTTCGTTTCTGGACACGGATCGGCTGTTTTCGCTGTTCGGACTGCCGTCGCACGTGGACTGATCAGGCGGCTTGTTCGGAGTCATGTTCCTTACAAGACGATTTCGAACATGCGTGCCAACATTGCTGGCGTGATGACGACGCTGGAGCGGTTGGACGAGGACGTGGCCGAGCTGGCCGACGCCTCGGTCTGGGCGTTGTCCGATGCGGAAACCGTCGAGTGCATGCACTCGATCCACCGCGCCAGCGAAGCTCTGATGACTGTCCAGCTGCAGTTGGTTCACCAGGCCGAGATTCGTGGTCTACCGGCCGAGCACAAGTTCAAGCATCTGGCGTCCTGGCTGCGGGCTGAGTTGCGCATCGATCCGACGCCGGCCCGGGAGATGGCCGAGCGCTCGCGGATGCTCGAATGCTGGCCCCGGCTGCGCCAAGCTGTGCTCGACGGGCACACCGACATCCGCCAAGCCGAGGTCATCGCCTCGGCTCTCAGCCAGATCCCGGAGACCGTCAACGAGGTTGCCCCCGAGGTGTCGGCGCAGGAGATCGTGGACAAAGCCGAGCGGATGCTCATCGGCATGGCCGGTGACTTCCCCGCCTACCAGCTACGCCGACTCGGGCAGCGCATCCTCGACCACGTGGCCCCGGAGATCGCCGAGCGCGCCGAAGAGCTGGCCCTGGAACGCCAGGAAGCCCGCGCACGCCAACAGCGGGGTTTCACGCTGTCGCTGCCGCGCGACGGTCTGGTCCACCTCACCGGCGCGCTAACCGTCGAGGACGCCGCGACAGTGAAGGCCGCTCTGGAGCCGCTGTGCCGCCCCTGCCCCGCTGACGACCGCACGCCGGCCCAGCAACGCGCCGACGCCTTGGTCGACGTGTGCCAGCTCGCCCTGCGCACCGGCGACCTGCCCAGCCACGGCGGCGAACCACCCCAGCTTTCCGTGACCGTGGCCTACGACAGCCTGACTCAGCAAGTCGGCATCGGCACCCTGGACAACGGTGAACGCCTGTCAGCCGAAGCCATACGACGCTTGGCGTGCGATGCGCGCATCCTGCCCTACGTCCTCGGCGGCGCCGGGCAGGTCCTGGATGCCGGACGCTCCAGCCGGACTGCAACCGGCCCGCTGCGCCGCGCGGTTCTGCTGCGCGACGGGGGCTGCGCGTTTCCCGGCTGTGATGCCCAGGCCCGCTGGGCGAAGATTCATCACATCATCCATTGGTTCAACGGAGGCACCACCGACCTGCCGAACCTGGTCGCCCTCTGCGGGCGTCACCACGTGCTGATGCACGACCCCAGTTGGGGCTGGCAGGTCCGCATGGGCGCCGACGGGTTGCCGGAATTCATCCCGCCGACATGGGTCGACCCGCAGCAGGTCCCCCAGCGCAACCAGTTCCACCCGCGGAAGTGACCCGCTGATGGGGATCGGGCGAGACGGTGGTGGAGCGCGGACCGTGAGGCAGAAGATCGCTCATGGCGCGCGCATTGGTTACGGCACGCGGGTGGGTTCCTCAAGTGGATTGCTACGGGAGGCAGATTGCTCGGGCCGACGGACAGCTACAGACGGATAGCTACAGGCGCATAGCTATGCGAGTCTGCGGCGACCGGCGAAGCCGAGATCGACGCGGTGGTACCACAGGAGCTCTGTCTCGCCCTCCAGCCAGCAGAGCAGCACCGGCACGCCGTCGAGCTCACCCGGGAAGTCGACAAGCAGCGGCGCGATGCCCTTGATCTCCGCACCGGTCTGCTGGACGGCGGTCATCAACTCGTCCATGCGAGCCTCGGCCGCCTTGCGCTCCGGCAACCCGCCCAGCTCAGAGGAATCACCGCCGACGGCAAGCGCCGCGGACAACTCGACCATGTCGGCCCGGAGGTCGACAAGCTCGGCGAGCAGCGGCAGCAGTTTGGCCAATTCCTCCCGCGCCTCGGCCACCGTGAACAAACCCATGGCCATCAGCGTACGGTGAGCTCATATGACCCGCGACGAGCTGCTCCGCCTCCACGACCAGGCCAAGACCGAGGCCGCCACGCTGAACGCTGACCTGCACGCGGTATTCGAGGCATCCCAGCAGTCCAACGCCGACGACGAGCACGACCCCGAGGGCGCCACCATCGGATACGAACGAGCGCAGCTCACCGCTCTGCTGGACGCCAAGCGCCGGCTCATCAGCGAACTCGACGAGGCCCTGCAGCGACTTGACGCGGGGACGTATGGCGTGTGCGAACGCTGCGGCAATGCGATTCCCGGCGAAAGGCTTGAGGCCCGGCCGGCCGCCCGGACGTGCGTGGGTTGCGCTTGAGGCGTCCTGCGGCACGGTTTGCCGGTGTGTTGCTGCTGGCGATGCGGAACGCCGCCTTGCGGGGACGCGATGATCTCTGCGCCTGCTGCGGGGAGGTGGCCGCTGCCAAGTTTTTACGGGCAGCCGATCAGTGGAGAGGTGAGCAGAGAGCCACCTGTAGTCGAGCTGCGGTCCCGCTCGGCTGGCAGCTGCTCGGGCTGTCTACTGGCTTGATCTGCTGGCCCACTCTGGTTCCGCGACTTCAGTTCAGTTTGAGCTTGACAGATCCCAGGTGCCTATCAGCCTGACGCATGTTGCGCGGCTCGTATTTCAAGCGCGGCTCGCAGCCAGGCCCACCTCAACTGCAAGAGTCGCGTTCGCCCGTGTTGGCCTTGCTGCCGCTAGCCTCGCCTCGCCTGCCTGCCCGGTGGCCGACACAAGCTTCTCCCTGGCGAGTCTCCACTCGAACCACGTCCAGCCGAGCTCGTCCACGCCCAGGCAGGCCCACTCAAACTCAAGCCGACATACCTCGCCCGAGGCAACACCCATCCGACCGAACTCAACCTTCGCCCGGCGGCCCGTCCCGGCCCCCATCAAATCCGCGACCAGCCACCTGGCTCAACGCGCTAGGGACCGCTGAATTCTGGGGCCGGCCACAAATTCGTCGAGCTGCGCACCCCGCGTCGCAAACCCACCCCATCCCGTGCCGAGCCGCCCACCGCAGCCTCAACCGCAGCCCCAACGCAGCCCAAGACACCGCCCGCGAAGCCGCAACCCAGCAGACCGCCACCCGCACCCCAGCCCACCCTTCACATCCCTGACAAGATCTTGGTCAATTCGTTGACATCGATGTCAGAGCTGTAAATTTGAGGTTTGCTGACTGTTCAATCTTCAAGCTCTCCGCCATCCTTGCCAGATCGATGAATGTTGATCTGGGGAGGAATGCAGTTGAGATCAGTTCTCGCACTGGCCGGCGCCATCCTGCTGGCTGGTAGCGGCATCGCGGTCACCGCCACGAGTGCGTCCGCCGCGCCGCCGCCTACGCCGTCTCCCTCGCTGCTTGCCGACGCCGGCGCGGCACTGAGGGACCACATGACCGCCATCAAGGGTTCGGCGCAGGACAAGTTCACGGTCTACAGCAGCAAGAAGGACGCCAAGGGCAACGGCGCAGTGCGCTACACGCGTACGTACCAAGGCTTGCGGGTCTACGGTGGTGACCTCGTTGTCCGGGTGGCCGCCGACGGTCGCTACACCGGAAGCTCGGTGGGGTTGGCCAAGCCGTTGTCGCTGAGCGTGAACCCCAAGGTGACCGCCGCAAGCGCCAAGCTGGCCGCGCAGAAGGCGTTCTCCGGCAGGGCTTCCAAGACCGGATCCCCCGAGTTGTTCGTCGATGCCAGCAACGGCTCGCCCGTGCTGGCGTGGGAGACCGTGGTCGAGGGGTTCGCCAAGGATGGGCAGACGCCGTCCAAGCTGCACGTGATCACCGACGCCTCGACCGGCCGGGTGCGGGGTTCGTTCGACGAGATCGAGACCGTGGACGGCACCGGGAACAGCATCTACTCCGGTCCGGTCACCATCGGCACGACCGCGACGGCCACCGGGTTCAGCCTGGTCGACCCGGATCGGGGCGATGGACGTACCTGCGATCTGAACAACGGCAGCTCGACCTGCACCACCTTTACCGACGCGGACAACGTCTGGGGCAACGGCACCAACTCCGATCGCGCCTCGGCCGCAGCGGACGCGCACTTCGGCGCCGCCGTCACGTTCAATTATTTCAAGAACGTGCACGGGCGCAACGGCATCTTCGGCACCGGGGCGGGCGTACCGTCGCGGGTGCACTACGGCAACCAGTACGTGAACGCGTTCTGGGACGGCGCGCAGATGACCTACGGTGACGGCGAGGGTAACGCCAACCCGCTGGTCGCCCTGGACGTCGCCGGGCACGAGATGTCGCACGGCGTCACCGAGAACGTGGTTCCGGGCGGGCTGACCTACTCCGGCGAGTCGGGCGGTCTCAACGAGGCCACCAGCGACATCTTCGGCACAATGGTCGAGTTCTACGCCAACACCGCCAGCGACCCGGGCGACTACGACATCGGCGAGAAGATCGACATCTTCGGTACGGGCGAACCGCTGCGGTACATGTACAACCCGGCCCTGGACGGCGTGTCACACAGCTGCTGGTCGAGCAGCACCAACAGCGTTGACGTGCACTACTCCTCCGGCGTGGCCAACCACTTCTTCTTCGACCTCGCCGAGGGCACCGGCTCCACCTCGTTCGGCACATCTCCGGTCTGCGGCTCGGCCGACCCGGTGGTCGGCATCGGCCGCGAGAAGGCCGAGAAGATCTGGTTCCGCGCCCTGGACACCTACTTCGTGTCGAACACCAAGTACGTCAACACCGCCCAGCCGTCCAACACCGCGCGGGCCTACTCGCTCGCCGCAGCCGCGGACCTGTACGGCGAATGCGGTACGGAGTACAAGGCAGTCCAGTCCGCCTGGTCCGCGGTCAACGTGGCCGGCAGCGACTACTGCCCCACCGACCACGACTTCTCGATCGCCACGTCACCGGCCACAGTCACCGTGGACCGCGGCGAGACCGTCACCACCGAGCTCAGCACCACAGTTACCAACGGCACCCCGGAAACGATAACGCTGACGGCGTCCGGCGCTCCGGCCGGCGCCACGGTCACCATCTCCCCGGCCGAAGTCACCGCGGGCGAATCGGCCACGGTGACGGTGAGCACTGACGACTCGCTGGGCACGGGCACGTACCCGATCACGTTGACCGGCACGTCGCCCTCGGCCCGGCATTCGGCCACGTTCACGGTGTCGGTGCGCAGCGCGGGTGGTTGCGCCGGGGCCAACGACAATGACGTCGCTATTCCCGACAACAGCACCGTGACCAGCACCATCGACCTCACGGGCTGCACGGCGACCCCGTCGGCCACGAGCGCGGTGGAGGTGCACATCGTCCACACGTACATCGGGGACCTGGTGGTCAGCCTGATCGCCCCCGATGGCACGGCGTACGTGCTGCACAACCGCGCCGGCGGTGGCACCGACAACATCGACAACACGTACTCGGTGAACCTGTCGGGCGAGTCGGCCGACGGCGTCTGGACGCTCAAGGTGCAGGACGCGGCCAACATCGACACCGGTTACCTGAACAGCTGGAAGCTCTCACTCTGAGCGCGCGTCTGATCAGCTGATTGTCGAGGGGTCCCGGTGTCTGCCGGGACCCCTCGACATCCGGTACGAAGTGAGCGCTTGCCCGCCGCACAGTCACCCCCGACCTGGGTAGCACCGCGTCGTCCCAGCCCACCGACGAGCTATGCCGGTGACAGCGCTGCCCGAGCGGAGCTAGGCGAACAAAGCCAACTGGTCCGGAGCCAGCAGGTCGCGTAGCCGGGCCAGCGACCGCTTGGTCTGGCTCTTCACCACGCTGGCCGGGATGTTCAGCACGTCAGCGGTCTGCCCCACGCTGTAGTCCTCGAAGTAGCGCAGGATCACGATCGCCCGGTCACGCGGCGGTAATTGGCCCAGAGCTTCGAGCATAGTCAGGCGCAGGTCCGGCGTGGCGGCGTCGGCGATGTCGGCGAAGTCCGCGGTGATCCGCTCGCTGGAGCTGCGACGGCGGCGGTAGTCGAGGTAGGCGCGGAAAAGGATCTTCTGGGCGTACGCGTGCGGATTCTCGGCCTGGGTGACCCGGCGCCAGGACACGTAGAGCTTGGTCAGCGTGGTCTGGGTGAGATCCTGCGCAAGATGCCAGTCGCGGCAGAGCATGAACGCGGTGGAGCGCAGCCGCTCGGCGGACGCGCGCGCGAAGATCTCGAACTCGTCGTCGTTGGTCACGGCGTCTACTCCGCGTTCGCCGGCACGTCGGCGAACCTCTTGTTGCCCGAGTCGACCAGCTCAGCGTCCATGCTGGATCCCCAGCGCGCGTCGGACAGGACGGTAACCGCTTCGTCGAGCGACAATGCCGGGCGCGCCGGCTTCTCGTCGGAGCCCAGGCACGTGGCGATGTTCATCTCGAGGTGGCCGCCGGTGGCGTACGACGCGCCGATGACCGTGGACTGCACGCAGTTGCCTTCGACCGGGAACGCCTCGAACGCCACGGTGCCGGGCTTGAGGTCCCGGCCCTCGTACGGTTTGAGCCAGACGCGGATCATGCCGGGCCCCTTGCCGGTGTCGAGGTACACCTGCGCGAACAACCCGTCGTCGGCGTTGGCGGCCACGTTGGTGAGTTTGCCCTTCGGCAGCAGCTGGGTGAGCAGCTCGAGCACGGCCTGCGGGGTGGCCCGGGCCACCTTGCCGGAGTCGTGCTGCCCGTTCGCCCGCACGGTCCACGTCTTCGCCCTCAAGCCTGAGAAATCCGACGAATCGGCCGAGATGGACGGGTCGACGACGGTCGGATCGAACTCCGAGGGCTCGGACGACGCGGGGATTGACGAGGGTGACGCAGACGGGGACGGCGGCCGGGACAACGGTGCCGGACTTGCCGGCGACGCGGCCGGGGCAGCGGGCTGCACCTGAGTGTCGCCGGAGGGCCACGCCACGGCAGCACCGGCCAGGAGCACGCCGACCACGGCAGCGGACACGCCCGCCATCGCGTACCGGCGGCGACGCGCGATCCGGCGGCCGTCGAGCATCGCCGTCGCGATGAGGTCACCCAGCGGCGGCGGGCGCTCCTCGCTCAGTTCGGACCGCATCAGCGCCCTCAGATCCTCGGTCACGGCCGTCCTTCCCTGTGCGGTGGCCTCTCTCCCCCAACGACGCACCGACTCTGCCATTCGGTGACACCCCGGCACCAACCTTCTTACTGAGATCGTCAACAGGCGGCCCGGAACCGCCCTGAAGAGCATGATCACCCGGTCGACGCTGCTCAGCAGCGCCGCTGCCCAGAGCGTGGCGCTCGGGCGCTGCTGGCATCGGCGGACATTCGCGGTCGCGCAATGGACCCGCTCGCAGGGCTGGTTCGGCGGCAAGGACTTCGTCCCCAACTCGTTCTCTGTAACCGCATGCGCAGCAGGCACCGCTACCACCACGCTGCGTCCGAGCGCGATGTCGTCTGCGTGGTTGGGTAGCGTTTCCCCGGGGAGGTGGCCGGTGAGCGCATCCGAGCAGGATCCGCAACGCCCGCAAGAGGTTCGCTCGGTCTCGCGCGCGCTCGACATTCTCAGCGCGTTCAGCACAGCCCACCCGCGCCTGCAACTGTCCGAGCTGGCCAACGCCGTCGGGCTCCCCCGGCCCAGTGTGCGGCGTATCGCGCTGACCCTGATCGAGCGGGGCTTCCTGCGCCAGGACGACGACGGGTCGTACCTGCTCGGCACCCGGCTGCTGGAGCTGGGCAGCCAGGTGGTGGAGACGTCAGCGATCGCCCGGCAGACCCGGGCCTGCGCCGACGAGCTGTCCCGGAGGACCGGCGAAACCGTGCTGGTGGCCGAAGTCGACTGGACCTCGCTGTCGCTGCTCATCGTCGGCAAGCGGCAGCCGGTCAACCCGGCTGCCGCCACCTCACCGGTGGGACGGCGGCTCACCATCACCAGCGGGTGCATGGCCAAGGCGGTGCTGTTCGGGTTGCCGCCGGAGGGGACGGCGGCGATCGTTCCCCGGCTGCGGCTGACCCCGTTCACGCCGCGCACCATTGTGGACCCCACCGTGCTGGCCGCCGACATCGAGGCGAGCCGGGCGCGGGGGTACGCCATGCAGTCGAATGAGTTCCTGCCCGGGATGGCAGGCGTGGCGGTTCCGGTCCACGTGTCCGGTCAGGTGGCCGGCACGGTGGCGGTACTCGGCATGGCCACCCGCTATCCGCGAGCCCAGCTCGACCGCACCGGCCAGTTGATCCGCCGGGTGCTCGCCCAGCACCGGCTCACCACCAAGTAGAGCACCGGCTCACCCCGCGTTCCGCTCTGCGGAACGCTGTCTCGTCACCGCCCGTAACCCCTGGCTAGCCTCCACCGAACCGAACTCCAGGAGGCACCATCGTGGCACGCGACACCAGCGGAACCCCCCTGCCCGACGAGGAAACCGGCGGCATCTCCACGCTGGCGGTTGCCGGAATGATCCTGCTGTTCCTGGTGGCGATGGGAGTGCTGCTCTACTTGGCTTTCTCTGGATGAAGCGCCCTCTCTGGATGAAGCGCCTTCTCTTGAATAGTCCCGGGCTCGAAAGTCAGGCAGCCGCGGCCAGTGGCGCGAAGGGCTGGCCCGCGCAGTGGTGACGCCGGCACAGCACCACGTATCCCACGTCCGCGCCGGTGTCGCCCAGCACCACGGTGTCGCCGTCGCGGACCATTTCCCCGCTGACCACGCGGGCGTTCATCCGGGCCGGCTGCCCGCACCAGCACATCGGGTACACCTGCAGCGCCTCGACGACGTCGGCGAGCACGACCAGCCGCGCCGAGCCGGGAAACTGCAGGCCGCGGAAGTCCGACAGCAGCCCGAACGTGAACACGTCGATGTTGTGGTCGTCCACCAGCGTGGCCAGCTGGTCGACCTGCTCCGGGGACAGGAACTGAGCCTCGTCGACGATCACATGGTCGACGCGCGGCTCGGGCCGCTGCAGCACCAGGTCGGTCAAGTCGGTGTCCGCGCCGATCTCCAGGGCGTCGGCGGCCAAGCCGATGCGGGAGGACACTATTCCGGTGCCGGCGCGGTCAAGGCGGGTCATCAGCAAGCCACGACGCCCGCACGCTGCGTAAGTGTGCCGGTACTGCAACACCATGGTGCTCTTGCCGCTGTTCATCGCCGCGTGCCGATAGTGCAGCTGAGCCACCGCAAATGCCGCCTCTCCCAGGTTCATGACCTCACCGGCCCATGATCTTCACTGGCCCATGACCTCACCGGCCCAGCCAGGCGCGCAAAACGAAAAGCACGGCACGAGACCGCGACGCGGCAAGCGGGACGATATTACCCGGCGGGCACCCGGGCTTAAGGCCGGGTCATGCGTGAGCTGCTGCAACCCGTCGTGGTCGCTGCCTACCTGGCCGTGCAGCACCTCACCGCCCCGATCCGCGCAGCCGCCGCCCAGCAGAGCGGCCCCGAAGCGCTCACCCGCGCAACGCCGCTCACCCAGGAAACTCACCTACGGATGAAGCGAGGGTTTCCCCGCTTGTCCCGGCCACCCAGGACATTCATCGTTGTCGAATGATGCGACGTTTGTTACCGGCCCTGCTGGCGATCGGTGCGGGCCTGGCTGTCCCGGCGAGCCCCGCGCAGGCCGCGGCGGTGGATGCGGTCCGGACACCGGCGGCCCCGGCGTACACGATCAATCTCACCAGCAATGCGACGGGCGGCACCTGGACCGGGCACGAGAACGTGTCTTTCTCGAACCCGTCGGCCTCGCCGCTGACCGAGGTCTACCTGCGGCTCTGGGACAACTATCACGGTAGCTGCCCGTCCACGCCGGTCACCGTCAGCAACGTCAGCGGCGGCACGGCGTCCGCGCTCAGCGTGAACTGCACCGCGTTGAAGATCACGCTGCCCGCCCCCGTCGCGCAGGGCGGCAGCGGCAGCATCGGGTTCGACCTGTCGATCGTGGTGCCCGACGGCATCGACCGGTTCGGCCACGACGGCAGTTACTACTTCATCGGCAACGCGCTGCCCGTGCTCGCGGTGCGTGACGCGGCCGGGTGGCACCTGGATCCGTACACGAACAATGGTGAATCGTTCTATGCCCTGGCCAGCGATTACACGGTGAAGCTGGACCACCCCACGTCGATCTCGGTGCCGGCGACGGGTACGAGCACGGATGCGGCCGGCACCGCCGGAAGGACCATCACCACGGCGGCGGGCAAGCAGGTGCGCGAATTCGCCTGGGCGGCGGGACCGTTCGCCAAGATTTCCGGTACGACCGCGGCTGGCGTTCGCGTGAACGTCTACCGGGTTTCGTCGATCAGTTCGAGCAGCGCCACCTCGATGCTCAACACGGCGACGGCTTCGCTCGACGCGCATGCCTCCCGCTTCGGCGCCTACCCCTACGGAGAGGCCGACGTGGTGCTCGACAACGGGTTCTGGTTCGGCGGCATGGAGTACCCGGGCTTCGTGCTCGACCTGGTCAGCACGACGGCGCTGGCGCATGAGCTGGCCCACCAGTGGTTCTACGGCATCGTGGGCGACGACGAGTACACCACGCCATGGCTGGACGAGGGCTTCACCGACTACGCCACCGACCTGTACTTCAACAAGACCGGCAGCGGCTGCGGCATCACCTGGCAGTCCTCGGCGGAGAAGCTGACCAACTCGATGGCCTACTGGGATGCCCACTCCAGCCGCTACAGCACTGTCATCTACAACTACGGCAAGTGCACGCTGCACGACCTACGCCGGTTGATCGGCACCACGGCCATGGCAAACCTGCTCAAGTCGTACGCGGCCGCGCACTGGTACGGCATCTCCACGGTCGCCGACTTCAAGGCAGCCGCTCAGGCCGCCGCCGGCTCCACCGACCTCACGTCGTTCTGGACCAGCCACCGCGTGGAGGGCTGAACTCAGCCGGGGGGCGCCGCGCGCACCGCGGCGCCCCTGCGGGGGGACAAAACGCCGTCAACGCGCAGGTCAGGCGCGGAGGCGGTATCGTCGGCAACGCGACACCCCCGGTTCCGTGAGGAGATGCGGTGCCACTGACCCCGGCCGACGTGCACAACGTCGCCTTCAAGAAACCCGCCATCGGCAAGCGCGGCTACGACGAGGAAGAAGTCGACGCGTTCCTCGACGAGGTCGAGCGGGAGCTCATCCGGCTGCTCGAGGAGAACAACGAGCTGCGCGCCCACCTCGGTCCCGGCGCTGCCCCCGGGTCCGGCGGCGAGGACGCCGCGCAGCGCATGCAGGCCGAGCTGGCCGAGCTGCGCTCCCGCCTCGAACGGACGATGCGCGAGCAGTCCGCCGCCGAGCAGGCCGCCAACCAGGTGCACGGCGAACTCGAGCAGGCCCGCTCCGGCACGCGCAGCTACCCCGCGCCGCCTTCCTCGGAGGGCCCGGGCGCGAGCCCCCGAGTGCTGCAAATGGCCCAGCGCACCGCCGACGAACACGTCAACGACGCCCGCCGCGAAGCCGACACGCTGCTGGTCGAGGCCCGGGCCAAAGCCGAGCAGACCGTGCAGGAAGCCATGGACCGGGCTGCCACGCTGGAGCTCGAGGCCCGCCAGCGCCACTCCGAGGCGGTGCAGAGCCTCGGGCAGAAGCGCAACGACATGCTGCGCGAGATCAGCGGGCTGGCCGGGCTGGCCGACGACTACCGCAACCGGCTGCACGAGGCGCTGGCCACCCACCTGCTCGACCTGGAGACCGTCCCGCCGGCCCAGCACGACGGCGGTGGCGCCGCGGGCCTGCCGAGCGCGGCTAACCTGTAGGTTCCGCTCCCGATTTGCACCGGCGGTTCACCTCGTACGCCGGCGGGCCGCGCCGATGAGCTGCCCATGCGCAACGAGACGGTTCTGGTGGCCGACGACGATGACGACATCCGGGAGATCATCGCGTTCTCGCTACGCGACGCGGGCTTCCGGGTGCTGACCGCGGGCACCGGTACGCAGGCGCTCGCCGCTGTCGAAACGCACCTGCCGGACGCCGTCGTGCTGGACATCGCCATGCCCGAGCTCGACGGCTTCGCGGTGTGTTACCGGCTGCAGCAGTTGCGCGCCACTATCGAGATCCCCACCATCGTGGTCAGCTCAACCACCAGCCACCACGACATCGACCTGGCCTACACCATCGGCGCCGACGACTACCTGCCCAAGCCGGTCCGCCCGGCCCAGCTCGTCGACCGCGTCCGGAGCCTGCTCGACGACCACCGGTGAGCTCGGCGCCAGCGGCTACGACCGGGCTGCCAGCCGGTGGGTCAGCAGCCCAGCCATGGCCCGTACGCCGTGCCCGATCGCTCGCTCGTCGGCGGCGAAGTCCGGGGCGTGCGGTGCGCCGTTGATCCCGGCCTCGGTGTCCGCGACGCCCAGATAGAACAACGCGCCCGGCGCCTCGTCGAGGTACAGCGCGAAGTCCTCGCAGTTGTAGGGCCAGGACACGCGGGCCCAGCCGACGGACTCCGGCCCCAGCGCTGTTGTCAGGTACTGCCCGGCCGCCGTGCTGAGCCCGGCCGAGTTCACCAGGGCGGGGAACGGGTCGCCGGAGAACTCAACGTGCCCACCGGCGGCCGCCGCGAGCTGCTTGATCCGTACGCGCAGCTCCGGGCCTCGTTCCTGCGGCCAGACCCGCAGCAGAACGTTGACCGCCGGCGGCGCATCGGACGGGTGCTCGATCCAGTGGGCGACAGACACCGATTCCTGGTTCGTTGCGGCGGCCGCGGGCTTCAGCAACGCGGTGAAGCCCGCGTGGTAGTCCTCGATGCTCCGGGGGAACTCGACGGAGCCGAGCCGTGCCACCTCACCCTCGACGGCAGCAGCGCCCGCGTCGTCAGCGTCCGGCAGCACTATCCGCAGGTGGTCGAGCCCGGGCAGGCCGTACCCCGGAGAGACCGCGATGGTGCCCGAGGGGTACGGGCTGCAGTGAAGCGCGTAGAACTCGCGCGGCGCGAGGCGTTGCACCACACCGGTCTGGAGCATCGCACGTGCGCCCTGCAGGGGTTCTTCGGCCGGCTGGAAGACGAACACCACCCGGCCCGGCACCGCCTGCGAACTCTGCGCCAGCGTGCGGGCAACGCCAACGCCGATCGCGGTGTGCAAGTCGTGCCCGCACAGGTGCGCAACGCCGGGGACCTGCGAGGCGAAACCTTCGTCGAAGACCCGGCCCGAAGGCGCGATGGGCAGCACGTTCACTCTCGCGTCGACGGCGTCCATATCCGCCCGGTACGCCACCGCCGGCCCCTGCGCAGACCCGTCAAGCACGGCGACGACCCCGTACCCGCCGACACCGGTCGTCACGTCGAGCCCCGCCGCGCGCAACTGCTCAGCGACCAGCCCGGCTGTCTGCCGCTCCTCCCCGGCCAGCTCGGGATGACGGTGGATCTCGCGGCGGAGGGCAACTAGGTCGTCGGCAAGGGTCACCGGGACAGCTTGCCCGCGACTGCCGACGCCGTGCACCCCCATTTCCCCCGCTCGGCGACGTTGCGACGTTTGTGCGGCGTCGGGGCGGGCAAACCGCGACCATGTCAATCAACACGCCCTCCGAGCCCCTGTCCGTCGACCGGATCGTGGTCGGGATGCCGGTGACCGACGCGGCAGGCAGCGACGCCGGGACCGTGTCCGCTGTGCAGAGCGCCGGGACCCACGTGCGCCCCGATGTTGCCGCCGGGGTCGCCGAGCTGCTGATGGGCACCGGGTACGTGCGGATCAACGGGACCGGGCAGCTGTCCAACGACACGTACGCCGGGGCGGACCAGCTCGCCGATGTCACAGCGGGTGAGCCCGGTGGCGTGGCGCTGTCGGTGACCCAGGACAAGCTGTACCGGGCTACCAGCTGACAACCTGCGGCGCGGCGACGCGAAGCTCGGTGATGCTCGTGAACGCCTTGCCGGCCACCTCGGACATTGCGCGCAACCGTACGAAGCGCGAGGTGCGCGGCCCCTCTCGATGCTCGCATCATCCCCTCACCCTTGAGTCGATCAGTCAGGTGACTTAATGTCGGACAGGTGAAGGTGCTCATCGATCAAGGCAAATGCGTAGCGGCCGGCTCCTGCGTCATGGCAGCCGAGGCGGTGTTCGACCAGCGCGACGAGGACGGTGTTGTCGTGCTGCTCAACCCCGACCCCGGCGCCGACCTGGCCGAGGATGTCCGCGAAGCCGCGGCTGTTTGTCCCGCGCAGGCGATCACCGTGAAGGACTGAGCCGTGGCGGAGCCGCTGAAGTACCCGTTCACCGGGCCGGCGCCGCTCGAGCCGCCGGCCGAGTGGGCTGAGCTGCGTTCGAAATGCCCGGTCGCCGCCGTCTCGCTGCCCAGCGGGGACACCGCGCAGCTGCTCACCCGGTACGCCGACGTCAAGCAGGTGCTCTCCGATCCGCGGTTCCCTCGCGCGTCGGCCGGCAGCGCCCGCGTGGCCGACACCGAGTCGGGTGGGTTGTTCAACACCGACATGGCGCAGGCGATGCCGCAGGAGGGTGAGGCGCACCAGCAGTGGCGGCGCCTGATCACCAAGTGGTTCACGATCAAGCGGATGCGGGCCCTGCGCCCGCGCATCGAGGCGATGGCCGATCAGCTGGTCGACGGCATGCTGGCGCAGGGCGCCCCGGCCGACCTCAAGGCGGCGTTCGGGTTTCCGCTGCCGGTGTGGGTGATCTGCGACATGCTCGGCGTGCCGGACACCGACCGCGACCGGTTCGCCCACTGGTCCGACACCATGCTGAGCCTCACCCGGTACACCCAGGCCGAGATGGACGCCGCGGCAGCCGAGTTCGTCACGTACATGCGCGGGCACGTCGAGGCCAAGCGGGCCCAGCCGGGTGATGATCTGCTCAGTGATCTGATCGCCGCCGGCTCGCTGTCCGACGCGGTGCTGATCTACACCGGACAGGGTTTGCTGGTCGCGGGGCACGAGACCACGGCCAACATGATCGGCAAGATGATCGCGATGCTGCTGGCCGACCGCAGCCGCTGGGAGGCCCTGCTTGCCGACGGTTCCCTGCTGGCTTCCACTGTCGAGGAGGCGCTGCGGGTGGACGCCAACCCCGGTCTCGGCATGGTCCGCTATCTGACCACGGACCTGGACCTGGCCGACGGGCAACATCTGCCGGCTGGTACGACGGTGATGTGCTCGATGGGCGCAGCGAACCGGGACGAGAACGTGTACACCGACGCGGCGACCATGGACCTGACGCGTACGCCCAACCCGCACCTGGCGTTCGGATCGGGGCCGCATTCGTGCATCGGGCAGTCTTTGGCTCGTACCGAATTGCAGGTCGCCTTGGAAGTGCTCTTGCGCCGTCTGCCGGGCCTGTCGCTCGCTGTTACGCCCGACGAGTTGCAGCGGGTGGAGGGGCTGGCCGTGGGTGGGCTGCGGGAAGTGCCTGTGCGCTGGTGAGATCGACGCGGTTGCGGGGGTGGCAGGTCTGACATCCAGGAGAATGACCTTTGTGAACTGTTGCACTGGCTCCTGCCCGCGGACCTGCGCGCCGGGTTGAGTTGCAGAATGGCACTGATCGCATACGACAGCGCGGATGCCGCGGCGTTCCAGGTGTCGCCTCACGGTGAGGTTTGGCGCCGGGACGCAACGTGAGCTTGATCCAGGTTGCTACGTTTCCGACTCATGATCACCGGAAAGAAGGCTCTCGGGCATCTGGCCGGCAAATTGCCTCACAATCCGCGGATGCCCGAGACCCTTGTGACGCGCCGGCAACTGCTGGGCGCGGCCTCGGCGGCGGGCATCCTGTCGCTGGCGGCCTCGGCTGCTCCCTCGCCCCCGCAGCCCTCACGGCCGGTCGCCATCGCCACGCCCCGGCCCAAGGCGCCGCCTCCGCCGCCCCCACCGGCGAGCAAACCGGCCGTACACCCGCTTGCCAAGCCCGTGTACACCCTTGAGCAGTTCCGCAAGGCGGCCGGCGGCCCGGCGTTCCCGGCCGACGCGGTGGCTTTGACCATCGACGACGGGCCGCACCCGGTGTGGACTCCCAAGATTCTGCGGCTGCTGCACAAGCACCAGGTACCGGCAATGTTCTGCATGATCGGCAACCAGGTGCAGGGGCACGAGAGCGTGGCCAAGGATGTCGTACACGACGGGCACCACGTGGCCAACCACACCTGGAGTCACCCCACCCACCTGGCCAAGCGCAAGAGCGGCCTGGTCAACAAGGAGCTCATCCGCGCCCAGGAGAAGATTCACGACACCACGGGCGCGGTGCCCACGGTGTTCCGCTCCCCCGGCGGCGACTGGTCCCCGACGGTGCTGCGCAGCGCGGCCGAACACCACCTGATCCCGCTGGACTGGAGTGACGACCCGCGCGACTGGTCGCGCCCGGGCGTCCCGCACATCACCAACCGGCTGCTCGCGGCCAAGCCCGGGCAGATCCTGCTGTGCCACGACGGGGGCGGCGACCGCTCGCAGACCTATCAGGCGCTGACCACGGTGATCCCGGCGCTCAAAGCCCGCGGATACACTTTTGTCGCGTTGAACGGGCGGTGAACCCCGCGCCCAAGGCGCCGAAAATATCCGTTTGTGGCGCTCAACGGGCGGGGCTACCTTCGGCGCTTGTGGCGTGATCGCGATTTTCGCCGGCTGTGGTTCGGGCAGACTGCGTCGCAGCTGGGCGAGCAGTCCACTCTGGTCATTCTGCCGCTGATCGCCGTGCTCACGCTGCATGTGGGCGCGGGTCAGCTCGGTGTGCTGCGGGCCGCGGGGCAGGCCCCGGTTCTGCTCCTGGCCCTGCTGGCCGGGGCCTGGGTGGATCGGTGGCGGACCCCGCACGATGATGGTGCTGGCCGACCTGGGCCGGGCGCTGGCGCTGGGCGTGGCCGTCGTTGCCGGTGGGCTCGGCTTGCCGGGGTTGCTGGTGATCGCGGTCGTGGCCGGGGCGTTGTCGGTGTGCTTCGACGTGGCCTACCAGGCATCGCTGGTGCGGTTCCTGCACCCCGGCCAGTTGCTGCGCGGCAACAGCGCGATCGAGGGCAGCCGGTCGGCCGCACAGATCGGCGGGCCGGCGTTGGGCGGGGCTCTGGTTTCGCTGCTGTCGGGTCCGGTTGCCGCCGGGTGCAGTGCGCTTCTGTTCGTACTCTCCTTCGTGTCGATCTTGCGAATCCGGCGCCGGGAGGTGATTCCCGCAGCGGCGGAACGCCCGCGGATCATCGAGGGCGTGCGCTTCGTGACGCGCGACCCGAGACTGCGGACCGTGTGCCTGGCCTCGGCCGCATTCCAGTTCTCGTTCGCCGCCACGATGACCGCCTACCTGGTGTTCCTGCCGCGTGAGCTGCACCTGTCCGGGGGTGTCATCGGGCTGGTCCTGGCGGCGGCGGGGCCGGGTGCGCTGCTGGGATCGCTGCTGGCCGCGCGCCTGCCGGGGCGGTTCGGCTACGGCGTGGTGCTGGTGAGCGCGGCCCTGATCGGCGACGGCGTGATGCTGGCGGTGCCGGCCGTGCGGGGTCCGGCCACGGTGACCGTTCCGGCACTGGTCCTGGTCAGCTTCGTGGCCGCGGCGGGCGGTCAGCTGGTCAACGTCATGGTCATGGCCATCCGGCAGGTCGTCACGCCGGTCGGGCTGCAGGGCCGGGTGGCCGCGACGATCATGTTCGCCGGAATGGGGATGGCCCCGCTGGGCTCGCTGGCCGGAGGCTTGCTCGCGCAGCAGTACGGCCTGCGTGCGGCCATCCTGATCGCGGCGGCCGGCATGCTCGCATCACCGGTTCTGATGTTCTGCTCGCCGCTCGCTCATCTGCCGCGATTGCTGGTGGACTCAGGGTCGTAGATGGTGACCATGAGACGTGACCGTATTGTCCTGCCCCGTGGCGCCGGAGGCGTTCCCCTCCGAGGCGCCCACCCAGGCCGCCGAGCCGCCGTTGACGATCACGTTTTCGAAGCACGGTGAGACAGCTGCTCCCGCAGTTCCCGAGAAAGTCAAGGATCTGGACGTGGCGGCGTACCCGATGCTCACGAACGACGTGGACTGACGGCGCTCAACAAGGCAGCGGTGATGGACGTCTCGCCGGTCGGGCGGTGCAACGCGCTGAGCGACAAACCAGCGGCCCGATCGTAGGCGCAATGCGGCGGCGGGCCGGCTGCGGGGAGGAGCGGGAGACCGGTCAACTCCGCCTCGGCCAGGGCGCGCACGGCCGGTGACGCACCGCCACGACCGCTGCCGGACCAGATGACGGCCTGATGCAGCCACTTCTCGGCGCGCGGATCGCCGAACTCCCGCGCGGTGCGGGCCAGCTCGGTCGCGCCGAGCACCATGGCCGGGCTGCCCGCACCGGGTCCGGCCTGCTCGATCAGCTGCGCCGCCGTGGCCAGATGTGCTTCGGCGGCGGCCGGGTCGTCGCCGACCTCGGCGCGCGCGGCCAGGGCGAACGTAGCGGCCGTGAGACCGCGGTCGCCGCTGCGTGCCTGGTCCAGCCGGGCAACCCCGCGCCGGATCTCCCGGACCAGACCGGGGACCGCGAGGCCGTCACGCTCGGCAATCAACATCACAACAATGGTGTACGTCCCCGGCTCCGGATCACCGGCCACGCACCGGACAGCGTCGCGCGCAGCCTCGTCCACGGCGTTGCCGCGCTGCAGCGTCGGCCGGGGCCCTGCCTCGAGACCGGTAAGGGTCAGCATCCCCGCCAGCACGACCACCAGCACAGCACGTGTCACGGTCGAGCAGTGTGTCGGCGCAACACCCGACCGCGACGGACTACCGGTGTGAAGACAGCTCTACGGAGTCAGCGGTGTTTACCGCGGCGGCGTCGAGGGCGGCGCCGGACTGCTACGACCATCACCACCGTGCCCACCGAAGCCACCGCCGCCCCCACCATCGCGACCTGCTTGTCCGGAACCGGCTGCCCTTCCGACTGCCGGGCGGCGTCTTTGCGGACAGCGTCTTTGCGGGCGGCGTCTCTGCGGGCGGCGTCTTTGCGGGCGGCGGGCTTCGACGGGACGGTACGCGATGCCGGGCGAGCGCTCGCGGCCGGTTCGAGGTCGGAACCGATGACCGACTGGATCCAGGCGGCGGCGGTGTCGACGCGTCCGCCCAGGTCCGCGCCGGTGTGCGGGCACGTCGGGCCCTTGCTGACCACGGCCACCACCACGACCGTTTTGCTGCCCGGCTGCTCGGTGAAGTAGGGTCCGCCTGAGTCGTGCGGGCAGGCGCTGGTATCCGCGCGGGGTTCGATGCCGGCCAGGCCCAGGGTCGTGTCGTCGATGCCGGTGATCGCGAACTCGCCGGTGCGCAGGCGCTTGGGTTCCTTGGTGGCGGTGCCGCTGGTCAGGCCATAGCCGAGCAGCCGCACGCGTTCGCCGGCTTCGGGGGCGCCGCGGCTCAGGCGCATCGGGGTGACGCCGGTGATGGGCTTGTCGAGCTGGGCGAGGGCGATGTCGTGGGTGTCGCTTTGCCGTACCCGGATGACTGTTGCTTGTTGCCCGTTGTTGCTCGTCAGATCGGCGCGGTTGACCGTGGCCGTCGTCTTCTCGGCAACCGGACGCGAGACGCGGCGTTTCTGAGCGTCACGAAAGCAGTGACCCGCCGTGAGCACCCACCGCGGCGAGATCAGGCCGCCGGAGCACGAACTGTCCCGCTCACCGCCGTCGGTGTCCGGAATGCCGGTCATGGTGAGCTTCACCGCGAACGGATAGCGGCCGTTGTCGACGCTGTCCCCGTTGGCAATGGCGTGCGCGGCGCTGGAATGCCCGAGCAGCAGCATGCCGCTCAGTAGCAGCAGCAACACCACCCGTGGCCAGCGCAGAGCATCCATTGCCGCCGACCCTAACCCCGCGGATCAAGCCGCCGGCATCACACGTCAAGCTCGGCCTCAATCCGCCGCAACTGCACACGCGCAAGCCCCAGATTGGCCCGGCTCTTGACCAGAACGAGATACAAGAAAAGCGATCCGCTGGTACGGCCGGAGCGCAGCAGCCGCAACAAGTGATACTCGCTGTCCAGCGTGATCAGCATGTCCTCGAGAGCGTCATCGGACCCGAGCATCTCCAACGTCCGCAGCTCGGCCCGCACAACATCGGTGTTCCCAGCCGCGGCAATGGTCATATCCCGCTGACCGTCCCCCGCTACGCCAAGCGTGAACCCACTGCTCCCATCCACAAGGGCGGCCCCAATGGCACCATCGATCCCCATAGCTCGCTCAAGCGCAGTATCGATGTCCACCAACAGCCCTTACCTCTCCCCAGAAACCACTTCCCACCGGCCAGCCGCCAGCCGCCGGAGCACAGCCCGCTTATCGAAGCCGCGCCGACCGCGTCGCCTGGCCTGCCGCCGCAGCATTTCCGCCAAGCCCTGACCGGGGATCCCGCACGCTGCGGCACCCCGTTGATCCCTGCCGCGTCAATTCGCCCTTGGTCCCGCCCGTCCGCGCCGAATCCGCCTCCCGTCCAACGCGGAACCAAGATCCACTCTACCAGCAAGAATGCATTCTCTTGTTACTCACATCGATGTGACGCTATCGTGCGAAATCTGATTTGCCGCTGCTGATCACCTGCTTGCGCACTCTTCTCCGTCCTGGTCCAATCGCCCACGCCTTCACCGAAATCCGGGCAATACTCACGGACCGCCGCACCACGGCGAGTGTGACAAACGACCCGATAATGGATGAGTACACCGAGTGGAACACCCAGCATTTGGCCCGCCGGCAGGTGACCGGCGCTGGGCTCTCAAGGCGGCCGCCGCCGGAGCGCTGGCCCAGTTCACGCTCGCCGAGGCCGCGTTCGCTGCTGGCGGGGGCACCGCGGGCGCGGCACGTCTGCGGTGGCTCTGGCCGGAGCCCGTGTTATCCCTTCGCGCCGCGTCAAGCAACCGAGGTCGATCGCATCACGCTGGCGCGGACCGCGGGCCCGAACGCTGTGCTGACGATACAAGGTCGCCGAGCACGGCCAGCACCTGAGCCCCCAGCCAGCGGGCCAGTCCGTCGAGGTCGGTCTCGTCACGGTGATCCAGCCACCAGATGATGCCCCCGTCGGCCAGCCCGATGATGCCGGCCACCACATGCGCAGGCGGGCGCGCGTCGTGGCCGGCCGCGCGCAGGTAGGCGGCCAGCGCGTCGCCCAGCTCGCCGACCGCCGCGGGTGAGGCGAGCCGGGCGCGGAACCGGTAGAGGTTGGGGTGGTCGACGGCCCAGATCAGCACCCGGCCGACGATGCCGTTGATGACGTCCTCGGGCTCCCCGCGCGCCTCCAGTGACGGGCGGATCCACTCGCTGAGCAGGCGCCCAGCATGCCGGGCCACCTCCTGATCGAGGTCGTCCTTGCCGGTGAAGTGCCGGTAGACGTGCGGGCGCGGCAGGCCGGCCTGGTCGGCGACCGCGCCCAGCCCGGCATCGGCCCCGTTCTCCTCGATCGCGCGGACAGCGGCCTCGACGATCACGCGCCGCCGCTGCTCACGGTCGTCGGCCGCAACGGCGGCCCGGCGGGCGGCCACGGTGTCCCGCCTGACGGTGTCCCGGCTGACGGTGTCCCGCCTCACAGACGTCATGCCGCCCAGTCTAAGCGGGGTACAGTCTGTACCCACACATCGGAGGTGGGGCATGCGAGCACTACAGGCGGCTCTCGACGGCCGTTGGGCACACGTCCGCGAGGCGGCCCGCACCCAGCTGGGCGGCGGTCACTTCGTCGCCGTGCCCGGCGAGACCCTCGATCAGGCCCGCGCCCGGATAACCCGGCTGCTGCGCGAGCTGCCCGCCGATCCCGGTGTCGCGGCCGGCTTCCCCGCCGAGTACGGCGGCCGGTCCGACCCCGGCGGCTCGGTGGTCGCCGCCGAGATGCTCGCCCAGCTCGACCTGTCGCTGATGGTCAAGGCCGGTGTGCAGTGGGGCCTGTTCGGCGGGGCCGTGGTGGCGCTGGGCACCCGCGCGCATCACGACGCCTACCTGCGCGACATCATCTCCGCCGACCTGCTCGGCTGCTTCGCGATGACCGAGACCGGCCACGGCTCCGACGTGCAACAACTGCGCACCACCTGCGAATATGATCCGCTCACCCAGACCTTCGACCTGCACACCCCGCACGAGGCGGCCCGCAAGGACTACATCGGCAACGCCGCTCGCGATGGCCGCATGGCGGTGGTGTTCGCCCAGCTCATCACCGGCGGGCGGCGCTACGGCGTGCACGCCTGGCTGGTGCCGATCCGCGACCAGCACGGCAACCCGCTGCCCGGGGTGAGCATCGGCGACGACGGGTCCAAGGCCGGCCTGCTCGGCGTCGACAACGGACGTCTCTGCTTCGACCACGTCACAGTGCCCCGCGACATGCTGCTCGACCGGTACGGCCAGGTGGCCCCCGACGGCACGTACACCAGCTCCATCGAGAACGACACCCGCCGCTTCTTCACCATGCTCGGCACCCTGGTCCGCGGCCGCGTCGTGGTGGGTGGCTCGGCGTCGGCGGCCGCCAAGAGCGCGCTGACCATCGCGGTGCGCTACGGCGAGACGCGGCGCCAGTTCACCGCCCCCGGCGAGCAGCGCGAGGTCGCCCTCAACGACTACCTGGCCCACCAGCGCACCTTGCTGACCGCGCTGGCCAAGACGTACGCGCTGCACTTCGCCCAGGACGAGCTGGTCGCTGCGCTGCACGAGGTGCAGACCGCTGACGGCCCGGTCGACGAGCGCCGCCAGCGCGAGCTCGAGTCCCGGGCGGCGGGTCTCAAGGCGGCGCAGACCTGGCACGCCACCGCCACGATCCAGGCGTGCCGGGAGGCCTGCGGCGGTGCCGGCTACCTCGCCGAGAACAGGCTGCCCGGGCTCAAGGCCGACACCGACGTGTTCACCACGTTCGAGGGCGACAACACCGTGCTGCTGCAGCTGGTCGCCAAGGGTCTGCTCACCGGCTACCGCGACGCCTTCGGCTCCCTGGACGGCTGGGGCCGCGCCACCTTCGTCGCCGAGCAGGTACGCGCCATGGTGCTCGAACGCACCGCCGCCCGCACCCTGATCCAGCGCCTGGTCGACGCCGTCCCCGGCCGCGACGAGGAGGTGGTGCTCACCGACCGCGGCTGGCACCTCGCCCTGTTCGAGGACCGCGAGAAGCACCTGCTCGACGGCGCCATCCGCCGCCTGCGCAAGGGAGCCGCCGCCAAGAAGGACCGCCCGTTCGACATCTTCAACGACGTCCAGGACCACGTCCTCGAAACCGCCGGCGCCCACATCGACCGCGTCATCCTCGAAGCCTTCGTGGCCGGCATCGACCGCACCACCGACCCGGCCGCCAAGGCCCTGCTCTCCAAGGTGTGCGACCTGTACGCCTTGAGCACCATCGAAGCCCACAAGGGCTGGCTCCTCGAACACCAGCGCCTCACCCCAGCCCGCTCAAAAGCAGTGACCGCCAAGGTCAACGACCTCCTCAAGCACCTCCGCCCCGGCCTGCCCACGCTGGTCGCCGCCTTCGCCATCCCCGACGAATGGCTCAACGCCGCCATCCTCCGCGAAGAACCAGCCCGCCAGACCATCATGGCCACCCACGACGACGAGCCCCTCGAACCCGCAACCGCCACGGCCATGGAGGTGGCGCCGGCCCAGTAAGCGTCCGAACAGCAGGCGAGCAAACCCCGCTTCCGGGGCGGGTCGGAGCCGGCATGCCTTGGACCTACCCGCGGGTGCAAGGTACTGCGGCATCGGCTGGATACCTTGATCCGATGGACGTTGCCCTCAACCGGCCCTGAGCTGAAGTACAGGCTCAGCCCAGCGGTCACGGCGGCAAGATCGAAGATCACATCGCTGGAGAAACGGCGGATGCCCGGCGGGGGTCAGGCGGCCTCTGGATCAGGACCGTTAACCGCCCGTCCTCCGTCAACAGGCAGAGTGGCGCCGTTGATGAACCCTGCGGCGGGCGACAGCAAGAAGGCGACGGCATCTGCCACCTCTGCGGGCGTGCCGACTCGTCCGAGGGGGTGCAGGGCCGCCATCTGGGCGTCGACGCCGGGATGCTCGATCCGGTACTGCTCGAACCGATCCGTGGCTATGGATCCAAGCGCGACCGCGTTGGTGCGAATGCGATCCGGGCCGTGGTCGACCGCAATTGCTCGGGTCAAGCCTTCGATGGCTGCCTTCGCCGTTGCGTAGGGCAAGGCGCCGCGGACGGGACGTTGCGCTTGGTGGGAGGAGACGTTGACGATGGCGCCGGGCCGCTGGCGTACCCGGAAGTGGTTGACGGCTGTGTGGCATCCCGTGAGGGTCAGGGCGAGATTCGCGGTGATCAGTTCCAGGATCTGCGCCGTCGAGGCGTCGGCAAGACCTGCGTCGCGGAAGATGGCGGCGTTGTTCACCCAGCCGGCGAGAGGACCGGTGGCCTCGGCGGCCGCGGCTGCTTCCCGTGCTGCCTGGGGATCGCGGGCGTCGCCAACGATGGCATTGATCCGGTCGTGCTGCCATCCGAGTGGGCCGTCCTCGACATCCAGGACGACAACCTGACCGTCAGCGGTCAGCCGCTCCACAATGGCTCGGCCGATTCCTCGGGCGCCTCCGGTGACTACGAACGATGGTCGAGTCGTCATGGTGCTACGACCTCCTGCGATGCTCCGGTGGCCAATGGGACGCCGCGGATGGCTACGGGGGGCCGCCCCACCTACCGCGGACAAACTCGGGGACGAGTTACTGGTCGCTCGCCTGTGCCACAGCGCAGCACCAAAGGGCAGCATCACAGCGAAGCGCCTCACCGAAACGCAGCGCCACAACGCCACTTAGCTGCCGTGATGGTAGCGATGAACCACGGCATGCCCCCTGCCCCGCGAAATCATCCACCGGTTGACCGGAGTGGTCAGCAGGAACGCCACAACCAGCGAACCCGCAAGCGAACCCCAGAACAGCGCACTGGTGAGCCCGGCATTCATCGCACCAGGCACCGCAACAATGAACGCGTTGTCCAACAGTTCCATGACAGCGATCGACACGGTGTCCGCGGCCAGCGCCACCTTCAGGGCGCTTCGCAGGTCGACGCCGGCGCGCAAAACCCCACGCATGGTCAAGCCGTAGCCGAACAGGAACGCCAGGGCGATCGACAGCACAACGGTCGCGGCGTTGTGCAAGCCGGCCGCCGTCCCGATCACCATGCCAAGCACTTCACCGATGGCGCAGCCCGTGAGACAGTGCACCGTCGCCGCCGCGGCCACCGCCCACGTAGCCGGGGCGGGATGCTGGGCGTGCGAGTGGTGTTCCGGATGACTCATAGGTACCTCCCCAGCCGTCAAGTTTACCCCCCAGGGGTATGAACGGCCAGGCGCAAAGCATTCCCGCCCGCGTATACCGACCCACCACCGCGGCGATTTCCTCGGGGTGCCGACGCGACCGAACGGGCTTTGTGTTCGTACCGCAGCGCCTTGCAGCTGATCGATGGCCGTGGCGACTACGTGCTGCGCGGCTCGCGGGTTCAGCTACGAAGCGCCGGATCCGGCTTACCCCCACGAATGACAGACATCGACTAGCGTGCAAGTGTGACGCACGCGGGGATCGACACGTCAACGGCGCATCCGGCGCGCCGGTACAACTACTGGCTCGGCGGCAAGGACAACTTCGCCGCCGACCGGGAGTCCGGCGACGAGATAGAACGCCGGTTCCCGGGGATGCGCGCCGGGGTGCGGGCCAACCGTGACGTGCTCGGGCGCATGGTGACGTACCTGGCTCGCGACGCCGGTATCCGGCAGTTCCTGGACATCGGCACCGGCCTGCCCACCGCCGACAACACCCACGAGGTGGCCCAGCGCCTCGCCCCGGACAGCCGGATCATCTACGTGGACAACGACCCGCTGGTAATGACCCACGCCCGCGCGCTGCTGGACGGCTCCCCGCACGGGCGCACCGGTTACGTCGAGGCCGACCTGCGCAGCCCGGAGACCATTCTGGACGACCCGCAGGTACGCGAGGTGCTCGACCTCGCCCAACCGGTCGCCTTGATGCTGGTCGCCGTGCTGCACTTCCTGCCCGGCCAGGGCGAGGCGAAGAAAGCCGTCGACCACCTGATGCAAGCGTTGCCGTCGGGCAGCTATCTCGCGTTGACCCACGTCACAGTGGACTTCATGCCGCCCACCGATGCTCAGGGGTACCTGGCCATGGTGGAATCCGGGCGCCTCGACATCTGGCCGCGCCCCGAAGCCGAGGTGCAGGATCTGTTCGAGGGCCTCGACCTGGTCGAACCCGGCGTAGTGCTGGGCACTCGATGGCGACCGCAGCCGGGTCAGGAGGAAGCCGAGGCGCGGCTGGTCAGCTTCTATGCGGCGGTCGGGCGCAAGCCGTAGTAGCCGTACAAATGCTCGCAGAATTCACCGGGGGCCATCGAGCTCGGGTCGTACAGGGGGGCGTCGGCCACCTGGGCGCTGGACTGGCCGATGCGGATGCCGCTGCCGCTGACCTCGTGGACGGCTTCCAGGGGGATGAACGACGGGGTGGCACCGAAGCCGGTCACGCCGCCGTGCTCCACGCTGATCAGCCGGAAACGCGGGCCGGGCGCGTCGACCAGCAGATCCTCCACCGTGCCGAGGGCGTTGCCGTCGCGGTCGGTCACCCGCAACCCGAGCATCCGCCCCGGCCCGGCAGGCCGCCGGCTCGTCTCCGTGAATTTGATCATCACTGTCCTCCCCTCGGCATACCGAGAGCTACCCGCGAGGCGCCAAGACAAACGCCACCCGGCGCGCCTGACCCGGCCGCGCCCGTCGATCAGGCAAGATCTCCAGGTGCACCTGGATGACGATCTCGACACCTCGATCCTCACGCCGCGTCAGCGGTCCGTCCTGACGGTCATCCGCGACTGGGCGAACCGATACGGTTACTCACCGTCCACCCGCGAGATCGGTGACGCGATCGGGTTGGCCTCCACGTCCTCGGTGAGCCGGCATCTGCGGGTTCTGGAGGACCTTGGTTTCCTGCGGCGCGGACGATCGGTGACGCGCCCTGTGGACGTACGGACATTTCTTGATTCGGACAATGCTCCCCGGGCCGATCCCTCCACGGTGAGCGTGCCCCTGGTCGGCAGCATCGCCGCCGGCGCCCCGATCCTGGCCGAGGAGACCTCCGAGGAGGTGCTGACCGTCTCGCGTGACCTGGTCGGACGCGGCAGCGGCACCCTGTTCAGCCTGCGCGTGCAGGGCGATTCGATGGTCGACGCGGCGATCTGCGACGGCGACATCGTGGTCGTGCGCCAGCAGCCGGACGCCTGCAACGGCGACATCGTGGCCGCCATGATCGACGAGGAAGCCACCGTCAAGGTGTTCCAGCGCCGCCGCGGTCATGTGCTGCTGGAGCCGCGCAACGCCGCCTACGAGCCCCTCGACGGCGACCGGGCTGTGATTCTCGGCAAAGTCGTGTCCGTGCTGAGGCGTATTTAAGGGCGCGGGGTGCACGGCTTGCATACGGTATGGCGGTGACTTCCGAGCAGTCCCGAGACTCAGGGCAGATCACCCGGTGGGCGCGGCCCACGGAACCGGGGATCTTCCCGGAGCAGCCCGACGAGTTGACCCACTTCATGATGGTCTACAAGTTCGGGCTCGCCGAGATCGAGACGAAAATCAAGATCCTGGCCGAGGAGTTGGCGCACAAGGGCCGGGGCAACCCCATCGAACATGTCAGCCCGCGCCTCAAGACCCCGGTCAGCATCGCGGCCAAGGCCCGGCGCATCGAATGCCCGCTGACCTTCGACGACCTGCGCTCGCGCATCCGCGACATCGCCGGCATCCGCATCGTGTGCAGCTTCGTCTCGGACGTGTACACGGTCGCCGACATGCTCACCCGCCAGCCCGACGTCAACCTCGTGCTGACCAAGGACTACATCGACAAGCCCAAGACGAACGGTTACCGCAGCCTGCACCTGATCGTGGAGATTCCGGTGTTCCTGTCCGACCGGGTGGTCGCGGTGCCGGTCGAGGTGCAGCTACGCACGGTGGCCATGGACTTCTGGGCCAGCCTCGAACACAAGATCTACTACAAGTACGACCCGGACATTCCGCCCGCCCTGCGCGATGAACGGCCGGCCGCTGCCGAGGACGCCGCCCGCCTCGACAAGCGCATGGAACGGCTGCACCACGAGATCCACGGACCCAGACCTCAGCCCTGAAGCTCGGCGGCCATCGCCGCACACACGGGCTCGACCTGCGCAAACGTCTCCCGGATCCGCTGCAGAGCCGGTCCGGGTTCAGCCAACTGCCCGGCGCGCGCCGCGTCCTCGATCCCGGCGAACAACTCACTCATGGCCAGCGCCCCGATGTTCGTGGCCGACCCTTTCAGAGCATGAGCCTGATCTCGTACGGCCACCACATCGCCGGCCTCCCACGCCACCGCCAACTGCTCCATCCCCGGCGGAGTCTTCTTCACGTACGACCCGAGCACCCGGGCCAGCAGAGCGCGCTCGGACTCCCCCGGCTGCGGCCCGGTGATCTCCTCGAGGCGGGCCTGGATGCCGGCACGGTGGTCGTCGCTGCTCACCAGTCGTCGTCCGGCACCGGGGTGGCGCGGGGCAGCAGGCTGCGCAATGTGCTGGCGAGTACGTTCGGGTTCACCGGCTTCTCCAGATAAGGAGCATCCGGTTGCACAAGCCCCGACGACAACGCGACGTGCCGCGGGATGCCGCTGGCGTAGACGACCTTGATGCGCGGGTAGGCGGTGGCCACCCAGTGCCCGAGTGACCCGGGCACCTCCCCCGGCAGCGAGAGATCAGCGATCAGAATGTTGATCCGCCCGGACCGCTCCTGACAGATGGTGCGGGCGGTCCGGGTGTCCGGAGCCGTCAGCACCTGAAAGCCCCGCCCATCGAGCGCATGGGCCATGATGTCCCGGACATCCTCATCATCCTCGACGACGAGCACCACCGGAAGCGAAAGCCCCGAAACGTCACTCATATCCCATACCCCCCAACCAAGGCTAGACCAAACCCCCGGCTGGCGGGCCGCATCGCCCCTTTAGCCCGCTCAGCGCCTTGCTGCAACACCCTCAGCGCCGGATGTCGGTGCGGCGGCGCTCACACCTCGATGTGCGACCCCATGATCACCGTACGATCGCGCGGCAGCCGGAAATACTCAGCCGCATCAGCAGTGATGTAGGACGTAGCCACGAACAAGTGCTTGCGCCACACCGCCATCGTCGGTTCCGTGCCCAGCCTGAGCTCGATTTTGGACAGGAAGTACGACGCCTGCTCCAGGTCCAGGTCGCCCTCCGTGGTGTCAGGGTGGAGTTGACGCAGCGCTGCCAGCACGTCCGGCGTCTCCATGTAGCCGAAGCGGGCGATCACATGGACGATGCCGTCGTCGGCGTAGCCCAGGTCGTCGACCACAATGCGGTCCTCGGCCGGGATGCGGGGGACGGTTTCGGTTTGCAGGGACATGATGATGACGTGTTCGTGGCGGACGTGGTTGTGTTCGACGTTGGCACGCATGGCCAACGGTGCCGTCAGTTTGCCGCGGTTGAGGAACACCGAGGTGCCCGGCACCGTGCTGGTGGGCAGGCGGTGGGTGCGCAGGTCCTCGATGAACCCCGGCAGCGAGCCTTCACGCCGTTCGCGTTCGGCGGTCACGATCTGCCGGCCGCGCTGCCACGTTGTCATGAGCGTGAAGGCGGTGAGCGCGATCAGCAGCGGCAGCCAAGCCCCGTGCGCCAGCTTGGTGAGGTTGGCCGCGACGAACAGCAGGTCCACGGCCAGCAGGATCGCGGCCCCGGCGCCCATCAGCCACAGCGGAGCCTTCCAGCGCTGGTGAGCGACGTAGAAGAACAGCAGCGTGGTGATGGTGATCGTGCCCGTCACGGCCATCCCGAACGCATAGGCCAGCGCCGCCGAGCTGCGGAAGGCGAAGACGAGAGTCAGGACCGAGACCATCAGGAGCCAATTGATCCACGGTACGTAGATCTGGCCGATCGACGACTCGGAGGTGTGCGCAATCCGCAGTCGCGGCAGGTAACCGAGCTGCGCGGCCTGCGACGCCACCGAGTATGCCCCGGTGATCACCGCCTGCGACGCGATCACGGTCGCCGCGGTGGCCAGCAAGACCAACGGCAACCGCCCCCACCCCGGTACGAGCAGGAAGAACGGGCTGCTCACATGGGCCGGGTTCTGCAGCACCAGGGCACCCTGGCCGAAGTAGCTCAGCGTGCACGCGGGCAGCACCAGCAGCAGCCAGCCCCTGACGATCGAGCCGCGCCCGAAGTGGCCCATGTCGGCGTACAGGGCTTCGGCGCCGGTGACCGAGAGCACGATCGCGGCCAGGGCGAAGAACGCGATGCCGAAATGCCCGGACAGAAAGCTGAGCGCGTACGTGGGGGACAGCGCCTTGAGAATTGCCGGGTGCGCGATGATGCCGCCGATGCCGGCCGCCCCGATCACCGCGAACCAGCAGATCATCACCGGGCCGAAAACCCGGCCGACGGCGGCCGTTCCGCGCCGCTGCACCAGGAAGAGCGCGACGATGATGACCGCGGTGATGGGGACGACGGCCTCCCCCAGCGACGGCTGCACGACCTTGAGGCCCTCGACCGCTGACAGCACCGAGATGGCCGGGGTGATCATGCTGTCGCCGAAGAACAGCGACGCCCCGAAGATCCCCAGCGCGGCCAGCACCAGGGCGGCCTTTCGGCCCCGGCGTTCGGCGCTGCCGCGCAGCAGGGCGATCAGGGCCATGATGCCGCCCTCGCCGTGGTTGTCGACGCGCGTGGCCAGCAGCACATAGGTCACGGTCACGATGATCATCACCGACCAGAAGATCAGGGACACCACGCCGTACACGTTGGCGTCACTGACCGGGACCGGGTGCGGATCGTCGGGATTGAACACCGTCTGCAAGGTGTAGATCGGGCTGGTGCCGATGTCGCCGAACACCACACCGAGCGCCCCGACCACCACGGCGAGCCGTGCGCTGTCCCCTGCATGCTGCCGACTCGTCACAGATGTCCCTCCGCTGCCCGAGCGCGACACTACGCCGCCGTGATCTACTCCGCCCGGCAATCACTCTGAGTCAGCGCACGGCTACCAGCACCGTGTCGTCGCCGGTATGGCTCCCCTACCCACCGCCCATCCCGTTTCGTCCGAGTTTGCTGTTTGCCCACCGGACCCGCCGCAGGCTGGCTATGGTTCTCGTGATCGGCCCATCCAAGGTCGCATCAGGACCCGCCGCCTTCGAGGTCTCAGTCCGTCGCGCGGGCCTTATTCCTTCGTCTTCTCGCCGTCCCGGCATGACACTGCCCTGACCGGGGACAGCGCCTCCGGGCGGCGCGCCGCGCCCGTGGATCGCGGGCGCGCAGCATCGTCCTCATGCCAGGGAGTTCCACGTGTTCGGAAAGAAACTCGTCAAAGAGATGATCGGCCGCAGTGCGGAGAACGCGACCGACCGGCGCCGGTTCCTGCAGAGTGCCGGAGCCGTCGGGCTCGGCGTCGTCGGCGCCGGCCTGCTCAGCGGCGGCGCGTCCGCCGCGCCTGACGAAAGCCTTGCGGCGCAGGAAGAGGCCGCTGTCACCGCCGCGCCGAGCGACGGCGCGGTGCTCAACTTCGCCTTGAACCTGGAATACCTCGAGGCGGAGTTCTACCTGCACGCCGTCAACGGCGAGGGCCTGGCCAGCACCTTCACCTCCGGCAAGGGAACCCTCGGCGGGGTGACCGGCGGACGCAAGGTCACCTTCGAAACGGCGGCGGTCCGCCAGTACGCGCAGGAAATCGCCAACGATGAACGCGCCCACGTGAACTTCCTGCGCGGGGCGCTGGGCAGCGCCGCGGTGGCTCGCCCGGCCATCAACATCCGAGACAGCTTCACGGCCGCCGCGCGAGCCGCCAAGCTCATCGGCGCGAACGACACCTTCGACCCGTACGCCAATGAGAACAACTTCCTGCTGGCGGCGTACCTGTTCGAGGACGTCGGCGTCACCGCGTACAAGGGTGCCGCGCCGCTGATCAGCAACAAGACGTACCTGGAAGCAGCGGCCGGCATCCTCGCCGTGGAGGCCTACCACGCTGCGACGATCCGCACGTCGCTGTTCGAGAAGGGCCTGAGCGAGCAGGTGCAGAAGCTCTCCGACGCCCGCAACGCCCTCGACGGTGCGGCCAACGACGACCAGGGCCTGATGATCAACGACCGGGCGAACATCAACCCCACGAACAAGAGCGGCATTGCCTTCAGCCGTACGCCCGGACGGGTCCTCAACATCGTCTACCTGAACCCGGGCAAGGTCAGCAAGGGCGGCTTCTACCCCAAGGGTGTCAACGGCTCCGTCCGCGTCAGCGGCTGATCCGAGTCTGGCCGAGGTCCGCCCCGACACCGGGGCGGACCTCACTCGTATTGAAGGGGGCCTCGCCCGTGACCCAACTCTCCGAACAGCCCCGCGTGGCCGGAGCCGGCGTCGCCACCGGGCGCAAGACCCGGCTCGTCACCGCCTTGGGACCCGCGTTCGTCGCAGCGATCGCCTATCTCGATCCCGGCAACTTCGCCACCAACTTCGCCGGCGGCTCCAGCACCGGATACCGCCTGGTGTGGGTGATGGTGCTGGCAAACCTGGTGGCGATGCCCATCCAGTACCTGTCGGCCAAACTGGGCGTGGTCACCGGACGCAGCCTGCCCCAGCTGTGTCACGAGACGATGACCCGCCGCGCCCGTTGGCTCATGTGGGTCCAGGCGGAAGTCGTCGCCATGGCCACCGACCTTGCCGAGTTCGTCGGGGCAGCCATCGGGTTGAACCTGTTGTTCGGCATGCCGCTGCCGGTGGCGGCCGTGGTCACCGCGGTGCTCTCGTTCACCGTCCTGGCCTTCCAGCGCCGCGGGCACCGGCCCTTCGAGGTGGCCATCGGGTTCCTGCTGGCCCTGATCTGCGCCGGTTTCCTGTACCTGACGCTGCGCATCCCGCCCTCCGGCTCCGGCGTCCTGACCGGGCTGGTGCCCAGCATCGGCGGCTCGGACACCCTGCTGCTCGCCGTCGGCATCATCGGGGCAACCGTCATGCCGCACGCCATCTACTTGCACTCCGGCCTGATGAGCAAGCGAGCTGCCGCGGCCGGCGCCGGCGATCCGGCGCAGCTGCTGCGCTACACCCGAGCCGACATCGGCATCGCGATGAGCATCGCGGGGCTGGTCAACCTCAGCATGCTGGCAATCGCGGCAAAATTGTTCCATCAGGGGCCTGGGACACCTGCGATCGCCCTGCAAGCCGTGCACAGCCGGCTCGCCGAGACCGTCGGGGGCAGCGTCGCACTGGCATTCGCCGCAGCCCTGCTGGCGTCCGGCATCTCCTCCTCCAGCGTGGGCACCGCCGCGGGCCAGATCATCATGGATGGCTTCCTGCGGCTGCACATCCCGGTGTGGCTGCGCCGCGCCGTCACCATGAGCCCAGCCGTGATCCTGCTGGTGTGCGGCGCCGACCCGACCAAGGCCCTGGTCCTGAGCCAGGTGACGCTGTCGTTCGGCATCCCGTTCGCCCTCGGCGCGCTGCTGTGGCTGACCAGCCGGCGCGACATCATGGGCCCGTACGTCAACACCACCGCCACCAAAGCCGGCATGGCGATTGTCGTAGCCGTGCTCGGCGGCCTGAACATTCTGCTACTGGCGCAGCAGTCGTTGTCCTGGCTGGGCTTCTGAGCCGGCACACCGGTGCCGCCACGGTGGTGTACTCGAGGACCTGGCCGCCCCGAAAGCATGCGATCGCCGCAGCGTTCGAGATGCGCGGCCGCTGAGTTCTCCGGCCATCGAAACTCCTCGTCCACCGACTTCGTCCCCCGGTGGGCAGGTCACAGGCCCGTCCGCCGGCGTTCAGGGCCGGTATCGGTAGCCCATTCCCGGTTCGGTGAGCAGGTGCCGGGGGTGGGCCGGGTCCGCTTCGAGTTTGCGGCGCAGGCGGGCCATGTACTGGCGCAGGTAGTTGGTTTCGGTGGAGTACTGCGGGCCCCACACATCGTGCAGCAGCGTGCGCTGGCTGAGCAATTTGCCGGGGTGGCGGGTGAGGTGTTCGAGCAGTTGCCACTCGGTCGGGGTGAGCCGGACCGGTGGCGGCGGACCAGTGATCGTATGGGTACCCAGGTCTATGGTGTGCTCGCCGATCGTCACGGTGGCCGCGGTGTCTTCGCTGGGCTGGCTGCGCCGGGTGACCGCGCGGATGCGGGCGAGCAGCTCGTCGATGCCGAACGGCTTGGTGATGTAGTCGTCGGCTCCGGCGTCGAGGGCCTCCACCTTGTCCTGACTCTCGGTACGCCCGGACAGCACGATGATCGGGATCGCCGTCCAGCCGCGCAGCCCGCGGATCACCTCGGCTCCGGGCAGGTCGGGCAGGCCGAGGTCGAGCACGACCAGGTCGGGGTGAAAGTTCGCGGCGGCCTGCAGGGCTGAGGTGCCGTCCGCGGCGGTATCGACCTCGTAGTGGCGGGCACGCAGGTTGATCCGCAGCGCCCTGACGATCTGCGGCTCGTCGTCGACCACCAGGATGCGGGTCACGGGGTGAGCGCCGGGGGCAGCGGCAGCGTAAGCACCATGGTGAGACCTCCTCCGGGTGTTTCCTCGGGTCGCAGCGTGCCGTTCATCGCCTCGATGAGCCCCCGGGACAGGGCCAAACCGAGCCCGGCGCCGGTGTGGTTGTCACGGTCGCCGAGGCGCTGGAAGGGCAGGAAGACATCGTCCCAGCGGTCCTCGGGCAGGCCCGGGCCGTGGTCGATGACGCGCAGCTCAACTGTGCGTCCCAGGGCGCTGGCGGTGATGATGGGCGGCCGGTCGGCGGGGCTGTAGCGCTGGGCGTTGGTTACCACGTTGACCAGGATCCGCTCCAGCAGACCCGGGTCGGCGAAGAGATAGGGCAGCCCTTCGGGGACATGGACGATGACCGTACGCCCGGCAGGGCCCAGATCGTCCAGGGCGCGCGGGACCACCTCGTCGGCACCCACCGCGATGGGGTGCACGCCGAGCGCGCCGGCCTGCAGGCGGCTCATGTCGAGCAGGTTCATCACCAGCCGGGTCAGCCGGTCCAGTGACTCGTCGGCGGTTTCCAGCAGCTCCGCGCGGTCCTCGTCGTCGAAGTGGACCTCATCGCTGCGCAGGCTGGCGACCGCCGCTTTCGCCGACGCCAGCGGCGTCCGCAGGTCATGGCTGACGGCGGCCAGCAAGGCGGTGCGCATCTTGTCCGCTTCGGCCAGCGGTTTGGCCGTTGCCGCCTGCGCTGTCAGCCGCTCCTGGCGCAGCGCGATCGCGGCCTGGGCGGCGAACGCTTCCACGATGCGCCGGTCGCTGGCCGCCAGCGTCCGCCCCTTGAGCAGCATGGTCAGCCCGTCATCGACCTTGATCTCGGCGTCGGCGTCGGCGGTTCTGGTGCAGGCCGGCGTGCCGACCCCGGCGACGAGGACACCGCGCTCCAGCATGGTCACCGAGTCGAGCGCGAAGGTCTCCCGCAACCGTTGCAGCAGAGCCATCAGGGGGCGTTCACCGCGCAGCACGCTGCCGGCCACGGTGGCCAGGGTTTGCGCGTCGGCACCGGCCTGCGCGGCCTGGCGGGTCCGGCGGGCGGCGGTGTCGACAACCCAGCTCACGGCCAGGGCCACCACCACGAAGATGGCCAGGGCCAGCAGGTTGGTGCCCTCGGCGATGGTGAAGCGGCGCACCGGCGGGGTGAAGAGGTAGTTGAGCATCAGCGAACCGGCGACCGCGGCGAGCAGCGCCGGCCACAGCCCGCCGATCAGCGCCACACCGATGACGGCGACCAGGAACAGCAGGATGTCGTTGGTCAGCGACAGACCCGGGCCGATGCTCAGCAAGGCGGCCAGCACAGGCAGTCCTGCCGCGACGGCCACGAACCCGGCGATGCGCCGGCGCCGGGACAGCGCTGCGGGCAGCTTGCGGCCCCGCCGTCCCGCGCCCGCACGTTCATGCGGGACCAGGTGCACGTCGATCGTGCCGGACAGCGCGGTGGTGGTGACGCCGACGCCCGGGGTGAGCAGTTGGGCGAGCCGGTTGCGACTGGAGGCGCCGAGCACGATCTGGGTGGCGTTCACCGCCCGCGCGAAGTCCAGCAGCGCCTGCGGGATGTCCGAACCCACCACCAGGTGGTACGAGCCGCCGAGGCTTTCCGCGAGGACCCGTTGCTTGGCCAGCCGGGCCGGGTCGGCGCCGTTCAGGCCATCATTGCGGGCAACGTGTACGGCCATCAAGTCGGCGCCCTTGTTACGCGCGGCAATGCGGGCTGCCCGGCGTACCAAAGTTTCGCCTTCAGGCCCGCCGGTCAGCGCGACCACGACGCGCTCGCGGGTCTCCCACGTCTTGTCGATCTTGTTGTCGGCCCGGTACTTGTCGAGCTGGTCCTCGACCTTGTCGGCCAGCCACAGCAGGGCAAGTTCGCGAAGAGCAGTCAGATTTCCGGTACGGAAGTAGTTGCCGAGCGCCGCGTCGATCTTCTCCGGCCGGTAGATGTTGCCGTGCGCCATCCGCCGGCGCAGCGCCTCGGGGGTCATGTCGACCAACTCGACCTGCTCGGCGGCGCGCACGATCGCGTCCGGCACGGTTTCGCGCTGCTCGACGCCGGTGATCTGGGCGACCACGTCGTTGAGCGATTCGAGGTGCTGCACGTTGACAGTGGTCAGCACGTCGATCCCGGCATCGAGCAGCTCCTGCACGTCCGCCCAGCGCTTGGCGTTACGCGCCCCGGGAACATTGGTGTGGGCGAGCTCGTCCACCACCACGAGCTCGGGTTTGCGGGTGAGGATGGCGTCGAGGTCCATCTCGGTGAAGCCGGCACCGCGGTAGCGCATCTCGGTGCGCGCAACGACTTCCAGGTCACCGATCATGGCTTCGGTGTGCCGGCGCCCGTGCGTCTCCACCAGGCCGATGACCACGTCGGTGCCGCGCTGGGCGCGCCGGTGCGCCTCCTCCAGCATCGTGTACGTCTTGCCGACCCCCGGTGCGGCGCCGAGGTAGATCCGCAGTTCCCCACGTGCCATGCGCTATCAGGTCCGGTCCAGAGCCAGGTTCAGTTCGAGGGTGTTGACGGCGGGCTCGCCCAGCAAGCCGAGGGCGCGGTCGTCGGTGTGCTGCTTGATCAGGGTACGGACCCGGTCCTCGGTGAGGGCGCGTTCCCGGGCGATCCGCGGGATCTGCAGCGCGGCGTACTGCGGGCTGATGTGCGGGTCGAGGCCACTGGCACCGGCGGTTACCGCGTCGGCCGGGACTGCCGGGTGGGCCGGCGCCGTACCCCTGATCGGGGTTATCACGCCGCCGAGGGCCTGGTAGTCCTCGCCGATCTTCGCGGGCTCGACGGTCACCCCCGCGTAGCCGGCCAGAAACGGGGTGCTGGTCTGGTTCACCGACACCACACGGGTGACCGGGCCGGCGAAGCCGTCGCGGTGGAACACGGCCAGCACCGCTCCGACGCCGTCCGCGGTGCAGTACGGGCGGCTGCCGTCGACACCTTCGAGCCGGCCCACCGCGAGGCTGCGCGCGCAGACCTGGGTCAGCAGGCTGGGCGAGGCGTCGCCGGGGTTGCCGGACAGGGTGTCGACGACGCTTTCCGGGCCCAGGTTGCTGGCCGAGGTCGCCGTGGGGTCGTAGCCGTCGCCGGCTGCGGAGGGCCGGGACTGGAAGTAGCGCGGGTCGGGGTTGCCGTCGGCATCGGTGAAGGACTGACCGATCAGTCTGCTGCCGACAACCGTGCCGTTGACGTGCAGCAGCGAACCGTCGGCGCGCCCGGAGAGTCCGGGCAGGCGGCCGGCGGCGACCAGCAGCAGCGGGTAGGCCAGGCCCAGCAGCACGGTGAAGACGAGCAGGGCACGCAGTGCGGCGAGGTGCTGCGAAATCCAAGAAGGCAGTCGCATGAGTCTCAGATCCCTGGGATGAACTGGATGAGCAGGTCGATGAGCTTGATGCCGAGGAACGGGGTGATGACGCCGCCGAGGCCGTAGACGAGCAGGTTGCGGCGCAGCAGGGCGGCGGCGCTGGAGGGCCGGTACCGCACGCCGCGCAGGGCGAGCGGGATCAGCGCGACGATGACCAGCGCGTTGAAGATGACAGCGGACAGGATCGCCGAGCCCGGTGAGTGCAGCCGCATGATGTTGAGCGCGTCCAGGCCCGGGTACACCCCGGCGAACATGGCCGGGATGATCGCGAAGTACTTGGCGATGTCGTTGGTGATGGAGAATGTGGTCAGCGCGCCGCGGGTGATGAGCAGTTGCTTGCCGATCTCCACGATCTCGATCAGCTTGGTCGGATCGGAGTCGAGGTCGACCATGTTGCCGGCTTCCTTGGCCGCCGAGGTACCGGTGTTCATGGCCACGCCGACGTCGGCCTGCGCGAGAGCGGGAGCATCGTTCGTACCGTCACCGGTCATCGCGACCAGCCGCCCGCCCTGCTGTTCCCTTCTGATCAGCGCGAGTTTGTCCTCGGGGGTGGCCTCGGCCAGGAAGTCGTCGACCCCGGCCTCCGCCGCAATGGCCTGAGCCGTACGCGGGTTGTCACCGGTGATCATGACCGTGCGGATGCCCATCCGGCGCATCTCGTCGAAGCGCTCGCGCATGCCGCTCTTCACGACGTCCTTGAGGTGGATCACGCCCAGCACGGTGCGGCCGTCGGCAACCACCAGCGGAGTGCCGCCGCTCGCGCTGATCTCCTCCACGATCCGCCCGGTCTGCTCGCTGGCCGAACCCGCCCACTTGAGCACCGCTGCCGCCGCGCCCTTGCGGATCTGCCGGTCGCCGAGATCCACGCCGCTCATCCGCGTCTGCGCCGTGAAAGGCACAAACGTCGCGCCCCCGATCAGACCAGGTTCCACTTCCCGGAGACCGAATTCATTCTTCGCCAGTACGACCACAGAGCGGCCCTCCGGCGTCTCGTCGGCCAGGCTCGCCAGTTGCGCCGCCTCGGCCAGGTCTTTCGCGCTGACCCCCTCCACGGGTACGAACTCGGCTGCTTGCCGGTTGCCGAGCGTGATCGTGCCCGTCTTGTCCAGCAGCAGCGTGCTGACGTCACCGGCCGCCTCGACCGCGCGGCCGCTCATCGCGAGCACGTTGCGCTGCACCAGCCGGTCCATGCCGGCGATACCGATCGCCGACAGCAGCGCGCCGATCGTCGTGGGAATCAGGCAGACCAGCAGCGAGACCAGCACGATGCCGGTGACGCCGTGCCCGTCGATCGCCGCGGTGTCCGGCGCGGCGGCCTGCCACTGCTTGGAGAAGATGGCCAGGGGCTGCAGCGTCACCACCGAGAGCAAGAAGATGATGGTCAGCGCGGCGAGCAGGATGTTGAGCGCGATCTCGTTCGGCGTCTTCTGCCGGTTCGCCCCCTCGACCAGCGCGATCATCCGGTCCACGAAGCTCTCCCCGGGCTTCTGGGTGATCCGCACAACGATCCGGTCGGACAGCACCTTGGTGCCGCCGGTGACCGCCGACCGGTCGCCCCCGGACTCGCGGATCACCGGCGCGGACTCCCCGGTGATGGCCGACTCGTCAACGCTGGCAATGCCCTCGATCACGTCACCGTCGCCCGGGATGATCTCGCCGGCCTCGACCACCACGGTGTCGCCCTGCCGCAGCTCGGGTGCGGGTACCTGCTCCGCACGCCCATCCCCGGTGAGCCGCCGGGCGGTGATGTCCTTCTTGGACTGTCGCAGCGTCGCCGCCTGGGCCTTGCCGCGGCCCTCGGCAACAGCCTCGGCCAGGTTGGCGAACACCACGGTCAACCACAACCAGACGGTGATGATCCAGGCCAGCGTGCTCGGCTGCGCGATGCAGAGCACGGTGGTGAACACTGCGCCGGCCTCGACGATGAGCATGACCGGGTTGTGCCACAGCGTGCGCGGGTCGAGTTTGCGCAGCGCGCCGGGCAGAGACTTCCACAGTTGCCGGGGATCGAGCAGGCCGCCCTGGACGGTTCTGCGCGCTGCCGCTGGGGCGGCGGGTTCCGCCGGGCGTTCCATCAGGTCGGTCATGCTCGGTCCCTCGGCTTCAGAATCGGGGCGGTCAGTCATGCCAGGGCCTCGGCGATCGGGCCCAGGGCGAGGGCGGGCAGGAAGGTGAGCGCGACGAGCACGACGGTCACGCCGACGACCATGCCGACGAACAGCGGCTGGTGGGTGGGCATCGTGCCCTCGGTCTCCGGAGCCGGTTGCTGTTCGGCGAGCGCCCCGGCCAGGGCCAGCACCAGCACGATCGGCAGGAACCGCCCGAGCAGCATGGCCAGCCCCAGCGCGGTATCCCACCAGGGCGTGTTCACCGTGATGCCGCCGAAGGCCGAGCCGTTGTTGTTTGCCGCGCTGGTGAAGGCGTAAAGCACCTCGGACAGCGCGTGCGGCCCGGTGTTGAGCGCTGTGCTGTTGTGCCCGGTGGCGAACGCTGTGGCCGTACCTGTCAGCACCAGCGCCGGCGTGACCAAGAAATAGCTGGACGCCAGCTTCATCTCCTGCGCGCCGATTTTCTTGCCCAGATATTCAGGGGTACGTCCCACCATCAGCCCCGCCACGAACACCGTGATGATCGCCAGGACCAGCAGGCCGTACAGGCCGGAGCCGGTGCCGCCCGGAGCCACCTCCCCGAGCATCATGTTGACCATCGGCATCATCCCGCCCAGCGACGTGTACGAGTCGTGAAACGAGTTCACCGCCCCGGTCGACGTCAACGTGGTAGCAGCAGCAAACGTGGCTGAGCCCGGAACACCGAAGCGCACATCCTTGCCCTCCATCGCCGCGCCGGCCGCCTGCGGCACCGTGCCACCGCCGTGCAGCTCGAAGCCAACGGTCAACGCCGTGGACGCGATCGCCAGCACGGCCATCACCGCGACGATGGCGTACCCCTGCCGGTTCTGCCCGGCCATGCGGCCGAACACCCGGGGCAGGCTGAACGGGATCAATAAGATGAGGAACACCTGAAGCCAGTTCGTCCAGGTGGCCGGATTCTCGTACGGGTGCGCCGAGTTGGTGTTGTAGAACCCCCCGCCGTTGGTGCCCAGCAGCTTGATGACTTCCTGCGAGGCAACCGGCCCGCCGGTGAGATGCTGCGTGGCGCCGGTCAACGTCGTCGCGTCGGTGCCGCCGGACAGGTTCTGCACCACGCCCCCGGCCATGAACACGAGGGCGAACAGCACGCTGACCGGCACGAGGATGCGCAGCGTGATTCTTGTCAGGTCCACCCAGAAGTTGCCCAGGGTGGCGGGGGTTGCTGGGTTGCGGGCCTGACCTGGTGCTTTTCGGGCCGCGAATCCTCGGATGAGGGCCACGGCGACCGCGATGCCGACGCTCGCGGACACGAAGTTCTGCACCGCGAGCCCGGCCATCTGCGCCAGGTGGCCCATCGTCGACTCGCCCGAGTAAGCCTGCCAGTTCGTGTTCGACACGAAGCTGACCGCGGTGTTCCAAGCAACGTGGTCGGTGACCGGCGGCAGCCCCAGCGAAAGCCAAAGCTTGTCCTGTACCCGCAACAAGATGTAGAGGAAGAGCACGGAAAGCACGGAGAACGCAAGGACGCTGCGCGCGTACACGCCCCAGGTTTGCTGTGCCTTCGGGTCCACCCCGACGAGCCTGTAGAGCACCCGCTCGGCCCGGGCATCAGCGGTGCCCGCGATGGCGCGGTACAGGTAGTCACCGAACGGCCGGTAGACCACCACGAGAGCGAGCACGAGCGTACCGGGGAAAATCCACCCGGCCATCAGAACTTCTCCGGAAACAGCAGGGCGGACACCATGAAGCCACCCAGCAGAACGGCCATGATCAGGCCAACAAGATTGACGGCACTCACGAGCGCTCGACCGCCCGGATCAGCACGGTAAGCGCGGCAAACAGCGCCACCGTGAGAAGGACGAACACGACGTCGGCCACGGAGGTCTCCTAGCGAGGGGTACGGGCTGAACTGCTGCCATCAGCACAGCGCGCCCAGAACTCCCCGTCATCGGCGTTCACGCGATGACTACGCAGCAACCCGCCATCTTGACGCCTTCTTAACGCCCCAGGTGGTGCCCATCACCGCCGCAAGCACCACTCACCTTGTGACCAGCGCGACAAACCCACCGGCAATTCGCGTGCTGCAAGGAGCCGGGAACTTCCGCGATGAGCCGCCCGACCAACCAATCATGCGTATCCCGATCAGAGCCCTCCTGACGCTGACCGTCCTCGCCCTCGCCGGCTGCGGTGGCACCGGTGCCACCGCCGGCAACACCACTCCCAGCAACGCCGCCGCAGCACCCGCGACCAGCTCCAGCGCGGTGCTGACCATCAAGGACCCCTGGGTGAAGGCGGCCAAGGCGGGCGCGATGACCGCTGCGTTCGGCGTCCTGGTGAACGACACGGCGGCCGAAGTCACCGTGGTCAGCGCCGAGTCGCCGGCGTCGCCGATGGAACTGCACGAGATGACCATGAAAGGCGGCAAGATGGTGATGCAGCCCAAGCAGGGCGGCTTCGTCATCAAGGCGAAGAGCACCCACGAGCTCAACCCGGGCGGCGACCACCTGATGCTGATGAAGCCGGACGCCGAGATCGCCGCCGGTGACGAGGTGTCGTTCACGCTCGAGCTCGCCGACGGCAGCACGGTCGCGTTCACCGCCATCGCCAAGCCCTTCGCCGGCGCCGGGGAGAGCTATGACCCGGGCATGTCGATGCCGAGCGCCGCGCAGTGACGTCGCTGAGCCGCCGGCTCTTCCTGGGCGGCGCGGGAGCGGCAGCGGTTGCGCTGAAAGAAAACACAACAGCAGAACCCCCTGATATGGGTACGGCCACAGTCCCGTTCCACGGCCCCCGCCAAGCCGGCGTGGCCCAGGACCCGCCGGCTCACGCCGCGTTCGTCGCGTTCACCCTCGCCACCGGCACCGACCGGCGCGCGCTGGGCCGGATGCTGCGCCTGCTCAGCGACGACGCGGCCCGGCTCACCCAGGGCACCCCTGCCCTGGGTGACACCGACGCGACCCTGGCCACCCTGCCCGCCCGCCTGAGCGTCACCTTCGGCTTCGGACCCGGCCTGTACCGCGCCGCCGGGCTGGCCTCCCCCGTTGCCGATCTGCCGAAGTTCCCCATCGACCGGCTCGAGAAGCGCTGGTCCGGCGGTGACCTGCTGCTGCAGATCTGCTCCGACGACCCGCTCACCGTGGCACACACCCAACGCATGCTCGTCAAGGACGCCCGCCCGTTCGCCGCGGTGCGCTGGGTGCAGCAGGGTTTCCGGCGCAGCCCCGGCGTGCAGGCCCCCGGGCACACCCAGCGCAACGTGCTCGGCCAGCTCGACGGCACCGCCAACCCGCGCGGCGCCGAGGTGGACACCGCGGTGTGGAACCCGGACGGCTCCACCACGCTGGTGCTGCGTCGCATCCGAGCCGAGATCGAGAAGTGGGACCTGCTCTCGGGCACCGACAAGGAGAATGCCACCGGCCGGCGCCTGGCGTCCGGTGCCCCGCTGAGCGGCACCGGCGAGCACGACGAACCCGATTTCACCGCGCTGGACGACGCCGGGCTGCCCACGATGCCCGACTACGCCCACGTCACCCGCGCCCGGGTCACCGATCCGGCGCAGAAGATCCTGCGGCGACCGTACAACTATGACGGCGTTCCGGATGCTCTCGGCCGCCCCGACGCGGGCCTGCTGTTCGCTTCTTACCAGCGCGACATCGCCCGGCAGTTCGTGCCGATCCAGCAGCGCCTGGCCGACAAGGACCTGCTCAACCAGTGGATCACCCCGATCGGCTCGGCGGTGTTCGCGGTACCGCCGGGCTGCCCCGAAGGCGGCTGGATCGGGCAGCAGGCGCTGGGCTGAACGCGGCGCTCACCGGTTGCCGGGCACCTGGTCCTTCACGTCGTCGTAGCCGGCCTCGCCAGGCGCCGGCGCCGGGGCGTAGATCACCCGGAGGACGCCGGTCGGGAAGGCCTCGGTGGCGATGACCGTCAAGTGGTACGGCGCTTCGCCCTCGTCGAACAGTTTGCGGCCCTTGCGCGCGGCGACCGGGTGCACCAGCAGGCGCAGCTCGTCGACCAGACCGGCGGCCAGCAGTTGCTGCACCACGGAGATCGAACCCGGGATCAGGATGCCCTTGCTGCCCGCGTCGGCCTTGAGCGCGGTGACCGCCTCCACGAGGTCGCCGCCGATCAGCTCGGACGCACGCCAGCTGAACTCCAGCGGCTGACGCGAAACCACAACCTTGCGGATGTCGCCGAGCTGCTTGGCGAACGCCGCGTCGTCCCCGCCGGCCACCTCCCGCTCGGGCCACGCGCCGGCGAAGCTGTCGTAGGTCACCCGCCCGATCAGCAGCACATCGGCGGTGTTGTAGTCCTCCTCGACGCTGCGACCCATGTTCTCGTCGAAGTACGGGAAGTGCCAGCTGGGGTCGATCTCGGCAACGCCGTCGGCCGAGATGAACAGGGTGGAGATGACCTTCGCCATGGTGCCGGTTCCTTTCGCTGAAACTCTGTCGACCATCAGACCGGGCCCGCCGCGCAAACTCATCGGCGGCGACGAACCAAATTCGAACGAGACCGGCGCGGGGACGGCCGCGCAGAGGCGTGGCACAGTAGCTCTGTGATCGATGATGAGCCGGTGCGTGCCGGGCAGACCGGTGATCGGGCGGCGATCGCGGCTGTTGTGCGTACCTTCTTCGCTGCTTTTACTTCCGAGGGGGACTGTGTGGCCCGCCTTGATGCGCTGCGGGAGGTCTTTCTGCCGCAGGCGGTGATCGTCAAGACGTGCGGAGGCGAGCCCGAGGTGTACGCGGTCAACAGCTTCATCGCGCCACGGCAAGCGCTGCTGAGCGGGGGCCGGCTGACCGGCTTCTCCGAGTGGGAGCTGACCGGGCGCACCGAGGTGTTCGGCGACATCGCGCAGCACTTCTGCAGCTACGCCAAGGAGGGCGTGCAGGACGGCGTCCCGTTCACGGGGCGAGGGATGAAAACGCTGCAGTTCGTCCGGACGTCGGCCGGTTGGCGGATCAGCGCCGCGGCGTGGGACGACGAGCGGGATGGCCTGGTCGTGGAGCCGCCCGCCGCAGGCTGACCCCGCAGGATGGCACCGAAGCAGCACCGCACCGCTGCCATCGGTTCACCGCAGCCGGAGCGCGCGGGTCGCTCAGGGCAGGCTGCGGTGGATTGCTTCGGCCGTACCCTCCGGATCGTGCAGCATGTGAAGGTGGTTGCCGGTCAGCTCTGTGGTTGGCCAGCCCCGGCTCTCCGCCTCCCGGCACTCGTCCGCGTAGGTCTCGCCGAAGGCCACATACGCTGCCGGAACGCGGGACCAGTCCGCGCTCACCGCAACGGTTTCCTCGAAGTAGGACAACGGCAGTCGCTGCTGCTCAGCGGCAACTTGCGCCCGTACCTCAGCATCCGGGAACAACGCCGCCACGTCCTCCTGCGCCCACCACTCGGTCCACGGCGGCAGCATCCCGTCAGGGTCGGCGAGGTCCCGCAGCAGGACCAGCAAGGGCTCCGGCGCGACGGGTACGTCCCCAGCGCGCCCCGGCAGCACAGCGTCCACGAACACGCAGGCGGCAACCGAGCGGACCGCAACAATCCCCGGCACATAAAGCCCGGCGTTGCTGTGCGGCACCACGAAGTAAGGGCGGTCGTCGGGCAACCCGTCCAGGTAGCGCGACTGCACCTCCGCAGTGGAGGATCCGCGACCATCAGCGGTGATCACGTCCCAGCCCCGCCGGGTCAGCGCCGCGTGCACGGGCTGCCAGACCGCCGGGCCGAGCAGGGCGCTGGGCAGCAGCGCGATCGTGGGCTTCATGCGAGCGTCTCCCCGTGCGGCCGGATGATGGTTATGCCTGCGAGGCCGGGACCGTCCAGCGCGACCAGGGCGTCGGGGGCCGCGGGCAGCGCGATCTCGCGGGTGATCAGCTCGGCGGGGCGCAGCCGGCCCGAGGCGACCAGGGCCATCATGCTGCCGTACGCGTGAGCGGGCATGCCATGGCTTCCCAGGACTTCCAGTTCATGAGCGACAATCAGGTCCATCGGTACGACCGGCTGGGGCTGGTTCGACGGGAAAAGCCCTACCTGCACGTGCCGTCCCCGCCGCCGCAGCGAAGCTACCGAAGCGGTCAGCGTGGCCTGGCTGCCCAGCGCGTCGATCGACACGTGCGCCCCGCCGCCGGTCGCCTCCCGGACCGTAGCGGCCACGTCCGGGCCGGCTTCGACAACCGCCTCGGCACCGGCTGACCGAGCCAGGTCGAGAGCCGCGGGTGAGACGTCGACGGCCACCACGCGGGCACCGGCCGCCGCCGCGATCATGACGGCGGACAGGCCCACTCCCCCGCAGCCGTGCACCGCGACCCAGTCCCCGGCTCGTACCCGGCCCTGGGCCACCACCGCACGGAACGAGGTAGCGAACCGGCACCCGAGAGCCGCCGCGCCGGCGAAGCCGATCGCGGGCTCCAGACGTACCAGGTTGGTCTGCGCATGATGGACCACGACGTAGTCCGCAAACGATCCCCAATGCGTGAAGCCGGGCTGTTGTTGCTGGTGGCAGATCTGTTGATCACCGGCCAGGCAGGCCGGGCAGGAGCCGCACGCGCAGACGAACGGCGTGGTCACCCGGTCTCCCGCACGCCAGCCCGTCACGCCTGCGCCCACCGCCGCGATCTCACCGGCGAACTCGTGGCCGGGCACGTGGGGCAGCGCGATGTCCGGATCGTGACCCCGCCAGCCGTGCCAATCGCTGCGGCACAGACCGGTCGCCCGCACAGCCACCACGACGCTTCCGGGCGGTGGGACGGGATCGGGCACCACGGCCAACCGGGGAGCTTCGCCGAACTTGTCGAAGATGACAGCGCGCATGGCTCCTTTCTAGCCTGCCGGCCGCCGAGGGCATTGTGCGCCCGGTCACCTTGACGCGCTCTGGCTAAGTGCATTAGCTTTCGAGCTAACAAGGCTAGCTAACAGGAGAACGACATGACCGATTACCTGAGCGTTGACGGCGGCACCCTGGCCTACGAGGTGACCGGCGCCGCGGAACCGCTGATCGTGCTGGCCCACGGCATCGGCCACAGCCGCGAGGCCTACCGCTTCGTCGCCCCGCTGCTGGCCGAGGCCGGCTACCGGGTCGCCGCCCTCGACCTGCGCGGCTGCGGCGAATCAACTGCCGAATGGACGTCCTGTTCCCGTACGGACGTAGCCCGCGATCTCATCGCGCTGGTCGAGCACCTGGGCGGACCGGCTGTGCTGGTCGGGCACTCGCTGGCCGGTGGCGCCGCCACGATCGCCGCGGCGCAGGCCCCGGCGCTGATCACCGCCGTGGTGGAACTCGGCCCGTTCACCCGCAAACAGTCGGTCAAGCTCGGCGACTTCACGGTGTCGCGCTACCGCCGGGCCATGTTCCCGCTGCTCCGCGCGGGTGTGTTCGGCAGCGTCCCGCAGTGGGGGAAATACCTCGAGCTGGCCACCCCGGGCCGCAAGCCGGCGGACTGGGACGCCAGCCTGGCCCGCATCGACGCGATGATGCGCGAACCCGGCCGGATGAAGGCGTTCCAGCAGATGACCCGGTCCGCGCCCACCGACGCCGGCGATCAGCTGGGCAACGTGCGCTGCCCGGTGCTCATCGTGCAGGGCACCCTCGACCCCGACTGGGCGTCGCCGCAGGCCGAGGGAGAAGCCATCGTCGCCGCGCTGCCGCGGGGGCTGGGCCGGCTGCAGATGATCGAGGGCGCCGGTCACTACCCGCACGTGCAGTTCCCCGAGCAGGTGGCCGCGCTGACCGTGGCGTTCCTGGAATCCGTCAATGCCTAGGGACCGCCTGCACCGGGCCCTCACCAGCTCCGGCGCACAGCCGCCTTGCCCCCGGTCACCAGGGTGGCCGCGGGGACGTCGTCGGCCACCACCGCCCCGGCCGCGATCACGGCGTCACGCCCGATGGTGACGCCGGGCAGAATCATCGCGCCGGCCCCGATCCACACGTTGTCGGCCACGTCGATCGGCGCCCCCGTCAGCCATTCGCGGCGCGGCTGCGGGTGCACGGGGTGACCGACGGTGATGAAGGTGGCCTTGGGGCCAACCATCACCCGGTTGCCGAGCCGGATGCCCGCATAGTCGAGAAACGTGCAGTTCTGGTTGATGAACACCCGTTCGCCCAGCTCCAGGCGCAGGCCATGATCGGTGTAGAACGGCGGGTAGATGGTGACCTTCGCCGGCAGCGGGCGACCGAGGATCCGCTCGAACAACTCCGCCTTGCCGGCCTCGTCGTCGAAGGGCAGCACGTTCAGGCGGGAGGTCAATTGGGTGACCTCGAGGACCCGCTCGGACATGACGTGGAACTCGGCGCTACGGATGCGCAGCAGACGATCGGACATCCCGGGATCTTGTCAGCGCCCCGCCAGCTTCTCCAGCCGGGGTACCACCGTCGCCGGGTCCGGCATCGCGGCGATCTCGGCCGCTACCTGCTGGGCCGCGGTACGCAGAGCGTCGTCGCTCAGCAGCCGGATCAGGTGCTCAGCGGTGATGGCCTTGGCCTCGACGGCCAGCCCGGCGCCACGCTTGGCCAGCAGCTCGGCGTTGTACCGGCGGTCACCGGCACCCGGCGTGGTCAGCTGCGGAACCCCCGCGGCCAGCCCGCCCAGCACGCTGCCGGCCCCGGAGTGGTGGACAAAGGCCGAGGCGAACGGAAGGACCTCGTTGATGGGCACCCGGTCGACGGCGCGCACGGTGGCCGGCAGGTTCGCGGTAGCCGCCGGGCGGATCAACACGAACTCGGCGTCCACCTGGGCGGCCGCCGCGATGATCGCGGGACCGGGGTCACCGTCGTTCGGACCGTCGAGGGTGCTGCGCGAAACCAGCACCCGGGGCCGATCGCTCTTGGTGAGCAGCCATTCCGGAACCGAACCGCCCCCGGAGAACGGCACCGGCCGCATCATGACGGCATCCGCCGCGGGGGCGCTGCGCAGGCTGGGCGGCGTGACAGCGATGGTCAGCCCCGGCGCTGGGATGTCGTACGCGGTGAGGGCTGTGCTGGTCGTGACCGCTTGGAAGAGTTCGGTGGCCGGCCAGAGCGTGTTCTCCTGCAGCACCGAGGGGATGGACAGCTGCCCGGCCACCACGGCACCGGCCTCGGCCAGCGGTTCGTAGACGATCAGGTCGGGGCGTTCCTGCGCGATGAGGGCACGCAGCGGGTCGATCAGGGCCAGGTTGGCGCGCCCGAAGAGCTGACCGACCAGCTCGTGACCGGCGGTGCCCCGCAGCTCGGCGCGCGCCAGGCGCGGATGGCGCAGTGCCACCCGGATCGCGCTGCGGGCCAGGTTGAACGAGCCCCCGATGTCGGCGGTGCGCAGGTCGAGAACGTCGGGCGGGAAGCCACCGGCGGCTATCACCACGTCGTGCCCGGCGTCCCGGCAGGCCGCGGCGAGCGCAAACAGCGGCAGAACATGGCCTTGCAGCGGAGCCGCGACGAAAACGATGCGCATGAGCGGCTTTATAACACTGTTCAGTGTGGAAAGTTGTCCCGGCCACGGGGAGAAAAGCGCTGATCAGTGCGGGAAGGTGCGGGGGATGCGGGGTGAGATCTCCTCGCGGAACGCTGCTATGCGCCCCGTCACCTGCCGCCGGCCCCAGGTGTGTTCGATGCGGTCGAGGTAGAGGCAGCGGGCGGCCAGTTTGTCCAGGTCGACCGTGAAGTACATTGCCATCAACGGGTTGACGAACAGGGCGCTGCCGCTGGTACGCCGGGTGAACCGGACGTCGCCGAAGGCGCCTCGGGTGGCCGCGGCAATCTGACCGTGCACAATGCTGGGCCGCTCCGGGGTGGCGGCCTGGGCGTCGGCCACGGCATCGCGATACAACTCCGCCTCGCGGCTGGAGCCCGGGATCGTCAACGCGCCGAGGTAGCCGCCCTCCCGGTCGAGCGCCGCCAGGTTCTCCAGCACCTCAACATGGTTGACGCCGTCATGGGCATCGATGCCGAATCCGAGACAGGTCACCAGCTTCACCGGTACGTCCAGGCCGGCCACGGCGGCAAGGCTCGTGATGTCCTCAACCGGGGTGCCGAGGTTGCTCTCGTCGCCGCGCAGCAGGATGTCGGTGCCGCCGTCGACCAGCACGACCGCGTCGACCTGCAAGCTGTCGATGAGATGCCGGTACGCCTCCCGCAGCCGCTCGACACCCAGCGGCGGGAACGCGTACACCGTCGACGGCAGGTCGTGGGCCGCCAGCCAGCGGGCCAGGGTGCGCTCCGGGAAGTACCAGTCGGTGCTGACCGAGCCCGGGGTCACGGCCGCGACGTTCTCGGCTACCCAGTCGGCGCGGTCGATGAGCTCCAGTTCGGAAAATGACAGGCTGGCCAGGTGCACCTGTGCGCCGGTCTGCCGCAGCGCGAGGGCCAGCGGCAGACCGGCGTACACGTCGAAGCCGCCGCCCGCGCCGGCGATCAAGACGCGGCGCGCGGGGGCCAGCGCGGCGAACAGCGGCGGTACGGTCAGCGAGAAGGAAGCCGGGCTCACCCCACCATGATCAGCCATCAGGCGCGGCTGGGCCAAGAGCCGGGCGCGGCCGCCGGACGCGGGGAGGGTGGCGGTGCAGTTGTCACTCACGGGTCTGCTCCTGACTTGAGCCGCAGGTGGGGTAGTTGTCCGGCCTTCCCGGTCGAAACATAGTTGGCAAACAATATTGACAGTTGCAAATACAAAGTGACAGCGTTGTCATCCCCACTTGCTGAAGGGACGGCACCCCGATGCTCCGTACCCTCGCCGCGGCGGTTCTCCTCTCCGCCGCAGCACTGTCAATCCCCCACGCCGCGCAGGCAGCACCGAAGGCGGCCGCCGCGGACCTCGCCCTCACCCAGTACGTCAACCCCCTGGTCGGCACCGACGACAGCAACTCGCCGAACCCGGTCGGGGGCGGGGCCGGTGGCAGCACCTTCCCCGGCGCCACCGTTCCGTTCGGAATGCTGCAGTTCAGCCCGGACACCCCGACCGCCTCGCCGTCGGGTTACCGCGACAGGGACCGCACGATTGAGTCCTTCAGCCTGACCCACTTCAACGGCGCGGGCTGCCCGAACAACGAGGACCTCCCGATTCTGCCCATCACCGGCGCCATCGGATCGTCGCCGGGCAGCGCGTGGACCAGCTACGCCTCGGGTTACACCAAGACCAACGAGGTGGCCACGCCCGGTTACTACAAGAACCGCCTCGACAAGTACGGGGTGGACGCCGAGCTGAGCACCACCAAGCGCACCGGCGCCCTCAAGCTGACCTACCCGGCCTCGACCAGCGCCCGGGTGCTGATCAACGCCAGCCGCTCGGCGACCGGGGACCGCGACGGCAACGTGACAGTGGCCGGGAACCGGGTGTATGGCGAGCACACCGCCGGCGGGTTCTGCGGTGGACGTACCTACAAGGTCTACTACTCCATTCTTTTCGACCGCACACCCTCGGGATTCGGTACGTTCAAAGCCGGCACGGTCACCGCCGGCTCGGCGAGCACAAGTGGCACCCAGACCGGCGCCTACGTCACGTTCGACACGACCAGTAACGCCGTGGTGAACGCCAGCATCGGCGTGTCGTTCGTCAGCGTGGCCAACGCGCAGAACAACGCCACCGCCGAGGCAGCCTCGTTCGCCACCGTGCGCAGCAACGCCGGCGCCGCCTGGAACACCGCGCTCAACCGGGTGCAGGTCACCGGCGGCGGCACCACGGACCTGCAGAAGTTCTACACGGCGCTGTACCACGTGCTGCAGAACCCGAACATCGCCAGCGACACCAACGGCGAGTACCGCGGCTTCGACGGCGCCGTGCACACCGCCGCCCACCCCGTTTATCAGAACTACTCGGGCTGGGACATCTACCGCTCGTGGGCGGCGCTGGTGGCGATGATCGCGCCGGACGTGATGACCGACATCGTCAAGTCCATGGTGCTCGACGGTCAGCAGGGGGGTTCGCTGCCGAAGTGGTCGCAGCAGAGCATCGAGGACTTCGTGATGCCGGGCGACCCGGGGCCGATCATCGTGGGCAGCGCGTACGCGTTCGGCGTACGTGGCTTCGACACCGCGGCGGCGCTGGCGCTGATGAAGAACAGCGGCTCGGGCGGCACCTCGCAGGGCTACGTGCTGCGCGGCAACCAGAGCACATACCAGAACAACCAGTTCATCCCCGGCAACCCTTCGGAGACCCTGGAGTACGCATCCAGTGACTTCGCGATCGCCAACTTCGCCAAGGCGCTCGGCGACACCGGCGCAGCCAGCACGTACGCGACCCGTTCGCAGTACTGGCGCAGCCTGTTCAACGGCGAGTCGGCGTTCATCCACACCCGCGACAGCGGCGGCGCGTTCACCCAGCCGCTCAACCCGGCGCAGGAGAGCCCGTACGTCGAGGGCAACGCAGCCCAGTACACCTGGATGGTGCCGCACAACCTGGGCGCTGTCGTCACGCTGATGGGTGGCCCGGCCACCGCGGTGCAGCGCCTCGATCACCACTTCACCGAGCTCAACGGCGGGTTGTCGCGGCCGTACTTCTACATCGGCAACGAGCCCGAGCACAGCGTGCCGTGGACGTACAACTTCGCCCGCAAGCCCGCCGGGGCCGGCGACGCGGTGCGCCGGGTGATGAACGAGTCGTTCACCACCGGTGCGGGTGGCCTGCCGGGCAACGATGACCTGGGTGCCACCTCGGCCTGGTATGTCTGGTCGGCGCTGGGCTTCTATCCGGTCACGCCGGGCGCGGACACCCTGGCGGTGCACGGCGGCGTCTTCCCCAACGTGCTCATCCAGCGTTCCACCGGCAACATCACGGTCACCGGCGGCAGCACCAGCAACCGCTATGTGCAGACGCTGTCGGTGGGTGGATCAACGACGAGCCACAACTATTTCCGGTACGCCGACATCGCCGCGCGTGGCACGGTTGCCTACACGATGGGCAGCACCGCCTCCTCCTGGGGAACGGGTGCCGGCGACGTACCGCCGAGTTTTGCCGATGGCCGCAACCAGCCGCCGGCCGAACCGGACCTCGGCGCCAACCTCGCCCAGGGCCGCACGATCACCGGCAGCGCCGGCTGCAACAGCTCGGAGTCGCCGGCCAAGGCGGTCGACGGGGTCATCGCGGGCAACAGCAAGTTCTGTTCCGCTACGGCACCGCAGCAGCTTCAGGTCGACCTCGGTTCGGCCCGGACGGTGAGCTCGTTCGTGGTCAAGCACGCCGGGCTCGGCGGTGAGCAGACCGGCTGGAACACCGGCGCGTTCACCATCTCCACCAGCACCGACGGCTCCACGTGGAGCAACGCGGTGACCGTTTCCGGCAGCCGCAACAGCCGCAGCTACCTGCCGGTCCCGGCGCGCACGGCCCGCTACGTGCGGTTCGAGGCATCCCAGCCGGCCAACGACGGCAGCGGCACGGCCCGCATCTACGAGCTCGAGGTGTACGGCAGCAGCAGCGCCCCCACCGACATCGCGCTGCGCCGCCCGGCTACCGCCGACTCGTCCTGCGCGGCCACGGAGAGCCCGGACCGCGCGTTCAACGGCAGCTGGCTCGGTGGCTGGTACGACAAGTGGTGCTCGCAGGGTGCCAGCAAGTGGCTGCAGACCGATCTGGGCAGCACCCAGCACATCGGTTCGGTGGTCATCCGGCACGCCGGAGCGGGTGGTGAGTATCCGCAGTGGAACACGCGCGACTTCGACGTGCAGACCTCCGCCGACGGCAGCACCTGGACCACCCGGGCCCAGGTGCGGGGCAACACCGCCGACTCCACCACGACCACGGTCAACGCGGACGCCCGCTACCTGCGGGTTGCCGTGGTCACGCCCACCCAGGACGGCTCCGCTGCCGCCCGCATCTACGAGGTGGACGTGCGCAGCTGAGCGGGATCCGGTGCCCCCTACTCGGTGGTGGGCACCGGATTACTCAACTGCGACATTGACCGGAATAACTCTCGTGATCTCGGACCCGGGGCATAGGATGACGTCGCCCCTCTTCTCCAGAGATCGGGACAACATATGGCGCGGGACTTGTCGCCGTTGGTTTCTGCGGCTCAAGACGGTGACGAAAACGCATTCCGCTCCCTCTATCAAGCCATCCACCCGGCCCTGCTGCGTCATGTGCGGGCGCTGGTCGGCGACGACGCGGAGGATGTCGCGTCCGAGGCGTGGCTGCGCATCGCCCGCGACCTCGCGGGCTTCTCCGAGCACGGCCGCGGGGCGCGCCCCGGCGACCCCGAGGGTCAGCGCGACGGCACCAGCCGGTTCCGGGCCTGGGCGCTGACCGTCGCGCACAACCGGGCCATCGACCACGTGCGGCACTCGCGCCGCCAGCCCGACGTGCTGATCCCGATCGAGCACCTCGCGGAGATCGCGGTGTCCGGGGACGCCGGCGAGCAGGCGGCCGAGCGGATGGCCACCACCAACGCCATGGGCCTGATCGCCGGGCTGCCCCCGGATCAGGCGCAGGCGGTGCTGCTGCACGTGGTGGTCGGCTTCGACGGCCCGGCGGCGGCCCGGATGCTCGGCAAGCGCCCGGGTGCGGTGCGCATGGCGGCCTCCCGGGGGCTGCGCCGGCTGGCTGCGCGCGTCGAAACGGAGGACGCGTGTGGAAGCCGTCTCGGCGGTATGTGATCGCGGTCCTGCTGCTCACGCTGGCCGGCTGCGTGGTGGTGCGGGCCACCCGCGAGCCGCCCCCGCCGCCATTCCTGTTCGGCACCCTGGAGACGCTGCCCGAGCACGCGGCGACCGAGGCGGCGCACGGGATCAGGGTGGCCATGCTGGAGGCCGACTGGGGGTCCTACGAGCCCGCCGACGGGCGCTTCGACGACGCGTACGCCCAGCGCCTGCGCGAGCGCATCGCCAGCTACCGAGCCGCCGGGATGCGCGTGACATTGGGGCTGGGCCTGCACTACACCCCGGCGTGGCTGCTGCGCGATCCGGGCAGCCGGCTCGTTGACCAGCACGGCAACCGCTCGGCCGGGCTCAACCTGGTCTTCAGCCGGCGGATGCGCGAAAAGGCGGCCCGCTACCTCAGCCGGCTCGATCGTGACCTGGATCTGAGCAGCTTCTGGGCGCTCCGGCTGACCTCCGGCGCGCAACCCGAGGTGCTGTACCCGCCCGGCGGCAGCTACTGGGCGTTCGACCCGGGCGCGCAGAACGGACCCGACCGGCCGCCCGGCGTGGCCCCCAACCCCCTGCCCGGATGGCGGCCCGGCGACCGGTCGGTCCCGGTGACCGAGATCAGAACCTGGGCCGACTGGTACGTCCACAGCCTCGCCGGCGTCGTCACGTGGCAGATCGACCTGCTGTCCGGACTCGGCTTCACCGGTTATTTCCAGGTGCTCACCCCCGGGGCGGGGTCGAAGCCCTTCACCTACGCCCGCGACATCGCCGAGTACCTGCCCGACGGCATCACCGGCGTCGGCGCGGTGTGGCATGTCTTCTACGCCGCCCTGCCCGCCAATCCGCGGCTGATCGCCTACGTGTCCTCAATGGCCGACGAACCCGGGCAACCGCATCTGTGTGACCCCGGTGACCGCGAGGTGCCGCTGACCGATCCCCGGGTGAGCGGCTGGCCGGCCACGCGCTGGCTGACCCGGGTGGCCGCCGGCCACGGCTTCGGGCTCAGCGGCGAGAACCCGGGGCTGGATTTCCCGGCCCGGCTCAACGGTCATTACCGGGACACCTCGCCGCGCGGAATGATGGCTGCGGGCGTACAAGAAATGGCGTCCTGCGGTTTTCAAGGTTTCTATTGGGCGCACGACCAGCAGTTGTGGGACCGGCGACCGTGGAACGGCACCGGGGCTTTCGAGCGGTACGCCGATCTCATTGCGAAGGTCAACGCCGGGCGTGAGTGACAGTTTCGGCGGCCCCGGCGCTTATCCGTATATGAGCGTGGAACCGGCCCTGGTGATAGCGCTGGTCCTGATCCCGCTGCTGCCGCTGGCCGCGGTGGTGGCCGCCGGGCGGCACTTACGCCGGACGTTCCACCCACCGCGCGCCCAGCCGGGCCGGCACCTTCGCATCCTCATCGTGACCAGCGAGGCACCGCCGATTGTGTCCGGGATCTCCCGCTCGGTCGAGCGGCTCGCCACCGGGCTGCGCCGGCGCGGGCACCACGTCGACGTGCTGTCCTCGGTGCAGATCCCCCGGCTGGTGCTCGGCGAGGTGCGGATCAGCGCGCTCGCCCTGTACTGGCCGGCGCTGGCCCGGCGCCTCGGCGGCTACGACGTGGTCAACCTGCACGGCCCGGTGCCCACGATGAGCGACGCTTTCCTCCTGCTGGCAAGGCTTTCCCGGGTGCCGTGCACGATTGTCTACACCCATCACTCGGCGCTGCAGATCCGCGGGGCCGAGCGGCTGTGCCGGATCTACGACCGGTTGCACCGGATGCTGTCGGCGCGCGTGGCGCTGACGGTGACCACCTCGCGCTACTACGCGGATCTGCTCGGGGTGCCGGGCGGGCGGCCGGTGCGGGTGGTGCCCTGGGGTGTCGACCCGCGGGCCGAACCGCAGCGCCCGCGCGGTGGCCTGCGCCCGTTGCGGGTGTTGTTCGTCGGTCAGATGCGGCCGTACAAGGGCGTGGAAACGTTGCTGCCGGCGGTTTCCGGGTGCCACGAGATCGAGCTGGCGCTGGTCGGCAGCGGCGATCACCTGACCGAGTACCGGCTCCTGGCAGCCGATCTCGCGGGCACCAACGTGCAATTCCTCGGGCGCCTCTCCGATCAGGATCTGACGCACGCGTACGACCGGAGCGACGTCGTCGTGCTGCCCTCGGTGACCAAGGCCGAGGCGTTCGGCCTGGTGGTGCTGGAGGGCATGGCGGCCGGCTGCGTGCCCGTGGTCTCGGATCTGCCCGGGGTACGCGATCTGGTCGCGCGCACCGGTGTCGTGGTGCCACCGGGTGACCGGGAACGGCTGCGCGCGGCCCTGCTCTCCCTGGCCGCGGACGGCGCCCGGCTCAATCAGCTGAGCCGTGCGGCCCGCCGCCGAGCCGAGGGCCTGGGCTGGGACACCTGCGTCTCGCTGTACGAGCAGGCCCTGCTCAGCACGCTGCCACCACGAGCCGTGTGGCATCCGGTGCCGCCGCGGGCCGTGGTGCTGTCGACCACCCGCCGGCACGTCCGGTGATGCCCGCATGCCGGATCTGAGGACCGAACGCACCGCCGCGGGCGGCAGCTTCGTCCTCATGGCTCGCTTCGTCGCCACGTCGGTGCTGAACTACGGCTTCGGCGTGGCGCTGGTCTGGCTGCTGCCGCGCAGCGAGTTCGGCGCGGTCAGCGTGCTGCAGAACGTGCTGCTGCTGGCCGGGATGGTGCTCGGCGCCGGGATGCCCTGGGTGCTGGCCCGCACGATCGCCCGCAGCGGGGACCCGGCCTCCGACGCCTGGCACCCCACGTTCCGCTCGGCCGTCGCGGTGAACCTGGCGGTGGCCGCCGCGCTCGCCGGGGTGCTGCTCGTTCTGCAGGCAACGCCGTTGCACGTGCTGCCGGACGCGTCGTCCGGCGTGACCGCGGCGGTCGCGCTGACCATCATGCTGCTGGCGGTGACCTCGGTGCTGGGCGGTGGCCTGCACGGCAGCCGCCGCTTCGACGGGCTCGGCGCGATGCAGACCGCCGAGATCGCCACCAAGGCGGTCGTCGGGCTGGCCCTCGTCGCGTTTCTCGGCCTGGGCGCGGCCGGGGTGGCGATCGGGTTCCTGGCCGGCGCGGCGGTGGCGATCGGCTGCGCCTGGTGGGGGCTGCGCGACCGGCTGCCCGGCTGGGGGCCGCTGGCCGGGTCCGCGGTGACCCGTCAGGCGCTGCCGACCGGGGCGGGGACGGGCAGCATCGCGTTCCTGGTCACCCTCGATGTGCTGGTGCTCAGCGCGCTGGGCCGCGGGTACGGCATCAGCACCGCCGCGCTGGCCGCGTACCAGGTGGCGGTGATCGTGGCGCGGATCCCGTTCTACCTGGCGAACGCGCTCGGCGACGCGGCGTTCCCGTCCATGGCAACCGGACGGACCCGCCAGGAGACGCACGCGTGGTTCGTTGCCGTGCTGCGCTGGGTGGTGATTGCGCTCGTACCGCTGCAGCTTGTGCTCCTGATCGTGCCTGCCGCGCCGCTGCGGGTGCTGTTCCCGGGTGGCTACGCCGACGCCGCCGGCCTGATCCGCATCCTGACCGCGGGCACCCTCGCCCTGATCGCCGCTGACCTGCTGGTCAAGGTCCTGTACGCCCGCGGTCGCGCCACCACCGTGGCCCGCTGTGCCCCGGCCGCCGTGCTCGTGCAACTGGCCGGGCTGGTGATCCTGGTGCCGCGCTGGGGAACCACGGGAGCCGCCGTCGCGTTCGCGCTGGCCGCCATGACCGGGGCGAGCCTGCTCGGCGCGGCCTACCTCAACTACCACTGGCCGGGGCTGGTACGCCGCCGGGTTCTCGGCTCGTACCTGCTGGCGATCGGTGTCCTGATTGCCGGGCTGCTGGTGGCTTCGCGGCTGAGCGGACCGGGCGATCTACTGGTCATCGGGGTTGCCGTGGTGGCCTACGCCGCGCTGGTGATCGGCCTGGGCCTGGTGCGGCGCGACGAGCTCGAGCACGTGCGGCAGCGCCTGCCCACCGGCCGCGTGCTGCTGATCGCCGGCCTGGTGCTGACCGCGGTGCCGCTGCTGTGGAACCTGTGGGCCAGCCCGGACAGCCAGTACGACGAGATCGTCTACACCCGCGCCGCGCAGGAGATCGCCCAGAGCGGCCAGCTCACCTGGGACGGTCGCCCGGTGTTCGTGCACCCGCCGCTGTCGTTCCTCGCCCAGGCCGGCTGGCTGGACCTGGTCGGTCTGGCCCGTTCGCCGCTCAGCGACGCGATCCTCGCCTCCCGGGTGCTGGCCGCGCTCGTCAGCTTCGGCGCGGTGCTCGTGCTGGCCGCGCTGGTGCGCCGGCTCGTCCCGCTGGCCGGCCCGCGCCGCCGCACGGTGCTGATCGTTGCCGTGGTGCTGCTGGCCGCAACCGACCCGATCCTGCTGCGCTACGGGCGGATGGCCATCATCGAGCCGTTCGCGCTGCTCGGCGCGCTGATCACGCTGTACCTGGCCGTGCTGCTGTGGCGGCGTTCCACCGCCCGGTATGTGGGCCTGGTCGGGCTGGCCACCGGTCTGACCCTGCTGACCAAGGAGGTGACGCTGTTCCTGCTGCTGACCCCGGTGGTGTACGCCCTGCTCGGCCGGGACCGGCGGGGCCTGCTGCGTGCGGGTGGGGCGCTGCTCACCGGGGTCGGGTTGTGGCTGCTGTTCCCGCTCTGGGCGGTGCTGCTGGGCTTGCCGGGCCAGTTCACCGACGTCAAGTTCGCCACGTTGCAGCGCCTGCTCGGCACGGTGCAGATCACCGGGTGGAACCGGCCGGAGACCTCGTTCGCCGCGGCGGTGCTGGGCCAGGCCGGGCAGTACGCGACCAGCTATCTGCTGCTCGCCGGGGGCGCGGTGGCGGTGCTGTGGCTGGCGTTGCACCGGGTGCCGCGGACCGCCCGGTGGCTGCTGGCGTGGCTGCTGACCAGTTACGGGTTCGGCACGTACACGGTGCTGCTGGGCACACTCAACGAGCAGTTCTTCGTCTACCTCATGCCGGCCGCGATCGCCGGGACCGTGCTGGTGGCCGAGGCGGTGGTCCGCAAACCGGTGCTGGTGGCCGTACCGCTGGCATTGCTGGCCGCCTTTGCGCTGGTCACCTGGGGCCGCTTCTACGTGCCGGGCAACGATGCGATGCTGCGTTCCACCGCGTTCGTGCGTGAGACCGTGCCGGCCTGCACGGCCATCAACGCCAGCGGCGACCCGGACAAGTTCGCGCAACTGCTGCCCGGTTACAGCATCACCTCGTACGGCGTGGGCTCGGCCGCCCTGGCCAGTGGCGTGCACTTGTTCTTCCTCAGCGACAAGGACGCCGCCCTGCGCTACGGCGACAGCAACCCGGCGCTCAACTCGTGGATCCGCGCCCACGGCACCCGGCTCGCCCACTTCCCCAGCCGTACCTACGACGGCCTGGACCTGTGGCAGGTCCCCGGCATCCCGGCCGTGAGCCCACCCTGTCTCGCCGAAACCGTTTCCCAGCAACGATCCGCGGTGACACCGTTCCTGGCACCGCTGGGTTTGGCGGTCGCCGTACACCTCGGCGTGCTGACCGTTTTCCTGCTGCGCGAACGGCGCCGCCCCCGCCCCGCCGACGCGATCAAGGTGGCGGTCTAGTGCGCCGGCGCATCGCGATTGACGGCAGGGTCATGCAGGACGCCTACCACGGCATCGGGCGCCACACCTACGAGCTGCTGCGCCGCCTGGCCACCCGCGACGTCGACCTGGTGATCGTGCGCGACCCCACCCGGCGCGGGCGCCTCGACGTCGACGCGCTGGCCGGTCCGCACGTCGAGCTGGTCGACCTGCCCATTCCCGTGGTGTCGCCGCTGGCCCAGCCGCGCTGGCCCCGGTTGCTGGCCGGGGTGGCGCCGGACGTGCTGCTGGTTCCGTACCATCTGGCCACGCCCTGGGTGCATCCCGGGGTGCCGACCGTGTCGTTCGTGCACGACTGCATCTTCGAGACCGACCCCGCGTTCGCCCCCGGCGGCCGCCGCTTCCTGGCCGCCTACCGGCTCGCCACCCGGCTGGCCATCGCCCGGTCCACCCGCCTGGCCACCGTCTCCGAGGCCACCCGCCAGGACCTGCTCCTGCGGTACGGCCAGAGCCTGCCCGCCCACGCCGTCGTCCCGCAGGGTGTGGGTGACCAGTTCCGCGCTCTGCCCCGGCGCAGCGGGCGCTATGTGCTGCACGTCGGGGCCCAGCGCCCGCACAAGAACCACCGCGTGCTCATCGCCGCGTTCGCCGAGGTCGCCGCCGCGCTGCCGGACGTTCATCTGGTCCTGGTCGGCCAGCGCGATCCCCGCTTCCCCGGCTGCGTGGCCTCGCTGATCCGCGAGCTCGACAGCACCGGCCGGATCCGGCTGCTGGAACAGGTCGGCGACGAGGAGTTGCTGCGGTTGTACGCCGGCGCCGCGGTCTTCGCCTTTCCGTCGCGGGCCGAAGGGTTCGGGCTGCCCGTGCTGGAGGCAATGGCCGCCGGGGTGCCGACGGTGACCAGCGACGCTCCGGCGGTCGTGGAGGCCGGGGCGGGAGCCTCGCTGGTCGCCGCCGCCGAGGACCCGCACGCCTGGGCCGAGGCGCTGATCCGGGTGCTCACCGCTCCCGAGGTGGCCGCTGATCTGGCCGCGCGGGGCCGGGCAGTTGCCGCCGAGCACACCTGGGACCGGGCCGCGGAGCGCACGCTGCAGCTGGTCGAGGCCGTCTGCCACGACTTCCCCCGGCGCGCCCGGCTTTCCCCGCGTGGAGGACCTTCATGACCGTCATCCCCCTGCGGCGGCGCCGCCGCGGGCCGCACACCCCGGCGTTCGGCACCTGTGCCCCGGCCGGCCGGCGGCAGCGGCTGACCGTGCTGCTCGTGCCGATCGCGTTGCTCGCCGCCGCGCTCGGGTTACGCGCCACCGGGCTCATCGGGGCCGGGCGCACCGACCGCAGCCTGCCGCCGGTGCTGGCCGTGGCTCCCGTGGCCCCGGGGCTGCTGCGCGGCGCTCAGCCCTCGGACGTCGACCTGCTGCGGCTGCGCGACGACCACGGGGTACGGGCCGTGGTCGGCATCGGCGGCCTGCGCGCCCCGGAACAAGCCGCAACCGGCGAACTCGGCCTGCGCACGCTGCAGCTCGATGTGGCTGATGGCAGCGCACCCTCGGCTGCCGGCCTGCTCGGGCTTGTGCGGTTCCTGCGATCTGCGATGGCCACCCGGCCCGGGGTGGTGTACCTGCACGACGGCGACGGCCACGGCCCGGTCCTGGTCACGGCCGCCATGCTGCAGGTGGTGCGCGGCGAACCCGCCCCGGAAGCCGTCGACCGCCTGCGGGCCGCCGGGTACCCGGTGTCCGGCGACCAGGTGCGGGCGCTGTCCGAGGTGGACACGTTGACCGGGTCGTACGCGGTGCTGCAGGGTGAGAGCTGGTGAGCGGGTTCACCGTTGTCACCCCGGCGCCGCGCAGCGTGTGGGAGGGGGCGCTCGCCGCTGACCCCGATGCCGTGGTCACCCAGTCACCGCAATGGCTCGCCGGGCTGAGCCGGGCGCGCGGCTACACCGATGCCAGCCGGCTCTACGAGTTCGAGGACGGCACCCGGATCGTGGTGCCGCTGGCCGCGCGGGCCTGGGCCGGGGTGCCGGTGGCGCAGGAGTCGTGGCCGTACGGGTGGGGCTACGGCGGTGCCCTGGTCGCCGCGGGCCGGATGACCGACCGGCACGCCGGGGCGATGCTCGCCGACTTGGCCCGCCAGCCGGTGTTGCGCACCGGTGTGGTGCCGATGCCGCTGGCCTCCGGGCTGTGGGAGGCGGGGGCGCCGCGCGGGGTGCACCGGGTGCCGTACCTGACCCAGATCCTCGACCTGGCCGGTGGTTTTCCCGCGGTGTGGTCGCAGCGCTACCGCACCGAGGTGCGCCGGCATGTGCGCCGGGCCGGGCGGGTGACCCTTGACGTGTACCGCGACCACCGGCACGGCCTTGCGGCGTTCTCGGTGCTGCACCGCCTGGCGGTGGACCGGTGGGCCCGGCAACGCGGGCAGCCGTTGTGGGCGGCCCGGCTGCTGGCCCGTCAACGCAACGCCGACGGCGAACTGGCCGCGGCCGCCGCGGCCCTGGGTGAGTCGTGCGTGATCTGGTCGGCGTACTGGCATGGGGAGCCGGTGGCGGCGAGCGTGGTGCTGCACCGGGGACGGCACGCCCTGGGCTGGGTGTCGGCCGCGCATCGCATGCTGGCCAAGGAGACCAGCGCGACGTACCTGTTGTCGTCGCTGGCGATCGAGACGGCGTGCGCAGCCGGGGCCGGGTACTTCCACCTGGGCGAGTCGGACCCGGGCTCGGGCGTCGAAGCCCACAAGGCCCAGTTCGGCGCCGAGGCGGTGCGCTACCACGCGTTGCGCTGGGAACGGCTGCCGCTGTCGGCCGGGGAGCGCCGGCTGCGCTCGGCCGTCCGGAGGCTGACGTGCCGCGGGTAGCGCTGTCGATCTTCGATGACGTGGGCAACCCGCACTACGGCGGCGGCGGGGCCAGGGTGGTGCACGAGATTGCCACCCGGCTGGCCGAGGAGCATGAGGTCACGGTGTACTGCGGCTCGTACCGGGGCAGCCCGCGCTCGGTGGTGCGCGACGGCGTGGAGTACGTGTTCCTGCCGGTGGGCTGGGCCGGGCCTCGCGGCGGTCAGGTGCTGTTCCCGTTGCTGCTGCCGGTGCTGGCCCGGCGGCGGCGACCAGATGTGTGGATCGAGAGCCTGACCCCGCCGGTGTCCACGAGTTTGCTGCCGCTGCTGGGTCCGGCGCCGGTGGTCGCCCTGGTGCAGATGCTCAGCGCGGCCGACATGCAACGCCGCTACCGCCTGCCGTTCACGCTTGTCGAACGCTGGGGGCTGCGGGCGTACCGGCATGTGGTGGTGCTGAACCGCACCGACCTTGCCGCGGTGCGCCGCTACGCCCCGAAGGCCACGAGCATGCTGATTCCCAACGGTGTCACCCGCGCGCCCGGTCCGGAGCCCGTCTTCGGTGCCGGCGAGCACATTCTGTACCTGGGTCGCATCGACGTGCGCCAGAAGGGGCTGGATCTGCTGCTGGCCGCGGTTGCTGCCGATCCGCCGCCGTTGCCGCTGGTGATCGCCGGGGCGGGGACGGCCCGCGAAGAGCATCGGTTGCGCGAGCTCGTGCGCCCGGTCCGCGAGCATGTGCGCATTGCCGGGCGAGTGGGTGGGATGCAGAAGGCGGAGTTGCTCCGGGGTAGCGCGCTTGTGGTCGTACCGTCGCGGTTCGAGACTTTTTCCCTGACCGCGCTGGAGGCGATGGCCGAGGGGAAACCGGTGGTCTGCTTCGATCTGCCGCAGTTGCAATGGATTCCGGCCGAAGCGGCATGGCGGATTCCACGGTACGACGTGAGCGCCCTGAGCACCGCTCTCAACGAGCTGTCCCACGACAAGGACCGTCGCGCCGAGCTGGGCCGCTGCGGTCATGCCCTCAGCCGCGAGCACGATTGGGACGTCATCGGCGCCCGCTACCGCAAGCTGATCTCCGAGGTGCTGGACCGCCGCCGGGGCACGTAGTAGGTCTCCGGCACCGCCGGGATGTGCCCGGACGGGAACAGCGCAGCCAACTGGGAGCGGTAGCCGCGGATCAGCTCCTCCTTGCCCGCCAACCCCTCGGTCCACGAATGCGCCATCAACCCGTGCCGGTGCAGGAACGCGGTCTCCGGCCGGGCGACCTGGGTGTACGGGAAGTCGGCGTAGTAGACGACGTTATCCGGGAAGCGTTCGCCCACCGCACGCACGATCAGGTGGTCGACGTGCCGGCCCACGCCCAGCGGGCAGTAGAGCGTGCGGGCGCCCGTCTCAGCGATCAGCTCCCCCACCGCCTCGGTCAGCGACTCGATGACCTCGCGATCCCCCCGGGCGATGCGGCCCCGCGCCACGTCGAAGCGGTACGTCGGGTAGCGGTGCCCCAGCTCGGGCAGCAGCCGGCGAACCCGCTGACCGGGCCGGCGGTGGCGGAACAGCGCGTCGGGGTAGCCCAGATGCACGTGCGCCGCCCCGAGACCGCCGCACACCTGCTGGTCCTCGGCGCGCCGCAACGCGAACAGGGCGGCCGCGTCCGGCACCGCGCAGCGCCGCAGAAACGAGCGGGCCGCGTAGGTGTGCGGCGGCGGCGAGGCGTCGGTGAACGGCGTGACCACCGTGATCGGGCAGGTGGTGGCCAGCGAGCGCATCAGCGCGCCGCACGACAGGATCGCGTCGTCGGGGTGGGGGGACAGGAACAGGACAGGGGCCGGAGAAGGGCCGACCAGCATAGAAACGTTTCTATCAGATGGCGAACGGCAAACGGCGGATTCTGTGGTCGAAGCTGGACGGTACGTAGCCGGGCGGCCCGGTCGCGCGGATCGCCGGGAACCGGGTGAGCAACTGGCGGAAGATGGCTGTCAGCTCCTGGCGGGCCAGCACGGCACCGAGGCAGAAGTGCGGGCCGCCACCGCCGAACCCGACGTGCGGGTTGGGTGAGCGGGTGAGGTCGAAGCGCTCGGGCTCGGCGAACACCGTCTCGTCCCGGTTCGCCGAGGCGTAACAGAGCATCACATCCTGCCCGGCCCGCAACCAGTGCCCGTGCAGCTCGACATCCACCGCCACCGTACGGCGGAACTGCACGATCGGCGAGGAGTACCGGATCACCTCGTCGGCGAAGCCTGGGCCGTACCGGTCGAAGTCGGTCAGCAGCAGGTCGCGCTGCTCGGGGTGCCGGGTCAGCAACCACAGGGCGTGGGCGATCGCGTTGCGGGTTGTTTCCACCCCGGCGACCAGCAGCAGCGAGAAGAACGAGCCGAGCTCGCGGCGCCCCAGATCGGCGGCCACCAGCGCGGAGATCAGGTCGCCGGCCGGTTCCCGTCGCCGCCGGTGCGCCACCTCGGCGACCAGGTGCTGCAGCCGCAGCAGGTCGGAGAGCCCGCTGCCGGGCATCCGCCGCAGCGCGGTGTGGCTGCTGGTCGCGTCCACCTGCCGCAACACCTGGGTCCAGCGGGCAGCCGGGATGCCCATCATCGAGCAGATGACCCGCAGCGGCAGCACCGCGGCGACGGCGGTCACGAAGTCGCCGTCGCGGCCCGCACCGACGGTGCCGGCGATCTCGGCGGCGACGTGATCGATGTCGGCGGCCGCGCGGGCCAGCACGCGCGGGGTGAACGCCCGGGCCACGATGCCACGCAGCTCGGCGTGCCGCGGATCGTCCAGGTTGACCATCGAGTCGCCCAGCAGCAACCGGGCCCACCGCGCGGGCCGTGGTGTCGTCACGCCGTGGCCGCTGCGGAACACCTCCGGGCGCCGGCTGGCCGCCACCACGTCGCGATGCCGGACCAGAGCGGTGAAGCCGGCCGCGGCGCCGGCGTGGCGTCCGCTGCGGCGCTCGGGGAAGAAGACCGGCGCGTCGAGGTGTCGCAGCCGGGCGAAGACGGCGGCGCGTTCGCGTTCGGGACGCCGCCAGAACGCGGGCTCGGACAACTGCCAGGACACGGCATCGTTGAGATCGATGCCCGAGCATACCGCTGTGGCGCCCCGGGCTGGACAATGCGAACCGTGTTCAGACGAATCTTTGCCGTGGTCCTGCTGGCCGCCGGGCTGGCTGCCTGCACCGATCCGGACAGCGGGACGGGCAAGGTCGGCATCATTCTGCCGGACACGAAGACGTCGGCGCGGTGGGCGACCGCGGACATCAAGTACCTGGAGGCTGCCTTCGATGCTGCGGGCGTACCGGTGGATGTGCAGAACGCTCAGGGTGACAAAACGCAGTTCCAGACCATTGCCGACGGCATGATCTCCAGCGGGGTCAAGGTTCTGATGATTGTGAACCTGGACTCCGGTACGGGCAAAGCAGTTCTCGACAAGGCGCGCTCGGCCGGCATCGCCACCATTGACTACGATCGCCTGACGCTCGACGGCAACGCCGATCATTACGTCTCATTCGACAATGTCCGGGTGGGCCAGTTGCTCGGTCAGGGGCTGGTCGGTTGCCTGGCCACCAGCGGTGACGCACATCCGGTGATCGCCGAGCTGAACGGCGCCCCCACCGACAACAACGCCACGCTGTTCGCCCAGGGCTACAATTCCGTACTCGATCCGCGTTACGCCGACGGCACCTTTGTGCGCGGTCCGCAGCAAAATGTCCACGATTGGGACAACAATCAAGCGGCAACCATTTTCGAGCAGATGCTGACCGCCCACCATGGCATCCGCGGCGTGCTGGCGGCCAATGACGGCTTGGCCAATGCGGCCATTCAGGTGCTCAAGCGCTACAAGCTCAACGGGCACGTGCCGGTGACCGGGCAGGACGCCACCGTGCAGGGCCTGCAGAACATTCTCGCCGGCGATCAGTGCATGACGGTTTACAAACCGGTGAAGGAGGAGGCGGATGCGGCGTCGAGCCTGGCCATCGCGCTCGCCAAGGGGCAGCCGCCGGCCGCTCCGCGCGAGATACTACTGATGCCGAGGGCCATCACCAGGAACACCGTCAAGGACGTCATAGCCGACGGGTACGTCACCAGCGCGCAACTGTGCACCGACGAGTTCCGCCAGGCGTGCGCAGCGGCCGGCATCGCGCGGTAATCGTTTTACAAACCGTACGTCCGTACTGTTACATGGGTCCATGCCTCTGCTGCCGGAACCGGGCCCGATTCGTACGCTGGCTACCGCCACGCTGATCAACACGGTCGGCGGTGGGCTGTGGATGGCCAGCAGCGCGTTGTTCCTGACCCGCTCGGTCGGGTTGCCGGTCGCCCAGACCGGCCTGGCGCTCACCCTGGTGGCCCTGGTCAGCCTGTTGAGCAGCACCGCGGTGGGCTACCTGGCCGACCGGCTCGGCCCGCGCGGCGTGGCCATCGGGGCCCTGGTGGCGCTCGGGCTGTGCGAAGTGGCCCTGGTCGAGGTGCGGTCCATGGCCGGGTTCCTGCTGGTCGCCGCGCCGATGGCGGTGTTCGAGTCGGCGCAGCGGGCGGCCCGCGGTGCGCTCATCGCCAACGCGGTGCCCCCGGACAAACGCGTCTACACCAGGGCCTACCTGCGCGCGGTCACCAATGTGGGCATCACGGTCGGCGCCGGCATCGCGGGCATCGGGCTCAGCGTGGACACCCGCACGGCGTACCTGGCGCTGATCCTCGGCGACGCGGTGACTTTCCTGCTCGCCGCCGCCGTGCTCACCCGCCTGGCCCCGCTCGCCCCGATGCCGCACGAGGGTGGCGGGCCTCGCCTGATCGCACTACGCGACCGGCCGTTCCTGGCCTTCATCGTGCTCGACGGGCTGCTCGCCACCAACTTCGGGCTGCTGGAGGTGGCTCTGCCGCTGTGGATCGCCGACCGCACCGACGCACCCCGCTGGATGATCTCCGTGGTGTTCGCGGTGAACACCGTGACCGTGGTGCTGCTGCAGGTCAAGGCGGCCACCGGCACGGACACCCTGGACGGCGCTGCCCGCGCGTCCCGGCGCGCCGGGTTCGGCCTGCTCGCCGCCTGCCTGATCTTCCCGCTGACCGCCGGCACCGGCTCCGCCGTCACGATCGTGCTGCTCATCGTCGCGGTGCTGTGCCAGACCTTCGCCGAACTCTGGTACTCCGCCGGCGGCTGGGGCATCTCGTTCGGGCTGTCCCCGGAGCACGCGCACGGGCAGTACCAGGGCACGTACGGCATGGGCATCCAGTTCGGCCAGATGATCGCGCCCGCCGTGGTCACCGCGCTGACCCTGGGCTGGGGCACGCCGGGCTGGATCGTGCTCGGCGTGCTGTTCGCGGTGACCGGCAGCCTGGTCCCGCCCGTGGTTCGCTGGGCGGTGGCCCAGCGGGCGCTCACCCGATCGTGAAGGTGCTGGTGTACGGCTTCTGCATCGGCACCCCGTCCACCAGCACGCTGCTCACCTTGTCCACGGTCAGCGTGTACGACCCGGGCACCAGCGGGCTGGCCGGGGTGAAGACCAGCGTGCCCGGCGTGGACTCGGCCACCGTGCCCGCCACCGGACCAGCCGCTCCAGTCACCGTCACCGAGCCCGAGTAGTCGACGCCGGTGGGCTGGATGTCGCGCTGGAAGGTGACCGTGACCGCCGAAGCCCCGGGCGCGATGGACAGCACCAGCGGATCACGCCAGTACTGGATGGCCAGGTGGATGTCGGGCGCACCGCTGCCCCAGGCCGTTGACGTGTCGTCGACCAGCATGGTCCGGGTGACCCCGCCGTCGACCGTCACGCTACGGTTGTTGGTGCCGGTGATCGAACCCCAGTTCTCCACCGTCTCCCACGAGCCGCGCGTGTACTTGTACTGGATGTCGGTGCCGTCGGGCACGGTGATGGTGGCTTCCCAGATCCCGTTGCCCTTGTTGGTCATCGCCAGCTTGTCCGGATCCCACGGGCCCAGCTCGGTGATGTTGCCCGGCAGGTACAGCGTCGCGTCGGCCGGCGTGCCCGGCGGGGCCAGCACGCGGAACGTCACGGCGACCGGTCGCACCGGAACGGTCAAGGCGGCGGGCAGGGTCGCGGTTGTGCCATCCGGATTGCGGTACGTCAGAAGCGCCGTCACGTCAGCGGTTCGCGGCGACGCTCCGGCCGGCGTGACGTCGTAGGTGACAGTGAACGTGGCGCCCGGGGCCAGCGACGCCGCAGTGGTCGGCGTGCGCGGGGTGATGACCCAACCCTCGGGTGCCCGCACGGCCGCCGACAGGTCGGTGATCGTGCCCGGCCCCTCGTTGCGCGCCTCGGTCACCAGCGTGCTGGCCACCCCGGACTGCAGCCCGTCGGGAGCGGTGAACCTCAGGTCGACGACCGGCTGCTGCGCCACGGTCAGCGGCGAGCCGTCATGGGTCACCGTCACCGAACGGCGTACCGAGGTGGCGGGCACCTCGACGGACACCAGGTGCTTGGCCGCGTCATAGGTGAACGGCGCCCGGCGCCCGCCGACGGTCACCACGCGCGGCTGGGAGACCCCGGCGAACTCGACGGTGTAGCGGCGCGCGACCGGAGCACCCGGGTACGTTCCGGTGGCCGGTCCGACGGTGAGGCTGGAGCGGCGGCCCTCGTCATAGCTGACCGGGATGCGCGTGAATCGGCCGGTGCGGTAGCCGGGGCCGTCGCCTGCGTCGTCGTACACGCTGGTGGTGCCGTGGGCGTGCGGGTAGGCGGTCAGGCGAAGCCAACTCTTGTCCTGATCGGCCACGTTCTCGGTGCCCTGCGAGCGGGGCACAATGCCGCCGGCCTTGACATAGACCGGGATGTGATCGGGGGTGGCGGCGACGGTGCGGGTCGCCGGGCCGCGGAAGGTCGTACCGGTGAAGAAGTCCGTCCAGACGCCGGGCGGGAACCAGACCGGAACGGTGGTGCTCAGGCCCGGAGTGGTGACCGGGGCGACCAGCAGCGAATCGCCGAGCAAATACTGGGTGTCGTGCTCGTACGCCTCGTCCTGCTCGGGATATTGCAGGTAGAGCGCGCGGGCCATGGGCATCCCGGTGTCGTAGCTCTGCCGGGCCGCGGTGTACAGGTAGGGCACCAGCGACTCGCGCAGGCGCAGGAAGTCCGCGGCGGGCTTGCCCACGGTGTCGGCGTACTCCCAGGGCAGCCGGTCGCCGTGGTCGGAGTGCAGCCGCAGCACCGGCTGGAAGGCGCCCAGTTGCACCCAGCGCAGGTACAGGTCGTTGGGCAGGTGGGTGCCGGCGAAACTACCGATGTCGTGGCTGACATAGGACTGGCCGATGCTGCCCTCGGCCGGGGTCATCGCCGCGGCGAACTTGAGCGTGTCCCAGTCGGGGCGGGTGTCGCCGGTGAAGTGGATGGTGCTGCGATGCTCGGCCCACGGACCGGAAGGACCGATTTCGTTGTACGCGGGGAAAGCGGCTCCGATTCGCGCCAGTGAGAAGCCGCGTTGTCCGCGCGCGTCGCCGTCGCGCTTGTAGAGCTCGTTGACCCAGCTGTCGGCGGTGATCCCGGGCGTGCTGACGAAACTGTCGTCGCAGCAGTAGTCGAGCCACCATTGCCGTACACCCTGCTGTTCGAACGGCTGGTGCAGGTGCTCGTAGGCGGCGGCCTGGTCGGGATCGGTCCAGTCGAAGCGGTACGGGTCAGGCGCGAAGCTGCTCGTCGCCGGGGTCAGCTTGCCCTTGGCTGTGGCCTGCGCCTGGGCGAACTGAGGATCGTCACCGGAGATCGCCGCGTGCACGTTGAGCGTGGCGTTGATCCCGCGGTTCTTCAGATCGGCCAGGAAGCTCTGCGGGTCGGGGAACAGCGTGGGGTTCCAGTTCCAGCCGGCCCACTGGTTCGGCGACTTCCAGTCGGTGTCCATGACCAGCGAGTCAAGCGGCACATTGTTCTTGTCGAACGCGGGCAGCAGCTCGTTCTCGTAGTCCTCGGTGCTGTACGCCTGGTACTTGGAGAACCAGGTGCCCAGCGCCCACTTCGGCGCCAGCAGCGACGGGCCGGTCAACGTCTTCAGGTCGGCCAGTCCACGCTGGTAGTCGTGGCCATAGCCGAACAGGTAACCGTCCTGGTACGCGCCGGCGCGCTCGGGCCGCGCCGCGACCCAGTCATTGCTCGTGCGCACCGCCGTCTTGGTGTCGTCGAGCAGGTACCAGCCGCTGCGGTTGAGCATGCCCGGGTGCAGCTCGATCTGCTCGACCGGACCGGCTTGCCCGTCGTAGTAGTCCAGGCCGCGATACCAGCCGCCGAGCGAGTCGGCACGCCCGGGCGAGCCGAACGCGGGGTGCGCGGTGCCGGCCCGGCGGCCGACGCGCAGCTCAAGCGTGGTGTTGGCGGCGGTGACCGGGCCGCTGTTCAGCTTGTACCTCAGCGTGACTGCGCTGGTACGTACCCGCAATTCGCCGTTTCGGGTGAAAGCCGTGAACCAGGTGCGTCCCGGGTTGCGGTTCACCGCGGTAAAGGTGGAACGGTTCTCGAACGCGTCGTCGGCGGCATACTCCAACCGCAGCAGCGTGGGGCTGAGCACCTGCACCCGAAGGTGACCGGCCTGCACGCTCTGCCCGCGGACCCGGGGTGCGGCCGGCGCGGCGAGCGCGGCGCCGGGCAGCAGGGCCAGCGCGAGAAGGACGGTCAGGAAGCCAGCCACCCGGGCGGCCAGTCCTCGTTTACCGACATGCCCGGACATGACGCCCCCTGACCAAGTTCCGCAGCCATCCCGCAACGCTGTGAGCTTTGCCCCGCCGGGAGCGCCCTGTCAATAGTCGATGATCAATGGAGAAAGTGCCGTCCTCGAAGGACGTACACACCGGATCTCCCGGCAGAACAGGTTCAGCTCCGCAGTTGAGGGAGCTGAGCGCCCGTGCACGCAGCTACAGACGTACGGGCGCGGAGCGGCTCAGCGGACCACCGTCACCGGGCATTTGGCGTACGCGGCCACGTGCTGGCTGACCGAGCCGAGCACCAGGCCCGCGAACCCGCCGTGCCCACGCTTGCCCACCACGAGCAAGTCGGCGCCCGCGGACTCGTCGATCAGCACCTTGGCCGGGCGGCCCTGGCGCACCTGCGACTGCACGAACACCGGCGGATCCTCGCCGAGTTCCTCCTTGATGACCTCGACCAGGTCGTCGGCGGTGCGCTGGCTGGGGTCGGGGACGTAGTGCTCGGACACGCTGATGCTGCCGGCCGGAGGCAGCAGCGTGTGCTCCCAGACGTTGAGCACAAGCAGACCGGCGCCGTGGTCGGCGGCTTCGGCGGCGGCCCAGACCAGGGCCTTGCGGCTGCCCGGCGACCCGTCCACGCCCACCACGATCGTCTTCCAGCTGGCCACTATCGGCTCCTTCCTGCCAGAAGCCGCCAGTACATGGCAGCGCCCGCCGCGGGGTCAACGCCGGCCTGCGAGAACGCGCCCTGACGCATGGACCGGCGGCAATGGTTGCGCCGGCCTGCTCGATCGGTTTAGCGTCGACTGAGGTGTGAACCAGATCACATATCGCCGGAGGGGTCCGCCATGGTCATGGAGGCGACGGAACGCGAGAGCAGGCAAGCCGAACGCCGGCCGTTGATGTCGGGTCCCGCCCTGCTGATGATGAACCTCGGATTCTTCGGCGTGCAGTTCAGCTTCGGGCTCACCCAGTCGGCGGTGAACCCGTTGTTCCTGCTCATCGGGGCCAGCCCGGACCAGCTGCCGATCCTCAACCTGGCCGGCCCGGTCACCGGGCTGATCATCCAGCCGTTGATCGGCGCGATCAGCGACCGGACCTGGCATCCCCGCTGGGGCCGGCGACGGCCGTTCATCACAGCCGGGGCGCTGCTGTGCGCGGTGATCCTGTTCGTGTTCCCGTTCGTCGGGGTGCTCTGGCTCGGCGTGATCTGTTTCTGGCTGCTCGACGTCGGCAACAACACCTCGATGGAGCCGTACCGGGCGTTCATCTCCGACCGGTTGCCCAAGTCGCAACTGGCCCGCGGCTTCCTGACGCAGAGCATGTTCACCGGCGCCGGGGCCGTGCTGGCCAACGTGTCGCTGTTCCTGCTGCAGAAGGTCAACGCGCTGGACAAGACCGCCGGCAACGGGGTGCCGTACTGGATGTTCGTGTGCTTCATGATCGGCACGATCTGCATTCTGCTGACCGTGCTCACCGCGATGGCCCGCACCCGCGAGCTGACCCCGTCGGATCAGGAACTTGAGGAGATCCGCTCGACCCCCAAGGGCGCGGGCAACGCGATCCGCGAGATCGCCGGCGCTGTCCGGTCGATGCCGGTGGCCATGCACAAAATCGGCGTGGTGTTCGCGTTCCAGTGGTACGCCATGTTCATCTACTGGCAGTTCCTCGCGGTCAGCCTGGGCGAGACCGTGTTCCGCGCGAACCCCGGACAGGGCGGCCCGGCCTGGGAGGACGCGATCGCGTGGAGCGGCCTGCAGAACGGCGCGTACAACTTCGTCACCATGGTCTCGGCGCTGTTCCTGGTGGGCTTCGCGCAGCGCATCGGCGCCAAACGGGTGCACGCGATCGCTCTGGGGCTCGCCGCCCTGTCACTGGTGTGGCTCGCGCGCATCGACAACCAGTACCTCGCGCTGGTGCCGATGATCGGGGTCGGCATCTTCTGGGCCAGCGCGGTCGGCGTGCCGTACCTGATGGTCGCGAGCATGGTGCCGGCCAAGCGCACCGGCGTCTACATGGGCATCCTCAACATGATGATCGTGGTGCCGATGCTGGTGCAGACCGTGACCTTCGGCTGGATCTTCAAGCACCTGCTGGACGGCAAGGGCAGCAATGCGATCACCCTGGCCGGGGTGCTGCTGGCGATCGGCGCGGTGGCCATGCTCTGGGTCAACCCGCCGAACGAAAACGACGAGTCCCCGATCATGCCGCTGGGCAGCAAACGCAGCATCACCGTGTACGACCGCGTGGTCGTCGGCTCCGATGGCACCCCGACCAGCCTGTACGCCGTGGACCGGGCCGCCGAGGTGGCGCAGGCCGCGCAGGCCAGGCTGGTGGTCGTCACGGCGTACCGGGAGACCGATCAGGGCATGTCGCCCGGCGTAGCTTCTGGCATGCACCGCGATCTGCACGGCGCCGAGGCGGCCCGCGACGCACTGTCCCGCTCGGTGACCGCGCTGACCCGTGAACGGGCCCGCTACATCGACCAGCGCCTGGTGGCCGGGGACGCCGCGCAGGCCCTGCTGGACGCGGTCGGGGCGAACCCGGCAAACCTGATCGTGGTGGGCAACCGCGGGCTGGGAGCCAGCGAGGGGCAGCTACTGGGCTCGGTTCCGGCCGCGGTCGTGCGCAACGCGGTGTGCGACGTGCTGGTGGTGCAGACCTCCGCGCTCGACGAGGAACGCATGTTCGCCCGCGAGACGGTCCAGGGGAATCCGCAAGACGGTCCGGTGGAGCCCGGAGGTCGGTCCCGTGCAGGCGGTGACTAGTTGTCCGGGGTGAACAGGCCCTGCAGCCCGGACACGATGGCGATCAGCCCGAAGACGGCCAGCAGCAGGCCCACGCCGGGCGAACCCTCCCGCGGTCGCCGGCCGGTCAGCCGGCCCCACGGCAGGGCCAGCCCGACCCCGATGCCCACGATCTCGAAGCCGCCGCAGCAACGCGACAGCCAGCAAGAAACCACCGACGATGGTGGCCAGATCCAGCAGCAATGCGATCACCATGGCTGCGGCACGTACCCGGGAGCGCTCCCAGCCCATCAGCACCCGGCTTCATCTGCCCCGGTAGCCTGACCGGTCGGTAATGCATAGGCTGTGGTCGATGGAGGTGCACGATGATGGTCGCCCAGCTCGGTCACAGCCTCGCCGCCGGTTTGCTGCTTCTGCCCGCCGCGCCGGCACCGGCCCGCACCACGCCGGCTGGGCCTGATGCGCCCGGGGCGCCCGGCGTGGACGAGCAGTATCTGCCCGCTGACAAGTCCGGATTCGGCACCTCGGCCACGACAGCCAGCCCGGTCTGGTTCACCGTGCAGAAGCAGGGCGGGCTCGGCGAGATCTTCTACCCGACCGTCGGGTCGCCCGCCGTGCGCACGCTGGACTTCGTTGTCGCCGACCACAAAGGGCACGCAGTCCAGGCCAAGGACGCTGCCACGGTACGAACCCAGCTCACCGATGAGCGCAGCCTCAGCTTCCGCCAGACGTTCACCGAGCGCTCCGGCCGGTGGCGGCTCACCGCATCGTACGCCAGCGACCCGGCCCGGCCCACCGTGCTGGTCGACGTGTCGTTGAGCGGGGCCGGATACGACCTGTTCACCGTCTACGACCCGGCTCTGGCGAACACGCGCAGGGGGGACAGTGGACGTACCGAGGGGACTGCGCTTGTCGCTACGGACGGCACGACCGCCAGCGCCCTGGTGGCCTCGCCCGCCTTCGCCGCCACCTCCAACGGCCTGCGCGGGGTCAGCGACGGCTGGACCGACCTGCGCGCCGACGGGCGGATGGACTGGCACTACCGCTCGGCCGCCGCGGGCAACCTCGTGCAGACCGCGAAGCTGCACCGGCACACCACCTTGGCCCTCGGGTTCGGCACCGCGCAGAGCGCCCCGGCGACCGCCCGAGCGTCGCTGCGCCGGGGTTTCCGGCCGGTCGCACGCGACTACGCGGCCGGGTGGCACCGCTATCTGGGCGGTTTGAAGCGGGCCCCCGCGGCGGCCGACCGGCGGCTCTACCAGGTGTCGGCGATGGTGCTGGCGGCCAGCGAGGACAAGACCCACCGCGGGGCGTACGTGGCTGCGCCCGCTGCGCCGTGGGCCTTCGGCCGCGATGATCCGTCCGGGCCGTACCACCTGGTCTGGTCGCGTGATCTTTATCAGATCGGCACCGGGCTGATCGCCGCCGGGGACGTCGCCGGGGCCAACCGCGCTCTGGACTTCCTGTTCGGCGTGCAGCAGAAGCCGGACGGCTCGTTCCCGCAGAACTCGCAGGTCGACGGCACCCCGGTGTGGGGTGGGCTGCAGCTGGACGAGGTGGCGCTGCCGATCGTGCTGGCCTATCAGCTCAAGCGCACCGACGCGGGCACCTGGAGCCGGGTACGCCGGGCCGCCGATTTCCTGCTCGGCTTCTCCCAGGACGGCAACGCAGCCCCGTGGACACCGCAGGAGCGCTGGGAGAACCAGTCGGGTTACTCCCCCGCCACGATCGCCGCGGAGATCGCCGGTCTGGTGTGTGCCGCCTCGATCGCCAGGGCCAACGGGGACCCGGCCTCCGCCGCACGCTACCTGGCGACCGCCGACGACTGGCAGGCCCGGGTCAAGGCGTGGACGGTCACGAGCACCGGCCCGTACTCGGACCGCCCGTACTTCCTGCGGCTGACCAAGGACGGCAACCCCGACGCGGGCACCACGTACCCGATCGGCGACAGCGGCCCGTCGAACGTGGACCAGCGCCGCGTGGTCGACCCGAGCTTCCTGGATCTGGTGCGCCTGGGGGTGCTGCCCGCCGCCGACCCGGCGATCGTCAACACCCTGCGTGTCGTGGACGAGCAGTTGGGCGTACCCACAGCACGGGGCTTCTTCTGGCACCGCGCATCCTTCGACGGGTACGGCGAAAAGCTCGACGGCACCGCCTGGGACTACGGCCTGCCCGACGACAGCCGGATCACCCGGGGCCGCGCCTGGCCCCTGCTCAACGGCGAACGCGGCGAGTACAACCTGGCCCGGGGCGCGAAGAGCGCCGCGCACACCCAGCTGAGCACGATGACGCGTAGCGCCGGACCCGGCTCCATGCTGCCCGAGCAGGTCTGGGACAACCAGTCGCCGGCCGGCGCACCGCCGTTCGTACCCGGCACGCCGACGTTCTCGGCCACCCCGCTGGCCTGGACGCACGCCCAGTACCTGCGCCTGGCCCGCGACCTCGAGGCCGGCCGGGTCCTGGAACAACCCGCCGTGGTGGCCGCTCGCTACACCCGCTGACCCGAGCCGAAGAGGAGCCAGCCGACCAGGAACAGGGGCACTGCGCTGAGCGGAGCACTTCGGTGCCGGGGTTCGGCGTCCGCCGCGGGCGCAGCCCAGTCCTAGGAAAGGTCCGTCTGCTCCGGACCATGGGGGATGTCGATGCTGTCCTCGCCGGTGCGCAACGCCCGCAGGATGAACCGGCCCACGTACCCGGGGCTGTGCACGACCATGCCCGGTCGCGGCGACGCACCGGCGCGGAACATGCCGCCGCCGAACTCGGTCGCCGTGACCGAGGGCAGCACCAGGCTGACGTCGATGCCGTCGCCGGCGAGTTCCTTGCGCGCCACCTCGGTGAGCATGTTGACCGCCGATTTGGAGGCCGCGTAGGCACCCACCCCGGGCGGCGCGATCCGGGTGGTGCCGGAGCTGACCGTCACGATTCGCCCGGAGCCCTGCTCGCGCATCACCGGCAGCACCGACTGGATCGCGGTCACCACGCTGACCACATTCAAATTCAGCAGTTCCAGGTACGCCCGCGGGTCGACATCTTCGAGCGTGCCGTGAAAGCTTGCCCCGGCGTTGACCACGAGCCCGTCCACCCGGCCGTGCCGTTGCACGGTGGCGGCCACGAGCGCTCGCTGCTGATCAGGATCGGTCACGTCGGTGGGCACCGCCAGCGCGCCGCCCAGCTCCTGGCTCAGCGCAGCCAGCCGATCCGCGCGCCGAGCGGCCAGCACCGGGTGGGCTCCGGCCTGGTGGAGCAGCCGCGCGGTGGCCTCGCCGATGCCGGAGGAACTGCCGGTGACAATGACAACCCGGCCGGTCAGGGAGGAGTTCGAGTGATCGCTCATTACCGCAACTCTAGCCATCCTTTAGGGGTATGCGGCCAACTCCCTTTGGTGGTTTCCTACAAACAACCCCCGGCCCGCCACGTTGAGTACGACATGGCGCTGCCGACCCGGAGAAGGAAAAGTGGGGGCGGACGCCCATCTGCTCACCGGAGAGAGGTCTGCCGACCGTGTTCAGCCGTGTCGCCATCGTCAACCGTGGTGAGGCCGCCATGCGGCTCATTCACGCCGTACGGGATCTCGCCGCGGAGACCGGCGCGCACATCGAAACCGTCGCCTTGTACACCGACGTCGACCGCACCGCCACCTTCGTGCGCGAGGCCGACCTGTCCTACGACCTGGGACCGGCATCGGCCCGGCCCTACCTGGACCTCAAGACGCTGGAACGGGCGCTGGTCGAGACCGGCGCGGACGCCGCGTGGGTGGGCTGGGGCTTCGTCGCCGAGGACCCGGCGTTCGCCGAGCTGTGCGAGCGCGTCGGCGTCACCTTCGTGGGCCCGAGCCCGGAGGCCATGCGCAAGCTCGGCGACAAGATCGGCGCAAAGCTGATCGCCGAGGAGGTCGGCGTGCCGGTCGCGCCGTGGAGCCGCGGTGCCGTCGAGACGCTGGAGGCCGCCCGGGCAGCCGCCGCGCAGATCGGCTACCCGTTGATGCTCAAGGCGACGGCCGGCGGCGGCGGGCGCGGCATCCGGGTGATCCGCAGCGTGGACGAGCTCGACGACGCGTACGAGCGCACCAGCCAGGAGGCCGCCCGCGCGTTCGGCAGCGGCGTGGTGTTCCTGGAGCGCCTGGTCACCGGCGCGCGGCACGTCGAGGTGCAGGTCATCGCGGACGGTGAGACAGCCTGGGCACTGGGCGTGCGCGACTGCTCGGTGCAGCGGCGCAACCAGAAGGTCATCGAGGAGTCGGCGTCCCCGGTGCTACCCCCGGCCCGGGTCGGCGAGCTCAAGGCCTCGGCCGAGCGGCTGGCCGTCAAGGTCGGCTACTGCGGCGCGGCGACCGTGGAGTTCCTCTACCACCCCGGCGACGACCTGCTCGCCTTCCTCGAGGTCAACACCCGGCTGCAGGTCGAGCACCCGATCACCGAGTCGACCACCGGGTTCGACCTGGTCAAGACCCAGCTGCACGTGGCCTCGGGCGGCAGGCTGGAGGGCAGCGCGCCGGCCGAGCGCGGGCACGCCATCGAGGCGCGGCTCAACGCCGAGGACCCCGACCGTGACTTCGCGCCGTCACCGGGGCGGATCGTGCGCCTCGACCTGCCGGCCGGCCCGGGCATCCGGGTCGACACCGGGGTCAGCGAGGGCGACACGATCCCCGCCGACTTCGACTCCATGATCGCCAAGATCATCGCGTACGGCCGGGACCGCACCGAGGCCCTCGGGCGCCTGCGCCGGGCGATGGCCGGGACCACCGTCATCATCGAGGGCGGCGCCACCAACAAGAGCTTCGTGCTCGACCTGCTCGACCAGCCCGAGGTCATCGACGGCAGCGCCGACACCGGCTGGATCGACCGGGTCCGCGGCGAGGGCCGGCTGGTCCTGCACCGCCACTCGGCCGTCGCGCTGGCCGCCGCCGCCATCGAGGCCTACGAGGAGGAGGAACGCGCCGAACGTCAGCGCCTGCTCTCCACCGCGTTCGGCGGGCGCCCCCAGGTGCAGCACCGCAGCGGCCGGCCGCTCGACCTCAAGCTGCGCGGCGCCAGCTACCGCCTGCGGGTGGCCCGCGTGGGCGCGCACCGCTTCCGCGTCGGCATCGAATCGGGCAGCGACACGCGCACCGCCGACGTCGAGCTCGACCGCTTCGATGCCTACGCCGGGCAGATCACCGTCAACGGCGAGCGGTTCCGGCTGCTGACCGGCACGCACGGCCCGATCCACCTGGTTGAGGTCGACGGCGTGACCCACCGGGTCAGCCGCGACGAGGGCGGCGTGCTGCGCTCGCCCATGCCGGCGCTGGTCGTGGCCACCCCGCTGGCCGTCGGAGCCGAGGTCGAGGCGGGCGCGCCGGTGCTCGTGCTCGAAGCCATGAAGATGGAAAACGTCCTGCGGGCGCCGTTCCGGGCCCGGCTGAAGGAACTGACAGTGGCGGTGGGCAGCCAGGTCGAGTCGGGCGCGCCGCTGCTGCGCCTGGAGCCGCTGGCCGACGACACCCAGGCCGAGGAGGCCGCCGACACCGGGGCCATCGAACTTGACCTGCCCCAGGGCCCGCAGCAGAGCCCGGTGCAGGAGCAGCTGACCCGCGGGATCGGCGACCTGAGCAGCCTGCTGCTGGGCTACGACGTCGACCCGCACGACGAACAGCGGGTGCTGGCCGGTTACCTGGGCGCGCGGCGCCGCGCGGCTGAGGACGGGCGCCGCCCGCTGGCCGAGGAGCTGGACCTGCTCGCGGTGTTCGCCGACCTCGCCGAGCTGAGCCGCAACCGGCCCGCGGGTGAGGACGGTGGCAGCGACACCCGGGTGCACAGCGCCCGCGAGCACTTCCACACGTACCTGCAAAGCCTCGACGTTGATCGGGCCGGTCTGCCCGCGTCCTTCCAGGCCAAGCTCGCCAAGGTGCTGCGGCACTACGGCGTCACCGAGGTGGAGCGCACGCCCGAGCTGGAAGCGGCAGTGTTCCGCATCTTCCTGGCCCAGCAGCGCGCCTCGGCCGACGTCAAGGTCGTCACCGCGCTGCTACGGGTGTGGCTGCAGGAGCCGCCGCCGGAGGACGCGCTGCGCGAATCGGTCGGCCTGGCCCTGGAACGGCTGATCGCCACCACCCAGGTGCGCTTCCCGGTGGTCGCCGACCTGGCCCGCGGCGTGGTGTTCGCCTGGTTCGCCCAGCCACTGCTGCGCCGCAACCGCGCCGTGGTCTACGCCGGCATCCGTCGCCACCTGCGCCACCTCGACGAGCACCCGGACGCCCCGGACCGCGGCGAGCGCATCGCCGAGATGGTCCGCAGCACCGAGCCGCTGGTCCGGCTGCTGGGTCAGCGGCTCACCCGCACCGAGCTGGACAACACGGTCATGCTGGAGGTGCTCACCCGCCGCTACTACGGCAACAAGGGCATCACCGGCATCGCCTTGCGCGAGGCCGCGGGCAGCACCTTCGTGGTCGCCCAGCGAGTCGGCTCTCAGGTCGTGTCGGCAGCGGTGAGCTTCGACGCGCTCAGCGCCGCGCTGCGCGGGCTGGCCGAGCTGGCGACCGGGGAGGACCCGGTGGACGCCGACATCTATGTGGCCTGGGAGACGCAGTCGGAGGACTCCGAAGCGATGGCCGCCGCGCTCAGCGAGGTGATCAGCGCCCAGCCGCTGCCCGCGCAGGTGCGCCGGGTCACTGCCACGGTCGCCGGTCGCGGCGGCTCGGTCATGCACCACCACTTCACGTTCCGGCCCTCCGGCGCGGCGCTGAGCGAGGACCGGCTGATCCGCAGCCTGCACCCGTACATCGCCGAGCGGATGCAGCTGGAACGGCTGAGCAAGTTCGACCTCACCCGGCTGCCCGCCGCGGACGAGGAGGTCTACCTGTTCCGCTGTGTGGCCCGCGAGAACCCGGCCGACGACCGGCTCGTGGCGTTCGCCCAGGTGCGTGACCTGACCGAGCTGCGCGACGACAACGGGCGGCTGGTGGCGCTGCCGACCGCCGAGGACATCATCGCCACCTGCCTCGACTCGCTGCGGCGGGCCCAGTCGCAGCGGGCGTCGAAGAACCGGTTCAACACCAACCGCATCGTGCTGTACGTGTGGCCGCCCATCGCGATCACCGACGCCGAGGTGGAGATGATCGCCGAGCGGGTGCTGCCGACCACCGCCGGCGCCGGGCTCGAGGAGATCGAGTTCATCGCCCGCCGCCGCGACGAGCAGACCGGCGAGCTGGTCAAGACCTCGGTCCGGATCTCGCTCGGCGTCACCGGGGGCGCGAAGGTCACCTTTGGCGAGCTGAGCGCCGAAACGGTCGAGCCGCTGGATGCGTACCGGCTGAAGGTTCTTCGTGCGGCGGCCCGCAACACCGTGTATCCGTACGAGCTGACCGGTCTGCTCGGAGACTTCACCGAACACGACCTGGACGACACGCACACGCTGGTCCCGGTCGATCGCCCGAAGGGTCGCAATTCCGCGGCCATCGTGGCCGGCGTCGTCACCACCCCGACGTCGCGGCACCCGCAGGGCGTCACCCGCGTGGTGCTGCTGGGTGACCCGACCAAGTCGCTGGGTGCGCTGAGCGAGGCCGAGTGCCGCCGGGTGATCGCCGCGCTCGACCTGGCCGAGCGGCTGCGGGTGCCGCTGGAGTGGTACGCGCTGTCGGCCGGGGCGCGCATCTCGATGGAGTCGGGCACTGAGAACATGGACTGGGTGGCCGCGGCGCTCAAGCGCATCGTGGAGTTCACCCAGGACGGCGGCGAGATCAACATCGTGGTCGCGGGCATCAACGTGGGTGCCCAGCCGTACTGGAACGCCGAGGCCACGATGCTCATGCACACCCGCGGCATCCTGGTGATGACCCCGGACTCGGCGATGGTGCTGACCGGCAAGCAGTCGCTGGACTTCTCCGGCGGTGTGTCGGCCGAGGACAACTTCGGCATCGGCGGCTACGACCGGGTGATGGGCCCGAACGGTCAGGCGCAGTACTGGGCGCCGACGCTGACCGCCGCGCGTGACGTGCTGATGTCGTACTACGACCACTCGTACGTCGCCCCGGGTGAGTCGTCGCCGCGCCGGGCCGAGACCTCCGACCCGGCCGGCCGCGACATCTCGCCGTTCCCGCACACCATCGAGGGCAGCGACTTCACCACGGTCGGCGAGATCTTCTCAGCCACGCACAACCCCGACCGAAAGAAGCCTTTCGACATCCGTACGGTCATGCGTGCCCTGTCCGACCAGGATCACCCGGTGCTGGAGCGCTGGGCCGGGATGGCCGACGCCGAAACCGCAGCGGTGCAGGACGTGCACCTGGGCGGCATCCCGGTGTGCCTGCTCGGTATCGAGTCCCGTCCCGTGCCGCGCCGGGGCTTCCCGCCCACCGACGGGCCGGACACCTACACCGCCGGCACGCTGTTCCCGCGCTCGTCGAAGAAGGCGGCCCGGGCGATCAACGCGGCCAGCGGCAACCGCCCGCTGGTGGTGCTGGCCAACCTGTCCGGCTTCGACGGCTCCCCCGAGTCGATGCGCAAACTGCAGCTCGAGTACGGCGCCGAGATCGGCCGCGCGATCGTCAACTTCCGCGGCCCGATCGTGTTCTGCGTGATCTCGCGCTACCACGGCGGCGCGTTCGTGGTCTTCTCCAAGGCGCTCAACCCGAACATGACGGTGCTGGCGCTGGAGGGTTCGTTCGCCTCGGTGCTCGGTGGGGCCCCGGCCGCCGCTGTGGTCTTCGCCGGTGATGTCAACGCCCGCACCGCCGCCGACCCGCGGGTGCGGGAGCTGGAGGCTCAGGTCGCGGCGGCCACCGGCGCCGACCGGGCGACCCTGGCGGCCCAGCTCGACGAGCTGCGGGCCTCCGTACGGGCCGAGAAGCTGGGCGAGGTGGCCACCGAGTTCGACCGGGTGCACAACATTCAGCGCGCGGTCGAGGTCGGCTCGGTCGACGCCGTGATCAGCGCCGCCGAGCTGCGCCCCCGGATCATCGAGGCGATCGAGGGCCGCCTGGCCGGATGATGCCGCGGATCCACGTGACGAGGTTGTCGGTGCGGGCCGGGCTTTCCATGGCGGTGTGCGGGCAGCTCGGACCGTTGCTCTCGACCGCGACCAGCTCGGGTGCGCGCCAGCGGGGCTCGCGGAAATAGGGTGCGCCGGAGTCGTACGGGCAGGGCGTGGTGTCGGGGTGCGGGGCGAACCCGCGCACCCCGAGCGTCGCGTCCTGCACCGACTCGACCTTGAGCAGGCCGGTCTGCAGGTGCGTCGCGGGCACCGGGTTGGTGCTGGTCAGCGAGCCGTAGCCGGTGAGCCGCAGTACCTCGCCGGGCTTGGCGACCCGCCCGCTCAGCTTGACGGGCCGGATGTCGCGGATCGGCGTCCTGAGCCGGGCGAGCGCCACGTCCGCGGTGGCCGACTGGCGCACGGCGACGATCTCGACGTCGTGCCCGCCGGTGCCGGTGACCAGGTCCGTACGGCCCACCGTGGCCACCGTGGAGGCGGCGACCGGGCGTTCGACGCGCACCCCGTTCTCGTCCCGGAAGCAGTGCCCGGCGGTGATCACCCAGTCCCGGGCGATCAGCGCGCCGGAGCAGGCGCTGTTGCGGGTGCCCCCGCCGAGCACCGGGATACCCGTCATGGTCAGCTTGACCGCGAACCGGTACCGCCCGTCCTTGACCGGCTCACCGTTGGCGATGGCGTTCGCCGGGCCCGCGCCGAGCAGCGTGAACCCGGCTGTGAGCACCGCGGTGACGCACCCGGCCAGCAAGCTGAGAGTTCCTCTGTGACGCACGAGGAGCCTCCTGTTCGATAGATGTCGAGGCATGTCTGGTCGAGGCCAGCATAGGACCGCCACGCTTCAGAAGCCGGTGTCCAGGAAGGGGGTCAGACGCAGCGCGGTCACGACCCTGCAATCCGCGACAAGTACACAACTGTTCACGCTAGGTGTTCGCGTAGCCTCTCCTTGGCCCATTTCACCTTGGGCTCTCTCGTGAGGAGCGAAACAGATGACCCTGTACGGACGCGGCGGCGTCGATGCGAAAGAGCCGCGGCAGGGTCTGTTCACCCGGCTGCATCCCGCGGTCACGGCCGGCGTCAGCGTCGCCATCATCGCGGTGCTCGCGCTCGCCTACTGGATCTGGCGAGCCACCACCGGCACCACCAAGCCGGTCGCCGCTGCGACAGCCTCGGCCTCCCCGTCACCGTCGCCGGCCACGCCCTCGAAGGCCGCACCCACCCGGCTGGCCCCCGGTTCCTGGCTGATTTTTCCGCGAGACGCGACGGACACCTTCCTGACCTCCAAGCAAGGTTTCGCCGCGCTGACCAAGAACGAGCCGGTGGCGCTGAACGTGGTCAAGGGCCTTGCCGATGACAAATGTTTTTCGGTACGCACGGACGACGGCCGCTACCTGAGACATTTCAACTACCGGCTCCGCTTCGACGCCACCGAGGACGCCGACCTCTTCCGCAACGACGCCACGTTCTGCCCCGAGGACGGCACACCCGCCGGCGCGGTGCGGCTCCGCTCCAAGAACTACCCGGACCACGTCATCCACCGGCGCGGCACGGAGCTTTACATCGACGAACCCGGCGACTCGGCCACGTTCACCGCCGACAGCACCTTCGGCATCAAGTCGGCTGAGGGTTCCTGAGCGCCGCTCGCTGCCTGCGGGAGTTCAGCTTGCGGGTCGGCGCCATGTACGCCGCCGAGACAGGCGCACCTAGCCGCGCTCGCCCCGGCCCGCGCTCCGCCCGCCCAGACCCACGACCCGCTCGACCCGCTCGACCTGCAGCGTCATCGATCTGCTTCTATATTGAGCGGATGGGCATAACGTTACGTCACGCGACAGTCACTGCAATGCTCTTGGCGCTGGTCACGGGGTGCGGCGGGGGCGGGAGCGACAAGGACGACGACGGTGGCGCCGCCACGTTGAGCATGCAGGGCTTCGCTACCGGTGACGAGACGGCAAAGACGCGCTTCGACCTGGCCAATGCCGCAATCGCTCCGAGCAAGGCGACGTCGTCGGAAGGCAGCTTCAACGCCCAGCAATTCCTGTCCGCGGTGGCCTCGGGGCGCCCACCCGATCTGGTGTACATGGAACGGCGGCTGCTCGGCACGTACGCGGCAAAGAAGGCGCTCATGCCGCTCACCGATTGCGTCCGGCGCGAGAACGTCGACACCGGCCAGTTCCGCGAGGCTGCGCTGGCTGAGGCAACGCTCAACGGCACGCTGTACGGCCTGCCCGACTTCTTCAACAACCGCGTTCTCATGATCAACGACGCGGTGCTGCGGGGCGCGGGCCTGGATCCAGCGGGCTTCACCACCGCCGACTGGACGACGCTGACCGGCACCGCCACCCGGCTGACCGCCCTCAAGGGCGACAAGCTGCAGCGCATCGGCTTTGATCCGAAACTGCCGGAATTCCTGCCGATCTGGGCGCGCGCGAACGGCGCCGCAATGGTGAGCGCTGACGGCAGATCCGCCCAACTGACCAACCCCGACGTCATTGAGGCTCTGGCGTACGCGGTGAGCTTGATCAAGGCCCAGGGCGGATGGTCGGCGTTCAAGTCGTTCCGCGACTCCTTCGATTTCTTCGGCGCCAGGAATGAGTTCGCGGCAGGCCAGCTCGGCGCATTCCCGATGGAGGATTTCTATCTCAACGTACTGGCCGAGAACTCCCCCGCCGTCAAGGTCACCGTAGCGCCGTTCCGAGGTGTGGACGGTCAGCCGGTGAACTGGGTTACCGGTAACGCGTGGGCGATCCCGGCGAAAAGTCCGCACGCCGCGCTGGCCTGCAAGTGGATCAAGACGATGACCGCCAGCGACTCGTGGATCGCTGCCGCCAAGGCCCGCGCCGCCGCCCGGTCCGCCGCAGGCAAGCCCTTCGCCGGCGTGTTCACCGGCAACAAGAGAGCCGACGAGGTCATCTTCCGCGACGTGGTCAAGCCCAGCGGCAACCCGCAGTTCGACACGGCCGTGAAAACCATTTTGCAAACCCAGGATTCGGGTACGGCGGAGCCCGCCATGGCAGCCGGTGAGGAATTCAAAGCCGCGTGGCAGAACGCGGTGAATCGGGTGCTCGACGGCAAACAAACACCGGTTCAGGCGCTGAGTCAGGCCCAGCAGGAAGCGCAGACCGCCCTCGACAGAGCCGGCTCGTAACGATGCGCCTGCGGCGGCGCGAGAGCTTGGCGGCGTACGGCTTCCTCTCGCCCTGGATCGTCGGTTTTCTGGTTTTCATGGCCGGTCCGATGGCGGCAAGCTTTGTGTTGTCGCTGACCGACTACGACGTGCTGACCAGCACCGAGTTCGTGGGTGGGAACAATTATCGCGAGCTGCTCAGCGATTCGCGGGTGCGCACGAGCATGGCCAACACGCTGATCTATACGGTGCTGCACGTGCCGCTGACCATGGCGGTATCGCTCGCGCTGGCTCTGGTGCTGATCCGCGCCGGGCGGCGTTCGGCGGGCATCTTCCGGACCATTTTCTACGTGCCGACCGTGACGCCCAAGGTGGCCGTGGGGGTGCTGTTCCTGCTGCTGTTCAACGGCCAGGTCGGCCTGGTCGGCAAGGTGCTCGGGTTCGCCGGCGTGAACGGCCCCGATTGGACCACCGATGGACCGTGGATCAAGCCCGGCCTCGTGCTGATGAGCCTGTGGAGCCTGGGCAGCACAGTGATCATCTACCTGGCGGCCCTGCAGAACGTCCCCCGGGATCTGTACGAGGCGGCCGAGATGGACGGCGCTTCACCGTGGGCGCGGTTCCGGGCTGTGACCGTACCCATGATCAGTGGTTCGTTGTTTTTCACGCTCATCATCAACACCATCAGCGGGGTGCAGACCTTCGACGAGGTCTACACGGCGTTCTACGGCAGCGCCAATCAGCAGACCTACGGCAACGACGCGGCGCTGTTCTATGTCGTCTACCTCTTCCAAGAGGCGTTCCAGTTCCTGAGGATGGGCTACGCCTCCGCCCTGGCCTGGTTGTTGTTCCTGGTCATCGTGGTGATCACGCTGGTCCAGGTGCGGCTCAGCCGGCGGTTCGTGTACTACGAAAGCGAGTGAGCATGCGGCGCTGGATCTGGTGGGTCGCGCTTGCCGTGGCCTCGGTGGTGTTCCTGTACCCGTTCCTGTGGCTGGTCAGCGCCTCGCTCAAGCCGCGCCCCGAGGTGTTCGACAACGCGCTGCTCCCGCACCACTGGGCGCCGGAGAACTACGCCTCGATCTGGTCGGCCGCCCCCGTGCTGACCTGGCTGGTCAACAGCGTGGTGGTCGCCCTCGCCGCCGCGGTAACCGTGACGATCTCCAGCGCCATTGTGGCCTTCGGCTTCGCCTACTTCCGCTTCCCTGGCCGCAACACACTGTTCGCGCTGGTCGTGGGCACCATGATGCTGCCCGGCGCGGTGACGATGATCCCGACCTACCTGATCTGGAACGAACTCGGCCTGGCCGCCACGCAGGTGCCGCTCTGGGCCACGAACCTGTTCGGCAGCGCGTTCTACATCTTCCTGATCAGGCAGTTCTTCCTGGGGCTGCCGCGCGAGCTGTTCGAGGCCGCCCGGGTCGACGGCGCCGGGTACTGGCGGCTGTTCTGGCGCCTCGCGGTGCCCCTGTGCAAACCGGCGCTGATCGTCTCGTTCGTGTTCGAGCTGCGAGCAAGCTGGTCGGACCTGCTCCGCCCGCTGATCTACCTGCGCGACCCGGCGCTGTTCACGATGCCGCGCGGCATGAAGGCCATCCTCGACCAGTTCGGCCAAGCCGGCGAGTCCCGCTGGGAAGTCGTGCTGGCCGGTGCGGTGCTGACCACCGTACCGATGATTGTCGCTTTCTTTGCGTGCCAGCGTTATTTCGTGGAAGGAGTGGCAACTCAGGGCCGCAAGGGGTGATCGACGTGTCAAAGACCTCGCCGGTCGCGGCGCCGTCGGCTTGGGGTCCACTGCGCATCGCCGCCTTCCGCAGCCTGTGGCTGGCCGTGCTCGCGAGCAACATCGGTACCTGGATGCAAACCGTTGGTGCGCAGTGGCTGCTGGTCGAGCAGTCCGGAACGGACACCCTCGTGGCCGTCGTGCAAACCGCCAGCACCCTGCCAATCGTGCTACTCGCGCTGCCTTCTGGCGCGCTGGCCGACACGTTCGACCGCCGCCGGCTGCTCATGGGCGTGCAGGGTTTCCTGGTGGCCGCCGGGATCGTGCTCACCGTGCTGACCCTGGCTCAGCGCATGCCACCCGCACTGCTGCTCACGCTGACGTTCGTGCTGGGCGCCGGGCAGGCACTGACCGCCCCGGCCTGGCAGGCCATCATCCCCGAGCTGGTGCCCCGCGCGCAGCTCGCGTCGGCCTCCGCGCTCGGAGCCATCAGCATGAACCTGGCCCGGGCGGTCGGTCCGGCGGTGGCCGGTGTGCTGATCGCCCGTACCGGCGTCGGGGTGGTCTTCGCCCTCAACACCGTGTCGTTCGCCGTCTTCGCGGTCGTGCTCTGGCGCTGGCGCTCCCCCACTTCGGCCGGCTCCGCGGCCCCCGAACAGTTCGCCGCCGCAGTACGCTCCGGCGGACGCTACGTGCGGCACTCCCCCGTCGTCCGGCGCATCCTGCTACGCGCCGGGCTCTTCCTGATTCCCGGCAGCGCATTGTGGGCCTTGCTGCCGCTGGTCGCCAGCCGCCGCCTCGGCTTGGGCTCCGGCGGCTACGGCGTGCTGCTCGGCGCCGTCGGCGTCGGTGCGGTCGCCGGCGCCATCCTGCTGCCCCAGCTGCGGGCACGATGGTCGCCGAACCGGCTGCTGTTGATCGCGGGCTTCGTCTTCACGGCGGTGCTGATCGTGCTGGCCCTGGGCCGCTCCGAGATCGCCGTGGTGGCGGCCCTTGTGCCCTCCGGCGTGGCCTGGGTGATGGTGCTGTCCAACATCAACGCCTCCATGCAACTCTTCCTGCCCGGCTGGGTGCGCGCCCGCGGCCTCGGCGTGTACCAGATGGTCTTCGCCGGAGCCCAAGCCGCCGGAGCGCTCGCCTGGGGCGCGCTGTCCGACGCGGCCGGCCTGGTCACCGCCCACCTGGTGGCCGGCGCCCTGATGCTGGCCGGCGTGGTCACTCTGCGCTGGCTGCCGCTGCGCGACGTCACCGGCATGAACCGCGACCCGGCGGTCTTCTGGCCCGAACCGCACGTCCAGGTCGACCCGGCCGACCGCCATGGCCCGGTGCTGATCACGGCGACCTACGAGGTCAGCCCCGAACGGGAAGCGGTGTTCGTGGAGGCGATGGAAGGGGTGCGGCGCACACGGCTGCGCACCGGGGCGGTGCGGTGGGGATTGTTCCGCGACGGCGCTGATCCCGGGCGGTTCGTGGAGGCGTACGTCGTGCCCAGCTGGGATGAGCATGTGCGCCAGCACGAGGGGCGGCTGACCGGATCGGACCGGGAGGTCGAGGAGCGAGCCCTGCGCCTGGCCGAGGGCACGCCGGTGATCCGGCACCTGCTGTCGGCCCGGTCCGAGGGGTGACTCCCTGACTGCCATGCCGCCGAGATCTCGAAGGCAGGACGCCGCGGCGAGTGTCAGAAGCGCATCACTCCCGGCGTACCCTCTCGGGCTTGCAACTCGCGCCAGGCCTTGACAGTCCGGATCACCGCGACGACCGGCAACAGGAACGCGAGATAAAACACCCGCAGAGCGCCGCCGTCGAAGAACAGCACCAGGAACACGGCATAGCCGAAGTACAGCACGGCGAACGCAGCAATCAGGACCCGCATGGCAACCCGCAAGCCGAATCCACCTGCGGCCAGCACCACAAAGGTGGCGCCGCTGAGCAGCAGCATGGCGAGGTACCCGAGAAAAGCGCCGTCAGACAAGTCAAGTCTCCCAGGGGGTTAGGAGCCGGACTTCGACCGTGCGCCGGATTGATTGCCAACCGGTAGTAACCCGGGTGCTAACCGGTAAGAGAAAGAGTGCCGCCGTTTCAGGAGGCCGGGTAGGGCGTGGCGGCCAGGACGCGGGCGAGGTGGGCGGCGTTGGCGGCCAGGGTCTTCGTGGTGCTCGCGGTACTTTCCGGCTTCGGGCTGGCGTCCTTGTAGTCGACGCCGCTCATGGCTTCGCCCACCCAGTACGTGACGCCGCCGGCCGGGATGCTGAAGCCCACATCGCTGAGCGCCTGGAACACTTCCGCGGACACGTGATGCGCGCCGTCCTCGTTACCCACTACCGCGACGATGCCCACTTTGTCGTACATCGAAGGTCTGCCCAGATCGTCAGTCTCGGAGATCTCGGCATCGAGCCGCTCCAGCACCACCTTGGCCACGCTCGACGGCTGACCCATCCAGATCGGGGTGGCAATCACCAGGATCTGAGCAGCGAGGATCTTCTCCCGTACGGCAGGCCAGCCGTCCCCGTCACCCTCGTCGGTGGTGACCCCGAACTTGACCCCCAGGTCGGCAATCCGCACCACCTCCCCGGCAACATCGTGATCGGCAAGGGCGGCCAGCAACTCACGCCCCAGCAACTCACTGCTGGACTCCTGCGACGTCGACTTGAGGGAGCAGCCAAGAACGAGGGCTCGGAGCGTACCGGAATCAGCCATAAGACCCTTCTGCCCTGATCAAGCTGCCGCAAACCGCTGACCAGGCTGGTTGGGTGCGGCGCGGGTCCGCGATGTTCTGCCGAGGCGCCCTCAGCAACCTTCCTCGTCTGCGCCCCCTTCTTGCCCGCGTTCGCCGGGAGGCGATTGGGGTATGCGCGCGGCATGCGGACGAAGCCTGTTGAGGATGTGCTGGCTCAGGGTGATGACGAGGGTGGGGGCGGCCCGCGACTGCGCCGGCGGTTGGGGCCGTTGGACCTCATGGGCTTCGGCATTGGCATTGTCATCGGTACGGGGATCTTCACGTTGACCGGGGTTGAGGCGCGCGATCATGCGGGGCCGGCGGTCATTGTTTCGTTTGTGCTGGCCGGGGTGGTCAGCTTGCTGGCTGCGTTCTGTTATGCCGAACTGGCTTCCAGCGTGCCTACGGCGGGCAGCGCCTACACGTATGCCTACGCCACCATGGGTGAGGTCGTGGCCTGGATCATCGGGTGGGACCTGGTGCTGGAGTTCGCGCTGGGCGCCGCTGTGGTGGCTCGCGGGTGGTCGGGGTACCTGGCCGAGTTGTTCGGCTTGCCGGGCTCCATTTTTGGCGAGTCGAGCACGGTGAACGTGGGCGCCGTCCTGATCACGTTGGTGTTGGGGGCGGTGGCCACCATCGGCATCCGGCAGTCGTCGCGGGTGACCAATGCGCTGGTCGCGATCAAGGTTGCCATCTGCGTTTTCGTGGTGGTGGCCGGGTTGTTCTTCATCAAGGCGGCGAACTTCTCGCCGTTCGTGCCGCCGGCCCAGCCCGCAACGGATGACAATGCCGGCTTGGCCCGGCCGTTGTCGCAGCTGCTGTTCGGGATCGATCCTTCGGCGTTCGGCGTGGCCGGGGTGCTGACCGCTGCAGCCGTGGTGTTCTTCGCGTACACCGGCTTCGAGGCGGTGGCCAACCTCGTTGAGGAGACCCGGCACCCCCGCCGCGATCTGGCCCTGGGGCTGTTCGGCACGCTCGGCATCTCCACGGCGCTCTACGTGACGGTGTCGTTCGTGGTCGTCGGCATGGTCGACTACCGCCAGATCGACCCCGGCGCCCCGATCGCTTCGGCGTTCAGCGCGGTCGGGGCCAATTGGGCCTCCCATCTGGTGTCGATCGCGGCGGTGGCCGGGCTGACCAGCGTGATCCTGGTGGACATCGTGGCGATCGGGCGCATCGGTTTCGCCATGTCCCGGGACCGTCTGCTGCCCCCTGCGGTCGGCGCGGTCCACCCGCGCTGGGGCACGCCGTACCGCCTCACCAGCGTGGTCACCATCGGCGTGGCGTTGCTGGCCGGCTTCGTACCGCTGTCCTCGCTGGCGAACCTGGTCAGCATCGGCACCCTGTTCGCGTTCCTCATCGTCTCGGTGGCCGTGCCGGTTCTGCGCCACACCCGCCCGGAACTGTCCCGCCCGTTCAAGGTGCCGCTGTCGCCGGTGATCCCCGTCCTCTCGGCGCTGGCCTGCCTCTATCTCATGACCAACCTGTCGGTGGAGACCTGGCTGCGCTTTCTGCTGTGGATGGCGGCGGGCCTGATCGTCTATTACGCGTACGGCCGCAGCCACAGCAAGCTGACCACGTGAGCGGACACCGCGGCGGCACTCGGCGGCCACCGCCACAGCAGGCTGATCTCTTAAGCGGGCACCGCGGCGGCATCGGTGATCACGGCGTCGACCAGTCCGTAGTCGCGGGCTTGCTCGGAGGTGAACCAGCGGTCGCGGTCGGAGTCCTCGGCGATCTGCTCGACCGGGCGGCCGCTGTGCCGGGCGATGAGCTCGTGCATCTGCCGCTTGACGAAGAGCATGTTCTCGGCCTGAATCGTGATGTCCGCAGCAGTGCCGCCGATGCCACCGGCGGCCTGGTGCATCATGATCCGGGTGTGGGGCAGGGCGTAGCGCTTGCCCGGCGTGCTCGAGGTGAGCAGGAACTGGCCCATCGAGCAGGCCAGCCCGATGCCGGGTTGCGCACCGCCCAGATGCGCTTGATCTGCCCGGCCACGGTCTCGAACGCTTCATCGGGTTTTGCAGTGCAGTAGTGCGAGGTCCCCCATTGATGGTGGCGCCAACTCGACCATGGGCTGACATGACAGAACCCCGCCCGGGTGGTGCACCCGGGCGGGGTTCTCAGCGAGCAACCAGCGCTGGTTTTGTCAGGCGCGGGTGAACACCGGCATCGTGTCGAGCGTCGTGGTGATCTCGGCAGTGGTGCCGCCGGCGTAGGTCTTGCCGGTGAAGTAATCCTTCCAGGTGTTACCCGGCGGGAACCACACCGTCGTGGCGGCCGTGGCGCCCGGCGTGGTCACCGGGGCCACCAGGTAGTCGTCGCCGTAGAGGTACTCGGCGCCGGCCGTCGCGTACGCGTCCTGCTCCCCCGGGTATGCCAGGTACAGCGGCCGGGCGATCGGCACACCGGTCTTGTTCGCCTGCTTGGCCGCCTTGTAGGTGTACGGCTGCAGCTCCTTGCGCAGGTTCAGGAACTTCTTCGCCGAAGCCTCCGCAGCCGGCCCGTACTGCCAGGGCAGCCGGTCGCTGTGGTTGGAGTGCAGCCGGTCGACCGGCTGGAAGGTGCCCAACTGCACCCACCGGGCGTACAGGTCGTCGGGCAGCTTGGTGGTGCCGGGCTCGGAACCCGGCTCCTGCAGGCCACCGGTGTGCCCGCCGATGTCGTGGCTGATCGAGGCCAGACCGGTCGCCACCGACTCGCCCGGGGTGTAGCCGACCTGGAACTGCAGCGACTCCCAGGTCGAGATGGTGTCGCCGGTGAAGTGCAGCGTGGTGCGCTTGTCGGCCCACGGGCCGGTCGGCACCGACACCGGGTTGCCGTAGCCGCCGGACTGCAGCGAGCCGTAGGCCCGGGAGAACGCGAAGTCCTGCCGGTCGGCGTACTGCTTGTTGATCCAGGTGTCCGGGGTGACGCCCTGCAGCGACGACTTCGAGTTGTCGCAGCACCAGTCGAGCCACCAGGCGTCAACGCCCTGCTTCTCCATCGCCTCGTGCAGCGAGAAGTACGCGTTCATCTGGTCGGGGTCGCCGAAGTCGAACACGTAGCAGTCCGGGCCGCTGTTGCAGCCGGTGCGCTGCAGCTTGCCCTTGGCGATCTCCTGAGCCCTCGGGAACGCCGGGTCCGAGCCGAGGATGCTCGGGTGGATGTTGAGCAGGGTGTGCAGATCCTGCTTCTTGGCCCACTTGAAGAACGCCTTGGGGTCGGGGAAGCGGGTGGGGTCGAACTCCCAGCCGTTCCACCTGTCCGGCGACTTGAAGTCGGTGTCGATGACCAGCGTGTCCAGCGGCACCTTCTCGTCCTTGAAGCGCTGGACGATGGCCTGGAACTCCGAGGCGGTCCGGTCGTAGTACTCGGAGTACCACACGCCGTAGGCCCACTTGGGCAGCACCATGGTGGGACCGGTCAGCGTGGACAGGTCGCTCAGGCCGACAGCATAGTTCTGGCCGTACGCGAAAACGTAGCCGTCCTGGTAGGGCTTGCCATCGTGGTTGGAGCGCTGAACGACGTTGTCGTCGCCCTCCTCCCACAGCGCCGAAGCGGTGTCGTCGAGCAGCGACCAGCCGTCCTGGTAGAGCAGGCCCGCCGAGGTCGGTCCGGAACCGTTGACGCCGTCAAGACCACGCCGGTAACCGCCGAGCGGCGCGTGCGGGGCCAGCAGCGGCGCCGGCTGTGCAGCCACGGCCACGGTGTCGACGTTGACGTTGCAGCTGTCCGCATCCGGACATCCGAGCTTCAGCGTGTTGTTTCCAGCAGCAAGCTTCACCGGTACGGACACCGTGCGCCAGTAATCCCAGCTGCTCGTCGGCGGCAGTGTCACCACCTGAGCCTGCTCCGTTCCGGCCTGCACGCTCATCGTGCGGGAGCGGACCGGCTGAGCACCGGCCTTGCCGTTCGCGTAGCGGAGCTGCACCTGGTAGGTGCCCGCCGCGGGAACCCCGGTGACCTGCAGGGTCTCGGAGGCGTTGGTGCTCTCCAGCCCGGCCAGGAACCCGGTGCCCGAGTAGCCGTTGTGGTCGCTGGCCGTGCGCGCTCCCCCGGCCGGCGTGCCGGAATCGGCCTCACAGATTGTGCCGAACGCACACGGCTGCGCGGCGCGCGGCGTGGGCTGCGGGTATGCCTGGCCCGGCCGCAGGATTGCGAGGCTGTCCAGGTTGATGTTGCCGGTGTCGGTGGCCGTCCGCTGGATCGCGATCTCGTGCTGGCCCGCGCTCAGTGTCACCGGCACTGCGGCGTTGGCCCAGGTGTCCCAGTTGGCGGTCGGCGGCAGCGTCAGCGTGGACGCCTTGCCATCCACCGAGACGGTGAGCGTGCGAGTGGTGTTCTGGCCGTCGCCACCGGTGCTGTTCGCATATTTGGTGGTGATGACGTAGTCACCGGCCTCGGCCACCGTGACCAGGCCCTTGACCGAGTCACCGGTGCCCTGGAAGCCGGCGGCGAAGCCCCGGCCGGTGTAGCCGGTGTGGTCGTTGGCCAGGCCGGCGCCCTGCACGGTGAGCTCTTCGGCCTCGCAGAGCACGCCGACGTCGCAGAGCTTCGCGCCCGCCTCGGACCACGGAGCCGCGTCGACGACCTGCTGGCCGGCGTGCAACCGGACGGTCAGGTTGTCCGCAGTGAACGGACCCGACCCAACCTTGTAGCGCAACGTGACTGCGCTGGTTTCGAGCGTCAGCCAGCCGTTCTCGGTGCGCCGCTCGAACTTGGTGCGCTTGAACTCGTCGCGGCCGACCACATTGAACGTGCCGGCGTCGAGGAACTCGCTGTCACCGGCGTACTCGGTGCGGATGAGCGTCGGCGAGAGCACCTCGAAGCGGGCATTTCCGGAGACAACCGCTTGGGAGCCGGCGTCGCGCTGGCGAGCCAGGGCCTGACCTGGGGAACCGACCGCCACGCCCGCAACCATGAGGAAGGCAGACACGGCGGCGGCCGACCGCCGCAAAGGGACCTTACTGAACATTCACACACTCCCGCAGAGAAGCGGCACCGCACCGTTTGCCCGGCACAGCCGCCGGAACGCACGGGCGGGCGTCAGAGACGTGACAACGGTGTCACCGCTAGGTTACGGCTGTCAATATCCATGCTTACCTTGATCGTTTTCGTCCCTTCTGCGCCCAGGCCAGGGGGCACAAGGGAGCCTTGGGCTGCCCGCGTCAGCGCTGCGGCGCTCTCACCCGAGCAGCTCGGGCCGTCGCCACTCCTCCCCCAGGACGTGCTGGGCGAGGAAGCTGAACACCGTCTCGTACCAGACCTTGATGTTGCCGGGTTTGAGGATCCAGTGGTTCTCGTCGGGGAAGTAGAGGAACTTGTGGGGGCTGGGTTCGTCCTTGGTCCAGCCGGACGTGAGCGCCCACCAGAGGCTCAGGCCCTCGGCGATCGGCACGCGGTAGTCCTTGTCGCCATGGATGACCAGCATGGGCGTGGTGATGGCAGCGGCTGACAGATGCGGTGAGTGGGCGGCGGCCATGTCGCGGGTCAGTTCGCGGGCCCAGTAGAACGAATAGTCGGTGGTGCCCACGAAGGGTTCCAGGGACCACAGCGAGGCGTGGCTGACGATGGCCTGGAAACGGTCGGTGTGGCCGGCGATCCAGTTGGCCATGTAGCCGCCGAAGGAGCCACCCATCGCGCCCACCCGGCTGGCGTCGATGTCGGGTCGGGCTTGCGCCACATCGGTGATGGCCAGGAGGTCGGTGTACGGCGCGTCGCCCCACGCTCCCCAGCCGCGGCGGATGAACTCGGTGCCGTAGCCGGTGGACAACGCCGGGTCGGGCAGCAGCACGGCATATCCGCGCGCCACGGCGAGCCACGGGTTCCACCGCCATTGCCAGGCGTTCCAGGAGGACTGGGGACCACCGTGGATCCACAGCAGCAGCGGCGCCGGAGTATCCATATCGGGCAGGGCGAGCCAGGCCCGCAGCGGGGTGCCATCGGCCGCGGTCGCCGTGATCTCCTCCAGGCGCCCGGGAACCGTGATCGGGTCGGCCGGGCCGGGCAGCACCGTCAGCTCGCCGTCCGGCAAGGCGACGCGCACCGGGGCGGGCGGGGCGTCGATGGCCGAGCGCAGCGCGTACACGAAGCGGCCGTCCGGGGCGACCTCGATCGAGGTGTACGCGCCGTCGTCAGCGGTCAGCCGGCGCACCTCGCCGGTGGTGGCATCCACGTGCCACAGCGGGGAGCGGCCCTGGTCGTCGGCGGTGACGATGAGCGCGGTGCTGTCCGGGGTCCATTCGACCGATCCGGGTAGCCGGTCCCAGGAACTGGTCAGCGGGTGGACGTCGCCGCCATCCAGCGGAATGACGCTGAGCCAGCCGTCGCCGGGGGCGTCGGCGCTGGTCTCGCTGCTGACGACGACGGCGACCCGGGTGCCGTCCGGGGACACCCGCGGGTTTTCGTAGTCGTGGCCGGGATCGTCGGCGAGGACGCGGCGCTGCCCGGACGCCACGTCGATGGCCACCAGGGTGGTCCGCTGGGCGCCGCCGGGCTCGCCGATCACCCACATGCTGACCACCGTGGCACCGTCGGGGGTGATGTCCCAGCTGCACATGTCGTTGAGCGCCCAGCCCGCATCGCCGGTGAGGTCACGCAGCGTGAGTTCGGCGTCGGTGCCGGGCAGATCGGCGATGAGCAGCCGGGTGCGGCCGGGGCCGAGATCGTGGTCCCAGTAGCGCACCGGAACGTCCTCGTGCAGGATCGCCGAGACGCCGCCGTCCTTGCGTCTGGTCCGCAACTCCTCGTCGGCGGCCATGTCCTTGGCCGAGGGCAGCAGGCCCGAGCCCAGCACGAGCCGGCCGGATGCGCTGACCTGTACGCCGCGCACTCCGCCGCGCGGGCTGGCCAGCACGCGGGCGTCGCCGCCGCCGGCCGGTTGCAGCCACAGCGCCGCACGCCGGTCGTCATCGGCGTCCTTGCCGGGCTGGTCGCGCGTGGAGACGAACAGCAGATCGCCGGCCGCAGTGAAACCCGCCAAGGACTCGCCCTGCTCGCTGCGCGTCACCCGGCGAGCCGGGTGCTCCCCCTGGGGGTCGACCTCCCACAAGGCGGTGACGTAGCGAGCGTTCTTGCGCTCAGGTGTGCCCGCGCCGATGACCAGCAGGTCACCGCCCGGGGACAGCCGCAGCCCCTCGATGCGGGGCAGGGCGACGTACGCGTCGAGGTCTGCGAAAGGCTCTTGGCTCACTCCGTCTTCCTACCACTTCGCGGGGTCAAGTGCTCCATCGACAATCGCCAGTGCGTGGACCCGCCCCGGGCAGCGGCGGGGCCCGGTTCCGAACGCCAGGTCGCCGGCCAGACCCACGCTGACCAGCTCATCTGCTTCGACCGTGACGTGGCCCACAGTGACCGGGGTCCGTGCTTGCCGCTTGGTTGCCAGCACCGGCGGGTCCTCGCTCAGCACCTCCTCAACGCTGCGCAGCCTGGCCCGTTCGATCAACGCGGCAGTGGGTTCACACGCCTGCACGAGCACTCCGATGCGCGCAGCCGTCATCTCGTCGTGCCTGCCAGCCAGTAGCCGGATCAACTGCTTGACCGCCTGGTCGGCTCGCGCGTCATCCCCGGTGCCCGGCTGGTACGCCTGCGCGATGTCACGCACCACGTCCACCACCGGCTCGCCGATACCCATGGCCTGCGCAAGCACCTCCACCGGATGCAGGTGGCAACCGCCGCGCAGCGAGTCCGGCGGAATCGCCTCCAGCACGGCGATGGACAGGGCGCGCCGGCGCTGGTGAACCTCACCGTTGGCGAACCGGCCGACAGAGGCGCGCAGCCAGGCCACCCCGGTAGCCGCCGGCGGAACCGGAGGCACGATGAAGGCCGGGCTGGTCAGGACGACGGCGGCGGCGGGGCCGCTGATGTGCTGCATGAGTGCGAACGTACGGCCACCATCGTTTGGCCTTTGCCGAAGTGTGCCGGACCTAGGCTGGGTGAGTGACTGCAGCCTGTGACCTGGCGGCGTTCGCGGCTCTGCTCGCCGACCGGACGCGGGCGGCGATGTGCCTGGCGCTGCTCGACGGCCGCGCGTGGACCGCGGGTGAGCTGGCCGCGCACGCCGGCGTGGCCCCTTCCACGGCGACCGAACACCTGCATCGTCTCATCGCCGGCGGGTTGCTTGTCGAGCGGCGTCAGGGACGCCACCGGTACGTCCAACTGGCCGGCCCCTCCGTCGCGGAGCTGCTCGAGGATGTGGCGGCACGCGTCGGACACCGTCCGGTTGCACCGCGAGGGTTGCGGGCGGTGACCGCGAACTCGGCGCTGGCGCGTGGGCGTACCTGTTATGACCATCTTGCCGGACGCCTCGGGGTGGCCGTCACCGATGCCATGACCCACGCGGGGCTGCTGGACCAGAGCGCCGGCTTCACCCTCACCCCGGCCGGGGTGGCCTGGATGACCGGCACGCTCCAGGTCGAGGCCGGCGACCTGCAACCCGGCCGGCGACCGGTGGCCCGCGGATGTCTCGATTGGACCGAGCGCCGGCAGCATCTGGCCGGAACAGCCGGAGCCAAGGTGTGTGCGGCCTTCTTCGGCAACGGCTGGGTGGAGCGCATCGGGACCGGGCGGGCGGTGCGGCTGACCCCCGGCGGAAGGGTCGCGCTGCACGACCTTCTCGGGCTCGCAGAACCCCTCTGACCAGCGGATTTCTCATCTCTGGCGAGCGAGGTCTACGGTGGCTGGCATGCATCAAGCGGCACCGATGCCACCACCATTGCCCACCAGCGTGCGGGCCTCCTCCGCGCTGCTGTTCAGCGTGGCCGGCCTCGCGCTGCTGCAGGCGATCATCGAGCTGGTCTTCGTCAACACCGACCTCAGCGTCTACCGCGACGCCTACCGGGGTGACACCGGTTCGGGGTTCGGCAGCCTGGTGAGCGCGACTGTCGGCATCTTCTTCGCCGCGGTGGCCGCCATCCTGGCCATCCTCAACAACCACGGCCGCAAGAACGCCCGCATCGCCACGCTGGTGCTGGGCGGGCTCTTCCTGCTCTGCGGCGGGCTCGGCTCGATCTCCGGCGACCTGCACCGCCCGTCGCGGCCATCCGGCAGTGGCGCGCTCGCGCACGTCATGCCCATGGCGTACGGCACGAGTGTGGGCGCCGCCGATCTGCTCACCGTCGCCGCGGTCCTCGCGGCGCTCGTGCTGCTGGCGTTGCCGTCGGCCAACCGCTTCTTCAGCATTCCCCGCAACGTGGCCTACGTCTATGTGCCGGTGCCGCCGGCCGGGTCCGCGCCGCCTCCGGCATACCCTCCCGCGCCTGAGCACCCTCCGCACACCGGCAGCATCCCGGCCATCGACCCCTGGGCCGAGGCGCCGTAACCGGTTATCCGGACCGCCACCGGGTAGCTCCCTTCTACAAGGAAGAAGAGGTGGGTGCTATGCCGATAACCACTACCAATCCCGTCACCGGTGAGGTGCTGAAGACCTTCGACGCGCTCACGAAGGAGCAGATCGACGCGGCGATCGGCCGGTCGGTCGAGGCGTTCCGGGAGCTTCGGGGCACCACGTTCGCGCAGCGCTCGCAGTGGATGCGCGCCGCCGCTGACCTGCTCGACAAGGAGCAGGACGAGCTCGGCGCGCTGATGACCCTGGAGATGGGCAAGACGCTGAGCGCCGCCAAGGCCGAGGTGACCAAGTGCGCCAAGGCGTGCCGGTTCTACGCCGACAACGCCGAGCAGTTCCTGGCCGATGAGACGGTCGACGCCGCTTCGGTGAACGCCACCCAGGCCGGCACGCGGTATGACCCGCTGGGCCCGGTGCTCGCGGTCATGCCGTGGAACTTCCCGCTCTGGCAGGCGATGCGCTTCGCGGCGCCGGCGCTGATGGCGGGCAACACCGGGCTGCTCAAGCACGCGTCCAACGTTCCGCAGACCGCGCTCTACCTGGGCGAGCTGTTCGGTCGCGCAGGCTTCCCGGCCGGGGCGTTCCAAACCCTGCTGGTCGGCTCGGACGCGGTGGAGGACATTCTCAGCGATGACCGGGTACGGGCGGCCACGCTGACCGGCAGCGAAGGCGCGGGCCGGTCCATCGCCGCCATCGCGGGGCGGGAGCTGAAGAAGACGGTGCTCGAACTCGGCGGCAGCGACCCGTTCATCGTGCTGCCCAGCGCCGACCTCGACAAGGCGGCCGAGGTGGCAACGACCGCGCGCTGCCAGAACAACGGCCAGTCGTGCATCGCCGCGAAGCGCTTCATCGTGCACGCCGAGGTGTATGACGCCTTCGTCGACAAGTTCGTGGCCACGATGTCAGCGCTCACGGTCGGCGACCCGATGGACGACGACACGGATGTCGGCCCGCTGGCCACCGAGCAGGGCCGCACCGACATCGAAGAACAGGTCGCCGACGCGGTGAGCAAGGGTGCGACCGTGCGCTGCGGCGGCGTCCGCGGTGACGGCGACGGCTGGTTCTACCCACCGACCGTGGTCACCGATCTGACAACCGACATGCGCATGTACGCCGAGGAGGTGTTCGGGCCGGTTGCCGGTGTCTACCGGGCCGGATCGCTGGACGAGGCGATCGAGATTGCGAACAGTTCGCCGTACGGGCTGGGCTCGAACGCCTGGACCAACGACCCGCAGGAACGCGACCGGCTGATCCGCACGCTGGACGCCGGCGCGGTCTTCATCAACGGCATGGTGACCTCGTTCCCGCAGCTGCCGTTCGGTGGGGTGAAAAATTCCGGATACGGCCGCGAGCTGTCGGCCGCCGGGATCCGCGAATTCTGCAACCTCAAGGCCGTGTGGGTCGGCGAGGGCGGTGACACCGGCGTGGACTCGAAAACCGAGTAGGGCGACCAAGACGCAGGGCAGGCTGGATGCGCACTGCGCGACTGAATCCCGGGACTGTGCGGCAGTAGAGTCCATCTAGATTCGTCGATTCGTGGAGCGGGGTCATCATGACGGGAATCAGCAGGCGCGCCCTTCTGGCCGGCGCGGCGGGAGCCACGGTGCTGCCCGCCGCGCAACCGAACAGCGCGGCAGCAGCCCAGGTCACCAGCGCAGCAGGCCCGGACGGCAGCGTGGTGGCAGCAGCCCGGGACGACGGCCGAGCCTCGGGAGGCAGCAGCGTCCGGGCCCGGGAAGGCACCGACCTGGCCGCGCAGATCTCGCCGGACGGTAAGCGAATAGCTGTCGACCTGGCCGGGGTGCTCTGGGTGCTGCCCGCGTCCGGCGGTCCGGCTCGCCGGTTGACCAGCGACTTGGACGATATCGCCCAACCATCCTGGTCGCCGGACAGCGCCACGATTGCGTTCCAGTCCTACCGCTACGGCTCGTTCGACCTGTGGACCATTCGCGCCGATGGGTCCGGGCTGCGGCGGCTTACCGAAGGCCCGTACGACCACCGGGAACCCCAGTTCTCCCCCGACGGACGCCGGCTGGCCTTCTCGTCGGACCGGGCCGGCAGCTACGGCATCTACATGCTCGACGTGGCGTCCGGCACGATCACCACGGTCGCCGACAGCGCGGCCGAGGAATATGAGCCAGCCTGGTCGCCGGACGGCGCTCGGCTCGCTTTTGTAGTGGCGAATACGCGTATCGATATCGTCACCGTGGCCACCGGTGTTCGCGAGAGCGCTGTGGTCGTACCGGCGGGGCAGGTTTTGCATGCACCTATGTGGACGCCCGACGGCTCGGAGCTGATCTATCAGCTGGCGCACGACGGGCGCGCGGAATTGTGGCGTGGCACTGCGGCCGAGGTTACCGGCGAGGACGTCTACCCGTTCCGGGTTTCCTGGGCGCCCAACGGCGACTTCCTGTACACCGCCGATGGGCACATCCGCCGCCGCAATCGGAGCACGGGCAGGTCCGCGCGGATCGGTTTCGTCGCGCCGCTGAGTGTGCTGACGCCACGATACCGCCGTAAGCGCCGCGATTTCGACTCGACCCGACGGCGTCAGGTGCTGGGCATCGGCAGTCCGGTGCTCTCCCCCGACGGCAACCGGGTGGCGTTCCGCGCGCTCAACGACATCTGGACCATGACCATCGGGCAGGCACCGCGTCCGCTCACCCGGGACACCTGGTGGAAGAGCGATCCGGCGTGGTCACCGGACGGCTGCTATCTCTCCTACTCCACCGACCGCGGCGGCAAGCTGGACATCTGGCTGCGCGACCTGCGTACCGGCGCGGATCGGCAGCTCACCGATCTGCCCGGCGCCGCCGCAGTGAGCGCAAGCTGGTCGCCGGACAGCGCCATGCTCGCCTTCCTCGACCAGACCGGCGCGCTCCACACCGTGCAGGTCGCCACCGGAGCCGTCACCCGGGTGTATGCCGCGACGTTCGAACCCGGCCGGCCCACCTGGTCTGCCGACGGAAAGACCATAGCCCTGGCCGCGATCGTGCCGTTCTCCGCCCGCTACCGGGAGGGCCTGAGCAAGATTCTGCTGGTCGATCGCGCTACGGGTGCCGGTCGCTATGTTGACGCGCTGCCGGGCCGGTCGATTCAGACGCGCGGCGATGACGGACCGGTCTGGTCGCCCGACGGCAAGCACCTGGCGTTCGTGGTCGCCAGCGTGCTCCACCTCGCCGAGGTCACCGCGAACGGCACGATCATCGGTACGCCGCGGCAGCTGACCACCGAGGTCACCGACGCGCCGTCGTGGAGCGGAGATTCGCGCACCCTGCTCTATCTGCACAATGGCACGCTGCGCCGCATCGCCGCGGCCGGAGGACGACCGCACCCGGTACGAACACCGCTCACCTGGGCCAACACCCGTCCCCGCGGACGCACCGTCATCCAGGCCGGACGAATCTGGGACGGCACCAGCAAGCACCTGCGGGACAACGTCGACATCATTGTCGAGGGTCACCGCATCACGGCCGTCGAACCGCACCGCGCGGGACGCGACGGCACCCTGATCGACGCGCGCGACGCCGTGGTGACGCCGGGGCTCATCGACATGCACCACCACCGGGAGATGCAGGGCTACTCATACGGCGCGCGGCAGGGCCGGCTCTGGTTGTCGCTGGGCGTCACCACCACTCGCTCGCCGGGCAGCCCGGCGTACCACATGGTCGAGGAACGCGAATCCATCCAGTCCGGCGCCCGCCTCGGCCCCCGCTACTTCGCCACCGGCGAGGCCATCGACGGCTCGCGCATCTATTACAACTTCATGCGGCCAACCTTCAGCGACGCCCAACTCGCCCTGGAATTGTCGCGCGCCGAAGCCCTCGACTACGACCTCATGAAAGCCTATGTCCGGCTCAGCCCGGAACGCCAACGCAGAGTCATCGATTGGGCCCACCGCCACGGCATCCCGAGCACGTCGCACTACCACTACCCGGCTTTCGCCTTCGGCGGCGACGGCATGGAACATGTGGGTGCCACCAGCCGCTTTGGATTTTCCCGTACGGTCACAGCGCTCGGCAACGTCCGCTCCGACGTCGCCGAGGTCTTCACGACCACCCGGGCCACGCTCACGCCCACCCTGTTCAACGCCTCGGCCCTGCTGAGCGACGACGACAGCCTGGTCACCGACATCCGGACCCGGACCCTGTACCCGAGCTGGGAATACGCGAACCTACAAGGCTTCGTCCAGCAGGCCCGCACCACCGACCAGACGGCCACCCGGCAGAACCTGGCCCGCCAGGTAGCCCACGTGGCCCGGGTCCTGCGCGGCGGCGGCCGGATCATCAGCGGCACCGACGCCCCGATCGCGCCCAACGGGGTGTTCCTGCACTACAACCTGCGAGCCATGGTCGCGTACGGCCTGACCCCGTACGAGGCACTGATCACGGCAACCAGCATCCCCGGCGAGTTCCTCAACGAGCCGCTGGGCCGGCTCAAGCCCGGTTACTACGCCGACTTGGCGGTGCTCGGCGGCGACCCGCTCACCGACATCGCTCAAGCCGCGGAGGTGCGGCAGGTCATGGCCAACGGAGTGCTGCACACGATGGACGACCTGCTGGCGCCATTTGCGAACGTCCCCGCCGGAGCCGGCGCGCCGGGCGGGGCAGGCGCGCCGGCTGCGGTTGGTTCAAGGGTTTCGGCGGGCGTCGCGGTCTTGCCGGAGCATCCGGCGAACGCCGGGTTCTGGTGGCATGACCCGGCTTACCTCGAAGAGGCCAAGCACGCCTGCTGCGCCGAATAGCGGGTACTCCATGAGTCTCACCGTCCCCTCGGAGGCTGTCATGACCAACTCGCAATCCCCGCAGGGCCTGCCGGTAGCCGGCGAGCTGGCCCGCGAGACCACCGGCGAAGCTGTCCGCGACGCGGGTCCGCCGGCCAGTGGCCCCACCGTTGGCGCCTCCGACGCCGCAGCGGATGCGGTCCGCTCGGGCGCCGCCGACGACTCCGACCTGGCCGAGGCCAGCCGCGACTCCGACGGCGTCCTGGTCGGCGAGGACGATCACGAGGCCGACAAACGCAACTCCGGCGCCTGAGCGGTGCGGACGAACACACTCCGGCGCCTGAGCGAGGCCGGCAAACGCAACTCCGGCGCCTGAGCCGCGGTTCAGGGGTCCGATGCCTGAAGGCGCGGACGCAGCGGATGGCGGCCGCGGGCTCACCTGAGATCGCGGTGCTGGGCACGTAACTGCTCAACATCGCGATCTTGTGCGTACCGGGGCAACCGATCTATGACCTGCCACGCCGCGGCCAGGGCGGTTTGCAGCTCCCCGACCCGCCGCTGATGCTGTGCGCGCAGGTTGTCTCTCATGGTTTCCAGGCGCTGCTGCCATCCCCGGGCCGCCGCCTCATGCTGAGCAGCGGCAGCCCCAGCTTCCTGACGGCTGCGGGCGGCGTCAACCGCAACCAACGCGGCAACGGGTTTCCCGCCATCGGTCAGGATTGTGACACCGCCGGCCAGGTTGGTCATCCGCGCCAGAGCCGTGAGCCGCACACGAGCCTCATGCAGCGGCACCTCGACCACGCGGGCGGGCACCGAAGAAGGGATCGCGCGGGCGGGCATCGAAGAAGGCTGAGCCATGGCGTCATCATGACCCGACCCTCTGACACTTTTCCGAGCCGTGTTCACGACCGCCCCCGGCAAACGCCGTCAGAGCGACGACCCGGCCACCGGGAAATCGAAATAGCGGTCCGGGAACGGCTCGCCGGCCAGCGTGTAGTGCCACCACTCCAGTTCATAGTTGGTGAACCCGGCCGCCGTCATCGCCCGCTTGAGCAGCAGCCGGTTCGCCAGCGGTACCCCGGTGATCCGCGGGTCGAGGGTGTGCGCCAGCGGGTCGAAGCAGTCGTACCCCGTACCCATGTCGATCGTGTTGTCCGGGAAGCGCTTGCGCACCGACGCTGTGCAGGGCACGAGCGGCTGTCCCGGCCGGTACGCCGGCTGCGGTTTCGGCGGAAGCTTGACCAGCGTCAGGTCCAGGGTGCTGCCCCGGCTGTGACCGGACTTCTCCGCTATGTAGCCCTCCTCGAACAACACCTCCTTGTTGACCTTCGGGTAGAACTCGCGTTTCATCCGCTGGTCGCCCGGGTCGCCGGCCCACTTGACGAAGTCGTTGACCGCGCGTTGGGGGCGGTAGCAGTCGTACACCTTGAGGCTGTAGCCCTGTTTGCGTACCGCTCGCTGCGCTTTCCCCAAGGCTGTGGCCGCCTGTTCGGTCAGGATGCAGAGCGGTTCGCGGTAGCCGTCGATGCGCCGGCCGACGAAGTTGTGGCTGGTGGCGTACCGGATGTCAGAGATGATCGTGGGGTCGGTGCGCGAGACGGCCACGAAATCGCGGTGGGCGCTCCCGGCCGGGGCGGGTAGCACACCGGCCGGGATTGCTTGCGCGGCCAAGGACGCGGCCAGGCACACCGCGGTGACGACATTGACAGCCATGGCCTCAATCTAGGGCAATTGCTGAATCCGGACCATGTTTCCGGCCGGGTCGCGCAAAGCACAGTCACGCACGCCGTACGGCTGGTCGGCCGGCTCCTGCACGACCTCCACATCGCCGGCTTGCAGGCGTTCGAAGGTGGCGTCGAGGTTCTTGGTGGCCAGGATGATGGCGCCGTAGGTGCCCTTGGCCATCATCTCGGCGATCACCCGGCGTTCGTCCTCGGTGACGCCGGGGTCGGCGGCCGGCGGGTGCAGGACGATGGAGACGCCCGGCTTGTCCGGGGAGCCGATGGTGATCCAGCGCATCGTGCCCTGACCGACGTCGCCGCGGACCTCGAAGCCGAGGGTGTCGCGGTAGAACGCGAGGGATTCCTCCGGGTTGTCATGGGCCAGGAACGTGTTCTGAATGGTGAGCGTCATGTGGTCACGCTACGTGTGCAGCGCGGCGGGTGCTTCTCGATTCCTGACCGGTCGGCTGACCTGTTTCGACACGCACGGCGGCAACCCGGCGGTGGTGTTGGCCGCCTCGCGCCGGTAGACGCTGGGGGGCACGCCGACCAGCTCGGTGAAGCGGGTACTGAACGTGGCCAGCGAGGAACAGCCGACGGCGAAGCACACGTCGGTCACGCTCAGATCGCCGCGGCGCAGCAGGGCCATCGCCCGTTCGATGCGGCGGGTCATCAGGTACGAATACGGCGATTCCCCGTACGCCTGACGGAACTCGCGGCTCAGATGCCCGGCGGACATGTGAGCGCCGCGGGCCAGCGCTTCGACGTCGAGCGGCTGGGCGTACTCGCGGTCGATGCGGTCCTTGACCCGCCGCAGCCGGGCGAGGTCGCGCAGGCGCTGGTCACTGCTGCTCACCTGCCGCATCGTGCCACATCACGTGATGGCGTGCCCGTACTCGGCGGCCAGGTCGTGCAGGCCGGGCTCGCCGTAACGATCGACCATCGCGGTGAAGGCAGCCGCCTTGTCCTCGCCGAAACGTTTGACGCCGGCCGTGTAGGTGGCTGCCGACACGAAAATCGGGGGGCTTTTCTTGCTGTGGAACTTGTCGGCGTACATCACGATCTGCTCTTCGCTGGTGACTGCCACATAGTCGCCCGGGGGCAGCGGAAGCTCTTGGCGCTCGATGTCCTCGCGGGTGATGCCGACGCCGGTGTGGCAGGAGCAGAACCGGCACAGCGTTTCCGGCAGGCCGGCCTCGCGCAGCAGCTCGTGTCCCAGCAGGCCGTGCCGGATGTAGGAGGTGAAGTCGGGTTCGCCGGAGGGCCGGTAAAGGCGGTAGACCCCGATGTCGTGCAGCAGGGCCCCGGCCCGCACCAGCGGGTCGGGGCCGGCAAGCTGCGCGGCGATCCGGGCAACGATCTCGCAGTGGGTGTACACCAGCTCGAACGCCTCGGGGTTCGGAGCGTGCCGCCGGTGCAGGCTGCGGATCTCGTCGTCGGACGGGATGTGCACTGTCAGCGCAGGGTGTCGATGTCGATGACGAAGCGGTAGCGCACGTCGGAGTTGAGCACCCGCTCGTACGCCTCGTTCACCTGGTCGGCGGTGATGACCTCGACCTCGGGGGCGATCCCGCGCTCGGCGCAGAAGTCGAGCATCTCCTGGGTCTCGGCGATGCCGCCGATGCTCGACCCGGCGAACGAGCGCCGGTTGTTGAACAGCGAGAACACCGGCACGGGCAGCGGCTGCGGCGGCGCGCCCACGCTGACCAGCGTGCCGTCCAGGCGTAGCAGCGACAGGTACGACGACATGTCGATCGGCGCGCTGACCGTGTTGATGATCAGGTCGAAGGTGTTCTTGAGCGTCTCGAACGTCGACGCGTCCTTGGTGGCGTAGTAGTGCTCGGCACCGAAGGCGAGCCCGTCGTCCTTCTTGCCCAGCGTCTGTGACAGCACGGTGACCTCGGCGCCCATCGCCACGGCGATCTTGACGGCCATGTGGCCCAGCCCGCCCATGCCGACCACGGCGACCTTCTTGCCGGGCCCGGCGTTCCAGTGCGACAGCGGCGAGTACGTGGTGATGCCCGCGCACAGCAGCGGCGCGGCTTTCTCGTGCGGGATCGACTCGGGCACCCGCAGCACAAAGTCCTGGTCGACCACAACGTGCGTGGAGTAGCCGCCCTGGGTGATCGTGCCGTCCCGGTCGACCGCTGCGTACGTTCCGGTGTTGCCCTGCAGGCAGTACTGCTCCTGCCCGGCCTTGCAGTTGTCGCATTCCCGGCAGGAGTTGACCATGCAACCCACACCCACCCGGTCGCCCACCGCGTGCCTGGTCACCTCGGAGCCAGCCTCGGCAACCCGCCCGACGATCTCGTGACCGACGGTGAGCGGGAACGGCACGCTGCCCCACTCCTCCTTGACGGTGTGGATGTCGGAGTGGCAGATGCCGGCGTAGCTGATCTCGATGAGAACATCGCGCGGGCCCACTTCGCGCCGCTCGATCGTGGTGCGCACGAGCGGGTCGGTGGCAGAGGGCGCGGCGATGGCGTTGACAGTAGAGATGACGTCCTCCGTTGACGTACGGCTGTTGCGGCTCCCACGCTACTCGCCGGGCCGGGGGCGGGCAGCGCGTCCCGAATCAGGCATGATCGGCGCGGTCGAGGGGAACCATGGAGGCAGTTGCGTCGTTTAGTGCGTCGATAGACAGTGCATGATGCAGAGGAGGGTGCGCACCGATGACTACCGAAATGCCGGCTGTCGCAGCAGCTCGCCGCGTCCGGGAAGCGGCTCGCCACCTGCGGGAACGCGCCCTGGCCGCGCAGGCCGAAGCGGTCATCCGGTGCCTGGCCGGCAGCCGTCTCAGCACCTCCGCCATCGCTCGGCACCGACCCCCGCAGCCCGGCATCCGCGAGGTGTACACCCGGCCGTGGTGGTCGCCGATCACCGAGGAGTGAGCAGCATCGCGTCCCCGGGTCAGTGCCCGTGGGCACGGGCCTGCGCGGCCAACTCGGCCAGGTGCAGGGCCGCCCCCTGCAGGGCCTCGGGCACGAGCCGGTAGAAGGTGAACCGGCCGCGCGGCTCTGTCGTCACCACCCCGGCCTCGCGCAGCAACTTCAAGTGGCCCGAGATGTTCGGTTGCTTGGCTCCGGTGCAGGCGACCAGGTGCGAGGTGGTGGCCGGCCCGTCGGCGAGCAGGCGCACGATCTGCGCCCGCAACGGGTCGCCCAGCACCCGCACCACATCAGGATGCGCTGATACTGCGGGCGCGGCGGCCGAGCCGGTGGTGAGCAGGCCGCCGAGCACCTCCAGCGCGGGCCGCCGGACCCGGTAATAAACCGAGGTGCCGCGCTTGTCCCCGGCCACCAGCCCGGCGTCGCGCAGCACCCGCAGATGGTGCGAAATCGTGGCTCCGGTGAGCTCGAAGGCACCGGTCAGCTGGCACACGCAGATCTCGTCGGTGGCGGCGATGAGCGACAGCAGCCGCAGGCGGACCGGGTCGCCGAGCGCCTTGAACAGCGCCGCGAACTCGGCAGCGACCTGCGGCGCGAGCGCCCCCGGCGGCGCCGCCGGGCGTCCCGCCACCGGAAGAGCCGCCATGAGCACACCTTGACAGGTGTCTAGGCGAGATGCAAAGCGGCGGTCAGCGCCGCCATCGCGGTGCCCGGCGATCGCGGTGGGTGTAAACCACCGCGGCACCCGCGCCGGTCACCACGGCGCAGGTCAGCACCACCCCTGCCGCACCCCACGCGACCATCGCCACCGACAGCAAACCCCAGAGCACCCCGGCGACGATCGAAACCGTCACCAGCAGGCGGCGCGGCCAGCGCCGCCGGCCAGCGAGCGAAGGGTAATCCCGGGTCAGATGCGCGACGATCTCATCGAACTGCCGCTGCTTGTCATCGGTTCCCATCGCGGCCTCCTGGCGAGTCTCCAGCAACGCTAACGTACTCGTCATTCGTAACGCAGTTCCTCGGTGCGCATCAGCCTCCGGACGGCCGGGAGACTGACCAGCAGGCTGAGCAACGTCAGCGAGGCGCCGCCCCACCGGCAATCCGGGGTTTCGCGCATCACGATCCCCCGGCCGGCGTACGCCGCAACGCGCGAGTCGTGGGTGACCAGCACGACGGCCGTGCCCGACTTGCGCGCCGCGACGGACGGGGGTCAGCCCCGGGCGGCCCAGTCCCCCAGCGACCAGTCCCGCACCTCGGGCAGGTCCTCCAGGTGCTCGACGACGTACCGATCGTGGCGTTCGAGCTGCTGCTCGCACCAGTGCTTCAGGTCCGAGGCCCCGCGCGGCAGGCGCCGGCTGTTGTTCATCGCGTCGATGACGAGGTGGTAGCGGGAGGCCTTGTTGCGCACGGTCATGTCGAACGGGGTTGTGGTGGTGCCCTGCTCGATGAACCCGCGCACCCGGAACCGGTCGGCGTCCGGGCGCCCGTGCACGAGCTGGTGGATCGCCCCGGGGTAGCCGTGGAAGGAGAACACGACGTCGACCGAGTCGGTGAACAGCTCGGTGAACATCGTCGCGCCCATGCCGTGCGGGTGATCCTTGGGACGTACCAGGGTCATCAGGTCCACGACATTGACCACCCGCACGCGCAAGCCGGGCAGCTTCTCCTTGAGGATCTGCGCGGCCGCGACGGTTTCCATGGTGACCACGTCGCCCGCGCACGCCAGCACGATGTCGGGGTCGGCGGTGCCGTCATCCGTGCCGGCCCAGTCCCAGATGCCGGCACCCCGCGCGCAGTGCGCGATCGCTTCTTCCATGGTCAGCCACTGCAGCTGCGGCTGTTTGTCGATGACGATCAGATTGATGTACGACCGCGAGCGCAAGCAGTGGTCGGCCACCGACAGCAATGTGTTCGCGTCCGGCGGCAGATACACCCGGGCCACGTCACCGCGCTGGGTCAGCACCACCTGGATCAGGCCGGGCCCCTGGTGCGAGAAGCCGTTGTGGTCGTTGCGCCACGCCGTCGAGGTGAGCAGCACATTGAGACTCGGCACCTTCGCGCGCCACGGCAACTTGCTGGCCTCCTGCAGCCACTTGCCGTGCTGCACCGTCTGCGACGCGCTGACCATCGCGAACGCCTCGTAGGTGGCGAACATGCCGTGCCGCCCCGTCAGCGTGTACCCCTCGAGCCAGCCGTGGCAGTTGTGCTCGCTGAGCACCTCCATGACCCGTCCGCCGGGCCCGATCTGCATGTCGTCGCCGGTGACGCGCTCCATGAACGCTCGGTCGGAGGCCTCGAAAACCGCGCCGAGCCGGTTGCTGTTGGTCTCGTCGGGGCAGAACAACCGGAAATTGGAGGGGTTGCGCCGGTAGATGTCGCGCATCAGCTCCCCGAGCCGGCGGGTGGACTCCGCACGCCCGCCACCCGGCTCCTTCACCTCAACGGCATACTCGCGGAATTCCGGCAGGTCCAGCTCCGCGGTCAGCACCCCACCGTTGGCGTGCGGGGACGCGCTCATCCGCAGCTCACCCTCGGGTGCCTGGTCCCGCACCAGCGGGACGGGCGCGCCGCTGGCATCGAAAAGCTCCTCCGGACGGTACGACCGCAGCCAGCGTTCCAGCAGCTCCAGATGCTCCGGGTTGTCCTTGACCCCGGACAGCGGCACCTGATGCGACCGCCATGTCCCGGTGACCCGCACCCCGTCCACCTCGGCCGGCCCGGTCCACCCCTTGGGTGAGCGCAGCACGATCATCGGCCACACCGGACGGCCGCCGCCGGAATTGCCGGCCGAACGGGCTTCCTCCTGGATCTCGCGGATCCGGCCCCACGCCTGGGACAGCGCGGCGGCGAACCGGTGGTGCATGCCCGGCAGGTCGTCGCCTTCCACCTCGATGACGTCGTAGCCATGCCCGCGCAGCAACTGTCGTACCTCGGCGGGATCCTTGCGGCCCAGCACCGTCGGCCCGGAGATCTTCGCGTCGTTGAGGTGCAGGACCGGCAGCACCGCGCCGTCGCGGGCCGGGTTGAGGAACGACACGCCCTTCCACGAGCCTTCCAGCGGCCCGGTTTCTGCCTCACCGTCACCCACGACCGCCAGCACCAGCAGATCCGGGTTGTCCATCACCGCCCCGAACGCGTGCACCAGCACGTAGCCCAGCTCGCCGCCCTCGTGGATCGAACCCGGCGTGGTCACCGACACGTGGCTCGGGATGCCGCCCGGCGCGGAGAACTGCCGGAACAGCCGCCGCAGGCCTTCCTCGTCCTGGGTCACGTCCGGGTAGATGCCGGTGTAGGTGCCCTCGAGGTAACCGGCCGCAACCAGCGCGGGCCCGCCATGCCCGGGACCGGCGAGGTAGATGGCTTCCTGGCCGGTGTGCCGGATGAGCCGGGACAGGTGGGCGTAAACGAAGGACAGCCCCGGGCTGGTGCCCCAGTGCCCGAGCAGCCGCGGCTTGATGTCCTCGGGCGTCAGCTTCTCGCGCAGCAGCGGGTTCGACTGCAGATAGATCTGGCCGATCGTGAGGTAGTTCGCGGCGCGCCACCACGCGTCCAGCCGGGCCAGATCGGTGTCGTCGGGCTCGGCGAGCGTACGCAGCAGGCCGGGGGCAACCGTGGTCACGGGTGATCCTTCCGCAGGTCTCAGTGTCGCCCCCGACGCTAAACCCCGATTGGCGCTCGCCCCAGGGTCAAGAAGGCCCCGGGGGGACAGGACTTAGGTCCCGACCGGTACGGGACCTTGCACCCGGGCACCGGGACACGTCCCGGAGCAGAGTCGGAGCCGGAACCACCGCGAACGAGGAGGAACGATGACCACCATCGGCCGCAGCCCTGCGAGCCACCTCGAACACGTCGAGGCCCCCGGCTCCCCGCTTCCCAGCACCGCCGCCCGGATGCTCGCTGTCCTGCGCATCGCCACCGGGTTCGTCTTCCTGTGGGCGTTTGTGGACAAGGCGTTCGGCCTCGGCTACGCCACCCCGGGCGCCCGGGCCTGGATCAACGGTGGCTCGCCCACCAAGGGCTTCCTGTCCTCGGTGGACGTGGGCCCGCTGCAGGGCTTCTTCCACAGCATCGCCGGTGCCGCCTGGGCCGACTGGGCGTTCATGCTCGGCCTGCTCGGCATCGGCGTGGCCCTGATCCTGGGCATCGGCCTGCGCATCACTGCCGCAGCCGCCACCGCCATGATGGCCTTCATGTGGGCCGCCGAATGGCCGCTCGCCCAGCACACCAGCACCGCGGACCCCAGCGGATCGAGCAATCCGGTGATCGACTATCACGTCGTGTACGCGGTCGCCGTCATTGCGCTGGCACTGGTCAACGCCGGGCACACGTGGGGGCTGGGCCGATGGTGGGCGGGCCTGCCGTTCGTGCGCGAGCACCGCTGGCTGTTCTAGTTCCGCACAGCGTCAGTCCCAGACCACGATGTTGCGGCGGACCGGGGTGGTGGCGCCGTTGGAGGCGAACAGCTCCGGGGAGCGCTCGCGGATGCGTTCGACGTCGGCGAAGACAGCGCGCAGGTGCAGGCGCATAGCGGATCGGGCGGCGGGCAGGTCGCCGGAGCGGACCGCTGTCAGGATGGCTCGGTGCTGGGTGGCGTTGATGGCCGGCGGGGTGGCGTCGTGCAGGCCGAGGCGGCGGGCGCGGTCGAGGTGGCCCTTGGCGGCGCTGACCGTGGCCCAGGCTGCGGCGTGACCACTCAGGCGCAGCAGGCCGAGGTGGAACTCCTCGTCGAGGGTGAAGAAGTCCTCAACCTCGATGCCGGGGACGTCCTGACGGCGCAGGTTCTCGTCGAGGTCGGCCAGCAGCGTTTCGTCCAGCTCGGCGGGTAGCTCGTCCAGGGCGGTCAGCTCGACCGCCTCGCGCAGGAACTGGGCGTCGGCCACGCGCACCGGGTCCACGCGGGAGACGAACGAGCCGACCTGGGGGAAGACCTGGACCAGGCCCTCCTCGGCCAGCAGGATCAGGCTTTCGCGGACCGGGGTGCGGCTCACTCCCAGCGTTGCGGCCAGCTCGTTCTCGCTCAGGGCAGCGCCGGGCTGGAGCTGCATGGTGAGGACCTGGCGGCGCAGGGTCTCGTACACCGTCTGGCGGTTTGTCCTTTTACGCCGTTCCTCAGCCACTGTTCCAGCATAAGCGAATCGCCCTCTTGACTTTCCCCGCGACCGCAACTTGTATACAAGCAAATGCTTACAAGTTGTCGAGGCGAAACGAGGAGTGATCCGGTGGCGACGATCGAACGCGCCGAGGTGCTGGTCTCATCGCCGGGCCGCAACTTCGTGACCCTGCGGATCACCACGTCGGACGGGGTGAGCGGGCTCGGCGATGCCACGCTCAACGGCCGCGAGCTGGCCGTTGCCTCCTACCTTCAGGACCACCTCGCGCCGCTGCTGATCGGGCGCGACCCGGCCCGCATCGAGGACACCTGGCAGTACCTGTACCGCGGGGCGTACTGGCGGCGCGGGCCGGTGACGATGACCGCGATCGCCGCGGTGGACGTGGCGCTGTGGGACATCAAGGGCAAGGTGGCGGGGCTGCCGGTGTACCAGTTGCTCGGCGGGCGCTCACGTGACGGTGTCATGGTCTACTGCCACGCCAGCGGCACTGATGTACCCTCGCTGCTCGCCGACGTGGATGCGTACCGGGAAAAGGGTTTCCTGGCGATCCGCGCGCAAGCCGCAGTGCCGGGGCTGAGTGGCAGTTACGGCGTGCGCAAGGGAAAGCTGTACGAACCCGCGGCCACCGCGCTGCCCGATGAACAAGCATGGAACACCGAGGCCTACCTCGACTTCGCGCCCACCTACCTGGCCAAGGTCCGCGAGCACCTCGGGTTTGGTGTGCACCTGCTGCACGACGTGCACCACCGCCTCACCCCCATCGAGGCCGCCCGTTTCGGCAAGAGCGTCGAGGACCTCCGGCTGTTCTGGATGGAGGATCCGACCCCGGCGGAGAATCAGGACGCGTTCCGGCTGATCCGCCAGCACACCACCACCCCGATCGCGACCGGTGAGGTGCTCTCCTCGATCTGGGACGTCCAGCAACTGATCACCGAGCAGCTCATCGACTACGTGCGCACCACCGTTGTGCACGCCGGCGGCATCACCCACCTGCGGCGCATCTTCGACCTGGCAGCGCTTTACCAGGTACGGACCGGCTCGCACGGCGCCACCGACCTGTCCCCCGTGTCCACGGCCGCAGCCGTGAGCCTGGACCTCACGGTGCCCAACTTCGGCATCCAGGAGCACATGGGTCACACCCCGGAAACGCTCGAGGTCTTCCGTGGCAGCCCGGTGCTCAAGGACGGCATGCTCTACCCGAGCGAGGAGCCGGGTCTCGGGGTCACCTACGACGACGAGGTGGCCGCGCGCTACCCGTACGACCCGAAGTACCTGCCGGTCGCGCGCCGGCTCGACGGCTCCGTGCACGACTGGTGACCGGGATGCAGCGTCTGAACCGGACAACCGCTGCCGCACCGGCGCGCAGCCTGCACTTCGGGTTGGGCAACTTCCACCGGGCCCATCAGGCCGTCTGGACCGAGGAAGTGGACCCGTCCTGGGGCATTGCCGCGGTGGCGCCCCGATCGCGGGACACGGTGAGCAAGCTGCGCGAGCAGGAGGGCCTCTACTCGGTGACCGTGCGCGGGTCGGGCGAGCCGGTGACCACGGTGTGCGGCGCACTGTCCAAAATCCTGCACCTGACTGACGATTCAGCCACGGTGGAGAAGCTGTTGAGCGCGCCGGAGATCACGGTGGTCACGCTCACGATCACCGAAAAAGGCTATTACCGTACGCCCGCAGGCCGCCTCGACCTCGCCGCGCCGGACCTTGCCGGGGACCTGAACGGGGGCTCTGATCGTACCGTCATCGGCGCTGTGACCCGGGGTTTGGCGGCCCGGCACCGAGCCAGCGGCGCGCCGCTGAGCGTGATCTCGTGCGACAACATGGCCGCCAACGGCGCTGCCCTGCACGGGGTGGTCCGCGACTTCGCCATCGCGTTGCGCGCCCCGGACGCCATGCTGCAGTGGCTGGACCACGGCGTCGCGTGGCCCGACACCGTGGTCGACCGGATCGTGCCTGCCACCGCAGCGGGTGACGCCGATGCCGCCTCGGCCGTGCTGGGCCGGCGCGACGAGATGCCGGTGGCCGCCGAGCCGTACCGGCAGTGGGTTCTGCAGGACACGTTTGCCGCGGATCGCCCGCAGTGGGAGCAGACCGGCGCCCTGATAGTGCCTGACGTGACGCCGTACCAGCTGACGAAGTTGCGGCTGCTCAACGGCTCGCACTCGGCGCTGGCCTACCTCGGGCTCGCCCTGGGCCTGGACACCGTGGCCGCGACGATGGACACCGACTGGGGTCCGGCCCTGGTTCGCCACCTGGCTGCCGAGGTCGCCCCCACGCTTCCGCCCGGTGGCCCCGACCCGGCCCGGTACGCCGAGCAGCTCATCGAGCGCTACCGCAACCCCTCGATCCGGCACTCACTACGTCAGATCGCCACGGACGGCTCGCGCAAACTGCCCGAACGCTGGTTCTCCGTGCTGCGCGAGGCCAGCTCCCCGATCATTGAACTGGGCCTGGCCGGCTGGATCCTGGCCGCCGCGCAGGCCGACGACCCGTTGCGCGACGAGTTCGCCCGCAATCAGCACGAGCACCGCAACCCCACCGACCTGGTCGCCGCCCAGCTGCGGCTGGCCGGGGCCCCCGATCTCGCCGACCACGCCGCGAGCGTGGCCGCGCATCTGCCTGCCCTGCGCTCGCAACGCGTTGACCTCCCCCGCTAGCGAGGCTGCCCCGGGGCGAAGCTGCCGGGATGATGCTCACGCCGCCACGGTGAGCATCATCCCGGCACGTCAGGCGGTCACCGGTCGGCGCGAGGTGACCAGGCCGAGGCCGATCATGCCGATCCCCAGCGCGAAGTGCAGCCAGTTGTCGGCGCCGTTGACCGGCACGAAGTTGGCCGCGCTGTCGTGGTCGATGACCAAGCCGTACAGCCAGAGGACGAGGTAGATCGCGCCGCCGCCGATGAGGTACAGCCGGGCGTTGGCGGCGGTGCGGGCCAGTGCGAGCCCCGCAACACCGAACAACAGGTGCACGATGTTGTGCAGCACCGACACCTCAAAGATGCCGAGCAGCTTGGCGCCGGAGTGATGCCCGGCGAAGCTCAGCGCGCTGTAGTCGCTGGTGACGCCGGGAACGAAGCCGAGCAGGCCAACAAGCAGGAAAACGATGCCGACGGCAAGAGCCGCGGTTTGCACGAGCGAGCGGCCGGTGGCGGCCTGAGCCCGGGAGCTGACCATGGGAACCTCCTTGAAGGGCGCTTACCCCCAAGATTCGGCGCGGCCGGTACGCCGGATGGGTCCCCCGATGGCATGAACCGCCTATTCTCGGGTCGTGAGCGACGATTCCCTGGTCAAGCTGGCGGCGCAGCTACGTGAGACGGCGGTGCAGGCCGACCGCCCGGACGTGGCCGCGAAGGCCGAGGACATCATTCTGCTGCTGGGCGCCGACCGGATACCCGCCGCCGAGCGCCGCACCGACAAGGCCGACATGGTCCAGCGCATCCTCAACGGGCTCGGCTTCTGAGCGCCTGCAGCACGATTTGCAGCCGCTGCGCAGACGGCGGGGCACCCTGGCCCACTGAGCCCGATCGGCGGAGTCGCTGACGTGCCGCGGCGACGGATGCAGCCGCACCTGCCACGCGCCGTCGGGCACTTGCCGGGGAGCGTCAGTGCGCAGGTGGGCGCGGGGCTTGAGGGCCCCGCGCCCGGACTGCGGTGAGGTGAGACCGGCGAGCAGCGACTTCAGGGCCGGCACGCTACTCCCGGCGATCCGCGGTCAGCTCAACGCGAACTTCTGCGCGGCAGCGCCGTTGCAGTCGAAGATCTGCAGCCGGGTGCCGTTGGTGGTGGCGCCGCTGGGCGAGTCCAGGCACCGCCCGGATTGCGGGTTGCGCAGCGAGCCGTCGGCCTGCTGCTGCCAGACCTGACCGCCGACGCCGTTGCAGTCCCACAGCTCGACCTGGGTGCCGTTGGCCGTGCCGTTGCCGTTGATGTCGAGGCAACGGCCCAGCGTGCGCAGCGCACCGTTCGACTGGTGGAACCAGTGCTGGTCGGACGCGTACGACTGGCAGTCCCACAGCTGCACGGCGGTGCCGTTGACCCCGGAGTCATCAGCCGCGACATCGATGCACTTGCTGCCGGGGCCGACCACCGCGCCGCCACCATTGGCCGCGAACTTCTGGGCGGCTGCGCCGTTGCAGTCATAGATCTGCAGCCGGGTGCCGTTACCGGTGGCGCCGCTGGGTGAGTCCAAGCACCGCCCCGACTGCGGGTTGCGCAGCGAACCGTCGGCCTGCTGCACCCACTTCTGGCCGCCGGCACCGTTGCAGTCCCACAGCTCGACCTGCGTGCCGTTGCCGGTGCCGTTGCCGTTGATGTCCAGGCAGCGGCCCAGCGTGCGCAGCGTGTTGTCGGCGAAGTGCTGCCAGTGCTGGTCCGAGGCGTAACCCTGGCAGTCCCACAACTGCACGCCGGTGCCGTTGATGCCGGTGTCATTGCCGGCCACGTCGACGCACTTGCCGCCGGGACCGGTGATAGTGCCCTTCGGCCCGTTCGGCACGTTGGTCTGCCCGGAGTAGCCGACCGTGACGATGTTGGCCTGCACCGCGTTGTCCGCCGCGTCGGTCGGGTAGCCCGAGGTCATCACGCCCTCGAAGAACGTTCCCATGTTGCGGTTGCTGTTGTCGCCGCCGGTGCCCAGGATGATCGAGCCCTCCTGCTGCATCGGCTTGTACCCGCCGCGGTTGGGCAACGCGCCGTTCCACCACGTGCTCAGGCCACCGGACTGCGAGTTGCCACCCTTGAGGGCGTACGTCGTCTGCCCGTTGTTCTTCAGCAGCGCCGTGACGTAGGTGCTGTTGTTGCCCAGGTTGGCGGTGTTCGAGCCGTTGGCGCCCTGGAACATGCCGTTCTCCAGGTCGGCCTCCACCCACGGGCCCGAACCGGTGCACGGCGGGAAGTAGCACGTGGTGGCGATGCTGACCGCGTCCATGTGACCGTTGCCGGTGTCGGCGACCTGGATCTCGGCGTTGCCGTAGTCGAAGCAGCAGTCCGAGCCGACGTGGGTGCCACTGGCCACCATGTACATGCCCTCGGGCTGACCGGCGGTGGCGACCCCGGAGCCGGCTGTGCGCCGGTAACCGTGCTGCGGCGAGATCCAGATGCCGTACACCTTGTGACCGCCAGCGGTGACTGCGAGTTCGCTGGCATCCGCCGGGTAGTCGGCCGGGCCTGCGGTGCCCGCCGGCGAGACGGTCAGATCGTTGTGCCGCGCGCTCTGGTCGTACACCTTGGTGATGCTGCAGGTCGTGCCGTTGCAGAACGCGTCCTGATCGGCGGCGTTGGCGTAACCACCGACGGCGAGCAGCCCGATGTCGTGCAAGGCGCCGTCGGACTTACGCTGCAACTGGTAGAGCGGGCCGTTGTAGGTGCCGAACAGGGCGCGCGTGCTGCTGTGCGCGGCCACGCAGGGCGTCCCGGCCGCGCCGTAGATGTCGCAGGGCAGCGACGCGGCGGCCTGCGCGGGTCCGGAGAACCCGGCCAGGGCGCCGATGACGAGCAGGAGAGACGCGGCTAGCGAGAGCAGGACGGAGCGGGGTCTGTGCATGGGGAAGCGCTCCTTACAAGGGGGATGGAGCCGCGTGGACATCGATGGTGGTCCACATGTTTCGAAAGTTACGCCCGCTGAGCGAACAGGTCAATGTCCGGTGATGCATGTTCGAATTTGTTCAGTTCATCTCGTTGTCGAAGGGGGTAGATCGCCAGATGTGGGATGAGAAGACCGTGGCCCGGCTGAGCGAGGCGCACGAGATCGAGGTGATCCTTACGGCGCCGGAGCGGCCCGTGGTGCGTACCCCGATCTGGGTCGTGGCCGTCGAGGGGGCGCTGTATGTGCGGTCCTGGAAGGGCGCGGGCGGCCTCTGGTACCGGCGGGCGCAGCGGTACGGCGTGGGCTCGATCAGCGCGGAAGGGATCGAGCGAGCGGTGCGCTTCGTGCCGATCGACGAGCCGGAACTGGACGCCAAGATCGATGACGCGTTGCTGGGCAAGTACGCCGATTCGCCCTACGCGGCAGCGATGACCAGGCCGCCGGCCACCGGCACCACCATGCGACTCGACCCGGCATCCTGAGCAGGATGCCGGGCGGGTCCTCGCCGGGAACGGGGTCAGCCGAAGACCGAGGCCACCCATTCCGGGTGGTCGATGAACGGGTTGCGGTTGTGCTGGTAGGTGGCGTAGATGACCTGGTTGCGGTTGCGTTCGAAGGCGTCCGGCGGGTCCTCGGCGTTCCATTCCAGCAGGGTTGACAGCCGGCCGAGGCGGGGCGCGGTGCCGCCGCTCGTGGCGTTGTCGACCTCGAGGTTGGGGTAGCCGTCACCGCCTTCGTAGCGGATGGCCATGTAGAAGATCATGCGGGCCACGTCGCCCTTGACGGCGTTGCGGGGCTCCCAGGAGTCGGCGTCGGTGTAGTTGCCGGTGGCGCCGCTGACCGCCGTACCGCCGTCGTCGAAGTCCTTATTGTCGCGCAGCGAGTTGACGGCGACGTCCTCGGGGCGCAGGTGGTGCAGGTCGGTGCCGGGGCCGGCGCTGGTGCCGAAGTCGCCGTGGGATTTGGCCCAGACGTGCTCGCGGTTCCAGTCGCCGGTGTCGCCGCCGTTGAGGGTCTTGGCCCGGCTCTTGCCCGAGTACAGCAGGATGACGTTTGCCGAGTTGGCCGGGTCCTGGTCGGTGACCTTCAGGGCGTTCCAGACCGCGTCGTACGACAGCTTGGTCACCCCGGTGGAGATGATCGTGTGCAGCGAGGTGCGCAGCGCGGTCCCGGACTTCCCGGCGGCCGCGGCATAGTAGGCGTCGGTGCCGCCGGTCGGCGGGGGCGGGGGTGTGGGCGTCGGCGAGGTTGAGCCGGTCATCGCGGTGGGCGACTTGAGACCCGGGTGGGTGAAGTACGCGGCCAGCGTCCCGGTCACGGTGACCGCCGAGCCCATCAGCCCCGGGTTGGTCTGCAACCCGAACGAGGCCCGGTACGTGCTGGTCACCTGCACGTAGAGCATCTTCGCGGTGCTGGTCTCGGCGCTGCTGTCGGCCAGGGCGATGGCGGTGTCGCCGGTGAAGCCGCTGGTGCGCACCGTGGCGGTCGCGGTCGGCTCACCGACGACGTAGCCGCGCACCGTGCCCGTGCCGCTCTGGTTGGCAATGGCCTGGGCGACCGTCAGCGTGGCCGCCGCCGAGCCGGCCGGAATCCGCAGAACCGTAACAACAAGGGCCAGGAAAACAGGTGCGGCAAGTGCCACGGTACGGCGAAAGCGCATCGGTGCGGGCATCGAAACTCCGTCCACCAGCCTTCATAGATGATGATCACTCTAGAGAACCCGGGCCGCACGCGGGCATACCAGCTTCGTCATACTTCGCCCCATGCGACGCGTGAGCGAGTACGACGCCTTCGGGCCCTGGATCCAGCAGGTGACCTCCTCGGAGGATCTCCCGCGGCTCTTCCGCGGCGCCGGGATCATTCCCGAGGCGCAGCGTCTGGTGCTCAAGCTCCCCCGCTTGATCGAACGCCGCAACGCCACCCCCGACACGCACCTGTACGACCACCTGATCGCGGTCGGCGCGGCGAACCTGACCATCCTGAGCCGCCACGACGACAGGTACCACACCGTTGACGTGCCCCTCGACCGCATCGCCGCGCTGGTGGACACCACCAACCTGCTCGACGGGCATCTGGGCGTGTTCACCGTCGACGGCGCCGTGGCGCTCGTGCCCTACAACGCCGCCGACCCCAAGCCCATGGCCACCCTGATCGAGCTGGTCCGCGGGCTGTACCTGCCGTCCAGCGTGCCCGCGGACAGCTTCCCGGTGCCCGGCGCCCCGGCCCTGGACGTCGAGGACACCGGGCTGCTCACCGCGTACGCGAACACGGTGGCCGCGGAACCGGGCATGCGGCTGGTGTGCGACATCGCGCGCCGGGTGGTGCAACGCCACGTGCGCCGCACCACGCTGCACGCCAGCCTCTGGCTCGCCGACCACCGCGAGACCCAGGTGCTGCACCGCCGCGAATGGTTCAGCTACGGCAACGACAAGGTGCTCTCCATGGGCCGCACGGTGCTGCCGCACGCCCGGATCAACCAGGTCCGGACGTTCGCACACGAGCGGTTCCGTGATGTCAACGTGATCGCTGTCGACGCCGGCAACGCCTCGCTGGCCTTCCCTGTCCCGGCCGGCCCGGCGACCACGACGCTGCTGGGGCATCTGAACGCCGTGCGCTGATCAGCCCGGCTCGGCGCGGACCCGGTCGAGCATGCGGCGATGGAGGGCGTCGGCGTCCTCCTCCCAGCCGAACACGCAGTGGACGGGCCCGCGCCGGCCGTAGCTGGGACAGATCGGTCATGGTGTTCCTCCCTCGATCAGCGGGCGCTGCCCGGCCTTGTGCTGCGCGTAGTCCTGGTACGCCGCCCGGGTGCTGGCCAGCTCGCTGACCTGCGACACCGGCACGTCCCACCAGCCACCCGAGGATGGCACCGGGGCGAGCGGGTCGGTTTCGATGTGGATGGCCGTGGTGCTCGCGGCGGCCTTGGCGTGCTTGATGGCGTCGCGGAACCCGTCGATCGTGCGCACCCGGATCACCTCGGCGCCCAGGCTCTGCGCGTTGGCGGCCAGGTCGATGGGCAGCTTGGCGCCGTCGAGCTGCCCGGTTCCGGCGTTGCGGTAGCGGTAGGCGGTGCCGAAGCGCTGCGATCCCAGCTTCTCCGACAACTCCCCGATCGACGCGAAACCGTGGTTCTGCACGATGATGACGATCAGCTTGAGCCCCTCGGCGACCGAGGTGACGATCTCCTGCGCCATCATCAGGTACGAGCCATCGCCGACCAGCGCGAACACATCCCGGTCGGGGGCGGCCAGCTTGACCCCCAGCGCCCCGGCGATCTCGAAACCCATGCAGGAGAAGCCGTACTCGACGCTGTACTGCTTCGCATCGCCGGCGCGCCACAGCATCTGCAGGTCCCCGGGCATGCTTCCGGCCGCCTGCACCACGATGTCGCGCGGGCTCATCATCTCGTTGAGCGCGCCGAGCACCTCGCTCTGCGCCGGCAGCGGCTGATGGCCCAGGTGCACAGCCCGGTCGACCACCTGGTTCCAGTCGTCGGTCAACTGCCGGTATCGCGTGCGGTAGCCGTCGCCGACCCGATAGCTGGACAGGGCCTCGGTCAACGCGTCCAGCCCGGTGCGCGCGTCGGCGACGAGCATGACGCCGGTGTGCTTGGCGGCGTCGAACCCGGCGACGTTGAGGTTGACGAAGCGCACCCCGGGATCCTGGAAAGCCGTCCGCGAGGCGGTCGTGAAGTCGCTGTAGCGGGTGCCGATGCCGAGCACGACATCGGCGTCACGGGCCAGCGCGTTCGCTGCTTGCGAGCCGGTGGAACCCACGCCGCCGACGGCCTGCGGGTGGTCCCAGAGCAGGCTGCCCTTGCCGGCCTGGGTGTCGCAGACCGGTATCCCGGTGCTCTGCGCGAACCGGCGCAGCGCCTCGGTCGCCTCGGCGTAGATGACCCCGCCACCGGCCACGATGAGAGGGCGGCGGGCCGCGCGCAGCACCGCGACGGCCCGGTCCAGGGCTGCCGGTTCGGGGACCGGGCGCGCGATGGGCCAGACGCGCCGGGCGAACAGTTCGACCGGCCAGTCGTACGCCTCGGCCTGCACGTCCTGCGGCAGCGCCACGGTCACCGCGCCGGTCCGGGCCGGGTCGGTCAGCACCCGCATCGCGCCGAGCAGGGCCTGCGGCAGTTGCTCGGGACGCCACACCCGGTCGAAGAAACGCGACAGCGGCCGGAACGCATCGTTAACCGACACGTCGTAGCTGCCCGGGTTCTCCAGTTCCTGCAGCACCGGCACCGCGGCCCGGGTGGCGAAGATGTCGCTGGGCAGCAGCAGCACCGGCAGCCGGTTGACGGTGGCGAGCGCCGCGCCGGTGAGCATGTTGGTCGAACCCGGCCCGATCGAGGCCGTGCAGGCCAGCGTCTGCAACCGGTTCAGCGTCTTGGCGTACCCGGCCGCCGCGTGCACCATGCCCTGCTCGTTGCGCGCAAGGTAGTACGGCAGGTCGGCCGAGCCGGTGACCTGGGCTTCGAGCAACGCCTGAGCCATCCCGGCGACGTTGCCGTGCCCGAAGATGCCGAAGCAGCCCGGGATCAGCCGGTGCTCGGCGCCGTCGCGTTCGCTGTACTGGCAGCCCAGGAACCGTACGACCGCCTGGGCGACGGTGAGCCGGACGGTAGCCATGCTCACACCGCCACCGGGAAGTGCAGGTGCGCGGCGGGTTCGTCGAGTTCGGGCCACCGCGCGGTGACGACCTTGCCGAGGGTGCAGAACCGGATGCCGGTGAACAAGCAGGTGCCGTTGCCGTACGGGTTGCGGTTGATCAGGTCGATGCCCCCCTTGATCTCGGATCGCCCGTCCACCACCAGCGCCCTTCGCTTGAGCAGGTCGACCAGCTCATCGCCGATGCTGTCCACCACCACGGCCACCGAGATCGCCATGCAACGCCGACCGGCCGGACCGTGGGCCGCCGCGGTGATGTGGTTCGCGGCGAACTCCAGGTTGGCGTCGGGCAGCACCGACGCCCCGGCCACGCCGGCCCCGTTGATCCAACGCTGAACGGTGCTCATGAAAGTTCTCCTCCGCCTAGCTTGCGTTCCACGGCATCGACCTCGGGCATGGCGTCGGAGCAGGACAGCTGGCTCGCGACGATAGCCCCGGCGGCGTTGCAGAACCGCAGTGTCCGTTCGAGATCCCAGCCGGCGAGCAGGCTGTGGCACAGCGCCCCGCCGAACGCGTCGCCCGCGCCGAGCCCGTTGACCACGTCGACCGGAACCGGCGGCACTTCCACGGTGTGCTTGGCGTCGCGCCCGAGCACCCCGCGCGGGCCCTGCTTGACAATCGCCAGGTCGGCACCGATGTCGAGGGCGGCCTGCGCCGCCGCTTCCGGTGGCCGGTCCCCCACCGCGGTTTCCCACTCGTCGCGGTTGCCGGCCACGACCGTGGCCAGCGGCAGCGCCTGCTCGACCCAGGATCGGGCCTCGGCGCGTGAGGACCAGAACATCGGCCGGTAGTCCAGATCCAGCACGGTGATGCCGGCGCGGTCACGGGCCCGGAGCGCGGCCAGCGTGGCGCTGCGGCTGGGCTCCTGGCTGAGCCCGGTAACGGTTACCCAGAAGACCTTGGCGGCTCGGATCGCGTCCAAGTCGAGTTCCCCGGGGCGGATCTCCAGGTCCGGTGCCTTGGGAAAACGGTAGAAGTACAACGGGAAATCGTCCGGCGGGAAAATCTCGCAGAAGGTCACCGGCGTCGGCAGGCCGGGGACCGCGGTGACGTACCGGTCGTCAACGCCGTAGCCGCGCAGCGCGTCGTGCAGGAACTCGCCGAACGGGTCGGCGCCGGTGCGGGTGATCACCGCGGTGCGCCGGCCGTAGCGGGCCGCGGCGACCGCGACGTTGGTGGCGCTGCCGCCCAGGTACTTGCCGAACGTCTCGACCTGGCGCAGCGAGACCCCGATCTGCAGCGGGTAGATGTCGACACCGATCCGGCCCATGGTCACCACGTCGAACCCGGCGGTCATGGTGTGCACGACCCGGTGACGCCGGCCGGCGCCGCCCGGACGAAGCGGGCCGGGTCATGCTCGCGGAAGTCGTCCTCCAGCTCCTCCAGCGAGCGGCCCCGGGTCTCCGGGCAGAAGCGCAGCACGAACAGGAACGAGCAGGCGTTGACGACAGCGAACAACCCGAACGTGAGCGTCGCCCCCAGCGTGGAGATGATCGTCAGCTTGACCAGGAATCTGGAGCGCCTGAAACCCGCCATCAAACGCCTCCGTCCGCGCGGCACCCATCGAACACCGTGACAATCCCCGGGTCGCGACGGGCATTTCAAGGTGCGGCGCGGAAGTGGTGCACTGCTAACGCGGGGGCGTGCCAGCCCGCACAGTGAGAGGCTCGCGGTGATGCAGCCTTAACACTGCAGGCGTCCTCGCCGGAGATCCGGTGGCATTCGCTGACCTGCGGTGTCCGGGCGGCCGACGCTCGGACTCAGGACCCCGCGTCGCCCTTGATCCGCTCGAACTGAGCCGCCATCGCCGCGGCCAAGGTCTGCGCAGCCGACAACGGACGCACCATGACGGTCAACTCATCGATCAAGCCGTCCTCATCGAGGTGCAGGAAATCGCACCCCTCAACGGCGGTGTCCCCGATGCGCGTGCGGAAGACCAGGGCGTGATCCCGGCCGCCATCACTGCTCATCTCGCGGACATACTGAAAGTCCTCGAAGACCCGCAGGACGCCACGCAGGATCGCGGCGGTGATGGGTTTTCCCTCGTACGGCCGAAACGCCACGGGGCTGCGAAACACCACAGTGTCCGCGAGAGTTGCGGCGATCGCCTCGGAGTCGCGCGCCTCCACAGCCTTGCGAAACTCGGTCATGTCTCTCCTGTCTGCGGTGCGGTTATCGCTCGGAGACCCACAACGGTGTGGTACCGGGTCCGTTTTCTCGATAGGCAGCAGACCGTCATCGGGGAGGGAGCCGGACGCCACGATGACGAAGTCCGCGCTTACGTGCCCTGCGTCGCGGAGGGCAATGACATCCATACCCGACACTATCCCGCATAGTTCTCGGCGAGCCCGGCCGCGCCCGCCCGGCTGGACACCACCCACCGTAGCTGCGACAACTGCAACTGCGCGTCGAACGGGTCGCCGGAGGTGTGCAGCATCGTGGTCATCCACCATGAGAAATGCGTACACCGCCACACCCGTTGCAGCGCTGTATCCGAATACGCGCCGGCCAGCCGTGGGTCCTTCGAGCGCAGCAACGCCACCAGGGCACGGCTCAGCAACGCCACGTCCCGGATCGCCAGGTTCAACCCCTTGGCGCCGGTGGGCGGCACGATGTGCGCGGCGTCCCCGGCCAGGAACAGCCGGCCGTGGCGCATGGGGGTCTGCACATAGCTGCGCATCGGCAGGACGCTCTTGCCGGTGATCGGGCCGGGGGTCAGCTTCCAGCCGTCCTGGCCGTGCCCGAGGCGCTTGGCCAGCTCGTCCCAGATCTGCCGGTCGGACCAGGCGGACGGGTCGGTGCCGTTCGGGACCTGCAGGTAGAGCCGGCTCACCGTGGGCGAGCGCATCGAGTGCAGGGCGAAACCGCCGGGGTGCCAGGCGTAGATCAGCTCGTCGGTTGAGGGGGCAACCTCTGCCAAGATTCCGAGCCAGGAATACGGGTACGTCCGCTCAAAGGCCCGCGACGGCACCGCATGGCGGCTCGGACCGAACGACCCGTCGCAGCCGGCGATCACGTCGGCGTCGATGCGCCCGGGCTTGCCGTCCGATTCAGTGAATGTCACATACGGCCGATCGGTGGTCACGTCGTGCAGTGCGGTGCCCGACACTTCGTAGATGACCTCGGCCGTCCCCGCCGCCACGAGGTCCTTCTGCACCTCGGTCTGGCCATAAACCCACACGCTGCGCCCGGCCAGGTCCATGAAGTCCAGGTGGTGCCGCTGCCCCGGCCATTGCAGGTAGATCCCCCGGTGCTCCTGGCCCTGCGCGTGCAGCCGGTCGCCCAGCCCGGCCTCGGTGAGCAGCGAGACGCTGGATTGCTCGAGGATGCCGGCCCGGATACGCGCGGCCACGTACTGCTGCGAGCGGGTCTCCACCACGATCGCCGCCACCCCGCCGCGGGCCAGCAGATGGGCGAGCAGCAGACCGGCCGGGCCGGCGCCGATGATCGCGACCTGGGTCCTCATCGGCTCAGCCAACGCGCAGCCGCAGACAACGGCAAGGAACCGTTTCACTGAACGGAAGACGTGCAGGACAAGGTACGGCCGATGCCACTCGCCGCCACCTGCAGCGCCGCCACCAACCGGGCCCGCCCGCGGCGCAGGTCGGGCACCACGATGCCCAGCGCGGCCACCACGCTCCCACCCGGCCCGCGCACCGGCACCGCCACCGAGCACGCGCCCAGGCTCATCTCCTCCCCCGTGGTCGCGTAGCCCTCGGCCCACACCCGGCGCAGCTGGGTCAGCAGCCGGGCCGGCTCGGTGACGGTGTAGGGGGTGACCCGGGTCAGCCCGGCGAGCACCCGCACGACCACGTTCTCCGGCGCGTACGCCAGCAGCACCTTGCCGACGCCGGTGGCGTGCATCGGCAACCGGGTGCCGGCCTCGCTGACCACCGGCACCGAGACGTGCCCGGCCAGCCGGTCGACGTAGAGCACCTCGGCGTCGTCGCGGACCGCCAGGTGCACGGTGGCGAGCGTGGCGGCGTACAGGTCGTGCAGGAACGGCGAAGCGGCGTGGCGCAGACCCGACTGCACCGGGGCGAGCAGTCCAAGGTCCCACAAACGGCGGCCGATCACGTACTCCCCCGAGGCGGCGCGGTCCAGGGCTCCCCAGCGGTGCAGTTCCCCGGCCAGGCGATGCGCGGTGGCCAGCGGCAGCCCGGCGCGGCGGGCCATTGCGCTGAGGGTGAGGCGGCGGTGCCCGGTGTCGAAGGCGCCGAGCAGATCCAGTGCGCGGGAGGTGACACTGACAGCCACAGCGGCCCCTTCCGGTCAGCGGAAGGCAAGTATCGCGCCGGAAAGCCGCGGAGCCTAGCGTCTCGAACGTGAGCACTCAGGCGGACATCAGCGCGCAGATCGGCGCGGTGGCCGGGCTGTCCGGCCGGCAGCCGCGGCTCGACTATCCCGCGTACCGCAGCAGTTCGGCGCGGCATCCCGAGCTGGATCCGGTACCCGCCGATCCGGAGGGCGTGGAGTTGTGGGCGCCTTGCTTCGGCCGGCGCGATGTGGACGACGCCGAGGCCGATCTGACCCGGCGGCATGCCGGGGAGCCGATCGGCGAGCGGATGGTGGTGACCGGGCGCGTGGTGGACAGCGGTGGGCGTCCGGTGGCGCATCAGCTGGTGGAGATCTGGCAGGCAAACGCGGCGGGCCGGTACTGGCATCAGCGCGACCAGCACCCGGCGCCGCTGGATCCCCATTTCACCGGGGCCGGGCGATGCCTGACCGGGGCAGACGGAACGTACCGGTTCCTGACCGTCAAGCCGGGACCGTACCCGTGGCGTAATCATCTCAATGCCTGGCGCCCGGCGCACATTCACTTCTCGGTGTTCGGCACCGCCTTCACCCAGCGGCTCGTGACCCAGATGTACTTTCCCGGCGATCCATTGTTCGACCTGGACCCGATCTACCAGTCGATCACCGACCCCAAGGCCCGGCAGGCTTTGCTTTCCCGGTACGACCACAGCATCACGACTCCCGAACACAGCACCGGATACCGGTGGGACATCGTGCTGACCGGCAGCCACCGCACCCCGTTCGAGGCGGAGGGAAACGCGTGATCCCCGCACCCGGGCAGACCGTCGGCCCGTTCTTCCACCTCGGCCTGCCCTTCGACGGCGGTAACGAGCTGGTGCCACCGGCTGATCCCGCGGCGATCCGGTTGCACGGCAACGTCGCCGACGGCGACGGCAATCCCGTTCCCGATGCCCTGATCGAGATCTGGCAGCCCGGCCCCGACGGTTCGGTCGTGCAGGAACCCGGTTCCTTTCACCGCGACGGCTGGACCTTCACCGGCTGGGGGCGCGCCGCCACCGACGCCGACGGCCACTACTGGTTCTCCACCTGCGCTCCCGGCGGCTCGGCCCCGTTTTTCGCGGTCACCGTGTTCGCCCGCGGCCTGCTCGACCGCCTGTTCACCCGCGCCTACCTGCCGTCGCCCGACCCGGCCGACGCACTGCTGACCTCGTTGTCCGCACAGCGCCGCGCCACCCTGATCGCCCAAGCCGAACCGCGTGGCCTGCGCTTCGACATCCGCTTGCAGGGCGAGGGCGAAACCGTGTTCCTGAGCCATGGCTGATCTGCTGTGGCCCGGCGATCACCGTGCTGGCGACCTGTTCACCGACGCCGCGTTCCTGCACGCCATGCTGCGCGTCGAACAAGCCTGGCTGACCGCTCAGCACCCGGGCACCACCGCCACCCTCGCCGGGCTTACCGGTCCCGATGACCTTCCGCGGCTGGCCGAGGAGGCGGAGAAGGGCGGGAATCCGGTCACCGCGATGCTGGCTGTGCTGCGCGAGCGCGCCGATCCGTCCCTGCGCGAGCACCTTCATGCCGGGCTGACCAGCCAGGATGTTCTGGACACGGCGCTGGCGGTGTGCCTGCGCGACACGGTGAACCGGCTGTCCGAGGATGTGGATGCGCTGGTCGCGACGCTGGCCGGGCTGGCCGACCGGCACCGCGACACGTCGATGGCCGGGCGCACCCTGACCCAGCATGCCGTACCGATCACTTTCGGGCTGAAGGCGGCCGGCTGGCTGCAGGGTGTGCTCGATGCCCGCGATCGTCTGACCTCGGCGCGGCTGCCGATCCAGGTGGGCGGCGCGGCGGGCAGCCTGGCCGCGCCCGTCGCCCTGGCCGGTTCCGTCGGCAAGGCGCACGCCTGGGTCCAGGCCGCGGCCCACGAGCTTGCGTTGCCGGTACGTCCACAGTGGCACACCAGCCGCGCGCCGGTGACCCTGGCCGGGGATGCGCTGGTCGGTTGCACCGACGCGGTAGGCCGCATCGCCAACGACATCCTCATCGGAAGCCGCCCCGAGATCCATGAACTCGTCGAAGGGGCCGGCCCGGGGCGCGGCGGTTCATCGGCCATGCCCAACAAGCAGAACCCGGTGCTGGCCGTGCTCGTGCACCGCGCAGCGATCGCCGGGCCACCGCTGGCCACCACCTTGCACGCGGCCGCCGCCGGAGTGGTCGACGAGCGGCCCGACGGCGCGTGGCACGTCGAGTGGGCGACGTTACGCACGCTCGGGCGGCGTACCGTGGTCGCGGTGTCGCAGGCCGCCGAGCTCTGCGCCGAGCTGCACGTCGACGCCGCCCGGATGGCCGCTACGCTGAGCGCCGCCCGGCCCGGCATCGACGCGGAGCAGCGCCGGCACCATGTCGCGGGACCCTACCGGGGTGCCACCGACGCCATCATCGACGCCATCCTTCAACGGGCGGGACCCAGGTGAGCATCGCAGCAACCGTCTTCCACGACCGTCCGGGCCAGCCGTTGCTGCTGCTCGGGCCCTCTGTCGGCACTACCGCCGAAGCCCTGTGGGGTGCCTGCGCCGACCGGCTGCGCGGCAATTTCCACGTGGTCGGCTGGGATCTACCCGGCCAGGGCCGCAGCGCCCCCGACGCCGAGACGGCCGGCGTGCCCGTCCTGGCCCGGAAGGTGCTTGCGCTGGCTGATCAGTTACGGCCGGGCGAGCGGTTCCGGTACGCCGGGGTGTCGCTTGGCGGCACGGTCGGCCTGCAACTGCTGCTGGATGCCCCGGACCGGGTCGAGTCGGCCGCGCTGATCTGCACCGGCGCGAAGATCGGCGAACCGGCCGGCTGGCACGACCGGGCCGCCCTGGTGCGCAGCGCCGGGCTCGAAACGGTGGTCGCGGGGTCGATCGAACGCTGGTTCGCTCCCGGGTTCCCGCAGCGCCACCCCGAGGTCACCCAACCGTTGATCGCCGCACTGCGGGCCACCGACCCGGAAAGCTATGCCCGCTCGTGCGAGGCGCTGGCCGGCTTCGACGTCCGCGACCGGCTCGCCGGGATCACCGTGCCGGTGCTCGCGATCGCCGGGGCCGACGACAGACCCACCCCAGCCGACGGTCTTGCGCTGATCGCCGGCGAAGTGGCCCAGGGCCGGCTGGTCGTGCTGGCCGACGTGGCGCACCTGGCCCCGGCCGAGCGACCGGACGCGGTGGCCGCACTGCTCGACGACCACTTCGGCGACTCCCCCGGGCCGGCCGTACGGCGCGAGGTGCTCGGTGACGCCCACGTCGACCGGGCCGAGGCCGGCACCACCGCCTTCACCCGCGACTTCCAGGACCTGATCACCACGTACGCGTGGGACGGCATCTGGAACCGCCCGGGACTGGATCGCCGCAGCCGCTCGATGATCACGCTGACGGCGCTGGTCGCGCTCGGGCATCAGGAGGAGCTGGCGATGCACGTACGCGCGGCGCGCACCAACGGTCTGAGCACCGAGGAGATCAAGGAAGTGTTGCTGCAAACCGCGATCTACTGTGGCGTACCGGCCGCGAACACCGCTTTCCGGATCGCCCAGCGCGTTCTCGAGGGGCCGGAGTAGGCGTCTTTCGCACCATCAGCCACGGCGATTGACCGGGTTGGCGAGCCCTCAGCAGACTGAGCCCTGGTTCGTACTAGTGCAACGTACTAGTGGAGGGCTGATGGAGAGTACAACCGAGCGGCGCGAGTCGATCGTCTCCGCGTTGCGGGCTGAGGGGTTCCTGTCGATCGCCGATCTGACGCGGGCGTACGGCGTCTCGCACATGACGATCCGCCGGGACCTGCGCAGCCTTGAGCAGGACGGGCACGTCCGCCGGGTGTACGGGGGAGCCAGCTTGGCCGCGCCGACCTTGCGGGAGGCGGGACGGTGTGCCGGGCCGGATGTGGCCGGTCAGGTGGAGATCGGGCGGCGGGCGGCGGCGCTGGTCGGCGGCGCTGACACCATCGCCATCGACGCCGGCATCCTGGGCTACGAGCTGGCGCGGGCGCTACCGGAGAAGTTCTCCGGCACGGTGGTGACCCATTCCGTGCCGGTGATCCAGATGCTGATGAGCCGGCCCGGGCCACGGGTCGTGGGGCTGGGCGGCGAACTGTGCCCGAGCATCTCGGCCTTTGTCGGCGCGGGGACCGTGGCTGCCGCTCAGACCGTACGGGTGGGGCTGTTCTTCCTGTCCGTTGATGCCCTTGATCCGCGAGGGGCCTATGCTCAATCCGACGCCGAAGCCTCGGTGAAACGCGCCCTGCTCACGGTCGCCGCTCGCAGCGTCGTGCTGGCTTCCCACGGGTGTTTCACCGACTCGGCCCCGCTGTTGCTCGGCCTGCTCGGGCGCATCGACACCCTGGTCACCGACGCCCGGCCGCCGAGCCGGATGGAACGGGCGCTGCACGCGGCCGGGGTGCGGGTGCTACTCGCCGGGGAGAACACCGCGGTACCGGCCGAGCGATCGGCATGACCCGCCCGGTGCGACCGACCATGCGCGATGTGGCCGCGCGGGCCGGGGTGTCGCAGGCGTTGGTGTCGCTGGTGTTCCGCAACGCGCCCGGTGCCAGCCCGGCCACCCGCGAGCGGGTGTTCCGCACCGCCGAGGAGATCGGATACCGTCCCAACCTGGCCGCCCAGGTGCTGCGCCGGCACCGCAGCCGGCACATCGGGGTGCTGTTCACGATGCGCCAGCCCTTCGACGTGGACCTGGTCGAGGCGATCTACCCGGGCGCGCAACAGCGGGGCTATCACGTGGTGCTGGGAGCGCTGGGACCCGGACGCGACGAGCGGCACGCGGTGGAGGAGCTGCTGGCGTACCGGTGTGAGGCAATGATCCTGCTCGGGCCGGCGACCACGGCGGCGGAGCTGGCGGTGGCCGCGGAACGGGTACCGATCGTCGCCATCGGATGGCGTTCGTCCGGCGAGGGGGTGGACGTGGTGCGGGCGGCCGACGAGCGGGGTGCGCGGCTGGCCGTCGAGCACCTCGCCGGGCTGGGGCACCGCGACATCCTGCACGTGGACGGCGGGGATCGGACCGGGTCACAACATCGTCGGCGCGGGTATGAGCGGGCGATGCGGCGCAACGGGCTCGGGGACTTCGTGCGCGTACTGGGCGGCGATCACACGGAGGAATCGGGGGCTGCGGCCGTACGGCGGCTGATGGGGGAAAAGGTTTTGCCGACCGCCATTTTCACCAGCAACGACCGGTGCGCCCACGGGGTGCTCGACACGTTGATCCGGACCGGCTCGGCAGTGCCCGGCGACGTGGCGGTGGTGGGCTTCGACGACAGCGGCGTGGCCCAGCTGTCGTTCATCGACCTGACAACGGTACGCCAGGACGTCGCCGGCATGGCCGAAGCAGCCCTGGACGCCATCGTCGAACGGCTGGAACAGGGCCGCACCGGCACCCGCCGCATCGTGCTGGACCCTTCGCTGGTCATCCGCAGCACCACCGCGGCACCCAAGCCCTCCCGGTGAGCACGCGCGCACGACGAGTGCGCGACCAGGTGTAGCCGTCCTATCCGTTCGGTCAGGGCTGTGTGCCGAATGGGGCGCCTTTCGACCGGGGCGTGCGACCGATAAGTCTTTTGCCGGCGGTTTACCATCACCGCATTGCCCATAGTAGACGGCCCATTCCCGTCGGTTTTCCGACAATGGGCCAGGGGTGTTGCCTTTCGTCGGCGAAAGGGATTCTTTCATGACCGTACGACGCCGCCTGTTCGATTCCATTGTCCTTTCGTCCGCTTTTCTGCTCATCGCCGGCGCGGCCTCAGCCACCGGCCCCGCAGAAGCCACCCGGCGCGTGGAAGCCACCGAGCACCATCATCAGCACGTCCACGTCCACGTCCACGAGCACGGACCTGAGAGCGAGGACGAGGACAGCGCCGAACACCGGGCCCAGGACCTGGCCGGGACGCCGATGCGCACCATCGAGCAGCAGACGGCCGCCAACGCGGCGCGGATCCAGCGCTCGACCGGGCTGCGGCCGGGAACGCCTCGGACGACGTTCGCGGCGCCCGGCGATCCGGGGCTGTCGGGCTCGTGGAGCGCCATTTGCGGTTGACAGTACCCTCAAGCGCGTCGATCTGATGGGGTCGAACATCTTCTGCGCGGGCTTTGCGCAGCTGAGCGACGGCCGGATCCTGGTGGCCGGCGGAAATGCCGGCGCGGCCCTCGACGGCACCGTGCAAACCCGCATCTTCGACTGGCGCACCGAAACCTGGACCCGCGGCAAGGACATGGCCGCCCCGCGCTGGTACCCCTCCGTGGCGCAGACCGCGAACGGCGAGGAAGTGATCATCGGCGGTGGACCGGCTACGGCCGAGGTGTACCAGACGAACGGCGCGATCCGGGCGCTGACCAGCTTCACCAAGGCGGGCGGGCGGTTGTACCCGTTCCTGGGTTCGCGGCCGGACACCCAGCTCGGCCTGTTCGGCCCGTACACCACCGGATACACGATCAACACCGCGGGAAACGGGGCGATCACTGCGACCATCACCCGCGATGCCATCCACCGGGACTACGGGAGCTTTGCCACGTACGACATCGGGAAATCTCTTGTCGCCGGCGGCGGATCGGTCACCGAAGGCGGCGCGGCGAGCGTGCCCACCAAGACCGGCACGGTCATCAGCAGCGGGGCGGGGCCGACCGCCACCGTGGCGGCTACCGGATCGATGTCGGCCGGGCGGCGGCAGTTCAACGCGACGCTGCTCGCCGACGGCTCGGTGCTGGCGACCGGCGGTATGACCAGCGCGGCGTCCTCGGATTTGGTCGATCTGGACCACCCGATGACCGCTGCGGAACGCTGGGATCCGGCCACCGGCGCCTGGACCGTGCTGGCCAGCGCGAGCCGCATCCGGCAGTACCACTCGACGGCCTCGCTGCTGCCCGACGGCCGGGTGATGACCGGTGGCGGCGGGATCTGCGGCATCTGCATGACAGCGGGCTATCTGGAGAAGAACGTCGAGTACTTCACGCCGCCGTACCTGTACAAGAAGGACGGCAGCGGCGAACTCGCCGCCCGGCCGGTCATCGGCACGGCCCCGGCCAGCATCGGTATCGGCGCCACTGTCACCGTGTCCACCGCCCAAGCGGCGAGCATCAAGAAGGTCGCGCTCGCCGGGCTCAGCGACGTGACGCACAGCGTGAATCAGGGGCAGCGGTACGTACCCGTTGCGCTTCACCACGGCCGGCACCACGCTGACCGTGACCGGCCCGCCCAACGGCGGCGTGGCCCCGCCCGGCTATTACCTGCTGTTCGTCATTGCCGCCGCCGGTGTGCCGTCGGTCGCCAAGATCGTGCAGGTGGGCAAGGGTCCCAACCCGCTGATGAGCCCGGTCAGCACGACGGGCAGCCACTGCATCGACATGCCGTCGTCCGCGATCGCCATCAAGACCTTCGTGCAGAGCTACACCTGCAACGGCAGCAAGGCGCAGGCGCCGACCCGGCTGCCGGATGACCGGTCACTGCGGGTGATGGGCAACTGCGTGGACGTACCGTCGAGCAGGTTCACGTCCGGGCAGGCGATCTGGACCTACACGTGCAACAAGACCGGCGCCCAGCTGTGGCAGTTCGGCACCGATGCCACGATCCGGCCGGCCGGCAGCACGGCCCTGTGCCTGGCCGCCGCGTCCTCGGCGAACAAGGCGGCCAACGTGATCGCCACCTGCAACGGCATCGCGCTGCAGAAATGGAAGTGGTGAGCGAGGCTCAGTGGCTGGCCTTGAGCCCGATCACCCCGCCGATGATCAGCACCAGGAACAGCACCTTCGACGCTGAGATGGACTCGGTGCCGGTCGCCATCGCGTACGTGACGGTGAGGACGGCACCGATGCCCACCCAGACCGCGTAGGCCGTGCCGACGGGCAGCGCGCGCATGGCGTAGGCCAGACCGGCCATGCTCGCCAGGATGGCGGTGAAGAAGATCAGCGACGGGGTGAGCCGGGTGAAGCCCTGCGCCTTGCCCAGGGCGGTGGCCCATACGGCTTCCAGCACGCCCGACAGCACGAGAACGAACCACGACATGACAGTCTCCCGCGTGCCGTCTTGTCGCTGACCGGGTACGGCACCCTCGTCCGGGAGCCATCACTGGCTCTGCTACCAAGGTCGCACACGCCACCCGGTTACACAACGTTGCTCAGCTCACCACGCGGGCCGGGGTGCGCAGGATGCGAGCCGAGCCGGCCACCGCCGCCGCGAGCAGGACCGGGACAGCCAGCGCCCCCGGCAGCCCGACCGGCCCGCTGGCCAGCCCGATCAGCAGCGGACCGGCCAGGAACCCGGCGTAGCCCAGCCCCACCACACGAGCCAACGCCCGCCCCTCCTGCCCCGGGTTGCGATCCCCGGCCACGGAGAAGACCTGCGGCGCGATGCAGGACAACCCCAGCCCGAAGCAGCCCCACCCGATCGCCGCCGCCCACGGCTCGCCGACCAGCAAAGCCCCGCCCAGCCCCACGGTTGCGAGCAGCCCGCTGGCCTGCACCACCCGTACCGCACCCCAGCGCGCCACGAACCGGTCCCCCACCAGCCGGCCCGCCGTCATCGCACCCGCGAACGCCGCGTAGCCCACCGCTGCCGTTCCCGCACCCGCGTGCAGGTTGTCGCGCAGATACACAGCACTCCAGTCGGCGGCCGCGCCCTCACCCACCAGCACACAGAACGCCAGCAACCCGAGCGCCACCACCCCGCGCAACGGCCCGGCCGGCGTTTCCGTTACCTCCAGCGCCGGTTGCGAGGGTGCACTGTGGATCGTGTGCAGGGCGACGGCCGCCACGAGCACCACCGTCGCACCGACGCACAGGAACGTGACGCGGGCACTGACCGCAGCAGAGGCGAACAACCCGCCGATCGCCGCACCCAGCAGACCGCCGATGCTGTAGACCGCGTGGAACGACGAGATGATCGGCCGCCCCCACGCCCGTTGCACCACCAGAGCCTCGGCGTTCATCGCGATGTTCAGCATCCCGTGCCCCACCCCGAAGACGAACAGGGCCAGAGCCAGAGCGAGCATTCCGGGTACGTACGCAGTGGGCACCAGCAGCACACCCTCGGCCAGCGCCGCCGGTAGCAGCACCGCCCGCGCTCCGAACCGGTCGACAAGCCGCCCGGACAGCTGCATCCCGGTGATCGCTCCGGCCGCGAGCCCGAGCAGCGCGATGCTCAGGGCACGGTCGCTGAGCCCCAGGTCGTGCTTGACAGCCGGCACCCGCGCGGTCCACGCCCCGAGCACCGCGCCGAACAGCAGAAAAATGACAGAGGTCGCCACCCGCCAGCGCATGTTCATCGAAATGAATGTAACCCCTGTCGATCAAAGTGGTGCAGGGGTGAGGATAGGCGGGTCGTCAGGAGGTTGCCATGAGGGCACGCATCGGGGACCGGGTCGTCATTGAGGGCACGCACACCGGTTATCGCCGGCGCGTCGGGGTCATCACGCAGATCGAGCACCCCGACGGCGCCCCGCCGTACGAGGTGACCTGGGCTGACTCGGACCGCAAAACGCTGATCTTCCCGGGCGCCGAGGCCCACATCGAATCCCGGGACTGAGGACGCTTCGACCGCCACCGTGGACGAGCTGCGGTGAAGCACACCGCTCACCAGGCGGTGTTCGCGGCATCCAGGGTGGCTTCGATGGTGGCGGCCAGGCGGACCACGTCGATCTGGTCCTGCTGGAATTCCAGGGCCACCACGTCGTACGGGTCGACGAAGTGGACCGTGTCCTGCGCGTCGGCGGCAACCAGCACGTAGCGGTAGCCGCGGGGGGCGTTGGTGTCCTCGCGGATCTGCCAGATCGCGTTGCGGCGCACGGCTTGCAGGCGGGCGACGAACGAGACGAGGTCGTTGTGCAGGGTGAACCAGTCCTCGTCCTCGAACTCGTCCAGCGGCAGCTCGTCGACGTACTGCTGCAAGTAGGGGATCACCGTGGCCGGGTCGCGTTCGGCATCACCGAAGGGCGCGTGGGTGACCTCGACGACCGAGTCGTAGTTGTTGCGGTGCTCCTCGCTCCAGGTGGCGAGGGTTTCCCGGGCAGCATCGAGACGGTCGGGGTCAGTCACGGGCTCACTTCCTACTGGTGCTCGACGAAGATGATACCGGCCTCGCCGAGCCGTTTACGCAGCGCCGGACTCGGGCCGGCCTGCAGGAACACCCAGCGCGGGTCGTACCCCGGATCCTGCCTGCGCCGTTGCACGTCCTTGTTGATCTCCTCGTGCATGCGGCTGTCGAGCGGCACCCCGTCGCTGGGCACCGCCTGTTTCTGACCGCTGGGCAGCGTCACGGTCTTCCAGTCCTTGTAGTGCTTGACCTCGACCGCCAGGGTGCGCCCGTTGCCCAGGTCCACCGGTACGTCGACGTTGCGGCCGCCGGGGCCGGTGACCGGGAACTGCGGGTCGTCGGTGGGGGTCACCGGGAAGTTGCGCTGCGGGCCGCCGTCGTACATCTCGCGGGCGTAGTCCTCGCCGATCCGGCCGCGGCTGGGCCCCGCGCGGGCGTTGCGGACCTGGGCCAGGGTTTGCGAGGCGCGGCCCGGTGGCAGGGCGCGCTGGGGGCTTGCCGGGGTGGATCCGGAGCGTGGGTTGCCCCCGCCGCCGGGGCGGTTGGCCTGCAGCGCGCTGGCGGCCATCTCGTGCACGTCGCCGACGCTGCTCGCCGGATGCACGGAGCGTCCCCCGCCGCGCTGATGGGGTGCCGGGCCGCCGCCGTCCTCGGAATGCCCGTGGCTGTGGGGTGTGCGCGGCATGACGACCCCTCAGCCGTTCAGCAGCCGGGTGAGGTTCTGCAGGCTGGTGATCAGCGCGGTGGTGTAGGTCAGGATCCGCGCGGACCATTTGACCACCGCCGCCACGATCTGCTCGGCGATCACCGGGATCGTCACCACGAAGATCGCCTCGGCGGCCCACACGATGACCCGGGCGACCAGGTCGGCGATGAGGTCGCGGACCAGCCCCCGGGTGAACTCGACAAGGTTGCCCGCGGCCATGGTGGCGCTGGCCAGGGCCGCCGCCGCGCTGGCCAGACCGCTGATGCCGTCGGCGTTGCCGACCGCCATGCCCCCGTATGCCTCGGCACCCGCCCCGGCCCAGTCACCCAGGTCGGACGCGACGGCCCCGGCCAGGTCGGTGGCGAGGTTCTCCAGGGCGTCGGCCATGTTGCCCCACGTCTCGGCGTGCTGGCGGACCCGGTCGGGCATGCCCGCGAGCTTGTCGAGCATCTCGCGCAGCGGGTCGAAATACTCCATCGCCCAGCCGAGCCCGTTGGACAGCAACGCGCTGAACGGGTCGAGCGCCGACGCCGCCAGGTCGACCCCGAGCGACCCGCCGGCCAGGGCCTGGCCGACCCAGCTACCGCTGTCGATCGCCTGATAGAGCCCCTGCATGTTGTCGGCGATGGACGACCCGGTCCAGGCGTGGCGGGTGGAGACCTCATCGGCCACCAGCGAGTGGTCGCTCACAAGCCCCCCGCCTTGTGCACATTCTCGGCGGCGGCAGAATCGGTCAGCTCATAGTCCGCCGCGGTCGCGCGCAAGGCTTCGGCGAGCAAGGACAAGTTTTCTTCCGCGTACGAGACCAGCTCGTCCTGCCGCCGGTGGCGCCCCTCGAGAATGTCGGAGATCCAGCCACAGAGCAGCCCGTAAGCCGCGGCGTCGCCGGTGATGCAGGCGCTGGCCCCCTTGACGGCCCCGAACTGACCTCGCAACCCATCAAGTCGCGCCGCGTGGGAACGCAGCTGACTCGCATCGACAGTAAACCCGTCGGCCATCGCCGGAGCCTAGCAACGAACCCGATTCCCGTGGGGGCACCCACCCTTGCCCCAACGGCGCTACTTGGTGGCCTGGGCGCGGCGGTCCTGGCGTTCATGCTGCTCGCCGGTTTGCAGGTCGGTGGCGGCCTGGGCCTGTTCCGGCGGCTGCGGGACCTGGCTCATCTCGTCGGCATCGGCCGAGCCGGGCCCGTCCTCGGTGACGAACTCGGCGTACTGCTCAGGGTTGACGTCGCTCATGGTGTCAAGATTCCCCAGCTGAGGGGATTAAACGCCGCCGGTCGCGACGGCCTGGCGCCAGGGCCGGAGCACCTTCGGCGAGACGCCCACCGCGAGCACCCCGACCAGCCGATCATTGTTCCGGTACGCCGCGACGAACGTGCGTTCCTGGAGGTCACCTTCGACGATCTCGACGGTGTCGTGGCCGCGCAGGTAGCCGTACGCGTGAATCTTCATGTCGTACTGGTCCGACCAGAAGTAGGGCACCGGGGCGAACGGCTTGCGGGCGGCCGGGTTGAGCAAATTGCGGGCGGCGGCCAGGCCCTGCTCGGCGGCGTTGGTGCGGTGCTCGATGCGCATCGCCACGCCGAACAGCGGGTTGAACCAGCGGGCCACATCCCCGGCCGCGTAGATCTCGGGCGCGGCGGCGCTGTACTCGTCGCACACCACCCCGTCAGCGACCTCGAGCCCGCTGCCCTCCAGCCACTCGGTGTTGGGGTGCGAACCGATCGCCACCAGCACCTCGTCGGCCTCGACCAGCGTCCCGTCCACCAGCCGCACTCCCCCGTCGGCCACCTCGGCGACCGCCACCCCGGTGCGCAGTTGCACCCCGTGTTCGCGGTGCGCCAGGGACAGCACCCGCCCGATCTGCTCGCCGACCGCGTGAGCCAGCGGCACCGGTGCCGGTTCGAGCATCACCACCTCGCAGCCCAGCCCCCGGGCCACCGCGGCGGACTCGGCCCCCAGGAACCCGGCGCCCACGACCACCAGCCGCCGGCCGGGCTGGAGCCGATCCCGCAGCTTCAGCGCGTCGTCCAGGGTGCGCAGTACGTGTGCGCCCTGGCCGGGCAGGCGGCGGGGACGCACCCCGGTTGCCACGATCAGCCCGTCGTAGGGAACCGCCGTCCCGTCGGTCAGCCGCACCAGGCGCCCGGCGACGTCCAGGCTCTCGGCGCGCACCCCCAGCCGCAGGTCCAGGCGCAGTGCGGTGAGCTGGTCGAGGGTCCGCAGCGCGAGCCGGCCGGCATCCCACGCGGAGGAGAGGATCTGCTTGGACAGCGGCGGGCGATCGTACGGAGGATCGATCTCCTCCCCGATCAGCGTGAGCGTGCCGGCGAAGCCCTCGCGTCGCAGGGTCTCCGCGGCCGTGAGCCCGGCGGCCGAGGCCCCGACAACGACGATGCGATCCAAGGTCATACACCCCAATCTATCTCCGTCCCACCTCGTGCGGCCGTCTCATCCTGGGGGGGGGCGACAACCTCACGAGTGGCCGGCGGAGAGGCGGCCGAGCCACTCGTGGAGCAGGACCTGCTCGGCCTGACTGAGCACATCCTGCTCCGGCAGCGTGGCGAGCAGAGCGCGGGCCGCCCCGGCGGGGCCCGGCTGCTGAACCGCCGGCTTGTCGCTGGTGACGGCGGTGACCATCACCTCGCGCAGGGAGTCGAGCAGGGCCCGGTCGCGCCGCGGCTCGGGCAGCGACAGCCAGGTCAGCACGGCGCCCCGGGCGGTGGCCTGGATGATCGAGGCGGCCAGCTCCTGGTCCACCGCGAGCCGCCCGGCCGCCGCCAGCCGGCGGATCCGCTCGGCCAGCACCTGCATGCCGGCCTGCACCGCCGGTGAGTCGATGCCGCGCCGGGGTTCGCCGTACATCATCGCGTAGAGCGCTGGGTTGCTCAGTCCGAACTCCACCGCCAGGTCCCAGCCCGCGCGCAGGTCGTCGATCGGATCGCTCAGCGGCGTGATGGCCTGTTTGCCGGCCACGAAGGCGGCGTAGGTGTGCTCGGCGACCGCGTCGAGCAGGCCGTCCTTGTCGGTGAAGAACCGGTAGATGACCGGCGGCTGCACCCCTGCCGCAGTGGCCACCGCCCGGGTGGTCACCGCGTCCCGGCCCGCGGTCGCGAGCAGGTTCGCCGCGGCCGCGATGACCTTCTGCCGTGTCGTCGTTCCGGTTTCCACGCTGCCAACGATATCGGCGGCGACCGGGCCGAGCCGGGCCAGGGCCAGGGCGTTGACCAGCGCCCGGCTCAGCGGATCAGGACCCGGCCGCCCGGTAGGCCTTGCCCGCCTCGGTCGGCGTGGTGGCATCGCGGTACAGGCCGTAGTCCACCGAGTCGCCCACCGCGGGCAGCGAGAACCAGGCGTAGCGCTCCACGTACGAGGCCGCCTGCAGTTGCGCCGTGGAGTTGGTGATGAACGAGGTGATCTGCTGGGTGTTCGGGTACTTCGGCGAGCCGGTGAAGTTCATCAGGCCGTACTCGGTGATCCAGATCGGCAGGTTGTAGCGGTCGTGCACCGCTTTGACGTACCCCATGAACTGCCCCGCCGCTGCACTGCTGAAGTCCGAGCCGTACCAGTGCAGCGTGATGAAATCGACCCGCAGGCCTTTCTGCCGCACGCCGGTCATGAACCGGTCGAGCCAGCCGCCGGCGGTGTCCCCGCCGAACGCGACCGCCGGGCTGCCCAGGCGCATGCCCGTGTTCTGCAGGTCGGGCCAGAGCTGCAGGGCCTGCTCGACGCTCATGTTGGCCTGTCCGGACATGTCCGGCTCGTTGAAGCCCAGCAGCGTGCTGCCCTCGGACTTGACCTTGGCCAGGTTCGCCGGGGTGTCAAAGGTTTCGTCCCAGATCATCGGCACGAACTCGGCGTCGGCGGGCATGCTGTCGTTGTTGGTGGCCCAGTTGTAGTACCAGCTGGCCTTGACGTCCTTCATGGCCCCGGCCAGCCCGGTGAACTGCCAGGTGCTGACGCCCTTCTTGGTGCCACCGCCGGCGGGCGGCGTCGTCGGCGGCGTGGTCCCGCCGGGCACCGTCCAGGCCTGGTTCGCGGTGCCCGCGCAGGTCCAGATCTGCAGGCGGGTGCCGGAGGCCGAGCTCATCCCGGCGGCGTCGAGGCACTTGCCCGAACCGGTGTTGACGAGCTGGCTGCCGCGCACGGACCACTGCTGGGCGCCGGTGCCGTTGCAGTCGTACAGCTGCACCTGCGCGCCGTCGGCGCTCGAGGCGGCGGTCACGTCCAGGCACTTGCCGAGCGCTTTGAACGCCGCGCCGTCGATCGTCCACGCCTGGGCGCCGGTGCCGTTGCAGTCCCACAACTGCACCGCTGTGCCATTTGCCGAGTTCGATCCGGCCACGTCGACACATTTGCCGCCGATGCCGGTGATCGGGCCGCCCGTAGCGGCCAGCGCGTTGGTGATGCCAAGGACGCCGAACGCCGCCACAACCGTGCCGGACAGCGCAACAGCCAATGTTCTCCGCCGCTTGCGAGATGAGGACATAATTTAACAGTATCGATGGATGAACCCCCCGCGAAAGCCTGCGCGAAGAGTCGGCCCGAACAGTCAGATCTAGGAAAAACCCGTTATCCGGTACGGCCACAGCCCTCGTTCGCCTCCCGGTCCCGAGCCACCGGCAGCAGTCCCGCACCGCTCGCCTGCCGGCCTCCCCGGCGGCAGCGAGCAGGCGTTCGCCGCCCGGACCGGCGCCTTCGATATGTTGGCAGCATGCGCCCACCGTTGCCGCCGTTCACCCAGGAAACCGCCCTCGCCAAGGTGCAAGCCGCCGAGGATGCGTGGAACACGTGCGATCCGCACCGGGTGTCCTTGGCCTACACCGAGGACTCGGTCTGGCGTAACCGCGACACGTTCGTCACCGGCCGCCCGGCGATCGTCGCGTTCCTGACCGCCAAGTGGGAACGCGAGCTGGAGTACGCCCTGCGCAAGTCCTTGTGGGCGGTCACCGACGACCGCATCGCCGTACGTTTCCAGTACGAGTGCCGCGACGCGACCGGCCAGTGGTGGCGCAGCTACGGCAACGAGCTGTGGGAGTTCGACGACCAGGGCCTGATGCGCCGCCGCGAGGCCAGCATCAACGACCTGCGCATCACCGAGCGCGACCGCCGCCTCTTCGGCCCGCGCGAACCGGGCGATCAGACGACGATCCCGCTGCAGTAAGGGCCGGTCAGCTTCGTCGCCCGCGCGATGCCGGCGGGGCCACGCCCAGCGCCACAAGGTTGCGGGAGTGGCGCTGCAGGAACAGGCGCGGCCGGGGGTCACGGCCGCCGACGCCAAGGACGCGCAGAGAGTCGCCGGCGGGGCCGTCAGCGCGAAGCCACCGCTGGACAGCAGCGTGCAAGCGAGCATCGCACCGCTCGCCGCTCGATGGCGCGAGGCCGCGCCAGGTAAACCACTGGTTAATAACTTTTGATCCACGAAACAAAAGTTATGGACTTACGAGCAGAAGCGGCTTAGCGTCATTGCTCATTGACGGTCATCGACGTCTGGATGGAGCGCTCGATGAGGAGAACATTGTTCTGCACGGCCGCGCTGGTCGCGAGCCTGCTACCGGCCCTTCCCGCAAGCGCCGCCGACGTCCCGCCGCAAGAACCCGGCGTCACGTTGCGCACGTTCGACCTGCAAACCTCGCGGGACACGATCTGCACGCTGAAATCCGGCCAGACCCCCAACGTCGACAAGCTGCTGCCCACGATCAACTGGACCACCGCCGCCGACTTCGGCCTCGAGGACCACTTCCAGTCGCAGGTCATCGCCAACCTCACCATCGCCGCGGCGGGCACCTACGCCTTCCGGCTGACCAGCGACGACGGCTCGCGGCTGCTGATCGACGGCGCCACAGTGATCAACAACGACGGGGCGCACGGGGCCTTCGCGGTGGAGGGCAGCGTCGCCCTCACCCCCGGCTACCACGCGCTGCACATCGACTACTTCGAACGCGACGGCGGTCAGCAGCTGACCCTGGAGTGGCGACCGCCCGGCTCGACCGCGTACGCGGTGGTCCCGAACTCGGTGCTCAGCACCGACTCCGGCGTGGTGCGGGTGACCGCCCCGGGTCGCAAGGAGTGCGAGGGCTCCTCGGACAGCCCCGGCGACGGCCTGCCGCTGAACTCGGTGCACCCCGGTTACACGCTGACCAACCTGCGCCCGGCTGGCTTCCAGCCGCAGGTGACCGCGATGGACTGGTTCCCCGACGGGCGCCTGGCCGTGGCGACCTGGGGCGGCAGCGACACCGTGGCGGGCGAGGTCTACATCCTCAGCGGGGTCACCGGCGCCACCTCACCCAGCCAGGTCACCACCCGCAAGGTGGCCAGCGGGCTGCGTGAGCCGATGGGGCTGAAGATCGTCGACGGGAAGATCTACGTCTCGCAGAAGACCGAGCTGACCGAGCTCAACGACACCAACAACGACGGGGTCATGGACCAGTTCCGCCGGGTCGCCACCTGGCCCTTCGACGGCAACTTCCACGAGTTCGCGTTCGGCCTGCTCTACAAGGACGGCTATTTCTACGCGAACCTGTCCGTCTCCATCAACCTGGGCGGCGCGACCACCGACCCGCAGGGCTCGCCCAACCGCGGCACCAGCCTGAAGATCAACCGCACGACCGGTGAGGTGCAGTACGTCGCCGGCGGGCTGCGCACCCCGGACGGCATCGGCTGGGGCCCCGAGGGCGGCATCTTCGTCACCGACAACCAGGGCGGCTGGCTGCCCGCCTCGAAGCTGGTGCAGATCAAGCAGGACCGCTTCTTCAACCACTACACCAACCCGGACGGCCCGTTCGACAACCAGCCGGTCACCCAGCCGGTGCTGTGGCTGCCGCAGAACGAGATCGCCAACTCGCCGAGCACACCGCTACTGCTGGACTCGGGGCCGTACGCCGGTCAGATGCTCATCGGCGACGTCACCTACGGCGGCATCCAGCGCGCCTTCCTGGAGAAGGTGAACGGCGAGTACCAGGGCGCGGTGTTCCGCCTGACGCAGGGCCTCGAGATGGGTGTGCACCGGCTGAGCCAGGGCCCGGACGGCGCCATCTACGCCGGTGGGCTCGGCGCCGGGGGCAACTGGGGGCAGGAGGGCAAGCTGACGTACGGGCTGCAGAAGATCACCCCGAACGGCACGAGCGTGTTCGACATCAAGGCGATGCGCGCGATCTCGGGCGGCTTCGAGCTCGAGTACACCAAGCCGGTGTCCACCGACACTGCCGCCCAGCTTGCCGCCCGCTACCACGCCGAGCAGTGGCGTTACGTGCCGACCCCGGCCTACGGCGGTCCCAAGGTCGACGAGGAGACCCTGTCGGTGGCCTCGGCGACGTTGTCCGCGGACCGGCTCAAGGTGACGCTCAAGCTCAACGGGCTCAAGCCGGGCCGGGTGGTGCACGTCCGCTCGCCGCGGCCGTTCTCCTCCACCACCGGTGACTCGCTGTGGAGCACCGAGGCCTGGTACACCCTCAACAGCCTGGCCGACGGTACGACGCTGCGCACCGAGCAGGCCGAGGCTGAGAACGCCGGCCTGAGCGGCAGTGCGGGCGTGGCCACCGATCACGCGAACTACACCGGCAGCGGCTTCGTCGCCGGGTTCGGTTCGGTGGGCGCGGCCACCACGTTCAGTGTCAACGTGCCGTCCGCCGGTTCGTACGGCATCAACCTGCGCTACAGCAACGGTCCCAACCCGGCTGCGGGCACCAAAACCGTCAGCCTGTACGTCAACGGCATCAAGATCAAGCAGGTGAGCCTGGCCAGCACCACCGACTGGGAAACCTGGGCCAACGCGGCGGACACGGTGACCTTGCGGGCCGGTGGGAACACAGTCTCGTACCGGGTCGACAGCGGCGACGCCGGGCACGTCAACCTGGACAACCTGACGATCGGCGGGGGCGGCACCGGCACCCCGGCCCCGCGCACCGGCACGATCACCGGCATCGGCGCCAAGTGCCTGGACATCGACAACGCCAGCATCACCGACGGCGCCAAGGTGCAGCTGTGGACGTGCAACAGCTCCTCGGCGCAGAGCTGGACCCGCAACGGCGACACCCTGCAGGCGCTGGGCAAGTGCCTCGACATCGACAACGCCGGTACGGCGAACGGCACCAAGGTGCAGCTGTGGACCTGCAATGGCAGCACCGCCCAGGTCTGGCAGACCCAGGCCAACGGCTCGCTGCTCAACCCGGCGTCCGGCAAGGTGCTCGACGCGGCCGGCGGTGCCAGCACGGATGGCACCGCGGTGCAGATCTGGGAATGGTCGGACGTCGCGCAGCAGAAGTGGACCCACAACGGCACCAGCCGGGTCACCCTGTTCAACGGCGGCACCCTGGGCGCGTTCCGCAACGCCGATGGCAGCGCGCCCACGTGGCCGGTGTCCGGCGGCTCGGCCGAGGTGCTCGGCGGTGACCTGCGCACCAAGCAGACCTTCGGCGACTTCAAGCTGCACGCCGAGTTCTGGCTGCCCAACCTGCCCGCCGACGTGACCGGCCAGCAGCGCGCGAACAGCGGCATCTACCTGCAGGACCGCTACGAGGTGCAGGTGCTCGACTCGTACGGCAAATCGCCGCTGGCCGACAACGACTGCGCGGCCATCTATCTCAAGAAGGCCCCGTCCACGAACGCGGGAACCGCTCCGGAAACGTGGCAGAGCTACGACATCACGTTCCGCGCGGCCCGCTACCAGGGCGGCACGAAGGTCGAGAACGCCCGGGTAACGGTGGTCTGGAACGGCGTCACCGTGCAGGACAACGTGGCCATCGACGGCCCGACCGGCGCCGGTGCCGCGGAAGGCCCGGAGCTGCTGCCGATCCGTCTGCAGGATCACGGTGACCCCGGGGCCAACGTGCGCTACCGCAACCTCTGGGTCGAACCGGCCTGATCCACCAGCCGGTCCCGGCTGATCGACGCAACATCCTTGCTGCCGGCCAGCGCCATCGTCAGGTCCAGCTCCGCGATCACGTTGCGGATGACGTCCTCGACACCGCGCTGGCCGGCCAGCGCCAATCCGTACAGATAAGGCCGCCCCAGCAGGACGGCATCAGCCCCCAGAGCAAGAGCCACAAACACATCCGCACCGGTACGAACACCGCTGTCAACCAGCACCGCCGGCTCGGCCCCCACCGCTTCCCGGACCGCCACGAGCGCGTCCAGCGAGGCGACCGCGTTGTCGATCTGGCGCCCACCGTGGTTCGACACCACGATCGCGTCCACCCCGAGGTCGAAGGCCCGCCGCGCGTCGGCCGGGTCCACGATTCCCTTGAGCACCACCGGCAGCCGCGTCCGGTTGCGCAACGTGGCCAGGTGTTCCCAGCTCAGCGCCGGGTTGGAGTAGATGTCGAGGAACGTCTCCACCGCCGCGCGCGGCACCGGCGAGCGCAGGTTGCGCCAGAACGAACCCGGATGGTTGCGCGACATCGCCAGCAGGGTCCGGATCGCCCCGGTCGTCACCTCGGCCGCGGGCTGCACCTGGCGTTGGGCCACAAGCTCCTGGAAACGGCGATCCGAGGTGTACTGCGCAATGCCCAGCCCCCGGGCGAACGGCAGCGAACCCAGGTTGAGGTCCTGCGGCCGCCAGCCCAGCACGGTGGTGTCGAGGGTGACCACCAGCGCCTGCGCCTCGATGGCCTCGGCCCGCGCGATGAGGCTGTCCACCAGCGCCTCGTCCTTGCTCCAGTACAGCTGGAACCACCGCGAAGCCGGTCCCATGGCCGCCGCGCAGTCCTCCATCGGATTGCAGCCCTGGTTGGAGAAGATGTAGGTCGTCGCCGTCTGCGCCGCCGCCCGCGCGATCTGCAGGTCGCTGTCCTTGCCCATCAGCGCCGCGGCCCCCACCGGCGCCAGCAGCACCGGCGTGGCATGCCGCCGGCCGAGCACCTCGACGCTCAGGTCCCGCTGCGCCGCCCCCGACGCCATCCGCGGCACGATGGCCCACCGCTCGAAAGCCTCCCGGTTGCGCCGCATCGTGCGCCCCTCCCCCGCCCCACCGGCCACGTAGGCCCAAGCGGCGGTGCTGCTGACCCGCCGCGCCCGGCGTTCCAGCTCGGCGAAATCGGTGGGCACCCGCGGACGGCGGCCCAGGGCGCCCTGACGGTAGAGAAAGCTTTGCCGGCTGAGCCCGGCCCCCGAGGTAATGGTCACGCCCTAACGGTAGGGCCCGCCACGAGGCTCCCCACCTGCTGGCGGTGCGTGAAGCGAAACGTCGAGCACCACGAGTCGCGCTGTGATGCGGGTGTGGATACCGACCGCATGATCGCGGGTGCCGGAGGGTAAGCCGCCGCATGACTTCCCTCCGGCAGGGCACCATCGCGATCACCCTGGCGGCACTCGTTGCGACGCTTGCCGCGTGCACCGACAATTCACCCGGCCCGTCCGAGTCCGCCTCGTCGTCGTCGCGTCAGCCGCGTCAGGCCTGGCGGCTGGTGTGGAGCGACGACTTCGACGGCAAAGCCAACACCGGGGTGTCCCCGAGCGACTGGATCTACAGCACCGGCACGGGGTACCGCGGCGGCGCACCGCAGTGGGGCACCAACGAGATCGAGACGATGACCAACAACCTCGCCAACGTGCATCACGACGGTGCCGGTCACCTCGCGATCATCCCGCTGCGCAGCGGCCCGGGCGCCGGGACGTGGACCTCGGGGCGGGTGGAGACGCGCCGCACCGACTTCGCCGCGCCCCCCGGTGGGGCGGTGCGCCTCGAGGCGACCCTGAAGATGCCCGACGTCAGCGGTGCGCAGTCCGCCGGGTACTGGTCGGCGTTCTGGGCGCTCGGCGCCCCGGCCCGCCCGGTGGGCGCCACGAACTGGCCGGTCATCGGCGAGTGGGACATCATGGAGAACGTCAACGGCCACGACTCGGTGTGGCACACCCTGCACTGCGGTGTTCCCGTGGGCGGGCCCTGCAACGAGCCCACCGGCGTCAGCAGCGGCGAGCTGCCCTGCCCGGGTTGCCGCACCGCGTTCCACACCTACGCGCTGGAGTACGACCGCAGTGTCACCCCCGAGCAGCTGCGCTGGTACGTCGACGACCGCAATACGTTCACCATCCGCGCGGACCGCCTCGAGCAAACAATTTGGACAGCCGCCAACCAGCATGGCTTCTTCGTGATCCTCAACGTGGCGATCGGCGGCGCTTTCCCGGCCCCGTTCGGCGGTGGACCGACCGCCGCGACCAAGCCGGGCGTGCCGATGCTGGTCGACCGGGTGGCCGTATCTACACGGTAAAAACTCGCATGAGATCGACAGTTATCCCTGGGTCGGGCCGGGGAACGCCGCCGCATGGCCTCCCCCGTCCCCGACCATGACAACCTGAGCTGGCGGCCGATGCAGCGCTCCACGCGGGTCGTGGTGTTCCTCGCGCTGGCCGTGACGCTTTTCTACATGATCTTCCTGCTCAACCCCGCGTACCGGGGCACCACCTGGGTGTGGATCCTGGTGCTGTTCGCCGAGGGCATCACCATCTTCAACGCGCTGGCGATGTGGTGGACCGTGCTCGTGTACACCCCGCAACCCGATCCGCCCGAGGTGTACGCCTGGCGCCGGCGGCTGCTGACCGGCGAGCTCACGCCCACTGTCGACGTGTTCATCACGGTGTACGGCGAACCGCTGGAGATCGTGCTGGTGACCATCCGCGCCGCCCGCGACATGAGCGTCGAGCACCGCACCTGGGTGCTCGACGACGGCAGCAGCGACGAGGTACGCGACGCGGCTGAGCGCGAAGGCGTCGGTTACCTGCGCCGCAAGGAACACATGCACGCCAAGGCCGGCAACATCAACTCCGCGCTGCGCCGTACCGATGGCGAATTCGTGGTGATCCTCGACGCCGACCACGTGCCCAGCCCGGACTTCCTGGTCCGTGCGCTGCCACACATGCAGGACCGTGGGGTGGCGTTCGTGCAGACACCGCAGGCCTTCCCCAGCGCCCGCGGGCTGGTGGCCGAGGGCGCCTCCGAATCGCAGAAGATCTTCTACGAGCTGGTGCTGCCCGGGCGCAACTACTTCAACGCGGTCTTCTGCGTGGGCACCAACGTCATTTTCCGCCGCGCCGCGCTGGAGCAGATCGGCGGCATGTACATCGCCAGCAACTCCGAGGACATCTGGACCTCCATCGAGCTGCACAGCCGCGGCTGGCGGTCCTGGTTCATCCCCGAGGTGCTGGCCCGCGGGCTGGCCCCGGACAGTTTGCTGTCCTACTTCAAGCAGCAGTTCCGCTGGGCCTACGGCGCCTTCGAGGTAATGATCAGCCCGGCGCTGTGGCGCCGGCGCAATCTGACGCTCGATCAGCGCTTCCAGTACCTGCTCGCCGGCGTGAACTACATGCTGTCGGTGGCCGCCCTGATCCTGATGTGCCTGCCCGCGGTGTACCTGCTGTTCGGTATCAGCCCGATCCGCTCGGACATCAGCACGTGGCTGGTGCACTACGTGCCGTTCTACATGCTCATCATGCTGGTCACGATCATCCAGCTCGGCGGGCTCAAGGTGTCGGCGATCGTGACAAGTTTGGGGGCTGCGCCCGTACACGTCAAAGCCCTGGTCATGGCCATTTTCCGGCGCAAGGTCCGGTGGACGGTGACCAATGCGGGGCCGTCCGGACTGCCCGGTGTGGAACTGGTGCTCCCGCATGTCGCGCTACTGCTGCTCAACATCGTGGCGGTGGCCGTCGGGATCAGCATGCTGCCCCTGCGCGGCACCGACGTCGCCGCGGTCGGGCTGTCCATCGGGTGGGCGGTGATCTACGTGCTCGTGCTCGGGCGGGTGGTCGCCGAGGCGGTCATCGCCCCGCAGGTCATCCGGCAGCGCCTCGAACGGCGCAAGGCCGGTGCCCTGCTCGCCCGCGCGCTGCCGTGGCCCGACCGCGCGGACGAGGACGACGCCATGGTCAGCGCCACCGTGGCCGACACCAACCCGGCACCGTCGAAGGGATAACGCCATGGTGCTGCCGACGACTACGACCTCCCCCGAAGACGCCGATCCCATCGAGGCGCCCCGCGCGCCCAAGCCGCCGGGTAACCGCTGGCGCAAATGGCGGGCCCGCTTCACCGTGCTGCTGCTGCTGGCGGGTGCCGCCCTGCTGTTCTGGCTGATCCGCAACGACCGGGCCGATGACGCCTCCCGGCTCGACCTGGGCACCGTCACCCTGACCGCCCAGCCCGTGCCGGTCGAGGTGGCGCAGGCCGGGCGGGTGTCGGTGGTGTCGGTGACCGCCCAGCAGCAGGTGCGCGCCGGTCAGCAGCTGGGCACGGTCGAGGTTGCTACCACCGACTCCGACGGCGACCCGAAGATCACCAAGGTCACCGTGAGCGCCCCGCGCGCCGGCACGGTGGTCGACCTGCCGGTCACGGTGGGCAGCACCATCGGCCCGGGCCAGCCCTTCGTCGAGCTGTACGACCCGGCCCAGCTGCGCTTCGAGGCGCAGGTCAAGCTGGCGGACCTGCCCGAGATCGGCACCAGCATGGACGCGCGGCTGGAGGCCGAGGGCATCACCCGCAAGGTCCACGCGGTGGTGCAGCGCATCGTGCCGCGCGTCGGTGACCCGGCCCTGCTGGCCAACACCGGCGCCGACCCGGACGAGATGACCGTCGTGCTGGTGCCGGCCTCCGCCGACGACGTGCGCGGGCTCGTGCCCGGCATGCGCTTCACCGGGTACGTCGAGTTGCTCACCGGCAAACCCGGCAGCCCCCGTTTGGTCTCGATGGGAGGGATCTGAGCATGGAGTTCGACGTGACGGTGGAGATTCCCCGGGGCACGCGCAACAAGTTCGAGGTGGACCCGGTGACGCACCGGCTGCACCTGGACCGCACGCTGTTCACCGCGACGCAGTACCCGGCGGACTACGGCTACATCGAGAACACGATCTCCGGGGACGGCACGGCGCTGGACGCGATGGTGCTCGTGCAGGAGCCCACCTTTCCGGGGTGCCTGGTGCTGAGCCGGGCGCTGGGATTGTTCCGGATGCGCGACGAGCAGGGCCCGACCCCGAAGGTGCTGTGCGTGCCAGCCCACGACCAGCGCCAAGCAGGCCTGCGCACGATCACCGACCTGGATCCGTTCCTGCTGCTGGAGATCCGGCACTTCTTCGAGGTGTACAAGACGGTCGAGCCCGGCAAGCTCGTGCGCATCGACGACCAGCCGTGGGTGGGCCGGGAGGAGGCCGAGGCGGAGATCACGCGCAGCTGCGTGTGAACGGGGTACGCCACCTCACGAGCCGCTACGGCTGCTGACGTGGTGGCGGCCCAGTGGCAGCATCAGCGGCTTGCCTGACGTCGGGTCCACAATGACCTGGCTGTCCAGGCCGAACACCGCCCGTACGCAATCCTCGGTCAGCACTTGATCCGGCTCTCCCGCCGCGTGCAGCTTTCCGCCGGCCAGCGCGATCAGCTGGTCGGCGTAGCGGGCGGCCAGGTTGAGGTCGTGCAGAACCATCACGATGGTCGTGCCGCGCGTGCGGTTGAGGTCGGTGAGCAGGTCGAGCACCTCGACCTGGTGGCTGACGTCGAGGAAGGTGGTCGGCTCGTCGAGCAGCAGCAGATCGGTCTGCTGGGCCAGGGCCATGGCGATCCACACCCGCTGGCGCTGGCCGCCCGACAGCTCGTCCACGGCCCGATCGGCCAGGTCGGCGGTGTGGGTCGCGTCCAGCGCCTCGGCTACGGCGGCATCGTCCTGCTTGTTCCAGCGCGACAGCACGCGCTGGTGCGGATGCCGGCCCCTGCCGACCAGGTCGGACACTGTGATGCCCTCCGGCGCGATGGGCGACTGCGGCAACAGACCCAGCGTGCGGGCCAGCTCCTTGGCCGGCATCCGGTGCACCGCGCGCCCGTCGAGCAGCACCTGACCAGTGCGTGGGGCCAGCAGCCGCGACATCGAGCGCAGCAGCGTCGACTTGCCGCACGCATTGGCCCCGACGATGGCGGTGATCCGGCCCGGCGGCAGGATCAGGTCGAGCTGCTCGATGACGACGCGGTCGCCGTAGCCCAACGACAGCTTCTCGACCTCAAGCGAATGGGTCCTGGTCATAGCGAGCCTCCCGCGCGGTTGGTGCGGATGAGCAGATGGACGAGGTACGGGGCGCCCAGCACGCCGGTCACGACGCCGACCGGATACCGGATGTCGAAGGCGAATTGGCCCACCAGATCGGCCAGCAGCACCAGCAGCGCACCGACCAATCCGGAGGGCACGAGCAGCGAGCCGGCGGGTCCGGTGATGCGCTCGGCGATCGGTCCGGCCAGGAAGGCGACGAACGCGATCGGCCCGGTGGCCGCGGTGGCGAAGGCGATGAGACCCACTGCCGCGACAATGACCATGATCCGGGTACGTTCAAGGCGCACCCCCAGCGCCGCGGCGGCATCATCGCCGAGTTGCAGCATGCTCAGGTTGCGCGTCTGGCTCAGCAGCACCGGCGCGAGCACGGCCAGCGCGATCACCACCGGCAGCACCTCGCCCCAGGTGGTGCCGTTGAGGCTGCCGGTCAGCCAGCGCTGCGCCTGCTGCAGGTCCCACTGGGCGGCCCGGCTCAGCACGTAGGCGGTGGCGCTGTCGAGCATGGCCGCCATCCCGATGCCGATCAGGATGAGCCGGGTGCCGGCCACGCCGTCCTTGAACGACAGCGTGTAGATCACGAGCGCCACGCCCAGCCCGGCCGCGATGGCGAACACCGAGACGCCGGTCCCGCCCAGCCCCAGCACCGCGATCGCGAACGAAGCCGCAGCTCCGGCGCCGGAAGTGATGCCGATGATGTCCGGGCTGGCCAGCGGGTTGCGCAGCATGCTCTGGAAGGTGACCCCGCCGGCGCCGAAGCAGAACCCGGCCAGCACGGCCAGCACCGCTCGCGGCAGCCGCAGCTCACCGACCGTGAAGGACGCCCCCGGCACCGTCTCACCGAGGATCACCCGGATGACCTCGCCGGCGGAGTAGAACCTCTCGCCCACCATCAAGGTCACGGCGAACGCGGCGAGGACCAGCACGGCCAGGACCGCTATGACAGCTCGGCGGCGCAGATCACGCTTGACCCTGCTGCTGGTGACGCGGTGCAGCGTCAGGGTGGTGTCCGTTCTGCCGCCGGCCCTTTTCATGGGGCCGCTGGCGGGCATGGTTGTCACAGCTCGCGCACCTTCTGGCGTCGGACGATGTAGATGAAGAAGGGGGCGCCGATGAAGGCGGTGATGATGCCGACCTCGATCTCCGCCGGGCGCGACACCACCCGGCCGAGCACATCGGCCCCGGTGAGCAGGGCCGCGCCGGCCAGCGCCGAGCCGGGCAGCAGCCACCGGTAGTCCGGGCCCAGCAGCAGTCGGCAGACGTGCGGCACGATCAGCCCCACGAACGCAATCGGCCCGCACACCGCGGTCGAGGCGCCGCACAGCAGCACGGCCCCCAGCGCGGCGAGAGCCCTGGCCCGGACAACGTTCTCGCCCAGCCCGGCGGCCATGTCGTCGCCCAGCGCGAGGGAGTTCAGCGAACGCGCGGACAGCAGCGAGACCACGAACCCGACCGCGAGGAACGGCAGGACCTGCCGGATGCTGTGGTAGCTGGCCCCGCCGACCCCGCCGACCTGCCAGGACTGGAAGCCGCCGGCGATGTCGCTGCGGGGCAGCACGAACGCGCTGATGAGCGAGGCCAGGGCCGCCGAGATGGCCGCTCCGGCCAGGGCAAGCTTGAGCGGGGTGGCGCCGCCGCGACCGAGTGAGCCCACGGCGTACACGAACATCGCCGCGACCGAAGCTCCCAGGACGGCCACCCAGATGAAGCTGGACGCCGAGGTGAGCCCGAAGGTTACGATGCCCGTGACCACCGCCAGCGAGGCGCCCATGTTGACGCCCAGGATGCCGGGATCGGCGAGCGGGTTGCGGGTCACGCCCTGCATGACGCCGCCGGCCACGCCGAGGGCCGCGCCCACCACAATGGCCAGCAAGGTACGCGGGACGCGCTTGAGCACCGCCGCCTGCCCGAGATTGGCGTCGTGGCCCTGCACCCCGGCCACGATGTCGTGCCAGCCCACGATCCGCGAGCCGAACGCCACCGAGGCCACCATCAGCGCGGCCAGCACGCCCAGCCCAGCCAGCAGCCACAGCGTGCGCGCCGATGCCGGGCGCCGCACCGCGGCCCCCGGCATCGTTTCGACCTGCGTCATGACACCTTGTCGGCCGCGCCGGCCAGCATCTTCACGTAGTCGTCGAGCACGTACGGGATGGCCAGCACGGTCGGGTTGGCCGCCGTGGCCAGCGGGGTGCTGCCGACCAGCACGACCACCGAACCGCGCTTGACCGCGGGGACCTTGCTCAGCAGCGGGTCGCTCTGCAACTGGGCGAGCAGCTTGTCGTCGCCGTAGCTGACGATCACGTCGACGTCGTCGAATGCCTGGATCTGCTCGGCGCTCTGCTCCAGGGTGAACGCGTCGGTGCCCTCGGAGGCCTTGGTGACGTTGCCGGCGATCTTCATGCCCAGGTCGGCGAAGAACTGGGTGCGCGTGTCATGGGCGGTGTAGTAGCCGACCTTGCTCAAATTGGTCTGGTCGATGTGCGTCATGAACATCGTCGACTTCCCGGCCAACTGCGGATACTTGGCGGCCGCTTCGGTCATCTGCTGCTCGGTGCCGGCGATCAGCGCGTCGCCCTGCGCCCCCAGCCCGAGCGCCTGGCTGGACAGCTTGACGATGTCGCGCCACGGCGTCGCCCACGGCGCATCCGGATAAGCGATGGTCGGGGCGATCTTGCTGAGCGTGTCGTAGTCCTGCTGCGTGAGCCCGGAGTAGGTGGCGAGAATCAGGTCAGGCTTGGTGTTGGCCACCGCCTCGAACGCGATGCCATCGGTCTCGTCGAACATGACCGGCGCCGTACCGCCGAGGGCCTTGAGCTTCTCCCCGACCCACGGCAACATGCCGTCGCCGTCGTCGTCGCCGAAGTTGGCCTTGGCCATACCCACCGGCACGATGCCCAGGGCCAGCGGAATCTCCTGGTTCTCCCAGGCAACGGTGGCGACGCGTTCGGGCTTTTTGGCGATGGTGGTGGTGCCGAGGGCGTGCTTGATGGTGACCGGGAACTGCGCAGCGGAGGCGGAGCTGCCGGGGGCGGCGCTCTGACCGGCGTCATCGTCGGACCCGCCGCCGCAGGCAGCAAGCGCCAGTGCGGTGGCCGTGGCGACCGCGGCCGCCAGCAAACGGTGTGCGCGCATAGCGCTGTACTCCAGACCTGAGGGGGTGTTCTTAAGTAAGGCATGCCTAACCTCGGTTAGGTGCGCCTAACCTAACACCTCCACCTGGAGGGGGGATGATCACCCGTCTCGCATCTCTTCCGGCAACCGCCACCGCCGTACCTCACGCACCGCCGCCGGCCTGGACCGCCGATCAGGGCCGGTAGCCCGGTACCACTGATGACAGAAGACGACGACGACCGCCAGATCAATCAGATCCCCGCCGTAATACATGACTTCCGCCGCAGCACCCACCTCGGCATACAAGTACTTGGCCAGAATTGAATGCGCCGCCAGAAACGCGACAAGCACAGCGGCCCGAGCCAACCGGCCCGGCCGGTGCGGCGCCGGATCACGGCCGATGATCGAGGCGGTGAACAAATATCCGGCCCCGAGAATATGAACCTGAACGAGGACGTTGAGCCACGGAAGCGAGGCGGCAGCCTCATGCAGATCCGTGGTGTAGAGCAGCCACAATCCCCCGGCGTCGAGCACCGCCGCAGTCAACGGATGCGTGAGAATACGCAGCGGCCAGCCGGCAAGGACACGCGACACCGAACGCGCCCGGCGTACCGGCAAAGCACGCAACGCAAGGGTGACCGGCGCGCCAAGCGCCAGCAACAGCGGCGCCAGCATGCCGAGCAGCAGGTGACCGGCCATGTGCGCGGTGGCACCGTGGTGGGCGGTCGCGGCGATCGGCCCGGTCACGGCCGTCGCGGCAACGGCCCAACCAGCAACCCAGCACACGGTACGAACAAAGGGCCACCAACCTCCCCGGCGTTGCACGGCAACGACTCCGGCCAGGTAGACAGCCGCCGGAACCACAAAAAGCGCTGGGCTCATGCCGCTGTTGTTCGCCGCGTCCGCACCAGCACCACGGCACCGGCCACAACGAGGAGCACGGCAATGACGTTCCAGGCCCAGTCGTACGCGGTCAGGTCAACGGCATACCGGATCTGATGCAGTTTCAGTAGCTTGTGCTGGATGGTCCCGTCGTACAGTTGAAACGCCCCGGCCCCGGCCAGCAGCCCACCCCACCACGCCCGCGCACCGAACGCGTGCCGCCGCCGCAGATCCGCGAGCAGGAACAGCGCCGCGACCGTGCAGAACCAGCTGAACGCGTGGAACAGCCCGTCGGACACCAACCCTGCCGCCGGCGTCGACTTGTCGTAGAAATGGTGCCAGTGCAGCAACTGGTGGAACACCGTTTCGTCGACGAAGCCGGCGACCCCCACGCCGAGCAGCACCCCGGACAGCACGTTACGACCAGTGACGGACATCCAGCGCGGCTACCCGCCCGGCAACGCGGTAAACCGTTGCTCTGGTCAGACCGTCGCGTACCAAAGGTCGTCGGCGGAGAAGGGCGTTCCCATAAGCGAGTCAAGTCTTGGGGAATCGCCGAAAGCAGCCTTGAGCATCGCCTCGCCGCCGGAAAGTTCAGCAGACGCCATTGATTCCACCCGGATCATCTGCATCTCAGCTTCGAATCCATCAGCGGCACCCGAGTCGCGAGCAACAATGGCGAGCGGAAGGCCGACGCAAACGTAGGCAATTACCGCCTCCCCCCTCAGCAGTCGAACCCACCATTCCCCCGCACCCTCGTCCCGCTCGAGGACAGCGCCGACCAGTTCGCCGGCTCGGCAAGCATTCTCGACAGCCGCCGATTCGGTCCAGCTACCCGACGACTCCAGCGCTGCGGCCAGATGTCCATCCACGTTCATGGCGTTCCCCCGAACGACGTGAGTACGGACGCGGCCTCCCGGGCGAACTCGTCGAACAAGCCGTGCCGCCCGTCCTGCTGCCAAGGCGCATTCGCCGACGGCACCAGCGCGTCCTGCGGCACCAGCGTCGGCGCCGTAATGAACGGCAGCACATCCCACGCGTCATGCTTGTTGCTCGCCCGCAGATGCGCCCGGCTCTGCGCCGCACTCATCGACGGGTCAGCCCCGGCCCGCCTCCGCACGATTACCTCAGCCGGCCGCCACCGGCTCCTCCGCCGGCAGGCTGTCCATGAACGAGCTCACCGAGAACACCGCGTTCCCCGCCCCGGGAGGCCCGTACCCCGGCGGCGTTGACAGGCCGTTCTCCTGCATCGTCGCGCGGTAGGCCTCCAGCAGCCGGATGTGGTATTCCAGCGGCGCGCCCTGCGGGTTGGTGCGGCCCAGCGGCGTGGTTGGCTCCGGGCACCAGGTGGTGAAGCGGGGCAGGATGCCGCGGGACATGAAGTACTGCAGGCCCTCGATAGTCGAGTCGATCGCCTCGTTGACGGTGGTGAAGCCGTAGGGCGCTGCCATTTCGACGCCGGCTACGAAGTTGGGGATGACGTTGCGGGGGCCGAAGACCTCGGCGGACTCCAGGATGCGGCGGTGCCATTCGGCGCGGCCCACGTAACGTTCCTTACCGGGGCAGTAGAGCTCGAACAGGCGCTTGTCCCACACCTCGAAGTTGGGGTGGTAGATGCGGATGCCGTAGTCGTGGAAGCGTTGCACATCCTCACGCGGCAGGGCCTGGGCGACCACCTTGCCGATCCAGCGGCCGGGGAAGCGCTCCTCGATGGCCTGGGCGTAGCGGCCATAGAAGTCGGCCTCGGCCAGACCATCGACCTTCGAGGTAATGCTGCCGCCGGTCAGGGTGTAGGCCTGCGAGGTCTTGGCCGTGTCGTACTTGTCGATGATCGCCATGGCTTCGAGGATCTCGTCGACGGGCTTGACCCCGGTGTACGGGCGGCCGGCCTGCTTGTGCTGGCGCCAGTTGTGGTTGATGTCGCAGTACTGGCACTCTTCCTTGGCGCCGAAGTACTGGCAGACCCGGAACGCCGTCAGGTAGATGAGGTAGCCCCACTGAATGGTGGGGGCGACCTCCATCACCGATTTCCCGTTTTCCAGGGTGTGCCGGTAGTAGTCCGGCATTGGCGGCAGGCCCACCTCGGCGATCGGCTTGCCGTCCAAGAAAAGCATGAGCCGGCCGTCGGCGTCGGGCTTGACCCGGTAGGGCGAGTCGGGGTTGGTGCGCACCGAGACAACTGTGCGGCGCAGGCCGTACGGGCCGCCGAGCAGCACGATCTCCTCCGGCGGGCGGCGCAGGGCGGCCTCGCCGAGTTCGGGCAGCGTGCGGTGGTCGAACGAGAAGATGAAGTAGCTCTTGGGCTTGACGTCGCCGTTCTCGTTGTCGGTCAGCGCCGAGTCGTCGAACGCCATCCCGCCGCGGAGCAGGTCTTCCTTGATGACCGCCTCACGCGGCACGTGCGGGAAGCGGGCCATCAGGTCCTCGACCAGATCGGTGCGCGACTGCATGCGTCCTCCTGTCAACGGCTCCGTCCATTCCATGTCATCACGTCCGGGAGGTGAACTGCCCCCGGCGAAGGGAGACCTTCGACACTAAGGCCTGGTTGCCGTAACGGCGGAGGCCCGTTTCCTGGGGGACGGACCGGCCATCCCTCAGGAAACAGGCCTCGAAGGCGCGCTGTGCGGTGCGGCTCAGGCCTCGCCCATCACCAGGCCCTCGATGGTGTGTTTCTGGGTGATGGGGGTGAGCTTGTCGACCACCGGGCAGCTCAGGTGCTTCTTGAGCTCCTCGGGCAGGGTCGCCCAGTACCCATGGGTGACGGCCAGGTCGTGCTTGTCGCCGTTGATGGCACCGGGACCGTCGACGCCGAGCACCAGGACCGGGCGGGACTTCTCCGACTCGTTGCGCGTGCCGCGGTGGATGGTCAGCGCGGAGCGGGCCGAGATGTCGCCGCGCTTGGGGTACTTGCGCACGGCACGCTCGTTGTAGCGGTCGTACCTGCTCTTGGGCGGGAACATGTCGTGGCCGAACGCCGGGTCGTCGTCGAACTGGGTGCCCGGGGCGATCTCGAACGGGCCCATGTCCTCGGCGGTGTCGACGCCGGTGAGGTTGAAGGCCAGCGAGTTCAGCTTGCCCTCGGTGCGGGTGATCCCGGGCATCGGGAAGTCGCGGTGCCAGGGCTGGTTGATGGCGCCGGCGAACGGGATGTCGAAGCCGAGTTCGACGATCTGGTAGTCCGGGCCCAGCACCGCCTCGCACACCGCGGTGACCCACGGGTGCGTGACGAGGTCGACGAAGCCGCGCATCTGCTCGGGGTGGATCTCGACGTAGTACCGCTTCGGGCCGCGGCCGACCGCACCGTCCGGGCGGGCGATGGCTTCGGCGAACGCCGTCTCGATGTCCTCACGCATGACGTCGGCCCACTCGGGGGTGAAGGCGCCCTTGCACGCCGTGATGCCGTCGGTGTAGATCGCCTCGCGGGCCGCAGCGCCGATGGCGGCGTAGTCGGTGCTGGCAGCGGCGGAGTCCGTAGCAGTCGTCATGTCATCCATGTTGCAACGTTGCATGCCACGTTGCAAGAGGAGTTCGGTAGAGTTTTCACCATGAGCGCGACTCTGCGGCAGGTTGCCGAGCGAGCTGGAGTTTCTGTCCGAACTGTCTCGAACGTCGTCAGCGGCTTCGCATTGGTGGCGCCGGAAACGCGTACCCGCGTGCAAGCGGCCATCGACGAGCTGCAGTACCGGCCCAACGCGGCTGCCCGCCATTTGCGCGGCGGACGGTCGGGGTTGGTGGCCCTGGCCGTACCGGAAATCGCGTCTCCATACTTTGGGGAATTGGCCGGACTCTTGGCCGAGGAGGCCGAGCGCCGGTCCTGGCTCACGCTGATTCAGCAGACGGGCGGAAACGCCAGGGACGAAAGGGCACTGCTTGACGGGGTACGAGGCCAAGTCGTCGATGGCGTGATTCTGAGCCCGTGGGCGCTGTCCCCCGGCGACTTGACCCGGCGCCCGGAAGCCGTTCCGTTGGTTCTGCTGGGCGAGCAGGATGCCGGCGGAATGCTCGACCATGTGACCGTCGACAGCATCGCCGCGGCCCGCGAGGCGACCCGGCACCTCATCGAGCGCGGCCGCACCCGGATCGCGGCCATCGGCCTGCAGCCCCACCTGGAAAACGGCACCGCGGCCCGCCGCCTCGAGGGCTATCGGCAAGCGCTCTCCGAGGCCGGACTGCCCGCCGATCCGGTGCTGGAGATCCCGGTCGACCGGCTGCACCGCCGCGACGGCGCGGACGCCCTGGCGCAACTCCTGAGTGGTCCGGTCCAGATCGACGCGGTGTTCTGTTTCAGCGACCAACTGGCGCTCGGCGCGATGCGCACGGCGCTGCAGCACGGCCTGACCATCCCCGGCGATATTGCCGTGGTCGGCTTCGACGACGTGGAGGACGGGAGATTCAGCACGCCGTCACTCACCACTATTTCACCGGATAAGGAAGCGATTGCCCGCGAGGCCCTGGCCTGTCTGGACGACCGCGTCGGGGCGAACGGCCAGGTGCCGGCCCGGCGCATTGTGGTCGGCCACCAATTGCTCGTGCGCGACAGCAGCTGAAAAAGGGGGCGGGCCATTGATGGCCCGCCCCGAATCATCAGCGGGTGGCGGGGGTGATGCCGCCGAAGTCGCGCCAGGCCGTACCGTAATCCTGGAAACCAAGTCGCGCACCGGCGACCCGTGTGGTCGTACCCTTGGCAATGAGCTTGCCGCTTCCCGAAACGGAGTAGATCGGCCCGCCGCTGTCCCCCGGCCGCGCCGCAGTTTGCCCCTCGGTCTGCTCGGCCTCGACGAGATCCTGCTCGTCGTCGTAGTAGAACAGCACCTTCAAATTGCACACAGGCCGGCCCAGCTCACGCGAACTGGTGACCCCGGACTGGCACAGGTATTCGCCGGTAAACGTCCAGCCCCAGCCCTCGACAAGCCCAACAACGTTGTCGGTCGGCGTTCCGATATACACGTAACCGTCGACGCTGCTGGTGGGAACAAGCTCGACGTCATGGGCCTGGTTGCGCGGACCGACATTGCCGATGAACTCGCCGGTCGGGTCGACAATACGGTCGCCCACCTGGCCACAATGAGCTGCGGTCAGAATGTAGCTGGCACCGCCGTTACGAACACCGAAGCCGGTGGTGCACGCCGTTCCCTGATTGGTGTCCACGAAGGTCGCGCCGCCCTTCCACGCCGGCCAGTCGTCGTCACGGCTCACCGGTTGCAGCCGCGCTTCCTGGACCACGGTGACCGGCACGCCCGCATTGCTCTTCGTGAGCGCGGTGGTCTTCGCGCTGGTGCCGGCGATCAACCCGCTGCCGTCGGCCTTGAATTTGACGCTGTCAAGAGCCGGTTGCGCTTTCCTTACCCGTACGGCCGCAGCTCGCAATTCCTGCAACGAATAATCCGCCGGCCGAACCTTCACCGGCGCTTTCTGTGCAGCGTTGGCGATTACTTTCGCCATGGCCGGCGGGACTGCGCCTTTCCAGTAGAGGGCTACTTGCGCGTCTTCGAGGACGAGGTTGGTGTAGCCGGCGTACGGGTGACGCTCGACTTCCCAGCGGATGACCGAGGCTGCCGCTACGAAAGGGCGCTGCTGGTTGATGCGGGCCAGGTCGGGGGCGGACAGGACGCTCGAGGCCAGCTTGGGGATGGCCTGTGCGGTGGCGCTGTCGCTGGGGACTGCGGCAGCGTTCACCGAGGTCGCATTCGCTTGCGCTGCTCCCGCTGACTCCGGGACCGCGTTCGCCGGGGCTGCGCCCGCCGGGCCGGAGGGGGCAGCAGCGGTCAGGAATGCGGCTGCGAGGACTGCCGTGGCTCGTGTTGACATCGATGTCAGCACATCGATCAACTCCTTCGGGTGGGGACTCCGAGAGGATCTACATAGACGTTGGCCTATGCGTGAACCACGCTAACCCTCCCTTAACAATGTTTCTAGATGTCGATGATGATAAATATTTGAAGCTCGAGGCCGATCAACCCCAGCAGTCCGGCTTCCGCTGCATCCCGTCGCCCGAACCCATCACACCGCGTCACCCGAACCCGCCACACCGCGTCACCCGAACCCGCTACATCTCGTGCAGCATCCTAGGAACCTAGTCTTGGGATGGGGCGATGCGCGGGGCCGCGGTGACGTCGGGGTGCGATCGGTCGAACAGACTTGAGGGTCAGCCGGGCCGGATGTCGTCTGGGTGCGACCGCTGGACAGTAGGGGAAGCGGCAGCGTCCCCGACCGCAAGGCGGCGACGGCGTCTTGGCTGACCCGGCTACGAATGGTTCTGCGCAGCGCCACCGCTCACCTGCTTGACAGCCCGCAGCTCAGCGGGGCAGCGGCGGCAGGGCCGGCCGGTCGAGCCAAGTCGTGAACAGCTCGTCCAGCGGTTCCCGGGCGAACCGCTGGGCGTGGGCCCGGAAGTCCGCGTCCGTCACCGTTGCGTGCTGGTGCTCGGCGACCCAGCCGCGCAGCAGGGGAAAGAACGAGCCGCTGCCGATTTTCTTGTGCAGGGCGTACAGCGTCAGCGCTCCGCGCTTGTACACCAGCGGGTCGAACATGCGGTCCACGCCGGGGTTGGCCACCGTGATGAAGCTCGGACGCACCCGCAGATGGGCATGCCAGCGCGCGGCGAGTGAGGCTACCGGGTCGCCGCCGCTTTCTTCGGACCAGAGCCATTCCGCGTACGTGGCAAAGCCCTCGTTCAGCCAGATGTGACGCCAGTCCGCGACCGTCAGGCTGTTGCCGAACCACTGGTGCGCGAGTTCGTGGGCGACCAGCCGCTCATGGGTGCGCCGGCCGTCGACGTGGTTGGCGCCGAACACCGCCATGCCCTGGGCTTCGACCGGGTCGTCGAGGTCGTCGTCGGTGACCACGACCACGTACTCCTGGAACGGGTACGGGCCGAAGAACCGTTGCAGCGCCGCCATGATCTCGCCGTGGCGGCCGAAGTCGTGCGCGAAGTTCGCCCGTACGCGCGGTGGGATGGCGGCGCGTTGCACGAGCTCGCCTGCCGCGGGAGGGACCAGGTTCACCATCTCGTAGCGGCCGATCTGCACGCCCATCAGGTACGGCGAGGTCGGCTCGCGGCGTTCGTACACCCACTTGGTCGTGCCGGCCCCGCGCCACTTGGAGACCAGGTCACCGGTCACCAGCACGGTGTACGGCGACGCCGCGGTCACCGCCACCCGGAACGTGGCCTTGTCGGCGGGGTGGTCGTTGCAGGGGAACCACGACGGTGCGCCGTTGGGCTGGCTGGCCACCAGCACCCCGTCGGTGAGCTCGTCCCAGCCGATGTCACCCCAGCGTCCCGGGATCGGGCGGGGCTTGCCGGCGTACCGGATGTCGATGCGGAAGGTCTCGCCGTGCGCCAGCGGCGTGCGGGGCTTGACGGACAGCTTGTGCCCGCGGTGGGTGTATTTGACCGGCCAGCCGTCGACGCGGACGTCCTGGATCTGAAAGGCGCCCAGATCCAGGGAGAAGCGGGACAGCGCCTGGCCGGCAACCGCGGTGATGGCCGCCTTACCGCCGAGGCGGTTCGACGCGATCCGGTAGTCGAGGTCCAGGTCGTAGTGGGTGATGCGGTAGCCGCCGTTGCCGTGGCCGGGCAGGTACGAGTCGGTGGAGAACTCGAAGCCCGGCCGGGCCCCGGGCGGCCCCGGTGCCTTCTGAGGTGTCACGCCCGGGCCGGCCAGCTCGCGATCGGGTTGCCCAGCCAGCGGCTGTCGCTGGGGACGGCGTCACCGCGCGTGACCAGCGAGCCGGGGCCGACGGTGGTGCGCGTGCCGATGCTCGCGCCGGGCAGCACGATGCCGTGCGGGCCCAGGGCCGCACCCGCTTCGAGCGTCACAGTGTCCATGCTCATGACACGATCATGGAACAAGTGGGTCTGGACCACGCAACCGCGGTTCACCGTGGCGCCGTCGCCCAGGCTGACCAGGTCGTACTCGGGCAGCCAGTAGGTCTCCAGCCACACGCCACGGCCGATCTTCGCCCCGAGGGTGCGCAGCCAGGCGGGGAGCAGGGGCGTGCCGGTGGCGAAACGGACCAGCCAGGGCGCGGCGAGCACCTCGACGAAGGTGTCGGCGAGCTCGTTGCGCCAGACGAACGAGGTCCACAGTGCGTGATCGGTGACCCGGAAGCGGCCCACGAGCAGCCACTTCGCGGCGGTGGCGAGCACGGCGGCGACCAGCGCGGCACCGAGCATGACCGGTCCGGCGGCCAGCGCGGTGACCCAGCCGCCGGCGGTGTGCCAGATCAGGGCGAGCAGGGCGAGCACGGACACAGCCAGCGCGGCGGCGCAGATCACCGGGACGATGCGGCACAGCTCGATCAGCGCGCGGGCGGCCTTGAGGCGCAGCGGGGGCTCGAAGGTGCGGCTGGTGTCGGCCGCCTCGACCGTGCGGCGCAACGGCATCGGCGGGGCACCAAGCCACGACGAGCCTTTCTTGGCCTTGCGCGGGGCCGAGGACAACACCCCGACCAGACCCCGCTTGGGTACGGACCGGCCCGGCGCGGTCATCCCGGAGTTGCCGAGGAATGCCTGCTTACCGATGCGCGCCGGGGCGAGCCGCAGCCAGCCGTGGCTCAGCTCGTACGTGGCGACCATGGTGTCGTCGGCCAGGAAGGCACCGTCGGCGACAGTGGTCATCGCGGGCACGGCCAGCACGGTGGACGCCTCGACGTTGCGGCCCACCTTGGCCCCGAGCAGCCGCAGCCACACCGGGGTGAACAGGCTGGCGTACAGCGGGAACAACCCGACGCGGGCCAGCCCCATCAGCCGTTCGGTGGCCCAGGCCTGCCACGCCACCCGCCCCTGCACGGGGTGGAAGCCCTCGCGCAGGCCGAAGCTGAGTGCGCGGACGGCGGCGAGCACGAGCAGGGCGTAGACCAGCACGTACGCCACGGCGGCGAGCGCGACGGCCGCGATCAGTTCGCCCGGACCGGGGCGGTCGGTGAGCGTCCAGGCGAGCAGGGCCAGTCCGGGCAGGGTGGCCAGGACGGGGACCGAGGCGATGAGCTGGGCGCTCAGACCGTACAGGAAGATCCAGAAGCCGGACCGGAACCGGGAGCGAGGGGGACGCTCGGCGGGCCAGCCGGTGGTTCCCTTGGCACTGCGCACGGCACCGGTCACGGTGGTCCCGGCGGCGATCCGGGCACCCTTGCCGACGCGCGCACCGGGCATGAGGGTGCTGCGAGAACCCACGCGGGCGCCCGCACCGACGCGGATGTTGCCGATGTGCACAACGTCGCCGTCGACCCAGTGGCCGGACAGGTCGACCTCGGGTTCGATGGCGGCGCCGCGGCCCAGCTTCAGCTTGCCGGTGACCGGCGGGGCGGAGTGCAGGTCGACGCCGGGGCCGATCTGCGCGCCCAGGGCGCGGGCGTAGGTGGTCATCCAGGCTGCCGCGGCCACGCCGGTGGCTCCGCTGAGCTCGGCGAAGCGTTCGGCGGCCCAGAGCCGCAGGTGCACGCTGCCCCCGCGCGGGTAGGCGCCGGGACGCACGCCGCGCAGCAGCAGCCGGGCGGCTCCGGCGGCCATGCCGATGCGCGCGGGCGGGCTGAACAGCAGCACCCAGCCGGCCGCGATCCACCACCACGAGACGGGCGGGGCCCAGGGTGCCGGGACCGCCAGCGCGACAATCCTGCCGAGCGCGGCCAGGATGGTCAGCCAGCGCAGGCCGACGAGCACGAGCATCGGCAGCAGAAGCAGGGCCTGCACGAAGCCGGCGCGCCGGGGCGTGGGGCGCACGTCGGGGCGTACGGCAGCGGTGGTGTCGAGAGCGTCGATCACCGCGGCCAGGCCGGCCAGGCTGGGGTTCTGGTAGATGTCGGCGACCGAGACCTGCGGGTGGCTGCGGCGGACCCAGCCCACGAGCTGCGCGGCGGTCAAGCTGCCACCGCCGTTGGTGAAGAAATCGGCGTCGGCGGACCCTGGACGAATCCCTAGAATCTCTTCCCATCCGCCGGCCAGCCACTGCTCGGTCGCGCTCAGCCCGGCCGTCTGCTGCCCGGACGCCAACGGCCAGGGCAGGGCGGCCCGGTCGACCTTGCCCGACGTGCGCGTGGGCAGATAAGCAACCACAGCGATCAGGGGTACGAGCGCAGCCGGCAGTTGCTCGCGCAGCAGCAACGCCGCCCCGGTCGCATCGAAGTCCTCGCCCTCGCGCACCACCACGTAGCCCACGAGCAACTGGTTGCCGGCCGCCGTCTTGCGCACCGCCGCTGCCGCACCGGCGATCCCGGGCAACGCCTGCAGCGCGGCGTCGACCTCACCCAGCTCGATGCGACGCCCGCCCAGCTTGATCTGCTCGTCACCACGCCCGACGAACAGCAGCCCCTCGGGTTCGGCCTTGACGATGTCACCGCTGCGGTACGCCCGCTGCCACCCCATCGAGGGCAGCGGCGCGAACTTTGCCGCGTCCTTGCCAGCGTCGAGGTAGCGCGCGAGGCCCACCCCGCCGATGACCAGCTCGCCGGTCTCCCCCATCGCCACGGGTTCGCCGGAGGGGCCGGCCACGACAAGCTCCCAGCCCAGCAGCGGCAGCCCGATGCGCACCGGGCCGTCCCCGGTCAGCTGGGCCGCGCAGGCCACCACTGTCGCCTCGGTCGGGCCGTAGGTGTTCCAGACCTCGCGGCCCTCGACGGCCAGCCGCTCGGCCAGCTCGGGCGGGCACGCCTCGCCGCCGAAAATGAGCAGCCGCACCTCATCGAGCGCCTCGACCGGCCACAACGCGGCGAGCGTGGGGACGGTGGAAACGACGGTGATGCGCTGGCCGGCCAGCCACGGGCCCAGGTCGACGCCGCTGCGCACGAGCGCGCGGGCGGCGGGCACCAGGCAGGCACCGTGGCGCCACGCCAGCCACATCTCTTCACAGGACGCGTCGAACGCCACGGACAGGCCGGCCAGAACGCGGTCCTCGGGGCCGATCGGCTCGCCGGTGAGGAACAACGCGGCCTCGGCGTCGACAAACGCGGCTGCGGCGCCGTGGCTGACGGCTACGCCCTTGGGGGTGCCGGTCGAGCCGGAGGTGAAGATGATCCAGGCGTCGTCGTCCGGGGTGGGGCGGCCGGTCCTCGGCGCGTCTTCGACGGGAGCGGGCTTCGGGCGCGGGGTTACGGTGAGACCGTCGCCGAGCACCGCGCAGACGGCGGCTTCGCCGAAGACCAACTCGGCGCGCTCGTCCGGGTCGTCGGCATCAACGGGGACATAAGCCGCGCCGGCCGCGAGGACCGCCAGGATGGCCAGATACAAATCGACCGAACCCGACGAGATCCGTACGCCGACCCGGTCGCCGATGCCGACGCCGTGACCGGCGAGCGTGGCGCGCAGCGTGTCGATCTCCGCGGAGAGCTGGCGGTAGGTGAGAGTGCGGGTGCCGTCATCGATCGCGGTGGCGTGCGGGTGCGCGCTTGTGGTGGCCTCGAGAATGTCGAGGAGCGTGCGGCGTACCGGGGCGGACGGGGTGCGGTAAACCGCCGGGACCCGGTCGTCGGTCTTGAGTAGGTCAGGCAGAGTGACGAATCGCTGATCAGTCGTCACAGTCACCAGGCGCGCTCCACTTCCCGCAACGGTTGGGCAGCGATCAACGCTACGTCGCGATCACGATAAAATGGCGGCTGGTTGGCAAATTCGTGTCGATGCTCACGCCACGACGTCCGTACCCGCAATGACACGACGGGGGCGAACATCTCAGCCGCGTGGTAGCTGCCCGGGTGCACGTGCAGCTCCGTCGGCACGACCGCGGCCATCAACCGCTGCGCGAACGCGATGTCCTCGTCGCGGAACAGGTCCACAGTGCCCACGTCGGTTGCGCGGGAGGGAAATAGTGGCTCCGCGCCGGGGGTTCTCGTTCAAGGACGGAAAGATCGCGACGAGGAAGGCTGCGGACATGAGCGACGAGACCGCCACCGCGCTGGCGCAGGACCGGGTCATCGACATCACCACCACCGGCCGCAGGACCGGCGAGCCGCGCCGGATCGAGATCTGGTTCCATCGCCTGGACGGCCGGTACTACATCACCGGCTCCCCCGGCCGGCCGCGCGACTGGTATGCCAACCTGGTCGCACACCCGGGTTTCACGTTCCACCTCAAGGAGTCCGCGACCGCCGACCTCGCGGCGACCGCCCGGCCGGTCACCGAGCAGGCCGAGCGGGAGAAGGTCTTCGCCGGCCTCCTCGCCCTGCTCAGCGAGTTCACCAGCAGGCCCGGCCACGAGCCCGGCGTCTGGGTGGCGACCAGCCCGCTCGTCGAGGTCACCTTCGCCTGACCTGCACCGGTTCCGGGGCCTCGACTGGTCTTCGTCGCATGCACGGGATGGTGAGGATTGCCAAGACGCACTGCGGGCCGGCACCCCAGCGGGGGCCGGCCCTCAGCAAGCGGTGATCAGCCCTTGTGCCACTTCTGGTTGGCCGTGCCCGCGCAGTCCCAGAGCTGGAGCTTCGCGTGATCAGCGGTGTTCCAGTCCTTGATGTCGATGCACTTGTTGGCCTGCGGGTTGACCAGGTCACCGGCGCCCGAGAGCACCCACTGCTGCGCCGCGTTGCCCGAGCAGTTGGCGATCTGGATGGGCGTGCCGTTGGCCGTGCCGGCGCCGGCCACGTCGAGGCACTTGTTGTTCTGGGTCTTGAGGGTGCCGCCGGTGGCCGTCCACTTCTGCGGGACCTGGTTGTTGCAGGGCCACATCTGCACCTGGACGCCGTCGGCGTAGTTGCCGGCCGGGACGTCGATGCACTTGCCGTTCCAGTTGCTGATCAGCGACGTACCCGTGGAGGTGGCCGGAGGCTGGGTCGGCTGCTGGGTCGGGGCCTGCGTGGTCGGCTGGGTGGTGGGCGCGCTGCCGCCGCCACCGCCGGTGAAGGGGTTCAGCGTGATCGCAGCCGAGGTGGGCGCACCGTCGTGCACCAGCGATTCGAAGTTGCCGACGTCGTCGAACGCGAACGCGTACGCCTTGCCATCGGCCATGTTCTGGTGCACCAGCTTGGCGTACTGATTGGTCGGGTTGCTCTTGTAGAAGTCCCCGGCGTTGGTGCTGGGCTGGGTGTCGATGGTGCCCAGCGTGCCGCGGTTGAGCGCCGCGCACAGGGTGCGGGCGATCGGCCCGACGACCTGGTCGTTCGGGGCGCCCAGGGCCCCGTCGCAGCCCCACACGTTGGCCGAGCTGGGCTTGTTGAACGACGCCACCTGCTGACCGGCGGCGTTCGTGAACTTCATGACCGCTCCGGACGTACGGCCGAAGTATTTGAGGTTGGGCTGGTCCCCGAACGGAACCACCGTCAGTGTCTTGTTCGCGTAGGCGTTCCACGCGCTGGTGATGTACGGGTCCAGGTACGTGGTGCTCAGACCGCCGGTGTCGGCCGCCTTGCCCGGGGCGAGCACGCGCAGCACCGTGCCGTCGGAGCGGGTGTACACCGAGCCTGTCAGCCCCGCCGATTTCATGCCGTTGATGACATTGGTCCGGCCGTTGGCGACCAGCGTGCCGGTCGAGTGGGTGCCCTCGGAACCGGTGGTCGACACGGTGTGCGGCACCGCGAACATGTCCACCTGCGAGCTGTTGAGCCAGATGCCCGCGTCGTTGTAGGTGAACTCGCTCCAGTCGAACAGGATGTCGCGGTTGGCGTCGCCACCGGCCCACGGGGCGGGCTGCACGAGCCCGTCAGGGGTGAGGAAGAACTTGAGCTTCTGGCCCAGCGAGAAGTAGAGCCGCCCGGAGACGTTCTTGGGCACCTGCAGCGTGGTGCGCCCGCCGTTACCGGGGCCGCCGATCGCCACGTCGGGAGCGGCGGAGGGCGGGTTGGCCCCGGCCGGCCAGTTGGTGAACGTGCCGCCGGCGTTGACATAGCCGAGCTTGCCGGTGCTCAGGTTGGTGCCGATGACGTACAGGTAGACAGCTTCGCCGCGGCCGGTCTGGTTGGCCACGGAGACGGGGAGCAGGTTGGGGCCGGTGGCCGCGGAGGCCTGCCCGATGGCGGCGTAGGTGCCGCCGGCCAGCACCACGGCGAAGGCCGCCGCGATGCTGAGCATCTTCTTTTTTGAACGCAAGGGGATACACCTTTGGGGGGAAAGTGTGTTCGACAAACCGCAGAGCTCGCCCAGCCTCCGCGTCCGAGCCGCTCAAGTCAAGATCGATAGCCAATCCTGGCTTCCGGAGCAGGACAACTGGACGATCACGCCCGCACAGCCGAGAGCGGGGCATTAAGGTCGAAAAGGACAGCGACGGGCTACAGAACCGGGAGCCGGGCCGGTGCAAGCAGCGACCACCCCGCAAGCGCGGCAAGCCAAGCACGAGCGGCAAGCACAACATGGCCAGGCACCGCCCGAGCGGACGGTGACCCACGAACGGCCGGCTCAGCACGAACGTCAGGCGCAGCAGTCGGCCCAGCTGGACCGCGCGGTCCGGTTGTTCGAGTTCCTGGCCCGGGCGCAGCAGGCCACCGCGGCCGCCCCGCGCACGTACGACGGCTATCGCCTGGCCTGGGCCGATGACCTGCCCCGGCACGCCGCCGTGCACTTCGCGCACTGGTCGGACGCCCCCGGTCCGGGCGACGAGATCGCGCACATCGATCGGCTCGACCGGGTGCCGCCGCCCGAGCCGCCCGCGCACCTGAGCACCGGGTCGGTCGACGACCCCGATCGGGCGCCGGGCGTGACCCCCGATGATGGCGCGGCGCAACGGTGGCTGGCCGCCTGGCACGACTGGGCCGATCGCGAGCGGATCGAAAAGCCGGTGCGCGACGCGTACGCCATGCTGTTCGCGATGCAGGCCGAAGCCGCGACCAACCCGGAGGAGCAGGAACTCGTCCTGGCCGTGGGGTGTCTGGTCTGGCACCCGGGCGAGCACGACCCGGTGCGCCGGCACCTGATCACCACCCCGGTGGCCATCGAACTGGAGCCGGTCAGCGGCACCCTGCGCGTGTACGCCGCCGAGGCCACCGACCCGCTGCGCATCGAACTCGACATGCTCGACTCGGAACTGACCGGTTCGCGGCACCTCACCGAGGCCCGCGACGTCGCCCGCGCGTACGCCGAGCATCCGTTGCACCGCAAAGCGATCGGCGAGCTGCTGCACCACATCGCCAACAGCCTGGACTCCGAGGCGGTCTTTCGCGAGTCGGGCCCGCCGGCGGCGCAGACCACCGCCACCGCCGAGGTCAGCCTGTCGCCGGCCATCGTGCTGCGCCGGCGCGACCGGCAGGGTGTGGTCGAGCTGCTCGAGACGATCCGTGGGCAGCTGCTGGAATCGCAGAGCGTGCCGGACGGCATCCTGCCGCTGGTCGACCCGGATCACCGGCCGCGGGTGCGCGCCGATCCGACGCCCGGCGCGATCGTGACGGTCGACGACGAAGTGTTCCTGCCGCTGCCGGTCAACGAGCAGCAGCTGGAGATCCTGCGGCAAGTCGACCGGCACGCCCAGACGCTGGTGCAGGGCCCGCCTGGCACCGGCAAGACGCACACCGCGGCCGCGCTGCTCAGCCACCTGCTCGCGCAGGGCAAGCGGGTGCTGGTCACGGCGCAGACCGAGCGGGCGCTCAAGGAGGTACGAGCCAAGCTGCCCGAGGCCATCCGCCCGCTGTCGGTGGCGGTGGTCGGGGCCTCACGCGAGGACCTGACCGACCTCAAGGTCGCGGTGGACACGATCTCGCAGCGGGCCGTGGACTACGACGAGCAGCGCTACACCCGTACGGTCGAGCATCACCTGATGGCCATCGACAAGCTGCGCCGGCACCTCGCGGGCGTGAAGCGGCGGATGGTCGACGTGCGCACCGCTGAGATCAGCCGGCACGAGCGAGAGCCGTACCGGGGCACGCTGGCCGCGATCGCCGCAGCGCACCGCGTGGACGAGCCGCGTTACGGCTGGATCCGGGCGTGGTCGCCGGCGGTGACCGAGGATGAGCCGCCGTTGTCCGCGGCGAAGATGGCCGAATGGCTGCGGCTGCTGCGCGATGCCCGGCTCACCGCCGATGAGGGCCCGGCGTACGACGCGCTGCCCGACCCGGCCACGCTGGTGTCCCCGGCGGCCTTTGCCGCTGCGCTGGCCGCCGAGGCGGATGCATGGGCGGCGGGTCAGGCGTTTTCCGAGCAACGGCAGCTACCGTCGTACCGGCTGATCCGGAAGTTGTCCGCGACTGAGAAGCAGCAACTGCACCGCCTGGCCGGCATCGCGGCAAAGCTCGCGCAGGAATGTCCGTCGTGGCTGTCGAAGGCGTTGACGGACGGGCGCGGCTGGCGCGACAAGGCGCATCAGGTACGTGACCTGATCGAGCAGGCCGGACCGCTGGCTGCGTTGCTCGGCAGCACCAGCGTCGAGGCGCCCGGACCGGATCTCGCGGCGCTGGTGTCGCAGGCCCAGCACCTGCGCAAACACCTCGACACCGGCGGCCGGGTGACGACCGGGCTGCTCGCGGCCAAGCCGGTCAAAGCCGCCAGGGACCTGCTGTCCCTGGTACGCATTGACGGCACCGCCCCCGAAACGGTGGAAGCCGTTGAGGTTTTCCTCGCGTGGGCCAAGCTCCAGCCGTTGCTCAAGAACCTGAACCATGCGTGGCCGGGCACGACCCCGAAGACACTCGACGAGCACCGCGCCACGCTGGAACACCTGGAACGGATGCTGGCCCTGGGATCCGCGCTGACCCAGCTGGACCTGCCGGCCGCCGACCTCGACGGGGTACGGGCCTACGCCGCGCTGGTGGACGCCGCCGCGGCGGAGGACCGCGTCGAAGCCGCGCGTACCGCCGTCGAAGCCGCAGCGGCTCCGATCAATGCGTTGCTGCACGAGCCCAGCCCCGCACCCGCCCTGCACGAAGCAGCCACCGCGGTGCGCGAGCGCAACGCAGTGGCCTACAGCGCGGCGACCCACCGGCTGGTCCGGCTCATCGAGGTACGCGCGGTGGTGACGCACCGCGACGAACTGGCCGCGACGCTGGGCTACCGGGCCCCGGCCCTACGCGACGCCATCGCGGCCACCCCGGCCGACCCGGTCTGGGACGAGCGCCTCGCCGGGTGGGCGCAGGCGTGGGCGTGGCTGGTCACCGGGGGGTGGCTGGCCCGGCAGCGCCCCGCCGACCTCAACCGGCTGCAGGCCGAGGCCGCCGAAACCGAATCCGCCATCCGCAGCCACGTCGAGGAACTCGCGGCCGCGCGGGCGTGGCGCCACGCTGCGGCACCCGAGCGGATCACCGGTTCGGCGCGGGCAAACCTGCAGCAGTACGGCCAACTGGTGCGCCGGCTCGGCAAGGGCACCGCGAAGTACGCCGCGCAGCGCCGCGCGGAGATCCGCCAGGCGATGGACCGGTGCCGCCCGTCCGTACCGGTGTGGATCATGCCGATCTACCGGGTCGCCGAGCAGTTGCGGGTGCAGCCGGACATGTTCGACGTGGTGATCGTGGACGAGGCGTCGCAGGCCGGGCTGTCCGCCACCTTCCTGCAGTATCTGGCCCCGACGATCGTGGTGATCGGCGATGACCGGCAGGTGTCGCCCTCCGCGGTCGGCGTGGACCAGCAGGATCTGCGCAACCTGGCCGCGCAGTACCTGTTCGACGACCCGTACCGCGCGTCCTGGCAGGATCCCCAGCGCAGCCTGTTCGACGAGGCCAAGATGCGCTTCAGTGGGCACATCCCGCTGGTCGAGCACCGCCGGTGCGTGCCGGAGATCATCGAGTTCTCCAACCGGATCGCCTACGAACCCGAACGCATCCGGCTGACCCCGGTCCGCCAGTACGGCGCCGACCGCCTCGAACCGGTGCGCCCGGTGTTCGTCGCGGACGGCACGGTGCGCGGCACGACCGACAAGACCAACCCGCCCGAGGCGCAGGCCGTTGCCGACCGGATTGTGGCCTGCACCGCCGACCCGCGCTATGACGGGTTGACCTTCGGGGTGATCTCGCTGCGTGGCCCGCACCAGGCCAAGCTGATCGAAAGCCTGCTGCTGCAGCGCCTGGACCGGGCCGAGTGGGCCCGCCGCGACCTGCGCTGCGGTGACTCGGCCGACTTCCAGGGCTCCGAGCGCGACGTGATGTTCCTGAGCATGGTCACCGCCGTGGTGCCCGGTCAGCGGCTCAGCCCGGCCACCGCCGAAACCTACCTGCAGCGCTACAACGTGGCGGCGTCGCGGGCCAAGGACCAGATGTGGGTGTTCCACTCGATCCGCCCGGAGGACCTGGAGGACCCCGAGGACCTGCGCCTGCAGCTACTCGAATACTCCTACGAGGTGGCCGCCGGGCCGGGTGCTGACCAGAGCTGCGCGGTGGAGGCCCGTTCCTCGTTCGAACGCGAGATCTGCGACCGGCTCACCGCGCGCGGCTTCAGCGTGCTGCGCCAGCACGACAACCTGGTCGTGGTCGGCTCGGACAGCCGGCTGGCGCTGGTCTGCGACGGCGACACCTGGTCCGGGCCGGACCGCTACGAGGCCGACATGACCCGCCAGCGCGAGCTGAGCCGGTGCGGGTGGGAGTTCTTCCGGATCGCCCAGTCGGCGTGGGTGCTGGACGAGGCGGCGGTGCTGCGGGACCTGTCCGCGGCGTTGGACCGCCGTGGGATCAGGCCCCGCGACACTGTTCAGCGGGTGGTCAGCATCGGTGCGAGCACGTCGTGGACATAGGTGTTGGGGTGCTTGCCGGTGAACCGGGTGGCCTGCGGGCCGTACGCGGTCACCGGCACGTCCTGACCGGTGTGCTGGCCGGTGGTCCAGTCGATGGCGAAGCTGAGCGTGCTGTCCTTGACCGGGAACGGCCCGTCCTCGGCGGACACCCCGACACCGGACTCGTCGGTGGTCACCGCGGGGTCCTCGACGGCCAGCCCGCCGGTCTCGTGGTCACCGGTCACGACGACCAGGGTGCCGCGGTGCGAGGCGGCGAAGTCCCGGGCGATCGCGACGGTCTTCTCCAGCTCCCCCATCGCCTGCAGGGTGCGCCGGCCGTTGTTGTTGTGCGCGAACTCGTCGACCGCTTCCTCCTCGACGAACAGGAAGAAGCCGCGCCGGGCCGGGGCCAGCGTGCTGAGCGCCTTGCTGGTCATGGTGGCCAGGCTGACCGGCGGGTCGTACACGTCGCCCTGGCCCTCGGGGCGCTGCTGGAACAACTCCTCGTTGGCGAACAGCCCGAGCAGTTTGCCGTTGCGGGCCGCGGCGAGCTGGGCGGCGGTCGAGACGTACTGGTAGCCGTCGGCGCGGGCCTGGGCGATCAGATCACCCTGGGTGCCGCGGCTGCCCTCGGTGGGGTCCTGGGCAGGTTGATCCGGGTACGCCCCCGGCCGGCCGGCCGGCAGCCACCAGTCCTCGCCGCCCCCGAGAATCACATCAGGCTTGCTGACCTGCAGGAACTGCCGCGCGATGTCGTCCTGCGCGGCCCGGTCCACGCTGGTGGAGAAGAACGCCGCCGGGCTGGCGTCAGTCACCTGGGCAGTGGTGACCAGCCCGGTCGCCTTGCCCGCGGCCTTGGCCTGAGTGCCCAGCGTGGGCAGCGGGGTGCCGTCGACGTCCACGCTGATCGCGCCGTTGTAGGTGCGCACCCCGGTGGCCCAGGCGCTGGCCCCCGCCGCGGAGTCGGTGACCGCCGACCTGGGGTCGTGCGGGCTGGTGGTCAGCTGCCCCGACACCGGCAGCGAGTCCATCACCAGCTGACCGTCGAGGCCGGCGTAGAACAGCCGCGCGGCTTCGCGATGGGCGGCGGCCATGCCGTCGCCGTTGATGAAGATGACGTTGCGGACGGCTTCGGGCCGGTTGGCCGGATGCCCGGACGAGTGGCTCCCGGCGAGCCCCGCGGTGGCCACGGCCCCGGCAAGCACCGGTGCCAGCCACCGGGTGAATCGGTCGGCCATTGCTCCTCCTCTGCTTCCAGCAATGCTCAACGCATCGATACTCGCAGATGAGCGGACGTTACCGCCGGGTTAGCTTGGGAGCATGCTGACTGTCGCCCACCGGGCCGGGAACACGATCGCCGGCCTGCGAGCGGCCCAGGCGGCCGGCGTAGACCTGGTTGAGACTGACGTCCACCTGCGCCGGGAAGCCCTCGAAGTCCGGCACGGCCGCGGCCACGCAGACGTGCTCCTACCGGACATCCTGGCCGTTGCCGCTGGTGGGCCGCGGTTGCTGCTGGACCTGAAGGGCCGGTCACCGGCGGTGGCGGCCCGGGTCGCGGAGACGTTGCGGGTGCAGGCGCCGGGGATGGCGGTGGCGGTGTGCACCAAGCAGTGGGCGATGCTCGACGCCTTCCCCGACGACGGCACGGTGCTCAAGATCTGGTCCGCCGCGAACCGGGTCCAGGTGGCCCGCTTGCGCCGACGCCTGCGCCGGGGGCGGGTGGACGGGGTGTCGATCCGGTTGCGGCTGCTCACCACTTCGCTGGTGGCGGAATTACGGGAGGCCACGGAGCTGGTGCTGGCCTGGCCGGTCGACACGGAGACCGCCCTGGCCCGCGCCGGGAGCATCGGCGTCACCGGGGTGGTCAGCAAGAGCCTGCCGCTGCTGCAGGGCCTGGCCACCTCCCGTTAGCGAGGTTGCCAGACCCAGCAGGCCAGCGGTGGCTCAGGCGCCGCTGATTGACCAGTGCCAGGCCTCGGAGGGCAGGTTCTGGAAGCCGTAGCGGGCGGCGTTGGCCGAGAGCCACTTGAAGCCCGCGCTGCCCGAGGTCAGCGTGCGCCCGCCCGAGGTGATGTCAATGGCCAGGCCGAGTTCGTGCAGCGAGCGGCCCGGGATGGCGGTGGGGACCCGGCAGGACGAGGCCGGGGCGGTGTAGATGTCCGGGCAGCCGTTGATCTTGCGAAGTTCGATCTGGCTTTCGCGGGTGCGGAAACCGCCACCGGACAGGGGGACGCCGTCGGCCTTGGCGTCGTCGAGCATCTGCTGGAACGCGTACGCGATGGTTTTGTTCACCCGGATGCCGTACACGGTGGTCGAGTCGGCGGTGGTGAAGCTGCCGCGGACCTGGTTGACCACGTCGCGGCTGAGCGCGGTGGCCTGGGTGGCCAGAGCGGCGGCCTCGGTGTCCAGGGCGATCAGGCGCTGCTGGTTGGTGGCGATGGCGGTGTTGAGGTTCTGCCAGGCAGTGACCGTGGAGTCCAGGCTGGTGGTGGCGGTGGTGGCGGTGGCCTGGGCGCTCTTCAGCGTCGCGGCGGTCTGCCCGGCCCGGGTGCGCAGCGTGGCGGTGGTCCTGGCCGTGCTGGTGACGGTGGTCTTGGCCGTGGCCACCGCGGTGGCCTTGACCGGGCGCTGCTGCTGCACCACGGCGAGGGTGTTGCGGGCGGTGGCCAGGTCCTCGCGGGCCAGGGCGTAGCGGGTGCGGGCTGCGGCGTCGGCGGCGATGGCCGTGGTCAGCGTGTTCTGGGCGGTGGTGTGCGCGGCGGTCAACGTGGTGATCTGCGCGGCTCGGGTGGCCAGCGTGCCGCGTTGGGTGGCCAGCCGCTGGCGCAGCGCCACGTAGGCCGGGGTCGGGGTGAGGCTGCGGTGCATGAGCGAGGCCCACGTGTTCGCGACCTTCGGCAGGGCCGCCGACGCCGGAGCGCTGGGGCCGGCGACCGTCACAGCCGTGGCGAGTGCGGCTACGGCTGCCGCGATGCGGCTCCTACGGGCAAGTCGGGCGGCGGATCGAGTGGTCATCTGGCGTGGCTCCTCGGCCTCAATCGGTCAGGGGTCCCGATGAGTTTTGAGCGCGCCAGGTGCAGCCTGGGCGGGTTGCCGGGAGCGGGCAGGTTGCGGGTGCTGCCGCCGGCGGTCGCCGCGGTGGTGGGCTATGGCGGTTCGTTGCTCGCCTGCTCCTGAACCGAGGGGTCGAAGGCGCCGCTGGCGGTCCGGGCGCTGGTCAGGTCCGGCGAGACGCCGGTGATCGTGGTGTGGATCGCGGCGGCGGTCAGCAACCCGAGCTGCACCAGGTCGGCGGCGTGCTTGCGCTCCCAGCCGTGCACCGCCCGCTGCCACTGCACCGGTACGGCCGAAGCCCCCCACCGCGCTCCCAGCAACGCCCCGGCGATCGCGGCCACGGTGTCGGTGTCGTTGCCCGCCCCGACCGCGGCGTACAAGGCGTCGCGCAGGTGGTCGCATGCGAACGAGGAAGCCGCCGGATCCTCGGCCGGCACCGGCGTGCGCACGATGGCCGACCAGGCCGCCTGCAACGCAGTGACCACGAACCCGTTGTCCGGGAAGTGGGCGGGCGGGTGGTGTTCCGCCTCGTCCAGCCAGGCTGCCCACTGCGCGCGGCGCTCGGCCGGCAGCAACGCCAAGCCGTGGCGTACCCCATCGAAGGTGGCGTCCAGGACCGCCTGCCGCACGCCCTCACACCACAGCACGCAGGCTTCCGCCGCCAACGGGTCGTAGTGGGTCAGCTCGCTGACCGCCCGCGCGGCCTCGGCCATCGCCACCGGATCGTCCAGGTAGGCCAACGCGATGATGCCGGTGCGCATCAACGACCCGTTGCCGGCGCTGCGCCCGGTCTCCTCGTGCAACGCGCGGGCGGCCGCGGTCATGGCGGCGCCGAGGCCGGGCTGAGCGTGTGAGCGTACCCGCGCAATGACGTTCTTGGTCTGAATCCCGATGTCGGTGGCACCCTCGATGCGCCAGCGCACGAAGCCGGCCGCGATCTTGTCCAGGGCCGCTGGCTCGCGCAGGTCGGCACCGGTCGCAGCGACCTCGGCGATGCACACCGCCATCTGGGTGTCATCGCTGTACTCCCCCGGCGCGTAGTCCCCCAGCCCGCCGCCGGTCATCCGTGGGGGCTGACCGGGCGGGGGCGGCGCGGCGAACTCGTAGGGCACCCCCAGCGCATCGCCGCAGGCGGCCGTGAGGAGGACTCCCGCGGCGCGATCGCTGCGGTGCACGTTCTGACTGCTCATCAACACCTTCTTTCCCCGCCGCAAGGATCGCATGCCGGCGGGGACGATCAGGCCGGGCAGGCGGTGGGCGGCACGCGCCACAACCAGACGTCGCGCACCAGTTCGGGCGGCCCGTACAGGCCGGTGGCGAGCTGGCGGACCAGGTCGTAGCCGGGCTCGCTGCGCACGACCACCGCCGAGGCATGCCAGCGGCACAGGTCGGCCCGGGCCGCCGCACGGTCGGCGTCGGTCACCGCCGGGGCCACCCCGGCCGCCGAGGCGGCTGAGATCAGCTGGGTGGTGGCGCTGAGCTGGACCGGTCCGGCATGCCCGGCGCCGCTGGCATCGGGTCCCAGGAAGTAGCCCTCGGGCACCCGGAAGCCGTGCAGGGCCGTGGCGTTCCAGGACAGCGAATCGATGCCGGCCCCGTTGTCGGGCAGCGGCAACGGCACCAGCGTGGAACCCGGTGTCACGTACGACTGCCAGGCGCCGCTGGCGATGAAGTCCGGCGGCGGCAGGCGATGCCCGGCCGGCACCGGGGTGGGGATGATCGGCACCAACGCCGCGATTGTGGCCACCCGGGCCCCGGCAGTCCACAGCGGGGGCAGCAGATCCCAGCCGTGCGCCAGCAGCACCGCCGTCACACCGACCACCACGAACGTGAACCGCGCGGGCATCAGCATGTCCAGCGGCGCCACCTCGGGCAGCACCGCCAGCGGACCCGGCAGCGTGGTCAGCGTGCCGCCCAGCCGCAGCACCGGTCCCAGCGACAGAATCCCGAACACGCCCAGCAGCACGGCAACCGGTTTCCCCCACGATCGGCGCCGGCGCACCGCAACGATGGCGAGCACGATCACCAGCAGGGTCAGCGGCCACCCGAACCAGCTGTTCATCTCGGTGTGCCCGATCTCGGCCTCCGCGGCGCTGGTGCCGGCCAGCGTGTCGCGCGAGAACGTCAGGTAGGCCACCGGGTCCTCGCCCCACTTGTTGAACGCGGGCATGCCGCGGAAGGACCCAGGACCATGGAACTGGAAGAAGATGGGGTACGCACACAGCACCCCGGCCACCGCAGCAGTAACCCCCAGCCCCCGCAGGAAGCCGGCACCCCGCTCCCAGAACTTCCTCCACCTGGCCAGCACCGCAACCGCACAGGCCAGCGCGGTGATGAGAAGCATCTCCTCGTTGATGAACAGTTGCCAGGTCACCAGCAACCCGAGCAGGACCCCGTCGCGCAGCCACCGCCCGGTGCGCCCCAGCCGCAGCGCCGCGGCCACGATCAACGGGAGCAGGAAGTTCGACACGAAGTTGGGCTGGCCGTTCGCGTGGTGGATGACGCCCGGCGCGAACCCGGCGAACGCCCCGCCCAGCAGGGATCCGACCGGGGAGGCCCCGGCGTGGCGGCGCAGCACCCAGGCCGTGGTGGCCGCCGTCGCCGCCAGCGCACCCATCAGCCAGATCACGTAGGTGACCCGGGGACCGGCGAGCAGGGTCACCGGGGCCAGCGGGAGGGTCACGCCGAGCACCGAGGTGTTCGCCATCATGTTCACGCCGTCGGGCGCGTTCTGCTGGGCCGAGAACAGCGGGTTCGACAGGTGCTGCAAGGTGTACGCGCCGTGCGCGAGCAGCCACTCGAACCACGTCTGGTCGCCGGGCAGGTGCGGGGACAGCGCGATCGCCGGGGCACCGAGGAACTTGGCGGCCACCAGGGCGGCCAGGCCCACATAGAACAGGGTCGCCACGGTGATCCACACCCAGCGGCGGGGCCCGGGTCCGGCCGGGTCGGGGGTGCGGGGCCGGCGCTGCTGCTGAGTTGTGGTCATCGCGCGCCGGCCAGGGTCAGCGCGCCCAGCAGGTAGCCGCTCGCGGCCCAGCGGCCCCAGGAGCCCTGCGCCTGCTGGCCGGCGAAGGTGCCGGCCCCGGCCGCGACCACCGCGCTGACCGCGAAGCCCGAAGCCCGCCACTGCACCGGTTGCCGGCGCCGGAGGAGGTTCCGCGTTTCCGCCGGGGGCGCGGTGATGCGGCTGTCTGCTGTTTCCACCATGAACTGGCCGGTCAGCCGCATCAGGATCGGGTAGAGCGTGCCGGAGGCCAGCGCCGTCTGCTTGCTGAGCTCGTGGCCGTACCGCCAGGCCATCGGCTCGGTGAGCAGAGCCTCGAACAGGCGCAAGGTCTGCGGTGAGGTGTGCGGCACTCGGGGCATGGCGAAAACTCTAGATAACTCGATCAAGGCCGCCCAGGACGCCGGTGCAGCGTAGCCACGGGGCCACCGACCGTGATCTCGCCCTCGGAGGCGGAGCCGTCATGCTTTCGTGACACAAAGTTCCAGGGGAAAAATATCGTATCCATGCCACCCCGGACGCAGTCAGGGACGTCTACATCAACGTCAGAGACCGACGGCGATGGGAGATACATGGGGCCGGTGGCCGCAGACACCGATCTGGTCAGACATCGCCGAGCAGGCGCGGTGAGCAGCCGGCTTCGGTGGTTCCCCCGGCTGGTGCGGCGGATCCCCCGGTGGGGCCGGCGCAGCCTGGCGGCACTCACCGCGGTGCTGGTGGCGCTGGTCATCGCCGCAGCGGGCTACGTCGCCAGCGTCACCCTGCCCCCCGACCCGGTTCCGCCGCAGGCCTCGGTGCTCTACTACCGCGACGGGCGCACGGTGCTGGCACGCATCGGCACCACCGACCGCACCGACGTCACCCTCGACCGGGTGCCCGAGGCGGTCCGGCACGCGTTCCTGGCCGCCGAGGACCGGGGCTTCTACGACCACTTCGGCATCTCGGTGAAGGGGCTGGCCCGCGCGCTGTGGTCCAACATCGTCAACGACGACGGGCAGGGCGCCTCCACCATCACCCAGCAGTACGTGCGCAACGCCTACCTGACCCAGGAACGCACGGTCAGCCGCAAATCCAAGGAAGCCGCGCTCGCGCTCAAGGTGGAACACCGCTGGTCCAAGGACGAGATCCTCGAGCGGTACCTCAACACCATCTACTTCGGCCGGGGCGCCTACGGCATCGAAGCGGCCGCCCGCGCCTACTTCGGCACCGGGGTCGACCGGCTGAACGCGGCCCAGGGCGCCGTACTCGCGGCGATGGTCAAGGACCCGTCCCAGGGTGACCCGGCGGTCAACCTGCGATGGGCGCAGAACCGGTGGACATGGATTCTGCGGGCGATGACCGAGGCCGGGTGGTTGTCCACCGGTGAGGCCGAGCAGACGACGTACCCGAAGGTAGCCCCGGCGAACGTCACCTCCAGCACCATCAGCGGCCCGGTGGGGCTGATCGCGGACCGGGTCGAGGACGAGCTGCTCGAGGCCGGCTTCAGCCGCCAGCAGATCCGCACCGGGGGTCTGCACGTCACGACCACCATCGACGCCACCGCGCAGAAGGCGGCCGCCTCGCGCATCCAGAAGGCGTTGAAGGGTCAGCCCAAGGAGCTGCGGACCGCGCTGGTGGCCATCGACCCCCACGACGGCGGGGTGCGCGCCTACTACGGCGGGGACCGCGGGCGCGGCTATTTCGATGACGCACTGGCCGCCCGGCCGCCCGCCTCCACGTTCAAGCCGGTGGTGCTGGCGGCGGCCGAGGAGCGGGGCATCGGCTTCGAATCGCTGTACAACGGCACCTCACCGCGGCTGTTCGAGGACCGCGGCGGAGCCCCGCTGTACAACCAGGAGAACCTGCAGTGCCCGGTCTGCCCGCTGGACACCGCGATGGTGTACTCGCTGAACACGCCGTACTACGCGCTGGCCCAGCAGATCGGCGCGGAGGCGGTCAGCAAACTCGCGCACCGCCTGGGCGTGCCGGAGAAGTACGGCAAGCAGGAAACCCTTGTCGACCTCAAGGGAGAGCTGGCCCCGGGCAAGACCCGCTCCGACATCGCGCTGGGCCGTTACCCGGTCACCCCGGCCGACATGGCCACCCTCTACGCCACGCTGGCCGGGGGCGGGGTGCGTACCGAGCGGCACTTCGTGCAGTCGGTGGTCACGGTCAACGGCACCGGCGTGCACCAGCACAAGGGCGTCTCCGACCAGGTGCTGTCGGGCGCGGTAGCCGCGGATGTGGGCGCCGTGCTGGCCAAGGTGGTGGAGCACGACGGCCCGGTGCCCGGTCTGCAGGCCGCGGCGAAAACCGGCTCGCAGCAGTGGGCCGATACCGGTGACTCCTCCGACGCCTGGACCGCCGGGTGGGCGCCGGGGCTGGCCGCTGTGGTCTGGGTGGGCCGCGAGAAGCCCGGCCCGATCCGGACGCAGAACGGCAAGACCATCAACGGCGACGGGATGCCGTACGACATCTGGAAGACCTTCCTGGGTGATGCCTTGCACGGCCAACCGGCGCGCACCCTGGACGCCGCGCACTCGGTCGGCGAGGCGTCGAAAGCCGACCTGCGCACGCTCGACGAAACGGTCAAGATGGTTCCCGGCCTGGTCTACCCGGGACCGCAGCGCGGCGACCAGGTCGACAAGTCGCTGGCCTCCGGCTCCTGGGACGAGCGGGTCAACCGGCTCACCGCGGCGCTGGAGGAGTACGCCGCCAAGGTGCCGGAATTCTCGGTGTCCCTCCACGACCGTAAGTCCGGGCACACCTACGACTTCCACGGCGACGCCCGCCTCGAGGCGGCCAGCGTCATCAAGGTCGAGCTGCTGGCCGCCCTGCTGCTCAAGGTGCAGGACGAGCAGCGCAAGCTCAGCAAGACCGAGCGGACCCGGGTCACCGCGATGATCCGGGCCAGCGACAACGCGTCGGCATCCAAGGTCTACAACGCCATCGGCGGCCCGAGCGGGCTGCGCGACGCCCTGCGACGCCTCGGCCTGACCGGAACCGCGCCAGCCGAGTCGTTCGGGTTGAGCACCACCACGGCCAACGACCAGGTCCGCATGGTGGACGCGCTCACCGACGGCGACAGCCCGCTGAGCAAGAACTCCAAGGAATACCTGCTGCAGCTCATGACCTCGGTGAACGCCGACCAGACGTGGGGCATCAGCGCGGCCTCCTTCAGCGGCGAGCGGGTGGCGCTGAAGAACGGCTGGCTGGCCCGCTCCACCGAGGACCAGCACTGGATCATCAACAGCACCGGCCGCATCTCCAACGACAAGGTCGACGTGTCACTGTCGGTGCTCTCCCACGGCCACACCGGCCAGCCGGAAGGCATCGCCATCGTCGAGCACATCGCCGCCCTGACCCGCAGCTACCTGGGCTGGTGACGCGCATCCGGTCCGGGCTCTGCCCGCGGTCCACCGCGCGGGGCCCATCGTGGCCCCGCGCGGCCGGCGGGGATCAGTCCTCCGGGATGACCATGTTGAAGCGCTCCAGGCGTGGCACATCAGGGTCGGGTCCGCTGCGCACCCCGGTGTCGAGGGCGTCGATCGCGGCCATCTGCTCGCCGGTCAGCTCGAAGCCGAACACGTCGAAGTTCTCCGCGATGCGCTTCGGGTTCGTCGACTTCGGGATCGCCGAGCGGCCGTGCTGCAACTGCCAGCGCAGCATCACCTGAGCCGGAGATCTACCGAGGTCCTCCGCGATGGCACCGATGGCAGGGTCCTCGATGACGCTCCTGCGGTCCTCGCCCCAGCCCGGGTAGAACGTGATGCCCCCGATCGGCGACCAGGCCTGGGTCAGGATCCCGTGCTCGGCGCCGGCCTTCTGCACGTCCGGCTGGCTGAAGTACGGGTGCAGCTCGATCTGGTTGACAGCGGGCACGATCCGGGTCTGCTTCAGCAGGTCATCGAGGTGGTGGCGCATGAAGTTGCTGACCCCGATCGCGCGCACCCTGCCGTCGGCCAGCAACTTCTCCAAGGCTTGATAAGCAGCGATCGTACGCTCGAAGCGGTCCGTCGCCGGCTGGTGCAGGATCAGCAGGTCGAGCCGGTCCACCCCGAGCTTGCGGGTGGCCTTGTCGAAGGCGTGCAGCGTCTCGTCGAAGCCGTAGTCGCTGACCCACACCTTGGTCTCGATGAACACCTCGCCGCGGTCGATGCCGGAGCGGCGGATCCCCTCGCCGACCTGCCGCTCGTTGCCGTAGGCGGCCGCGGTGTCGATGTGCCGGTAGCCGAGCTCGAGGGCGGTCTCCACCGCGGCGGCGGTCTCCTCGGGTGGGCTCTGGAAGACGCCGAGGCCCAGCGAGGGCATCGTGACGCCGTTGTTGAGGGTGACGTGCTGGATCATAGGTACGACGGTAGTCCCCCGGTCCCCGCGCTGAGGGGAACCACCACTGCCCCTGTTCTGCAGCCGGTCGGACCGGGTGGTGAGTCCTCCCACTTCATCTTGTCCTACATTTGGCTTATCCCTACGCTGGGCCGGTGCCTCGCCTCGAGCGGCCCGCTTCCCTGGCCGAACAAGTCGCCGACCAGTTGCGCCGCCGCATCGCCGACGGTGAGTTCCCGGTCGGCTCGCTGTTGCCCACCGAACATGAGCTGACCCGCGAGCTGGGCGTCAGCCGCAACAGCGTGCGCGAGGGCGTGCGCTCGCTGGTGCACGCGGGCCTGCTGGGCGCCCGAGCCGGGTACGGCACGTTCGTCATCGCCACCAGCGACCTCGCCCCCGCCCTGGCCCGCCGCCTCGAACACGACCGCGCCGACGATGTGGCCGAGGTCCGGCTGCTGCTGGAACGCGAAGGGGCGCGCCTCGCCGCCACCCGCGCCACCGGCGAGCAGTTGCACGCGCTGACCGAAGCGCTGGCCCGGCGACGAACGGCAACCGACGGACCGGGATACGCCGAGGCGGACCTCGCCTTCCACCGGTTGCTGCTCGAATGCTCGGGAAACGCGCTGCTGGCCGAGCTGTACCGCGGGACCGGCGGCAACGAGCAGGACCTGCTGCGCTGGAGCCCGGGCGAGCGCGACACGCGGGACATCGACGCCGCACACGACGACCTGGTGGCGGCGATCACGGCACGCGATCCGCAGGCAGCCGCCGCCGCTGCCGATCACATGGTCCGGCTGGTTCAAGAAGGAGCACTGCCCGATGGTGACTGACAGCCTGACCGAACGGCCTGCAGCCGGCCCGGCCACCCGCGCGTTGAGCCCGGCCCTGGTGCTGGCCGGGCTGCTGCTGGTGGCCGCGAACCTGCGCGCCGGAATCACCACGGTCGGCCCGGTACTCGAGGAGTTACGCCGGGATCTGGGTCTTGCCTCGTTCACCGCGTCGGCGCTGATCAGCCTGCCGCTGGTGGCGTTCGCGGTGATTTCCCCGGTGGCGCCTGCGGTTTCGCGCCGGCTGGGCTTGGAACGTACCCTCGGCCTTGGGCTGGCGGGTCTGGCCCTGGGTCTGGTTGTTCGCTCGCTGCCCGGGCAGCCGCTGTTGTGGCTGGGCACCGCGCTGCTGGGCGTGGCCATCGCGGTGGTCAACGTTGTGCTCCCCGCTCTGGTCAAGCGCGATTTCCCGACCCGGATCGGGCAGATCACCGGTAGGTATTCGGCTGTGCAGTCCGTGTTCGCCGCGACCGCCGCCGGTGTTGCCGTGCCGATGGCGGGCCTGACGTCGGCGGGGTGGCGGCTGCCGCTGGGCATGTGGGCCGGGCTGGCGGTGATCGCGCTGGGCGTGCTGGCGCCGCAACTGCGCCGGCACACGGTTGCGGCGCCGGTTGCGGCCCCGAGCGTGGCTTCGGTGAAGAGTCCGTGGCGGTCTGCGGTCGGCTGGCAGGTCACGGCCTACATGGCGCTGCAGTCGACCGGCTACTACGTCTTCATCACCTGGCTGCCGTCCATCGAGGAATCGGCCGGTGTCAGTGCTACCGCTGCGGGCGTCCACCAGTTGCTGCTCAACGGTTTGGGCATCGCCGGCAGCATCGCGTGTTCCGCGCTCATCCCCCGCCTGCGCGATCAGCGCCTGATCGGCGTGCTGGCTCCCCTGCTGTTCGTGGTTGCCGTCGTGGGCGTGCTGGTCGCTCCCACCTACAGCGCGATCTGGACCACCTTCGCCGGTGTGGGCGGCGGGGCGAGCATCGTGCTGGCGTTGTCCTTCTTCGGCTTGCGCACCCGTAATCACACCCAGGCGGCGGCATTGTCGGGCATGGCGCAGTCCGTGGGCTACCTGGTGGCAGCGGCCGGGCCGATCGCGGTGGGGGCGCTGCACGACGCCACCGGCACGTGGAAGCCTGCGCTGGTCACGATCCTGGCGCTGGAACTTGTGCTGGCCGGTGTGGGTTACTTCGCCGGCCGCAACAAGGTCATCCAGTAGACCGGGAACTGAGTGGCAAGATTGCGATCCTCTGACCTTTCTTGCCGCTTGCTTCCCGAGAGGTCATCATGCACACGGTTTCCGTCCTGGCCCTGCCGGACACGATCGCGTTCGACCTCGCCACGCCGATCGAAGTGCTCGGCCAGGCCCTGGCCACCGGCGGCCGGCCCGCTCAACCGGCGTGGTCACCCGGCTCAGCGGCACCCCGGGCCGGTCGTTGAGCGAACCGGCACGAGGTTGTCGTTTGGCGCCATTTGCGGTGGGCATCCATGGCCGGCCGCACGGGTCTCACCGGCGGGAGATGTTTCGCCAGGCGGGCGATGCTCGCCTGGCGTGCGATGAGGAGCAACACTGTGAGCCTGCACGAGATGGTGGTCAAGACCTGCAGGGACACCGGAACCGAGGAATGGTGCCCCCGGTGCGGGCGCCGGCTCCTGCTGCGGTGGCCGCCGCGCTACGAAAGGGTCGTCCTGCACCCGGGCGACGATCAGGTGGTGCATGTGGGTGGCCGCGCCGAGGCGGCGTCGCTCACTGCGATCACCGAGTTCGAGAAGCTGTGGCTCAGCGAGATCGGCATCGTCTGGGACTGACGATCACACCGCCTCATGCCGGCGGATCCGCAGGTGCAGACCCTGCGTCCCGGGGCTGGGATCCACGCCCAGATCGCTTCTGAGGACGCTGACGCAAGCCCGATGCTGCAGCAAGGCGCGGGTTGACGCCGTTCCGGGGCGAATCGGCTGAAGGACAGTGCCAGTCACCGTCCTGGTTCATCAGAAGGTGACGGCAACGCCCGCGGCCTGGCAGGCAGCGGTGAGATCGGAACCGGCCTTTTCGAATCCCGGGGAGCTGGCCGCGGCCACGGGATCCTGCTCCTTGGCGGCCTGGCTGGCTTGCTCGCCGAGCTGGCGAGCAGCCACTGCAACGGCACTGTCCCCGGCGGCAAAGGCCTCCGCGGTTACCTTCTCCGCCATTTTCTGGAGAATGCCGGTGAACAGATCCCGGGTCGGCTCCTTCCCGGACTGCGAAATGCCGACCAGCTCGTCCTTCAAGTCCTGACCAATTTTCTGCACGGCCGAGCACAGTTTTGCGTCACCGGCCCGGTTCGGAGCCGGCGATGCACCGGTGGCCGTCGCGGGCGCGGGCGGGGCGGACGAGGTGGACGGGGAGTCGCTGCACGCACCCAGCAGGACCATCGAGGCCAGCGCGAGAACGACCGGGGAAACGCGGATGAGCTGCACGAACCGTACGGTAGCCGATGCGTCTGAGCTATCGGACCCAGCCCGCTTCGGTGGCGCGGATGCCGGCCGGTGATCGTGGAGCGCAGCAGGGCCAGCTCCACATGCTCCGGCGGCAGGCTCGGGCGGGCGCGCAGCTCGGTGCTACTGAGGGTCGGAGCGGTTGAGGATGTGGATGCCGGCGGCGAAGCGGATCAGGTCGGCGTCGCTGAGGGCGAGCCCGGTGCCGACGCTCACCTCAAGGGTGGCATTCCAGTCGGTGACGTCGATGCTGAGCTTGGTGCCGCCGGTGCCGGTGGCCAGCAGTGCCCGGTACGACCCGACATTGCGGTTACTGCCGTCCAGCTGGTAGCGCTTACGCAGCACGACAGTGATGGGCGGGGCGGCTGGGGACGTACGGAATCGCATGGTTGAGGCAGTGACCGTGTCGAGCGTGAAACCGGCAGGGCTCAGGTCGAGCTGGAACGGGGGCAGCACCTCGACCGAGGCAGGGGTGAGCGCCTCGGCGAACGCGATGACCTGCTGCTGGCTGTAGGTGTCGTCGGTGGCGAGCCGGATCCAGCGGCCCGGGGACTCCTGCCAGGTGAGGATGAGCTGCTTGGCCGGTTGCACCTTGACGGTCCGCAGCGTTGCCGAGTGCCCGCGCACCCGCACGGTCTTCTCGGTTGCCGCCGCCGTGGAGGCGGGCTCGCTGCTCGTCACGGTGACCGTGATGTCCGAGTGCTGCTGCAGCTCGGTGGCCTCGAAGAAAGCGCTCAGCGCGCCGTCGCGCATCGAGGCGACGGGAGCGCTCAGGCCGTCGGTGGCCGGCAGCGTGTAGGGAAAGACCGGCGCCGGATAGGTCCCGACAAGCTGGATGGAGCCGGCAACCGGAGCATTGTCGGTGGGGGCACGAGCCACCAGCGCCCCAGCGGCCGGGATGCCCACGGCCAGCACCGCCGCCACCGCGGCCAGCCCGGTGGCCAGGCGCCGCCGCCGCAGCCGGTCGGAGCGGTGGTGCACCGTGCTCAGCAGCCGGTCGGCGGCGGGGGCGCGGCTGGCGGCGTCGTGCATCGTCTCGGCGAGCAGCCGGTCCAGCTCATCCATCGCTGTGCACCTCCTCGTCGGCCAGTAGGGTCCGCATCCGGGCGAGCGCCCGCGCTGCCTGGGAGCGGACCGTGGACTGCCCACAGCCGAGCAACTGGGCGATGTCGTCGTCGGGCAGGTCGCAGTAGAAGCGCAGCACCAGCACCGCCCGCTGGGCGCGGGGCAGCCCGGCCATCAGCCGCCACATCTGGTCGCGGGCCAGCACCCGCTGCTGCGGCTCGCTCAGCCCCGGCGGCTCGGGCAACTCGGCCAGGATGGTCTCCCCGGCCGAGCGCCGGCGCCGCCAGGACACATATTGGCGCACGATCGCGGTGCGGACGTACGCCTCAGGGTGTTGCAGGGCCGTCACCTTGTCCCAGCGCCGGTGCATCCGGGCCAGCACCTCCTGCACGAGGTCCTCGCTGAGGTGGGCGTCACCGGACAGCACGTACGCGAATCGCAGCAGCGCCCAGCCCCGGGCCTGCACGAAGTCGTCGAACGCGGTGTCGCGGCGCTGGGACACAGGCGCTCAGCAGCTCTTGAACACGTACGTGCGGGAGCCCGGGGCGGTGACGTCACGGTCGCGCTGCACGATCGACAGCTTGCTGCCGTGCGAGGCGCATGCCTTCTTGAAGTTGGCCGCGTCGTACTCGATCACGAACACGCGGTTGCCGTACGTCGCCGTGTACGCGTCACATTCGTTCCAGTCGGCGCACTCCTCGGCGACCGCGAAGTCGAAGCCGGCCTTCTTGGCGTTGGCGGTGCTCAGGTCGGCGTCGTTCTTCTGGGCGATGGCCAGCCCCTTGGTGTGCGCCCGGGTGCTCAGCGAGGTGGCATAGGCCACCGCCTGGGACGCGGTGAGCAGATTGCCCGAGCGGGTGTAGGAGTCCAGGTTGTCCGGCTCGACGGCCTTGAATCCCTTGGTGGCGCACGTGTCGATCCACTGGCCGACGATCGCGGTCAGCGCGGTCCGCTTCGCGGCGGTCGAGTAGTCCAGCAGGATCTCGTTCCAGTCCTCGTCGATGACCTCGTTGCCGTCGGCGTCGCGCAGCAGCAGGTCGGGGTGGTTGGTCTGCCACCAGGACGCGGCGTCGGGCTGGGTCTGGAAAGCGTTGACGTAGCAGATACTGTACAGCCCGGCCGCCGGGCTGGCGGTGTAGTCGCGGCTGACCACGGTGACGCCGGATGGCGGGGTGTAGGGCTGGCCGATCTGGTAGTCGAAGCCTGCGTTGGCCGGCGGGGCGGTCCAGGTGGCGGCCGGGGCGGCGGCGGGCTTGGGCTTCGTGCCGGCGTCCGCGGTGCCGATGCCGGCCACCAGGGCGGCGACGGCAGCGGCGGTCACCGCGGCGGCGACGACGATGCGGGTGCGTTTGCGGGGAGACGCCATCGATAACTCCTTGAGCGTGGGGGAACTCCACCCGTTGAACGCGCCGGCCTGCCCCGGCTGCTGCCGCCGGGGCACAACTACTTCAGGTAACTTTACCGATACGCAGAGAATGCGAAGAGTCAACCGCTTGCCGGCAACGTTCCGCGCCTGCCCCGAGCCGCCGTCCGCCCGGGGCAGGCGGCCTGCCGTTCACAGTCCTTCACACATGCGACTTATAACCTATGGGCTTTGTAGGGATAGGCTCGGGGCATGACCGCACAGACGTGGGCGCAGTGGCACACCGAGCACGAACGCAAGCTGGCCGACCCGCACGGCTTCCTGGCCATCACCAGCCTGAACTTTCTCACCGGCAGTCCGCAGCGCTTCCCCGATGCGCCCGGCGAGTGGTCCACCGGCCCGGACGGCGTGGTCGTCGATTTGGCCGGCGGCGAGAACCTGAGCATCAGCGGGGAGACGGTGACCGGGCGGTACGCGTTCGGGGTGCTCGGCGAGCGCACCGGGGTCGACGCCGGAGCCGGGGACGCGGTGATCGAGGTGGCCAAGCGCGGCGGCTTCGACATCATCCGGCCGCGGCACCCGCAGAACCCGCTGCGGCTGGGGTTCCGGGGCGTGCCGGCGTACGAACCGGCGGACAAGTGGGTGGTCACCGGACGGTTTGTGCCCTTCGACCAGCCCAAGGACGTCACCGTCGGCGCGGCGGTGGCGGGCCTGGAGCACGTGTACGAGTCGCCCGGCCGGGTCGAGTTCGAGGTGGCCGGCACGCCGCTCGCGCTGACCGTGTTCAACGGCTCGGCCCCGGGTTCGCTGTTCGCGCTGTTCACCGACGAGACCTCCGGGGTCACCACGTACGCGGCCAACCGCAGCCTGGCCATCGACGCGCCGACGGCCGACGGCACCGTGGTCATCGACTTCACCCGGGCGACCAACCTGGTGTGCGCGTACACCGATTACGCCACCTGCCCGCTGCCGCCGGCGGAGAACCGGTTGCCGATCGCGGTCGAGGCCGGCGAGAAGATCCCGTACGAGCGGCTCGCGGCGCAGGTGGCCTGATGCTGCTGGCAGTGGAGATCGGCTGCGACCCGGCGGCCGGGATCACGGCCGCCCGGACCGCCGAGCAGGCCGGGTTCGCCCTGGTCACCATCGACGACTCCCCGACGCCCGCGCCCGGCGGCGCCCCGCGTATCGAAGCTGGGGTGCGTGCGGCGTACCTGGCCCGGCGTACCACGGATATCGGGATCGCACCCACCCTGCACGTCACCGTCACCGAACCGTTCCACCTGGCCACCCAGCTCGCCTCGCTCGACCACGCCTCGCTCGGCCGGGCCGGTTGGGTGATCGGCGCGGACAACAGCGAGGCCGCGCACGCCACCATCGGTAGCCGGCCCCTGTCCGCCGACGCGTTGCGCCGCGAGGTTGCCGACGTGGTCGAGGTGGCTCGGCTGCTGTGGGACTCGTGGGAGGACGACGCGGTCATCCGGGACGTGACAACCAGCCGGTTCCTCGACGCCGACCGGGTGCACCACGTCAACTACACCGGCGCCCGCTTCTCGGTGACCGGCCCGCTGATCACCCCGCGCCCGCCGCAGGGTCAGGTGGTGGTGCTCGGCTCCGACACGCTGGGCGTCACCGGGCAGCTCGATGTTGCCCTGATCGCCGCGGCGACGCTTGAGGAGATCGAGGACCGGGCGCGCCGGGCTCGCGAGCAGGGCGCCCCGCTGGTCTTCGCCGAGCTCGATCTCGGAGCGGGCGAGCCCTCGCACCGGTTGCGGCACAACGGCGATGCGGACGGCTGGCAGGCGCTGCTGGCTCGGTTGGACGCGATTGTCGACGGTGTGCGCGTACACCCGGCTGATCTTGCTGTTGATCTGCCGCACGTGATTGCGGTGGCCGGACCGCGTCGCAGCGGTAAGCCCACGTTGCGCGAGGCCCTCGGATTGCCGAGGCCCGCCAACCGGTTCGCCACCGCCGGACAGGAGTGACCATGGCGCCTCGCTTGCACCTGGGTGTGTTCTTCACCGGCGTCGGACCGCAATTGCTGTGGACCGAGCCGGACTTTGCCGCGCACACCCACATCGACACGTTCATCGCCACCGCCAAGACGTTGGAGCGGGGCCTGTTCGACGCCTTCTTCCTCGGCGAAGGCTTACGGGTACGGGAAAATCGGGGGCGCATCCACGATCTCGACGTGGCCGGGCGTCCCGACGCGATCACCCAGTTGGCCGCGCTGGCCGCGGAGACCGAGCACATCGGACTCGTCGCGACGCAGAACACCACCTACAACTTCCCCGCCGACCTCGCGCGCCGGCTGGCCAGCCTGGACTTCGTGTCCGGTGGGCGCGCCGGGTGGAACATCGTGACCACCGACAATGCCTGGACCGGCGAGAATTTCCGGTACGGCGGGTGGCTCGCCCACGAGCGGCGGTATGAGCGGGCCGGACAGTTCGTGGCTGCCGCCAAGGCCCTGTGGGCCGGGGACGGCGAGACGGTGGAACGGCACAGCGATCTGGTGGAGCTTCGGGCTGCTGCGAGCGTACCGGCAAGCCCGCAGGGCCGTCCTGTGCTCTTTCAAGCCGGTGATTCCGAGGGCGGGCGTGATCTGGCGGCCCGGCATGCCGATGTTGTTTTCTCGGCCAACACCGACTATGACAAGGCCGTTGCCTACGCCGCCGATCTGCGGTCCCGGCTCAAAACCTATGGCCGTTCCCCCGGGTCGCTGAAGATTCTGCCCGGGGCGTCGGTGGTGCTGGGCGACACGCCGCGCGAGGCCGCCGAGAAGGCCGAGTGGATCCAGCGGGAACAGACCAACGGCCCGCGCGCCCTGGCTTTCCTCGAACAGTACTGGGGCAAAGACCTTTCCGGGTACGACCCCGAAGGCCCTCTTCCCGCCATCGAACCGGCCGAGGGTGAACTGGATCCGTCGCGGGGCACCATCTCGATCGAGCACCGCACCGGCAAACTCGAACGGGTGGCGGCGTGGCGGCGCCTGGCCGAGGAACGCGACTACTCCATCCGCGACCTGGTGATCGAGGTCAACCCCCGGCACAACACCTTCGTCGGTACGCCCGGCCAGATCGCCGACGAGTGGACGCGGTACGTCAGCACCGGCGCGGTCGACGGCTTCAACATCCTGCCGCAGTTGCTGCCCGGCACGGTCGAGGACATCGTCGACAAACTCGTGCCGGAGCTGCAAACCCGGGGCGTGTACCGCAGCGAGTACACCGGCCGGACGTTGCGCGACCATCTCTTTGAGGCAGGCGCCTGATCGACGGTTCAACGCCGGGCGGGCCGCGCTCGTGGAGCGGCTGACCCGCGCTGCCGACCTTCCGGAGGGTATCGACCCGGTCGCGTTGGCTCGTTTCGTGATGGTCCTCAGCGAGGGTCACGCCGTGCACCCCGCAGCCGGGGCGAGCGAGGAATGTTTGCAGGCCTCGGTGGACATCGCGCTGCGAGCCGTCACGCCGCGGTCCTGACGATCATCGGCCCATTCCCGCGGTCAGGCCCTCGACGATCTGCTTGGTGGCCACCACGAACAGCACGATCAGCGGAAGTGCGGCGATGACGAGCCCGGCGAACAGGGCCGACCAGTTCGTCTGGAATTCGCCGAAGAACTGCGTGAGACCGACCGGCAAGGTGTAGCGACCGGTCGTGCGCATCAGCACGAGCGGAAAGAAAAAGTCGTTCCACAACGGTACGAACCGGAACACCACCACCGTAGCGATGGCCGGCTTCACCAGGGGCACCATGACCCGCGAAAAGATGCGCAGCTCCCCCGCGCCGTCGATCCGGGCTGCGTCTTGCAGTTCGCGCGGCAATCCCCGGAAGAACGCCGCCATGATGAACACCGAGAACGGCACGCCGCTGGACGCGTAGACGAGCACCAGGCCGAGCCGGGAATCGACCAGGTTCAGGGTGCCCAGCAGGTAGAAGACCGGCAGAATGCCCAGCCGGACCGGCAGCATCAGCCCGGCCAGAAAGTACGCGGTGAGCATCCCGCCGGCCCGGAGCCGATAACGGCCCAGCACATAGGCGGCGGGCAACGAAACCGCGACGTCCAAGGCCACAGCGCTTATGGTCACCACGAGAGAGTTGCGGACGTACGAGGAAAAAGAAGCCTCGCTCCACGCGGTCGCATAGCTGGAGAAGTCGAGGGTGGCCGGCAACCTCAACGGCTCGGACAGCACCTCGGTGTTCGGGCGCAAAGAGTTGAGCAGCATCACCACGATGGGAGCCAGCGCCACCGCCGCGTACGCCCACAACATCGCATAGCCCGCGAAGCGCCCCCACCTCATGTCAGCGTGATTTCCCGGCGCCGGATGAGCCAGTTGGCCACCACGGCAACAGCGAAGGTGGCCGCGAACAACAACACCGCCAGCGCCGAGGACTGCCCGATCGCGTTCGACCCACCCTCCTGGAACGCAACCCGGTAGAAGATGAGCCCGAGAACGTCGGTGGCACCGCCCGGCCCGGTGGGCTGATTGCCTTGCGCGCCTTCCAGGGAATACACCAGCTCGAACGTATTCATCGAGCCGATGAACGTCAGGATCGACACCACACCGATCGCGGGCAGCAGCAACGGCAGCGTGACCCGCAAGAACCGCTGCCGGGCATTCGCGCCATCCACCTTGGCCGCCTCGGTGTATTCCGGGGCCAGCCCGGCCAGCGCGGCGCCGAACAGCAGAATGGGAAAACCGAGGTACTGCCACGCGTTGACCAGAATGACCACCGGCAGCGCGGTCGCCGGGTCACCGAGCCAGGCCCGGGCCAGCGAGTCCAGCCCGACGGCCCGCAGGCTCGCGTTGACCGGGCCGAACACCGGGCTCAGCAGCAGGCTCCACAGATAGCCGACGACCAGCCCGCCGATCAGGTACGGCACGGTATAGACGGTGCGCAGCAGGCGCCGTGCCACCGGCAACTCGACCAGCAGCACCGCGATCAGCAGGCCAACCGTGTTCTGCACCAGCATGGTCCCGGCGAAGAACGCCATGGTGTGCCAGAGGGCCGGCCACAATTGCTGGTTGAGCGGAAACGTGGTGAACAGGCTGGTGAAGTTGTCAGCACCGGCGAATTCGCCGCGGGCGGTGCCCTGCCAGCGCCAGAAACTGTTGGCCAGGGCGGAGAGCAGCGGATAGACGGTGAAAAGGGTGTACAGCAGAAAGGCGGGCAGCACGAACCAGACGGCAATGCGCCATCTCATTGCGGCTTGAACCACTGCGAGACACCGGCTTGGATGTCGCCGGCAACCTGGGTGGGATTCTGCTGACCGAGCAACATCTTCTGCAGACCGGCCGCTTGCAGATCGCTGCCCAGCGGGGTGCCGTACCGGAAGTTGACGAGCATCAGATAGGGCGTCGGATTGCTGCGGTAGGCCTGCACCATCTGGCCGAGCAGAGGGTCACCGGGCTGCACGCCTTTGACCAAGGACACCTGTTTCAAGGTGTCGGCCACCAACTGCCCGAATTCCGTTGTGGTCATCCACTGCAGTAACTCGAGGGCCTCTTTCTGGTGCCCGGACTTGGCATTCAGCCCGTAGGAGGCGTCCACCCAGCCGACCTGCAACGGCTTGGTCACCACGGCACCAGGAGCGGGTGGCGCGTTGAACACCCCCAGCTCAAGCTCCGGATTGATGGCCTGAAGCGGGCCGAGCGCGAACGAGCCCTCCGGAATCATGGCCGCCTTGCCGGTGGCGAACAGCGTCTGCGCTTCGGTTTCGCCAAGCCCCATCATGTCCTTGGGGAAATAGGGCTTCAGTTGATTCAGTACGTCCAGAGCCGCCACGAAGTCCGGATCGGTGAACGTGGCCTGCCCAGCCAGCACCTTCTTCTCGAAGGCCGGTCCGCCGTACCGGGTGGCGGCGAACGTGTCGTCGTACAGCGGCAGGAGCCAGGTGTCCTTGCCTGCGGTGGCGAAGGGCGTGACGTTGTTGTCCAGCAAGGTGCGGGCGCCGGTGAGCATTTGCTCCCACGTGACCGGGGGCTGCACTCCGTACCGGGAAAAGAGGTCCTTGTTGTAGTAGATCTGGAACGTCGACATTTCCAGGGGGACGCCGTAGACCTTGCTGTCCTTCTTGCCGCGGGCGCCCTCCAGCGAGGTGGTCTCGAAATTCGACAGCCCGGCGACTTTGCCGTCCAGCGCCACGAGTTCGCCTGCTTCGATGAGCGGTTGCAGCCCGCCGTAAGCCCTCAACTGCATGACGTCCGGACCGCCCGATTGGGTCAGACCGGTGGACAGAACAGTGTTGTATTCCGTCGACTTGTACGCCTTGAAGTCCACTTTGATGCCGGGATGCGATTTCTCGAAGGCAGCGAAGATCTGCCGGTACGCGGCCGTGTCCTCCGGCCGCCACGACCACAGCGACAGCGTGACATCGCCGGTGCCCGAAGATCCCGTCGCGGTGCAGGCAGCAGTGGCAGCCAGGCTCGCCGCGACCGCGAGAACCGCGAAACCCCTGTGTGGTCTCACATCCGAGCCCCTTCGATCGTTCCAGTGGTAAAAGCCGTCTCAGCCAGCGATCGCCAGCGCCTGCCGCACCGCTCCCCCGGCTTCGGCGAGGGCGTGCCGGGCGGCGTCGACCGGCACCGCGGCCAGCAGCGACACCAGCGCGATCCGGCAGTCACCCCCGGCCCGCGCGGCCGCCTCGGCGCACACCTGCGGGTCGAGCCCGGTCGCCTCGACCAGGATCCGCACAACCCGGCCCCGCAGCTTGGCGTTGCGGGCGCCCACGGCCACCATCAAGTTCGAATAGGTGTGTCCCGTCCGCACCATCAGCGCGGTCGAGAACGCGTTCAGCAGCATCTTCTGGGCGGTCCCGGCCTTCATCCGGGTCGATCCGGCGATCACCTCGGCCCCGGTGGCCACGCCGACGTGCACATCGACCTCGGCGCCAAAGCTCGCCTGGGGATTGGCCGACATCATTACTGTACGAGCCCCGCGCACCCGGGCCTCACGCAGCGCACCGACCACGTACGGCGTCCGTCCGCTCGCCGCCAGCCCCACCGCAACGTCACCGGCTTGCAGCACCGCCGCCTCGGCTGCCCCGGCAGGCTCGTCGTCCTCGATGTTCTCGACCGGCGCCCGCACCGCATCGGTGCCACCGGCATGGTGGGCGACCACCTGATCCGAGTCGGTGCCGAAGGTGGGAACCAGCTCAGCCGCGTCCATCAGCGCGAGCCGTCCCGACGTACCGGCGCCGAAGTAATGCACGCGACGACCGACGCACAGCGCAGCGACGGCCAGGTCGACCGCCGCGGCCAGGTCGGGCAGCACGGCCCGGACCGCCGGCGCGACCTTGGCGTCCTCGTCGTTGATCAGGCACAGCATGTCGAGGGTCCCGGCCAGGTCGATGTCCACGGTGGTGGCGTTGCGTTCCTCGGTGGGAGCGATCACCCAGAACGGCGTCTCAGGAAGCACGTAAGGAACTTTCCACCTGGGCCCTGATCCCGTCAATCGTCTACCAACCCAATCCAGCGACTGTCGTCGATCATTTCACGAAACTTCTTGACTCGGTAAAAACCAGGTCGGTAATCTTTTTTCCGGTCGACCAGCTTTCTTCCTGTCGCCAGCTTGCAACGGGGGCCCGCGGATGGGTGTCTTCGACGGGGACGCCGAGGGCGCCCAGCCGCGTGGGCCCTCCCGTGCCATCCCTTAGGTTGAGCGCCATGGCACGAACCCGTAAGGCGGCAACCGCGACCGCCGTGCACATCCGCGCGCTGCTGCCGAGCTTGCAACCCTCGATGCGCCAGGTAGCCGAGCAGGTGCTGGCCGACACCACCGCCACCGCCACCCTGACGGTCACCGAGCTCGCGGTCGCCTCCGGGGTCTCCGAGGCCACGGTCATCCGCTTCTGCAAGGCGATCGGCTTCGCCGGCTACCCCCAGCTGCGCCTGGCGCTGGCCGCCGAGGCGGGCCGGGCCGAGGGCGCCGATCGCAAGAGCGTGCCCGGCGACATCGAGCCCGGCGACAACCTGGCCCGCATCGTCGAGAAGATCACCTTCGCCGACGCGCGTGCGGTCGAGGAGACCGGATCCCAGCTCGACCTGGCCGCGCTGGCCCGGGTGATCGAAGCGATGGTCCAGGCCCAGCGCGTCGACCTGTACGGCGTGGGCGCCAGCGCCTTCGTCGCCTTGGACTTCCAGCACAAGCTGCTGCGCATCGGGCGCGTCACGTTCCACTCCGCCGACACCCACGTCGCGCTGACCAGCGCCGCCCTGCTGCGTCCGGGCGACGTGGCGATCGGCATATCGCACACCGGCACCACCACCGACACCATCGACTCCCTGACCGAGGCCGGTTCGCACGGCGCCACCACTGTTGCGCTCACCAACTTCCCGCTCTCCCCGCTGGCGCTGACCGCCGAGCACGTGCTGACCACCGCGGCGCGCGAAACCACCTTCCGCTCCGGCGCCATGGCCAGCCGGCTGGCCCAGCTCACCGTCGTCGACTGCCTGTTCGTCGGGGTGGCCCAGCGGACGTACGGCAAAACCCTGGCCGCCCTGGACGCCACCCGCACCGCCGTGGGCACCCGGCACACCTCAACGCGCCGCTAGGACAGCGTGCACGTGCGCCAGCTGGGACTCGGTCCACCCCGATCGAAGATGCCGTACGGCCAGCCACGCCGCGCCCACGACACCATCGGCCGGCGTCAGCACCTCGCCGCCGATGCGCTGAACGACCCGCCGCCCGACCGGCGTGCGCACCAAGCTGCCACTGAACACCAGGGGCGTCCGCTCCCCGGGCTCTCGCACCTGAGCCACCGAGCCGGCAAGCCGATCCGCCGCATCCTCACAGATGGCCGCTGCGACCTGGTCACCCGCCGCTTCCGCCTCGGTGACCAGGGGCGCCAGCGCGGCCAGCTCGATCGGCGGCCGGGCGGCAACAGCGCGGATGAGGGCGGACCGGTGCACCGGTTCGCTCAGCAGCCGCCCGGCCACCGAGGCGGTCAGCACCGTCGCCGGTCCCGTGCCGGTGATCGCCGCGATGCTCGCGCGCACCGCCTCACGACCGATCCAGAACGACGATCCCTCGTCGCCGAGCAGCCACCCGAGCCCGTCGGACGCCCTCGCGGTGCGCCGGTCGCGGATCTGGACGGCCATCGCGCCGGTGCCGGCCAGCAGCACTGTCCCGTCCGGCACGGAGGTGGCCGAGCAGAACGCGACCTCGGCGTCGCCCACGTACTGCGGCCGGGCCATGATGCCCACGTCGGCGAGGCTGTCCGAAAACGCCCGCGAGGCCCGGGGATCATCCAGAGTGGCCCGTCCCGCCGCCCCGATCACGACCGCCCGGACCTCATCCGCCGGGAGTCCGTCCAGAGCCCGCCGAACCGTGGCACCCAGCTCGACGGCAGCCCGCTGCACGCCATGGGTGGTCGGGTTGCCACCGCCGCCCGTCACCGAGGCAAGGCGCCGCCCAGCCACCGTCGCCACCAGGATCCGCGTCGACGTGGCGCCCAAGTCGGCGCCGAGGACGAGGCCGGCCATCTGCCGCCACATCACCGCCGGTAGGCCGTTCAGGTCCGGCGATGCTGCCGTGACATCCACTGCCAGATGTGGGTGCCACGGTAGCTGGGGTCGTTGCGGGCCACGTAGATCCAGGACCAGTGGCCCGGGAACTGGTAGCCGTTCCAGATCACCTGGTCGTACAGGCTGAGAAGGGATCGTGGAATGAGGTCGTGGGCGTGTTCCGTGTTGGCCAGCGGGTCCACCGTGTCATCGTCGCGGGAGGCAACCAGCCAGGTCGGGGTGCTGATGCGGGTCAGCTCGGCGTCGGTGATCAGCGGCGGCGTGCCCTCGACGACCCCGCAGATGGGCACCGACGCGGCGAACAGGCGCGGGTACGTGACCGTCAGCTCCAGGCTCATGTAGCCACCGTTGCTGGCCCCGGCCACGTAGATCCGGTCGGTGTCGATGTGGTGCTTGCGAACCAGATCGCGCACGATCTCGCGGATCAGCGGGGCGAACCGGGGTCCGTCCTCGATCCAGAAGGAGGTGCTCTGCGGCGCCACCACGTATGCGCCTCCGAAGATGCGCTGAGCCTCGGCCGTGGCAAAGCCCAGCGCGCCCCGGTTGGCGCGCAACGTGGTCTCGTTGTCGTAGTAGTTGTCCGGCAGCGAGGCCCCCTCGCCCCCGCCGTGCAACCAGACGACAAGCGGACGTCCCCGGCGCGAGCGCTCGGGAGAGTACAGCCGATATTTCAGCCCCGAGCCCGATTCGTGGTAGCTGAACGCGTCCACCTCGGGGTTGCGCAGCCTCCCCTGCCGGAAATCGGTGATCGTCACCGGACGGCCGTTACGCAGCCGGATCGGCGTGTTCTGCGTAAGGGTGTAGACCAGATCGAGCCGGACGTTGCGGCCGCGGCCGGCGATGTAACCCAGGGTGGCCGCGCCGGCCTGGCCCTCGCCGTGCTGCAGGTCGACCACGATGTCGCCGTGCCGGTCGAGCCGCACGCCGGTGACCACGCGGTCGAGGTCGTACTCGCTGAAGATCTGATCGCCGGGTGCCAGGGGTATCGGGCTGGTGGCCTTGGCGTGCACGCTGAACGTGCCCGGGGTCAGCCCGGCCGGGTCGAGGTGGCCGAGCCTGCTGGTGTCCAGGGTGAGCGAGACGACCTGCTCGCCGCCGTCGAGGGTGACGGCGTTGAGGACAAACCGCACGGTGGTGTCGTGCTGCCCGCCGCCGCTGCTCGCCCTTTCGCTCACGCCCTGATGCGCGCCGGCCACACCGGGCACGGCCAAGCCGGCGGCGGCACCCGTACCGGCAACCAGAACGCTGCGACGACTGACCGGGACTGACATCAGGCCACCTCAAGAAGAGAAGGATATCGATGCAGAGGTAACGTAACGTCGCGGCAACATAAGCGCAACGTCAAGAGGTGCGCCCAGAGCCCGGCGTTTCCCGGTAAAGTCGCGGCGCCGCCCCACGGCGAGCGCCATCGTTGTCCAGACGGACACAGACGCGTCGCGGAACGATTACTCGCCGGGGTGAGCGCCGATCTCGGACTCGTCGACGCGGGTGGGTTCCAGGACCCGGTGCAGGAACTCGCGGGTGCGGGCCTCGCGCGGGTTACCGAAGACCTCGGCCGGTGAGCCCTGCTCGACGATGGTGCCGCCGTCCATGAACACCACCCGGGAAGCCACCTCGCGGGCGAAGGCCATCTCGTGCGTGACCACCAGCATGGTCATGCCCTCGGCGGCCAGCCGCCGCATGACCGCGAGGACCTCGCCGACCAGCTCGGGGTCCAGCGCGCTGGTCGGCTCGTCGAAGAGCATCAGCTGCGGGTCCATCGCCAGAGCGCGGGCGATGGCGACACGCTGCTGCTGACCGCCGGACAGCTGCGCGGGATAGGAGTTCGCCTTGCCGGCCAGGCCCACCCGGTCGAGGTTCTCCGAGGCGACCCGGTTCGCTTCGGCACGGCTGCGCTTGAGGACGCGGCGCTGGGCGATGGTGATGTTGTCACGCACGCTCAGGTGGCCGAACAGGTTGAACTGCTGGAACACCATGCCGATGCCCCGGCGTACGGCGTCGATGTCGCAGTCCGGATCGGTGACCTCGACGCCGGCCACCCGGATCGTGCCCGAGGCCGGTTGTTCCAGCAGGTTGACGCAGCGCAGCAGGGTGGACTTGCCGGAGCCGGAGGGGCCGATCACGCAGACGACCTCGCCGGGTTCCACCGCCAGGTCGATGCCGCGCAACACTTCCAGCTCGCCGAAGCTCTTGTGCAAGCCGGCGATCTCGATGCTCGCCATCCCGGTCACCTCTCCCTCGCCGCGCGGTGCTCCAGCCGGCGGACCACCTGCGACAGCGGCAGGGTGATCACCAGGTAGAGCAGCCCGGCCACGACCAGCGGCGTCGGGTTGACCCGCTGGTTGAGCGCATCGCCGGCGAACTTGGTCAGCTCGATGGTCGCCGGGGTCACGCCGAGCACGTACACCAGCGAGGTGTCCTTGGTCAGCAGGATGATCTCGTTGGTCAGCGGCGGGATCACGATCCGGAACGCCTGGGGCAGCACGATGGAGATCATCGCCCGGAGGTGCGACATGCCCAGCGTGCGGGCCGCCTCGAGCTGGCCCTTGGGCACCGCCTGGATGCCGGCCCGGATGGTCTCCGCCATGTAGGCCGCCGCCGTCAGGCCGAGACCCACGGTGACCGAGCCGTACAGCCCGCCGGGGATCTCACGGGCCGGGAACGCCAGCGGCACGCCATAGCCGACCATGAACAGCACCAGCAGCGCGGGCAGACCGCGGAACAGCTCGATGTAGCCCGTGGCGAACCACCGGTACGGCAGGATCGACGACAGCCGCATCAGCGCCAGGATGAGCCCCAGCGTCAGCCCGAAGACGAACGCCAGCAGGGTGTACAGGATCGTGTTGCGCAGCGCGACGGTGATCGCCTCGGGGAACATGCTCCCGGCAACATCGGTGCGGAAGAACGCGTCGGAGAGCTGACCCCAGTCCGCGGCACCAGCCACGGCCAGGATCAGCAGGCCGAAGACGACGTAGCCGGCGACGCGCAGGATCCGCTGTCGCCGGCGGCGGCTCAGCTTCATCTCAGCTGGCCGGCTTCTCGCCGATCCAGGTCGAGTACAGCTTGTCGTAGGTGCCGTCGGTGCGCGCGGCGGCGATGGCCTCGTTGATGGCCTTCTGCAGCTCGGCGTTGCCCTTCTTGACCGCGAAGCCGTACTGCTCGCCGGTGTTGAAGCCGGCCGCGACGACGATCTTGCCGGGGTTGGCCTTCACGTACTCGTTCCAGACCGGCAGGTCACCCACGGCGGCGGCGATCTGGTTGGTCGACAGCGCCTGCTGCACCGCGGCCAGGTCCTTGTACGAGACCACCGTGATGCCGAGGTTCTTCTCCTTGACCTGCGCGTTGATGTACTCCTCGCCGGTCGTGCCGCCCTGCACGCCCAGGCGCTTACCCTTGAGCTCCTCGAGGGTCTTGACCTCGTGCCCGGTGACCACCGACAGCGCCTGGGTGGCGTCGAAGTACGGCTCGGAGAAGTCGAGCACCTTCTTGCGCTCGTCGGTGATGGTCATGCCGGCCGCGGCCACGTCGCACTTGCCGGAGTTGAGGTCGGAGCCGGACTTGATGCCCTCGAACGGGGTGTCGACGATAGCCTGGGTCACGCCCAGCTTGGTGGCGACCAGGTCGATCAGCGCGACGTCGAAGCCAACCACCTTGCCGGTCTGGTCCTTGGACTGGAACGGCGCGTAGGGCAGGTGCGTGCACGTGGTCAGCACCCCGGACTTCACCAGCGCCACGCCGCTCGCCGTGGTGCCACCGGTGTCCTTCTTGGCGCAGCCGGTCACGCCGCCGATCATCATCACTGCGGCAGCCGCCAGCGCAGCCGCCTTCCGGGTACGTCGCCGCGCGACCATGTGCCTCTCCCTGCCCTCTCGCCCGCACTCACCGCGGGCCAGAACAGCGTACTTGCACGTCAACGACATCGTTGAAGCGCCATGCGATGCGGCAGCGGATCGTGACCTGACGCCGTGCGGGATTCCGGTAGGCATCGATGGTGTTTAATACGGTTCACGCCAAGAAACGGGGAGAATCATGAGAGTTGCCATTGCCGTAGCCGCGCTGGCGTTGTCCGCGGGCGCAGTGCTGGTCGCCGATCAAGCCTCAGCCGCAGCGCCCTGCACCGGGCAACTGCACCCCAATCCCAGCTTCGAACGCGGCACCGCGGGCTGGACCGCCGGGCCCCGCATCGTCGTGCTCGGCGACCAGGCCCGGCCCGCGCACACCGGCCGCGCCTACGCCACGTTCGCCGGGCTGGACCTCGACCACACCGACCTGCTGCGCGCCAGCGTCACGGTGCCGGCCGGCTGCAAGCTCACTGTCAGCTTCTGGGCGCGCGCAACCAGCACCGCGACCGCCCGCGGCGACTACCTCAACGTCGGGTTGTACGTCGACGGCACTCCCCCGAAGACCGTGTTCTCCTTCGCGTTCGATCACCCGCAGCAGTGGACCGAGCACAGCAACTCGGCCGCCGCGGCCGGCACGTCCCGCACCGCCACCGTCAGCTTCGCCGCCAGTGAAACGGCCGGCGGCGGCGTCACCGCGTTCGATGTGGACGATGTGCGGATGCAGCTGAGCTAACGCAGGCGCGCGGCGACGACCGGGGTCTCCTGGCCGGACCAGCAGGCGGTCAGCACCCCGGCGTCGGCCGGGTCGACGGCCACCGTGGGCACCCGGTTGACGGTGATGGTCACGGTGTCGGTGCCGATGACCGCCGGGTCGCCGTCGCGCACCTCGGTGATCGTGGCGAAGGCGGGCACTTCGGCGCCGCTGCCGGACAGCTTGAGGTCGCTCTCCCGGGGAACCCGCTGCCCGTCGATCTCGAATTCCTCGTCGGCCTCGTGACCGGCCTCGCGAATCACCGCGGTCACCTGGGCGGCGTACACCGGGTCGCCGATGGCGTCGTACACCCAGCGCCGGCCGAGCACCGAGTGCTCGGTGGTGCCGATGAGCCACTCCTGCGCACCGTCAAGTGGGGCGTCACGGTAGGTGAGCGGTACGTGCCACACCGGCCCGTCGCCCACGCTCACCAGCATGGTTTCGATGCCGACAGCCCCGGCCGGGTCGTCGAACCGGCCCGCCGCGACGCGCACCGGGGCCACGTCGTCCGGTCCGTCGTACCAGCTACGGGTGGGCAACTAGGCGGCGAGCAGTTCGAGCTTGGTCGGGGTGATGTGTGCCTTGTGAAGAAGCGCCATGCATAGAGACTAGTGAGCCGAGAAAGCCTGGTATCGCGTGCAACCGCTCGGCCCCCGCAAGCGTCTTGGTAGCGGATCCCATCCCCCAGCCGGAGAGCGAGTCATGGTTCAGCGACGTAGCGTCATTCTCGGCGCGTTCGGTGCAGCGGCCGGCCTGGCGAGCGCGGCTTGCTCCTCACCCAGCAGCCCCGGTAACAGCCCCCAGCCGGTCAGCGACGACGCCGCACTTGGCACGTGGAGTTCGCCCTCGGCCGCCCCCGAGCCGATCAGCCTGACCGTGAGCCCCAAGGCGGGCACCACGAAGGTGTCGCCGACGGAGCCGGTCACGGTGGCCGTCGGCGGCGGCAAGCTCACGTCGGTTGCCGTGACCACCGGCGGCAAGAAGGTCATCGGCGAGGTGCAGGCCGACGGGACCTCGTGGCGCTCGACCGGGCAGCTCGCCTACAGCAAGAAGTACACGGTGACCGCGACGGTCGTGGACAGCCTGGGTGCGGAGGTCAAGAAGACCTCCACGTTCAGCACCCTCAAGCCGGAGCGGGTCGCGGGGACCACGTTCCAGGCCAACGGGATGGTGGCGCTGCGCACCGGCGGCACGTACGGCATGGGCCAGCCGGTCATCGTGGCCTTCGGCCGCTCGATCAGCAAGAAGGCCGCGGCGGAGAAGGCGATCACCATCGAGACGACCCCCGCGGTGGAGGGCAAGTTCCACTGGGTGAGCGACTCGATCGTGCACTGGCGCCCGGCCAGGTACTGGAAGAAGGGCACCAAGATCTCGGTGAGCGTCGATGCCTTTGGGGTGCACCTCGGCAACGGCGTCTACGGTGCGGTGGCCGAGAAGACCCACTTCACCATCGGTCGTCAGCTGCTCGCGGTCTCCGACAACGCCGCCCACCGCACCAGGGTGTACATCGACGGCAAGCTGGTGCGTGACATGGCGTGCAGCAACGGCCGCGGCGGCTACAGCCGGGACAAGGACGGCCGGCAGCTGCACTTCTGGACCAACGAGGGCCCGCACGTGGTGCTGAGCAAGGAAGCCACGCACACCATGAGCTCGGCCAGCTACGGCCTGACCGACAAGAACGACCCCAACTACTACGACCCCGAGGAAGTCAAGCTGTGCACCCGGATCAGCTACTCCGGGGAATTCCTGCACGCGGCGCCCTGGAACAACTCGCTCGGCCGGGCCAACCTGTCGCACGGCTGCATCAACCTGAGCAACGCCGACGCGCAGTGGGTCTACGACAACGTCATTCTCGGCGACGTCGTCGACGTGCGCAACACCCCCAAATCGCTGTCCATCGACAACGGCCTGGGCGACTGGACCGTCTCCTACGACAAATACGGAAGCTGATTCACCGGTACGGCCACAGCACCCGCAAACGCCGGTTCCTCGGCTTCGGTAAGCATCGCCGCCGCCACGCTGGCCCGGCTGATCCGCGCCGGGATCAGCCGCTTGGGGGCGGCGGCCAACCCGACCGTGTGCACGGTGGAACTGAGCGGCCCGTTGAACAGCGGCCCGGCGTGGAACACCGTGCCCCCGGCGTCCAGCACCGCCCGATCCGCGGCGACCTTGTCCGCCACCTCGTCGCCCAGCATCTTCAGCAGCAGCCGGGTGACGGCTCCGGCGGCTGCCGCCGACGGTCCGGTCCCGAACGCGCCGAGCCAGATGATGCGCTGCGGCTTGGCCGCGATCACCGCCCGCGCGCCGGCCGTCAGCACGCCGGGCGCGGCTCCCCGCACGTTGCCCAGCCCGGACAGCACCACCTCCTGAGCGTCCAGCGCCTCGGCGATGGCACCGCGATCGCGCACGTCGGCGGCCACCCGGATCAGCCGCGGCGAGTCGGGAACGGTGATGCGCTCGGGCGTGCGGGCGACTGCGGCGACGGTGTGCCCGCGCCGCAGCGCCTCACGGGTCAGTTCCAGCCCGGTCGCCCCCGAGGCGGCCAGCACAGTGATTTGCATGTCAGCGCTCCCCAGCGGCGCAGGAGAGCACGGCCAGCGCGGCGGCGTGCAGGCCCGGGGCAGCGGCCAGGTACCCGTCGCTGGCGACCTGCCACGGCTTGCCGTCGAGGTCGGTGACCGTGGCGCCCGCCTCTTGGGCGATGAGGATGGGGGCGATGTGCGAGCGCAGGTTTTCGAACTGCCAGTGCAGGTCCATGCGCCCGGCGGCGACCTGGGTCAGCTGGTGGCTGACCGGCACGGACTGGCGTACGTAGAGGGCGTTCTCCATCATCGCCGCGATGGCCGCGCCGACGTGGTGGGCGTGCGTGGCGTCGCGGTTGGGCTTGGCCTGGCCGGTGCCGGTCAGCGCGACGGTCAGGTCGGTCTTGCCCGACACGTGCACGGGTACGCCGTTGAGGAACGCGCCACCGCCGGCAACCGCCGTGAACACTTCGCCCGCGGCCGGGGCATGCACCACGGCGAGCGTGGGACGGCCGTCGCGGACCAGGCTGACCCCGATGTTCCAGTCGGGCATCCCGTGCACCGCGTTGAGGTTGCCGCCGACCGGGTCGATGACCCACCAGTCGCCGGCGGGCATCGGGCCGCTCGCGTGCTCGTCGGTGGTCCAGCCGGCGCCGGGCAGCGCGGCGCTCAGCGCGGACCGCAGCACATCGGCAACGGCCCGGTCGTTGGCCTGCAGCGCGGACATCAGAGCGGCCGCGGTGGTTGGCCGGGTGTTCTGCACGACGCGCAGCGCCGCCTGGCGTACTGCTTCGGTCACGGTGTCGAGGATTTTGTTGCTCATGAACCAAGCTTCGAGCCGCCCGGCGACTAAGTCCAGTGCATCCTTGTCAGGCTACAATTTACTGACATGCAACTGGACTTGAACCTGCTGACCGTACTCGACGCGCTGCTGGAAGAGGGCAGCGTGCAGGGTGCTGCGGACCGGTTGCGGCTGTCCTCGCCCGCGGTGAGCCGCTCGCTCGGGCGCATCAGGCGGCTCACCGGCGACGACATCCTGGTGCGCACCGGGCGGACGATGACCCCCACGCCGTACGCGCTGGCCGTCCGGGAGCAGGTGGGTGATCTCGTCCGGCAGGCCGCCACGGTGCTCGCCCCCAGCCGGGAGCTGAACCTGGCCGATCTCGAACGCACCTTCACGCTGCAGTGCCACGACGCGCTCGCCACGTCGCTCGCCCCGCCGCTGCTGGCCACGATCATGCGGGTGGCGCCCGGGGTGCGGGTGCGGTTCCTGGCCGAGCCGGCGTTCGACACCGACGACCTGCGCCACGGCCGCACCGACCTGGAGATTGGCGCCTCGGGGCCCAGCCAGCCGGAGTTCCGGACCGAGACCGTGGGCCGCGATCGCGTCGTCGTGGTCCGGCGCGGCAATCATCCGTACGGCGGGAAGCTCGATCTCGCCGCCTACGCAGCGCATCCGCACGTCCTGGTCTCGCGTCGCGGCCGGCTGACCGACGCCGTCGATGACATCCTCGCCGCGCACGGCCTGCGCCGCCGGGTCCTCGCCGCCGTGGCCACCGCCGCCACCGCCATGCACCTGATCAACCGCAGCGACAGCCTGCTGACCGTGCCGCAGGCCACCTGGCGACCGCTGATCGACGCGTTCGGCCTGGTCACCGAGCCGCTGCCGGTCGAGGTCCCGCAGCCGCCGATCGTGTGCAGCTGGCACCAGCGCTACGACACCGACACCGCCCACGCGTGGCTGCGCAGCCAGGTCGGGGCCGCCCTGCAAGCAACCCTGACCTGAGCGTGCGTTGTCCGGCGGGGCTCAGATCCTCTACCTGTACGAAGACGGGAAGCTGTTACACCCTTGCACGAACTTTTCTGCCGCACCTTGGCTTCACCCGGGCCTGTGGCCCCGCGGGGCCAGCCCGGCGGCCGCGACGATCGGGGCGTTTACCGGCATAGGCACCGGGCACCTTGTCAGCCACACGGCTCACGCGAGCCGGCGCTACGACCGGGTCGGAGTTGTCATGAGTACATCGCCAGCGCGCAAGGATCCCGCGACCACGGCTCCCGAGGCTCCTGGGGCCCGGGCGGCCGACCAGCCAGCCCCGGCGCAGCGCAGCGGCGCGAGCGTCGCCTCCAGTGACCGCCGTGAGGTGCTGGCTCGCGAGAAGGACCGCTTCGGCGGCATCAAGTGGGGTTCGGCGTTCTTCGGCTGGCTGACCGCCACCGGCACCGCCGTCATCCTCACCGCCGTGCTCGTGGCGGCCGGCGCCACCGTGGGCATCGCCACCGGCGCCGACAGCAGCGATGCGCAGAACAATGCCAAAACCATCGGCATCGCCGGTGGGCTCACGCTGTTGGCGGTGATCCTGGTGGCCTACTTCTGCGGCGGCTACGTCGCCGGGCGCATGGCCCGCTTCAGCGGCGTCAAGCAGGGCATCGCCGTCTGGATCTGGGCGATCGTGATCGCAGTGATCGTGGCCGTCGCCGGGGCTGCCCTGGGCGACAAGTACGACCTGCTGGACCGCATCGGCGGGTTCCCGCGGTTGCCGATCGGCGGCGGCAACGTCACCACCGGCAGTGTCGTGGCCGTGATCATCGCCCTGATCGCCGCGCTGGTGGGCGCGATCCTGGGCGGGCTGGCCGGCATGCGCTACCACCGCCGGGTCGACCAGGCCGGGCTCGGACGCTGAGGAGGAGGCAAACCCATGATCAACCGAGATTCCGTGCGCCACGTGTACGGCACCGACGTCTACAGCACTGACGGCGACAAGATCGGCTCGGCCGGGCAGGTGTATCTCGACAACGACACCGGCGCCCCGGCGTGGGTGGCCGTGCGCACCGGGCTGTTCGGCAAGAAGGAATCGTTCGTGCCGCTGCAGGATGCCACCCTGGACGGCGATCGGCTCGAAGTGCCCTTCGCCAAGGACAAGGTCAAGCAAGCCCCGCGCATCGACCAGGACGGCGAACTCAGCCCGGCCGACGAGGACGAGCTGTACCGCTACTACCGCCCCGGCTCCGACACAGCGGCCGGCTCGGGCTCAGGCTCGGAGGACCACGACGACGAACACGACCACGACGCCATGACCCGCTCGGAGGAAAGGCTGGTGCCGCGCGGCACCCGCACCGAGGAGATCGGCAAGGCGCGGCTGCGCAAGTATGTGGTCACCGAGGAGAAGCAGGTCACCGTTCCGGTCACCCGTGAAGAGGTACGGCTGGAGCACGAGCCCGCGCACGATGGCGAGAACCGCGTCGCCGCCACCGACGATCGCCGCCCAGCCGACGACGACGACGATTCCGCAATGATTCTGTGGGCCGAGGAGCCCGTGGTGACAACCAGGTCCGTCCCCGTGGAACGGGTGCGGATGCGCAAGGAAACCGTTTCCGGCGAGGAAACGGTAAGCCGCCCGGTGCGCCAGGAACGCATCGAGTTGCAGGACGACACCAAATAAATTGCACCGGCAGGCCCGCCACCTCATCGGTGAGCGGGCCTGCCGGTGCAATCCGGTGCCGGTGATCAGCTGAAGGACACCCACGACGTCGTGACCGGGGTGTTCTTCGCAAGGCAAACGGCGTGGTTGCCGGAAAGCACTTCGTTGCTCAGCACATTGGTCGTCAGGCCGCACACGGTGGCGGCCGCGCTGACCGGGACGTTCTGCAGCAGAATGATCTGGTTGCCGCTCAGGACGTCCTGGGCGTACACGTTGACCAGTCCACCCTGCGGGGTCGTCGCCGCGGCAGGCCCGGCAAGCGTCAAACCACCAAGGGCAGCCGCGGCGGTCAGGGTCAGGGCGGCCATGCTCTTACGAATACGCATCGGAATAGCTCCACATCGTCATCATCGCTGGGACAACCTGTCGGGGAATGTGTTTCCAGTCCGGCAGGAGCCAATCATGAATAGACTGGATATCGCCACTTCGCGTGATTTCCGGCGCTTGTTTATCGGTTTTCACCCCGATATTCGGCGCCTCACGTTTATGAGCTAAACGTCCGGGCACGCTGACGACAACATGCGTCATCCGGATCAAGAAACGGTCCACTCCCCCTTTCCACGTCTGGCCGGCGGTGCCGTCACCTGCCCGCAGCGGCCGGACGCAGCCACGAAGGAAGACCTCATGATCACCCAGAACGACCTTCAGCGGATCTTCAACGCCGACGCGTACGACAACGACGGCGACAAGATCGGCTCTGTTGGCCAGGTCTACCTGGACAGCCAGGACAACTCCCCCGCCTGGGTCTCGATCAGGACCGGCCTGTTCGGAACCAAGGAGTCCTTCGCGCCCCTGCAGCGGGCCAGCCTCTCGGGCGACCGGCTCGATGTGCCGTTCAGCAAGGCGCAGGTGAAGGACGCACCGCGAATCGACGTGGATGGCGACCTGAGCCCGGCCCAGGAGCAGGAGCTGTACACGTACTACGGCGAGAACTCCGGTTCCACGTCCGGCCGGCAGGACTTCAGCAGCACCGGCACCGGGCACGACACCTCGGGGCCCTCGACCGACACCGCGATGACCCGCTCGGAGGAGCACCTTGTCGCGGGCACCCGCTCCGAGCAGGCCGGCAAGGCCCGGTTGCGTAAGTACGTAGTCACCGAGCAGCAGTCGGCCACCGTACCGGTCATGCACGAAGAGGCGACCTTGGAGCGTGAGCCGATCACCGACGCCACCATCGGCAAGGCACTGGACGGCCCGGAGATCTCCGAGGAGGAGCACGAACTCACCTTGCACGCAGAGCGGCCCGTCGTGGACACCGAGGCCGTGCCGGTCGAGCGCGTGCGGCTCAACAAGCAAACCGTCACCGAGCAGGAGACGGTCAGCGGCGAAGTGCGCAAGGAGCAGATCGAGTTCGACGACCGAACCCGCTGACCCCCCACCAGGGAGGCTCCGCACCCCGCGGCAGCCTCCCCGAGGGGTCGTCAGAGGCCGGTGGAGGCAGCCGGGCGGCCGTCGACCGGGGTCCGGTCCTCGCCCACCGTCGGCTCCTTCTTCAACCGGCCGCGCCGGGTGTCCCAGATGTCGCGGGCGATGATCTGCAGGATGCCGGCCACGGGGATCGCGAGCAGCGCGCCGAGGATGCCGGCCACCTCCACGGCGATCAGGATGGCAATCAGCACGGTCAGCGGGTTCACCTTGACCGTACGCGCGAAGATCAACGGCTGCAGCAGGTGGTTCTCCAGTTGCTGGTACAGCACGAAGAAGATGATGACGACGATGCCGGCCGTGGTGGATTCGACGAACGCCGCGAGCGTGGCGACCACGGCTCCCAGCGTGGCTCCGACCAGGGGAATGAGGTCGACGAGCCCGACGAACAAGGCAATCAGACCGGCGTACGGCACGCCCAGAATCGCCAGCACGGCGTAGGTTAGCGCCCCGCAGATGACGCTGATCAGCAGGTTGCCGGTGATGTAGCCGGTGATGGTCTTGGCGCAGTCGTGACCGACTCGGCGGATGCGCTCGGCACGCTGCTCGTCGAACAGAGCGAGGAAACCGTGCACCACCTTGGGGGCTTCCAGAACCATGAGGTACGCCAGCACGAAGATCGTGACCACCCCGGCCACGCTGGTTGCGGCCCCGCGCAACAGCGACAGGGTCGAGCCGCCAAGCCCGGAGGCGTACTGACGGAAGCGGTCGGCGTTGTTCTGGGCGTACTCGAGCAGGTTGTAGCGCTCGATCAGGCCGCCGACCGGACCGCGTCCGGAGCGGGCATCCTGGACGATCTTCGGGAAATCGGCAATGACCTGGGATCCCTCGTGGATCAGCGGCACGATGAACAATGTTGCCAGGCCACCGAGCAGGACCAGCGCCAGGAGGAAGACCAGCAGGGTAGCCAGCCAGCGCTTACCGAAGGCGGCACGGCGCTCCACCCAGTTGACCGCGGGGTGCAACGCCACGGCGAAGAAGGCCGCCACCACAATCCACGTCAGAACCTGACTGGTGGCGCGGATCAGCAGGAGAAGAAGCATCGTGGCGAGGACCAGACCTATCACGATCAAGGTCCGCCGGGCCACGACGGCATTGTCACGGTTGTTCACCGCGCAGAGCTACCCGCTGGTACCTGCACCAAACGCAAGCGAAGGCGGCAACCGATGACGGCCAGAATGTGTGGGCTTTTCACGAAGCGTGCTTCTATGGTGGCGTGATGGTGATCCGCGGATGAACACGGTAGACAAACACGCCATCCACGTCGGCGGCCTTGCGCAGGGCCAGCCGATGCTGTTCGCGCATGGCTACGGCTGCGACCAGAACATGTGGCGCCTGGTCGCCCCCGCATTCACGGCCACCCACCGGGTGGTGCTCTTCGACCATGTCGGCGTGGGCAAGTCGGACCTGCGCTCGTACGACAAAACCCGCTATTCCAGTCTGGATGGCTACGCCTCCGACGTCCTCACGATCATCCACGACCTCGACCTGTACGACGTGATCTTCGTCGGACACTCGGTCAGCGCGATGATCGGCGTGCTGGCGGCCATCCGCGAGCCGGAGCGCTTCGCCGACCTGATCCTGATCGGGCCGTCCCCGTCCTACATCGACGAGGGCGACTACATCGGCGGTTTCACCCGGTCCGACATCGACGAGATGATGAACTCGCTCGACAGCAACTATCTGGGCTGGTCCAGCGTCATCGCCCCGATCATCATGGCCAACCCGCAGCGCCCGGAGCTGAGCATCGAGCTGATCAACAGCTTCTGCGCCACCGACCCGGACATCGCCAAGCGGTTCGCGCACGTCACGTTCCTGTCCGACAACCGCAAAGATCTGGCCAGCGTGCGCACCCCGTCGCTGATCCTGCAGTGCACCGACGACGTCATCGCCCCGCAGAACGTCGGCGAGTACGTCCACGAGCGCCTGCCCGGCAGCACCCTGGTGGTCCTGAACGCCACCGGTCACTGCCCCAACTTGAGTGCCCCCGAGGAAACCGTCGAGGCGATCAAGAGCTACCTCACCGGCAAGTAACGCCGCCACCGGATGCGGCGCCACTTGCGCGTCACTAAGCTGCTGCGGTGCCCGAACCCACCGCCGTCCGGCGGCTGACCAAGAAAACGCTGGTGACCGTCTCGCACGCGCTGGAACAAGCGGCGCTGGCGGCGGCCGAGGACGGACCGATGGTGGTCATCGCGTTGTTCCAGCGGCTGCCGTACTTCGACCGCGAACGCCGGGTGTACGAGCGCATCGCGCAGCAGGCCACGGCCACGGTGGTGGGGCTGGTCGCCGCGCAGGCCCCCGAGGTCCCGGCCGGCGCGTACGCCGTGCTGCTCGACGAGAAGGAGGAGCTGGCGCGGGAGTGGACCGTGGTTGTGCTGACCCCGCGCTTCGGTGCCCTGCTGGTGGCCGAGGACCTGGAGGAGGTCCAGCCCGGCACCACCACGCTGGAAAGTGGGCGGGTGTTCGCGGGTCGCACCAGCATGCGCCGCGACGAGGCGTTGCACGAGGTGCTCCGGTTGCGCGACCGGCTGGCCGGCCGCCTGTCGCCGGCCGCGCAGGACGCCGTGGAAGCCGTCGTCGGCCGGGTCCGCGAGCTGCCGGCAACTCCCGGCGAGAGCCGCGCCGATGCGATGCTGCACCTGTTCGCCGCTCAGGCCGAACGGGACCACACCCGGTTGCGCACCCGGAACCCCGCCACCGATCTGGCCGATGAGCCCGGGATCCGGCAGTGGTCCGGGGCGGAAGGGGTCACCGCCTCAGGGGTCCTGCCGGTGGCGGTGCTGGCGGTGCGGATCACGCACGCGGCCGGGGGACAGCAAGGACCCATTGGGCGTACGGCCACCCGTCAGCAACAAGCCGCCGTCGAGCTGCTCGTCACCCGGCTCCGACCGGCCGACCGAGCCATGAAGGCCAGCGACAACGACTTCACGTTGTTCCTGCCCGCCCGGTCCCACGACGACGCGGTGGCCTTCGCGTACCAGCTGGTGAATGACTTCGCCGAGGCCGCTCAGCGCAGCGCGTTCCTGTCGGCGACGGTGACCGTGGCCCTGACCGTCACCCGCAGCCGGCCGCTACCCGAGAACGAGCTGCGGCAGGCGCTGGCGTGGGCGCTGGAGCGCAACGCCCCCGTGGTGACGATCAACGGCTAGGCCCTGCGCAGCAACGAGTCAGCGGTCGCAGCCCAGGGCCGGCCGGGCCGGGCCGCCCAGGTTGCGGTGCCGTCCTCTGCTGTGCCCGGGTCCTGCTCGGCGGCGTTCTCCCCCAGGATGTCTGCCCACTGTGCAACATCAGCCGTCAGCTCGGCCCAGTCCGCGCCCGTCAGGGTCACCGTTCCGCCATCCGACGAACGGGCAACGACGCGGGCCAGGGGCTTGTTGTCCAGGCCGTCGGGTCCGAGGGCTTCGCGGACGTGGTGCCATTGGCGGGCTTTCAGACGTACCGGATAACGCTTCTCCGGCCTTAGTCCCAGCTCTTGCAAGGCGTCCAGGGAGCCATCGGCGACCCGGCTCAGATCCGGCGCCGTTTCGTCCACTGTGAACTCGCACCACGGGGAGGCGTCCAGGGTCTCGGACGAACCAGCGGCCCGCCAACGGTAGGAGTGCCCCGGCGTGAGCTCGCCCGGCTCAAACGTCATTGTCACCGTGGCGCCGAAGGCGGTGGCGGGTTCGGCGTAGGTGCTGTCCGGGTCGCCCAGCGCCCGATACTCGAAGGTGGCAGCGGGCTGAGCGTTCGCGGCGAAGACGACAGTGAGCGCCGGCGTGCTCGTCGCGACAAACGGCCGGTGCTCGCCCGTCACACATCCGGGCACCGCGCCGGTCTGGAAGGTCACGGGGACAGCGGCGGGCGGCGGCGCGGTCTCGGCCACCGCGACGCAGTCGACCGGCAGCACGCCCGGCCCCGCGTCTGCCGGCTGCGCGTCTGCCGGCTGCGCGTCTGCCGGCTGCGCGTGCCCGCAAACCGGTCCTGAGACGGCATCCTGGCCCGGCACGAGCGTCACGAGGGGCGATCGCGAAGCCGGCGGCCGCGCCGAGCCCGCGGCGACCAGCACCAGCACCAGCGTCCCCATTGCCGACAACCCCCGCAGCCACCGGCGCACGCCACTCCCCCTCATCGCAGGCTGACCATTATGGCAACAGTGCGGGTCGAGACCCTGTCGATGTACCCGCCGCCCAGGCGTGGGAAGCGGTAGCCGATGCCGGCGCGGTTCACCGGCGGCTACGTCATCGAGGCGGATGCGGGGCGGTGATTGCGGTGCGGGGACTCTGGGCCGTCCGGAATCGTCGCTTGTGCTCGGGCTTGGCCAGGTACATGGCATAGTCGGCGCGCTCGATCACCCTGTCGGGGGTTTGGCCGGGGGCCGCGAGCGCGACACCGACCGTTCCCCCGCTCTGCACCGGGCCACAGCTGAGCTGCAGGGGTTCGGTGAAGCAGGCTCGTACGGCCTGGGCCACGGTTTCCGCCTCGGCCGCTCCCGCGTGGGGCAGCAGCACCGCGAACTCGTCGCCGCCGAGCCGGGCCACCGTGGCCGTCTCGTCCACTGCGGTGCTGAGTCGCTGGGCCACCCCGGCCAGCAGCTCATCGCCGACCTTGTGACCGCGGGTGTCGTTGACGCTTTTGAAGTCGTTCAGGTCGAGCAGCAGCATGGCGTACGAGATGCCCGAGCTGTGGGCCAGGCCGAGCCGCTCGAACAGCAGGCGCCGGTTCGGCAACCCGGTCAGCAGGTCGAAGTAGGCGGCGTTGTGCAGGTGCTCCTCGTACGAGCGTTGCGCCGTCACGTCCAGCAGGGCCAGCACCACCCCGCCGCCCTCGGCCAGGCTCTCGCTCATCGGCACGCTCTGCACCACGATCCGCAGGCTCGAGCCGTCGGCCCGGATCAACTGCACCTCGCGTTCGGCCCGGGTGGCACCGGCCGCGCTGGCCGCGGCCATCTCGTGCAGGTCGACCGGGCGGCCCTCCAGGTCTGCCAGCCGCAGCTCGCGCAGGCCGGGCTTGTCGTCGGCGGACCAGCCGATGAGGTTCAGCACCGCCGGGTTGGCCAGCGCCACGTCCCCGGCGGCGTCGGTGACCACCACGGGGAACGGTAGTTCGGTCAGCACGCTGCCGAGCAGGGCGTTGCGAGCCTGGTGCTGTTCCTGCAGCTTGGCCATCAGGGTGCGGGTGCCGTACACCATGAGGCTGGTGGTCGGCAGCGAGAGCATCGCTCCCGCGACGGCTTCGATGTGCCACGGCATGACGATGGCGATGACCCAGATGCCCAGGTAGCCGGCCTGCGAGAGCAGCAGCCGGGGCAGCCCGCCGATCGCGGCGCGAAACAGCACGGCCATGAAGAACGTGCTGATCACCGGCTGGATCGCGTTGACCTGCGACAAGAGCAGCAGCACGGCACCCAGTTCGAGCACGTCGACCCAGACCGGCAGCGGCCGCGCCCGGCGGAACTCGGCAATGCGCAGCGAGAAACCGAAGAGCTGCACCGCAGCGCACAGCACGGTCACGGCAGCCCCGCCACCGGAGTGGTAGGTCTGCACGGTCAGCCCGGTCGCGCAGATGAGCAGCGAGATCAGGAACAACAACCGCAACGAGCGCATCACGTCCCGCTGGACGAACAACCGCAATCGGACGAACCCGGTGCTGGGCAAAACACGAACCATGTAGCCCTCGATCGGCACTTTGCCGCCCGAGGTGAGCCGCTGCCAGGTTGCAATCGGGGTCAGCCCCGCCTCACCCGCGATCAAAGAGCGCTGGTCCCAGTGCCGAGCGGCGTCAGCGGACCTCGTAGCGGTGCCGCTGACCAGGCCCGCGTCGCACAGCCCGGCGAACAGCCAGTCCAGCCCGCCCTCGGTCAGCCGTTGCGCACGGTAGCCGATCTCGGCCTGCAGCAGGTCGCGCACCCGGGACCACACCGGCTCGATCAGCAGCAATGATCCAGCGGTCACCTCACTTGTGGATGGTCAGTTGCGGGGGCAACGCGGGGTCGCCAGGTGTGACCACCCGCCGACCGGGTATGCGGGCCCGGTGAGCGACAAGGGGCCAGCCGGCAGCACAATCTGGATGACCAGCACGGCGCGGGCCGCGTACGGTGCCGCCCTGCTCCTGCTGCCCCAGCGATTGCTCAGGCTCGGCGCCCGGCCGCCGCTTCCGGACGCTGCGCTCACCGTGGCCCGGGTGCTCGGCGCCCGCCACCTGATGCAGGCCGTTGTGACCGCCGCAGCACCGACCACCCGGGTGGTGACCGCCGGCGCCGGCGTCGACGCGCTGCACGCAAGCTCCCAAATGGGCCTGGCCGCGTTGTCCTCGCGCTGGCGCACCGTGGCGCTGGCTGACGCCGCAGCCGCCGCGGTGCTGATCGCCGCTGCCGGGGGCACTCTGCGTGGGCGGCGATGAGACCTGACCGGCCGCCCGCTCACTGCGTCAGCTCCAGCACCACCTTGATGTCGTCGGGCCGGGACTGCAGCGCTTGCTCGAAACGGTCCAGCGGCACCCGCCGGGTGATCAGCTGGGAAAGCCAGTCGAGGTCGGCCCGCGCCAGCGCCTGCGCCGCGGCATCGTAGTGGCTCAGGTTCGCATTCACCGAGCCGACGACCACATCGTTCTCCAGCACCATCTCACGGTTGGCCGCCCCCAGATCCACCCGGGTCTTGCGGCCCACAGTGGAAACCCCGGTCAGACAGACGATGCCGTACGGAGCAGTGCCCGCGATCGCCGCGAACACCACGTCCGGCACCCCGGTGGCCTCGATGATGATGTCCGGGTTGAGCTGCCCGGTGACGTCCCCGACGGCCGAGCTGTGGTAGTGCGCGCCCAGCGCCTGCACCGCCGATCGCTTCGGCCCCTCGGCGGCCAGGTCGACCACGTGCACGTCCAGTCCGCGCTGCACGCCGAGCAGCGCCGCCAGCAACCCGATCGGACCGGCCCCGGTGACCAGCACCCGCTGCGGCTCGAACCACGACCGGGACCCGACCCGTTCGACCTGGTCCCAGGCCTTGGCGACCACGCTGGCCGGCTCCATCAGCATGCCGGCCTGTTCCAGCCGCGGATCCAGCTTGACCGCGTAGTCCTTCTCGACGCTCCAGAGCTGGCTGCCGTACCCGTCGATCTGCTTGATACCGCGCTCGGTGTACCCGCCGTTGCGGCACATGTCGAACTCGCCGTGCGCGCAAGCCCCGCACGGCACCGGGTCGGGCCGGCGCACCACGCCCACCACCAGGTCCCCGGGCGCGAACCCGCTGTCCGGCGGCGCGGTGCGTACCCGGCCCAGCGACTCGTGACCCAGCACGAGGCGGTCGCGGCCCGGCGGCGCCCAGCCGTACTGACCGTCGATGATCTCGTGGTCGGTGCCGCAGATGCCCAGCGCGAGCCCCTCGACCAGCAGCTCCCCCGGCCCCGGCTCGGGATCGGGTACCTCGCGGACCTCGGCGGATCCGGCCTTGAGCGGCTCGACGGTCAACGCGCGCATGGGCTGCTCCTGAAAGGAAGACATTTCGGCCTTCGGGGGCTACCCAGGATCAGCGCAAACTAAAGCTGCGCCACCACTGCCGTTGGCGAGGCCGGCGCCGGGGCCACCGGCTGGGAGGTCACGATGCGGTGCCGGCCGGCGGCCTTGGCCTCGTACAGTGCGGCGTCGGCGCGGGCGGTCAGCTCCTCGGGGCTCTCCGAGCCGTCCCAGCAGGCCAGCCCGGCGGAGAAACTCTGACCCAGCGGTGTGGCTCGCAGAACCCGCTGCAGGATGTGAACAGCCTCGCCGGCGGTGGCATCGGGCAGCAGCGCAATGAACTCCTCGCCGCCGTAGCGGGCCAGGATGTCGCCCTCGCGCAGGGCCGCGCCCCACGCTGCCGCGGCGTCCTTGAGGAGCCGGTCGCCGGCCGGGTGACCGTAGCTGTCGTTGAACCGCTTGAAGTGATCCAGGTCGATCATGGCGATAGTGACCGCCACGGTGCCGCGCCGGGCCATCTCCAAGGCCCGGGGCATCTCGTCCTTCCAGGCGCGCCGGTTCGGCAAGCCGGTGAGCTCGTCCTCGCGCGACAGCGTGCGGACCCGGTCGGCCTGGCGTTCGACCTCGCGCACCAGTTGCCACATGCGCAACACGACGAGGAGGAACAACACCGTGGAACCGGCCACGATCGCCGCGCCGTCGTTGAGCGTGTCGGTGTACAGCTGCACGGCCAGCACGGCCGGCGCGATCAGCGAGGCAACGGTCAGCGAGGCCAGCATGGCGGTGCTCAGCCGCGGCGCCCGCTGCACGGCCGCCCGGTCCAGGTCGCGGGCGCTCGGGTGCAGGGCGGCGACGGCGAACAAGCAGAAGGCGATCAGGAAAATGGAGTCGACCCCGCGGTGCAGCACCCGGATGTCGTCGATGTCGATGCCGAGGTTGCCCAGCACCACCCAGGTCGTGTCGCCGCCGAAGAAGGCGATGCCCGACCCGGTGATCCACCAGAACGCCGATCCGCGGCTGCCACCCGAGCGCACCAGCCGGGTCAGCATGGCCAGCAGGAGCAGGTCACCGATCGGGTAAGCGATCTGGATGATCCGGCCGGGCAGCGAGGTCTGCTCCCCGAAGGCGGCCGGCTCGATCACGTACACCCAGGCCAGCAGGCCCAGGCCGGTGGTGAACGTGCTGGCGTCGACCATGGCGGCCCAGTTGCGGCGCGGCTCGCGGCGCTTGATCAGCAGCGCGAAGCCCACGGCGCAGGCCGGGTACAGCAGCAGGAACAGCGGGTCGGCCGGCGTCGGGGACTCGTCGACGTGCAGCACCTTGGAGGAGTAGATCGCCACCGCGATACCGGACGCGTTGGCGAAGAGCCCGAAGGCGAAGCACCACCACGGCAGGCGTTGGTGCGGCTCCAACCGGCGTGCCCCCAGCAGCACGGCCGCCACGGCGCCGTAGCCGATGCCGATCTGCCAGGCAGATTTCCACCACGGGGACTCGGGCACAAGCTGGTATCCCGCCACGCAGACCCCGGCCAGCACGGCGAACAGCTTCCCAGCGCGCCCGCCCATGACGTCCTCGTTCCTCACCCGTCGACTCCGGCCTTCAGCACATCGCGGCTGGGGTGTGCTTTGCGGTTCACAACAGGTGCGGTGCGGTTGCGAGAAGCGGGCGCGTCAGCTCCAGGCTTGCAGCAGCCCGGCGTAGGGTCCGGGCTGCGCGGCGAGATCCCCGGGCGGGCCGGACTGCACGAGCCGGCCGCCGTCGAAGACCAGCACCCGATCGGCGGTCCCGGCGGTGCTCATCCGATGGGCGATGGAAACGGTGGTACGACCACGGGTGAGTACTCCCAGCGCCCGCTGCACCGCCACGTCGGTCGCCGGATCGACCCCGGAGGTAGCTTCGTCGAACACCACCAGGTCGGGCGCGGCCAGCGCGGTGCGGGCCAGCGCGACCAGTTGCCGCTCCCCCACCGAGAGCCGCCCGCCGCGCAGGCCGACCTGGGTGTGCGGGCCGTCGGGAAGCTCGGCGAGCCAGCCGGACAAGCCGAGCTGATCGATGACGCGCAGCACGTCGGCGTCGCTGGCGCCCGGCCGGCCGAGCTTGACGTTGGCGGCCAGCGTGGCGTCGAACAGGAACGGGTCCTGAGGCACGATGACGACCCGCCCGGCCAGGCCGGTGAGCCGGTGCAGGGGCACTTCGCCGAACCGGATCGAGCCGTCGCAGGGTTCCAGCCGGCGGGTCAGCACCTTGGCGAACGTGGACTTGCCGGAGCCGGTCCGCCCGACGATCGCCACATGCTCGCCGGCGCCGATCTCCACGCTCACGTCGTGCAAGACCCGCGGGCCGTCGCCGTAGCGTGCGGACAGGTGCTCCACGCGTACGCCGATCGGGCCCGGCACCGGTGGCGAGCCGTCGGGCACCTCGGCGCTCACGGTGGTGACCAGTTCCAGGGCCCGCCGCCAGCCGGTGAGCGCGTTCTGCGCCTCCCCGAGGCTCTGTACGAGGAACTGCAACGGGCGGACGAAGAACGTCACCAGGAACACCATCGCCACGACCTGCCCGGCGCTGAGCGGCGGCTGCGCCGGGCTCCCGGCCAGGGCCAGCCAGACGCCGCCGAGCAGCACCGTCACGGTCATCACCGAGATGGCCAGCTCACCCAGCGCGGCGTTGCCGTGCAGGGCCGGCAGGGTCCCCAGCAGGCTGTCGCGGGCCCGGTCGACGGCGCGGTCCAGCCGGCGCCGGGTGCGCGCCTGGGTGCCGGTGGAGTGGATCACCGGCGCTCCCGCGACCGACTCGGCCACCACCGACTGCAACTGGGACAAGTCGCGCCGGGCGCGGTCGTAGCGACGCGCGATCACCGCCTGCAGGCCGAGCATGAAGGCGATCAGCACCCCGGCCAGCACCAGCACCGGCAGGGCCAGTGGCCAGCTGTACACCAGCAGGATCACCGCGGCGATCAGCAACTGGGCAGCGTTGGTGACGAACTGGATGCCGCCGCCCTGCAGGAACGTCGTCACCTGGTCGACGTCGCTGGTCAGCCGGGCCACCAGGTCGGCGCTCGGGGTCCGGTCGGCGACGCCGGCGGCCATGTCGTGCACCCGGCGCAGCCCGGCGCGGCGCAACCCGGCCAGCGCCTGCTCGACCCGGTCCTGCAGCCTGCGGTTCAGCGCCATCGAGGAAACCCCGGCCACCAGCACCGCGCCGGCCCCGACGGCCACGGACGGGACGACGGTGTGCGGCGCCAGCCCGGCGTCGACCGCGCGCTGCACACTCAGCGGCGCGGCGATGCGGCCACCACCGGCGAGCAGCGCCAGCAGCCCGGTCCCGATCAGCCCCTGCCGCAGTTGCGGGGAGACCCGCACGGCGGTGCCGAGCAGATCGCGCAGGCCGAGGTGGGACAGGTCGCTCAGGCCGGTCGCTGTTTCACGGTACGGGCGTACGCGCATCGCCGGTCACCTCCGGGTCGTAGGCCGTGACGATGCGCCGGTACTGCTCGACCGCGCGCATCTCGACTGGCGTGCCGGTGGCGGCTATCCGACCGGCGTGCACCAGCACCACCCGCTCGGCGATGTCGACGGCCCGCGGCCGGTTGGTGCTCAGCAGCAGGGTCGGGCCGTCCGCTGCGGCCAGTGCGGCCAGCGCCGTCAGCAGGTGCCGCTCGACGCGTGAGTCGAGGGCCGAGGTGGCGTCGTCCAGCACGAGCAGCCGGGGCCGGCGCAGCACGGCGCGGGCGATGCACAGCCGCTGGCGCTGGCCTCCGGACAGCGTCGCACCCCGCTCACCGACCACGGTGTCGAGCCCGGCGGGCAGCTCACGGACGAAGTCGTCGGCCGCGGCGACGGTGAGCGCCTGCCAGATCTGCTCGTCGTCGCAGGCCCGGTCCAGGCGCAGGTTGTCGCGGATCGACTCGGCGAACAGGAACGGATCCTGCGACACCACCGCCACGCTCGCCGGCAATACGTCACGGTCCAGCTCACGCCCATCGACGCCATCGAACAGGACCGTGCCGGTGCTGGGATGCCCCTGACCCCCGGCCAGCTCCAGCAGCGTGGTCTTGCCGGCCCCAACCGTGCCGAGGACCACGGTGACCGTGCCCGGTTCAAGGATCAGGTCACCGTCGCTGAGCAGCGGGCGGCCGTCGCGGGCAACCCCGGCGCCGCGCAGCTCGACGTGCATCGGCCCGGCCCCGGTCAGCCGGTGAGCGCCGTGCCTGAGCAGTTCTCGGCTCTCCAGCACCGCCTGCACCCGTTCACGGCCTGCGGTGGCCATCGGCAGCATGGACAGGAACCGGCTGATCACGTTGAGCGGGATGGCGACGGTGATGAGCAGGTAGACCACGCCGATGAGATCGCCCACGCTGAGCGCCCCGCCCTGCACACGCGGCGCGGCGGCCGCCAGCACGACCAGGACGGCCGCGGTGGGCAGCAGTTCCAGGAGCGGGTCGAAGACCGAGCTGATCGAGGCCATGCGCAGGTCGGCCCGGCGCAGCCGTTCGACGCCGGGGGCGAAGCGGGCGTCCTCGGTGCCGGTGAGGCCGAGGCTGCGGACCACCGGGTCGGCCTCGATGGACTCGTGGGCAACGCCGGCCAGCACGCCGCGGGCCTGCTGGGCCTGTCGGGCGCGAGGTGCGAGCAGCCGCTGGTAGCCGACGTTCAACCCGAGCACCAGAGTGATCAGCGCCAGGGCGGTCAGGCCGAGCCCGGTGTCGCGCCGGAACAGCTCGATGAGCGCGAGGGCCAGCATGAACACCATGCCGACGGCGAAGTAGGCGAACTGCATGGGTGACCACAGCGCGTCCACGTCGGAGATCGCGCAGGCCAGCAGCCGTCCGGGCGAGCGGCGCCGGTGCCATTCCAGGTCCAGGTCGAGGTAGCGGTGGACCACTGCGCGGCGGGTCTCGGCCTGCGCGCGGTACTGCACCCGGCCGGTGGCCACGCCACGCACGAAGATGGTGCTCCAGCGCACCGCGGAGATGCCCAGGATGAGCAGGGCGCTGAGCCACCACGCGCGGGCCGGCACCTGCTCGCCGGCCAGCGCGGGCAGCACGAGGTGGTCGGTGGACCAGCCGATGGCCTGCGCCCCGGCCACCATGGTGGCGCCGTTGAGCAGACCGGTGACGGTGGCGAGCGCAGCCGCGGCGGGGTTGGCGCGCGCGCCGGACAGTTGGGCCGCCAGCGCGGACCGCCGGCGGGTGTCAGGCAGCATCGAGGCTGCGGCCGGGGATCGCGTTGATGAGTTCCTTGGTGTACGGGCTCTGCGGCTGGGTGAACACCTCGGCCACCGGGCCCTGCTCGACGACGCGGCCCTCGCTGAGCACCGAGACGGTGTGCGAGATCCGGGCCACCACCGACAAGTCGTGCGAGACGAACAGGTAGGACAGGCCCAGCGCCTGCTGCAGCTCGGCGAGCAGGGTGAGGATCTGTTCCTGCACCAGCACGTCGAGGGCGGAGACCGGCTCGTCCAGCATGATCAGCTCGGGTTCGAGGGCGAGGGCCCGGGCGATGGCCACCCGCTGGCGCTGCCCGCCGGAGAGCTCGCGCGGCAGCCGGTCGAGGTAGGACGCGGGCAGCGCCACCTGGTCCAGCAGCTCACGGGCCCGGGCTTCACGGGTACGGCGGTCGCCCACGCGGAACGACACGAGCGGTTCGGTCACCGACTGGCGGACGGTGAACTTGGGGTCGAGAGTGGCGAACGGGTCCTGGTGCACCAACTGGGCCTTGCGGCGCAGCGGCCGGAGCCGGTTCCACGACAAGCCGCTGATCCCGGTGCCGTCGAGGACCACGGATCCGCTGGTGGCGGTTTCCAGGCCGAGCGCGATGCGCAGCGTGGTGGTCTTGCCGCAGCCCGACTCGCCCACCAGCGCGTGGGTCTGCCCGCGCGGCACTTCGACGCTGACCTTGTCGAGGGCGTTGAAGCCGCGCCGCCCGCGCCGCCGGTCGTTGACCGCGAACGTCTTGCTGACCTCGGTGAGGGTCAGGATGGGCGCCGGTGTCTGCGGCGTTGCCGTGCGGAACCGGGGTTCAAGGCGGGGCGAGGCGGCCACCAACTGCCGGGTGTAGGGCTGCCGCGGCGTGTTGAGCAGCGCCTGCGGGTCACCCTCCTCCACCTTGCGGCCGTGCCGCATGACCACCACGCGGTCGGCCCGCTCGGCCGCCACGGCCAGGTCGTGCGTGATGATCAGCAGCGAGATGCCCTGGTCGCGGACCAGGCCGCCGAGATGGTCGAGGATGCGCTTCTGCACTGTCACGTCGAGCGCGCTGGTCGGCTCGTCGGCGATGATCAGCTTGGGCCGCCCGGCCAAGGCGATGGCGATCAGCACCCGCTGGCGCAGGCCTCCGGAGAGCTCGTGCGGATACTGCTGCGCCCGCAGGTCCGGTTCGCTCACCCCGGCTTGCTCCAGAAAGGACAGCGCCTCGGCGGCCGCGGCCGGGCCGGCAATGCCGCGCAGCCGCACGGCCTCGGCGATCTGGGCGCCGACGCGCTGGGTGGGGTTGAGCCCGACCATCGGGTCTTGCGGGATCAGCCCGACAACCGAGCCGCGCAGGCCGCGCAACGTGCGCTCGCGGGCCCCGGCGGTCTCGACGCCGTCCACCTTCGCCGAGCCGGCCGTGATCCGGCCGTTGGCGGGCAGCAGCCCGATGAGGGCGCTGGCGGTGGTGGTCTTGCCCGAGCCGGATTCCCCGACGATGGCCACCACCTCCCCCTGGGCAACGGTGAGGTCGAGCCCGGACACGGCCGGCTGGATCGTGCGATGGCGCACGTAGCCGACGTCAAGGCCCCGGATGTCCACGAGCGTCATCGGGTCAGCTCCTGCAGGGTCTTGGAGATGTGGTTGAGGCTCAGCACGAGCAGCGCCACGAACAGTCCGGGCAGCAGGCTGAGCCACCACGAGGTGATGAGGTAGTTGCGGCCGTCGGCGATGAGGGTGCCCCACTCGGCAGCCGGGGGCGCGGCGCCGAAGCCGAGGAAGCTCAGCGACGCGATCGCGATGATGGCCACGCCCGCGTCCAGTACGGCCAGCACCGCCACCGGGCCCCACGAGTTGGGCAGGATGTGGCGCAGCAGGACCCGGGTCCAGGAGGCACCGCCGGCTCGCGCGGCTTCGACGTACGGCAGAGTCTTGACCTTGAGCACCTCGGCCCGGGTGGTGCGGGCAAAGCCGGGCACGATGCCCACGCCCACCGCCACCGCGACCGCGACCGTGCCGTAGCCCAGCGCGGTGACGATCGACAGGGCCAGCAGCAGGCCCGGGATGGCGAGCAGCACGTCAACGAAGCGCATCAGCAACGAGTCGGTGAGCCCGCCGAAGAAGCCCGACACGATGCCCAGTGCCAGCCCTGCGACGACGGCGATGCTCAGCGCGATCAGCGTGGCCTTGATGGTCAGCGGGGAGCCGTAGAGCACCCGGGTCCACAGGTCCCGGCCGTAGATGTCGGTGCCGAACAGGTGGTCCGGGCTGGGTGCGAGGGCGGCCGAGCCCGGGTTGGTGTCATAGGGGCCGTGGGCGGTGAACAGCGTCGGCCAGAAGGCCGATACGAGCACGAACACCACGTACAGCACGGCGATCAGGAACACCGGCTTGCGGGCCAGCTGGTCCAGGCCGGCGCGCAGGGCCGCCCTGCGCCCGCCGGACTGCTCGACGGGAAGCGGGCGCTCGGTCTCGATGGCTTCGGCGATCGCTGCGGTCACAGCGTGGCTCCTTCCACGACGGCGACCGGCCTGCCGGAGGGCCGCCCCCGGGTGTGCGAGATGCGCGGGTCGAGCAGCGGGTACAGCAGGTCGACAACCAGGTTGACCAGGACAAAGATGGTCGCGGCGACGGTGACCACGGCCAGCACCACCGGCACGTCCTGCGCCAGCACGGCCTCCTGGGCCAGCTTGCCGACGCCGTCGCGGGTGAACACCGTCTCGGTGACGATCGAGCTGGTCACCGTGAGACCGACGATGACGCCCAGAATCGTCAGTGCCGGCAGGGCTGCGTTGCGCAAGGCGTGGCGCAGGTGCACCGCCGAGCGCGACAGGCCCTTGGCACGCGCGGTGGTGATGTAGGCCTGCGACAGCGTCTCGTCGAAGCTCTTGATGAGCACCTGGGCGAGCACCGAGGATGTTAGCACCGAGATGGTGAGTACCGGCATGATCAGCGACGCGAAACCCTGGGTGCCGGTGGCCGGGAACCAGCCCAACTGGAACGAGAAGAACTGGATCGCGAACAGGGCCACGAAGAACTGCGGGAACGAGGCGCCCAGGGCGGGCAACCGGGTGAGCAACACCCGCAGCGGGTTCCAGCGGGCGAAGGTGGCCAGGTACGCCAGCGCCGAGCCGGCCACCAGCGACACCACCGCGGCGCTGACGCTGAGCAGCAGGGTCTGCCCGATACGCTGGCTGAGCAGGTCGCTCACCGGCACCTGCTGGGTCAGCGAGGTGCCGAAGTCGCCACGGACGACCCCGGACAGGTGGTGCCAGTACTGCGCCCAGATCGACTGGTCGAGGCCGAACTGGTGCTTGATGGCCGCCACTTGCTCGGCGCTCAAGCTGTCCGGCTGCACCCCGGCCGCGGCCAGTTGCAGCTCCATCGGGTCGCTGGGCAGCAGGAACAGGATGGCGAAGGTCAGCGTGTAGGCGGCCCACAGCACGATCACCGCCTGGGCGATGCGGCCCAGCACGTACCTGGTCATCTCATCACGCCTTGGCCACGTCGTTGAGCCGCAGGAAGCTCTCGGAGGTGAACGCGAAGCCGGTGACCTTGGCGCTGACCCCGGCGTACTGCAGCCGCTCGAACAGCGGGATCACCACGCCCTGGTCGATCAGGTAGTCCTGCAGGTCCGCGTACGCCTGCTTGGTCTGCTTCTGGTCGGTGGTCCCGAGCGCCTTGGCGAACAGGTCCTGGATGCCCTTGATGACCTCGGGGGTGGCCGAGCGCTGCGCGAGAGCCTTGGAGTTGGCGACCTGCGGGTTGAGGATGAACTGCAGCGCACCGGGGTCGGCCCGGGTGAAATAGGTCGAGGCGAGGTCGTAGCTGCCCTCGGTGGTGTAGGTCGCCTGCTGCGCGGTGGTCAGCGTGCGCAGGGTCAGGTTGATGCCGACCTGCTTGAGCTGGGCCTGCAGCAGCTCGGCACCCGGGCTGGCCGCCGTGATCGGATATTCGATCTTCAATTCGGTGCCGTTCTTGGCCCGGAACCCGTTGGCCCCCTCGGTCCAGCCGGCGTCCTGCAGCAGCTTCTTGGCGCCCTCGGGGTCGTAGGCCAGCTTCGCCGACTGGGCCTTGAAGTACGGCGTGGTCGAGTCGAAGGCGCCCTGCACCACGGGGTAGTCAGGACCATAGATCGTCGACGCGTACGTCTTCACGTCGATCGCCTTGTACAACGCCTTGCGCACCGAGGCATCAGCCAGCGGCTTGCCCGCCGAGGTGTTGGCGTACAACGCGTAGGCCGGGCCGGGCAGCGCCCGCTTCTCCACCTTGTCCCCGGACTTCTCGATGAGCTGGACGTCCTGCGGGGTGAACGGGTTACGCGGCCAGGCGATGTCGGTGGCCCCGCTGATCAGGTTGCCGGTACGGACACTGTCCTCGGCCACGTAGTTGAACACCACCCGGTCGAGCTTGGCCTCACCCTTGTTCGCCACCAGCTCGGAACCCCACGCGTAACCGGCGCGCTTGGTGAGCACCGTCTCGACCTTCGGCGTGTAGTGGTCGAGCACGAACAGCCCGGAGCCGATGATGGCCTTGCCGGTGCAGCGCTCGGCCGGGCTGAGCTGGAACTCGGCCGGGTCCGTGATGGCCAGGTTGGTGGTCGAGGTGGCCTGCAGGAACGAGGAGTTGGGCTTGCTCAGCTCGAATTGAACGGTCTGCGGGTCGACCGCCTTGGCCCCGGTCAGGCCCTGGATGTACGACGCGCCGTACGCAGCCCCGTTTGTCGCCTTGACCGTGGCGATCCACCCGGTGGCGTTGTCGGCGACCGCCTGCGCGTCGACCTTCTTGCCGTTGCTGAACGTCACACCGTCGCGCAGCTTGAACGTGTACGTCCTGCCGTCCGGGCTGATCTGCCAGCTCTGGGCCAGCCACGGCACGATCTTGCCGGTCTGCGGGTCCTGATCGGTGAGCGAGTCGGCCACGTTGCGCAGGATCGAGCGGTGTTCGATCCAGTAGACCTGGAACGGGTCGATGCAGGAGAACGACGGGTTGTCCGGCCAGAACGAAACCTTGAGGGTGGCGCCACCGGCGGCGGTCGAGCCGCCGCTGCCGCACGCGGTGAGCGCCAGCAGAGCGGCGGCCGTCGCGGCGAGGGGTTTCATGAATCTCATGCGGAGTCCTTCACGAGGGGGAGGAAAGAAGCACGCGGCGGCCGCCGGCCAGCAGGACGGCGTCCTCCTGGGGCGGGTGCACACGGATGCACAAGGCATCGCGCAGATGCCGTTCAAGGGCGTTGTGGCGCGACAGCCCCGGGTTGCCCAGCGCGGCCACCGCGGTCTGGGTCGCGGCGATCACCGAGCGAGCGATGGCCACCTTGACGGCGGACAGGTCGGGTTTCTCCCCGGCCTGCAGGCGCAGCAGCACCCCGTGCAGCAGCGTCTCCGCCTGCACGATCTGCAGCTCGATCTCGCCGGCAACGGCTTGGATGCGCTCCGTCGCCGCGATCGGCTTGCCCAGCGCGGCGGGCACCCGGCTGCGGGCGAACTCGGCGAACGCCGTGCGCGCCGCCCGGGCCACGCCGACGTACAGGGCGGGATGGCCGAAGCTGCCGGGTCCGGTCGCGGCCGCCGGATCACGGTAGCTGCCGTCGGGTTGCCGCGGGATCTCCCGGAAGGCGTCGGCGCCCAGCAGCACGTCCTGGTACCGGACGTCGTGGGTGTTGGAGGCGCGCAGGCCCAGGTGGTCCCAGGTGTCGATCCAGGTGATGCCGGCGGCGTCGCCGGGCACGATGACGTGGCCGACCCGGGGGCGTTGCGGGTCGCCGTCCGGCTCGTCGGCGACGGCCCACACCACGTGGTAGGCCAGGCCGGTACCGCCGGTGGCGTACGCCTTGCGGCCGTTGAGCACCCAACCGCCGGCCGTACGCGTCACCGTGGTCCGGGGCAGGCCACCGCGGGCCGGGGCACCGAGTTCGGGTTCCGCGCGGATGGCGTTGACCAGGGCCGGTCCGGTCTGCGAGCGGCGCAGCAGGTCGTCGTAGGATCGCTCGGGCCAGGTGGCGGACGCGGCTTGAGCGGCGTGGGTGGTGAGCGTGTTGGCGGCGAGCAGGCCGACCGAGGCGTCGCCTTCGCCGATGGCGGTGAGGATGCGGGCGGTGTCGCGCGGACCGAGCCCGGGGCCGCCGTACTGCCGGCCGATTGTCGCGGTGAGCAGCCCGGCGCGGTGCACGGCTTCGATGCCGGCCCACGGGAGTTCGGCGCTGCGGTCGTACTCGCCGGCGGTTTTCGCGATCTCCGAGGTGAGGGCGGTCAGGGCCGCGTCGGACAGGTCGGGTCCGGCGAACGGGTACGTCACGACCGGCCCGCGAACTGCGCGTACTCCGGGGCGTAGTTGCCCGGGTGCTCGGCTTGCAGGGTGCCGCGCTGCCCGGTGGCCTTGCGGTGGGCGATCTCCTGACGCACCAGCGGCAGCACGTAGCGGCCGTAGTCGACGGCGTCGGCCAGGGTGTCGTAGCCGCGGATCGACACCAGCGACGCGCCCTGGTCGACGTAGTCGAGGATCGCGGCGGCCACGGTTTCGGGCGAGCCGACCAGGGCCGTGGAGGCGCCGGCCCCGTTGGTGACAGCGGCGGTACGCGTCCACAACGCCCGGTCGTACAGCTCGGATCTGTTCGCAAAGGCCAGCGCCCGCTGCGAGCCGACGTTCTGCGGGGTGCCTTGCAGCTGCGGGCGTACGGTGCGGAAGTTGGCCGCGATCCGCTGCACGTACTCGCCGGCTTTGCGCCAGGCCAGCTCGTCGGTCTGCGCGATGATCGGCCGGAAGGTCACCCAGATGCGCGGCCGGGTGGTGCGTCCGGCGTCGCGGGCGATGGCGTTGACCCGGTCGATCTCGGTGCGCAGGTCGGCCAGCGGCTCACCCCAGAAGCTGAAGATGTCGGCCTTGGCCCCGCCGACCCCGAAGGCCTCGTCGGACTGCCCACCGATGGAGATGGGGATCGATTGCTCGTACGGGGCGAAGCCCGGCCCGAAGTCGTCGAACTTGTAGAACTCGCCGTCGTGGCTGAACGCCGCCGGCTCGCTCCAGGAGCGGCGCAGCAGGTCGATGTACTCCGACGTACGGGCGTAGCGCTTGTTCTTGGGCAGGTAATCGCCTTGACGGGCTTGCTCGGCGTCGCTGCCCCCGGAGATCAGGTGGACCACGGCGCGGCCCTCGGTCAGCTGGTCGAGGGTGGCCAGCTTCTGCGCCGCGACGGTGGGCAGGGTGGTGTTCGGGCGCAGCGCCACGATCGGCTTGATCCGCTCGGTGAGCTGGCCGACCGCGCTGGCGGTGACGAACGAGTCGGCGGTGCCCGAGCCGTACGGCAGCAGCGTGTAGTCGTAGCCGCCCTCCTCCAGCGAACGCACGTAGCGCCGGAAGTACGCCAGGTCGATGCCCCGCGAGGGCACCGGGTGCAGCTCGGTCGACGGGTTGAGGTGCGACAGGCTGATGAACTCGACGTCGGGTGCGGCCGTCGAGGGAAGGTCGTCGGTGCTCATGCGGGGGTCCTCTCTGCGTATGCCCCTGGGTGTTCGTCCTGCAGGGGGCCGCGTTGCCCCGTCGCCTCCCGGTGCGCCAGTTCCTGGCGGACCAGCGGGAGGATGTACCGGCCGTAGTCGATGAGGTCGTTGAGGTTGTCGTAGCCGCGGATGGAGATCAGCTCGGCGCCCAGATCCACGTAGTCCAGGATCGCGGCGGCCACCGTCTCGGGGGTGCCGACCAGCGCGGTGGAGGCGCCGGCGGCACCGGTCGCCGAGGCGGTCGGGGTCCACAGCGCCCGGTCGTGCACGTCGCCCCGACCGGCGATCTCCAGCAGGCGCTGCGAGCCCACGTTCTGCGGGGCCGCCCCGCCCAGCGAGGAGCGGAACGGGTGGGGACCACCGGCGCGCAGCACCGAGAGGATGCGCTCGGCCTTCTGCCAGGCCAGGTCCTCGGTGGAGGCGATGATCGGGCGGAACGTCACCCAGATCCGGGGCCGGTCGGTGCGGCCCGCCGCGCGAGCCTCGGCCTGCACGGCATCGATCTGCTCGCGGGTGTCGGCCAGCGGCTCACCCCACAGCCCGAAGATGTCGCCGCGGGCGCCACCGACCCGGTACGCCTCGGCCGAGGACCCGCCGACGGAGACCGGGATGGTGCCGTGCGTGGGCCGGACCAGGCTCAGGAAGTTCTCGAAGCGGTAGAACTCCCCCTCGTGGTCGAACGGCTCGGTGCTGCTCCAGACCTTGCGGACGATGTCGATGTACTCCGCCGTACGGGCGTAGCGCCGCTCTTTGGGCAGGTAGTCGCCTTCGCGGGCCTGTTCGGCGTCGCTGCCGCCGGAGATGAAGTGCACCACCGCCCGGCCGGCGCCGAACTGATCGAGCGTAGCCAGCGCCTTGGCCGCCACGGTCGGATAGACGGTGTTCGGGCGCAGCGCCACGATCGGGGTGACGCGTTCGCTGCGGGCCACGATCTGATTGGCGATGGCGAACTGGTCCTGGAACGAGGACGCGTAGGCGCACAGGGTGTAGTCGAAGCCGGCGTCCTCGAGAGCGTTGACGTACCGGGTGAAGAAGGGCAGGTCGATGCCGGCCTGACCGAGGCGGTTGAGTTCGTTGCCGGCGTTGACGTTGACGGCGCTGATGAACTGGACGCTCATGCGGGCGACCCGGCTCGCAGCGGCTCGGCGAGCGCGATGGGTGGCAGTCCGGCGCCGCCGCGCAGACGTTCGAGGAACAGCACGATGGTCGCGGCCACGGTGCGGTGCGTCTGGTCGTTGAGCACGTCGTGCGGGCCTCCGGCGATGCTCACCAACTCTGCGTGGGGCACCGCGGCGTAGAAGTCGCGGGCGTCGGCGAGCGGGCTGACGGTGTCCTCACGGCCGTGCAGGCCGAGCACGGGCAGGGAGATGCGCGCTGCGGCCTGCGCGTCGAACCAGTCCGGCGGGAGATCGGTGAAGAGTTCCCCCGCCCGTACGCCCGAAGCGCTGATCCGGCCCCGATGGGTGGGGCAGAAGCTGCGGGCATCCAGTTCGCCATCCCAGTCGCGGGCGGTGCTCGCGGTGGCCGCGGTGGGCAGCCCGGCCAGGATGAGGGCGTTGACGCCGGGCAGCTCGGCGCGGGCGGCCAGGTGGGCCGCGTACGCCGCTCCCCCGTCCGAGCCGGCAACGACGCGGGGCTTGTCGGCGTCGGCGGTTTCGAGCAGCCCGGTCAGCTGGGCCCGCGCCTGATCCGGCGAGTCGCTGGGCGCCGTGACGACGTGCACCCGGTAGGCGTCCGCGGCCAGGCGCTTGCCGAGGCGTTCGTACACCTGCGGCGACTCACCGCGCCCGGGCAGCAGGATGACGGTTCCCCGCAGGGGCATCGGTTCGGGCTCGGTCCAGGTGAGCACTTCGGCCTGGTGGGTGAGGGTCATCGAGGGCCTTCCGGCGGTTGATTGCCTACAACACCTACCAAGCTAGTAGGGCATGCGGGACGGCGTCCAACGCGGATTCGCGATCACACCGATTGCGATCGCTTATCGAACGGCGGGGATGCGACCCTGGGCAAGCACCGCATGCAAGGCCTCGGTGACCGCCGCCACCACCTGCGCGTCGGCACCGTTGCGGGCGCGCAGGCTCAGCGCGGCAGGCAGCACCGGTGGCAGATCCGTACGTTCGCGCAGCCCGTCCGGAGTGGCCGCAGCGGTCGCCATCAGGGCCACGCCGAGCCCGCTGCGCACCGCTTCCAGCACCCCGGCCACATAACCGCTGTCACAGACCACGTACGGATCGAGGCCCCGGCCGGTCAGCGCGGTGAGCGCCCGGCTGCGCAGCACACAGGGCTCCTCGATGGCCACCACCGGCCACGGCCCGCTGGGCGGTTCCCAGCCGGTGGCCGCGTACCAGGTCAACGGCAGCGAGCCCACCGGCACCCCGTCGGCCGAGGACGCCTCGGCCAGGTGCACCGCCACGTCGAGCGAGCCCCGGTCGACCGCAGCGTCCAGCCGGCGGGTGCGGTCGATGCGGAACCGCACCTGGTGTCCGGGCAGCGCGGCGGTGATCGCGGGCAGGATCAGGTCCGCAGCGTGCTCGCTGGTGCCGAAGGTGATCGCCGGGCGTTCGGGGCCGACCAGCCGGCGCAGCGCCTCGTCGTGCGCCGCGAGGATCCGCCGGGCCTCGCCGAGCAGCGCCTGCCCGTCCGGGGTGAACGCGGTGGCCCGGCCCTGTCGCTCGACGACCGGCCGGCCGATCGTCTTCTCCAGGCGGCGTACGTGCTGACTCACCGCCGACTGACTCACCCGCAGCGCCGCCGCCGCCCGGTGGAAGCCGCCGCAGTCGGCCACCGCTACGAGGCTGCGCAGCGCAAGAATGTCCAGCACCTGTCCCATGCGGCGCACGCTAGCAACCGATTGATAAGAAGTTGTGTTCGATGCCGATCGGCAATCCAGGCTGGACAGCCGGGCCGGTGCACCACCATGCTGAACCCGACCAAATTCCTAGCAAATTGATGGGCAAAAGGGGCAATAGATGAGCCGCTACGTGGTGATCGGTGCCGGGGCGGTCGGTGCCTCGATCGCCGCCGAGCTGCACCGGGCCGGCATCGAGACCGTGCTGATCGCCCGGGGCGCCCAGCTCGCCGCGCTGCGCGAGCGTGGCCTGACCTACCTGCGCCCGGACGGCGAGCACCAGCTACGCATCCCGGTCGCCGCCGGACCGGACGAGGTCGACCTGACCGGCGATGACGTTCTGCTGCTGGCCACCAAGAGCACCGGCACCGAGGCTGCGGTGCGCGAGTGGGCGTGGCGCCCGGTCAAGCTGGCCGATGGCGGCTCCGGGCTGGCGGCCACCGAGCTGCCGATGGTGACGCTGCAGAACGGGCTGGCCAACGAACGCATTGCGCTGCGCTCGTTCGCCCGGGTGATCGGTGCCGTGGTGTGGATCCCGGCCACCTTCGCCGTCCCCGGTGAGGTGGTCAACCACGGCTTCCCCGCGCCCGCCGCGGTCTGGCTGGGGCGGCTCCCGGCCCAGCCAGATGCCGCCGTCGCCCGGATCGCCGCCGACCTGCGCCGCGGCGGCATCCTCGCCCAGGAGGCCGGCGACATCGCCGCGCACAAGGCCGGCAAGCTGCTCGGCAACCTCGTCAATACCCTGGACGCGCTCTATGCGCCCAGCGTGCTGCGCGACGCGGCCCTGCAACGGCTCAAGACCGAGGCCCGGGCGGTCTACGCGGCCGCCGGCATCGAGGCGGTCCAGCCCGATCCCGGTGACTTCCGGGTTGCCGAGGTGCCCGGGCGGGCCCGCGCCGGCAACTCGACCCGGCAGAGCCTGGCTCGCGCCGCGACCCCCGAAACCGACTACCTCGACGGGGAGATCGTGCTGCTCGGCCGCCTGCACGGGGTGGACACCCCGGCCGCCGCCGCCGTCCAGGCCCGCCTGCACCGGGCGGTCGCCGAGGGCACACCCGCCGCCTCGCTCGACGACGCGGATCTCAGCGCCACCCTGCCCGGCCTGCCCCGGCCGGGCCGCACCGCCGACCGCCCGGTGCTGATCGGCGCCGAGGAGCTGTACCGCCGGGTGGCCCAGCCCGACGCGCCGCTGCTGCTCGACGTGCGCTGGGCGCTCGGCGACCCGCACGGCGCCGAGCACTACCGGGCCGGGCATCTGCCCGGTGCCGTCTACGTCGACCTGGACACCGAGTTGGCCGGTCCGCACGCGCCCAGCGCCGGACGGCACCCACTGCCGCCAGTCGAGCAGTTGCAGGCCGCGGCCCGCCGCTGGGGGCTCGAGCAGAACCGGGCCGTCGTGGTCTATGACAACACCGGCGGGCTCGCCGCAGCCCGAGCCTGGTGGCTGCTGCGCTGGGCCGGGGTCAGCGACGTGCGCCTGCTCGACGGCGGCCTGGCGGCCTGGGGCGCGGCCGGCTACGGCGAAGCCACCGGCGAGGCCCGCACGCCGGTGCCCGGCGATGTCGTGCTCACCGCGGGCCACCTGCCCACGCTCACCGCCGATGAGGCCGCGGCCCTGCCGACCGGCGGCACCCTGCTCGACGCCCGGGCCGCCGAGCGGTACCGCGGCGAGGTCGAGCCCATCGACCCGAGAGCCGGCCACATACCGGGCGCGGTCAGCGCCCCGACCACCGGCAACCTGCAGGACGGCGTACCGCTGTTCCGGACCGCCGAGGACCTGCGGGAGCGCTTCGCCGAGGTGAGCGGGCCGGTCGGTGTCTACTGCGGCTCGGGGGTGACCGCGGCCCACGAGATCGTGGCGCTCGCCGTCGCCGGCATCGACGCGGCGCTCTACCCCGGCTCGTGGTCCGCCTGGTCCGCCGACCCGTCGCGGCCGGTGGCATGAGCGGGGTGCAATGGTCGACCGACGCCGCGCTGCTGGCTGAGCGTCGCTTCGACCGCTCGGGCTGGGAGCCGGCCGGCACCCCGGCGGCCGTGGCTTTTCCCCGCACCGCCGCGCAGGTGCAGGAGGTGCTGCGGGAGGCGCAGGCCAGCCGGACACCGGTGGTGGCCCGCGGCGCGGGCACGGCGCTGACCGGCGCGAGTGCGGCCGGAGCCGGGGCCATCGTGCTGGATCTGAGCAGAATGAACCGGATCGTCGAGATCCGGCCCGCCGACGGGGTCGCCGTGGTGCAACCGGGCGTGATCACGGCCGAGCTGGACCGGGCCGCCGCCGGGTACGGGCTGAGCTACGCGCCCGACCCCGCCAGCGTGGCCATCTCGACGATCGGCGGCAACATCGCCACGAACGCGGGCGGTCTGCGCTGCGCCAAGTACGGCGTCACCCGCGACGCCGTCCTGGGCTTGGATGTCGTGCTGGCCGGCGGCGACCTGATCAGCACCGGCCGGGCCACCCTCAAGGGCGTCGCCGGGTACGACCTGACCGCCCTGTTCGTCGGCTCGGAGGGCACGCTGGGCATCGTGGTCGGCGCCACGCTGCGGCTGCGTCCCCTGCCGGACCCGTCGGCCACCATCGCCGCCTCCTACCCCGATGTCGCGGCCGCCGCAGCCGCCTCGGTGGCGCTGGCCGAGGCCCGGATCCGGCCGGTGCTGGCCGAGCTGCTGGACGAGGCCACGCTGAACGCGATCGACCCGGCCCTGCGCGCGGCCGGCGCGGCGCTGCTGATCGTGCAGACCGACGGTGGGCCGGACGAGGCCGCGCACGCCGCTGAGGTGCTCGCCAAGGGTTCCACCACGCTGCGCAGCACGACCGACCCGGCCGAGACGGCCGCGCTGCTGGCCGCCCGGCGCCAGGCGCTACCCGCGATCGAACGGCTCGGGCGGCCGCTGATCGAGGACATCGCGGTGCCCCGCTCGCGGCTGGCCGAGGCGGTCCGCGAGATCGAGGCCGTGGCGCAGCGCCATCAGGTGCCGATCTGCACGCTCGCTCACGCCGGGGACGGCAACCTGCACCCGATCATCGTGGCCGGCCGTCCCGGCGAGCCGATTCCCGAGGCGGCCCACCGCGCCGCGGACGAGATCTTCGCCCTGGCCCTGCGGCTGGGTGGCACGGTCACCGGGGAGCACGGCGTGGGGGTGCTCAAGCGGGCGTGGCTGGAACGGGAACTGGGTCCGGCTTCGTTGTCGCTGCACCGCCAGATCAAGGCGGTGTTCGACCCGTACGGCATCCTCAACCCCGGCAAGGGCATCTGAGGTACGGATGGCGGTCAGGCCAGGGCTGGGCCCGGTCGCGGGATCACCGGGCGGGATGGGCCATGCTGAGGTCGGCGTAGACCACGATGTTGTCCTCGTAGTGCCCGGCGGTCCTGTCGAAATTCCCGCCGCACGTGATCAGCCGGAGCCCGGCGCGGTTGATCGAGCCATAGACGGCGTCGCTCGGGAACTTGTCCTTGGCATACCGCTCGACCTTGACGACGGAGAACATGGCGATGCTGCCGTCCTCGCGGTCCACGGAGATGGTCGCGCCGGGTTTGAGTTCGGCGAGGCGGTTGAACGTGCCCGGCTTGTTCCGGTAGTCGACGTGCCCGGCCAGCACGGCCGGGCCCAGGGATCCGGGGGTGGGCGCCTTGGTGTACCACCCGACCGTTGTGGCGTCGGCGGGCACCTGCATGGCGCCGTCAGCCTGCTGGCCGAGCCCGGTCAGCGGCACATCGACGCTCAGCGCGGGGATGACGACCCGGGTGGGTGCCGAAGTGCTCATCAGCGGTCCGGTCGTCAGTGCTGCGCCGGGCTGTGCGCTGGCCGTGGGGACGGCTTCCGGGGGCGGCGCGTCGGTGGCCGCCGCCGCGAGCGGTGGCTGGCTCGGGTGCTCCCGCGCCCCTCTGACGATGGTGAAGACCCCGACAACGGTAAGGACCAGGACTACCGCTGAGAGCGCGTAGCGCCCCCAGCGGTTCCCGGCCGGCGAGGTGCCGGCGTTCGTCATGGCCTGCTCAGCTCTGGCGGCTCAGCCGGCGGCGAGCGAGGAAGGCACCGGCGGCACCCAGCAGAGCCAGGCCGCCGAGGCCGTACATGGGGGTCGAGTCGTGGCTGGTGCTGCCGTCACCGGTGGCAACCCCGCCCACGGGCACAGAACCCGCGGCCGCCCCCGACACCATGCCGCACACGGCCGGATCGGTGGCTTCCTCCGGAATCCCCTTGAGACCCGCCGACTTCGCCAGCGTCGACTCACCCAGCGCGTCCATGTCGTACTTGCCGTTGTGGTTGGCGTCGATGCCGTGCTCGACGATGTGCAGATCCTTGAGGTGCTCGATGGTGCCCTTGGGCAGATCGGCCGCGGCGATGGTCCGCTCGTAGGACAGATTGCCCTTGGCATCCGCGGTCGGCATCCGGTCCACCGCCAGGCCACTGGCCTTGCTGATGTCACCCTTGGTGGTCAGCGAGACGAAGATGTCGCCGTACATCGGCACGCCTTCCTCGGTGCTGACGAAGCCGTTGCCGTCCTTGTCCGCGGACATGTCAGGGCAGTGGAAGTCCATGCCGCTGGTGGAGCCGTGCAGGTGCTGGGCGTGGGGCGAGTTCGGGACCAGCCCGCGGGACCGGATGCTGATCTTCAGATCACCGTCGGACATCGCCGTCAGGGTGGCCGTACCCGAGGCCCCCGACTTGTTGAGCGCATCGAGCTGAACGTGCACGCTTTCATCGGCGAAGGCAGCGGACGGAACCGCGAACAGGATGGCTGCCGCGGCGGGCAGCGCGAGGAGCGTACGGGCGAGTCTCACGAGGGGTTCTCCTTGCCGGAGGGGCTCAGTTCGAACCGGTGTTGTGGTCACCAGTGCTTCGGACCGGAGCGGCATCCAGCTTGGTATGTATTGAAATTTGACTTTGTGTTGCGTATCGATCACCGAGGGGTTGGTATCGACCAGGTCGCCGCGGGCCGGGCCGGGTCCCGGAAGCCGGCGAGCAGGAGGCGCTGGTTGGCGCGGTCGAGGTCCCAGTCGGCGGCCCGGGTCGTCCAGGTCAGCGCATAGGACCGGTCGGCACCGGCGGCCCGCAGCATGCGATACACCCGCAACTGCGCACCCGTACCCGGCTGCCAGGTGTAGTCCCAGTCGGCGCCGCCACCGTTGACCAACAGCGGGCCCATGCTGACCTTGCGGTAGCCGGGAAGCGTCCCGAGGCGCAGAGCGGACTGCTCAGCGTCCTGCCAGTGCTGCAGGGGCCGGCCGCTCAGCGGCCCGCCGGGCTCAACGGTGAAGGAACGCGCGTCGCCGGGATTGCTGAAGCACACCGCAGACCCGGCGGTGCTGCGTTCCCAGCCCCGCGGCACCGGCAGCGCGAAGCCCAGGGGGTCGGCGTGCCACACCCAGCCTTCCGGTAAGGAGATCGGCGCTCCGGCCGCGGTGCTGCGCAACGGCTCGGGCGCTGCGCCACCGCAGGGCCCGGTTACCGGCGCCGCGGCGGCCACGGACGGGGCTGGTGCCGCCGGCTCAGTGCCGCCGGTCCACAGCACCGCCACGGCACCGGCACCGGCCACAGCTATCGCAGCGGCGCCGGCACCGGCCAGAACCCGCCACCGGCGGGGCCGCACGATCCCCGGCACCGGTGCGGCATGGATGCCCACCGCCCCACGGGCCACTTCCTGCAGGGCCACGCGAACATCCCCGGCACCGGGCCGGTCGGCCGGATCGACAGTGAGCAGCCCCCCGATGATGGCGTGCAGCGCACCCGGATGCCTGGGCGGATCGGGCACCCCCGCCAGCACCGCGGACAGCGACTCGTTGACGGTCGGCCGGGCGAAAGGGGTCCGGCCCTCGACCGCGGTGTACAGCGTGGCCCCCAGCGACCACAGATCCGTCTGCTGGGTGGAAACCCCGTGGCGCAGCCGCTCGGGGGCGACATAGTGCGGTGATCCCACCACCGGCTCGCCGCGTTCGGCCCGGTGCCCCCCGATGGTGGCCAGCCCGAAGTCCGTCAGCACCACCCGGCCGTCCTCGCCGAGCAGCACGTTCTGCGGTTTGACGTCACGGTGCAGCACCCCGGCGCGATGCGCGGCGCTGAGCGCGTCCAGCACCGCCAGCGCGATCCGGGCCGCCTGCTGATGGGTCATCGGGCCGTCGGCGGACACGACCTCGTGCAACGACCGCGACGGTATGTACTCCATCACGATCCAGGACCGGCCGGTCGCCCGCACCACGTCGAAGATCCGTACGACGTTGCGGTGATCGAGCCGCGCAGCCGCGCGTGCCTCCTGGACCGTGCGCTGGACAGCCTCGGCCCGGCTCGACGCCGGCAGACCGGCGGGCGGCAGCACCTCCTTGACCGCCACCGTGCGCTCGAGGAGTTCGTCATGCGCACGCCATACCCGGCCCATGCCACCGGCCGCGATGAGCGCGACCAGCCGGTACCGTCCGGCCACGGTCAGGCCCCCGGCCGGGCTCTCCACACCGATGTTCCTTTGGGCGTGCGCCACCGTCATCATCCCCACGACCGCTCGCTGGCTGGACAACGGGGATTCGAAGCCGCTTCACCTCCGGCTGGGTGAGGGTGCTCACCAATGCCCGCAGCTTGCCTCAAGTTCAGCTCAAGCGAGCCGATCAGCATGGTCCCACTCGTGAGCATTGGACCCGGTAATGCCGCAGAACTGGCACGTGGCGCAAGAGCGCGCCTTCAGGATGATCGGCGGAGTGCTGCTGGGCGTCAGCTTCCTCTGGCTCGGCGCCGGTCTGGTCCATGTCCACGCTCATCCGGTGATCGGCTGGCTGCCGCTACCCGTTATGGCGGTGCTGGCGGCCCGCACGTGCCGCCGGGCTGCTCAGGACGCCCGTTTCGATGCCGGCACCAAGCGCTTCTGGCACCACCTGGGCGTAGCCTGCCTGGTGCTGGCGATTGCCATCGTGGCCAATGCCTGGGATGCGGTCAGCGGGCCCGAGCCTTCGCAGCGCCTCAGCCCGGTGACCCTGGTGCTGTATCTGACTGTCCTGGCGATGGCGATCTGGGCGTTGCTGCGGCTGCCGGCCTGGCATCGCAGCCGCGCCGACTGGATCCGCTTCGGGCTGGACGCCTGCGTGATGCTGGTGACCGCTGTCGCGTTCGTGTGGCACTTCTCGCTGCGCGAGCACCAGGTGTGGCGGGAGCAGACCGGCTCGGCGGCGGCGATGCTGTCCATCTGTGTGGTCGCGTTCGTCTCGATGGTCACCTTCGCCAAGGTGGCCTTCGCTGGTGCCGGACTGCTGGACCGCCGCGCCCTGCATGTGCTGGCCACGGGCACCGCCATCAGCGCCATTTTCGGCGGCATGTCCCCCTTTCTCATTGACCGTCCATACCTGTCGTCAAGTTTCGTGGCGGTGTCCACCGCTGCCTTCAGCGTCCAGTTGGCTGCCGGACGTCAGTTGCGCGCCGAACCGGTCACCGCAGCACGCCGGCGACGCTCGAAGCGCATCAACCTTGTGCCGTACGTCGCGGTGGCCTCGGCCGACGCGCTGCTGCTGCTGACCGGCACCGGGGACCCGCACGAGACGACGATCATGGAGGTGACCTCGGTGGTGCTCACCGCCTTGGTGGTGGCGCGGCAGATCGTGGTGCTGCGTGACAACCAGCGATTGCTGGACACCGTCGATGCGAACCTCGGCCAGCTGCAGCACTACCAGGACCAGCTGAAGCACGATGCCACCCACGACCGGCTGACCGGCATCGGCAACCGCGCGCTGTTCGAGCACCGCGCCGGGGAGCTGCTGCAGCGCGACGCCGCCCTGCACGTCATGGTGCTCGACCTCGACGACTTCAAGATGGTCAACGACCGGCTGGGCCACGGCATGGGAGACCAGCTCATCCGGACGATCGCAGCGCGCCTCGACCGTACCGCCGGTACGCGGGGCAGCGTGGCCCGCCTCGGCGGCGACGAATTTGTCGTCGTGGTGGGCGCCATCGACCCCGCCGAGCTCGACAGCCTGCTGGACGCTTTGCTGAGCGCGCTGCACGAGCCGGTCGAGCTGGACAGCGTCGAGATGACACCGCGGGTCAGCATCGGCATCACCAAGGGCGTGGACGGCGAGCCTCCGCAGGAGCTGCTGCGCCGCGCGGACGTCGCCATGTACACGGCCAAGGCGGCCGGCGGCGACCGGCGGGCGTGGTTCGACCCGATCATGGACACGATCGCCGAGGAGACTGCTCGCTTGGGCGCTGACCTGCGCAAAGGGCTCCAGCAGAAAGAGTTCCAACTCCTCTACCAGCCGATCGTCCGGTTGCCGGGCGGCGAGCTCTCGGGGGTCGAGGCGCTGCTGCGCTGGCACCACCCGGAGCATGGTCTCGTACCGCCGGATGTATTCATTCCCCTGGCCGAGGACAACGGCTTCATCGTCGAACTCGGTTACTGGGTCCTCGAGCAGGCCTGCCGGCAGGCCGCTGCCTGGCAGCACGAGCACGGCCCCGCCGCGCCGGGCCGGGTCAGCGTCAACGTCTCGGCACGGCAACTCGCCGAACCCGGTTTTGTGCAGACCGTTGCCGGTATCATCGAGCGCAGCGGCGCCGACCGGCGATGCCTGCTCATCGAGGTGACCGAGACCGCCGTGCTGAGCGCAGAGACCGCCGCGCCGGTGCTCACCGCGTTGCGGGAGCTGGGTCTGCAGATCGCGCTGGACGACTTCGGCACCGGCCACTCGTCGCTGAGCCTGCTGCTCGAATGCCCGGTCGACGTGCTGAAGGTGGACAAGTCCTTCGTCAGCGGGTCGGCCTCGGAGGGCACCGGCGCCGTCATCGTCGAGAACATCATCGGGTTCACCACGGGTCTGCGCATGCAGGCCGTCGCGGAGGGCGTCGAGACCGGCGACCAGGCCACCCGGTTGCACGCGGCCGGCTACGACTACGCCCAGGGATACCACTTCGCCCGGCCGATGAGCGCGGGAGACCTGGACGCGGCGATGCGGACCAGCACCCGCTCACTTTCCGGCCCGACCAGCCGATAGAGGCAAGTGAAGCGGCACCGGCCGCGGATCGAACAGCCCAGGGAAGGCAGGAGCCGATGAGCGTACGTGCCGCGCTGACACGTACAGCTGTGTTTGCCCTGCTCTACGCCGTTGCGACGTTCGCCGGTCGCCTCACGATCATGGACGGCACCAGCCTCAGCATCGTCTGGCCCGCCGCCGGCATCGCGGTGGTCTGGTTCTGCGCCCAGCGTCACTCCCCTGTGCGCTGGGCCGATGCCCTCGCGCTGGCGGCGGTCACCATGGTGATCAACATGCTCACCGGCGCCAGCGCCGCGCTGGCCGGCATGTTCGTGATCGCCAACCTGATCCAGGCCGGGCTGTTCGGCTACCTGATGAACCGTTGGCGACCGCATCTGTGGGGCGCCGGTGGCAGCGAGAGCCTGCGCAGCCCGCGCGACCTGTGGGCGCTGCTCAGCGCCGCGTTCTGCGCCACCGTGGCCGGCGCCGCGATCGGCCCGAGCGGGGTGTGGCTGTTCACCGGGCACTACTCGTGGTCGGCGACCGCCGTCTGGATGGCCCGCAACACCGCCAGCATGCTGCTCATCGGCGCCGTCGGCCTGTGCTTCGGCCACGCGCTGGCCGCCTACCTCACCCGGCACAACGGCAGCCTCGCCGGATGGCCGCGCGCTGTCGTAGCTGCCCTGCGGCGCACGCCCCGCCTGCGCATTCTCGAGTACGCCGCGATGGCCGCGTGCTCGGCCGCCGCGTATATCGTCAGCTTCGGACTCACCAGTGACCTGCCGATCAGCTTCACCCTGATCGGGCTGACCGTGTGGGGCGCGACACGCCTGTCAACGCCGTTCGTGGTGCTGCACGACATGGCCGTCGGCGTCATCGCGGTGCTGTTCACCCTGCATGACAACGGCCCGTTCGCCCACATCGGCTCTTTGCCGCTGCGCGCGATGGTGGTGCAGTTGTTCGTCGCCATGGTCGCGGTCGTTGGGCTTGCCCTGGCGCTGGGCCGAGACGAACGCCAAGCCCTGCTCCGCGAGCTTGACGCCGACAAGGCGGCCCTGGCCCGGGAGAAGGAGTACGCCGCACGGCAGGCCCAGCTGATGAACACCATCATCGACTCGATGGGCGACGGGTTGTCCGTCATCACCGCCGACGGTGACGTCGTGCTGCGCAACCCGGCCATGAGCCGGCTGCTGGGCGGGCGGACCAGCCCCGGCAACCGCATCACCACCAACGGCTACTACGGCTTGTACAACCTTGACGGCAGCCCCATCCGCATCGAAGCCACAGCCTACGCCCGGGTCATCGCCGGCGACAATGTCGAGAACCACGACGTGCTCATCCGCAACCCCGACGTGCCCGAGGGGCGCATCGTCAGCGTCAGCGCCGCCCGGCTCGATTACCACGGCCGGCCCAGCGCCGTGCTGCTGATGCACGACGTCACCGCCGAGCGCCGCCACCGCGACGAGCTCGCCGGTTTCGCCGGGGTGGTTGCCCATGACCTGCTCAACCCGCTCACCGCGGTCGAGGGGTGGGCCGGCACCGCCACCGAGGCACTCACCGAGGCACCCGGGCATCCCGCCACCACCGCGGCCCTGGGCAGCCTGGTCCGGGTGAGCCGGGCCGCCGCGCGGATGCGCGGTCTCATCACCGACCTGCTCGCCTACACCACCGCCCGCGACGCCGCCCTGGCCACCACCAGCATCGACCTCGACAAACTCGTCGCTGACATCGCCGCGATCCGCACCGACAGCGCCCTGGCGGCCGGGCAGGCGGCCCCGGTGTTCGCGATCGGGCACCTGGGCAGCGTGGCCGCCGACCCCACGCTGACCCGGCAACTACTGGACAACCTGATCGGCAACGCCATCAAGTACACCGCAGCGGGCGTAACGCCGCACCTGGTGGTGGACGCCTGTGAACTCAGCGGCATGCGCCAGGTCAGCATCGCCGACAACGGCATCGGCATCCCGGCCGGTCAGCACGACGCCATCTTCGACAATTTCCACCGCGCGCACCGCACCGCCGGCCACCCCGGCACCGGTCTGGGCCTGGGCATCTGCAAACGCATCGTGCAACGCCACGGCGGCACCATCACCGCCACCGACGACCCGGCAGGCGGCTCCCGCTTCACTTTCACGCTGCCGTTGCCCGCCCCGGCTCAGCCGCGAGCCCTGCAAACCACCGCCGCCTGATCGCGTCCGGAGCCTGACGGGGCCGGTGCGGGTCGTCGCGCTCGATCCGCCGCGGCGCCGGGTGCCCGGCGAGGCCGGACAGGTGGTGCCGCTCGCTCAGGCTCCGGTGCGAACCGGAGGACAACGGAAGGGGCGGCCGGAGCCGCCCACCTCACATCAACGCTCAGTTACCCCAGAACACATAGTTGGCCTTGTACGGCACGCTGGCCTTCTCCCCGTCCGTGCAGCCGGTCGCCGGGGCGACGCCGCCGTAGGTGTTCAGGCGCTGGATGTGCGTCACCGTGTCCAGCAGGCCCTGGCCGGAGTGGGTCTTGACCTCCAGCAGCAGCTCCGGGATGGCACCGGGCACCGGGGAGTTCGCCACCGGTGACGCGGTGACCAGCGAGCCGTCGGCCTCCGATTGCCAGGTGGGCCCGCCGAAGTGGTGGATCTTGCGGTTGGCGCCGTCGTACAGCCGGGCCTCGGGCACCGACGAGCCGGTGAACCTGCCACCCGTACACGTATAGGTCTGCGTTCCGTCACCGACCACGAACTGACCGATGATCTTAAGCCCGGCCGGCGGCTGCAGCGGCGAGCTCTCGGCGGCGGACGCCTGGTAGGTGACCGCGGAGCCGGCGACCGCAACCACGGCGGCGGCGGCAATGGCGACTTTCCTCTTCAACGAAGGCATGCCCGGCAGTACGCGGCACGAGCCGGTTTCGATCGGCGCAGGTGCAAATGGGCAGCGAACGATGTCCGCGCGATCGCCGGCTCCGCCGAAAGTCGTAGCCGGGGGGCTTGCGGAATCAACGCACGGCCGATGCGCCGGCTTGACGCGGCGATGGACGATGAGCCGGCTACAGAGGATGAATGTGACCTGATCGGTGGGAGACAGCGTGGCTACGGCGGTTGAGCAGCGTCAGCGGGTTCCGCAGGGCGGCGGGAAGACGTCTTCGCGGGAGCGTGCGCCGTGGCAGCCGCCGCCGGCGCGGGTGGTGGTGGCGCGCTGCGTGCAGGTGGTGGGCGCGTTTGACGCGGTCGCCGCGGTGCTGCCGTCCTGGCACAACCGGATGGCGACGCTGGCGCACATGATGCCCACCGCCGGGATGCTGACCGCGCGCACCGCAACCGCCGTGGTCGGGTTGCTGCTGGTGTATCTGGGCGCCGGGCTGCGCCGCGGCAAGCGCCGGGCCTGGCAGCTCGCGACCGGCCTGTGTGCCCTGAGCGTGGTGCTGCACATCGTCAAGGCCACGCCCGCCCCGGCCGTGGTGGCCGCCGCCCTGCTGGGTGTCCTGATCGTCGAGCGGGACCGCTTCCATGCCCGCGGTGACGTGCGCAACCGGTGGCGGGCGCTGTGGGTGTGCGCGGGATTCCTGGCCGCCGGGTTCGTTCTGGGCTTTGTGGAGGTCGCGCTGCGCTCCCGGCAGCTGATCGGCGACGCCGGGCCGCTCGCCTGGGCCCAGCACGTGGCGCTGGGCATGATCGGCATCACCGGTCCGCTGGAGTTCGAACACCCCGTCACCGGCACCGCTGTCGAGCTGACCACCGGCACCTTCGGTTTACTGGGCTTTGTCGCCGGGGCCGTGCTCCTGCTGCGTCCGGGGACCCGGCACGCTGGTTTTCAGGCCGAGGACGAGCCGCAGGTACGAACACTGCTCACCCAGCACGGCGAAGGCGACTCCCTCGGCTACTTCGCCCTGCGCTCGGACAAGTCGATCATCTGGGCTCCCTCGCGCCGGGCAGCCGTGTCGTACCGCGTGATCAACGGCGTGAGCCTGGCCTCGGGTAACCCGCTGGGCATCGCCTCGGCGTGGCCCGACGCGATCTCGGCGTGGCTGGCCGACTGCCGCGAACACGGCTGGACCCCGGCGGTGCTGGGCTGCAACACCGCCGGCGGCACGGCGTACCAGCGCTTCGGTCTGGACGCCATCGAGCTCGGCGACGAGGCCATCATCGACACCGCCGCGTTCACTTTGGAGGGCCGGTCGATGCGGACCGTACGTCAGGCGGTTGGCCGGGCCCGCCGGGCCGGCTACACCTGCCAGGTGGTCCGGCCCCGCGACCTGGACGACGAGACCCTGGAGCGGGCCCGGCAGTGTGCCGTGGCGTTCCGGCAGGGCAGTGTGGAGCGTGGCTTCTCGATGGCGTTGTCGCGCTTCGGTGACCCGGCCGACGGCGACTGCCTGCTGGTGCTGTGCCACGACGGCGAGGGCCGCCTGCGCGGGCTGCTGCAGTTCGTGCCGTGGGGCGGCAACGGCCTGTCGCTGGACCTGATGCGCGCCGATCGGGGGGCCGACAACGGCATCACCGAGCTGATGATCGTCAGCGCGGTGGAGGCCGCACCCGAGCTGGGGGTCAAGCAGGTGTCGCTGAACTTCGCGGTGCTGCGCTCGGTGTTCGCCCGGGCCGAGCAACTCGGCGCCGGACCGGTCATCCGGTTGTGGGCGCGGGCCCTGCGAGCCGTGTCGGGGCTGTGGCAGATCGAGTCGCTGTACCGGGCCAACGCCAAGTATCAGCCGTGCTGGCAGCCGCGGTTCCTGTGCTTCCCGTCGGCCCGGGACCTGTCGCGGGTCACCGTCGCCGCGCTCAGCGCCGAGGCGTTCCTGCCCTCCGGGCGTGCTCGCCGTACCCCCGAGCGTGGTCCGTGCGCCTGACCGGTCTTCCGCTGATCGCTCTGGCGGGCTCCGGCGCCCTCGCGGCCCTGGCTCTGACGATCCGGTTCTGGTCGCGCGGCGGGCGCCGGCGCCGGTTGCTCACCCGTACGACCGGAGTTCTCTGCGTGCAGATCCTCGCCGTCGCCGCCGTCGCCCTGGCCTACAACCGCGCCCAGACGTTCTACCCGTCCTGGTCGGATCTGGTCGCCGAGGGGTCGGCAGCCGCGCCGCCCCCACCACCACCGGCCGCCGCGGGCCCGGCCGACCCCGCGCCCACCAGCCTGGCGTGGGCCGGCGCACCGGTCCAGGTGAGCGCCCCCGCCGGCTACGCCACCCGCTCACCCGTCCGGTTCCCCGTGATTGTCGTGCTCGGCGGGCCGGAGCACCTCCCGCCGGTGCCCGACGCGGTCGTTGTCGCCGTCAGCCCGCCCGCCGGCACCCGCGCGAGCGCTCTGGCCCCCGTGATCACCGGGCTGCAGCGCCGGGCCCGGGTCACCGAGCACGGCTGGGTGCTGCTCACCGACGACCGGCACCAGCGGCTGGCCAAGCAGCTCAGCGCGGGCTCGTCCTTCGCCTCTGCCCCGGTCGTCGTCACCGGGGGGCGATGGGAAGCCGCGCTCACCGAGGCGGCCGACCGGCTCCCCGCCCCTCTGGCCAAGCCGGTGGTCCCGTGACCATCGACGGCACCGCCACCATCGTGGCCGGGGTGGTGATTACGCTGCTCGCCACCGTGGCCCTGGCGTTCTTCTGGGACCGCCGTGCTGTGGCCGGTCGCATCCTTCTGGCCGTGCTCGCGATCCTGCCCCTGGCCGCCACCAGCGCGCTGCAGGCCAACCGGCTCACCGCGACGTACGAATCCTGGTCGGCTCTGTTCGGTGGGTCCGCCCAGGCCGCCTCGCTGACCTCCAGCCTGCCCCCGGCCAGCCGTCCGCGCCCCGGCGGCGGGCGTCTGCTCACCGTCACCGTCCCCGGCGAGGCCAGCGGCCTCAGCCTGACGATGGGCGTCTACCTGCCGGCCACCTACGACACCCCGGCCGGGGCAGATCAGCGGTTCCCGGTCATCGAGGCGTTGCACGGCTACCCCGGCTCCCCCAGCACCTGGATCCGCCGCCTCAACGTGGTCCGCGTGCTTGACGAGGAGATAGCCGCCCAGCGCATGGCCCCGACCGTGGTGCTGTTCCCGTACCAGACGCCGCGGCGGTTGCTGGACACCGAATGCACCAACCTGACCGGCGGCCCGCAGAGCGAAACGTTCGTCACCGCCGACGTCGCCGCCTACGCCGCCGAGCATCTGCGGGTGCGCACCGACCGCGAGAGCTGGGGGCTGATCGGCTACTCCGCCGGCGGCTACTGCGCCATGAACCTCGCCCTGCGCCACCCCGAGCGCTATGCCGCCGCCGCGTCGCTGTCCGGCGATGCCAAGCCGGGCATCACCATCGGGGACAAGAGCGAGAACACCACCAACAACATCGGCTGGCGCCTGCAGAACCTGCCCCCACCCAGGATTGCCCTGTACGTCTCCTGGGCCGCCGACGACAGTCAATCGCGCACCGGCTCCAGCCTCGTCGCCCGCCTGGCCCGGCCCCCGATCGCGCTGACGACGGCCGAGCTGGCCCGCGGCGGGCACAGCCACGCCCTTTGGCGGCGCATGGAAGCCCCGGCCTTCGACTGGCTCTCCGCCCACCTGGCCCGGCCCCGCACCGCCTAGGTTTGGCTGCGCTCAGAGGCGGCAGGCCGGCACCGTGCTCGGCAGCGGTCTGGCGGGGTTCGTCGGCGCCGGAGGGGACGTGCTCGGCTGCCTGGGCGACGCCGGCGATGGTGGCGGCGAGATACGCGGAGCCCTGGCCGCCTGCCCGACGCTGCGGGCGATCCCGGCAGTGGTGGCTCTTCCTCGTACACCGAAGAACCGCCGGGTGCGTGGGATGCCGGAATCGACCGGCCGGCCGGCAATTATGAATGCCCATCAATTCGGCGGAATGCCATTCCGGCATCACCGTTCGAAAGACCCGGACAGCCCATAACCCGTACAAGCGTGACGGTTAACCGCCGATTTTCGAACATCTCTTGACATTAATGAGAGGTAAACGGCCATGATGTAACACCACCGACCTCAGTGGAGAACAAATGATCACATCAAGTGCCCGGCGCGGCTCCCTGCGCCTGGCCACCGCCCTCACCGCTTCGCTCTCCCTGGCCGCCGGCCTGCTCGGCGCCTCAGCCATGCCGTCGGTCGCCGTCCCGGCCCAGCCGTCCACCGCCGCCCCGGCCGCTGCCCCGGCTGCCGCACTGGCTGCCGCGCCGGCCGGCCCGGTCATCGATCAGAACTTCGCCGACCCCGATGTCATGAAGGTCGGTAAGACCTATTACGCCTACGCCACGAACAGCGACGGCCGGCACATCAAGTGGGCCACCTCCACCGACCTGGTCACCTGGACCGTGCAGGCCAGCGACGCGCTGCCCACGCTGGGCGCCTGGGCCGACTCCGACTGGTCGTTCCCGTCCGGCGGCTCCGGTGACCACGGCGTCTGGGCCCCCGAGGTGTTCGCCACCGGCTCGAAGAGCTTCGTCATGTGGTACACCGCGCACGACCGCGCGTCGGGCAAGCAGTGCATCGGAGCGGCCACGGCTACCTCGCCCGGCGGCCCGTTCGTGCCGCAGAGCACCAGCCTGATCTGCACCCCGGAGACCGGCGGGGTGATCGACGCGTCCTCGTACACCGAGGGCAACAAGCGCTACGTGCTGTGGAAGAACGACGGCAACTGCTGCGGTCAGGACACCTGGCTGCACCTGCAGAAGGTCAGCGACAACGGGCTGCGCCGTACCGGCAGCGAGACCCAGCTGATCAAGCAGAACAAGCCGTTCGAGGGCACCCTGGTCGAGGCGCCGACGCTGTGGAAGCACGGCAAGACGTACGTGCTGTTCTACTCGGGCAACTTCTTCGGCAACAACAGCTACATCAGCAGCTACGCCACCTCGACCGATCTGAAGGGCCCGTACACCAAGGCGGCAGCCCCGCTGATGACCACCGACGCCTTCGCCGGCGCCGTGCGCGGACCCGGCGGGCAGGACATCGTGACCGGCCCGGACGGCAAGGACCGGATCATCTTCCACGGCTGGGACCCGACCTACACCTACCGGGCCGTGTACTCCGCGCGCCTGGACTGGCAGGACGGCCGGCCCATCGTGGAGGGCGCGAAGATCCGCTACGAGGCCGAGGACGCGAACTTCACCCGGGCCAACGCCCGCTACGCCGCCAACGGCGCCAGCAACGGCGTCGTGGTCGGTGGCATCGACTTCGCCGACAGCCGGGTCACCTTCAGCGTCTACGTCCCCCGGGCCGGCGACTACCGCCTGTTCACCCGCTACGCCAACGGATCCGACGCCGGTGCGGCCAGCCACTCGCTGTTCGTCAACAACGCCGCCGCCGGAACCGTTGACTACCCCAACACCGGCTGGGACAACTGGCAGGTCACCGAGCGCAGCGTGACCCTCAAGGCCGGCACCAACACCATCTCGTACGGCAAGGGCGCGAACTTCGCCGAAATCGACGCGATCGACGTCGCCTGACCCAGGTCCGGGTCCAGCGCCAGGGCGACCGGCCACCCCGGTCGCCCTGGCGTTTGCTTACTCCCCGGACCGGCCAGCCGACGGCCGGGGCCCGGGGCCGTCACCTTCACGGCCTCATCCCCCGTCACGGCCGTGTGGTCCCCACCGCGACCGCCACCCGGGCCACGGCCCAGGCGACCTACGGCGTTGACGCCGTTGGTCTCTGAGCCGACAGATGCTCGTCCAGCAGCCCGGCCACCGCGTCCAGGGTGACGTCCCCGCCGGCCAGCGCGATCGCCACCTGCTCGAAGGTTTCCAGGATGGCCCGGATCTCGGCCGGGGCCAGCACCGCGGTGTCCGCCATCAGCGACAGCTCGATCCGTTGCGCGGTGCCCCGCGTGTCCAGGAACAGCGCCACCCCCTCCGCCTCGGTCTTCTGGGGCCAGCTGAACGTCGTGCTCCGCGCCAACTGGGCCAGCGCTTGCGGGGTGGTGGCGACCGGGCCGGCGGGCCGGGGCAGCGTGGACCACATGTCGTTGAACTGGCCGCCGGGATCGAAGGCCGCCCCGCGGGCGTCGGCGGCGCCGCGGAACACCCGGGCCGCGGCGCGCTGGTCGTAGCGGGCATGCTGGCGGGCCCTGGTCATCACGCTGTCGCTCTGGGCCAGCAGGTCCTTGAACGAGGTGGCCGTCAGGTCGACCGCGCACAGGACGGCCTGGTTGAGGCTGGTCACCGTGAAGAACAGATCCGGGGTCGTACGGTTGCTGTGCATGACGTCGAGGGGATAGAACGGGCCGGGCAGGAACGGGCGCAACAGGCTGGTGGTGATCGCCAGCAGCAGCACCGAGGTAGTGGTCCGATACCGGCGGGCGGCCGCGCGCAGGGCGACCGGGATGGCGTCGGATTCGAGTTCGCCGCGGAAGAACCGGGGTGATTCCGGGGCGCGCCGGGCCGGGAGCATGCCCTGCGACATGCGGGCGAGCTGGGCGCGCATGTGGTGCATGGCGTCGACGGTGAGCAGCTGACCGGCCGGGGATCCCTCGAAGGTGGCCAGGTCCACCGGTTGCAGCGCCGGGCGGGGCGGCGGCGGATCCTGGCGTTTGACCCGTGCCTGCAGCAGCGCACTCAGTTCGGCGACCAGGATCTCCGCGCTGGTGTAGTCGGCCGACAGGTGCGAGACGGCGAACACCACAAGGATCGGGATGTTGTCCTGGGTGGCAACGGCAAACCGTACCGGTAACTCCTCGCCGTGCTCGAAGGCCCGCGAGCTGAAGCGCTGCAGGCAGCCGGTCACGATGTCGGTGAAGCTGACCGGGTCGTCGGCGGCGCGGTCGATGACCTCGACGCTCAGCGTGCCCGAAGCGAGCACCTCCTGGCTGGCCTGGCCGCGGGCCGGCGCGCGGTACAACGTACACAAAGCTTCATGGCGGTTGAGGATCTCCCCGATCTGTTCGAAAACCTCTTCGAGGCTCATCAGCAACGGGACGGGCAGCCAGCGGGTCAGCACAAAGAACGGCTTGACCTCCGGCAGCCAGTCCTGGAACAGGTCCCAAGTGCCTTGCTGGCCCCAGGCCAAGGCTGCGGTGCGCGAGCGTCCACCGTAGAACTCGATCTGCGCGGTACGTTGGGTGATCACAACAGGGTTCCCGTCCGGGTGAGGGCGGACACGGGACGCGCGAACAGCACGTGCCGCAGGCAGAAGATGGAGTACGTCAACCCGGCCGTCCAACTGGCCACCACGGCCCACATCACCGCGTCGATGCCGAACGGGCCGTTGAGCAACCAGGCGAACGGGATCTGCACCGCCACGAAGGCGATGATGGTGCAGACGAGTGGGGCCACGGTGCGCCGCGCGCCGTTGAGATAGCCGTGCAGCACGACCATCACGGTGTACAGCACGAAGAACGGGAAGATGATGAGCAGGTAGTGCTCGGTCAGCCGGTGGGTGGCCGGGTCGGTGGTGAACAAGGCGGCGATGGGGGTACGAGCAAGCAGCACCACCGCGCTCGTCAGCACCGCCAGCCCCGCGGTCAGGCCCAGGGTTCGCAGCAGCCCGAGCCGCGCCCGGGGTTCGTCGCCGGTGCCGAGGTTCTGCGCCACGAACGCGGTGACCGCCCCCGAGAAGTCGAGGAACAGCAGGCTGGCGAACGACTCGATGCGCGACACGATGGTGAACGTGGCCATCACCGTCTCGCCGTAGAACTGGATGATCCAGACCAGCACCAGGATGCCCAGGGCCAGGATGATGTGCTGGCTGGCCAGGGGGAAGCCGAGCCGTACGGCATCGATGAGCTCCCGCCGCACGGCCGGGGTCGCGGCGCCCGGCGGGACGGGGTGCCGCCGGCGGGCGTAGGCCAGCCCGCCGAGCAGGCCCAGGGTGCTGGCGACCACGGTGGCCATGGCCGCCCCGGCGATCCCGAAGCCGAACAGCGCCAGGAACGCCCACACCAGCACGATGTTGGCCACGCTGCTCAGGCCCTGCACCCACATCGCCGCCCGCGAGTCGCCCAGCCCGCGGAAGTACGCGCTGACGGCAGCGCCGCCGAACATGCCGGGGAAGCCGATCGACAGCACGCCGAAGAACAAGCGGCAGTCCTCGGCCAGTTGGCCGTGGATGCCCATCAGGCCCAGCACCGGCCCGGCCAGCACGGTGGCCAGGATGATGCAGCCGGCCGCCCACCCCGCGGTGAGCAGGGCGAGGGCCAGCACGACACCGCGCCGTTCCCCGCCTTGCCGGGCGCCCTGCAGGTGGGCCAGCCGGATGGTGAACGCGGTGCCGAGCCCGATGAACATCGCGTTGAGCAGGTAGAACAGCGGCGCACAGGCGCCCACCGCGGCCAGTCCGGTGATGCCGACATAGCGGCCCACGGCGATGCTGTCGACCAGCAGGTAGCCCTGTTGCAGCAGGTTCGCCGCGGTCAGGGGCAGCGAGAACCGGAGTATGTGACGCAGCACCGGTCCGGTGGTCATGTCTGACATGCCCGCTCCTCGCCTACGCGGCGTTCGCCGCGAGGTCGGTCAGGTCCTCGATGTGGTAGGCGATCTCGGCGATCGTGCGGTCGGCGAGCAGGTCGGCCACGTCGTACGGCACCCCGTGGCAGACCGCGATGGTGCTGGCCACCGACGCCGCCATGATGGAGTCGCCGCCCAGGTCGAAGAAGTCAGCTTCCAGTTGCAGGCAGTCGTAGCCGAAGGCCAGCGCGAGGCACTGGGCAACCGAGGTTTCCAGGGCGGTGTAGTCACCGTCGGGGCGGCCTTCGAGCTCCACTCGTACGGCGGCAACGTTTTCCTTGATTTTCTTCGAGGCCTGCAGCAGCCGCTCCTCCAGCGCCCGCATCTCCCGTTCCACCTTGGCCTCGATGTCGGCCGACAGGGCCACGTCGTAGGAGCGCAGCAGGTGGATCAGCTCGCCGCGGTAGTGCAGTTCACCGGCGAACAGCCGGGGCCGGCGCGAGCGCAGCCCGGCGTCGAGAACATCCAGCGCCAGCGTGGTCGGCAGCGCCTTGAACATGGTGTCGCCGTTGGTGCCGTAGTCGACCGCCATCCCGATTTCCTTCCACGCAACCCAGTCGAGGGCGATCACATGGCAGGCATCCCCGGCCCGGGTGCGGGCGAGGTTGTCGAGGTAGTAGTTCGCGGCGGCGTAGTCGGCCTGCCCGGGCGCGGGGAACACCGAGGCCACCGAGGAGAAGTGCACGACGAAGTCGGGGCGGTCGTCGCGGGTGAGCTCGTCGAGCTTGAACGCCGCGTGCAGCTTGGCCCGGATCACCGCGTCGAAGTCGGCCAGGTCGCGGAACATGATGGTGCTTCCGCCGGGCAGGCCGGCGGCGTGCACGATGCCGTCGATGCGCCCGCACTTGCGCTGGATCTCCACCACGGCCGCGGCCAGCGCGCCCGGGTCACCGGCGTCGGCCGGGGTGACCAGCACGGTGGCGCCGAGGCGTTCCAGCTCCTGCACCGCTTGGATGCGACCGGCCGCCGCGGAGGTGGCGGACTTGCTGAGCAGGGTGTCCCACTGCTCGCGCGGGGGCATGCCGGAGCGGCTGAGCAGGGCCAGCGTGATGCCGCTCTGGCGCTGGGCGAACGAGGTGGCCACGGCCAGCCCGAGCGCGCCGGTGCCGCCGGTGATCAGGTAGGTGCCGCCGGGCCGCAGGTAGGCCGCGGGATCCTCGCCGGCGGGCTGCTCGACCTCGACGAAGACCTCGCGGCGGCGTTCGGTGCCGCGCAGCACGAACAGGCCGTACTCGTGGGACAGGATCTCGGCGCGCAAGGCGCCGGAGGGTACTTCGGTGTCCACATCGACGTGCGTGGTCCGGATGTACGGGTACTCGCGGCTGATCACCTTGCCAAAGCCGGCCAGGGCGGCGTTCTCGGCGACGACAGCCTCCTCGCCGTCGATGGCGCAGACGGCGCGGTGGGTCAGCACGGTCAGGTCCACCTTGACACCGGCCGCCATCAGCGCCTTGCACAGCAGGAACAGGCTGTGCAGGTTCTTCGAGGTCCGGCGCTCGATCTCGTCGATCGAAACGGCCGGGCCGGCCTCGAACGCCAGGGCGTGCACGATGTGCGTGACGTCCTCGTCGCCGACGATCCGCGCGATTGCCTCGAACGAGGCGGGATCGCTGGCGTCGAACGCGGTGCCCCCGGCAACGACCGGTTCGCCGAGGCGCAGCACCTGAGCGTCCGCGCCACTCGCGGCCACGGCGACAGCTTCGCCGCCGGTGTCCGGGTCGGCCAGGATGAGGACCTTCGTTGCCCCGGCGGTGGCGGGCACCTCCGGGGCAGCGGCGGGCTGCAGCTCCACGCCGTGGGTCACCGGGTGGCTCTCGTCCACGGTGGCCAGGGACAACTGCTCGCGCCAGGTGGCGGGGAACTCCACCCAGGCCGTGCTCTCGTCGAACTCGTACCCGGGCAGGTGCACGATGCGAGGGCGGTGGCCCGCGCCGGTGCTGCCGGCCGGAGCGCCCTGCAGGTACGCCGACGCCTGCTCGGCCAGCGGACCCTGCACCGGGGTGGCACCGCCGGCCAGCGTTGCGACCAGTTGCTCGCGCAGGTCGGCGGCGGACGTGACGGCCAAGGCGATGCGGTGCCGGTGTGAGCTGCGCGAGGCCCGTACGGTGTGGCAGACGTCGGCGATGCTGACCCCGGCCAGGCCCCCGTTGTCGATGAACGCGATGTAGCTCTCGGCCAGGGCACTCAGCGAGCGGATGGTGGCGGCGCTGAGGGTGAACAGGTACGGGCCGCCGGCGTCCGGGGTGGCCGCGTCGGCGGGCACGTACTCCTCGACGACGACGTGGGCGTTGGTGCCGCCCAGGCCGAACGCGCTGACCCCGGCGCGACGGGGGCCGCCGGGTGACTCCCACGGGTGCAGGTCGGTGGAGACGTACAGCGGGCCGGAGGCGAAGTCGAGCTTCGGGTTGGGGTGCACGAAGTTGGCCTGCGGCGGGATCGCCCGGCGACGCAGCACGGCGATCGCCTTGAGCAGCCCGATGACTCCGGAACCCTCGAAGAGGTGGCCGACGTTGGCTTTGACCGTCCCGACGGCGCAGAAGTTGCGGTCGCTGGTGTGCCGGGCGAACGCGCGGCGCATCCCCTCGTGCTCGATGGGGTCGCCGACCCGGGTGGCGGTGCCGTGCGCCTCGAGATAGCCGATGGAACGCGGGTCGACCCCGGCGTTGCGCCAGGCCGCGTCCAGCAGATCGGCCTGGGAGTCGGAGTCGGGGTTGGTGATGCCCTCGGTGTTGCCGTCGTGGTTGACCGCGCTGCCCTTGATGACCGCGTAGATCTGGTCGCCGTCGGCCACTGCCTGGTCGAGGCGCTTGAGCACCACCGAGCCGGAGCCCTCGCCGAAGCCGGTGCCGTCGGCCGCCTCGTCGAAGGTGCGGGTGACACCGTCGGAGGACTCGATGCCGATGGTGGAGTGCGGATGCTTGACCGGGGCGAAGACGATCCGGGCGCCGCCGACCACGGCGAGTTCGCAGTCGCCGGCCAGCAGGGCGTTCTTGGCCTGGTGCACCGCCACCAGGGTGGCCGAGCAGGCGGTGTCCACGGTCATGCTGGGCCCCCGCAGGTCGAGGTAGTGCGACAGCCGGTTGGCCAGCATCGTCGGGATGTTGCCGGTGATCGCCTGCTGGCCCACCGTCGGGTCCACCCGGCAGATGTAGTCCAGGTACGTCGAGCCGGGGTTGACCGCGAACCCGACGAACACCCCGGTCCGGCTGCCCCGCAGCCGATCGCTGGAGTAGCCCGCGTCCTCCAGGGCCAGGAACATGGCGCGCATGACCATGCGGTGGTGCGGGTCGGTCAGCGTGGCCTGGCGCGGGTTCATGGCGAACAGCGCGTAGTCGAAGCTGTCGACGATGTCGAGGAAGCAGCCGTTGTGGTAGTCGATGTCCGGGTCGGTCACCGGGTCGACGCTGGTGGCCCGCAGGTAGCGGATGTACTCGTCGAGCTTGTGCCGCCGCTCCTGCGGGAAGGGGCGGGTGAGGCTGGTGCCGGTGCTGATGATCTGCCAGAACTCCTCGAGGGTTCGAGCTCCGGGCACCTCGACCGAGACGCCGACGACCGCGATATCCGTGTTCATTTCAGGCTTCCCTCAGCGATCTTGTTGACAAGTGAACTCAAGGTGTGGCCGTTTACCTCGTCGAAGGCGGTCACACCGGCCGAGCGCAGGGTGGTCACGGCGCGGACCCATTCGACCGGCGCCGACAGTTGCCGGGCGAGCAGGCCGGCGCCGTCGGCGACGTCGAACAACTCGCCGGTGATGCTCGAAACCACAGGTGTCTGCGGTGGCTGGAAGACGCAGTCGTCGAGCACAGCGCGCAGGCGGTCGGCCGCGGGTTGCATCAGCTCGGTGTGGAAGGGACCGCTGACGTTGATCGGGACCACCCGGGCGCCGGGCAGCGCGGCGATGGCCTTGCCCGCGACGGCGACCTCGGCCCGGTCCCCGGCGATGGTGGTCTGGGTGTCGGCGTTGAGGTTCGCGATGAACACCTTGGTCAGCCCGGCCTCGGCCAGCGCCCGGCGCACGAAGGCAGCCGGGACCCCCTGCACTGCCGACATGCCACCGCCGGTGACCTCGGCCATCAGCTCGGCCCGGCGCTTGACGACCCGCAGCGCGGTGGCGAAGTCGAGCACCCCACCGGCGACCAGCGCGTTGTACTCGCCCAGGCTGTGCCCGGCGAAGAACCGGTACCGCTGCGGATCCGCGGCGAGCTGCTCGCGGCCCAGCAGCGCGTTGACCACGAACACCGCGGGCTGGGCGTAGCGGGTGTTGCGTAGCTGCCGGTCGGGGTCGGCCAGGCACAACTGTTTGATGGAGAAGCCAAGAATCTCGTCGGCGGCGGCGGTGTCCTCGGGGAACCGGTCGAACAGTTCTGCTCCCATTCCCCGGCGCTGCACACCCTGACCAGGAAAAAGTAGACATCGCACGGTGGCACTCGTATCGGTCACGCGTTACTCCTCGTGGGCATGATGAGCGAACTGCTGGACCGATTCGAAACGCAGTCGCCGGGAAAGAGGCTGCATGCATTCCCGGGAGAAACGACGGGCACTCACGCCCGGACCGCAGTCGACAATGCGTTCGATATCGGCGTCGGAAATGGCGTGCGAGATGGCCGTTTCCCATTCGACGCGGCGCAGGAAAACCTGGTCGAGAAACTCGGTCATCAGGTCACCGGCATCCTGCAGATTGCCGGCCCGATCCATCGCGTAAACGGGTAACTGCAGGTCAGGGCCGGTGGGTGACCCGCCGATGAACGCACGATCGGCGTGGACCTGGCGCACCGCTTCGGCCAGCGCCGGGCTGTGAAAGGGAATGGTGTTGGCCAGAAAGGACCAGGTGGCGCCGGTACGGATCAGCTCGGGTCCGTGCACCCGGTGGAAGTCCAGCAGGTCGGGGGCCGGGCCGCTGACCACCTGCACGGACCGCGAGTTGACCAGGCCGACGGTGAGGGCTTGGGGACGTACCTTGTTGTAGGCCTCCACCGCCTCTTGCACGTCCTGGCGTGACGTCCCGCTCAGCAGCGCCATCGGGCTTGCCGGGCTGGCGCTGTGCTCGGCGGTGAGGTGGTGAGCGCGGATCAGACTGCTCGCGACCAATCTGATTGACCAGGTCACGGCGTCGAGGAAGGCGTCGAGGCGCCGCAGTCGCAGACCGCAGACCAGGGCCGCCTGCAGCCCGATGCTGTAACCAAGCGCGGCCACGACCGGGCCGGCACCCAGGCGGCGGGCCGGTTGCAGCCGGCAGAGCTGGTGCACGACCACGCAGATGCCGGCGGCGATCGAGTTGCAGAGCGGGTCCGCCGGGACGGTGCCCGGCTTCTCCAGCCATTGCCGCAGGTTCAGCAGGTGCACCGGCGCCGGCGTGGCCTCGGCGGCGAAGCGCTCGCGCACCTGATCGAGGGCAGCGAAAACACAATGGAAATAGGCGGCATTGGCGGGCTCGGCATAAAGCGCTGCCAGCGCGGACAGCAATTTATCGTTGTTCCCGCCGAGGCCGTCGAAGAGAACAAGGGTACGCGTCATGATATCGGCCTGCTCAGGGGAATTCACCTCGTCATTTCGGGCATGGTTCAGCGCCCGGCGTATGCGGCTGTTTCGCGCCTGCCGACAACCATTGTCGAGGGCGCGGAGCTGGCTTGACCGGGCACCGATCCCGCAGGCGCGCAAAACGGCGTGGAATGCAGCTGAGAAACCACTCGGTCAGGTGGCCAGGGAAAAGCTATCCCGGCGGTAACGATGGGTCAAGGCTTGCAATCGGAGAGTATTCAAGCCGCGCGACGGCGGCGCCGGGAGCCGCGAAACGGGGTAAAAACCGACGACATCGGCATTACGGAGAGCGGATATGGCCGATTCGCCGAGATATTTGCTGGGGTAAATCCCCGCACGCCCGCCACCGTGTGACCTTAGCCATACCCCCATCGATGCCCTCACCGGCCGGCGGAATGCCCGTTCGACGCCACCGGCTCAGCCGGATGGCCATAGTGGAGGGTGCGGTCGTACCCGAACGGATATCCCCGTCACCGCACCGGCCGCTGAACCCGCGGCCGGTTCCTGCCCTCGGTGCAGGAGGCTCAGACGGGTGCCGGGTGGCGGTGCAGATCGACCACGCGGTCCACCCGGGCGGCGATGTCGGCGCGGTGGGTGATCACCAGCACGGTCCGGCCGGCGGCGACGGCGAGCAGGTCGGCGAGCAGGGACACCGCGGTCGGGTCGTCGAGGTGTTCGGTGGGTTCGTCGAGGATGAGCACCGGGAAATCGGCCAGCAGCGCCCGGGCCAAGGCCAGCCGCCGCCGCTGACCGCCGGACAGGGACCGGCCATGCTCACCGATCAGCGTCTGCACGCCGTCGGGCAGGGTGTCCACCCAGTCGAGCAGCCGCGCGCCGGCCAGCGCGCCGCGGAGCTGCTCCTCGGTGGCTTGCGGGCTGGCGATCCGCAGGTTGGCCGCGATGGTCGTGTCGAACAGGTACGCGTCCTCAGCCAGGTAACCCACGAGCTGCCGGACCCGTTCGGGTGCAATGCGGCGCAGGTCGACACCGTCGAGGGTGACCCGACCGGCCGACGGGTCGAGCAAACGCACCAGCAGGGCGGCCACGGTGCTCTTACCGCAACCGCTCGGGCCGACCAGCGCGACCCGCTCTCCCGCCCGTAAGACCAGATCGGTGTCGTGCAGCACCGGGCGGCCCGGGGCCCAAGCCGCGGTGACCTTCTCCAGCCGCAGGGTGGGCGGGCCGGCGGGGACGTCGACCGGTGAAGCGGTCGATGCGATGGGCGCCGGGGTGGACAGCACCCC
>NZ_LOJP01000001.1:3045379-3055703 GCF_001553785.1 Actinoplanes sp. TFC3
GGTGGGAGCAGCGCCGATGGGCGTCGCTATCCGGCGGTGAGCGTCAGCGGGTGGCGATCGCGCGGGCTCTGCTGCAGGAGCCGGAAGTGCTGTTGCTGGACGAGCCAACCAACCACCTGGACATCCGGCACCGTTTCGCGCTGCTGGCCGACTTGGCCAGCTCGCCGATAACTGTGGTTGCGGCCCTGCACGACCTTGACCTGGCCGGTCAGTACTGCGACCGGGTGGTGTTGCTTGACGGCGGACAGATGGTGGCGGCGGGAACGCCGGCCGCGGTCCTCACGGCCGAACGGATCGCGCAGGTCTTCGCTGTGGCGGCCGACGTCACGACGGATCGGTCCGGTCGCGCCCGGGTGCTGCTGCGGGCGCTGGACCCGCCGCCGAGGTGAGCTCGGGTACCCCTGGCTGGACAGCCGAAATGGTTGCCGGCCGACGGACGCGGATGTTTTCCGAAAACAACATATGCATCGACTCTCACTTTTACACATGCGCAATTCACTATGTCGGTCAGGCGCAAGAACAGGTCATTCTCATCACCCTTGGCGCGGACGTCGGTATCGGTTACTTTGAGAAAAGTCGCCGCCACTGAGCGTCCTCAAGAGGGCAACAGCGGCACGTCAGGCTGCACGGCTCACCCTCGGGGGTCGCATTTGCCGCTCTATCTGTCACCGCGAATGGCATCCATCATGGAGTCGGTGCTTGACGAGACCGACCTGCTGACGCAATTGATCACCGCCTTGGGATCTCCTTTGGCAATAGTGCTCCCGCAGCAGCTTGCGCGAAACGTCGCCGCTTTTCGCGACGTGTATTCCGGTCACCGCCTCGCCGGGCAGATCTTCTACGCGCACAAAGCGAACCGGTCCAGTGCGCTGGTGCGTGAACTGGCCGCCGGCAACGCCGGCATCGACGTGGCATCGCTGGCCGAACTGCAGCACGCACTCGGCGCGGGGTTCGCACCCCGGCGCATCATCGCCACCGGCCCCAAGAACCGCGACTTGCTGTGGCTGGCCGCCCGTAGCGGCATCACGGTCAGCACCGATTCGCTGGCCGAGCTGAGCGAGCTGGCCGCCCTGGTCACCAAACCGGCGCTGTCCCCGGTGCCGGTGCAGGTGCGCTTGTCGGAATTCACGTCCACCGGCGTACATGTGGGTGCCCGCCGTAGCCGCTTCGGCGTACCGGCTGCCGCGATGAATCAGGTCCTCGACCTGCTTGACAAGCACCCCGGCGTTTTCGAGCTGTCCGGCGTGGCGTACCACCTCGACACCATCGGGCTCAGCGAGAAGGCCGTTGCGCTGGAGGGCTGCCTGCTCGCCCTCGACGAGGCCCGCAGCAGGGGCCAGCGGCCGTGGTCGGTTGACGTCGGCGGGGGATTTGGCGTCAACTATCTCGCTGACGGCGACCAGTGGGACGCATACACCTCCGCACTGTCTCAGGCAGTCCTCGGCAAACGGGAACCGCTTACATGGAACGCACACGGCTACGGGCTGCGGGCCGAAGGCGGTACGGTCCGCGGTTCGCTGCAGCTTTATCCCGCCCACCGGCCGGTCGCCGGCGCGGCCTACCTGGACCGGCTGTTGCAAACCGCAGCCCCGCAGCAGCGTCGGCCGCTGGGACAGCTGCTGCTGGACAGCATGTATGACCTGCACGTGGAACCGGGCCGAGCTCTGCTGGACCAGTGCGGCATGGTCCTGGCCAGCGTGCTGGAGGTCCGCGACGACGATGGCGACACCATCGTGCGGCTGGACTGCAACGCCCGCGATGTGAGCCTGGAAGAGCACGGCGTGCTGATGGATCCCGTGGTTGTGCACCGTGCAGCCTCCACTGATGCGCGGCCGGTGCAGGCGTACCTGTTCGGCAATCTGTGCCTGGAAGCCGACCTCATCACCCGCCGCAAGGTCTTCCTGCCGTCGCGGCCACAAGCCGGGGATGTGCTGGCATTCGTCAACACTGCCGGCTACTTCATGGACTTCAGCGCCACGCAGGCCTTGCGACAGCCGGTCGCCCGTAAGGTAGCCATGTGGCGCGAACACAACGCGTGGCAATGGTGCCTCGACGAGCAGTACTGGCCCGTTCGCACAGGTGTGGAGGCGGCATGAGGTTCGAGGCCATGACCGACGTTATCGGCAACACCCCGCTGGTCCGTATCGACCCGGCCGTGCACGGTCTGCGGCACATCGACTTGTACGCCAAGATGGAGTCTCTCAACCCGTTCGGCTCGCTCAAGGACCGCGCCGCCTGGAACATGCTGCTGCCGCTGCTGAGCCGATCCGGCAGGGATGGTCGTACGGTCGTGGAGTTGTCCAGCGGTAACACCGCCAAGGCGCTCGCCGTGCTCGCCGGCATGCATGGGCTGAGCTTCAAGAGCATCACCAACCGCATGAAGGTGCCGGAGATCAAGGATCTCCTGCTGTTGCTGGGCGCCGAGATCGACGAGCTGCCCGGGCAAGCCGAATGCCTCGATCCCACCGACACTGGCGACCCGCTGACCCGGATGCATCAGCGGCTCGCCGGAACCGGCGGCGACCACCTGCACACCGACCAGTACTTCAACGAACTCAACGTCGAGGCGCACCTGCACGGCACCGGGCCGGAGATCGTCAAAGATCTCGACGGGCGGGCGCCGGACTACTTCGTCGCCTGTGTCGGCACGGCTGGCTCCTCGACCGGGGTTGCGACGGCGCTGCGCCAGCACCATCGCGATGTGCAGGTGGTGGGGCTGGTGGCGCACAAGTCCGATTTCATCCCGGGCATCCGTACCATCGACGAGGTGCACGAAGTCGGCCTGTTCGACCCGGGCGTCTACTCCTGTATCGAGACCATCACCGCAGACGATGCCATTGACGGGCTGCTCACCCTGGTCCGCCGGTGCGGCATGCTGGCCGGACCCACCGGAGGCGGTGCTTATCAAGGCGCAGTGCGGTATCTGCGCGCTGTTGACGCGGGCCTGACCGAGCGCCGCACAGCGGTGTTCATCGTCTGCGACCGCGTAGAAAGCTATCTGAGTTATGTGCGCGATCGCCGGCCGGAGCTGTTCGGTCAGCTACCGCGGCGCAATTCGGCAGCGACGCTGACCGGCGCGGACCTTGCGCAGGCCAGCACGGTCGAGGTCGCCGAGGCCGAGCAGTGGGTGACCGAACGCCGTGGTCTCGTTGTGGATCTGCGCAGTCCTTTCGCTTTCCGAGCACTGCACATCGACGGTTCGATAAATATCGTCGACGAGCTGTTCGCCGAGCTGCTGCATGGCGGGCTGCCGTTCGGCCGCGGGCAAAGCGTGTTGCTGGTGTGCCCGGTGGGGGAGAAGTCCGCCCGCTACGCTGCGCTGCTGGCGCGGATGGGCCATCCACAGGTCCGATCGCTCGACGGCGGGATCATCGCCTGGCGTGATGCCGGTGCGCCGCTGGTCCGGGACTGACATGGCCGTGCTGCACGAGCTGTCGCTCTGGCAGGAAAAGCTGCGGGCACAGTTCCCGATCATCGTCGGCAACCCGGACAAGGCGTACCTGGACAGCGCTGCGACGGCGCAGAAGCCGCAGGTCGTCCTCGACGCTGTCATGACCTACCTGGCGACGGGCAACGCCAACGCCGCCCGTGGTACGTACCCGTGGGCGAACCGCACCACCGCGCGTATCGAGCAGACGCGCGACCGGCTGCGCCGCTTCCTGGCTGACCCGGATCCGGCTCGCTCCGGCGTGCACTTCGTCAGCGGCACCACCGAGGGGCTGCGCGGGATTGCCCGGGACTGGCTGGCTCCACAGTTGCGGGACGGCGACGAGATCATCGTGCCGTTCGCCGACCATGCCGCCAACCATGAGCCCTGGCTGGAGGTGACCGGGCTCCTACGCCGGCAAGGGATCACGGTGCACGTACGGGCAATGCCGTACGACGCCGCGTTCGACTACGACACCGACCGGCTCGCCGGCATGATCAACGAGCGCACGCGGTTCATCGCAGCCACGCACGTGCATCACGTCTACGGCAACGACATGAACGTGCAACGGTTGCGCGCTGTCGCCGGGCCGGACATCCCGATCTGCCTCGACGCTGCGCAGGGCATCGGGCATCTGCCGCTGTCGCTGAGCACCCTCGACGCCGACTTCGTCGTGTTCTCCGGCCACAAAGCGATGGCTTTGCCAGGCGTCGGCGCGGTCTGGGCGCGCAATCAGCGTGGGCCCGCTTACGCGGCGGGCGGATGGGCCGGCTCGCCCAACACCAGCGGGATCATCAGCCTGGCCACAGCGTTGGAGTGGCTGGACAGTGCGGGAACCGACCGCATCGCCCGGTGGACCGCCGGGTTGGGTGCCCGGCTTACCGATGGGCTGCGCACCTTGCCCAGTTACGAGGTGCTGGGCTGCCAGGCCAGTCTCAGCGCCGCGTCCGCGCTGCAGCGGCGGCAGAGCATCATCGCGTTCCGGCACCGCTCGATCGCTTCCAACGACCTGGGCTTCATCCTGGCCGCTGACGGCCTCATGGTCCGGGCTGATGGTCACTGCCAGGCGAAAAGCGGTGAGACGACCGCATCGGTACGGGTGAGTCTGCACGTGTACAACACCGCCGAGGAGGTTGATCGGCTCTTGTCGGTGCTGGCCGGCCTCGACCGCCAGTTTTGACACGCGTATCGCGAGGATGTGCCGGAGCCGGCGGACCACACGGCTTAACCTGTCGGAAATGGTTTCCGTTATCGTGTGGCGTCCTGCTGGCTTGTGGTCCCGGAGTGCAAACTATGGCAAGTATGTCCGGCGCGCCTGGCGCCGTGCTCGACCCTGCTCACGCCGGCCGCTGGCGTGCCACGTGGGCCCAGGTGATGGCCGGGTTCGTTCCTGGCCTGAGCACTCTTGAGGAGACGATGTGCCGGGCCGCTGAAGCGGCCGGCTCCCCGCCGGGCAAAGTGCTCGACCTCGGCGGCGGCCCTGGTGTTCTCGCCGAGCGGATGGCCCGTCGCTGGCCCGCAGCCGAGGTCAGCGTGATGGACATCGACCCCGTCCTGCTCGCCCTGGCTCGCAGCGCGCCCAGTGATGCCGCAGTGCGCACGATCGAGGCGGATCTGTCCTCATCGGCGTGGGTCGGTCGGGCGGGCGCGGACTTCGACGTCATCGTGACGGTCATGACTCTGCACTATCTGCATGCCGCGCAGGTGCAGGCGCTGTATGCCGACATCCGCCGGGCATTGACGCCGGGCGGGCTGCTGATCGTCGCCGACCTCATGCCTGACGACGGTATCGCCTCGCTCATGGCGGCTCTGGACCCCGCCGAGGGTGCGGCCGCTGCCGACTTGGCCTGGGCCCAGTGGTGGAGCGACGTGGCGGACATTGCCGAGATCGCACCGCTGGTCGCCGAGCGTGCGGCCGTTTTCGGGCAGCGCCCACCGGCGGAATTTACGGCTCCGGTGTCCTGGCACGCTGCCGCGCTTGGCGCGGCCGGCTTCGAGCGGGTCGGCTTGGTGTGGCGGTGCGGCCGGCACGCTGCCCTGGCGGCCCTCGTCTGAGCCGATCGGGCTGGGCAAGCCGGGCGGCGCCGTTGCACACATCGTCACTTCGCCATTAGACAATGCTTATTGAAAACGATTACCGTTCTGCCCCTCAGGATCGGAGTTGTTTTCGTGAAACGTATCTTTGTCCCTGCAGCCGCCACGGCACTTGCTCTGCTGGCCGCGGGGTGTGGCAGCAAGGGCACCCCTGACGCCGCGGCCGGTGCCGGCCCCTCGTCTGGTGCCCCGCTCGCCGTGATTGCCACCACTCCCGAGGTCGCAGACTTCGTCCGCAGTATCGGCGGCAACGACGTAAGCGTCACCCAGATCATCAAACCGAACGTCGACCCCCACGAGTACGAGCCCACCCCCGCCGACATCCAGGCCATCGGCAAGGCCAAGCTCGTCGTCAAGAACGGCGTCGGGCTCGAGGAGTGGCTCGATCAGACCATCGAGTCCGCCGGCTTCACGGGCACGGTGGTCGACGCCAGCCAGGGCGTGGCGATCCGCAAGGGCGACCCGGGCGACGAGGAGATGGCCGGCGGCGACCCGCACATCTGGCACAACCCGCAGAACGCCAAAACCATGGTCACCAACATCGAGAAGGCATTCGCCGCGGCCGACGCGGCGCGCGCGGACATCTTCGCCAGCAATCTCGCCGGCTACTCGGCCCAGCTGGACAAGCTCGACGCCGACAACCAGGCCGCGTTTGCGAAGATCCCCGCACAGCAGCGCAAACTCGTTACCAACCACGACGCGTTCGGCTACTACATCGACCGTTACCACCTGCAGTTCGTCGGCTCGGTCATCCCCAGCCTGGACACCTCCGCGGAGCTGAGTGCCCAGCAGCTCACCGACCTGGTCGCCAAAATCACGTCGACCGGCGCCAAGGCGATCTTCACCGAGAGTTCGCTACCACCCAAGAGTGCCGAGGCCATCGCGAAGCAGGCCGGCGTCAAGGTAGTCGGTGGTGAGGACGCCCTGTACGGCGACAGTCTGGGCGCCCCAGGCACCCCGCAGGGCACCTACCTCGGCGCCGAGCAGCACAACACCCAGGTCATCACGTCGGCGTTGGCCGGCTGACATGAGCGGCGCCGCCCTTCGCTACGCCGGGGTCAGCGTCGGCTACCACGGCACCCCCGTGCTCACCGACGTCGAACTCACCGTCCGGACCGGTCAGCGCCTGGCCCTGGTGGGTCCCAACGGCGCCGGCAAGTCCACCCTGATCAAGTCGGTGCTCGGCCTGGTCCCGGTTCTCGGCGGCGCCGCCACGGTACTCGGGACAACCCCGGTTCATGCGCGAGTGCACACCGGGTACGTGCCGCAGACCGATGCCCTCGACGCCGGCTTCCCCGTCACCGCCGCGCAGGTCGTCATGATGGGCCGCTACCGCCGTATCGGCTGGTGGCGGCCCACCCGCTCCGCTGACCGGGCAGCCGTGCGCGAGGCCCTCGACCGCGTGGGCCTGGCCGATCGCGCCAGAAAGAACTTCGGCACCCTGTCCGGCGGCCAGCGCCAGCGCGTGCTGCTCGCCCGCGCCATTGCTGCCGAGCCGCAGCTGCTGCTGCTCGACGAGCCGTTCAACGGCGTCGACATCGTCAGCCAGGACGCGATCCTTGCGGTGCTGCGCGAGCTCAGCGCCGCCGGAACAGCCCTGGTGCTCAGCACGCACGACCTTGCCGTCGCCCGGGAACTCGCCGATCTGGTGTGCCTGCTCAACGGCCGGCAGTGGGCGGCCGGGCCACCCGACGAGACGCTGACCGCCGATACGCTGCGCCGCGCGTATGGCGCGCACGCGGTGGAGGTCGACGGTGGCCGGACCGTGCTGGTAGAGCCGTGATCGAGCCTTTCGCCGTACCGTTCATGGCTCGTGCCCTGGCCGAGCTGACGCTGCTGGCACTCATCTGCGGCCCGGTCAGCGTTTTCGTCTTTGCCCGCAGGCTGTCGTTCGTGTCCGACGCGCTGACCCACACCGTTTTCCCGGGCGTGGTCATCGGGTTCGTGGCCGGCGGCGTCGAGGGTGTCTTCGTCGGTGCCCTGATCGCCGGCGTTGTCACCGCGGTCGCGCTGACCCTGCTGACCCGCGGCGGCGCCCTGTCCGACGATGCGTCCACGGCGGTCATCCTCACCGCGATGTTCTCGCTGGGTGTGGTGCTGGTGTCGCGCCGGCCGTCGTACACCTCGGATCTGACGACGTTCTTGTTCGGCCGCATCCTCACCGTGACCCCGCGGCAACTGGTGGAGACCGCAGTGCTCGCGGTGGTGATCCTTGGGCTGCTGATGATCGGCGCCCGCGCCCTGCTCTTCCGGACTTTCGACCCGGCCGGCGCCGCAGCGGCAGGTTATCGGATCGCCTGGCTGGACCTGGGGCTGAACCTCGTGATCGCTCTTGTGGTCGTCGCCGCCGTTCGCGCCGTGGGGACCATTCTGGTGGTGGCACTGCTCATCGTGCCGGCCGCCGCAGCGCGGATGATCACCTCGCGACTGCTCGTCATGGCGTTCGCGGGCACCGGGCTGATCATGCTCGCCGGCTACGCCGGGCTGTGGGCCAGTTGGACCGCCTCGGTCGTGTACGACATCTCTCTCACGTCGGCCTCCGCGGTGGTGCTGTTCCTGGCGCTCTTCTATCTCCTTCTCCTGCCGCTGGGGGCCTTGCGGCTGCGGCGCAACCGGCCGCACCCGGCGGGCCCGGAAAGGGGTTCCTCACATGAACTGGTGGGATGACGCCCTGCTCCGGGCGACGGCCGAGGTGCTTCTCGCCGGTGCGCTTGCCGGTCTGATCGGCGTGCAGGTGGTGCTGCGCCGGCTGTCGTTCTTCACCATGGCCCTGACCCACGCCACGTTCCCCGGTGTGGTGGCCGCGTCGATCATCGGGATCAACATCTTCGCCGGCGGCGTCGCGGCCGGTGCGGTCATCGCCTTGGGCGTAGCCGCGCTCAGCCGCCGCCGCGGACAGAACGCGGCCGCAGCCACCGGTGTCATGCTGTCCGGTGGATTCGCGCTGGGGGCCGCGCTGGTGGCCACTCAGAACGGCTTCAGCCGTGATCTGTCCTCGTTTCTTGTCGGCTCGGTTCTCACGGTCTCCCCGCGGGATCTGATCACCACTGCCGTGGTCCTGGTGGTGGTGGCGGGCGTGCTGCTGGTAGCAGCCCGGCCGCTGTTGTACACCGGCTTCGACCGCACCGGTGCACAAACGGCCGGCTTCGCCACGGGTTTCTGGGACATCGTGCTACTGCTCACCATCGAGGTGGTCGTCGTGACCGTGGTCCCGGCTGCCGGCACCATTTTGGCGCTGGCGCTGATCGTCGCCCCGGCCGCCGCGGCCCGGCTCTGGACCACGCGGCTCGGCGTGCTCACGGCTCTGGCCATCACCTTCGGGATGAGTAGCGGACTTATCGGCCTGTACGCCTCCAGCCACTGGAATGTCGCGGCCGGTGCGAGCATCACGCTGACGGCCACCGCCATCCTGGTGATCTCACTGCTGCTGTCCAGGATCGTGCGGACCAGCAGGACCGTTCAGCGCCGCGTCGAGGCGGTGCGAGGATGAGCACCGGTAGCCTGCAAACCTCCCCGTCGACGCTGGAACGAGCGGTTGTCGTGCTGCGCGGCATGGCCTACGAACACCGCCTGCACATCCTTGTCCTCTTGCAACAGGGCGAACAGACACCGGCCGCGCTGGCCGAGGCCATAGCGGCGGATTCGACATCGGTGGCACACCATTTGCGATTTCTCAAGGACGCCCGGCTGATCCGGCGACAACGCCGAGGCCGCAACGTCTTCTATGCCTTGCGGGGGCAGAGCACGACCCGGCTCATCGGGGAAGTCATGCAGTACGCCGAGGAATCCGCCTGATCCACGGCGGCCGTAACCGGCTGACGTCTGGCGAAGCACGCGAGCCCGCCTTTGGTGACATCCCAGGGCGGGCTCGTGGTCCTCAGAGCAGCGGTTCGATGTGGTGGCTGGCCAGCGGACCGGGCCGCGCGATGTAGTAGCCCTGCCCGTGGTGGACGCCGAGGGCGAGGACCTGCCGGTGCTCGGCGTACGTTTCGATGCCCTCGGCGACCAGCATCGCGCCGAGGCTGTCGGCAAAGGCGACCAGCGCGCGGACCAGGGCGATGCGCACCGGGTCGGCGTCGATGTTGCGGGTGAGGAAGATGTCGAGCTTGATGATGTCCGGGTGCAGCTGCAGGATCTGGCTCAGGTTGGCAAACCCCGCCCCCGCATCGTCGACCGCGACGAGGATCCCGGCCGGCCGCAGCCGGTCCAGCACCTTCTGCAGGGCGGTGTAGTCGGTGATCTGGGTGTGCTCGGTCAGCTCGACGGTGAGGCGGCGGTGCGAGTGGGCCAGCAGCAGCTCGACGGTACGCGGGGTCAGCAGCGCTTCGACCGAGGCGTTGAGGCTGAGCCAGGCGCCGGTGGGCAGGTCGTCCAGCCGCTGCAGGGCCCGCTCGATCGCGAGGATCTCCAGCTCCACGCCGAGGCCGGCCTCGGTGGCGGCGGCGAAGGCCTGCGCCGGGTTGGCGAAGTGCCGGCGGTCGAAGCGCGCCAAGGCTTCGTAGCCGCGAACCGTGCCGTCCTGCAGCTGCACGATCGGCTGGAAGACAATCTCCACCGCGCCGGTGTCCAGCACGTCGAGAACGGCACGGGCGTCGGGCGAGATCAGCTGGGCTTCGGTCATGCCTTTGACGATCGGTGGCGAAGCTCAACGCAGGCTCCAGCGGCCATCAGTACTTGGTGTACTTGGCCCAGTCGTAGCCGGCGGTCAAGGGGGTGCCCGGGTAGGTGAAAGGCTGCAGCCAGCTGTCGACGCCGGTGCCGGGCCAGAGGTTCATCATGATGCGTTGCGGGTGGGTGGGAAGG
>NZ_LOJP01000001.1:3055803-3061249 GCF_001553785.1 Actinoplanes sp. TFC3
GTGCTGGTGGGCGGCAACGACGGCGTCGGCGTGGGGGACGGCGAGGTGGGGTCGCTCTCCAGGGGGATCGGGAACTGGTCGGTGGGGTTGGCCGGGAGCTCCCCGAGCGCGGGCGGCTGGACCTGCGGTGCGGCCGTGGTGTCGTTGCTGCGCACCGCCCGGCTGATCACGAAGCCCGCGGCGACCACGACCAGCACGCCGGCCAGGATGACCGCGGCCGGCATGAGGAACTCGCTGAGGCGCCGGTGCCCGGTGCCGAGAAGCTCCGGTGGTACGGCGGCACCGCGCCGCCCGGTGCTGCGGTAGCCGTAGCCGGCCCTGGGCTGCTGCGGGCGACCTGGCGCACGGTCGTCGTCCGGCAACCGACCCTCCTCGGTCACGGTGATGTCCCCTGGCAAGGGAGTACACGTTCTCACCTTCAGTGAGTGATGGAGAAGAGCGATTTGAGTAACCGTCCGTTGTGGTCCATGATCCCCGGTGGTTCGTCCGTGATCGGCTCCGGACGGCGAGTACGGTGTCCGGAGCCCAGAAGACTAGGAGCGGCACAAACTATGAGTGTCCAGGACAAGACCGCCGGAAAGCGTCGCGGCCAGGCGCTCGCGGGCGCGCTCGCCGGCGTGGCGGTGATCGCGGTGCTGGTCGCCGTGTTCATCGGCATCCAGGTCGCCGGCGGCGACGACAAGACCACCACTACCAGCGCCGCCGCCCCGGCCGCGAGCGCGGCTGCACCCTCGGCGGCCGCCCCCGAACCTGTGCCCAGCGACGCGGCCCCGCAGACCGCTGCCGACCCGGCGCTGCAGCAGAAGCCGGAAATCACGGCGGGTAAGGGCGACGTCACCAAGCTGGTGGTCACGCCGATCATCGTGGGTAAGGGCCCCAAGCTGACCGCCGGGCAGACGATCCAGGCCAACTACATCGGCGTCACCTACAAGGACGGCAAGCAGTTCGACTCGTCCTGGGACCGCGGTCAGCCGGCCGTCTTCCCGGTCGGTGCGGGCCAGCTCATCAAGGGCTGGGACCAGGGCCTGGTCGGCGTGCCGGTGGGCAGCCGGGTGCAGCTCGACATCCCCGCCGAGCTGGCCTACGGTGAGCACCCCACCGGCGGCCGTCCGGCGGGCGACCTGCGCTTCATCATCGACATCCTGGCCGCGCAGTAGTTCTCACAGCTCGCGCACGATGACATCAGCCTGACGGGGGCGGCCGGCGGCGACCGGCCGTTCCTCGACGGTCCACTTCAAGTCCCGCAGCGCACTCAGCAGCTCGTCGACATCAGCGGCGCTGACCCCGGCGACGGCCAGCGCGCGGACCATCCGGCCCTTGGTGGCCTTGTTGAAGTGGCTGACCACCGAACGCCGCAGCTCGCCGTCCACGACCCGCTCGTGCAGCACGCGCAAAGCCACCGACCGCTGCGCCGGCGGCCCCCACATCGCGGCATAGGCCCCGCTGCGCAGATCCAGCACCGGGCCGTCGTCGGGCATGCTCCTGGTCAGAGCACTTTTCCAGTACGGCGTCAGCCCGCCGATCCCCGGCAGCACCACCCCGGCCGAGCATCGGTACGCCGGGATCCGATCGGTCAGGCGCACCACACCCCACAGCCCGGAGAACACCACCGCGCGCTCCGCCACCCAGCCGCGCGCCTCGGCCGGTAGCGCCGCATGGTCCAGCGCCTCGTACAGCACCCCGCTGTAGACCTGCGCCGCCGGGGCCGCCGGGGCGGTGAGCAGGCCGGCGTTGCGGTCGAGTTCGCCGCGCTGACCGGCGCGGAGCCCCAGCGTCCCCAGTGACTCCGCGACCGCCCTGGCGCTGGTCCGCTTGCTCAACGCGACGAGCTTGCTGAGCACCCGCTTGCGGGCGGTCGCGAGTTTCGGCAGCCACAACGCGGCCGGGTCGGCGGGTTCCCCGGCGGCAGGGGTGGACTTGCCCTCGGAGGGCGGGAGCAGGATCAGCACCGGGAAACGTTAGCTTCCGCCGTGGCCGGCCAGCGCGTCGGCCACGCTGGGATACAGTGCCAGCGCATGCGCCAGGCCTACGGTTTCCAGCAGGCCGCGCAGCCACGTGCTCGGCGAGGCCAGGCGCACCCAGCCGCCGGTGGACCGGGCCCGGTTGTGCGCGATGACGAACGAGCTGAGCCCGGTGGAGTCGCAGAACTCGACGCCGGACAGGTCCACCACCACCCGCGGCACGGGCCGGTCGAGCACCTGATTGAGCGTGGTGTCCAGCACCACCGCCGAGTCGATGTCGAGGTTGCCGCGAACGGTCACGATCACCGAGTCGTCCGGGTTGCCGATGACGGTCACCTGCACGTGGGCCTCCCACCTGGGCAAGTCCTTCTTCTGCCCCGTCAGGAGCGCCCCGGAACCTGCGGGACCGTGATCGTCGTACGGACCGTTGCCTGGTCGATCTCCGTGGTTCGCACGGTGAAGGTGATGTCGTACGTGCCGGGCAGCGGAAACGTCAGCGCCCCGACCGCGTCGTTGCGCGGGGTCAGCGGCAGCATCGGCGCCGAGACGGGTTCGAGGCCCTGGTCGCGCAGCCGGGTCGTCACGGTCCACTCCTGCGCGGGCAGCGGCTTGCCCTGCGGGGTGTAGGTGAACCCGTGCACGGTGTTGTTCTCACCCAGCTCCACCGGATACACGTAGTACTGCATCGTGAACAGGTTCGCCGTGAGCGTGCCGGACACCCCTTGCACCGCCGGCGCGCTCTGTCCCGTGGTGACGTCACGTCCCGGGGTGGTCTGCACCAGCACCGCGCTCAGCCCGAGCACCACGACCGTGGCCACCACCTCGATGCCGACCGTGCGCCGCAGCACCCCGGGGCCGGCCGTCATCACCCGGGAGCTGAGCACGAAGCGGCGGGCCAAGGCGGCCACCCCCAGCACCGCGGCCAGCACAGCAACCTTGGCGAGCAGGATCTTGCCGTACGAGGTGCCCCACACCGCCGCGAACGAGCCGACCTGCACCACCGCCTGCACCACCCCGGCCCCGACCAGCCACACCACCGACAGCGCGGCCCAGCGCGACCAGGCCGGCAGGATCCTGGCGAGCACCCGGGGATGCGTGCCGCGCAGCAGGAACACCGACAGCGTCACCAGCCCACCGATCCACACGGCCATGGCCGCCAGGTGCACCACGTCGGCGGCCACGATCGCGGCGCGCAGCGGCGACTCCGAGGCGTGCCCGGTCAGCGGCCACGTGACCAGCCCGCCCACCCCGAGCCCTGCCAGCACCAGCGCCCGCCAGCGTGACCGCTCGCCCCGCAGCACCGGCGGCAGCAGCGCGGCGACCACGGCGAGCACGGCCAGCCGCGCGATCAGCGTGAGCCCGAACGGGCTGGCCAGCACGTCCGCCAGCTCGATGACCGACACGTCCCACAGCGGTGCGCCGCTACCGGCCGGGGCCTGAGCCCACAGCGCGCCGAGGGTGGCCGCCGCTGTCACCACCAGACCGGCGCGCGTCAGCAGGATCGGGGCGCGGCGGGAGCGGCGGCGTGGCCAGAGCAGCGCCAGCATCAGGGCCGGCCCGATGATCAGCGTGAGCCCGCCGTACCCGAGAGCTCTGATGGTGGGAACCGCCACCCGCACCGAGGGATGCAGGGCCGTGGGGTCGCTCTCCGCCGGTCGCGCCGAGGGCGCACCCACCGAGAACGTGAGGGCGCCGCCGACCGGATGGCTGTCTGCCGAAATGATGCGATAACTCACCAGGTACGTTCCCAGCGGCTGATCGGCGTGCCGCACCTCGATGCGCAGCAGCGGTCCCGACGAGCTGACCGTGCCGGTGATGCGCTTGCCGTCGGGGGCCAGCACCTGCGTGCGATCCGCAACGATGCTGATGTTCTCGGTGAAGCGCACGACGATCTCGGTGGGCGCCGAGCCGATGACGCTGCCCGGCTCGGGGGAGGAGCTGATCAGCGCCGCGTGGGCGCTGGCCGGCGTGGCGGTGAGGCCCGCCGCGGCCAGCACGAGGAGCAGGAGGGCAAGGGCACGCTTCACGGCAGGTAGTTCGCTTCCCTGTCTCGAAAGGTTCAATGGCTTACCGATCGCCACGGGCGGGTACGGGCGAGGATACGATCCTGGCCGGATCACCCCGCTGCAAGGAGGCCTTCGATGTCCGTGCATGACCGCGCCGGCACCCCCGCCGATTCCCGCGACACCATCGACGTGCCCCGGGTGATCCTCAGCTACTACACCGAGCACCCCGACCCGTCGGTGGCCGGGCAGCGCGTCGCGTTCGGCACCTCCGGGCACCGCGGTTCGAGCCTGAGGACGGCGTTCAACGAGGATCACATCGTCGCCACCAGCCAGGCGATCGTCGAATACCGCAAGGCGCAGGGCACCGACGGCCCGCTGTTCTTGGGCCGCGACACCCACGCGCTCAGCGAGCCGGCCATGATCTCCGCGCTGGAGGTGTTCGCCGCCAACGACGTGACCGTGCTGATCGACAGCCGCGACGGCTACACGCCCACCCCCGCGGTGTCGCACGCGATCCTGACCTACAACCGGGGCCGCACCAACGGGCTGGCCGACGGCGTCGTGGTCACCCCCTCGCACAACCCGCCGGACGACGGTGGCTTCAAGTACAACCCGCCGAACGGCGGGCCCGCCGACACCGACGCCACCACCTGGATCCAGGACCGCGCCAACGAGCTGATCGCCGCCGGTCTCAAGGATGTCCGCCGGGTCAGCGCCGCCCGCGCCCGCACCTGCGAGCTCGTGTCGGGCTACGACTACCTGTCCAGCTATGTCGATGACCTGTCCTCGGTCATCGACATGGAGGCCATCCGCAACGCCGGGTTGCGCATCGGTGCCGACCCGCTGGGCGGCGCGTCGGTGGCCTACTGGGGTGAGATCGGCTCGCGCTACGGCCTGGATCTGACGGTCGTCAACCCGGACGTCGACCCCACGTTCAGGTTCATGACCCTGGACTGGGACGGCAAGATCCGCATGGACTGCTCGTCGCCGCACGCGATGGCCTCGCTGATCCAGCAGAAGGACCGCTTCCAGCTGGCCACCGGCAACGACGCCGACGCCGACCGCCACGGCATCGTGACCCCCGATGCCGGCCTGATGAACCCGAACCACTACCTGGCAGTCGCGATCAACTACCTGTTCACGGCACGCACGCAGTGGCCGTCCGGCGCAGCGATCGGCAAGACCCTGGTCTCCTCCTCGATGATCGACCGCGTGGCCGCTGACCTGGGCCGGCGCCTCGACGAGGTGCCCGTGGGCTTCAAGTGGTTCGTCCCCGGCCTGCTCAACGGCTCGGTTGGTTTCGGTGGCGAGGAAAGCGCCGGGGGCTCGTTCCTGCGCCGCGACGGCAGCGTCTGGAGCACCGACAAGGACGGGATCCTGCTCGACCTGCTGGCGTCGGAGATTCTGGCCACCACCGGCCGTACCCCCAGCCAGCACTACAAGGATCTGACCGGCAAGTTCGGATCCCCCGCGTACGCC
>NZ_LOJP01000001.1:3061349-3090579 GCF_001553785.1 Actinoplanes sp. TFC3
GTTCGGATCCCCCGCGTACGCCCGCATCGACGCCCCCGCCACCCCGGACGAGAAGGCCGTTCTGGCCAAGCTGTCCCCGTCGCAGGTCAGCGCGAAAGAGCTGGACGGCGACCCCATCACCGCGGTCCTCACCAAGGCCCCCGGCAACGACGCCCCCATCGGCGGCCTCAAGGTGGTCACCGAGTCCGGCTGGTTCGCCGCCCGCCCCTCCGGCACCGAAGACGTCTACAAGATCTACGCCGAGTCGTTCAAGGGCCCCGAGGCCCTGGGCCGCATCCAGGAAGAAGCCCGTGCCGTGGTGAGCGCCGCGCTGAAGGGTTAGGGCAACGGGCGCCTGCCGGTGTGATCCGGCAGGCGCCCTCCACCCGCCTCCCGGTGCGATCCGCGCCGGGCGGGCGGCTCAGCAACGGCGGACAACCCCCGCGGGAAGCGGGAAATCTCAGGTCAGCGGTCGTGCAGCCGACTGGAAGTCCACCAGGACCTTTCGGACGAAAGCTGTTTGTCACCATGACCGCACCTCCCCAGCGGGGCCGCCGCCGCGCGCGCAAGCAGGTCCGTCCGGGCCCGTTGCCGCCGATTGTGGCGGTGCTGGCGGTGCTGGCGGTGCTGGTGTGGTTGCTGACCGGCCATGAGGGTCCGCTGCGGATCGGCTACGCGGCGGGGCCGGTGGCCATGGCTGCGGCCTACGTGTCGTGCCGGCGGATCGGGGCCATGATTGTGGTGGCCCGGCCGGTTCGCGGGTTCTGGCGGATGGTGGGGCGCGCGGCGCTCAGTGTGGGCATCGGGGCCGTGGGCAGCCTGGCGCTGGCGAACAACAATCCGGGGCTTTCACCGTACGTGGCGCCTCCCCTGCTCCTGGGTGTTGCCTTCTTCATCTTGGCCTTCCTCCTGCTGCCGCGCGAGCATCAGACGGCGCTGGGGTGGGCGCAGATCCTGCTCGACGGGGCCACGGTGGCGGTCGCGGGCGGCCTGATTTTCTGGTACGTGGTGCTCGACCTTGCCGGTCCGGCGGTGGACGGGGTGACCCAGCACGGCGCCGCGATCGTCGGCGTGGCGGCAATGATCGCCCTGGTGCTGATCATCCGTGCGGCGATGAGCCCGGCCAGCGTGGTGGACTCGGTGGCCCTGCGCATCCTGGCCCTGGCGCCGCTGGTGGCGGTGGCGGCGGCCGTGCTGCTGATCGCGGGTGGCGACCTCGGGCGGCTGTGGCTGTCCGTGCTGGCTGTGCCGATCGTCGGGCTGTCGATGTGCTTGGCGGCGTACCACCAGAAGTTCGTGCTGGCCAACCCGCAGGCGGCGGCGAAGGCACTGGGCGGGCGGCGACTGTACAACGCGCTGCCGCAGGCGGCGGTCATCGCCACCGCGGCTCTGGTCATCTTCGTCTCGGCCCGCCAGCTCGGCTGGGACCAGCGCGTCGTGATCATCGGCGCGGTGCTGATCGCGGCGTGCGTGGTGGCCCGTCAGCTGCTCGGGCTGCGCGCCAACGACAAGCTGCTCGTGGGCATCCGCCGCCAGCAGGCCGAGCTGACCCACCTGGCGATGACCGACCCGCTCACCGGGCTGGCCAACCGCGCCCAGTTCGGCAACGTGCTCGCCGAACGCCTCGTTGAGCACCGCGCCGCGGCCGTGCTGCTGATCGACATCGACGACTTCAAGATGGTCAACGACACCATGGGGCATGCGGTCGGCGACCAGCTTCTCGTCGGCATCGCCCAGCGGCTGCGCCACCACAGCGCGATCACCCACCTGCCCTGCCGGCTCGGCGGCGACGAGTTCGCCGTGCTGCTCGACGCCGACGACGCGCTGGTGGCCGAGGCCGCAGCGGCCCGCATTCTGGCCGCGCTCGCCGTGCCGTTCAAGGTGGGTGAACACCAGTTGCTCGCCAACGCCAGCATCGGCGTGGCCCTGGCCGGCACCGGCGACAGCGCCGACGAGGTGCTGCGCAACGCCGACATCGCCATGTACGCGGCCAAAGCCTCGGGCAAGGCGTCGTGGACCCGCTTCGAACCGCGCATGCGCAACGAGGTGGTCAACCATGCCCGGCTCGGCAGCGAGCTGCACAACGCGATCATCCGCCATGAGCTGCACCTGGCGTACCAGCCGGTCTTCGACATCACCACCGGGCGCATGTCGGGCGCCGAAGCCCTGGTCCGCTGGCGGCACCCGACGCGCGGGCCGGTCCCGCCGGGCGACTTCATCCCGGTGGCGGAACGCTCGGGGCTCATCGTGCCGCTCGGCTCCTGGGTGCTGCGCGAGGCGTGCACGCAGCTCGCGCAGTGGCACGTCCAGTACGGCGGCGCGGCGATCCGGTCCATCAACGTGAACGTGGCTGCCCGTCAGTTGCGCGAGGCGGGGTTCGTCGACGAGGTCGCCGCGGTGCTCAGCGACACCGGGCTGCTGCCGGCCAACCTGGTGCTGGAGGTCACCGAGTCCTCGGTTGTCGACGGCCGCCAGGTCCGCGACACCCTGCAAGCACTGCACGATCTAGGGGTACGGCTGGCGCTCGACGATTTCGGCACCGGATCGAGCAGCCTCAGCCTGCTGCGGGCCTTCCCGGTCGATGTGCTCAAGCTCGACAAGTCGTTCGTCGACGGCATCTGCGACGGCGAGGACCGCGGGCGCCTCGCCGTGGCCGCCGCCGTGGCCCAGCTCGCCGAGTACCTCGACCTGTACGCGGTGGCCGAGGGCATCGAAACCGAGGCGCAGATGCAGCGGCTGCGCGAGATGGGATACCGGCTCGGGCAGGGCTACCACATGGCCAAGCCGCTGCCGCCCGAGGAGATGGCCGCGCTGATGATCTCCAACGCCCGCGCGGTACCGGTCTGAGCCGGCCCTGAGCGTCCAGGACCGGCTCACAGCGGCACGTCAGGCGTCGATTTCCTTGCGGTCGTCGGTGGCCCAGAGGGTGTGGAACGAGCCGTCCTTGTCCACCCGGTGGTACGTGTGGGCGCCGAAGAAGTCCCGCTGGCCCTGGATCAGCGCGGCGGGCAGGCGCTCGGCCCGCAGCCCGTCGTAATAGGCCAGCGCTGAGGCGAACCCGGGGGCCGGGATGCCCTGCTGGGCCGCGGCGGCCACCACCCGGCGCCACGCGTCCTGCGCCCCGCTGACCGCGTCGAGGAAGTACTGGTCCACCAGCAGGGTCGGCAGGCCGGCGTTCTTGTCGAACGCCTGCTTGATGAAGTCCAGGAACTTGGCCCGGATGATGCAGCCGTCGCGCCAGATCTTCGCCATGGCGCCCGGGTCGATCTCCCAGCCGTATTCCGCGCTCGCCGCCTGGATCTGCTGGAACCCCTGCGCGTAGGCGACGATCTTCGAGGCGAACAGCGCCTGCTCGACATCGGCCTGCAGGTCACCTTGGTACGTACCGCTGGAGGCCGCCGGACCCGGAAGCCCCGCCTGCGCCGCCGCGTCGCGCACGTCCGCGCCGCCCGACAGGGCCCGTGCGAAAACGGCCTCGGCGATGCCGCTGACCGGCACCCCCAGGTCAAGTGCGGACTGCACGGTCCACCGGCCGGTGCCCTTCTGCTCGGCGCGGTCCAGCACGATGTCCACGAACGGCTTGCCGGAGCCCGCGTCGACCTGTTTGAGCACCTCGGCGGTGATCTCGATCAGGTACGACCCCAGCCGCCCCTCGTTCCAGCCGCTGAAGATGCCCGCGATCTCCTCCGGCGTGTGCCCACCGGCCTGACGCAGCAGGTCGTACGCCTCGGCGATGAGCTGCATGTCGGCGTACTCGATGCCGTTGTGCACCATCTTGACGAAGTGCCCGGCGCCGTCCGGGCCCACGTGCACGCAGCACGGCTCGCCGTCGACCTTGGCCGAGATGTCCTCCAGCAGCGGACCGAGCGACTCGTACGACTCCTTCGACCCACCGGGCATGATGCTCGGCCCGTGCAGCGCGCCTTCCTCGCCGCCGGACACCCCGGTGCCCACGAAGTGCAGGCCCCGCTCCTTGAGGGCGGCTTCGCGCCGGCGGGTGTCGGCGAAGTGCGCGTTGCCGGCGTCGATGAGCATGTCGCCCTCCTCGAGCAGCGGCGCGAACTCGTCGATCACCGCGTCGGTGGGCTTACCCGCCTTGACCATGATGACCACCCGGCGCGGGCGCTCCAGGCTCGCCACGAAGTCCTCGGCGCTCTCGGCGGGCAGGAACGTGCCCTCGTGGCCGAACTCCTCGACCAGTTCCTTGGTCCGGTTGTGGCTGCGGTTGTGCACCGCCACCGTGTGGCCGTGCCGGGCGAAGTTGCGGGCCAGGTTGCGCCCCATCACCGCTAAGCCCGTCACGCCGATCTGTGCCTTTTCCGTCATGAACGTCCTTCCTCCGAGCGCCCCGCGTCGCAAGCCGTCACGCACATTGTTACGGATAAGCGATGGACTTCGTTCGAACCGCTGCCCACCTGCACGTTCGTCGCATCCGCCGGGGGAGGGCGGACGCGCCGAGTTCCTAAGATCGCCGCGACGGTACGCTCGGCGCGTGAAGCGCGGCGAGATCTGGACCATCGGCAGCCGCACCGACCTGCGCTACCGGGTCCTCGTGCTCTCGGCCGACTCTTTCAACGAACGGCCCAACGCCTCGCCCTTCTGCGCGCCCATCGTGCGCCAGCGCGGGGTGACCGAGCTTCCGCCGTACGCGGTGGCGCTCACCGAGCAGGACCCGATCACCGGCGTGGTGGTCATCAACCGCATGCGCCGGCTGCCGGCCTCCATCGGCGCCGAACGCATCGGCATGGTGACCGGCTCCAGCATGGCGCGCCTGACCGAGGCCATGCGCAACCTCTTCGAGCTGTAGCGCTCCAACGGCTAGCGCCCGCGCAGGTAGCGGCGCAGATCGCGGGTCTCGTCGGTGATCGGGCGCGCGGCCAGGATGCAGGTGTCGTCTTCCGGGTTGGCCTGGCGCAGCCGGCTCAGTAGCTGGCCCAGGGGGCGGCCGGGGGCGGCGGCGACCGCCTCGTCGACGGCGTGCATCACCGAGGCCAGCCCGTCGTCGGGCCCGCGGCGGCGGTGCTCGACCAGCCCGTCGGTGTAGCACAGCAGCAGGTCGCCGATCTGCAGGTCCAGCTCGGCCGTCTCGTAGCGGGCGTTGTCGATCACGCCGAGCATCGGGCCGGCCGGGCGGGGCAGCGCCGCGGTGCGCCCGGCGCGGGCCAGCAGCGGCGGCGGGTGACCGGCCTGGGCCCAGGTCAGGCGGCGCTGCAGCGGGTCGAAGCGGGCCACGACGGCGGTGGCCGTGGTCTCGGCGGCGCCGCTCTCCTGGGCCAGGTCGCAGGTGATCCGGTTGAGATGGCCCAGCAGGGTCGCCGGGTCGCCGGTGGTGACGGCCAGGGCCCGCAGCGAATAGCGCAGCTGGGCCATCGTGGTGGCTGCCGACGTACCGTGCCCGGCCACGTCGCCGACCGCCAGCAGCACCGAGCCGTCGGCCATCGGCGCTGCGTGGTACCAGTCGCCGCCGACCAGGTCCTCCTGGCTGGCGGGCAAGTAGCGTACGGCGACCTTGAGGCCGGGCAGGTCGAGGGGTTCGGCGGGCACCGGCAGGATGATGCGTTGCAGCCGGCCGGCGAGTTCGTGTTCGGCGTCCAGCGAGCGGCGCTGCTCGGCCAACTGGTGCTCGACCTCGGCCAAGCGCAGCGCACCCATCTCGCGGGCGGTGACGTCCTGGACGATGCCGAAGATGCGCAGCGGCTCGCCGGCGGCCTTGCGGGTGGCGTCCACGACGGTCCGCAGGTACTTGAGGTGACCGCCCAGGCGCACCCGGGTGATGGTGTCCATCCGCTCGCCGCGTTCGAAGGCCTGCCAGGCGGCTGTGCGCAGCGGCCGGTCCTCGGCGAGGGTCAGCGCCTGCAGCGCCGCCTGGTCCAGCGGGCCCAGCGCCGGGTCGCGCTCGTAGATCCGGTACATCTGCGCCGACCAGTGCACCTGCCCGCTGAGCAGGTCCCATTCGCCCCAGCCGAGGTTGCCGAGCCGTTCGGTGCTCTCGATCCGGTGGGCCGCCGCCTGCTCGGCGAGCAAGCGCGCCGGGATGTCAGCCGGCATGTGTGCTGTGTCCCGCAGGCCCCGCACCGCCGCCACGTAAGCCTGCCGGCCGCCCATCCAGCTTCCCGCCCCCATCCCGTCGCGCATCTGACCGCCCGTGTCCTCGCTTGCGGTCCTCGTCCTTACGGGCTGGTGGATCCCCCGGACACCGCTTGACCATCCCACCCGTGTCACCCGGGGTAGCGCATCACCCGGACGGGCGACCATGGCGGCGGTTCCGGCGAGGGGGGATCGGCGGTGAGATTCGCCGGGCGCCGGGTATCAGTTGGTCATCGATCTGACCCGGCCGCTGGCTCCGGACGTGCCACCCGCCCCGCACAGTGCGAGCGGGGAACGTACCGTGGTGCATGATCTGACCGGGATCGCCCCCGCGGCCCGACCGGCCCGCAGGTGGACGCCCAAACGGGTGGTGGCCACGCCGGCTGCCTATGACCATCCGCACGGGCTGCGCATCATGCAGCGGCTGGCCGCGCTCGGGCTCGAGGTCGAGCGGCTCAAGGGCAACCGGCTGACCGGGCTGCGCGGGGAGAACGAGCGCGAGACCTACGCCCGGGCCAAGGCGACACTGGCGATCGTGGTGAGCCCGCCGTCGCGGCGCAAGCTGCAACCCATCGCGCCGAGCGCGGACTGGCGGTTCGACCTGGCGGAGGGCTGCCCGGCGCACTGCCAGTACTGCTATCTGGCCGGTTCGCTGTCCGGACCGCCGGTGACCCGGGTGTACGCCGACCTGGACGACATCCTCGCCGGGCTCGCCGAGTACGCGGGCACAGCCAAGCGCCGCCCCGAGGAAGGCACCACGTTCGAGGCGTCCTGCTACACCGACCCGCTGGCCCTGGAACACCTGACCGGTAGCTGGCGCCGGGCGGTCGAGCACTTCGGCGACTGGGACGATGCGGTGCAGTTGCGGTGGACCACCAAGTTCGCCGACATCGACGACTTCGTGGGACTGGGTCACCACGGGCGCACCCGGGTACGGTTCAGCATCAACGGCCTGCCCGTGACCACCCGGTTCGAAGGTGGCACCGCGCGCCTCGAGGACCGGCTCGCCGCCCTGCGCCGGCTGGCCCGCGACGGCTACCCGGTCGGCCTGACCATCGCCCCGATCATGGCCCTGCCCGACTGGCCCGAGCACTACGCCCACCTGCTCGACGAGGTGGCCCGCGCGGTGGACGGCGTCGAGAACCTCGACCTGACCGCCGAGCTGATCACCCACCGGTTCACGCCCGGCAGCAAGGACGTGCTGCTCGGCTGGTACCCGCGCACCCACCTCGAGATGGACGAGCAGGCCCGGGACCGCAAGCACGGCAAGTTCGGCGCCGTGAAGTACGTGTACCCGCGCGCCACCATGACCGGGATGCGCTCCTGGTTCGAGCAGGAGATCGCCAAGCGCCTCCCGGCCTGCCGCATCCTGTACTGGACGTGACCGGTGAACCGGCTCAGGAGGCCAGCGCCGCGGCGATGATGCGCTGGAGATCATCGCGGCGGCCGACCACTGCAGCGACGGGTTGGCCAGGGTCACGTCGCGCCAGCCGGTGCTGGTGGCTTCGTAGCCGTGCGCGTGCGGGCCGGGGAGGTGGATGTCGTCGGCCGGGGCGCTGGTGGACCAGCGCGGCACTGGCCTCGTCGTCCGGCAGACCGGCCAGAGCCGCAGCGGAGGCGGAGGCGGCGAGCGTGAGAACGACCGCCGCAAGGAGCCTGCCGTCCACAATGGCTGCGGAAAATCGGGTGATCTCCCGGAGCCGCCCCTGAGAAAATGTCACCCATGGACCCCCGCGTATCGTGCGTCTTCGTCCGCCATGACGGTGCGGGCCGCATTCTGCTGGCCAAACGTTCCGCGCAGGCGCGCGACGAGCCGGGGACGTGGGATACCGGCGCGGGTGCCGTGGAATTCGGCGAGACCTTCGAACAGGCCGTGACCCGCGAGGTGCGCGAGGAATACGGCGCCGAGAGCCATGACATCGAGCTGCTGGGCGTACGCAATGTGCTGCGGCCCGGCTCGCATTGGGTTGCGCTAGTTTTTTCGGTACGGGTGGAGCCCGCCGCCGTGGTGATCGGTGAACCGCACAAGTTCGACGAACTGGGATGGTTCGCGGTCGATGGTCTGCCGGTGCCCGTGCATTCACAACTGGCCGCCACCGTGCAATTGTTCGGCGGGTAACCCGTTCGGCGCAGTCAGCGTCTTCGGCCCGCGAAGTCAGACGTATAGCGGTGGTCACCGAGGGTATGCGCGGACTCATGTCACGCTACGGCGATCAAGTGGCGGCACTGGCGGTACCGCTGCGCACTGCTGGTGATCTTGATGCCCTGATCGACCGGGCGGCGGGGACCCGGGTGGTCATGCTCGGCGAGGCCAGCCACGGCACGCACGAGTTCTACCACTGGCGATCGGCCATCACGCAGCGGCTCCTGGAGGAGCACGGGTTCTCGTTCGTGGCCGTCGAGGGCGACTGGCCCGACTGCGCGCGGGTGGACGCCAGCGTGCGAGCCCTGCCCGGCGGCGTCGAGGACCCCCGCGAAGCACTTTACGAGTACGACCGCTGGCCTGCCTGGATGTGGGCCAACGAGGAGATCGTCGACTTCACCCGCCGGCTGCGCCAGCTCAACGCCGGGCGCGCCAAGCCGGCCGGGTTCCACGGCCTCGACGTGTACTCGTTGTGGGAGTCGCTGCGTGAGATCCTGGTTTACCTGCGCGACCACGACCCGGACCAGGTGCCGGGGGCGCTGAGGGCGTACCGCTGCTTCGAGCCTTTCGCCGAGGATCCGCAGGCCTATGCGTGGGCGACCCGCTTCGTCGACGCCACCTGCGAGCCCGACGTGATCCGCCTGCTCACCGAGCTGCGCGAGCGGGCCACGGCGCGGGAAACCGAGTTCGGGCTGTGGCAGAACGCCGCAGTCGTGGCCGGCGCCGAACACTATTACCGCGCGATGGTGCATGGCGGTGCCCGCGCGTGGAACGTGCGCGACAGACACATGGACGAGACCCTCGACCGGCTGCTCGAGCACTACGGTCCCGGGTCGAAAGCCGTGGTGTGGGCGCACAACACGCACGTCGGCGACGCCCGCGCCACCGACCAGTCGCGGCACGGCGAGGTGACGCTCGGCGAACTCGCCCGCGACCGGTACGGCGCGGACAACGTGCTGCTCGTGGGCTTCGGCAGCCATCGCGGCACGGTCGTCGCCGGTCAATCCTGGGGTGCACCTATGGAGGTGATGGGAGTGCCACCCGCACGAGACGACTCACTCGAAGACATCCTGCACGCCACCGCTCCTGCGCGGGCGCTGTTCACGTTCCCCCGCGAGGACCCACCGCCACTGCTGATCGACGAGCTTGCGCACCGCGCGATCGGCGTGGTGTACCGCCCGGAACGCGAACGCTGGGGCAACTACGTGCCCACCACGCTGGGCGAGCGCTACGACGCGTTCCTCTGGTTCGACGAGACCACGGCCCTGCGCGCGCTGCACACCGCGAGCGTGCAGGTCCACGAGCCGGAAACGTATCCCTCCGGTGTCTGACGCCGGACGCCTTCCCCCACTGCACCCGGCGGCGCGCTTCGCGAACCGACGGGAAGCCGGTCGCGCCCTGGGCGCCATGGTGGCCCGCCGCCTCGGCCACCTCGCCGTCAACCGCTCACCGCTGGTCCTGGCGCTGCCCCGCGGCGGCGTCCCGGTGGCGTCCCGCGTCGCCGAAGCGGTCGGCGGCGACCTGGATCTGCTGCTCGTGCGCAAGATCTCCGCGCCCGGCCGTCCCGAGCTGGGGGTGGGGGCGGTCGCCGAGAACGGCGACCCGATCTTCGACGATGGGTTGCTGCAGCGTCTGGGGCTCACCCCGGCCGCCCTTACCGCCGAAACCGCAGCCGCCTGTACGGAGCTGGCCCGCCGCAACGCCCACTACCGCGGTAAACGGCCCGCACCCGACCCCGCCGACCGCCTCACGATTCTGGTGGACGACGGCGTGGCCACCGGCTGCACGGCCCGGGCGGCCCTGCGCTGGCTGCGCGCCCGGCACGCCGGTCCGATCCTGCTCGCCGCGCCGGTCTGCTCCCGCGAAGCCGACCACGCCCTGTCCACCGACGCCGACGCGGTGATCTGCCTCAAACGCCCGGCCAGCTTCACCGCGGTGGCCGGCTTCTACGACGATTTCGCCCAGCTCACCGACGCCGACGTGCACCGCCACCTGCTGGTACGCGTCACGTCCTGACCAAGTCCCGGTTCAGCGCGCCCCGGCCGGCGTGAGCAGCCGCTGCACCCGGGCAAACAGGTCTCCAGCAGCACCTCGGCGCTCCCAGCGGGGTGACCTGGACCGCACAGTGGCAACATTGGCCCCTGCGGGCCACAGTGCGAGCGCGTGACTTGGCTCTGTACTAGTGTCGATCACGTGGGAGTTCGAACGTGGATCGAGGGCTGGCCGGTCTACCGGCAGCTGACCGGCACGGACCCGCTGGGCCGGGGCGCGGCGGCGCAGTCGCAGCGCTCGCGCACGCTGACCGCCCGCACCGAGACCGCCGACCGGGTCGCCAAGTCGGTGTGCCCCTACTGCGCCGTCGGGTGCGGGCAGCGGATCTTCGTCAAGGATGAGAAGGTCATCCAGATCGAGGGTGACCCGGACAGCCCGATCTCCAAGGGCCGGCTCTGCCCCAAGGGCTCGGCCAGCAAGAGCCTGGTCACCAGCGACCGCCGGCAGCAGAAGGTTCTCTACCGCCGGCCGTACGCCACCGACTGGGAAGAGCTCGACCTCGACACTGCGATGGACATGATCGCCGACCGGGTCCTCGCCGCGCGCGAGCAGACCTGGGAGGACAAGGACGAGGACGGCCGCCCGCTCAACCGCACGCTGGGCATCTCAAGCCTCGGTGGCGCCACGCTGGACAACGAAGAGAACTATCTGATCAAGAAGCTCTTCACCGCGATCGGTGCTATTCAGATCGAGAACCAGGCGCGTATTTGACACTCCGCAACCGTTCCCGGTCTGGGAACCAGCTTCGGCCGCGGCGGGGCCACCAACTTCCTGCAGGATCTGGAATACGCCGACTGCATCATCATCCAGGGCTCGAACATGGCCGAGGCGCACCCGGTCGGCTTCCAGTACGTCGTGGAAGCCAAGAAGCGTGGCGCCAAGGTCATCCACATCGACCCCCGGTTCACGCGCACGTCCGCGCTTGCCCATTCCTATGTGCCGGTCCGCGCCGGGGCGGACATCGCGTTCCTCGGCGGGATCATCAACTACATCCTCAGCAACGAGAAGGACTTCCGCGAGTACGTGGTCGCGTACACCAACGCGGCCATGCTGGTCAGCGAGGACTTCAAGGACACCGAGGACCTCAACGGGCTGTTCAGCGGTTACGACCCGGAGATCAACGCGTACGACCAGAGCAGCTGGCAGTACGCCGGTCAGCAGGACGAGGGTCAGAGCCGGGGCCAGGCCCACGTCGACCGGGAGACCGCCTCCGGGCTGGAACAGGAGTCGCACGGCCCGCCGATCCCCGCCGATGTGCCCCGCGACCTCACGCTGCAGGATCCGCGCTGCGTCTACCAGGTGCTCAAGCGGCACTACGCCCGCTACACACCCGAGGTGGTCGAGCGGCTCTGTGGCGTACCGCAGGACAAGTTCCTGGAGGTCTGCGAGGCCTGGACGGCCAACTCGGGGCGTGAGCGCACCACGGCTCTGGTCTATTCCGTGGGCTGGACCCAGCACAGCGTCGGCGTGCAATACATCCGCACCGGCGCGATCATCCAGCTGCTGCTGGGCAACATGGGCCGCCCCGGCGGCGGGGTGATGGCGCTGCGCGGGCACGCCAGCATCCAGGGCTCCACCGACATCCCGACGCTGTTCAACCTGCTGCCCGGCTACCTGCCGATGCCGCACCACAGCCAGCACGAGACGTTCGACCAGTGGATCGACGCGATCCGCCACCCCGAGCAGAAGGGTTTCTGGGCCAACGCCAAGTCCTTCGCGGTCAGCCTGCTCAAGGCCTACTGGGGCGACGCGGCCACCGAGGACAACGATTTCGGATACGGGTGGATGCCGCGCCTGACCGGCGATCACGGCATCTATCAGCAGGTCCTGGACATGATCGACGGGAAGATCAAGGGTTACTTCCTGCTCGGGCAGAACCCGGCGGTCGGCTCGGCCCACGGGCGCGCCCAGCGCCTGGGCATGGCAAACCTGGACTGGCTCGTGGTGCGCGACCTGTTCATGATCGAGAGCGCCACGTTCTGGAAGGACGGACCCGAGGTCGCCACCGGCGAGATCGTTGCGGAGCAGTGCAAGACCGAGGTGTTCTTCATGCCCGCGGCCAACCACGCCGAGAAGGAGGGCACGTTCACCCAGACCCAGCGGATGCTGCAGTGGCGCGAGAAGGCCGTCGAGCCCCCGCAGGACTGCCGCTCCGAGTTGTGGTTCTTCTACCACCTCGGGCGCATCATCCGCGAACGGCTGGCGGACTCCAAGCTCGAGCGCGACCAGGGCGTCCTCAACCTGGCCTGGAACTACCCGCTGCACGGCAAGCGCGGCGACGAACCCAGCGGCGAGGACGTGCTGTTCGAGATCAACGGCTACGAGGTGGCCACGCACAAGCCGCTGTCGTCGTTCACCGAGATGAAGGCAGACGGCTCCACGGCCGGCGGTTGCTGGATCTACACCGGCGTCTTCAAGGACGGCGTCAACCAGGCCGCCCGCCGCAAGCCGCGCACCGAGCAGGACTGGGTGGCGCGCGAGTGGGGCTGGGCCTGGCCGGCGGACCGGCGCACCCTGTACAACCGCGCGTCGGCCGACCCCGAGGGCAAGCCGTGGTCCGAGCGCAAGAAGTACGTGTGGTGGGACGAGGAAGCCGGCGAGTGGACCGGCTACGACGTGCCGGACTTCGAGAAGACCAAGCCCCCGTCGTACCGGCCGGACAAGGACGCCACCGGGGTCGCCGCCATCTCCGGCGACGACGCGTTCATCATGCAGGGCGACGGCAAGGGCTGGCTGTACGCGCCCAGCGGGCTGATTGACGGCCCGATGCCCACGCACTACGAGCCGGTCGAGTCCACTGTGCGCAACCCGCTGTACGAGCAGCAGGCCAACCCGACGCGCAAGGTGTACGACCGCTCGGACAACCTGACCAACCCGAGCCCGCCCGAGCGCCACGCCGAGGTGTACCCGTACGTCTTCAGCACCTCACGCCTGACCGAGCACCACACGGCGGGCGGGATGAGCCGGCAACTGGCGTACCTGTCGGAGCTGCAGCCGGAGATGTTCGTCGAGGTGTCCCCGGAACTGGCCCGCGAGCGTGGTCTGCAGCATCTGGGCTGGGCGCACATCGTCACGGCCCGCGCCGCGATCGAGGCGAAGGTGCTGGTCACCGACCGCCTCACTCCGCTGCGCATCGAGGACCGCATCGTGCACCAGATCTGGATGCCGTACCACTGGGGTAACGAGGGTCTGGTCACCGGTGACTCGGCGAACGACCTGATCGGCATCACCCTGGACCCCAACGTGCTCATCCAGGAGAGCAAGGTCGGCACGTGCGACATCCAGCCGGGCCGCCGGCCCACGGGTAAGCACCTGCTGGACTACGTGCAGAGCTACCGTGACCGGGCCGAGCTCCGCCCCGATCACCAGGCGCCGCTGGTGACCACCGAGGTCGAGGAGGAAGGCTGACGTGGCCGGCTCGAACAGTTTCTACGGCCCGCTCGACCCGGCATCGGACGCGGGTTATGTGGATGCCCCGCCCCGCAAGGGTTTCTTCACCGACACCAGCGTGTGCATCGGCTGCAAGGCGTGCGAGGTGGCCTGCAAGGAATGGAACCTCGTCCCCGACGACGGCTTCAACCTGCTGGGCACCTCCTATGACAACACCGGCGGCCTGACCGCGAACTCGTGGCGCCACGTCGCGTTCATCGAGCAACCCACGGCAGGTGGTTGCGGTCACGGCACGGACACCCCGGGCGCGTTCGCGGGAATGCCGACCGGGCCATCCGTCAGTGCGGCCACGGCGGTGGTCGGGGCAGGCGTCGGTCAGGACACGGGTACGTCCCCAGGTGTGCAGCCGGCCGTCGACGCCCTGGCCGCGGCCGGCACCATCGGCACCCAGTTCCTGGGGATGCCCGGCACGGACCTGCCCGGTCGCACCACGGATGCGCCCAGGTCGGACTTCCGCTGGCTGATGATGTCCAACGTGTGCAAGCACTGCACCCACGCCGGCTGCCTGGATGTGTGCCCGACCGGGGCGCTGTTCCGCACCGAGTTCGGCACCGTGGTGGTGCAGGAGGACATCTGCAACGGCTGCGGCTACTGCATTCCGGCGTGCCCGTACGGCGTCATCGACCAGCGCAAGGAAGACGGCCGGGCGTGGAAGTGCACGCTCTGCTACGACCGCATCGGCGACGGACTGACCCCCGCCTGCGCCAAGGCCTGCCCCACCGAGTCAATCCAGTTCGGCGACCTGGACGAACTGCGCGAGCGAGCCGCCCGCCGCGTCGAAGCCCTGCACGAGCAAGGCGTCGACCAGGCCCGCCTCTACGGCCACGACCCCGAGGACGGCGTGGGCGGCGACGGCGCGTTCTTCCTGCTCCTCGACGAGCCGGAGGTGTACGGCCTGCCCCCGGACCCCATCGTGACGACCCGCGACCTGCCGGCGATGTACAAGCGGGCGGGTTGGGCGGCGCTCGCGATGGCCGCGACGGCAGTGGCTTCTTTCTTGGGAAGGCGCGCATGAGCACCGAGCCGGCAAACGAGCACGACGGCACGGGCGGGTCGGGCAGTGGCTCGGAGGCTGGCCGGATCGGTGCGGGGCGGCCTGCGGGGTCCGCGGTGGGTAAGCCGGTGGGGGATCGCGTGGCGCCGCCACCTGCGGGGCATCCGGGGAGTGGCCTGACCCGCGACGAGACCGGCGAGGGCGAGCAAGGCGATCGCGCGCGCGAAGCGTTGTCGCCGGGTACCGAGCCCGCTTCCAGCGGCGAGACCGGCGGCGGCCCCGCCAGTGGCGGCTCCGGCGTTGCTGGTGCTCGCGGCGGCGCGGGTTCGCGTGACGGCGGCGGTCGAGGGTCTCGGGATGGCGGCCGGAGGCGTGCGGGCCGGCGCGGTGGCAAGGGCGGGCGCGGAGACCGGTCCATGGTGCCGCCCGTGGAGTTCCGGTCCTATTACGGCCGGCCCATCGTCAAGGCGGCGGTCTGGCACCACGACATCGCCGCGTACCTGTTCACCGGCGGTCTCGCCGCAGGCTCGGCGTTGCTCGCCGCCGGCGGTGACGCCACCGGGCGTCCCGCGCTGCGCCGCACAGGCCGGGTCACCGCGCTCGGTGCGCTCGTGGCCAGCACGTACTTCCTGATCAACGACCTGGGCCGCCCCGAGCGCTTCGTCAACATGCTGCGCATCGCCAAGCCCACCTCGCCGATGTCCATGGGAACCTGGATCCTCAGCGCCTTCGGCGGTGCCGCCGGTGTAGCAGCGGTCGCCGAGGCAGCACCCCTGCTGCCCGGACACGGCATCCTCGGCCTGGCCCGCCGCGTCCTGCCCCCGCTCGGCACCGGCGGCCAGTACGCCGCCGCCGTGGCCGCCCCGGCGCTGGCCACCTACACGGCGGTGCTGCTGGCCGACACGGCAACACCGAGCTGGCACGCCGCGTACCCGGATCTGCCGTTCCTGTTCGCCGGCAGCGCCCTGGCCAGCGGCGCCAGCGTCGGCCTGCTCGCCGCCCCGACCGCCGAGGCCGGACCTGCGCGGCGGATGGCGGTTGCCGGTGCGGCGCTGGAGTTGTACGCCGGTCACCGGGTCGAAAGCGGCATGGGCCTGCTCAGCGAGCCGTACCAGCAGGGCCGCGCCGGCAAGCTGCTGCGGGCGGCCCGGCTGCTGACCGCGGTCGGTGCGGCAGGGGCGCTGATCGGACGGAGGAGCCGGGTGGTGTCGGCGCTGTCCGGGTTGTCGCTGCTGGGCGGCTCGCTGGCCACCCGCTTCGGCATCTTCGACGGCGGGGTGGCGTCGGCCAGGGACCCCAAGTACACGGTCATCCCGCAGCGCGAACGCCTGGCCGCGCGAGCCGCCGCAGCAGGGGTGGACGAAAGCGCAACGACCGACGCCAAGACCATGGCCGGCGGGCCAAGCTCCCTGGCCCCCACCGACCGCCTCAAGCGCGAAGGCGGCCCGGCCGCGGCGGCTTTCTGAGTGACCAGGCCGCGGCGGCCCCTCTCCCTCGCCGCGCGCGGCGCCGCGCCGTTCTCTTTCCGTCAGCCGGCGTTGAAATTGTCGGAGACGTCGCGTTGCAGTAGCTTCATGGCCTCAGCCAGAAGGTTCTCGGCCTGTTCCTGATCACCTGCGCCGACCGGCACCTCGACCTCGGCGCGCAGCACGCTGCCGCCCGCCGGAGCGTCGCGGACCTCCGCCGTACCCTGCAATCCTGGGAAACCTGAAGGCTGCCACCGCACCTGGAGTTTGTCGGTGACCACGTCAACGGTGTAGTCCGCGGCGTCGGCGTGCACCAGCGACGGCAGCCAGCGGGCTGTGCGGTCCGGGTCGGTGAGGACACCGAACACCACCTCGGCGGGCGCGTTGAAGCCGTACTCGGTGCTGATCGTCGTCATGGGGTGCACGTTCCCGCTCCGGGCGGCTTCATGCCGTCAGCGGACTTCAAGGGTCACACCGTCCGCCCGGGCCGGGACCAGCTCGCCGATCACCGGATAGCCGGGGATCTCGCCGGCGATGAGCAGCCCGCCCGAGGTCTGGGCGTCGGCGAGCAACAACAGCTCGTCCTCGCCGAGGGTGGCCGGGTCGAGGTGTGGGCGTACCCAATCAAGATTGCGCTTGGTGCCACCGCTGACGTAACCCTGCGCCAGCGCCTGCCGGGCGCCTTCCAGGTATGGCACCGCCTGGGCCGCCACCCGGGCCGTGACCCCGCTGGCCCGCGCGAGCTTGTGCAAGTGGCCCAGCAGACCGAAGCCTGTCACGTCGGTTGCGCAAACCACTCCGGCCTCGACAGCAGCCTCGCAAGCGGCCCGGTTCAGCTCGGTCATTGCGGCCACGGCCTGCGGGAACACCTCGCCGGTCCGCTTGTGGCGGCTGTTGAGCACGCCGATGCCCAGCGGCTTGGTCAGGGTCAGCGGGATGCCCGCCACGCCCGCGTCGTTGCGCAGCAACTTGGCCGGGTCGGCGACCCCGGTCACCGCCATGCCGTACTTGGGTTCCGGGTCGTCGACACTGTGCCCGCCCGCAACGTGGCACCCGGCTGCACGGCCCACATCCAGACCACCGCGCAGCACCTCGGCGGCCAACTCCATCGGAAGCAGGTCGCGCGGCCAGGCGAGCAGGTTCACAGCCACGACAGGCGCGCCGCCCATCGCGTACACATCGGACAGCGCGTTGGTCGCCGCGATCCGCCCCCAGTCGTACGCATCATCGACCACCGGCGTGAAGAAATCAGCGGTCGCCACAATGGCTGTGCCAGCGGCGATGCGCACCACCGCCGCATCGTCACCATCATCAAGCCCGACGAGCAGCTCACCCGGCCCCTGCGGAACGCCGCTCCCGGTCAGCCCGGCAACCACCGCTTCGAGCTCGCCCGGCGGAATCTTGCACGCACATCCGCCACCATGGGCGTACCCGGTAAGCCTCTTGATGTCGTTCGTCGTCACACCCGCCACTCTCGCACGCGCGGCGCGGGACCTGCCACGTGCCGCACCAACCGTCCGGGCTAGGGTGATCGATGGAGGCGTTCAGGTGGCTGGTGCCCCTCCCGGTCTTCAACACCGGTGTGACCCGGCATCCGGGTCAGGCGGGTTCGATTCCCGTCCGCCTCCGCCAACCACCATGCGCCAAGCCGCCCCAGCTGAGCACCGTGCGCCCCGCCGACCTCGCAGCCGAGGCGTGGATCGTCGGCGAGGGCGCCAAGGGCGACCCCCAGTTCGGTGCGTGGCCCACCCTGAAGGACCCGCAGATCGCTTTCGCCGTACGAAGCTGGCCCACCCGTTTCGGCCTGGTCGCCGCCGGCCTCGGCATCTCCGTCGTGCCCCAGTTGGCCGCACCCACCGTGCCCGCCGGCGTGCGCACGCTCGCCGTCGCCGACACGGGCTGGCCGGGCCGTCAGGCGGTGGTGGTCACCCCGCCCGGACGCTCGGCCCGCGCGCTCGCCATGGTGCAAGCCATCACAGCCGAGTCGGCGCGCCTGCACCGCGAGGTTTGCTCAGAGCGGCAGCGGTGACCCCGGTCAACCGGCTGATCGGCGGGTAGTCGCAGCTCAACGTGTGTGCAACAGTGTCTCGGTGCCCGATGAAACCCCCCTCGACGACGCCCTGTACGCCTACTCCGCGGGGCACGCTGACGGTGCGGCCGGGCGCCCCGACTCGCACCGGGCGGCCCATCCCGGCACCGGCGCCGACTACCGGGCCGGGCTGGCCGACGGCAGCGTGTCGGCGTTCCAGGCGGAGTTGCTCAAGCAGGTACGCCGGGCGCTCGGCGATTCCCCGCAGGACCACCAGCCGGGCTGATCGTGGTTGGATGACCCGGTGAGTATCACGGTTACCGACGTGCCCGAGCGTGAGCGCTTCGAGGCCCGCGACGACGACGGTGCGCTGGCCGGAGTGGTCACCTACCAGCTGACCGGCTCGATCATCGCCTACACCCACACCAAGGTCGAACCCGAGTTCGAGCATCAGGGCGTCGGCTCCACCCTCGCCCGTGCGGTGATGCAGGACGCCAAGGACAAGTCCCGTACGGTCGTACCGATCTGCCCGTTCCTCGGCAGTTGGCTGGAAGAGCACAAGGACTTCGACGCCCTGGTGGTCCGCAACACCCGCAAGATGAAATAGGTCCGAGCTTGCCTCACGTTCGAGCGCCACCCGCCCCGGGGCACCGGGAACCCGTGGACGCTCAAATTATCTCGTGGCGATTCTGTCCGGCGCAGTCATCGGCGTGGCAGCCCGGATCCTGCTACCGGGCCGCCAGCGCATCGGTGTGATCCTGACCGTCCTCATCGGCATGGGCGCCGCCGTGGCCGGCACCTGGGCCGCCGACCGCTGGGACCTGCACAGCACCGAGCACTTCACGCTGTTCCAGCACGAATACGACTGGCTGGTCGTGGCCGTGCAGGCCGGCACAGCGCGGACTAACCTGGACTCGTTATGGATTCCCGCCGGCTCATTCCGCGTACTGACCTTGTCCTGGCTGATGAGCGCCTCGTCGCTGCTGCTGGGCGTTGGGGGCGTACCCGGGTCAAGGAAGCTGTCTCGGACGCTCAGCAGCAGGCGCGTGATGCTCTGATCGATCCCGGTCAGGTCGCGGAGGTTGCCCTTCGCAGCCTGCGGGCCGGGCTGCAGCCGGTTCTCAACGCCACCGGCGTGGTCCTGCACACCAACCTCGGGCGCGCTGCTCTATCCGATGCCGCGATTCAGGCGGTCACCGAGGCCGCCGGGCATACCGATGTCGAGCTTGACCTGGGCACCGGCAAGCGGGCCAAGCGGGGGCGCGACACCCTCGAGGCTCTGCAGCGGGCGGTGCCGGAGGCCGGGGATGTGCATGTGGTCAACAACGGGGCTGCTGCTCTGGTGCTGGCCGCTACCGTGCTGGCGCAGGGGCGGGAGATCATTGTCAGTCGCGGGGAGATGGTGGAGATCGGCGACGGGTTCCGGCTGCCCGACCTTCTCGTCTCGACCGGGGCGCGGCTGCGGGAAGTGGGCACCACCAACCGGACCGGTGTGGCCGACTATGCCGAGGCGATCGGGCCGCACACCGGGTTCATTCTGAAGGTCCATCCCTCCAACTTTGTGGTGCGGGGGTTCACCAAGGCGGCCGGCATCGCCGAGTTGGCGGCGCTCAACGCGCCGATCGTGGCGGACATCGGGTCCGGGCTGCTCAGCCCCGACCCGCTGCTGCCGGACGAGCCGGACGCGGCCTCGACGGTGCGCAGCGGTGCCGACCTGGTGATCGCCAGCGGGGACAAGTTGCTGGGCGGGCCGCAGGCGGGGTTGCTCCTCGGCGACAAGGACCTGGTGCACCGGCTGCGGCGCCACCCGCTGGCCCGGGCGTTGCGCGTGGACAAGCTGACCCTGGCGGCCCTGCACGCCACGCTGACCGGGCCGCAAACCCCGACCTGGGCAGCGCTGCGCATGGACCTCGCCCGGCTCAAGCAGCGCAGCGAGCTGGTGGCCGGCAAGGTCGGCGGCAGCCTGACGCCGGCCAAGGCAGTGGTCGGCGGCGGGGGAGCACCGGAGCTGGAACTCGACTCGTGGGCCATCGCCCTGCCCGAGGACCTGGCCGGGCCGTTGCGCGAGCAGCGGGTGGTGGGCCGCGTCGAGAAGGGGCGGCTGCTGCTCGACCTGCGCTGCGTGCCCCAGGACCGCGACAGCGACATCGTGGAAGCCGTGCAAGCATGCAGGTGATCGCCACCGCGGGGCACGTCGACCACGGCAAGTCCACGCTGGTGCGAGCGCTGACCGGAATGGAACCGGACCGCTGGGCCGAGGAACGCCGCCGGGGCATGACCATCGACCTCGGTTTCGCCTGGACCGCTGTCGGCGCCGAAACCGTGGCCTTTGTGGACGTACCCGGTCATGAGCGGTTCGTGACAAACATGCTGGCCGGCATCGGAGCGGTACCCGCGGCCATGATCGTGGTCTCCGCCGACGAGGGGTGGATGCCGCAGTCCGCCGAGCACCTCGCCGCCCTGAACGCGCTGGGCGTGCGGCACGGGCTGCTCGTGGTGACCCGCAGCGACCTGGAGGCCCCCGAGGCGGCCACCGAACTGGCCCTGGCCGAACTCGCGCGGACCTCGCTCAAGGACGTCGAGGCGGTAGCGGTCAGCGCGGTCACCGGTCAGGGGATGGACGAGCTGCGCGCCGCCCTGGCCCGGCTGGTCGGCAGCCTTCCGCCGGGGCAGGGCGGGCCGGTGCGGCTGTGGGTCGACCGCTCGTTCACGATCAAGGGATCGGGCACGGTGGTGACCGGCACGCTCGGCGCGGGGGTGCTGCGCACCGGCGACGAGCTGGAACTGACCGGCGCGGGCAAGCCGGTGCGGGTGCGGGGTCTGCAAAGCCTGGGCCAGCCGGTCGGCGAGGTGCACGCCCCGGCGCGGGTGGCGGTCAATCTGCGCGGTGTCGGCAAGGAAGCGGTCGGCCGGGGGGCCGCCCTGCTCACACCCGGTCAATTCCTGTACACCGATCTGGTGGACGTGCGCGTGCACGGCGATCGCGTGGCCGAGCTGGCCGGATCGCTCACGCTTCATCTCGGTTCGGCCGCCGTGGCTGTCCGGGTACGTCCACTGGGCCCCGACACCGCCCGCCTGCGCCTGAGCCGGGCCCTGCCGCTGCGCATCGGTGACCGCGCGTTGCTGCGCGATCCGGGCCGCCACCACGTCGCCGGCGGCGTGACGGTGCTCGACGTGGTGCCGCCCGGCCTGACCCGCCGGGGTGCCGCCGCCGCCCGCGCCGAGGTTCTGCAACGCCTCGACGGCACCCCGGACGCCGCCGATGAGCTGCGCCGCCGCCGGCTGATCAAACGCCCCGAGCTGGCCCGCATGGGCGTGGAAGCCACCGGTGCGGCGGTGGCCGGGGAGTGGCTAGCCGACCCCGGCTACTGGGCCGCGCTGGGCGATCGACTGTGCGAGGAGGTCGAACGGTACGCCAAGGAGAACCCGCTGGAGCCCGGCGCGCCTATCGAGGCGCTGCGGCACCGGCTCGGGCTACCGGATCGCGCGCTGGTCGAGGCGCTGGTACAGCCGCCGCTCGTGGCACGCGGCGGGCGCGTGTCAGCGGGCGGCACCGGCGTACCCGACGACCTGGTACGCGCCGTGGAGACGGCGTTCGCCGAGCTGGGGGCGTTCGCGGCGCCCGAGGCGAATCGGCTCACAGAGCTCGGGATCGGCGCCCGCCAGCTCGCTGCCGCCGAGCGGGCGGGGCTTGTCGTGCAGGTCGCACCCGGGGTCGTGCTGCGCCGGGGAACGCCGGAGAGGGCCGTACAGGTGCTGGCTGATTTGCCGCAGCCGTTCACGTTGAGTCAGGCGCGGCAGGCGCTGGACACCACGCGGCGCGTCGCGGTGCCTCTGCTCGGTCTGCTCGATGCGATGGGCGCCACCCGGCGCCACGGCGACGACCGGCGCACTGTCACCGGCTCAGCAATGCCCTAGCCACCACCGTGGTACCCGGACCGGTCGGCGGACCGGCCGCTGATGGTGGCGACCGCGTCTGCTGCTGCCGTCATGCCCTGCCGCAGTGGCCTCGATCAGGGGGTGCGAACAGGCCGTCGAGCAGCAGCTCCACGGATCGGTGGGCGGCGGTGGCGTCGGGCACGCCCTGCAGCATCAGCACGAGCAGCAGCAGATCACCGGGAACCGCGTCGGCGCGCACGAAGCCGCCGGCCTGGGCGTGGTGCAGGGGCGCGGTGAACGCGGTGATGAGCCGGCGCTGGTAGCGCAGGCGGGTGTCGTCCTCGAGGCGCTGGGCGCGCAGCACCAGGGGGCGCATGACGACCTGGCGGTGCAGCGCGTCTCGTACGAGGGGTCGCAGCGTCTCGGGATGCTCCAGAGTCGACGCCGCCCTGGCCGCGAGCCGGGTGAGATGGTGCTCGATCACCGCCGCGGCCAGGGCCTGCCGGTCGGGGAAGTGGCGGTACAGCGTGGCTTGAGCGACCCCGGCGAGCCGGGCCGTCTCCGGCATGAGCGCTGCCGATCCGGGCCCGCTCAGCACCGTGCTGGCGGCCTCGACGATCGCGGCGCGGTTGCGCAAGGCGTCGCGCCGGCGGGCGGGCGGTGCGCCATACAACACACGGAGATGTTACCCAGCGGTAACGAGAATGTCACCATCTTCTATCCCTCGGTACCCGCTCCTATCGTCCGTCCATGGTGCGCCGTCTCGCGTTCTCGCTGCTCCTGCTGCTGACCACCGTCGTGTTTGTTCCCGCCACCGTCCTGTTCGCGCCCTCGCCCGCGCAGGCGGCGACCACCGCGCTGCGGTTCGTCGACATCCCCGGCGACGGCGTGAACCTCAAGGCCACCGTGATCGCCCCGGCCGCCGCGGGGCGCCACCCGGCGATCATCTTCCCGTCGAGCTGGGGACTCAACGACCTCGAATACGTGGCCCAGGCCGCGAAACTGGCCGCCCGGGGCTACGTGGTTGTCTCGTACACCCCGCGCGGCTGGTGGCTCTCCGGCGGCGAGATCGACACCGCGGGCCCGCGCGACCGGGCCGACCTCTCCAAGGTCATCGACTGGGCCGTGACCACCACCGGGGCCGACCCGCAACGCATCGGGGCGGCCGGGGTCTCGTACGGTGCCGGCATCAGCTTGCTGGGGTCCGCTTTTGATCCTCGAATCCGGGCCGTGGGCGTGCTGAGCGGGTGGACCGACCTGAACTATTCGCTGTCCGGCGACCAGACCCGGCACCGGCAGTCCGCCGGTCTGCTGCAGGTCGCAGCCCAGGCTGTCGGCAACCCCGGCCCCGAACTGTCCGGGAACCTGGCCGACTTCTTCGCCGGGCGCAACACCGAGCAGGTGGCGGCCTGGGCGGCGCAACGCTCGGCCGTGACCTATCTCGATCAGCTCAACACCAACCGCCCGGCCGTGCTGATCGCCAACGCGTGGGGCGACTCGTTCTTCCCCCCGAACCAGCTGACCGGCTTCTTCACGGCGCTGGCGGGTCCCAAACGCCTCGAACTGCGCCCCGGCGACCACGCAATCGCCGAGCTGACCGGGCTCGCGGGCCTGCCCAACGACGTGTGGGCCGGCCTGTCCCGCTGGTTCGACCAGTACCTGGCCGGCGTCGACACGGGCGTCCCTGCCGAACCGCCGGTCGTGGTGAAGCCTTGGAACGCGGGGATCGAGCAGTATGCGACCTGGTCGGCGCTCGCGGGCTCGACGTCGCGGCTCGGCCTGGGTGCAATCCGGACCTTGGAGGGTACGGGCCTGCTCGGGGGCGCTCCTGCTGCGTCGCTCACGAAGAGCCTTCCCACCGGCCGTGACACGGTGGCCAACGGGGGAGTGGTGCTGCTGACCAACGGCGCCGGGGCTTTCACCGGCCTGCGGCCCACCATATGGTTGCCCGCGGTGGACCGCTCACGGGCGGGCGTGTGGGCCGGCGTGCGACCGTCGGCAGTGCAGCGGGTACGAGGTACGCCGCGCCTGCACCTGAACCTGATCGGAACCCAGCGCACGGGGACGGTGGTCGCCTACCTGTACGACCTGGACGCGGTCGGGACGGCCACGCTGATCACCCACGCACCGGTCAGTTGGACCGGCACGTCGGCGGGGGATCGGACGGTGGACGTGGACCTGTGGGCGACCGCGTACGACGTGCCGGCGGGTCATGCGGTGACGCTGGTGGTTGACACAGTGGACCCGCTCTACTTCGACGAGAACGAGTCCGGCCGTACCGTCACGGTCGGTGGTGGGTCCTATCTTGATCTGCCCCTGAAGTAGGACTGCCTGCTGCGGGCGTCCCAAGCCATGAAACAGCGGCGGCGGCGGCGCGCCGGGGTCAGCTCATGTCTAGGATCCTAGGACGCCAGAGAGGGTGTGCACGGTCAGCCACACAGTGACGGGGAGCAAGTCCTGAGTAGAACAGCGGTCAGAACGCGTAGCGGATGCGGCAGTACGGCGTTACGCGTTCAATGGCGTCGGTCAGCGCGGCCACGTAGCGGCCCTTCTCGCCGGTGCGGTAGCGGACGTTGATGGCGCCGTTCTCCGAGCGTTTGGGCTGCTGCAGGTCGGGGCGCCACAGCACGTCTTCGGCGCGCGGGTGCCAGCCGAGGTTCACCTGGTGCAGGTCGCGGTTGTGGGTCAGGAAGATGACTTCGGCGGCGAGCTGGGCCTTGGCTTTTGCTCCGATGCCGTCGTCCAGCTCCGACAGCAGCGCGGTCCAATCCTCGAGCCATCCATCGCGTACGACCACAGGACTGAAGTTAACGTGCACTTCATATCCCGCCTCCACGAAGTCGTCGATGGCCGCGATGCGCTCGGCGACGGGGGAGGTGCGGATGTCCAGCAGCTTGGCATCGCGCTGCGGCATCAAGGAAAACCTTATCCGGGTACGACCACCCGGCGCCCAGTCCAGCAGGTCCCGGTTGACGTGCTTGGTCGCGAAGCTGGCTTTCGCGGTGGGAATCCAGCGGAACAGTTCCACCAGGTCCCGCACGTTGTCGCTGACCCGGGCGTCCAGCGAGCAGTCACTGTTCTCGCCGATGTCGTAGACCCAGGCGTGCGGGTCGCATTCGTTGGGCCCCGGTTTGGTGCCTTGACGGGCGGCGTGACGCTGGACGTACCCGCAGATCTTGTCGATGTTGGCGAACACCGTGATGGGGTTGGAGTAGCCCTTGCGTCTGGGCACGTAGCAGTAGGCGCAGGCCATCGCGCAGCCGTTGGCGGTCGACGGGGCGATGAAATCCGCGGATCGGCCGTTGGGGCGCGCGGCCAGTGACTTCTTGACCCCCAGCACCAGGGCTTCTCGTTTGATGCGCACCCAGCGCCGCACGTTGGTCTCGTCGCCGTACAACTCCGGGATGCGGTCGTGGCGTTCGACTTCCACGCGTTCGGCGTCGGGGAAGCGGGCCAGGATCTCCTTGCCGCGCGGCAGGTCGGCGGCCGCGGGCTCGACGTAGATGCGCCGGATGTCAAAGAGGTCGTTCACGCTTTGATCAACTCCGGTTCGCTGGTCTCGACGCGGGCGGCGGTCTCGCGGGCGCGGGCGGTCGTGGTGAAGATGCCCAGGACCAGCACGGCTATGCCACATCCGCAGATGATCCACCAGCCGGGACGCGAACCGGCCGCCAGCCGGATGGCGCTGGTGGCGCCGAGGCCGGAGGCGACAACCGCACCGATCACCGCGACGCCGAGCGAGCTGCCGACCTGACGGCTGGTCGAGGCAATCGCTGCGGCCACCCCGGCCTGGGCGCGCGGCATGCCGGACACGGCGGTGTTGGTGATGGGGGCGTTGACCATGCCGAAGCCGAAGCCGAACAGCAGGTACCCCAGGAACAGCTGCCAGGTCGGGGTGGTGGCGGTGAGCCGGATCAGCGGCAGCATGGCCAGCGCGATGGCGGCGCCGGCGAGGATCAGCGGCAGTCGCGGCCCGCGTGCACCGACGATGCGTCCGGCCAGCGGGGCCACCACGGCGGTGGTCAGCGCCATCGGCAGCGTGTAAAGCCCGGCGTGCAGCGCCGACAGCCCGCGCGCGTCCTGCAGGTAGATGGCGTTGAGGAACAGGAAGCCGCCCAGCGCGCCGAAGGCGCAGACCGCGGTCAAGGTGGCGCCGCTGAAGGGCACGCTGCGGAAGAACTTGAGGTCCAGGAGCGGTTCAAGGCGCTTTTTCTCGTACGGGATGAGCACTGTCAGCGCCACCACCCCCGCAGCGAAACATCCCAGGATCAGCGGTGAGAACCATCCGTCGCTGGGGCCTTCGATGATGCCGAACGTGACCGAGGCGAGCAGCACGAGCACCAGGATCTGACCGACGGGGTCGAGGCTGCGCGGGCGTTCGGCGCGGGACTCGGGCACGAACAGGGCGGCCAGGATGATCGCCGCGATGCCGACCGGGACGTTGACCCAGAAGATCGAGCGCCAGCCCAGGGTTTCGGTGAGCACGCCGCCGAGCACCGGACCGGCGGCCATGCTCAGGCCCGACACGCCGCCCCACACGCCGATCGCCCGGGCGCGTTCGCGGGGCTCGGTGAACGTGTTGGTGATGATCGACATGGCGACCGGGTTGAGCATGGAGCCGCCGATGGCCTGCATGGCGCGGAACGCGATCAGCCAGCCCAGGCTGGGGGCGATGCTGCACAGCAGGGAGCCCAGGGTGAACAGGGCCAGCCCGGTTTGGAAGATGCGCCGGCGTCCGACGCGGTCGGCGGTGGACCCGGCGAGCACGAGCAGGCTGGCCAGCACCAGCGAGTACGCGTCGATCACCCATTGCAGGCCGGAGACGGGGGCGTCGAGGTCGGTGCGCAGCGACGGGAGCGCGACGTTCACGATGGTGATGTCGAGCCCGACGATGAACAGGCTCAGGCAGCAGATCGCGAGAACCAGCAGGCGGCGGCGGTGGGTCAACGGTGGCATCTCCTCCTTTCTACGCCCGATGACCTGCATGATGCAGCAAACTCGGGGGTAGCCCCGGACACACGACCACCACGGACTATTGCTCCTCGGCTGGCGGCTGATTCTTGAGCGCGTCGAGGCCTTGTTCCCAGCGCTGACGGCGTTCGCCGGCGGTTTGGGTCCACCATGGGTCACCGCGTTCCCCCAGCGCCACCTTGGCGAGCTGGACGCGGGCTCGCGCGGGTGCCGGGTCCTCGCCCGCCCGCAGCAAGGTACCGACGTCGCGGCGGGCCGACATCAGAGCCTTGCGCAGCTCAGCGGCCACATCGTCGGGGATGTCAGGGTCGGTTGCGCGCCAGCGACGACCCGAGATGATGACGAAATGCCCGTCATCGGTGCGCTCCGGCGGTTGCTTGCCGGCCATCGCCCCCACCATTTCCTGAGTCCGCCCGGCGTTGCCGGATCTGCCTGGGGGTTTTCCCGGGACTGCCGGGCGTTTCCGGAGCCCGCCCGGCATTGCACCCGGGCCCGGCCGGTGCCTTCGCGGGCCCGCATTACGGTACGCCCGCAGTTCCCGCTTGCCGATCATTGCCACGCGGTCTCGCGGTCGCGGCTAGGGGTTGGTGTCGGGTGCTTCCAGCGCGATGGTGGCGAACGGGATCGGGCAGCACTGCTGGCCGGCGCAGGTCACCAGGTCGTCGCAGCCGGCGGCAACGGCCGCTCGCAGCGTCGCCGCGATCACCTGCAGGTCAGCCATCTTGACCTCGACCTCGGCAAGCTTGGCCGTAGTCCGCTGCCGCAGTCCGAGGTCCTTACGCCCGTGCCGGTGACCCCCAGCGGCAAGCAGATCGGCAACCTCGTCAAGCGTGAACCCGAGCCGCTGCGCCGCCTTGATCACCTTCAGCACGGTCACCGTCTCGACCGGGTAAAGCCGGTGCCCGCCGGGGCTACGGTCCGGCTCGGCCAGCAGACCGCGCCGCTCGTAGTACCGCAGGGTCTGCAAGTTGACCCCGGCCGCGCCGGCGACCTGGCTGCTGCGCAATCCGCTGTTGCTGTGCGGACCGCTGTTGCTGTGCAGACCGCTCACGACCGCATCCGATCAGCGGCCCGGCGCTGCAACGCGTCCAGGACCGCTGTGTGCGCGGCCGGGACCTCGATGTCGAGCCGCAACGCCCTGCCGCTGGTGTTGTCGCTCACCTCATCGTTCGCGTCACCGCTCGCCCTGACGTTCGCGTCACCGCTCGCGTCACCGCTTGCCGCGAACGCGAAGGTGAAGAACGAGCAGCATTTGCTTTCCCGCGCAGTCAGGTCCCGGGCCTTTGCCTCGTAGCTCGGGTCGAGGTCCCAGGACAGCACCGTGGGCGACAGGCGCTGCTGGCCGCGCAACGTGGTTGCCAACAGCTCGTCGAATTCGGCCACTCGCAGCGGCCGCTCGACGCTCGGCAGGGTGCACGCGCCGGGCACCCATTCTTGCTCTCCCGTGGTGGTCATGCCTTGACGGTAAGCCTGTACCCGGGTACCGGATGCAAACCGGGACGCACCACCAACTCACCAGGCCAGCGCCCCGGCCGATCGGCGGTGTTCGCGGTCTGCCGCGCCGGCCCAGCCGCCGATTCACCGGGCCTGTCCGCCTCCCTGAACAGGTGCCCTGAGCAAAACCGCGGCAGCGGCGGTTGCCGACGGGCCGAAAGGCTCAACCCCCACCCGCCCGTATCGTCGCCGCCACCACGGTCCAGAACTGCTCAGCGCGACCTCACATCAGTACCGCGAGCGCAACACCACCATCGTGTGGCCGCCCACGTCGAGGGTGCCCGCGGCCATCGCCACCTTCTTGCGGCTGGCCAGCAGGGGGTCGGCCGTGTCGACGACCACTTCCCAGCCGGTGCCGTACGAGGGGGGCGGCAGGGTGAACGTGACGCCCTCGCCGAGGGGGTTGAACAGCAGGAGGAACGAGTTGTCGATGATGGCTTCGCCGAGGGCGTCGGTTTCGGGGATGCCGTTGCCGTTGAGGAACACGGTCATGGTCATGCCGGACTGCTCATTCCAGTCGGCTGGGGTCATGGGTTCGCCGTCGCGGCGCAGCCAGGCGATGCCGGGGATGTTGTTGTCGCCCACCAGGTCGCCGGTGAAGAAGCGTCGGCGGCGGAAGATGGGGTGTTGGGCGCGTAGGTGGGTGAGGCTTTGGGTGAAGGTGGTGAGGATGTCGTGTTGGCGGG
>NZ_LOJP01000001.1:3090679-3173669 GCF_001553785.1 Actinoplanes sp. TFC3
CGTGCACCCGGTAGCCGTAGCGCTGACCAGGCACCACCCGCGGGAGATAGCCGTGCCAGACCAGGGCCTCACGCTCGGGCAGGTCAACCCGCGTCTCTTTACCGTCGTCGTCGAACAGGCACAGCTCCACCCGGTCGGCGACTTCCGAGAAGAGTGCGAAGTTGGTGCCGCCGCCGTCATATGTGGCGCCGAGCGGGTAGGGGTTCCCCGGCCAGATTTTCATGGGCTCATCGAACCAGGTTCTCAGGCGGTGTGCAGAGTGCGACAGACGTGCGAACATCACACTGCGAACAGGGATGACGACGGCCTGGGCGGGGTATCACGGTGTGCTGCCCGGTCGGATCAGCCCGGTTTCGTAGGCCAGGACCACCGCCTGCACCCGGTCCCGCAGCCCCAGCTTGGTCAGGATGGCCGAGAGATGGGTCTTGACCGTGGCCCGGCTCAGGTGCAGGTACTCGGCGATCTCGTCGTTTGACAACGCCTGCGCCACCAGCCGCAACACCTCCACCTCGCGCGAGCTGAGCACGTCGAGTTCGCCGGTGCGCTGCGGGGCGGCCGGTGCGCTGGCGAACCGGTCCAGCAGCCGCCGGGTCACGCTCGGCGCGAGCAGGGCCTCCCCGCGCGCCACCAAGCGGATCGCGTCGGCCAGCTCAGCCGGACGGGTGTCCTTGAGCAGGAACCCGCTGGCCCCGGCCCGCAGCGCCGCCACCACCGGCTCGTCCAGGTCGAAGGTGGTCAGCATGAGGATCCGCGCGGCACTGCCCGACGCCACGATGCGCCGGGCCGCCTCGATGCCGTCCATCACCGGCATGCGCACATCCATCAGCACCACGTCGGGCCGTAACGCCCCGGCCAGCGTCACCGCCTCCTGACCGTTGCCCGCCTCACCGATGACCTCCAGGTCGTCGCGCCCGTCGATGATCAGCGCGAACCCGGCCCGCACCAGCTCCTGATCGTCGACGACCAGCACCCGGATCTTCGTGCCGGCCGGGGGCTCCTCGCTCATACGGCGACCCCGGTGAGCGCGGCCGCAGCGGTGGCAGCCGGTTGTCGGGGGAGCTCTGCTCGTACCCGGAAACCGCCTTCTGCGGTGGGGCCTGCCTCCAGCGTGCCGCCCAGCAGCCGGGCGCGCTCGCGCATGCCCACGATGCCACGCTGACCCGAGCCGATGACCCGCCCGGTTGAGCGCGCCGGCCCGTCGTCCTGCACCTCCACCCGCACCGAGTCCGCCGCGCAGCGCACTGTTACCCGCGCCTGGGTGGCCTGACTGTGCCGCAGCGTGTTGGTCAGCGACTCCTGCACGATCCGGTACGCCGACAGGTCCACCGCCGGCGCCGGCCCGGCGGTCATCGCCACGTCGAGCTGCACCCGCAGCCCGGTGGTGCCCATCGACGCGGCCAGCGCATCCAGGTTGCCCAGCCCCGGCTGCGGACCGGTCTCCCCGGTGTCCTCGCTGAGCGTGTGCAGCAGCATGCGCAGCTCCTGCAGCGTTGACTTGGCGGCCGTGCCGATCGTGCCGAGCGCCTTGCGGGCCTGCTCCGGGCGCCGGTCGAAGACATCCTCGGCGGCCTGCGCCTGCACCACGATCACCGACACCGTGTGCGCGAGCACGTCGTGCAGCTCCCGGGCGATGCGGGTGCGTTCGTGCGCGGCGATGCTGCGGCGTTCCTCGTCGCGGCGCAACGCCCGGGTGCGGCCCAGCTCGCCGAGCATCCAGCCGATCACCGGCCCGCCCATGGCCAGCAGCATGGTGCGCCAATCGCCGGTGAGCAGTTTGACCGGCGCGGCCGCGACCAGCACGGCAAGCACCCACAGCGATCGGCTCGGCGTGCGGATGCGCGCGTAGCAGGCCAGCACCGCCGCGACCTGCCCCAGCCAGCCTATGTCCGGGCTCAGCGCCTCGAGGCCGATGCCCGCGGCAACCGCCACGACCATCCCCGCCTCGGGCCGGTGGCGCATCAGCACCAGCGAGCCCGCCTGCCCGGACGCCAGCGCGATGGCCAGACCCAGCGGCACGGGCTCGCGCGGGCCGCCGGGCGGGAGGATGATCAGCGCCGTCAGGACCAGGAAAACGGCTCCTGCGACGACGACGTCGGTGCGCTGCCTGCTGCAGACGGGGCTCATGCGGCACAGCCTAGGCAGGGTGCCCGGCGGCGGCATCGGTCCAGGGAATGAATCAAGAGCCATACCTGAGGCGTACGGCGGGAGTTTGGGTCTTCCTCTGGCGGGCATCGACACGGGGTATGCCAGCACGTAAGGATCTTCCAGGAACCCTGAAGCGCTCGCCGAAGAAGGCCCAGGACACCTACGTCAAGGCCCACGACAGCGCGGTGAAGGAGTACGGGGAGGGCGAGCGGGCGCACCGCACCGCCCTGTCCGCGGTGAAGCACTCGTTCGAGAAGGTCGGCGACCACTGGGAACCCAAGGCCAAGAAGGGTCCCAGCGATGCCAAGGCCGCCGGTGGGCGCGACACCAAGAAGAAGACCGCCGGAGGTGTCGACGCCAACGCCACCAAGGATCATTTGCTCAGCGTGGCGAAGAAACTCGACATCAGCGGTCGTGGGAAAATGAAGAAGTCTGCTTTGGTGAAGGCCATTGAGAAGGCCAACGCGAAGAAAACGCGCAAGGCCAGCAGCAAGTGAGCGATCTCGCGCGCTTCCGGCAGGCGCAGGAGCCGATTTACGATCGGGCGCTGGCCGAGCTGCGGGCCGGTGCCAAGCGCAGCCACTGGATGTGGTTCGTGTTCCCGCAGATCGCCGGGCTTGGCTCCAGCCCCACGGCCGTGCGCTACGCCATCGCCGACCTCGACGAGGCCCGTGCCTACCTGGGCGATCCGCTGCTGGGAGCCCGGTTGATCGAGTGCGCGCAGGCACTGGTCGCGCTCGATGGACGTACCGCCGATCAGATCTTCGGATATCCCGACACGTTCAAGCTGCGCTCGTCGATGACGTTGTTCGCCGCGGCCGCTACGGATCCGGCACCCTTCCAGGCCGTACTGGACACCTACTACGACGGCAAGCCGGATACCGCAACCCTGCAGCGGTTGTAAGCCATCCGACTCTTCAAGTGCGACGCGCATCGACGCGGCGCAGGATGGCCGGATGGCGGACGTCATTGTGGTGGGCGGCGGCATCATCGGCCTGACAGCGGCGACGCGGCTGCGCGAGCAGGGCGCCGAGGTGTTGCTGTGGTCCCCGGACGATCCGCTGGCCACCACCTCGGCGGTGGCCGCAGCCGCGTGGTACCCGACGCGCACTGCTTATGACCCGCGCGTGCTGGCCTGGGCAAGCGCGACGTATCGTGAGTTCCGCCGCCAGGCGCGGGCCGCGGTGCCCGGTGTGCACGTCCGCGAGACCCGCAACCTGGAACGCACCGGCGTCACCGACGAGCCGTGGTGGGCGCCGGCCGCCGAACGCGTGCGCTATCTGAGCGCGGACAAGCCGTGGACCCGCGAGGTCCGCTTCGAGGCGCCGATGGTCGACATGGGACTCTATCTGCCCTGGCTGCAGGCGCATTTCGAGAGCCTGGGCGGCCGGGTGGTGCGCCGCCGCGTCGACCGGCTCGAGGAAGCGCTTGTCGAGGCGCCGACGGTGGTCAACGCGACCGGTCTGGCGGCGGGTGCGTTGTGCGGAGACCCCGATGTCCATCCGGTACGAGGCCAGATCGTCATTGTCGCCAACCCCGGCGTCTTCATGTCGGTGCGCGACGAGGGCGATCCGGCGGTCTATGTGCACCCGCGCACCCGCGACATCGTGCTCGGCGGAACGTACCAGGAGAACAGCTGGAACCTGACCCCCGACCCGGCCGCCCGCGACGCCATCGTGGAGCGCTGTGTGGCGCTGGTCCCCGACCTGGCCGGCGCGCCGATCGTGGGGGAAAAGGTGGGACTGCGCCCCGTCCGCCGCGGTGGTCCCCGCGTGGAGGCCGAGAAGTGGCCGGGCGGGACGGTCGTGCACGCCTACGGCCACGGCGGGGCCGGCATGACGCTGGCCTGGGGCTGCGCGGACGAGGTCGCCAAGCTCGCCCGCTGAGCCCCTGCCCTCATCGACCGGCGATGCCGAGGTGAAGGCGTATCAGGTGCAGAACGAGCGGCTGTACTGCATGTACGCGCTCACCACGTCGCCGCTCGTCACGAACTGGCGGTCGGCGGTGTAGATGTTGCCGTACGTGGTGCCCGGCTGGCGGCCGCCGTAGCCCCACGTGTTGATCACGTAGCCGCGGTACCAGTAGCCGATGGTCGAGCCGCCGGCGTCGCGGATCGTGCCGTCCTGCCCGGTCAGCACGTACTGCGCGACGTAGTGGTCACACGCGGCCTGAGCCGGTTGGGCACCCGCAACACCGGCCACGGTGGCGGCGGTGACGGCCACAGCGGCGGCGGCGATCCTGCGCTTGAACTGCGAAGCCATGGTGATCCTCTCGTCGGGGGCACTGCCGCTGCTCCCTACCCGGTGCCGCCGCCACCAGGCCCGGCGCGCCACCGATTCCCCCGAACGAGAACCCAGGTCAGTTACACCGTGCGCAGGTCGATGGTGTGCCAGACCAGGTGGTCCTGGTCTCCGGTGGACCACCACATCACCCCGTTGCGGCTGTACGCGCCTTCACTGACGGCGCTGATGTCGACGGTGCGCCCGGTGCTCAGGTCGTACACGAGCAGGCCCTCCGAGCCGGTCAGGTCGGAGTCGGGTCCCGGCTCGGCCAGCAGTTCGAAGCGGTCGAGGATCGCCACGTCGGTGATCGCGGCGCGGGCGGCACCACCGGCGATGCGGCGCCGGGCCGTGCCGTCGGGGTGCATGGCGTCGATGCCGGTCAGCCCGTCGCCGCTGAGCACCATCACCCGGCACCAGAGCGGTGAGCAGGTGACCAGCTCGGTGCCGGTGGTGGCGACCCGCTGCTCGGCGTTGGAGGTCAGCGCCCGCAGCACCCGGGTGCCGGTCTGATCCCCCGTGCCGTCGGTCAGCCAGGGCCAGGCCGTGAGAGCCCAGGTGCCGGGCTCTTGTCGTACCGTCACCGCTCCGCCGGAAAGCGCGACCGAGCGCACCTGCGTGACCTGCCCGGAGTCCGCGGCCACCCACCACACCTTGCCCTCGGCCACAACCAGATCGAACTGCGACCCGCCGAAAACCACGTTCCCGGTGTCCGCGGTGAGGCGCCGGACCTTGTCCCCGCTGGTCGTGGCGGCCCAGATGGCAACGCTTCCGCCCCCGGCCGACTCGGTCCACACCAGATCGGTGCCCGCCACCGTGACCGTTGCGAACTCGGGGTCGGAGGCCAGTGGCCGGCGGCGCAACTCCTTGGGCTGCCCACCGCTCGTGCGCAGCAGCAGCCGCAACCCGGCACCGTCGGGGCTGGGAGCCGTGCCGATGGCTGTGCGCGCGTCGAGGAACGCCTGCGGGTGGAAGATCGGCCCGTCCGGCAGGTTTCCCGCCATTTCGGCCCGCTGCGCGCCGGGCCAGGCCGCAGCGGAACTCACCCTGCCGGGCGGCGCGGGCTTGTCATCCTTCGCCGGGTACGCCACCAGCGCGCCGCCGGCCGCCAGCGCCACCGCCAACGCGACCCAGCCCACGCGCGCCCCGCTCAACCGCGCCCAGCTCATTCGTACTGCTGTTTCGGCGGGGTGATCTCCTGCCACCCGGTGACCTGCAGGTACGGCACGTCGGCGTTGTTGACCGGGTCCTTGCCCACCTTGCCGGAATAGGTGCCCACCACCTGCACCCACGTGTCGGCGGCAACCCCGGCGGGCCCGTCCCCGAGAAGCCCCACCTTGATCGGGCGCCCGTCGGCGGCGCAGCACGACAGCACCATGCGCGCGAGCATCGGCTGCCCGTCGGGTCCCGGCGTGACGAAACCGGTCAGCCGCAGGTTGCGCCCGGTGAGGCTGCGCCCGTCGTCGAACACCGCCCGCGACGCGTAGTCCAGCAGCGCCACATCAACCGGATCCCCGGCCGGCAGCGCCGCGTAGTCCGATGCGGAGTTCTGCGAGGTCAGCACGCTGCCCGCCTGCCCAGCCGCGTACGACCCGAGCGCGGGAGGCGACACCAGCAGCAACCCGAGCACGGGCAGGATCAGCAGCCACCCGATCCGCGGCTCATGGTGATGCTCATGCCCGTGCTCCGGCCCGGGTTCGTCATGCGGTCGCTGCACCGCGTCAGCCAGCGCCGGCTCCGTCGTCCCGGCCGTCTCCGCATCCGCCAAGTGCGCGCCCACCGGCTCTGGCTTGGGGCGCGGGCGCAGCTCATACCACAAAGTCATCACCGCGGCCGCGACCAGCAGAATCCCCGCGCCGATCAGGAACGGCCGCAGGCCCTCCTTCACATAGCGCAAGTACAGGTCGCCGATGCTCGCGCGCAGCACCGCGCCGCCGAGCAGCAGCATGATCACTGCTTGGGCCTGCCGGTTCACAGCAGCACCACCCCGACGGCCGTGCCGGTCAGAATCACGGCGACCAGCGTGGCCGGGGCGAACCGGAACGCGAAGCGGCGCCCGAACACCCCCGCCTGCATGCTGATCAGCTTGAGGTCCACCATCGGCCCGACGACCAGGAACACCAGGCGCGAGGTCAGCGAGAACTGCGACAGCGAAGCGGCCACGAACGCGTCGGCCTCGCTGCAGATCGACAGCAGCACGGCCAGCACCGCCAGGGCGATCACCGACAGCACCGGGTTACTGGCCAGGCTGGTGAGCCAGCGCTCCGGGATGACGACGTTGATGGTGGCGGCGGCCGCGGCGCCCAGCACGAGGAAGCCGCCGGCGTGCATGACGTCGTGGCGGGCGGCGGCCCAGAACGCGTTGCCGCGGCTCATCCCGTCAAGGTCGGGGCGGTGCGGCAGGCGGATCCACTCGGCCTTGCCCAGCCGCAGCCAGAGCCAGCCCATCGCGACCGCGACAACCAGGCTGGCTGCCCCGCGGGCGATCACCATCTCCGGGTTGTTGGGGAACGCGACGGCGGTAGCGGTCAGCACGATCGGGTTGATCGCCGGGGCGGCGAGCAGAAACGCCAGCGCGGCGGCGGGGGTGACTCCGCGGCGGATCAGGGACCCGGCGATGGGCACGCTGCCGCACTCGCAGCCGGGCAGCACCACCCCGGCCAGCCCGGCCGCGGGCACCGCGAGCGCCGGGTGTTTGGGCAGCGCCCGCGCCCAGAACGAGCGGGGCACGAACACCGCGATCACCGCCGACAGCACCACTCCGAACACCAGGAAAGGCACCGCTTGCACGAGCACGGACACGAACACGGTCGTCCAGGTCTGCAGCCGCGGGCTCGAGATCAGCGCGGCCAGCGGGTTGCGGACCAGCACGAGCAGCACGAGCAGCGCAGCGAGCACCTCAACCGACCCGATGCGCCGCTCCCGGCGCTGCGGTGGGGCAGGAGGTGCAGCTTCGATCTCGTCCGTTGTGCTCAACGATCACTCCGGGTGACGGTGGGGATCCGGCCGCGGCCCACCCTACCCGGTCGCGGCGGCGGGTCCGAAGGTATCCACAGGGCGATTCGTCAAGCATGCTGAGCTGCGCATATGGACATCGGTCGGTGTTGTCCACAGGCCCCCGCGAAGGATTTTGCGAACCTCTACGATCGCCTTCGTGAGCATCGAAAATCATGACGACGCTGTTGCGGCCGCCCATGACGTAGCGGCCGTACTGGCTCCCGGAGCGATCGAGCGGGACCGGGCCGGGGCGACGGTGATACCGTCCGAGGCGCTGGCTGCCCTGGATGGCTCCGGCCTGCTCGGAATCACCGTCCCGGCGGCGGACGGCGGCCCGGGTCTGGGCCCGGTGACGCTGGCCGAGGTCGCCCGCATCATCGCCGCCGCCGACCCGGCCATCGCCCAGGTGCCGCAGGCGCACTACCTGCTGGTCGACATCCTGGCGGTGCACGGCGACAAGGACGTGCGCGCCCAGCTCTATGCCGAGGTCCTGGCCGGGCGACGCATCGGCAACGCCTTCGCCGAACGCGGCGGCCAGCATGCCCAGGACCTCAGGACAAGACTTCTCGACGGTACGATCACAGGTCGCAAGTACTACACGACAGGCGCCCTGACCTCGGCTTGGATCGCCGTCAGCGCCCTCGATCAGCACTCCCGCCTCGTGCTCGGCTTTGTGCCCCGCAATGCCGAGGGCGTGAGCATCGACACGGACTGGGACGTGATCGGTCAGCGCGCAACGATCAGCGGCACCGCGACCTTCGACAACGTCCCGGCACCCTACGTTCTCGACTACGCCCGCGCGTACGAGGTACCGCAGCAGTTGGGTGCGCGGGCCCAGCTCGTGCACGCAGCGATCGAAGTCGGAATCGCCGGTGCCGCACTGCACGACGCCCGGTCCTACCTGCGGGAAAAGGCGCGCCCGTCGACCGAGGCGGTACGCGCGGGCGCGGCGGTGGCCGGCGACGACCCCCACGTACGGCACCGGTTCGGTCGCCTTGCCACCCGCGTGCGCGCAGCCCAGGCCCTGCTCGCTGACGCCGCCCGCACCCTCGAGATGATCGGTCTGGTCCCGGAGTCGGCGGACGAGGCAGCTCGCGGCTCCCTGGCCGTGGCGGGCGCGAAGGTGTTCGGCAGCGAGGTGGCCCTCGAAGCGGCCTCGGAGCTGTTCCAGATGTGCGGCACCAGCTCCACCGCCAGCAAGTACGACCTCGACCGCCACTGGCGCAACGCGCGCATCCACAGCGTGCACGACCCGCTGGACTGGAAATACCACCACATCGCCGCGTACGAGCTCACCGACGTCCTGCCACCCAACCACGGCCAGCTCTGACACGGCCGTCGGCCGCTCGCGGACCGCGCTCTTGCGCCTCGCGGGGGTGTCCTGCGCCGCGCTGCGTGCTGCGCCGGGCGGAGAGACCCAGGTAACGCAATCCGGCACCGGTGACCGGGCGTGCCCCGGCGATGGCGGAGGATCGGGCGATGGACGCGAGCGATACGAGCACCACCCCGTCGGACAACCTGTGGCTGCGCAAGATTGCGGAGAACCCGGGCCACTCCCAGTGGTACATCGACCGGTTCCGCAAGCTGGCCGCCGACGGCGCCGACCTGGGCGGTGAGGCGCGGCTGATCGACACCCTGGTCCCGCGCGGAGCCCGCATCCTCGACGCCGGTTGCGGCACCGGACGCGTGGGCGGGCTCTTGCTCGACGCCGGCCACGACGTCGTCGGTGTCGACCTCGACGCGGCGCTGATCGAGGAGGCGCGGACCCAGCACCCCGCAGGCACGTGGCTGGCCGGGGACCTGTCCGAGGTGGACCTCACGGATGAACCGGACGAGGCGGGCGCGGCGGGCAAGGCGTTCGATGCGGTGGTGTGCGCGGGCAACGTGATGACGTTCGCGGCGCCGGCGTCCCGGGTGGAGATTCTGCGGCGCCTCGGCCTGCACCTGGCGCCCGGCGGGCGGGCCGTGATCGGGTTCGGTGCCGGTCGCGGATACCCGTTCGACGAGTTCCTGGTCGATGCCGAGGCCGCCGGGCTGGCGCCCGATCTGCTGCTGAGCTCGTGGGATCTGCGGCCCTTCCAGCCGTCTGCGGACTTCATCGTGGCGCTGCTGACGCCAGAGGTGCGATAGTCGGCGAGGCGCGAGGGCGGCCCGAGGGCGCTTCAGCGGCTCAAATAGTGGTTGGCCTGGGCGTTGAACAGTCGGTCATCGGGTCATCGGGTCATCGGGTCATCGGTGTGCGGCAGCGACGGGGTGCAGAACGAGAAGGGCAAGCTGCCCGGCAAGACGGTGATCATGGTCGGCTGAGCAGCGAGATCAGGCCGGTCGCGGGGGAGGGGCAATCGCTCACCTGGCCGTCGCCGATCTCGACCAGGCGCCATCGGCCGTCGGTGTGCTGGACCAGGTCGGCGGTGATGAACGGCAGACCCAGGCGGGGAATCAAGCCGGCGATCGCGGAGGTGTCGGGCGACGGCGTCTCGCCGGGAGTGTCGGGGTGGGCGGTCACCAGCCGGCACTCGCCGTCGATCCACCAGGTGCGGGCTTCGGCGCCGGTGAACGTCTCGAAGCGGCGCAGGACGAAACCGCCGGTGAAGTCGTCTCCGCGGAGGGACCGCAGCGTGCTCGCCACTTGCCAGGCCGCGTCCGGATCGGCCACCTCCGCGATGTAGGCGGCGGTGTCCCAGTGGTGCTTCTCGGACTTGGTGTAGTCGCGCAGCACAGCCGGTCCGGAGCCGAGGCGAGCGCAGGCTGCCGTGAACTCAGCGGTGCCGGCGCCGACCGTCCACACGGTTTCCGGCGTCACGCCTGCCATGACCGGGTACCAGCCGGGCAGCTCGTGGGCCTGGCGGTACTGCTCGGCGCTGGTCCGCAACGTCACTCCGCGGGCCTGCAACGCTGAGGCCATGGCCGCGTAGTGCTCGCTGCGCAGCATCCAGCCGCGGTAGACCGCGTCGTTGCCGGCGATAACCCGGGCGACCGCGTCGTTGCCGGTGGAAACCCGGGCGACCGCGGCGGCGGCATCGCGCCCGGCGGCCAGGGCGTCGTGGTCGATCACGGCGAACGCTGTCGCCGCTGCAGCCTCCTCCGCGAAGTGCGGGTCGGGCCGCCGCGGCAGCAGCGGGTCGCCAGGAACCAGAAGCAAAGTCACGCCCGGGATTCTGCCCCAACCGAGGAGGAGACCGTCCCCGGGGAGGAGGCCGCCCCCGACGAGGACCCCCGGGAAGAAGCGGAAGGCGAGCCGGAGGAAGAATCCCGCCGGCCAGCCACGACGTCACCGACAGCGGCGATCAGAGCGACCACCACAAACGCGATGGTCAGGAACAACGCCGTCCGGAAGGCCAGAGACCAGCTTCCCCCGTTGGCAGCCAGCCGGTTGAAGAACACCGACCCGACCACGGCGATCCCCACCGCCGTACCGATCCGCTGCCCTGTCTGCAGCACCGCCCCCGCACTGCCCGCACGCCGGACGGGGACCTCGGACAGGGTGAGGTTCTGGTTGGGGCTGATCACCAGGCCGCTGCCGATGCCCGCGACCAGCAGCGGGCCCGCCGCCGCCCAGCCGGCGTTGTGACCCGGCACGAAGTGCAGCGCGACCAGGGTGGCGGCCAGGCCGGCCAGCACCAGCACCAGGCCGGCCACGACGAGTTGGCGGCCGAAGCGGTTGACGATGCGGCCTCCCACGGCTGCCGAGGCGGCTGAACCCAAGGCGAACGGGGTCAGCGACAGGCCGGCGGCCAGGGCGCTGTAGTGCAGGCCGCTCTGCAGGTACAGGGTGTAGATGAAGAAGATGGTGGTGAAGCCGGCGAAGTACAGCATGCCGGTCAGCGCGCCCAGGCCGTACGAGCGCAGCTTGAAGAGCTTGAGTTCGACGACCGGGACGTGACCGCGGGCCTCGAAGCGGCGTTCCCAGACCAGGAACGCCGCCAGCACGGCCACGGCAGCCACGCTGAGCAGCCACTTCAGCGGGGTGTGCCATTCGCGTTCCTGGACCAGCGGCAGCAGGAACAACAGCACCCCGGCACCCAGCAGCACCACACCGACCGGATCGAGACTCTCGCGCGCATCATCGGAGCGCGAAGCAGAGCGGGAATCCGATTCGGAGGAGCGGGACGACGCGGGGCCGGGGATCCACATGCGGCCCAGGATGAGCGCGGCGATGCCGATCGGGACGTTGATGAAGAAGATCCAGCGCCAGCCCTGTTCCGCTCCGAGGAGCTGGATGAGCAGGCCGCCGAGCAGCGGGCCGACGGCGGTGGAGATGCCGACCGTGGCGCCGAACAGGCCGAACGGGCGGCCGCGTTCCTCGGGCTTGAACAGTTGCTGGATCAGCCCGGATACCTGGGGGCTGACCACGCCGGCCGCGGCGCCCTGGACGAGGCGGGCCACGACCAGGAACAGCGGGCCGGTGGCGAAACCGGCGGCGGCGCTGGACAGCACGAACACGGCCAGGCCGGCCAGGAAGACGGTGCGGCGGCCACGGGCGTCGCCGAAGCGGCCGGACGGCACCAGCATCAGCCCGAAGGTCAGCGCGTAGCCGGACAGGACCCATTGCAGTTCGCCGGAGCTGAGCTTCAAGTCGGCTTGGATACTCGGGATGGCGACGTTGACGATGCTCACGTCGAGCAGGGTCATGAAGCCGGCCACCAGGGCGACGGTCATCGCCTTCCAACGGTTGGTCACCGGCCGGTGGTTCCCCAGCCGGCCGGCGAAAAACCGTGACTAGCGGAACAGCCGCAGATCAGCGACGCTCCACCAGTTGCTGCTGCTACCGGTGTTGGTGACCTTCAAGTACCGTGCCCGGGTGTCCCGGAAAGAAACGGTCGTCAGCTGACCGCGCCCGGTGAAGCTGCCCAGCGAGCGCCAATGCTGGCCGTCCGAAGAAGCCGCAAGATCGAAAGACCGCGCGTAATCGCCGAGATTGTCCCCGCTGTCCAGCGCGACCCGGCTGAAGCGGACCATGCGCCCGAGGTCGGCGGTGAAGCTCTGCCCCGGCGTCTGGGCGGCGCCGCTCGACCATCGCGTCGAGCCGTCACCGTCGAGCACGGGGTCGCTTGAGGTCAGGGCAATGGCGGAAGGACCGGACAGAGAAGCGTTCCACGTGTACGTAGCCAGCGCACCACCCGGCAACGTGTACTCGAACCGGCGCGAACCCACGGCCACCGCGAAGGAGCGGGGCTCGTCGTTCTCGTTGTGCACGATCAGCGCGGTCGAGCCGTCCGGGTTGCGGAACGCCACGTCCATGAGCTGACCGTTCCAACCGGTTGTGCCGTACGACGTGCTCGCGATCCGGACTGCTCCGGGCTTCACGAACTTGGACAGGTGCCCGATCGTGTAGTACTCGGCGTCGCGGGTGACGCTGCCGTCGGCCTGCAGCGTGAGCAGCCCGGTGCAGGTGTCACAGCCGCCCAGGTGCGGGCCGCCGGTGCTGTCCAGCGCGATGTTCCAGTTGACCACCGACTTGGCCCAGTTGCGGGTGGTGCCGATCGCCAGCGTACGGGCGTGCCAGGTCAGCGTGCCCCGGAAGACCTGCTCGGGGGTGTCGGTGGCGCCGTGCGAGCCGGAGCACTCGGTGAACCAGATGCCCTTGGCCGGGTACGCGTTGTGCAGGGCGGTCTGCGCGCTGGGATCGCCGGAGTAGCAGTGGTACGCGGTGCCGGCCAGCCACTTACCGGCCGGGGAGTCCAGCAGCCGGTACGGGTAGTCGGTCTCCGGGTCCTCGCCGGGTGGGGTGGTGGCGACGTCGCCGGGGTGCGTGGTCCAGTTGTGGTCGTACCCCAGAATCTTGGTCCGGGGTGAGGCCTTTTTCAGCAGTGGCCCGAGCGCCTCGATGACCTTGGCCTCCTGCGGCACGGGCAGGGCGGTGCCGGGGTACCCGCCATCGTGGCGGTTCTGCGGCTCGTTCTGCACGGTCAGGAAGTCGATCGGCACGCCGGCCCTGGCGTAGGCCTGCACGTACTTGACCAGGTAGCGGGCGTACGCGTCGTAGATCTTGGGGTCGTCCTTGAGGTGCCCGCCGATCAGCGAGTCGCTGGTCTTCATCCAGGCCGGCGCGCTCCACGGCGTACCCATGATGCTCAGGCGCGGGTTGAGCTGCTTCGCGCGGCGCAGCAGCGGCAGGATCTGCGCCTGGTCGTGCGCGATGCTGAAGTGGCGCAGCGCGAAGTCGGTCTGCCCGGCCGGCACGTCGTCGTAGCTGTAGTGCTGGGTGGCGGCGGTGAAGTCCGAGGAGCCGACCGGCTGGCGCAGGAAGCTGACGCCGATGCCCTCGCGCGGGTCGAACAGGGAGCGCAACGCGGCGTCGCGCTGGGCCGGGGTCAGCCGGTAGAGCACCGCGGCGGCGGAGTCGGTCAGCGAGGCGCCGAAGCCGTCCATGCGCTGATACCGGGTGCCGGGGTCGACGGTGATGGTGGTCAGGGCGCTGTCGCCGCGCTCGAAGGACACGGGGGCGCGCTGGTGCAGGGTCTCGGCGCGGTCGGGGGTGGTCACCCAGACCGAGACAGACGGTACGTGCTCCCGGTGCGCTTGCGCCGGTGTGCCACCGGCCAGCAGGAGTATGGCGGCGGTGACCGCCGCGCCGGTACGTCGCATGGCAACTCCCTCTGTAACAAATGAAACAACACATCTCGAAGCCATCGTCAGGAAACAATCAGGAAACGCCGCTGTCAACCCACCAAGCGGTTAGTTAGGCTGGAACCTGTGAAACAAGGCGATGTAACAAAGCCCGCGCGCGGCACCGTCCGCGATGTCGCCGCGGCTACCGGCGTGTCCATCGCGACGGTGTCGAGGGTGCTCAACGGGCGCGGCAACGTGGCCCAGCAGACCCGGGAGGTCGTCGAGCGCGCCCTCATGCAGCTCGGCGGCACCGGGCCCCGCCCGCGCGGCAGCGTGCGGCCGACCGGCGGGCCGGTGTTCGTGCGCTGCCCCTACCTGCTCACCGACTACTTCGGGGTGATCGTGTCGGCCATCGCCGAGGCGCTCGACCTGCACGGGCGGGCCCTGGTGCTCAACGCCGGCGAGGCCGCCCAGCAGACGCCGGTGCTCACCCGCCTGCCGCACCGCCCCGGGCTGGCCGGTGCGGTGCTGATCCTGCCGCCCGAACCCGCCGAGGAGCTCGCCGCGCTGCGCCTGCGGCAGTTCCCCTTCGTGATCGTCGATCCGCGTGTGCCCCCGCCGCGTGACACCCTGGCAGTGTCCGCCGCCCACACCGCCGGGGCCCGCGCGCTGACCACCCACCTGACCGGTCTCGGGCACCGGCGCATCGGCGTGGTCGCCGGCCCGGACGAGTGGCTGGCCAGCGACGCGCGCCTGGCCGGGCACACCACCGCGCTCGCCGCCGCCGGGGTGCTGCCCGATCCCGCGCTGGTCCGCCACGTCGAGCCCACCGTTGCCTGGGGGCACCGGGCCGCAGGGGAGATGCTCGACCTTCCCGACCCGCCCACCGCGATCGTCGGGTTCAACGACAAGGCGGCGGTCGGGGCGCTGCAGGCGGCCGCCGAACGGGGTCTGCGCGTACCCGATGATCTGTCGGTGGCCGGGTTCGACGACATCGACCTCAGCCGCGCCACCCGGCCCATGCTCACCACCGTGCGCCAGCCGCTGGCCGAGCTCGGGCGCATGGCCGTGTCGCTGCTGGTGCGGGTGCTGGAACGCCACGAGCTGGAGGCGCTGCACGTGGAGCTGGCCACCGAACTGGTGGTGCGCGAATCCACGGGTAGGGTGCGGCCATGACGACGTTCGCGACGGTGGGCGCCGGCTGGCGCGCACAGATGTTCTGGGACATCGCAAGCAAGCTCGACGGGCTGGACTGTGTGGGCGCTGTCGTGCGCAGCCCGCGGCAGCTCAGCGTGCCCGCGTTCGGCTCGCTGGCCGAGTGCGCCGAGCAGGCCCGGCCCGGCTTCATCGTCACCGCGGTGCCCTGGGACGCCAACCCGGGCGTGATCATCGAGGCGGTCGAGCGGGGGTTGAGCGTGCTGGCCGAGACGCCCCCGGCCGCCGGCGCCGCCGGGCTGCACGAGCTGTGGGCGGCCGTCGGCGACTCCGGCCACGTCCAGGTCGCCGAGCAGTATCTGCTGGTACCCGCGCATGCCGCCCGCCTCGCCGCGGTGCGCGCCGGGCTGATCGGCACCCCCACCCAGGTGCAGGTGTCGTCCACGCACCTGTACCACGCGGTCTCGCTGATCAGGGGTTTTCTGCAGAGCCCCGGCGAGGAAGTGACCGTGCGGGCCTCGCGCACCACGGCGCCGCTGGTCAACCCGCTGACCCGGGACGGCTGGACCGGCGACGCGCAGCCGCACCCCGCGGCCACGATCATCGCCACGCTCGACTTCGGTGAGGGCCGCTCCGGGCTCTACGACTTCACCGACAACCAGTGGCACAACCAGCTGCGTTTCCGGCGGCTGCTGGTGCGCGGCACGCACGGCGAGCTACGCGACGACGAAGTGGTCCGGCTGACCGCTCCGCGGACCATCGTGCGCAGCCCGCTGGTCCGCCGCCAGACCGGCTACGACCTGGACCTCGACGGCTTCGACACCGACACGATCACGCTCGGCGACCAGGTGCTGTTCCGCAACCCGTACCCGGGCCGGCGCTTCAACGACGAGGAAATCGCCATCGCCACACTGCTGGAGGCCACCGCGGCGTGGACGCGCGGGGACGGCCCGGCACCGTACCCGCTGGCCGAGGGCATCCGCGACCATCTGATCGCGCTGGCCATCGAGCAGGCAGCCGACACCGACCGGCCGGTGACCACTTCTCTCAAGATTGGCCGGGCCACGCCGATCTGAGGCTTGTGACGAGGGTCTCCTACCTGGCCTGGCTGACGGCATTGTGCGTCGTCTACTACGCGTGGCCCGCCTCCCACGTGTACTCCTGGGGGGCCATCGGGTTGTCCGCCGCCGCGGCGGTGCTCGTCGGCGTGCGCAGATACCGGCCCCGGCAGCCCCTGCCGTGGTACCTGATCTCCGCCGGGCTGGTGTTCTTCGTCTCCGGCGACACGGTGTACTACATCAAGACCGCGCTCGGGCAGACCCCGCCGTTCCCGGACTGGTCGGACCTGCTGTACCTGCTGGTCTACCCGCTGATCGCCGGTGGGCTGCTGCTGTTCATCCGCTCCCGGGCCGGGGACCGCAACCGGGCGGCGCTGCTGGACGCGATGGTGCCCACGGTGAGCCTGGGACTGCTGTCCTGGGTCTACCTGATCGCCCCCTACAGCCGGGACACCGACCTGAGCCTGCTGGAGAAGGCGGTGTCGGTCGCCTACCCGCTGGGTGACGTGCTGCTGCTGGCCATCCTGCTGCGCATGCTCGTCGTGCCCGGGAGCAAGCCCCGCGCGCTCACCCTGCTGTCGGTCAGCGCCGTCGGGCTGCTGTTCTCCGACGTCATCTACGGCCTGGCCCGCCTGGACAGCAACTGGGCGGTCGGCGGCCCGATCGACCTGGGCTGGATCCTGTTCTACGCGCTGGCCGGGTGGGCCGCGCTGGACCCGTCGATGGTCGCGCTCACCGACGACACGCACACCAGCTCCAGCACCGTGCCCTCCGGCGGGCGCCGCCTGGCGCTGCTCACCGCCGCCGCGCTGATCGCCCCCGGGGTGCTGCTGGCCCAGGACCTGACCGGCGAGGTCATCGACGCGCCGATCATCGCGGCCGGCTCGGCGCTGATGTTCCTGCTGGTCATGGCGCGGGTGGGTGGCCTGCTCACCGAGCGCGTCGCGCTGGCCTCGGAGATCAGCCGGCGCGACGGCGAGGCGTACTTCCGCACGCTGATCCAGAGCGCGTCGGACCTCATCCTCATCGTCGACGACAACAACCTCATCCGGTACGCCAGCCCGTCGGCGGCCGGCCTGCTGGGTCACCCCGACCTGACCGCTCAGCCGCTGTCGACGATCATCGCCGACCTGTGCCACGACGACCTGGCCGAGGCGATGAGCGTGGCCCGCGCGGGCGTGACCGGCGCCGAGGGCCTGGACCTGACCGCGGTGACCGCCGACCGGCGCCTGCTGCAGATCGATTGCACCATCCGCGACCTGCGCGCCGACCCGACCGTACGCGGCGTGGTGCTCACCGTGCGCGACGTCACCGAACGCCGCCGCCTCGAGAACGACCTGGCCCACCAGGCGTTCCACGACGGGCTGACCGGGCTGGCCAACCGGGTGCTGTTCCGCAACCGCCTCGAACACTCGTTCGCCATGGCCGGGGTGGCCGGCGCCGAACTGGGGGTGCTGTTCGTCGACCTGGACGACTTCAAGGAGGTCAACGACACCCTCGGGCACGCCATCGGCGACCAGCTCCTGGTGGCCGCGGGCCGGCGCATCGCCGCGGCCGTCGGGGCGCACAACACCGCAGCGCGCATGGGCGGCGACGAGTTCGCCATCCTCGTCGAGCCGGCCCCGGGCGCGCCGAACGCCGAGGAGATCGCCGACCGCGTGGTCGCCGCGCTGTCGCTGCCGGTGGAACTGGGCGACGGCCTCGGCGGCACCCACATCGTCAGCGGTGCGGGCAGTGTCGGCGTGGCCACCAACCTGGACGCGAAGACCGCCACCGAGCTGCTGCGCCACGCCGACCTGGCCCTGTACCTGGCCAAGGGGGCCGGCAAGGGCACCTGGCAGCGTTACCGCAGCGACCTGCACACCGCGATGGTGGAGCGGCTGGCGATGCGCACGGCGTTGCACGAGGCGGTCGACTCCGAGCAGTTCGTGCTGCAGTACCAGCCGATCGTGGATGTGCGCACCCAGGACGTGGTCGGGGTGGAGGCGCTGGTGCGCTGGCAGCATCCGGAGAAGGGGCTGCTGGGGCCGTACCACTTCATCGAACTGGCCGAGGAGAACGGGGCGATCGTCGGGATCGGAGAATGGGTGCTGCGCGAGTCGCTGCGCCAGGTCGCGCGCTGGCACACCGAGCAGCCGGACTCGACGCTGCGCTACGTCAGCGTCAACGTCTCGGCCCGCCAGTTCCGCCAGCCCGGGTTCGTCGACCGGGTCCGCTCCGCGCTCGCCGACGCGGGCGCCCGCCCCGAATGGCTGCTGCTGGAGATCACCGAGAGCCTGGTGCTGCGCGAGGCCGAGCAGGTCCACGCCGACCTGGACACGCTGCGCTGTCTGGGGGTGCGCATCGCCATCGACGACTTCGGCACCGGCTACTCCTCGCTGAGCTACCTGCGCCAGATGCCCGTCGATGTGCTCAAGATCGACAAGTCGTTCATCGACGACATCCTGGCGAGCAAGCAGCAGCGCGCCCTGGTCAACGCGATCGTCACGCTGGCGCGCAGCCTGGACCTGGCAGTGGTCGCCGAGGGCATCGAGGACGCCGGTCAGCACTCGATGCTGGCCCGCATGGGCTGCCCCTACGGCCAGGGCTACCTGTTCTCCAAGCCGGTGTGGCCCGCCGACGTGCCCGCGCTCACTGCAGCGAAGGTGCCGGCCTGACACCATCGCGGGTGTGGAGCTTCTCGACAACCCGGTCTGGGCGGCCTTGAGCGGACCCCAGAAAAACCTTTCCGAGGGGTACGGCCGCAGCGCCCGTTTCCACCCCGAGGTGAGCCCGTTCGCCGCCCTGGAGGACCCGTCGGACGCGCAGGCCTGGGCCGACTTGCGCAGCCTGCTGCAGCCCGGCGACCTGGCCATCGTCGCCGCCCCCGGACTGGTCGTGCCGCCCGGGTTCGCCGCCGACCCGCTGACCCCGGGCCTGCAGATGATCGGCGCTGACTACCACGGTGCACCCGGCACCGATGCGGTGGCGCTGGGAGCTGGCGACGTACCGGACATGCTGGATCTGGTGGCGCGCACCCGGCCCGGCCCGTTCCGCCGGCGCACGGTCGAACTCGGCGGCTACGTCGGCATCCGGCGCGACGGACGCCTGGTCGCGATGGCCGGGCAGCGCCTGCACCCGGACGGCTACACCGAGATCAGCGCGGTCTGCACCGACCTGCAGTTCCGCGGCGCCGGGCTGGCCACCCGGGTGATCGCGGCGGTGGCCCACGGCATCCGGTCGCGCGGCGACGTGCCGTTCCTGCACCTGGCCGGGACCAACACCGCGGCCCGCCGGCTCTACGAGCACCTGGGCTTCGTCGTCCGCACCGAAGTCGCCTTCGTCGGCGTCAGTGGATAGAACGCTTCGGCACCGGTGACGTCTCACCGGCGCCGAACCGCCCGGCGAACGTGGGGCCGCACTTGCGCGCGTCCGCCAGGTCAGCGAACGACAAGACAACACTCAGCTCTTCTTGCCGCGGTTGCGTCCGTAGAGGACGGCGACCGCGCCCAGCGCCACGGCGGCGATGACCCATACCCACCACAGCGAACCGCCGTCGTCCTCATCGGAGTCCGCCGCCGGCTGGGCCGCCACCGTCGTAGCCGCCGGTGCGGGGGCAGCCGCGGAGGCGGGCGCGCTGCTCGGCGCCGCGCCGGCCGGAGCCGCCGAGGTGGTCGTGGGCTTGGCTCCCGGCTTGAGCGTGACCAGCGGCGCCGGGTTGTCCGGCTCGTCCTTGCCCTGCTCCTGGATCTCGATCCACCGCGACACCTCACCGTCGCCGTATGTTTCCAGGGTCTTGAACGACAGCCGGGTCTCGCCGTCGGGCAGCTTGGCGATCTGCACGCTCCACTCGGCGTCGGCGCCCACCTTGAGCGCCTTGCCGGCCACGGTGAACCCGTCAGCGGTGGGCGTGAACGTCCATCCCGCCGGCGCCTTGACCAGTGTGACATCGCCCGGCGCGATGCCCTCGGGCAGCACCACGCGCTCGCTCTTGATGCCGGCCGCGTCGTTCTCGGCCTCGCCGTGGAAGGTCAGCGTGACGTCGGTGGCCCCGGCGGTGTCCTTGTCGGCGCTGACTTCGACATGGGCAGCGGCGGGTCCGGCCAGCAGGAGCACACCCACACCGGCGAGCACCCCAACGGCGGACATTCGGATTTTTGTACGCACGGAAGAAATCTTGTCACAGCCGCCCACTAGGGTCGGTCGCGTGAGTGAGAAGCCGCTGCTGGCCGTTGACGCGCCGAGCCTGTACTTCCGGGCGTTCCACGGCATCCCCGAGTCCGCCGCGCGCACCGAGGCCGGTGAGCCGGTGAACGCGATCCGGGGGTTCATGGACATGCTCGCCCAGCTCATCCGCACCCGGCAGCCGGGTCGCGTGGTGTGCGCGCTGGACGCCGATTGGCGCCCGGCGTGGCGGGTCGAGCTGGTGCCCTCGTACAAGAAGCACCGGGTGGCCCACGGCGAGGTGGAGGAGGTGCCCGCGGCGCTGGAGAAGCAGGTGCCGGTGCTGCTGCAGGTGCTCGAGGCGGTCGGCATCCCGGCGTTCGGGGTCAAGGGCTATGAGGCCGACGACGTGCTGGGCACCCTCGCCGCCACCCAGCCGGGTCCGGTCGAGGTGGTCTCCGGCGACCGTGACCTGTTCCAGCTCGTCGACGACGCGCGCGGCACCCGGCTGCTCTACTGCGGGCGCGGGGTGGCCAAGCTGGAGGACAGCGATGACGCCGCGGTGCAGGCCAAGTACGGTGTGCCGGCCCGGTGGTATGCCGACTTCGCGGCGATGCGCGGGGACCCCAGCGACGGGCTGCCCGGGGTCGCCGGGGTGGGGGAGAAGACGGCGGCCCGGCTGATCGCGCGCTACGGCGGGGTCGAGGACATCATGGCCGCCTTGGACGACCCGGCGTCGGGCTTCGCGCCGGGGTTGCGTGCCAAGCTGGTGGACGCCAAGGAATACCTGGCGGCGGCGTTGCCGGTGTGCCGGGTTGCTCTGGACGTACCGTTGCCGGAATTTGATCCCGAACTGCCCACGGCACCGCGTGACGGGGACGCGCTGATCGAGTTGGCTCGGCGCTGGAACCTGGCAAGTTCCGCGAAGCGGCTGGTTGACGCGCTGAACGGCTAGCCAGGAACCTAACGACCGTTAAGCTTGCTGTTGTGACGGTCGAGCGCATCCTTCCCGCACCAGAGTCATACGAGCTGCTGGGCCTGGCCCAGGACATCGCCGACGGCGAGCTTGCCCCGCGCGCCGCGCTGTACGAGCAACGCGGCGAGTTCCCCCGCGACGTCCTCCGCACGCTGGGAGCCTCGGGGCTGCTGGGGCTGCCCTACGCCGAGGAGGACGGCGGCGCCGGTCAGCCGTACGAGGTCTACCTGCAGGTCCTGGAAATCCTCGCCGGATCGTGGCTGGCCATCGCCGAAGCGGTGAGCGTGCACACCCTGGCGTGTTTCCCGGTAGCCATGTCCGGCAGCGAACGCCAGCGCAAATCGCTGCCCGACCTGCTCGGCGGTGACCTGCTGGGTGCCTACTGCCTGTCCGAACCGCACGGCGGCAGCGACGCCGCCAACCTGGCCACCAGGGCCGTGCGCGACGGCGACGACTACGTGGTCAACGGCACGAAAGCCTGGATCACCCACGGCGGAAAAGCCGACTTCTACGCGCTGTTCTGCCGCACCGGCGGCCCCGGCGCGCCCGGCATCTCCTGCCTGATGGCCGAGGCCAGCACCCCCGGCCTGCTCCCGCAGGCCCCGGAACGGCTGATGGGCCTGCGCTCCTCGCCGCCCGCGCAGATCGTGTTCGACGACGCCCGCATCCCCGCCGACCGGCTGGTCGGCGAGGAGAACGAGGGTTTCCGCATCGCCATGCGCGCCCTGGACGCCGGCCGGCTCGGCATCGCCGCGTGCGCGGTCGGCCTCGCCCAGGCGGCGGTCGACTACGCCGCCTCGTACGCCACGCAGCGCGAGCAGTTCGGCCACCCGATCGGGGAGTTCCAGGGCCTCGGCTTCCTGCTCGCCGACATGGCCACCCAGGTCTCGGCGGCCCGCGCGCTCACCCTGGCCGCAGCCCGGCTCAAGGACGCCGGCCGGCCGTTCTCCACCGAGGCGGCCAAGGCCAAGCTGTTCGCCACCGACACCGCGATGAAGGTGTGCACGGAGGCGGTGCAGGTGCTGGGCGGGGCGGGCTTCGTGGCCGACCATCCGGTGGAACGCTGGTTCCGCGAGGCCAAGGTGCTGCAGATCGTCGAGGGCACCAACCAGATTCAGCGGATGGTGATCGCCCGGTCCTTGACCCGGCGCACCACCTGATCTCCCGCCTCCCGGCTTTTTGTGCCGCGGGCTTTCTGCCTTCCGCGGGGGCTTTCTGTATCGTGTCGCCGTGGAAGAGATCGATCGGGCGATCGTCAGTGCCCTCACCGCGGACGGGCGACTGTCCTACACCGATCTCGCCGAGCGCGTCGGCCTGAGCGTGTCGGCGGTACATCAGCGCGTCCGCCGCCTGGAGCAGCGCGGTGTGATCGCCGGCTACACCGCCCGGGTGTCCTACGAGGCGCTGGAGCTGCCGCTGACCGCCTTCGTGGCGATCCGCCCCTTCGACCCGTCGCAACCCGACGACGCCCCGGACCGCCTGGCCCACCTGGCCGAGATCGACTCCTGCTACTCGGTGGCCGGCGAGGACTTCTACATGCTGCTGGTCCGCGTCGGCAGCCCCGCTGATCTCGAACGCCTGCTGCAGGAGATCCGCACGGCCGCCAATGTCACCACGCGCACCACGGTGGTGCTCAGCACGCCGTACGAGAACCGCCCCCCGCGCATTCGCACTGAGCTGGGCTGACCCATCGTCATACCGCTGGGGTATCGCCCCTGACCCAGACGGTCTTGGACCTCCCGGCGCAGCGCCCGCACGATCAAGGCATGAATGACGCGAAGATCGCCCTGATCACCGGGGCCAACAAGGGCATCGGGTACGAGATCGCGGCCGGCCTGGCAGCGCTGGGCTACCGCGTGGGTGTCGGTGCCCGCGACCAGAAACGGCGGGACGACGCGGTCGCCCGGCTGCGTGACACCGGCGCCGACGCCTTCGGAGTTCCCCTGGACGTCACCGATGACCACAGCGTCGCGGCCGCCGCCGAGCTGATCGCCCAGCAGGGTGGCCGGCTGGACGCCCTGGTCAACAACGCCGGCGTCACCGGCGGGCACCCCCAGCAGCCGAGCACCGTCGATCCCGCCGTCCTTCGCACGGTGGTGGAAACCAACGTCATCGGCGTCGTCCGGGTCACCAACGCGATGCTGCCGCTGCTGCGCCGCTCGCCCTCCCCGCGGATCGTGAACCTGTCCAGCAGCGTCGGCTCCTTGACCCGCCAGTCCGGCCCCGGCAGCGCGACCACCACCGGTCCGGTAGCGGTTGCCTACGCGCCATCGAAGACGTTCCTGAACGCGGTCACCTTGCAGTACGTGAAGGAACTGGCCGGCACGAACGTTCTCATCAACTGCGCGTGCCCCGGCTTCGTGGCTACTGACCTGAACGGGTTCCGCGGTGTTCGTACCCCTGTGGAAGGCGCCGCTACTGCTATCCGTCTGGCGACGTTGCCTGACGGCGGCCCTACGGGCGGGTTCTTCGAGGACGCCGGCGTCATTCCCTGGTAAGCCGTTCCGGCAGACCGCGTGGTCAGCTTTCCTCCTCATCGAGTAGACAAAGAGCCTGCCGTGCAGCGCGCCGCTCCAGACCGTCTCGACCCGTACGAACTAGTATCCTAGGACGCAAGACGCGATGTGCGGCACCTAACGCGCTGAGTCACTGGATCGGAACAAACAAAGAAGCCGGCGTCAGGAGAGTCGGGCGGAGGGAGCTCTGGGCGCAGGGGAGCGGAGTTCAGGGCGTGAACCGGTACCCGATCCCGGGCTCGGTGATCAGGTACCGCGGCCGCCCCGGGTCCGGTTCGATCTTCCGGCGCAGGTTCGCCAGGTGGACGCGCAGGTAGCCCGTCTCGTTCTCGTACGCCGGCCCCCACACCTCGCGCAGCAGCTGCTTCTGGGCGACCAGTTTGTCCGGGTGGCGGGTCAAGGTTTCCAGCATCCGCCATTCGATGGGGGTCAGGCGTACCTCTTGCCCGCTCGCCGTGGTCAGGCGTTTGGCGGCCAGGTCGATCGAGAAGTCCGCTGTGGTGACGGCCGCCGCCTCGGGTGCGGAGGTGGCGCGGCGCAGGGCGGCTCGGATGCGGGCGAGGAGTTCGTCCATGCCGAAGGGTTTGGTGACGTAGTCGTCGGCGCCGGCGTCGAGGGCTTCGACTTTGCCAGCCTGGTCGTCGCGGGCGGACAGGATGATGATCGGGATGCTGGTCCAGCCGCGGAGGCCCCGGACTACGTCGACGCCGTCGATGTCGGGTAGGCCGAGGTCGACGATGGCCAGGTCGGGCACGGTCAGGCCGGCTTCGGTGAGGGCTTCGGTGCCGGTGGCGGCGGTGCGTACGTCGTACTTGCGGGCGCTGAGGTTGATGCGCAGCGCGCGGCGTAGCTGGTCGTCGTCGTCCACGACAAGGATGCGGCTCATTGCCTCCGATTGTGCATGATCACCGGGCGGTCGAGCATGGTGGCCGTGGATGCCGGGCAGCCGCTGACGGGCGCCGATGGTGCGGGTGGGGATGTCAGCGGCTGGCCGGGCTGGGGTCGTTGGTGGCGGTCAGCTCTGCAGTGAGGCGCGGGCGCATTCGGTGATGTAGGGCAGCTCGAACTCGGGGCGGCCGGCCAGGTCAGGGTGGGTTCGGGTGAGGGTACGGACCTCGTCGAGGACGGCGGCGCGGTCGGTGTCGCTGAGCAGGATGATGTAGCTGCGGCTGGCGACCATGTCGAGTAGTTGGTCGGCGGTCAAGCGGTGGGTCCAGGGGAAGTCGCGGCGTTCGACGGGGCCGAAGGGTGGGTTCATGCGCGCGTCGCGTTCCATTTCGGGGGAGCCGATGATCTCTCCGAGGCGGCGGACCCAGTCGGTGCGTTCGTCGCGCAGGTTCCAGATCAGTGCGAGGGTGGCGCCGGGGGACAGGACGCGGGCGAGTTCGGGGATGGCGCGGTGCGGGTCGACCCAGTGCCAGGCCTGAGCGCAGACGGCGGCGTCGAGGCTGTGGTCGGGCAGGGGGATGGCTTCGGCGGTGCCGACGTGGGTGGGTACGCCGGGCAGCACGGCCCGTAGCTGGTCGAGCATCTCGGCGGAGGGGTCGACGGCGGTGACATCGAGGCCGCGGGCGGCGATCTGTCGGGTGAGTTTGCCGGTTCCGGCGCCGAGGTCGAGGACTTTCGGGCGTCCTGCGGGCAGGAGCCAGTCAAGTGCTTGCGAGGGGTACGGTGGCCGGCCGCGCTCATACTGTGACGCCGCGGCTCCGAATGAAAGAGCTCCCGACGGCTGGGGTTCAGACGACATCGCTCCAGCTTCCCTCATCTTTCCTATTATCCTAGGACACTTTAGAAGGTGTGCATGGGGGTACAGCCGATATGGGGTTGAAAGCGAGAGACGTTTTAAAAACGCGACCTTCGGGCACTGGATCATCAACGGCAACAACGGAAAGGGTCGTGACGATGAGCTTCTCTGACAAGGTCAAGAACAAGGCCGACGAGCTGACCGGTAAGGCGAAGCAGGGCATCGGCGATCTGCGTGATGACGAGCAGATGATCGCGGACGGTCAGCGCCAGGAGGCTGCGGCGCGTACGCGGCAGGCCGGTGAGCACATCAAGGATGCCGGGCACAACGTCAAGGACGCCTTGAGCTGATCCACCCAGTTTCGTGCAACGCCCCGGGGTTCACTCCGGGGCGTTTTGCTTGCGCCACCAGTCCTGCCCGGATTGCGGCAGCGTGTCGATCGGGTCGTAGTAGGCGTGGAGCTTGTTCAGCGCGTCGGCGTCGTCGTGTTCCAGCGAGGTGCGGTAGTTCTTGGTCCAGTAGGAGATGCCGTGTTCGCGGTCGTACTCGGTGAGCATGTGGACCCAGCGTTTGCCGACGTAGGGGACGTCGCAGACGATGCGCGGGGTGGCGTAGCCGGGTAGGTAGCCCATCATGTCGTGTTGCAGTTGCTGGGCGTACCAGACGGGCACGCGCCAGTGTTCGGCGTTCGGGATCATGTCGCACATGTAGAAGTAGTACGGCAGGATGCCGGCTTCTCCTTGCAGGCCGAAGCACAGGTCGAGCAGGTCGGTGGTGGTGGCGTTGACGCCGCGCATGAGTACGCCTTGGTTGCGGACGTCGCGGATGCCGACTTCGAGCAGGGTGCGGGCGGCGCGGGCGACCAGTGGGGTCAGCGAGTTGACGTGGTTGATGTGGGTGTGCACGGCGAGGTTGACGCCGCGGCGTTCGGCGGTGATGGCCACGCGGTTGAGGCCTTCGACGACGTCGGGTTGCAGCCAGTGCTGGGGCAGGCCCATGAGGGCTTTGGTGGCGAGCCGGATGTCGCGCACGGTGGGGACGCTGAGCAGGCCCATGAGGTAGGTCTCGAGTTGTTTCCAGGGCACGTTGGCGACGTCGCCGCCGGAGACTACGACGTCGCGGACGCCGGGGTGGTTCTTGAGGTAGGTCAGGTGGGCGTCGTAGCGGTCGACGGGTTTGAGGGTGAGGCGCAGTTTGTCGACGGCGGGGGTGCTGTTGCCGACGAGGTCCATGCGGGTGCAGTGCCCGCAGTATTGGGGGCAGGTGCTGAGGAGTTCGGCGAGGACTTTGGTGGGGTAGCGGTGGGTGAGTCCTTCGGCTACCCACATGTCGTGTTCGTGCAGGCTGTCGCGGGTGGCGTGGGGGTGTGAGGGCCAGTCGAGGTGGCGGTCGGTGGCGACGGGGATCATGTAGCGGCGGATGGGGTCGGCGTAGAAGGCGGCTGTGGTGATGGCGCCGTCGGGGACCATGGTGTTGAGCATCTGGGGTGGGACGAGCATGGACATCGTTGCCAGGCGTTGCTGGTCGGTTTCGAGGTCGGCGTAGAAGGCTTCGTCGAGCAGGTCACCCATGACGGCGCGGAGTTGTTTGATGTTTTTGATGCAGTTCACGCGTTGCCATTGGGCGTTTTCCCATTGGGTGGTGGTGGTGTCGCGCCAGCCGGGGAAGCGGGTCCAGTCGGGTTCGGTGAGGGTGCGGCGCTGGTAGATGTATGGCTGGCCGGCGGTCTGGGTCACCGTTGCCTCCCGGAGCTGTTTGGCGATCTTTCCGACGGTACTGGAGATTCTCCTGCCGGGGAACTGTGCGCCGAAAGGATTTACGGTTTGACGGCGGTGTGACAGGCTTTTCGCATGATCGGTGGGGTGGGTGTGCCGCGGGTGCTGGAGCCTGTCGGGGTGTTGCCGCAGGCGGCGTGGCGCTTGGACGCCGGCGCGCAGGTGCGCGCTGATGAGGTGCGGGTGCGGGTGCAGCGGCTGAATCTGGATGCGGCGAGTTTCCGGCAGTTGGCGGACAAACATGACGGCGATGGTGCTGCGGTACGTGCGGAAGTGCTCGAGATCGTGCGCTCGCGCGGCAAGATGCACAACCCGGTGACTGGTTCGGGCGGCATGCTGATCGGTGTGGTGGAGGAGGTCGGCCGGGATTCGCCGCTGGGGGTGAAGCCGGGTGATCGGGTGGCGAGCCTGGTGTCGCTGACGTTGACGCCGTTGCACCTGGATGACGGGCTGGCCGGGTGGGACGGGTTGAGTGAGCAGGTGCCGGCGTCGGGGCATGCGATCCTGTTCGGCCGTTCGGTGCTGGCGGTGCTGCCGGAGGATCTGAGCCCGGAGCTGGCGTTGGCGGTGTTCGACGTGTGCGGGGCGCCGGCGCTGACGGATCGGGTGGTGCGCGGGTATGCCCCGGGTGTGTCGGTGGCGGTGCTGGGGGGTGCGGGTAAGAGCGGGTCGTTGTCGTTGACGGCGGCGCGGCTGGCGGGTGCTCGTACCTGCGCGGTTGTGGTTTCCGAGGCCGAGCGTGACCTGTTGGTGCGGGCGGAGCTGGCTGATCATGTGGTGATTGCTGATGCGCGGGATCCGCTGGCGGTGTCGGCGGCGGTGGGTGCGGCGCTGGGTGGCCCGGCGATGGTGACGGTGGTGTGTGTGGACGTGCCGGGTTGTGAGCACGGGGCGATCCTGGCGACGGCGGCTGGTGGCACTGTGGTGTTCTTCTCGATGGCTACGAGTTTCGCGGCGGCGGCGCTGGGCGCTGAGGGACTGGCCGCTGATGTGACGATGCTGGTGGGCAACGGTTATGTCCCCGGGCATGCGGCGTTCGCGGTGGATGTGGTGCGGCGCACAGCGGGTGTGCGGGCGTTGTTCGAGGCGCGGGTTTCGGCACACTGACGGTCATGACTTCTTCCTCGGTGGTGTTCACAGGCGGCCGGTTCTATGCGGCGGCGGATCCGCGGGCCACGGCGATGCTGGTGCGTGACGGGCGGATCGGGTGGCTGGGTGCTGCCGCGGATGCCCCGGCGGCAGATGCGGTGGTGGATCTGGGTGGTGCCCTGGTGACGCCGGCGTTTGTGGATGCGCACGTTCATGCCACCGATACGGGGCTGGCCGCCGATGGTTTGCAGTTGTCGGGGGTGCGTTCGGCCGGTGAGCTGCTGGAGGCGGTGGCGGCGTTCGCGGCGGGCCGCGCCGGGGATGCGGTGGTGCTGGGGCACGGCTGGGACGAGTCGATGTGGGGCGCGCCGCGGCTGCCGGATGCCGATGAGCTGGAGCGGGCGGCCGGGGGTCGCCGGGTGTATCTGACGCAGGCGTCGGTGCATTCGGCGTTGGTGTCGCGTTCGATGCTGGCGGCCTGCCCGCAGATCACCGGCACGTCGGGTTTGGTCAAGGAGCAGGAGCATCATCTGGTACGGGACAAAGCGCTCGGCTCGTTGACACCTGTGCAGCGCCGGGAGGCTCAGCGCTCGGCGTTGCGGCTGGCCGCGTCGCGGGGGGTGGCGGCGGTGCACGAGTGCGGGGGGCCGGGCACGTCCAGTGAGGCTGATTTCCAGTCGGTGCTGGGGTTGTCGGGGCAGGGTTTGCCGCACGTGTCCGGCTACTGGGGTGAGCTGGGCGGGGCGATGAAGGCCCGCGAGTTGGGTGCGGTGGGCGCCGGCGGGGATTTGTACGCCGATGGGGCGCTGGGTTCGCGGACGGCGTCGGTGCGCAGCGCGTATGCCGACGGGCCGGGCTGCGGGGAGGTGTTCGTGAGCGCTGAGCAGGCCGCCGCGCATCTGGTGGAGTGTGTGGAGCTGGGGGTGCAGGGCGGGTTCCATGCCATCGGGGACGCGGCGATCGCGGCGGTGCTGGACGGGTTCGCGATCGCCGCGCTCACGGTGGGGGTGGATCGGCTGCGTGAGGGCCGGCACCGCATGGAGCATGTGGAGCTGGCGGACAAGGCGATGATCGCGCGGATGGTGGAGTTCGGGGTGGTGGCCAGCGTGCAGCCGGTGTTCGACGCGTTGTGGGGTGGCCCGGATCGCATGTATGCCCGGCGGCTGGGGGTGCAGCGGGCGTTGGCGAGCAATCCGATCGGGGCGATGTATGCCACCGGGGTGTCGTTGGCGTTCGGCTCGGATGCCCCGGTGACGCCGTTGGATCCGTGGGCGGCGGTGCTGGCGGCGGCGGCGCCGCGGAACCCGGTGTTCCGGATGGGGGTGCGCTCGGCGTTCGGGGCGTCGACGCGGGGTGGCTGGCGCGCTGCCGGGGTTGACGATGCGGGGGTGCTGGCGCCGGGGGCGCAGGCCACGTTCGCGGTGTGGGACACCCCGGGCGGGGTGGACGGTGGGTTGCCGGCGTTGCTGGCGGGTGCCGACGCGGTGGTGCCGGCGCGGCCGGTGTGCCGGCGCACGGTGCTGGCCGGCGAGACGATTTTCGAGGAGTAGCTGGTGGACAAGCTGGGCTTGGATCCCACGGTGGTGGCGCGGGCGCGCCGGCTGGCCGAGCGGGCGGGTGCGCCGGTGGTGCAGTTGGCGCGTTCGCACACCACGGTGTCGGTGGAGCGGGCGGTGCTGCGCCTGGCGGGGGTGTCGGGGGCGGATTCCGATGGCATTCCGTGGGTGAACCGGCTGGTGGATGCGGTGCGCGCCGATGTGGGGCTGGGTCACGGGGTGGCGGTGCCGGTGTTCGATGCGCTGGCGCGTGAGGGTTTGGACGATGTGACGGTGCTGGCGCAGAAGGCGGCGGCGGGGTCGGTGCGCTTTGGCGTACCGGAGAGAAGTGGGCCGGCGAAACGGGCGGCGCGGCGGGCGACCACCGCGGGGTTGAAACGGGTGGATCGGCGGCGTATCGAGCGGGAGCGGCTGATCGCACGCTTGGGTGACGCCCCGCGGCGGCCGTGGATTTATCTGATCGTGGCGACCGGTGACATTTATGAGGACATTCCGCAGGCGCAGGCGGCGGCGCGGGCGGGCGCCGATGTGATCGCGGTGATCCGTTCGACCGGGCAGTCGCTGCTGGACTATGTGCCCGAGGGCGCCACCCGGGAGGGTTTCGCGGGTACGTATGCCACGCAGGAGAATTTCCGGTTGATGCGCTCGGCGCTGGATGAGACGTCCAGGGAGCTGGGTCGTTATGTGCGGCTGACGAATTATGCGTCGGGGTTGTGCATGCCGGAGATGGCGGTGATGGCCGGGCTGGAGCGCCTGGACATGATGCTCAACGACAGCATGTACGGGATTCTGTTTCGTGACATCAACCCGATCCGCACGTTCGTGGATCAGCGGTTCTCCCGGCAGATCCACGCCCGCGCCGGGATCATCATCAACACCGGTGAGGACAATTATCTGACCACGGCCGATGCGGTGGAGGCGGCGCACACCGTGACCGTGTCGCAGTTGCTGAACGAGTATTTCGCGCATGAGGCGGGGCTGGCGGACTGGCAGCTCGGGCTGGGACACGCCTTTGAGATCAACCCGGAGGTGCCGGACTCGTTCCGGATGGAACTCGCGCATGCGCTGCTGGCCCGCGAGTTGTTTCCCGACGCGCCGCTGAAGTGGATGCCGCCGACCAAGCACATGACCGGTGACGTGTTCCGCGGCAACCTGCTGGATGGGTTCTTCAACCTGGCCGGGGTGCTGACCGGGCAGGGGATTCTGCTGGTCGGGATGATGACCGAGGCGGTGGTCACGCCATGGCTGTCCGATCGTGACATTGCGCTGCAGAACGTGCGGTATGTGCTGGGCGGGGCCGGTGACCTGCACGAGGATTTCGTGCCCGCGCCCGGCGGGTTCATTCGCAGCCGCGCGCATCACGTGCTGGGCGAAGCCGTCGAGCTGCTGGAGAAAATCGTCGATGACACACTGCTGAACGCCATCGCCGACGGCACGTTCGGGATCATGAAGCGGCCCGCCGACCGGGGCAAGGGCCTCGACGGGGTCGCCGCGCAGGAGCCCGGCTACTTCAACCCGGTGCTGCCCGCGGAGGACCAGCGATGAGCGTTGTGCGCCCGTACGGCGACACCACCGGCGACGGCATGGTGCAGGTGTCGTTCACGCTGCCGCTGGCCCATGACAAACGCGCCGAAGGTGCGGCGTTGCAGCTGGCCGGGAACATGGGTCTGGACCCGGCGATGCTGGTGCACGCCAGACCGATGGGTGAGGGCTACACGTTTTTCGTGGTGTACGGGCGGGTGACGCATCTGGTGGACACCGGGAAGGTGCAGGTCGTCGAGCGCGACTATCCGCTGTTGGGCGCCAAGGAGATCAACGCGGTGATCAAGCGGCGGTTGCGGCGGCGGTTGAGTGTGGTGGGGGCGTGCATCGGCACCGACGCGCACACCGTGGGCATCGACGCCATCCTCAACGTCAAGGGCATCGCCGGGGAGAAAGGGCTGGAGTACTACCGGGAGCTGGCGGTGACCAACATGGGGGCGCAGGTGTCGGTGCCCGAGCTGGTGGAGACCGCTCGGGCGCAGAAAGCCGACGCGGTGCTGGTGTCGCAGGTGGTCACGCAGCGCGATGCGCATCTGCACAACACGCGGGCCATGTCTGCGGCGTTCCGGGAGGCGCTGCCCGCGGGCCGGCGTCCGCTGCTGATCGTGGGTGGTCCCCGTTTCGACGAACTGATGGCCGCGGAGCTGGGTGTGGACCGCATCTTCGGGCGCGGTACGACCCCGCGGGATGTGGCGTCGTACCTGGTGCACGCGCTGCTGGGAGACAGAAAATGATCACTGTGACGCATCGGCGGTATGTGCCGTACTCGCACGCCCACTACGCCGGCAACCTCGTCGACGGCGCGTACAGCCTCGGGCTGTTCGGCGATGTGGCCACCGAGGTGTGCATCCGCCTGGACGGCGACGAGGGGTTGTTCGCGTCGTACTCCGATGTGCAGTTCCGCGCCCCCGTGCAGGCCGGCGATGTCATCGAGGTCAGCGCCACCGTGGAGCACATGGGCACCCGGTCGCGGCGGATCGCGTTCACCGCCACGGTGGTGTGCCGCGGCACCGGCGGGTCGGCGGCGGTGGTGCTGGACGAGCCCATCGTGGCGGTCACCGCGACCGGCACCGTGGTTGTGCCCGCCCGGCCGTGAGCAGCGCGGTGTGCGTGGACGTCGGGTCGACGTACACGAAGGCCTGCCGCATCGACCTGGACAGCGCCGAGCTGGTGGCGCGGGCCGAGGTGCCCACCAGTGCGGGCACCGATGTGTTGCACGGGCTGGACGCGGCGGTGGCGCAGGTCGGCGGCGGGGACCTGCTGTACGTGTGTTCCTCCGCCGGTGGGGGTTTGCGGCTGGCCGTGGTGGGCTACGAGCAGTTGGTCACCGCCGAGGCCGGGCACCGCGCAGGGCTGTCGGCGGGGGCGCAGGTGGTGCATGTGGCGGCGGGGCTGCTGGACGGGCGTGCGGTGCAGGCGCTGCGCGCGGCCCGCCCTGATGTGATCCTGCTGGTGGGTGGCACCGACGGCGGTGATGAGCAGACGCTGGCGCACAATGCGCGGCGGCTGGCCACGGCGCGGCTGCGGGTGCCGATTGTGGTGGCCGGCAATGCCGAGGTGCGGCCGTACGCGCAGCGGGTTCTCACCGAGCGCGGCTACATGGTCAGCGTGAGCGGCAATGTGCTGCCGCGCATCGGGGTACTCGACCCGGGGCCGGCGCGCTCGGCGATCCGGGAGGTGTTCCTGCGTCACGTGATCGGTGGGAAACGGCTGTCGCGGGGGCGCCGCTTCGCCGCCCTGGTGCGCGCGGCCACCCCGGATGCGGTGCTGGCCGGGGTGGGGGTGCTGGCCGACGCCCGGCAGAGCGGGGTGCTGGTGATCGACGTGGGTGGGGCGACCACCGACGTGTACTCGGCGCTGCCGCCGGTCGCGCTCAGCGGCCCGGAACGCGACGTGGCGGGCACTCTGTGGCGTTCGCGCACCGTGGAAGGTGACCTGGGGGTGGGGGTGGGTGCCCCGGGAGTGGTAGCCGGCGCCCATGTGGAAAAACTACCGCCGGTGGACATAGCGGGCGGGCCGCCGTTCGACGCCGGCACGGACCGTGCGCTCGCCGCGAGCGCCGCGGTGATTGCGGTACGCCGTCACGCGCGCGGGCATGCGCCGGGTCCCGGGCTGCCGCGCACCGGCGGGCGGGATCTGCGTGAGGTGGACCTGGTCGTGTGCTCCGGTGGGGTGCTGCGCCACGGCGGCGGGCCGCAGGTGCTGCAGGCGGTGCTCGGTGACACCGCCGGAGGGTGGGCGCTGCCGCGGGCGGCGCGCCAGGTCGTGGACAGCCGCTACGTGCTGGCCGCGGCCGGGTTGCTGGCCGCCGAGCACCGGGCCGTGGCGGACAAGTTGGTGAACACTCTGTGACATCCGGCTGGACACGCCGGGGATGCGACACGCCCAAGTGGGGGACGCCCGGTTGACAGGATGCCGGGGGAGCGACGTACCGTCGACGCGCTCGGAAAACGGCAGCGGTCTTTTCCTCCGGCAGCGGTGGCAGTTCGCTTCGTTCCTTCGCTCACTGGCCATGCGGCCAGGTCCAGGGGGTGGGGGTCGGCGGAGCGGCGCGGACCGGCCGCGCGTACCGGGGCGAGCAGGGGTGGGGCAAGGCCAGTAGACAACGGCACGACGCGGGCAGCCGGTCCGTGTCCTGCCGGTCCGAAGGCCGGGCGGCCACCTGCTGACGCGCCGGGGCGGAGGAAGACCCGCAGCAAGCGATCGGGGTGCGGCCGGCAGCGGCCCGCCCCGATTTCCTGTTTCGTGACCGGCGGCGGGTAGCCTCCTGCACGTGGAATTGTTGACCCTTCGGCCTCCTGCCGCGGTGGCCGGGCCCGGCGGTGCTGCGCGGCCGGTGCGGCTGGGTGTGGCGCTGCTGCTGGCCGTGGCGGGCGGCGTTGCGCTGCTGCTGGCGCTGCCGCCGTACGGGCTGTGGCTGCTGGCCCCGGCCGGGGTGGCGCTGCTGGGCGTGGCCACCCACCGTCGCCGGCTGCGCGCCGGCGCCGGGCTGGGCCTGATCGCCGGGGTGGTGCTGTTCGTGCCGCTGCTGGACTGGACCCGCATCGCCGCCGGCTGGCTGCCGTGGATGCTGCTGTCGTTCGCCCAGGCCGGCTATGTGGCGCTGACCGGGCTGGCCGGGGCGTGGCTGAGCCCGCTGATCGACCGGTGGCGCGGGTTGTGGCCGCTCAGCGCCGGGCTGCTGTGGGTGCTGCAGGAAGCCCTGCGCGACCGGGCGCCGTTCGGCGGGTTCCCGTGGGGGCGTCTGGCGTTCAGCCAGGGTGAGGCGCCCGCGCTGCGCCTGGCCGTGCTCGGCGGCGCCCCCGTGGTCACCTTCGCCGTGGCCGCCGCCGGTGGGGCGCTGGCCGCGCTGCTGTGGCGCCGCTGGCGGCGCCCGCAGCTGCTGCCGGTGCTGCTGTTCACCGCCGCCGTCGCCGTGCTGGTTGCCGGGCCGCTGCTGGTGCCCACCGCCGCCAGCTCGGGGCCGGTGACGACGGTGGCGATCGTGCAGGGCAACGTGCCGCGGCTGGGCCTGGACTTCAACGCCCAGCGCGCCGCGGTGCTCGGCAACCACGTGCGGGCCACCCTGGCCCTGGCTGCCGAGGTGAGAGCAGGCCGGCAGAAACAACCCGGCCTGGTGGTGTGGCCGGAGAACTCCAGCGACATCGACCCGCTGCGCAACCCCGACGCGGCGCAGCAGATCGCCGGGGCCGCCGACGCCCTCGGCGTGCCCATCCTGGTCGGCACCCTGCAGCGCACCGACGTGCCCAGCGAGTTCTACAACGTGAGCCTGCTGTGGCAGCCGGCCACCGGCCCCGACCTGGCGCAGACCTACGCCAAACGCCACCCGGTGCCCTTCGCCGAGTACATGCCGCTGCGAAAGATCGCCCGGATGGTCACCGACAAGGCCGACCTGGTGCAGAACATGCTCGCCGGTGGTAAACCCGGCGTGATCCGCACCCCGGTGGCCACCGTCGGCGACGTCATCTGCTTCGAGGTCGCCTACGACGACATCGTGCGCGACACTGTCACCGGCGGCGCGCAGATCCTGGCTGTGCAGACCAACAACGCCACCTTCAACGAGGCCGAAGCCCGCCAGCAGCTGGCCATGATGCAGCTACGCGCGGTCGAACACGGCCGTGAGGCGCTGATGGTGTCCACCGTCGGGGTGTCGGCGTTCGCCGCCACCGATGGGCAGGTGATCGGTGCCACCGGATTCAATGTGGACGCCGTGGTCCTGCGCGACATGCACCTGGACGGACCGCGTACGCTGGCCACCCGGCTGGGACATCGCCCCGAGCTGACCATGGTCGCTCTGGCGGTGTTCGTCCTGGCCGCCGCGGTGCCGCTGCGCCGCGCCGGCAAGCGCAGGCACCACCACGACACGACGCCAGAACCACACACGGAGGCACGGTGAGCGACGCGAACCCGACGGCAGCGGGCTCGGAGGGGTACCCCGGGGTGGGCCGGGTCCTCGTGGTCATCCCCACCTACAACGAGGCCGACAATGTGCGGCTGATCACCGGCCGGGTCCGCGCCGCCGTGCCTGCGGTGGACATCCTCATCGCCGACGACAACTCCCCGGACGGCACCGGCGCCCTAGCCGACGAGATCTGCGCCGCTGACGACCACGTGTTCGTGCTGCACCGCGCGGGCAAGGAGGGCCTCGGCGCCGCCTACGTCGCCGGGTTCGCCTGGGCCAAGGACAAGGGCTACGACGCGGTCGTGGAGATGGACGCCGACGGCTCCCACGCCCCCGAGGAACTGCACAAGCTGCTCGACGCGCTCAAGGACACCGACGCGGTGCTGGGCACCCGCTACATTCCCGGCGGCAGCGTGCACAACTGGCCCCTGCACCGCCTGCTGCTCTCGCGCGGCGGCAACATCTACATCCGCATGGCGCTGGGCATGCCGTTCAAGGACGCCACCGGCGGCTACCGCGCCTACCGCATGCCCGTGCTCGACGCCATCGACGTGTCCACGGTCGCCTCGCAGGGCTACTCCTTCCAGGTGGAACTGGCGTGGCGCACCTACAAGGCCGGCTTCCGGATGGCCGAGGTGCCCATCACGTTCACCGAACGCGAACACGGTGTCAGCAAGATGAGCGGCAACATCTTCAAGGAACAGCTGCTCAGAGTCACCGTGTGGGGGGCCACAGCCCGCAAGCAGGCCCTGCTCAACCGCCTCGCCCGCAAACCCAAGCAGCCCTCGACCTGGCCGTAAGCGGGCGCCGCCGTGGCATGCTGGAAACATGAGAATGCGACGAGCCCTCGCGCTGCTCCCACTGGCCCTGCTGGTGCTGGCGGTGCTGGAGATCGCCGTGTTCGTCACGGTGGTGCACACCATCGGGGGTCTGCCCGCGTTCATCGCGCTGACCGCCGCGACCGTGCTCGGCCTGGCCCTGCTGCGCCGCGAGGGCAGCAAAGGCTGGCGTGCGTTCCGGGCCGCCGCCGAAGCCGGACGCCCACCCGGCCGGCAGGTCAGCAACTCACTGATCGGCCTGACCGGGGCCCTGCTGCTGGCCGTGCCCGGTTTCCTGACCGCGGTGATCGGCCTGATCCTGATCCTGCCGCCGGGCCGCCAGCTCACCCGCCGGGCCGTGGAACGCTACACCGAGACCCGCGTCGGCTCGGCCGCGGCGGGTGACCTGTTCGGCCCCCGCCACGTGCGGGTGCACCAGGCCGACCCGGTCGACGACGACATCACCGCTCCGGCCCAGCAGCCGGCGCGGCCGGTGGCGGGGGAGATCCTGCAGGGCGAAGTCGTCGAAGGCGAAATCGTGCGCTGACCCCGCTCCCAGGCGCGGTCGCCGCGCCGAAGCCGAGCGCAACCGCGCCGCCGTCATCGAAGCGGCTGTCGGGGTGTTCGCCGAATGCGGCGGCGGCGTCGACGTCCGCGAGATCGCCCGGCGCAGCGGCGTGGGCTCGGGCACGCTCTACCGCCACTTCGCGGCCAAGGACACGCTGCTCGCCACTGCCCCGACGTCACAACCGACGACCCTCTCGTGCTCAGCGAGGGCCCGGTAGATGCTGGCGACGCTCGGGTTCTGGCTATTGCGGCGGCCAGCCGGCCGGGATGAGCAGGTCGGGGCGGATCTGCGCGACGGTCTCGCCGTTGGCCAGGACTAGCAGCCGCTGTCAGGCGCCATAGGGGGTCCTCGAGCGCGGTGTCGATCGGAGGGCCAGGATTTGCGCACCGAACCACGGCCTCAGTCAGGTGGCGGCGCGGTCGCCGGTACGGCGGCGGCGCAGGTCGGCCTGTTCGAGGGCGGGTGGCATATAGGCGATGTCGAGGCTGCCTGGATTGATTCCAGGTGCGACGACTTCGTCGATGCGGTCGAGGGTGTCGTCGTCGAGGGTGGTGCCGGAGCCGGCGAGCAGGTCGTCGAGGTGGGCCATGGTGCGTGGGCCGATGATTGCCGAGGTGACCGCGGGGTGGCTGACGACGAAGGCCAGAGCCAGGTGGGTGAGCGAAAGGCCGGCGTCGTCGGCGATCGGGACGAGTTGTTCGACGGCTGCGTGGTTGCGGGGATCGCTCATGTGTTTCGGCACCCAGTGCATCCGCCCGGCCGAGGGCTGTTCGCCACCGGGACGGAAGCGGCCGGTGAGCAGGCCCGATGCGAGGGGGCTCCAGGTCAGTACGCCCATTGCGTAGCGTTCGCAGACCGGCAGGACGTCGCGTTCGATGCCGCGGTTGAGGATGGAGTACGTCGGTTGTTCGGTGCGGAAGCGGGCCAGCCCGCGTCGTTCGGCGGCCCATTGGGCTTCCACGATCTCGGCGGCCGGCATGCTGGAGTGGCCGATCGCGCGGACCTTGCCGGCCCGCATCAGGTCGGTGAGGGCGGCGAGCGTCTCCTCGATGTCGGTGCCGGGTTCGGGATGGTGGACCTGGTAGAGGTCGATGTGGTCGACACCGAGGCGCCGCAGCGAGTCCTCAAGCGCGGTGACGATCCAGCGGCGGGAGCTACCGCGCCGGTTCGGGTCGGTGCCCATGGGGCCGTTGAACTTGGTGGCGAGCACGACGTTGTCACGGCAGCCTTTCAAGGCTTTGCCGACGATACGTTCGGTCTCGCCGTCGCCGCCGTACACGTCGGCGGTGTCGATGAAGTTGATGCCGGCGTCCAGGGCCCGGTGGATGATCCGGGCGCAGTCGTCGGGGTCGGGGTTGCCGAACGGGGCGAACATCATGGTGCCCAGGCAGTAGGGGCTGACCTGGATGCCGGTGCGGCCGAGGGGGCGCATGCGCATGTGACTGTTTGTCCTTCGCCGGGTGGGGGTGGTCCGGGGCGCCCGGTTGGGCGGCCCCGGACCGTGCGGGGTGTGGTGGGTCAGCCGGCGTAGGCCACGGCGACGTCGAGGATCCAGGTGACGCCGAACCGGTCGGTGAGCATCCCGAAGCCCGGCGCCCACTGCGAGGGGCCGAACTTCTCGATGACCTCGGCACCGTCGGCGAGCTTGTCCCACAGCGCGCTGACCTCGTCGGCAGTTTCACCGCGGACGGAGACGAAGAACCGTTCGCCGGTCAGCGTCATGCCGTTCTCGCGGGTGGTGGCTGCGGCCGGTGCGGTTGCGGGTGCCTGGCTGGGTACGTCGTAGGCCATGATGCTGAACCCGTTGTCGGCGGTGACCTGGCCGAAGACGACCTTGTCGGCGTCCGGGAGTTCCTTCGGCATACCGAAATCGCCGTAAGCGACGACAGTGAGGTGACCGCCGAAGGCAGACTGGTAGAACTCCAGCGCCGCTCGGGCGTCGCCGCGGAAGTTCAGGTGCGTCGTGGTGGTGATGGCCATGGGGGACTCCTCGGGTGGTTGTTCTCGGGCACGGTCGGCCCGTATGGGCTGGTGAAGCCCCATGTGAGGGAACCAGAGCAGGCGATGACTGATCGGTGGATCCGGCCGTCACCGGTGCGGACCTCAGATGGCCAGCAGGATGGCGCTGACGATGAGGCTGCCGACGATGGTGTAGCTGCCGGAGATCGCCGCGTAGAGCAGCGGTCGCGGGAAGTTGGGGTTGATGGCGATGGTGACGGTGTTCGCGGTGAGGTAGCCGACGCCGACGATGAGCCCGAACAGCAGGGCGTCGCCGTAGGTGTCGATGCTCAGCGCGGCGAACAGGATCGCGCTGGTGAAGGAGATGACCAGGCTGGAGAGCGGTGGCCCGGCGAGAAACAGCGGGGTCGACGGCGCTTTCGCGCCGGAGTCGCGGCCCAGCGAGCGGTTGTACGCCTTGGGGAACAGCGCTGCGAACCACAGGCCGCCGAGCAGGGTCAGGGCGATGAACCCGACCAGGATCCCGAGCCAGTTGAGATCGCCTAGAACGTCGAACATGTGTTGACTCCGCACTACCCAGGGAGGGCCGGTTGTCCGGCGGCTCCGGATCGCCGTGGCTGACCGGCTTGAGACAAGATTCGCAGCAGTAGATGCCAGGTTGTGGCACCTACTGCGGGCAGGACCGGGTTCATGCCGAAAAGTTCTGCGCGATCGCTGGCTCTGCTGTCGTTTCTGCAGATCGCGGCGACCACCCCTGGCAGCGGCTCGCGGAGGCCGCCGAACGGGCGTTGAACACCATCCGGCAGGTGATGCCCTCCCGGCCACGGCACCGCATCACCGCGCTGGACGTCACCGCCGTCGAGCGGCCCACCATCCGCCCGGCCGAACCCGTCAACGGCGACGCGCTGCTGAGCGTCAGCGCCGCCGTTCGCGCCCGCGAGATCCTGCGCTTCGACTACGGCTCCGACAGCATGAAACCGCTGCGCCGCACCGAACCACACCACATGATCACCTGGGACGGACGGTGGTACCTCGTCGCGTGGGACCTCGACCGCGACGACTGGCGTACCTTCCGCGTCGACCGGATGAGCTTGCGCACCCCCAACGGGCCACGCTTCGCCCCTCTTGCGCTGCCGGCGGAGACATTGCCGCGTACGTCACCGGCGTCTTTCGTGGTTCCGGGGATGCTTCGGGAAACTGGCCATGCCAGGGCACGGTGCTCCTCGACCTGCCGGCCGCCACCGTGGCCCTCTACACCCGCGACGGCCTCGTCGAGCGCATCACCCCCGACCGCTTCCGACTCACCCTCGGATCCTGGTCCCGGCCCAGCCTCGCCGCCGCCATCGCCCGCTACGACGCCGGCATCGACGTCGTCGGCCCCGACGAACTGACCGAGGCCTTCGCGCGTCTCGCCCGCTGATTCACCCGAACAGCAGCCGGCCGCATCGCCGCCCAAGTTCCTGCCCGTGGTGCAGATGGTGATGCCCACGGCGCCTCCCGACGGCGGGCACCGGCTAACCGTGCCACGGCCGGGACGAGGTCGAGTGTTTGGCTCAGGGTGACATCGCCGCGGAGGTGCCCGGCGCGCTGAGCGGCGGCCAGCGGCGGTCCCCCCCGCCTGTTCGGCCATGAACGCCGCCGACCCCGGGCAACGCCCACCACGCTCGCCGCCGTGCAGGCGCTCGGCGGCTTCGCGCGGAAGGCCGGGCTGAACCTGATCCAAGTGGGAGTTCGGGACCAGCGCTCGGCGTGCTCTCAACCGCCGCCGCTGACCGGATCAAGCGGGACAGCAAAATCGCCGTTCCACCCGAGGGGCGGAACGGCGATCGTGGTGTGACCTGCGAGGTCAGCGGCCCCGGCGGGTGCGGACTTCCTGGAGCCGTTCGTTGAGGATGTCCTCCAGCTCCGAGATCGACCGCCGCTCGAGCAGCATGTCCCAGTGGGTGCGCGGCGGCTTGGCCTTCTTCTGCTCCGGCTCGTTGCCGTCGACCAGTCGCGCGACGCTGCCGTCGAACTTGCATTCCCAGGTGATCGGCACCTCGGCGTCGACGGCGAACGGCACCTCGAACTGGTGACCCTTCACGCACAGGTACTCGCGGGTCTGCCGGGGCGCCAGCTCCGTGTTGCGGTCGGACTCGTAGCTGACTGCGCCAAGACGGCTGCCGCGCAGCATGCGTTCGCCCATGATCGGCTATCCCCTCGCTCGTGGTGCTACTTGCCGTTGGTGTAACGAAACGGACGGTCGCGAGATTCCTGGCGACCGCCGTGTGTCGACGGTGTTAACGCTTCGAGCGTAACCGGCAGGGTCCCCTATCGGCCGTCTCGCCCCACACCTGAAGTGGACCTTGGTCCATTTTACGGGATATTGCCAGATCTGCAGATAACGCGACACCGGGCACAATCGCGTTGCCCGGCACCTCATCGTGCCCCGCGACCCGTACGACACCTCAAGATTACCGTTGCGCTACCCACCCTTTATGCCCGCCGTCCCCGGGCGTGACACCTCCCACCCGTGCCACCCTCCGGCAGACCCGAACAGCCGGCCGAACGACCGGGCAAGCAGCCGCGCCCTACTTCCCGGCAGCAGAATCCGGCGCAGAAGCCGCTGCAGCACCCGAAGCCGGCGCCGGAGCAGCACCCGGGGGCCGACCAGCGGACGCTGCCGGAGCACCGCCCCCACGCCCCGCCCCCAGCGCCGCCAGCGCCGAAGCCAGATCGCTGACCTGCGCCGACAACTGAGCCACCCGGGAATGAGCGCCATCGGCATCCGAGCGAGCCTGCTGCAACGCCCGCCGGCCCTCCGCCAATTCCCCGCGCACCCGAGCAGCCTCATCACGCGCCTGCGCCACCTCAGCCTGAGACCGGGACAAAGCCTGCGCAGCCTGAGCACCCTCGGCCCGAGCGTGGACAAGCTCACCGCGAGCCTGAGCCACCGACTCCTGCAACTCGGCCACCCGCCCCGCCTCGGCCCGCGCAGCCTCGCCCAGCCGGACGATCTCCGAACGCGCCGCCTCCAGCTCTCGCCCGCTCTGCCGCACCTGAGCCGTCGCCGCATCCCGGGCCGCCACGGCGCTGGCCAGCTCCCCGGCGGTGCTGGCCAGCTCGCGTGACGCGGTGTCGGCTTCGCGGCGGGTTCCGGCGAGCTCCCGGCGTACCGTGTCGATGTCACGCCGGGTCGTGTCCAGGTCGGCTCGCAGCACCTGAGCCTCTTGACGCGCCTGATCGCGCAACGCCGTGGCCGCCCCGGCGGCTGCCTGGGCCTCGTCACGGGCCGTGAGCGCTTCCTGGGCCTCGGCGGCGGCGGTCGTGGCCAGCCGCCGCGCCTGGTCGGCCTGTTGCAGGGCGTCGTCACGCTCGGCGCGCGCGGCCAGCGCCTCCTGGCGGGCCACCAGGGCTTCCTGCACCAGGCTGTCACGTTCGGTGTGCGCGGCGGCGACCTGCCGGGAGGTTTCCGCGCGGACCTCGGCGACCTGCCGTTCCACCCCGGCGGGCGACATCTCGGCGTGCAGCGCCTCGCTGAGCGAGCCCACGAGCTGGTCCAGGCGGTCCACGACCTCCCAGGTCCGCGCTACCTGACCGGCCAGCCCCGGCGACGAACGGTGCCGCATCCGCGAGTTACGCGAGGCCCGCTGACACTCGCCGTCGTTGTCGCGGCAGTAGCGAAACGGCCGGCCCGCCGAGGAGCGCTGCGGCACCGGACGCCCGCAATGCGCGCACGGGCGGGTCTCCACCGGTAGGTCGGGGTCCAGGTCCGCGCCGCTTTGCTGGGGCACCACGGGGTGGGTGAGGAAAAGATCGTCGTCAGCCATCGCGTCCCGACCCTAACTCCCGTCACCGCTCGCAGCTGTGCAGCACGCCGGGGTGTCAGCGCAGGCACTGTTTGATCGCGGCGGCCAGCACCGCAGCGTTGAACATGTGGGTCTGTCCGGGCAGCGTGCGGTAGCCGGCGCCGGGCAGGGCCTGGCTGAGCGCCCGGGCCGCGCTGCGCATGTACTGCGGGCTCCTGCCGCCGTCCAGCACGGTCGCCGGCGCGCTGAGCTTGGCCCACCGCTCGGCGTCCAGCGGCTGGCCACGCCCGGTGTCACCGAGAATCCGCAGATCATGGGGCAGGGTCGCGGCGCTCGCCTTCATCTTGCGAAAGGGCGGGGTCAACGACATCAGAGCAACAGCCAGCGGGGGTACGTCCACACTGCGCAGGAACGCCCTCACCGCCCCGCCCTCGTCGCCCGCCGCGATCATCGCTTCGACCCGGCTCACGAAGTCCTCGGGCCGGGGCGCGTGCGAGCCGTCCACGATCATGGGCGGCTCGTACAGGGCGAGCCCGGTGATCCCGTCCAGCGTGGCAGCCGCGTCCGCCGCCAGCACCGCACCCGAGGACACCGCCGCCACGTGCGCGCTGCCCCCGGCGGCTTCCAGCACGGCGGCCAGGTCCTCGACCTCGCGGTGCGGGGTGTACGCGGTGACGCCCGGTCCGCTCTCACCGCGGCCGCGCCGGTCGTATAGGTACACGGTGAAGCTGTCCTGCAGGGCCGCGGCGAGTTTGGGCATCGGTCCGAACCCGCGGTGGGTCATGGCCCCGTCGATGAGGATCAGTGCCGGGCCGGACCCGGTGACGCTGTAGCCGATGTGCGTGCCGTCTGCTGAGATCACGGTGCTCACGAGGTTGCTCCTTGGGCCGGGTCGAACAGGGAACGGCTGATCACCATCGAGCCGTGCAGGCCGCGCACATAGCGGTGCAGGCCGTCGGCGGTGCGTACGCCCAGGGTGTGCGGGTTGCGGAAGTAGACGCTCCCGGCGACGGCGTGGGAGGCGTCCCAGTCGTCGTTGGCCGGGCCGAAGGTGGTGCATGTGGTGGCGCGGCGCCCGGGGAAGTGGCGCAGGTACTCCACCAGGGTCCAGAAGAACAGTTCGGTGCCGTAGGTCATGGCTTCGTACTCCTGCTCCCAGTCGTCGCCGGGCAGGAAGCCGCTGGTGACCGAGCGCAGCACAGTGGCGCTGTGGTCGCGGCCCTCGATGAGGTATTCGTAGGCGATGAAGCGGCCGTCCGGGCCGGGCTCGCTGGCGTAAGCGAAGCGATGACCCGGCTGCGTGGCGCTGATCGGGGCGGCGGGCAGGGCGGTGCCGCCGAGCTTGGTGCGTACCGTGTCATCGGTTATCTCGGTGTGTCCCACGAACCAGGCGGTGATGCCCGGCCCGGTCGCGATGGCCCGCCACACCTGCTCGGGGTCGGCGCTGACCTCGGCCTGCAGCCGCGTCTCGAAGTCCTTGCCCATCGCGCTCAGTCCCCGCTCACGCTGGGATGCACGGCCGCGACGCTCATCGCGCCTGGTCCCCGTTCACGCTGGGGTGCACGGCCACGACCAGGCGGTGGCTGCGGCCCGAAGCGGCGTGATATTTGCCGGCGAGCCGAGTGACCGCGGCGTTGAGTTCGGCGGCGAACGCGGCCCGATCAGCAGCCGAGGCGAAGGTGATCTCCCCGTCGAGGGCGAAGGTGGCCAGCCGCTGCTGCGCCCGGCCCGCCCCGGTGATCAGCTCCCCGACATCGCGGACCAGACGCGCGGCCACCGCCAGCAGCCAGCGCGCCGACAACCGGTCCGGGGCGCGCTGCGGATCCGGTGCCACGGCGGGCATGGCGGCCGGGGAGATGACGTAGCTGGCGGCGGTGGCGCGCATCAGCCGCTCGGTCATGTTGCCCTTGCGGCGCTCCTGCACCAGCTCGATCAGCCCGTGCTGCTCCAGCGTGCGCAGATGGTAGTTGACCTTCTGGCGGGGCAGCCCGACCCGGCCGGCCAGGGTGGCGGCGGAACTCGGCTCGCTGAGCTCGGCGAGCAGTCGCGCCCGGATCGGATCGAGGCCGGCCGCGGCCGCAGCCGGGTTGTCGATCACTGCTATGTCCTGCATGCGGGCCACGATGCCACCGACAACAAACACTGTCCAGTAGGCAGAAGTTGTCGGAGTGTTGGCGCGCGGGTTCCGCTTCCTGGACCAAGAAGGGTGGACGAGCAGGGTGGTGACCAGGCGCAGGCTGCACCGGAACTCCCGGCCGCCTCGCCCAGCACGGCTGCCAGCCCTTCGGAACCGGGGAGCGCGGAAGCTCAGGCCGCCGCGGGGAAGTGCAGGTGCCAGCGCCCGGTACGCCAGGTCAGCCGGGTCAGCGACAGCGGCGCCACCTCCAGGGTCCACACCTGCTGTTCGGGCAGGTCGAGAGCGTGGGCGAGCAGTGCTCGTACCGTGATCGGGTGGGCCACTGCCACCACCCGCTGCCGCGACATCGCCTCCAGCCAGGCCCCCGCCCGCGCCCGCACCTGGGTCAGGGATTCCCCGCCGTGCGGGGCCGCCGCCGCATCGGTGAGCCAGCGCTGCAAACCCTGCGGATCCTTGAGCGCCACCTCGTCGATGCTCGCGCCTGTCCAGGACCCGAAGTCGGGGTCGGCCAGCGCCGGTTCGCTCAGCGCGGTGTGCCCGAGCGCCTGCGCCGTCTCGCGCGAGGCCCGCGCGGGCGCACACACCCACAGGTCACGGCGGCCGAAGGCGGAAACGGCGAGGGCGGCCCGGCGGCCGCCCTCGTCCAGATCGTCGTCACCGCCGAAACGCGCACCCCGTAACGTCGGCGTGGGGGCGCACGCCAGCAGGCGCAGGCCGCTCACACGGACACGGAATCAGATTTTCCCGGTACGTTCACAGCGCTCAACCGGCTCAGCAGCGCCGACAACGCCAGTCCCAGCACCAGCCACAACGTCACCTGCGTGCCCAGCGAGGTGACGCGGAAGGAATACAGCAGGCTCGGCGGGAACGTACCCGGCACCTCGTCGATGGTGGGCAGCAGCACGTAGCCGACCACCACGATCAGCAGGAACGCCCCCAGCCCAGCGGTCAGCCGCAGCCACTCCGCTGCTCCGGCGCGCACCGAGCGGGAGGCCAGCACCGCCGCCCACACCGCTACCAGCCCGATCACCACAATGGACAGATAGCTGATCGTGCGCTGATTGATGGTGCTGGGGTCACCCACGGCCGGCGGGTTCGGCGGGTACTTGACGAACGGCACCAGCACCAGCCCCAGCAGGGCACCCCCGGCGAGCCCGAGCACCGCACGCCCGTTGTCGCGGATGCGCATCCGGCGGCGCAGCAGCGTGTACGCGGTGGCCAGCAGGCCGCCCATCGCCACCCCGTACAGCCCGGTGGCCAGGAACAGCCCGCCCTTCTGACCGTCGCGCGAGACCAAGGCGTCTTCGTCGTCGTGGCTGTGCCCGGCATCGCCGGCAGCGTGGACCTCGGCGTCGGCGTTGGCCTGCTCGATCGCGATGGCCGCGTCGACCTTGGGCTCACCGAAGGAGTATGCGAAGACCCCGGCCAGCAGACCGGCGATCAGCCCGGCCAGCAGCCCGCGCAGCAGGATGGCGCCGTAGCCCGGCGCGGTGCGGTTTCCGCTCAGTGACACGGCACGCCGAGCAGGTGCCGGCCGTCGTGCATGAGCTCGTGCAGGTACATGCCGCTGCGCGAAACCGCACCCTGGTCGAAGGCGACCAGGTAGGCCAGCAGCAGCAGACCGGCCACGACCGCGGCGGCGATCCACAGCGTGCGCGCGGAGACGGCGGGGGTGATGAGCGGGCGAGCCGCTTCAATCTTGGGCATAACGAACAGACCCTCCTTGCGGGATAACGCGTCCCGTCCAACAGGTCTGCGACGCAGGAGCGTCCTGACTCACGAACCCGGCCATGGACTCGTTCACAGTGGCGCGACCGCACCGGACTTTCACCGGTTTCCCTCACGACGCCGCAGCTGACTGTCCCAACCTAGCCGGGCGCAGCCAAGCAGGTCAATGTGGGCGGGGCCGCGCGACGTACGCCACATCGGTAGCATCGCTGGCGTGCTGAGAACCCGGGCGGCGGTCGCCGTGATCGCAACGCTGGTCGTGCTGGCGCCCGCTGCCCCGGCCCGCGCCGCCTTCGTCTGCCCGCAGGAATTCGAGATCGGCAAGAACAGCACAGCCACACCGTACGAGGATCAGCTGTTCGCTCCGGACCGTCTCAAGCCGTTCGCCACCGGCGCGGGCGTACGCGTAGCGGTCATCGACTCCGGCGTCGACACCCGCAATCCGCAGCTGCGCGCCCAGGTCGAGCGGGGCCGCGACTTCCTGCACAACAACACCGACGGCCGGCAGGACTGCGTCGGGCACGGCACCGCGGTGTCCAGCATCATCGCCGCCACCCCCAGCGAGAAGGCCGGGCTGCGCGGGCTGGCGCCCGGCGTAACCATCGTGCCGGTGCGCGTCAGCGAGCAGACCGACACCCCCGGCGGCGGCACCAGCGGCAAACCGGCCAGCCCGGCGCGCTTCGCCCAGGCCATCGTGTGGGCAGCCAGTCCCAGCGGCGGCAACGCCGATGTGATCAACATGTCGCTGGTGATGACCGAGAACAACACCGCGGTGCGCACCGCCGTGGCTGACGCCATCGCCGCCGGAGTCGTGGTGGTCGCTGCGGCCGGCAACGACGGTGAACCCAAGGACGGCAACCCGCGGCCCTTCCCCGCCTCTTACCCCGGCGTGATCGGGGTCGGCGCGATCGACATCAACGGCGTCAAACCCGGCTTCTCCCAGCACGGTGACTACGTCGACCTGATGGCCCCCGGCGTCGGGGTCACCATCGCCACCCCGCGCGGCGGGCAGACCACCGGCGGGGGCACCAGCTTCGCCGCCCCGTTCGTGTCGGCCACCGCCGCCCTGGTGCACCAGCGCTTCCCGACCCTGACCCCGGCGCAGATCGCCCGGCGCATCCTGGCCACCGCCGACCCGGCCCCCGGCGGGCAGCGCAGCGACGACTACGGGGTGGGAGTGCTCAACCCGTACCGGGCGCTGACCGAAACCCTGGGCCCGGAAACCCAGCCCGCCGTGGCCCCGATGGTGGTGCACACCAACGACCCGGCCACCATCGCCCTGGCGCGGCGCCGCGCCCACGCCCAGGACATGTCGCTGCTCGTGGCCGCGATCGGCGCGGGCGTGGTGCTGCTCGTGGTCATGGTCGCCGCCGCGATCCGCCACGGTCGGCGCCGCGGCTGGCGTCCACCGTCCGCCGCCGCCTGACTCCCCTTCCCCGTGATCACAACCGGCTCGGGTTCGCTCCGCAGTTGGTCACGGTGCGATGGTCGGGACGTTCCTGACGGATCCGTTGGTGGTGCTGGATCACGTCGCGGCGCAGGAGCAGTTGGTCGAATGGCTGGCCTGGGCAGGCACGTCTTCCACGGGCCGCAAGAGCGAGCTGTACCAGGCCTACCACGCCTGCATGGAGGACCAGCTCGGCCTGGTTCTGACCTGCATCACCCTCGTATCTGAATGACGCGCTGGACGCTATGGACCGCGCTCTCGGTATACAGGAGTGGGAGGTCAGCGCCCGGCTTCTCGGGGCGACCTGAGCCCGTCGACGACGATGGTGAGCATACGGTCGAGCTGGGCGCGCTGGTCCGGTCCGCCGGCCACGCAGAGCACGCCGGCGAGGATGCCGCCGACGTCGACCGGATCGATGTCGCTGCGCAGGTCCCCTGCTTCGGCGCCGGCCGCAAGCACCATTGCCAGAACCTGCTGGACCTCGTCGCAGACCGGTCCGGTGCCGAAACGTCCGGAAGCGCTCATGGCCACCAGGGCCTCACAGATGCCGCGCCGCTCGCCCGCCCACTCGGCGAAGCGGCGCATCCAGCCGATGGCGCAGGAGCTGGAGCTGGGCACCGTCCTGTGGTCGCCGCTGGCGGGAGGGGTACTCACCGGCAAGTACAGCCGCGAGGACTTGACCAACCCGCCGAACGACGACACCGGAAGCGTCCGAAAGAGCTTCAACGTGGCCCTCGGGGGAGTGACCGAGCGCAGCCTGGCCATCGTGGACGTGGTCAAGGAGGTCGCCGATGAACTGGGTCGTACGCCGGCTCAGGTCGGGCTCGCCTGGACCCTGCAGAACCCGGCGGTGACAGCGCCAGTCATCGGAGCCCGGACCACCGAGCAACTGCGGGAGAACCTGGGAGCCCTGGAAGTCGACCTCAGCCCGTCGCACCTGGCCCGCCTGAACGACATCAGCGCCATCGACCTCGGCTTCCCCCATGCGATGCTCGCCAGTGACCACATCCGCATGCAGACCCGCGGCGACCTGAAGATCCAGGCCCGCCGCTGATCGGGCAGCCGAGCGTTCGGGCGCGGCGGTCCTCCTGCCCTCCGACCGCTCGGCTGCTCAGCCCGACCGCAATGGCAGGCATGCGTGGACGACCTGCGCCCCGGCGACACCCTGATCATCTGGAAGATCGACCGGCTCGGCCGCAGCTTGCTCGACCTGGTCGATATTGTCACTGTCCTCGAACAGCGCGGCGTCGGCGTCAAGTCGCTGACCAACGGCGTCGTGGATACCACCACCGCCCACGGCAAAGTGGTGTTCGGCATGTTCGCCCTCATGGCCGAGGACGAAGCCGCCCTCATCAAGGAACGCACCGTTGCCGACCTTTCCGCAGCCCGCGGCCGCGCCGGCGGACGGAAGCCGAAGATGACACCCGCCCTGATCAACGAGGCGCAGCAGATGTACGACAGCCGCCCGTTCACCGTGGCCGAAATCGCCACCTCCTGCGTCGTCACCCGGTGACGATCTACCGCACCATCCGGCACCACCCGCACCGACAGCGCCCGCACCCGAGCCGTCGCCACGCAGCTGACCAGTCCGTCAACGCTCAGCGCCGGATCCACTGCCGTTGGCCCTCAAGAACCGAGCCGCACGTCTACCAAACAACCTTCAACTGAGACAGATCTGTCTACTCCATAGCAGTCATTATGGTGTACTCGACTCTTTGACCTCTTTTATTATTAATGGATTGCTGGTATTAGTAATCCATTAATTTTGGAGTGCGGAGGCAGCGCCAGCAACCCTGCGCCGGTATTCGGAGACGCGTGGAAGCTCATCCAGGTTTGGCAGGTACATGTAACGCAGCGAACCGAGGTACGCGTGCCGAGTTCCCAATGAAGGTGACGGGGAATGGTGCCCCGGTGCATCGAGCGCGGCGAGTCGTGAGTGGAACGCGATCACCTGGTGGCGTTGGACGTCGATCCCTCGGCGACCGGGAACATGTCGCAGCCGTTCTGGGGTGCCGGTAACGAACGTGTCACCAGCCGCCAAATAGTTGATCTTGCTGTTGTGGCGGACAGTCACTGAGCGACGTCGTGGCTGGTGTCCCGTTGGGGGATCCCCAACCGGGCAGAGGAGTCAGATCTTGCGTGCCCAGCGTTGCCCTGCTCGGCGTGTCCCGCAAGACCCGCCCGGTGATGTGCCCGATGAGCGGGGGTCAAACGCTACAGTCGGCCGATGATCGGGCTTTTCATTGGCTACGCGCGGGTGTCCACAGATGAGCAGGACCTCACCGCGCAGCTGGATGCTCTGACCGCGTTCGGTGTGGAGCCGGAGCGGATCTATGTCGATAAGGGGCTGACCGGAACGAACCGGGCCCGCCCTGGCCTGCGCGAGGCCCTGGCAGCGTGCCGCGCTGGTGACACGTTGGTGGTGACGAAGCTGGACCGGCTGGCTCGTTCGGTCGCCGACGCGCACGACATCTCGAAGGAGCTCACGGCCCGCGGGGTGAAGCTGAACTTGGGCGGGTCGGTGCACGACCCGAAGGATCCGGTGGGCAAGCTGCTGTTCACCGCGTTGGCGATGGTGGCGGAGTTCGAGGCCGACCTGGCTCGCATGCGTACCCGGGAGGGCATGAAGGTCGCTAAGGCCAAGGGCCGCCTGCGGGGTAAGCGGCCGAAGCTCAACGCGCGGCAGGAGGCGCACCTGGTCGCGCTGCATCACGCCGGCGAGCACACCAGTGCTGAGTTGGCCGAGTTGTTCGGCGTGGCCCGCTCGACGGTGTACCGGGCGATCGAGCGAGCTGCGTCGACGCGGGCCGCGGCCGTTGAGTGACGTGCGACCCGCACGTGGGTCTCGTCATTTGGGCAGCTGTCCGCTCCGGTGGGAGGGGTAAGTCGTGGCGGCGGGAAAGCTGACGATCGAGGATGTCGCCCGGGCGGCCGGGGTGTCGCGTGCGACGGTGTCGCGGGTGATGAACGACGTGCCAGGTGCCGCTGACGCGGTCCGGGACCGGGTACGTGCGGTCATCGCCGAGTTGGGTTATGTGCCTGATCAGGCGGCGCGGGCGCTGGCTTCGCGGCAGCAGCCGGCGATCGATGTCGTGGTGGCGGCCCCGCTGTTGGGGATGGGCTGGCTGGGTTCGCATCCGTATTACAGCCGGGTGCTGGCCGGGATCATGTCGGTGCTGCAGGGGCGTGACATCCAGGTGCGGATCCAGGCGGTCGGCGAGACGGATGTGGCGGGCCTGGAGGCGATCGCGGAGCGGGTGTCGCTCGGGGCGGTGCTGGCCTGCGTTCCGGCTGATCTGGCCGTGCGGTTCCAGCGGCGGTGCCGCCGGGTGGTGTCGCTGGTGGAGACGGCCGCGTCGGTGCCGGCGGTGGAGGCGGACAATGTCGGTGGCGCGTACGCGGCGGTGGCGTACCTGCATCAGCTCGGCCGGCGGCGGATCGCCGCGGTCCACGGCCCGGACGCCAATTCCTGCGGGGTGAGCCGGCGAGCGGGATATCTCCGGGCGGTCGAGGAGTTCGGGCTGGTGGATCTGAGCGCCGGCGGTGGCTTCACCCGCGAGGGTGGGTTCGACGCGGCGCGCCGGCTGCTGGAGTGGTACCCGGACGTGGACGCGATGTTCGTGGCCTGTGACCTGATGGGTGCCGGGGCGGTTCAGGCGATCACCGCGACCGGTCGACGGGTTCCGCGTGACGTCAGTGTGGTCGGTTTCGACGACAGCATCGCCGCGGTGTGCTCGAACCCGCAGCTGAGCACGATGCGGATGCCGGTCGAGGACATGGCTGCCGCAGCGACCCAGCTGCTGCTCGACGGCGCCGTTGAGGTCGGCTACCGGCAGCGCGTCCCGGTCGAGCTCGTGGTGCGGGAGAGCACCAACAGTCCGTCCGCCGCCGGATAACCATCGGGCGATCACCGAGCGGTGGTGGTGAGAGCGCTCTCGCCCGTACCGTGCGGTGCGTCATGGTGCGCCGGTGCCGTGTCTGCACCGGTGCCGCTCTCTCGGTTCAATGAGCCGGTGTCCCGAGCGGCATCGGGGTGCAGGCACGCTCGGCTCCCGGTGCCTTTCGTCCAGGTGACGGGCCATGTCGACGGCTCATCCTTCGTACGAGTTGAGGCACGGATGGAAAGCATCACGAAGAACCGTCAGCCGCGCGAGGTCCTGCGGGCGATGATCGGCCGCGCCTACGGGCCGGACCAGGTCCCTCAAGATGGCGACTGGGTGCAGGAGATGGGGCACGGCTGGTTCAACGTGGCCTACCGGATCCGGCTGCGTGACGGCACCGAGGTGGTGCTCAAGATCGCCCCGCCGCCGCACGTCGAGGTGATGACCTATGAGCACGGCGCGATGGGGATCGAGTTGGCGTCGTTGCAGCTCATCGCCAAGCACACCACCGTGCCAGTGCCGCACGTCGACTTCGCCGACCGCAGTCAGGAACTCTGCGATGCCGACTACTTCTTCATGCCCTTCATCGACGCCGACAACTTCGGCATCGTCAAGGACAGCCTGAGCGCCGCCGAACGCGACGCCTACAACGAGGCCCTCGGCGCGGCCAACCGCGACCTCAACAGCATCCGCGGGGCAGCGTTCGGCCCGCTCGCCGGGCCCGGCGACCCGACCTGGCGGGCCTGCTTCACCCGCATGATCGGTGACGTCCTCGCCGACGGGCAGCGCCGATCCGTCAACATCGGCTACGACTACGAGGTCGTCCGCGAGGTGATCGCCGAACACCAGAACTGCCTGGACGAGGTGACCGAGCCGCGCTTCATCGAATGGGACCTGTGGGACAGCAACGTCATGATCCGCGACGGGAAGATCGTCGCGATCATCGACCACGAACGCGCCTTCTACGGCGACCCGCTGATGGAGGCCGGGTTCACCGCGATCGACCTGCCCGCGTTCGGCGACCCCGCGGCCTTCATGCGCGGCTACGGCCACGCCGAGCTCACCGCCACCGAACGGCAGCGCCGCAAGCTCTACACCCTCTACCTGATCCTCATCATGATCATCGAGACCGATTACCGCGGCCACACCGACACCCAGCAATACGACTGGGCCCGCGAACGCCTGCACGAAGTCATGGCACTGTTCGGCCGGGAACCGCGCTGAGCCGCTCCTCCCGCCGATCCTCGGCCGAGACCACGGCGATGCTCGGCAGCCGCCCGATCGGGCGGCTGCTGTGGCACACCTGCTCCCAGACCACGCTGTCGGTCGGCGTCTACGGCATCTACGCCCTGACCAACGCCTGGTTCGTCGCCCGCGGCGTCGGCGCCGACGCGATGGCCGCCGTCAATCTCGCCGCCCCGGTCCTGCTCATCCTCGGTGCGGTCTCCACCACCGTCGGCGCTGGTGGCGCATCCCTGGTCTCCCGGCGCCTCGGCGCCGGCGATCCGGCCGGCGCGGCCCGTGCCACCGGCAACGCCTTCGCCGTCTTCTGGCTGACCGCCGCGCTGATCACCGTCACCGGCTTGCTCGCCATCGAGCCGCTGCTCACCGCGCTCGGCGCCGAGCCGGCCACCCGCGGACTCACCCGCGACTACACGATCGTGCTGCTCTGCGGCGCGCTCGTCTCGACCGGCTTCTCCAGCCTGGTCCGCGCCGAGGGCCGCCTGCGATTCTCCACCCTGCTGTGGGTGATCCCGGTCCTGGTTCAGATCACCCTCGACCCGCTGCTGATCTTCGGACTCGGCTGGGGCGTGCGCGGCGCGGCGCTGGGCACCGTCGGTGGACAAGCCGTCTCCGCGGCGATGAGCATCTGGTTCTTCTTCGGCCAGCGCGGCCGGCCCTACCGCATCACCCGCGCCGACCTGCGCCCCCACGGCCCAACCGTGCGCGCCCTCATCGGTGTCGGCGCCCCCTCCTTCCTCACCGGCTTCGGCGCCACCCTGCTCGCCGTCCTGGTCAACAACACCCTCTCGCAGACCGGCGGCGCCACCGCGCTCGCCGCCTACGCCGTGTGCGCCCGGATCCAGACGTTCGTCATGATGCCCCAGCTGGGCATCAGCCAGGGCCTGCAACCCATCGTCGGGTACAACGCCGGGCGCGGCCTTCACCACCGGATCCTGCGCGCCAAGACCCTGGCTCTGAGCGCCACCGTCGTCTACGGCGCCCTGGCCGCCGGCGCGGTCATTTTAGGCGTGGGACCGCTCGTGGCGTTGTTCCTGCCCGACGGCGACGCCGCGACGACCACACAGCACGCCCTGCGCATCATCGCCATCGGGTTCGTCGCTGCCGGGGTCACACCGCTGATATCGGCATACAGCCAATCGCTGGGCCGACCAGCGATCTCCTACACCCTCTCCGTCGGAACCCTGCTCGTGATCAAGGCCCCCCTGGTGATCGCCCTCGCTCATCTCGGAGACACGGGCGTCTGGACTGCACTGACTCTCGGCGAGATCATCTCCGCGCTGGCCGCAGCCGTCCTTCTACGACGCCTACGGCTGGGATAGCCACGTCCTTGAGGCATCACCGACGATTCCGCCCGCTTCGGCACCCTGGCGGTGCCGGCGGTCACTGCGGAGAGGAAGGGTCACCGCGTAGCGCCAGCCGCTTGGTCATGTTCAGCTTGACCTCGCCGTACGGGGCGACGTGGGTCCAGAACAGCGGGGTCAGCCCGCGCCGATCCTCCGGGGTGAGCGTTGCGGCCCACGCCGGTTCAGCCAAGACGTCCTGCACGAGCAGGGTGTTGACGTAGGCGACCGCGGCCTGCAGCACGTGCAGGCAGGCCACGGACAGTTCCTGCTCGTCGCGGCGGTTGGTGGCGATGTCGCCGCCCTTGCCGTAGAACGGCACCTGGTTGCCGCCGTTCCACCCCTCGGCCACGTTCAAGCCGTCGTGGATCTCGCGTTGCAGGTCCCGATCGCGCAGATACCGGGCCACGAAGACCGTCTTGACGGCCCTGCCGACCTCCAGCATCGCCTGATAGGTCGGGTGGGAGGCGGCACGGGCGAACCGGCGCAAGATCGCCTCGGTCGAGGCGGTGCCGGTCCGGATCGCCGTCGCGTACTTGATCATCTGGTCGTACTGCTCGGCGATGAGGTCCCAGCGGATTGCGCGGCCCATCATCGCCGGCGCCAGTCCCGGCCAGGCACCGGCCTCGCCGGTCGCGGGGCGGTAAAGCTTGACGTGGTTGATCCGCTTGATGCGCGGCAGCAGGTCGAAGCCGAGCAGCCGGGTGATGCCGAAGCCGATCTCGGACTGGCCATGGCTGTCGGTGTAGTTCGCCTCCACCTGCATGCTCGTGCCGTGCCGGACTGCACCCTCGACCATCGCGGCGACCTCGGAGGCGGTGCAGGAGATCAGCTGCGAGTGTATCGCCATGCTCTTGCGTTCGACGTGCCAGTAGATGAGCACGCCGCGGCCGCCGTAGCGCGAGTGCCACTGGGTGAAGATGTTCTGGTCGTAGGCGCCGAAGTGCGTCGAGTCGGAGGCAACCGCCGCCGACCCGGTGCCCCAGACCTGCTCGGAGCGCACGGCGAAGGTGGCGTTGGCGATCTCCACGGCCATCGCCCGCGCGGTCTCGGCGCTTAGGAAGCGGCGCACGTAGCGCAGGTCGTCCTCGCGGTGGCCGTGGTCGCCCGCGGCGGCGGCCTTGATGCCGGTGTTCGTGCCGTAGCCGTACACGCACAGCAGCAGCCGTTCCGCGAGGACCGCCGGGTCCATGCCGGAGCGGGCGCCGACGGTGCCCGCGGCGGTGAGGCAGCCGGTGCGCAGCGCCGCCTCCTTCAGCATGTCGATCAACGCGACGGTGCCCCACTGCCGTTCGATCTCGCGTTTGAGCCGGCGCAGGTTGGCCGGCTCCGGCAGCGCGTCGAGGGGTTCGAGCTTGACCCCGGCGCCTCCTGGACGGGACTTGACGCTCAACCAGGGCAGGCGGTCGAGGCCGTCGTGCAAGGCGGTGAGCTCGGTACGCATCTCCTCGCGCAGCCCGTCGATGAACGCCGTCGGATCCAGAGGCTTGCGCAGGGCGCCGTAGTGTTCGGCGCGGCGGGCCTCGAAGTCGGCGAGCAGGTCCTCGTCGGGGTTGCGGAACGTGTCCGCGCCGACGACCCAGATCTCCTTGCAGCGCAGCGCCTCCCGCAGCGCCTGGAAGGTGCACACCTCGTACACCATGCGGACCACCCGGCGCCGGCCCCGCTGGTCGACCTTGACGACCAGATCGGCCCAGTCGCCGCCGACACCGCGATGCGCCGGCACATCCTCGCCGTCGGGGTAGTACTGCACCGACCCGCGCGCGTGACGGGCAATGAGGTCCAGGGCGGCGATGACCGGCCGGTGAGTGCTGTTCGAGCTGCGGAACTCCAGCACCTCCAACAGCTGGATCAGGCCCTTGCGATAGTGGCTGGTGTACGAGGCGCGCATCGACGTCTTTACCGTGCGCCGATACGTCGGACCCTTGCTGCGAAACTCCGCCACCACATCCCGCAACGTCTGCTCCCCGCCCGCCACCGCCGGGAACACGACATCGCGCACCCGAGACTCCGGCGCCGTCAGCGACGCCTCCGCGATGCGGAACAGCAGGCTCTTCTTGCCGGTCACCTTCTTGAACTCGGCGATCAGCTCGTTGGTGACCTTGCGCTGCGCGCGGGCGTCGATGCGGTGCACCGTGGCGATCAGCAGCTCCACCAGCGCGTCGGTGATCTCCCGTTCCCGCAGCCGCAGCAGCGCTGCCAGCAACGTCACCCGCAGCGCCGGGGTATGCCGGGCCAGGTGCGACGGGGCCTCCACCATCGCCCGCGCCCGCCACCCCGCGAGGACCTTCGGTGCCACGTCCGCCAGCGCCGCGGCCGGGACGCCGACGGCCCGCACTGCGCGCAGCTTCTCGATCTCGGCCAGCATCGAGTCCAAGCTCACCGAGCCGGGCACCGACTTGATCGTCGCCAGCAGCGACGGCCCGTCATCGTCGGCGCCGGCCAGCTCCTCCAGCCGGGCGACCACCTCGACCGGCAGCCGGACGTGCACACGGGCGCACCACTCCTTCTCCGCCTGGTGCAACGCCGAGCGCACCAGGCGCTCGATGCGGCCGTCCGCCGGCGGCTCGATCCGCTCGCGCCGGAACTCCGCCAGCAGCTCCTGCCGGACCAGGTCGAAACGGCGCTCTCGGCCCGCGACCTCCGCCGCCAACCAGGCGGTCAGCTTGTCCGCGTCAGCAGTCGTAAACTCCCGGAACCCCAGATGCGCCCGGATCGCCGCCCGGTGCCGCTCTGCCGTACGGCCGTCCCACTCCACCAGGCCCAAGTCGCCCGCCGACACCTTCAACTGCCGGGCCAGGAACGCCACCGCATCGTCGTGCAGCTCGCCGCGGCCGCGCGGGAACCGGCCATGCCGGGTATAGAACTTCAGCCACGCCGCGAACAGCAGCCGCGTCGCTTCATGACGGCGCACAACAAGGTCCAGCTCATCCGGCAGCAACGTCCAGTGCTCGACGAGAGCATCAAGGTCCAGAGGGGATCGGCTCACGAGCGATCATCCTGGCCACCCACCGAGCAGCCGCGCACTACCCAGGAACAAGATCAACTATTTGGCGGCTGACGACACGTTTGTTACCAGCACCCCGTTCTGGGCTGCTCCGGCCGGGTGAGATCAATCAAGGCTCGGTGGCACGCACCGGACTTGCTCGTCCGGCTGGGCGGGGCCGGTGATCCTGTCGCCGGAGTCTGGCCGAGCCACCAGAGAACGGCCGGAAACCTCAGGAGAATCGTTCTGACAGAACTCCGCACCTCACATGGTGCGAGCGGCCTGAGCCTCGGTCTCCCGTGTCGCCGGAAGCGCCGCCGGGTCAGCAACCGTCGCCGGTTCGGGAGCCGCAACAACCGGAGCACGGCCCAGCCCTGCGTCAAGGCGTTGCGCAACCCGCCGCCCCACCGTCTGCGCCGGCATCTCCACCAACCGGTACACCAGCTCCGACAGCACGTACAAAGCCACCAGCAAACCAGCGAGGACCACGAGCCGCACCGGCGCCGCTGCGTGGTTGATGTCGGGGAACGCCCACCGTACGGCGGTCAGCACGACCAGGTGCAGCAGGTAGAACGAGTAGCTCAGTTCACCGAACTTGCGCAGCAGCCACGGCATCTGCCGGTTGCGCAGCAGGAAGCCACCGGCGAACAGCACCGCCGGCACGAGGATCGCGATCACCCACAGCTGGCGGTCCACCCGGTCGTCGAGATGCCACCAAGCCCCTGCGGTGGTCGCGACCAGCACGACGACCAGCGCGGCGGCGCCGGGCAGCAGCCGGGTCTGGCCGTGCTGCATGCGATGCACCGTAGTGCCGGCGAACATGATGGCCAGCAGGGCCAGCGACTGCCACGAGGCGCGGGACGCCGACTCGCCGCCGTTGACCGCGACGATGGCGATCATCGCTACACCCAGGACAGCGCCGACGATCACCACGCGCCGGGATCGGGCCAGGAAGCAGGCAATGGCGGCGACGAACACGGCCGTCACGGCGATCACCGCCTCGGTGCGGTGCACGCCGCCGCCGGTGAGCAGGGACTGCGGCAGGGCGGGCCCGGTCAGCAGGGCGAACACCGCGAGCCCGGCGGCGTACCAGGCGCTGTGGCGGTGCAAGCCGAACGCGAACAGCCCGGCCACCACGAAGTAGAAGATCATCTCGTACGACAGCGTCCAGTAGACCGGCACGACGCTGGAGACGCCCAGCAGCCCCTGCAACATGGTGGCGTGCGCGAGGACACCGTTGGCGCTCTGCAGCTCGAGCTGGCGGGGGAACGCAGCCGCACCGAAGGCCATCAGCAGCAACATCAGCGCCGCCGCAACCAGGAAAGCCGGGTAGAGCCGGAACATCCGCGACACCCAGAAGCGGCGCAGGTTGCCGTGGCGTTCCAGCGACATCGGGATGATGTAGCCGCTGATCAGGAAGAACAGCACCACGCCGATCTTGCCCAGCTCCAGGTACTCCCAGACCCGGCTGGGGATCGGCAGCCCCACCAGCGGGCGCATGTGGAAGTAGACGACGGTCAGCGCCGCCAGCCCACGCAGGGCATCAAGCCAGGACAGGCGACCGCGGGTGCGAGGTGCTGCGGCATCGGGCAGGGCGGCCGTCATGAACGTTGAACTCCCAGTCAGGGGCAGGCGCACGGTGAGCAAGCCAAGCTATGAAAAAGAGCGTCGAAGCGGCAACCCCGAGGCCTGCTCGTACGGCGAACTCTCGGCAGATCCCCCATGAACTCTGATCAACCAGGACTTTCCCGGCCTGCTCCGCCTGATCGACGAGCGCGCGACGGCGTTCCGAGCGGCGATCGCCGCTGCGCCCAGCCTCGACGTACCGGTGCCCACCTGCCCCGGCTGGACGCTGGCCGATCTGGCGCAGCACCTCGGTGACGGGCGCCGCAAGTGGGCAGCCATCATCGCCGCAGGCCCGGCCGGTGCCCCGCACCCACCACGGCCTGGCCAGGTGAGCCGTGGCCGGGTCCGGGGGAGCGGGCGGCCCTGCTGGACTGGCTGGCCGGCTGCACGCAGCATCTGCTGGACGCGCTGCGCGAGGCCGGTCCGGACCGCGCATGCTGGGCGTGGTGGGAAGAGCTGCAGGCGACGCGTACGAGCGGAGCGGCGGCCCGTCATCAGTTGCAGGAGATCGCGGTGCACACCTACGACGCCCAGCTCGCCGCGGGTGACGCCCAGCCGCTACCGGCGCAGGTGGCCATCGATGGCATCGAGGACTTCCAGGTCACCTGCGTGGCCACCGCCACGCCGTGGCCGCACGAGCCGGTCATCGTGGACTACCACGCCACCGAGGGCCGCTCCTGGCGCCTCACCTTGTCCGCCGCCGGCGCCCACACAACCCGGCTCGACGACAAGGACACGCACGCCGAGGGGGAGGCCGGCGTCGCGGCGACCGCCTCGGCCAGCGACCTGGAGCTGTTCGTCTACGGCCGCCTGCCGCTGGAGTCGGTGAAGGTCGACGGCGACCACCGGCACTTCGAGCGCCTCATCGAATGGGACCCCCAGCGCCTGAGGCTCGGCACATGGGGGCGCTCAGCCGAACACGCGCCGCATCTCGCCCAGCACCCCCGGTGACAGCACGTCCGCCCAGCCCGCGAACGTCTCGCGGAAGTAGTCACCGTGGCGCGCCAGGATCGCCGGGTCCTGATCGCACACGTCGAGTTCGTTGATCACGCTCAGGTCGGCGAACTCGGTGACGAAGGGTAGCGGCTCCGCCCGGCCGGTCCAGCGGTTGAGGATCTGCCGGGCGCGGGGCAGCGCTGGGTACGTACCGGATCGGTCGCACGAACCGTAGCGATAGACCAGGCCCTCGGCTCGCGCTCCGACGAGATCGCGCAGCGTGTCCCGATCCGTGTGGTCGAGCAGGGCCAGATCGAAGCCGTCGGTGCTGTATGCAGCGTGAGTGAGCCCGGCCAGCTGCACCCACGGCTCGTGACCGAACGCGGCCAGCCGATCGTGCACCCGGTTCAGATGCGCGTACAGGGTGCCACCGGGATGCTCGATCGTCTCCGTGCCGCAGTCGCGCAGCCACGCCCGTACCTCATCCATGATCGGCTCTCCTCAGCTGGGCGATGCGGCCGTTCTCCAGGGCCACCCACACGTCGCCGGCCGCGTCGACGCACAGGCCGTGAGGCTCCGATCCGGCGGTGGGCAGGTCAAACGCGACGATCGTGGCATCAGCGGTACGGCGGGCAACCCGGTTCGCGCCCCACTCGCTGAACCACAGCTCACCCCGCCCGGCCGCGGTGACCGCATGCGGGCGAGCATCACGCTGCGCCAGCGGGTACTCGCTGACCGTCCCGTCCACGTCGATGCGGCCCAGCTGGCCCGCCCCGATCTCAACGAACCACAACGCCTCGCCGTCGCTGGTGATACCCACCGGCGCAGCGCCCGCAGTCGGCAGCTCGTACACCGTGACCTGCCCGTCTGTGGTGACCCGGCCGATCGCGTCGGCCTGGTTGAGGGTGAACCACAACGCCCCGTCCGGTCCCGCGGTGATCATCGCCGGGAACGCCCTGTCCCGCCCGATCGCGAAATGCTCGACAGAGCCGTCCAACCCGAGGCGTCCGACGCTGCCGGTGGTCATCGCGGTGAACCACAACGCCCCGTCCGGTCCCGCGGCGATGCCGTACGGTCCGCTGCCCGGCACCTCGAACACCCGGTGCTGCCCGTCGACGCCCAACCGGCTGATCCGATCATCGCGAGTGCGGGTGAACCACAACGCCCCGTCGGAACCCACAGTGATGACGGCCGGCTGTGACTGCGGTGCCCCCAATTCGATGGTGCGCACCGCACCGCTGCCCGGGTCGACCCGCAGAACCTCGCCGCTGTGCGCGCACGTCACCCACAGGGCACCGTCCGGCCCGCACACGATGCTGTACGGCCCGGCCTGACTGTCGCTGACCACCAGCTCGCGAATCTGCATCACCGCATTATCCAGGCTGGACGTCATGTACAAAGCGGTGCTGCTCGATGTGTTCGGAACCCTGCTGCATGACGACGGAGGCCCCGAGGCCGCCGCGATCGCAGACGAGGTCGCGCAAGAATGGGACCGGCGGCTCTGGGAGCTGGCCGACGCCGCGCACAGCCCCCACTTCCAGACCCTGGCCGAACTTACTTCTCGGGTACGTCCACACCTCCCCGCCCCCGCCCACGCCCCGACCCTACCCGCCCGGCCGACCTGTCGCGCGTCCGGCGCACGCCCACCCGCCGCAGGTAAGCCATCCGCCACCCGGCCGCTGTCACGGGCTGATGAGCCGCTCGAACCCGTTCAGCAGCACCCCGTAGACCCAGGTCGAACGCCCTGGCCCATGAGCACGCCAGACAGGCTCTCGGCCTGGACGCGTAGCCGGTTCACTCGTCGCGGCTCTGACGCAGGTAGGCAAGCACCGCCTCGCGGGTGGTGCGCACCCCGAACGCCGCCCGCGCCTCGGCGATGCGCCGGTTGGCGGTGCGCAGCGACAGGAACTCCGCCGCCGCGGCGGCCGCGATCGTGTCGCCCGCGGCCAGACGGTCCAGCAGCGCCCGCTGCTCGGGTACCAGCGGCACCCCGGCAGTGGCCTCGTCGTCGCCGCCGGCCGGGGGCGCCGCGGTGACCGGGCCGGGGCCCAGCACGAGCGGGCCGAGCCGGGCCAGGTCGTCGATCAGCGCGCGGCCCATCGGGCTGTCCACCTCGCACACCGCCACCACCGCCGCGCCGCGCGCCGCGGCCAGCACCGCCAGTTGCAGGGTGTCCGGGTCGCCGATGCGCCCGTGCAGCACCAGCCGCTCGCCGGTGACGTCCCACGCCGCGCCGGGCAGGGCGAAGCCTTCCTGCTCGCTCCAGCCCTCGCGGATCAGGCGGCGGAGCACGGTGTCGGCGTCCGCGGTGCTCGCGACGACGTGACGGGGTGCCTCGGCGCTCACCGGCCCTCACCCTCGGGTCCGGGCGCGCGGGCGGGTTCCAGTTGGGTGAGGGCCAGAGCGGCCGCCTCGGTACGGGTGCGGGCCCCCAGTTTGCGCATGCCCGAGCGGATGTGGGTGTCCACCGTCTCGGTCGAGATGCCCAGCTGCCCGGCGATGCGCCGGGTCGGCTCCCCGGCCGCGACCAGCCGCAGCACGTCGACCTCCCGGCGGGTGAGCCGCGAACCCGAGCGCGGGCTGCGGCTGTCGCGCTGCACGTGGTGGCGGCGCAACCCCCGCCGCGCCCGCCCGGCGAGCACTACGAGGCCGGCCTGGTCGGCGAGTTTCTCGGCTTCCAGCAACGCCCCCACCGCCTGCTGCGGGTCGCTGTCGCGCAGCCCGGCGGCCAGCAGGCAGCGGATCTGCTCGCGCAGCACCACCTGCGACCAGGCCTCGGCGGCGGCCGGGAACCCCGAGCCGGTGGCCCACGCGGTCAGGGTGCTGCGCGCCGCGCCGGGCAGCCCGGCGGGAATCTGCGGGGGCAGGCCGCCGGGGGTGCCACCGGCGTCGAAGGCCGCCCATCGGGTGGTGATCGCCCGCAGCCCGGCGAGCAGGCCCGCCCCGCTGCCCGCGGTGCCGGGCTGCGCGGCCCGGTCGGGTTGACCGTCGAGCCACGCGGCCTCCCGCGCCACCCAGGCGGTGGCCGGGTGGGTGTCCGGGCCGGCCAGGCGGGCGCGGGCGGCGGCCAACAACCCGGTGTCGGCCTCGACCAGCGCGGTCGCGGCGAGCGCGTACGAGCGCGCGTCGGCCGGCAGGGCCCGCTCGGCGAGGTCCCCGCTGTGGCGCACCGCCGCATCCGCCGGTGAAGGCTCCTGATCAGCCGGGCGGGAGCCGCGCAGCACGTCCGCCCAGTCGGCCAGGGCCAGGAAGCGGGTCTGCCAGCTGTAGGCCAGCCCGGCACCGGCCACCGCACCGGCCGTGCGCGCCTGCTCGGCGGCCTCACCCAAGCGGGCGTCGGCGAGCAGGTGCCCGACCAGCAGCCACGCGCTCCACCGCCCGGTCAGCGGGTCCGCGCCCGCCGCGCCGGCGGCCTGCAACGCGGTTTCCCAGCCGGGCACGCGGTGCGCGGCGCGGACCGCGGCCAGCGCAGCGGCCACCGCCGGTGGGGGCGCCGGATACCGGGCGGCGATCTTGCCGGCGGTGTCCAGCGCGCCGGGCGGGTCGGCGGCCAGGTCGGCCAGCAGCAGGATGCGGTCACGGGCGGCGACCACGGCGGACGCGGCGGCGTCGGGTACCGGGCGCACCGCGTCGCGGGCCGCGGCGGGCTCCCCGGCCTGCAGCAGCGCCTCACCGCGCAGCACGTCGGCCTCCACGCCCAGCGGCGCCGCGGTGCTCAGCACCCGGGCGGCGGCGTGCGGGCGCCCGGCGCCCAGCAGGGCGTCGGCGGCGGCCAGGCGCACCCGCGGGTCGACGGTGACGCCGGGCCGTTCGCAGGCGAACAGCAGCAGGTCACCGCGTTCGGCACCGGCGGTGCGGTCGGCTGCGGTCAGAGCCATCCGGTAGGCGCCCGCGTGGTCGCCGGCGGCCGCCAGGTGCCGGGCGGCCTCGGCCGGTGGGGTGACGGTGGCCAGCGCGCGGTGCAGCTCCACCCGGGCCTCGGCGTCGAGCAGCCCGGCCGCGGTCTCGGCAAAGTAGGCCGACACCGCCACCACCCCGCCGTCGACCTCGGCGACCAGGCCGGCCTCGTGCAGCGCACTCGCCCCGGCACCGAGGAGCTGCGCGGGGGCGGGCCGGCCGAGCAGGCCCAGCGCGGCCAGCGCGGTGCGCGCCGGGCGAGGCAGGTCGGCCAGGGCGGTGGCGATGGCGTACGCCACCTGATCGATGTCGCCGGCTGCGGCGCCGCGGCCCGCCCCGGCCGCGCGGGTCAGGGTGACCACGGCCAGGGGGTTGCCACCGGCGCGGGCCACCACCGCCTCCAGTTGGGCCGCCTCCAGCTGCGGGGCGGTGCGCCGGGCCAGGTCCGTGGCCTCGGCCGGGCTCAGCGGCGGCAGGTCGAGCCAGGCGGTGGCCTTGGCGCGCAGGTGCTCGACAGTGCCGGCCGGCAGCCGGTGCGGGGTGCGCAGCGCGGCCACCACCCGCACGTGCGCGCTGAGATGGGTCAGCGCGGCGAGGGTGGCCGCATCGGTGTACTGCAGGTCGTCGAGCACGAGCAGTCCGCCGCGCACCCGCGAGCGCACCGCCTCGGCCAGCAGCGGCACGTCGTGGGCGGGCAGGCGCGCCTTGACCGCCCGGGACAGCGCCAGGGCCGGCACCGCGCTGAGCATGGCCAGGCCGCCGCCGCTGAACACCGGCGAACCGGCGGTCGCGGCGATGCGGCGCAGCAGCGTGCTGCGTCCGGCGCCGGGCGCACCGGCGAGCATGACCAGGCCGGGGCGGCGCAGGTGGGCCGCTGCCAGACCGGCCAGGTCCCGCTGTGACACACACGCCCCCATTCCGCTGCAGCCCCCGGGCAGCGTTGTCCTTGGCACGAACCTGGGATTCGCGTGCGGTCCCGGGATCGTAATGTTGTGCTGCGGCAGGCGATGCACGCCCGCCCCGATGCCCGGGAAAGGCGGTCCCCTTGTCGGTGGTGACAACCGCAGTGTTCACATTCTCGCCGAATGTGGGCTCGGCAGGCGAGTCATGACGACCGGGCCGCTGACCCAGCGCATGGCGACGCTGTGTGACGAAATCGTCGCACAAGTCGGTCCGCAGGCCGGTGAGCAGGTGCAACAAGTCCGCCGCCGGCTCGCCGAGCCGTTACGCGTGGCTATCGCCGGGCGGTTGAAAGCCGGAAAGTCGACACTCGTCAACGCGTTGATCGGGCGCCGGGTGGCCCCCACGGCCGCCGGGGAGTGCACCCGCGTGGTCACCCGCTTCCGCTACGGCAGCGCCGATCGCGTCGACGCGGTGCTGCGCGACGGCTCGCGGCGCAGCCTGCCGCTGGGTGAGGACGGCATGATCCCGCAGCGCCTGGGGGTGAGCCTGGCCCGGGTCGCCTACGTCGATGTCGCGCTGACCAGCGAGAACCTGCGTGAGCTGACCGTGGTCGACACCCCGGGGCTGGCCTCGACCGACACGCAGCTGTCGGCCCGCGCGGCCGCGCAGCTCGGCGAGCCCGCCACCGCCCCGTTCGACGCCGACATCGACGAGGACTCCGCCGCCGAGGTCGCCGCCGCCGAAGCCGTCATCTACGTGTTCACCCAGGCTGTGCGCGCCGACGACGTGCACGCGCTGGAAGCGTTCCGGGCCGCCTCGGCGCGCCTGGCGTCCAGCCCGATCAACGCGCTCGGCGTCTTCGGCAAGATCGACACCCTGGTGGGTGGGGCCGCTGACCCGTGGCCGGTGGCCGGGCCACTGGCCGAGCAGCAGGGCGCGCTGCTGTCGCGCACCGTCGCGCAGGTCGTACCGGTGGTGGGGTTGCTCGCCGAAACCGGGCAGGCCGGACGGCTGACCGCCGCCGACTGCGCGGCCCTGCAACAGCTGTCCACCCTGGCGCCCGGCGAGCTGCAGGTGCTGCTGGCCTCGGTCGACCTGTTCCGCACCCGGCCCGCCCCGGTCGACCCGCAACGCCGGGCCCGCCTGCTGGAGCTGCTCGACCTGTACGGCATCGGCTTCGCCCTGGCCCAGCTGGGCGCCGACCCGCAGCTGGGCACCGGTGAACTCGTGCGCCGGCTGGTTGCCGCGTCCGGCTTCCCCCGCCTGCAGCACACCGTCGAGCAGACCCTGCGCTGGCGCGCCGACGCGATCAAAGCCGGCTGGGCGCTGTCACGGCTGGAACGCGTGGCCGGGCACACCGCCACCGGCCGTGACCGTGACACCCTGCGCGACGCCACCGAACGGCTGCTGCGTGAACCCGCCTACCACCGGCTGCGCCTGCTGGAGGTCGCGCAGCGCGTGGCCACCGGCCGGGTCGGCCTGCCCGCCGCCTGGGAACAGGAGCTGATCCGCCTGGCCACCACCAGCGACCCCGCCGCCATCCTGCGCCTGCCGCACGCCGGGCCCGAGGAGCTGGCCGCCGCCGCGGTCGAGGCCGCCAACCGCTGGCGGGTGTACGCCGTCGCCGGGGCCGGGCCCGCGCAGTCACGGGTCGCCCAGGTCGCGCACCGCGGCTTCCACCTGCTCGCCCAGTCGCTGCGCAGCACCGGAACGCAGGTGCCGCGATGAGCGCCCCCCGCGACCTGGCCACCGCCCTGGACACCGCGGTCAAGGACGCCCTGGCCGCCGTGCGCACCGCCGACCCCGACGCCGGAGCCGATCTCGCCGAGCTGCGCCGCCGGCAGCTGACCCGCCCGTCGATCGTGCTGGTCGGCGAAACCAAACGCGGCAAGAGCAGCCTGGTCAACGCGCTGCTGGGGGTGCCCGGGTTGTCGCCGGTGGACGCCGCCGTGGCCACCGCCACGTACCTGCACCTGCTACCCGGGCCCACCCTGACCGCCGCGGCGTACGTACCCGGCCTCAGCGATCCCGTCGACCTGGACGAGCGCCAGCTCGCCGGGTGGGCCACCGGGCGTGACATCCCCGGCGGAGCCCGCGGGCCGCGGCGCATCGAGATCACCCATCCCGCGCCGCTGCTGCAGTACCTGATCCTGATCGACACCCCCGGGGTGGGCGGCCTGGACCCCGCGCACACCGCAGTCGCGCTGGACGCCGTGGACAAGGCCACCGCCCTGCTGTTCGTCGCCGACGCCTCCGCCCCGCTGTCGCAGCCCGAACTGGACTTCCTGGTCGCGGCCAGCGAACGCGTCGACACCGTGGTGTTCGCCCTGACCAAGGTGGACGCCTTCAGCGGGTGGCGGCGCATCGCCGACGACAACCGGGCGCTGCTGCGCGCCAAGGCCCCCCGCTATGCCGAGGCGCCCTGGTTCCCGGTATCCGCGCGCCTGGCCGAGCTGGCCATGCGCCTGCCCCCGGCCGAGCAGGCGCCGCTGGTGCAGGCCTCCCACATCGCCGAGCTGCAGCACGCCCTGGTCGAGCTCGCCGGGCACGGTCACCAACTGCAACTGGCCAACGTGCTGCGCGCTGCCCGCGCGGAACTGAGCCGCCAGGAACATGCCGCGCTCGCCCGGGTCGAGGCAGCCGAGGCCAACCCCCAACAGAGCACACGGGTACGCCAGGAGCGCGCCGAACTGGCCGCGCGCAAACGCACCGAGTCGCGGCAGTGGGCTCTGCTGCTCACCACCGAAACCCAGCGCGCCCGCGTGGAGACGGTCAGCTCCCTGCGTACCCGGATCAGCGCCTTGCAGCAGGATCTCAGCGACCGCATCGAGCAGCTCCGCGGTGATGCCCTGGCCGCGCTGCCCGACGACGTCGACGCGCAACTGCAGGCGCTGGCGGTGACCTTGAGCGGGGAGCTGCACGCCACGTTCCGGCAGGTCGCCGAGCGGGTGCTGGCGCAGGTGTTCGACGACGCCGAGCTGTCGGCGGTGCTCGACCGGCTCAACGCCACCCTGCGCCACGCTCTGGACTCCGGTTCCCCGCGTGACGGCTCCGGTGACAACCTGCTGATCGCGCTGTCCGCCGGGGGTATCGCGGTGATGGCCGGGCGCGGCGCGTTGTTCGGCGCCTCGGTGCTGGGCGTGGGCGGGGCGGTGGCCGGGGGGCTGCTGATCCCGGTCGCCGGGCTCGGGCTGGGGCTGGCCGCGGGTGGCTACGTGCTGTACCGCCGGCGCGTGCAGACCGACCGGCAACAGGCGCGGACCTGGCTGCGCGATGTGCTCGGCGAGGCCCGCGCGGCGCTGCAGGACGAGATCTCGTACCGCTTCACCGACCTGCAGTACGCCCTGGGTGTTGCCGTCGACGACGCGGTCGAGCGGCGGCTGCGCGAACTGGACACCCAGCTCGCCGAGCTGGACGCGGCCGCCGCGGAGGACGCCGCCCGGCGCGCCCGCCGCCGTGCCGAAGCCGGCTCGGACCTGCAACGCCTGCGCGGCTACCTGCGCCAGGCCGACGACGTTCTCACCCGGGCCCGCGCCCTGGCCCCCGTTCCCGCACCCCTGGCTCTGGAGATCCGATGAGTGACGAGCACGGCTGGCCGGATTTCGCCGACGACCCCGGCCACGACCCCGGCCACGATGACGTGGGCCACGATGACCTGGGCCACGATGACCTGGGCCACGATCTGGGCGGCCATGACGTCGACGCGCACGGCTACGAGCCGCTGCCCGGCCACGACCCGCTGGCTCCCGAGGCAGGCGGCCATGACCCCTACGAGCTGCCCGCGCCTGACCAGCCGGCGTGGGAACTCCACCACGACGACCCGGTCGCGGCCGAGGACCATCCCGTCGTGGACGTCACCGACGGGCACGGGCTCGGCCCGGTCGGCGCGGACCCCGACGCCGCGCCCGACCACGGCGGCGACCCCGCCGAGGTGTTCCCGCCCGCCCTGGACGTGGGCCCACTGCCCGAGCCGGTCGACGGGTTCCCGTGGATCGACACCGGCAGCCTCAACCTCGGCGAGCTCAACCCGGTCGACCTGGACCTGTCCAGCCCCGGCGCCGCCCCCGCCGGCACGGTGGTGACCCCGGGGGATCTGGCCGCGTACGCCGGGCAGGAACTCACCCCCGGCGCCGACCCGTGGGCCGAGCTGGCCGGCTCCGACGACCCGGCCACCAGCGCCCTGGCCCGATGGTGGAACGACATCAACACGTAAGCCGCAGGCGGCTACCGGCGGCGCGCGCGGGATGACATCATCGGCGGCCATGACCGCAACAACGGCGCCGGGCAGTCTTCTGCGCGAACGCACCGGCTGGTACTTCTACGACTGGGCCAACTCGGCGTTCCAGACCACCGTTATCACGGTGTTCCTGGGGCCGTTCTTGACCACGGTCACCGAGCAGGCCGCCGGGTGCGCGCTGGGCGCCGACGACAGCCACGGGCGGGTGCATCCGCTGGGGATCAGCATCGCCGCCGGTTCCTATTTCCCGTACCTGGTGTCGCTGTCGGTGCTGCTGACGGTGTTCGTGCTGCCGGTCATGGGGGCGGTCGCCGACCGGGCGCCGCGGCGTAAACCGCTGCTGGGCACCGCCGCGTTCATTGGCGCCGCGGCAACCTGCGGCATCGGGTTCGTCACCGGCGAGCAGTACCTGCTGGGCGGGGTGCTGTTCGTGATCGCCAACGTGTCGTTCGGTGCCGCGGTGGTGGTGTACAACTCGTTCCTGCCGCAGCTGGCCGGGCCCGACGAGCGGGACAAGGTGTCCAGTCGCGGGTGGGCGTTCGGCTATCTTGGCGGCGGGCTGCTGCTGCTGATCAACCTGGTGGTGGTGCTGTCGCTCAGCGTCGACGGCGACGCCCGCCGCACCCTGGACCTGGCGCGCTGGTCGATCGTGTCGGCCGGCGTGTGGTGGGCCGTGTTCACCCTGCTGCCGCTGCGCTGGCTGCGTGAACATCCCCGCCAGGGTGAGCATGCGGCGGGCGGCAACGTGCTGACCGACGGGTTCAAACAGTTGGGCGCCACCTTGCGGGGGCTGCGGTCGTACCCCCTGACGTTGTTCTTCCTGGGGGCTTTCCTGGTCTACAACGATGGCATTCAGACGGTCATCTCGCTGGCCAGCCAGTTCGGCACCGAGGAGCTGCACCTGCCGCAGAGCACGCTGATCGTGACCATCCTGATCGTGCAGTTCCTGGCGTTCGGCGGGGCGCTGCTGCTGGGCTCGCTCGCACAACGCCTCGGTGCCCGCAACACGATCCTGCTGGCGCTGGTGATGTGGACCGGGGTGGTGATCGCCGCGTTCTGGCTGCCCGAGGGTGCCTCCGTGCCGTTCATGCTGCTGGGCGCGGGCATCGGCCTGGTGATGGGCGGCAGCCAGGCGCTGAGCCGCTCGCTGTTCAGCCAGCTCATCCCGGCCGGGCGTGAGGCCGAGTACTACGGCTTCTACGAGATCAGCGACCGCGGCACCTCGTGGATCGGCCCGCTGGTGTTCGGCCTGGTGTTCCAGCTGACCAACAGCTACCGCACGGGCATCGTGTCGCTGATCGTGTTCTTCGTCGCCGGGGGCATCCTGCTGGCCCTGGTCCCGATCCGCCGCGCCGTGATCGCCGCGGGTAACACCCCGCCGCAGCTGCTCTAGATTTCTTCTATGGACATTGTCGTCGACCTGCAATCCCCGGTCCCGCCGTACGAGCAGGTGCGCCTGCGCATCGCCGAGCTCGCCGCGGCCGGGCAGCTACCGGCGGGCACCCGGCTGCCCCCGGTGCGCCAGCTCGCCACCACGCTGGGGCTGGCGGTCAACACGGTGGCCCGTTCGTACCGTGAACTGGAGCAGGCCGGTCTGGTGCAGACCCGCGGCCGGGCCGGCACGGTGATCACCGCGGCGGCGGCGGGCACCCCGGCCGCGGCGCAGCGGGCGGCGCAACGCTACGCCCAGGAGGTGTCGGCGCTGGGCGTCAGTGCGCAGGTCGCCCTGGAACTGGTGCAGGCGGCCCTGACCGCCGACCGCTAGAAGCGCAGCAGTTCCTGCAGCTGCGGGAGCCGGGTGAACAGTTCGGGCAGGCCGCGCACCCCGTCGCGGGCGGCGTCGTGCGACAGCGGTGCACGAGCGTGTCGTGGCTGGCCGTGATCGGCTCGGGCATGGCGATGCCGGCGGCGAAGGCCGCGCGTTCCAAGCGGAACACGTCCCCGGCGCGATAGGGCAGGCGCCGGTCGAGCTGGTTGAGCTGCTTGACGGCGAACGAGCCCTGGTCGGTGTCGAGCCGGTACATCCGGTTGGCGTAACCGCCGTGGACCCGGGTCATCGCAGCGGTGGGGGTGCCGAGCCGGGAGAGGTCTGTCACCGTCTGCATCCTGCCACGCCCGGCGGTGAACCGGATGCCCGTCACCGGCGTGTGGGAAGCAGTGACCCCTCACCCCCAAGGACCGGATGTGTCATCGCCGCACAGGCCCCGCCGGTGGCCCCTGACCGCGTTCGCCGCCGTCGTGGTGTTCCTCGCGCTGGTCGTGCCCGAGCAGATCACCCGGCTGCCGGCCGGTACACCGGTGTGGCGGGCGTTGGTACGGGTGCCGCTGGAAGCCATCGCGGTGTTCACGCTGCTGCTTGTGCTGCCGCGCCGAGCCCGGGGCATCGTTGCGGGGGTGCTGGGTGCGGTCCTCGGGATGCTCACCGTGCTGAAGGTCATCGACGGGGGGTTCTTCGCCGCGCTGGCGCGATCCTTTGACCCGGTGCTGGACTGGCCGTTGTTCGCCGACGGCTACCGGTTCGTGCGTGACTCCTCGGGTGCGGCCGTAGCCGTGATCGCGGTGGTGGTGGCGGCCGGGGCTGCTGTGGGCGTACCGGTGGCCATGGTGTGGGCGATGCGGCGTCTGGCCGCGGCAGCCGACCGGCACCGCCTGGCCTCGCGCCGCTCGTTGCTGGCCGCCGCGCTGGCCTGGCTGCTGCTGGCGGTGTCCGGGACCTCGTTCGTGCCCGGGGTGTACGCGGCCTCCGACACCGCTGTGGCGTTGGCGCGCGACAGCATCGGCACGGTTCCGGCGGCCCTGCGTGACAAGCGGGAGTTCGCTGCGCAGACCGCCGACGACGCGTTCGCTGCGGTGCCAGGTGATCAGCTGCTGACCGGGCTGCGCGGCAAGGATGTGCTGCTCATGTTTGTCGAGAGCTACGGCCGTGACGCGCTGGACACCGCCCCGGTGCGCACTGCGCTGGCCGGCGGCACCAAGCAGCTCGCGGCGCACGGGTTCGCGGCGCGCAGCGGCTTCCTGCAGTCACCGACCGCGGGCGGGGGTAGCTGGCTGGCGCACTCCACGCTGCAGTCCGGGGTGTGGATCGACAACCAGCAGCGCTACCGCAGCCTCGTCTCCGGTGACCGTCTCACCCTGACCAGCGCGTTCGCGAAAGCCGGCGCCTGGCGCACGGTCGGGGTCGAACCCGGCGTCACCTACGCCTGGCCGGAAGGAACCTTCTACGGGTACGACCACGTGTACGACTCGCACACCCTGAGCTACCACGGACCGGCGTTCAGCTGGTCCACCATGCCCGACCAGTTCACGTTGAAGTCCTTCACCGACCAGGAATACCACCGGCCCGGCCGCGCACCGCTGATGGCCGAGATCACGTTCGTGTCCAGTCACACCCCGTGGTCGCCGTTGCCCACGCTGATCGGCTGGGACCAGGTCGGCGACGGCAGCGTCTACACCCAGCAGCACGCGTACGCCACCCCCACCTCCCAGGTCTGGCCGGACACCGTCAAGATCCGTTCCGCGTACGCCCAGTCGATCACCTACTCGCTGGACAGCCTGATCTCCTGGGTCAGCACCTACGGCGACGACAACCTCGTGCTGGTCTTCCTCGGCGACCACCAGCCCGCCCCGGTGGTCGTGGGGGACCACGCCACCCACGACGTGCCGATCACCGTCCTGGCCCACGACCGGCGGGTCCTCGGCCGGATGGCCGGCTGGGGCTGGAGCGAGGGTCTGCAACCAGCCCCGAACGCCCCGGTGTGGCCGATGAACGCCTTCCGCGACCGCTTCCTCACCGCGTTCGGCCCGGCCTCGGTCTCCCGCCCGCTGTCCCCGCCGCGCTGAAAATCGCTGTCGCGGCGCGGCGGTGATCGTTACGGTTCGCGACATGAGTTCACGCACCATCCGTGTCACCGTCCGCGGCGCTTTCGACGCCCTGAGCCCCGCCCACCGCGAGGCGCTGCTGGCCGACGCCGCCGCGCACGACGTGTCGTTCGCCGCGTTCACCGAGCAGGGTTCGATGACCTACGACATCGCCGCGCGCCCGTTCTTCACCTTCCGCTACCAGGGCACGGTGGATGACGAGAAGGACATCCCGCGGGTGGTCGCCGAAGCCGAGGGCGCCGCCGCGCAATGGCTCGACGCGCGGGGGCTGGGCTACAAGAACGTGACCTCGCAGGCCACCGACATGTCGCAGGTGCCGTTAGGGGCCCGCGGTAAACGCCGGCAGTCGTAGCGCCCCGGCGGCGATGTTCTCCTCCAGGTGGGCGAGGCTGCCGGTGCCCGGGATCGCGAGGACGTGCGGGCCCTGATGCAGCGTCCACGCAATCCGGAACTGCTGCTCGCTCACCCCCTCGGGGATCGTGATGCCGGCGCCTGCTGTGTAGCCTTTCTCGCGCCCCGTGCCGGCCACGGAGAAGAACGGCACGAAGGCAATGCCGCGCCGCTCGCACTCGTGCAGCAGCTCGGTGTCCGAGGGCAGGCGCAGGTCGACGCCGTACGCGTTCTGCACGCACACCACCGGCGCGATCGCCTGCGCCTGGTCCAGGTGGTGACGGTGCACATTGGAGATCCCCAAATGCCGGATCAGCCCCTCACGCTGCAACCCGGCCAGCTCCTCGAACTGCACCTCCAGCGATGCAGCGGCGCGGTCGTACAGCCGCAGGTTCACCACGTCCAGGGCGTCGACCCCCAGCAGCCGCAAATTCGTCTCGACGCGCTCGCGCAGCGGACTGCTCGACACCACCTTGGTCGCAATCACGAGATCATCCGGGTACGGACTCAGCGCCGCCCGGATCAACTCGGCCGCATACCGCTTCGGGCCGCTGCCGACTCCCAGGGTGCCGCCCGGCGAGACGTAGAACGCCGCGGTGTCCAGATGGTTGACGCCCAGCTCCACCGCCCGGTGCAACACCCGGATCGCCAGATCCCGGTCCGGGTTCGCGGTCAGCCGCATGGTGCCGAAGCCCATGCGGCGCACGCTGCGCCCGGCCAGCGCCGCCGTGCCGGAGTCCTCAGCGGTGACAGGCATGCAGATGTCCCTCCACGGGGTAGGCAGCGATCACTCGCTGAGGAAGCTCTCGATCGCCTCGACCACCAGCGCGTGATCGTCGGCCTGCGGCAACCCCGACACCGTCACCACCCCGATCACCCCGGCCCCTTCCACGCGTACGGGAAAAGCGCCGCCGTGGGTAGCGTAGTCGGCCGGGTCCACCCCGTACTTGGCGTCCAGCGCGTCGCCCTTGGCCGCCAGCCGCCGTCCCACCAGGTACGACGACGCGGCGAAGCGTTCCACCACGCGCACCTTGCGCGCGATCCAGTGGTCGTTGTCGGCCGTGCTGCCCGGCAACGCCGCGTGGAACAGCTGCTGCGGGCCGCGGCGGATGTCCACGGCCACCGGCAGGTCCCGGGCGGTGGCCAGGTCCACCAGCAGACTGCCCAGGTGCCACGCGTCGGCGTGCTCGAAGCGGGGGAACACCAGTCGCTGTTCCTGTGCCTCGAGCCGGGTGATCAGATCCTCGGAGTCACTCATGTGATCATTGTGGCGCGTGGGTCACATCCCGCGGCGCCGCCGCAGCCAGACTCCCACCATGCCGAGCAGCGTCAGCACCGACAGCAGACAGCACACCGCCTTGACCATGGGGCCACGATAAGGTCATCAGCGTGCGCCTGGCCACTTTCAATCTGCTGCACGGCAGATCGCTGTCCGACAACGCCGTGCACGCCGAACGCGTCGCCGAGGCGGTCGCCGACCTGGATGCCGATGTGCTCGGCCTGCAGGAGGTCGACCGGGCCCAGCCGCGCAGCGGCCTGCTCGACCTGACCGCGATCGCCGCCGAGGCCCTGGGCGCGCCCGCGCACCGTTTCGCCGCGGCGGTGGTCGGCACGCCGGGGGAGACCTGGCAGCCGTGGAAGTCCGAGGCCGACAACGCCAACCCGCTGTACGGCATTGCCCTGGTCAGCCGGTGGCCGGTGCTGCGCTGGCAGATCACCCAGCTACCGGGTGTGCCGGTGCGCTCGCCGGTGTGGGTGCCCGAGGGCAAGGTCCTGATGCTCAAGGACGAGCCGCGCATCATGATCGCCGCGGTGGTGGACGCCCCGAACGGGCCGATGACCGTGGCGAACACGCACCTGTCGTTCGTACCGGGGTGGAACCTGCGCCAGCTACGGCACGCGGTACGAGCCCTGCGCACGCTGCCGGCGCCGCGGATCCTGATGGGGGATCTGAACATGCCGGCCGGTCCGGTGCGCGCGTTCACCGGGTGGCGCAATCTTGCCCGGCGGGCGACCTACCCCAGTCCCGCCCCGAAGGCGCAGCTCGATCACATCCTGCTCGACCCGCGGGGCGCCGGGTCGCTGGGGCGGGTGGCGCAGGTGCGCACTCCGGCCGTACCCGTATCCGATCATCGTCCGTTGGTTGTGCACCTCAGCTCGTAAAGAATTTCGAGCCCGTCCTCGTCGTCCCACTGCTGTCCGGCCTGCTCGAAGCCGAACCCCGCGATGGTCGCCAGCGACGCAGCGTTGGCGGGGGAGATGCTGGCCCGCACAAGGCGCACCCGCGGGTCACCCTCAGCGCGCGCGATCAGCTCGGCGAGCATCGCCTTGGCATGACCCCTGCGCCGGTACGCCGGATCGACGCTGTAGCCCACCTCCACCCGCCCGTCGGCATCGGGTGCGCCGTGAAACCCGCCGTGCCCGACCACCTGGCCGTCGACCACCGCCGCGCGCGCCACCCACTCACCATCGGCCGGCTGCGCCCGCACCTGGGCCACGCGAATCTCCCACAGCCACCTCTCGCTCATCAGCCACTGCGACAGCGGGTGTCCCGCCAGCTCGCCGGCGTGCTCCAGCCTGCCGTCGATCAGCGCCTGCATCGCCGGAGCGCCCAGCGCCACAAAGGTCATCACGCCAAGATCCTAGCTGTGGCCATCACCACTTCAGTTGTGCACAACTAGATTGCGGGCTACTGTTATCGGCATGCAGGAACCCACCGGACTCGAACAGCTGATCTGCTTCGAGCTCTACGCCGCCTCCCGCGCCATGACCGGGCTCTACCGCCCCGCGCTGGAGGCAGCCGGGATCACCTACCCCCAGTACGTCGCCCTGCGCGTCATCTGGCAACGCACCCGCATCAGCGTGCGCGAACTCGGCACCATCCTGCAGCTCGACAGCGGCACCCTCTCACCGCTGCTCAAACGCCTCGAAACCCAAGGACTGATCACCCGCCGGCGCGGAACCGACGACGAACGTGTCGTCTGGATCACCGCCACCCCCCAGGGTTCCGCCCTGCAAGCCCAGGTAGCAGACCTCCCGCAACGCCTGGCCTGCGCCCTCGACCTCACCGCCGAGGACGTCACCACCCTGCACACCCTGCTGACCCGCGTCCGCAGCGCCGCAGCCACCAAGTCCACCACCCTCTAGAAGGAGAACACCCCATGCCGGCTCTCTACACCGCCTCCGCCACCGCCACCGGCGACGGCCGCCAAGGCCACACCCGCTCCAGCGACGGCGTGCTCGACCTCGACCTCAGCGTGCCCAAGGAAATGGGCGGCCCCGGCGGCGCCCACACCAACCCCGAACAGCTCTTCGCCGCCGGCTACGCCGCCTGCTTCCACGGCGCCCTCAAGGTCGTCGCCGGCAAGAAGAAGATCACCCTCACCGACACCGCCATCACCGTCGACGTCGGCATCGGCCCCAACGGCCAGGGCGGCTTCCAGCTCGAGGTCAGCATCGAAGCCGAACTGCCCAGCGTCGACGAGGAAACCGCCAAACAGCTACTCGAAGAAGCCCACCAGGTCTGCCCCTACAGCAACGCCACCCGCGGCAACATCGACGTCAAGCTTTCCCTGGCCTGAGAAAGGGACCCCCATGCCATACGTAAGCGTCAACAACGACGTCGAGCTCTACTACGAGGACTTCGGCACCGGCGACCCCGTCGTGCTCATCCACGGCTGGCCGCTGTCCGGGCGTAGCTGGGAGAACCAGGTACCCGCCCTCATCGCCGACGGCAAACGCGTCATCACGTACGACCGCCGCGGCTTCGGCAAAAGCAGCCAACCCTGGGACGGCTACACCTACGACACCTTCGCCGCCGACCTCGACGCCCTGCTCAACCACCTCAACCTGAGCAACGTCACCCTCGTCGGGTTCTCCATGGGCGGGGGAGAGGTAGCCCGCTACCTCGGCACCTACGGCAGCGAGCGAATCAGCAAAGCCGTCTTTGCCGCAGCCGTCCCGCCCTACCTCTACAAGAGCGACGACAACCCCGGCGGTGCCCTCGACGACGCCACCATCAAGCAGTTCCAGGACGGCATCACCGCCGACCGCATCGCCTTCGTCGACGGCTTCGCCGAGAACTTCTTCAAAGCCGGCCGCAAAACCAAGGTCAGCGACGCCCAGGTCCGCTACGCCCAGGAACTCGCCCACCTCGCCAGCCCCAAGGCCACCCTCGACTGCGTCGCCGCCTTCGGCCTCACCGACTTCCGCGCCGACCTGGCCACAATCACCATCCCCACCCTGGTCATCCACGGCGACAGCGACGCCATCGTGCCCGCCGAGAACAGCGGCAAACGCACCGCCGACACCATCCCCGGCGCCCAGCTGCACATCATCAAGGACGGCCCGCACGGCATCAACGCCTCGCACCCCGTCGAATTCAACGAAGCCCTGCTCGCCTTCCTCAACAGCTGACCCGCGCTCGCCCACAACAGGGGGCGGTCTTCCTACCCGGGGAGACCGCCCCCTCTCACAACTCCCTGAGCACCCGATTCGTCCGGTTCGCCTGCACCGCCGCCCGCTGCTGCGCCGCCGTCACCTCGATATAACCCTGCGACGTCGTCAACGACGCATGCCCCAGCAACCGCATGATCTCCGAAGCATTCGCCCCATCCTCAGCCAGCCGCGTGGCAAAGGTATGCCGCAACGCATGCAACTGCGCCCCCCGCGGCACCCGATCACTGACCCCCGCCCGCCGATAACACGACTGCACCAAATACTGCAGACCCCCACGCTGCAACGGCCGCCCCCGCCGATCAACAAACAACGGATCATCCGGCCGTACGCGCCCGAACCGCACCCGCCGGCTGTCCACATACCGCGCCACCACAGCATCCAGCTCCGGCTCAATCGGCACCGACCGCGGCCGCCCACCCTTACCGGCAACCTCCACCCGCCGCTCACCAGCGCGCCCCAGCAGAGAACCGGTGCGCAACGACAACAACTCCGACAGCCGCAGCCCCGCACACAACGCCAGAGCCAGCACAGCAACATCGCGCTCCGGCCACGGATCCCGCTGCCGCTCATCGGTCTTGCTGACCGCCTGCAACAACTGCTCCGGGGTGTCCTCACCACGCAACGGCTTGGGGGAGGGCGTCATGAACTTCGGCTTACCGACCGCGGACATCGGATTGCCCGCCACCATGCCCTCCACCACCAGAAACCCGAAGAACGAATTCCAGCTCGACCAGGCCCGGTAGACCGAGGAGGGCGCCCGGCCGCCGGCGAACTCGGCGAAAGCCGCTCGCAGGGAACGGGGGGAGAGGTCACTCAAAGTGACGGTTTGCCCGTCACGGATCAGCGAGAGCACGGCGGTCAGGTCACGGCGGTAGGCGAGCAAAGTGTGCGGAGAAGGCTTGCGTACGGCCTGAGCGGCGAGAAACTCCTCGATGAGCTCGGTAACGGGAGTATCAGCCGTGTCGAGCGATCCGTCATGCATAAGGAATATTATGCAGCATTTATCCGGTTTCAAGAAGGTGCCGGGAGGGCGGATGTTGATCATGACTGGGTGGTGATTGCGGTTCGCTTGGTGGTGCTCGGTGCATGGATCGGCGGCCGCGCTGCACGGCGTTGCTGCGCTGTTGGGGTGCCGCGGCGTCTACGACTTCGGCTTATGGCCTTCCTGGCTCGTCGCGCTGGACCTAGGCGCTGCGGGGCCATATCGGTGTTGGAGGCGCGGCCCGCCGTCCTGCGTCACACCTGCGAAGTATCGGGCCGCTGGTCCGCGGTTTGCGCACGTCGAACCGTCTGCCGTCCGGCCTTTGTCCCGCAGGAGTTCTCTCAGCGCGGTTCTCCTGAGATTTCGCCCTGCTGCCTTCCATGGCACCGCGCTTCCGGGCCCCTTCCAGCGTTCAGGTTGACATAATGTCAATTATCGACCAAATATCAGGGAGCCGTTTCTCCGGTGATTCCCGTGCCGGTATCCGTGGCGGTGATGAAGACCGACACCTCGTCCCTGCCAGAGGTTCGTCACGGAGTTGGCCCACCGGTCCACCCAGCCCCGGCTCCGGCCCTTGAAGCGATCCATGCCGCCTATCCCCCCGCAGCACCGAGTCCACCGCCACGTCCCCTACTGGGCAGGCGTGAAGAATCGCACCACATCCTCGGCGGCCGTCGGGGACAGCATCATGGCCTGCACCCGCGCCGACATCTCCGCAACGGGACCGATCCGGGCAAACATCTTCTGCTCGTACGTCCGCAGCGCAGCGTCCGGATCAGCCCGATCGCCAGCGAGTTCGGCAGCGAGTTCGGCGGCGTCGAGCAGGGCCTGGTTGGCGCCTTCGCCGACCGGGGGCATCAGGTGGGCGGCGTCGCCGATGAGGGTGAGGTTCGGGTGGTGCGCCCAGGACGTACCGGTGGGCATGGCTTCGATGGGTCGTGGGGTTGGTGGGTTGTCGGCGGCGGTGATGAGGGCGGTGAGGTCGGGGTTCCAGCCGGCGAACAGCTCGAGCAGGGCGTTCTTGGTGCGGTAGTCGTCCAGGGGGCGGTCGTCGGCGGGCAGCGAGATGCCGACTTTGAGGGTGCCGGTGCCGAGGCGTTGGGCGGCCAGGATGCGGCGGTTGCCGATGCACCAGAGGTTGCCGGGGCCGACCAGGTTGGCCAGCTCGGGTGCGGGGTCTGCGATGGTGAGTTCGATCAGGGTGGCGACGGGCGTCAGGGTGGTGGCGGTGAGCTGGGAGCGTACGAGGGAGCGGGCGCCGTCGGCGCCGATGAGCAGGTCGCAGCCGGTACGGTGGCCGCCTGCGAAGGTCAGTTCGAAGCCGCCGCCGGCGCCGGGTTGCACGTCGGTGAGCCGGTGCTGCCAGGTCACCGTGCCGCTGGGCAGAGAGTCCAGGAGCAGGTCGCGCAGGGTGGTGCGGTCGATTTCGGGGCGTCCGGCGAAGGAGCCGGGTGGCGGCCGGTGGTGCACGAGGGTACGTCCGGCCGGGTCGAGGATGCGGTGTTCCTCCCCCTGGGGCCGGGCTGCGGCGCGGAACTGGGCGGTGAGGCCGGCGTCGGCGAGGGCGCGCTGGCCGGATTCGGGGTGCAGGTCGAGCATGCCGCCCTGGGTTCGGGCGTGGCGGTGGGCTTCGCGTTCGTAGACGGTGGTGCTGATGCCGTGGCGGTGCAGGATGCGGGCCAGGGTGAGGCCGCCGAGGCCTCCGCCGGTGATTGCTATTCGCATGACCACTCCCCTTACCGTACGCTGTACGTCATGGATACGCCGTACGGTAGCGCATCGTTGCCCGTGTGGGAACGTCCCGAGCCGCAGCCGCGTGCCGCCGCGGTGACGCTGAGCCGGGCGAGGATCGCTGACACGGCGATACTGCTGGCCGACGAGCACGGGCTCGACGGGTTGTCGGTACGCAAGATCGCCAAGGAACTCGGGGTCGGTCCCATGCGGCTCTACGACTACGTGGCGACCATGTCCGAGCTGCTCGACCTGATGGTCGACGCGGTGTACGCCGAGATCGCCGAGGTCGACCCACCGGTGGTGTGGCGCGATGCGGTGCTGCACATCGTTCACCGCACCCGCGAGGCTGCCCTGGCGCACGAGTGGTTCGCCGACCTGCTCGGTGCCCGCCCCCACCTGGGACCCCACGCGCTGGCCGTGGGAGAGGCGACCGCGGCGGCGCTGAGCCGGGCTCCGGCCGTACACAGTGTCAATGATCTGCAAAGGTCCTTGGGCGCTCTCAACGCGTTCATGGTGGGAGCGCTGCGCCGGGAGGTCACTGAGCGTCGCACGGCCCGCGCGACCGGCACCGACGTGTCGGCGTGGCAGGCTGCGCAGGGGCCCTACCTGACTCGCATGCTGGCCACCGGGCGCTACCCCACCGTCGCCCGGCTGGTCGTCGGCGGCACCCACCTCGACGCCGGCGAGACCTTCCACCACAATTTGACCACCATCGTGGACGGCGTCACCGCGTAGCCTGCCGCGATCATGTCGGAGGTCTCTGATAGAACTAACGGCGTTGGCACAGATGTACGAGGAGGGATGGGCGATGGCGGCAGCGCGGACCGAGGTGCGAGGGCTGAGCACCGATGAGTTGCAGTCAATCCGGGACGCGCTGGCGGCCGGACGCAAGCCGCGGGTGATGTTCACCGAGTCCGCCGGCCAGATCGCAGGCCAGGTGGGCCAGGTGGTGGCCCTGACCGATCCGGCGGAATCCGACGAGTGGGTGGTGGTCCGCTTCGGCCGCGACGAGCTGCCCTTCGCCCCCGCCGATCTGCAGACAGCGCCGAAAGGCCCGATCAAGAAGGCCGCTGCTCCCCCGCCCCCGGTGCCCGAGGCCCGCGTGGAGCCGGAGTTCGTGTTGGACGCGCCGCCGGCCGGTGCGGTCGTTCGTCAGCAACGTGGAGGTTCTTCGGTGAGCGATGACGAGCGGGCTGCTGGGGCTCCGGCTGCTGGCGCCTCGGCGGCCGCGTCTGGTCCGGGGGCGCCTGCTCCCCGCAAGGCCGGGGCGAAGGCGGCGAAGCCGAAACCGCCGCCGGGGCTGACGGTGACGCTGGCCTACACCGACGGCGAGTGGACCATCGCTGCCAACCAGGGTTCGAAGGCGCTCGCGAAGCCGTACGTGGTGCGGCCCTCCGAGGCGATGAAGATGGTGGCGCTGGTGGACGTACCGGGCGTGCAGGAGGCGGTGGAACAGATCCTGTCCGTCGAACGCGCCGAGGCGGAGCAGCAAGCTGAGCGGCTACGAGCCGAGCTGGCCGAGATCGAGGCACGGCTGCAGGAGCTGCGCGAGGCCGGCTGAAACCCGTCCGTGCTCACCGCAAAGAGGCTGGTGTGGTGCCGTCGCACTGTTGGGGTCCGCTGGCCTTTCAGCGGTGATACGCGGAGTTCATGGAAGACGTCTTCGACCTCTTCCATGTCGCCGTCGAAGAGCACCAACTCTTGCCGGCCGTCGTCATGCGACCTGAGACGAAACGGCGGTAGGAAAGGTCAGCGGTCACGCCGGCATCGTAGTTGACCATGACCCCGGCCGTGGGGGGCGGCGGTGCTGATGTCGTTGCTCTGCACGGCTTGCAGCGCGGTGCGCAGGTCGGTGGGGACGGGCGCGGGTGCGGTCAGGCCCGGGTCAAGCAGGGCGGCCAGCGGTCAAGGTTGTCACGGTGTACGTGGCCGTCAGCGGGGCGGGCAGGAGCCGAGCTGAACGTAGGCGCGGGCGTCTTCGCTGACGACGACGACGGCGGCGGCGGTGATGCCGTGCCGCCGCAGCAGGGGGTGCAGGACGTCGCGGTCGGCGTCGGATACCAGGCAGATCGGGAGGGTGAGGGCGTCGAGGAAGAGGCGGGCGTCGGCGAACATCGGGTGG
>NZ_LOJP01000001.1:3173769-3180265 GCF_001553785.1 Actinoplanes sp. TFC3
GGGCGCAGCAGGGGGAAGCCGGGGCGGTACATGTCGGCACTGAAGGCCTCCGAGCGCAGCAGTTGCTTGACGTCGGCGTGCCGGGTGATCAGCCAGGCCCAGCCGCCGGTGGGCAGGCGCACCTTGCTGACCGGGCCGTCGAGGCTGCGCCGGTCAGCGGCGGTGACGGGGGTGAACGGATCGTCCTCGGGGCTGCGGAACGGGAACAACGGCAGCCGGTCGGTCAGCAGGTCGGCCACGGCACCCTCCAATGACAACGAGGCGTAGTGGTACGCACGCGCTACGTTATCGCCGCATACGGGTACAGGACAACGTACGTCGATGAATGAACCGCATATCGGGCGTTCACCGCCGGGGCAGCACCCGCCCATCAGGTAGGGCGCGACCGGCCAGCAGCGCCACCAGCTCCCCGCTGTGGCCGTGCACGAGCCGCCCGTCTCCCCAGCCCCACCCCGTGTCGGACGCTTGCAGCCGGGCCCCGCTCAGGTCGACACCGAACCAGGCACCCTCGGCCGCGACGAGCTGCTCCAGCACGGCCTGCACGGCTTGCGGCGGGGCCACCGGATCCCGCCCGAGCGCGACGGTCACATCCAGGCTGTGGATCACCGCGTGGCTCAGTGCCCCGGCCGCGGCCCCGCCGGGCGGCTGCCAGGCGTGCAGCACCGGCGAGCGCAGCTGCGCGAGCAGGTCCTCGACCGGCAGGGCGGCGTCGCGGGCGGCCAGGGTGTCGGCCAGCACCGCGAAGTCCCCGCGGGCGGCGGCCATCTCCGCGCCGAACTGCTGCGTGCTCAGCCGCGCCGGCATCGTCACATGCGCGACGAGGTGGCGTACCGCCCATTTCTCGCACAGTGTCGGGGCCTGCCACGCCGGCGCCACGATCGCCGCGAGCCGCTCGTAGGTCGGCGCCACCAGAGCCTGCATCAGATATTCCTCCAGCTTGTCCAAACTGGTCGCGAACCCGGCGCGAGCCTGCGGTGTGCGCATCGCCTCGGGCACGTGCCGCTGGTGGATGACCAGCTCGGTGCCGCCCGCGCCCAGGTCGGTGAGGGTGGCGGCGGTGTGCAGCCCGCTGGCCGGCTCCAGCCAGGCGAGGCGCTCGGGTGCGGCAACCTCGGTGAACGTGGCGAGCATGCGGTGGCTGCCGTGTTCGCCGATCATCAGCGTCTCGAACCGCCCGCCCGCGCGCAGCTCCACGACGATGCCCTCGACCGGGGTGATCATGCCGCGCGGCCCCCAGAACCGGGCCAGTTCCTGCGGCCGGGTCAGGCAGTGCCACACCAGTTCGCGGGGGGCGCGCAGCATCCGCCGGTGGATCAGCTCGTCGTCGCTCACCGCTGGTCACCGCCCTGCAGCTCGTCCAGGCGGTCCTGCAACCGGTCGGTGCGCTGCGACCAGGTACGCCGGGACTGCTCGATCCACGACAACGCGTCATCGAGGATCTGCGGTTCCAGCCGGCACGGCCGTTCCTGGCGATGCTGACCCCGGCTGATCAGGCCACAGCGTTGCAGGACCCGCAGGTGCTGCGACACGGCCTGAAGGCTCATGCCGTACGGCTGCGCCAGCTCGGTGACCGTCGCCTCACCGGCACCGAGGCGGGCCACGATGTCGCGCCGGGTCCGGTCACCGAGCGCCCGGAACACGGCATCCAGCTGCTGATCGTCCACCGCCCTATTCAAGCAGCTTCTTTATCAACCGTCTACTTGAACAGCATGGTGCTACCTGGGGTCGATGACGTTGGTGGCCAGCAGCACCATCAGCACCGCACCCAGCACCAGCCGGTAGCCGATGAAGATGGAGTACGAGTGCTTGGCCACGAACTTGAGCAGCCAGGACACCGCGAACCAGCCGACCACGAAGCTGACCAGGGTCGCGGTGATGGTGGCGGGCCAGCCCACGCCGCCGTTGGCGGTGGAGATGCCGTCGAACTCGGTGACCGTCTGCAGCACCGTGGCGCCCAGCAGCGCCGGGATGCTCAGGAAGAACGACAACTTGGTGACCGTCACCCGGTCGAGGTCACGCAGCAGGCCCGCGGTCATGGTCGCGCCGGAGCGGGACACGCCGGGGATCAGCGCCAGGCACTGCACGATGCCGATGACCAGGGTGTCCTTCCAGGTGACGTCCTCGGTGTGGCGCACCTGGGTGGCGGCGTGGTCGGCGAACCACATCACCCCGCTGTAGATGATCAGCGCGCCGGCCACGAACCACAGCGAGCGCAGCGTGGTTTCGATGCTGTCCTGAAACAGCAGCCCGATGATGCCGATGGGGATGGAACCCAGGATGATCGCCCAGCCGAACCGGTAGTCCGCGTTCGCCCGGTGCTCGGCGTTGAACACCCCGCGCAGCCACGCCGTGACGATGCGGATCAGATCGGTGCGCAGGAAGATCAGCGTGGCGATGACCGCGCCGGACTGGATGATCGCGGTGAACGCGGTGATGTCCGGGGCGTCGATCTGGTAGCCGAGCAGTTTCTCCACGATGGTCAGGTGGCCCGTGCTGGAGATGGGCAGGAATTCGGTGAAGCCTTCCACCGCGCCCAGCAGCACTGCTTCGATGATGTTCAACCCGACCTCGTCCTCTTCAATCGACTGCCTGACCGGCGTCGAGAATAGGGGAGGGCTCAGGTGCCGCTGCGACGGACCCGGGCCGCGGCGAGGGTGTATGACGGGTCGCGGTCGAGGTTGTGCCGGTCGCGGTCGTAGCGGCGGGTGGTGCGCGGGTCGGCGTGACCCATGGCGTCCTGCACGTCCTCCAACGGCACCCCTTCGGCGCGGGCGGTGGTGGCGAAGGAGTGCCGCAGCGAGTGCGGGGACAGCTTCGCCCAGTGCGCGATGCCGGCCAGCCGGGCCAGGCGGCGCACGAGTTTGAAGATGGCGTGCCGGTCCAGCCGGGCGCCGCCGGAGGTGACTAGCAGCGGCCCGTCGAGACGGTCCACGGTGGTGCCCTCGGCCGCGGCGCGCTGGTCGAGGTAGGCGTCCAGGGTGGCGGCTGCCTCGGGGGTCAGCGCGCGGCGCCGGGGCCGGCCGCCCTTGCCGATGAAGCGCAGGCTGCGGTGCCCGCGTTCCACGCCCAGGTCCCCCACGTCCAGGCCGACGAGTTCCCCCACCCGCAGACCGAGGTCGGCCAGCAGCACCACTGCGGTGTGGTGGCGCAGCGCCGCGGGCCCGGTCTCGGCGGCCGCGGCGGCCAGCAGCGCGTCGACCTCCTCGGGGGTGAGCCCCACGGTGGCGGAGTGGTCGCGGCTCAGATACGGCCGGTCCGCCCCGCCGACCGGGTTGTGGTCCACGGCGCGCAGTTTGAGCAGGAAGTCGTACCAGCTGGACAGCCCGGACAGTTTGCGTGCCACGGTCGCCGGGGCCAGCTCGCGCGCCTCCAGGCCGCGGGCGTAGGCGTTGACGTCCAGGAAGGAGGCGTGCAGCGGTTCCAGGTCGCGTCCGGCGCACCAGGCGAGCCAGCCGGACACGTCACGCCGGTAGGCCTCGCGGGTGTGCTCGCTCAGCCGCCGGTTGGCCAGCCACGCCTCGGTGACCTGTTCGGCGCTACCGGCGGCGACGGCGAGCGGTTGCGGCTGACGCGGCACCAGGGACATGCGTTCATCGTGTCACCGCCGGCGCCGGCTGCCCGGCTTCGACATGCCAGGTCCGTGCGGTCGCGATCCGATCGGCGAAGTAGCGGTCGTGGGTGACGACAACCAATGTCCCCCGGTACGACCGCAGCGCCGCCTCCAGCACGTCGAGGGCATCGAAGTCCAGGTAGTTGGTCGGCTCGTCGAGCAGCAGCAGCCGCGCCGGGCTGTTGACGATGACGGCCAGCAGCAGCCGGCGCAACTCCCCCGCGGACAGGCTGCGCAGCTCGGCGTCCCACTGGTCGTCGCCGAACTGGTGGGCCGCGAGCAGCTTCTCGGCGTCGTCGGCGTACACCGGCACCTGGGCGCGGAAGTAGTCGAACACACTCTGCGTGGTGCGCAGCCCGGCGTCGGTTTGCGGCAGCACCGCCACCGGCACGCTCGCTGCGGCCTGCAGGGCGCCCAGCAGGGTGGTCTTACCCGAGCCGTTGCGCCCGGTGATCAGGACCCGTTCACCGCGGTGCACGTCGAGCCCGCCGGCCCGGGTAAGGGTCTCGCCGGGTGCGGTGTCGTCGCCGGGGAAGGCCAGCGTCAGCGGCGGGCGGGGGGGGGGCTGCTCGATCCACCGTACCGATTGCATCTGCCGGCGCAGCCGCCGCTCCCGGGCCTTGGCCTTCTTCGCCACCTTTTTCGCCACCCGCCGCAGGTGCGGGGCCTGCACGCCGGACAGCACGGTGGTCTCGACGTGGCGGGCCTGGGCCTTGGTGCGTTCGATGTCGGCTTGCCAGCGCAGCCGGTCCTTCTCCTGCGCCTCGTAGTCCAGCAGCAGCTTCTGCCAGCGCCGGGTCTTCTCCTGCCGGTAGGCGCTGTACCCGCCGCCGGGGTAGTCCTGCGGGGTGTCGTGGATGCCGTCGAGTTCGATGATGTGCCTGATCGCGGTGTCCAGCAACTGCCGGTCGTGGCTGACCGCCAGCACCGCGCCGGGATAGCCGGTGAGCCACTGGGCGAGCCAGGCGCCACCCTCGGTGTCGAGGTGGTTGGTGGGCTCATCCAGCAGCAGCACGTCCGGGTCGTCGAGCAGCGCGCGGGCCAGCAGCAGCCGGGCCTGTTCACCGCCGCTGATGGCGTTCAGCGGCCGCTGGTCGTCGAGGTGGGCGATGCCCAGGCGTTCGCGGGCCGCGTCGAGGCGGGCCTGGGCGGTCCAGCCGCGCAGATGGGTCCAGCGCTCCTGAATCTCCCCGTACGCGGTGAGCACATCGGCACCCGCAGCGAGTTGCTGCTCCAGGTGGTGCAGCCGGGTGGTCACCGCGGCCAGCTCGCCGAGCCCGGCGGCCAGGAAGTCCCCGACCGTGCCCGCGGCCCCGGCGAGTTGCTGCGGTACGTAGCCGACCCGGGTGCCGGGCCCTCGCACGACGCTGCCCTGCGAGGGCGTGAGGTCCCCGGCGAGGATACGCAGCAGAGTGGTCTTGCCGGCGCCGTTGGGGCCGACGATCCCGATCCGGTCGCCGGCGCCGAGCACCAGGTCGACACCGGTGAACAGCAGGTCACCGTCGTGGGAATGGGTGAGCGAGACAGCTTTGAGCAAGGAGTCCTCCGAGCAGAGTGGTACCGGCGAAGCGCACTACGCGGGCCGGTATCACACAGGCGGGTTCTCCTCGGGCGTCTCGGGATGCGATGCGTCTGCCAGTCTGCGCGGGCTGGGAGGACCCCGCAACCGATTTACCCATACTACGTTTGACGTTATATGTCGTGCTGCGTAGTATGGCGGTCGTGCACGAAGCCACCTACCTGATCCTCACCGCGCTGGCCGAGCAAACCCTGCACGGCTACGGCGTCGTGCAGGCCGTGCAACGGCTGTCCGCCGGTGAGATCACCCTGCGCCCCGGCACCCTGTACGGCGCCCTCGACCGTCTCGCCGAGCAGAAACTGATCACCGTCGACCACGAACAGGTCGTCGATGGCCGGCTGCGCCGCTACTACCGGCTCAGCGCCAGCGGCACCACCGCCCTGGCCACCCAGACCGAACGGCTGCGCCGGCACACCGCCGCCGCCGAACGCGCCCTGCGCACCCGCCCCGACCCGGCCGGAAGTCCCGCATGAACCTCGAACAGCACTACCGGCTGCTGCTGCGCGCCTACCCGCGCCGCTTCCGCACCCAGCACGGCGCGGAAATGCTCACCACCCTGCTGGAGATGGCCACCCACGACCGGCGCCGCCCGCACCGCACCGACGTGCTGCACCTGATCACCAGCGGCCTGCGGCACCGCTTCCGGCTCCCCGCCGGCCGGCGCACCACCCTGCTGGCCGCCGTGCTGCTCGCCCTGATCACCGGCGCGTTCGGCGCGGCCGCCGGCTCCTGGGCCCGGCTGCACACCACCGCCGGCCTGCCCGCGGCCCACGAACTCGCCGACCTCACCGGCGCTCCCGGCGACTACACCACCACCACGGCCGGCCCCTCGGCGTTCACCGCCCCCATGGTCACCGCCGCCACCGGCTACACCCACGACTGGCAGCCCACCACCGCCCAGCAACGCTTCACCGCCGCCGGCTGGCACATCACCGCCACCGCGCCGTTCCACGTCACCGCCCAGCAGCCCGGCCCCGCCACCCAGGCCGGCACGGCCAACCCGGCACCCCTGCCCGGCCTGGACACCGACCAGAGCGCGGGCCTGGAATTCACCGCGGTCAAGAACGGCCTCGAAGCCCACCTCCGCGGCTACGCCACCCCCGAGGGCGACGCCGGTTTCGTCACCGTCTCCGCCACCGCCGTACCCACCGCCCCGGCCCCCGCAGCGCTCACCGGCACCGCCCTGGGCCTGCTCCTGGGCTGGCTGCTCGCCGCCGCCCTCACCTACCGCATCACCGGCTCACTACGCCCCCGCACCGCAGGCACCTGCCTCACCGCGGCCCTGCTCGTGCTCACCCCACCCGCAG
>NZ_LOJP01000001.1:3180365-3183829 GCF_001553785.1 Actinoplanes sp. TFC3
CCGCCGCCCTCACCTCCCGCATCACCGGCTCACTACGCCCCCGCACCGCAGGCCCCTGCCTCACCGCGGCCCTGCTCGTGCTCCCCCCCCCCGCAGCAACCTTCACCGCCGGCCTGGCCCGCACCCTCACCCACCACGACACCACCCTGCCCCCGGCCGCCTACCCACCCTGGCCGACCTTCACCTGCAGCGTCGCCGGAGCAGCCCTGCTCCTGATCGCCTCCCTGCTGGCCCAGCCCGCCACCACAGCGCACCACCAGCCCGCCTGAGCGGATGCCCAGCGCACGCCCTCCCGGGAGGCAGGCACCAAGCTCATCCTGTGCCGGCGGCTGTCACAGGTCCATCGCATAAACCCGCACCCGGCGCCCGGTGCCGGGTTGCACGGTTTCGCGCTCCAGCGACATGCCCAGCTTCACCATCACCCGCGCGGAAGCCTCGTTACCGACGACGTGGATGCTGACCAGCCGCCGCAGGGCAAGCTCGGCCCGCGTGCGGGCAACCACGGCCCGAGCCGCCTCGGTGGCCAGGCCCCGGCCCCAGAACGCGCGGCCAAGCCGCCAGCCGATCTCCACGGCCGGCATGATCTCAGGCAGAAACGCCGGCACCGCCAAACCCGTGAAGCCGGCCAGCTCGCCGGTTTCCTTGAGCTCCACCGCATACAGGCCGAAGCCGTGCTCATCCCAATGCCGCCGATAGGCGGCCAGGCGTTGTGCGGTCGCAGCCCGGTCCAGGGTGCGGCCATCGTTGATGTAGCGCATCACCTCAGGCTGCGCAGTGATCACGGCGAACCCGTCAAGATCATCACTGCGCCAGCGGCGCAACAGCAGCCGCGCAGTCTCGACGGGCGTGGCATCACCGGAACTTGTCAGGTCGGGCACATGCCCTTCGTAACAGCTCAACGCATCCCCAGGCGACCGGTTATCCGCCCGGCCCGAGCATCAGGCGGCGTAAACCGCGCTCACCTTCACACCCTGCGCGTCGGTCACGGCCAGACGCGTAACCATCGTGCTGCGCGCCGCGAGCTGCGCCGCGTACGCCGCCCGGCGGCGAGCCACACAACCGTCACCCTTGGCCGCCGCGCTGTCCTGCTGCTCCATGTGCCGGCTCAAACCGTCCTTGAGCAGCGCCAACGCCTCGGTGCGCAGCTGCGACACCCGCGACTCGGTGACCCCCAGCTCGCCGGCCACCTCCGACAGCGGCCGCTCCTGCAGAAACGAAGCCTCCACCACGAACCGCAGCCGCTGCGGCAGCACCGCCACCGCGTCGTGCAGATAGCCGATGCGCTCACGGTGCAGCAGCATCTCCTCCGGGTTCATCGCCGCCTCGGGGACCATGTCCTCGGCCGCCCCAGCGGTGAAACCCTGCAACGACAGCACCGCCGCGCGCTGCACATCGTCGTCCACACTCGCCAGCTCCGACACCGCCACACCCAGCAGCTCAGCCAACTCCTGCGCGCTGGGCGTACGCCCCAGCTTCGCGGTCAGCTCCTGACGCGCCACCTCCGCGCGCCGGGCCCGGGCCCGCACCGAACGGCTCGCCCAGTCCATGCTGCGCAACTCATCCAGCAGCGCCCCGCGCACCCGCACCGCAGCGAACTTGCCGAACGGAATACCCCGGCCGGCGTCGAAAGCCTTCGCCGCGCTCACCAGCGCCGCGTAACCGGCCGAAGCCAGATCATCGCGGTGCACATGCGCCGGCACCTTGAACAGCATCTCGCGGACCAGGTGACCGACCAGCGGCATGTTGTCGCGCACCAGGGTCTCCAGCTCGCGGGCAGAGGTCGTCGTCGTGGTCGCTGCGAACATCGTGGTTCCCCCTCGGATCTGCCGCCCGGTGACCCCTCACCGGCTGACAGGGGGAACTTTTCGTTGCCGCGGGTGCAGAACCCGGTCGCAGATGGTTGCCGACCGGTTGCACCTCAAGAAAACCTAAAGTCGCTCAGATCAGCAGCCAGCCACTCTCCCGCGCCAGCCGCACCGCCTCCGCCCTCGTCCGCGCACCCGTCTTCCCGATCGCCGACGACAGGTGATTACGCACCGTGCCCTCCGACAGGTGCAGCTCCCGCGCCACATCCGCGACCGTCCCCCCATCCGAAGCCGCCTGCAGCACCTGCGTCTCCCGATCGGTCAACGGCGAATCACCCAGCGCCAGCGACTGCGCCGCCAACGCCGGATCCACCACCCGCAACCCCTCATGCACCCGGCGCACCGCCTCGGCCAACTGCTGCGCCGGGGTGTCCTTGACCACGAACCCGCTCGCCCCGGCCGCCATCGCCCGCCGCAGATAACCCGCCCGCCCGAACGTGGTCACCATCAGCACCCGGCACCGCGGCACCTGCGCCTGCACCAGCCGCGCCGCAGCCAACCCGTCCAACCCCGGCATCTGCACATCCAGCAACGCCACATCCACCGCATGCTCGCGTACCGCGGCCACCACCTCATCACCACGGCCCACCTGCGCCACCACCGACAGATCCGCCTCCAGATCCAGCAACGCCGCCATCGCGCCCCGCACCAGCGCCTGATCGTCGGCCAGCAACACCCGGATCACGAACCCACCTCCACCCGTACCCGAAATCCTGGCCCGTCCGCGCGGGCACCCACCGACAGCCTCGCCCCGGCCGCCTGCGCCCGCCGCCGCAACCCCGCCAGACCCTGACCATCACCCGGCCCCGCGGCACCACCGCACCCGTCGTCGAGAATCTCCACGCTGTCCACGTTCAACCGCACCTCACAACGACTCGCCCCGGCATGACGCACCACGTTGGTGACCGCCTCACGGATCGTCCACGCGAACAACTCCCGCACCCGCGTGGGCACCTCATCGGCCGCCCCCGGCAACACCGCCACCACATGCGCGGCGTCCAGCGCCTGCCGCGCCGCCGCGATCTCCCCCGGCAGCGAAATCCCGCGCATCCCCAGCGCCGTGGCCCGCACATCCGACAACGCGTCGCGGGCCAGCACCTCCAAATCCCGCAACTCCTTACGCGCCTTGTCCACATCCAGATCCAGCAGCCGCTGCGCCAGCTCCGCCTTCACCGTCACCACCGTCAGCGAATGCCCGAGAATGTCATGCAGATCCGCGGCGATCCGCGCCCGCTCATCACGCACCGCCATCTCCGCCAGCTCCTGCTGCGCCACCTGCAACCGCCGCTGCCGCTCCGTGGCCAGACGCAACCCGAACGACGCCGCCGACCCCAGCAACACCGCCAACCCGTACCCGTTGTCCTCCCAGCCCGCCACGAACCGGGCCAGCACCTCGGCCAGCACCACCAGCACCACCGCCAGCGGCAACCCCTGCTGCCACGGCAACCCCGCCGCCGCGATCGCCCCCACATACACCAGGCACGTCAACGCGTGGAACTGCGCGCCCGGCACCTGCAATCCCGCCAGAACCAGCAACGCCAGACAACCCGCCCACGCCGGCCCCACCCGCCGCGGCGTGCCCCGCAACGAGCCCACCAT
>NZ_LOJP01000001.1:3183929-3219409 GCF_001553785.1 Actinoplanes sp. TFC3
CAACCCACCCACCGCCCCTCCACACTGGAGCCCAGTGCCCGGTGCGGTCCGGGACGCCCGCACCGGCGCCCCGACCGGGACGGCCGCACCGGGCACACTCACCCCATGACACCCACCCACAGCGCGCTGATCATCGCCATCCCCGAAGCCGAACCCGCCGCACCGCTCATCGCCCTCACCCACGCCATCACCGCGGCCTACCCCCAGGCCCAGCCCTACCAGGGCGCCCACCCCGAGGTCATCCCCCACCTCACCATCGGCCACGACCATCCCCGGCACACCCTGCGCCAAGCCGAAACCGCCACCACCGCCCACCTGCCCCTGCACGCCATCGCCACCCACGTGCACCTCATCCAAGGCCGCACCGAAACCGGCACCACCTGGCACACCACCCACAGCTTTGCGCTCACAGCGATAGCGCCTTCCGCCTGAACCAGCCGCCCGGCAAGGTCAGCGCCATGAAAACGCTCATCCTCGGCGGCACCGAATTCGCCGGCCTCGCCCTCGTCGACGAAGCGCACACCCGCGGGCACGACATCACCGTGCTCAACCGCGGCAGGCACCCCGCACCACCGCACGTCACCAGCCTCACCGGCGACCGCACCCGGCCCGACGGGCTCGCCGCTCTCGCCGGCACCACCTACGACCTGGTCGTCGACACCTGGTCCTGGGCCCCCGCCGCCGTCCGCGACGCCGCCCGCACCCTCAGCGGACGCGCCCGGCACTACACCTACATCTCCAGCCGCAGCGTCTACCAGGACCCCGGCACCACCGACCCGCTGACCGAGCGGAACCCCGTCGTCGACGCCGACCCCGACGCCACCGAGCAGCCCGACTACTCCGCCGCCAAACGCGGCGCCGAAATCGCCGCCGACCAGCACTTCGACGGCCCCGTCCTGCACGCCCGTGCCGGCCTGGTCCTCGGCCCCCACGAGAACATCGGCCGCCTGCCCTGGTGGCTCACCCGCCTCGCCCGGGGCGGACCCACCCTCGCCCCCGGCCCGCACGACTCGCCTCTGCAACTCATCGACGCCCGCGACCTGGCCATTTTCATCCTCGACGCCGCCGAGAAGGACCTCACCGGCGCGTACAACGTCGCCAGCCCCACCGGGCACACCACGATGGGCGAGCTGCTCGAAACCGCGAACGAGATCACCGGCGGGCACGCCGGCCTGCAATGGCGTACCCCCGAGACGATCCTGGCCGCCGGCATCCAGCCCTGGACCGAACTGCCCATCTGGCTGCCGCCGGGCCCGGACCACCAGTACATCCACCGCGGCGACGTCAGCAAGGCCCTGGCCGCCGGGCTCCGCGTGCGACCCGCGCGAGAGACCATCGAGGACACCTGGACCTGGATGCAGACCCTCAGAGGTACGCCCACAGGTCGCGACGGCCGCAGCCCGGTGGGCCTGGACCCGGCCAAGGAAGCAGCAGCTCTCAACGCAGGCTGACCGGGAAGTGGCAGCCCTCGGTCCCGGCCCGGCCAAGAGCTCCTGCCCAACGGGCTCAAATCCAAGGTGTAGGTAGTCGTTGAATTCCTTTTTGTTCTTGGGGTGAGCCGTATCCGGTGCAGCGGCGCACACCTTGTAAAGCGTCCTAGGATGTTAGGGGAGGTGGCGACGGACGGGGGTGGCGGCGACGGGGTCGGCGGGGATCTCGGAGAATGAGGGACGTGCATGGCAGTGAAACCGCACGGACCCGCGCCGAGCTGGCATCGGTCCGCCCCGAGCTGATCGCTGGCTACGACGCCGCCCTGCCCCGGGCCCGCGCCGAGATCCTGTCCCGCCTGCTCGGCGCGATCCACCGCGAACCGCTGCCCCGTGCGCGTGACCTGGTCTACCCCGGCGAGGCGGCGCAGCCGTTCGTGGTGCCCGAGCCCGGCCTGACCGTCCACCTCGGCGGCACCGCCATCAGCGACCCGCAGCACCTGATCACCGCGCTGGGCTGGCCGTCCGGGTTCGGCACCGAGATCGGCAACAGCGTCGCCAACCTCGCCCTGGCCTACGCCGACCCGGCCCCCCGATCACCGCGCCCCCTGCTCGCCACCGGACCCGGCCTGGCCACCCTGGAGCAGCAGGTCGCCGACGGGCACCCGCTGCACCCCGGATGCCGCACCCGCACCGGGCTGAGCACCGCCGACGTGCTGCGCTACGCCCCCGAGCACCGCCCCACCCTGCGCCTGCACCGAATCGCCGTCCCCGCCGACCGCTGGTACGGCACCGCTCCCCCGATCCTGCTGGCGCACCCGTGGCAGGCCGAGCACCTGCGCGACACCTATCCGTGGCTGCAACCGGCCGGGCTGAGCGAGCCGGTACGCCCGCTGATGTCGTTGCGCACCGTGGACGCCGGGGCCGTGCACGTCAAAACCGCCGTGGACGTGCAGATGACCTCGGCCGTGCGAACCGTGTCACCGGCCGCCGTGCACAACGGACCCCTGCTGTCGGCCCTGCTCACCGAGCTGACCGCTGACCTGCCGCTGGAGGTGCTGCGCGAGAGCGGAGCCGGGGCGGTGCTGGTGGACGGGCAACCCAGCCGGCACCTGGCCCACCTGCGCCGCCAGGCCCCGCGGGTGCAGGCCGGGGAGGTGGTGTTGCCGCTGGCCGCGCTGGCCGCGCCCGACCCGTACGACGGCGAACCTCTGGTGGTACGGGCGGCGCTGAATCCGTACCAGTGGTGGCACGATCTGATGTTCTTGATCTTCCCGGTGGTGATCAGCGTGCTGGAACGCGGGGTGGCTCTGGAGGCGCACGGGCAGAACCTGCTGGTCGTGCTGCGTGACGGGCGGCCGGTGCGGCTGGTGTACCGCGATTTCGGGGGTGTGCGCGTCGCGCGGTCCGTGCTGGACATCAGCCTGTCCACCGACGACCCGGCCGTGCTGCGCACCAAGCTGTCGGCGGCAGTGCTCGGCACCGTGACCGGGCAGCTCATCGCCGTGCTGCAACGCGCCGGAGCCGACGCGGGCAAACTGTGGACGATCACCGCGCAGGCCATCGCCGCGGTGGGCACCGGGCACGCCACGGCGATGCTGCGCGAGCCGATCCCGGTGAAGGCGACAACGGCCATGCGCCTGGCCGCCGACCCCCTCGATGACGTGTGGGCGTACCTGGACAACCCGATGGCCGCGTCGTGACCCGCAGCCTGGCCTCGCAGCGCCTGGCGGTGTCCGCCGCGCACGTGGCGGCCGCTCTGGACGTGCACGCCCCGCAGCTCAGCGACGGGTTCGCCGCGGCGCTGGGCGAGGCCGCCGACGTCGTGGGCCGCCGGCTGCGCGGGGCGCTGGTGCGCGAACGGCTGATCCCGGTGGCCCCCGGCGGGCAGGTCCACGGCTTCGGACGGGTGGAGTATCCGCACGCCGGCGCCGCGGACCCGGTGGAGCTGCTGCCCGCGCACCTGCCCGGCTCGGCGGAGCTGGCCGCCGAGCTGCGCAACGCCGTGGTCAACCTGGCCGTGGCGATGTCCCGGCCCCGCCCGCCCGCCGAGGACGGCCCCGACGCGCAGGCGGTGGCCGGGGAGCGGCTGGCCGTGGCCGGGCACAACCTGCATCCGTGCGGGCGGACCCGGCTGGGCTGGGACACCGGTGACGTGCTCGCCCACGACCTGGAGGCCGGGCACACCCGGCTGGGGTTCGTGGCCGTCCGCGACGACGCCCACCTCGGCGACGACGTCGGCGCGGTCCTGCGCGAGCAGTACCCGCAGCTCAGCGCGCCACCGCCGGGCTACCGGCTGCAACCGGTGCACACGTGGCAGCGTGACGGCGTGCTGCGCACCCGCTACCGGCAACTGATCGCCGACGGCGTGGTGCGCCTGCTCGACGACGAACTCGACGCGGTGCCCACCGCGGCGCTGCGCACCCTGCTGCTGCCGGCGGGCGCCGACGGGCGCCGCCGCTACGTCAAGGTGTCCCTGGACATCCAGGTGACCTCCACCCGGCGCAGCATCTCGGTCGCCAGCACCCGCAACGGCCCAGCGGTGTCGGCGCTGCTGCACCGCATGCTCGCCGAGGACCCCGGCGCGGACCGGCTGCTGCTGCTGGCCGAAACCGCGGGCGCGGCCGTGCCGGTGGGCTCGGGTCGGGACCTGTCAGCGATCGTGCGCGACGGGCTGACCGGGCGCCTGCAACCCGGTGAGCGGGCGGTGCCGGGCGGGGCGCTGCCGTTCGTGGCCGCCGAGCTGGTGGCCGGGTTCGCGGCTGCGACGCGGCGTGCGGATGACGCGGGAGCGGCGGCGGCGTTCCTGCGGGCGTACGCCCGGCTGGTGGTGCCCCCGCTGCTGCGCTTGACCCTGCGCGGGGTGGCGTTGGAGGCTCACCTGCAGAACTGCGTGCCCACGTTCGTCCGCGGGGTGCCGCACCGGCTGGCGGTGCGTGACTTCGCCGGGCTGCGCCTGCACCCGGGCCGCCTCGAAGCAGCCGGGCATCGGGTGGCGCTGTGGCCGGGTTCGGTGGTGGCCACCGGCGACCCCGACGTGCTGCGCGCCAAAATCGGCTACACGTTGTTCCAGGCACACCTGGGTGAGCTGGTGATCCGTCTCGGTCAGTCGCACGCGCTGGCCGAGGACCGGGCCTGGCGGATCGTGCGGTCGGTGCTCGACGAGGTGTACGAGCGGACCGGGCGCGACGACCACGCCGCGTTCACCGCTGCGGCGGTGCCGCACAAGGCGCTGGTGCGGATGCGGCTGGCCGGTGCGGGCGATGAATACCTCCCGGTGCACAATCCGTTGCATGCCAGCGCCTGAGCACGTGCGGTCCGCGGTGCGCGCGCTGCCCGCCCCCGTGTGCGCCTACCTCTACGACCGCCAGGCGCTGCAGGACCGCGCCGCCGCCGTGCGCGCCGCCCTGCCCGCAGGCACCACACTGCTGTACGCGATGAAGGCCAACGGTCACCCCGAGGTCGTGCGCACCCTGGCACAGGTCTGCGACGGCGTGGAGGTGGCCTCCGGCGGTGAGCTCGCGATCGCCCGCGCTGCCGGGGCGCGGCGCATCGTGTTCGGCGGGCCGGGCAAGACCGACGCGGAGCTGGCCGCCGCGCTGGACGCGGGTGCGCAGCTCAACATCGAGAGCGGGCAGGAGTTGCTGCGGCTCGATCGGCTGGCGGCGGCCCGAGGGCAGATCGTTGAGGCCTGTGTACGGGTGAACCGCACCACCACCACGATCAGCGGCTCGCACACCATGGCGGGCACGGCCACCCCCTTCGGCGGGGACGAGACCCCCCCCGCCGCGTTCTTCGCCCTGCCCCACGAGCAGGGCCGGATCATCGGGTTCCACCTGCACGCCCCCGACCGGCGGCCCCCCCCCCGGGGGGGGCCCGCCCCCCCCGTGGGGGGGGGAGGAGCCCCGCCTCGCCGCGTTCTTCGCCCTGCCCCACGAGCAGGTCCGGATCATCGGGTTCCACCTGCACGCGGTGTCGAACAACCTCGACGGCGCCGCGCACGCCCGGTTCCTGGCCGGCTGCCTGCAGTGGTCGCTGGCGGCGGCCGCAGAGCACGGGGTCGACCTGCGCATGGTCAACGCCGGCGGCGGGCTGGGCGTGGACCACACCAGCGACGCGATGATCGAGCTGGCGGCGCTGTCGCGCGGGGTGAGCGTACCGGCGGGTGTGGAGCTGATTGTGGAGCCGGGGCGGGTCCTGGCGGCCGACGCGGGCTGGTACGCCGCCGAGGTGCTGGACCTCAAGCACAATCACGGCACCTGGTTCGCGGTGCTGCGCGGCGGCACCCATCATTTCCGGCTGCCCGCCGCGTGGGGCTACAGCCACCCGTTCACCGTCGTGGCCCGTGACACCTGGGACTACCCGTGGCCACGCCCACAAATAGCAGGGGTGCCGGTGACCGCCGCCGGTGAGCTGTGCACACCCCGCGACGTGCTGACCCGCGCCCAGCACGTCAACCGGCTCCGCGTCGGTGACGTGCTGCTGTTCGGGCGTACCGGTGCCTACGGGTGGGACATCTCCCACCACGACTTCCTGCGCCACGACCCCCCACAGTTCGTGCTGCTCGGCGGCGAACGCTGACGGGTGTCAGGAGCGCTGGCCCGGTGACACCTGGGTGCGGCGCAGCTCACGCAGCGCCTGCCGGCGGGTGTCGCCCTTGAGCGTGTCGATGTAGAGCCGCCCGTCGAGGTGGTCGCTCTCGTGCTGCAACGCGCGCGCCAGCAACCCCGTGCCGTGGATCACCAGCGGCTTCCCGTGCTGATCGAAACCGGTCGCGGTCACCGACATCGCCCGTGGCGTGGCAAACCCGAGCTGCGGCACCGACAGGCACGCCTCCTCGTCGTCCTGCTGCCCGGCGAAGTCCGAGAGCACCGGGTTGATCAGGTGGCCGACCACACCGTCGACGTTGTAGGAGAACGCGCGCAGGTTCACCCCGATCTGCGGGGCGGCCACCCCGGCGCGCCCGGGTTCACGCACGGTGTCCTCCAAGTCGCGTACCAGCTCGCGCACGGCGGCGTCGAAGTCGACGATCGGGTCGGACTCGGTGCGCAGGACGGGGTCACCGAACAGCCGGATGGCACGTACAGTCATGACCTCGAACCTACCGTGCCAGCACCGAGCGCAGCGGGCCCGCCTTGGCCGCGGCCTCGGCCACCTCCGCGGCCGGGTCACTGTCGATGGTGATGCCACCGCCGGCCCACAGGTGCAGCCGGCCCTCGGCAGCAGCGACCGTGCGGATGGTCAGCCCCAGGTCGAGGTGGTCGGTGCCGACCCAGCCCAGCGCGCCCATGCTCACCCCGCGCCCCACCGGTTCCAGCCCGGCGATCTGCTGCAACGCCGCCAGCTTGGGCGCACCGGTCACCGACCCGCCCGGGCACACGGCCCGCAGCAGCGCGGCCAGGTCGAGATGCCCGACGATCGGCGCCGACACCTGCGACTCGGCCTGCCACAACCCCGACCATTGCCGTACGGCGAAAAGCTCGTCCACCCGCACCGGCCCCACCCCGGCCAGGCGGGCCAGGTCGTTGCGTTCCAGGTCCACGATCATGGTGTGCTCGGCGCGTTCCTTGGCCGAGGCCAGCAAGGCGCGCCGGCCCGCCTCGGTGGCCGGCCCGGTGCCCTTGATCGGGCGGGTCAGCACCCGGGCGGCGCGGACCTCGACGAGGGTTTCCGGCGACGCGGTGGCGATCGCCCAGCCATCGCCGCGCAGCAGCCCGCCGTAGCGAGCCCCCGCCAGCTTCGTCACCCGCTGTAGGGCCGGGCCCGGGTCGCCGGTGTACGCAGCGCTGGCATGACCGACCACATTGACCTGATATACGTCGCCGCGGGCGATGGCGTCGCGGACCGCCTCGACCGCGCCGGCATGCTCGGCCGGGGTCCAGCTCGGCCGCCACCCACCCAGCTCGTACGTCGACGCAGCGTCACCGGAGGATGCCGCGCTGAAACCGCTTTCCCGGTCGTCGCCGGGCTCGGTGTGCACGTAGAGAACCGCTGCCACATCCGGGATTCCCGGCACGGGCGTCGACGCGCCGAGTGTCCCCCCGGCCATCACCGAACCGGCATCAGCAGACACGTACAGTGAGGCACCGCAGACCGAGCCGGCGCCGATCGGGTGGAAACGGGTGGCCGAAAGGATGAGGTTTCGCACCGGCAGTCCGTTGCCGGCGAGCCACGCTGTCACAAGCTCGGCAGGGTCACCGCCCTCCTCCCGGTACCACTCGAACCGGCATGACGGACGGTGACGGCGCAGGCAGGAGGCCGGAGAGCCCGGTGCCGCTGTTTGCGTCGCTGTCGGAAAGTGGTCGTATCGGCGCCCACCGTGGAACAACTGGACAGTGGATTCTGTCAACGCAGGCCCATCACTCGCTTGCCCCGGACTCGTTCGGAAGGGAGTAGTGTTCGGCCCCGTTGATGTGAAGCACAACACAAACCCCCCGTGACCGGAGACCTCCGATGTGCCAGCACCAAACCCCCTGCCCCACCGCCGAAGCATCCGACCGCGAAGCGGCCCGGATCGTGGCGACGTTCCCTGAGCAGGGCTGGAGCCTGCTCTGCAACGGTGTCATCATCTTCGAGGACACCGGCGAACTGCTGCCCGACGGTAGCTGCGTGGCCCCGCACCGCGGACCCGCCCGCCACGCCCTCGCCGCCTGAGAAAATCCACCGACCGGCCCCGAGCGGCACTACCCCAGCGCCCCCGGGACCGGCCGACGTCACCGCACAGGCCCGCACAAAGTTCTACTCCTCGAACGCTTCCGGCGACGGGCACGAGCAGATCAGGTTGCGATCGCCGTAGGCGCCGTCGATGCGCCGCACCGGCGGCCAGTACTTAGCCGTCCGGTCCACCCCGGCCGGGAACCCGGCCAGCGACCGCGGGTACGCGTGCTCCCACTCGTCAGCCGTCACCGCCGACGCGGTGTGCGGGGCGTTGTGCAACGGGTTGTCATCGCGCGGCCAGTCACCGGCGGCCACCCGATCAATTTCCCCCTTGATCGCGATCATCGCAGCGCAGAACCGGTCCAACTCGGCCAGGTCCTCACTCTCGGTCGGCTCCACCATCAGCGTGCCGGCCACCGGGAACGACATCGTCGGCGCGTGGAACCCGTAGTCGATCAGCCGCTTGGCCACATCATCCACGCTCACCCCGGTCGCCTTGGTGATCGGGCGCAGATCCAGGATGCACTCGTGGGCCACCAAGCCCTCGTTACCGGCGTACAGCACCGGGTAGTGATCACGCAGCCGCGCCGCCACATAGTTGGCCGCCAGCACCGCCGACGACGTCGCCGCGGCCAGCCCCTGCGGGCCCATCATCCGCAGATACGCCCACGAGATCGGCAGAACCCCCGCCGAGCCGTGCGCCGCCGCCGACACCGCGTGGGTGTCCGGCCCCTGCTTCAACGGATCCCCCGGCAGGTACGACGCCAGATGCGCGCGCACCGCCACCGGACCCACCCCCGGACCGCCACCACCGTGCGGGATGCAGAACGTCTTGTGCAGGTTCAGGTGCGACACGTCAGCGCCGAACTTGCCCGGCTTGGCATAGCCCACCAGCGCGTTCAGATTCGCCCCGTCGACATACACCTGCCCGCCCGCCTCGTGCACCTTGGCGCACAGCTCGGCGATGCCCTTCTCGTACACCCCGTGCGTCGACGGATACGTCACCATGATCGCCGCGAGCGCCTCCCGATGCTTGTCGATCTTCGCATCGAGGTCGGCCAGGTCCACGTTGCCCATCTCGTCGCAGGCCACCACGACCACCCGCATGCCCGCCATCACCGCGCTGGCCGCGTTCGTGCCGTGCGCACTCGACGGGATCAGGCACACCTCGCGATGCTCGTCACCGTTGGCCCGGTGATAGCCGCGGATCGCCAGCAACCCGGCCAGCTCACCCTGCGAACCCGCGTTGGGCTGCACACTCACCGCGTCATACCCGGTGACCTCGGCCAGCCAGCCCTCTAGCTGCGCCACCAGAGCCTCGTAACCGGCGGTCTGCGCGGCCGGCGCGAACGGGTGGATGTTGGCGAACTCCGGCCAGCTCACCGGCTCCATCTCGGTGGTCGCGTTCAGCTTCATCGTGCACGACCCCAGCGGGATCATGCCCCGGTCCAGCGCATAGTCACGGTCCGACAGCTTGCGCAGATAGCGCAGCATCGCCGTTTCCGAATGATGCGTCCGGAACACCGGGTGCGTCAGGAACTCCGACGTGCGCGCCAGCTCCGCCGGGATGCCACCGCGGAACTCCGGCGCGTCACTGGCCCCGAACGCCGCCAGCACCGCCGCGACATGCCCCGGCGTGGTCGTCTCATCGGCGGCCACCGACACCCGGTCGGCGTCCACCAGCCGCACGTTGATCCCGCTCGCCTCGGCCGCGGCCACCACCCCCGCCGCCCGGCCCGGCACGATCGCCGTCACCGTGTCGAAGAACGCCGACGCCGCCAGCTGCACCCCGGCCGCGCTCAACCCCGTCGCAATCGCCCCAGCCATCTCATGCGTACGCTGCGCGATCTCCCGCAACCCGGCCGGCCCGTGATACACCGCGTACATGCTCGCCATCACCGCGAGCAGCACCTGCGCCGTACAGATGTTGCTGGTCGCCCGCTCCCGCCGGATGTGCTGCTCACGGGTCTGCAACGCCAGCCGGTACGCCGGCGCCCCATCGGCATCCCTGGACACCCCGACCAGCCGCCCCGGCAGCGAACGTTCCAACCCGGCGCGCACCGCCAGATAACCCGCGTGCGGACCGCCGAAGCCCAGCGGCACCCCGAACCGCTGCGTCGTGCCCGCAGCGATGTCCGCACCGATCTCCCCCGGCGCCCGCAGCAGCGTCAACGCCAGCAGATCCGAGGCCACCGTCACCAGCGCACCCACCGCATGCGCCGCCTCGATCACCGCGGCGTGATCCCGCACCGCCCCCGAAGCACCCGGATACTGCAGATGCAACCCGAAGAACTCACCCGGCAACCGCTCGCCTGAGTCCAGATCGACCAGCCGCAGCTCGATACCCAGCGGCTCAGCCCGGGTCCGCAGCACCGACAACGTCTGCGGCAGCGTGTCGGCATCCACCACGTAGACGCTGCTCCTGCTCTTCGACGCCCGCTTCGCCAAGGTCATCGCCTCCGCGACCGCCGTGCCCTCATCCAGCATCGACGCGTTCGCCGTGGTCAACGCGGTCAGATCGGTGACCATCGTCTGGAAGTTCAGCAGCGCCTCCAACCGGCCCTGACTGATCTCCGGCTGATACGGCGTGTACGCGGTGTACCACGCCGGGTTCTCCAGCACGTTGCGCCGGATCACCGCCGGGGCCACCGTGGCGTAGTAGCCCAGCCCGATCATCGACGTGGCCACCACGTTGCGCCCGGCGATCTCCCGCAGCTCGGCAATGGCCTCTTCCTCCGAGGCCGCCGCCGGCAACTCCAGCCGGCCGTGCCAGCGGATCACCTCGGGGATCGCCGCATCCATCAGCGCCTCCAGCGAGGCATACCCGATGGCCTTGAGCATCTGGGTCTGCGCGTCCTCATCCGGACCGATGTGACGATGAGCGAACGACATGAGCGGCTCCTGCGGGGGGATGAAGGTCGACACCAACCTCCCCCTCTGTCATACCCACAACGGGCACTTCAGAGTCGCCTGTCCGCGCGGTCCTTTTGCCTGAGAGGTTCCGGGGAGGATTTGCCCCTTCGGCGCCGCAGGCATCACCATGCAACCAGCACTGTGACCTGCGATCTCTCCCGCGCGAGTGGTGCGGCTGAGGCCAAACCTACCAGTGATCGCAGCAGCGGCACGTATCCCTAGGCTGTGGTGTGTGACCTACTCCGCGGACGTAACCCGCTACGACACCATGGCCTACCGCCGGGCCGGACGCAGCGGCCTGCACCTACCGGCGATCAGCCTCGGCCTGTGGCACAATTTCGGCGACACCAGGCCCCTCGAACGCCAGCGCGCCATCGTGCGCCGCGCCTTCGACCTCGGCGTCACCCACTTCGACCTGGCCAACAACTACGGCCCACCACCCGGCAGCGCCGAGATCAACTTCGGCCGGCTGCTGAGCACCGACCTCAAGGCCTACCGCGACGAACTGATCATCTCCACCAAGGCCGGCTACGACATGTGGCCCGGCCCCTACGGCGACCACGGCTCCCGCAAATACCTCGTCGCCTCGCTCGACCAGTCGCTGCAGCGCCTCGGCCTGGACTACGTCGACATCTTCTACCACCACCGCCCCGACCCGGACACCCCCATCGAGGAAACCATGGGCGCCCTCGACGCCATCGTGCGCGCCGGCAAAGCCCTGTACGTCGGCCTGAGCAACTACACCGCCGAGCAGACCACCCGGGCCGCCGCGATACTCAACGACCTGGGCACCCCGCTGCTGATCCACCAGCCCTCCTACTCCATCCTCAACCGCCGCATCGAGCACGACAACCTGCTCGACGCCCTCGACACCGCCGGCGCCGGCTGCATCGCCTTCAGCCCCCTGCAGCAGGGCCTGCTCACCGACCGCTACCTCGGCGGCATCCCCGACGACTCGCGCATGCGCACCAGCCGCTTCCTCACCGAGGACGCCCTCGACCCGACAACCCTCGCCCGCCTGCGCACCCTCAACGACCTCGCCACACGCCGCGGGCAGAGCCTGGCCCAGTTCGCCCTCGCCTGGGCGCTGCGCGACCCCCGCATGACCAGCCTCATCATCGGCGCCAGCAGCGTCGAGCAGCTCGAAAACAACCTCGGCGCCCTCGCCCAGCCCGCCGTCAGCGCCGCCGAACTCGACGAGATCGACGCCACCGTCCTGTGAACAAGCTGTTCCCCAGCAACACGATCCTCGCGGTCGTGGTCGGCTCACGCGCCTACGGACTCGACGGCCCGGACTCCGACCACGACCGCCGCGGCGTGTTCGTCGCCCCCACCCGCGACTTCTGGCGACTGGACAAACCCCCGACCCACCTCGACGGGCCCCAGGACGAACAATTCTCCTGGGAGATCGAGCGCCTCTGCACCCTGGCCCTGCAAGCCAACCCCACGGTCCTGGAAACCCTCTGGTCACCGCTGATCGAACACTGCACACCCGAGGGCCAAGAACTGCTGGACGTACGCGACGCGTTCCTGTCCCGGCGCGTCGCGCACACCTACGGCTCCTACGCCCGCGACCAGCTCAAACGCGTCGACGCCCGCCGCACCCGCACCGGCGAGACCAACGGCAAACAAGCCATGCACATGCTCAGGCTCCTGATGGCCGGCACCCACGTGCTGCGCCACGGCGAAATCCTTTTACCGGTACGAGCACAGCGCGAGGAACTCCTGGCCGTGAAAACCGGTAGAACGCCGTGGGCAACCGTGGTCCAGTGGGCCGCAGATCTGCTCGACGACCTGGCCCACGCCGAAGCCGCCACACCACTGCCCGCCGAACCCGACCGCCGGCGCGTCGAGCAGTTGCTGGTGTCCGTACGGGAAAGGAACCTGACGTGACCGCAACCGTGCCCCCCTGGGCCGCCGACGCCGCCCAGCTGCCCTACCCCGCCGTCTTCGTCACCGTCAGCGGCGCCCACCTCTACGGCTTCGCCTCCCAGGACTCCGACCTCGACCTGCGCGCCAGCCACATCCTGCCCGCAGCAGAAGTGGTGGGGCTGCGCACCGGCCCCGGCACCGTGCAGAAAGACACCTGGCACAACGGCGTCGAACTCGACGTCGTCAGCCACGACCTGCTCAAGTTCGCCCGCCTGCTCACCTCGCGCAACGGCTACGTCCTTGAGCAGCTCCTGTCCCCGCTGGTCCTGCACACCTCCGACGTGCACCGGGCCCTCAAAGACCTGGCCCCCGGCCTGATCACCCGCTACCACGCCCACCACTACCTGGGATTCGCCGCCACCCAACTGCGCCTGTTCGGCAGAACCAGCGAGCTCAAGCCAGCCCTCTACACCCTGCGCGTCCTGCACACCGGCATCCACCTCATGCGCACCGGCATGGTGATCGCCGACCTGGGAGAACTGAGCGACGCTGCGTACGTACAGGAAATGATTGCCCTCAAGCGGGAAGCGGAACATGGCGCCTTTCCCGACGCCTGGCGGGCGCCTTTCCTCGACAACGCCGAGCAACTGCGCGAAACGCTGGAGAAGGAACGCGACCGGTCAGCGCTGCCTGGTGAAGCGGACCGCGCGGCCGTCGAGGCCCTGCACGACCTGGTCGTCCGCGCCCGCCTGGCCACCGTCTCCTGAGCCCCGGAGGCACCGGGAGATGGACGCCTCCGATCCTTCCACCTTGCTCCGGCCCGAACCGCGATCCGGTTCCCCGGTGGGGCGCCCGACCGAGCAGGACATCGACGGGTACCCGCACGGCGCCCCCACCCTCAAAGCTTTGTAGTTGGCTGTCGGCGAAGCCGTCTTCTTTGGTTGTGCCCACCTGAACGACTGTCCCCGGCCGCACACCGCGTAGACCGTCCTAGGAAGCTAGGCTGTAAAGCCAGACGCTTGTTCCTATGCTGCCCGGATGGCGAGCAGCACGGCCGAATGCGCCTGAGCGGCAGGCCAACCGCTGCCCCGCCGCCTCTCGAACGGCGTCCGGATGACCGGCGGAAGCGGATACTGCGAGCGGGCAGTTACGCTATGGGTGTGTTCACGCACGAACTCGACCGCGACGACCCGGTCAGCCGCCTGGCCCGGCCGCACCGGCCCGTGCTCGTGGCGGGAACGCTGGGCGAACTGACCGGGCCGACCAGCGGCCTGATCGAGCTTCCCCTGCGGCTCTGGTGGAACCCGCACCGCACCTTCGACCTCGACCAGCACACCATGTTGCTGTGGATGTACGAGAACGTCCTGCGCGAGGCCGTACGCGTCGCTGAGCTGCGCACCCACCTGCACGGCCCGACGCTGATCCGCCTGTGGCCGGAGCTGAACCTGCCCCGAGGGGTCCGCGTCGCCTGGGAGGCCCGCCACCCCACCCTGCACCGCCTGAGCGCTACCGGCGACAAAGCCGCCTGACCCGCCAGCAGTCCGCGGGTTCCTCGGCCAGGTCCACCGACGCCCCGGCGGCGCCTGCGCCGGCGGGACACAAGCCATCCCCCAGCGAGGCGCCGGGGGATGGCGATTCAGTGCGGGCCCACCGCCACGATGCGGACCGCTGCGGCGCCCAGTTCGTCGCTGGCGGCCAGGTCCACTTCGGCTTCGATGCCCCAGTCGTGGTCGCCTTCGGGGTCCTCGAAGACCTGGCGGACCTTCCAGAGTGCCGGGCCCTGCTCGATGTGCAGCAACGCCGGGCCGCGCGCCGACGGGCCGGTGCCGACCAGCGGGTACTCGGCGTAGTAGTCCTCGAGGGCTTCGATCCAGCGCTGCGAGGTCCAGCCGGACTCGGCATCCAGCTCGCCCAGCTCGTCGGGGCGGCGCAGGGCGAACAGCTCGACGCGGCGGAACAGGGCGTTGCGGACCAGGACGCGGAAGGCGCGCAGGTTGCGGGTGACCGCGGGGGGCTTGTCGTCCAGCGGGGAAGGTTCCTTGACCTCCTCGCCGGGGTTGCGCAGGCGTTCCCATTCGTCGAGCAGGCTGGAGTCAACCTGGCGGACGAGCTCGCCGAGCCATTCGATGAGGTCGGTGAGTTCCTCGGTGCGGGCGTCCTCGGGGACGGTCTGGCGCAGGGCGCGGAACGCGTCGGCGAGGTAGCGCAGCACGAGACCCTCGGAGCGGGACAGCCCGTAGAAGGAGACGTACTCGGTGAACGTCATCGCGCGTTCGTACATGTCGCGGACCACGGCCTTGGGTTTCAGCTCGTAATCGGCGACCCAGGGGTGACCACGGCGATAGGTCTCGTAGGCGGCGTCCAGCAGCTCGGCCAGGGGCTTGGGGTAGGTGACCTCCTCGAGCAGCTCCATGCGCTGGTCGTACTCGATGCCCTCGGCCTTCATGGCGTTCACCGCTTCGCCCTTGGCCTTGAACTGTTGCGCGCTGAGCACCTGGCGCGGATCCTCGAGGGTGGCTTCGATCACCGACACCACGTCGAGCGGGTAGTCCGGGGACTCCTTGTCCAGCAGTTCCAGGCTGGCCAGCGCGAACGGTGACAGCGCCTGGTTCAGCGCGAAGTCCAGTTGCAGATCCGCGACCAAGCGGTAGGTGCCGTCGACCTTCTCGATGACGCCGCCGGCCAGCAGCGCGCGGGCGATGGCGATGGCGCGGCGCACGTGTTTGCGCTGGGCGGCGGGTTCCTCGTGGTTGTCGGTGAGCAGATGGCGCATCGCCTCGAACGGGTTGCCGCCGCGGGCGATGACGTTGAGCAGCATCGCGTGCGACACCTGGAACGACGACGTGAGCGGCTCGGGTTCGCCCGACACGAGGCGTTCGAACGTGGGCGCGCCCCAGCCGATGGTGCCTTCCGGGGGCTTCCTGCGTACCACCTTGCGGCGTTTCTTGGGGTCGTCACCGGCCTTGGCCAGGGCTTTCTCGTTCTCGATGACATGCTCGGGGGCCTGCACGATGACCGTGCCCAGCGTGTCGAACCCGGCGCGCCCGGCCCGGCCGGCGATCTGGTGGAACTCGCGGGCCTTGAGCAGCCGGGTGCGTACCCCATCGTATTTGGACAGGCCCGTGAAGAGCACCGTGCGGATCGGCACGTTGATCCCCACGCCCAGGGTGTCCGTGCCGCAGATGACCTTGAGCAGCCCCGCCTGCGCGAGCGTCTCCACCAGCCGCCGGTATTTGGGCAGCATGCCCGCATGATGCACGCCGATGCCATGACGGACCAGGCGTGACAGGGTACGGCCGAAGCCCGCCGTGAACCGGAAGTTACCCAGCGCCGCGGCAATCGCGTCCTTCTCCGCGCGCGTGCACATGTTGATGCTCATCAGCGACTGCGCCCGCTCCAACGCCGCCGCCTGGGTGAAGTGCACGATGTACACCGGCGCCTGATGCGTGGTCAGCAGTTCCTCGATGGTCTCGTGCAGCGGCGTGGTCGCGTACGAGAACAGCAGCGGAACCGGCCGCTCAGCGTTCGTCACCACCGCCGTCGCCCGCCCGGTGCGCCGGGTCAGGTCGTCGACGAAGCGCGTGGTGTCGCCCAGCGTGGCCGACATCAGCAGGAACTGGGCCTGCGGCAGCTCGATCAGGGGCACCTGCCAGGCCCAGCCGCGATCGGGTTCGCTGTAGAAGTGGAACTCGTCCATCACGACCTGGCCCACGTCGGCGTCCGCGCCTTCGCGCAGCGCCAGGTTCGCCAGGATCTCCGCGGTGCAGCAGATGATCGGCGCATCGGCGTTGACGCTCGCGTCACCGGTCAGCATGCCCACGTTGTGCGCGCCGAACTGGGCGCACAGCGCGAAGAACTTCTCCGACACCAGCGCCTTGATCGGGGCGGTGTAGAACGTGGTCCGCTTGTCGGCCAGCGCCGCGAAGTGCGCGCCGGTGGCCACCAGGCTCTTACCCGAGCCGGTCGGGGTGCTCAGGATGACGTTGGCCCCGGTGGCGATCTCGATGAGCGCCTCTTCCTGATGCGGGTACAACGTCAGGCCCTGCTCGCTCACCCAGGCCTGGAAAGCTTCGAAGACGGCGTCGGGTTCGGCGGTGCCGGGCAGGCGCTCAGTGAGGTTCATGATGCGCTCAAGCTTAGGGTGTCGCTCGCAGCGTGGCCGGACGCGGGAGCGCGTCCGGCCACGACAAGGGACCCTGCTGTGGAGTCTCTAAGCGCCGAAGGCGGCGTAGAGAGGTCCGGCGACGCTACCCGCGAGGCCGATGACGGCGGCGACGACGGCAATGGTGGAACCGATTCTCAGGCGCATCTCAAGGAGCCTTCCTGGTGCTGTGCTTCCTGGCCTCGCACCAGCTACCTTGCGCCGGCCCGGTTGCCGTCCGGGACACTGCCGGTTGCTGCTCGGTTGCCGGCCCGGCCCCGGGACAGTTTGCTGTCGCAGGCCGGGCTTGAGCGGCGGCGGCTCAGGCGAACATCGCCGCGACGTGCTGGGCCACCTCGTCGGCGGGGACGTCGCGCACGTGCTGATTGATCGCCCAGCGGTGCCCGGACGGGTCGAGGAACTGGGCCGTCCGGTCGCCCCAGAACGCGTCGTGCGGGGCCTCGAACGGCGTGGCGCCCGCGGTGATCGCGCGGTCCCAGGCCGCGTCGACATCCGGCACGGGCAGGTGGAACGCGGCCGGTGTTCCGCCCAGTGCGGCCGGGGTGCGCATGCCGCGGCCGGGCCACTCGGCGGCCACGGCGAGCACGGTGGCGCCGACTGTCAGCTCGACGGTCAGCGGCCGGCCGCCGGGCAGCGGGATCCGGTGGGTCTCGCGGGCGCCGAGCACGGTGGAGTACCAGGTCGCGGCGGCGTCGGGATCGGTGACGACCAGATGGACAGCAATCGTTGTCATGCGGCGACCATACAGACTGTATGGTCATCATGTCCAGATCGGTTATACGGTACGCTCCCAGCGTGATGGCACGACGCGATGAACCTCCCAAGGGCGGCACCGAGCTACGCGAACGCATTCTGGAGACGCTGCGGCACCTGCTCGGCGAACGCACCTTCGACACCCTCAGCGTCGCCGACGTCATCGCTGCCGCCGGGGTGTCGCGGGCCAGCTTCTACTTCTATTTCTCCGGCAAACAGGCGGCACTGGCCGAGCTGGTCCGCCGCGCGGTCGGTGTGGGCCACGAGGCAGCCGAGCCGTGGGTGCAGGCCCAAGCCGACCCGCAGGAGGCGCTGCGCGCGGGCATCGACGCCGGGGCCGGGCTGTGGCTCGACAACGCGGCCGTGCTGCGCGCGATCGTGGAGAGCTGGGCGTCGGACCCGCAGCTACGTGAGTTGTGGCTGACCCAGATGGCCACCTTCACCGACGCCACGACCGCCCGGCTCGAAGCCGACCCCGGGGTGGCCGCCCGGCTCGGCGACGACGGGGTGGACCTGCAGGCCCTGGCAGCCACGCTCACCTGGACCGGGGAGCGGCTGTACTACCTGGCCGCCTGCGGGGTGCCGCCCTTCGACGACCGGGCGGTGCTGGTCGACACGCTGCTGCACCTGTGGGTGTCGGCGTTGTACGGATCCCGGCCGAGCCGCACGATCGGCTAGCCTGCCGTCATGGCGAGCGCCGAGCTGGATGAGTTGATCGTCGGGGATGCCGAGGCGCTGCGCGCGTGGTTGACGGCCAACCATGCCACCTCCCCCGGCATCTGGCTGGCCCTGACCCGCAAGGGCGGCACGGTCACCACGCTGACCTGGCAGCACGCGGTCGACGAGGGCCTGTGCTTCGGCTGGATCGACGGGCAGGCCCGCAAACGCGACGAGCAGAGCTCGTGGATCCGGTTCACCCCCCGCCGCCCCCGCAGCATCTGGTCACAACGCAACGTCGCCCACGTGGCCCGCCTCGAAGCTCAGGGACGCATGCTGCCGCCCGGGCGCGCCGCTGTGGAGGCGGCCAAGGCGGACGGGCGCTGGGATGCGGCCTACGCCCCGCCCTCGGAAGCCGAGGTGCCGGCCGACCTGCTCGCCGCGATCGCCGCCGTCCCGGCCGCCCGGGCCATGTTCGAGGTGCTGACCAAGGCCAACCGGTTCGCCCTGATCCACCGGGTCAACGCGGTCAAACGCGAGCAGACCCGCGAGCGTAAGATCGCCGGATTCGTCGCCATGCTGGCCCGCCACGAAACGCCCTACCCGCAGAAGGCCAAGCCCCCGGACATGGGTGCCTAAGCGCGTGGCCACCCGCTGAGTCGCTCCCGCAGCCGGGCCACGTCCTCCCCCGACAGCCCGTACACCGCGAACCGCGCGTCATCCAGACGGTCCAGATACCGCCCGGCGTCCGCGATGTCCTGCTCCTCCAGGGTGTCGTCGAGGGCGTGCGCCAGCTCCAGCACCCGCGCCAGCGGATAACGCTCCAGCGCCGCAGCCACGTCGATGTAGTCGCGGACCTCGCGACGGTTGACCAGGGCGGCGACCTTGGAGGCGACCAGGTCGTCGAGGTGCATGACCGGGCCCACGTCCATCACCACCGGGGCGCGGCGGCGCTCCAGGCGGGTCAGGGTCAGGCGCAGCGCGCGGCGGCCGTCGGCCACGTGGTATTCGCGCAGGTCCTCGTCCATGCCGGCGAACATCTCGTCGGCCACCTCACGGAAGACCTGGTAGCCGGCCTCGGTCAGTGCGGCGGTGACGCCGGCGGCGGCCGCCTCGACCGCACCGGCGGTGTCGGTGAACAGGTCGATGTCCTCGGTGGGGCGCCGGACCAGGCCGTTGACCAGCCAGGCGACGCCGCCGCCGAGCACGAAGCGGTGCTTGCCGCCCACGGCCAAAGCGATGGTGGCCACGTCACGGTAGAAGTCGTCGATGTGGGCGCTCACGACCGCAGAACTTAGCCCAGCGGTACGACAAGAAGCGGTAGCCGTACCGTGAAAGTGGTCCCGAGATGGGGCCGGCTGGTCACCTCGATGCGCCCGTCGTGATCGGTCACGATGCGGTGCGCGATCGTCATTCCCAGCCCGGTTCCGCCGGTGGCGCGCTGGCGGGCCGGGTCGGCGCGCCAGAACCGGTCGAACACCCGCTGCACGTCGCTCTCGGTCATCCCCACGCCGGTGTCCTGCACGGCGAGCACGGCCGTGGTGCCCTCGCCGCGCACCTGCACCAGCACGTGACCATCCTGATCGGTGTAGCGGATGGCGTTGCTCAGCAGGTTGCCCAGCACCTGGCGCAGCCGGTCGGCGTCGGCGTGCACCATCACCTGGTGGCCGGTGTCGACGGTGAGCGCCACCCCGGCCTCGGCCGCGACCGCCCGGTGCGCGGTGGCCGCCTGCGCCACCAGCTCGGCCAGGTCGACGGGAGCCTTGGTGTACTTGAGGTCGCCGGCCTCGGCCAGCGCAAGCACCTGCAGGTCATCGAGGATGCGGCGCTGCAGCAGGGTTTCCTCGTGCAGCGAGGCGAACAGCTCGCGGCTGGGTTCGACCACGCCGTCGGAGAGCCCTTCGAGGTAGCCGCGCAGGTTGGACAGCGGGGTGCGCAGCTCGTGGGCGACGTCGGCGATGAGCCGGCGCTGGCGTTCCTCGCTGCGCTGCACCGCCTCGGCCAGGTCGTTGAACGAGGTGGACAGCCGGGCGAGTTCGCCGCTGCCGCGGGCCGGGACGCGCACGTCGACGTGGCCGTCGGCCAGGCGCCGGGACGCGTCGGTGAGCCGGGCCACGGGGTCGCTGACCCGGCGGGCGATCAACGCGGTGCCCACGGCGGCCAGCACGATCAGACCCAGGGCTCCGATGGCGGCGGGGCGGCCCAGGTCGCGGTTGTCGCCCGATTTGGCCCCCAGATAGATCGACAGGGGTACGGCCGACGACGTGGTCACCCCGTAGGTGAACGTTGAGTACAGGCACTTGGTGCTCAGGTCGGTGGCCCCGTTCACCCCGGCGCAGTGGGTGTACTCGTTCCAGATGTCGTCCTGCCAGTCGGTGTCGGCGCGCACCTTGTCGACCGCCTTGCGTACGCACACCGGGTAGCTCAGCAGCAGCTCGGTGCTCAGGTAGGGCGCCTTGTCGCTCGGCAGTACCGCCTCTTGGGCCGGGTCGTCGCCGGCGATGCAGCGCACGGCCACCAGCGCCGCCCGGTACTGCGACACCTGCCGCAGCATCTGCGTCGCCGGCAACTGGGCCACCACCTCGTCCGAGTTTTCCGGCGAAGCGGCGGACGAGGAAGGGATCGGGGCGTTGCTGAACAGGTCGGGGCTGAGCGGGGGCCGGCCCCGCGAGCGGGTGACGGCCAGGGCGGCCCGCGAGGCCCGGGTGTCGGCGATGGCCGCGGACAGCTGCGGGCGGGCGTCGACGGTGAGCCGTACGCCCTGCACCGGCCCGGAGGTGCGGCCCTCGATGGTGTCGGAGTCCACCAGCACCAGCCCGTCCTCGGTGCGGAGCTGGATGTGCAGGCCGGTGTCGCGCGACAACTGGGCGACCACCACGTCCAGGCCGGGCCAGCGCCCGCGTAAGAGCCCGAAACGCTGCACGGTGTCGACGATCTCGGTCTGGTGCTGCTGGGTGTCGCGCTGCGAGCTCTCGTACTCCCGGGAGGTCAGGCTGAGCGTCAGCCACGCGGTGGCGCCGATCGCGGTGACCGCGACGACCATCACCAGCATGAAGATGCGCAGCCGGAAGCTCACTGCTCGGCCATCCGGTAGCCGCGGCCGTACACCGTCTGCACGTAGCGGGGTTCGGCCGGGTTCGCCTCGATCTTGCGGCGCAGGTTGACCACGTGCGCGTCGACGGTTCGCTCGGAGACGTCCTGCTCGAAGCCGAAGGTCTTGTCGATGATCTGTCCGCGGGTGAACACCCGGCCGGGTTCGCGGGCGAGCAGTTCGACGATGCCGAACTCCTTGGCGGTCAGGCTCACCGGGATGCCGCCGACGCGCACCTCGAAGCGCCCGGCGTCGACCTCCAGCTCCCCCACCCGCAGCACCGACGACGGGGTGTCGCCGACCCCGGCGCGGCGCAGCAGCGCGCGTACCCGGGCGGTCAGCTCGCGCGGGCTCACCGGTTTGGTCAGATAATCATCAGCGCCGATGTCCAAACCGAGCAGCATGTCGTTCTCCGACGCACGCGCGGTGACCAGAAGAATGGCAATACTCGATTCCGCGCGCAGAATGCGGCACACGTCAAGACCGTCGACCAGTGGCATCATCACGTCGAGCACAACCAGGTCGGGCCGGCGGGCCCGGGCCACCTCCAGCGCCGCCCGGCCATCACCGACGGTCAGCACCTGGTGGCCCTCGCGCTCCAGGTAGAGGCGGATGAGCTGGGCGTGCTTGGGATCGTCGTCGGCGATGAGAATGCGAGCTGTCACGGCGACGATTGTCACCCGGGGCGTCAACAATGTGCGGAACTGATGAAGATCCGGGCCTTTTCCCGTACGAGAACAGTTCTGCGCCATTTCCTCATAAGTTCCTCACAGGCCCCGCCCTAGCGTTCGCAGCGTCCCTCAGCCGCAACGTTGGAGGAGTTCGCCATGTGCGGTCTCGCCGTATTCATCAGCAGCCGCCCCGGAGCCGGGGTGCCGGATCCAGGCACCGCTGCCGCCTTCGAGGGCGCACTGGAGACGCTGCACCACCGCGGCCCCGACGACACCCGCGTCGAGTACGGCAACGGCCTGGCTTTCGGCTTCAAGCGCCTGGCCATCATCGACCGCGAGGAGAGCGCGCAGCCGGTGCACTACCCGGCCGACGGCCCGCAGGCCGGGCGCTGGACCGTGGTGTTCAACGGTGAGATCTACAACTACCGCGAGCTGCGCGCCGACCTGATCCGCCAGCACGGCGCCACGTTCGCCACCCACGGCGACTCCGAGGTGCTGGCCGCAGCGTTCCACTACTGGGGGGCCGCCGCGCTGCCCCGGCTGCGCGGCATGTTCGCCTTCGTGGCCTACGACCACTGGACCGGCACCACGCACGCCGCGCGCGACCCGTTCGGCATCAAACCGCTGTACCTGCTGGAAACCGCCGATGGGCTGTTCGCCGCGAGCGAGCGCAAGGCGCTGCTGGCGTTCAGCGGTGACTCCGGGGCCGCGCTGGACACCGACGCGCTGGCGCACTACCTGAGCTTCCAGTACGTGCCGGACCCGTTGTCGCTGCACCGGCACGTGCGGCGGCTGCCCCCGGGGCACCGGATGACCTGGACCCCCGGCGGCGGGCAGCGCCTGGAACGCTACTTCCGGCCCTCGCTGCGCCCGCTGCACGTGCAGCCCGAGGCGGCGTACCACGCGATCCAGAACGCGCTGCGCGACAGCGTCCGCAAGCACATGCACGCCGAGGTGCCGGTCGGGGCGTTCCTGTCCAGCGGCGTGGACTCCTCGGCCATCGTGGCGCTGGCCAAGGAGGTCAAGGACGACCTGCACGCCTTCACCGCCGGCTTCGACGACGAGGCGTACTCCGAGATCGCCATCGCCCAGGACACCGCCGGCCAGCTGGGGGTGCGGCTCACCCCGACGATCATCAACGACGACGACGTGATCCGCGAGCTGCCGCGCATCGTGCAGTTGCTCGACGACCCGGTCGCCGACCCCTCGCTGATCCCGCTGTACTTTCTGGCCCGCACCGCGTCGCGCTACGTCACCGTGGTGCTGTCCGGCGAAGGCTCCGACGAACTGTTCGGCGGCTACACCATCTACCGCGAGCCGATGTCGCTGGCCGGCATCGACCGGCTGCCGGCGGGCATGAAGCGCGGGCTGCGCAACCTGTCGCACGTGATGCCCGAGGGCATGCGCGGGCGAAGCTTCCTGGAACGCGGCACCACCCCGATCGAGGAACGCTACTGGGGCAACGCGCGCATCTTCACGGCCGAGGAGAAGGCCCAGCTGATGCGGTTCACCGCCGAGCCGCACACGGCCATCACCTCGCACCTGTACGCCGAGACGGCCGACGTGGACGACGTCGCCTCGATGCAGTACGTCGACATCCACACCTGGTTGCCGGGCGACATCCTCACCAAAGCCGACCGCATGTCGATGGCGCACTCGCTGGAGCTGCGCGTGCCGTTCCTGGACCAGGCGGTGTACGCCGCCGCCGCCGGGTTGCCCACCGAGCTGAAGCTGCCGCACAACACCAAGGGCACCAAGATGGCGTTCCGCGAGGCCATGCGCGGCATCGTGCCCGAGTCGGTGCGCGACCGGCGCAAGCTGGGCTTCCCCACCCCGACGCGGGTGTGGCTCAAGGGCCAGATCGGCGAGTGGATCGGCGCGCTGTTCGACGGCTCGCAAGCCGGGCACCTGCTGGACCTGAACTACGCGCAGGGCCTGCTCGCCGAGCACCGCCGCGGCGAGGCCGACAACTCGCGCAAGGTGTGGACCGTGGCGATGTTCTGCCTGTGGCACGCCATCACCGTCGAGAAGGCCATCGTGCCGGTGCCGGCGCGCGCCCCTTCCGCCCTCGTCGGCTAGGGGCTCGGCTTGGCCAGGGGCTCAGCGCATCGGCGGCGCCGTCGATGGAAGGATGTGGGGACTTGGCGGGTGGCCGCGGCGGCACTGGTCGCTGTCGTGGCCGGTGGGCTGGGCATCGCGGCGTGTGAGGCGCTGCCGTCGATGAGTCAGGTGAGCCCGGCTGCGGCTCCGGAACCGTCGCGGGGGCCGACGCGGGCACCGGCGGCGCGCTCCGGGCGTACCGGCAAAATCACCTACCCCGCCACCGGCAGCCGCAAGTGGCGCACCGCGCCCGCGTCGAAGCAAACCGGTGGGGAGCACGGCATGCTGCTGCGGTACCGGGTGGTGGTGGAGAGCGACATCAAAGGCCTGGCGGTACGCGCGTTCGCCGACGCTGTCACCGCCACGCTCGACGACCCGCGGGGCTGGACCGCCGATGGCTCGCTGCGGCTGCGCCGGGTCGGGCCGGGGCAGGCCTACGACTTCACGATCTACCTGGCCACGCCGCGCACCCGCGACCGGCTGTGCGCCAGCTCGACCGATGCCTACACGTCGTGCCGCAACGGCGACACCGTGGTGCTCAACGTGGCCCGCTGGGTCAAGGCGGTGCCCGGCTTCGGCGCGCCGCTGGCCACCTACCGCCAGTACATGGTCAACCACGAGGTGGGGCACCGGCTGGGTCACGGCCACGAACTGTGCCCCGGCCGCGGCGAACCGGCGCCGGTGATGCAACAGCAGACGCTGGGGATGCACGGCTGCACCGCGAACCCGTGGCCGTACCGTCAGGGCAAGCGCTACACAGCAACCCCGGGTGCGTATGACGATGCGGTGCCGGCGCCCGATACCGGGTTGCGGTGAGCACTCGCCGATGTCATCCTGCTTCCCATGATTGACGCTATGCGAAAGGGCGTGCGCGCCCCCGGTCGATGACCGCCCCGGCGCGGCGCAAGTCCGCCGCTGCCCTGCTCGACCACTGGCATCAGGCCGCCGACATCCGGCGTGAATGGCTCGAGGTGGGATCGTCCACCGAGCCGTCCAACCGTCAGGCCGCCGAAGCCGTTCTCACCCGCCTGTACGCCCGGCACGGCCGCGGTCGCCCCGAGTTCCGCTGGGTCGCCTCGCCGCGCGAAGGCCTGCCGTACGCCACCGCGATCCCCAGCCACGAGGATCTGCACCGGTGGCGCCAACCCCGTCAACCGGCCGGTCGGCCTCCCCTGGCGGTGGACCTCGCGGCGGGCTGGTCGGCGATGATGGCCGCGCTCGACGACTGCGCCGAATACCCCGGCGTCAAGGCGCCGAAAAAGGAAACCCGGGAGTGGCCGGTGCTGCCCCCGGCCCAGGCTTTGGAGTTCGGGGTCCCGCTGCGCGTGGTGCTGCGCCGCGAGGTCCGCGACCATCTGTGGACCAAACTGATGCAGGAGCAGGCCTTACCGGTACGGTCCCAGCTCGGCCCGCCCGCCCGGTTACCGATCTGCTGGTACGGACGGCACGACGCCTCCTGGATCGCCCACTACGACGTGCTGCGCCGCCTGGGCCTGGCCGCCTACCCACCCCGGCACGCGGCGCGGCTGGACGACTGGGCCTTGCTGGCCCGCTCGACCGGCTGGTGGTGGCCCGATGAGCACCACTGCGTGATGGTCGAGCGGGCCACCCCCGTTACCTGAAAACCCGTGTCGCTTCAGAACATCTGCGGAGCTTGCTGACGGGTGGCCGCGTTGAGCCGGTTGAAGAAGTTCGTCGTGGCCACCCACAGCACGATCGCCGCCAGCTGCTCCTCACCGAAATGTTTCGCGGCGGCGGCCCACACCTCATCGCTGACGGCGTCGCAGCGGTCGGCCAGCCGGGTCGCCGCCTCGGCCAGCTCCAGCGCGGCGCGCTCGGCGTCGCTGAAGTACGGCGTCTCGCGCCACGCGGCTACCGACCACAGCCGCTCGTCGGACTCGCCGTTCTTCTTCATCGCGCGCCCGCCGAGGTCGACGCACACGCTGCACCCGTTGATCTGGCTTGCCCGCAGGTGCACCAGATCAAGCACAGCATCCGGTACGCCCGTGGAGTGCGCCGCCTTGTGCAACAACCCGATCGCCTTGGTGGTGTCGCCCATCAATGCCTCGGGAAAACCGATCCGTGCGTGCATCGCCGTCTCCTGTCTCGCTGGGTTCACCGCTATGACCCGGCAGACGCGCGTGATGTGACAGGAGTTCCGCTCATCACCGGCTGCTCCGGAACGCTGGCTTCCCCGGGAGCGGGGCGGGCACCGGTGCGGGCGGCTCCCACCCCGGCGCTGACCACCAGCACGATCCCGGCCACCCCGGCCCAGCCCGGCACCTGGTGCAGCAGCAGCAGACCGATCAGCAGCGCATAACCCGGTTCCAGGGCCATCAGCGTGCCGAATGCCGCGGTGGTCAAGCGGCGCAGCGCCAAAAACTCCAGCGCGAACGGGATCAGCGGCAGCAAGATTGCCAGGCCGAGCCCGATCAGCAGCAGCTCACCGGTCAGCCGCGGGACGGTCACCGGCCCGGCGATCACGGTCGCGGTCAGCCCGGCCACCGCCATGGACACCGCGAGCCCGGACATCCCCGGAACCTGGTCGCCGACGCGCTGGGTGAGCAGGATGTACGCCGCCCAGCACACCGCCGCCCCGAGCGCGTAAGCCGCGCCGATCGGGTCGATGCCGCCCTGCCACGGTTCGGTGAGCAGCAGCACCCCGCCCGCGGCCAGCACCGGCCACACCCGCGCACCCCGGCCACCACGGGCCACCGCCACACCGAGCGGGCCGAGGAACTCCAGGGCGCTGGCCGTACCCAGTGGCAGCCGGGCGATCGCGCTCATGAACAGCATCGTGATCCCGGCGGTGACCACGCCCAGCGCCACTGCACTGAGCAAGCCGGGCCGGCTGAACGTGCGCAGCCGCGGCCGGATCAGCAGCAGCATCAGCACACCGCCCCAGGCCAGGCGCAGCCACGCCGCGCCGGGGGCACCGAGGTCGTCGATCAGCTGCACCGCGGCGGCCAGGCCGAGCTGGGCAAGCACCATCGAGAGCAGGGCGAACATCGTTCCGGTACGAACCATGCGCCCATTCAACGACCCGGCAACTGTTCGCGTCCACGTGACAACTGTGGACGTACCGTTCGATGATGATGAACAATGGTGGCATGGACCCGCGCCGCCTGCGTCTTCTCGCCGAGCTCGCGCGGCTCGGCTCGATGCGGGCCGTCGCCGATGAGCTGCACATCACCACCTCGACGGTGTCGCAGCAGCTCGCCGTGCTGGCCCAGGAAGCCGGCGCCGAACTGATCGAACCCGCCGGGCGCCGGGTGCGGCTCACCCCCGCCGGACACCGGCTCGCCGGGCACGCGGTCACCATCCTGGCCGCCCTGCAAGCCGCGCGGAGCGACCTCGACCCGGCAGCCGAGCCGGCCGGGTCGCTGCGGGTTGCCGGGTTCGCCTCCGCGGTGCGCCGGGCGCTGCTGCCGATCACCGCCACGCTGGTCCGCGAGCATCCCCGGGTGCGGCTGCTGATCGCCGAGCACGAACTCGTCGAGGCGTTCGAGCTGCTGGTCGCCGACGCTGCCGACCTGGCCCTGGTCTACGACTACAACCTGGCCCCGGCCGCGTTCGACCCGGCGGTCGAGGCGGTCTCATTGTGGGAGACGCCATGGGCTTTGGGCGTACCGGAAGAATCAGCGGCTGACGGTTTTGCCGATGTGCGCGACTCGGACTGGATCGTGAACTCGCGTAACACCGCCGACGAGGATGTGGTGCGCACGGTGGCGTCACTGGAGGGTTTTCAGCCGCGGGTGACGCATCGGGCCGACAGCCTGGGTCTGGTACGCGACATGATTGTGGCCGGGCTCGGGGTGGCCCTGCTGCCGGCGGACGGGATGGTGTGGCCGGGGGTGCGCCTGGTGCCGCTGCGCGACCCGGAAGTGCGCTTGCGCAGCTACGCCGTGCACCGGCGCGGGCGCAATGCCTGGCCCGCGCTGGCGCTGGTGCTCACGCTGCTCGCTGACCTGACCGCCGCAGCTTGACCGTGCCGTCGACGCGATGCCCCGGCCGGCCGTCCGGCCCGTTCTGCAGCCGGTCGTGGGTGTCGCTGCGCAGCACCTGCCACTCGTCCGGGTTCAGGTGCAGGTCGTCGATCAGCCCGCCCGGCAGCGGGAACCGCATTGTCTCGTCGCTGTGGTGGCCCCCGAAATCCTGGTGGCTTTCGATCAGCAGCACCCCACCCGGATTCACCGCCGCAGCCGCCCGGCGCAGAATGGCCTCGCGCGGAAAGTCGCCCATCGAATACAGGAATTGCGACGTGACCAGATCATAGGTGCCCCCGGGAAAGGTGCGGGTCAGATCGTGGCGCTGAAGAACAATGGACACCCCGGCGTCCTGGGCGTGCCCGGCGGCTTTGGCCAGGGCCACCCCGGAAATGTCGACCGCGGTCACGGTCCAGCCCTTCAGCGCCAGCCACACGGCGTCCGCGCCCTCACCGCAGCCCAGTTCCAGCGCGGTGCCCGGCGTCAGATCCGCCACCTCACCAACGAACGCCACATTCGGCTCGCCACTGAAGATCCGTTCGGACTCGGCGTACCGCGCATCCCATGAAGCTTCATCATGCATGCCCACCAGCATGCGGTTCCGGGCGCCTTTCCCGGTCCTGCCGTTGCCGTATCGGCAAGTCCCAGGCTTCCCGGGAGACCCCGCGCCCGGCGAAGGTCGTGCCGAGCACCACGCTGTGGTGGTCCGACGGGGAGATCTGCGTGGCTTGAAGCTGCGCTACTGGGTGCCTACCGCTGGTTGATGCGCGCGGGACTGCGCAGCGGGCTTTGACGCGGTCTTGTCCGGGGACGGGCGGCTCAACCGGCGCGGCGGCGGGCTCGGCGGGCGGCGAGTTCGTCGCCGGCGGCTGGTTCGGCGGGGACGGGGACGGTGCCGTTGCCCACGGGCTGCGGCGCGGCTGCCGGTTCGGCGGGCAGGTGGGACAGGGAGCCCTGGATCTCCTTGAAAGCGCCGCCGATGGCGATGCCGAACACGCCCTGACCGCCCTGCAGCAGGTCCACGACCTCTTCGGGTGAGCGGCACTCGTACACGGTGGTGCCGTCGGAGATCAGCGTGATGCCGGCCAGATCCTCGACCCCCCGCGAGCGCAGCGTCTCGATGGCCTTGCGGATGTTCTGCAACGACACCCCGGCGTCCAGCAGCCGCTTGACGACCTTCAGAACAACCAGGTCACGGAAGGAGTAGAGGCGCTGCGTGCCCGAGCCCGACGCGTCGCGGATGCTCGGCACCACCAGCGTGGTCCGGGCCCAGTAGTCGAGCTGGCGGTAGCTGATGCCGACCGCCTGGCATGCGGTCACCCCGCGATAGCCGACCTCGCCGTCCTCGCCGACGAGAGGACCCTCCTGAGGTTCTGAGTCGTGCACGCGACTACCTCCCCGCTGCGCGGTGCCGCTTCACCTTGACCTTGCGAGCCTATAACTCAGCGGTCCCCGAAACAGGGAGGTAATGCTGCGACACGCCGCGTACGGAGGACCGCCCGCGTCGATGTTTCCCGCCCCGGCACTGGGTTCCAGCCCGCAAAACCCCTCGACGCCGTGGCTCAGCCCGCGAAGTCCTCGGGCCGCACCTGGTCGAGGAACTCGCGGAACTTCTCGACCTCGTCCTCCTGCTCGTCCGGGATGACGATGCCCGCCTCGGTCAGCACCTGCTCGGCGCAGCGGATGGGCGCGCCCACCCGCAGGGCCAGGGCGATCGAGTCGCTCGGGCGCGCCGAGACGCGCAGGTTGTCGCCGATCAGCAGGTCGGCGTAGAACACGTTCTCCTTGAGTTCCGTGATCTCCACCGCCTTCAGCGGCGCCTGCAACGCCGTCAGAATGTCCCGCAGCAGATCATGGGTCAACGGCCGGGCCGGCTTCACGCCCTGCTGCTCGTACGCAATGGCGGTCGCCTCCACCGCGCCGATCCAGATGGGCAGGTAACGATCGCCGTCGACCTCCCTGAGCAGGACGATCGGCTGGTTGCTGGGCAGCTCCACCCGAACCCCGACCACGCTCAGCTCGCGCACCGCCGCCTCCGTGTCGCACGTCGTAGCCGCCCCGTCGAACGTCGCCGGCCACAGCGCGGCCGCGACGATCGTCAGGCTTGATTACCGCCCTATCCTGCACCGTACACGGGGCCCCGGGGGCGAGCGCCACACGAGGTCCGTGTCCGATCCCACTGCGCTTACCCTGTCATCAGGCCGCAAACCGCCCGAATTTCGCTGCTCACAGCCCCGCCGGCGGCAAACCGGCCCTGCTCACAACTCCCCCGGCGGCAACCCCGCCTTGTCCTGCGCCCACCGTTCAGCGCTGGGCGTAACAACCCGGCCGGGCTACCGGCCGAGCGTGTCGCGCAGGCCTGCCCGCACCAGCGCCGCATGCAGCCGCTGTGACAGCGCTTGCAGCTCGCGCGCCGTCTCCGAGGCCCGCGCCCGCGCCGCCGGGTCCTGCTGGCGCACCAGCGGCGCCAGCAACTGGGTGAACAACCCCAGCTCGCGGTCGGCTCCGGCGCGGAAGGCGCGCAGGTGACGTACCTCCAGGCCGTATTTCTGCAGGCCCACCACCGCCTCGACGATCACCACCGCGTCGCCGTCGTACCAGCCGGGCGGGCGGGAGGTGACCAGGCCGATGCGTTCGAGTTCGCTGAGCAGTTGCTCGGCCGCACCGGTGCGTTCCATCAGGTCGTCGCGCGACACCCGGGTGTCGGCCGTGGTGTCGGCCGACACCTCCGGTTCCGAGCCCACCGCGACCAGCGACGGGCGTTGCCGGGCCAGCGGGTCGTCGCCGCGTTCGAGGGCTTCGAGCTGCTCGCGGATGACCCGCAGCGGCAGGTACTGATCGCGTTGCGCGGTCAGTACGAACCGCAGGCGGGCCACGTCGTTCCACGAGTACTTGCGGTAGCCGGACGCGGTGCGCTGCGGGTCGACCAGCCCCTCGGCCTCCAGGAAGCGGAGCTTGGAGATGGTCGTGTCGGGGAACTCGGTGCGCAGCTGGGCCAGCACCTCCCCGATGCTCATCAGCGCAGCATCACGACCCGGGCGTGACCTCGGGTCGTGCGCGGCCGCCCCCGCCGGGTTCACGCCCCGCCGCCCTCGCCCTCCGGCCGCGGGCCGGCGATGAACACGAGGCGGAACTTGCCGATCTGCACCTCGTCACCGTTGCTGAGGGTGGCGGACTCGACCCGCTCCCGGTTGACGTACGTCCCGTTGAGCGAGCCGACGTCGCGCACGGTGAAAGTGCCACCGTCGCGGTGGAACTCGGCGTGGCGGCGCGAAACCGTCACGTCGTCGAGGAAGATGTCGCTGTCGGGGTGCCGGCCGCTCGTGGTCACGTCATGGTCCAGCAGGAACCGGGCCCCGGCGTTGGGACCGCGACGCACCACCAGCAGGGCCATGCCCGGCGGCAGCGAGCCCGACATGCGGCTCGGCACGACGTCGGTCTCCGGCCCCTCGAGCACCTCGTCGAGCGCTCCGAGGTTCAGCGTGGACGTGACGTCGAGCGGGGGGAACTCGTCGTCTGGGCGCGTCATGGACCACCTCACGGATCTTTTTCGGTCGCCGCCACACGGCGTGGGCTAGCGAACCGGACGTTCGGGTCCGGTGCGCGTTCCCCCCGCCGCCGCTGCCCGTGGGCCCGGCTGCACGACTATGGGTTTCGAAGTAATAACAGTTCTACAGATGTCCCGCGAGCCTAGTCAGCACGCAAAAGCCGGGCAACCGGACGCGCGGGCGAGCCGCAGGCGGATCAGCCTTCGGTCAATGCCTGGTACGCCGCGGCGTCCAGCAGAGCGTCCAGCGCCGCCGGGTCGTCCGGGGCGATCTCGACGAGCCAACCGGCCGCGTACGGCTCGGCGTTGACCAGCTCCGGCTCGTCGCCCAGGGTGGCGTTGCGCGCCACCACAGTGCCCGCGACCGGCGCGTAGATCTCCGAGACGCTCTTGGTCGACTCGATCTCGCCGAGCTGGTCGCCCGCCTGCACCGCGGTGCCCTCGTCGGGTAGCTGCACGTAGACGATGTCACCGAGCGCGTCCTGCGCGAAGTGGGTGATGCCCACCCGCACCGGGCCGGTTCCGTCGCCGGACACCCACTCGTGCTCGGCGGTGTACCGCAGATCCTCGGGAATCACTCGTTCCTCCGTTGAGTTGCGCGCCTGGTCAGGAGACCGGACGCGCGTACTGCAGGCTGGCTGACTGGCGCACCGCGGTCACCTCGACCGTGCTGCGCTGCTCCATGGTCACGTTACCGCCGGCCTGGCTCACCGACGCGACCACCCCACCGGGGATCTGCAGCGCCGTCTGCATGGTGGCCGGCACCCCGATGACCCAGAGCGTGTATGGACCGCTGAGCTGCTTACCGTCGACGATGATCTCGCCACCGTCGGCGTCGACGAAATACGAGGAGGCCACGAGCCGCACGGCCACCCCGTTGTTGCCGACCAGCTCCATCACCTCACCCCCGGCCCCGCGCAGCTCCTGCACGGCGTTCAGGATGGCGGACGCCTTGATCGGCTGGCCGGCGGGGTCGATGGAGATCTTCAGCCCCGGCCCGTGCGCGGGCAGCGTGCCGGAGAGCAGGCCCAGCTCGTCGGCCCGCTTGTCGGCCTCGGCCTGCGCGGCCTGGCGCCCGGCCACCCCGGAGGTGAGCTGGCGCTGGCTCTCCTCAAGCTGGTTGATCTCCTGCTGCAGACGCTGATCGCGGGCCTCGAGGTCGGAAAGAATCCGCACGAGGTCCTCCTGGCGGGCCGAGGCGAGCCCCGAATCGGCATCGTTGCTGCGCAGCTGCACGACCAGGGTGAAGCCGAACAGCGCCAGCAGCAACCCGATCAGGGCGCCGGCCGAGGTGAGCTTGCGCTTGCGGGTGAGCTCCGGACGTACCGGATCGCCGGGAGGCTTCTGATCGTTGCCGGTCATTGCCCTAGGCCCGGAACAGGTGCCGGCGGATCGCCGCGACGTTGCCGAAGATGCGCACCCCGAGCACCACGACCACGCCGGTGGACAACTGACCGCCCACGCCGAGTTGATCGCCGAGATAGACGATGAGAGCGGCCACGACAACATTGGCGATGAACGAGACGACAAACTGCTTGTCGTCAAAAATGCCGTCCAGCTTGGCGCGCACACCACCGAAAACGGCGTCCAGGGCCGCCACAACGGCGATGGGAAGGTACGGCTGCAGCGCCGGCGGCACGGTGGGGTGAAAGACGATGCCCAGCACGGCACCGGCAATCAGGGCGACTACGGGAATCATCTGCCGCCTTCCGACGGTGAGGAGGTTGGTCTGACGGAAGCCTGCGGCGACGGACTCGCCTGACGCAGATTCGGTTCGGTGGCCGCCTCCACTGTCACATCCCCGATCCGGGCAACATCGAACGACATCCCGAATTGCGAGTTCAAAGCCCGGAAAAACTTCCCGGTCACCCCGTCGCGGAACTCCCGCTGCAAGGCATCGGGGCCGATAGCCACAATCTGGTAGGGCGACGTGACCGGCCGGAAATCAACAAGAATGGCTTCCCCGGCCTGCCGGATGGTCGAGGTGGCAGTGAGCCGCTGGCCGTTGATCGCAACAGCCTCGGCCCCGCCCGCCCACAAGGCATTGGTGGCCCGCTGCAAATCGGTGTCCCGAACCCGGCCCTCGGTGCTGCGCTCCCCGGTAACCGGATCAATAGGCGAAGGACCGTCACCCACAGTCACCCGGGTCCCCGGCCCCCGTGCCGGTGCCAGCCCGGTCTGGGCCTCGGCCTCCTGCAGCTCAGCCAGGGCGGCCCCACCGAGCTGTTGTTCGCGCAACCTCGCCACCTCGGACCGCAACTGATCAGCCCGCGCGGAAAGATCGGTCGTGTTCTCCCGCCGGCTCTGCACCTGCTCGATCAACGTGTCCCGTGCCTGCGTGCGCGCCGGCTCATCGGCAACGGTCTGCTGATAAGCCACCACAAGCAAGAATCCCAGAGCCACAAGCGTCAAAGCACTGACCCCGCTCAAAATCTTCTTCGGTACGCCCACAGCACCGTTCCCGGCCGCCTTGCGCGCCGCGGCGTCCGCGTAGCCAGGGTCGAGGGGGTTGCGGAAAAGCTCGGTGAGGAAGTCGGGGGTGAAGGTGCGCTGCGGTTTGGCCTCGCCGTCAGGGTTGGGAGGCTGGGCTCGCGGAGGCGGTGCCGGGTCTTCGGACGCCGGCGCTGGTTCGGGCGCGGCCGCTTGTTCCATGGCTGCCGGCGGTTCCGTGACTGCCGCTTGTCCGGGCTCGTCTGCCGGCGTGGGTTCTTCCGTCGGCGTCTCAGGGGCGGCTGCGGGCGTCTCGGACGTTTCCTGCGCTACGGGCGCTGACGTTTCGGCGGCTGCCTCTGCCGGTTCCGCCTCAACATCCTTGGGCCGCGACTCCTCGCGCTCCCCCGAGCCGCCCTGGGCCGAACTCATCCCGCGACAGCCTCGCGTGACGACAGCGTCCGGTCAGCGCGCAGCAACGCGCGGGTCTGCGCAAGGTAGAGCACGGCCGCCGCCCAGTACAGCCCGAGCGCCCACCACGCCAGCGCCCACCCCAACGGCAGAGCCACAGCATCGATTGACGGTACGGCCTCGGCCAGCAGCAGCACCGGGAACGCGGCCAGCAGCACGAACGTGCCGGTCTTGCCGACATAGTGGACCGGCGGCGGCCCGTACCCGTGCCGGCGCAGCACCAGCAGCGCCACGCCCAGGACCAGCTCGCGCAGCAGCAGGGCGGTCGTCAGCCACCACGGCACGACTTCGCGCAGCGTGAACCCGATCAGCGTAGCCAGAATGTACAACCGGTCCGCGAACGGGTCGAGCAGTTCCCCGAGCCGGCTCACCGAGTTCATCCGGCGGGCCACATAGCCGTCCACCCAGTCGGTGGTGCCGCCCACCGCGAGCACGATCACGGCCGCAACATCATGGTGCGGACCGAGCAGAAGATAAAGAAAAAGGGGTACGCCCAGAAGCCGCACAAAGCTGATCACATTGGGAATGGTCCAAATGCGGTTGGTGACCATTGCGGGCGCAGACTGCTCCACCACGGTGCCCCCTCTCCCCGAACCACCACGGGACCCCACCCGCAGACGTGCCACCCACCGGCCCGGAGCCACCATGCAGCCGCTGTCCCCCCGGATAGCAGCCCGGCCCCGCCCAGTCACTTCGCCGAGCCACTATATCCAGCCCCGCACCAACCCCCCATCACCCCGTAC
>NZ_LOJP01000001.1:3219509-3270347 GCF_001553785.1 Actinoplanes sp. TFC3
CCCCCCATCACCCCGTACCGCCCAGTGCGCCGCCGTCACCCACCACCTCCTCCCCGATCGACAACAGTCCGAGACACCGGACGCTGACCGGCCTCCCCCGTCAAGGCCGCCCGCGCACAAGCACGCCCCTGCTCCCGCAACGAACCCGCCACCGACCAAATCCCCGGGCGACAGCCTCCCGCGACCCGTCCACCCGGTGGGCGTCACCTCACGCTGCGTACGGCTCACCGCTGAACGGCTGGGTGCTGGGCGGTCGCTGCCGGCGGCCTTCGCGTCGCACCGATCGGCGTGGCCGCACCCGCCGTGGCCTGCACGTCAGCGCCCGGACTGCGAGAAAAGGGGATCCCGCCTACCGCTTCCCCCGCCGGCTGCGCACGTAGTCGTCGACCACGTAGCGCCCCAGCTCCGAGATCTCCGGGCTGAACACCCGCCCCCCGCTGCGCCGGGCCACCGCGTCCACGAACCTGCGCAACCCCGGGTTCTCGCCCAGCATGAACAGGTTCAGCGTCGCCCCGTACCGGGTCAGCTGGTCCACCTCGTGCACCGTGAGCTGCACCGTCTCCGGCAGCGTCGGCCAGTTGAAGGAGGCCTCGCCGTCGGGTTCGAGATGGGCTGTGGGTTCGCCGTCGGTGACCACCAGGACCACCGGCTCCGCGCCCGGGTGCCGGCGCAGGTGCCGGCCGGCCAGCTTGAGGGCGTGCTGCAGGTTGGTGCCCTGGACCATGTCCGGGTCGATGGCGGCCAGTTCACCCTGCGACAGCGGCATCGCGTAGCGGCCGAAGCCGATGATCTGCAGCGAGTCCTGGGGGAACTGGGTGGCCACGAGGTGGGACAGGGCCAGGGCCGTTTGCTTCATCGGGCCCCAGCGGCCGTCGGCGAACATCGAGTACGACAGGTCCACGCACAGCGCCACCACGGCTGAGGCACGCCGTTCGGTTTCGGCCACTTCGAAGTCGTCGGGTTGCAGGCGGACCGGCAGGGTGCCGGGGCCGGCTCGGCGGACGGCGTTGCCGATGGTGCGGACCACATCGAGGGGCTGCTCGTCGCCGAACTGCCAGCGCCGGGACGAGCCGATGAGATCGCCCGCGGCGCCGGCGTCGCGCAGGTCGTGGTTGCCGCGCTGCTTGCTGGTCAGATCCTTGAAGACCTGGGACAACGCGGTACGTCCCAAGCGCCGCAAAGCCTTGGGTGACAACGTCAGTCCCTCGTCGTCCCGGGTGACCCACCCCTGCCGGCGCAGCTCGCGTTCCAGCTCGCGCAGGCGTCGCACGTCGTCGGCGGCACCCCGGCCGAGCTGGCGTTCCACCGCCTCCACGTCGATGTCGTCGAGCGTGGCCCCGGGGTGTTCCTGCCCGAACTGATCCATCAGGTCGTCGAGTTCGCCGATCTCGCCCAGCGCCGCCGTCGCGTCGCCGTACCCGAGGTCCTGGCCGCCCTTCATGCGCTGGCCCTGGCCCCAGCCGAGGTTGGGGCGCAGCGCCTTGAGGTTGTCGGTCAGCTCGGCCAACTGGCCCCGCAGCGGGCCGTCACCCAGCGCCTGGTCCATCAGCCGGGACAGCTCCTCGCGCTGCTGCGGGCTGAGCGAGCGCATGAGTTGCTCGGCTGCGGCGGCGCGGCGGGCCAGGGAGTCGATCAGCTCCTCGACGGTGGCGGGCTTCTCCGGGAAGAAGTCGCCGTGTTTGTCCATGAACTGCTGGAAAGCGTCGTCGGTGTCCTCGCCGCGGGCGTGCTTGCCGAGCAGGTCGTTGAGGTCGCCGACCATCTCCGACACCCGCGCGTCGGCGGCCGGGTCGCTGCCCTGCAGGGCGTCGCGCATGCCCGCGAAGCGCTGCTCGACCACCTCGCGGCGCAGGCCGTCGAGGATCTGCTCATAGAGCCCGCGCGCCTCGTCGCTGGCCCACTGGTAGTCGCTGAGCTCCTCAACCGCGCGCGAAGTTGAGCGCGGCAGGTTGTCCAGCACCGCCTCGTTGAAGCGGGCGTCAAGGTCCTCGCGCCCGCGCAGCTCGTCGCGTTCGGCGGCGACGGCCTGGTCGAGCAGTTGCTGCGCGCGGGTGACCGCGCCGTCGAGGTTGCCGCGGCGCAGCGCGTCGCGGCGCATCCGGCGGGCGCGGGCCCGCAGCTCGTCCAGGCCGCGGCCCTCGCGGGGGCCGCGGCGGATCAGGTCGCGCAGCGCGTCGCGCAGGCTTTCGCCTTCCAGGACGCGCTCACCGACCTCGTCCACCGCGGCGCGCACGTCGTAGGGCGGGGCCAGCGGATCGGGCCCGTCGCGCCAGGCACCGTACCGGAATCGGTTGCCGGCCATGTCAGCTCCCGTAGAGCGTGCGTCCGTCGTCGGTCAGCTCCTTGGCCAGCCGGCGGGTGAGGTGCAGGCCCTCGAGGACGAACTCGATGGCCGAGGCCGCCTGCCCGGGGCTGGGGGCGTCGCCCAGCCCGAGGCGGTCGAGCACCTTGGCCAGCCCGGGCACGGTGCCGATCTGGGCGAGCAGCTCCTCGGCCGGGACCAGGTCGCCGGTCTCGATGATGGCGCCCTCGGCGACCAACTCGGTGAAACCGGACAGGTCGAGCCCGGCGAGGCGGGCGCGGAAGGTCTCCGCGGTGGCCAGGCGCAGCAGGTGGGCCAGCACCTCAACCTCGCGGCCTTCCTCGCCGCTGTCGAACTCGACCTTGCCGCGCAGGGTGGAGGTGACCGACGCGGTGTCGCAGATGCGGGCCACGGCTTCGCGTTCGTTGCGCAGACCCGAGCGGCGCAGCGCGGACGCGGCGACGGTTTCGGTGGCGGCGATGGCGAAGCGGGCGGAGATGCCGGAGCGCTGGTCGACGGCCGGGGACTCGCGCACCGCGCGGGTGTAGCGGGCGATGACCTCGATCAGGTGCTCGGGCACCGAGGCGGACAGCGCCGCTTCCTGGCGGATCAGCTCGGACTCCAGCTCCACCTCCAGGGGGTAGTGGGTGCGGATCTCGGCGCCGAAGCGGTCCTTGAGCGGGGTGATGATGCGCCCGCGGTTGGTGTAGTCCTCCGGGTTGGCCGAGGCCACGAGGAGCAGGTCCAGCGGCAGCCGTAGCTGGTAGCCGCGCACCTGGATGTCGCGTTCCTCCAGCACGTTGAGCAGCGACACCTGGATACGCTCGGCCAGGTCGGGCAGCTCGTTGACGGCGAAGATCCCCCGATTGGTACGCGGCACCAACCCGAAGTGGATGGTCTCCGGGTCGCCCAGCGCCCGGCCCTCGGCCACCTTGATCGGGTCGACATCGCCGATCAGGTCACCGACGCTGGTGTCGGGGGTGGCGAGCTTCTCGCCGTAGCGCTCGGAGCGGTGCAGCCAGGACACCGGCAGCAGGTCGCCGGTCTCCTCGGCCAGCCGGCGCATCGCCGGGGTGAGCGGCTGGTAGGGGTGTTCACGCAGCTCGGAGCCGGTGATGCAGGGCGTCCACTCGTCGAGCAGGTCGATCAGGCCACGGATGAGCCGGGTCTTGCCTTGCCCGCGCTCGCCGAGCAGCACCAGGTCGTGCCCGGCGAGCAGCGCCCGCTCGACCTCGGGCAGCACGGTCTCGTCGTAGCCGACGATGCCGGGGAAACGCGGGGCGCCGCTGCGCAGCCGGTCGAGCAGGTTGTCGCGCAGCTCCTCTTTCACGGTGCGGAACTCGTGGCCGGCGGCCCGGAGCTCGCCGAGGGTGCGCGGAAGATCGGTAGGAGGTGTGGGGACCAGCGTGGAAGCCTCTGTCACCCCGAGAACGCTACCCCCGTCAAGCGGCGCATGACCAAGCCCGGACGATGGAGTCATGAGCGCCACGATGATTGTCCGGGACCTTGCCGCGGGGCACGGCGACCGCATGTTGTTCAGCGCCCTCGATCTGGTGGTCGCGCCCGGGGACGTGATCGGCCTGGTGGGGGTGAACGGGGCGGGAAAGACGACGCTGCTGCGTACCCTCGCGGGGTTGATCCCGCCCGAGAGCGGCAGCGTCACGCTGAGCCCGCCCACCGCGAACGTCGGATATCTGCCCCAGGAACGCGAGCGGCGCCCCGGCGAGACCGTGCGCGACTTCCTCGCGCGGCGCACCGGCGTGGGTCCCGCGCAGCAGAAGATGGACGCGGCCGCGGAGGATCTGGTTTCCGGGGCGAGCGGCGCCGACGAGGCCTATGCGGCGGCCCTGGAACGCTGGCTGGATCTCGGTGGCGCCGATCTGGACGAACGCGCCGGGCAGACCGTGGCCGAGCTGGGTCTCGCAGTCGGTCTGCAGCACCCGATGACGGCGTTGTCGGGGGGCCAGGCGGCGCGGGCGCAGATGGCGTCGCTGCTGCTCAGTCGCTATGACATCTTCCTGCTCGACGAGCCGACCAACGACCTGGACCTCGACGGGCTGGGCCGGTTGGAGGAGTTCGTCGGCGGGTTGCGCGCGGGCACGCTGCTGGTCAGCCACGACCGTGAGTTCCTGACCCGCACGGTGAGCGGGGTGCTGGAGCTGGATCTGGCCCAGCAGCAGGTCACTCTGTACGGCGGTGGCTACGAGGCGTACCTGGAGGAACGCGCGACCGGGCGGCGGCACGCGCGTGAGGAGTTCGAGGAGTTCGCGGGCAAGAAGGCAGCGCTGGAGGACCGGGCCCGCATGCAGCGCGGGTGGATGGAGACCGGGGTGCGCAACGCCCGGCGCAAGTCCAAGGACAACGACAAGATCGGCCGGGCGATGCGCGCGGAGTCGACGGAGAAGCAGGCCGCCAAGGCGCGCCAGACGCAGCGCATGATCGAACGCCTCGACGTGGTCGAGGAGCCCCGCAAGGAGTGGGAGCTGCGCATGGAGATCGCCGTTGCGCCGCGGGCGGGGGCGGTGGTGGCGACGCTGCGCGATGCCACGGTACGGCGGGGAGCATTCGTTCTCGGACCGGTCAGCCTGCAGGTGGACTGGGCCGACCGGATCGCCATCACGGGCGCGAACGGCTCCGGCAAATCCACGCTGCTCGCCGCCATGCTGGGCCGGCTGCCGCTGGATGAGGGCAGCGCGCACCTGGGTCCCGGCGTGGTGGTCGGCGAGGTCGACCAGGCCCGGGGGCTGTTCCTGGGCGACGAGCCGCTGATGGGCGCGTTCGGCGCGGCCGTGCCGGAGTTCGCCGACTCCGATGTGCGCACGCTGCTGGCCAAGTACGGCCTCAAGGCCGCCCACGTGATGCGTCCGGCCGCCACCCTGTCCCCCGGCGAGCGCACCCGGGCGGCGCTGGCGCTGCTGCAGGCCCGCGGGGTGAACCTGCTGGTCCTGGACGAACCGACGAACCATCTGGACCTGGCCGCCATCGAGCAGCTCGAGTCGGCCCTGGCCGGCTATCCGGGCACGCTGCTGCTGGTCACCCACGACCGCCGCATGCTCGACGCCGTGCACACCACCCGCCACCTGGAAGTGGTCGAGGGGAAGGTCACTGGCTGAGCGACACCGGATCGCTCAGGGGGCCTTCGTTGCCCGAGCGGTCCAGCCCGCTCAGGCAGTAGGTGGCGGCTCCGGCGGGCGGCGCCGGGTCCACGACGTCCTGGGCCCCGCGCCGCCCGGTCGCCACCAGGTTCGCCACCTGGCCGTCGACCCGGTAGAGGGCCCAGGACACCGGCTCGGCGCCCGTGCCCGCCGACCATTCGATGCTCACGGTGTTGCCCGCGCGCCGGGCGGCGCTCACCTGCGGGGCGGTGGGTGGTGCCACGGGCAGCCTGGTCATCGCCGGCAGCAGGGCCGGGGTGGCGTAGTGGTCGCGGGTGTAGCGGCTGACCGCCCCCAGCTTGTCCGCTCGTACGGCCCGGGAATTGTAGTGAATGCTGCCCTGCACGCCGTATTTGTCGTTGAGCGTCATCTGCCTGCTGAGCTGGTCGGGCTGGCTCCACGCGCCGCTCTCCCCGACGCGGTAGTCGGCCTGCCCCACGTAGAGCTGCACCTCGGTGCCCTTGACCACGCCGGCCCACCACGGCAGCGCCTTGGCGTAGTCGGCCTTGTCGAAGCCGATCGTCCAGTACAGCTGGGGCACCACGTAGTCCAGCCAGCCCTCGCGCACCCACTTGCGGGTGTCGGCGTACTGGGCGTCGTAGCTCTGCAGTCCCCCCGTATCCGAGCCGGCCGGGTCGCTGCTGCGGTTGCGCCAGATCCCGAACGGGCTGATACCGAACTTCACCCACGGCTTGAGCTGCTTGATCCGCTCGCTCATCTCGCGTACCAGGGTGTTGACGTTGTCGCGCCGCCACGCCGCCAGGCTCTGCTTCTTGTCCGCGCGTTTGGCGAAGCTTTTCTCGTCGTGGAAAACACCGTCACCGTCGCCGGGGTACGGATAGAAGAAGTCGTCGAAGTGCACCCCGTCCACGTCGTACTTCTGCACCGCCTCCAGCATCGCGTCCTCGACGAACCTGCGGGCGGCCGGGTTTCCCGGGTCGAAGTACAGCCGCGCGGTCTTGCCCTCGGGGTAGGTGATCGCCCAGTCGCGGTGCTGCAGCAGCGGATGGTTGGGCGCGAGTCTGGTGAAGTCGGCGCCGGGTCCGGAAGGGCCGGGCTGGGTCCCCCGGTACGGGTTGAACCAGGCGTGGAATTCCAGGTTGCGCTGGTGGGCCTCGTCGACCATGAACGCCATCGGATCCCAGCCCGGTGACTTGCCGTCGCGCTTGCCGGTCAGCCACTCCGACCAGGGCGCATACGCCGAGGGCCAGAACGCGTCCCCGGACGGGCGCACGTGCACGAAGATCGCGTTGTGCCGGCGCGCCACGGCCAGGTCGAGCCACCGCAGATACTCGGCCTTGACCTGCGCCTGGCTCAGCCCCGGTCTGCTCGGGAAGTCGATGTTCATGACCGTGGTCAGCCACATGCCGCGCAGCTCGTGAGCGGCCTTGACCGGTGCGGTCCCGCAGCGCCCGGCGGTGCCGCCGGCGGGCACGATCTGCTGCGGCTGCCCGGTGGCCAGCGGCACCGAGGCGGGTTCCTCATACGTAGCCGCGCGCAGCAGTCCGAGTCCCAGCACCGCGACGCCCAGCACCACCGCGGCAATCACGAGCGTCAGTCGCACGGGGGGTCGGCGCATCGACCCAGTGTGCCCGATGCCCCCGGCCAGCCGCGCATCCGGGACTTGTAGCGCAGCTCACGCCGTAGCCTGGCCGAGTGGATGTTGTGGTGGTGGGAGCCGGGATCACCGGGCTGGCGTGCGCGCGGGAGCTCAGCGCGGCGGGCGTGGACGTGCGCGTTGTCGAGCGCGGGCGGGTGGTCGGCGGGCGGCTGGCCAGCAAACGACTGGACGGCCGGTACGCCGACATCGGAGCCGCCTACTTCGTGGCCGACGATCCGGAGTTCCACAGCCTTGCCGAGCGGTGGCAGGCACGCGGGCTGGCCCGGCCGTGGACCGGCACGTTCGCGGTCTTTCCCGGCGAGCCGGCGAGCGGGCCGATGCGCTGGGCGGCCTCCGGCGGTCTGCGCAGCCTCGCGGTGGACCTGGCCGAGGGCCTCGACGTGCGCCTCGGAACCGAGCTGAACGAGCTGCCGCAGGCCGGCCACGTGGTGCTGGCGATGCCCGGGCCGCAGGCGCTGCGGCTCAACCCACCCGGGCTGGTGGCCGAGGCGGCGCGGGGGCAAGCCTGGGAACCGGTGATCGCGGTCGTTTTGACGTACCGGAAGAAGGTCTGGAATTTGACCGGAGCCTTTGTCAACGACAGCCCGGTGCTCACGACGGTCTGTGATGACGGCTCGCGGCGTGGCGACGATGCGCCGGTGCTGGTTGCCCACACCACGCCCGGCCTGGCCCGCGAGCACCTGGACAATCCCGCGCAGGCCGCGACGATCGTGGCGCAGGCGGTCGGTGAGCTGCTCGGCATCACTGAGAAACCCCAGGTCCACGCGCACCGCTGGACCTACGCGCAGCCCCAGCCGCAGGATGGGCCGTTCGTGCGCGACGGCACCGTGTGGCTGGCCGGTGATGCGTTCGGCAAACCGCGCGTCCAGACAGCATGGCTGTCCGGGCGCGCGGTCGCCCAGGCGATCCTGAGTCAGAGCACTGATCGGTAGACCGCCATGGTGTCCTGGGCGATGGTGGCCCAGGAGAACTTCTCGACCGCGCGGCGGCGTCCGGCCAGGCCCATCTGCTGCGCGCGCGCCGGGTCGAGGATGAGCGTGCGGATCGCGGCGGACAGGTCGGCGACGAAGCGGTCCGGATCCACCGGCGTGCCCGTGCCGTCGGCGAGCTGCTCGATCGGCACCAGCAGGCCGGTCTCGCCGTCGGCGACCACCTCGGGGATGCCGCCGGTCGCGGTGGCCACCACGGCGGTCTCGCACGCCATTGCCTCCAGGTTCACGATGCCCATCGGCTCGTAGACCGAGGGGCACACGAACACCGTGGCATGCGTGAGGACCTGCACGACCTCCTGCTTGGGCAGCATCTCCTGCACCCAGATCACGCCCTTGTCGTCGCGGGCGTTGCGCAGCTGGATGGCCAGCCCCTCGACCTCCGCGGCGATCTCCGGGGTGTCCGGGGCGCCCGCCAGCAGCACGATCTGGGTCTCCGGGGGCAGATCGTGGCAGGCCCGCATCAGGTACGGCAGGCCCTTCTGCCGGGTGATCCGGCCGACGAAGACCACGCTGGGGCGGTTCAGGTCGATGCCGAGGCGCTCGATGACGTCAGTGCCGCGGTCCGGGGCGTACTGCTCGGTGTTGATGCCGTTGTACACCACGCGGATCTTGTCCGGGTCGACGCTCGGGTACGCGGTCAGCACGTCACGCTTCATGCCCCCCGACACCGCGATGATCGCGTCGGCGCCCTCGATGGCGGTGCGCTCACAGAACGACGACAGCGCGTAGCCACCGCCGAGCTGCTCGGCCTTCCACGGGCGCAGCGGCTCCAGGCTGTGCGTGGTGACCACGTGCGGCACGCCCCACAGCAACTTGGCGGTGTGCCCGGCCAGGTTGGCGTACCAGGTGTGGCTGTGCACGATGTTCGTGCCCTCGCACCCGGCGGCGATCTCCAGGTCGACGCCCATGGTGCGCAGCGCGGCGTTGGCACCGGCCAGCTCGGCCGGCTCCGGGTAGGCGGTCACGCCCGGCTCGTCGCGCGGGGCGCCGAAGCAGTGCACCCGCACATCAGCCAGCGCCCGCAGGTCCCGGCTGAGGTATTCCAGGTGCACGCCGGCGCCGCCGTACACCTCCGGCGGGTATTCCCGCGTGATCAGGTCGACCCGGAGATCCGAGGCGGCGGTGAGGGCAGATTTCGAGTGCGAGTCGGTCACGTCACGCACAATAGTGCGTCCGGGTGGCGCGGGGGCTGAAGGAAATATAGGTTCACGGTCATGGCTGTGAAGGTGCTCGCAATCGTTCTGGCAGGTGGCGAAGGCAAGCGCCTGATGCCGCTGACCGCAGACCGGGCCAAGCCCGGGGTCCCGTTCGGCGGCGTCTACCGCATGATCGACTTCGTGTTGTCGAATCTCGCCAACGGCGGGTATCTCAAGATCGTGGTGCTGACGCAGTACAAGTCGCACTCGCTCGACCGGCACATCACGAAGACGTGGCGGATGTCGACGCTGCTCGGCAACTATGTGACGCCCGTACCGGCGCAGCAGCGGCTGGGCCCGCGCTGGTTCGCCGGCTCCGCGGACGCCATCTACCAGAGCCTCAACCTCATCAACGACGAGAAGCCCGACTACGTCATCGTGTTCGGTGCCGACCACATCTACCGCATGGACCCCAAGCAGATGGTCGCCGACCACATCGCCTCGGGTGCCTCGGTCACGGTCGCCGGGATCCGCCAGCCCAAGTCGCTGTCGGACCAGTTCGGCGTCATCGACGTGGCCGAGGACGGCAAGCGCATCCGCGCGTTCCGCGAGAAGCCGGTCGACGTGGACGGCCTGCCCGACTCCCCCGACGAGATCTACGCGTCGATGGGCAACTACGTGTTCACCACCCGCGCGCTGTGCGAGGCGGTGTCGACCGACGCCAAGAACCCCGACAGCAAGCACGACATGGGCGGCAACATCATCCCCATGCTCGTGGAAAAGGGCGAGGCCAACGTCTACGACTTCCGCGACAACGACGTGCCCGGCAGCACCGACCGCGACCGCGGCTACTGGCGCGACGTGGGGACGCTGGACTCGTTCTACGAGGCGCACATGGACCTGATCGCCACGGTCCCGGTGTTCAACCTTTACAACATGGACTGGCCCATCTTCACCAACCACGGCTCCTGGCCCCCGGCCAAGTTCGTGCACGGCTACGACGACCGCCAGGGCCGCGCCGTCGAGTCGATGATCTCCCCCGGCGTGGTGGTCTCCGGCTCACTGGTCGAACGCTCGGTGATCTCGCCCAACGTGCGCGTCAATTCCTGGTCGCAGGTCTCGGGCTCGGTGCTGATGGAAGGCGTGCAGGTGGGTCGGCGCGCCATCATCCGCAATGCGATCATCGACAAGAACGTCGAGATCCCCGAGGGCGCCCAGATCGGCGTCGACCTCGAGCGCGACCGCAAGCTCTACACGGTCAGCGAGAGCGGCATCGTGGTCATCGGCAAGGGCCAGAGAATCGAGATGCCATGACCTCGGGTGACTTGACGGCCACGGAGCTCGAACACCTCGAGCGTGCCGTGGCCCTGGCCCAGCAGGCGCGAGACCGCGGTAACCACCCGTTCGGTGCAGTGCTGGTGACCCCGGACGGGATAATCCTGGAAGGCCTGAACACCGTGGTCACCGGCGCCGACCCCACCGGTCACGCCGAGCTCAACCTGGTCCGCCAGACCGGCAAACTGGACGCTACGGTGCTGGCGGCGAGCGTGATGTACGCCAGCACCGAGCCGTGCGCGATGTGCGCCGGGTCGGTGTACTGGTCGGGGGTCGGCCGGCTGGTGTACGCGCTGGCCGCAGAAGAGTTGACTGCCATCGTGGCGGACGCGGCAGGGGTGCCGCCGCTGCGGTTGCCGGCCCGTGAGGTGCTGGGGCGCGGGGATCGCATGGTGGTGGTTGACGGGCCGGTGGATCTGGCCAGCGCCAAGGCCGTGCATGAGGGTTTCTGGTCGTAGCGGCGACGGCAGGTGAAGGGCTCCTCTACCTGCCGGGCAGCTAGCTCGGTTTGCGGGCGCTCACCACGTGGGTGGACAGCCAGGGACCGCTCCACCACAACCGCCAGCCCAGACCACGCCGGCTGACGTCGGCCATCCCCAGGCGCTGCAACCGTTGCTGGTACTGACGGGTGCCACCCAGGTCGGCGATCAGCAGCCGCCCGCCGGGCCGCAGCACCCGTACCGCCTCATCGATCGCACGGTCCCGGTCGTCATGCGCCTTCAGGTTGTGCAGTGCCACGTTCGAGATGACCACGTCGAATGATGCGTCCGCCAGCGGCAGCTCGACAAAGTTGCCGGTATGAAGCTCCACGCGGTCCGCTACCCCCGCGGCGGCCGCATTGCGCATGGTCGCATCCGGGCTGTTACCCGACTGATCAGCACGCCACAGGTCGACACCCACCGCCCGCCCGGCAGGCACCCGCCGCGCCGCGGAGATCAACAGTGCCCCGCGACCGCAGCCGAGATCCACGATGTCCTCACTGCCGCGCAGGTTCAGCCCATCGAGCAACCGCCCCCAGACCACGAACTTCCCGGACCGCGAGGCATAGAAGGCCAGCCCGCAACAGGCCAGAATCAGCACGACACCGACCAACGGCCAGAACGTCCGCTGGATGACACCCTGAGCGACACCGGCACCGATCAGCACCACGGGCACGATCAGCAGCCGCGGAGCGTCAATCCCATAGTCGCCGGGTGGCCGGGGTGCCAGCTTCTCAGGAGCGGGATCTTGACTCATGAAGCGATACGTTAATCGCTACCTCCGGGATTATCTGCCCCGGGCGTCATCCATCCAAGTCGCCGCCCAGACCAGGTGGCAGCCCAAGGCCAGCAGCTTGGGACCGTCGGCCGTCAACGTCCAGGGACAGCAGCGGACGGCCGGGCTCAGCAATCATCCCGGCCGGCTACCGCCGACGCATTCTCCGGTCGCGCCACCAGTACGCCGTCTCTACCAGCGACAACATCCCCCGAACGATGACGCCGAACACCGCTCCGTAAAGCAGGGCGCCGGACCAGGGTGTTCCGCTTACGAAGTGGTCATACAGAGACATCAGGTACGCCGGGACCACAGCTTGAATCGTCCATCTCAATCCCACACGCTTTGGTGGCACCGCCAATCCCCTCCCGCTCGCCGGCAGCCCAAGACCCGGATACAGGACACCCGCAGCGATAGTCGTGTGTTCAAGAGCCGCCCGCACGGCGTCGTCAGGTGTTTCAGTCGGCGAGCCGATCAGATACTACGTTCGGTGGTGCTGCACGATGCAGAACTCTCATTGTTCTCCGGATCGGCCATGACGAGGACGGCACCTTCGGGGTAGTCGTGCCTTTCGCCGGTCCATCGGCCACCCAGGGCGCCGATCCGACGCACTGCTTCGCCGGCGTCGGCGACGGTGATATCCAGATGCAGTCGCGTCTTACCGGCTTTGGGTTCCGGGACTGGCTGGAACGTCAACACCGGCGTGCCATCATCGACGGTCACCCGCCGCCAGCAGGGAAGGGACTCCGTCACTGGTCCGCCGAGCGCCGCCGACCAGAAATCGGCAAGCCGCTGCGGATGTTGACAGTCGATCGTCACGCCGGCGAACCGTCCGAGTGCCTCCATGGCGCCCAACGTAGCGCCTTTCTCCACGGTAGGAGAGGAAGCAGATACGCTCAAGGCCCCGCCTCGGTTTCCCCATCGTGTTGATCCTCAACCTATGTCGGCAACGCGAACGGTTGCTCGACCACGACGAACCCAGCCCCTCCAGACATCGCGAGCTGCTATTTTGGCGAACTGATGACGCGACGATTCGGTGACCGAGCCCGATTCTGCATAGAGATCGGCGAGCCCACGTCGCCCAGCCAGCGCACCGTCGACCTCTGGGCCGGTGGCAAATGGCTCACCACGGACGACAACACGGTCTTTCTGCCCACCTTCATCAACTTCCTGCGGTCCGCAGCAGCGCAGGTCCGCCACCATGACGTCAGCCCCTGCCCTTACCCGGAACATTCGCCGGAGGAGAACTTCCGGCTGCTCAATACGGACAACAAGACAGACTTCCGGGAGCGGTTTTGGCTGATGCACTGGGGCGAGACCGTTGACAACGTGACGACCTACGCCTACATGGACGGTGACGATCTCGTGATCGTCTTCGGCTATTGGCGCGCATCACCCCCCTTGTCCGAGGACTTGGGCAAGATCTTCGTCGCCAAGATCCCGCGGGACGAGTTCGCGGCCGTCCTTGAGGAAGCAGCTGATCTCTTGAATGCCGAGCTCCCGACCTAAGTTCGAGAACGCTTCGCAGGACGATCCCGCTTACACGGGCACCGACAAATCCTCCGACTTGCCTCATCTTCGATGACGAACCAACGGCCAGCCTCTGCCATCGAAGATGAGATAGCCCAGTTCAACGCCCTCCTCCTGCCTCACCTTCACCGGCAAAGGGCAGCGAGGACCGGCGCCACTCGTGAATCTTGATCTCCCTCGCCGGTACCGACGGCAGTTGCCGCACCCGTTCACCCTCCGCGCAAACGATCATGGAGTATCTCGGGCAGCAAGGAGCCGAGAAGCGTGCTGTTACCAGAGCGTCGAACCGGGTGAGCCGTACGCGGTGTTCGTAGGATCAACCCCGTGAGACTGATACGGACCGTTGTCGTGTTCGACGCCGCTGACTTGGCCGCCGAGAGTGCTTTCTGGGCCGGGATGCTGGGCGGCCATGTCTTCGAGGACGAGACGTTCCACAGCGTCATTGACGCGGTCGGCGAGTGGCGAATCGGCGTCCAGCTCGCGCCGGAGCACGTTCCTCCTGACTGGCCGGACGGCGCGCCTCAGCAGGTACACCTGGACCTGCACGTCGATGACCCCAAGCCGGCGTAGGCACTGCCACGCCGCGCACTGTGCGGCATGAGCGTGCGTTCGGCGCTGCTCACACCTGGGCGTCGAAGGGATCTGCTTCGACCGCTACGCGGTCTGCTGCTCGCTCGCACGTTCCACGATTCCACCGCTGTGAACTGGTCGCACCTCCACACCGCCGCCTTCGCGGAGCACGGGGTTGGTGCCCGCGATGGCCAGCGCCGCGTCCAGGTCCGGTGCCTCGATGACGTAGAAGCCGGCAACGATCTCCGGAGAGTCGTGGAACGTCCCGTCGGTGGTCGCGCCCGCCCGCAGCGACGTCGCCATGTCACGCGGTGTCAGCGCGAAGGCCATGACCATCGACTCAGCGGCCGCCAGGTCGTCAGCGTGCTGGTCGCACGACTCGGTGTCGGCTGGGGTGGCCTCCGGTGCGTGGGCAGAGTCGTTGTTGTAGATCAGGACGGCGTACTGAGCCATGGTGGATCTCCTCTCGAGAGCGCACTCGCTGTTGCCAGTCCTACCGCCAACGACGGGCAGAGAACAGATGCACCCTGCCACAGACAGAGCATCCACGGCGCCCCGCAAACTCGCTGAGACCAACGACCGCTCATCGGCCTTGACCCGGGTCGGCGTGGTCATCGGCAATCTCGGCCCACGCGTCCGACAGTGACGCAAGCGCAGTGAGTAACGGTGACACGTGCTCCGGTGAACCCCACGCACACCAGCCCAGCCGGGGAAGCGGCAGCGCCGAGCGGACGCAATCGGACCCGCACGCTCCTCAGATGAGCCGGAGAGCCGCGCCCAGATTGTGCTCGGCGATGCTACGCATGAAGACCCGGTCCGGAAAATAGCCCTCAAGCAGGCGCAGCGGCCCGGCAACCAGCGACAGCCGCTGCACCAGCATGTACAACGCCAGCCGGTCTTCGTCCAGCCCGGACACGGCTGACCAGCGATAGTCGTCCTGCAGCCGGATCCGCAGGAACACGTGCTCCCATTCGACGTCGGAGTAGGCCAGATCCTCGATGTCGATCAGCACCGGCCGGCCCTCGGCGTCGACCAGGACATGGTCGAGCCCCAGTTCGCCGTGCACCACGCAGAATTCTTGACGCGGGCGAATCCGGGCGTGCAGGTCGTTCAGTCGCTCGTTCAACCGTTCTTGAGCCCCGGCGATGCGATCATCTCGGGCGGCAGCTTCGGCGAGGCAACTTTGGCCGTACGCGAAAGCGCCCTTCTCACACGACTCCCAGCGTGACCGTCCGCCGGCATCCACATGCGCGACGGTCCCGAAGGCCGGCGCCCGGAAGCCGCGCATTGCCGTCAGCGCCTCGGCCAGTTCCCGCATGGTCGGCGCCATCTCGCGCGGATCGGCGTCGAAGCGGTTCTGCAACGAGCCGCCCGGGAAGTCCTCGACAACCGCGACCGGACCCTCGACGTGGTAGAGCCGCGGCACCCGTAATCCCAGCGACGCGAGCCGCGCGTGCGCCGCAAGGAACATGTCGAGGCCGGCCTGGGCGGTGAACGGGTCGGCGCGGTCGAAGGTCTCGCCCGGCCAGTAGTTCTCCTCGCCGGTCCACAGGTAGGCGATCGCGGTGGCGTTGTCGTCCATGGTCAGCCGGTACACGCCTTTGCGCGAACCGCCAGCCATGCGCTGAACCGCCGCAAGGTCACGCCCGCCGCCCAGCGCAGCCCGGGCGGCGCCCGCCAGATCGCCGAATGAGCGGCTCAACCGCGATCACGCAACGTCTCCGAGGGTGTCATGCCGTAGCGGTCCCGGTACGACCCCGCGAACCGCCCCAGATGCGTGAACCCCCACCGATGCGCCACCTCACTCACGCTGATCTCACTGGGGTCCGCGCGCAGCAGCTCGGCATGCACCCCTTCCAGCCGCAACCGGCGCAGGTACGTCAGCGGCGGAACCCCCACATGCCGGCGGAACGAATCCTGCAGCACCCGCACCCCCACCCCAGCCACCGCAGCCAGCTCCGGGGCGGTGAACGCGCGGCCCGGTTCGGCGTGCATGGCATCCAGGGTGCGTTTGACCGGGCGGGGGCGCCGGGCCGTGGGGATACCGGGGATGTCCTCGCCGTGGGGCTGTTCCACCGCGCTGGCCAGCGTCGTTATCGCCAGGTCGCACCAGCGGCTCATCAGGCTGGGCAACGATGTCAGGCCGTCGGGTTCGCGGACCTCGCTGTGCAGCAGGCGGGTCAGGCTCATCCAGCTACGGCCGGGGCCGCCGGCCAAGCCGAAGGTGGCGCCCAGGGCCGGGGGTCCCGGGTCGGCGTCGCCGGGGAAGGCCAGTTCGCGTTCGAAGACCAGGCGGTCCACTTTGACGCTGACCACCCGGCAGTCGGCCGACAGGCGCAGCTCGATGTCCTCGCCGGGCTGGAACAGCGCGGCGCGGCCCGGGTCGGCGGTGGTGGAGATGCCGCGGTGCTGCACCTGCACCGCTCCGGTCAGGGGGGCCAGCACGTGGTAGGCGGTGCGCAGGTCACTGAGCGCGACGATCAGCTCGATGCCGTAGCTCATCTCACCGACGGTGAGCGGGCCGAGGTCCACCACGTCACCGAAGAAGGTGAGCATGGTGATGTCCCCGGCCGGCTTCACCTCCAGCGGACCGTAGAACATCCGCCGGGAGAACGCGCGCGCCTCCTCGAAGTCCACTGTGCGCAGGACGGAACGGGCGGCCCTTTCCATCTCGTTACCGTAGCGCCGCGCGGGGGGCACGAGCAGTTAAGAATTGACCCCCTCGGGCCAGGTGTACTCGGCGACCGCACCGCCACGAACGTCGACCTCGGCCAGCGGGGTGACCGGATCACGCCAGATCACGTACCGCCCGGCGGTGAGGCTGTCGATGACAACGCTGAAGCGCACACCGTCGCGTACATAGCGTGCCCGCACCGCCGCGTGCGTACGGGTGGCGAGGTCCTGCACCGGGCTGACCTCGATCTCGTGGCCGTGCAGGCTGCCGGGGGTGTGGATGACCAGGGCCCCGATGCCCGCGCCGATGTTGAGCACGACGGTGCCCTGACCCGAGGGCGCGAGGGTGTGGTGGTGGTGCACGCCGACGCTCACTTGGCCGCCTCCGGGTTGTTGAAGCCGTCGAACGGCACGCCGAGGAAGGGGAACTTCTTGAGCAGCTTGGAGCTGACGTCCTTGGCAGTCAGGCCCTGCTCGACCTGCGCCGCCGCGGCGTCGGGCTTGAACTTCTCGTCAACCAGCGGCACGGTCACCCCGGCGATGGCGCGCAGCGAGATGCTGACCACGTCGTCGGCCAGCCGGCGGCCGTTGGGGAAGCCGGCCAGGTCACCGCCGAGCAGGCCGAAGGCGTTCTCCTCCTTGGCCGGGGGCACCGCGGTGTTCAGGCGCAGCATGTCGGCCTGGGTCTCGCCGGTGTTGTTCTGGAAGTCCTCGATCAGCCCGTCCGGGATGCCGGTGAGCAGGATCGCCACCAGGTCGGCGCGCGGGTGCTTGCTCTTGTTCAGCTCGGCCAGGTTGTCGAACAGCCCCGGGTAGAGCACCGGCAGCAGCCCGGCAAGCTCGGGCTGCTCGACGAACTCGGCGAAGCGCTTGTCCTCGCTGGGCGGCAGGCTGTTCCACAGGTCCTTCTGCGCCATCGGCACGATGACCTCGTTGAACAGGGGGTTGCCGAGCCGTGAGACCTGGACCTGCGGGCCCACGTACACATCGTTGTCGTCCTTGGCGCCGTGGCGCACCTGCACCTGGCGGCGGCTCGCCGAGGTCCACACCCCGATGACCGCGCCCGGGTCCCGTCCGCGCACCTTCTTCTTGCCGTCCTTGCGCACCGCGTGCAGCGGCACCTGGATGGCGATGGTGTGCACGTTCATCTGGTCGGTGGCGTTGACCGCCTTGCCCGCGTAGTTGAACAGCTTCTGCCCGACCAGGTGCTTGTCCTGGAACGGGCGCAGCGTGGCCAGGTCGAAGATGGCGCCCAGGTCGACGAAGAACGGGTCGGCGCGCTGCCCGGCGAACACCTTCTCCCCGGTCTTGAGTTTGTGCACCGCATCGTCGGCGAGCTTGCCGTAGTCCGGGATCGACAGCGGGCCCACGTTGCACGGCGGGCAGGGCAGTTTCTCGGCCAGCACCGTGTGCTTGCCGCTCTCGTCGACCCGGGTGACCGAGTAGAACTGCCGCCGGTTCCAGTTCGCACTGTCGAGCGACTCGATCGGCCCGGTGTTGTACAGGAACGTGCGGTCGTTGCGCAGTTCGGTACGGAACCGGAACTGGTACGTCAGGTCGGGCCGGCCGTCACCGTTCTTGTCGACGTGGATCTCGTAGAGCACGTCGTCGCCGAACTCGAAGAAGTTCGGCCCGCTCGCGGGCAGCTGCAGCGGCACGTAGTTGGCGATCAGCGTGACCGTGTCGTGGTCGTCCGGGCTGATGAACGCGTACAGGTCGGAGCTGTCGGCCACCGGGTCCTTGCTGATCTCCGGCGCTTCGCGGTGCGAGGACATTGCTCAGCCTTTCTTCGCAGCGTTGAGCAGCTTCTTGACCAGGTCGGCGTCGGTGATGGTGCTTTTCGAGCCCCCGATGAACAGGTCGAACGTGCCCTTCTTGGCGTCGCGCAGCGACAGCACCAGCGCTTCGCCGTCCGCTGCGCCGCCGCCACGCTCCCCGGCCAGGCTCCGCCCCGCCACCCCGGCGGTCGTGGCGCCCACGCCCACGGTCGCGGCGATGGCGAGAACCTTGCGGCGCGAGAAGCGTTCTGCGCCCCGCCTGCGGTACTGGACACGAGTCATGCTCTGCCTCTTCTGGGTTGGCAATTGGTGCCCGGACGCCCATCAGTACGAGGCGATCAAGGACAGGGTTCAAAGCAATTTCCCAGCAAAGGTTTTCCAAAGGTTGATCCACGGTGCGAAGATGCGCCTCGTGCCTGCGCGAGACCTGACCTACAACTTCGATGTGCCCGCCGCACCTGCGGCGATCTACGAGCACCTGAGCCACGCCGAGAACTACGTCGGCCTGTCGCCGCTCGTGGTGGCCGTCACCGATGTCCACACCGAAGCCGGCGAGGTCCGCTACGTCGCGGTCGAGCGCTTCAAGCTGGGCCCGTTGAAGTGGGACAACCACATCCGGGTGACGATGAGCTTCCCCGAGCCGGGCCGCACGTTGCACAACGACGTCCGCTCGCCGGGCTGGGTGCATCTGGTGTCCACGGTGACCCTGACCCCCACGCCGACCGGCACGCAGGTCACCGAGGCGGTGCACGTCACGTACCCGTGGCTGCTGGGCACCTTCGTTGTGGGGCAGGCCACCGCCGTGCAGAAGGAACGCGCCAAGGAACTGATCCGGCGGTTCAGCGCACTGAGCGCAGAAAAGTAGTCAGCGCCGCGCGGTAGGGCTCGATCGTGGTGAGATCGGCATATTCGCGTGGCCCGTGCTGCCCGGAGCCGCCGGGGCCGAAGATGACAGCATCCGTACCGGCGGCGTAGTAGAACCGAGCGTCGGCCGCGCCGTGCTTGCGCAGGAAGTCCCCGCTGAACCCGGCTTGCCGGGCGGCCGCGCGCAACAACGCGACGAACTCGCTGTCCGGCGCGGCGTGGTGGGGCGGTCCGAGGCTGTCGACGCTCACCCGTACCCCGCAAAGATCTTCCAGAAAAGCGCAGACCTCCGATTCGGTACGTCCGCAGATCGCCCGATCCGACGGCGGGAACCGGATGTCCAGCCAAGCCGTGGCATCGGCCGGGACCTGATTGACCGCCCGGTTGCTCGTCTCGACGCGCGCCACGTTCACAGTGGTTGCCCACGCCTCGGCTTCGGGCACGGGATATCGGGCCAGGATCCGTTCGATCGCCCGGTTGAGCGTGACCAGCGCATTGCTGCCCAGCCACGGGTACGCCGCGTGCGCGCCCGAGCCGGTGGCGTGCAGCCGTACCTGCAGGATGCCCTTGGAATCGGTGACGATGCGCAACGCGCTCTGCTCGCCGATCACCACGAAGTCCGCGCTCACCCCCGCCGCGATTTGATGCGCGGTCCCGTCGAACCCGCCGACCTCCTCGTCGGTGACCACCTGCAGACCGATCGGGTACGCCACCTCGCGCGCCACATCCCGGAACACCTGCGCCATCACCAGCGCAGCCAGCTTCATGTCCTGCGCCCCGCGACCCCACAGCCGATCACCGTCGCGCCGCGCCTCGAACTGCTCGTCCGCGCCGGGCACCACGTCGAGATGGGCGTTGAGCAGCACCCGGAAATGCGGCCGGGGACCCGCGGTCCGCACCAGCGCGCCCGGCTTGCCCCGCGACGCGAACCGCTCGACCGTAAAACCATCGCCGACCTGCGCCAGCACGAGGTCCAGCGCCCGCTGCAGCTCCTCCGGCCGGTCCGCGGTCGACGGGATCGCGATCAGCGCTGCCGCGGCCTGAAGGAAGTCGTCCATCGCCCCATTGTCCGGTTGCGGTCCACCCGGGCGCGCAACAGCTACAACCTGATCATCGCCTCCATCGGGGTTGTTCCCGGCCCAGCGCGGGCACGGCTACCTCGGCGACATCCTGGCCGGGGGGCTACCTGGTGGCCGCCACCCCGGCGAAGGGGATGCTCGCCTGCTGGGTGCCGGCGGTGCCGTCGGGGTGCTTCCACAGGCCGCGGCGGCCCAGCTCCGGCAGCACGCCCTCGCCGAACCAGTACGCCTCCTCCAGGTGCGGGTAGCCGGACAGGATGAACTCGGTGATGCCCAGCTCGGCGTACTCGGCGATGCGGTCGGCGATCTCGGTGTGGCTGCCCACCAGCGCGGTGCCGGCACCGCCGCGGACCAGGCCCACCCCGGCCCACAGGTTCGGCGCCACCACAAGACTGTCGCGGTTGCCGCCGTGCAGGCCGAGCATGCGCCGCTGGCCCTCTGACTCGCTGCGGCGCAGGCCCTGCTGCACCGCCTCGATGGCGGACCCGGGCACGTTGGCGATCAGCCGGTCGGCCTCGGCCCAGGCCGCCCCGGCGGTGTCGCGGGCGATGACGTGCAGGCGGATGCCGAAGCGCAGGCGCGGGTTGAGCGAGCGGATCCAGTCGAGCTTCTCCTTGACCTGCGCGGGCGGTTCCCCCCAGGTCAGGTACACGTCGCTGTGCTCGGCGGCCACCGGCCCGGCCGCCTGGGAGGAGCCGCCGAAGTAGATCTCGGGCACCGGGTCGGGCAGGCGGCTCAGCTTGGCTGCCTGCACGTGCAGGTGCTTGCCGGTGAAGTCCACGGTTTCGCCGCGCCACAGGGCACGGATGATGCCCAGGAATTCCGCTGTACGTTCGTAGCGCGCCTCCTTGTCGAGGAAGTCGCCGTAGGAGCGTTGTTCGTGCGACTCCCCGCCGGTGACGACGTTGAGCAGCAGCCGGTTGCCCGACAGGCGCTGGAAGGTCGAGGCCATCTGCGCCGCGAGCGTGGGCGAGATCAGGCCGGGCCGGAACGCGACGAGGAACTTGAGCCGCTGGGTGACCTCGGTGAGCATCGCCGTGGTCAGCCAGGCGTCCTCGCACCACGCCCCGGTGGGGGTCAGCGCGCCGACGAAGCCGAGTTGCTCGGCACTGCGGGCGATCTGCCCGAGGTAGCCGATGGTCAGCGGGCGTACGCCACCGGCCGCGCCGACGGGAACGCCGTGGCCGCCGCCGACGATGTCCCGGCTGTCGCCGTTGGTGGGCAGGAACCAGTGAAAGTCCAGGGAGGGCATGCCGCCAGACTATCTACTTCTCCTATCGACTGGGTAGAGTGCAGCCAGGAATCGACGATAGTTGATCTCAGCGGGCGCTGCGGGTACCGTGGCGAGCCTGCTGACTGCCCGCGGCGACGACCCGGCGGCCGATCCGGCCCCGCGAACCCGGCACGCCGGGCTTCGGACCGCTGCCCCGCTCGCTGCTGGATCTGCTCGGCGCGCCCCCGGCCCGCGCCTACTCCGGGATGGCCAGACAGGTGGCGCAGAACGGCGACGGGTGAGCCGTGGTCGCGCTGGGCGCCGAGGAGGTGCCCAGCGTGACGGCGAGCACCGCCGCACCGGCCGTCAGCAGGACAACAATTCTTCTTCGCATGATGCTCAGTCCCTCTGATAGAAGTCGGGGCGCACCGTGCCGGTGGCCCCCAGCAGCAACCCGAGCTGGAACCGGTTGTCGACCCCGGCCCGGTCCATCAACGCCCGCATCGTGTACGAGACCGCCCGCGGGCTGATCCCGAGCCCGGCGGCCGCGGAGATGTCGGTGTGCCCGGCCGCCAGCAGGCTCAGCAGCCGGCGTTCGCGCTCGGACACCTCGACCGGCGCCACGCCCCGCCGGAACGGGTCGTGCCCGGCGGCCCACAACCTGCTGAACAACGCGCAGCACCGCGCCACCGCGACCGGGTCGGCGACCTCGACGTAGCCGTGTTCGAAGTTCAGCGGGTCGGCCGGGAAGAACGCCACCCGGCGGTCGAAGACCATGAGCTTGAGCGGCACGTCGTCGGCCTGGCGGTAGGCGCCCTCGGGGATGTCGGCGACGCTGCGTGCGGGCACACCCCGGTCACCGTCGAGCGGCGGGCGTTCCAGCACCAGCGTGCGCACGCCCCGGTCGATCAGCGCGCGGTCGAGGGGGCGGGCGGCCGACAGCGACTCGGCGGTGAAGACTTCCTCGGTGTTGATGGCCAGGTGTTCGTACTGTTCGATCTCGACGAGCTGCGCCGCCCGCCGCCGGGCCGAGGCCCGCGACCAGCGCCGCACGCTCGCCGCGGCCAGCGAGCCCAACCCGTCGACGGCCGCCACATGCCGGCGCCACTGCTCCCCCGCCCGTTCGGCCACCGGCGCCCGGCGCGGCCGGCGCAGACGGGTGAGCACGACGTCAACGGGCGCGGGCTGCAGGGCTCCGGGTTCCGCGCTCACGGCCCCGAGCGCCACCAGCTCGTCCACCGCCGCCTGCACCCGCGGCCGGCTCATGCCCAGCTCCCGGGCCAGGTCCGCGGCGTCGCGGGGCTCCGGCTGCAGAAGCGCCCGGTAGGTCAGGTCCGCATCCGGACTCACGCCCCACCGCGTCAGCACAGGGACTACCGCCCCCATCACACCTCCCCCGCATGATGTCCAGCTGACTGTCCGCCCAGGACAGATAAGCACCCAGCCAGCCTACTGAGAAGGGTCAATATGAATGATCTTGCGGTATCCCGCAAGCGGTGATCGCGGCCGATGCCCGGACAACCGCTTGCCCGGGACCCCCTGCCGCCCTGTTCGCGGGCCTGCTTGCGGGCCTTGAGTTACTCACGTGCCACCGCGAAAATCTCGTCCGGGCGCCAGCGCCCCCCACCCGGAGTCCCGCTGGTACTGCCCCGGCCAGTCCGTTTCCGCAATTGCCGCAGCGATGGTGATCCTAGGGGCGGCGCCCGATCCACGTGGTACGCGAGGCCCGCACCTCCAGGTCGTCGCGGTGCAGGATTTCGTCACCGGTGAGGGCGTGCAGAGCGGCGATCTCCTCGCTGCTCAGCTGCTCGCGCAGGCCCCCGGCCAGGCGCTGCAGCGACACCTGGGCGTAGCGGCCGGTGGCGGCGGGCAGCGGCGCGGTGAGATGGATGTCGAACTGCCGGGTCGCCTCGACGGTGAACCCGGCCTTGGCCAGCCGCGACCCCCAGTCGTCCCCGAGATGCGGCAGGTCACGCGCATGCCGCTCGGCCACCGCAGCGTGCAGCCGCTCCTCCAACGCGGCCGGCGACAACGCAGCCGGGGCCGAGAGCCCGGCTCCGGGACGAGCGGGCAGGAAGCGCGGGAACCCGCTCAGCTCCACGATCGCGAACAACCCACCCGGGCGCAGGCTGCCCAGCACCCCGGCGATGACCGCGTCCGGGTCGGCCAGGTGGTGCATCGACGCCGACGCCCAGGCCAGGTCGAACGCCTCGGGTTCGGCGGGCCAGCCCGCGTCCAGGTCGGCGGCCACCACCCGGATGCGCTCCCCCAGCCCGGCGCCGGCCGCCCGATCGCTGAGCCGGGCCAGCAGCTCGGCGGAAAGGTCCAGCGCCACCACCTCGGCCTCGGAGAACCGGCGGGCCAGGCCCAGCGACCCGGTACCGGTGCCCGCCCCGATGTCGAGGATGTGGTGCACCGGCCCGGCGAGGGAGGCCAGCCAGCTCAGCAGCTCGGCGTGGTACTCGTGCAGCACGGCCACGTCAAGGTCCAGCATCTCGGCGAAGAAGTCCGGCACGGCTGCGCCATGGGTGTGGTCGTGGTCGTGGTGGTGAGAGGAAGTCATGGCACCACGGTAGCGGCGCTTTGCTCGTACAGCATAAGGTCTTGCGTATGACGCAAGACGGTGAGCTGGACGCCCTCGTCCGCACCCGCATCCGAGCCCTGCGGCTGGCCCGCGGCTGGTCCCTGGACGAGCTGGCCGGGAGATGTTTTCTGAGCCCTTCGACGCTGAGCCGCATCGAGACCGGGCACCGGCGCATCGCCCTGGACCAGCTCACCCCGATCGCGCGGGCCCTGGGCACCACGCTGGATCAGCTCGTGGAACCGGCCGACGACGGCGATGTGGTGATCCGGCCGTCGCGCGACGACAACCGCGGGATCACCACGTGGCTGTTGTCGCGCGACGGCGGTCCCACCGGGGTGACCGTGGCGAAGATGCGCATCACCCGGCCCGCGCCGTCGCGCCAGGCCATCGCCAAGCGGGTGCATCCGGGCCGGGACTGGTTCATGGTGCTGTCCGGCACCGTCGAGCTGGTGCTGGGTGAGCGCACGATCCTGGTCCGCACCGGTGAGGCCGCCGAGTTCTCGACGATGGTGCCGCACGCGTTCGGGGCCCACGAAGGCCCGGCCGAGGTCATCACGATCCTCGACAAGGAGGGCCAGCGCACCCACCTGACCCGCGGCGAAGGTTCAGCCGAGCCACTCGCGGGCGAGTAGCTCGAACGAGCGCACCCGGTCGGCGTGCTCGTAGGTCATGGTCGTCACCAGCAGTTCGTCGGCCCCCGTCACGCGCTGCAGCGTGCGCAGCCCGGCCACTACTGTCTGCGGCGATCCGACGAACTGCGTGGCGACCCGGTCGGCGACGAGTTCGCGTTCCTCGTCGCTCCACCGGTGCTGCGCCGCCTGCTCCGGCGACGGGTATGGGATCGCCCCCTGTCCGGTGCGGATGCTGTGCACCCACAGGCCGTATCCGGCGGCCAGGGACCGGGCGGTGGCGTCGTCCGGGGCGGCCACCACGTCGGCCGACACCATGACGTACGGCTGGTCCAGGGTTTTCGACGGCTGGAACGCCGCCCGGTAGGCCGCCGCCGCGTCCAGGACCTGCGCCGGGGCGACGTGGTAGTTGGCGGCGAACGGCAGCCCCGGGGCCCCGGCCACCTGGGCGCTCTCCCCGCCGCTGCTGCCCAGCAACCACAGCTGCAGGTCGGCGCCCTCCCCCGGCACCGCGCGGGCTTCGTTGCCCTGCTCGTCGGTGACTGGCCCGGCCAGCAGCGCCTCGATCTCGTCGAGCACCTCGGTGAACGGCGGCGGCGAGGCCCCGGCCTGCTGCAACAGCCGCGCGAACAGCTTCCACCGCGTGGAGGCCAGCAGCGGGGCGAACGAGAAGGACTTGGGGATGAGCAGCCCGCCCACCACACGTTCCTCGTTCCCGGCGGGCTCCGGGGCCGGCGCGGCGACCGCTTCGGAGCGCGGCTGACCCGAGCGGCCCAGCCCGAGGTCGAAGCGCCCCGGGTACAGCGCGTCCAGCAGCCCGAACTGCTCCACGATCGACAGCGGGGTCTGGTGACCGGTCTGCACAGCCCCCGAGCCCAGCCGGATCCGCTCGGTCACCGCGGCGATCTGCCCGAGCAGCAGGGCCGGCTGCGAGCTGGCCACCCCCGCAGTGAAATGGTGCTCGGCCACCCAGTAGCGGGCGTACCCGGAGTTCTCAGCGGCCCGCGCCAGATCCAGCGTGCGGCGCAAGGCGTCCCCGGCGGTGCCACCGGCCACGACCGGGGCCAGATCAAGAATGCTCAGCGGTACGGTCACAGCGTCTCCTTCCGTTGGTGCCCCAGCGGCCGGCTCGGAATGACGCGGCGCAGCACCGGCGCGATGTCGCTCTGGAACAGCTCGAGGGTGGCGCGGTGCTGCTTGCCGGTCAGCCCGTCCGCGTCGGCGTGCAGGTGCATCACCTCGTGGCCGAATTCGCCGTGGTAGCGCAGCACCTTGTCGATGATCTGCTGCGGGCTGCCGACCAGGATGGAGCTGCGCTCGATGGCGTCCTCCAGCGTGGCGAACACCGGCTTCACCCCGACGCGGCGCAACGTGGCGAGGCGCGCGTCGAAGATCGGCCGGTACGTCTCGATGGCCTCCTGCGACGTGGGAGCCACGTAGAAGCCGGCGGATCCGGCACCGACCAGCGCGTCTGCCGGGTCGTGACCGTAGTGCTCCCAGCGTTCGCGGTAGTAGCGGATCAGCTCGGCGTACGGCTCGATCGGGTTGGTGACGTTGGCCGAGAACAGCGGGTCACCGTACTGCGCGGCCAGGTCAACCGACGCCCGGCTGGTCGCGCTGCCGTGCCAGACCCGGATGGGTTGCTGCAACGGGCGAGGCCAGGTCTCGGCCTCGTGCAGCGACGGACGGAACCGGCCCTGCCAGGTGACCTTGGGTTCGCGCCACAGCCGGCGGAACAGCTCGTAGCTCTCCCGGTTGCGATCCCACTGGTCCTCGGCGGTGACGTGGAACAGCTGGGCCTGCGCGGCGCCGTTGCCCTTGCCGATGATCAGCTCGAGGCGCCCGCCGGAGAGGTTGTCGAGCGTGGCGTAGTCCTCGAAGGCGCGCACCGGGTCGAGCAGACTGAGCGTGGTGACCGCGGTGAACAGCCGGATCTGCGAAGTGCGTGCGGCGATGTGGCTGAGCACCACCGGCGGCGAGGAGGAGATGAACGGGCGCTCGTGGCGCTCGCCCACGCCGAAGCCGTCGTAGCCCAGTTCCTCGGCCAGCACCGCGGTGTCCACGACCTCGCGCAGCCGGTCGCGGGGGCTCTGCGCGTCGTTGTGCACGATCAGCGTGATGAGCAGGAACTTCATGCGAGCCCCAGATTCCCGCGCAAGGTCGGGGACGCATATCCGGTACGGAAAACGCCCCGTTCCTGCAGCAGCGGTACCACCGAGTCGACGAAGTCGTCCAGCCCGCCCGGGGTCAGGTGCGGCACCAGGATGAACCCGTCGCACGCCTCGGTCTGGACGTACTCGTTGAGCTGGCCGGCGACCCGGGCCGGCGTGCCGATGAACGACTGGCGCCCGGTGACCTCGATGATCAACTCGCGGATGCTCAGGTTCTTGCTCCCGGCGCGCTCGCGCCACTCGGCCGCCGTGGCCAGCCGGTCGGCGAACTGCCCGGCGCGGCCCTGGATGATGGTGTGCTCGTCCTCGCAGGGGTCGATGACTGGCAGGGGGCCCTCCGCGTCGTACCCGGAAAGATCGCGGTTCCAGACCTGTTCCAGCAGCAGGATGGCGGTCTGCGGGCTGACCTGCTGACGGCGGATGTGGTGGGCCTTCTCCTGCGCGTCGGCCTCGCTGTCGCCGAGCACGAACGACACCCCCGGGATGATCTTCAAGCTGTCCGGGTCCCGGCCGTAGCGGGCGAGGCGGCCCTTGACGTCGCGGTAGAAGGCGCGGCCGTCCTCGATCTCATGGTGGCGCGAGAAGATCGCGTCGGCCTTGGCGGCGGCGAGCTCGCGGCCTGCGCCGGAGTCCCCGGCCTGCAGAATCACCGGGTGGCCCTGTGGGCTGCGTGGCACCCCGAAGCGCCCGGCGATGTCGAACTGGGCGCTGGTGTGCGCGAACCGCCCGGTGCCGGCGAAGACCCCCGCGTCGCGGCTGGGCGTGAGTTCCGACCACGAATCCCACAGCTCGCGGGCGGTGTCGATGAACTCCCCGGCACGCACATAGCGGTCGCCGTGGTCCAGGAAGCCGCCGCGCCGGAAGTTCTCGCCGAAGAACGGCCCGGACGAGGTGACCACGTTCCACGCCGCGCGTCCGCCCGAGAGGTGGTCCAGGGTGGCGAGCTGACGGGCCAGTTCGTACGGCTCGTGGAAGGTCGCGTTGAGCGTGCCGGCCAGCCCGAGATGCGTGGTGACCGCGGCGAGCCCGGCCAGCACGGTCAGCGTGTCGGGGCGCCCGACCACGTCCAGGTCATGGATCAGCCCGCGTTGCTCGCGCAGGCGCAGCCCCTCGGCCAGGAAGAAGAAGTCGAATTTGCCGCGCTCGGCGGTCTGCGCGAGCCGCACGAACGAGGAGAACTCGATCTGGCTGCCGGCCGCCGGATCGCTCCACACGGTCGTGTTGTTCACGCCCGGGAAGTGCGCGGCCAGGATGATCTGTTTGCTCACCGTCGGACTCCCTGCTGCTGGTAGCGGTTGACGGCGACCGGCAGAGCGAGGCGCTCGCGCAGCGTGCCGGTGGGCGGTGCGGTGCGGAAGACGCCGCGGTCCTGCAGAATCGGCACGAGCAGGCGGGTGATCGCCTCGAGGTCGTAGGGCAGCGCGCCGGGCCGCAACCGGAACCCGTCGAGCCCCGCTTCGCGCCAGCTCAGCAGCAGGTCGGCCAGCTGCTCGGGCGAACCGGCGAACGTCAGCGCATCGGATTGCCACGCCTCACCGTGCAGCTCGTCGAGCCGTTCGCGTCGTTCCCGAGCCGCCGCCGCATGATCATCGAGAAACACGACAAGATCGGCAAAGACCTTCAACCCCGGATTCGCCCGTACGATCGCAGCGGCGTCATCGCCATCCGAGGGCGTCACGAACACCACATCGGCCGAGCGGGCGGCGAACTCGTACGCCGGGGCGGCGTGGGCCAGCGCCGTGATCACCGGCTGGCCCTGCGGCGGGCGCGGCACAATCGAGGGCCCCTTGACCGAGAACCACTCGCCCGCGAAGTCGATGTAGTGCAGCTTGTCCCGGTCGATGTAGCGCCCGGTGGCCACGTCGCGGATCACCGCGTCGTCCTCCCAGCTGTCCCAGAGCCGCCGGACCACCTCGACCGCGTCGGCCGCCTCGTCGAACAACGCCGTCGCCGGTGCTCGCCCGAGCAGCCGGTTCTCGCCGGGGCGGGCGGACACGCGCACCTGCCATCCGGCCCGGCCGCCGCTGAGGTAGTCGAGCGTGGCCAGCGCGGTCGAGAGGTGGAACGGCTCGGTGTAGGTGGTCGTGGCCACCGGCACCAGGCCGATGTGGCGGGTCACCGGGGCCACGCGCGAGGCCACCAGCACCGCTTCGAGGCGCCCGTTGAGCTGCCCCGGCTCGTCGGTCGGCGGGCCGAACGTGTCGTCGAAGGTGACGAAGTCGAGCAGCCCGGCCTCGGCCTCACGGACCAGGTTCACCCAGTGGCCGGCCCCGAAGACCGCGGCCGGCGGCACGGGCGACGTGCGCCACGCGGCGGGATGCCACCCCAGTCCCTCAAGCGCAACAGCCAGCGGCAACGGTGCAATGCTCTCGCTCACCCTCTTTTCCTATAGCCGAACTAGAGTTTTGGCAAGGTCCAGTGACCAACCTGTCGTACCCCGCCCCCACCATGACCGGGTGCTCGATCACTACGAGAACCTGCTCGCCGGCGTCCACCGCTGTGCGCCTTGACGACGTCGCCGAGGCTCTGACCAGGTACGGCGGCCACCTCACCGGCCGCCGGGCCGTGTTCACCGAGGAGCTGATCGCCACCGCGCCCCTCCTCAGCAACGCCCGCGCCGCCGGCTCCCGATGACAGCGGCGCGGGCGTCCAGTCACGACACCGCGGGTTCATGTCCGGGGGCTATCGTCGCCGCGTGGATGATCACGGGTTTGTCTGCGGCGGGTGCGGGAGACGCCATGACGGGCTGCCGTTCTCCTACGGCGCGGCCGCCCCGGCGTACTGGCGGGAGGATCTGGCCCGGGATGAGAAGAGCCTGCTCGAGGACGAGATCTGCATCATCGCGGGCGAGCACTACTTCGTCCGGGCCCGGCTGGTCATCGCGGTCACCGATGCCGTGCAGGACTTCGACTGGGGTGTCTGGGTGTCGCTGAGCAGCGCCGCCTTCAGCCGGATGCTCGACCTGTGGAGCACCCCGGGCCGCGAGCGGGAGCCTGCGTACTTCGGCTGGTTCGCCACCGAGCTGCCGGTCTACCGCGAGCCGACGCTCAACCTGCGCACCCAGGTGCACACCGGCTCAGTAGGCGAACGTCCGCATGTCGTGCTGGAACCGACCTATCACCCGCTGGCCGTTGAGCAGAGCGAGGGGATCACCCGGGCGCGCGTACAGGAAATCGCCGAGCAGTTGCTGCACCCGCGGCCGACACGTCAGTAATCGTCCTCGACCAGCACCCGGGTCAGATAGTCGGCCAGGTCAACGGCGACCGGCCGGCGCTCGTCGGTGTCGCGGTTCCAGACCACGATGTGCGCCGGGCTGAGCGCATCATAGGCCACCCGGTCGCTGCCCCCGCCGCTGTCGCCGAACACCAGCAAGCCGTCGGCGACCACCAGGCGCGCCAGCGGCCACACCAGATCCTGGCCGTCCGGGGAGCGCACACCGTCGGTCTCGGCGAGCAACGCCGCCAAGTCCTCGGGCAGCGCCGCACCCAGCCGCTCGCTCGCCGCGGCCACCGCTTCGCTCGGGGCACCATCGGTGAGCTGGGCGGACGGCAGCACGGCGAGGACCACATCACGCCACGAGACGGCCAGCATTCTGCTCATCTTACGAGAGCCCGGCGTTTGGTGCGCGGGACGGAAACCGGCGCGGGGCATTGACCGTCCCCGCCGGGCCGGGCCAGGCTGGTAGCACGGCGATCTCCCTGCAGAACCGGGCGGCCACGTGCGGACCGAGCTTGAGCACTTCGTCCTCCCGAACGTCTCCCGCACCCCGGCCGGCGTCAATCGCTGCCGTCGCCCTCCCCAGCGTCCGGCTGTCCTTTCGCAGCATCCGCCTGTCCCGGGCCGCCCTGCACCGGCGGCGCCCACCCCGGCCGCTTGATCAGGCAGAACGGATGCCCCGCAGGGTCGGCGTACACGTGATCCCCACCCAGCGCGCGACCCCCCAGCGCCAGCACCGCAGTCCCGGCGGCCTCCAGATCGTCCACCATCACATCAAGGTGCATCTGCTGCGGCATCCCCGGCTCCGGCCACGTGGGCGCCGGCAGCCGCGGGGCACGCTGAAACGCCACCCCCGACGTCGTGGCATTGGCGGACACCACAACAAAATCCTCATCCGCGTACGTCACCGGGTCGCCCAGCACCGCACTCCAGAACCGGGCCTCGATCACCGGGTCCGCACAGTCAACAATCAGATGATGAAGCCTGCCGATGGGCACCCCTGCACGCTAGCCCTTCCGGCGCGGCATCGGGTACCGCTCGGAGCCTCGATCAGGGCACAGCCGGCTTGGTGGCGAGGCTGTCGAGCCGAGCCACCCGTCGCACCCCCGCCGTCCGCCGGTAACTGGCGTCGAGCAGCTCGCCGATCTCCGCCCAGTCCGTACCGTCATGAAGGCCCCCGCCCGCTCCCCCGCCTGGAAGCCGCCGGTTCCCGATGCGATCTCATGGCTGCCGGTCTCCTCCGGCGACCATTCCCGCGTCTGGCTCGCTTCTTTCGCGATGCTCGCCGCAGCACCGGCTCTCCAGCCCCGCAATCGCGGCGGCACGAAGGAGCGCGAAGCAAAGGCCCGGTCGACGACATGCAGCGGCCCACTCGTCAGCAGACGCAGCGGCTTGCGGCGGCTCATCACAGCGCGTTTGAGCTGATCCGCGACCTGCGCAGCCGTGGGCCGATCCTCCGGACGCTTGGCGAGGCAGCGGTCCAGGACGGTCGTGACCGCTCGGGGCAGGCCGTCGATGGCAGGCAGCGGGTCAGGCTCGGCGCAAAGGTGCGCGCGTACCACGTCGGTCAGGTTCTGCGCTTGCCACGGCATCCGCCCGGCGAGGGCTCGGTACAGCAGGAGCCCCAGACCGTAGACGTCGCTGGCCGGGTGGACCGGGCCGGCATCGAGGCGTTCCGGCGCGAGATACGCGGGGGTGCCGAGCAGTTCGCCTTCCACCACATCGGCCGTGCCGGTCGAGGCGGAGATGCCGAAGTCGACCAGCTTCGCGCCGTCCTCGCCCACCATGATGTTGCCCGGCTTGACGTCGCGGTGAACGACGCCATGGTCGTGCGCGGCGGCGAGCGCCGCAGCCACCTCGGCGCAGATCACGGTCGCGGTGCGCCACGGCAGCGGTCCGCCGGAGAGCATCGAGGCCAGGGTCCGGCCCTCGACAAGCTCCATGACCACGTACGGAATGGGCAGCTCGCCGGGCATCCCCGGCGCCTCACCGTAGTCGAAGATCTCGACGATGTGCGGGTGCCGCAACCCGGCCGCCACGCGCGCCTCGAGGCGGAACTGTTCCAGCTTGGCAGGGTCAGGAGCCGCAGCCGCGGACAGCACCTTGAGCGCTACGTCGCGCTCGAGAACGGCGTCACGAGCCCGCCACACCACGGCCGTACCGCCCACACCGAGCCGCTCAAGCAGCTGAAACCTCTCCTCCACGCGACCGCAGGTGCCCGACGCCCCGAACCCAAAACCCCGAAGTGACCCGCACAGCAACCCCGAGAGCAAATCGTGACCCCAGGGGTACGGTCCCCGCTCCCTCGATCACCCTGCGTAAACACGAGCCCCGCGCACTTCCTACTGTGCGGGCGACGACACTCCGGAGGTGTAGGCGAGGATGCCCAGCGAACCGGTGTCGAGCCGTCCGTCGGCCTGCAGCAGGAAGCGCCACCGGTCCTGGCTCGTGTGGCCCAGCACGACGACTGCCCACGCGGCGTCGTCGCGGGTCACCAGGGCTCGTACCCTTTCGAGGTCATGCTCCGCAGGCGGCGCGGCCAGCATGACAACGCCGACGCCCGCCGGGTCGGTTCCGGCGGCCGCGAGCGCCTCGTCAACCGTCTCCAGGGACTTGACGTGGGCTCCCGGCGCGACGACGGTGCTCAGGCCGCCGGCGATGACCCGGACCTCCTCCGACCAGGGGCTGGTGGTGAGTTCCAGCGCCCAGGACGCGGCGAGGGACCGGCCTGCCGCCGGGTCGCCTTGGACGGCGATGATGCCCGGGGCCTGCCCGATGTCGACCAGCTCGCGGGTGCCGTACAAGCTGCCCAAGGTGACCAGCCGCGGACAGGGCGCCGCAACGCCGGGGTCCGCGGGCAGCGCCTGCAAGTCGCGCAGCGAGGCAACCCACAGCCGGCCTTCGTCCTGCGCCTCCCACGGCTCCGGCACCTCATTGCCGGGCGTCACCAGGCGTAGTTTGATGCGCGCCTCGTCCACCGAGATGCCATAGATCGGCGGTGCAGCCTCGGCGCTCGAAGTGACGAGCACGCGCAGCGCCCGGTCGATGGTCCAGGAAGCTGCCGTGTCGAACAGATGCGCGGGCGGCCCGGTGCGCTGCCGAGGGATGAGCCCGGTTGCGCTGACCGGAGTGGCTCGCCGACGCCGGGTCAGTACCACCGCCGCAACGATGCCCGCGATGACCACCAGCCCGGCTACGCCCAGAAGAACGGGCACGAGCGGGGATCCGCCGGCATCCTTGGCCGCCTGATCCTCACCGGATGCCGTGCCGGTGGAGGGGCCGGCGCCGGGTACGCCTGCGCTGGCGGCGACCGGGGGGACGGCGGTGGGCAGCGGGCCGGCCTCGACTCCGTCGCCGGAGGCATCGCTGGGTAGTTGCAGAATCCAGCCCGCTTCGATCTCGTCCGGCACGGTCAACGCCGCACCGTCGGGCTGCACCCGCCCCTTGTTCAGCGTGAAGATCTCGGTCAGCCGGTCGCCGTTGCCCAGGAAGCGCTCGGCGATCTCGTACAGGAACTCGGGCTCGCCCTGGTAGTTGTCACGCACCCGGTACCACTTCACCGGGTCGCCGGGGGCTTGACGCACCGGGACGGCACCGGCCGGGGCGCCAGGGAACATCGCTGACGGCGGTGAGGCTGCGGCCGGTGCCGCGAGGCCAGTCACGAGTCCGGCGGCGGCCAGAAGCAACGCCGCGAGGACGGTACGCACGCGCATGCGAGAGACCTTACATTTATTGACCCGCATCACGTGCCGCCGTCTTCCGTTCAGCAGCGGGTCGCCGGCGCTGCCTAGCGTTGCCGCGTCATGGACACCCCTGCCGAGGTGAGCGTGGTCATCCCGACCCGCAACCGTCCCGAGCTGCTGACCCGCGCCGTTCGCAGCGTGCTGGCTCAGAACATGCCGGACTTCGAGGTGGTCGTCGTGATCGACGGTCCCGACGATGTCACGTCGAAGGCACTGGCCGAGATCGGGGATCCGCGGGTACGAACGGTGCCCCTGGACCGCAAGGGCGGCGCCCCGAACGCCCGTAACCAAGGCGTGCGCGCCGCCCGCGCACCGTGGACGGCCCTGTTGGACGATGACGACGAATGGCTGCCTCACAAGCTTGCCGTGCAGCTGTCTCTGGCCCTGCACGCCGGAGCTCCCCGGCCGATCGTGGCGAGCCGGCTGTTCAACCGCACGCCGCGGGCCGAGTTCGTCATGCCTCGCCGGCTGCCCGCCGGCGGTGAGCATCTGAGCGAATACTGCACCGTGCGCAAGGGGCTGTTCCACGGCGAAGGCTTCATCCAGACGTCGACGATCATGGCGCCCACCGACCTGCTGCGTGAAGTGCCGTTCACCGTGGGGTTGCGCCGCCAGCAGGAGCTGGACTGGGCGCTGCGAGCCATCCGCGCCGCCGGAACCGCTCTGCTCATGGCCGACGAGCCGCTCGTCGTGTGGCACCAGGACGAGGACCGGGAGCGGATCAGCCTGCAGATGCCGTACGAGTCGCAGATGGCCTGGCTGCGGCGCAACCGCGAGCTGTTCACCCCGCGCGCCTACGCGGCCTTCACCTTGAGCGTGATGAGTTCGATGGCAGCCCCGACCCGCAAGCTCGCGGTTTTCCGGGAACTGCTCGCCGAGGCGAGGGGCCACGGTCGTCCCAGCGCCGTCGATTACCTCACCCATCTGCAGATCTGGGCCCTGCCCCCACGGGTACGGCATGTGCTGCGCGACAGGATCCTGGGACGCGGATGAACCGGGTCGTTGTGTGGCGCAGCGCCATGCTGCCCGCCTCGGAGACGTTCGTGCGGGCTCAGGCCCGTGCCCTGTCACGCTGGGAGGCTCACTTCGCGGGCGCCTTCCGGGTCCCTTCGGTGCTCGCCGAGGACGACGACGTCATCGTGTTCCCACCCGGTTTTCTGCGGCTGCGCCTGACCGGCAGATCCCCGCGCCTGTACCGCACCATGGCGGACCTGAGGCCGGACCTCGTGCATGCCCACTTCGGTGGCGACGGCTGGCTGGTCAGCGCAACGGCGGCAGCCCTGGGGGTGCCGCTGGTTGTCACGCTGCACGGCCACGATGTGACCCGGCAGCCGTACGCCCGGGGAGCCAAGGGCCTGCGGCACCGCCGCAACCTGCGGACGGTGTTCCGCCGGGCAGCGCTGATCATCGCTGTTTCCGGTCCGGTGCGCGAGCGCGCCATCGCCCTGGGCGCGGAACCGTCAAAGGTGTGCGTGCACCACACCGGCGTTCCCGTTCCCCCGCCTGCCGTGCCCCGGTCCAAGCGCTGGGATGCGGTCTTCGTGGGCCGGCTCGTGGAGAAGAAGGGCCTCGACGACCTCATTGCCGCCCTGGCCGGGCTGAGCGACCTCACCCCCCGCGTGCTCGTCGTCGGTGACGGCCCCTTGCGGGAAAGCTTGACGGAGCAGGCCCGCACTCTGAGCGTCGATGTGACGTTCGCCGGTACGCTCGACCACGCGGCCGCCGGGCGCAGCATGGCCGAGGGCAAAGTTTTCGTGTCGCCGTCGCGCACCGCCGCCAATGGCGATGCCGAAGGGCTGCCCACGACGATCCTCGAAGCGCAGGCGCTGGGTATACCCGTGGTCTCGACACGCCACAGTGGTATCCCGGAGGCGGTGGTGCACGGCGAGACCGGGTTGCTCGGCGCCGAAGGTGACCGCGCCGCTCTGGCTGCCCACCTGCGGGCGCTGCTAACCGAGGACGGCTTGCGCGAGCGCATGGGCAAGCAAGCGCGTGCCCATATTGAGCAGCACTTCGATGTCGCCGCCCAAACCGCGCGGCTCGAGGACCTGTACGACAGGGTCAGCCGTTGCGCCGCAGCACCCGGCGAGTAGCGCGGACCCCGCCCACGAACGCCTGCCCCGCCCGCGCCGGACCCGTCCCGCTGAGCTGCTCCACCATCTCGCGTACCTCGCGCAGATCCCGCTCACGACCGGTGAGTTCCGCCTCGAAGAAGGCAGCCTGAGCGCGTGCGTCGGCTAGCTCGCCGATCAGGCGGTCGCGCTCGGCAACCAGCTCGGCGAAGGGCAGCTCCCGCTGGCCGGGTTCGTCCTGGACCTCGACGTGCACCTCCCCCATCGCCGCAAGAATGCGCGTCAGATCCGTCGTGCCCTTGACACCCGGCCACGGATGCGGGAAGCCGGCCCGCAGCAGCCGGGAGGCCAGGTCCCGCAGGGCGAAGGCGGGATCCACGACGTCCCCGAGGGCCACGGACGTACCGTCGGAGGCTTTGATGATCTGGTTTGCCGGCACCCCGGCAGCCGGACCGCTCTGCCAGTCCGTCACCAGCTCGCGGACGCCCGGCAGATCACGCCGGGCGGCGGCCAGTTCGATGAGGTGCTCAAGCGTCGGACCTGGCACAGCGCCATCGAGTTCGCTCACCACGTGGGGCAGCAAATTCTCGTCCCGGGCCGCCACGATGATCCAGCCGGGGGCCAGGGCGCTGCCGGCACCGTGGCGCACACTGCTGATTGCCAGCCGCGCCGGATCCACCAGAACCTTCCTGGCACCCGAGAACGCGCGTTCGAGGGCCGCTTCGACGGCACCGCCCTGCGCGTCCTCCCTCAGGATGAGTTCCGGTGCGACGGGATCGGGATACGTGCAGTAGATCCTCGTGACATCACCGGCTGCCTGGCGGAGCTGCGTCAAGGTCGCCGGCTGGGAATCTCCGGGCACCGGCACCCAATCGGCATCGCTCAGCCGCCGGGGCGGCGCCACAACGCGGTGCAGTCCGAGCGGGTTCTCGGCACCGAGAACAAGCAGTCCATCAGGCGCGAGAACGCTGTGCACCACGGCGAGCATCTCGTTCCATGTCAGCCCGTCGCTCTCAGTGGTGTCCAGGCGGCCGAGACCGTCGAGCGCGATGACGGTGTCGAAGGTTCCCTGCGCCGCAAGCTGCGCCGGACTTCCGCACAGCACCGTCAATCCGGTGCGACCGGCCAGCGTCCGGGCATCGGCTACGCCCCGCACGAGCACCGTGGTGTCATCCAAGGAGTCGAACAGCGCGGGATCGTGCGGCCCCAGCACCAAGATGCGTCCCCGGGCAGCAGCAAACACGGCAGCAAGCACGGTTCCGCGTACGGGACCGGCCCCGCGCCTGCCGTCGAGGTCGGACCAGACCTGCATCTCGCCACCGATCATCCGGGGCTGCGCTCCTGTGTTCATGCCGTTTCGACCTCCCACCGCAACAGGTGGCGAAGCTCCCCGGCCGTCGCCAGCCGGTCCGCGCCCAGCTCGTGCACCGCGATGGCTCGGGCAACTGCGGTGTCGGCCTGTTCGCCGTGCAGTTCGGCCCACTGGCGCCGGATCCTGGCCTGCCCGCCGTGCGCCGGATCCTCGTTCTCCAGCACCATGGGGTCGCCGTAGACAGCCGGCTCGCATCCGGCGAGGATCCCGTACCAGACGGCGCTGCTGAGCCGGTTGGACGCCACCCTGCGATGACCTCTGAGCTCGGCCAGTTGCCGGTCGAGGAAATCCGGGTCGCCCGGGCCGCGCGCATCGCCCCGGTAGCCGTGGCAGATCACGCGGAACCCGGCGCGTTCGTATCGCCGCCGCACGCCTGGCGTCCAGTACTCCTGCCAGTACAGGCAGATCGTCACCGGGCCGGTTTCGGTGGCCTTGATCTGGTCGATCAGGCGCGCGTGGTCACCACGGACATGCTGGCCTTCCCACCCGTGAAACGGATACCAGATGGTGCCGTTCCGCGTGGGGGCGCCGGCCCGTTCAGGCTTGAGTCGCACCAGGTACGCCCACGGCGCCCCGACGACGTAGGTCTCCCGCCGGCCGAGCGACCACGCCCGTTTGCGGGTGCGCTCGGACCACAGGAACAGGGGGACACCGGATACATACTCATGGTCGCCGGCCATGCCGTCACCGATGTTCCAGCCATGCTGCAGATAGCCGTGGATCCGCGGCGGCGGTTCACTCGCCGATCCGCAGTAGCGCGCCAGGATGGTCGAGTGACCGTAGTAGTCGTTTGCCCGGTGCACCGGGCGATTCTCACCCGTTGATGATCGCCGCGGCCACCCTCGCGCGCATTGTTCCGCGAAGCGTCGCCCGCGCTTCGCCTGCCCGTAGCCCGCTCCCCGGACGCGGACGCGGCAGCGACACCAGGATCAGCAGTGCGAACGTGAGGTACGTCAGCAGCAGGCGGCATGTCACGCCGGGGCGACCAGGCGGAAACCGACGCCGCGCCGGTTCTCGATCCAGCCGGGGTCGCCCAGCTTGCGGCGCAGGCTCGCGACGTGGAAGTCCAGCGTCTTGCCCGGCCCGAAGAAGCTCGGCCCCCACACCTCGTCCAGGATCCGCCGGCGGTCCACCACAGCTCCCGGGTCGTCGGCGAGCAGCAGGAGCAGGTCGTATTCCTTGGGGCTCAGCGCCACCGGGAGCCGGTGCAGGCGCACGTCGCGGGTCCGGGTGTCGATCGTGAGCGGTCCGTAGGTCCGTACCGGATCGGGGGTCTGTTCCGTCGCCGCGGCGTTGGAACGGCGGGCCACTGCGCGCATTCTTGCCACCAGCTCTCGCACGCTGAACGGTTGGGGAAGGTGGTCGTCGGCGCCAAGTTCCAGGCCGGCGATCCGGTCGGCCACATCCCCCGGGCGGTCAACAACACCCTCATGGATCACAGTACGGATCAACAGCCCCGCTCGGTTCAGCGTCACGACGGACCTGCCGGCCCGACGACGGCGGAAGATGCGCGACTTGTTCCGGTCGCGGCGGAGGCGGTGCGGGTGGTGGTTGTCGGGTTCACCGTCGGTGACCTGATCCTGGAGATCACCGAGCCGGCCCTGCCTGTACGCCGAACCGACGCCGGCCGAGGCGCTGCACCGACGTAAAAGTGAGAAACGGCGAGCACGATGCCCGAACCCAGGTGTGTCCGAACCAGAGGCAGGCGAGAGAAGGACGAAACAGCGCCCGGCATTGTGACAAGCAATCGAAGCGCCCCGGAAACAGATCGGGCGTAACGTAGCGTGTCCCTGAGATGACGAAAATCGGCAGGCCGCGAGGCAGGGGCGCGGAGCGGCAGGGCACGGGGATGGGGATGGGGACGGCACACGCTGGGGGCGCAGGTGGATCTGCACACGGTGGCTGAGGTGGTGAGTCCCGCCCGGATTGGACAGTGGCGGCCGGGGGATGCCTGGCTGGGTGGGGGTACGGCGTTGTTCGCGGAGCCTCGGCCAGCGCTGACGCGGTTGCTGGATCTGGTTGCCGCGGGGTGGACGCCCATCACTGTGCGCGACGACGGGGTGGAGATCGCGGCTACCTGCACCATTGCCGAGCTGTTCCGCTTCGCTCAGGCACCTCAAACCCCGGCGGCGTTTCGCAACCTGGCCACCGGCTGCTGCCACGCGTTCCTTGCCAGCTTCAAGATCTGGAACGTCGCCACGGTGGGCGGCAACCTGTGCGCCGCTCTCCCCGCCGGGCCGAGGATCACCTTGCTGGCCGCCCTGGACGGCGAGTGCCTGGTTGCCGGCCCGGACGGCAAGCGCACCGTGCCTGTCGTCAATTTCGTGACGGGCGACGGTTCCACTGTGCTGCGCGACGGGGAGCTGCTGCGCTCCGTCACCGTCCCGGCGACGGCTATGGGCGGGCCGGTTACGTACCGTCAAGGGTCCTTGTTCACGCACGGACGTTCCGCCGCTCTGCTGGCCGGGCGCGTTACGGCTTCCGCGGGGTTTGTGCTGACCGTGACGGCCGCGACCGTGCGCCCCTACCAGCTACGATTCGACGGCCTGCCGGACGAGCGCAGCCTGACTGCTGCGCTGCACGAAGCCATTCCGGACGATGCGTGGACCGATGATGTGCACGGGCTGCCCACGTGGCGACGACACCTCACCCTGCGGTACGCCGAGGAGATCCGGCGGCGGCTCGAGCCGTGAGGATCAACGGGCAGGACGCGGAGCAGCCGCCGCGGCCGGGGCAGTGTTTGCGCACCTTCGTGCGAGAACAGGGGTGGTTCGGCGTCAAGAAGGGCTGCGACACCGGCGATTGCGGCGCTTGCACGGTGCATGTCGACGGCCGGCCGGTGCACAGTTGTCTCTATCCGGCCTTTCGCGCACAGGGCCACGAGGTCACGACCGTCGAGGGCCTTTCCACCGACAATCCGCATCCGGTTCAGCAGCAGTTCCTCGACGCTCAGGGATTCCAATGCGGCTTCTGCACAGCCGGTCTCATCATGACCGCTGTGGCGCTGGATCAGGCGCCGTCGACCGAGATGGATCGGTCGTTGAAAGGCAATTTGTGCCGGTGCACCGGGTACCGGGCTGTGGCCGATGCCCTTGCGGGCGTTCGCAATGTTGCCGAGCCGGGGATCGGCGCGGCGATTGGGTCGGGAACGGGTGCCCCGGCCGGCCCTGAGGTGGTGACGGGGGCGGCGCGGTTCACGTTTGATGTGGACGTACCGGAAATGGTGCATCTCAAGGTCGTCCGATCGCCGCACGCGCATGCTCGCATTGTCGGGATCGATGCTCGGGACGCGCTGGCCGTGCCGGGGGTGCGCCTTGTGCTCACCCATCATGATGCGCCGGAGAAACGGTTTTCCACCGGGCGGCACGAGAATCCGGACGAGGATCCCTATGACACGCGGGTGCTTGACGATGTGGTCCGGCATGTGGGTCAGCGGGTGGCCGCCGTCATAGCGGACAGTGAAAGCGCCGCCGAACAGGGATGCCGTCGGCTGCTTGTCTCGTACGAGATGATGCCCGCCGTTGTTGATCCGGAGAAAGCGCTGCTGCCCGGCGCGCCGCTCGTGCACGGCGGTGACAGCAATGTTGTCGGTCGCCTGGACGACGAGATTGGTGATGTGGAACGCGGTTTCGCCGAGGCCGACGTCGTTTATGAGCAGACGTTCCGTACTCCGCGGGTGCAGCATGCCAGTTTGGAAACCCATGGCGCGATCGGGTGGTACGACGAGAACGGCCGGTTGACTGTTCGATCCAGCACCCAGACGCCTTTCCTCACCCGCCGCGCCTTAGCCGATCTGTACGATCTCCCGCTCGACCAGGTTCGCGTCTTGACCGGCCGCGTCGGTGGCGGGTTCGGCGGCAAACAGGAAATGCTCGTCGAAGACCTGGTGGCTTTGGCGGTTCGCGCGACGGGCCGGCCGGTCAAACATGAGTTCACCCGTGCCGAGCAATTCACCTCGGCAACGACCAGGCACCCTTTCACGGTACGGATAAAAGCCGGCGCCCGCACCGACGGCACCTTGACCGCCCTGGACCTGCGCGTGGTGGTCGACACCGGCGCCTACGGCAACCACGGCCCGTCGGTGATGTATCACGGCTGCCACGAGTCGATCGCGATCTACCGGTGCGCCAACAAGAAGGTCGACGCGTACGCCGTCTACACCAACACCGTGCCCGCCGGCGCCTTCCGCGGCTACGGGCTGGGTCAGGTCACCTTCGCCGTCGAGTCGGCGCTGGACGAGCTGGCCCGCAGGCTGAACCTGGATCCGGTGCTGCTGCGCGAACGCAATGTGATCCTGGCGGGCGAGGCGATGACCGCGCCCGGCAGCCACGCCGACGACCTGACCATCGCCAGCTACGGCCTCGACCAGTGCCTCGACGCCATCCGGGCCGCCCGCGCCGAGCCGGAGCCCGCGAGCGCTGAGACGGGCTGGCTGGTCGGCGAGGGCATGGCCATCGCGATGATCGCCGCGGGTCCGCCCGGCGGGCACTACGCCGACGCCTCGGTGTCGTTGCGGGCCGACCGCCGGTACGAGGTCGCTGTGGGCACCGCCGAGTTCGGCAACGGCAGCACGACCGTGCACGCGCAGATCGCCGCGGATGTGCTGGGCACCACCGCCGACCGCATTGTCATCCGCCAGTCCGACACCGATGTGGTCGGTCACGACACCGGCGCGTTCGGCTCCACCGGCGTGGTCGTGGCCGGGCAGGCCGTGCTCGCCGCCGCTGCGGCCTTGCGGGCCTCGATCCTCGACGTGACCGGCGCGGTCAGCCTGACCCCCGACGCGGCCGAACTCGCCGATGGCACGCTGATCCCCCTGCCCGAGCTCGCCGCGCGGATCCCGCCGGGCCGGGGCCACTGGGCCGGTACGCCGCGGTCGGTGGCCTTCAACGCGCAGTGGTTCCGCGTCGCCGTCGACCCGGGCACCGGGGAGCTGCGGATCCTGCGCAGCGTGCACAGCGCCGACGCGGGCCGGGTGCTGAACCCGTTGCAATGCCGCGGACAGGTGGAGGGCGGGGTGGCGCAGGCGCTCGGCTCGGCGCTGAGCGAACGCATGGTGCTCGACGCGGTGACCGGGGAGGTGCTGACGACTGGCTTCCGGCAGTACCACATCCCCGCGTACGCCGACGTGCCGCGCACCGAGGTCGTCTTCGCCGCCACCACCGATGCGATCGGGCCGCTGGGCGCCAAGTCGATGAGCGAGAGCCCGTACAACCCGGTCGCCCCGGCGCTGGCCAACGCGCTGCGCGATGCCACCGGGGTGCGCTTCACCGAGCTGCCGTTCACCCGGGACCGGATCTGGCTCGGCTTGAGATCAACCACAGGTCATTCATAGACATCGATGCTTAGCTGCCTTCTTCGTCAACCGGAAGGAGCAAGCGATGCCACACCAGCACGACAGAGGGCTCGCGTTCGACCTGGCCACGATGTCCCGCCGGCGGATGCTGGCCGCGCTCGGCGGGGCCGGGCTGGCCGTCGCCGGCGGCGGCCTGTTACGCACCACCTCAGCCGAAGCGGCGGCCGCATGCCTGCAGGAGGTGGAGTCCGAGACTGCCGGCCCGTACCCCGCGGACGGTTCCAACGGCCCCGATGTGCGCACCGAGAGCGGAATAGTGCGCAGCGACCTCCGGCCCTCGTTCGGCGCCTCGAACACGGTTGCTGCGGGCGTACCGTTGCAATTCTCTTTGATTGTGCAGGATCCTGCTTGTGCGCCACTGGCGGGAGCCGCCGTTTATGCGTGGCACTGCGATCGGGAGGGCCGCTATTCGCTGTATTCCCCGGGCGTGACGAACGAGAACTATCTTCGCGGCATCCAGGTCGGCGACGACACCGGCACCGTCACGTTTACCAGCATCTATCCGGCCTGCTACACCGGGCGCTGGCCGCACATCCATTTCGAGGTGTATTCCTCCCTCGCCGATGTCACCAGCGGCGCCGGGCCCATTCGCAAGACCTCGCAGATCGCTTTGCCCGAGGATGTTTCCGACACCGTTTACGCCGAAGCCGACGGGTACGAGCAGAGCGAAACGAACATGTCGAGCGTTTCGCTCGCCACCGACATGGTGTTCCGCGACGACCTGGCCGCCCGCGAGATGGCGGTTGTCACCGGCGACGTGAGCAGCGGATATGTCGCCACCTTGACGATCACCGTGGACCCCGCAGGCGAGGAGACCGGCCGGCCACCAAGATTCTGAGCCAACGCGAGTTCCTGACCCGGCGCCTGGCTGAGATTGATCAGCCAGGCGCCGGTGACGGGTCTCAGATCTCGTAGGCCAGGTTGGGCCGCAGCCAGCGCTCGATCTCCTCGACGCTCAGGCCGCGGCGCTGCGCGTAGTCCTCGACCTGGTCCTTGCCGATCCGGCCGACCGTGAAGTAGCGGGACGACGGGTGGGCGAAGATCAGCCCGCTGACCGCCGCGGCCGGGGTCATCGCGTACGACTCGGTGAGCCCGATGCCCAGCTTGTCCGATTCCAGCAGCTCGAACAGGTCCTTCTTCTCGCTGTGGTCGGGGCTGGCCGGGTAGCCCAGCGCCGGGCGGATGCCGCGGAACCGCTCGGCGTGCAGCTCCGCCAGCTCGGGCTGGGCGTCCGGCTCGAACCATTCGCGGCGCGCCTGCAGGTGCAGGTATTCCGCGAACGCCTCGGCGAGCCGGTCGGCCAGCGCCTTGACCATGATCGCCCGGTAGTCGTCCTGGTCGTCCTCGTAGTGCGCGGCCAGCTCGCCGGCGCCGTGGATGGCCACCGCGAACCCGCCCAGGTGGTCGCCCTCGGGCGCGATGTAGTCGGCGAGGCTGCGGTTGGCCCGGCCCTCCGGTTTGGCGGTCTGCTGTCGCAGCATCGGGAAGCGCACGCCGTTGTCCAGCACGATGTCGTCGCCGTCGCTGTGGGCCGGCCAGAACGCGTACGCGCCCTTCGCCGTGAACGAGCCCTCCGCGATGATCTTGTCTAGCAGCGTGTTGGCGTCGTCCCACAGTTCCTTGGCGACCGGGTTGTCGAGGATCGCCGGGAACTTGCCCTTGAGCTCCCAGGCCAGGAACAGGAACTGCCAGTCGACCATCTCGCGCAGCTCGGCGATCGACGGCTCGACCGTGCGCAGCCCGGTGAAGCTGGGCGTGGGCAGCCCGGCGAAATCGACGACCTCGCGGTTGGCGCGAGCCTCCTCGATGCCCAGCAGCGGCTGGGAGTGCCGGTTGGCGTGCTGCTCCCGCAGGCGTTCCTGCTCGGCGCGGTTGTTCTCGTCGAGCGTCTTGGCGCGTCCCGGGTCGAGCAGATCGGAGACCACCCCGACCACGCGGGAGGCATCCAGGACATGAACAGTGCTGCCCTGGTACGCCGGAGCGATCCGGACCGCGGTGTGCTGACGCGAGGTGGTCGCACCGCCGATGAGCAGCGGCAGCGTGATCCCCCGGCGCTGCATCTCGGCACCGACCGCGACCATCTCGTCCAGCGACGGGGTGATCAGCCCGGACAGCCCGATCGCGTCGGCCCCCTCGGCGATCGCGGTGTCCAGGATCTTGGCCGCGGGCACCATCACGCCCAGATCCACGACCTCGTAGTTGTTGCAGCCCAGGACCACGCCGACGATGTTCTTGCCGATGTCGTGCACGTCGCCCTTGACCGTGGCCAGCACGACCTTGCCCTGCCCGCGGGTGCCGGCCTTGTCCTTCTCCATGAACGGCTCGAGGTAGGCCACCGAGCGCTTCATGACCCGGGCGCTCTTGACCACCTGCGGCAGGAACATCTTGCCCGCGCCGAACAGGTCGCCGACGACCTTCATGCCGTCCATCAGCGGGCCCTCGATGACGTCCAAAGGCCGGTCGAGCAGCCGCCGGGCCTCCTCGGTGTCCTCCTCGACGAAGTCGACAACGCCGTGCAGCAGCGCGTACTTGAGCCGCTCGGCGACCGTCTCGTTGCGCCAGGACAGGTCGACGGTGCGCTTGGTGCCCGAGCCGGTGACCGTGGAGGCGAAGCTGACCAGCCGGTCGGTGGCGTCCTCGCGGCGGTCGAACAGCACGTCCTCGACCAGCTCCAGCAGGTCGGCCGGGATGTCCTGGTAGACCGCGAGCTGACCGGCGTTGACGATGCCCATGTCCAGTCCGGCGCGCACCGCGTGGAACAGGAACGCCGAGTGCATGGCCTCACGGACCACGTCGTTGCCGCGGAAGGAGAACGACAGGTTGGAGATGCCGCCGCTGGTTCGTACGCCCGGGCAGCGCTGCTTGATCCGCGGCAGGGCCTCGATGAACGCCTTGGCGTAGCCGTTGTGCTCGGCGATGCCGGTGGCCACGGCGAGCACGTTCGGGTCGAAGATGATGTCCTCGGGGGCGAACCCGGCCTCGCCGACCAGCAGGTCGTACGCCCGGCCGCAGATCTCAACCTTGCGGTCGGCGGTGTCGGCCTGGCCCTGCTCGTCGAAGGCCATGACGACCACGCCGGCGCCGTAGCCGCGCACCTTGCGGGCCTGCTCCAGGAACTGCTCGGGGCCCTCCTTGAGGCTGATCGAGTTGACCACGCCCTTGCCCTGCACACACTTGAGCCCGGCCTCGAGCACGCTCCACTTCGAGCTGTCGATCATGAACGGGATCCGCGCGACCTCGGGCTCGGTGGCGATGAGGTTGAGGAACGTGGTCATCGCCTGCTCGCTGTCGAGCAGGTCGGCGTCCATGTTGACGTCGAGCAGGTTGGCCCCGCCGCGCACCTGCTCGAGGGCGACGTCCACGGCTGCCTGGTAGTTGTCGGCCTCGATGAGCCGGCGGAACTTGGCCGAGCCGGTCACGTTGGTGCGCTCGCCGATCATCACGAACCCGGTGTCCGGGCCGATCTCGAAGGGCTCGAGCCCGCTGAACCGGGTGGCGGGCGCGGCCGCGGGGACCGGGCGCGGGGACAGCCCCCGAACCGTCTCGGCGATCGTGTTGATGTGCGCGGGCGACGTGCCGCAGCAGCCGCCGACGATGTTGACCATGCCCTCGCGGGCGAACCCGCCGACCAGCCCGGCGGTCTCGGCCGGCGTCTCGTCGTAGCCACCGAACGCGTTGGGCAGCCCGGCGTTGGGATGACAGGCGACGTAGGTGCCGGCCAGACGGGCCAGGTCGGCCACGTGCGGGCGCATCTCGGCCGCGCCCAGCGAGCAGTTGACCCCGACGACCAGGGGCTCGGCACGCTCGACGGACCGCCAGAACGCCTCGACGGTCTGCCCGCTCAGCGTGCGCCCCGACAGGTCAACGATGGTGACCGAGATCCACAGCGGGAGCTGCGGGGCTACCTCGCGGGCCGCGGCGATCGCTGCCTTGACGTTGAGCGTGTCGAAGATCGTCTCGATCAGCAGCAGGTCGACGCCGCCCTCGGCCAGCGCCGCGATCTGCTCCGCATACGCCGCCTTGACCTGGTCGAAGGTGACCGCGCGGTAGGCCGGGTCGTCGACCTTGGGCGACAGCGACAAGGTGACGTTGAGCGGGCCGACCGACCCGGCGACGAACTTGCCCCCAGCCTCGTCGGCGGCCTGGCGGGCCAGCCGGGCGCCCTGGATGTTCATCTCGCGCACCAGCGACTCCAGGCCGTAGTCGGCCTGCCCGATGCTGGTGGCGGTGAAGGTGTTGGTGGTGGTGATGTCCGCGCCGGCCGCGAGGTATTGCCGGTGCACGTCGAGGATGACGTCCGGGCGGGTCAGGTTGAGCAGGTCGGGGTCGCCGGTGACGTCCTTGGCGTGCTCGTCGCCGATCAGGTCACCGCGGTAGTCGGCCGGGGTCAGCTTCGCACCCTGCAGCATGGTGCCCCAGGCGCCGTCGAGCACGAGCACCCGCTGCGCCATCAACTCCCGCAGCGTCGCAACCGTGCCGGTCTGCTGCGTTGTCGTAGACATACTGCCTCCTCCGCGAATCAACTCGGAGGACGCCCTTGGGTCGGATGGTGCCAGGCCGAGCGTGGCGGGTTTCCCCGTCGCAGCGCCCCTCGACCTGGCGTAGAAGAGTACCCGAACCCGGTCGTAGCGGGCTCGAGGCGGCCACCGGTTGAGACGCCTCGATGACAGGACTAATTCAGGGCGTCGAGGATGCGCTCATGGTGGGCATCGAGCTCTGCGGCGCTCGCGTCCGGGTTGGCGTTGGCGAAATCGAAGTCGGCCATGTCCGCGGCCGGGAACACGTGCACGTGGGCATGCGGCACCTCGAAGCCGGCCACGATCAGCCCCACCCGCGGCGCATCGAACGCCCGTTTGAGGGCCCGGCCGATGGTGTGGCTGACGCTGAGCACATGCGCGGCGAGCTCCGGCTCAAGGTCGGTCCACTCGTCGACCTCAGCGCGCGGCACGACCAGCGTGTGCCCCGGCGTGAGCGGGGCGATGGTCAGAAACGCGGCGACGCGCTCGTCGGAGAACACGATCCGCCCGGGTAGCTCTCCGGTGATGATCTTCGTGAAGATGGTCGGCACCCCGCTATGACATCACACCGACGGTCCGCTGCTCCCCCACGGCTCAGGACCTCAGCGAGCCATGGCCCTGGTAACCCCACCGACCTCCGTAGAAAACGGGTGGTCCAGCCGGAACCTGATGCGTCAGGCTGAGTCGTGATCACCATTCAGCGCATACGGGTACGGTGGAGCGCATCAGCCCGGGGCGCCCCCCATGCGAACGCCCGTCGAGGCCTGAGCCAACCGGTGATCCTCCCGTCATCGCTGCCGAGCGATGCCGTGGCCATTCACGACGTGCTCGCCGACGAGGCGACCGGGTACCTGCGCCAGGAGAGCGTGGCCAGTGGTGATCTGGATTGTGCCCACGACCTTGACCTGGGGTTGACCTGGAAGGGCGATGCGCTGGTCGCTGACCGGTTACCGGGCAGGGCTGCGTATCCGCGCCAGAGCGGACCTGCTCGCCTCTGCACGTTGCGGCCCGGCGAGATCGCGACGCACCGGGCGAACTCCCGGTTCACCGTCACCACGTGCGCCTGCAACCCGAGCTGGTACTACGAGGACTGGCTGATCTTCATCGGCCACGGCAAGAGCGCGCCGGACGCGTTCACCGCACGCGAACCGGACCACGCCGTTGACCACAGGGTGCACCTGTACGGCGGGGCGAGGCGGAGGATCGTGACGTGATCTCGTCGCCTCGATGGCTCAGCCGCTACCGGCAGGGCCAGCGGGAGGTGGTCTGGCCCGAACTGCGCCAGCTCGGCAGCGCCGTCCGCGACTCGGAATGGGCTCCGGAAGCGCAACTGGTCTGCGATGAGATGGCCCGGCGTGCTCACCTTCCGCCGGCTGCGGCCGCTGACGCGCACGCCGCATGGCTGCAGCAGCGGTTCGGGATGGTGTCCATGACCCTGGTGTCCTGGGTGCGCATCGTCGGCGACGTGTGGCTCGTGGGCACGCATCCCGAATGGGAACGATCGGCCGCCGCCGACCCGCTTTGCGGGTCGGAGCGCACTGGCCCCGGGGCACGGTGGTGGCGGGCCCGGTACGGGCTGGGCGTGGCTTACCGCTGACGAAGGAAGGCGACAAGGTGGAGCACCCGCCAGGCACCCCACCCCGTCGATTCCTCAGATCGTGCGGGCCAGCCGGTCGGCCAGCAGCTTTGCGAACCGAGCCGGATCGGCCAGATCCCCGCCCTCAGCGAGCAGTGCCGTGCCGTACAACAGCTCGGCGGTTTCCGGCAGGGCCGGGTCGTCGGCGCGGCCGGTATGGGCTTCGCGCAGGGCGGTGACCAGGGGGTGGTCCGGGTTGAGTTCGAGGATGCGCTTGACCGGGGGTACGTCCTGGCCCATCGCCTTGTACATCTTCTCCAGTGTGGGGGTGATGTCGTTGGCGTCGCTGACCAGGCAGGCCGGCGAGGTGGTCAGGCGGGTGGACAGGCGGACCTCCTTGACCTCCTCGAGGGTTTCGCCGAGCCAGGTGAGCAGCGGGGCGAACTCGCCCGTCTTCTCCTGCGACGGCTTCTCGTCCTCGTCGAGTTCCACGGTGCCGCGGGCGATGGACTGCAGCTTCTTGCCCTCGTATTCGGGCACGGCTTCGACCCAGATCTCGTCGACCGGGTCGGTGAGCAGCAGGACCTCGTACCCCTTGGCCTTGAACGCCTCCATGTGCGGGGAGTTCTCCACCTGCGCCCGGCTCTCCCCGGTCATGAAGTAGATCTCGTCCTGGCCCTCCTTCATCCGGCTCACGTAGCCGGACAGGGTGGTGGGCTTGTCGTCGGCGGTGGTGGCGAACGACGACACATCCAGGATGGCCTTCTGGTCCTCGGCCTCGCCGAGCAGGCCCTCCTTGACCGCGCGGCCGAACTCGCGCCAGAAGGTGGCGTACTTCTCCGGTTCCTTGCCCATCAGGTCCTTGATGGTGGACAGGACCTTCTTGGCCAGCCGGCGCCGGATCATCTGGATGTGCCGGTCCTGCTGCAGGATCTCACGGGAGATGTTGAGCGACAGGTCGGCCGCGTCCACCACGCCCTTGACGAAGCGCAGGTAGTCCGGGATCAGCTCGCGGCTGTCCTCCATGATGAACACGCGCTTGACGTACAGCTGGATGCCGCGGCGGCCGTCGCGCTGGAACAGGTCGTGCGGGGCGCGGGCCGGGATGAACAGCAGCGCCTCGTATTCGAAAGTGCCCTCGGCGCGCATCTGGATGATCTCGAGCGGATCGGTCCAGTCGTGGCTGATGTGACGGTAGAACTCGTGGTATTCCTCGTCGCTGACCTGCGAGCGCGGGCGCGCCCACAGGGCCTTCATCGAGTTCAGCGTCTCCGGGTCACCCTCGGGCTTGACCAGGCGGATCGGGAACGAGATGAAGTCGGAATACCGCTTGATGATCTCCTTGATCTTCCACTCATCGGTGTAGTCGTAGAGCGCGTCCTCCTCGTCCTTGGGGCGCAGGTGCACGGTCACCGAGGTGCCGGGCGCGGCGTCCGGGTCCTCCTCGATGGTGTACGTGCCCTCGCCCGCGGACTCCCAGCGCGTCCCGATCTCCTCGCCGGCCCGGCGGGTCAGCAGCGTGACCCGGTCGGCAACCATGAACGTGGAGTAGAAGCCCACGCCGAACTGCCCGATCAGCTCGGCGGACTCCTTGTCCTTGCTCTCCTTGAGCTTGTTGAGCAGTTCGGCGGTGCCCGACTTGGCGATCGTGCCGATCAGCGCCACCACCTCGTCGCGGGCCATGCCGATGCCGTTGTCGCGCACGGTCAGCGTGCGCGCCTCGGCATCCACCTCGATCTCGATGTGCAGGTCCTCGGCGGTCAGCGCGTCGTCCGTGAGGGCAGCCAGACGCAGCTTGTCCAGGGCATCGGAGGCGTTGGAGACGAGCTCCCGCAGGAAAATGTCCTTGTTGGAGTAGATCGAGTGGACCATCAGCTGCAGCAACTGGCGGGCTTCGGCCTGGAACTCGAGCGTCTCGGTACTCATGGTGTCCCTCCGTGCGTACGAAATGTTCCCGCAGGAGATCGTATGACCCGCTAGCCGATCACCGTCGGCAGGTCCGAGGGCAGCGGCGGCCAGGGGGCGGGGTCGCTCGCCGCGGGAGGCGCCGGGTCCTGGGTGGGCGGTTCCTCGGCGGGCTGGGTGACCGGGGCCTGGGTG
>NZ_LOJP01000001.1:3270447-3280197 GCF_001553785.1 Actinoplanes sp. TFC3
GGCCCACCCCGACCCCACCCCGGCCACCGGTGACCCGGTCACCGAAGACGGCCTCCCGCTGCGGTGCGGCGATCCCCGGCCCGTCATCGCGGACCGCGACCGTGCCCGCCGCCACGGACACCTGCACGCGGGCCGGTTCGCCGTCCCGGGCGCCGTGGCGCAGGGCGTTCTCCACCAGGTTGCGCACCGCCTGGGCCAGCAGATCCGGGTCGCCGAGCACGACCGTCGGCTCGGTACGCACCGGCACCGTCCCCGAGCGGTGTCCCAGCTCCTCCACCACCTGCTCGACCAGCAGGTCCAGGCGCAGTGGCGTCAGCTCCAACGCCCGGGTGCCGGTGTCGATGCGCGCCCGGCTGAGCAGCCCGGTGACCAGCCGGTCCAAGTGGTCGACCAGCCGTACGGCATCGCGCATCGCCGCCGGTGCGGGGGTGGTCGCGTGCGCGCCGCTCTCCAGGGCCAGCCGCAGAGAGGTCAGCGGCGTGCGTAACTCGTGGGCGGCCTCGGCAAGGAACTGTTCCTGCTGGTCCAGGGAGCGCATGGCAGGGCGCAGGCTGCGGCCGGACAACAGGTGACCGGCCCCGGCCGATGCGAGCACCAGAACCGCGCAGCCGGCGGCGAGCCACAGCACCAGTTCGGTGTGGCGGCGCTGCTGCGGAGCCGGATCGGTGGCGACGAGCACGACCGCGCCAATCTCGTCGACGTTCCACACCGGGGCGGTGGCCCAGCGCAGCTCCCGGCCACCGGTGTCGGCGACAGAGGCGAGCACCGGGCCCTGCTCCCGTACGGTCGAAGCCCACATCCGGTTCAACTGACCCGCCGGCGGCAGGCCCGTGCGCTGCGGGTTCAACCAGCGGACCTGCGCATCACCCGGTCCCGGGCGCTGCACGACCGCGGTGACATCCGACACCGTGGCCAGGTCATCCTCGGACAGCGGTTCCAGGTGCAGCACACCCTTGTCCATCCAGATGGCCCGCGACAGCGCCAGGGCCCGCCCCTTGATCTCGGAATCGCGATCCCGGGAACCGGAGCGTGCGTCGATGGAGGCGGCGATGACGGCCAGCGTGATCAGCGACAGCGCGCTCATCGCGGCGTACAGCAGGGTCAGCGTCCACCGCATCCGTCGCAGCCGCGTGACGGCGGTACGGCCGGTGCTCATGACGGCCCGTGGATGCGGTATCCCACACCCCGCAGCGACTCGATGAGATCGGGTGGCCCGAGCTTGCGGCGCAGGTGCCGGATCACCACGTCCACGACGTTGGAGGCCGGCTCGCTCATCTCATCCCAGCAGCGCTCCAGCAGCTCACTGCGGGTGACCGCGTCGCCGGCCCGCAGCATCAGCGCCTCCAGCACGGCGAACTCCTTGGCGGTGAAGGCCAGCAGGACACCTGCTCGCCGCACCCGGTGGGTGGGCACGTCCAGCACGATGTCGGCCACTTTCAGCTCGGGTAGCCGGGGCGGCTGGTCGCGGCGGCACAGGGCTCGTACCCGGGCGATCAACTCGGTCATGGCGAACGGCTTGCCCAGATAATCATCGGCGCCGTGCTCGAAGCCTGACACGCGGTCACCAACGGCGGCCCGGGCGGTCAGCACCAGCACCGGCACCGTGCGCCCGGCCCCGCGCCACATCCGGATGAGCCCGAGCGCATCGCCGTCCGGCAACCCCCGATCGGCGATCACACAGTCATAGCTGTTGACGGAGATCTTGAAATCGGCCTCCGCCCGCGACGCAGCGTCGTCAACCGCGAACCCAGCGCTGCGCAACCCGGCGGCGATGGCCGGACGCAGCTCGCGATCGTCCTCCACCAGCAACACCCGCATGGTCACCGAGTCTAGATCGCCTTCCCCGGGCGCCGCCGCCGACGAGCTGGCCGCGCCGGACCCCGGTGGCCGGGTCCGGCGCCGCTCGCCGTTATCGCAGCCGGAACTGCTGGGCGGCGGAGGTGTTGCCGTCGCTGGGCGTGGTGAGCGGCGCTACCAGCAGGTTGTCGCCGTAGAGGTATCCGCCATTGGCGGGGCGGGCCGGTCGCCACGCAGGACGAGGGGAACGCGGGATGGCGTGGCAGGCTGATCGGATGATCTCGATTCCGGACGTCGATCTTGCCTTCGTGGGTGGTGGCGGCGCTGCGTCGCTCACGCTGGCCGCCCTGGGACGAGAGGCCGCCGGCGTACGGATTGCCGTCATCGATCCCGTGCACAAGCGCGGACAGGACCGGACCTGGGCCTTCTGGGGATACCCCGGCACGGTCCTCGATCCCCTGCTGAGCGCGAGCTGGGCGGCCGTGGACGTGATAACCCCGGCCGGGCGCCGCGAGCTGCCGCTGACCCCGCTGCGCTACGCGATGCTCCGCTCAGCACCGCTCTACGAGCTGGCCCAGCAGGCCGAGCGGGACCTCGGCGCGCTCCGGTTCACCGCACCGGCCGAGGAGCTGCACGACGACGGCAGCAGCGTTGTCGTCTCGGGCCCCGGCGGCCCTCTCGTCCGGGCGGGGTGGGTGCTCGACTCCCGCCCCCGGCCACCCCGGCGGCCCGGACGTACGAATTGGCTGCAGCACTTCCGTGGCTGGTGGCTGGAGGCGGACCGGCCGGTTTTCCAGCCGGAGCGCGCCGTGCTCATGGATTTCCGGACGCCCCAGCCCGCGCGCGGTGTCTCGTTCGGCTACGTCCTGCCGGTCAGCGACCGGTTCGCGCTGGTGGAGTACACCGAGTTTTCTCCCGCCGTGCTCAGCAACGACGCCTACGACACCGCATTGGTGGCCTACGCCGAGTCGATCGGCCTGGACCTGGCCTCGTTGCGGGTGCGGGAGGTGGAGAACGGTGTCATCCCGATGACCGACGGCTTGTTCGAGGCCCGGCCCTCGCCCCGGGTGGTGCGGCTCGGCACGGCCGGGGGTGCCACCCGGCCCTCGACCGGCTTCACCTTCTCCGCGATGCTCCGCCAGGCCGATGAGATCGCCCGCGCGGTCACGGCGGGACGCCCTCCGGTCCCGCAACCGCCCTACCCGGCCCGGCACCTTTGGATGGACTCGGTGCAGCTGCGGGCGCTCGACCGCGGCCTGGTCGACGGGGTGGCGTTCTTCGACCGGCTGTTCGAGCGCAACCCGCCCGAACGGGTCCTGCGCTTCCTCGACGGGGTCACGACGTGGCGCGAGGACCTGCTCATGATGGCGTCCAGCCCGCTGCTGCCGATGACCCGCGCGGCAGCCGGCGACGCGGCGAGCCGCCTGCGCGGATGACGACCACGGGGCTGGTCCCGGGGTGGCCCCCGCGTCGCCGAGCCGGACAGCCCCAACCGGCTCAGCAGACCGGCCTGGCTCCGGCACAGCCGGATAGATCAGCCGGTCATGGGTATGCGCGATCCTGTCGAGGATGGGAGGGCCCATGGCCGGGCTGTCACTATGGGTGTTGCTGGTAATTTTTGCGGCCGCTGCTGCAGCAATCTGGGTCGCCGGGGTCCAGCTTTCCAACCAGACCGATGTTTTGTCCGTACGGCTGCATCTCGGTTCTGCCCTTGGCGGTTTGATCCTGCTCGCCATCGCCACGAACCTGCCCGAGGCAGCCATCGTGGCCAGTGCCGCGCTGTCCGGCAACGTCGGCGTCGCAGTCGGCAACATCCTCGGCGGCATCGCCATCCAGACCGTCGTTCTGGTGGCTCTGGACGCCTTCGGGGTGCGTGGCAGGCACCCGCTGACCTACCGTGCCGCGTCGCTGGTGCTGGTGCTGGAAGCAGCTCTGGTGGTGGCCGTCCTTGCCGTCGTCATCGCCGGCAGCCAGCTTCCGGCCTCGCTCATCGCGTTCCGGCTCACCCCCGGGCCGGTGCTCATCGCCATCCTCTGGGTTGCGGGGCTTCTGCTGCTGCAGCGTGCCGGTAAGAGCCTGCCCTGGCACGAAGCCGGGGAGGCGCCCGGCAACCAGGAGCCGCCGCGCGGGCACAGCCAGCAGCAGAACGAGAAGCAGGCCACCAGCAAGGGCATCAGCACCGCCCGGTCGGCCACCATCTTCGGTCTGGCCGCCCTGGTCACCCTGGCCGCCGGGGTGGTGCTGGAACGCAGCGGGGACGCCATCGCCGAGCACATCGGCCTGTCCGGGGTGCTGTTCGGCGCCACCATCCTGGCCGCCGCCACGTCGCTGCCGGAGCTGTCGACCGGGCTGACCTCGGTCCGCAACGGCGACTACCAGCTGGCCATGAGCGACATCTTCGGCGGCAACGCCTTCCTGCCCGTGCTGTTCCTCATGGCCACCCTGCTGTCCGGCAAGGCCGTGCTGCCCCAGGCCCAGAACACCGACATCTATCTCACCGCCCTGGGGATCCTGCTCACCCTGGTGTACGCCGCCGGGCTGCTGTTCCGGCCCCAGCGCCGCATCGCCGGCATGGGCATCGACTCGCTGGTGGTGCTCGTTCTCTATGCGATCGGGGTGGCCGGCCTGTTCGCCATCGCCGGCGGGTAGCCCACCTCCACCGTTGGTACCGCGTCGACCAGGGCCTGGGTGTACTCGTGCCGGGGGCGCAGGAAGACGTCGTCGACCAGCCCCGACTCGACGACGGTGCCGTTGCGCATGACCAGGACCCGGTCGGCCAGGTGGTGGACGACGGCGAGGTCGTGGGAGATGAACAGCAGGGCGGTGCCGTCGGTGGCGCGGATTCCGGCCAGGAGGTCGAGCACCTGGGCCTGCACGGAGACGTCGAGGGCGGACACCGGCTCGTCACAGATGATCAGGGAGGGGCGGGGGGCCAGGGCGCGGGCGATGGCTACCCGTTGCCGTTGGCCACCGGAGAGCTGGCGGGGCAGGCGGTCGAGGACGTCGGCGGTGAGGCCGACGCGGTGCAGCAGGTCCTCGACGGTCGGTTCGCCGGGGTGGGGCGGCAGGGCTTCGGCCACGATGCGCCTGACGGACCAGCGGGGGTCGAACGAGGACAGCGGGTCCTGCGAGATGAACTGCATCCGGCGGCGCTGGGAGCGGCGGCGGCGTTCGCTGAGCCCGGTCCAGGGTGTGCCTTCGAAGCTCACCGAGCCGGAGGTGGGTGCGGTCAGCCCGAACAGCATCTGGGCGACCGTGGTCTTGCCCGATCCGGATTCCCCGACAACGCCGACGATTTCGCCGCGCTGAACGCTCAGGTCGATGCCGGTGACGACCGGGTGGTGCCCGTACCGCTTGTGCAGGGCCCGGGCCTCGACGACGACGGGGCCGGCCGGGTTGCGGGCGGGGCGAGGACGACGGGCGGCGGCTGAGGGCACGGCGTCGAGCAACTGCCGGGTGTACGGATGGGACGGCGCGGTCAGCAACTCCGTGGTGGGACCATGCTCGACGATCTGCCCCTCGCGCATCACCAGGACCCGGTCGGCGAGCCGGGCTACCACGGCGAGATCGTGGCTGATCAGCAGCAGCGTCTCCCCGGCGGCCCGCCGCTCGGCGAGCAGGTCGAGGATCTGCGCCTGCACTGTCACGTCGAGTGCGGTGGTCGGCTCGTCGGCGATCAGCAGGGGTGGCCCGGCCGCGATGGCCGACGCGATCAAGGCCCGCTGGCGCAGCCCGCCGGAGAGCTGGTGCGGATATTGCCCGGCCCGGCGCGCCGGTTCGGGCACATGGACGGTTTCCAGCAGGCGGTGGACCCGGGCCGTGCGGTCGCGGCGGTTGCCGATGCCGTGCGTGCGCAACACTTCGCCGATCTCGGCGCCGACGGTGCGCAGCGGGTCGAGCGAGACCAGCGCGTCCTGCAGCACCAGTCCGGCGAAGCTGCCGCGCAGTTTCGGCCAGTCGTGAGGGCCCGGCCGGCCGGCGATTTCGAAGCGATCCGATCGCACCTGAACGCCCGGTCCGGCCAGCCCGGCAAGCGTACGGGCGGTGACGCTCTTGCCCGATCCGGACTCCCCCACGATGGCCAGGCACTCACCCCGGTGCACGTCGAGGTCGATCCCGCGCACCGCATGCACCGCGCCCCGGCGATGCGGGAAACGCACGTGCAGGTTGCGGACGGAAATGAGCAGCTCGCTCATCCGAGCCTCCCTTCGAAGCGGCGTTGCAGGCGGCGTCCGGCCACGGTCAGCGAGATGACGGTGAGGGTGACGACCACGCCGGGCAGCACGGTGGTCCACCACGCGACGCTGAGATAGCCCCGGCCCTCGGAGAGCATCGCGCCCCATTCCGGCGACGGTGGTTGCGGTCCCATGCCGAGGAAGCTGAGCCCGGCGGCGGCCAGGATCGCCTCGCCCAGACCGATGACGGCGAGCACCGGCACCGGGCCGAGCACGTTGGGCAGCACATGACGCAGCACCAGCCGCAGTCGCGAGTCGCCGAAGGCAACGGCGTGGGTGACGTACGCGGCCTGGCGCACCACGAACGTCTGGGTGCGCACGACCCGGGCGTAGGTGGGCATCGTGGCGATACCGATGGCGATGACCAGCCCGGCAGTACCCGGACCGGCCACCGCGACGAACAGCAAGGCCAGCAGCAGCAACGGAAACGCCGACAGGGCATCGAAGAAACGGCTCAGCGCCTCGTCGGCGTACTTGTGAGCCAGCCCGGCGAGCAGGCCGAGCAGCAGCCCGGCCGTCACCGCGATCGAGGTCGCGCCCGCGCCGATGAGCAGCGAGTGCCGGGCACCGTGCACCACCCGGTCGAAGACGTCGCGGCCGAGCTGGTCGGTGCCGAACCAGTGCGCCGCGCTGGGCGCTTCGAGCACGTGCAACGGGTCGGCGGCCAACGGATCACCGGCGAACAGCGACGGGTGGACAGCGGCGATCAGCGCCAGCAGCAGGAACAAGGCAGCCGTGGGCACGGCCACGCCGGAGGCTGCGAACGAGCGGCGCAGCGCCAGCGGGCGGTCAAGCGCGATGCTCATGTCAGCTCCTGCGCAGCCGGGGGTCGATGACCAGGCAGGCCAGGTCGGCGAGGGTGTTGATGGCGACGTAGACGAACGCGGAGAACACCACGACGGCCAGCACGACCGGCAGGTCCTCGCTGGTCACCGCCTGCAGGGTGACCTGGCCCAGGCCGGGGCGCCCGAACACCGTCTCGATGATCACCGCCCCGCCCAGCAGCACGCCGAACAGCCAGCCGGTCAAAGTGATCACAGGCAACAGCGCATGACGCACGGCATGGCGTACGAGCACAGCCCGCTCCCCCAGCCCCCGGGCCCGCGCGGTGACCACGAACGGCTCGTCCAGCGCGCGATCGAGGCCGTCGCGCAGCACCTGGGTGAGCAGCGCGGCCACCGGCAACGCCAGGGTCACCGCGGGCAGTACCAGGGCTGCGACCCCCTGGCCGCCGCTGACCGGGAACCAGCCGAGCCGGAACGAGAAGATGCTCAGCAGCACGATGCCGATCAGGAACGACGGCGTCGACACGAGCACCAGCTCGGCGGTGGAGCTGACCCGGCGCGCCCAGGGCCGGCGGGTGGTGATCGCCAGGATCAGCGCCAGCACCACGCCCAGCAGGCCCGCCACCGCCGCCAAAGTCAGGGTGGGCCGCAGCTGCGAGCCGATGACCTCGCTGACCGGACGCTGCAGCAGGTATGAGCGCCCCAGGTCGCCCTGCCCGGCGCGCCACAGGTAGTCCAGGTACTGCACGACGGCCGGCCGGTCGAGGTGCCATTCGCTGATGATCTGAGCGCGGATCAGCGGCGTGTCAGCGCCCTCGCCGACGATGGCGTCCACTGTGGTCCCCGGGGCGGCGAGCAGGGCGAGGTAGGCCGCGGTGGCGGCGGCCCACAACACCACCAGCCCGGTGGCGAGGCGGCGCAGCACGATCACTTGCTCAACCAGACGGTGTAGGCGCTGGCCGGTACGCCCGCAGTCGGCTCGAAGCCCAGACCGCCCGCCTTCTTGTTCGCCGCGATCTGGTCGGCCGGGGCGTACAGGGGCTGGATGAGAGCCTGCTCGGCAACCACCTTCTGCTGCAGGTCCCGGTAGACCCCCGCGCGGGCGGCGGGGTCGCCCTCGGCCTGACCCTTGTCGAGCAGCCCGTCGATCGCCTTGTCCTGAATGCCCAGGCGGTTGATCGCGCCCGAGGAGGACAACAGCAGGTTGAGGGCCGCCCCCGCGTCGGTGTCGGCGCGGGAGTTGTCGAACACCTCGTACTGGTTGTCCTCCAGGGCCTTGGTGGCGGTGCCCTGGTCGACCACCGACACCTGCAGGTCGATGCCGGCGCTCTGCTTGACCGCTGCCTGCACGGCTTGGGCGAGGATGTCCCGGCGGTCACGGACGAAGGGCGAGGACTGCACGAGTCGTACGGTCAACCGTTTGCCGTCCTTGACCCGGAAACCCTGGGCATCACGGGCGTTCCAGCCGGCCGCGTCCAAGGTGGCGTTGGCGCGCCCGGGGTTGGTGCCGTACGTGCCCTCCAACGACTTGTCGTAGAGCGGGCTGGCCGGGCCGATCACGCTCCACGCCCGGGTGGCCGTACCGCGGTAGACGCCCTTGAGCACGGTGTCCACGTCGAGGGCGTCCCGGAAGGCCTGCCGCACCCGGATGTCATCGAACGGGGCGTGGGTGACGTTGAAGTAGTAGGAGTACGCCGAGCCGGAGTTCAGGCCCCTGCTCAGGGTCAGCGCCGGGTTGCCGGTGATCCGCGCCTGGTCGGTGGCGGGGACGCCCTCGATGACCTGCACCTGCCCGGAGGTCAGCGCGCCAACGCGAACCGAGGACTCCTTGAGGAAGCGATAGGTGACCTCGTCGAGACGGGCGGGCTTCCCCCGGTACGCCGGATTCTTCTTGTAGTGGATCTCCTGTCCCGGGGTGTAGCGGTCGAGGATGAACGGCCCGGTCCCGGCCAGCTCGGGGCCACCGGCCTTGAGGTTCTTCGCCGCCTTGAGCGAGGCCGGCGAGACGACCGCACCCTGTGGCGAGGAGAGGAAGTCAAGGATGAGCACGTCGGGCTGCTTCAGCGTGTACGTGACGGTCGAGGGGTCCACGATGTCCACGGACTTGAGGTTCTTGAGCTGCACGGCGGCGACCGTGGGGGCGTACCCGTCGGAGAGCAGCAGGTCGATGTTGGCCTTGACCGCTGCCGCGTCGAACGGGGTGCCATCGCTGAAGCTCACGCCGCTGCGCAGCTTGACCGTGTAGACCAGGCCGTCGGGTGACACCTGGTAGCCATTGGCCAGCCAGGGCAGGTAGCCGCCCTTGTCGTCGTGGGTGAGCAGGGCCTCGAAGTTGTTCCAGGTGAGCAACCGGGCCTTGGCCTGGGCGTACTGGTGCGGGTTCAAGGTGATCGGTTCGGTCTCGATGCCCCAGGTCAGGGCGCCGCCGGAGACCGGTGAGCCGGCCGCGGCGGAGTCGGTGCCGCCACCGCCGGAGCACCCCGCCAGCAATGCGGTAGCCACGGTTGCGATCAGCAGAAAACGGCGACGCATCTCCACCTCCAGATGAACGGTCTCCGTTTTTCCTATAGTTTAACTAGGATATAAGCAAGAGGACGATGACCTCCGTCCCAGATAGCGGAGACCGCACGCCGGCTCCAGTCCGGCGCGCCCGGCCACGGCAACCAGCCGGTGGGCATCGAGCGTAATAATTTCTTCGTACGATCGGGCACCGTCGTAACAATTTTCACCATTGTCATTGACGATCATCAGCGGCTCGGCGATGCTGGGAGCACTCCGGAGCCTACTGAGCAGGGTTTTCACCTTGCCGGCTCCGGCATGCCCGTCGAAAGGAACCGGTTATGACTCACCGTCCCGTGCTCGCCCGCGTTCTCGGCCTGGCCGGTGCGCTCGCCCTCACCGGCACGCTTCTCACCGCCGCCCCCGCCCTGGCC
>NZ_LOJP01000001.1:3280297-3293281 GCF_001553785.1 Actinoplanes sp. TFC3
CACCCGGACGCCCCCAGATACGCCGGAACGTAGACGCCTTCCCCCGCCAGCAGCGCTTCCCGCTCTCCCGCATCGGGCAGGATCAGCAGCGAATGTGCGTGCCGCTCGTACGCGCCGTCCACCTTGACCGACCCACCGAAGTAGGCGAACACCTTGGTGGTGAAGAAAGCCGGATGCCCATGCGAAATCTTCTCGGCCGCATCCGGAAAGGACAAAGCCATCTCCCGGACCCGCTGCAGCACCGGATCCGCGTCATCGAACATCAAAGGATGCGCCACCCAGGCATTGTCCCCCACGCGCAGCCCGGCCGTGCCTTTTCAACGCGCCCTCAGCCCTCGCCCCCGCCCGAAGCCCGGCCCGCGCCCGAGGCCGGGGCTGCGCCTTGCTCAGCCGGATCCCGCTGAACAGCACCGAATTGCCGGTAATCGCATACCATAACGGCCACAAGGAATCCAGCACCCGCAGCTGAATCCTGGCCGCCTCGTGCAGGGCGAGCAAGTCCCCCACCGGCGTGACAGCGCGCATGAAGACCTGAGCGTGCGGGTCCGGCGCCCCGAACGGCTCAAAATCCTTTGCAGGCAGACGGTACGCCCACAGCTGCACGGTTCGCAAAGCGTCGAGCCGGCCGTACTCGATGGCATTGACCCGGTCCCCGCAGCCCGCTCCGAGAATGCGCTCCCGGTCGTGGCTGGTGGTGTGCGGCCCGGTCCACGCCATCGCGCGCGGGCATTGCCGGGGGAACCAGCAGTCCGGTGCCCGGTCGCGGCCGACCGCCCAGACATAAGGGTTGCTCTGCTGGGCGGTCGCCGCGACATGCGGGACGAACCGGGTGATCGCCGGGTCTTCGGAGAAGTGGAGCACCTGCCCCGGCTCGGGTCGCACGGACTGTTTGATACCCGCCTCACCACCCCTGACGGCGAGACGAGTGCCGTCCTACTTCACGTCGTGGCGAGTGATCACGCCGGTGAACGCGTTGATGCGGATCTTGTGCTCGGTGCGGCCGTTGGTGATCTCCACGCGGTATTCCGGGTGGTCCGAGCGCTCGTCCTTGAGCTCGAACTTGGTGATCGTGCCGCCACCGGAAGCCGCCAGCGCGATCGCCTTGGCCTGGTCAGCCGAAATAATGACCGGCGCACTGGGCGGAGCAGACGGCGACGCGGACGGCAGCGACGGCGACGCGGACGGCAGCGACGGGGAAGCGGACGGCTCGGACGGCGTCGCCGAAGCCGAGGCCGAAACCGACGGCGAGGGGCTGTCGTCGTGACCGTGGGAGGCGAGGACCGGCTGGGCTGCCGGAACCTCGGAGGCCGAGGCCATCACCGCGGTTCCGAAGACGCCGAACAGGGCGAACGCCCCGGTAGCGACGACGACGCCTGCACGCTTGTTCATGGGTACCCTTCGGTTACGGGCGTCACCCCGTGAATATGGTTGAGAGCCATCGACAGACGTAAGATAGTTGAGCCTTTGACCAAAGTCGATGGGTCCGGCGGGCATTTGTGGTCATGGCGTGTCTTACTCGCTGCGGCGGTGCCCTGGGGTGGCTGCGGGCGGCCATAATTGATCCTGCCGCGCTGAGCTTCGACGACTACGACCGCGAGAAAAAGCGGCTAGTCTCCCATGATGAGCGGCAAGCTCTACGACTGGGATGAGACCTACCGGGGCGCGGATCCCCCGCCCTGGGAGATCGGCCGCCCGCAACCGGCGCTGGCCGAGCTGATCAATGGCGGCGTGAGCGGGCCGCGGGTGCTGGATCTGGGCTGTGGCACCGGCGAGTTGGCCATGGCGCTGGCCCGGCGCGGCTACGACGTGACCGGCGTGGACATCTCCCGCGTGGCGATCGAGCTGGCCCGCGAGAAGGCGGCCGGGGCCGGGCTGACGGTGGCTTTCGAGGTGCACGACGCCCGGCGCCTGGAGCTGCCGTCGCCATTCGACTCGCTGTTCGACTGCGGCCTGCTGCACAACCTGGCCCGCGCCGAGGGCGGCAACGAGGCCGAGCCGTATCTGGCCCGGCTGCCCGGGTTCGCCGCGCCCGGCGCGTCGTTGTACCTGCTCGCGGTGTCGGCCGAGGCCGGTCCGGGCTGGACGATCACCGAGGACTACCTGCGCACGGCGTTCGCCGAGCCGGCCTGGACCGCCACCACGATCAAGCACATCACCGTCGATGCCGGGTCGCTCACGCTGCCCGGGTTCCTGCTGCAAGCCACCCGTAGCTGGACTCTCGGTGGGCAGGTGGCCGTCTCCCGCTGATCAGTCCTGACGACGAACGGATCCTCGTCACGACGGCCGGCACCGGCACGGAGCAAGGTCGAGTTGTGTTCGCACCCGATCGAGGCCTGGTGGCCAGTGCCGGATCGACGGAACCCAGGCTCCTGTCAGACAGCGGTAACACCTCCGTCAACGGCGACCGTGGCGCCCGTCATGTAGCCGGCCCGCGAACTGGACAGGAAGGTGACCACCTCGGCGACCTCCGCCGGGTCGGCCGGGCAGCCGATCGGAGCCTCCGTGCCGCCGGCGAGTCGGCTCGCGCTGGGGTGGATGGCTCACCACCGTTGGACGGCAAGACCGGTGGCAACCGCGAAGCGTCAGCGTCCCCAGGCCCAGTCGGCCGGCCGGTTACGCGGGCGTTGCTTGGTGCGCTCGCCGGTCGACGCCGGCGGACGGTCCGATGTGGGCGGTGGCGGCAGCGCGGGCACATCCTGCAGCTCCCGGGACAGTCGCAGCAGACTGTCGCGCAGATCGGCGGCCTGCGGACGGCGCTCGGGATCCTTGTCCAGGCAGCGCGCGATGAGCGCCCAAACCGCGTCGTGGACCCCGGCCGGGCGCCGCGGCTTCTCGTCCAGGTGCCCGCGCAGAACGGCGAAAGGCTCACCCGAATAAGGGGTACGACCGGAGACCAGTTCGAACAACACGACGCCCAGGGCATACACGTCGGCGGCGGGGGCCGGTTCGCCACCGCTGATCGCCTCGGGGGCCATGTAATGCGGGGTGCCGACAACCACGTGCGGCGTGCCCAGCCCGGGTCCGTCCAGCACGCGGGCGATGCCGAAGTCGGTGAGGCGGACCTCGGGCCGCTCGCCGTCGTCCTGCAGCAGGATGTTGTCCGGCTTCACGTCGCGGTGCACCACGCCCAGCTCGTGGGCCACCGCCAGCGCGTCGGCGACCTGGGCCAGCAGCCGCGCGGCCTCGGCGCTGGCCAGCGGCCCGTCGCGGCCCAGCCGGTCGCGCAGGCTGCCCCCGGCCACGAACTCCATGGCCAGGCCGAGGGATCCTCCCACGCTGAACAGGTCTCGCACCCCCACCACGTGCTCGTGGCGCACCATCTTCAGAATCGAGCGTTCCTGCACGAACCGGCTGACCAGACGCGGCTGCTGCACCAGCCCCTCGTGCAGCAACTTCACCGCCACCTCATCGCCGGTGCTGCTCTCCAGCCCCCGCCACACCGTGCCGGTGGCACCCTGCCCGATCGGGGCGATCAGCACGTACGCGCTGCCCACCCGGCGTCCGCTCAGGTCGGCGGACCCGGTCCCGTCGTCCTCGGGCGCAGGGGTGGGCGGCACGGCGGGGATCGTCCTTCCGCTTGCAGGGGGCGCGGACGATGGTTCTCCTAGTCCGGCGCGGGGGCAATGGTCGCATGCCGGATTATCCACGCAGCGCATGCCGGGTCGTGCGACCGTCACCCGGTCCGGGGCCCGTCGTTGGGCAGGGTTGCGGGTGTGGCGTGCGTCGCTTGCCCCCACGCCGGGCGCCCGGCGGACTACGCTTCTGGGTTGGAACTACGTTCCGCGTGCTCCGGGGTCGGTGAAAGTCCGAACCGGCGGTGACAGTCCGCGAACCGGCCGCAGCCAGCGGCCGGCTGATCCGGTGGAATTCCGGGACCGACGGTGAAAGTCCGGATGGGAGGCAGCGCGCGAGCGATGGCAACCGCGTGCGCGGCCGTACCCCGGCGGGCACCTTCGCAGCAGCGAAAGGTGCACCCCATGCACTGGCTCGACGTTTTCTACGACGCCAAGTGGCAGGTCACGGACACCCAGGCGATCTACTACCGCGAGATCATCGGCAACGCCTTCGGTCTCGGCTCGGCGCTGCTCGGCCTGCGCCGCACCTTCTGGGCCTGGCCGGTGGGCATCGTCGGCAACGTGCTGCTGTTCACGGTCTTTCTGGGCCAGGCGCTCGGCAACGATCAGGGCACCCCGCTCTACGGCCAGGCCTCGCGCCAGGTCTTCTTCATCATCACCAGCGTGTACGGCTGGTGGCGGTGGCGCTCGCGCAGCAACGGCACGGTGAGCCCCCGCTGGGCCACCTCCCGCGAACGCGCGATCTTCATTCCGCTCGCCCTGACCGCGGTGCTGGTCTGCTTCTTCGCCTTCCGCGCGGTCGGGGCGGGCTTCCCGGTGCCGTGGTGGTACTACCTCGCCGACTCCTGGATCTTCGTCGGCTCGATCCTGGCCACCTTCGCGATGGCCCGCGGCTGGGTCGACTTCTGGCTCTGCTGGATCGCGGTGGACCTGGTCGGCGTGCCCGAGCTGCTGCACTTCCGCTACTACCCGTCGGCGATCCTCTATGCGGTCTACGCGGCGTTCGTGATCTGGGGCTTCGTGGTCTGGCTCAACATCTCCCGCACCGAGCAACCCCAGCGCCTCGACTCCCCCACCATGGAAACGGTCGGTTGACCCCTCACACCGTACGAGCTGACTCCGCCAGACACGCCAGCGCAGCCCCCACCACCGGCGCACCACCTCGCCCGCGCACCGTAGCGGCGTAAACCCGGCGCACCCCCGCGGCGACGCAGCCCAGCTTGCCCGTCCAGTCCGCCGCCACGATGTCGACCCTGGGCCGGAAGCCGTCCGGCAGTTGTGCCCGTAGCGGCTCGTCCTCGGCCGTGGCCGAGCCCGCGATGAACGCCTCGTCGCCGAGCTCGGTCAGACGCAGGGTGCGCCGGCGGGACAGGCGGTGGCCGGTGGGAACGGCCACGAGCAGGCGTTCATCAAGCAGGTGGCGCGGGTGGAGGTGCCGGGCGGGGGTGCTTTGCTGCTGCTGTCCGGGCAGGTGGCGGTGGACGAGTCGGGGGCGGTGGTGGCGCCCGGGGACATGGTCGCGCAGGCCGCGCACATCTTCGAGCCGGTGGAGGTGTCAGCGGTCGCGCGCAGTGACCGAGGACGCCAGGTCGCTCAGGGCTCTGCGGGCTTCCTCGGCCAGGGGTGCCCCGGCCAGGGCGGTGGTGGCGGCGGTGGCGCGTTTGCGAATGAGGTCCTCGATGCCGTCGCGGGCGCCGGTGTCGGTGATGATGGTGCGCAGATCGGCGGCGCCCTCGTCGTCCAGGGCGGGGTTGCCGAACAGCTCGCGGATCCGGGCGGCCTGGGCGCGGTCGGCGCGGTCGCGGGCCATGGCCACCATGACCGTCGGTTTGCCCTCGCGCAGGTCGTCGACCACGGGTTTGCCGGTCAGCGCGGGGTTGCCGAACACGCCGAGCACGTCGTCGCGCAACTGGAAGGCATCGCCGAGGGGGTCGCCGAAGGCCTGCAGCGCGACCTGCAAGCCGGGGTCACCGCCGGCGAGCGCCGCGCCGATCTGCAGCGGGCGGGTCACGGTGTAGCGGGCCGCTTTCATGCGGATCACGGTCAGCGCGCCGGCCACCGAGCCGTCGCCGACGCCGGAGACCAGGTCGAGGTACTGCCCGGCGATGACCTCGGTGCGCATGACGGTGAAGAGCCGGTAACCTCGGTGCACGCTGTCGATGGGCAGACCCGATTCGTGGAACAGGTGGTCGGCCCAAGCCGCGCACAGGTCACCGCAGAGCAGGGCGGCGCTGTGGCCGTACCGGCGGGCCTCGCCCTTCCAGGAATGGCGGGTGTGCACGTCGGCGAAGTGACGGTGCACGGTCGGTTGCCCGCGGCGCAGGGTGCTGCCGTCCATGATGTCGTCGTGGATCAGCGCGAAGGCGTGGAAGAGTTCGAGCGCGGAGGCTGCGGTGACGATCTTATCGCTGTCGGGCTGGCCGGCGCCGCGCCAGCCCCAGTAGCAGAACATCGGGCGTAAGCGTTTGCCGTCGGCGAGCACGAAGCGGCGCACGGCGTCGAGCACACCGGCCGGGGTGCCGTCGGGCCAGTGCGGGCGCTGGGAATCAAGGTACGCGATCAGCGCGGCCTCGCACCGCCGGGCCAGCGTCTCGGGGGCGGCCTGCACGCTCATGCCGCACCTGCCTGCGAGCGCGGGGCCTGACCGGCGGTCATGAGGTCAGTCCGGCCAGCCGCAGGAGCAGCGATTTCACCTCGGTGGCGGCGAACGAGTCGCGGGTGGCGGAGCGGTCGGAGCAGAGCAGGACCGGGCCGTCGGCGGGATCGCCGGGTAGGCGGCCGTGGGAGCCGCGGACCGCCCGGGCGCCGGCGTCGAGGCCCACCACGTTCATCAGGTACCGCATCCCGGTCTTCTTACGCAGCAACGCCAGCGCGGCCCTGCCCTTCGCGGCGGCCGGGCCGGCCGGGTCGAAGAACAGCTCGGCGGGGTCGTAGCCGGGTTTGCGGTGGATCTCGACGAGGCGGGCGAAGTCGGGGGCACGGTCGTCGTCGAGCCAGTAGTAGTAGGTGAACCACGAGTCCGGCTCGGCCACCAGCACCAGTTCCCCCGACCGCTCGTGATCGAGCCCAGCCGCCGCCTGGTCCGCTCTGTCCAAAACGGAGGCAACGCCGGGGAGACCGGCCAGCACTTTCGAAACGGACGAGATCTCGGATTCATCCCGGACATAGACATGAGCCACCTGGTGATCGGCAACGGCGAAGGCCCGGGAAACCCAGGGATCGAGGTACTCCATTCCCGCCTGCGTGTAGACCGACAACAACCCCTCACGCCGCAACGCCCGGTTCACGTCGACAGGCCGGTTCACCTCGGTGATGCCGTACTCCGACAGCACCACGACGGTAGCCCCGCGCGCGTCGGCAGCGTCCAGCACGGGTCCCAGCACCACGTCGAGTTCGGCGGCGGCCGCGGCGGCCCGGGGACCCGAGGGGCCGTAGCGCTGCAGGTCGTAGTCGAGGTGGGGCACGTACACCAGGGTCAGGTCGGGTTTCTGCTCCTGCATGATCTTGACTGCCGCGTGGCAGATCCACTGCGACGACGGCAGGCCCGCGTTGGCACCCCAGTAGCTGAACAGCGGGAACGTGTCGAAACCGTCCTTGAGCGACGGCGGGTGGGTGTAGCAGTCGGGGTCCTTGCGGCCGTCGGCGTGGTACACCGGGCGCGGGGTGATCGTCCAGTTGACAGCGGCGCCCATGGCGTACCACCAGCAGATGTTGGCCACGGTGTAACCGGGAGCGATCGTCCGGGCCGCATCCCACACCTTCTCCCCGCCGACCAGCGCGTTGTGCTGGCGCCAGAAGAACACCTCACCCAGCTCGCGGAAGTACCAGCCGTTGCCCACGATCCCGTGCTGCGCGGGCAACTCTCCGGTGAGCAACGTGGACTGCACCGAACAGGTCACCGCGGGCAGCACCGTGCCCAGCGACGCCTGGAAACCCTGACCGGCCAGGCGGGACAGCCTGGGCATGTGGCGCAGCAGGCGCGGGGTGAGCCCGACGACATCGAGCACGACGACCGGGGTCATGACGGCACTCCCTGGGGTTGCAGGCCGAGCGCGCTCAACTGGCCGCGGGCGAAGAACAGCTCCGCGGCGATGCCGTTGGCGAGCTGAGCGGGTCCGGACGGGCGGGATGCCGGGGGCAGGACATTCCACGTGTACGTCTCCACGTCGAAGTGGTCGCACAACGCGTTCCCGCCGCCCAGCAGTTCGTGCAGAGCCTCGACGAGCACCCCGACCGTGGTCTGCAGCGGCGGCATCGGGGGCTCGTGCAACGGCACGTGGTAGTGGATGCGCCACGGCTGGTCGTCGGCGCCGGGGGTGCTGAGAGCCTCGTCGAGGTCATCGCAGGACAGCCCGTGCGGGCCGCGGGTCTGATGCAGGAAACGGCGTTCCGCGTACGAACTGAGCACCGCAGCATCGCGATGCGGGTCGGCACTGGCCAGCGCGGCCGAGATCTGGGTCTTCACGATCGGCACGCCACCGGCTTCCAACCGGGCCAGCGCCGCGGCCGGCTCCTCCCACGCGCACGCCAGATGCGCCAGGTCCAGGCACAACCCGAGCACGTCGGTGTCCCGGTCGCCGAGCAGCGCCACCGCTTCCTGGGTCGTCTCGATGATGCAGCCCGGCTCGGGTTCGAAGGCCACCCGCACGGTCCGCGGCAGCCGGTGCAACTGCTTGGCCAAGTCGTCCAGCGCGCGCCGGCAGGCGGCCGCCCGCGGCCCGTCCCAGGGATCGCGCCAGGCCAGCGGCAGCGTCGAGATCGAGCCCCGGGCCGCGTCCTCGGGCAGCAGATCACAGAGCAGACGGGCCAGATCCATGGTGTACGCCAACCGCTGCGGCGTGGCCCAGTCGGGCTGGTAGACGGCGTGCTTGACCACCGGCGCCTGGAACGCCTGGTACGGGAACCCGTTGAGCGTGACCACTTCGAGCCCGCGCTCGCTCAGTGCCCGGCGCAGGCGCTGCCGCCCGGCCACATCGGCGGCCAGCCCGGCGGCCACCGGGGCGGCCAGCCACAGCCCGAGCCCGAGCACATCGGTGCCCAGGCGCTCGCGGATCGGCACGGCGTACGTGTCGAGTTGTTCGAGGATGCCGGCCAGGTCCTCCGCGGCGTGCACGTTGGTGCAGTAGGACAAGTGCACTGTGGAGCCGTCCGGGTGCGACATCCTCATCAGCTACCGCCCCGGGCTATCGAGCTCCCGGCGTACGTACCCTCCGTCTTCTCGATCTCGGACAGGTCAAGGCGCCCGGACTGGGCGTAGAAGCTGACCGGGTTGCGCCACAGCACCAGGTCCACGTCGTCGGCGCTGAACCCGGCGTCGAGCATGGCCTGCCCGGTTGCCAGGGTCAGCAGCGGGTCGGAGTGGCCCCAGTCGGCGGCGGAGTTGACCAGGACGCGCTCGGTGCCGTACCTCTTCAGAACCTCGACCATGCGCGGCGGGGACATCTTGGTCTCCGGGTAGATCGAGAACCCCATCCAGCAGCCGCTGTCCTTGACCGGCGCGACGGTGACCTCGTTGAGATGGTCGACCGCGACGCGTTGCGCCTCGATGCCGGACGCGGCGACCACGTCAAGCGTGCGCCGGGTCCCGGCCGCCTTGTCGCGATGCGGCGTGTGCACCAATGCCGGCAAGGCGAATTCGCGGGCGAGTTCCAACTGCGCGGCGAACGCCTCGTCCTCAGCCGGGGTCATCGAGTCGTAGCCGATTTCGCCGACCGCGACCACGCCGTCCTTGTCGAGATAGCGCGGCAGCAGATCAAGCACACCTTTGCACCGCGGATCGTTCGCCTCTTTCGGGTTCAACGCGAGCGTGGCGTGGTGCCGGACCCCGAATTGCGAGGCCCGGTACGGCTCCCACCCCAGCAGCGAATCGAAATAGTCGGCGAAGGAGCCGGGATTGGTGCGCGGCTGACCCAGCCAGAAAGCCGGTTCCACCACCGCGGTGATGCCCGCGCCGGCCATCCGGCGATAGTCGTCGGTGGTGCGGGAGGTCATGTGGATGTGCGGGTCGAAGACGCGCATCAGTCCTCCTTGGTGAGCAGTTGCCGGTTCAGCAGCGTGATCGCGTCCAACGGCATGCGCCGCCCGGCGGCCGCCCGTTCCTGCGCGAGGGCTTGCAGCATGTCGCCGAGCTTGGCGTCGGCCCGTTCGTCAAGGCGGTGCACCACGCTCAACGGCACGCCCATGAACACGCATTTCACGACGCCCTGACGCCAGGTCGCATCGTCCAGGTGATCGGCGTACGGCCCGAGCGCCGCCGCCACCAGCCGCGGATCGTTGGTGCGCAACGCATCCTCGGCCAGCGCCACCCCGTCGACGGTGAGGTACGGCAGTGCGTGCAGGACGGCCAGGCGTTCCTGGGGGTCGCCCTGCCAGTACAGATCCGCGATGCGTTCTTCTTCGCCGAGTTCCAGCAGCAGGAGGACGCGACCGGCCTGCCCCGGATTCCAGCCGGGATGCTCGGCAAGGGGCTGGCGTCCGAGCTTGCGTCCCGCGCTGGCGAACAGTGGGCCGATCGCCTGCGGGTCCTTGGCTACTCGCGCTTTCGCATCGTCCAGCCAGGCGGCGTCCACCAGGGTGCGCAGGTCGTCAGGCGTCATTGCCCGCCCCTTTCCCGGCAGCTTCGTCGGCTGCCTTCAGGAATCTCAGCGAGTCGCGGGCGATGGTGGGCGCGGCGTGGGAATGGCGCGGCAATTCCACCGCCACGAGCCCGTCATAGCCGCCTTCGCGCAGGGCTCGCAGCACCGGCGGAAAATCAATCTCCCCGGTGCCGAACTCGAGATGCTCGTGTACCCCGCGGCGCATGTCATCGATCTGCACGTTGACCAGGTACGGTGCGGCAGCGGTGACGCATCCGGGCACCGGCAACGGTTCCACCGCGCGGCAATGTCCGATGTCGAGGGTCAGGCCGAAACCTCCGGGAGCCCCGATGTCGTCGCGCAGCCGGTGCCAGCCGGCCAGGTCCTCGACCAGCATGCCCGGCTCGGGTTCGAATCCCAGGGGCACCCCCGCGGCCGCCGCCACGCCGGTGATCTCGGCGCATCCCTCGGCGAGGCGGTGCCACGCCGTTCTCTCGTCGACCTCCGGTGGTCGTACGCCCGCCCAGAACGACACCGCCTCGGCCCCCAGATCGGCCCCGATGGCCACGGCTCGGCGCAGGAAGTCGAGGCGCAGCTTGCGATCGTCGTGCAGCAGGGTGGGGGCATGCTTGCGCCACGGATCGAGCAGGAACCGCGCGCCGGTCTCGATCACCACCCCGAGCCGGCGATCCCGTAGCTGATCGGCAACCGCGCCGACCCGGGCGGCAAGCCCCGGCGCGAACGGATCAAGATGGTCGTGGTCCAGCGTCAGCGCCACGCCCTGATACCCCAGATCCGCGATGACTCCGAGCGCATCCGGCAGCCGATGATGGGCAAACCCATTGGTCCCGTATCCGAAACGGATCATGTGGGACTCACCCTGCGCGCCAAGGCCCGCCCCAGGGGAGCAGCGGCCGCGAGAAAAAGAGCTGCGACGGTACGCCCGGAGCGCGCGGTCAACGCCCCTTGCAGCGCGGGCAGGGCGGTAATGCCGGCTCCTACGGCCTTGCGCACGGAGCGGGGGGCCGGATCGGTGAAGAGTTTGGCCTGCGCAGCACCGTAGCTGGCCGCGTACTGACCGGCCAGGAGCACTGCCGCCGCCCCGCTCCCTTTCCGGACGCCGCCAGCCGGGGCTCTCACGCCGCCGGCCGGGGCGTTCATGCTCCCGGCCGCGGTGGCGAGGGCGACGGCGGCCGTGGTGGCCAGGGTCGTGGCCGGCAGTGCCGGTGTTTCGCAGCCCTTGACCTCGTGGCGGGACAGTGCGGTGACCGTGCAGGTGTGCACGGCGATGGCGGCGGCCGCGGGCAGGGCTCGTACGGGATCGCCTGGGGTTGCCCCGAGCAGCACGTCGAGCGCGCGGCAGGCGGCCATCCCCACCGGCCCGGCCGCGGTGTTCTTGAGGCGCAAGTCGTAGGCCCACACGGTCGCGGCCAGCGCAAACGCCGCGGCCAACGCCCGCTTCCCCCCGGCCCGACCGGAAATGATCAGCCCAGCGGCGGTCAGTCCGGCGGCAACGGTGAACGCCTGCCCCGGCGAGATCCGCCCCGACGGGATGGGCCGTTCCGGGCGTTCCACGGCGTCCAGCTCGCGGTCGGCCCAGTCGTTGGCGGCCATGCCAGCCCAGTAGAGCAGGACCGAGGCGGCCGCGAGCCCCGCGCTGCGCCGGTTCAGCACTCCCGCGGCGGCGGCACCGGCGATGACATCACCGGGTACGGACAGGGCTGCGGGGGCGCGGACGAGTTCGACGAAAGCCTTCATCCGTGCAGCGCCTTGGTGAAGGTGACCAGCTCGGCCCATTGCTCGGCGAGCGCGGACGGGCCGTCGCCCAGCGGATCCTTGAAGAAGAAGCCGAGTTCCGGCAGCGGCCCGCTGCGTCCGGCGTGATGGGCGGCAGCGGTCAGCCGGGCCAGGTCGAGCACGAGGGGTGCTGCCAGGGCGGAGTCGCAGCCGTGCCAGGTGAACTCCATGCGCATGGCCGTACCGAGAAAGCCTTGAAACGTGATCAGATCCCAGGCCGTCTTGAAGTCCCCGATCTCCGCGACGTAGTCGATGCGGCTCGTGCCCTCGGGCTCGTAACCCAGCGCGTCGCCGAGGACCCGCTGCTTGCTGGCCACCTTCGCGGCGTTCGCGGCGGGATCGGCCAGGTTCGCCCCGTCCCCGCCGCCGAGCACGTTCAGCCCGGACCAGCTCGTCACCTGCAGGTGGCGTACCGCGAACATCGGTGCCAGCACGGACTTGACCAGGGTTTCCCCCGTCTTACCGTCGTTGCCGGCGTAGGGCGATTGGTGCTGCGCGGCCGCCTCGGCCAACGCCGGCAGCCGCGCCCCGGTGGACGGCGTGAAGTCCACAAACGAACATCCGGCCCGGAAGGAGGCGTACGCCGCCAGCGCGCTCGGCGGCAACACGTGCTCGCGCGCCAGGGCGGCATCGAGGCCGGCCAGATCCTGGTGCGCCGGATGCGGGGTGATGATCGGTTCCGTCGTCGCCACGTTGACGACCACAACCCGGTCGAGCCGGTTACGCTCCCGGAAGTCCTCAAGATCGGCGCCGAGGAGCCGGGCCACCTCGGCTTGCGTCGTGGCAGCCGGCAGCGGTCGCAAATGCTGTTCGGCCTCGACCAGCTCCGCGGCCAGCGCCGATACCAGCCGGCTGGGGATGACACCCGCCGCCGCGAGCGCCTCAGCCTTCTTGGCCACCGGCAAGGCGACGACGTCATGCCCGCCGAACACCAGCTCGGACCAGGCGGAAAGTGCGGGCCCGCGCAGCTCGGGCAGTTCGGTGACGCACCCCACCGGCCCAGCCAGCCTGGCTCGCAAAGCCGCGGCCCCCACCAT
>NZ_LOJP01000001.1:3293381-3427020 GCF_001553785.1 Actinoplanes sp. TFC3
CCCCCACGCCGACGCCGTCGTTGCCGCCCACCAGCACACCGAGCCCCAGCCCGAGCAGGACGAGCCCCCCGCCCAAGCGCGAGACGCCGTTCCCGGGTTCGGTGAGCATCGCCCGCACGGGCATCGCCCAGGTGGTCGACCTGACCGCCGAGGGCAGCCGGGACTGGGTGCACTGGGGCGAGCAGGGCACGTTCTCGCTCGAACGCAAGGCCAATGGCGGGTTCGCGATCCTCGAGGGCGCCCCGACGGCACCGCGGTTCCGGCACGGGCTGAGCCCGCAGCGCTTCCGCTGGAACGGCGGCAACCCGGTGGAGCGCTCCGACGGCACGCCGACCGGCATCCGCACCTGCGACGAAGGCAACGGCTTCACGCTCAGCGCCCCGGCGGCCACCTCGTCGCGCACCCTCAAGCTGTACGTCGGCGCGCGCGCCGCCCGAGGCAAGCTCACCGCGAAGCTGTCCACCGGCGGCCCGACCGCGACGGCCACGTTCACCGAGCGCGGGAGCAACGTGGGCACCACGGCCTTCGTGGTCACCTACCGGGCACCCAAGGACGGCAAGCTCAACCTGAGCTGGGTCACGGACGACTCGTTCGACGACGACTGCGGCGGTGTGGCGCTCGAGGCGGCGACGCTACGCTGACGCGTGGAGCTGGGTAAGGAGAAACTCTTTGTTCGCCCGGTGGGGATCCTTGGTGGCCCGGTTCCGCTGGCCGGTGCTGCTGATCGCGATTGCCGCGGTCGTGAGCGCCGGCGTATGGGGCATGGGCGTGTTCGGGCAACTGTCGGAGGGCGGCTACAACGACCCGGGTGCGGAGTCGAGCCGGGCCGCTGAGGTCGTACGGCAGGAACTGGGCTCTCAGGGTGGGGACCTGATCGCGATCTACCGCCCGGCCGGGGCGAGCATCGACGACCCGGCGCTCGGCAAGGCGGTCCAGGCCCGGCTCGCGGCGCTGCCCAAGTCCGAGGTCGCCCAGGTCAGCGGCTACTGGCCGGGCAAGGTCGCGCAGTTCGCGGCGGCCGACCGCACGAGCGCGGTCGCCGTGATCACGCTCGCCGGCGAGGACGACGGGGCCAAACTCGAGGCCTACCGGGCCATCTCCGACAAGCTGAGCGTGCCCGGCGCGACCGTGCAACTGGCCGGTGCGGCGCCGCTCAACGACGCCTCGGCCGCCCGTTCGACCGACGATCTGGCCAAGGCCGAGCTGATCTCGTTGCCGATCGTGCTGGTGCTGCTGCTGTTCATCTTCGGCTCGCTGGTCGCCGCGTCGCTGCCGGTGCTGGTGGGCGGCTGCGCGGTGCTCGGCTCGCTCGGCGTGCTGCATGCGATCGCGGCGAGCCACGACGTCAACTCCTTCGCCGTCAACGTGGCCAGCCTGCTGGGCCTGGGCATGGCCATCGACTACGGCCTGTTCACGGTCGGGCGCTTCCGCGAGGAGCAGGACGCGGGGCATACGGCGGCGCAAGCTGTGTCACGCACGGTGGCGACGGCTGGTCGTACCGTCGTCTTCTCGGCCTCCCTGCTGATGATCGCCCTGGCCGGCCTGCTGCTGTTCCCGCAAGGCTTCCTGAAGTCTCTCGCCTATGGCGGCCTGGCCGCCGTGGCTCTCGCGGCGCTGCTGTCGCTCACCCTGCTGCCCGCGCTGCTGGCCGTGCTGGGGACCAGGGTCGACAAGCTTCCGGTACGTCTACCGCTGCGGCTTTCCGGCAACGGCTGGGCCAAACTGGCCGGTGTCGTGCTGCGCCATCCCGTGCTGGTGGCCCTGCCGATCCTGGTCGGCCTGGTGGTTCTCGCGGCGCCCATCGCAGGCGTGCGTTTCGGCGAGAACGATGAGCGTGTGCTGCCCGCGGGTGACCCTTCGCGGCAGGCTGTGGAGACGTTGAAAGCTGACTTCCCGGCCCTGAGCAGCGCCGGTGTCCAGGTGGTGCTGCAAGGCTCGGGCGGCGCGGCACCGAGCCCCGGCGGCGCTGCCGCCTTCGCCGAACGAGTCACCGGAGTTCCCGGGGTCGCGTCGGTGACCCCGGCCGGCAGCAACGGTTCGGTGGTGACGTGGACGGCCACCCTCAAGGACACCGACCCGTTCAGCGCATCGGCGCGCTCGGCCGTGCGGGACCTCCGCGACCTGCGCCCCCCGCTGGACGCAACGCTGCTGGTGGGCGGCACAACAGCACGCAACGTGGACAGCCTGACCGCCATCGGCAACCGGTTGCCCCTGATGATCGGCCTGCTCGCCGGGGCCACCCTGGTGCTGATGTTCCTGGCCTTCGGCTCGGTCCTGCTGCCGATCAAGGCGGTGCTGATGAGCGCGCTGAGCCTGAGCGCCACCTTCGGCATCCTGGTCTGGGTGTTCCAGGACGGCCACGGCGCGGGGTTGCTGTCGGTGACCCCGGCGCCGCTTGAGGCGGGCATCGTCGTGCTGATGGCCGCGGTGGTGTTCGGCCTGTCCACGGACTACGAGGTCTTCCTGCTGTCCCGGATGGTCGAGGCCCGTACCCGAGGAGCCTGCACCGCCGAAGCCGTAACCACCGGCCTGACCCGGACCGGCCGGGTGATCAGCGCGGCGGCCCTGCTGCTCATCGTGGTGACGGGGGCGTTCGCGCTGAGCTCGGTGAGCACGATGCGCTTCGTCGGGGTGGGGATGATCGTCGCGTTGTTCCTGGACGCGACGGTGGTGCGGATGCTGCTGGTGCCGGCTGTGCTGCGGCTGCTGGGGGATGCGGCCTGGTGGGCGCCGGGGGTGCTGCGGCGGTTGCAGGAGCGGGCTGGGCTGGGCGAGAAGGACGAGGTTGCGGCGCCCGGGGATGAGCGACTCAGCGCCGGGCGGTCCGAGGTCGCGTTACCGGAGGCTGGACAGGTCCGGGGTGGGCGGCATGCTGCGCCGTTGACGCCCGAGTACCTCCCGGCTCCGGACTCGTCGCACGCTGGGGAGCGGGCCTGTCCCCCGCCACGGGCGCCCGAGCTGCCAGTGGCCGGGGCTGCGCCCATGCCTGAGCTGCCGTTCGCCGGTTCGGCTCCGCGGCCGGGGCTTGCTCGGATCACGGTTGATCAGCAACCGGGTGACGGTACCCGGGAGTTGCAGGCGCCCCGGCGGCCGGAACTGCCGGCCGGGCCCAGTGGCCGGGAGGAAAGCGACGCGGGCAGTTTTGGCGGCTCGCGGAGTCACGGCCGGTCTGCCGTCGATGCTGATGCGACCCGGGAGTTCGGGCGGGTGGAGAACGAGACCGAGGTCACGGCCGTTTTCCGGGTGCCCCGGGAGCTGCGGGACGATCCTCCGGGTGGTTCGCCGCGGTGACGCGCGGGGGCACGGGCGCTGGCCGCGTGGCGCTGCGAACGGATATCGTGGCGCGCCGGGTGGTGAGGGCCGCCTTTTCAGGAACGGGACGGGATGACCGCAACAACCGACGAGACAGCCGCCGCGCCGCAGCAGGCCGCCATTGACTCTGAGCGGCTTGCCATCTGCCTTGCCGTCATCACCGAGGCCGAGGCGCTCGATCCGGAGCACCCCGACGCCGTGGCGCTGCGCCGGGCCACCGCCGGGCTGTTCAAAACCGTCAAGCTGCACCGCCGCCGGGAACGCCGGGACGCCATCCTCGCCCATGACAAGGCGGTCACCGAGGCCACCGCTACCGGCGCGGCTTCGCGGATCGATGATGAGACCGCGGGGCTTCCGCTGTCCACGGCTACGCGGGGGCAGAGCGCTGGGGTGTTGCGCCAGCCCCGGGGTTGTTACATCTGCAAGCAGCGGTACGTCGAGGTCGACGCGTTCTACCACCAGCTGTGCCCGCGGTGTGCGGCTGAGAACCGGGCTCGCCGGGACGCGCGCACCGATCTGACCGGGCGGTCCGCGCTGCTGACCGGCGGGCGGGCCAAGATCGGCATGTACATCGCGTTGCGGTTGTTGCGCGATGGGGCGCACACCACCGTCACCACCCGGTTCCCGCATGATGCGGTGCGGCGGTTCTCGGCGATGCCCGACAGCGCCGAGTGGCTGCACCGGCTGCGGGTGGTGGGGCTTGACCTGCGGGATCCGGCGCAGGTCATCGCGCTGGCCGAATCGGTGGCGGCTCGGGGTCCGTTGGACATTCTGATCAACAACGCGGCTCAGACCGTACGGCGATCGCCCGGTTCTTATGCTGCCATTGCCGCCGCCGAGGCCGCGGCCCTGCCCGACGGGCCCCTGCCGGAGCTGGAGTATCTCGGGGGTGGGCACGCCTCGGACGCGCACCCGGCGGCGTTGACGATCGGCGGTGGGGAGACCTTCAGCCCGCACGCCCTGACCGCGCTGGCCCTGACCGGCGGCTCGGCCACGCCGGAGCGGGTGGCGGCCTTGACCGCGATCGACGCGGGCGGGCTGGTTCCGGACCTCGCCGCGACCAACAGCTGGAGCGACCGGGTGCACGAGGTGGGGGCGCTGGAGCTGCTCGAGGTGCAACTGTGCAACGTCACCGCCCCCTTCATCCTGGTCAGCCGGTTGCGCGAGGCCATGACACGGTCACCGTTCCCGCGGCGGTACGTGGTCAACGTGTCGGCCATGGAGGGCATCTTCAACCGCGGGTACAAGGGTGCCGGGCATCCGCACACCAACATGGCCAAGGCCTCGCTGAACATGCTGACCCGCACCAGCGCCGACGACATGTTCACCGACGGCATCCTGATGACCAGCGTGGACACCGGGTGGATCACCGACGAACGCCCGCACCCGACCAAGGTCCGGCTGGCCGGTGAGGGGTTCCACGCGCCGCTGGACCTGGTGGACGGTGCGGCGCGGGTGTACGACCCGATCGTGCGCGGCGAGGCGGGCGAGGATTTGTACGGCTGCTTCCTCAAGGATTACGCGCCGGTCGCATGGTGACCTCGATCCCCGCCGACCTGCCGGTGGTGCGCGAGCTGTCGCGTACCGCGGACGGCCGGCGCTGGCTGGGTGAGCTGCCCGGTCTCATCGACGAGGTCAGCGACGCGTTCGGGCTGATGCTCGGGCCGCCGCTGCACGGCGGGTCGTGCAGCTGGGTGGCACCGGCCACGCTCGCCGACGGCACCGCTGTCATCCTCAAGATCGCCTGGCCGCACCGGGAGATGTACGCCGAACCCGCAGCGCTGCGCCTCTGGGACGGCCACGGCGCGGTCCGGCTGTTCCGCCACGACCCGGTACGCCACGCGCTGGTGCTGGAGCAGTGCCTGCCCGGCGAACAGCTCGCCGCCCAGGTGCTCCCGGCCGCTGACAAGCTGCGCCTCGGCGCCGACGTGCTGCGCGAACTCTGGTCGGCCGGGGTGCCCGAGGGCCGCCCGGCGCACAACGCGGAGAGCATCGAGACGCTGGTCGACGTGGCCGGGGACTGGGGTGACCTGGTCACCGAGCGGATGGGCCGCATCCACCCGGCCTACGACGCGGGCCTGGTCGCCGAGGGCGCACGGCTGCTGCACGACCTGCCCGCGTCGGCTCCCCGCGAGGTGGTGCTGCACGGCGACTTCAACCCCGGCAACATCCTCTCGGCCGGGGACGGGTGGGTGGCCATCGACCCGAAACCGTTGATCGGCGACCCCGCTTACGACGTACCCCCGCTGCTCCTACAGTCCGCGACCTCGGACACCGACCTGCGGGAGCTGACCGCCGTGCTCGCGGCGGAACTGGATCTGGACCCGGCGCGCATCTCGGCGTGGTGCGTGGCGCGCAAGGTGGAATCGGCGTTGTGGCGCGCTCATCACAACCAGCAGGCCGAAGGCGCGCACGACATGGCGGTCGCTGCGCTGCACGCAGGCCTGATGTGACATAACGTCTCGTCCTATGACGAGCTTGCGTACGCCCCGACCCATCGGCCGGATCCCCGTGGTGGGGGTGACTCCCGTGGTGGACGGCGGCAACCGGCCCGCCACGTCGGTGGTCGGCGAGGAGTTCGAGGTCACCGCGACGGTGTTCCGCGAGGGCCACGACGCCGTCAACGCCACGGTGGTGCTCACCGACCCGGACGGTCGCGAACAGCACATCCCCATGGTCCGGGTCAACGCGGGGCTGGACGCCTGGGCGGCAACCGTCAGCGCGAGCAGCACCGGGCTGTGGACGTACCGGGTGGAGGGCTGGTCGGATCCGTACGGCACCTGGCACCACGACGCGGTCATCAAGGTGGGCGCCGGGGTCGACGTCGAGCTCATGCTCGAAGAAGGCGCGCTCGTGCTGGAGCGGGCCGTCGCGGCCAACGGTCGCACCGCGGCGCTGACCGACGCGATCGCCTGCCTGCGCGACACCAAATCCACCCCGGAGGCGCGGCTGAGCGCGGGCGCTTCCCCGGCCGTCCGCGCCGACCTGGCCGCCCGCCCGCTGCGCGACTTCGTGTCGCCCTCCCCCGGCTACCCGTGGCTGGTGGAACGCGACCGGGCGCTCTACGGATCCTGGTACGAGTTCTTCCCGCGCTCCGAGGGCGCCCACTTCGACGAGGCCGCGGGCCGGTGGGTCAGCGGGACGTTCGCCACCGCCGCAGAACGGCTGCCCGCGGTCGCCGGCATGGGTTTCGACGTCATCTACCTGACCCCCGTGCACCCCATCGGCCGGGTCAACCGCAAGGGCCGCAACAACTCGCTGCACTCCGAGCCGCAGGACCCCGGATCCCCGTACGCCATCGGCTCCTCCGACGGCGGCCACGACGCCATCCACCCGGACCTGGGCACCTTCGCCGATTTCGACGCGTTCGTCAGCCGTGCCCGCGAACTCAACCTCGAGGTCGCCCTGGACCTCGCGCTCAACTGCGCGCCCGACCACCCGTGGGTCACCGAGCACCCGGAATGGTTCACCACCCGCGCCGACGGTTCCATCGCCTACGCCGAGAACCCGCCGAAGAAGTACCAGGACATCTACCCGCTCAACTTCGACAACGACCCCGAAGGCCTGTACGCCGAGATCCACCGCGTGGTGCTGCTCTGGATCAGCCACGGCGTCACCATTTTCCGGGTCGACAACCCGCACACCAAGCCGCTGTGGTCCTGGGAACGGCTGATCGCCGAGGTCGCCGAGGAGCACCCCGGCATCATCTGGCTGGCCGAGGCGTTCACCCGCCCGCCGATGATGCACACCCTGGCCCAGGTGGGCTTCCAGCAGTCGTACACCTACTACTCGTGGCGCCACACCAAGAGCGAGATCCAGGAATACTGCACGGAACTGGCCGGGCCTGCTGCCGCGTACATGCGCCCCAACTTCTGGCCCACCACGCACGACATCCTCACGCCGTTCCTGCAGCACGGCGGCCCGGAGGCGTGGAAGATGCGCGCGGCGCTGGCGGCCACCCTGGTGCCCAGCTACGGCATCTACACGGGCTACGAACTGCACGAGCACGTCGCTCGCCCCGGCGCCGAGGAGCAGATCGACAACGAGAAGTACGAGTACAAGAACCGCCAGTGGGCCGAGCACGACGCCGCGGGCGACACCCTGGCCCCGTACCTGACGAAGCTGAACCAGATCCGGCGCGCCCACCCCGCCCTGCACTGGCTGCGCAACCTGCGCTTCCACTACGCCGACGACGACAACGTGCTGGTGTTCTCCAAGGCCCGCCGGGTCCACGACCGCGACGACGTGATCGTGGTGGTGGCCAACCTGGCGCCCGAGCACACCCGCGACACGTGGATCCACCTGACGATGCCGCTGCTCGGGCGCGACTGGCACGAGGGGTTCGTGGCCCATGACCTGATCACGGGCGAGCAGTGGAACTGGGGCGAGCACAACTTCGTACGCCTGGATCCCGCTCACGAACCGGTCCACATCGTGCACGTAACCGGGCACGCGTGGGGGCGCTTCGCCTGACAAACCACGCGGGCGTTCACCCGGCGGCGAGTTCACCGCCGGGTGACGCTCACAGGTCAGCGTCTACCTGCTGCCGGCGGCGCAGCAGCGGCAGCAGGCGGTAGGAACGGGCACGCGGAGACGTCGCGGGAGCAGCCTTTTGCGGTACGCCCACAGCGGCGCGCCGAGGTGGCCGGGTGCCCGCGATCCAACGTCCGAGCAGCACCACCGCCAGCACGATGCCGACCTTGATGCCCGCATTGATGATCTGGTCCCAGGGCACCTTGCCGTGCCAGGGCAGCACCACCTGGCAGATCAGCGCGGCGAGCACCACCACCGCTGCCACCGCAACCCGCCAGCCCACGCCCCAGCCGTCCCTGGTTCGCAGCGCCGCCGCCGACACCCCGGCCAGCAGCAACAGCACCCCGGTCAGGGTCACCGCCAGCGGCACGCCCGGCACGACGATGGCCAGCGCCAGCAGCGCCGCCCCGGCACCGACCGTGGCTTCCACGGCGCTGCGGCCGAACGAGCCCAGGCTCATCGCGGTCACCATGGCCCACACCGCGAGCAGGTACCCCCGCAGCGCACCGAAAATCATGCGGATCGGCTTGACCCGCTGGCCACGTTCGCGCGGCGCGCCATCGCCAGGTCGTACAGCTCGGTGGTTGCGCCGCTGATCCAGACCGCGAGGCTCACCCCGCCGGTCATCACCACTGCCACTCGCAGGTCCTGGCAGGTGGACTGTTCCCGAGTTGCCATCATTGCACCCTGATTACTCCCCATGCGCCGTTCTCCACGGCCCACCGGAACGCACCCGACCGGTACGCATGGTCCCCGCGATGCCGGGCCTGCATCACCATGGTGCGGGCCGAACCCGCGGTGAACCCGGACAGCGAACCCTCGTGCGGTCCGCCCGGCACCCACGGCGCGTGCTCCCACGCCATGCCGTGCACGGTGAAGGTGTGCGCCCGCGGCTTGTCCGAGGCGCCGGCCAGGTGCAGCCACAGCGTCTGCCCCACCCGGGCGTGCCAGATCGGCGTGGGCGGGGTGTCGCGGCGGAGCACGTCGCGCGGGTGCACCATGGCCGAGCCGTAGCTGAACCCCTTCTCGCCGGAGTCCTCCGGGTCGTCGTCGGGCACGATGTCGCGTACCGGAAGGTCGGGGTTGCCGTTGACGAACTGCCGCAGGCCGTCCTGGATCAGCAGCACCTGCTCGTTGGCGACCAGGTGGCCGTGCTCGTTACGCAGCAGAACGTTGCCGCCGGTCCAGCGTTCGATGCCGGTGCGCGGGTCGAACGCGGTGACATCGCCGGGTTCGACCACCAGGGCGCCGATCAGTCCGTGGTGGCGGTGGTTACGCACATCGGCCAGATCCTGCAGGTAGCAGACCTGACCGGGCCCTTCCTGGTACGACCCCGGCGCCAGATCCTCGTCGGCGTACCACCAGTACTCGCGCCAGTTGTTCTCGTCGTGGTCGTGTCGCGGGCCGTCGCGCAGCACCACCCGCCCGGCCGCCTCGGGATCCACCGCCTCGCCGTGCCCGTGCTCCTCGCCCTGCAGATGCGCCACCGTGCCGTCATGGTTGCGCCCCACGAACGCCCCGTCATCGCTGACCACGTCGTAGCGCAGCAGGCTCGGGTGCATCGACACCCTCGGCGTCACCGTGCGCTGATCCTCGTCCAGCGGCAGCCGCGGCGGCTCGGGCTCCACCCCGAACTCCGGCAGCAACGGATCCTCACCGGGCAGTAGCTCATTGATCAGCGTCACCTTCACCCATTCCCCCCGCCGGGCCCGCAGAACCAAAGGCTCCCGGGTTTCCCGTACGTTCACGGCCCGCCGGTTGCCCTCGTCATCGGTGACGAACCCGCCCGCCTCCTCGAAGATCAGCCCCCACGGATCGGTCAGGTGCCGCCCGTCGTACTCGTGTTCGATTCGCCGGGCCCGCACCACGTACTCACGCACCCCGGTGCCGGTCAGCGGTCGCGGCGGCAGAGTGCCGGCTCTGGCCGTACCCGGAAGCGCCGGTAGGTCTTCAAGGTTGGATTCGTGCGGGGTGAGCGCGCGGACCAGTCCCCAGCAGCCGAGCCACAGGTCGTCCATGGCGGCGAGGTGCCACAGGTGATCACCGATGCCGTAGTCGTCGACATCGAGGGTGAACGCCTCGGAGATCCCGATGGTCTGCTGGTTGACCAGCACCGACGCGTCGTTGTGCCATTCGCGGCGCCACCGCAGCCCGTGCGTGACGAAGCTGTGCGACTCCTCGTGCGAGCCCTGCACCAGCCGGAGCCGCAGCCGCTCACCGGGATAGGTGCGAATCAGCTCGGTCTCCGGGTCCCCGGTTTCGACCGGCGTTCCGGCGGCCGCGAGAGTCTCAGGCTCTTCGGTTTCTTCCTCCTCAGCGGCGGCGGGCGTACCGCTGCTGGCGAACCACTGCGACGGGTCGTCACCGCGGAAGGTCAGCGGCGCACACCGGTAGTTGACAGCCATCGAACCCGGGTCGTCGTCGCCACTGAGCTCGCCGGGCGGGTTGAGCGGCTTGCCGGTCGCGTCCACCAGCGGCACGAAGTCCCCGACGGCCAGCCCGGCCTCGCGGAACGGCGCGATGCCGCTGTCCACCGGCGGCAGCACCACCGCCTGCGGCCCCGACCAGGCAACGCTCTGCTGGTCCGGCAGCAGCCAGCGCGAGCCGTGCGGCTCGGCGATCAGCGCGGCGAACAACCCGTGCTTCTGCCGGTAGTTGGCCAGCAGGTGGTCGTGGAAGAAGCACGGGCCGAACTCCTCGTCGACCACCCAGCGGTGCAGGCCCACGTTGACCGGCAGGTTGTCCGGTGAGTGCGGCACGGCGGCTACCGCTTCGGGGCAGCTGGCCCCGGCCAGATAGTTGAAGCCGGTCGAGGAGCCGTCCGCGGCCAGCACATCGAACTTGACCAGGTGCACGTGCAGGCCGCACTCCACCGGCGGTGTGGGCAGGTCGAACCCGTCCGCCGCGATGGAGCCCAGCTCGTTGAACAGCCGCCACTCCACGACGTCGCCGTGGTTGGCGCGCGGGAAGAACGCCTCGATCTTCCCGGCCGGGGGCTCGAAGTCCTCGCCGTCCACGCGGACCCGGGTGATCTGGTAGTGGTGACCGTTGTCGTCCTTCCAGCCCCGGTTGTTGTACGGCACCTCGTCCGCGCTGACCCGCACGTCGTAGCTGAGGATGCGCGGCGGCGGCTGACCGGCCCGGGCGTTCCAGATGGCGGCGTCGCCGTCGAGGTCCACGAACAGTTGCGCGGGTTGCGGGTTGGCCACCGCGCCGGGGGCGAACGCGGCCAGCTCGGTGGCCGAGTGCAGCGGCATGCGCAGCAGACGCCGGCGGCCGCCGAGCAGCTCGGGCACCACCGCGGGCACCGGCGGGGACTTGCGCGGGAAGGTCGCGTCGATGAACCAGGGGAAACCCGGGTGCCGGTCGTCGCGGCGGTCCGGGTCACGCCCGGGCAGCGGCCGCAGCGGGTGCACGGGCGTGGCGTCGGGGTACGCCGTGACCGCCACCGCGTCGACGAGCCGGTCGAAGCTGCGCCACAGCCCCCACATCCCGTGGTGGAAGTGCGGGTACAGGTGGCAGTGCCAGATGACGTCGCCCGGGGCGTGCTGGCGGCTGCCGGAGCCGTAGAGCGGGTCGATCGTCACGGCGGTCTGCGGCCCGATCGAGATCGAATCCAGCAGTTGCGAGCCTTTGGCCGTACCCGCGGCTGCGGTGTCCTGCGGAACGGCCCGCCACTGATGCACGTGCAGGTGGAAGACGTGGGTTTCCTTGACCCCGGCGTGCACGAGCCGCACGCGCGCGGGATCACCCTTGTACGCCCGGAAGATCGGCGTCACCGGATCGTTGAACAGCCACGAGCTGTGGTGCTGCTCCTCGCCCGCAACGATCTCCAGGAACTCGCCGTCGGCGGTGCGCCCGATGTGGAACACCTCGCTCAACTCGTCGTCAATCTCGATCTTCACGGCCGCGAAGTCGACGTCGTTGCCCTGCGGCAGCGGCCGGTCCAGGGTCTGCTCGGCGTAGCGGCGCATCCGGTGCGGCAGCCGGTTGGGCATCGGCTCGGCCCGGTACGACAACGGCATCACGTCGTGCTCGCCGGCCGGATGCAGGCCGCTGTGCACCTCCGGCTCGTCATGCAGGAACACCGTGAACTCGCGGTGGTGGTGCGGCCCGCCGGTGTGCAGATCGATGTAGTCGCCGGTGTGCTGCGCGCCGGGCATGATGATGTCCACGTACGGGCCGTCGGCGAAGCCGGTGCCGGTCAGCAGCTCCCCGGTCTCCGGGTCACTCCAGGTGGCCCCGGCCGGTTCGACGATGAACGCCCCGAACAGCCCGTGCACGTTGGAACCGGCTTCGGTGCCGCGCACGTCGCCCAGGTCGTTGACCGGCCACACCCCCTCATGCGTGGCTTTCCAGTGACAGGTCCGGCGTTGCCCGGGGAGTACGGTGCTCGCCTCGTTGCGGCCCACCTGCGCGCCGTCGTTCTCCAGCACCGAGCCCAGCAGGTCACCCTGCACGTGCAGCCCCACCGCCCGGTCGCGGATCTGGTTCTCGAGGTGCACGTCGACCTGCTGGCCCAGCGCGGCGCGCAGCACCAGCGGGCGTACCACCGGGATCGGCCGCAGCGGGTTGAACCTGTCGTAGGCCCGGGTGTGCTCGGCGAGGCCCCGCACGTTCTCGCGGTGGTCGTTGAGCAGCAGGCGGCGTACCCGGGTCACGCTCAGGCCGCTCTCGGTGGCCAGGCGCTGGAACTCGACGTGGTCGCCGGCTTCCAGCTTGCTCAGCCGCTCCTCGATCGCTGTGAGGGTGCTGGTCAGCGCGTCCTGGTACAGCTCAGCCCACGCCGCGCGGATCACCGGGTCCGGCGAGATCGCGGTGACCTGCCCGCCGGTGATCAGGGCGAGCGCGGCTTCGACCTCGTCGACGGTCGCCGTGAAGTTCTGCGTCGCGGCCGGGGTGGCCGGGGCCGGGTGTTCGAGCATGCGTTCGTAGCGCCACAGCCCGTCCACGACGATCTGCATCCACTGCGAGCGTTCGTGCATGCGCGGCAGGAACTGCTCGTCGTCGTCCCAGCGGGCCTGGGCGAAGTCGAGCAGCGGCTGGTAGGCGCGCAACGTGTACAGCAGGCCGCCGGGGTCGTGGTCGCCGTCGTTGGTGTAGACGATGGGAAACTGCCGGGCTACGACGTCATAGGTCAGGTCAGGCATGTGAGGTCTCCTGGTTATACGGCGCCGAGCAGAAACGCGGCGCCGGTGATGATGGCTGCGGCACCCGCGGGGCGTACGAGCACGCGGCCCTGGCGGGTCAGCCGCTCGGCGGCCATCACGGCGGTGAGCACGGCCATCGCGATCAACGAGCCGGCCCCGCTGACCAGGCCGGTCGTCATGAGCAGCCAGCAGCAGCCGACGCAGGACCCGGCGTACACGGCGGCCACCGTGCCGGCTTCCCGCCAGGGCGCCCGCAGGCCGCGCCAGTGCAGCATGGCTATCCCGCGGGGAGTGCGGCACGCGGTCAGGCAGCGATCCTTCAGCGAGCTGAACTGGTAGGAACCCGCGAGCATCAGCGCCGAGCCGAGCAGCGCGTGCGGGTGCTCCCAGGTCCACGACCAGCTCGCGACCCACCGGCTCAGCGCCAGGTTCGCCGACACCAGGACGGCCCCCGCGGCCGTCCAGGCACCCAGATAGATGCCCATGGCCAGCGCGACGGTCGCCGGACGGCCCGGGGTGAACCGGCGGATCAGCTCGAACAGCGGCAGCGCGGCCGGCAGCATCATCGCCACGACCATCACCGCCCAGCCGGCGAGCGCGGGCCCGATCGCGGCGCCGTGGTGATGGGTGGTCCCGCCGTGCAGCGAGATCATCACCAGCCACGCCACCGCGCCGAGGGCGACCACGAAACCTTTCATCGTGAGGCGTACTGGAAGCGCCCGCGCATGGCCGAGCGTCCCTCCACGTCGAGGTACGCGCCCGGCAACTCGGGCACCCGCACGGCGAGCACGTCGGTGCGGTGTGCCACCACCTGGCCGTTGCCGGCCACGCTGAGTTCCTTGCTGAGCGCGGTGCCGGTCAGGGTCAGCGGCTCGTCCTCCCCGGCAAAGGCGGCAGCCGATCCCGTGACCTCGACACGCCCTGTTCCCGCCACGCTCGCCTGCCCCGGCTTGCCGACGAAGATGTGCCAGCCCGCGTTGTCCGCCGTGATGGCGATAGCGGCGCGCGCGGTCGTCAGCACCGCGCCGCTGACGTCGGCCAGGCCGGCCAGCAGCCCGTCGAGTTTGCCGCTGAAGCCCGCGGCGAGCAGCTCGAACTGCTCGTCGGTGGCGGCCTCGGAGACGAACACCGCGGTGCTGGTGGTGCCGGCGCGGCGCCCGCCGCTGTGGGTGGAGACGCTGACCACGTCGAGCCCGCCCACGGCGACGCCGTCGATGCGTGCGGTCCCGTCGAGCTGCCAGGCGAACAGGCCGGTGCAGTGGTCCTCGGCGGGCGCGTCGTCGAGCCAGCAGGGGCAGATCAGCGTGCAGTCGCACGCCTCGGTGAAGACGCCGGAGAGCAGATAGGCCATGGTTCCGCCCCTCAGTTGCGGATCGATACGGGTACGGTCACAGCGCCGCCCCGGCTGGACGTGATGGTCACGCTCGCCCCGGCCGCCGGGGTGACACCGGCCTCGCCGGGGATGACCGTGCGCCGGATGTCGAACTCGTGCAGCGCGTCGACCGGCCCGCTGGCGATCTCCACCCCGGCCAGCGCCACGGTGACCCGGTCGGGCAGGGGCGCGGTGGCCGTACCGGTGATGCGCCAGCGGCCCGAGTTCGTGCGGAATTCCACCAGCGTGGTGGCCAGCGTGTCGGTGCCCGGCCCGGCCGGGTCGACCTGCACGGAGACGCTGTCGGTGTCCACGGCTCCGGCGTTCTGCACGCTCACCTCGAACTCCACCGCGCCGCCGGCCGGTGCGGTGAACGTGGCAACCGGCTGGTCGGCGCCGGTGAGCGTGACCGGCGCGCCGTCGATCTGCGCCCAGCTGAAGCTCACCCCGGCGCCGGTGCTGGCCCGGGCGTCCAGGGTCACCAGTTCCCCCGCCGCGGCGAGGCGGTCCGGGCCGGCGGCAGCTCGCACCGGGTCGCCGGGCGCGGCTGGGCCGGCGACCAGCACGTGGCGGGTGTGCGAGCCGCCGTGCGAGGACACGACCTGCACGGTGGCCGGGGCCGCGCCGAGGCCGGCGAACATCGCCTTGCCGGCGGTCAGCGGGCCGAGCCCGGTGACCGTGAGCACGGGCACGTCGTCGAGGTCGCTGGACGAGGCCTCGACGGTGAGCTGGCCCTGGGCGGTGTCGTACGCGGCGACCTCCACGGTGACCGCGTCGGTGACCACCGCCGTGGCAACGCTCGGCGGCTGGTCGGTGGCGTTCACCACGTCCACTGTGTCCGGGACGTCCGGCACGTCCGCGCGGACGTGGTAGACGGCGCCGGCCGGGGTGAGCGTGGCGGCTGTGGTGAGGGTGGAGCCGGCGGCGTGCAGGCTCTGCCCGGGCTCGCTGGTGGCGAACACGTCGACCACGGTGGTGCCGGCCGAGCGGGCGTAGACCGCGCGGGTCACCTCGACCCCCGCGAGGGTGGAGATGCGGCCCTGCACGGTGAACAGGTTGGTGAATATCTTGTCCGGGTTCGCCGGGTCATCGGGGTCCGGGCCGGCTCCGGCACCGGCGACCTGCGGGCCCTCGACGCGCAGGAAGTTGAAACCGAGCGGGCTGCCGGTGATGGTGTGCTCGGTGGCGCCGTCGCCCAGGTAGCCGGCCGGGGCCCCGGTGTCCCAGCGCAGGAAGGGGGCCACCTCGCCGTCGGTGACCGCGAGGTCGAACAGCCCGGCGCCGGCGCCGATGTCCTCGGTGACGAAGACCCGGCCGTTCTCGTCGGCGGGCAACGGGTCGGTCTGGCCGTACGGGTGGGTGAAAGTGTACGACGCGCCGGGGATCCCGCCGTCGAGCCGTACCCGGACGCGGGCGAAGACCTGCTGCTGGCCGTCGGCCACGGCGCCCGTACCGGCGAAGGCGGCTTCCAGGGCGAGCACCAGGCGGGCCCGTCCGTGGCGGGGCTGACCGCCGACCGGCATCTCGGCCTCGGCGAGAAAGTAGAACGCTTCGTCCGGGAAGTTGCCGGGGAAGCTGACAGGTGCGAGTGGATCGGGCAGATCGCCCAGGGCTTGGGTGTTCGGGTCGCCCGGGTCAACGGCCAGCTCGAGCCGCTGCCCGGACGCGTCCTTGTACCAGAGCGGAAAGCCGTTCACCGCGTCGATGGGTCCCCGCGCGGCCAGGTGTTGCGGATTGCGTTGCATACCGGTCCTCCCGTGTCTCTCACCGGTGGGTGCGAGAGGGAGAGCCGGTGATCAAGCACCGAGATACACCCGGGCCGGGCCTTTCAGAAATGCTCGACCACCCGGAAGGTCTCCAGCTTGGGATCGGCGACGTCGCGCACCAGCATCCCGGCGGCCGGCCCGGAGCGCAGACAGCCGACAACGCCGACCGGCGAATCATCCGCCAGGCATTGCCATGGCGTCATTGTGGTGCCATAGTGGTGCCATGAACTTGACCACGTACATCGCCCACCTTCGGGAGGAGCTGGCGAATGCCGCCGAGCTGGGTGGCCCGGACGCCCGCGCCCTGGCCGAGCGCTTGACTGCCCCGATGGACTCGGCTTTCCGGCTCGCCATGCTGGATGCGTTGTCCGCAGCGGCTGACGAGATCACCCGCGACCTGGCCCCGGGCTCGGTGGAGCTGCGGTTGCGCGGCGGCGACCCCGGGTTCGTCGTCACCCCTCCCCCGGCCGAGACGCCGGAGCCGTACAAGGTGCCAGATGACGCCACCGTGGCACCATCGGCTCCCGAGCCGGACGACGGCGCCGTGTCGCGGATCAACTTCCGCCTGTCCGACCAGTTGAAGAGCCGCATCGAGGAAGCCGCCGGCCGCGAGGGCCTGTCGGTGAACGCCTGGCTCGTGCGCGCCGCCACCGCCGCGGTGCAGCAGAACCCCCGCCGGCAGACCCCCCGCACTCCCTTCACCGGCCAGCGCTTCACCGGCTGGGCCCGCTGATCTCCTCGTCCCGGAAAGGATCGCGCCATGCCTGCCTTCGACACCCTCGAACCCATCGACGTCACCCTTGAGCTCAACGTCGGCGACGTGCGCCTCACCGCCTCCGAGCGCACCGACACCGTCGTCGGCATCCGCCCGGCCAACCCCGCCTCCGACCGCGACGTGCAGTCCGCCGAGCAGACCCGCGTCGAGTTCGCCGACGGGCGCCTGACTGTGCGCACCCCCCGCCCCCGCGGGCTCGGCCTGCTCGGCAAGCCCGGCTCGGTCGACGTCGACATCGCCCTGCCCACCGGTTCGCGGCTGCGGCTCAACGCAGCGATCGGCACCGTGCACGCCACCGGCACGCTCGGCGACACCTTCATCAAGACCGCCACCGGGGCTGTGCAGCTGGAACACACCGGCGCAGTGGAGATCATCACGGCCAGCGGTGCCGTCACGCTCAGCCAGGCGGCCGGTGACGTGCGGATCAGCACCGCCGACGGGGTGACCGAGCTGAGCGAGGTGCAGGGCTCGGCCGTGGTCAAGAACTCCAACGGCGACAGCCGCATCGGCCGGGTCGCGGGCAACCTGAAGATCAGCAACGCCAACGGCAACATCGTCGTGCACTCGGCCGGCGCTGACGTGCACGCCACCACGGCCAACGGCAGCATCCGCCTCGACCAGGTCAGCAACGGCTCGGTCAACGTGCAGACCGCCGCGGGCTCGCTGCACGTGGGCGTCACCCCCGGCACCGCGGCGTACCTCGACCTGAACACCACGTTCGGCAAGGTGCGCAGCGAACTGTCGGCCACCGACGGCCCCGAGCACGGCGAAGGCAGCGTCGAGATCAAGGCACGGACCGCGTTCGGCAACATCGACATAGTGCGGGCAGCGGCATGATCGCGGTGCGGGGGCTGCTGAAATCGTACGGGGGAAGGGTCGTGCTGGACGGCATCGACCTGGACGTGCCCGCGGGTTCGATCTTCGCCCTGCTCGGCCCCAACGGCGCAGGCAAGACCACAACAGTCAACATCCTGACCACACTGGTACGTCCCGACGCCGGCCATCTTCGCGTCGCCGGGGCGGACCCGGTCACCGATCCCGACGCGGTGCGCCGCGCCATCGGCGTCACCGGCCAGTTCGCCGCCGTCGACGGCCTGCTCACCGGCACCGAGAACCTGATCCTGATGGCCGACCTGCACCACCTGGGCCGCCGCGAGGGCCGGCGCCGCGCCACCGAGCTGATCGCCCAGTTCGACCTCACCGACGCCGCGAACCGCCCGGCCGCCACCTACTCCGGCGGCATGCGGCGGCGCCTGGACATCGCGATGGGCCTGGTCGCCACGCCGCGCATCGTGTTCCTCGACGAACCCACCACCGGGCTGGACCCGCGCGCCCGGCGGGCCGTCTGGGACACCGTGCGCGCGCTGGCCGCCGCCGGCGTCACCATTCTGCTCACCACGCAGTACCTGGAGGAGGCCGACCAGCTCGCCGATCGCATCGCGGTGCTGCACGCCGGCCGGATCGTCGCCTCCGGCACCCCCGCCGAGCTCAAGCGTCTCGTCCCCGGCGGCCACGTCACGCTCACGTTCCTCGACACCGCCGACGTCACCACCGCCGCCCGCGCCCTGGACCTGGGGGCCCCTGGCGACGGCCTGACGCTGGATGTTCCCAGCGACGGCAGCGTCCACTCGCTGCGCACATTGCTGGCCACGCTCGACTCCACCGGCGTGCAGATCGACGGGCTGAGCGTGCACACCCCCGACCTGGACGACGTCTTTCTCGCCCTCACCGCCAAGGAACCGGTGCCATGACCTCGCTCGCGTACGCCGTCCGCGATTCGAACACCATGCTGCGCCGCAACCTGCGGCACCTGCTGCGCTACCCGTCGCTGACGCTCATGCTGGCCGCCCTGCCGATCATCTTCATGCTGCTGTTCGTGTTCGTCTTCGGCGCCACGCTGGGCGCCGGGCTGGGCGGCACCCGCGCTGACTACCTGGACTTCGTGGTGCCGGGCATCCTGATGCTGACCATCGGCTCGGGCGCCACCGGCGTCGCGCTGTCGGTGGCCACCGACATGACCGAGGGCATCGTGGCCCGCTTCCGGACCATGGCCATCGCCCGCGTCTCGATCCTGACCGGCCATGTGCTGGGCAGCATCATCCAGACCTTCATCGGGCTGGCCCTGGTGCTCGCCGTGGCCCTGGCGATCGGCTACCGCCCGACAGCCAACCCGCTGGCCTGGCTCGGCTTCGTCGCCCTGGCCGCCGTGGTGACCTTCGCCTTCACCTGGCTGGGCGTGGCCCTGGGCATGGTGGCCAAAACCGTCGAGGAAGCCAGCAACACCCCCATGCCGCTGACCTTCCTGCCGTTCCTGGGCAGCGGGTTCGTGCCCACCGGCACCATGCCGGCCGGGCTGCGCCAGTTCGCTGACTACCAGCCGTTCACGCCGTTCATGGAAGCGATGCGGGCCGCGCTGCACGGCTCGGCACCGGCCACCCACGACCTGCTGTGGTCGCTGGCGTGGTGCACGGTGATCGCGCTCGGCGGCTACCTGTGGGCCCGGCGCAGCTACAACAAGCTCTGAGCCCTCACATCCGGGCGCGCAGGACGTCGAACTCGCAGCCCGGCGAGTCGGGGTCGAAGCCGTGCTCGATCAGCCAGCGCGCGGCGAGCAGGCTGCGCGCCGACCACCACGCGCGGATCACCTCGACATCGACGTCGGTGCCGTAGCCGGCGAGCACGTCGTCGAGGTGCTCCTCGTGGCCCAGCGTCAGGGTGGCGAGGTCGTGCAGCGGATCACCCCGGCTCGCCTCGGACCAGTCGATCACGCCGGTGACCTCGTCCCCGACCACGAAGACGTGGGTGATCTGCAGGTCGCCGTGCGCGAAGACCGGGGGGTACGGCCGGAACACCGCCCGGGCGATCTCGCGGTTGCGTTTGACCAGCTCAGCGGGAAGGGCACCGGAGCTGATGAGCCACTCGCATTCGCGTTTCAGGTCCGCGGCGATGCCGTCGACGTCCGGGCCGGGCCACGGCGGCAGCGGCGCTTCGTGCAGCGTGCGGATGGCGGCACCGGTGGCCGTCCACGCCGCTGGGGACGCGGGTGACGGCTCCCCCAGGCGCCCGAGCGCTGTGCCGGTGGCCACGCCGATCGCAAGGACCGGCGGTTTGCGCCACAACACCGGCGGAGTCGGGATCGGCGCCAGGGCCATCGCCTGGACCTCGACGCCGGTGCGGGTGGGATGGGCGTCAACCTTGAGGAAGACGTCGCCGACGCGCAGAGTGGCCCGCTCGGAGTGGGCGACGATGACCTCGACCTGATCGGCAACCGGTTGCACCAGGTCCACTATCGGGCACGCCGGGCCGGGGCGGAAGCGAGTTATGGCCGGACGGTGAGCACCGAGCCGGGGACAGTTCCTGTTCCACAAGGCCGCGCTGCTGCTGGTCGAGGATGTCGAGCGGGCACTGGCGGCGGCCGGGATGCGTACCCGCAATATCTTCGTTCTGGCCTCGCACGCCGGCGGCCCGCGGCTGTCGCAGCAGGATCTCAGCCGGTTGCTCAACCTGGACCCGGCCACGGTGGCCCCCGTGCTCGACGAGATGCAGCAACCAGCACGTCGGACGCCGCCGCCACCCGGCCGACCGGCGGCGCTACGACCCCGGCCCCGGGCCGAAGCCGCGATCAGCTGAGGTCACACTGCCCGTGCTCGTTGGCGCCTGTGGCAACAACGCTGCCGTCCGCCCGTACCCCCAGGGTATGGGCGGATCCGGCCGCCACCGCAACGATCCCCCGCCAGGCCCCCACCTCGCACTGACCCGCGTCATTGCCGCCCGCAGCCACCACCCGCCCGTCGGCGGTGACCCCAACGGTGTGACAACTCCCGGCGGCCACGGCCACGATGTCCCGCCAGCCGCCAACCTCCCCACCATCTCCGGTCGCCAGCACCCGCCCACTTCCGGTAAGCCCAACCGTGTGCAGGTGACCCGCAGCAACCGCCCGGACATCACGCCATGTGTCCACAGCGCACTGCCCACGACGCCCGTTACCCACAGCAACAACGGTCCCGTCCGCCCGGACTCCTGCCGAATGCCAATCCCCGCAAGCCAGCGACACGATGTCCCGCCAATCGCCGACCTCGCACGCGCCCTCGGAGCGCCGGCCCGCCGCCAGCACCGTGCCGTCACTGGCGAGGCCCAGGGTTCGGCGCCACCCGGCTGCCACCGCCGTCATGCCGCGCCAGCCCCCGACGTCGCACTGCCCGTCACCGTTCCAGCCGGTGGCCAGCACGGTGCCGTCGGCGCGGAGGGCGACGCTGTGGGAGCGCCCGGTGTTGGAGGCGGTGTGAACGTTGCCGGCCGCTATGGCTGTTACGCCGGTCCACTCGGCTACGCGGCACTCGCCGGAGGTGTTCGAGCCTGCTGCGGCTACTGTGCCATCGGATCGCAGGCCCAGGGAATGGCGGCGGGCTGCGGCTACGACTCTCACGGGGTGATTCTGCCTTTGCGGTCCGGCCGCTTCACCGCTCGGGGCCGCTTTGCCGCTCGGGGCTGGTTTGCCGCTCGGGGCTGGTTTGCCGCTCGGGGCTGGTTTGCCGCTCGGGGCTGTTCTGCCAGTTGGGGCCACGAGCGAGGCGGACGGGGCCGGTCGCGGTGGCCACATCGACGTCGTTGCCGCCCTGCCGGACGACGATGATCCCCTTGCGCGCCAACTCCGCGGCCACGTCGCGCGCCGGGTCCATGAGTTCCCGCCAGTCCTTGCCGCCGGCCACCCGGGCTGCGTCGCTCGGGCAGATGGTCGACTCGGGACGCCGGTTTCGCAACAGGGCGCGCATCGTGGCGGCCAGGCGTACCTGCCGGCCTTCGAGGGTCGGTTCCCACCAGGGTTCGCCGCTCTCGCCCAGCGCTGTCTCGGCATCCTCGACTCGCGGACGGGCCGCGTCCGGGTCGGTGGCGGCTAGCTGGCGGGCTGCGGTCAGCTCTTTTGCCAGTTCGCGGCGCAGGGGGTCGGGGACGGCCGGGTCGGGGGCTCGCTTCCGGGACCCGGATCCGAGCAGGTAGCGGCCGTCTGCCGTTGGTGCGCCGTCCTCGCCGCTGTCCATGCTGCCATTGTCCCCGAGGTGGCTCTTGGCCGGGCTGAGGTGGCAGAGGGACCTCGCGAAACGAGGTCATGACGGACGCTGCCCCGGGCAGGGGGCGCGGGGTAGCTGCGCACGCAGCGGAACAAGAGCCCGAACGGCGACTCCACCAGCCGGTGCAGGGCGGCGGCTGGGGCAGACCGTGTCGAGGCCCTGGCCGGCGGGGTCGTTGAGGCTCCAGTCCTCCTAGCGTTCGCCGGGGAGGATGGGGCACGTGTCGCCGCGGCTAGCTGGCGCAGCCAACCGGCGGCCATCCGGGAGCGGCCGGCGTTCTGGACGCAAGCGAACAGGACGCTGGGTGTGCTGGTCATGCGGGTGTCTGCCGGGGGGTCATCGCGGACGCGTCGAGCAGCTGCGACAGCGCGGAGAGAGCAGCCGGGACAACGCGGTAGTAGACCCAGGACGCCCGGCGCTCGCCGGTGATCAGGCCGGCGTCGCGCAGCACTTTGAGGTGGTGCGAAATGGTCGGCGCGGTCTGGGTGAAAGCGTCGAGCAGATCGCAGACACACACCTCCTGCCCGGCGCGGGCGGCGATCAGCGACAGCAGGCGCAGCCGTACCGGGTCGCTGAGGGCTTTGAAGCTCTGCGCCAGGACACCAGCGTCGGACTCGCTCACCGGCTCGGTGACCATCGGCGTGTTGCAGCAGCCTTCGGCCGGGAGTACACGCAGACCTGGATTCGACACTCGTTGAGTTTGACGGATGTCGAATCCGATGGCAAGCTGCGAATTAGATGATGGTCGAATCGGCTGGAGGTCAGGTATGTCTCGTGTTCAGCTCGCGCTGCGGGTGGCCGACCTGGAGGCGTCGGTGGCGTTCTATGCGAAGGTGTTCGGCGTCGAGCCGGCCAAGCGCCGGCCGGGGTACGCGAACTTCGCGATCGAGGAGCCGCCACTGAAGCTGGTTCTGCTGGAGGGTGAGCCGGGCCGGCCGACGGTGATGGACCACCTCGGGGTCGAGGTCGACACCGGTGAGGCAGTCGAAGCGGCGACCGCCCGGCTGACCGAAGCAGGCCTGATCACCCTGACGGAGGGCGGCACCGAGTGCTGCTACGCGTTGCAGGACAAGGTGTGGGTGCACGGCCCCGGCGACGAGTCCTGGGAGGTCTACGTCGTCAAGGGCGATTCGAACGTCGGCGACAAGCAGCCGCCGAACTGCTGCGATCAGACGTGAGCGCGCTGCGAGACGTCAAAGCCACATTGTGTCTCCCGAACCCCGCCGTGCACCTCACCGCAACGATCGGCCCGTCCGCCGGCTTGCGCGGGCCCTCGTGCACGACGTCCAGATCGACGCGCTCGGGGGCGCGCATGTTGTTCGCCGAGCTGACCACCGAGCCCGTGGTGGTGGCCAGCGCCTTGGTGATGCCGGCGACACCGGGGCCGGCGGCAACGACGGCGGGAACGAGGATCGCAAGCACGCGACGTTTTTCCCAGGGTATCTCCGGACAAGCGGGGGAACCGGAAAGCTCGCTAATTGTTCAGCACCTTGATCTAAGGCTCCCGCCGGAGTCCATCGATGCATCTGCTTCTCTTGTTCACACTATACTCTCAGCGTATACGCCTGGGTTATAGTTGATCGCATGACGACCCTGACCCGACGGCACCTGCTCGCCGCGACCCTGGCGGCGGGAACCAGCATTGCGTTGAGCGGCAAGGCTTTCGCCGCCCCCGGCACCCCGCGGCTGACCCTGCCCCGGCCGACCGGGGCGCACCCGGTGGGCACCGCTGCGTTCACCCTTACCCGCGACGACCGGCTGCTCCCGGCCCACATCTGGTACCCCGCCCGCGACACTGCCCGCCATCCCCGATCCCTATGGATGCTGCCGGAGGTGCTGACGGTCCTGCTCGCCGACGCGGGCTTCCCGGCCGACGCGGTACTTCCGGCGTACACCTCGGGACATCGCAACGCTCCCGTACGCCGCGGGGCCCACCCGGTGATCTTCTACTCGCATGGTGCGCACAGCCACCGCGCCGACACCACGATCATGGTTCAGGAGCTGGCCAGCCACGGCTATGTGGTGATCACCGTAGACCACACCGGCGACGCCTACACCGAGCTGCCCGGCGGGCGCGTGCTGAGCCCCAGCCCGGAGTCGCTGGGATCGCTGGACTTCGCCGACGACCTGTCCCATGTCATCGACACCGTGCTGAGCCGCTCCGGGGTGCTGCCGGCCGGGCTGGGCCATGCCCTCGACACCCGGCGCGTCGGCGTGGCCGGCTGGTCCAAGGGCGGGACGGCGGCCGCGTGGGCGATGAGCCGTGACCCGCGGGTGCGAGCCGGGCTCAGCCTGGACGCGCCGATGATCCCGGTGATCACGGCGCCGCTGCAGCGCCCGTTCCTGATGCTGACGGCCGAGAACCCCCGCGACGTCGTGCCTGAGTTCTGGGAGCAGTTGCGGGGCTGGCGGCGCGAGGTTCATGCCGAAGGGGCGGTGCACACGTCGTACATGGACTATCAGTGGTTCTATCCGCAGTTGGCGCCCGTGGTGGGGCTGAGCGAAAAGGATCTTGCCGAGCTGATCGGCGCGCTGGACCCGGGGCTTGCGGTGCGCATCCAGCAGGCGTTTCCCGTGGCGTTCTTCGACCTGCACCTGCGGCACCGGCGAGGGCATCTGCTCGACGGGCCAAGTCCGGCCTTCCCCAAGGTTGCCGTCACCGGCTGAATCCCGGCTTCCGGGGGCCTCGCGTCCCCGGAAACCCCGTCATCGTAAGCCCAGCGCCACCACGCCCACCTGCCCGGCCGGCCGGTGCGGCGCGGCTGCGGCAACCAGCCGCCCAGCGTACGGGCCGGCCTCGTAGACACTGTCTACGGCAATCTGGTAGACAGTGTCCATGTCCGAGGATCTACGTGCCCGCCTGGTGACCGCCGGGGTGGCCCTGGTGGCCGAGGGCACCGGTGAGCTGTCGCTGCGCGAGATCGCCCGGCGCGCCGAGGTGTCGCACGGGGCACCCCGGCGCTACTTCCCCACCCACCGCGAGCTGCTGGCCGCCGTGGCCCGGGTCGGCTACGACAACTTGACCGCCCGGGTCGCGGCGCTGCCCGAACACGGCGACCCCGGCCGGGACCTGCTCGACCTCGCGCGGCTGTATGTCGAGTTCGCCAGCAGCAACCGGGGCATGTTCGAGCTGATGTTCCGCCACGAACTGCTGCGCGGCAACAAGGAAGGGCTCCGCGATGCGAGCAAGCCACTTTTCGGCGTACTCATGAAAAGACTGGGGGTTGATCGCCCGGACGCGGCGGTCGTGGCGGGGGCACTGTGGGCCAACCTGCACGGCATTGCCCAGTTGTGGCTCTGGAACAGCTTGCAGATGGCCACCGACCACGAGGACCTGGACGCGATGCTGCGCACGGCCGTCGCCGCCTACACCACGCCAGCGCCGTGCTGATCCCCAGCCTGGTACGCGCCGCGCTGATCCCGGCCGCGCACCTCTCGTTCCGGCCCACCGTCGAAGGCCTCGCCTACGTTCCCGAGTCCGGTCCGGTGATCCTGGCCGCCAACCACATCTCGGCGCTCGACAGCTTCCTGATCCCGCTGGTCAGCCCGCGCCCGGTGCACTTTCTGGCCAAGGCCGAATACTTCACCGGTAACCCGCTGCTGCGCACCGCGATCACCGGCCTCGGCGCGATCCCGGTCCCCCGCGGCGGGCACCGCGCTGCGCAGGCAGCCCTGGAAACCTCGCTGGCCGTGCTCAAGGACGGGCGCGCGTTCGGCATCCACCCCGAGGGCACCCGCTCACGCGACGGCCGGCTCTACCGTGGACGCACCGGCGTGGCCTGGCTGGCCATCGCGTCCGGCGCCCCCGTCGTCCCGGTGGCCCTGATCGGCACGGACAAGGTCCACCCGATCGGCACGGTGCTGCCACGCCCGGGCAAGGTGACGGTCCGCTTCGGCGCGCCGATGCTCTTCCCGCAGCCCTCGGGCAGCATGTCCAAGGCCCGCCGCGAAGCCACCGACGAGATCATGGACGCCATCGCCGCCCTGTCCGGCCAGCCCCGCGCGCCCGGCTACAACGACCTGCCCGCCGGCTGACCCTCATGACCCCGGCGGCGACCTCGGTTCTCGCAAGCCGGTGCTGCGCCTCCCCGACGCCGCGTTCCCGCTCGTGCGGCTGTCTGGCCTGCGAGGAATGAATGATGGGCACCCTGGGGTGTGCGGCGCCGTTGCGGGACCTAAGCTGCGCCGGGCTGCGCTGAGCCGAATCTAGACGCGTTCTTAACGCCTGCGGGCGGCCGGGGACGCTCCCGCGATGCCACGATCGACCGGTGGTGATGAGCGAGTGGCTGCTGCAGGGGCTCAACGAGCAGAGCATGCAGCATCAGGGCCCGCACGGTGACGGCGGGGAACGACCCCACTCGTGGTGGAAGGTCATGTGCCTGACCGGCGTCGACTACTTCTCGACGCTCGGATATCAGCCGGGCATCGCCGCCCTGGCCGCCGGAGTGCTCTCCCCCATCGCCACGCTGGTGCTGGTGCTGGTCACCCTGCTGGGCGCGCTGCCGGTCTACCGCCGGGTGGCCGCCGACAGCCCGCACGGCGAAGGCTCGATCGCGATGCTGGTCAAGCTGCTGTCGTTCTGGAAGGGCAAGCTGTTCGTCCTGGTCCTGCTGGGCTTCGCCGCCACCGACTTCATCATCACGATCACGCTGTCGGCGGCGGACGCGACAGCGCACATCGACGAGAACCCGTTCTGGCCGGAGTCGCTGCGCGGCCACGAGATCATCGTGACGCTGGTGCTGGTGTCGTTGCTCGGGGCGGTGTTCCTCAAGGGCTTCACCGAGGCGATCGGTATCGCGGTCGGCCTGGTCGGGGTGTATCTGGTTCTCAACGTGGTGGTCGTGGGCGACGGTCTGATCCGGGTGCTCACCCACCCCGCAGTGGTCAGCGACTGGACCACCGCACTGACCGCCGAGCATGGCAACCCGGCAATGATGGTCGCGATCGCGCTGCTGGTGTTCCCCAAGCTGGCGCTGGGATTGTCGGGCTTCGAGACCGGCGTTGCGGTCATGCCGCACGTCAAAGGCAACCTCCAGGGCCGGATCAGCGGTACGAAGAAACTGCTCACCACCGCCGCCGTCATCATGAGCTGCTTCCTGATCACCAGCAGCGTGGTCACCACCGTGCTCATCCCCCAGGACGAGTTCCGGCCGGGCGGCGAGGCCAACGGGCGGGCGCTGGCCTTCTTGGCGCACGAGCACTTGGGCAGCGTCTTCGGCACGGTGTACGACCTGTCGACCATCGCCATCCTGTGGTTCGCCGGCGCGTCGGCGATGGCCGGGCTGCTCAACCTGGTGCCGAGGTACCTGCCGAAGTTCGGGATGGCGCCGTCATGGGCCCGCGCGGTCCGCCCCATGGTGCTGGTGTTCACGCTGACCGCGTTCGCGATCACGGTGCTGTTCAAGGCCGACGTCGACGCGCAGGGCGGTGCCTACGCCACCGGGGTGCTCGTGCTGATCACCTCGGCGGCCACCGCGGTGACGCTGTCGGCCCACCGGCGAGCCCAGCGGGGACGGACCTGGGCGTTCGGCGTGGTCGCGGTGGTGTTCGCCTACACCACGGTGGCCAACGTGGTGGAACGCCCGGACGGCGTGAAGATCGCTGCGTGTTTCATCGCCGGCATCCTGGTGATCTCGTTGCTGTCGCGGCTGTACCGAGCCTTCGAGCTGCGTGTGACCAGCATCGAAAAGGACGACCTGGCAGCGCAGTTCCTGCAGGAATGTGGACGCCGCCGCATCCGCCTGATCGCCAACGAACCGGACCGCCGCGACGCCCACGAGTACAGCGACAAAATCGCCCAGATCATCGCCGACAACGACTTGGTCGATGACCGGGACCTGATCTTTGTTGAGGTGACGGTGACCGATGCCTCGGACTTCGAAACCGAGTTGAAGCTCAAGGGAGAGCTACTGCACCACCGCTACCGGGTGCTGACCATGGAAAGCTCCTCGGTATCCAGCGCCATCGCAGCCCTGCTCCTGCACCTCAGAGACGAAACAGGCCGCCGCCCGCACATCTACTTCGAATGGACCGAGGGAAACCCGGTGGCGAACTTCGTGCGCTACCTCATCTTCGGGCAGGGCGAGGTGGCGCCGGTGACCCGGGAGATGATCCGGCAGGCCGAGCCGGTGCGAAGCCGGCGGCCTCATGTGCATGTCGGGTGAGAGCGCTACTGCTGTGCTGACCGGCGGGTCGCTGGCCGGCCGGGCGCTCCGCGAGCGGTGAGGCGGCCGGCGGAGGACAATCGGGCGATGAGGGATCACGACATCGTCATCTATGGCGCCACCGGGTTTGCGGGTGCGCTGGTCGCCGAGCACCTGGCTCACCATGCCCCGGCCGGTACCCGGGTGGCGCTGGCCGGGCGCAACCCCGACCGGCTCGCTGCTACCCGGGCGAAGCTGGGCGCCGCCGCGCCTGCCGCCGCCGGGTGGCCGATCGTGATCGCCGAGGCCGGTGACACTGCCGCCCTGTCCCGGCTCGCCGCTTCCACCAAGGTCGTGATCAGCACTGCTGGACCTTTCGTCAAATATGGGCAGGCGCTTGTGCACGCCTGCGCCGAGGCGGGCACTCACTACGCCGACCTGACCGGTGAAGTGCTGTTCGTCCGGCGCAGCATCGATGAGAACCATGCACTCGCCGCGAAAACCGGGGCTCGCATTGTCCACTCCTGCGGCTTCGACTCGATCCCTTCCGATATCGGGGTCCACTTGTTGCACGCTGCGGCCCGCGAGGCCGGAGCCGGTGACCTGACCGACACCACGCTCGTGGTGACCAGCTTGAGGGGCGGTTTCAGCGGCGGCACCATCGATTCGATGCGCAACCAGCTCGACGAGGTGCGCGCCGACCAAGCCGCCCGCCGGATCGCTGCGAGCCCCTACTCGCTGACCCCGGACCTCGCCGCCGAACCCGACCTCGGGCGGCAACCCGACCTGGTGACCCTGGACGCCAAGGACGTCAACCCCCGCCTGCGTGGCACGCTCGCCCCGTTCGTCATGGCGTCGTACAACACCCGCGTGGTCCGCCGCAGCAACGCCTTGCTCGGCTACGCCTACGGCCGCACGCTGCGCTACCGCGAGACCATGAGCACCGGCACCAGCCCCTTTTCCCCCTTGCTCGCCACCGCCCTGAAACTCGGCACCGGCGCCATGTTCGCCGGACTTTCCTTCCCGCCCACCCGCGCCCTGCTCGACCGGGTCCTGCCCAAGCGTGCGGGAGAAGCGAGGGCAGCCGTCCGCTACCGCTGCCTCCCCCACGCGGTCGGCTGCCCTCGCTTCTCCCGCACCGTCGGCCACCACTTCCCCTGCACCGTCGGCCACCCGGGAGTCGACTCCGGCCACCCCCAAGGCCTCGAAGCCGTCGAAGGGCACGACGAGCTCGGATCTCAAGGAGCTGGAGAACCTCGGCATCACCCTGGACGAGGGTGTGCTGATCGACGTCGCCGACGACGGGCAGGACCGCTACCTGCAGGTCACCAGGAGCGGTGTCGACTTCACCGGCACCTCGAAGGGTGACTCGACCATGATGTCTTTGAAATCTGCGCCCGTACGGCAGAAGAATCGGGTCTTGATCGTGCCGTCGTTCTACCACGAGGATCTTGGCCCGGGTAGTTGTGTCGCCGCCACCGCCCGCGGCCCGCTGAAGCTGGAGACCTGTGATCCCGCCCGCCCCGCGCAGATCTGGACCGTCGTCCCGGCCGGTGATTCCGGGCTGTTCGAGCTGCGCGGCAGTCACGGCGTGATCAGCGTCGGCAACGGCCGGATCACCACCGGCGGTGGGCGCAGCGGCCTGCAGACGATCCCCTTCGACAGCTGAACCTCGATACTCATGCGCGATGCCGCCGACTTCGACACCTTCTACGCGACGTCCTGCCGTCGCGTGCTGGCGCACGTCACCATGATGGTCGGCAGCCCCGCCGAGGCCGAGGACTCGGTGGCCGAGGCCTACCTGCGCGCTTGGAACCGCTGGTCGAAGATCGCCACCTATGAGAACCCGGAGGCCTGGGTACGTCAGGTGGCCTACCGGCACGCGGTGAGCTCATGGCGCAAGGCCGTCAACCGGCTGACCGCGCACCGCCGCGCGCATCCCGGGCATGCCGTCGACGCGCTGGGCCCGGATCACGTCGCTATCGTCGCGGCGCTGCGCAAGCTGCCGGTCGACCAGCGCCGCGTCATCGTGCTGCACCACATCGCCGGGCGCAGCGTCGCCGAGATCCAGCAGGAGACCGGCATCCCGGCCGGTACCGTCACCACGTGGCTGGCCCGCGGCCGCCGGGCGATGGCGGCCCAGCTGAGCGACCGCGACACCTTCGAGACGGGCCGGGAGCACCACGATGCCTGACGAGATGCCCGCCGAGGATCACCTGGACCGGGGCCTGGAGGCGTACGCCGGGCTGTTGCAGCGCTCGGCCACCCCGCCGCCTGCCGCCGAGATCCGCCGCCGCGCCGCGCACCGCCGCCGCAACCGCGCGGCCGGGCTGGCGTTCGCCGCCGTGCTCGTCGCGGCGCTGGGACTCGGCACGGCGTTCCATCGCAGCCCCAACCCTCAGCCGCGTCCGGCCGGACCGCTCCCGGTCTCCTCGTCGCCGGAGCCCACATCGTTCCCGTCGTACCGCCCCGGCACCGCCTTGTCGGACGTGTCGCAACTAGGTGAGCTGGGCATCGACATCGAGAAGGACGTCATCATCGACGTGGCCGACGACGGGCAGGACCGCTGGCTGCAGACCGGCGCGGGTGACGTGGCCGACTTCACCGGCACCGCAAAGGACGACTCCACCCGGATGCAGCTGCGCCGCGCCGCAACGCGGGTCCCGAACCTGGTGACGATCAACCCCTCGGCCCGGCCCGGGTGGTGCGTGACCGACACCGAGGGCACCGTCCTCGCGCTGCAACAATGCGTCAGCGGCACCGAAGCCCAGCTCTGGGAGGTGGTTGCGGCCGGTGACTCGGGTCAGTTCAACCTCAGGGGCCAGTACGGCATCCTCACCATCGACCAGCGCCTCGTCCCGGAGGACCAGGGCGGCGCTTGGACCGGTCTGCAGACGATCCCGTTCGACCGCTGAGGCTCAGACCTGCGCCACCGCGGCGACCACGGCCATGCCCGCCGGGTCGCCGTTGCCGCCGCCGGGCCACTCGTGCACCCACACCAGCCCGGGTTCGACGATCTCGGCGTCGCCGAAGAAGCGCAGGATCTGCTCGCGCGTACGCCCACGCGCCGCCGACACGTCGGTGCGCCGGTACAGCGCGGTGATCTCCTGCTCCTTCGCGTCCGCCGGGGTGTCCAGCACGCCGTGCGAGATCACCACGTAGGACCCGGGCGGCAGCGCCGAGCGAAGCGCGTCGACCGCCTGGTAGGCGTCGTCCTCGGGCACGAAGTGCAACATCGCGACCAGCAGCAGCCCGATCGGCTCGTTGACGTCGATCAGCCGGCGCACGCTGGGGTGTTCGAGCACCGCCTCGGGAAAGCGCATGTCGGCCTGGATCGCCGCGGCCCACGGGTTGTCCTTGAGGATGTCGTTGCTGTGCGCCACCGCCACCGGGTCGATGTCGACGTAGATCACCCGGGCGTCGGGGATGCGGCGCTGAGCGATCTCGTGCACGTTGCCGACCGTCGGGATGCCGCTGCCGACGTCGAGGAACTGCCGCACCCCGCGGTCGAGCATGTATTGCACGGCGCGGTGCAGGAACGCCCGGTTGGCCCGGGCCATGTCACCGGCCAGCGGGATCGCGGCGAGCAGGTTCTGCGCGGCCTCGCGGTCGGCGGCGAAGTTGTGGTTGCCGCCGAGCAGGGCGTCGTAGATGCGCGCGCTGCTGGGCCTGCTGCTGAAGTCGGAGTCGCCGCTCGCCATGCCGAGAAAGCCTACTCCACTGTGGATGTTGTCGCTCACGAGGCCGCCAGCAGCGGGCCGGTGCGGCGCAGCAGGGCCGGCACCTGGTGCGGGGTGGCCGGGGCGCCGTAGCGCAGGCCCTGAGCCCCGTCGCACCCGGTGCCGAACAGCGCCGCGGCGCGCAGGTCGTCGTCCACGCCGTGCACGGTGAGGGTGAGCCCGAGGGCGTGCGCGGTGCGGGCCATGCCGCTGAGCAGGCTGCGGTCGGCGTCGGTGCCCTCGGGTGTGGTGTGCAGCAGCGCGGCGGGGGTGCGGAGGCCGTGCACGGGCAGTTCGCGCAGGTAGGCCAGGGAGGAGAAGCCGGTGCCGAAGTCGTCGAGCACAAGGCGGACGCCCAGTTCGGCCACCGCGGTCAGCACGGTGAGGCTGTGTTCGCCCGCGGGCACCGCGTCGAGCCCGGACAGGTACAGGTGCAGCCGGGCGGGCGGCAGGCCGGTGACGGTCAGCGCCTCGTGGATCAGCTCGACCGCGTCGGGGTAGCCGATCTGGTACAGCGGGATGTCCACGCCGACGAACGGTCCGGCGCCGCTGCCGTCCCACTGCACAGCCTGCCGGCCGGCCTGCTGCACGAGCGTGGCGGCGAGCCGGGTGGTGGTCTCGCGGTCCCCGGTGAGCTGGCCGATCTTGGCCAGGTCGAGCGTGCCGAGGTGCGGGTGGCGCCAGAGCATGCGGGCGTGCAGGCCGGCGACGCGCCCGGTCTTCAGACCCACGATCGGCTGGTACGTCGCAGGCCCGGTGACCAGCCCGGTGACGCTGGCCCCGCCGCCCGCCGCGCCACCGGGCCGCGAGTCGTACACCGCCCACCCGCTGGTGCCGGCGCGGGCCTGACGCAACGCGATCTCGGCGTCGACCAGCACCCGGGCCGGGTCGAGAGCCCCGGACGCCACGTCCACCGCACCCACGTGGGCGGCCAGCGGTGCGCTCAGGCTGGTCCCGGGCAGCGAAGCCGGTTCGGCGAGCACGTGGCTGACCCGCTCGGCGAGGTCGGCGAGGTGCACCAGCCCGCCGCTGTCCTGCACGAGCAGCGTGAACGAGTGGCTGCCGTGGCGCGCCGGGAGGTAATCCGGGTGCGCGGCGACCGCGCGCAGGCGGCGGGCCACCTCGGTGAGCACGTGGTCGCCGGCTTCCGCGCCGAACTGCTCGCACACCGCCGGGTAGCCGCCGATGTCGACCAGGCACAACCCGGTGTGCCGGCGTGCGTCGGTGGTGTTGGCCGCCTGCCGCAGCCGCTGCACCAGCCGGGCCTTGGTGGCCAGCCCGGTGACCGGGTCGTAGAACGCCAGCCGGCGGTAGCGGGCCTCGCTGTTCTGCAGGGCGACCTGGAAGTCGCGGGCGGCGCGCTGGGTGGCCCGGTGCAGCGATTCCTGCTGGGCGAGCGTGCGGGCCTGCAGCGCCGCGGCGAACCCGGCGGCGAAGGCCGCGGCCACCTCACGGGCGGGCGGGGTCAGCACGTCGCCGTCGCCGAGGTGGTCCAGCACCACGCCCATGGTCGCGCTCAGCGCCTCCGGCCGGGCTACGCCGAGCGCCACGACGTCGAGGCCGATCCGGTACGCCGCATCGGCGTCGGGAGGCGCGGCGGCTGCGGCGTCGCGCAGGCAGTGGGCGTACACGTCGAGGGTGCGGGTGGCGACCGGCTCGGCCAAGGGCAGGTAGACGCCCGCCGCGGTCGCCGCCGCCAGCCACCGCGCCCCGGCCGAAGCGCCCTGCCCCACCGGCGCGGGACGGGAGGCGAGCGGGACCGGCGCCGGCAGGTCCGCGGCGGTACGACGGGCGCTGAGCACGGTCCGGGCGGCCTGCTCGAGCGCCGCGTCGGTGTACTGCACGGCGGTCTGCAGCGCGGCGGCCACTATGCCGTCGGCCCGGCTGCGCGCCTCTTCGATCAGGTGGTCGGCGGTGTCGTCGGCGACCGGCGGGTACCCGCACTCGCCGAGGATCTGGTTGAGCGCGGCGATCATCATGGCGTGCGTCACCACGGCGTCGTCTGGTTCGGGCTCGCCCATCAGTCCTCCCCGGGGGTGGCAGGGCGCGGGGTGCGCTGCGTCGGGATGGCCCGCCACAGCGCCACGGCTTGCTTGCGGCCCAGCTTGAGAGCGGTGCGGACCGCCTCGGGGGTCTTGCCGACGTGGGCGGCGATCTCGGAGGGGGTCAGCCCCTGCGCGGACAGCTCGAGGGCTTCGCGGCGGGCCGGGGGGGGCTGCGCCAGCACCCCGGAGAACCATTCCTCCAGCTCGTAGGCCTCCAGCTCGGGGTCGTCGGCGCGGCCCTCGCTGAGCTCGGCAACGTCGGGCACCAGCACCTCGATGTCGCCGTGGGTGCTGGCCCGGCGCTGCTTGAGCCAGTGGGAGCGGGCAGCCGTTCGTACCCAGGCAACCGGATGCGTGAGGTCACGCCAGCGCCGCAGCGCCTCGCGGATGGCCTCGGACACCGCGTCCTGGGCTTCCCAGCGGTTGGCGCCCTCGCGCATCAGGTTGCGGACCAGGCCCTCCCAGTAGCGCCGGAAGAAGTCCTCGATCTCCGCGGCCGGTGGCGCAGCCGCGATGGGAGCAGCCGGGAGGGCACCCGCGCCGGAACCGCTGGGTGGATCCGACGTGATGGGGGGTGGTTCGGCACCCACGCCGTGCGCGTCGACCACCAATTGCCTCCGTCCGCCGTCGAACCTCCACCTAGTTAGGTCCCGGCAGGACCCCCGGCGTGACAGCCGAAACCAAGATTCTTTTCGGTCACTGCAAACGACGGGCAGGCGCGGCCTCGATCGAGACCTCCACGATGGGCGGCCTCGGCCAGGGAGAACACAGCGTCCGAGATGGACTGTACGGCGCCAGCAGTACCTCGACCGCCGGCACGCATATGCGTTTTCGGTCACGGCCCTCAGCGTCACGAAGCGGTCACGCTATCGGGAGTCCGACTCCGGGTACCCCGGTCGGGGCAGGCGGTGTCCCCACCGGGGCGGTGGGCCTGGCAAGATCGGCTGCTGACGATGAGGTTCGAGGAGGCGCCGGTGGCGGGCACGCTGTACGCGGTCAGCGATCTGCATGTCGCGTACGAGGAGAACCGGAAACTGCTCGGCGAACTGCACCCGCGCGACCCCGGGGACTGGCTGATCGTGGCCGGTGACGTCGCCGAGGTGTTCGGCCACGTCGAGACCACGCTGCGGCTGCTGCGCTCACGGTTCGCCGAGGTCATCTGGGCGCCGGGCAACCACGAGCTGTGGACGCACGCACGTGACACCAACCAGACCCGTGGGGTGCAACGCTACGAGCAGCTGGTCGAGATGTGCCGCCACCTGGGCGTGCGCACCCCCGAGGACGAATATCTGGTCTGGCGCGGCGAGGGCGGTCCGGCCGTCGTGGCACCGCTGTTCCTGCTGTACGACTACACGTTCCGCGCGCCCGGCACCTCCACGAAGGAGGAGTCACTGGCCTACGCCTACCGCACCGGGGTCGTCTGCACCGATGAGGAGCTGTTGCACCCCGACCCCTATCCGGATCGCGAATCCTGGTGCCGGGCCCGCGTCGCCGAGACCGGGAAACGCCTGGCCGCGATCGACCCGCAGCTGCCCACCGTGCTGGTCAGCCATTGGCCGCTGCACCGGCATCCCACCGAGGTGCTGTGGTACCCCGAGTTCGCCCAGTGGTGCGGCACCGAGCTGACCGCCGACTGGCATCAGCGTTTCCGGGCCGCCACCGCGGTCTACGGTCATCTGCACATCCCACGCACGACCTGGCAGGACGGTGTGCGCTTCCAGGAGGTGTCGCTGGGCTACCCGCGCGAGTGGGGCAAGCGCGGCGGTGCGCCGACGCTGCTGCGCAAGGTGCTCGAGGACCCCAGCTGGTGAAGATCTTCGGACTGGTGCTGGCCGCCCTGCTCAGCGTCATGGCCCTGGTCACCGGCATAGCCGGGCGTGACGACCCGCAGCTGCAGAGCCAGGGCCGCGACCTGACCGATGCCGTGGTCGTCGCGTACGAGGTCACCGGGGGCAAGGACACGGTGCTGCTGCGCGTGTCGGATCCGCAGCGTGAGGTGCAGTGCCGCGTCGAGCGCAGCGCGTTCGCCGGTGACTGGCCGCAGGCCGGCGAGGTGGTGCCGGTCATGTCCGCCGGAGCCGGCTCGTGCGATCTGCCCGTGCTGACCGGGCGGCTGCCGCGGACCCAGCTGCTGACGACCGGTTTGATCGGTACGGCTCTGCTCAGCGGGTACGCGGTGGTTCGCCTGCGCCGGGCTCGCTGTCGCCGCGCGCAGGACGCGACGCTGGTGCGGCACCTGGCTCAGGCCGGCGTTCGCTGGACCGGCACGCTCACCGCGTCCCGGTCACGGAAGGTCACCGGGTACGAGTAGGCAGTGGTGCCGAGTCACTGCCCGAAGTGGGTGACGCAGCGTCGCGGCATTGCCGAACCCGGCACGCAGCGCGATCGCGTCCACCCCCAGGTCGGTCTCCTCAAGCAGCCGCCGGGCGGTTCGTCAAGGCTTTCGAGCACGCCCGCCGGCCTGACCGCCGACAGCCGCGACAGCGCCGACTGGAAACCCACAACAGACGTAGTCCGCGCGCCTGCCCATCAATGACCGGATGCGGCGGGAGAGGCGCGCGGCCTTCACGGCCCTCCGGTCCCGGCGAGGAATGCCGCGGCCGACACCGGGCTTTCCGATGGCGCGGCCTCAGCTCGAGGCCGCGCCACCCACCAGCCTTACTTCTTGGCGGCCGCGCTGGGCTTGGCCGAAGCGCCCGCGTCGTCAGCACCAGCCTCGTCGCCCGCGCCCGCTTCACCAGCTCCAGCGTCACCGCCCGCGTCACCCGCGCCCGCCTCGTTACCCGCGCCGGCATCGTCACCGGCAGCAGCGCCCGCGGCAGCCTTGGCGTCGGCCAGCGTCAAGCAAGCGCTCAACAGACCCTCACGCCCAGCAGTCACCGCAGCCTCAAGGTCACCGGCGGCCGCACCCTCATCCGCGGCTCCGGCATTGCCCTTGCCACCGTTTGCGGCTCCGCCGCCGTTACCCTTGCCGCCCTTGTCAGCGGCTTGCATCTTCCTGGCGTACTTTTTCGCAATCGCACGCTTGGCTTTCTTCGTCAGTGCCTTGTGCTCGGCCGCCTTCGCGCCAGACTTTCCACCGGCAGCCTTATCGGAACCAGCGCCAGCCGCGTCATCAGCACCAGCGTCGTCACCAGCGCCAGCCGCGTCATCAGCGCCAGCCGCGTCATCAGCACCGGCGTCGTCCCCGGCCTGCTGGCCGGCTTCGGCGTCCGCAGCCGCCTGGTCCACCGCGAACTGGTCGCAAGCCGTTTCCAGCGCCACCGCCGAAGCCGCAGCCACCTCAGCAGCGCCCGCAACCTGCTCCGGCTGTAAATTCTCCCCGTCGCAGACAACGGCACCGGCGTTGATTTCCAGCTTTTCGCAGCCGGCGATGTCGAAGCTCTGACCGTCGACCACCACGATCTCGGCGGCCTTGGCCTGCTCCCCTGCGGAGGCCAGTTGCAGACCTGTCACCGCGCCCGCCACCAGCACCGCTGCAAACACCCCCGCGCTGATCGCCTTGCGGTTGATGGCAGTACCCCGTCGCTGGCGCGTTCTCATCACCACTCCTTGAGTTTCGGTAGCTAAGCCGGTGTTCGGGGGTCGGTACGAGCCGGGAGCAACGGCCGGTTCAGCTTCGATGGGGTTCAATTCCGGACGAATTAATTTGAAGAAATTGCGCGGGCCGGGGCGGTGTGGTGGGGCACAACAGGGTTAAGGAGCCCTTCCGGCGGTGACACAGGGGTCATGGCGACGACGAAGACCGTGTTCGTGCTGTTCGGCGCGACCGGGGACCTGGCCAAGCGGATGGTGCTGCCGGCGTTCTACACCTTGGCGATCGAGGGGCTGCTGCCCGAGCAGTGGGTGCTGGTCGGCAATGGCCGCGGCGATGTGGCGCACGAGGATTTCCGCCGGCACGTGCACCACGCGCTCGCCGAGTTCGGGCCGCACCCCGATCAGGGGCCGTGGAAGGAGTTCGAACAGCGCCTGCTGTTCGCCGGCGGTGGCTTCAACACCGACTCCCCCGGCAGCCTGCTCGACGTCATCGCCGACGCCCGCCAGGAACTCGGCGAGGACGCCCAGCTCGTGCACTACCTGGCCGTGCCGCCGTCAGCCTTCGTGGAACTGACGAAGGCGCTGGGCGAGCACGGCCTGGCCGCGGGCGCCCGGGTGGTGTTCGAGAAGCCGTTCGGCACCTCACCGGAGGGCTTCCGCGAGCTGGACCGCACGGTGCACAAGGTGCTCGACGAGTCGCAGGTCTACCGCATCGACCATTTCCTGGGTAAGGAGGCGACGCAGAACCTGCATGTGCTGCGCTTCGCCAACGAGCTGTTCGCCTCGATGTGGGACCGCAAGCACATCGAGAGCGTGCAGATCGACGTTCCCGAGGACCTGGGCATCGACGACCGGGCCGAGTTCTACGACGCCACCGGTGCGGTGCTGGACATGCTCGTGACGCACCTGTTCCAGGTGGCCGCCGAGGTGGCCATGGAACCACCGGCGACGCTGGATGCCGCCGGGCTGCAGAGCGCGCGGGAGAAGGTGATCCGCTCGTTCCGGCCGCTGGATCCGGGCGAGGTCGTGCTGGGGCAGTTCGAGGGCTACCGCGAGGTCGAGGGCATCAAGGCGCGGTCGCGCACCGACACGTACGTCGCCGCCAAGCTCTGGATCGACAACCCGCGCTGGCGGGGCGTGCCGTTCCTGCTGCGCACCGGCAAGCGGATGGCCGGCTCCGAGCAGTTGGTCAGCATCGTGCTCAAGACGCCGGAAGGCCCGTTCGCGCACCTGCCCGAGCAGGCCAATGTGCTGATGTTCTCGCTCAGCGGCAACGGTGAGATCAGCCTGACGATGCTGGTCAAGAAGCCCGGCGTTGCGCTGGACGTCGAGCCCGCGAGCACCGTTCTGCCGTTGTCGCAGTTGCCCGCCGCCGAGCCGCTCCCGCCGTACGTCCGCCTGATCCATGATGTTCTGCTGGGCGACCGCTCGCTGTTCACGCGTCCGGACGGCCTCGCCGCGGCCTGGAAGGCGGTCACTCCCCTGCTGGAGAACAAGCCCAGGCTGCAGCGGTACGACCAGGGCTCGTGGGGTCCGAAGGCGGCCCGCAAGCTCGCCGCTCCGCACGGCTGGATCTTGGGCGAATAGGCGCCGCGGGCACCGGAGTGATAGTCGGAAGATGGCAGCGGCGGGCTCATCCGGCCGATCTGCTGGAGGTGACCGTCCGGCGCGTGGAGCTGACCTCGTGAGAACCGGAGCAGCCGCCGGGCACCACGGCTACTTCCACGTGTCGAGTTCCTGACCGGCGATGACGTGTACACCCGCCCGGCCGCGGCCATCCGCTGGTATCGCAAACGGTTCGCCTCGTACGTGGCCGCCGGGGCCCGGCAGATCCGGGTCATCGGCGAGGTGCCGCAGCCGGAGCTGGGCGCCAGGTGGGACTGGTGGGCCCGCTACGAGTCGGCCATCAACGTCGCCTACGACGACTTCCCGCTGTGGAGCATGTGCGCGTACGACACCCGGGTCGCCTCCGAGCCGGTGCTGCGCGACGTGGCCTGCACCCACCCCCGCTTCGCCGAGCCCGGTGACCGGCACGTGGGCAACCCGGCGTTCGCGGAGCCCAGGGTGTTCCTGACCCAGGACCGGCTCCCGGTGCCCGACCCGCTGCAGGCCGGCCCGCCCACGGCCGAGCTGAGCGAACCCACCCCGGCGCAGGCCCGGCACGCGGTGCGGGCAGCCGATCAAGGACTGCGCCCCGAGGACATCAGCGACCTGGTGGTGGCGGTCAGCGAGACGGTCACCAACGCGGCCCGCCACGGCCGGTCACCGGTGCGCCTGCGCGTCTGGTCGGCACCCGACCGCATCCTGGTCACGGTCACCGACGCGGGTGCGGGTCCCAAGGACCCGGGCGCTGAACCGGCCGCGGGTGTCAGAGCGGTGGACGTACCGTGAAGGTGGTCGCGCGGGAGCCCAGGTCGACGCGGGAGCGGCGCACGGACAGTGAGCGGTCGGGGTAGTTCTTGGAGCGCAACGTGACCGTGCCGGCGGCACCCGCGGCGACCGGGCAGAAGGTGGCGTCCGCGCGGTACAGGTCCGTGCTGTCGCGCGGGTCGAGCCAGACTTCGCCGTTGCGGTGGCGCAGGTAGTAGCCCGGGTAGTTGAACGATTCGAACGAGACGCAGGCGGCGTCGGCCAGGCCGGCGCGCACGGTGAAGCGCGAGTCGGCGCGGTCGAGCGCTGAGCTGCGGCTGGCGACGCGGTCCACGCGGGCGCGGTAGTTCTGGTGACGCAGCCGGTAGCCGGGGTAGTTGGCCAATTCGAGGCTGACCGGGGTGCCGGCGGTGAACGGGCCGGACGGGGCCGGGGCGGCGGTGGTGGCCCTGGCCGGCGGCGCGGCCGGCTTGGGGGCGGTCGTGGATGGGGTCGCCGAGGGTGCCTTCGAGGGAGGCGCGGACGTCGGCGACGCCGAGGGCGAGCGGGAGGCCGATGCGGACGGTGACGATGACGCCGACCCGGAGGCCGGGATCGAAGCCGGGGCCGGGGCCGACGAGCCGGGGGCCAGGGGCAGCGCGGGCAGCGCCGGCACCGAGGGCAGCATGACGAAGCGGGGTGTCCCGGCCTGGCTCTGACGGGTGGACTCCCAGGCCACCGCGCTGGTCACCAGCAGGACTCCGAGCGCGGCACAGATGACTACCGTGCGGCGCTGGCGGGAGGCCCGCACGCCCGCGGAAGCACCGGGCGGGGGCACTTCGGTGGCGGTAGCGGCGGCGGCGAGGAAGGAATCCGGCAGCGGAGGGTGACCGGCGGGGGCCTGCGGAGGCGGGGGCACCCAACCGCCGACCCGCAGTTCGGTCGTCGGCTGATCCTCTGTGGACATGTACTTCCATTCCGTGGCGGCGGAGATGCGCCAGGAAATGATCGAGGCAAATCGCCTGAAATGCAAGAGGGGGCCCGGAACGCGGGGATGGAAGCCGCGCCCCGGACCCAGTCTTCTCCCGGTGCTACCCGTTCGGGAACAACCGGGCGTATTCGGCGTAGCCGGTGGCCACATCCACCTGCGCCCAGAAGCGGTGGTAGGTGAACGTCGGCGCCGGGCCGCCGTTGAGGTAGGCCTGCACCTTGGCCCAGTCGGGGTCGTTCTTGTAGAAGGAGCGGATGTCGAGGAACGAGACCCCCTGCTTGATGACGTCGCCGTTGGGCATCGTGCCGCTCCAGCCCGGCGGGATGTAGACGCCCTGACCGGTGGAGGCGTTGTAGGTGTCATCCATGCGGTTGTAGTCCGCCCGCGTCTCGGTGACGGACACACCCTTGGCATCCTTGTACGACCACAGCGCATCCAGCAGTCCCTTGGCCGCCGTCTTCGCCCGCGCACTTCCGCTCTTCGCCGCGTAATACGTGAGCAGCTTGGCGAAAGAACCGGCCACCCCGAGGTCCTGCCCCTTGCTGGTCACGCTGACGTGCAGGCCGGTGCTGGCCGCCGGGCTCGACGGGTTCCAGGTGGCCGGCTTGCCGCTCCAGGCCAGGTCGGACGGGATCTCAAAGCTGGTGGCGCCGATCGTGGAGTTGTCCAGCGCCCACGGCACCCACTTGTCGAGCACCGCTTCGGCCCTGGCGTCGCCGGACAGGTAGTAGTACTCGGCGAGGCGTTCCAGCGACCACGTCTGCATGCCGAACCAGCGGTTGGACGGCGGGTCCTCGTACACCGGGGCTTCCACGTAGGCCAAACCGTAGAAGGTGGGCGTGCCCGACGGCGGGGCCTGGTACGACCCGCCCCAGCTGTTGGTGGCCCCACCGGCGATGGCGCCCTCGGAGGACTGCAGCCACTGGTAGAACTCCAGTTGCCGGGTGAGGCTGGCCTGCCAGTCGGCCTTGGCAGTCGGTGATTTCGGGGTCAGGGCGGCCGAGGTGCTCAGGACGTACGCGGCCATGGGGTTCTGATAGCCGAAGTGACTCGTGCTGGAATCGATGCGCCAGGCCCAGCCCGCGGCGGTGTCGGTCGCCCCACCCCCCGCGTAGTACCAGGACATCAGCCTCTCTGCAGGGACGGGAACCGTCGCCATGGAAGCGCTCCCATGACTGTCGTGACCGTTCCTCCCGCTGTCAAGGGAGGGCGCCAAAGCCATCGATCAGCGCCTATGTTGACAGCTCAGCTCCGAGCCGGTACCCCTGAAAGGGCTCGCCGCTGTGGAAGCGCACCCACCAGCGGCCCCGACCGGGTTATTTTCGACAAATGGGATTGAACCAGCTGATCTACAGCAGCGTGAAGAGCGACGCCCTGCGCCCGGACAGCATGTTCGGCATCCGGGACCAGGCCCGGACCAACAACGCCCGGCACGACGTCACCGGCGTGCTGCTGTTCAACCGCGAGCACTTCGTGCAGTGCCTGGAGGGCGAGCGCGACGTGGTCACCCGCACCTTCTGCACCATCAGCGGCGACGACCGGCACCAGCAGGTGGCGCTGATGTCGGTGCGTGACATCGAGGAGCGCAGCTTCCCCGACTGGTCGATGGGCCTGATCGACGCCGAGTCGCCCAGCATCCGCGCCGCGGTCGGTGACATGCTGCCGTCCAGCGGCTTCGAGCCCGGCGAGCTGTCCGCCCGGACGACGATCGTCATGATGCAGCGGCTGCGGACCCTGAAGATCTCTTATTGAGTACGGAACCCGCCCGCGACTGCCGCCGCACCCTTGGCCGCCGAGGTCGTGGCCGTGTACCGGTCGCCCTTGATGGACCGCTTGGCCGCGTGGTTGTACTGCGCCGCGAACGTGTACGGCCCCGGCGCCAGCGAGTGCCCGTCCTTGAGCACGAACCGGTAGACGATCATGTCCGCGTGCTCGGTGACCGTGCAGGTCATCATCTCCGGCGGAATCGTCGTGAACTTGCCGGTGTTGCCGGCCTGCCCCGTCCTGGCGATCGTGATCGTCACGTCCAGCTCGGTGATCGGCCGGGTGGTGGTCAGCACCAGGTCGCTCTCCGACCAGTTCGGGTTGGGGTTGGTGTTCAGCGTCGCCTCGGCGCTCAGATAGCCGTCCTTGCTGCCGGGTGCTGTCTTATGGCCGGCCGGTGGGTTCTCTGGCGTGCTGGGCCGGTTGGTGGTCCCCTCTTTCGTTGCATCCGGCCCCGGAGACGAGGCCGCCGGTGACCGCGACGCCGCCCCTCGCGACGCGGAGGCGTGCACCGGTGCCGAGGCCGAGGCGGTGGGCGCTGCCGAGGTCACCGGCGCCGCTACGTGATCGGTGTCGTTGTCCCTGCCGGCCAGGCGTACGCCGGCGATGCTGATCCCCAGCACGGCCGCCACCCCGGCCGCCGCGGCGAGGGGCCGCAACCGGATCAGCGCCGGCCGGCGCTGCTCGGCGCGGGACCGGATGATGCGCTCGAGCATGGCGTCACGGTCGGGCCGGTGGTGTTCGGCTTCCTCGCGCAGCCGGGTGCGGAGGTCGCGCTCGTCCTGCTCACGCACGGCGTCCTCCTTTGCTGCCGCTCACGGTTCTGCTCACGGTTCTGCTCACGGGGAATCCGGTGGCTTCGGGCAGGTCCTGCAGGAAGGCGCTCAACTGGGCGGCACCGCGCGAGGTCTGGCTCTTCACCGCGCCCACCGAGATGCCCAGGATCTCGGCCACCTCACGCTCCGGCACGTCGAACGCGTACCGCAAAATGACGCACTCACGGCGGCGCACCGGCAACTTGGCCAGCGCGGCGCGCACGTCCAGCACCGCCGGGGTGTCCGGCTCGGCGCGGTCACGGCGCATCAGGGTCAGCCGCAGCAGGCCGCGCCGCTCCCGGGTCTGCTTCTTGATCCACTGCCGGGCCAGGTTGGTGAGGATGCCGCGAGCGTACGCCACCGGGCTGTCGGCAGCCGCCACGCGCGCCCAGTGCTTCCACACCTCGGTGAACGCGTCAGCAGCCAGGTCATCGGCGCTGCCCGCGTCCCCGGTGACCAGGTACGCCTGGCGCGACAGATCCGCGTGACACTCATCGAAGAAGCGGCGGAACGCGCGCTCGGCATCGAGATCGGTCACGCGGTCCTTCCCGGGAGACGACGCGTCTGAAGCTTCGGACCGGCTGCCCCGCTCCGGGGCACAGGAAGACCGGGGCAGCCGGAGTATGTCAGCCGAGTCGAACGGCACACTCACCGGTGTCTTGATCACAGGACATCGAACTCATCTCGCCACAGGAGTCGCCCACCAGCGGGCCGGTGGATCAGCCCGCCGGCGGGGCCGGAGGGTCAGCCCGCCTGCGGAGAGGCCGGAGGTCCGGGAACGACCTCTCCGCGGGCGAACATCTGCTCAGTGCGCCGGCGGGGGCGAAAGGTTGCTCGGGCCGTCGAGTTTTTTCAGAAACGCTGAACTCGCTACAAGCTGGGCCCGGCCGCCCCACGGGGGTAGGGCGGCCGGGCGGTCGAGCTACAGCGCGATCCGCTGACCCGGGAAGATCAGGTTCGGGTTGCTGATCGTGGAGCTGTTGAGGCGGTACAGCGCCCGCCAGCCGCCGTTCACCCCGTGGGTGTTGGCGATCTTGGCCAGGGTGTCGCCGGACTTGACCACGTAGGTCTTGCCGGTGGCCTTCACCGAGGCCGCCGCCTTGGTGCTGCTGCGGTGCGCGGTGCTGCGGCTGCTCGTCGCCTTCTTGGCCGCCGAAGACGACTTGTACGACGACGACTTGTGCGCGGAAGACGACGACTTGTGCGCAGAAGACGAGGACGAAGACGACTTACGCGACGACGAGGACGATCCGCCGGCGTTCTTGGCGGAGTACGACTTGGTCGAGCCGGCCTTCTTGCCGCAGACCGGCCACGCGCCGATGCCCTGACCGTCGAGCACCTTCTCGGCGATGCGGATCTGCTGCGAGCGGCTGGCCTTGTTGGCGGTGCTGGCGTACTTGGTGCCGCCGTACGCCGCCCACGTGCTGCGGGTGAACTGCAGGCCGCCGTAGAAGCCGTTGCCCGTGTTGATGGCCCAGTTGCCGCCGGACTCGCATTGCGCGACGGCGTCCCAGTTCACGCTGGACTTGGCCTGGGCTGCGCCACCGGAGCCGAGCAGGACGGCGCTTCCGGCCGCTCCCGCCACCATCAGCCCGAGGGCGCGCAGCGACGTACTGGTCTTGCGAACGTGATGCTTTCCCATGAAAAACGACCCTCCACGCCTGCGAGGTCAGCTGTCGGGTTCGGGCCGAGGAGCCCGGCCGCTCATGGCGGCTTCACCCCGAGGCGCGCCGTGGCGCGCCGAGGAACGTGTGGGTCCCCCGCTCCATGCCTTGAGGTTGAGGTCCCGATCCGGTCGGCGGCAGGACTCGGCGTTACCGACCGTGGGGCCCGCGTCAGCGGACCGGCCGACGTTAACCAGGTCCGGGGGGTTGTCGGCAAACTTTCACGCTGAATCGTGAGCTTCTTTACACCGATGGGATGACCCCCGGACCCCACCAAACCTCGCATTCCTCACGGTACGGCGGGCAGCGTCGGCAGCAGCGCGACACGCAGCCCGAGCCGCAACGCGGCCAAGGTCAGCGAGCTCGACCCGGCCCCGGTGTCCAGGTCGTCGGCGAACGCGGGTTCGCGCAGCCCGAAGGCGTACCATCCGCCGTCGGTGGTGGCCCCGATGACCACGTCGAAGGTGCGCAGCAGGTCGTAGGCGTCGCGCCGCAGCTGCGGGGTGAGCTCCGGCGTCGGCGCGGTGAGCAGCAGAAAGTCGCGGTGGCGGTGGACGCCGGGCACGGTGGCGCAGCGAAAAGACCGGGTCATGCCCCATCAGTGGCCGCCGGGGCCGGATCGGTTGCCCGGTTCAGGCAGAAATCCAATCGATGTGCGTGGTTACCTCGGCCAGGACGTCCGGGCGCGGTGCCACCCCCAGACCTGGCTTATCCGGTACGTCCAAATGCCCGTCAGCGAGCACAAAAGGCTCGGTCAGATCGGTGCTGAAGTAGCGCCCGGAGGCCGAGGTGTCCCCCGGCAGGGTGAAGCCCGGCAGCGCGGCGAGCGCCACATTGGCCGCGCGACCGAGCCCGGTTTCCAGCATCCCGCCGCACCACACCGGGATCCCCTGCGCCGCGCACACATCGTGAATGCGCCGTGCCTCCAAGTAACCGCCGACCCGGCCCGGCTTGATGTTCACCACCGCGCAGGCGCCCAGCGAGATCGCCGCGGCGGCCGTACGCGCCGAGGTGATCGACTCGTCCAGGCACACCGGCGTGGCGATCATCCTGGCCAGCTCGGCGTGCCCGGCCACGTCGTCCTCGTCCAGGGGCTGCTCGATCAGCAGCAGGGCGAACGGGTCCAGGCGGGCCAGGTGCCGGGCGTCGGCCAGGGTGTAGGCGGTGTTCGCGTCGACCTGAAGCAGCACCTCGTCGCCGAAGCGCTCGCGCACGGCCCGCACCGGCTCGACGTCCCAGCCCGGCTCGATCTTCAGCTTGATCCGCAGGTAGCCCTCGGCGAGGTAGCCGTCCACCGCGTCGAGCAGTTCGGGGATCGAGTCCATGATGCCCACCGACACCCCGCAGGGCACCCGGTCGTGCACCGCACCGAGTTCCCGGGCGAACGAGCGGCCCGCGGCGCGCAGCTCGGCGTCGAGGATCGCGGTCTCCAGCGCCGCCTTGGCCATCCGGTGACCCTTGAACGGGGCCAGCGCCGGTGCCACGGTGATGGCGTCGAGGCGGGGTTGCTGCAGCACCGCGGGGATCAGGAAGCGGCGCAGCACGTCCGCGGCGGCTGCGGCGTACTCCGAGGAGTAGCGCGGGTCGGCCATCGCCACGCATTCGCCCCAGCCCTCGGCGTCCTCGGTGACCACGCGCACCAGCAGCACGTCGCGCTCGGTCTCGGTGCCGAACGACGTGCGGAACGGCGCGACCAGCGGCATCGCCACGCGCCGCAACTCCACCCCGGTGAGCTTCACTGCGGCCTCCTCAGCACATATCCGGCGGCGCGGTCGAACCCGGTGACCTGCGCTCCCTCGGCCAGCAGGCCGGCCAGCACCTCGCGGACCGCGAGCCGCCACCGACGGGCGGCGGCGGGATCCGTGGTCCGCACCACCTCGATGTCCTCGGGCACCGCGACCAGCACCTGCTCTCCTGTCAGCGGGCCACGCCGAAGGTCGCGGTCCAGCGCCACGACCGCGTGCGGCCCGATGGGATCCGGCGTTCCGGGCCGCGGCGTCGCGGCCCGGGCGACGTCCCACCGCATGAGCAGCCGGTCGGACGGGTCGTCGCCGTTGATCCGATCGTGCATGGGACCGTAGAAGTCGCTGAGGTACTCCACCGGCTCGGCGCCGAGTTTCGCCAGATTGAAGTACGCGTTGCGGGCCACGAGCGGGTCGACGGTCCAGGTGATCGCGGCTGCGCCCCGGTCGCGGGCCCAGCCGAGCTGATGCTGCTTGAGGGCGTACCCGATGCTGCGCCCGATTGCCGCCCGCGCAACGCCCGTCACGTGGCTGTGCAATTCCCGCTCGCCGGGTGGGCCGAAAAACGCGACGCAGCCGCCGAGCAGCTCACCGCCGTCGTAGGCACCGGCGATGTAGTTTCCGGCCTTGGCCAGCGCCCGCAGCAGCTCGGTGCCCAGCAGCGGTACGGGCTCGCCCTGCCAGACCGCGCCGAGAACCCGGTCGACGGCCTCCAGATCGGCGATCGCGGACAGGGTACGAACCTCGATGCTCATGGCCGGACCAGCTCCTCGATCAGCCCGGCGAGCAGCGCCGCCCGCCCGGCCAGCTCGGCGACCAGGACATGCTCGTCGTCGGCGTGCGCGCCTCCGCCGACCGCGCCGAGCCCGTCCAGGGTGGGTACGCCGATGCCCGCGGTGAAGTTGCCATCCGAGCCGCCCCCGACCGCGGCGGCCGTGGGGGCGGGTAAGCCAAGTCGGTCAGCGACCCGGGTGGCCCGCTCGAACAGCGCGGCCGTGGCGTCGCGGGTCAGCGGTGGCCGGTTCGGGCCGCCGAGGATCTCCAGGCGGGCGCCGGGCAGCACCGGGCGCAGGGCGTGTACGGCGGTGTCTACCCGCTGCTGCTCGGCGGTGTCGCGCACGCGCACGTCGACGGCCACCTCTCCGGCGGCCGGTACGGTGTTCTCCGAGCTGCCCGCGCTGAGCAGGGTCGGGGTGACAGTCGTGCCCCGCCCCGGGGCGTTCAACGCGGCGAGGGCCAGCACCTGGTGGGCGAGTTCGATGGTTGCGTTGGTGCCGCGCTCGGGTTCCAGGCCGGCGTGCGCGGCGCGCCCGTGTGCCCGTACCCGATATCGTGAGACGCCTTTGCGTTCTGTCTTGAGCGCGCCCCCGGCGGCGGCCGCCTCCAGCACCAGCGCGGCCACGCACCCGGCGGCTTCCTTCTCGATCAACGCCCGCGAGGTCGGCGAGCCGAGCTCCTCGTCGCAGGTGATCAGCAGCGTCACCCCGGCCGGCGCATGCAGGTGGTGCACGGCGTACAGGGCGAGCACCAGCCCGGCCTTCATGTCCACGCAGCCAGGCCCGCGCAGCACGCCGTCGCGCACCGAGTACGGATGTGAGGCCAGGGATCCGAGCGGCCACACCGTGTCGTGATGGCCGAGCAGCAGCACCTTCGCCGGCCCCTCACCCAGCCGCCAGCGCAGGTGTACCCGCCCCTCGGCCTCGACCCGGTCGGGCGCCACGCCCAGCAGCCGGGTGCCCAGCTCGGCGACGACCTCGGTGCTCGCGGCCAGCGCGGCACGATCGGTGGACGGCGACTCGCAGGTGACAAGGCGTTCGATATCGGTCAGCATCGCCGGCAGCCTCGCCGAGAGCCGGGCCGCCATCGACGGTGCTCCGTCACCGGAGTTCATACCCGGTCATCCTACGGGCGATTCACGCGATAGTGTGCACCTCCGTGAGCAGGCCCCTGCGCCCCGGTGACCCACGCGAGCTGGGCGGTTACCGGCTGCTGTCACGCCTGGGCGAGGGCGGCATGGGCTCGGTCTATCTCGGGCGCAACGCGGCCGGCACGCTGGCCGCGATCAAGGTCATCCGCCCCGAGTACGCCGCCGACGACGAGTTTCGCGGCCGCTTCCGCAGCGAGGTCAACCGGGCCCGGCAAGTGCCGCCGTTCTGCACCGCCGCCGTGCTGGACGCCGACCCCGGGCACGAGACGCCCTACCTGGTGGTCGAGTACGTCGACGGGCCCGACCTGGGTCAGGTCATCGGTGAGAGCGGCCCGCTGACCGGCGGCAACCTGCACAGCGTGGCGGTCGGCGTGGCCACCGCTATCGCCGCGATCCACGGCGCCGGGGTCATCCACCGCGACCTCAAACCGGCGAACGTGCTGTTCGCGCTGGGTGCGCCGAAGGTCATCGACTTCGGGATCGCCCGGGCGATGGAGCTGACCAGCAAGCACACCCGCACCGATCAGATGGTCGGCACGGTGGCCTACATGGCGCCGGAACGCTTCGACTCCGACAGCAGCGCCACCGGCCCGGCCGCGGACGTGTTCGCCTGGGGTGCGGTGGTCACGTATGCGGGCACCGGCCGTACCCCGTTCGCCGGGGACACCCCCGCGGTGACCGCGGCGAAGATCCTCACCCAGCCACCCAACCTGGACGGGCTGCCCGATCCGCTGCGCACCGTGGTGGCCCGCTCGCTGGCCAAGGACCCGCGGGAGCGCCCGACCGCGCACGAGCTGCTCGACATGCTGCTGTCCGACGGCTCCACCGAGGCCCGCACCCTGGCCCGCAGCCCCGAGCTGCGCAAGGCCGCCGACGCTGTGCGCCGCAACCGTCCCCGGCCGGGCCGCCGGCGGGTGGCGTTCGCCGCCGCGCTGACCGTTGCCGCCGCGGCCGGTGGCGTCATCCTCGCCCTGAACCGCGGCGGCGATCCCCCGGCGGCGCAGCCGCTGCTCACGATCGCTGCCCCGGCGCCCCGCCAGGTCCGGGGACTGTCGGTGATCGACCCGCTGGACCGGCCCGGCCAGTGGCGCGCCCGCAGCGGCGACGACGGCGCTGCCTGCACGTTCACCGGCGGCGCTCTGCAGATGAGCACCGGCGACGGCGGCTCGTTCGACTGTCCCGGCCCGACCGACACTTTCGCCGGTGATCAGCGCATCGCCGCCGACATCACCGTGCTCGCCGCGGGTAGCTGCGCGCTGATCGGGTTCCGGCGCAACGGCTCCAGCGGCTACCTGCTGTCGGCCTGCCCCACCGGCGTCGAACTGGCGCTGGAGAACGATGGCGACAAGACCACGCTCACCTCGGTGGCCGGCGGCGACTTCCAACCCGGCAGCAGGCACCGTCTGCAGATCGACCTGCGCGGCGCCACGGCCACGGTGTCGCTCGACGGCAATCCCGCCTTCCAGGCTCCGATCACCGACTCCACACTGGTCGCCGGTCAGGTCAGTTTCGGCGTGGAGCGCGACCCCGACCTCGGCCCTGGCAAGGTGTCCTTCGCGGCGGCGGAGATCTTGTCCCTCTGAATGATCCAATGTGGTCATCCGCGCGTATTGTGTCGCATCGGACCCGAGGTTGCGGAGATTCACATGGCGGACAGCACCGACGATGCGCCCCCGGACCCGGTGCTGGTCCGGCCGTACATCACCACCGAACCGGGCACGGCCGCCTGGCCGCGCAGCGCCACGCTTCCCCCGGAGGAGGCCACCGCTTCCCTGCCCGTCGTCGCGCCCGCGCCGCCGCCATCCGAGAGCCCCGGTGGTCCCTCGCCGCTGCGCCAGCGCCTGCTGGTCCTGTCCGGCATCGTGATCCTCGCCCTCGGCGCCGCCGGTGTCCTGCTGCTCACCACGCACGACGACAAACCCTCACGAGCGACAATGCCAGGGACCGATTTCTCGTACGTTCCCACGAGCGCGACGATCACCCCCGGCATCGCCATCAGCCGGGCCTCAGCCGCGGCCCCCGCCTCGGCCCCGGCCTCGCGCCCCTCGCAGCGCAGCACCGCGTCCCGTCAGCCCGGCGCCTCCGGCCAACCGGCGGGCACCCCGAGCGCGGGCTACGCCGTCCCGCCACCGCCCAGCGCGGCTCCCACCTCGGTGGCCCCGGCCGACCCGACGCAGGCCCCGCCCCCGGCCAGCGCCCTCACCGGCCCGATCACCTCCGGCAGCGACCGGTGCCTGGCGCTGGGTGGCCTGCTGGGCGTCGACGGCACCCCGATCATCACGTCGGGCTGCAGCGGCGTCAGCTACCAGAGCTTCACGCTGGCCACCGACGGCACGCTGCGGGTCGCCGGGCACTGCACCCAGGCCACCGGCGACGCCACCGTGCGCTCGGTGGGCTGCGACGACCGCGCGAGCGCGCAGTGGCGGCGGGGGCCGGGTGGCACGCTGGTCAACCAGGCCGGCGGGCTGTGCCTGACCGACCCCGGATCCTCGGGCGCCACGGTCAGGGTCAGCGCGTGCACCGGCGCCGCCGATCAGGTGTGGTCGCTCACGTGATGACGGGCCGGATGGCGGCCAGCTCGGGGTGCGGGGCCGGGATGCGCCCACTGGCCCATTCCACGAAGTCGAGGACCGGCACGGCGCACGCGGAGAAGTGGGCGTACCGGTCAGTTATGTGCACCTGCTGGTCCACGCGCTCGGCCAGATGCTGCGCGCAGACCCCGACCGCCGCCGGCTCCACCCACGCATGCGGGTGGGCCAGCACCGCGTGGGCCAGGTCCGTGCCGTGCACGACACCCTCGACACACCGGGTGACCAGGAATTCTTCCAAGGTGACGTTGCCCAGCCGGACCGCCACGAGCCGGGTGTCCGGCACCCCGGCCAGCGCCTTCCCGGCCGCCTCCACCGCCTCGCGCAGGCCTTCCGCCGACGCCGTCTCCCCCGCCGCCCGGTCCCGGATGGCCGCGGCAACCTTGGCCGACTCGTCGTAGTAGCCGGCCAGCGACACCGATCGGGACTCCGGCGCGGGCCGCCGCAACGCCGAGGTCACCGCCATGACGTTGCGCACCACGTGGGCCAGCAGGTTGCGCACCCGCCACGGCTCCAACCGGGTCGGCTGTTGCAGATCCGGCGGTTCCAGCCCCGTTGCACGTGCCACCAGCAGGTCCCACTGCGCCACAGCCGCCTCACGGACATCCATGGGTTTCACTTTAAGCGCAACCCGTTCGGGCTCAACCCGTGCGCCCGTTCGCGTACACCACCCGAAAGCCCAGGTGCTCGGCCAGGGCCGCCCACCGCCCGGAGCGCACCAGCCGTTCGACGCTGTCGATGCGCCCCCCGTTGACCAGCGCGTTGAGCACCACCGTCTCGAAGGCCGCCGACTCCACCCAGTCGATCGCCTTGGTGAACCCGCACAGCATCGCCGCCTTGGTCTCGTGCAGGAACTCCTTGAGCACCCGATCCGAGGCGCGCAGCACCGAGCAGCTGCCGAAGTACAGGCTGCGCCCGCCGCAGCGCCCGGACATCCAGGCCGCGATCTCGTCCAGCTCGACCGTGGTCCTGGCGGTCAGGCACAGCTGCGACGGCTGGCCGTGCAACGCGAAGAACCCCACCTTGTAGTCCTGGTACTTGCGCGACAGCCAGGTGTCGAGGTAGTAGTGCAGCTCCTCGGTGGTGGCCGTGTCGCGGTGGATGAACCGGATCGATCCGAGGCGTTCGAGCAGCTCAAGGGTGGGCAGCACGGATCCCCGCTCGGTCAGGTCGTCCTCCCACTGGCCCTCGACGCAGAACACTCCCCCGGGCTTGCGCACCTGACCTCCTAAGCCGCCTCAGCGCCCGACGCTAGCTCACCGGGAGCGCCGGGATGATCCCCGACACCACAAGGCCGACGAAGCTCACAAAGGCGGGCACGGTGCGGGCGGGTCCGGGCGCAGTAGCCTGGGAGCATGGTGGAGATCGACTTCGAGCCCCCGGCTGCGGTGGAGGACTCTCCCGAAGTTCCGGAGGTCACGCCCGCCGAGCCGCTCAAGGGGCTCATCGTGCTCGGATCCGGGGACGCCGACGCGTGCTCGGATGGCAACTGTTTCTGAGAGGAACAAGTTCGTGCTGGTCGAGATCTGGTCCGACGTCGTCTGCCCGTGGTGCTACATCGGCAAGCGGCGCCTGGAGACCGCGCTGACGTCGTTCGAGCACGCCGCCGACGTCGAGATCGTGTGGCGCAGCTTCCAGCTGGACCCGCGCACCCCCAAGAACAGCTACGAGCCGGTGTACGACGCCCTGGCCAAGAAGTTCGGTGGCTCGAAGGACCAGGTCAAGCAGATGACCGCCCAGGTGGCCGAGCTGGCCGAAGCGGAGGGCTTGCACTACGACTTCGCCAACGCGGTCAGCTTCAACACCTTCGACGCCCACCGCCTGCTGCACCTGGCCAAGAAGCACGGGGCCGGCGGGGAGGCGCATGAACGCCTGATGCGCGCCAACCTGATCGAGGGCGCCCGCATGGACACCGGCACCCTGGTCAAGCTGGCCGAGGAGGTGGGCGTACCCGGCGACGAGGCCCGCCACGTCCTGGACACCGACGAGTACACCGCCGACGTCAACGCGGACATCCGCCAGGCCCAGGAGTACGGGGCAACCGGCGTACCCTTCTTCGTCCTCGACCGTGCATACGGCGTGTCCGGTGCCCAGCCCGCCGAGGTTTTCCTGCAGGCCCTGACCACCGCCCACAAGGCCGGCGCCTGACCGGCACCGGCATCCCCGCCGTGCCCGTCGCTTCTGGACCATGGGTGAGGATGGACCCATGAAATGGACTATGATGGGAACGGCCCTCGCCTGCGCGAACCCGCCCGCGGCGGCCGCCTGGTTCACCGAGCACCTCGGTTTCGTCGTCGGCGCCGACCTCGGCTGGTACGTCACCACCCAGCACCCCGCGCACCCCGATCTGAGCCTCGACTTCATCGAGCGCAATCACGAGTCGTGGCCGGCCGTCACCCGCGGTACGACAGTGGCCGGCACGCTGCTGGCCTTCATCGTCGAGGATGTCGACGCCGAGCACGAGCGGCTCAGCGCGGCCGGGGTGAGCGTGGTGATGCCGCTGGTCTCCGAGCCCTGGGGGCAGCGCCGTTTCCAGGTCGCCGGCCCCGACGGCGTGCTGGTCGAGCTGTTGCAGCGGATCGCGCCCGACCCCGAGTGGCTGGCCGCCAACGGCCTGGGCTGAGTTCTGCTGAACCGTCACCCACGACGTGGTGACCGGGCCGGAGGCCGATCAGCAGCGCAGCCTTACCGGCCCGTGCACCACGTCGTCGATCACGAACCGCCCCCACCCGTCCAGCCGCACCCCGGTCTCGCGGCGAAGGAGTACGGCCGGTCAGCGGTAACGGGCCAGAAAGCCACCCGCGAGGTCGGCGAACTCGTCGGCGCGTTCGATCTGCGGCATGTGGCCGGTGCCGGGGAACAGGTGCTGCTCGGCTTCGGGGAACGCCGCGCACGCGGCAGTGAGGTGCGCCGAGGGCAGGATCAGGTCGCGTTCACCCCAGATGATCAGGGTCGGGCGGTTGTGCCGGGAGACGTCGGCCAGCAAGGTACGACGCCAAGCCGGCCGTACCCCGCGGAAGGTGCCCAGCGCCTTTGCCGTCTCCAGGTACACCGCCACGAAGTCCGGCCGGGCGAACGCCTTCATCGCGAACTCGATGCGCGCCGGTGTCGCGTGCGCCGGGTCGTGGAACAGGCTGCGCTCCACCTGTTTCATCGTTCGCTCGTCCATCCTGGTCAGCAGCCGCCGGCCCAGCACCGGGATCGCCAGCGCTCGCAGGGTGTAGATCACCTCGCGGCCGAATCCCGCGCTGCCTACCAGGGTCAGCGTGCGCACCCGGTCCGGGGCGCCGGCCAGCAGCCGCATCGCCACCGCGCCGCCCAGCGAGTTGCCCATCACGTGCAGGGGCCGGTGCTCGCCGAGCACGTCCACCGTGGCCAGCGCGCTGCTGGCGAACGACTCCAGCGACGCCCGTTCCGGCATGCGACCGGACAACCCGAAGCCCGGCAGGTCGACGCTGATCACGCGGTAGGTGCCGGAGAGCCGTTCGTGCGTTGCGTCCCAGTCCTCCAGGCTGCGGCCGATACCGTGCAACAACAGCACGGGCGGGTGTGCCGGGTCGCCGGTGTCGTGCACGCGGACGGTGCTTCCTCGTACCGTCAAGGTTTTGATCATCGTGACGCCCGAGCCGCGGCCGCCGCCGTGAGCTTGCCCAGCACGCGCAGGTGCAAGACCGGCATCAGGCGGGCCAGCACGTCGGGGACCCTGGCGCTCGGTGCGATGAGAACTCGCCCGCGGCGCCGGTGACTACGGCGGTGCGGCCGGCGAATCGGAAGGGGTGGAGGCGGGTCATCGGGTTTCTCCGGGTGCCGTGGAAGCAGCCGGTGCAGACCTGCAAGCAGCCGGCGACGCGTTGGAAGCACCAGACGCGGATGAGCTGTCTTCTTGCGGCGGGCCGAAATATGTGGAGCCTCGACCGAAAGTCATGTCGCGGGTTACGTCGGCGCGGGGGGTGCGTACGACGTCGATCAGGTAGTTCTGACGCACTCGCCACGGGTCGGTGGTGCCTTGGGCCGGGAACTTGTCGAGGGCTCGCTGCACGTAGCCGGAGGACAGGTCGAGCAGCGGGCGGCGTTCACCGGCGGCTTCGTTGGGGACGGCCCAGGTGTAGCCGTGTTTGGCCAGGTAGCCGAGCAACTTGGCGACGTACCGGTGCGAAAGGTCTGCGCGAAGCGTCCAGGAGGCGTTTGTGTAGCCGATGCAGAAGGCGAAGTTGGGTACGCCGCCGAGCATCAGGCCGCGGTACGTCATCGAGTGACCCGGTTCGATCTTGAGACCCTTTACTGTCAGGGTCATGCCGCCGACGGCGAGCAGGTCGAGGCCGGTGGCGCTGACCACCACGTCCGCCTCGAGCACGCGGCCGCCGGTGAGCCGGATGCCCTCGGGGACGAACCGGTCGATGGTCGCGGTCGCCACGGAGGCGTTGCCATCGTTGATCGCTTTGAACAGGTCGCCACGCGGTACCACGCACAGCCGTTGGTCCCAGGGTTCGTAACTGGGAGTGAAATGCTCGGCGAAGTACGCCGGGTCGTCGAGGAAGTGCAGCGCCAGGCGCCGCAGCAGCGACTTGACCCGGTCCGGGCGGCGCCGCGCCAACTGGTAGAAGCCCTGCGTGACCAGGACGTTCTTTGTTCGTACCACTTTATGGGCCAGACCTGGTGGCAACCGCTTGCGGGCCTGATCGGCAAAAGCGTCACGGTCTGGAAGAACTGTCAGGTACGTGGGTGAGCGCTGCAGCATCGTGACGTGCTCCGCCGTCGCGGCCAGCGCAGGAACCAGCGTCACCGCGGTCGCACCGCTGCCGATGACCACCACACGTTTACCGGTCGTGTCGAGGTCCTCGGGCCAGAACTGCGGGTGGACGAGGCGCCCCGCAAAGTCACCGAGGCCGGGAAAGTCGGGCTGATAGCCGGCTTCGTAGTTGTAATAACCCGCACACGCGTACAAGAAATTGCAGGTCAGTGTTCCTTTTTCGGTTTCGACCGTCCAGCGGGAGCCGTCCCAGTTCGCCGCCACCGCGCGGGTGCCGAAGCGGATGTGCGGCAGGATGCCACCCTCGACCGCCGTGTCGCGGAGGTAGCTGAGGATCGACTCGCCCGAGGCCATCGACTGCTCGCCGCGCCACGGCCGGAACGGGTAGCTGAGCGTGAACATGTCCGAGTCGGAGCGCACCCCGGGATATCGGAAAAGGTCCCATGTGCCGCCGAGATCGTCACGGCTCTCCAGAATCGCGTACGAGGTGCCGGGCCGCAGTTGCTGCAGCCGCCAGGCCGCGCCGATGCCGGACATCCCAGCGCCGATGATGAGCACGTCGAAGTGGTCCGCCATACCGCCAGTGAACTCCAGATACCGTCCCAATACTTGCCCCCACGCGACACGAATTTATCTTCGCGCGACATTGGGGCGAAGGCGGCGCGACAGCGACGGTGGCGCAGCGGCAAGGGTGAGCGGGCAAGGGTGACAGGTGAACAGGACGGCAAGGCCGGCCCATCAGCGACGGCAGCAAGTCCAAAGGACGCAGGCACGGCCGGGGTGATCGGTGGCTTCGCTATCGTCGGCTGGCATGGAGCCCATGGTCCGTGCCGCCGGTCTGCGGGGGCTGCCGGCTCTGCTCGACCGGCTCGGCGGTGACGGATCGGCGATGCTCGCGCGTTTCGGCGTACCCCCGGCTGCTCTTGATTCTGACGACGAGCTGATTCCCGCAGTGACCGCGGGTCGCCTGCTCGAGGCCGCCGCCGCCGATCGTGACCGCGGTGACCTGGGACTACGCCTGGCGGGGCTGCAGAACGCGTCGGTACTTGGGCCGCTTGCACTGGCGATCGAGAATGCGGCCACGCTGGGTGAGGCGCTGGAGACGACGCGCCGCTTCCTGTTCGTGCACAGTCCCACATTGACCGTCGCCCAGATTCCCGATCCGTCGGGGCGTCCCGGCGTGGTGGGTCTGCTTTATCGCGGTACGGCCGCGCCGTTGCCGCCGCAGGTAGCCGACCTGGGGCTCGGCCTCATCCACCGCACCGTGCTGCTGCTGCACGACGGCCCGTACGGTCTGCGCTCGGTGCACCTGCCGCATGCCCCGCTCGCCGCGCCCGGCGCGTACACCGCGTTCTTCGGCACCGAGGTGCGCTTCCGCCGTCCCGACGCGGTGCTGCGCGTACCCGGCGGCCTGCTCGCCACCGCGGTTCCGGGCGGCAACCAGCTCCTGCGCGACTTGGCCCTCGACTATCTGACCAGCCACTTCCCCGAGCCAGGGCAGAGCGTTGCCGACCGGGTACGTCTGCTGCTCGCCCAAGCGCTGGGCACCTCACCGGCCGGCGTCACCGCCATCGCCCGCCGCCTGCGAACTCACCCCCGCACCCTGCAACGCCGGCTGGCCGCTGAGCAGACCACGTTCGAAGCCCTGCTCGACGACGTCCGCCGAGCCGCCGCGCACCGGCTCATCACCGGGACGCCGCTGCCGTTCACCCAGATCACCGCCATGATCGGCCTCGCCGAACAGTCGGCGCTGAGCCGGGCAGTACGCCGCTGGTTCGGTGTGACGCCCCGGCAACTGCGCTCTTCCGGGACCGCCACGCCGCAGCGGACGCCGTGAACGCCGCCGAGCAGCCACGCCGAGACGGGAAACGCGCACGTTCGCTGACCAGTGTCACTTGCGCGGATGGAACACGTTCCGCCGAGGTGTCCGGGCCGGGTCCATCCACGCCGGAGGCAGGAACTCCGGTAGCCGGTCGGCGCCCGTGCGAACCTGCCAGCCCGAGCTCTCGTCGTGGATGAGCTTGTGGTGCCGGGAGCACAGGGCAACCAGGTTCGGCAGATCCGAGGTTCCGCCGTCGCACCACGAGAGGATGTGGTGCACGCTGCACCAGCGCGGTGGGCTGTCGCAGTCCGGGAACGCGCAGCCGCCGTCGCGGACCAGGACCGCCCTGCGCAGCGGCCCGGTTGCCTTGCGGCGCTTGCGGCCGGCGTACAAAATCTGCCCGACGCCATCGAGCAGGAACGACGCCACCTGGGCGTCACAGGCCAGCCGCCGCACCGTTTCGGCGGACACCCGCTCGCCGGTGTCCAGGGTGCCGATGCCGACTGTGCCGGTCACCGCGTCGACCGTTGCCGTGAGGGCCAGTTGCGGGGGTTCACCGCCGTTGTCCGGTAGCTCCCCGGTGCGCAGCGCCAGCCGGCAAACGTCGATGAGCGCGTCGGCGCGTTGCTGGGCAGCCGTGCGATCCTCGCGAGTCTTCGGGCCGCACAACGGCTCGAGGGCGGCCCGAACGGTGGCTGCGGCTTCCACGGTCAGAGCGCCACTCACCCGCACCAGACCGGCTTGCGGCAGTGCCAGGGTGAAACCCCGCTGACCCCACGCGCGTTCCTCCTGACGCCGCAGCGCCAGCTCCTCGGCCCGCTCAGCGATCTCCGGGGCCACATGGTCCAGGATCCGCTGGCTGAGCCTGCGCACCTGGTACGCGGGGAAGTCGCCGGCCAAAGCGATCAGCCGGTCCTGTGCCGCCTGCACGATCTCGGCGTGCGGCCGCTGATCCGTCAGAGTGCCGTCGTCCACCTCAGCCAGCGTCGCCGGCATCTCATCGACTGCAGCAGCGATCACCGCGGCTTGCCGGACATCGACCCGGCCGCCGATCAGTGCCTGCTGAACCGTGGGCCAGCGGGACACCAACGCCGCCTGCGTCGCCAGCTCCCGCGCCTGAGCCGGGTCCACACGCAGCTCACCGCGTAGGAAACCGATCAAGTCGGGATGACCTCGATGCGCCGGCGTACCAGCGGTTTCCGTCTCGTACGCCATCGTCAGGAGTAAGGCTGTCGCGGTCTCCCGCAGCCGATAGGCGGCGCGCAGACAGTCGCAACGCTCCTCGTCGGACAGCGACCATCGCGGGGCTGCGGCAAGGTCCGCCACATCCCCGCGAAGGTGTTCCAACGTCGCCATCACACGTCCATATTGGCACAACGTTCGAATGGGGGAAATCAGAGAGTCAGGCGTCACATCGCGCCGGGTTTGCCCTGAAAATGCGGTGAGACTCGGTACGAGCAGAGCTCCGCCGAGGAGGCTCCTCGAGGCGGCAGGGCCGGCAGCACGGCGCTAGGCTTCAGCAGCACCCCTCATCCACGGTGGACGGCCGGTCCCCGTCAGCCGGACACCACCCCAGGGATCCGGTTCACCGAGCCGGGCCGCGGCCTCACGGTCGCCGATCCGCACGGTGACGTCACGAGCACCGTCGCGCAGCCGTGCGCTGAGCGTCTCATCCGGAGCCGCTCGACCACCCCAGCGATAGCGCCCCTCAACCGGCTCGAATCGCACCGACAACCGCACCGACACCGTGACCACCTCCGCGCCCGCCAGGATCGCCGCCGAACCGCGGTACTGCTCGCCGCCAACCTCCTGGCCCGGGTCAGTCACAGCTCCTCCCTCTCACCGGCCCGCGCGCCCCCGGCACACCCCAGCCCATCCGGCACGCCACCGGAAGCCAGCCCGCCAGGCAGATCAGCGGCACGCTCCATTCCCGCCACACCGCCCCACAGGAACGTCGTCAAGTAATCCGCGAGCGCCTCGCGGCTCACCGGTTGGTGCTGCCTCACCCACCAGTCACCCACTGTTTGAACAAACCCGGCGATGCCGTACGCCCACGGCACCGCAGCCCCCGAGTCCAACCCGAGCGCCCGCAACCGGTCTCCCAGGATCCGGGCCAGGCCCCCGGCAACGATGTCCACGGCGTCAGCCACCACGTCACGATCACGGGCGATCCCGCGCTGGTGCACCACGAACTTGTACAAGTGCGGGTCACCCTCGATGAACTGCAGGTACGCGTTGACGGCAGCGTTGACGATGTCGCGCTCCGCTCGTACCGATGCAACGGCGGGACCTATCGCCGCAACCAGCTCTTCGGCGGCACGCAGGCCGACCGCCTCCCACAGCTGCGACTTGTCCGCGAAATAGCGGTAGAGCACGGGCTTGCTGACACCCGCGTACGCCGCCACCGCGTCAATGCCCGGCTCCGGTCCGAGCTCGCGGATCGCCGCGATGACCGCCTCCACCAGCTCCGCCCGGCGCTGCCGGCGATGGATCTCCCACCGGCGGCTGCGCCCGTCCTCGCGGTTGACGGCGTCCGAGCGTGAGTTCATAGTACGAGAAGTAGCTGTTACCGCTCGTAACGTCAAGTCGGCGCGAAGAGAGGATCAGGCGTGGATCGTTCGACTACCGCTACCCGGCTGCTCGCATCCTCGGCGGCACATTCCTACGACCCCGAGGTCGAGATCGACTGGGATGCCCCGCTGCTGCCGGACCACTGGTTCGTGCCGGAAACCCGTTCCTCGCTGTACGGCACCCCGCTCTGGCACGCCCTGAGCCCCGCGCAGCGTCGCACCCTGACCAGGCACGAAGCCGCCAGCATCGCCAGCCTCGGCGTGTGGTTCGAGACGATTCTCATGCAGTTGCTGCTCCGCGAGTACTACACGCAGAGCCCCACCGACCCGCACGCCCAGTACGCGCTCACCGAAGTCGCCGACGAGTGCCGCCACTCGGTGATGTTCGGGCGGATGATCGAGAAGCTGGACTGCCCGGTCTACCGCGTCGGCGGATTCGACAACCAGCTCGGCAAGTTCATCGCCGCCACGGCCACCGGCCCCCGCATGTACGCCGCGATCCTCATCGCCGAGGAACTGCTCGACGCCCTGCAACGCGAAGCCTCGGCCGACGAGACCGTGCAGCCGCTGGTACGCATGGTGTCACGCATCCACGTGATCGAGGAGGCACGCCACGTCCGCTACGCCCGTGCGGAACTGGCCCGTCAGGTCCGGGCCGCGGGCCGCCGGCGCCTGGCCTGCGACCGCCTCATCATCGCGCGGGCGGCCTACCTGACCGGCCGGCGGCTGATCGCCCCCGAGGTGTACGCCAGTGTGGGCATCGATCCGCAGGCCGGCGCCCGGGCGGCACGGGAGAACCCAAGCCATCAGGCCACGCTGCGATGGGCCGGCCGCAAGGTAGTCGACTACCTGCGCGAACTCGGCCTCATAGGCGGCCCCGGCCTGATCCTGTGGCGACGGTCCGGCCTCCTGTAGCGATGCGAAGGCACGCGGCAGCGCCACGAGAAGGCATGCTGCAGCGCCACGAAACGCGATAGCGGCCGTACGGCCCCGCGGGTCATCCCGGGCGGTGGCGAGCCCGGCCATGCTTTGACCTAAAGTGATCGACATGTCCGTGTGGCCGACGAGTCAAGCCCATCACCGCTGGCTGGACCAGCACAGCCGCGACCTGCTGGCCTTCGGCCGCCGTACCGCCGACCCCGAGGGTGGTGCCCGCTGGCTGGACGCCCGCGGGGTGCCGGTGCCCGGCCGGCCGCTGTCGGCGCTGATCAGCTCGCGCATGACCCACGTGTACGCCATCGGTGCGCTGCTCGGCGTTCCCGGCACCGGGCTGATTGCGAGCCAGGCGCTGGCCGGGCTGACCGGCCGGCTGCGCGACACCGAGCACGGCGGCTGGTTCTCCTCGATCGCCGACGACGGCACCGCCGAGGCCGGCAAGTCCTGCTACGACCACGCCTTCGTGGTGCTCGCCGCCTCCACCGCCACCCAGGCGGGCCTGCCGGGCGCTGGCGAGCTGCTCGAGGACGCCAGTTCGTTCTTCCTCGACAAGTTCTGGGACGAGCAGGCCGGCATGTGCGTCGACACCTGGGACTCCTCGTTCACCAAGCTCGACGACTACCGCGGCATCAACGCCAACATGCACACCGTGGAGGCGATGCTCTCGGTTGTCGGCGTCACCGGGGATCAGGAGTGGACCCGGCGCGCCCTGCGCATCTGCGACTTCGTGGTGTCCGTCGCCTCGGCGCACAACTGGCGGATCCCCGAGCACTACGACAGCGACTGGAACCCGGTGCTGGAGTTCAACGCCGACAAGCCGGATCATCAGTTCAAGCCGTACGGCGCCACAATCGGCCACGGCTTGGAATGGTCCCGGCTCCTGCTGCACGCGGCCGCAGCCCCCGGTGCGCCCAAGAAGCCCGACCTGGTTGCCGCCTCGGTGCAGCTCTTCGACCGCGCGGTCGCCGACGGCTGGGACGTCGATGGCAAGCCCGGCTTCGTCTACACCACCGACTGGACCGGGCGCCCGGTGGTCCGCGACCGCATGCACTGGGTTGCCGCCGAAGGCATCAACGCCGCGGCCGCCCTGTACGCGCGCACCGGCGAGCAGAGGTACGCCGAGCTCTACCGCGTCTGGTGGGATTACACCGCCCAGCACCTCATCGACCACGAGCACGGCTCCTGGTTCCACCAGCTCGACGCCGCCAACGTGCCCACCGACACCGTCTGGCCCGGCAAAGCCGATCTGTACCACGCTTTCCAGGCCACGCTGGGGGCTCGGCTTCCTTTGTGGCCGATGATCGCGACCGCCGTTTCCGAGGACATCTGACACCTAGCCCCCGGGGGAGTTCGGACCGGATTCCTTCCCGAATGCACCTCCGGGTCCGGCTGTGCGGACAATCACCTTGTACCGCTTTTTAAGTCATGAGGCGCAAACGCTAAGTTAGCTCCCATGATCGAGTCTGGGTCGCGGGATGCGTACCTCCCCGAAGGCGTCTACGGGTCGGGAAACATGCCGGCGCAATCGCGCGGACCGGGGCAGTACGAGCGCCCCGGCGAACCCCGCTACGAGCCCCCGGCCGAGCAGTTCGGACGCCCGGCCCACCAGTACGAACCCCCGCAGCAGCCGCAGTACGAGCAGTACCCTCCCCGGGAAAACCAGTACCAGGAAAGCCAGTACGCCGTTCCGGAGCAGCGCCACGGCGAGCGTGTCGAGCCGCCGGCCGCCGCCCCCAAGGCGTCACGCGGGCCGGGTCCGAACCGGCGCCCCGACCCGCAGGCCCTGGAGATCGTGCAGCGCACCGCCGCCGTGGTGGCCAAACGCCCGGTGGCTCTCGCCGAGGCGTTCTACGACCACCTGTTCCAGTTGGCGCCGAGCGTGCGCGACATGTTCCCGGCCGACATGACGGCGCAGAACGAGAAGCTGTGCCGGGCCCTGCTCGACAGCGTCCGGGCCTTGGTCGAACCCGATCGCTATGCGGTCGACATGGAGCGGGTGCTCTACCGCCTCGGCGCGCAGCACGCCCGCCGGTATGCCGTGGTGCCGGCGCATTATCCGTACGTGGGGCATGCTCTGGTCCGGGCCGTGCGTGACGTCACCGGTGACTGGACCGTGGCGACCAGCTCGGCGTGGATCTGGGTCTACGACTGGATGGCCGCGCACATGCTCGGCGAGAAGAACTAGAGCGGCAGGCTGGTCCAGGGCCGTCCGGTCCGGGCCAGTTGCCGCGCCTCCTCATCGAGGTAGAAGTTCGGTCGCTGGTCGGCCTCGTGGTAGTAGCGGTGGAAGACCGGCGTGGCCGCGCCCGAGATCGGCGGCACGATCCAGCTCCAGTCGGCCGGCACCTCACGCCCGGCCTTCTCCTCGCGGCGGATGTGCTCGAGGAAGCGGGCCGCCTCGGTGTGGTGGTCGGAGATCTTCACCCCGGCTCGGGCGTACGAGTGCAGCACCGCCCGGTTCAGCTCCACCAGCGCCCGGTCACGCCACAGCGTGGCCTCCGAACTGGTGTCCAGCGCGAGCCGCTCGGCCATCACCGGCAGCAGGTTGTACCGGTCCTTGTCGGCCAGGTTGCGAGCGCCGATCTCGGTGCCCATGTACCACCCGTTGAACGGCGCCAGTGGATAGTTGACACCGCCGATGGTGAGCCGCTGGTTGGCGATCGCCGGGATGGCGTACCAGCGCAGGTCGAGCTCGGCGAACCAGCCGTACTCGGGGTGGATCAGCGGCACTTCGAGCACCGCGCGCTCGGGCAGGTCGAACATGTGCACGCCGTGGTGCGGCGACTCGATCATCAGCGGCAGCACGTCGAACGCGGTGCCCTTGCCCTTCCAGCCCAGCAGCTCCAGAGCCGCGGTGAAGTCCACTTGCGCCGGATCGCCGACCACCGAGCCGTCCGGCATCCGATGACCGGCGTAGCGCACCAGTTGCTCGTTCCACACGCGCGCGAACGGCTCCCCCGGTTTGGCCGGCGCAAACACGCTGATCACTGGCCGGACGGCGCCCTGCCGGCCCACGCGCGAGCCAGAACGATCGTCCGTGCCGCCGGCGAGTTCCAAGTGGCGGATCAGTTCGGCACAGATCTCATGAGGGGTGCGAGCGGAGCGCCGGTCCAGCACCAGCATGCTGCGCCAGTACAGCCGTCCGATGCACCGGCTGGCATTGCGCCATGCGAGCTTCGCCCCGTACGTCAGTTCGTCGCCGGTGTGCTCGTAGGTGCCGGTGGCTGCGATCTCGGCGCGTACCTCGGCAAGCCGGGGCTCGACCGCGCCGGTGCCGGGGTTCTCGGCATGGTACTGGCGCAGGAAATCCTCGGCCTCGGCCCAGTCCACCGCTGCGTCCGGATCCCACTCAGGTACGGGATGATCCCGATAGCCGGGCGTGCCCACGTGTTGCCTCACCCCGTCCCACCCCGGACACCACAGGAGACGGCCCGGATACGCAGCGTTGATCATCGCGAATGAAGATGATCATAAATTCGTGACCAACCCGCGTCAATAAGTCAAGGATCACCCCCCGCACCCCTATCGCCCGGCGCACCCACGTCCGCGCCGGACTCGCCGGGGCGGGCGCCGCGCTCAGTGCCCGGTGGACTCTGGTAAACCCTGAGGCATGAGCGATGACGATCAGGACCGCAAGCCCTCGAAGCCCCGCACGAAGGCCGACACCCGCGACCGCCTGATCGACAGCGCCATCGAGACGTTGCGCACCCGGGGCATCGCGGGCACCTCCGCGCGCACCATCGCCGCGGCGGCCGGGGCCAACCAGGCGCTGATCTTCTACCACTTCGGCGGCATGGAGGACCTGCTGGCCGAGGCGTGCCGGCGCACCACCGAGCGGCAGGTGGCCAAATACCGGGACCGGTTCGCCACCGCCGGCTCGCTGCGGGAGCTGCTCGCGGTGGGCCGGGAGATGCACGCCGGTCAGCAGGCCGAGGGCAACGTCGCGGTGCTGGCGCAGCTGCTCGCGGCCGGGCAGACCGACCCCGCGCTGGGCAAGGTCACTGCGGACGGGCTCGCGCTGTGGGTGAACGAGATCGAGGCGGTGCTGGTCAGGCTGCTGCGGGACTCGCCGCTGGCCGACATCGTGGACCCGCCGAGCCTGAGCCGCGCGATCTCCGCGGCGTTCATCGGTCTGGAGTTGTACGAGGGCGTGGACCCGGCCGGCGGCAGCACCGCGTTGAATGCAATCGACCAGCTCGGCACGCTTGTCGAGCTGGTCGAGGAGCTGGGCCCGCTGTCCCGCCGAGTCGTCCGCTCCAAGATCCGCCGTGCCAGATAGCGGCAAGAGCGTCAGCCGCGACCGGGCCGCAGCCGTCCCCGGAAACCCAAGGCGGGCCCGCTCTCAGCGGGGAAGTCGACAGCACCGACCGGATCCTCGGCCGGGAACCGGCGCCACGACCAGATCGTCGCCCAGACCACCTTGCCCCCGGTGCGCGATGGCATCGCCCCCCACGCGGTGGCCGTGGCGTGCACGGTGTGCAGGCCACGGCCGCGGACCTCGCAGGTGGGGTCGTCCAGCGGGTGGATGCGGGGCAGCCGCGGGTCACCGTCGCGGACCACCAGGTGCAGCCCCTGGCCGCGGCGCGACAGGGTCAGGGTCAGCTGGGTGGCAGCATGCTCCACTGCGTTGCTGACCAGTTCGGAGGCGACCAACCGGCCCCGGTCGCGCAGGTCGCCGAGGTTCCAGGCGCTGCACACGTCGGAGATCACGGCCCGTGCCACCCGGGCGGCGCTGGGTTCGGGGGCCAGGCGCACCTGCAGGCGTCCGGTCAGCGGGAGCCACTCCGCGGCCGCGGCGTGCGCCTGGGCCATCGTGGAGATCACCGGCATGTAGCGGGTGGCGCCCATCCGGGTCAGCCGCAGGGCCACCGCCGAGTCCGCCGCGGCGCAGACCATGACCTGCACCGGCGGGTCCATCGCGGCGCCGTGGTGGCGGGCGGTGGTCCAGGTGGGCACGCTGACCCCGCGCGGGTCGGCCAGCGCCCGCAGGTCGAGGATGAGCGCCGCGGGATGCTCACTCATGGTTTTGTGTACGGCAGTATGCACATCACGCCGCAGGTGAGGCCCCCAGGAGCCGTGCACCGCGAGCGTGACCACCGAGCTTTCCACGTCCAGGGTGGCGGCAATGCCTTCGCCTTGGCCCGGATCGAATCGATCAAAGAGGTAAGGGGGCTGCACACCATTCCCAACGACCGATGCGACTAAACGACGTGCCATGTGGGGTGCCATGCATCATGGGCACACGACGACATATCACTCGGACGTGGTCAGCAGTCGTCCCACTGTGTCCGCGGCCTTGAGCGCCGTGCCGGTCAGAATCACCACCACAGGCCCCTGACCAGCCTCGATGACTCCCTGCTCACGAAACGTGCGGATCGCCGGCAACACGATCGAGCTGGTCGGTTCGGCGTACAGGCCCCGGGCGGCCAGCTCAAAAGTGGCGGGGGCGATGTCCTGCTCGGCGACCGCCGTCATCGAGCCCCCGGATTCACGGATCGCCGCCAGCACCTCGCGATCACGCACCGGCTGGGCGATCGCGGTTCCCTCGGCCATGGTGGGAGCCCAGGCGGCGGCGCTGACCCGGGCGGCGCCGGCGTTGAAAGCCGCGGTCACCGGGCTGCAGTTGGCCGGCTGAGCAACCAGCAGCCGCGGGCGCCGGGTGATCGCACCGGAGGCGAGCAGCTCGCCGAAACCCGCGTGCAGGCCCAGGACCAGGCTGCCCGCGCCGCACGGCACGACCACAGCCTCGGGGGCGGTGAAATCGAGGTCCTCCCAGATCTCGTACGCCAGCAGCTTGGTGCCCTGCAGGAAGAAGGGGTGCCAGTTGTGGCTGGCGTAGAACGTGGTTGCCGAACGCCGGACCGCCTCGTCCGCGGTGGCCTGCCGGGTGCCGGGCACCAGCCGCACCGCGGCTCCGTGCACCCGGCTCTGCTGGATCTTCGCGGTGGAGGTGGACTGCGGGGCCAGGATGGTGGCGGCGATCCCGGCCGCCGCCGCGTACGCCGCCACCGACGAGCCGCCGTTGCCGCTGCTGTCCTCGAGCATCGCGGTGATGCCCTGCTGCCGCAGCACCGACATCATCACCGTGGTGCCGCGGTCCTTGAAGCTGGCCGTGGGGTTGAACCATTCCGGCTTCACGTGCAGCGCCAAGCCGTCCACGTCCAGGGGGAGCAGCGGCGTCAGGCCCTCCCCGAGGCTCACCGGGTGCTCGATCGGCACCGGCAGGGCAGCCGCGTAGCGCCACTGCGAACGTACCGGTAGATCGATGTCTGCCCGCGTGATCCCCGGCAACGGCGTGACCAGCAGCGGTGATCCGTCTTCGCCTCGCCAGCGCGGCTCGTCGAGGGGGTAGTGCCGGCCCGCACGGTCCACGAGTGTCGCCATGAACCCAACCTAAGTTTCGGGCAGAGACTGGCACTCAGTGGCCCGGAGTGCTAAACGAGAAGGCGCAGGCAATCTCGGCCGGCACGTTGGATCGCCACGCGCCACTGGCCGCCGGAGGGACCGGCGGGATGCTCTTCAACGGGCCCGGTCAGAACAGCGACACGAACCGCGCGACGTCGATGTTCCCACCCGAAATGATCACGCCGGCCCGCCCGGTGAGCGTCACCCGGCCGGACAACAGGGCGGCCAGCACGGTGGCCCCGCTGGGTTCGATCACGATCCGCAGGCGTTCGAAGGCGAACCGCATGGCGTCGCGGATCTCGTCGTCGTCCACCAGTGCGATCTCGTCGGTCAGCCGCCGGTTCACCGAGAAGGTCAGCTCCCCCGGCGTCGCCACGGCCTGCCCGTCGGCGATCGTGCGCGGCACGGCCACCCGCACCCGCCGCCCGGCTTGCAGCGACTGCTCGGTGTCATTGCCGGCACGCGGCTCCACCCCGATCACCCGGACGCCCGGCAGCAGCCCCTTGGCCGCCACCGCGCTGCCGGCCAGCAGCCCCCCGCCGCCGACCGGTACGAGCAGCGCGTCCAGCTCCCCGGCATCCTCGATCAACTCCAGGGCCGCGGTACCCTGCCCGGCCATCACGTCCCAGTGCTCGTACGGCGGAATCATGGTCAGCCCCCGCTCGGCGGCCAGCCGCGTCATCAGGTCATCGCGGTCGTCGGTGTAGCGGTCGAACGCGATGACCTCGGCGCCGTAGCCCTCGACCGCGGCGCGCTTGGAGGCCGGGGCGTCGGCGGGCATGAGCACCACAGCGGTGGTGCCCAGCTCCCGGGCGGCGAGCGCCACTGCCTGCCCGTGGTTCCCCGAGGAGAACGTGACAATGCCCCGGGCCAGCTGCTCGGGGCCGAGCCGGCACATCGCATGGTAGGCGCCGCGGAACTTGAACGCCCCCATCCGCTGGAGGTTCTCCGCCTTGATGTGCACCTCGGCACCCACGGCCCGGTCCAGGGTGCGCGAGCGCAGCACCGGCGTGCGGTGCACCACGCCGTCGAGTCGTTTCGCCGCGGCGCGGATGTCATCAAGGGTGAGGCTCACGGGAGACGGCCTTTCTGGACCTTGCCCATGGCGTTGCGCGGCAGCTCGGCCACGAAGGTCACCACGCGCGGGCGTTTGTGGGCGGCCAGCCGCTCGGCGACGAACCCGATCAGCTCCTCGCCGGTGCAGCCCTCGGCCACCACGAACGCGCTCACCTGCTCACCCAGGTCGGGGTGCGGGGTGCCGATCACGGCGGCCTCGCGCACGCCCGGGTGCAGCAGCAACGCGTCCTCCACCTCGCCCGCCCCGACCCGGTAACCGCCGGTTTTGATCAGGTCGGTGGCGGCGCGCCCGACGATGCGGTGGAAGCCGTCCGGCCCGATCGTGGCGACATCACCGGTGGGGTACCAGCCGTCGGCGGTCAGGGCCGAGCCGGCACCGAGGTAGCCGTCGAACAGGGTGCGCCCGCGCACCTGCAACTGACCGATGGTGGTGCCGTCGTGCGGGATCTGCCCACCCTCGCCGACGAGCCGGGTTTGCACGCCGGCCAGCGGGAGCCCTACCGAACCGGGGCGGCGCTCGCCGTGGTAGCGGGTGCTCACGGTGATCAGGGTTTCGGTCATGCCGTACCGCTCGACGGGGGCCTGCCCGGTCAGGGCCGTCAGGTTCTCGAAGACGGGAACGGGTAACGGCGCGCTGCCGGAGACGAGCAGCCGGGCCGATCGCAGGGCCCGCGCGGCGCCGGGGGCGGCACACACCCGCGACCACACGGTCGGCACACCGAAGTACAAGGATCCACGTGCTTCGGCGTACCCCTGCGGGGTGGGTTTCCCGGTGTGCACCAACGGTGATCCGATGCGCAGCGCGCCCAGCACGCCCAGCACGAGTCCGTGCACGTGATAGAGCGGCAAGCCATGCACGAGCGTGTCCCCGGCGGTCCATTGCCACGCCTCGGCGAGGGCGTCCAGGTCGGCGGCGATCGCCGAGCGCGACAGAACAACACCCTTGGGCGGGCCGGTGGTCCCGCTGGTGTAGAGGATCAAGGCAGGCGTCGCTTCAGGTGGCTCATCCGGTACGCCCGCAGCGCGCCGGGCACCGCTGATCGCGATCACCGGCACCCCGCTCGTCCCGGCCGCGCCCGGATCGTCGGACAACACCAGCGCCGCGCCGGAGTCGCGCAGCACGTGCAGCCGTTCGAGCTCGCCGGCATCCGGCGGCACCGGCACGATCGGCACCCCGGCCAGCAACCCCGCCGTCACCGCCACGATGGTCGCCAGATCCGGTGTGGCCTGCACCGCGACCACGGGTACGCCCCGCAGCTCGGCGGCCAGCGCCCCCGCGCGAGCCAGCAAGTCGTGCCGCGACACCGACCCGGCCGGGGCGGTGATCATGCGCTCGACGTCCGGGTCCTCGTGCAGGGCTGTCAGCAGTCGCATCCCCCGATGATCCCAGAGTCCCGCCCCCGGCCGTCATGGGCGCTGGCCATCGCGTTCAACCGCAGAAAACGCAACCTCGACGTCACCACGTTCACCGGCCAGGCGAAGAACAAATGCGCCCCTGCCTGGAAGCCGTCTGCCTCGCAAGCTCCGCGGGCACTTGCTGCTACGCCAGGACTCGGCCGCCAGCGAAGGAGAAACGGGGGCCGCCCGGCGACCCCCGTTTCCCGCTTACCACCTCAGTTCTGGTTCACCGCGGCCATGTTCGGCAGCGACACGTACGGGAAGGCCGACCGGAACGCGTGGTCGTTGGCGTCCACCCCGTCGCCCAGCGTGGCCACCGCAGCCGGCGGGTTGGGCAGCAGAATTCCCTCAGCCGCCTGCAGGGTCACGTCCAGCACGTCATCGGTGAGCCGGCGCCCGTTCGGGAACCCGGCCAGGTCGCCGCCGACCACACCCAGACGGTTGGGCGTGGCCGCCGGGGCCACCGACATGTTGAGCCGCAGCTGCTCGCTCGGCGCGAACTTCTTGGCGTTGGCGTCCTTGTTGAGCTTCTGCGAGTTCAGGTCCGCCTTCACCGGGCCACAGGCCTTGCACACACCGGTCAGGAACACCTCGACAAGGTCGTTGCGCGGGGTGGCCGGGGCCGGGATGTTGTAGATGGCCTGCATCAGCCGCGGAACCTCGGGCTTGGTCACGTAATTGAGGAACTTCGCGTCGTCGTTGGCCTTCGTGGCGTTGAACTCGTTCTTCGCCCGCAGCGGGATGACCGCCTCGTTGACCAGCGGCATGCCCAGCCGCGACACCTGGCGTTCGGTGGCCGGCTTGCCGTTCATGCTGGCGCCCAGCCGCGACGTGGTGGTCCAGATGCCCACGTTCGGGTTGCGGGTCGCATCGCCCTTGAGCGCGAGCTGGGTCTTGGGCACCCGCAGCGCGACCGTGTTGACGTTGTAGCCCTTGAGCGTGTCCTGCCCGACCTCGGACAGGTCACCGCCGTACAGCAGGTCGAAGACCCGCAGGTCAGCGAAGAACGGGTCGTCGGCCTGCCCGGCGAAGGACTTGGAGCCCGCGCCGGCCGAGGTGATCGCCGCGTTGGACAGCGTCTCGTAGTCCGGCATCGAAGCCTTGCCGGTGAACGAGGGCGCCACCCGGGCCGCCTTGAGAATCGTCTTGGCCCCCGCCGGGGTGATCCGCTGCAGCTGGTAGGTCTGACGGATGTTCAGGTCCTTGTCGGCCAGGCTGGTGACCGGGCCGGTGGTGTACAGGAACGTTCCGTCGTTCTGGTACGTGGTGCTGAACGTCCACCGGTAGATGATGTCGGCCTTGGCATCACCATCGTTGTCGATGTTGATGTCGTGCGCCGTGTTCTCGGCGAACGGGTAGAAGTTGGGCCCGCCGTTCGGCTCCTCGAACGGCGTCCAGTTCGCCACCAGGGTGACCGTGTCCGGCTGGTCAGGGCTGACGAACGCGTACAGGTCGGTGTTGTCCAGGCTCGGCGTCTGCGCGATCAGCGGAGCTTCGCGGTGCGAGGACGCGTGGCCCTGCATCGGCGAGAGCGACGCCACGCAGGCCGCCGACGCACCGATGGCCGCCAGCGCGGTCAGGCGCCGGCGGGTTACGGCAATTTTCATCATTCCCCCGGAATCACATGGGCGGTCGGCACCGTTGCCACCGCCCCATGTGACTTCGTAGCGGTAAATCGGATGGATCGCCGGTTATTCCACTTTTATTACTCGTGTCCTTTCTGAAAGGAACCGTCCGTGATGCACTATTTGCCGGTGCACAGACGATGGCTCCGCCCGGTTCTGGTGATCACCGCGGCCGCGGCCGCCCTGCTGGGAGCCGGGGTCCTGCTGGTGCCGCGGCATGCGGACAAGCCCGCCCCGGCCAGCGCCCCCGCGTCCTCCGAACTCGACCGCTACGTCACCCGGACCACGGATCACCTCACGAAGGTGCCGGGCGACTGGCAGGGCTGGGCGCAGCTGGGCATGGCGCAGGTCCAGCTGGCCCGCATCACCGCCGACCCGAGCCACTACCCGCCCGCCGAGACCGCGTTGCGCCGCTCGCTGACGGTCCAGCCCCACGGCAATGCCGCCGCGTTGACCGGCCTGGGAGCATTGGCTGCGGCCCGCCACAACTTTCATGAGGCTTTCCGGTACGCCCACAGCGCCGTGGCCACCGATGCGTTCTCGGCCGACGCGTACGGCGTGCTCACCGACGCCTGCGTCGAACTCGGCCGTTACCCCGAAGCCACCGCGGCCGTGCAGCGCATGCTCGACCTGCGCCCGGACACCGGCTCCTTCGGCCGCGCCTCCTACGTCTTCGAGCTCAGCGGCAACCGCAACCGGGCCACCGAGCTGATGCAGCGCGCCCTGGATGTGGCCGGCAGCCCCGCCGACGCCACGTTCGCCCTGACCCACCTGGGCGAGCTGGCCTTCAACGAGGGTGACCTCGACAAAGCCGCCGGCTACTTCGCTCGGGGCCTGGCCCGCACGCCCGGCCAACCCGCCCTGCTGGCCGACCGCGCCAAGGTCAGCGCCGCCCGCGGTGACTACGCCTCCGCGCTGGACGACCTGCGCGCCGCCACCGCTGTCCTGCCCACCGTCGACCACCTGGTCACCCTGTCCGACACGCTCACCGCCGCCGGGCGCCCCGGCGAGGCGGCCACCATCGACACGCTGATCCGGGCCACCACCCGGCTGCCCGGGGCCACCGGCGCCACCACCGACATCGACCTCGTGCTCTTCTACGCCGACCGCGGTGAGCCCGGCACCGCCGTGGCCAAGGCCCGCGCCCTGTTCGCCGCGCGCCCCAGCGTCAGCGTCGAAACCGCGTACGCCTGGGCGCTGCACGCAGCCGGCCGCGACCGGGAGGCCCTCACCCACGCCGACCGTGGTCTGCGGCTGGGCACCAAGGACGCCCGCGCCCACTACCAGCGGGCCCAGATCCGCCGGGCGTTGGGAGACCGCCGTGGCGCACGGGCCGACCTGAGCGAAGCCCTCGCCCTCAACCCGTACTTCTCGCTGCGCAATGCCCCTCGCGCCCGCACCGAACTCGCCAGCCTGGAAGGCCCCGCATGATCCGCCGCCTTGTCACCGCGGGCCTGGCCGGCCTGACCGTCGCCCTGCTGCTGCCGCTGCCCGCTCAGGCCCATCCGCTGGGCAACTTCACCACCAACGTCTATGCCGGTTTGCGCATCGCTGCCACCGGCGTGGACGTCGACTACGTGCTGGATCTGGCCGAGCTGCCGGCGTACCAGGCGACAACCGACGAGATCGACGCCAATCACAACGGCGCAACCGACAATGCCGAGCAGATGTCGTACGCCCAGAAAACCTGCACCGCAGCAGCCGCCGCCACCACCGTGACCATCAACGGCAGCAGCGTCCCCGTCCAGAACCGCACCGCTGGCCTGCAACTCCGCCCGGGCGCCGGCGGCCTGACCACCTTGCGCCTGCAATGTGTCCTGCACGCCCCCGCCCGCCTGAGTGCCGGGGCCGGGATCGCCTTCGCCACCAACTTCTACCCCGACCGCATCGGCTGGCGTGAGGTGACCGCCATCGGCGACCGCTACACGCTGACGTCCTCGGATGTCCCCGCCACCAGCATCAGCAACCGCCTGACCGCCTACCCCGCGGGCGCCCCCACTGCCGGCGTGCGCACCGCAACCCTGACCGTTCGCCCCGGCGGCCCACCGGCTCCCGCCGGCGTTCCCACCTTCGACATCTCCGGCGCGGCCGCCCAGGCTCGTGACGTGGATCGCCTCACCACCTGGTTCACCGAGCTGGTGGGGCATCCCACGCTCACCCTGGGCGTTGGCCTGCTGGCGGTGCTGATCGCCATCGTCCTCGGCAGCGCCCACGCGGTAGCCCCAGGCCACGGCAAGACCATCATGGCCGCGTACCTGGTAGGAGCCAAGGGCAGGCTGGCCCCCGCCCTCACCGTCGCCGGCTCGGTAGCCGTCACACACACCCTGGGCGTCCTCACCCTGGGCGTCATCCTGGCAACCTCGGTCGAGCTGGCCCCCGACACCCTCTACACCTGGCTGAAACTGATCAGCGGCCTCCTGGTGGCCCTGATCGGAGCGCAGCTCCTGCGCAGGGCCCTACGCAACCGCCGCCACTCGCACCGGGTTGCGGAGGTGTCGCACGCTCACGACTCGGGGGTTGCTGACGTGTCGCATGCCCATGCGTCGCTGATCTCTGACGTGTCGCACACCCACGCCTCGCTGGTTTCCAGCGTCTCGCACGCTCATGAGGCCTCGCACGCCCAGGCCGCGCCTCACACTCACGCCGCGCCTCACACTCACGCCGCGCCTCACACTCACGCAGAGCCTCACTCTCATGACGGAGCTCACTTCCACGAGGCGCCTCACGGTCACGCGCCGGACGGTCAAGGCGCGCTGCACACCCACGACCACGGCGACGGCCGCCCACACACCCACTACATCCCCGCCCCCGATGAACCGTTGCGGGTGCGCACCCTGCTCGCCATGGGCTTCGCCGGCGGCCTGTCCCCCAGCCCCTCCGCCGTCGTCGTCCTCCTGGGCGCCGCAGCCCTCGGCCGGGCCTGGTACGGCGTTGTCCTCGTCATCGCCTACGGCATCGGCCTGGCCGCCACCCTGACCGGCATCGGGTTCGCCCTGGCTCGCTGGGGACATCGTCTGCAGAACCTGGGCTCCGGCCGCTGGCACCGTCTGCTGACCCCCCGCATGCCCGCCGCTACCGCCTCCGTCATCCTCGCGGTAGGCATCGGCATGGCCCTGCTGGCCACAGCCAGCCTGTTCCCCTGACCCACCCCGCCCGCCAGACCATGCCCTCGCCGCCAGCTCAGCCACCACTTGGCCTCACCAACCGCGCCACCCTCCTCGATGCACACAGCTCACCGAGCACGGCTTCCTGCTGCGCCGCCGGTGAAAGCTGCTGCGCCGCCGCTGAAAGCGCCGGCAAAACCGCTACTGGGAGTGCGGCCCCACCATCAAGCTCTTGCAGTGCGCCTGCAGGACCTGCAAAGCCTTTTCACTGACCGAGAAACCTTTTCCGGGTACGTACGCAAGATCCGCCAACGCATCGTCACCGGGCACCAGTCGCAGCAACGGCGGCGGAACATCGCCCGGCTCGACACCGAAGGTCTGATCGAGATAGACGCCCGCTGCCGCTGCGGTTGTGAACCCGGTCAGCCCCGCACCGGTCAAGGCCTGAGCCAGTCCGGGGCTGATCACGAGTTCCTCCTGCCGCCCGGCGAGCGCGTCGGGCGGCCAGCTCAATTCCACCGTGAGAACACCGTTCTCGTCCGTACTTGCGTCCCAGGCCGGATCGGGTTCCACGATGGAGCGCATGGCGGACAAGCTACCGGCATCAATCAGGCGGCGGGTGTTGCGGTCACCCGGGAATGACGGGTACGGCCGATGGTGTCAAACGAGCCGAAACCGACCCGCCCCGAGCCGAGGTGGTGTGGTTCTCCAGAGACATTTGCGTGTCTCATGGTCGTCGATCGCTCGCGGGGTTCCGATGTACCTGTTCTTTTCCAACGCTCCGAAGGCCCAGCGGGCTGGCGGCGCAGGGGTTGGACGAGGGGTTCCGGGGCTGGCGGCCGCATCGCAACCGGGCGGCGTGCGAGCGGGCGCTGCTGAGCGGGATGCGGATCCAGCAGTGGCCGACGGTGTTGTTGCCCGAGCTGGGGCTGCTCGACGGCGGCCGGCCTCGGGCGGTGGAGTTCGAGATGGGGGCGTGCGCAGGCTCGGGGAGTCACCACCGCTACCGCTGAACTGGCCGGGCTGGCCGGCACCGCAGCTTTCGACGCGGCATACAAGCATTGGGCCGCAAGCCCGGCCTTTCGCGGGTTTGCCGGCATCGCCCGCCGAAAACTCGACCGGGCCGCCCGCGCCGCAGCCGACCTGGCCACAACTCCAAATGCCCACGGGCCTAGCTGTTGCCGGCACGGCCCGCAAGCGGGATCGACGGGTGTACCGGGGCGGTGGGCGGGTACACCGTCGCCATGACCGACAAAGACGTCGTTGACGTGCTGACCAGCGACCACCGCGACTTCACCGCCCTGATCGGGGAGATCCGCTCGGTCAACGATCCCATGATCAAGCGTGACCTGACCGACACCATGATCAGTGAGCTGGTGCGCCACGCCGTTGCCGAGGAAATGTACGTGTACCCGGCGATGAAGAAGTACCTGCCGGACGGCGAGAAAGCCGTGGAGCACGACACCGGGGAGCACAAGGAACTCGAGGTGACGATGAAGAAGCTCGAAGGCGCCGAGGTGTCGAGCGCCGAGTTCGCCTCCGCGTTGCAAGAACTCGATGAGATCCTGGCCGACCACATTCAGGACGAGGAATCCGAGCAGTTCCCGGAGCTGCGCCGGCGGATCCCGGGTGAGGAACTCGTGGGGCTGGCCGCCAAGGTGGAGACGGCCAAGAAGCTCGCGCCGACCCGGCCCCACCCGGGCGCGCCGAACAACGAGCTGTTCCACAAGACCGTCGGCGCCGGCGTCGGCCTGGTGGATCGCCTCCGCGACAAGCTGACGGGGCGCGCCACCAAATAGCCCAACCAGATCCCCGGCGGTGCTGCGCGCCCGCGCTGGCCGCCCTGCTGGTCGTGCCGGCCCGGCCCCGTCCGGGTGGCCCATGATTATCGCTGGTCAGGGTGGGTAGCTCAGAAGGATGTCGGAAACACAGATGAAGCTTGACGAGCAGGCGTCGACCGGCGACCTCGTCAGCCGGATGAGCGAGCAGATGTCCACGCTCGTGCGCGAGGAGCTGGAGCTGGCGCGCACGGAAATGGTGGAGAAAGGCAAGAAGGCCGGCACCGGCGCCGGCCTTCTGGGTGGTGCAGGTGTGCTGGCCCTGTACGGCGTGAGCGCGCTGCTGGTGACCATCGGCGCGCTGCTCGCCCTGGTGTGGCCGGCGTGGCTGGCCGCCCTGGTGGTGGCCGTGGTTGTGTTCGCCATCGCCGGCGTCGCCGCGCTGCTCGGCAAGAAGCAGGTCACACAGGCCGTGCCGCCGGCGCCCACTGCGGCCGTCGACAGCACCAAGCGTGATGTCAGCACCGTGCAGGCCGCCGCCAAGAGCGGTTACCACAGCCGCGACTAGGCGGCCGCTCCGGAGACCAGCGAGTCGATGGCGCGCTGGGTCGAGGTGAGCGTCTGCATCGCTGCCTCGATCTCCTGGATGCTGCGCACCGCGTCGCTGGTCTGCGCGCGGATGCCGTCGACCTGCTCCGAGATGCTCTCGGTGGCCCGGCCCGTCTCCGTGGCCAGTTCCTTGACCTCGTGCGCCACGACCGCGAAGCCGCGGCCCGACTCACCGGCGCGGGCGGCCTCGATGGTGGCGTTGAGGGCCAGCAGGTTGGTTTGCGACGCGATGCCGGTGATCAGCTTGACCACCTCGCCGATTTTGGCGCTGCTGGCGTCGAGGGCGGCGATCGTCTGCGCGGCGGTCGTCGCCCGGGCCACTGCCGCGTCGACCGAGCTGCTCAGGTCGGTGCTCACGCCGGCGAGCTGGCTGGTGGCCTCAGTGACCTGGCGCAGCTGTTGCTCGTTGCGCTCGAGGAGCTGCTTCTCGTTGTCGACGTCACGCAGCGTACCGGCCACGCGGACGGTACGCCCGGCGGAGTCACGGTGGGTGACCGCGGCGGCCCGGAACCAGCGGTAGTCGCCGCCGGCCGGGCGCAGCCGGAACTCCACGTCGAAGGGGACCCGGCTGGTCAGCAACGCGCGCAGGGCTTCGGTCGTACGCGATGCGTCATCGGGGTGAAGATCGGCCACCCATGCCGGGTGCGCCGACCCGTCGGTCTCCCACAGCTCACCCGCGGCGGCCTGGACGAGCAGCTCGCGGCGCTCGGACTCGGCGGTGTGCGCGGCGCGGGCCTCCTCCAGCTCGCGGCGCAGCGACTCGATCTCCGCGCGCAGCGGAGCGTCGTCCGCGGCGGCGGTGACCTGCTCGTTCTGAGTCTTCCTGCCAAACACCACGGGTGTCTCCTCCGCCACAGTTTCCGGTCTGCCCGGTGAATCGGCAGCTCAGCGTGGCTTCTGCAGGATTTTCGCGAACCCGGCCCATGGGCGATCATAGAGCCCATGAGTTATGTCGCGGCATCGGATCGTTACACCAGCACGATGCAGTACCGGCGGACCGGGCGCTCGGGTCTGCAGCTTCCTCTGCTGTCGCTGGGCTACTGGCACAACTTCGGCGACGACAAGCCGTTCGAGACCCAGCGGGCCATCACCCGGCGCGCCTTCGACCTCGGCATCACCCACTTCGACCTGGCCAACAACTACGGCCCGCCCTACGGCGCCGCCGAAGTCAACTTCGGCCGCCTGCTCGCCGAGGACCTCAAGCCCTACCGCGACGAGCTGATCATCTCCACGAAGGCCGGCTGGGACATGTGGCCCGGCCCCTACGGCCAGGGTGGCGGCAGCCGCAAGTACGTGCTGGCCAGCCTCGACCAGTCGCTTGCCCGGCTCGGCCTGGACTACGTCGACATCTTCTACTCCCACCGCTTCGACCCCGGCACCCCGCTCGACGAGACCGCCACCGCCCTGGACGCGGCGGTGCGGGCGGGCAAGGCGCTGTACGTGGGCATTTCCTCCTACGACGCCGAGCACACCCGCACCATGGCCGGCCTGCTGCGCGAGCTGGGCACCCCGCTGCTGATCCACCAGCCGTCGTACTCGATGCTCAACCGCTGGATCGAAACCGAGGGCCTGCTGGAGACGACCCAGGAGGTGGGCGCCGGGGTCATCGGCTTCACCGCGCTGGCGCAGGGCCTGCTGACCGGCAAGTACCTGGGCGGCATCCCGGAGGGCTCGCGGGCCACGCAGGGCAAGTCGCTGGACCCCGAATGGCTCGACAAGGACCTGGTGGGCCGGCTCAACGGCCTCAACGACATCGCTGCGGCGCGCGGCCAGAGTCTGGCGCAGCTCGCGCTCGTGTGGGCGTTGCGTGATCCGCGGGTGACGTCACTGGTGATCGGGGCCAGCAGCGTGGAGCAGTTGGAGCAGAACGTGGCGGCGCTGGAGAATGTGGCGTTGTCGCAGGAGGAGCTGGCCGCGATCGACGGGATTCTGTCGTCGGGGACGACGTCGGTGGATCTGTGGGCCGATGCGCGTAAGGGCACGCTGTAGCAGGACGGTTGGTTGGTCAACGCCCCGTGGGCCGGGTTCGGCCTGCGGGGCGTTTCCGGTGGGGAGGCGCTGAGGCCGATGAGCTGACCGATCAATGGGGACAGTCCATCGCGATACGGGAAAGCTCCGGGCGCGGGCACCCAAATTCCGTACCTGTCGCATAGATTGTGGTCTTGACGACAGGGGGTCGACGATGACGCACCGAATCGGATCCGATGACTACCCGGGCGCGGCGGCACGGCTGAGCCGGCGCTCCCTTCTCGCCCTGGGCGCCGGGGTGGCCGCCACTCCTCTGCTGAGCGCGTGCGGCGGCGTTTCGACAAGCGGCGCGGACGCCGGCGACGGCGGCGTGACCCTGATGTCCAACCAGTTCAGCCCGGTCGAGGAGAAGCAACACTTCGAGAAGATCCTCAAGGACCATGTCACCGGCGAGAAGGTCGCGTTCAACCAGGTCGAGACCGGCATCTTCTCCTCCACGCTGCAGACCCAGGTGGACGCGGGCAAGGTGCAGGTCAGCATGGTCGGCGCACTGCACGGCGACCTGGCGCAGCACACGTCACGGCTGATCGACCTGGACGACGTCCTCGGTGGCTTGGGTGATCGCGGGTTCGCCGCCGAGCTGACCGATCTGGCCAAGCTCGGCGGCACGACCACCAAGTACATCCCGTGGATGCAGGCCAGCTACGTGCTCGCGGTCAACAAGAAGGCCCTGCAATGGTTGCCCAGCGGCGCCGACGTGCAGAAGCTGACCTACGACCAGTTGCTCGCCTGGATGACCGCGGGACGCCAGGCCAACGGGAACAAGCCGATCTTCGGCATCCCGGCCGGCGTCAAGGGTTTGTACCACCGCTTCTTCCAGGGTTTCCTGCTGCCCAGCTTCACCGGCGGGCAGATCACCACGTTCCGCAGCCCCGAAGCGGCAACGGCGTGGGAGTACATGAAGCAACTGTGGGCGCAGACCGCGCGGGCCTCCACCAACTACGACAACCTGCAGGAGCCCTTGCAGCGCGGGGAGGTGCTGGTCGGCTTCGACCACGTGGCACGGCTGGTCGGCGCGCCCGCGAGCAAGCCCGATGACTGGCTGATGGTGCCGGCACCCAGCGGGCCCAAGGGGCTGGGCTACATGCTGGTGCTGGCCGGGCTCGGCATCCCCAAGGGCGCCCCCGAGCTGGCCAAGGCCAAGGACGTGATCAAGCAGCTGACCACGTCCGAGGTTCAGGTCGACGTGCTGCGTCAGAACGCGTTTTTCCCGGTGACCAACGCCAAGGTGCCCACGGACCTGCCCGGCGCGGTGGCGCTGGCTGAGCGGGCGGTACGAGCCCAGCGCGAGGCGTCGAACGCGATTCTGTCGCTGCCGCCGGTGGGCCTGGGGGCCCGAGACGGCGAGGTGGGCCAGATCTTCAAGAACTGCTTCAAGGAGATCTGCCTCGACGCCAAGCCGGTCCAGCAGGTCCTCGACGCCCAGGCCACCGAGCTCAACAAGATCATGGACGAGCTCAAGATTCCCTGCTGGCAGCCCGACCCGGCCGGCGCGACCTGCCGGGCGGCCTGAATGGTGCAGACCGCGCGCAGCGCCACCGACCAGCCGGTCCGGCCCGCCGCGACGCCGCCCCACCGGCGCCGGCGGCCACCGGCGGCGCTGCTGCTGATCGTTCCATCCATCATCTTCATGACCGCGCTGTTCCTGTGGCCACTGATCGCCGGCATCACCCAGGCGTTCACCGGCCCGGACGGCCCGACCACGGCTTACGTGAGCCGCATGGTCGACGACCCGTACTTCTGGGAGGCGACCCGCAACACCGCGCTGCTCATCGTCGTGCTCATCCCGTTGCAGTTCGCGCTGGCCATCCTGATGGCCCTGCTGCTGCGCGAACGCCCCCGCCTCGCCGGGTTCCACTTCTACATCTGGGTGGTGCCGCTGGCCATCAGCGACCTCGCCGCCGGGCTGGTCTGGCTGTCCATCTTCACCGACCGCGGCTACCTGAACTCGGTGCTCGACTCGCTGGGCATCGGCACGTACTCGTGGCTGTCGTTCGAGCACCCGGGCACCATGTTCCTGGCCGTGGTGGTGGCCGAGCTGTGGCGGGCCACGTCGCTGGTCTTCGTGATCGTCATCGCCGGGCTGCAGGGGGTGCCCCGCGACTACGACGAGGCCGCCGAGGTGTTCGGGGCCACGTACTGGCAGCGGGTGCGCTACGTGATCCTGCCCCAGCTGCGGCCGAGTCTGCAGGTGGCGCTGATCCTGCGGACCATCCTGGCGCTGGAGGCCTTCGCGGTGGCCCAGGCGCTGACCGGGCGCAACTTCCCGCTGCTGGTCGGCGAGACCTACCAGTGGTACTACACGCTGCAGAACCCGAACGTCGCGACCGCCATCGCCCTGGTCGTGCTGGCGCTGAGCCTCATCGCGGCGGTTGGCTACCTGCGGCTGATGCGCCGGCACCCGGAGGTCCGATGAGCAGGAACCGGACCTGGGTGCAGCTTGCCTGCATCGTGGTCACGCTGTTCATGGGCGTACCGCTGTACCTGATCACGCTGGCCGCGCTCTCCAGCCGCGACTCGCTCAACCAGTTCCCGCTCCCGCTGCTGCCGGCCTCGGTCAACGGCGAGACCATGTCGACGTTCCTGCAGTCCACCGGCATCCTCGGCGGGTTGCTCAACTCGCTGACCATCGGGCTGGCCACGGTGGCGCTGAGCCTGCTGATCGGCCTGCCCGCCGGCTACGCCATCGCCCGCTTCGCCTTCCGCGGGCGCGACCCCTACCAGCTGGCGTTGCTGCTGACCCGGGCGCTGCCGATCGTCGTGCTGAGCGTGCCGCTTGCGCGGATCTTTCTGGACACCGGGCTGTACGACACCACGTACGGCGTCATGCTCCTGCACACGGCTCTGGCTCTGCCGACCACGATCCTGATCACGTCGGCGATCTTTCTGGGGGTCTCGCGCGAACAGGAGGAAGCTGCCATGATCTTCGGCGCGTCCGCACTGTCGGCCTTCGCCAGGATCGTGGTCCCCCAGGCGCTGCCCGGGATCGCGGCGTCGGCGATGTTCACCTTCGTGCTGTCCTGGAACGAGGTGCTGGGGGCCAGCATCCTGACCCTCAACCGGCGCACGCTACCCGCGCAGGTGCTGGCCACGCTGGCCGACTCGCCGTTGGCGTTCCGGTTCGCCGGCGGCTTGGCTCTGGTCGTACCGGCGCTGCTGTTCATTGCTGTTGCTCGTCGTTATCTGCTCAACATGTGGGGCACGACCCTGCGCTGATCGGAGGAGGGCCATGGCCGCAGTCGTGGTTGACCGTCTCGTCAAGACCTACCCGTCGGGCAGCCGCCGGGCCACCGACGACATCTCCCTGGAAGTGGCCGACGGCGAGTTCCTGGTGCTGGTCGGGCCAAGCGGCTGCGGCAAGACGACGCTGCTGCGCATGGTGGCCGGCCTTGAGACCCCGGACAGCGGCTCGGTGAGGATCGGCGGGCGCGACGTGACAGCCCTGCCGGCTCGCGAGCGTGGCCTGTCGATGGTCTTCCAGTCGTACGCCATCTTCCCGCACCTGAAGGTCCGCGACAACATCGGCTTCGGTCTGCGCATGCGCAAAGTCGCCAAGGCCGAGCAGACCTCGCGCATGCAGCGCGCCGCCGACCTGCTGGACCTGAGTGATTACCTCGACCGCTACCCCGCCCAGTTGTCCGGTGGTCAGCGTCAGCGGGTGGCGGTGGCCCGGGCCATTGCGGTCGACGCCGACGTGCTGCTGATGGACGAGCCGCTGTCCAACCTGGACGCGTTGCTGCGCCTGCAGTTCCGGGCCGAGCTGAAGAAGATCGTGGCCCGGCTGGGCACGACGACGCTGTACGTGACGCACGACCAGGCGGAGGCGATGTCGCTGGGCGACCGGGTCGCGGTGATGCGCGACGGCCGCATCGCGCAGGCCGGCGCGCCGATGGAGGTCTACGACCGGCCTGCCGAGCAGTTCGTGGGTGGGTTCCTGGGGGCGCCGCCGATGAACTTCTTTCTGGGTACGGTCGAAGGCTCGCGGCTGGTGGTCGGCGATGAGGCGCTGGCGGTTCGGGTGCCCGGCTGGCAGGACAAGAAGGCGCTGGTGGGGGTGCGGGCCGAGAACATCACCGCGGTGGCTTCTCCGGGGGATCCACATGCGGGGCCGGCGGGCGTTGCGGCCGAGGTGGAGGTTGCGGAGCCAACGGGGGCGGCCATGCTTCTGACGGTACGGTGGGCCGGCGGCGAGCTGAAAGTGCAGGCCGGACCGGGTTTCCGAGCGGCAGCGGGCGATCGGATCCGCTTGACGTTCGCGGATGCGACGCTGCGGTTCTATGACCCGGAGACGTCGCTTGCTCTGACCGCGGGCGGTTTCCCCGACACCTCACACCCTATGTAGAGAACCGAGCGTGGGTCCGCTATTGTTCCCGGCATGGCAGGTTCCGTGCGGGTGACCGCGGCCGTTTCCAGGGTGCTGGCGGTCTTCCTTGACGATCCGCAGGTCGACCGCTACTACCGGCTCACCACCGGCGGTGCCCGGAAAGCGAGGACGTCGTGACAGCCCTCGACCACTTCACCCGCTGGTGCCTGACGCGCGCAGCCCGCCGCTGGCCGGCCGCGCTGCGCGACGAGATGCACGCGGAGTGGCTGGCCGAGCTGGCTGCCCTCGAGGCCGACGGCGGCTCCCGCAAGGACCGCCTGGGCTTTGCCGTCAGCCTGCTCACCGCGCCCCCGGTGCGGGACGTGACCGGCGCACCGCGCGGCTGGGGCGAGTCCCTGGCGCCCGGTGCGCCCGCCGTTGCCTTGCTGGTCGCCGCGGTCATCACGCTGTCAGTGTCCGCGTTCGCCGACGGTCTCGCCGCTCGGCTGCTCGACCTGACCGGCGTGACACCCGGCTGGCCCGGCGGCGGCTGGCCGGGCGCCGCGATCTCGGCTGTCATCACCCTCGCCTGGTGCGTCACGGCGGGCCGATGGCTGGGCCGGCGCCTGGCTCTGTCACGCGAAGGCCGGTTCGGTGACGCCGGTCCCGCCGCGCTCGCGCCGGTTGCCTTCGCGCCGATGGTGCTTGTCGCCGCTCTGCTCACCGGCGACGACCTGCCATACCTGCTCGGTGTCCTGGCCGGACTGGCGGTGTGGGCGGCCGGCACCGCCGTCATCGGCGTCGCCGCTGTGCGCGCCGCAGCGCGCCGCCGGGCTGCGTCCCTCGTCCTGCTCGGCTTACCGCTGGCCGGGGCGCTCGGCGCGGTGACGTCCGCCGGCGCGTTCGCCCTCAGCGCCCACGACCGGGGCGGCACCCTGCTGGCCTCGCTCACCCTGGCCGGGCCGCCCGCCGAGTTCGACGTGATCGTCGACGGCCTGAGCAGCCGCGCCTTCTACTACCAGGGTCCATGGGCGCTCACCCTCGCCTGTTTCGGGGCGTTCACCGTGGCGTACGGCTTAGCGGCGCTGGGCCCCGCCGCACAGCGGGCACCACTGACGGCGCGGACCTCCCGCGCTCCCCGCCCGCTGCCTGCCGCAGTGGTCGTCTCCGGCGCAACCGCGCTCACCGTTGCCGTCATTGCCTGGGCTTACACCTTGGCAATCCTGACCCCCGCCATGTCGAACGTGTCGGCGTCGGCGCCCATGCCCGGCGGCGATGGCGAGCTGTACATGTGGACCGCTGAGCTGCGGGCAGCCACGATCCTGCTGGCAACGCTCGGCATGCTGATCGCCACCGCGGACCGCCGGTTCGGGGTGGCCGGCACCTTGGTCGTCGGCGCCGGGCTGACGCTGGCCAATGCGGTGCTGCACCGTCTTGATGTTGCCGGGGCAGGCGGGATGCGGCTCGCGCTGATGGCCGGCGCAGCCCCGGTGGTCATCGGCTGGATCATCGCGGGCCGTTCCCTGCACGACCGGCTGCCCGGCACGGCCCTGCGCCGCGCCACCGTCGGCGTCCTGGTCGCCGGCAGCGTCCTGCCGATGATCACGCTGCAGGGCACCCCGGGCGTCAACCATCCGTTCCTGCCGCCCGGCCTGATCCTCACCACGACCGGCCTTGCGGTAACCGGCCTGCTGCTTGCGATCGTCCCGGCGCTGGCACTCGGCCGTCACCGGGTTCCCGGCTGGGCAGCGGTGCTGCTGATCGCGGCGCCGGTCGCGCTGACCGTCAGCGCCGCCCTGATGCCGGCACCGCTGTCCGAGGACACCGGCGGACCCGCCGAGATTGCCGCGTTCGCCGGAGCCCCCACAGCAGTCGTTTGCCTCGCCCTGCTGCGCAGACACCGTCCACGCCATTCCCGCCGCACCGCCGCCGTGTGGACCGCCCTGACCATCGCCGCTGTGCCGGCATCGATTCTCGTCACGGCCGCGGGCGCTCTGCTGCTCACCTTCGTACCGGACTTGACCTTCGCCATCGACGGCAGCGGATATTCCTTTGACGGCCTGTCGTTCATTCCCGGCGCGGCCACCCTGATGCTGCCCCTGGCAGCCGTGGCCGCGGCTCGCCTCGACGGCGCAGCTCCCCCGCCCGCCGCCGAACCTGCCCGGACCCACGTGGCTGCCTAGAGGCCCGCTGCTTTTGCGGCTTCGGACCCGGCGGTCGGGCCGGTGATGCCCGAACGCGCGGGCCCCCTCACGATGGCTCCCGTTGTGGCAGAAACAGGCGTCAGGACAGGGGCAGCACCACCCGGGAGATGCCGGAGCGGACGCCCACCTCGGTGCCGGCGGGATATCTGAGGGTGTGGTCGCGTTCGGTGCTGATGATGACCACGCCGATGCGGTGGCCGGCGGCGAACACGTGGTCCTCGGTCTGCAGGTTCCAGGTGAACGTGTACGGCTTGCCGGGCCTGACGGGCGTGGTGACCGAGCGGGACACGCGGTTGCGGACGTCGAGCCAGCCGCGCGTGACGATCTCGGACGGGGTGGTGACGGTGACGTACTGGCGCTGGGCGAAGCAGCCGGGGTCCTCGGGAATGCCGGGGCCGATACAGTCCTGGGTCGGCAGGGAACGCAGACCGGCGTAGCGCCCGGCGGGGCCGTAGTCAACGAGCAGCGCGGTCAGGTACGGCGACTTGCCCGTCAGGTCGGCGCGCACGGTGATTTTCGGGGTGCCGGACAGCCGGGTTTCGCGGGTCAGCGGCTGCGACAGGTAGGCGAGGCGGTTGGGGGCGGCGGTGGTTGCGTCGGCGGCCAGCTCCTCGGCGGTGCGCGCCGGGTTGTCGGTGAAGGTCCGGCGGGGTCCGGGCAGCGCCAAGCCGGGCTTGAGGGCGCCGGAGGCCGTCAGCGAGAACGTGGTGGGCCGGGTGCCGGGGACCGGCCAGGTGCGCGAGGTGCGCCAGACGGTGGGCGCGACTTCGACGTCGGCGATGGGGTCGCGCATGATGCCGGTGTCCATCTTGTACAGCCATTGGTCGAACCAGCGGTGCAGGGTGTCGAGCCAGACGTCGCGGCGCACGTTGAACGGGTCGGTGTGGGCGGCCTGGTGCAGCCAGATCTTGCGGGGGACGTGGTTGCGGGCGAGCGCGTCCCACCATTGGCCGGCCTGCTGTGTGCGGACGTTGTCGTCGTGCAGTCCGTGCACCAGCAGGACACTCGCCCGGACCTTGCCGGCGTCCTTGACGTAGTTGCGTTCGTCCCAGAAGCGGCTGTAGTCGCCGGTGACCCGGTCCTGCTGAGCCTCGATGCCGGCCATGACCTTCGCGCAGACCTCGGGGTTCGCCCGGGTGAGCACGGCCTTGGCGAGCACGTCGAGATCCTCGCCCTGGAAACCGCCCGGCGCCACGACGCCGCCGTTCGCGCGGTAGTAGTCGTACCAGTTGCTGATGCCGGCGATGGGCACGATCGTTTCCAGCCCGCGCACGCCGGTGGTGGCCACGGCGTTGGGCAGGGTGGCGTTGTAGGACACGCCGATCATCCCGGTGCGGCCGGTGGACCAGCTCGCCTGCGCGGGGGCTCCGGCGGTGTCCACGGCCTGGGCGCGGCCGTTGAGCCAGTCGACGACGGCCTTCATGCCCAGCGTCTCGTTGCGGCCGCCGGAGGTCGGGCAGCCGGTGGAGCCGCCGGTGCCGAGGCTGTCGGCGAACACCACGGCGTAGCCGCGCGGCACGAAATAGTTGTCCAGGTAGCCGGAGAAGATGATCGATTCGGCCGCGCGGTTGCTGCCGGAAGACGCGCTGCGCCGGGCGTCGGCGCCGTCCCGGTCGATGTCGTCGTGATTCGGTACGTCGTTGAGCCCGGCGTAGTAGGGGCTGGGCTGGAAGATGACCGGCACCTTGACGCCGGAGTCGCTTTCGCGGGGGCGGATGATGCGCACGGCGACGCGATCGGGGCTGCCGTCGGCGTCGCTGTCGACGGGGGTCTGCACCCACACCTGTTCACGGATCGCCTGCGCGTAGTCATAGATCGGCTGCGTGCCCGCCGACTGCGCCGCCGCCGGTGTGGCAGCCGACACCGGGGATCCGGAGGAAAACGCGCCGGACGTCACGGCGAGCACGATGGCCGCAAGTATCGAGAGTGGTCGCTTCACGGTGGCGCCTCCCCGTCGAGTTCGATGCCCTACCCTATCGTCCAATGTCGATTGCGGCGCCCGGATGGTGGAGAACCGGGGAGGGGCTGGCGGTGACCGTAAGAGATCAGTGGGGCGGGCGGCGTACCGTCGTGTTCGCCCTGGCTCTGATCGGGCTTCTGCTGGTGGCCCGCTCGGGGTCCTCGTCGCTGACGATCCAGGCGGTGTTCACGCTGTTCGTGATCGCGGCGACACTGTGGATCCGCGGTCAGTATCTTGACAGCCTGGACGACGAGCAGTGGCTGATCTCGCGGCGCACCGGCACCTTCATGCTGGCCGTGGCGGTCGTTCTGGTGGCCTCTTACCTGGTGTGGCACAGCGCCGGGACCGCGATCTTCGGCATTCTGCTGCTCTACTTCCTCAGCGGGTCGGCGATCACGTGGGTGCGCCAGGGACCGATGGCCGAGGAACGCCGGCTGGTGCTCGGTTTGGGCCTGCTCGGCGGCGGTGCGGTCCTGGGCGTGGCCGGCGTCCTGCTCTTGGGTGGTAACTTTCTGGGCGGCGGGGCGGGGACCGTACGCGTCATCGTGGAACTGGGCCTGCTCGGCCTCGCCGGTCTTGTTCTGGTGCCCGTCGGCCTGGCGATTTTCTCGGAGTTTGCGGTACGCCGGCTGTGCGCGGGACCATCGCCGCACCGGCTGCGGGTGGGCCTCGCGGGCGCGGTGGTCCACCTGGGCTCGGTGAGTGCGCTGTGGTGGTGGACCCGATCGCCCTGGCTGCTCGGCGCCGTCATCGTCCTGTCACTGCTGGTGATCGCGATGACGTCGATGACCCAGGCCGACATCGCGTTCGCCATGAGCGTGATCGCCCTGCTCGGTGTCACCCCGCTGCCCGCCGACCAGCCCGAGCAGTTGCAACCGCAGCGCGACGGGCGGCGGCTGCTGGTAGCGCTCGGCGACTCGTACATGTCCGGCGAGGGCGCGTCGACCTACTATCGCGGCACCGACGAGGGTGGCGGCAACCAGTGCCGGCGCTCCCCCACGGCCTGGGCGGCGATAGCCGGTCAGCAACGCCCGTTCGGCCGCGCCGAATTCCTCGCCTGCTCGGGAGCGAAGACCGAAAACGTTCAGACAACGACGCTTCCGGTACGTCCCCGGTCCCCGTCCCCCGCACCACAGACGGGTGAGGGCAGCACCCAACTCGACCGCTACCTCAAGGACTACGGCACCGGCTACCGGCCGAGTCTCGTGGTGGCCGGAGTGGGCGGCAACGACGCGGGGTTCTCCACGATCGGCCTGATGTGCCTGGCCCCCGGGAACTGTGACGACGAATCGCAGCTGTGGACCGACGCGCTCCCCCAGGTTCAGGCGAATCTGCGGGACACCTATCGGCAACTCGACAGTCTTTTTCCGCACACACCGGTGGTCGTGGTTCCCTACCCGGATCCCATTGATCTTGATGGCCGGTGTGCCGATGTCTCGCTGACCCGGCGCGAGCGGCTGTTCCTGCACCGCTTCGTGACCGACGGGCTCAACCGGATCATCGCGCAGACCGCCAACGAGTTCGGCTTCTACTATCTCAGCGGCATGCAGACTGCGCTGGCCGATGCCCACCTGCAGCTGTGCGACCCGCGCAACCAGGGCCGCCCGGGGCTGAACTTCATCGGCATCCGCAGCGTGCGCGGGGTCGCTGAACAGCGGTTCAACCCGAAGAACTGGTCGCACAGCAGCCTGCACCCCAACGAGCGCGGCCACGCGGCGATGGTGCAGGCGTTCCAGACCTGGCTGCCACTGGATCTCGATGCGCTGCGACCGCGGCTGACAGCTTTCCCGGCGGAGGCGGCGGTCACCGAGGCGACGGCCGAACCGGTCGACCCGCCCTGCGACGTGCTCGACACCAGCCCGGCGGGGTGCCGGCCGCGCGGCATGCAGTGGGCCAAGGGCCAGATCCGCGGGATGATCCTGCTGTCGGGGTGGCTGGGATTCCTGGCCCTGGGCGGCATTTGGCTCACCGCCGTGGCCTTCTTCGGCGACCGCCGCCATCACTACGCCAAACGCGCCCCCACCGAACGCGCCCCCGCCGAACGCGCCTCCGCCGGCGGTGCCGGCACGGACCGCGACGACGCAGAGGAGGCCGCCGAGACCGCCCCGCGTGAAGATCCAAAACGTCCGCCGGGCCGTCCCGGACGCTGACTGGAGATCGATTCACCTGATCGAAAACGGTCACAAGTTCTGGACTTCGAGTCGTGGACGCTTGACCTGGCCGCCGGGGTTGTGTGACCGTCCTTTCGAGACACGATCGCCAGCCCGGGCGCTCGCCGCCGTGAACAGCGGATTAGCCGAGCCGGTGATCGCCGCAAGGGTCATAAAAGGACACGTTGACCTTGGCATAAATCACTGCTTGTAATCCACGAATCACTCTCCGTACTCTGAAGACCAGAGCCCATCGATTGGCTTGAGTTCTCAAGCCTGTCGAGCGCCGGGCCGTTGAGCGTCTTCAATGCCGTGGTGGCCTCGTCCATCAGCCCATCGGGGAGCATCGCATGGTTATCAAGGTTGTCGAGCAGATCAACGACGACGAGCTCATCGAAACCGCATGGAAGATGTACGAGGAATCGTTCCGCGGCCTCAATGCCCTCGCCGTCCAGCGGCACCTCATGTTCCAGCATGAGTTCGAAGAGGTGATGCGCGACGCCCGGGTGCAGAAATACCTCAGCCTCGATGACGAGGGCACCCTGGTCGGGCTGTCGACGTACACCAACGACCTGGACGCGATGCCGTTGATCTCGCCGCAGTACTTCGAGCGGCGCTGGCCCGACCTCTACGCCCAGCACAAGATCTGGTACTGCGGGTTCGTCGCGGTTCTGCCGTCGGGCCGGGCCAACGCGTCGTTCGCCGACCTGGTCGAGGCCATGTACCTGTTCGCCGCGGCACAGAACGGGATCATCGGGCTCGACTTCTGCGGGCACAACGACGAGACGCGCAAGATGAGCCGGGTGATCCGGCTGATGCTGCACCGCTTCTCCGGCAACTGCGAAGCCGAGATGATGGACGCGCAGCAGTTCTGGATCTATCAGTTCCCTCAGGCCGCGTGAGCCAGTCGCCAGCCGTCGCGGTGGAGCGCACCCCCCCTGAGGGAACGAGCCGGCCGGCCCGGGAATCCCGGGCCGGCCGCGCTTCTCACCTGCTCCCGGCGGATACCCGCCGCTTACCGCCCGCCGCTTCGTTCTGATCCGGGCTCTTGGGGGGCTGGCGGACCAGTTCGGTCAGGATCCGATCGATGTCCTAGCTCTTGGGGGGCTGGTGGACCCGATCGGTGCGGCACCTCCTTTCTGCGCGGCCGGCGGGCGGTTCGGCGTGTACTGCGGGTTGCTCACTTCCAGCGGGACGGCTCCGGCGGGGCCTCCCAGCGCGACGGCTCGCTCGGGCCCTCCCATTGCTGCGGCACCTGCTGCTGGGTCTGGGTGTCCGCGTCGGCTCCGTCCCATTGCGGTTCGCGGCCCGAGCCGTGCCAGGCCGATTCCGGGTCGGGGTCGTTCCACTGCGGCTGACGTCCCGGTTCGTCCCAGGACGGCGCACCGTACTGACCGGCGGAAGCCGGCGGCGCACCGTATTGGTCGGCGGAAGCAGGCGGCGCACCGTACTGACCGGCGGGCGCCGGCGGGGCCGCCCAGCCCTGCTCCATCGGCAGCGCCTGTTGTTCGCGCTCACGGCCGGCGGCGAGCATCGCGCGGGCGCTCAGCGGCTCCGGGCTGGAGCCGCCCTTCACTCGGGGGGCGTCGGCGATGGACCTCCCGTCCGCGCCGCGGCCGATTGCCGCGTACACGTCGGGCCGGCGGCTGCGCATGATCACCGCCCACAGGAAGCCGGCCAGGGCGAACACGACGTAGCCGGTCGGGAAGAGCCAGTGGAACATCGAGCCCGACTCGACCTGCAGCAGATCGCCGAGGCCGATCACGGTGGCCGCCAGGATGATGCTGAGCAGCACGAACGCCACGATCGGAGCGATCTTGCCGCGCCAGGCGTTCTCCTGGTGCTGGTGGCGTACGAAGAACATGACCACCGCGGCCGAGGCGCTCCACATCAGGATCAGGACGCCGAGCCCGCCCACGACGGTCAGCCAGGCGAACAGGTAGACCAGCGGGTCGGCGCCGGTGAGCCGGTAGATGACCAGCACGACCAGGGCCAGCAGGCTCTGGGTGATCGAGCCGACGACGGGGGCGCCGGTGCGCGGGTGGGTGTAGCCCCAGGCGCGGCCGAGCACGCCTTCGCGGCCCAGCGCGAACTGGTAGCGCGACACCGCCGCGTGGAAGGCCAGCAGCGCGGCGAAGATGCTGGTCATGAACAGCAGGTAGCCGATGTTGATCAGGGCGGCCGGCACGTGCGGGCTGACCAGGTTGAACACCAGGTCGGTCTGGTCGGTCTTGGCCTGGGCCACAATGGTGCGCGGGCCGGCACCGACCGACATCGCCCAGGCGGACAGCCCGCACAGCAGCCCGGCGAGGATGACCGCGAGGTGGGTGGCGCGGGCAATCGTGCGCTTGGGGTCCCTGGCCTCCTCGGAAAGCACGACGGTGGCCTCGAAGCCGACGAAGCCGGCGATGGCGAGCACCATCATCGCGGCCACCTCGGGGGTGAACACCTGCACCGGGTTGAGCGTGGAGAAGTCGACCGAGCCGGTGGCCGGGTTCGCCACCATCACCGCGTCGTAGATCAGCACGATCAGGATCTCGGCGACCAGCAGCACGGCGAGCACCTTGCCGCTGAGGTCGACCCAGAGCAGGCCGAGCACGGCGACCAGGGCCCAGGCCACGATGGCACAGGTGAACCAGCCGACCGTGAACCCGAGACCCTCGAGGATCCCCGAGGCCACCACCCCGAACAGACCGAACAGACCGATCTGCATCAGCGCGTACGCCGGCAGTGCGACGAACGCCGCACCGACACCCGGGATCCGGCCGAGGCCGTGGCTGATGTAGGAGTAGAAGGCCCCCGAGTTGACGATGTGCCGGCTCATCGCGACGAAGCCGACGGTGAAGATCGACAGGATGCCCGCGACGACCAGGTAGACGATCGGGACGGCGGTGTTGCCGACCACGGCGTAGATCGTGGTGATGCTGCCGATGATGACCGTGAGCGGGGCAGCACCCGCGACGCCGAAGAAGACCACCGAAGGAACGCCGAGCCGGTTCCGGGCTAGAGCAGTGGAAACGATGTCCGGCTCGGACATGTCCTTACGCGCCATCAAGAGCCTCCCAGCCCATTGATCGATGTTGTCCCGCCGGCGGTGATGACGGCCGATGAGTTCTCACCGCCTCCCGACGGCGAGCACGGACCCGACGGACCCCTCGGTGTGCTCGATGAGCTGGCGGAAGTCCTCGGGCAGCGTGCCGATGGCGGTCGGTAGCTGGGTGAGGGCCTGACGGTGGACCTCGAAGTCCCACAGCACGAAGCGGGTGAGACCGGTCGCCACCACGACCCCGGCCAGCAGCCGGTCGCTGGTCGACATGTCGAGCCCGCGGACCATGATGTTGGCCAGTCGCATGGGGGCCCAGGCCGCGGCATTGCGCTGGGCCTCGTTATTGGGCATGTAGAAGGTCTGTACGCTCAGCATCCGGCGCCGGGTCACCGATTCCACGGCGCCCGATCGCATGAGCCGCTCGCCCACCCGCTCGGCCGCATCCTGCGACAGATAAGCGAGCCAGGTTCGCACATCACGATGTTGCGGCTGCGCGATCAGCAACTCGAGTACAGAATGCGACAGGGAGTCCCGTGGTGGTTGACGGCTTTCGATCTGCAGGTCACCGTCGAATATGCGCAACCGCCCTTCGAGTACCAACTCCCCCAGCAGGGCGGCGGCAAGACCCAGGCCCGTGGCCCGGGGGTGCAGCCGGGATCGGCCGGTCCGATCCTCGTGTGCGATCAGAAAGAACTGGTCAGCCAGCACGCCGCCACTCCTTAAACACATCGACGCGAATAGTCGACGGGCAACTACCTGTATAGAAGGCAATAACTCGCTGTCGAGAGCATCATGTACCCGACTCTGAGGTCAACGCAAGAAGTACTAGACTCCGAATCCATCGGTGGTGTCCACGGTGGATCTTGAGCAATTTGACGACGAGATGCACCCGCGAGTTTCGACAAGCTTGCTAACGAGGGAGTCAGGGTGTCCATGGACGAGGGTCCTACGCTGCGCCGGCGACGTTTGGGCACCGAACTGAAACGGTGCCGGGAGCGGGCGGGGCTGACCCAGGAAAACGTCTCGCGGCATTTCGAATGGCACGCCGCGAAGGTCACCCGCATCGAGACGGCCCGCGTTGCCGTCACGCCCCGTGACGTCCGGGACCTGCTGACCCTGTACGGCGTGGAGGACGAGCAGTACCGCGAGGCGCTGCTGGAGCTCGCCCGCTCGTCCAAGCAGAAGACGTGGTGGACCGACTACCGCGACATCATGCGGCCGGGTAACTACGTCGGCCTGGAGGCCGAGGCGGTCATGTTGCGCGCCTGGGAACCCATCATCGTGCCCGGATTGCTGCAGACCGAGGCATATATCCGAGCATTGATGCGCACCGGGCGCTCCTGGGACCCGCCGGCACTGATGGACCGGCGCGTCGCGCTGCGCCTCAAGCGGCAGAGCCGGCTGACCGGAGCGAACCCGCTGCAGCTCGCCGCGATCGTCGACGAGTCGGTGGTGCGACGCTCCGTAGGCGGCGCCGAGGTGATGGACGATCAACTTCGCCATCTCATCGATATGGCTAAATTACCCAACGTGACATTGCAGATCTTGTCATTCGATGCCGGCGAGCATCAGTTCCTGGGTGGCTCAGCAGCGCTTTTGGAGTTTCCCGAGACCACTCATTTGGATGTAGTTTACTTGGAGGGACTTGCGGGTGACCTCTACGAAGAGCAACATTCAGAGGTCGCCCGTTACCGTGCGGAGTTCGAGCGACTGAGCACAAGGGCACTGGATCCCCGGATGACCCTTAAGATGATCGAAAGCCTCCTACGGTCGTAGGAGGCTCGATCGCCTAAGCAGCTCGCACAATCGCATATTGAAGGGAGGTGCATGGGCATGCCAGCGCACCATCTCGAAGCTGCCGTATGGAAAAAAAGCAGTCGTAGCAATGGAAACGGCGGCAACAACTGTGTCGAGGTCGCCTTCCTCGACACAGCCGTTGCCGTGCGTGACAGCAAGAACCCTTCGGGTCCCGCTCTCATCTTCAACCCGGCGCATTGGACCGAGTTCGTGAACTCGGTTCAGAGCGGCGAGTTTGATATCAACCGCTGAGAGACACTACCGATCGGCACGCACAGCCGGGAAGTGGATACGCAACGTCAACTTCCCGTTGTTCCATGATCCAATTTAAGATGGTGCAAAGGTGCAGTTCAGGCCGGTGCACAATGCATTCGGGGCGTCCGGTTGGGCGCCCCGAACTGCAATTTGCAGGTGATCATGTACGGATCGATCTCCATGCGCGCAGCTCATAGCCCTTTTCCGGGATTCGGGGCATACTGTTGGCGCACTCTCCGCATTGACGAGACCACTTAGCGTAAGGGGCCTCTGTGCGCCTTTCATCCGCGATCGTTGCCACGCCCGCTCCGGTGCGCCAGGTCCACCCCGGACCCGTGCTCGAGATGCGCGCCGCCCGCATAGAGCAAGCGCTCGAAGACTTCCGGGCCGCCTTTCCCGGCGTCCGGGCCTACTACGCGACCAAGTGCAACACCCATCCCGGCGTGCTCAGCACCCTGCACGCCGCGGCCTGCGGTTTCGAGGTCGCCTCCGTGCAGGAGGTGGAGCTGCTGGCCGAGACCGGGGTGCAACCCTACGACCTGATCTTCAGCAACCCCGTACGAGCCCGCGAGCAAACCGCCCGGGCCGCGGCGGCCGGGGTCTACCGGTTCAGCGTGGACTCCTTCGAGGAGGTCCGGCGCGTGGCCGAGGAGGCACCGGGCAGCTGCGTGTACGCCCGGCTGATCACCGGCCCCGAGGACAGCGTGGTGCCCAGCGAGGGCAAGTTCGGTGTGGACGTACACCAGGCGGTGAGCCTGCTGGTGCAGGCGCGCGAACTCGGGCTCACCCCGTACGGCATCACGTTCCACATGGGGTCGCAGTCGCTGGAACCCGCGGCGCTGCAGCGACCCCTTTCCGACGTCGGCGCGGCCATGCACCGGCTGGCTCAGGTGGGCATCAGGCTGCAGATGGTCGACATCGGCGGCGGGTTCCCGGCCCGCTACGACGAGCCCGTGCCCGATCTGGCCGAGTTCGGGCGCGCCGCGGCCGCCGGGATCGCCCGGTTGCCGTACCCCGTGGAAGTCGTCGCCGAACCCGGGCGTGCGCTGGTCGCCGAGGCCGGGACGTTCCGCTGCCGGGTGATCGGCGTCGCCGAGCGCCCTTCGGGCTGGTGGGCGCACACCGACCTGGGCGTCTTCCACGGCATGATGGAGGTGCTCGAGTCGGCCGGCAACCTGCGCTACCCGATCCACGACACCCGTGGCGCCCGGCTGCGGCGCGCGTTCCACTTGACCGGCCCGACCTGCGACAGCCAGGACACCTTTGCCCGCAACGTGTTGCTCTCAGCCGACCTGCGCGAGGGTGACGAGCTGCTGGTCGGTTCGGCCGGCGCCTACACCAGCGTGTACGCCTCCCGCTTCAACGGTTTCGCCCCGCCGCGGGTGGTGATGGTCTGAGGGCGCGCCCGGTGGTGCCGAACTTCTAGCAGCCGGCCTCGGGGCAGGTGGGGGGCTGTTCCTCGACCTTGCGGGCGACGTGACAGGCGACCTGGCGGAGCACGTCTATCTGCTGGCTGTCCAGCCCGTCGATGACGTAGTGCCGCACGGCCTCGACGTGCCCGGGGGCCGCCCGCACGACCAGGTCCCAGCCGGCGTCGGTGAGCACGGCCTGGGTGTAGCGGGCGTTCTCCGGGTCGGGCTCGCGGCGCAGCACCCCGCGCTGCTCGAGGCGCTTGACGACGTTGGACAGCCGCGACAGCGAGCCGTAGACCGCCGCGGCCAGGTCGCTCAGGCGCGCGGTGCGGCCCGGTTTCATCGACAGCATGCTGAGCACCATGTAGTCGAAGAAGGTCAGGTTGTTGTCGCGCAGCAGTTGGGCGTCCAGGGCGGCGGGCAGCCGGAACATCAGCCCGGACAGTGCTATCCAGGCCGAGACCTCGTCGTCGTTGAGCCACCGCGGTTGCGCCATGGCGACCAGGATACGGCGTATCCGCACAGCTCAAGTGACCAATATCCCACCGCGGTTCAAGGTTGAAGCTTTGGTGCTAGGGTTAGCTTCAAGCTTGAACCACTGGGAAGCTTGACCCGCTGAGAGGACCGTTTTCCATGACCCTGTTCCGTCTGGACGCCAGCATCCGCGTCGAAGGCTCCGCCAGTCGCGAGATCGCGGACATCGTCGAGCAGGAATGGCTGGCCGCCCACCCCGGCGACGCCATCGTGCGCCGCCACATCGGCACCGAGCCGCTGCCCAGCGACGTATGGGCCGTCGCCGCGTTCGCCGGGTACACCCCCGAGGCCGACCGCACCCCCGAGCAGAAGGAGGCCATCGCCCTGGCCGCCACGCTGTTCGACGAGCTCGCCAACGCCGACGCGATCCTGCTGGCCGTGCCGCTGTACAACTTCGGCCCGTCGCAGCACATCAAGACCTGGATCGACCTGGTCGCCACCGACGGGCGCGCCTTCGGCCAGCAGTTCCTCAAGGGCAAGAAGGTCGTGCTGGCCACGGTCCGCGGCGGCGCGTACGGCGCCGGCACCCCCCGCGCGGGCTGGGACCACTCGACGCCGTTCCTGACCCGCATCCTGGCCGACTCCTGGGGCGCCGACCTCACGGTGATCGAGCGCGAGTTCACCCTTGTGGGCGTGGACCCCAACCTTGAGCAGTTCAAGGACCTCGCCGCCGAGATGCAGGCCGGCGCCGAGCAGTCGGCCCGCGAGGCCGGCAAGGCGCTGGGCGCCCTGTAGTCTGCTCCTCGCTGTACCACCGAGCCCGCCGCGCGCATCAGCGCCGGCGGGCTTGTTTTGATAAGCGTTCATGTGTCAAGGTCCGTCACGAATGGGGGTTGAGACGCGGCGGAATGAGGACCCGGCTGAATGAACAACGCCATGACTGAGCAGGCCGCGATCGAGCTTGCCGGCGTCCACAAGGACTTCGTCTCGCACGGCGAGACGGTGCACGCGGTGTGCCCCACCGACCTCGCGGTCCGCCCGGGGGAGTTCTTCTCCCTGCTCGGCCCGTCGGGCTGCGGCAAGACCACGATGATGCGGATGATCGCCGGTTTCGAGGAGCCGACCGGCGGCACGGTGCGCCTCGACGGCACGGACGTGACCGGCGTGAGCGCCCATCACCGCGACGTCAACATGGTGTTCCAGTCCTACGCGTTGTTCCCGCACCTGACGGCGTACCAGAATGTCGCCTTCGGCTTGCAGCGCAGGAAGGTCGCCCGCAGCGAGATCCGCCGCCGGGTGGGCGAGATGCTCGAGATCGTCTCGCTGAACGGGATGCAGAGACGCTCGCCACGCGAGCTCTCCGGCGGTCAGCAGCAGCGGGTCGCGCTGGCCCGGGCGCTGGTCAACCGCCCGCGGGCGCTGCTGCTCGACGAGCCGCTGGGCGCGCTGGACCTCAAGCTGCGCCAGCAGATGCAGCTGGAACTCAAGCGCATCCAGCGTGAGATCGGCATCACGTTCGTCTACGTCACCCACGATCAGGGTGAGGCGCTGACCATGTCCGATCGCATCGCGGTGATGCGCGACGGGCGCATCGAGCAACTGGGCACGCCCCGCGAGATCTACGAACGCCCGGCGACACGGTTCGTGGCCGGTTTCATCGGCACCTCCAACCTGCTCGATGCAGCGGTGCAGCGCATCGACGACGGAATCGCGCTGGTCACGTTCGGACCCGGCGAGCGCGTGCTGGTCCCGGTCCCGGCGGGAGTCACGGCCGGTCAGGACCTGGAGATCTCGGTACGTCCGGAGAAGATCGGCCTGCGCCGCGAAGAACCCACGGACCCCGGTTGCAGCGTGCTCAGCGCAGTCGTCACCGACGTCGTCTACCACGGCACTTCCACCAACTACACGGTCAAGACCACGGCGGGACCCGATCTGGTGGTCTTCGACCAGAACGCGTTCTCCGCCGAGGACCTGGCCGGACCCGGCGACCACGTGTTCCTCACCTGGGCACCGCAGCACTCGTACCCGATCGGAGTCTGATGAACCGGCGTTCCTACCTGCAGATGGCCGGGCTCTCCGGGCTCGGCGCGGCGCTGTCCGCCTGCGGGGTCAAGGGCCAGGGCTCCCCCGCCGCCAGCGCCCCCGCGGCCGGCGAGGTGGCCAAGTTCTGGGCCGGGCGCACCAGCAACGGCACGGTGAACTTCGCCAACTGGCCGCTGTACATGGCCGACGGTCACCCCCAGCTCAAGAAGTTCACCGAGGCCACCGGCGTGCAGGTGCGCTACCAGGAGGTCATCCAGGAGATGGGGCCCTGGTTCGCCAAGGTGCAGCCCCAGCTCAAGGCCGGGCAGGACATCGGGTACGACCTGATGGTCATCACCAACGGCATCCAGTTCAAGCAGTTCAAGGACGCCGGCTACCTGGCCCCGCTGGATCACTCGAAGCTGAGCAACTACGCGGCGAACGCCGGGCCTGCCTACACCCAGGAGACCTTCGACCCGGGCAACGTCTACTCGGTGCCGTGGACCTCGGGCATCACCGGGATCGCCTACGACCAAGCCAGGACCGGGCGGCCCATCACCAAGCTGGCCGACCTGTGGGACCCGGCGTTCAAGGGCAAGGTCGGCATGTTCGCCGACACCCAGGAGCTGGGCAACTTCGCGATGCTGGCGCTGGGCATCGCCCCGGGACGCTCGACGCCCGAGGACTGGAAGAAGGCCGCCGCCAAGCTCAAGGAGCAGAAGAACAAGGGCCTGGTGCGCAGCTACTACGAGCAGAACTACGTCGACGCGCTCGGCAAGGGCGAGGTGTGGATCACCCAGGCGTGGTCCGGTGACATCTTCCAGAAAAACGTCTCGGACGGTACGGACCTCACGTTCGTGATCCCCGAGGACGGCGGCACGATCTGGACGGACAACTTCGCGATCCCGGTGACCGCCAGGAACCCCCTCGACGCCATCAAGCTGATCGACTACTTCTACCAGGTCGACGTGGCCGCGTCGCTGGCCGAGTACATCAACTTCGTGTGCCCGGTGCCCGGCGCGCAGGACCGGATCGCCCAGGACGCAGCCAAGGACGCCTCGCTGCGGGCGGTCGCGCAGAGTCCGCTGGTGTTCCCCGGTCCCGCCGACTACGCCAAGCTGCACTACTACCGCGAGTTCGCCACGACCGCCGAACACCAGGAGTATCAGGCCATCTTCGAACCGATCGTGCTGGGCTGACCCGATGCGTCGCCGACTGACGCCGTACCTGCTGATCCTGCCCGGCGGGTTGTGGCTCCTGCTTTTCTTCGTGGTGCCGATGGTCACCATGCTGTCGCTGTCACTGCAGGAAGGCGACGTCGTTTCCGGGTACGTTCTCACCGGTCACTGGCAGACCTACGTCGACGCCATCGCCGCTTACCGCACCCAGCTGGCCCGCTCGCTGATCTACGGGGCGATCGCCACGCTCGTGCTGATCGCGGCGGCGTTCCCCGTCGCGTACTGGATTGCCTTCCACGGCGGGCGGCGCAAGGCGACGTACCTGTTCCTGCTGCTCCTGCCGTTCTTCGTGTCGTTTGTGCTGCGCACGATCTCGTGGCGCTACATCCTCACCGACGAGGGCCTGCTGCTCGGGCCGCTGAAGGACGCCGGGCTGCTGCCGCCGGGCTTTCACGTGCTCGGCACGCCGGTGGCGGTGATCGGCGGGCTGATCTACAACTTCCTGCCGTTCATGGTGCTGCCCATCTATGTGGCCCTGGAACGCATCGACCCGCGCGTGGTCGAAGCCGCCCGCGACCTGTACGCCGCGCCGCTGGTCACCTTTGCCAAGGTGGTGTTCCCGCTGGCCCTGCCCGGGGTGTTCGCCGGCGTGCTGATGACCTTCGTGCCGGCCAGCTCGGACTATGTGAACTCGGCGGTGCTGGGCAGCTCGTCGACCACCATGATCGGGCAGGTCATCCAGTCGCAGTACCTGGTCAGCTCCAACTACCCCACGGCCTCGGCGTTGTCGTTCACGCTGATGGCGGTGCTGCTGATCGGGGTGTTCGCCTACGCGCGGGCGCTGGGCACCGACGCCGTCATGCGGGTGAGCGAGCGATGAGGATGCTGCGCGTCTACACCTGGGCGGTCATCGCCTGGCTCACGCTGCCCGTGCTCGTCATGATCGTGTTCGGGTTCAACGACACCCCGGGGCGCTACAACCAGACCTGGGACGGCTTCACCCTCAAGTGGTACGGCCGCGTGTTCGCCCTCGACGACCTGACCCAGGCGCTGGTCGTGTCGCTGGTCGTGGCCCTGGTGACGATGCTGCTCGCGGGCGCGCTGGGCACCGGCATCGGCTACGCGCTGGGCCGCTTCCGCTTCCGCGGGTCGGGGGCGCTCAACCTGGTCATGTTCGCCACCATGTCCTCACCCGAACTGGTCATGGGCGCCTCGCTGCTGACCCTGTTCGTGTCGCTGGACGCGGGCCTGGGCGCGGTGACGATCACCATCGCGCACGTGATGTTCTCGATCTCGTTCGTCGCGGTGATCGTGCGGGCCCGGGTGCTGACCCTGGACCGCTCGCTGGAGGAAGCCGCAGCCGACCTCGGCGCCGGCCCCTGGACGACGTTCCGGACGGTGACGTTCCCGCTGATCCGCCCGGCGGTGGGCTCGGGCATGCTGCTGGCCTTCGCGCTGTCGATCGACGACTTCGTGGTCACCAACTTCACCGCCGGAACCACCACCACGTTCCCGCTGTGGATCTGGGGAGCCACCCGCCTCGGGCTGCCGCCGCAGGTGAACGTGATGGGCACGCTGATCTTCGCGGCCGGCGTGGTGATCGCGATCGCGACGAGTATGCGCAGCAGGCTCCGTCACCGGGTCTAGCCGTGGACCCGCTGGCCGACGCGATCCCGGACTGTGGACGGCGTTGTGCGCCAAGGAGCGCGATCCCGGCCCCGACGTGGTGGTCGTGGAGGCCGGGACGGCGGGGTGGGCGGTCTCGGGGCGCAATGTGTGGCTGCGGGCGCTGGACCGGTTGGGGCTGGGCTTCGACTCCTGGCTTTCGTGTACGCGGCTTTGCGTAGGTGGGCTGCTGCTTGCGGGGGACGCGGGTGCCCGGCCTGTGGGGACATGCTGCTGCGGTGACCAAGCGCGGACTTGCTGCCCTCATCATCACGATCGTCGCCGGCGCGGTGCTGGTCGAGCCGTACCTGAGCCTGAATCCGGAGCAGAGCCGCATCGAGGTGAGCGGCTCGCTGCCCTACACCGTGCTGGTGGTGCACATTTTCACGGCGGCCGTGGCGCTGGTGCTGGGGCCACTGCAGTTCCTGGCCGGTGTGCGGGCCCGGCGGCGCCTGCACCGCGCGGCCGGCCGGACCTACCTGCTGGGCGGCGTGCTGCCGGCTGCGGTGACTGCGGTGCCGGTGGCGCTGTGGTCGGGGCGGCTGCTGACGCAGGTCAGCCTGAGCACGGCGGCGATGCTGTGGGTGGTCACTGCCGTGCTGGCCTACCGGTCGGCTCGGAGTCGCGACTTCGCCGGGCATCGGGCTTGGATGATGCGCAACTACGCGCTGACCCTGCTGGCGTTGACGGCTCGGGCGCTGGTGCCGATCTTCCTGCTGGTGCAGGTCGCGTCTGGCGGGGCCGGGTTGTCTGGGACGGCGTCGTCGGGGGCCGAGCCGGCGGCCCTGGCCCGTGACCTCATCCCGGTCGGGCAGACTGCGGCCTGGATCATCAACCTGATCGTCGCGGAAATTCTCATCCGCCGCTTCCATCGCGGTGCCGGGTCAGGCCGGCCACGCGACCGCGCTACTTCTGCGCGGTCAGCTCGATCGAGCGGATCCGGTCCTGCAGACGTTCGGCGTGGTGAGCGGTGATGATCTCGTCGACGCCGGCTTCCTTGGCGAAGGACTCCAGGTAGTCGTGGACCTCGTCCGGGGTGCCGACCGCGGTGTAGCGGGTCATCGAGGCGAGCTGGCGCCCGGACGGCGAGGCCAGGAACGTGTCCAGCTCGGCGTCGGTCAGGTTGCGGGCGCCCGGGCCCCGGGTGAGGAAGCTGCGAGTGCGCGAGCGGTAGGCCGACTGCATCTGCGCGACCGCGGCGTCGTGATCCTCGGCGGCGATCACGTTGACCCCGGCGATGGCGTACGGCTCGGCCAACTGCTGCGACGGTTTGAACGTCTCGCGATAAACCGTGATCGCCTGGTGCAGTGCGTCCGGGGCGAAGTGCGAGGCGAACGCGTAGGGCAAGCCGAGCAGGGCGGCTAGCTGCGCGCCGAACAGCGACGAGCCGAGGATGTACAGCGGGACCGGGGCTTCGGCGCGCGGCACGGCCTGCACGCCCGGGATGCGCGAGTGGCCGGTCAGGTAGCCCTGCAGCTCCTGCACGTCCTGCGGGAACGACTCGGCGGAGGAGTTGTCGCGGCGCAGGGCCAGCATGGTGTTCTGATCGCTGCCGGGGGCGCGGCCCAGGCCCAGGTCGATGCGGTCGCCGAACATGCTGGCCAGGGTGCCGAACTGCTCGGCGATCACCAGCGGCGAGTGGTTGGGCAGCATGATGCCGCCGGCACCGAGGCGGATCGACTCGGTGTGCGCCGCCACGTAGCCGATGACCACGCTGGTCGCCGAGGAGGCGATGGTGGCCATGTTGTGGTGCTCGGCATACCAGACGCGCTGGTAACCGGAGCGCTCAGCGGAGCGGGCCAGCTCGACGCTGGCCTGGAAACTGTCACGCGCGCTCTGCCCCTGGGCGATGGGCGCGAGGTCGAGGAGCGAGAGAGGCGTAGTCATGATTTCTTGACAGTAGCTCCGGGTGCGAGACGGAGAAGCGTGACGCTTACCTCAGTCTCAATCGGGCATTCACCAGACATGGTTGTGGGACGGGAAGAACTCAGCGAGCAGTTCGAGCGCTCGGCGCGCAACGCCGAGGCGCTCTCCGCGACGATCGAGAAGAGCGCCGAGGTGCATGAGGCGATGCGGGAAACACTGCCCGGCGCTGCTGAGCATGCCGCCAAGGACAGGCGTGTGGCCGCCGAGGAGCGGGAGGCTGCGAAGACCCTCCGCGCCCACATCGTGCCGCCGACCCATACCGGCTCCTGAGTTCCCTCCGGTGCTTTCAGAGCCGGGCGCGCTTTCAGAGCCGGGCGCCGGCAGGCGTTTCAGACGAGCCGCTCCCAGGCGTCTTGGGCGGTGGTGGCGTGCAGGGCGGCGTTGATGCCGAGCCAGCGGATCGGTTCGGGCTCCCAGCGCCGCGAGCGATGCCCCACCCACGGCAGCGTCACCCGCTCGCTGAGCTGCCCGGAGATCAGGTCGGCCAGGGTGCGCCCGCCCAGGTTCGCCGCCGCGACGCCGTCGCCGACGTAGCCACCGGACCAGGCCAGTCCGTCGCGGATCCCGGCTGAGGGCATCCAGTCGCGGGGCACGGCCAGCGGCCCGCCCCACTCATGGACGATCTCCAGGTCGATTCCGAAGAACTCCCGGAGGGTACGCCGCAGCGCCGCGAACACCGGCGGAACCCGGTCGAACGCGGGCTTCACGGCCGACCCGAAATGGTAAGGCGCACCGCGTCCGCCGAAGGCGAGGTGGTCGTCGGCGGTGCGCTGGCCGTACACGATCAGGTGTCGTTCGTCGGTGAAGGTCTCCCGCCGACGCAACCCGATACGTTCCCAGGTCGCGGCGTCCAGCACCTCGGTGGCGATCATGAGTGAGTAGACCGGCGCGAGGGTACGCCGATGGCCCGGCAAGCTGGCCGTGTATCCCTCAAGGGCCCGGACCACTGTGGTGGCTCGCACGGTGCCGCGGTCGGTGTCGACGAGCCCGCGGGACAACGAGCGGACCCGGGTCTGCTCGAAGATCGTGACGCCGCGGCGTTCGACGGCTTCGGCCAGGCCCCGCACCAGCTTGGCCGGGTGCAACGCCGCGCAGTCCGCGCTGTACGTGCCGCCGAGCACACCGCTGGCCCCGCACATCTTCACGGCGGTGGCGGCGTCGATGAAGTCCGGCGAGGACTCGGCGCGGCGCAACTGGGCCCGGGGGCGCGCCAGGCTGATCGTGCCGCCCTTGGCGTAGTCACAGTCGATGCCCTCGGCCGCGGCGACCCGGCCCACCTCGTCGACCGCGCCGGCCAGCGCCGCGAGCATGGCCTCGGCCCGGTCCTCGCCGTAGCGGCGGGCCAGTTTGTCCACCGGCACGGGGAACAGCCCGGAACACCAGCCGCCGTTGCGTCCCGAGGCGCCGAACCCGCAGAACTCGGCTTCAAGCACAACGATGCGCAGGTGCGGGGCCGCGACGGCCAGGTAGTACGCCGTCCACAAGCCGGTGTAGCCGCCGCCCACAACGGCGACGTCAACGCTGGTGTCGCCGGGCAGAGGTGCGCGATGCTCGATCGGGCCGAGGGACTGCAGCCAGAAACTCAGATGTGGGTCCATGCCTCGCTCAGCACGCTGCGCAGGATCTGTTCCATCTCCGCGAAATGCCGTTCCTCGCAGATCAGCGGCGGGGCCAGTTGGATGACCGGGTCACCGCGGTCGTCGGCCCGGCAGTAGAGCCCGGCGTCGAACAGCGCGGGCGACAGGAAACCGCGCAGCAGCCGATCGGCCTCGGCGTCGGTGAACGTCTTCTTGCCGGCCTTGTCCTTGACCAGCTCGATGCCGAAGAAGAAGCCGTCCCCGCGCACGTCGCCGACAATCGGAAGATCGAGGAGCTTTTCCAGGTACGAGCGCAGCACCGGCGATTGGGAACGTACATGGGAATTGAGGTCTTCCCGTTCGAAGATGTCGAGATTGGTCAGCGCAACGGCGGCGGCCACCGGGTGCCCGCCGAACGTGACGCCGTGCGCGAACGAGGTGGCGCCGGTGAGGAAGGGCTCGACCAGGCGCTCCGAGGCGATCATCGCGCCCATGGGAACGTACCCGGACGTCAGGCCCTTGGCGCAGGTGATGATGTCCGGTGTGAAGCCGTAGCGCTGCGAGCCGAAGTATTCGCCGAGCCGCCCGAACGCGCAGATGACCTCGTCGGAGACCAGCAGGACGTCGTAACGGTCACAGATCTCGCGAACCCGCTGGAAGTATCCCGGCGGCGGGGGGAAGCATCCGCCGGCGTTCTGCACCGGTTCGAGGAATACGCAGGCCACCGTGTCGGGTCCCTCGAACTCGATGGCCTCGGCGATGCGGTCGGCAGCCCACCGGCCGAACTGCTCCGGGCTCATCGACTCGTCCGGGCGGCGGTAGTAGTTGGTGTTGGGCACGCGGAAGGTGCTCGGCACGAGCGGTTCGAACTGCTGCTTGAGCAGGGGCAACCCGGTGATCGACAACGCGCCCATGGTGGTGCCGTGGTACGCCACCGAGCGGGAGATGGCCTTGGTCTTCATCGGCTTGCCGGTCAGCTTGAAGTAGCTGCGAGCCAGCTTCCACGCGCTCTCCACCGCCTCCGACCCGCCGGTGGTGTAGAACACCCGGTTGAGCTCGCCGGGGGTCAGGGTGGAGAGGCGTTCGGCCAGCTCAACGGCGGTGGGATGCGCGTACGACCAGACCGGGAAGTAGGCCAGTTCGGCGGCCTGCTTGGCCTCGGCCTCGGCGAGTTCGGTGCGCCCGTGCCCGGTCTGCACCACGAAGAGCCCGGACAGGCCGTCCAGGTAGCGCTTGCCGTGCTGGTCGAAGATGTACGGACCGGAGCCGCGCACGATGACCGGCACTTCGCCGGCGCCGGGCCCGGTGTAGGCCGAGAGCCTGGTGAAGTGCATCCACAGGTGGTCGCGGGCCGCGGCGGAAAGATCCTGACTCATCTTGTTCCCCAGGCGTAGGTCTGTTTGGCTAACTTCAGGTACATGAAGGTCTCGGTGGCCGACACCCCCTCGACGGCCCGGATCTTGTCGTTGAGCAGGGCAAGAAGATGCTCATCGTCGGTGCAGACAAGCTCGACGAGCATGTCGTACCCCCCGGCGCAGATCACGACGTAGTCGACCTCCGGGATGGCGGCGATCTCGTCGGCCACCCGCCGCATGTCCCCGAGCACCTTGACCCCGACCATCGCCTGCCGGGCGAACCCCAGCGTCAACGGGTCGGTGACCGCAACGATCTGCATCAGCCCCCCGTCGAGAAGCCGCTGCACCCGCTGCCGCACAGCAGCCTCGGAAAGCCCAATGACCTTGGCCAGCGTCGCGTACGACATCCGCCCGTCCCGTTGAAGATGCTCGATGATCCGCTTGTTGATGTCGTCGAGCGCTTGATCCGTCACGTCAAGATTGTGCCATCCACGGGCCGGCGCCGTTGCCGGTGGTGACTACGTTTATCGCACCTTCGGCGGCTTCTGACAAGTGTTTCCGTTGACGAGGGTGGACGTGAACAGGGATTTGGTTGTCTCGACGGCGGGCCGCGATTGCGTGGCGGGCGCGGGATGCGGCCGCGCCTCGGAGCAGGCGGCGCTTGTGGGCCTCTTGCGACGACGTCGCGGTCAATCGCCGGTGTAGTGCATGACGTGCTTGAGGCGGGTGTAGTCCTCCAGGCCGTACACCGAGAGATCCTTGCCGTGCCCGGAATGCTTGAACCCGCCGTGCGGCATTTCCGCGACCACCGGGATGTGGCAGTTGACCCACACGCATCCGAAGTCCAGCCGCCGGGTCATCCGCATCGCCCGGGCGTGATCACGGGTCCACACGCTGGAGGCCAATCCGTAGTCGACGCCGTTGGCCCACGCCACGGCCTCGTCCTCGTCGCTGAAGCGCTGCACCGTGATGACCGGCCCGAACACCTCCTCCTGGATGATCTCGTCCTGCTGGCGCAGGCCCGACACCACGGTCGGGGTGTAGAAGTAGCCGCGCTCGCCCTGCCGGGATCCGCCGGCCTCGACGGTGGCGTGATCGGGTAGCCGGTCGAGGAACCCGGTCACGCGCTCCAGCTGCCCGGCGTTGTTGAGCGGGCCGTAGAGCACGTCCTCGTCGCCGGGCGCGCCGGTGCGGGTGCCCTTGGCCTGCTCGGCGAGCGCCGCCACGAAGTCGTCGTGCACGCCGGGGCCGGCCAGCACCCGGGTCGCGGCGGTGCAGTCCTGGCCGGCGTTGAAGTAGCCGGCCTCGGCGATCCCGGCGGCCGCGGCTTCCACGTCGGCGTCGTCGAACACCACGACCGGCGCCTTGCCGCCCAGCTCCAGGTGGGTGCGTTTGAGGGCGGCGCCGGCCGCCCCGGCGACTTCCCTGCCCGCGCGCACCGACCCGGTGATCGACACCATCTGCGGCACCGGATGCGCGACCAGTGCCCGCCCGGTGTCCCGGTCGCCGGTGATGACGTTGAACACGCCCGGCGGGAACACCTCGGTGGCGAGCTGGGCCAGCAGCACCGAGGTGACCGGCGTGGTGTCGGAGGGCTTGAGCACCACCGTGTTGCCGGCCGCGAGCGCCGGTGCGATCTTCCAGATCGCCATCATCAGCGGGTAGTTCCACGGGGTGACCTGGGCGCAGACGCCGACCGGCTCGCGGCGCACATAGCTTTCGTATCCGGTCAGGTATTGCCCGGCGGAGCGGCCTTCGAGCAAGCGCGCGGCTCCGGCGAAGAAACGGATCTGGTCGATCGACGGGGGTAACTCCTCGCTGGCGGTCAGGCCCATCGGCTTGCCGGTGTTCTGCGATTCCGCGGCGACCAGCTCGCCGGCGCGGGCCTCGATGGCGTCGGCGAACTTGAGCAGGGCGAGCTGCCGCGCGGCGGGTGTGGTGTCCCGCCAGCCCTCGAAGGCCTTCTCGGCGGCGCGTACCGCGCGATCCACATCATGTTTTCCGGACACGGCGGCGCTGGCGAAGACCTCTCCGGTGCTGGGATCGACCAGGTCGGCATAGCGGCCGTCCGCGGGCTCCACGCTCTGCCCGGCGATGACGTTGTGCACGGTTTTGGCGGACATCCGGCCTCCTGATGAGTGGATCGGTTGGCGCAGGCCCATCGTGCCATCGGATCCGTCGGTGCCGATACCGTCCTTGGTCGATGACGGAGCGACCTTGGTCGATCGGCGAAGCGACTTCAGTCGATCAGTTTCCGCGCGGCCCGGGTGACCATGGGGGCGAGCTCGGCCAGCATGCCGGGCCGGCGGCGGAAGAAGCCGTCGCGGTAGAGCGCCGTGTAGCCGTGCGCCAGCGCGACTGTCTCCTCGACGAGGCGCAGGGAGTCGGCAGCCGGGCGCGCACCCGTGGCGGCTGCCAGATCGACCAGCACAGTCATCAAGGCTCGGGTGGCGTCGGAGCGCGTCCTGTCGGCGAGCTCCTTGAGGCCGGCGGCGAAGATCACATCGAAGCCCGCGCCGGTGCGGGAGACGAACGCGACATAGGCGGCGCCAGCGGCGGCGAAGCGGTCGCCGGGATCGGATCCGGCCTGGCCGGCGGCGGTGCTGATATCGGCGGCGAGGGCAGTGGCGGCGGCGGCCGAGACGGCGGCGAGCAGATGATCGCGGTCGGGGAAATGGCGGTAAGGCGCGGCGGTGCTCACCCCGAGGCGGCGTGCGACCGCGGCGACGGAGAAGCGTTGCAGGCCACAGTCGGCGAGCACCTCGAAGCCGGCCCGGATCAGGGCGGCGGGCAGGTCACCGTGATGGTACTTGCGGTCGGCGGACACGGTGACCTCCTGCCTTGCGTGCCGATAAGAGGCCTCTTACATTAACAAGTAATAGCTCTCTTACATGAGGGCCCTGCCCTGCCGGACGACGCTGAGACGTGGAGGCCCCCTGTGAGCATCAAGCTGGGATACCAGATTCCGAACTTCACCTATCCCGGGGTGCCGGTCGAAAAACTGTTCGACACCGTCGCCGCGCAGGCGAAAGAGGCCGAGGCGGCGGGTTTCGACACCGTGCTGGTGATGGACCACTTCTACCAATTGCCGGGCATCAACACGCCGGACAACCCGATGCTGGAGGCCTACACGACGCTCGGCGCGCTCGCGACGGTCACCTCGTCGGTGCAACTGTCCACGCTGGTCACCGGCAACACGTACCGTAATCCCGCTCTTCTGGCCAAGACTGTCACCACTCTCGACGTGGTCTCGAAAGGACGTGCGATCCTGGGCATCGGCGCGGGCTGGTTCGAACGCGAGCACCACGACTACGGATTTGCCTTCGGTACGTTCTCCGAGCGCTTCGAACGCCTCGAAGAAGCGCTGTCCATCATCACGCCCATGCTGCGCGGCGAGGAGCCGACGGTCAAGGGCAAGTGGTATCAGGCCCGCAACGCCATGAACAATCCGCGTATCCGGTCCACCATTCCGGTGATGCTCGGCGGTGGCGGGGAGAAGAAGACGTTCCGGCTGGCGGCCCAGTTCGCCGACCACCTGAACATCATCTGCGACCTGGACGAGTTGCCGCGCAAGGTCGCCGCGCTGCGTCAGCGTTGTGAGGAGGCAGGGCGCGACCCGCAGACGCTGGCCGTCAGCTACCACGCCACGGTGCTGGCCGCCGAGACCGAGGCCGAGGGCAAGGAGCTGCTCGAACAGCTCGCCCCGGAGCGCCGCAAGCGGGCGATCGTGGGTACGCCCGAGCAGCTCGCCGAGGGGGTGCAGCGCGAGGTCATCGACCGCGGTGTCACCGGCCTGACCATGAACCTGGTGTTCAGCGGTCACGTGCCGGGCGTGCTCACCAGCGTCGGGGGCGCCCTCGCGCCGCTGCTGCGACCGGCGGCCTAAGGTAGCTGGGTGCCTGACTCGCCCCTGCTGCTCGTGCTCGACGGCAACAGCCTCGTGCACCGGGCCTACCATGCCGGGGCCGGGGACGGATGGGTCGACCAGGACGGGCGCCCGATCTGGGCGTTGCGCGGCCTGGTCGGCTTCATCGCCCGCGCGGCGGCGTACCTGCGGCCCGACGCGCTCCTCGTGGGCTTCGACTGCCCCCTGGACTCCGCGCGCCGAGCCGACTACGCCGGGTACAAGGCGCATCGCCCGGACAAGGCGGCGGACCTGGTCGAGCAGATTCTCTGCGCGCCGGAGCTGCTGACCGCAGCGGGGGTGCGCACGCTGGTGCCGCCGGCGTACGAGGCCGACGACGTGCTGGCCAGTTCGGCCGCGGCGGCCCGGGGGGCCGGCTGGCGTTCGGTGCTCATGACCAGTGACCGCGATGCCTTCGCCCTGATCGACGAGTCGACATCGGTGCTGCGCGTGCGCAACGGCGGCTTCGACGAAGCCGTGCTGGTGGACGCGGCCGGCCTGGTCGAGTTGTGCGGCGTCGAGTCCTGGCAGTACCGTGATTTCGCGGCACTGCGCGGGGATCCGTCGGACAACTTGCACGGGGTGCGCGGCTTCGGCGAGGCCACCGCCGCGAAGCTTCTCGCCGCGTTCGGCTCGGTTGAGACGGTGTGGACGGCGCTCGATTCCGGACAGGGCCACCTGGTGCGTGAGGCAGTCGGTGAAGCTGCGGCGAAACAGTTGACTGCTGCGGGCGTACGGGAAAAAGTCGCGCGGAACCAGAGACTCATGCGGATGCGCACCGACCTGCCGATCCCCGATCTGGAATCGGCGCGGCTGCCGTTGAGCTTGGCCACGATGCGCACGGCGTTGCGGGCGCGCGGCATCAACCTGGGGCCTTCGCTGTGGGCCCTGACCGGTGGTGTGCCCCCGCAGCGCGACCCGGACCCGCGTGAGGAAGATGTCATTCCCGATCTGCGCCCGTGGGTGATCCGAGGCGGCATGAGCGGCCGGCGTGACCCTACGCCGGGGCAGATGTCACTGTTCTGACAGCTCGACCCGGAAACGCTCCGCTGTCGCATGGGGACGGCCGGCGTAGTGGTCCTCCAGATCGCCGTCCAGCGACGTGGTCATCGGATAGAACGCCTTACCAGGGCGACTCGGCCGTCATCACGGCACAGGCGTGCCTCCCGTCGGCGCGACCACCGATCTTCAGCACTGTTCCGGCGCCCACTTCCTGAGGAAAGTGAAACATCACCAGGGCCGCGAAGCGGGATCGGCTATCGCACGGATCGCAGGTCCAGGCTGTGCCGCACAAACGTGTCCAGGTTGCCCGTCGACCAGGACAGCACGCCGTTGCGGTAGGCGATCTGGCCCGCGTCCGGACTGATCTGCACCGTACGGTGGGTGCTGATCTCGTAGGCGAGCAGCTCGGCATTGCCGGTCAGCTCGGAGTTCGCGCCGACCTTGACGAAGATCTGGAACCGGCCGAGCGGCGCCACATCGGTGATCTCGGTGGTCGCCGTGTCGCCGGCCACGTCCACGCGGGCGCTGCCATCGGGATGCATCAGCTGGATGCGGCTGTACCCCTCATCGTCCAGCGACATGATCTGGCACCATTGCGGGCTGCACGCCGTTTCGGCTTTGCGGGTGGTGGTGACCGGCACGTCCTTACCGGTGGTCAGGTTACGCAGCGTGGTGGCCCCGAGCGTGCTGGTCGCCCCATCCACGAGCCAGGGCCAACCCGTCAACCGCCAAGAGCCGGGCTCCTCGCGTACGTCCACAGCTCCCCCGGTCAGCGCCACCGACCGTACCTGCGTGTTGTTTCGCGGCCCGCTCGCCACCCAGCGCGCCTTTCCGCCGGCAATGATCAAGTCGTTCTCCGAGCGGTAGAAGCGCACCAGCCCGACATCCGCAGTGACCAGCCGGGCGCCCCCGCCGGCCAGCGACGCCGTCCACAACTGCAACCCGCCGGCGTCCGTGCGCTCGAACCACACCAGCGCATCCTTGTCCACAGTCACGCTCTGGTACGACGGATTCTGCCCCACCGGCAGACTGCGCAGCACCTTCGTCCTGCCGGCACCATCGCGAACCAGCAACCGCAGCACCTTGCCATCCTTGCTCGGCGCGGCACCCACCGAGGTCGCGGCGTCGACGAACAGGTCAGGCTCGTACGCGGTACCGTCGCTCAACGTTGCCGCCAAGGTCGCCTTCGCGGCTGCCGGCCAGGCCAGCGCGATCGGCGCCGGAGCAGACGGGTTACCTTGCGCAGCGGGCGGCAAGACGATGAGCAGACCACCGGCGCCCAGAGCGGCGATCAGGCCCGCATACCCCCGCAAGCGGCGCAACACCACCGGCCCGTCTCCCCAGCAACCAACCCCGCCGAGGAGAGTACGGCCGGCACTCCTCAGCAGTTCAAGCCCCGGCCACCCCCTCTACAGCATCCTAGGAGGATAGGTTACGGAATGACGGAGCGTGCCGAGCGGTTGAGGTCGACGTGAAGAAGAAGATCGGGTTCTTGTCGTTCGGGCACTGGCGCAATGTGAACGGCTCCCAGACGCGCACCGGGGCCGACGCGCTGCTGCAGACCATCGAGCTGGCCGAGGCCGCCGAGGAGCTGGGCGTCGACGGGGCATTCGTGCGGGTCCACCACTTCGAGCGTCAGTTGGCGTCGCCGTTCCCGCTGCTCGCGGCGATCGGCGCGCGGACCAAGCGGATCGAGATCGGCACCGGCGTGATCGACATGCGCTACGAGAACCCTCTGTACATGGCCGAGGAGGCTGCCGCCGCGGACCTGATCAGCGGGGGGCGCCTGCAGCTCGGGGTGAGCCGCGGATCCCCGGAGACCGCTCTGCGCGGTGCCGAGGCGTTCGGGTACGTACCCGCCGAAGGCTCCAGCTCGGCCGACGACGCCCGCCACAAGACCGAGATCTTCCTCGCCGCGATCGATGGCGCCGCGGTGGCCCGCACCGACCCGGCCCGCACCGGAGGCGTCAGCGGTGGTCTGGCGATCCAGCCGCAATCCCCCGGTCTGCGCGACCGCATCTGGTGGGGCGCCGGCACCCGTGCCACCGGCGCATGGGCGGCCGAGCTGGGCGTGAACCTGCAGAGCTCGACGCTGCTCAGCGAGGACACCGGGGTGCCGTTCGACCAGTTGCAGGCCGAGCAGATCGAGCTGTTCCGCGCCGCCTGGAAGGAAGCCGGGCACACCCGCGAACCGCGCGTCTCCATCTCGCGCAGCGTGCTGCCGGTCACCGAGGAGATCGACCGCAGGTACTTCGGCGACCGCGGCGAGCAGGACCAGGTCGGGTTGCTGGAGGGGGTCCGGTCACGCTTCGGCCGCACGTACGCCGGGGAGCCCGGCCGCATCGCCGAGGAACTGGCCGCCGACGAGGCCGTACGGGCCGCCGACACCATCCTGTTCACCGTGCCCAATCAACTGGGGGTGGCCTACAACGCCCGCATCCTGGAGACGATCACCAAGCACATCGCCCCCGCGATCGGCTGGACGCCCGCCACTGATGGCGTTGGCTGACGTCGGCCGGCGGCCGGCCGGCTGACGTCGCGCTTGCCGGCCGAACGGGGTGCCGATTCGCTGATCTTGGTGACCGCTGACGTGGTGGACCGGCACAGCACAGTGCTGCACGCGGCATGCCCCAGTTGGGGCCGCGAGGGACGGGAGCGCACACTGGAGCGCGTGCCGACTCCTGATCATGCTTTGCGCACCTTGGGCTTCCTGACCATCGGACTGTTCGATCGCGACGACCCGCGGGCCGGGCACGAGTCGACGCTGGAGATCATTCAGCTGGGTGAGCGGCTCGGGTTCGACAGCGCTTGGGTTCGCCACCGGCATCTGCAGTACGGGATCTCGTCGCCGGTGGCGGTGCTGGCGGCAGCGTCGCAGCGGACCAGCCGGATCGAGCTGGGCACGGCGGTCATTCCGCTGGGCTGGGAGAACCCCCTGCGGCTGGCCGAGGATCTGGCGACGGTGGACCTCCTGTCCGGCGGGCGGCTCAACCCGGGGGTCAGCGTCGGGCCGCCGATGAACTACGACGCCGTCAAGGACGCGCTGTACCCGGACACCGGGGATGCGGAGGACTTCGGTTACCGGCGGGTCGAGCGGTTGCTGGATCACGTGGCGGGCAAGCCGGCCAGCACCTACAGCGGGGTGAAGGGCGTGGTCGAGGAGTTCTCGGAACGCGTCGAGCCACACGCGGACGGGCTGCGCGGCCGGCTGTGGTACGGCGGTGCGAGCCTGCGTTCCGCCCAGTGGGCCGGCGAGCACGACATGAACTTCCTGACCAGCAGCGTCGTCAAGGCCGAGGAGTCCGAGGACTTCGCCGAGGTTCAGCTCTCGCACGTGCGCCGGTTCCGCGCGCACCACCCCAACGGCGAGCGCGCCCGCGTGTCCCAGGGACTGGTCGTCATTCCCACCGACGGGGCAACTGCCGGGCAGAAGAGCCGCTATCGCGCGTACGTGGAAAAGCGCACCCCCCGCACCAGAAGCCCCCAAGGGCCCGCGCGCATGATGTTCGCCCGCGACCTGCTGGGCACCTCGGAGCAGATCGCCGAGCAGTTGTACGCCCACGCCGCTTTCCGCGAGATCGACGAGGTGGCGTTCGCGTTGCCGTTCAGCTTCGGGCACGACGACTACGTGCAGATCCTCACCGACATCGCCACCGAACTGGGCCCGGCGCTCGGGTGGCAGCCGGCAGCCGGACCGCGCTGACCCCGCCGGGGAAACGCTCACCTCCTCCCCGCACCAACCGACGGTAGGGCGTCAGACCCGAAACGTCAGCCACCGCCGAAAGGCGCGGGCACGGCCGGGGGGTGCGGGCACGGCCGGGGGTGCGGGCACGACCGCGGCCGTGGAGCGCGGGCATGGGCACGAGGGCGTCAACGACCAGGTGACAGGGATGGGGGTGGGTGGTGGCGACGGATCGGCTTCCCGTGGTGATCTCGCCGTACGGGGCGTACGCGCAGCTGGGGTTGCACGTCCATGACCTCACCATCCGTGGCCTGCACGCCGAGGCCCTGCTGGCCGCCGACGAGGCCGAGGGTGTGCTGCGCATTCTGGGCGACGGGCGGACGTACCGGGTCAGCCGTCTCGGTCGGATGTATGCGCTCAACGCCCTGGGCCGCCTGGACGAATCCCTGGTCATCGGTCAGGAGCTTGTCGCCGAGGAGGGGCCCAGCACCGGCCCGCGCACCACCGACGCCAAGATCCTTGCCGACACCGCACGGGGGCTCATCCAGGTCGGGCGCATGGACGAGGGGCTGCACCTGGTTGCTCGGGCCATGTCGATTCTTGATGGTGCCCCGCGTAAGAGCCTTCGCTACTTCTCCGCGATGGCCTCGCTGGCCGACGCCGCGCGGGCCGCCGAGCTGTTCGAGCTGGCCGAGGTGGTCATGTTGCAGGCGATCGACGCCTTCGACAACCCCGGCAACCTGTACCGCTCCAGCGCCGAACTTGAGTACGCCGAACTGCTCCTGGAGTGGTCGCTGCGCCTGGAACACGTGCAACGCGACGAGGAGGCAGCGCTCATCCTGGCCAAGGCCGTCGACATTTTCCGCTACTGGACCGCCGATGACGCCGAGGTGCCGCTCGGCGAGGCGCTGCTCGCGGTCGGCTACGCCAAGCAGGGCCGCAACGCCGACGCGCAGCGGCTGGTCGGCAAGCACCTGATGGCGATGCGCGCGGCCGGGCAGAGCCACGAGTCGCGGCTGCTGCACCTGGCCCACGGGGTGGTGCTGCGCTCGGCCGGCGACTATCGGGCGGCGCGACGCGAGTTCCTGGCCGCTGTCGAGTTGTGCCTGCTGCCTGCCCAGAGCTTGAACTTTCACTACGAACTCGCGGTCACCGCGGCGCTGGAAACACCCGGTGAGGCGGCGAGCACGATGCTGGCCGCGTTGCAGGCGCACATCGGCATGCTGTGGCAGCTACGCCAGGACCGGCGCACCATGTTGCAGCAGTCGTACCGCAGGGTGGAGCTGGAGACGGCACGCACGACCGCCGACCAGGCTGCCACCTCCGACGCGCTGACCGGGCTGGGCAACCGGCGCCTGTTCGACCAGCGGATGGCCACGCCGGCCGGGTCGGAAGCGTTGCTGCTCATCGACGTGGACAAGTTCAAGGCCATCAACGACGCGTTCTCGCACGGCATCGGCGACCGGGTGCTCGTGGAGATCGCCGTTGCTCTGCGGGCGCACTGCCGTCCGGGTGAGGTGGCGATCCGCCTCGGGGGCGACGAGTTCGCGCTGTTCCTGAGCGCTGGTGAGCTCGAAGCCCGGCAGGTCGCCGAGCGCATCCGCCAGGTGATCCTGACCCGCGACTGGGACAGCATCGCGCCGGGCCTGACGGTCACGCTCAGCATGGGTCTGGCGATCTGCCGTCCCGGTGAGACGGGGGCCGGGCTTTACGACCGTGCCGACGCCAACCTGTACGCCGCCAAGCGAGGTGGCCGCAACCGCCTGGCCGCCGCAGCATGACCGATTTCGATCGCTGCTACCACAGCCGCCCCTGAGGCAGGGCCGCCAGCTCGGGCGCCGACACATGCAGGATGTCGAACGCCGTCGCCGCCGGATCCACCTCCCGCGGCACCTGCGACCACAGCGTGAACCGCACAACTTCCCACCGCGACGCATCGACGCCGACGGCCTGACTGTGCGCCCCTTCAAGGTCAAACTCCGGCGGGGGTACGCCCACAGCCAGCGAAGACACGTGCCGCGTAGCGAACACCGGGGCCGCATCGCCCGCCCCGCGCCTGAACGAGGTGCCCACCCAGGTCCGCACCGCCGGGCGACCGAAGTCGGTGACGATGCCCGAGAACGGCCCGTACAGAAACGCGTTCATCCCGGCCGGATCGTTCCAGAGGTACAACGGTGCGTACGCGTTGACCGCTGACCCGTGCCGGCCGATCCGGCGCACCGCGTACGCCTTGACCCCCAGGTGCGGGAAGTCATCGGTGGCGTGCGAGCGGGTGGCGACCCGGTGCTCGATGATGCCCATGTCGTAGTCGGCGGGCAGGGTGATCTCGTACTGCATCAGCAGCATCGCCGTCACCGGCCCAGCCCGGTCAGCATCTGCACGGCGCCCTCGGTGGCTGCCGTGAACGCCGCGGGATCGCTGGCCGCGCGGGCCAGCACGTAGCCGCCCTGCACGGTGGCCACCACGGCCGCGGCGATCGCCTCGGGGTCCAGCGTTGCCGGGAACTCCCCCGCCGCCTGCCCCTCGGCCACGATCCCGGCGATGCGCTCCCGCAGCCACCGGAACGTCGCGGCCACCGGCTCCCGCAGCGCCACGTCGGCGACCACCTCGGGGTCCAGCGCATGCCGGCCGACCGGGCAGCCCCGCAACGCGTCACGCTCGCGGCGCAGGTAGCCGGTCAGGCGCTCCAGGGCCGTACCGGGTGCGCTGAGAAGCTGTTCGGCTGCGGCTTGCATGTCCTCGGCAGTGCCGGTGAGCGCCGCTCGCGCGAGGTCGGCCTTGCCGCTGAAATGGTGGTACATGCTGCCCTGCCCGGCGCCGGCGTGCACCTGGATCGCCTTGGGGCTGGTCGCCACGTACCCCCGCTCCCCCATCAGCTCCTGCATGCTGCGAACGAGCCTTTCCCGTGCCTGCATGTGTGCAGTGTACCTACCAGTAGGTATGCCCCTGCCGGCAGGCGCCTGAGCAGCGTCATCAGGCCGGTGGGTTGTCCGCGTGGATCGGCCCGGCGGTTGCGGTGAGCCGCTGCCCCGAGCCGTTCCAGCGCAGCGCCACGATCTCCGCGGCCACGCTGACCGCCGTCTCCTGCGGCGTGCGCGCCCCCAGGTCCAGGCCGATCGGCGAGCAGAGCCGCGCGAGCTGCGTCTCGGTCAAGCCGCCGGCGCGCAACCGCTTCAACCGATCATCATGGGTACGCCGGGAGCCCATCGCTCCGGTGTAGGCCATCGGCAGCCGCAGTGCCACCTCGAGCACCGGCACGTCGAACTTCGGATCGTGGGTCAGCACGCAAGCCACCGTGCGAGCGTCGACGCGGCCCGCGACGGCTTCGGCGGCCAGGTAGCGGTGCGGCCAGGCGACGACCACCTCGTCGGCGCCGGGGAAACGCTGCTCGGTGGCGAACACCGGGCGCGCGTCGCACACGGTGACGCGGTAGCCGAGGAACGCCCCGATGCGCGCCACCGCAGCGGCGTGGTCGGTGGCGCCGAACACGAGCATGCGCGGGGGCGGGGCGAACGAGGTGACCAGCACGGTGGTGCCCGAGCCGCGGCGCCGGCCGTCCGGGCCGTAGTGCAGCAACCCGGTACGACCGGCGGCCAGCAGACCCCGGCCGTCGGCGGCGGCCGCGTCGTCGAGGCGGTCATGGCCGAGCGAGCCGTGCCGGGTGCCGGCGGTGATGACCATGTGCGCGCCGGTGCGCCCCTCGGTCACGGTCAGCAGGGCCACCGGGCGGCCCGCGGTCACCTCGCCGGCCAGGGTGCCGAGTTCGGGAAAGCCGACCGGTTCGATGAAGAGGTCGACGCTGCCACCGCAGGGCAGGCCGGCACTGGCCGCGTCGCCGTCGCTCACGCCGTACCGGATGGTCTGCGGGATCTTGCTCGCAGCGACCTCGCGGCACAGCTCGTAGACGGCGGCCTCGACGCAGCCACCCGAGACGCTGCCGGCCACCTCTCCACCGGGGCGCACCAGCATGGCGGCGCCGGGCGCTCGCGGCGCACTCGACCAGGTCGAGGTGACCGTGGCCAGCCCGGCCGCCTCCCCGAGCTGCCAGGAGCGCACCACCTCGTCGAGCACGTCCCGCATGCTGCGAGTCTAGGGGTCGTGACAGCAGGACGCGGTTGAGCCGGCCCGTTCCTCGGCGTCTTCCCTCATTGCCGAGTCGTTGAGCAGGCTGTACGGGAACACCGCCCGTCCTGCCACCGGCTCAGGCGGGTGCCGCTGCCACGAACCGGGAATTGGTGACGGCCATGGTCCGTACCTCGTCCTCGCTGAACCCAGCCTGCAGCAGGCGGTCGGCGAACAACGCCAGCCCGTCCTCCACCGGCGGGTTGAACGGCTGGCCGAGGTCGCTGGAAAGCACCGAGAACTGCGGGCCGACCTTGCGGATGGTGTCGAACAGGTCGTCCCAGCCGACCTTTCCGGTGTACGGCGTGGTGAAGCAGCGCTCCAACAGCGCCCCGGCGGCGGCCAGTTCACGTTGCTGCTCGACCGGCAGGCGCTGGGAGGTGAACTCGGGGTGGGTGACCACCACCCGGCGTACCCCCTCTTCCTTGGCCGCATGCACCACCGTGACGATCTCCGGACCGCTCAGGTGCCCGGTGGCCAGCACCAGGTCATGCTTGGCGATCACGCGCAGCACCTTGCGTACCGTTTCCAGAACCACGCCTTGCTCATCGACCACCTCGACCACGTCCGGGACGATGCCCTGCGCGTGCAGGTCGGCTTGCAGCGCGCCCCACATCGCCGGCTTGCTGCCGGGCAGATCCTGGGCCGTGGAGCCGCGCTGGTTGCGCGAGTCCACCGTGGGGAACCAGACGATGCGGGCGCCCAGCCGCCCGGCGATCTCCACCGCGGCCGGGTTCATGCCGCCCATCGAGCCGTTGAGGGTGATGGCCCCGAGCGCGTCGACGCCGGGTACGGCCTTGCGGACCACGGCGGCACGCTCGGCAGTGGTCACGTAGTGCGACTTGAGTACGAAGCCGGCCAGGCCGGTCTGCTTGCAGCGCGCCGCGAGGTCGAGGTCGTCGATGCGGCGTTGCATCACGTCCGGGCCGACGTGCACATGCGTGTCGTAGGCGCCGGACACCAGCGCGCGGGCACGCTCGGAGGGGACGGGGTGCTCGGACATGGATCTCCTTACGGGACTTCTGCTCGGTTGGTGCGCGACAGCGTGCGTTCCACGCCGCGCAGGTGGTGACGCATGGCGGCTTCCGCGGCGTCCGGGTCGTGCGCTGCGATCGCCTCGACGATCGCGGAATGCTCCTGGTAGGACTCCGGCGGCCGGCCGGGCACCAGGATCGTGCGGAACTGGAAGCGGACCATCTGCGCGCGAAGCCCGCTGATCAGCCGCGCGGCGGTCTGATGCCGGGAGGCGGCGATGATGCCGGCGTGCAGCGCGGCGTTGCCCTCGGAGTAACCGAGCAGGTCGCCCGCGGCGAGCCGGGCACTCATCCGCTCCAGGGTGCGGCGCAGGCCGTCGATCTCGCGGGTGGTGGCCTGCACGGCGGCCTGACGACTGGTCAGGGCCTCGAGCACGGCGCGGGTCTGGACAATCTCGACCGCTTCGGCCTCGGAGACCAGCTTGACCCGGGCGCCGCGGTGGGGGGTGAGCACGACGATGCCGTCCTGCCCCAGCCGTACGAGCGCAGTGCGCACCACCGCCCGCCCCACCCGCAGCCGGGCCGCCAGGTCCACTTCGACCAGCCGCTCGTTGGGTTGCAGCTCGCCGCGGAAGATCAGGGAGCGAAGCTGCTCGTACGCCGCGTCGGCAGGGCCGCGCACAGACGCCATGCCGCGTTCCCCTTCCGTTCTCCTGGATCGGTTCCGAGGGCGGCGGCCAGCGCTTTCGCCGGCGCCGCCCGACCGGCTCCGGCCGGATGCGGACAAGATTGCGAACAATCTTCCGAAGAGGATTGTCGCGGTCGGTGAATCTGTCAACACCGCTCGGAGCAGCGCAAACGTGGCCTTCGCCGGACTCGGGGTGGTGCACGCAGGACAGTGATCGGGACAAACAGGTCAGTGACAGCCTCATGATCCGTGCTCTAGCATCTCGTCCGGACCCGGGCCGAAAAGACGATAGTCAATGGTCAGAGTCATCAAACCTCGTCACCGAACAGCCGTCGCCCAGCCACACGAACAGGCCGGGTCACCGGGAGGATTCATGATCAGGCGTTTCCGTGTGCTGTCCGCGGCCCTTGTGGCCGTGGCGCTGGCCGTCACGAGCGGATGCTCGAGCGGCGATGACAAGTCCGACAGCGCGCCGTCGGGCGGCAAGACCGACAAGGTCACCTACTTCACGGCGTTCGGTGCCGTCGGGCGTGACTCGTTCGTCTGGCTCGCGAAGGAGAAGGGCTTCTTCAAGGACGCGGGCATCGACGTCGACATCCAACTGGGTGCCGGCAACGTGCAGAACCTCACAGCGATCAAGTCCGACCAGGCGCAGTTCGCGGCGCTGGACTTCACCGGCGCGGTTATCCAGGCCGGCACCGGCGCGTTCAAGGACTGGCGTGCCGTCGCGGCGGTGCACCAGCAGACGCTGGTCGCCATCATGTCCACCAAGGACACCGGCATCAACTCCCCCACCGACCTGACGGGCAAGACCATCGCCGCCGGTGACAAGTCGGTGAGCCAACTGCTGTTCCCCGCGTACGCGAAGCTGGCCGGCATCGACCCCAAGTCGGTGACGATCCAGGGTGTGAAGACGACGGCGCTCAACGGCCTGATGGCCACCCGCAAGGTCGACGCGCTCAGCACCTTCCTGCTGTCCAAGAAGGCCCTGGAGACCGCCTCCAAGAAGGAGGTCACGGTCCTGCCCTACAGCACGTACCTCAGTGATCTGTACGGCAACGCGATCATCGCCAAGCCCACGCTCATCTCGAGCAACCCGGACCTGGTCAAGCGGTTCGTCAGCGCGTCCATGAAGGGCTTGCAGTACACCGTCGAGCACCCCGACGAGGCGGCCGCCATCATGAACAAGGCGCAGCCGAGCGCGGCGGTCCCGGCCGCCGTCGGCGAGATCAACGCGATGAAGCCGTACACCACCGCCCCGGCCGGTGGGGCCCTGGGCAGCATGGATGAGCAGCGCGTGGCCAAGAGCATCGCGGTGCTGTCCGGCGCCGGCCTGATGCCCTCGGGGCTCAAGCCCGAGGACGTCGTCGACTTCTCGTTCACACCCAAGGCGTGACCTGCGGTGAGGGGGCGGGCCCGGCTCGCCCCCTCACGCAGTTGGAGGATCCACCATGACTGACAACACCGCGCCCGGCACCCCGCTGGGGCGTCTGTGGACCAACACCGCCCTGCCGGCCATCGGGGCGGTTCTTGCCGTCGGCCTGTGGTGGCTGCTCACCGCCGCCCTGGACGTCGACCCGTTCTACGTGCCGTCCCCGCTGGACGTGGTCCACTCGTTTCTCAAGATCCCCGGATACTTCCTGCGCGAGACCTGGGTGACGCTGCAGCGGGTGCTGATCGGGTTCGCCATCGCGGTCGCCGCCGGCCTGGTCATCGCCGTGGTGCTCGCGGCCTCCCGCACGGTCGAGCGGATGACCATGCCGCTGCTGGCCGCGGTGAACGCCATCCCCAAGGTGGCCCTGGCCCCGCTGCTGCTGGTCTGGATGGGCTTCGGTGACAGCCCGAAGATCGTCATGGTGGTGCTGGTCAGCTTCTTCCCGGTGATCGTGTCCACCATGGCCGGGCTCAGTTCCACCCCCGCCGACCTGCACGAACTGTCCCGTTCGTTGTCCGCGTCGTGGTGGCAGACCTTCGTCAGGGTACGGCTGATCTGGGCGCTGCCGCAGGTGTTCGTAGGGCTCAAGGTCGCCACCCCGCTGGCGATCATCGGTGCGGTCATCGGCGAGGTGGTGAACCCCGACCGCGGGCTCGGCTCGGTGATCAGCAACTCCGGCGCCAGCTCCGATACCCCGCAGGCATTTGTCGCCCTCGTTCTGCTGGCCATCTGCGGGGTAGTGCTTTACTACCTGATGGCGTTGCTCGAGCGGATCACCGTGCCGTGGGCGCACAAGATCACCTGAAAGGCCACCCCATGATCACCATCGATGGTGTCTCGCGTACCTTCGGCCCGGTACAGGCTCTGCACGACATCAATCTCGAGGTCGCCGACGGCGAGTTCCTGGCCCTGATCGGGCGTTCTGGCTGCGGCAAGTCCACTCTGCTGCGCCAGGTCGCCGGGCTGGACAAGCCGACAGCGGGCCGGGTTCTCATCGACGGCGAGCAGGTGCGCGCACCCCGGCGCGACGTCGCGGTCAACTTCCAGCGCCCGGCGCTGCTGCCGTGGCGCTCGGTGCTGGACAACGTCATGCTTCCGGTCGAGATCTTCAAGTGGGACAAGCGCGAGAACCGCGACCGGGCCCTGCACCTGCTGGAGACCACCGGGCTGGCCCAGTTTGCCAAGCGGCTGCCGCATGAGCTTTCCGGCGGCATGCAGCAGCGGGTGGCGCTGTGCCGCACGCTGATCCAGAACCCGCGGGTCATGCTGATGGACGAGCCGTTCTCGGCCCTGGACGCGCTGACCCGCGAGGAGCTCTCGATGGAGCTGCAACGCATCCACATCGAGACCGGCACGACCATCGTGTTCGTCACCCACTCCATCCAGGAAGCGGTGCTGCTGGCCGACCGGGTCGCGGTGCTCAGCGCCCGCCCGGGCCGCGTGCGTCAGATCGTCGACATCGCGATCCCGCGGCCGCGCTCGTTCGGGCACAACGCCCACCTGGAAGAGGTAGCAGCGGCCTCGGCCGAGCTGCACCAACTGCTGCTGGAGAACCACCTTCCCCCGGCCCCGGCACCGCAGCGCAACCGATGAACTGCCGCCGCGCGCCGGAATGAACCGGCTGCGCGGCGACAGGTACGAGCAACTCAGGACGAGGGGCTGAGGCTGGTGTCGGCCGGGGGCGGCTCGGCCGGGTCGGCCTTGCGCTGCTGGTCCTTCTCAGCGTCGACGGCCTCGGCCTCGTGGTCGTCGGCCGGTTCGGTGCCCGGGGGTTCACGGTCGGGTGTCGGTTCGCCGGACGGGTGGCGGACCAGGTAGCGGATGGCCGTGTTGAGCACGGCCAGCAGCGGCACCGCGATCAGGCCGCCCACGATGCCCGCCACCACGATGCCGGTGGCGATGGCGAGGATGACCGACAGCGGATGCAGGGCCACCGCGCGGCCCATGATCAGCGGCTGCAGGACGTGGCCCTCGAGCTGCTGCACCGCGATGACGATGAGCAGCACGATCAGCGCGCTGACCCAGCCGTCGGCCACCAGCGCCACCAGCACGGCGACCGCGCCGGTGACCGTGGCGCCCACGACCGGGATGAACGCACCGAGGAAGACCAGCGCGGCCAGAGGCAGAGCCAGCGGGATGCGCAGCACGAACAACCCGATGCCGATGCCGACCGCGTCGACGAAGGCCACCAGCACCGTTGCGTGCACATACGAGACCAGGGTGTGCCACGAGTAGTGACCGGCTCGGGCGGTGGGCACCCGGGCGCCGCGCGGCAGCAGGCGGCACAGGAACGACCAGATGGAGCCGCCGTCGCGCAGGAAGAAGAACAGCGTGAACAGGGTCAGGAAGAAGCCGGTGACGACCTCGCCCAGGGTGGTGGCGGTGCTGAGCGCGCCGGAGGTGAGGGCGCCCTGGTTGGAGGTGATGGCGTCCTGCAGACGGTCGACGTACTGGCTCAGTTGCTGATCGGTCAGGTGCAGCGGGCCGGTCGACAGCCACTTCTGCACCTCGTTGATGCCGTCGCCGACCTGCGAGCTCAAGGTGTCGATCTGGCTGATGAAGGTGCGGATGATCAGCCCGAGGCCGCCGAAGACCAGCACCAGGGCGGCCAGCAGCACCAGCGCCGCGGCCAGTGAGCGTTTCATGCCGGCGCGCACCATGCGGGCCGCGAACGGCTGGAACAGCGCGGCCAGCAGGATCGCCACCACCACGGGGATGACCACGACCCGCAGCAGGCTCACCAGGCGCAACAGCAGGTACATGGCCCCGACGAAGGCGATGAAGCGCCAGGCCCAGGCACCGGCGGTCCGTACACCGCGGGGCAGCAGATTCTCCACGCCGGGGGCGGCCTCCTGGACCACCATCACGGATGCGGGTTCCAGTGTTTCGCCGGTGAAGGGGGGCGGGGCGTTGCGGGCTTCCGCCTCCGCGAGCTGCCTGCGGGCACGCTCCCGGATCGAGCGGGCCCAAGTCGTCGTTGCCATGCCTGCTACCTGCCCCTTCTTCAGGGCGTGTATGCACGTACGGAGGATTCGTCGGTGACGAACAGGCGCCCGCCGGCCACCACCACATGCCGGGTCGCCGGGCGGAACGCCGCGGACGGGGCGGCAACGTGTCCTTGATGGTCTTCGCGGTGATGGCGGTCTCGTCGGGGTTCCATCCGGTGTTGCCGGGCCCGTAGCCGTCCTGCGCCCATCCCGGGGAGGTGATGGCTGCGGCCGCTGCCGGAGCAACGGCCGCGGTGACGGCAAAGGTCAAGCTGAGCACGAGCGGCACACGAACCATGCGCCGCAGCTTAGGGCGAAACGGATAAATACGGCTCACCCCGGTACGGCGGACACGCACGAACAGTTCGGCGGCTCCGATCCGACTCGCCTGTGCCGTCATGCCGCCAGGCGAAGCCGCGGATACACCCGCCGCGCGTTGCCCTCGTACACGGCCGCCGCGTCCTCGGGGCTCAGCTCCAGTGCGTCCTTCTTCCGGCGGGTGTCGTCGAAGTAATGGCCGGTTTGCGGGTCGATGCCGCGTACCGCGCCTACCATCTCCGAGCCGAACAGGATGCAGGCGTGGTCGATGACGTCGAAGAGCAGGTTGATGCCGGGCTGGTGGTACACGCAGGTGTCGAAGAAGACGTTGCCCATCACCGCGTCGTCCAGCGGCGGGCGGGCGAGCATGTCGGCAAGGCCGCGGAAGCGTCCCCAGTGGTAGGGCACCGCTCCCCCGCCGTGCGGGATCACGAACCGAAGTGTGGGGAATTCCTTGAACAGGTCGGCCTGCAGCAGCTGCATGAAGGCCGTCGTGTCGGCGTTGAGGTAGTGCGATCCGGTGGCGTGGAAGTTCTTGTTGGTCACCGCCGACACGTGCACCATCGCCGGCACGTCCAGCTCGACCATCGCCTCGTAGATCGGATACCAGCCCGGGTCGGTCAGCGGCGCCGACGTCCAATTCCCGCCGCTGGGGTCGGGGTTCAGGTTGATCCCGACAAAGCCGAGTTCCTCGACGCACCGCCGCAATTCCGGAACAGACCGCTGCAGGGGTACGTCCACAGCCTGCGGAAGCTGACCCACGCCGGCAAAGCGCGCCGGATACAGCTCACTCACGCGCGCGATGAGGTCGTTGCAGGCACGCGACCAGGCCGTGCTGATGCCGAAGTCGCCGACGTGGTGGCCCATCGCCGACGCGCGGGGCGAGAAGATCGTCAGGTCGATGCCGCGCTGGTCCATCAGGCGTAGCTGGTTGTCCTCGATCGACTCACGGATCTCGTCGTCACCGATCACCGGGTACGAACCGGCGTCACCGGCCAGCAGCGCCGCCCACCACGCGGTGTGTGCAGCCGGGGCGGTGGTGTAGTGCCCGTGACAGTCGATGATCATGTGGTCTCCCGGTTACGCAGCTCGATTAGCAGGTCACGGGCGGCAGCGGCGATGCGCGGCTCAACACCGAGCCCGGCAAGCTGGTCGGCCGCGGCGGTCATCTCGTCGGCGCGGCGCCGGGCATGGCGGTGGGTGCCGCCGACGAGGCGGTCGATGGTGCGCTCGTCGAAACCGGCGAGTTCGGCGCTGATGTTGGCGCGCAGCCAGTCGGCGCAGCCCGCCTTCTCGGCCGCGGCCAGCGCCTCCACCACGGCGGCGGCCAGGCCCTTGTAGAACACGCTGCGCAGCAGTTTGCGGGAGATGGCCTCGCCCGCCGGTCCGGGCTGCACGCTCACGTCCGCCCCGAACGCACCGAGGACCTCCGCGTAACGCTGTGCGCCCGGACCGGAAACCACCATGGGGGTCCGCAGGCCTTTGCCGGGCACCGGCGCCATCAGCGCCACATCGGCCACCAGCACACCGCGCTCACCGGCGCGCTCGGCCAGGGCGGCCTTGACGCCGGGTGCCGCGGTGTTGAGATCAGCCCAGATCACGCCGGGTTGCAGCGCCGTCAGCGACAGCTCCAGAGCGGGCAGCGCGTCGTGCGAGCTGTTCACGCTGAGCACCAGATCGGCATCGCGTACGGCATCGGCATCGTCGCGGCGCACCTGCACCCCGGACGGCGGCTCCCGCAGCGGGTCGAACCCGCGCACGTCGGCCCCTGCCGCGACCAGGTCGCTGGCAATCTCGCTACCGGCCTCGCCCAGTCCGAGGATCGCGATGGTCACGGCAGCCGGTCCACGTACTGCACGCCCAGCTCCTGCAGCAGCGGGCGCAGGTTGTACATGTCCAGCCCGAGCGTTCCCGACGCCAGCTTCTCGCGCTTGCCGGCCTCGCTGTCCAGCCGTGTGCGCGCCGCGGCGGCCACCTGGTTCCCGCTGGTGGACGGCAGGGCCACCACACCGTCGTCGTCGGCCACGACGATGTCGCCCGGCCGTACGAGCTGCCCGGCGGCGACCACCGGCACGTTCACCGAGCCCGAGCTGGCCTTCACCGTGCCCTGGGCGTGCACCGCGCGCGACCACACCGGGAACCCCATCTCGCGCAGCGTGGCGAGGTCGCGAACCCCGGCGTCGATGACCAGGCCGAGCACGCCGTGCGCGCGCAGCGAGGTGGCGAGCAGGTCACCGAACATGCCGTCGGTGGACGGTGAGGTGGTGGTCACCACGAGCACGTCCCCGGGGCGGCACACCTCGACCGCTGCGTGGATCATCAGGTTGTCGCCCGGGTGACAGGAGACGGTGATCGCGGAACCGGCGATCGTGGCACCGTTCTGGCGGGCCTGGATCGCCGGGCCGAGCAGCCCGGTGCGCCCGGCCGCCTCGTGCACGGTGGCCACCCCCGCGGTCCCCAGGGCGGCGATGGTCGCGGGATCACCCCGGTCGACCTCACGCACGACAAAATGGCCGGTCATCGGGACTCCTCGATGGAGGCGGGTGAAGCGCCGAACGTATCCACGTGCCAACAAGATTGTCAACAATGCTGCCGGAAGGTCGCGGGGGTGGGCGGCTTACGATGAGGCGCAGGGGGTGGCGATGACCGAGGTCCTGGAGCAGTTACGGGCGGCCATCCTGCGCGGCGACTTCGCCCCCCGGCAGCGGCTCATCGAGGCCGACCTGACCGAGCAGTACGCGACCAGCCGGTTCGTGTTGCGCAACGCCTTCACCCGGCTGGCCGACGAGGGGCTGGTGGAGCTGCAACCCAACCGCGGGGCCCGGGTACGCGAGACAACGGTCGCCGAGGCCATCGAGATCACCGAGATCCGGCGCGCGATCGAGGCGCTGGTGGCCGCGCGGGCAGCGGAACGGATCACCAGCGAGCAGCGGGCCGGACTGCAAGCGCTGGGTGAGCAGATGATCGCGGCGGTGCGCGAAGCCGACACGCTGGGCTACTCCGAACTCAACGCGCAGGTGCACGCGATGATCCGCTCGATCGCCGGGCACACCTCGGCCACGAGGATCATCGAGCAGTTGCACGCTCAGATGGTCCGCCACCAGTTCCGGCTGTCGCTGCGCCCGGGACGTCCGTCGGTGTCGCTGCCCGAGCACCTGGCCATCATCGAGGCGATCTGCGCGCAGGACCCGGTCGCCGCCGACCGGGCCATGCAGACCCACTTGAGCAGCGTGCTCGAAGCGTTGCGCAGCGGCTAAGGTGCGGGGAAGCGCACGATGCGGTCGTCGCCGTCGCGTTCGTCGCCGCGGCCGTCGGTGTTCGAAGTGGTCAGCCACAGCGCGCCGTCCGGGGCGACCGCCACGCTGCGCAGCCGGCCGTACTTGCCCTGCAGCTCGGCCTTCGGCTCGCCGATCGTGTCGCCTTGCAACGGCAGTGTCCACAGCCGTTCCCCGCGCAGCGCGGCCAGGTACCCGGTCGCGCCGGAGATTGCGAGGCCCGACGGTGAGGCGTCGTCGGTGGGCCAGGTGACCAGCGGGTTGGTGTACTTGCCGCCGCCGGTGTTGCCCTTGCCCTCGACCTCGGGCCAGCCGTAGTTGCGCCCCGGCTGGATCAGGTTGACCTCGTCGAGTTCGTTCTGGCCGAACTCCGAGGCGAACAGCCGGCCGTCGGCGTCCCAGGCCAGGCCCTGCACGTTGCGGTGCCCCAGGGAGTAGACCGGCGAGCCCGCGGCCGGGTTGCCCGGTGCCGGGTCGCCGTCCGGGGTGAGCCGCAGGATCTTGCCGTTGGGGCTGGCCGGGTCCTGTGCCCGCTCGGTCTGCGCGGCGTCGCCGGTGCCGGCGTAGAGCATGCCGTCGGGGCCGAACGCGATCCGGCCGCCGTTGTGGTTCCCGGCCTTCGCGATGCCCGTGAAGATCACCTCAGGCCGGCCGCCGCCGTCGTCCAGCGTGAACCGGGCGATGCGGTTGTCGTCGGCGGCGGTGTAGTAGGCGTACACGAGGTTGTCCTTGGCGAAGCCGGGTGAGACGGCCAGCCCGAGCAGGCCGCCCTCGCCGCCGGGTGTGACGCCGCTGACCGTGGTGATCTCCTGTGGATTTCCGCCGCCGGCGCGCACGCGCAGCACCTTCGCGGTGTCACGCTCAGCGACCAGCGCGTCGCCGCCGGGCAGGAAGGCCAGCCCCCACGGCACGTCCAGCCCCTGCGCGATCTGCTCGGGCCTGCCGAGATCCGGTGCGGGCTTTGCCTGCTCAGAGGGGGGTCTCGGCTGCGCGGAAGCGGGTGACGCAGGGCTCGGCGCGGTGGCCGACGGGACCGGCTGCGGGGCGGCGGCCGGTTCCGCTCCGCCGCTGCCGCACCCCGCGGCAGCACCCACCGTGACCAGCGCAAGTGTTGCACGCCACCTATTGACCGCAGTGCTGACCGCCATGGTGTTCCCTTCGGGTCCTATGCTTGACGCCGTCCTTCCCCGAGTACTTCACCAGCTAACGGAGAAAATCCGGGTAAAGGCACGTGATCACGCCGACGCAGGCGGCTGCGGTGGGTTGCGTACGATCGCTGAAGCTCGACCGCAGTCGCCATGATCGAAGGAGCAAGGTCCTGCTCACGCCAGCCGACATCCACAACATGGCTTTCAAGAAGCCGCCCATGGGCAAGCGCGGATACGACGAGGAAGACGTCGACGCCTTCCTCGACGAGGTCGAACAGGAGCTCATCCGCCTGCTCGAGGAGAACGCGAGCCTGCGCGACCGTGCCCAGCGCGGTGGCGGCCCCAGCCCGGCGGCCTCGACCATGGTCATCGACTCCGAACTCGCCGACCTCGCCGGGCAGCTCGAACGCCTGCAGAAGGCGCGCGCCCGCGCCGACGAGCACGCCCGCAGCATGCAGGCCCAGCTTGAGCAGGCCCGCGCCGCCGTGCCGTCCACCCCGCCGGCCAACCCGGCCGACGAGGAGCGGCTGGCCCGGGTGCTGATGATGGCCCAGCGCACCGCCGACGAGCACATGCGCGACGCCCAGCGCGAGGTCGACCAGTTGATCGCCGACGCGCAGCTCAAGGCCGAGCAGATCACCAGCGAGGCGCAGCTCAAGGCGGGCACCATCGAGGGCGACGCCCGGCGCAACCACACCGAGGCGATCAACAACCTGCAGACCGAGCGCGCCGCCCTGCTCGACGAGATCGAGCGTCTGGGCCAGCTCGCCCGCGGCTACCAGGAGGCCCTGGAGAGCCACCTCACGCACCAGCTCGAGGAGCTCAACAGCGCCGCTCCGTGAGCGTTCACCCCGGCAGCTCAAGCAACGCGGCGGCTGCCGGGGCGTCCACCTCACCGAGCGCCCGCACCAGGTGCGTGGTCCCACCCTGCGCGCGGGCCGCATCCCACACCGCGGCCGCCGCGGTCGTCCAGGGCGGGTCCGCGGGCGTGTGACCCCACGCCACCTGCCGCGCCGCCAGCTCTTTTTCCTCCGGTACGTCCACACCTGACGGTGTCCTGACCCCGCGCGCCCTCAGCAGGGCACCACCCTCGTTAGCGGCCCGGTAGGCGGCCCGCAGCTCCCGCTTGCCCAGGCTCAGCTGCTCGTCGAGGCTGAGCACGGCCAGCAGCACCGCCGCGGAGCCCACCGCCCGGCCGGTTCCGGGCGTCGCGGCGGCACCCGGTGGCACCGCGGCCGGCTCCAGCAGCATCGCTTGCCGGGCGGCTTCCAGTTCCAGGGCGACGAGCACCGGTCCGCCCGCCTTGTCCGCGCGGTGCAACAGCCGGCCCTTTAACCGGCTCGTCCACGCCGCGGCCCGGGTCCGCTCCTCAAGCGCCCCGACCTGGGACAGCAGGCCGAGCAGCGGGGTGTACGGCTCCCCCGGCAACCGCCTGACCAGCTCGGGCAGCGCGGCCACCACTGCCGCACCCCAGGGCGGGTCGGTGGGCGTGAACGCGGACTGCCGGCGTACCCACCAACGGGCTTCCCGCAACGACGCAGCGTCACCGGTCCCCTCGGCCCTGGTCCCGCCGCCCAGGTTTTCCAGCAGCACGCCCCGCGCGAGCGCCGCGGCTTGCTTGACCACCGCAAGGTCGATGATCTCGCGGCGTTCCAGCATCGCCTGGCGGTAGGCCGCCCGCAGGACATCGGCGGCGGGCTCGGTCAGCTGCACGGTCAGGCACCTCGATCTCAGGGTGGTGGTCCGGGTCCCACGATGATCTGTCATCTCCCGCCACGCCCGCACACCGGCCAGGCTCGGAGCATGACTTCGTTTCTGTTGCTGCACGGCGGCGCCGGCCCCGCCTCGATGACCGGCTTCGCGGATTACCTGGTGGCCGAGCGCCCCGCGACCGTGCTCACCCCCACGCACCCCGGTTTCGACGGCACCCCGTTTCTGCCCGGCGTCAGCGTTCCCGCTCTGGCCCGCCGCTACGCCACCCTGCTGGCCGAGCGCGAGCTGCACGATGTGGTCGTGGTCGGCAACTCCCTGGGTGGGTGGATAGCCGCCGAACTGGCCTTGCTCGCCGACCCGCGGATCACCGGCGTGGTCATCATGAACGCGGTAGGCATCAGCGTGCCCGGCCACCCGATCGCCGACTTTTTCGCGCTGAGCCTGCCCGAGGTCGCCGCGAAATCCTGGCACGACCCCTCGCTGTTCCGCCCCGATCCCGCCCGCCAGCACCTCGCCGCCGGCAACCGTGAGGCGCTGGCCCGCTATGCCGGGCGCGACATGGCCGACCCGCTGCTGGCCGCCCGGCTCGCCGCCGTCACCGTGCCCGCGCTCGTGCTGTGGGGGCAGAGCGACCAGCTCGCCGATCCCGGGTATGGGCGGGCCTACGCCGCCGCGATCCCCGGCGCGACGTACCAGCCGCTGCCCGCCACCGGGCACCTGCCGCAGCTGGAGAGCCCGGCGCTGACCCGGGCCGCGATCTGGGAGTTCGCCGACAAGCAATGATGAGCGGGTGGGAACTGATGGTGACACCGCCCGGCGCGCCGAACTGGCCGGCTTCCTCAAGACCAAGCGGGCGGCGCTGAGCCCGCAGCAGGCCGGGCTGGCGCCGGACGGCAGCCGCCGGCGTACCCCCGGATTGCGCCGTGAGGAGGTCGCCCAGCTCGCCGGGGTGGGCCTGTCCTGGTACACCTGGCTGGAACAGGGCCGCGCCATCGCCGCCTCCGAGCAGGTGCTGGGCGCGCTGGCGCGGGCGTTGCAGCTCACCCCGCCCGAACGCGAGCACCTGTTCCTGCTTGCCGGCTTCCAGTCGTTTCTCGACACGGGCGTGGACACCGTGGACGAGGGCACGGCGGCGCTGGTCGAAGAGCTGCTGCCGCACGCCGCGTTCGTGCTCGGCCCGCGTTTCGACGTGCTCGCGCACAACCGTTCGGCCGAGCTGATCCTCGGCGACCTGGTCACCGCCCCGGCGCACCGGCGCAACCTGCTGGTGTGGCTGTTCGCCGGAGCCGGCGACTGGACCGGCCTGAACGCCGCCTGGGAACAAACCGCCCGAGCCAACCTCAGCGACTTCCGCACCGAGTACGCCCGCCGCCCCGGCGACCCGGCCTATGTGGCGCTGGTCGAGGAGCTGCTGGGCTACCACGAGAAGGTCCGCGAGTGGTGGGCGGGGCACGAGGTGGCCACGCCGGAACCCCTGGCCAAGCAGATCCGGCACCCGAGGCTGGGGGCACTGAACCTGCTGCAGACGCAGAGCCGGCTGTCCCACCGCCCGGCCCTGCGTCTGCGCATCCTCGTCCCCGCCGACGAGACAACCCGCGCGAAACTCCCCTAGACGAGTAATTCCTAACCGCGGTTAGTGGTCGTAGGCGATGAGTGACCTGGTCACGGGCTGGCCGGTTGCCCGGTTGTGCCAGATTGCGGCGG
>NZ_LOJP01000001.1:3427120-3430315 GCF_001553785.1 Actinoplanes sp. TFC3
GCCCACACCCGCCGCCGCGCCCACCCCCCAGCCCCAGGCGCAACCGCAGGTCCGGCCGCAACCCCAGGCGCAGCCGCATCCGCAGGCCTGGCGGCCGCCGACGCAGCGGGTGCCGGACCGACCGGCGCCGCAGCCGCAGTCCTGGGCCCCGCCGCCGCAGCAACAGCCCCGCCCGCTGGCCGGGTTCCCGAGCGGCCCCGGCTCCGCCGCCTTCCCTGCCGGATCGGGCAAGCAGCGCCGGCACTCCCGCGCGTTCGTGGCGCTGATGGTGGCCACCGGCGTGCTCGGCGTGCTGCTCACCGGCATCGTGTTCTCGCACATCGACTCGTCGACCGGCTACCAGGACGACTACACCACCTCCGAGGTGTATGCCCCGGCCGAACCCGAGTACGAAGCCGCCACCCCGGCCGCGCTGGCCGAGCTGGTGAGCCGGCTGCTGCCCGAGCGCACGGTCAGCCACCTGCGCGGCAGCGACCCGCTCAAGCTGCTCTTCTACCTGGACCTCAGCGAGGGCGGCAACGGGATGGTGACGCTGACCGTCAAGGGCAAGCGGAACAATCCGGTACGCGACGGTGAGCCCAAGGTAGTGGTGAGCTCGAACACCAAGAACTGCGTGCAGAACAAGACAGTCACCGCCACCTGGCCCGATGGCACAGTGGTGCAGGCCGACGTGGCCACCTGCCTGGCCTGGGACGGCTCACGCAACCCGCCGGCCCCGGCCGCGCTGACCACCGACGAGGCGAAGGCCCTGGTCAGCGATCCGCAGTGGGGCATGATGATGGACGCCGAGCTGGTCTCCACCGGCGCCGACAACCACCCCGACCTGGTGTAGGCACCTACCAGTTGATCTTTCCGGGCCAGGTGACCTCGGCGAGGCGCTGCTGACCCTCGCGGTTGGGGTGGAAGTAGTCGAACGTGTTGACCAGGTCCAGCGAGAACTTGACCCGGTGCGCGCTGCCCCCGTCCCAGCGGCACCGCTCGCCGTACTCCCGGCAGGCGCGTTCCAGCTGATCGTTGTAGGCGTCGACGCGGTCCTCGACCCGGTGGCGGCGGGCGTCATCGGCCGCCGCGGTCGACGTGGGCCGTGCGAGCAGCGACTGGCAGATGCCGGCCCGGTTCCACACCCGTACGGCGTTGGTGTCCTCGTGGCCCAGCTCCCACAGCCGGTACATGTCCGGGATGCTGGCCATCAGGATCCGCGCCTTGGGCAGCCCCTTCTTGAGCCGGCTCAGCGCCTTGTCGACCCGGGAGCGAAACGTTGTCACCGCGGTCATGCCATCCACGGTTGCGGCGCAGGCGTCGTTCGCGCCGACCAGCACGGTCACGTACTCGGGTTTGGCGTCCACCGCCGAGGATGCCTGGCCCGGCAGGTCGGCGGCGTCCGCACCGGGCACCGAGAAGTTGCGCGCATGGCCCTTGATCTTGGCGTTCTTGGCCAGGATCCGCTCGTAGTGGCTGTCGATGCCGTCGGCTCCCCCGGTCGACCAGGAGTTGCGGCTGCACGCCACGTAGATGCCGCAGCTACCGTACCCGGCGGTGATGGAGTCGCCGATGGCCGCCATGGACGAGGGGTAGCCGGACTTCGGCGTGGGTGCGGGCGTCTTTGTCGAGCCGGGAGTGGCGCCCGCGCCGTCACAGGCGAGCGCGAGTGCTGCGAGCAAGGCCAAACCGGCAATCTGCCAACGACGGACCACGGTGCTCCCCGAAAGTAACCAGAAGTCATGACAGAAGCACCCTAAGGCACATCGGTGCATGATCGGGGACCATGACCCGGGTCATGAGTTTGCGCATGATGACCTCAAGCGGCTCGCCCCGCGTCGCTCTGACCTGCGTGACGACTCAGGTGACGCCTCTTGCGATACGCTGCTGCGTACCGGAGCCGATCTGGTCCCCGCTGCCTGAGCCGTTGCCGCAGGACAGCCGGGCCGGTTGTTCCCGGCCTCCTGGGCCGCGGCCGTGTTGGCGTTCGCCGCCGCCGGACGCGCACTAAGATCGCCGGATGACGCGCGTGGAGTTCGGTCTTGACACGTTCGGTGACGTCACCGCCGGCCCCGACGGCCTCCCGCTGCCGTACGCCCAGGTGATCCGCAACGTGGTCGAGCAGGCAGTACTCGCCGACGAGATCGGGGTGGACGCGTTCGGGCTCGGCGAGCACCACCGCGACGACTACGCGGTGTCAGCGCCCGAGATCGTCCTGGCCGCGATCGCCAGCCGCACCCGCCGGATCAAGCTCGGCACCGCGGTGACAGTGCTCAGCTCCGACGACCCGGTGCGGGTGTACGAACGCTTCGCCACCCTCGCCGCACTCTCGAACGGGCGCGCCGAGATCACGCTGGGCCGCGGGTCGTTCACCGAGTCGTTCCCGCTGTTCGGCTACGACCTGGGCGACTATGAGCAGTTGTTCGCCGAGAAGGCCGACCTGATGGCCGAGCTGCTGACCGAGAGGGCGGTCACCTGGCAGGGCACCGTCCGGGCGCCGCTGAGCGCTCAGGAGGTCTACCCCAAGACCGAGGCCGGGCGGATCCCGGCGTGGATCGGTGTCGGCGGCAGCCCCGAGTCGGTGGTGCGTGCCGCCCAGTACGGCTTCCCGCTGGTGCTGGCGATCATCGGGGGTGAACCGGCGCGCTTTGCTCCGTACGTGGATCTGTTCCACCGGGCGCTGGAGCGGTTCGACCGGGAGAAACTGCCGGTGGCGGTGCACGCGCCGGGCTTCATCGCCGGGACCGACGAGCAGGCGGTGGAGACGCTGTGGCCGCAAGCGCGGAAGGCGATGACCCGCATCGGCGCCGAGCGGGGCTGGCCGCCGCTGACCCGTGAGCGTTTCGAGGCCGACATCGCCGAGGGCGCCTGGCACGTCGGTTCCCCGCAGACCGTGGCAGCCAAGATCGCCCGGACGGTTCAGTCGGTGGGCATCCAGCGTTTCGACCTGAAGTACTCGGTTGGCACGCTGCCCCACGAGGACCTGATGACCGCGATCCACCTGTACGGCACCGAGGTCATCCCGCGCGTCAAGGAACTCCTCGGCTCGTGATCTTTTTGTTACCGCGGCGGTGAAATCGGTAGCTCCCACCGGGCGTGTCCGCAGCAGACCCGCCCCTCTTCCCCGGGAGCCACCGCATGCGCCAGCTCGTCCTGCTCGCCGCCGCCGTCACCACCGCGGCCACCCTGACGGCCTGCGCCGACACCACCCCACCC
>NZ_LOJP01000001.1:3430415-3458449 GCF_001553785.1 Actinoplanes sp. TFC3
ACCGCGGCCCCCCCGCCCGCCCCCGCCCCGGCCGGCCCCGCAGCCGGCGATCACCTGCCCGGCGAGTACGAGTTCGTCGACAACCGCGGTGCGGCTGCCGCACCGAGCACCACCCAGCGTTCCCTGGTGCGCGACGACAACCTGGTGACCCGGTGGAACAACCTGGGTACCCCGGCCGCCGTCACCAAGGCGAAGGGCCGGCTCGCCACCGGGCTGAAGGGCAAGCCGGAAACGGTGGTCCGGACGTACCTGAAGAAGAACCTCACCCTCTTCTCCTTGACGGCGGCCTCGGTCGACCAGCTGGAGTGGGTGGCCACGACCAGGATCGGCGATGGTCATGTCGTGCTGCTGCGGCAGAAGTACGGCAGCCTGCCCGCGGCGCACGACGGCCTGATCTCGGTCGCGGTCAAGGGCGGCGAGGTCCTGCGCGTCACGTCCTCACTGAGCCCGCGCACCGAGGCCCCCGCCCCCGCCCGGCTCGACGCCGGGCAGGCCCGCACCGGCGCGCTGGCCGACGCCAAAATCGCCCGCGACGACCTGGACCAGCAGCGCGTGCGCCTGGTGGCCGTGCCCATGCCGGCAGCCGCGCCACGCAGCGCCTACGAGGTCGTCATGACCTCCGGCGACACCGGGCACCCGCTCGGCTACACCTCCTACGTGGACGCCGTCGACGGCAAGGTGCTGCTGCGCGAGAACCTGGTCAACTTCGCCGAGAACGACCCCCACTGGAAGGTCTTCCCGGCCACCCCGCCCCCCACCGGCGCCGACACCCGCCAGACCTGGTGCGCGGTCGCCGCCACCGGCTGCGCCCGGCAGGTGCTCGACCCGGCGACCGGCAAGCCCTGGGACGTCGACGGGATAACGGGCCGGCCCACCTTCACCACCACCGGCAACTCGGCCGAGGCGGTGCGGCTGTGGGGCGACGGCTCACCGGCCACCCCCGCCGCCACCCGGCCCGACCGCGAGTACGTGTACCCGTTCATCAACCAGTGGAACACCAGCAGATGCGACCCGGCCGCGCTCAGCTCGCCGCAGCAGGCCGACGTGGACGCGGCCACCGCGAACCTGTTCGCCATGCACAACCGGATGCACGACTGGTCCTACGAGTTGGGCTTCACCGAGGCCACCTGGAACCTGCAGAAGACCAACACGCTGCCGTACGGCAAGGGCAACGACGCCGAGCGCGGCAACGCCCAGCAGGGTGCGGCCACCGCGACGACCCGCAACAACGCCAACCAGTCGACCGGTCCGGACGGCGTGCAGCCGGTCACCAACATGTACATGTGGCAGCCGTTCGCGGGCAGCGCCTACCCGCCGTGCGTCGACGGTGACTTCGACATGACGGTGATCGGCCACGAGTACACCCACGCCATCAGCAACCGCATGATCGCGGGCCCGGACACCGGCATCACCTCCACCCAGGGCGGCGCCATGGGCGAGAGCTGGTCGGACCTGATGGCGATGGAATACCTGGCCGAGAGCGGCTACACCCCGCGCGGCAACACGGCCTCGGTCATCGGCGCCTACGTCACCGGCGACCTGGCCACCGGCATCCGCAACTACGACATGGCCGGCAGCCCCCTGAACTACTCCGATTACGGGTACGACCGCGGCTCGGCGGTCCACTCCGACGGCGAGATCTGGAGTGCCACCAACTACGACATCCGCCGCGCCTTCACCACCCGCTACGGTGCGGGAACGCGTGCCCAGCAGGAGAGCTGCGCAGCCGGCACCACCCCGGCAACCGAGTGCCCGGGCAACCGCCGCTGGGCTCAGCTGATCTTCGACTCGTTCCTGCTCGCCGCCTCCGGGCAGGTCAGCATGCTCGACATGCGCGACAACATGCTGACCGCCGACGCGCTGCGCTTCGACGGCGCCAACGCGGACCTGCTGTGGAACGCGTTCGCCGCCCGCGGCATGGGCGCCGGCGCGTCCAGCGGCCCGTCCGACGCCGACCCGGTGCCCAGCTTCGCCTCGCCGTACGTGGAGAACTCCGAGATCACCTTCAAGGCCCTCGGTGAGGCAGCGGGCAAGCCGGTGCGCCTGTACGTCGGTGACTACGACTTCGGCGCGCTGCCGATCGCCGACACCGACCCGGCGACCGAACTGCCGGACACGGTGACCCTGGCCCCAGGTACGTACAAGTTCCTGGCCATCGGCGCCGGCTTCGGGCACAAGCGCTTCGCCCAGACCGTGTACCCCGGGGTCACCTCGCAGGTCGGCGTCGTGCTGCCGGCCAACCTCGCCTCGGCGGCGGCCGGCGCCACGATCACCGGCGACGGTACCGGCGCGGCCCGCCTGATCGACGACGCGGAGGGCACGGCGTGGACGGCAACCGGCGGGGCACCCGGGCGCCAGGTCACGGTGGATCTGCCGGGAGATGCGGCCAAGCTGGTGTCGAGGGTGCAGGTCAGCGCCTTCCCCGGCGCGGGCGCGACCACGGCTGCCATGTACAGCACGGTCCGCCAGTTCGAGGTGCTGACCTGCAACGCGGTGGCGGGCGCGGATTGCGCCAGCGACGCCGGCTACAAGGTGGCCTACACGAGCCCGGCCAACGCGTTCGACACCGGCCAGTTCCGGCCCAAGGTGCCCAACCTCATCATGAAGAGCTTCGCCGTACGACCGGGCCTGGCGACCCACGTCAAACTGCGTGTGCTGACGAACCAGTGCATCGGCAACCCGCTCTACCGGGGTGAGCAGGAGGACGACCCCCGCAGCGTCTCGGACTGCGCGACCGGCTCCCCGGCGGCGGCAAACGCGGTCGCCGCCGAATTCCAGGTGTTCAGCAGCTAGATCGGTAGATCAACAAGGGCGTCCGGAGCGATCCGGGCGCCCTTGTCATTAGGATCACGGGATGGCAGTTGCCGCGGAGTTCGCGAAGAGCAAGCAGATAAGCCTGACGACGTACCGGAAGAACGGGTCCGCGGTCGCCACCCCGGTCTGGCACGTGGTTGACGGCGACGAGCTGGTGGTGGTGTCCGAACTGGACGCCGGCAAGGTCAAGCGTCTCCGCAACAGCGGCCGCGTCACGGTGGCGCCGTGCGACTTGCGGGGAAACCTCGCGGCCGGCGCGAGCAGCGTCGAGGGCACGGCCCGATTGCTTGACGACGCCGGTACGGCCCGAGCCCGCGATCTGCTGGCGCGGCGGTACATCATGTCGCGGGCCGGTAACTGGTTCGCCACGGTGTTCCGGGTCCGGCGCAAACCTCTGGTCGGCATCGCGATTCAGCTTTCCTGAGCGAAGGACGCCGGGACACGGCCGTCGCGCGTGCCCCGCCACGGCGTGCCGCGATGGCCGGTTGCCCTGCTGGAACTGCCGTTCGTGTTCGGCCGGGCGGGGGATACGGGTGAGCCACGGGCCTGGTGAGCGCATGCCGCAAAGGTGCCGCACCCCGCGCGCGGCACCGGTGCTGAGCAGCAGGTCAGGGGATGGGCCGGCGCATGGAGTACGTGACGCCGTGCAGCCGGTGAGGTTCGTTGACCACGTGAATGGCGGCACGGTCGTACGCCTGCCAGCCCGCCGCCCCCGCGCGGTTGAGGTGGCGCAGATCGTCGAAGCGTTCGTCGGTGCCCCAGCGCAGCACCCCGCCGGGGTGGTGAAAGGTGGCTGTCCAGTCCATGTAGCGGTCGGAGCCGAACGTGCCGGCCGCGCGGTACTCGAGGCGTGCGTACTCCCAGTTCGTCACAGTCATGATTATCTCTACGACGGCTGGCATCCAGCGGCCCGGGGAGCCGCAAGTCCTCAACTACGGGGCCGGGGAGCCGATCTGAGCGGGCATGCAGCCAATGCCGCGCGTGGGGATCCTGGGCACGGGCGCTTATGTGCCCGAACATGAGGTGACGAACGAGGACCTGATGCGACGGGTGAGCGACACGACACCCGAGTGGATCGCCCGGAAGACCCTGATCGAGGCGCGGCGGTTCGCCGGGCCCGAGCAAGCTACATCCGACCTTGCCACCGCAGCGGCGCGTCAGGCGCTGGAGCGGGCCGGGGTTGAGGCCGGCCGGCTCGACTACCTCATTGTGTCGACCTCGACCGGGGATTCGCCGCAGCCACCGACCGCCTCGCTGGTGCAGCACGCCCTGGGCGCGCACCGGGCGGCCAGCTTCGACATCAACGTGGTCTGCGCCGGCTTCGTGTTCGGGCTCGCCCTGGCGCAGAGCCTGATCGCCGTGCGCCCCGACGCGCTCGTGCTGGTCGTGGCCGCTGACGTGTACTCACGCATCCTGGACTTCGACGACCGGCGCACGGCGATCCTGTTCGGCGACGGTGCCGGGGCCGCGGTGCTGGGCGCGGTGCCCGAGCCGTACGGGCTGATCGACACCGAGCTGGTCACCCACGGCGACGCCCACGACCTGATCCACGTCAAGGCCGGGGGCAGCCGCCTGCCCGCCTCGGCGCAGACCGTGGCCGACGGCGACCACTTCTTCCGGATGAACGGGCGTGGTGTGCGCGACTTCGTGATCGCGGGGGTGCCGCCCGTGCTGTCCGGCCTGCTCGCTCGGGCCGGGATCACGCCCGAGCAGGTCCGGCATTTCGTGCCGCATCAGGCCAACGGGATGATGATCCGCGAGTTGGTGGAGGCGGCCGGGCTGAGCTCTGCTCGTACCCATCTGGTCCTGGACCGGTTGGGCAACACCGGCAGTGCCTCCGCGGCCATCGCCCTCGACCAGGCCGCGCGCGACGGCGAGATCAAGGACGACGATCTGGTCCTGCTGGCCGGATTCGGCGGCGGCATGTCGGTGGGGGCCACCATCTTGCGCTGGTACGACCACCACTGAGCCCCTACTGTCGATCTGCCACCGGCCCGTTCGTCGTAGCCAGGAACGGGCCGATCGGAGGCCCCGGCAGAACGGACTCGTGACGATGGCCAAGTACCTGGTTTTGATCTACGGCGACGAGCAGGTCTGGGACACGCATTCACCGCAGGAACTGGCCGCCAAGCATGCTGCGCACGGTGCCTTCGCGCAAGCGGCCGGCTCGGCGATCGTGGGCGGCGCCCAGCTGCAGGCGGCAGCAACCGCGACCTCGCTGCGCAGCGTGGAGAACGGCAGAGCAGTGCCCACCGACGGGCCGTTCCCGGAGACCAAGGAAGTGCTCGGCGGGTTCTACCTGCTTGAGGCACCCGACCTGGACGCCGCGGTGGCGCTGGCCGGGCGGCTGCCGGAGATCCGCGAGGCGGGAGGCGGGGTGGAGATCCGCCCGGTCGTGGAGCAGTAGGTGGATCCGGTCGCCGAGGCGATCGCTGACGCGCACCGCGGCGAGTGGGCCGCGGTGCTCGCCGCCACGGTGCGCGTCACCCGCGATCTGGACCTCGCCGAGGAATGCGCCCAGGACGCGTACCTGCGGGCGCTGGTGGTGTGGCGGCGCGACGGGATCCCGAGGCGGCCCGGGGCGTGGCTGACCACCGTCGCGCGCAACCGGGCAACGGATCTGCTGCGCCGCGAGACCGTGCTGCGCCGGGCGCTGCCGCTGCTGGTGCTCGACGATGCCGGCGGCGCCGAGCCGGAGCCCGGGGGCATCGGCGATGACCGGCTGCGGCTGATTTTCACGTGCTGCCATCCGGCGCTGAGCCGTGCGGCCCAGGTGGCGCTGACCCTGCGGCTGCTGTGCGGGCTGTCCACCGCGGAGGTGGCCCGCGCGTTTCTGGTGCCGGAGCCGACGATGGCCGCCCGGATCACCCGGGCCAAGAAGAAGATCGCGGTGGCGCGCATTCCGTACCGGGTGCCGTCCGCGGCGGAGCTGCCGGAACGGGTCGGGGCGGTGCTGGAGGTCGTGCACCTGGTGTACACCACCGGTCACGCGGCGCCGGTGGGGGAGCGGCTGGTGCGCACCGAGCTGACCGGCGGGGCGATCGGTCTGGCCCGGATGGTGCACGCGCTGCTGCCCGGTGCTGCCGAGGTGGCGGGGCTGCTGGCGTTGCTGCTGCTCAGTGAGGCGCGCCGCGACACCCGGGTGACGCCGGAGGGCCGGTTGGTGCTCCTGGCCGAGCAGGATCGCAGCCGGTGGGATGCCGCGCTGATCGCCGAAGGCAGCGCGCTGGTGGTGCGAGCGTTGACCAACCGCCCGCCGACCCGGTATGCGGTGCAGGCGGCGATCACGGCGGTGCACGCCGAGGCCCCCGACTGGGCGTCCACCGACTGGCCGGAGATCTGCGGACTGTACGACGTGCTGCTCGCGCTGTGGCCCAACCCGGTGGTGGCGTTGAACCGGGCCGTCGCGCTGGGGATGCGTGACGGGCCGGAGGCCGGGCTGGCGGCGCTGGAGCCGTTGCTGGCCGAGCCGGCGCTGGCGACCTACGGCTATCTCAGCGCAGCGCGGGCCGAGCTGCTGCACCGGGTGGGGCGCTGGGAGGAGGCGCTGTGGTCGTACCAGGAAGCCCTGACCTTGATCGGTAATGCCGTTGAGCGGGACTTTCTGGAACGTAAGCTCATCGAGGTGCGCGCTGCGCGGGACGATCCCAATCCGCCAGGACGGCGTGCGGGGAGCTGAAGGCGGCGAAATCGGTGGTGTCGCGGAACGCGGGAACGGCATAAAGATCACGGGCATAGGACCAGAGCTGGGGGTACGAGTCCAGCCCGCCGATGATGTCGCGCGCCGCGTTCGGGCCGGAGTCGAAGCGCACCAGCCGCACCCACAGCCGGATGTCGGCCTCGGTCAGCTCGCCGCCGGTCAGGTAGCGCTGATCGGCCAGCAGCTCGTCCAGGCGCCGGAAGGTGTCGAGCAGGGCATCGCGCGCCGGACCCGGACCGGCAGCCGCCGCGCCCATGCCGTCGATCAGCACCGGGGTGAGCCAGGCGTCGACCTGCTCGATCTGCTCGCGCAAAGGCGCCGGATAGGTCATGACCAGCGGGGTGGCGAGGTGCTGGAAGCGGGTGGCGAAGTCGATGCCGATGGCCGTGCTGTCGTTGCTCAACAGCTGAGCGGCGTCACGGTCCCACAACGCCGGCACCGACACATGACCGTCGAAACCGGGGTCACCGGCCTCGTACGCCTGGCGCAGCAGGGTGAAGCCATTGACCGGATCCGGGCCGTGGGTCTCGCGGAACGCCCAGCCACGGCCGTCGCGCTCACCGTCGACAAACGACATGCTGACCACGTCCTGCAGTCCCGCCAGGACCCGGGTGATCGCAACGCGCTGCCACCACGGGCAGAACGTGGCGCCGTAAAGGTGGTAGCGCCCGCGCTTCGTGGCGTCGGGGACGCGGCCGGTGCGGCGATACAGCGGGCCCGGGGTGGCCGGGACGCGGTAGACGCCGTGGGTCGCGGTGTCGACCGGGCTGGCGAAGGTGGTCATCGGCGCATCCTACAACCGCTCAGGCGGCGCCCTGGGTGGCCGCAACGGCCATCGTGGACCACTTCATCGCGGCCATGACCGTGCCCGACAGGTCCTGACCCGAGTAAGCCGCTGCCACCTCGTGCAGGTCGCCGCGCTCGTAGGCGTTGACCACCCGCAGCACCTGTCCGATCGGACCGGACCCGCGTTCCAGGGCGGCCTCGATCTCCGGGGTGAGCGGCAGCTGGTGAGCCATTGAGGCCGGGGTCAGCCCGAGCATCCCGGCGACCGCGGTGATCAGCCCGGCCATGAACGCCGCGTCCGAGCTTGCCCCGAACGCCGAGGCCACGTTCTCGCACAACCGGGCGCGGGTCAGCGCGTCGGCCATCTGCGTCTCGGTGGCCTCGGCCACGTCGTCGACAACCATGAGCATGGCCCACTGGCGGATGTGGGCCAGGCCGAGCATGACCACGGCTTGGCGTACCGAGGACACCCGGCTGGCGGCGCCCACGGCTGCGGAGTTGCTGGCCCGCAGCACCCGCATGGTCAGCGCCGGGTCGCCCGCGATGATCCGCAGGACGGTGTCCAGGTCGGTATCGCCGGCGCTCAGCGCGCCGAGCAGTTCCAGCCGGCGCAGCTTGGACGGGCTCAGGCTGGCCGCGGTGAGCACCTGGGGGCGGCTGAGCACGTAGCCCTGGCGCAGCTCGAAGCCGTAGCGGTTGCTCAGCGCCAGGTGCTCGCCGGTCTCCAGCCCCTCGGCGACGATCTGGATCTCCGGGTAGGCCCGGCAGGCCGCGACGATCTCGTCGAGGTGGGTCAGGTCGCCGTGCAGCAGATCGAGTTTCACGTACGACACCAGCGCCAGCAGCTTCTCGTGCCCCGAACCCCACACGAAGTCGTCAAGCGCGATGCGGTAGCCCTGCGCAACCAGCGCGGTGACACCGGCGACCACCTCGTCATCGACGTCGACGGTCTCCAGCACCTCCAGCACCACGTGCTCGGGGCCGAACGGCAGCACCAGCTCGCCGGTGAGGAACTCGCGCGTCATGTTGATGAAGCAGGTCCGGTCGCCGACCACCTCGTCGATGCCGAACTCGGTGAACGCGTTCACGATGACCTGACTCGTGGCATACGTATCGCGCTGACCGGCCTCGATCGCGTCCATGCTGCCGCGGAACAGCAGCTCGTAGGCCACGACGTCGCCGGTCTCGTCAAAGATCGGCTGCCGGCCGACGTGCACAAGCTGAGTGCCCGGCAACGGAATCGGCACCATGGGGTTCACGCCGTGACTGATCGGCCGCAACCCTCGCCAGTTCAGTATTTCCCGGCGCGCAGTTCCTCGGCCAGTGACGGGCCGCTCGGCTGCCAGCCCAGGCCGCGCGCTTTCGCACCGGTGGCCTGCTGGTCGAGCAACAACGCGTCGGCGAATGGAGTCCCGAAGCGTTCCCGGGTGGCTGCCACGCTTTGCTCGGCGATCCCGGCCGGCCCGGCGCAGGCCGCACCCAGATCCCGGACGACCGGATTGTCACCGCAGGCCCCGATGAGATAACCCAGCCCCTCGCCGCGCTCCAGCACCAGCCGGTAGAGCCGGGCGATGTCGTCGACGTGCACCGTGCTCCAGTGCTGCGAGCCGTCGCCGGCCAGCGGCAGCTTGCCCTCCACGGTGCGCCCGGCGGTGAACGCGGTCACCACGCTGCCGCCGCCGTGACCGTAGACCACGGCCGGCGCGATGATCGTGACCACCAGCCCGGAGGTCAGCACCGCCTCCTCGACCGGCACGCGCCACTGGGTCAGCGCGGGCGGCTGGATCGGCGATTCCTCGGTGATGGCGGCGTTGTCGCCCCACAGCCAGATGCCGCTGGTGTGCACGTACGGCTTGCCGGCCTGCTTTGCTGCCTCCACGATGCCCCGGTCAAGCTGCTGGGTGGAGGGGTTGCCGGTCGCGGCCAGGTGCGCGACGGCGTCGGTCTCGGCGAACCGCGCGGCCACCCAGCCCGGCTCGAACAGGTCACCGACCGCAGCCTCGGCCCCGAGCCGGCTGACCTTCCCGGCCGCGCCGGCGTTGCGCACCAGCGCGGTGACGTGGTGCCCCGCCTTGACAAGCTCGGCGACCAGCGCCGCGCCGATGTAGCCAGACCCACCGGTCACTGCGATCTTCATGACCCGACGCTAGCGGTTCGCCGGGGTGCACGGGCGGTGACGTTACCCACGCTCAGCGCTCGTGCGGGCGCGGTGCGCGACCATGTTCACCCGGTTGCTGCACCGTACGCTGCAGAAACGCTTGGAGCCGTTACGCGACAGGTCCACCAGCAGCCCGGTGCAGTCCGGCGCCGCGCACTCGCGCAGCCGGTCCATCTCGTCCATGCGGATCACATCGACGAACGCCATCGCCGCCTCGGCCACCAGGCGTTCGGCCAGCGGCGCGTCCGGCGAGGTTGCGTGCAGGTGCCAGTCCAGGGTGCCGTGACGCACCAGCGAGGGCAGGGCCTTGGCCTCGCGCAGCATCCGGTTGACAGCGGTCACGGCGTCGTCGCGGTCCATGTTCCACACCTCACGCACCAGGTCGCGGGTCTGCCGCACGCCCTGCAGTTCCGCCTCGTCGTGGTCGATGCGCCCGGTGAACGAGAAGGGCGCCAGCAGGGCATCGAGCTGTTCGACGGTGGTCAGCTCGTCGGTCCCGCTGCGTGACGCGCCGGGTGCGGTGTTGGCCAGCAGCACCGCCCACTCCAGTTCTTCCTCGGTGTCAGGGGCAAAATGCAATTTGAGTCCTCACTGAATCCGGTCTACCGTCAGGGGCAACAGTAACTTAGCTCATGACGGCTCTGGGGGAGGAACCCATGACTACGCCGCCGACCGCCCGAGGACTGCTCACGGCCGTGATCTCCGCGGCCTCGTTCGCGACCTCCGGCGCCTTCGTCAAGCCGCTGCTCGGTGCGGGCTGGTCACCGGCCGCCGCCGTGGCCGCCCGCGCGCTGATCGCCGGGATCGTGCTGCTGCCACTGACGGTGCTCGCCCTGCGCGGGCGCTGGGGTGCGTTGTGGCGCGGCCGCTGGCGGGTGGCCGGCATGGGCCTGGTAGCCGTGGCGTTCACCCAGCTCGCCTACTTCGCCGCGATCGAGCGCATCCCGGTGTCCACCGCGCTGCTCGTGGAGTACCTCGCCCCGCTGCTGCTGGTCGGCTACGCCTGGCTGAGCACCCGCCGCCGCCCCGGGCCGCTGGTGCTGACCGGCTCGGTGCTCGCGGTCGGCGGGCTGCTGCTGGTGATCGGGCCGGGCGCGGTGCAAGCGGTGGACCCGGCCGGACTGGCGCTGGCCTTCGCCGCGGCGGTGGGCTGCGCGGCGTACTTCGTGATCGCCGCCCGCCCCGGCGACGGGGTGCCGCCGGTCGCGCTGGCCGGGGCCGGGCTGCTGGTGGGCGGCGTGGCGCTGGTGCTCACCGGGGTCACGGGTCTGCTGCGCTTCGACATGGCCGGCGGGCGGCTGCCGCTGTTCGGCTCGCTGCTGCCCTGGTGGGTGCCGCTGGTGATCGTCGCGGTGGTGGGCACGGCGATCGCGTACGCCACCGGGATCACCGCGTCCGGGCTGCTCGGCTCGCGGCTGGCCTCGTTCCTCGGGTTGCTCGAGGTCGTGTTCGCCTCGGTGTTCGCCTGGCTGCTGCTCAGCGAGAAGCTGACCCCGCTGCAGTTGGCCGGCGGCGTGCTCATCCTGGCAGGCATCGCCACCGTGCGAGCCGACCGGCCCCGGCGCGCTGCCGAGGCCCCGGTGCCGGTCGAAGCCCGCTGACGCCTGAGGCCCGCTGGCGTTCGAGGCCCGCTGGCGTTTGGGGCCCGCTGACCTTTGAGATTCAGGCGAAGTCGCGGTACTTGAGCTTGGCCATGCGCCCGTCCTCGTGGTGCCACACCAGGCCCTCGTACTGCGGATGGGCGAGCAGCCACCCCCGCAGCCCCTCGAAGTCGCGCGGCGTGTCGAACACCTCGGCATCGGCGTGCGCCACCAGCTCGTGCCGTTCGGTGGTTTCCGGATTGCCGTTGACCTTGGGGCCGATCAGCTCGTACGTCCCGGCCTTGAACGACCCGCCCGCCACCGCCTCGGCGTGGTACTTCGCGTACGCCGACTGCTCGATCGGTTCCCAGCCCTGCGTCTTGCCGGTGACCTCGTCCGTGGTCACCGGCACGTACCCGGCCGGTCGTTCCCGCCCGGGCCGGACCTCCCGCCGCGCCCACCACGTCCCGACGTCGTCGAGCATCACGCAGGTCCCGTCGTACTTGCGGGTCGGCGTGCCCGCCCCATCGAGAACCCACTGACATTCCGGGTTGACGTCGGGCAGCGTGCGCTTGCGGTTCTCCGGGTCGCGCAGGAACAGCGTGGGAATCTTGTTCATGGCTGCCATGGTCGCCGAGGTCCGGCCCGCAGCCCAAGCGAGTTTCCCGCGGGACCGCGCACGGTCACACGGGGTACGGCGGGCGGACACCTTGCTCTGCGAGCGTGCAGCCGTGCGCAGCGATGATGCCCTGGCGGCGGCGACCGGCGGTGCCGGGTCCCTGCTCATCAAGCCCGGCGGGGCGCTCGGCCGCAGCGGGCTGTCCTTTGCCTGCGCCGGGCTGGCGCTGCTGGCGCCGGAGTGGCGTGGACGTACCGGGGTCAGGCGTCGTCCACAGGGTGCGTCGGCTCTTCTGCGGAGTCACTAAACTCGCCGGGTGACTTCTGCTCCCGCGTACGAGGTACTGCGCCACACCTTCGGCTACGACGAGTTCCGGGGCGAGCAGCGCGACATCATCGAGACCCTCATCGGCGGGGACGACGCGCTGGTGCTGATGCCCACCGGCGGCGGCAAGTCGCTGTGCTACCAGATCCCCGCGCTGGTGCGCCCCGGCACCGGAGTGGTGATCTCCCCGCTCATCGCGCTCATGCAGGACCAGGTCGACGCGCTGCGCACCCTCGGGGTCAAGGCCGGGTTCCTCAACTCGACGCAGGACCTGGACGAGCGCCGGCTCACCGAGCAGCTGTTCGTGGCCGGCGAGCTCGACCTGCTCTATGTAGCCCCCGAGGGCCTTGGTGTCGCCTCGACGCAGCGGCTGCTCGACCGGGGCAAGGTCGCCCTGTTCGCCATCGACGAGGCGCACTGCGTGTCGCAATGGGGTCACGACTTCCGGCCCGACTATCTGAACCTGTCGATGCTGCACGAGCGCTGGCCGGACGTACCCCGCATCGCTCTGACCGCGACCGCCACCAGCGCCACGCGCGAGGAGATCGCCACCCGTCTCGACCTGGCCGGAGCCCGGCACTTCACCGCCAGCTTCGACCGGCCCAACATCCAGTACCGCATCGCTGCCAAGCAGGAACCCAAGCGCCAACTGCTCGACCTGCTGCGATCCGAGCACGTCGGAGACGCGGGCATCGTGTACTGCCTGTCACGCGCCTCGGTGGAGAAGATCGCCGACTTCCTGGTGCAGAACGGCATCCCCGCGCTGCCCTACCATGCCGGTCTGGACGCGCGCACCCGCGCGAACAACCAGAGCCGGTTCCTGCGCGAGGACGGCCTGGTCATGGTGGCCACCATCGCCTTCGGCATGGGCATCGACAAGCCGGACGTGCGCTTCGTGGCCCACCTCGACCTGCCCAAATCGGTCGAGGGCTACTACCAGGAAACCGGCCGCGCCGGCCGCGACGGCCAGCCGTCCACCGCGTGGCTGGCCTACGGGCTGCAGGATGTGGTGCAGCAACGCAAGATGATCGAGACGTCCGAGGGTGACTTCGCGCACCGGCGCAACCTGGCCGCCCACCTCGACGCGATGCTCGCACTGTGCGAGACCGTGCAGTGCCGCCGCTCGCAACTGCTGGCCTACTTCGGTCAGGCGGCGCCGGACTCCTGCGGCAACTGCGACACCTGCCTGACCCCGCCGGAGTCCTGGGACGGCACGGTCGCTGCGCAGAAACTGCTCTCCACGGTGCTGCGCCTGCAGCGCGAACGCGGCCAGAAGTTCGGCGCCGGGCAGTCCATCGACATCCTGCTCGGCAAGACCACCGAGAAGATCGCCCAGTTCCGCCACCACGAGCTGTCGGTCTTCGGCATTGGCAGCGACTTGCGGGAACAGGAGTGGCGCGGGGTGGTGCGCCAGCTCCTCGCCCAGGGTTTGCTGGCGGTCGAGGGCGAGTACGGGGTGCTGGTGCTGACCGATGCCAGCTCCAGCGTGCTGCGCCGCGAACGCGAGGTGATGATGCGCCGTGAACCGGCCCCGGCGGCCAGGACGAAGGCCCCCAAGCCCCGGCGCGGATCGTCGGCGGCGGCTGCTGCGCCGGATCTCGACCCGGCGGCGACCGAGGTGTTCGAGCGGCTGCGAGCGTGGCGGGCGGCGGGGGGCCAAGAGGGGGGGGGACCGGCGTACGGCATCTTCCACGACGCCCCCGCCAAAGAGGGCGGGGTACCGGCGTACGTCATCTTCCACGACGCCACCCTCAAGCAGATCGCGGCGCTGCGGCCGGGGTCGCTGGCCGAGCTGTCCACGGTCAACGGGGTGGGCGACAACAAGCTGGCCAAGTTCGGACAGCAGGTCCTGGATGCCCTGGCCGGCTGACCGGTGACGACGGTCATCCTCCGGGTTCGATACCCGGCTCGGCAGCGCTCGTCGCCGGGTGGGGCGCACGGTGGGGATCGGCGTGGGCGTCGCCGCTGACCTGGGCGCCTCCGCCGCCATCTGCGATGGGGCGGAACGCCTGGCTCGGGCCGTCCCGGCGCCGGACGCGTCAACGCGAACGTCATCGACCCCGGCCCGGTCGGCACCGGCTGGACGACCGGGCCGATCCGCGCCGGCGGCATCCGGCCGGCCACGCTGTCAGTCGAAGGTCAGGCCGCCTGAGCGGGTGCGCTTGAGTTCGAAGAAGTCCGGGTAGCTGGCGAGCGCCACCGACCCGTCGAACACCTTCACCGCTGCCTCGCCCCTCGGGATGCTGCTGAGCACCGGGCCGAAGAAGGCGACGCCGTCGATGTGGATGGTCGGGGTGCCGACGTCCGGCCCGACCGGGTCCATGCCCTCGTGGTGGCTCTTGCGCAGCGCCGCGTCGTACTCGTCCGACTCGGCAGCGGCGGCCAGACCGGCGGGCAGCCCGGCCTCCTCCAGCGCCTCGGCGATAACCGTGGCCAGGTCCTCGCGGCGGCCCTGGTTGTGCAGGCGGGTTCCCAGCGCGGTGTACAGCGGCAGCAGCACCTGGTCGCCGTGCTGCTGCCAGGCGGCGGTCACCACGCGGATGGTGCCCAGCGACTTGTTGATCGATGCGCGGTACTCGGCGGACAGGTCGCGGTTCTCGTTGAGGACGTACAGGCTCATGACGTGCCAGCGCACATCGATCTCGCGCTGCTTCTGGACCTCGAGGATCCAGCGGGAGGTGATCCAGGCGAACGGGCACGCCGGGTCGAAATAGAAGTCGACAGTCGTCATGAGCCGACCCTATGCCGGTCCCTTACGGGGATGGGAGGGTGACGCACCCGATTACCGCGAACGTCACTTCCGGCCAGGATCGGGCGCCACCGGACGGATCCGGCCGCTCGCCTCGGTACCCGACCTACGCGCCGGGCGGCCCGGGTGTTCCGGCGTCAATGCGGTGATGGGACGCGGATGAACGGCAGTTGATCGGCGAATGAAGGGCGACGTCCGGCTCCACCGAGGACCTCCTGACGTCACTGTGGGTCACAACCCGGGAAGGTCCAGGGTATGGGAGGTGTGGGTGGCCTTGGTGGCCAGGTAGCGCCGGTTCGCCGGGGACACGTGCACGCCGGTGGGAATGCGTTCCTTGACCTCGATGCCGTACGTCTGCAGCTGCGCCGCCTTGTCGGGATTGTTGCTCAGCAGCCGGATCTTCTCCACCCCCAGCGCCAGCAGCATCTGCGCCGCCGCTGTGTAGTCGCGCTCGTCCTCGCCGCGGCCCAGCGCCACGTTCGCCTCGTACGTGTCCAGCCCGCGGTCCTGCAGCGCGTACGCGTCGAGCTTGGCGTACAGCCCGATGCCGCGCCCCTCCTGGCGCAGGTACAGCAGGTAGCCACCGGTGCTGGTGATGTGCTCGACGGCCTCGCGTAGCTGCGGCCCGCAGTCGCAGCGCTGCGAGCCGAACACGTCGCCGGTCAGGCACTCCGAGTGCGGGCGCACCAGCGGCACGCTCGCCCCGGCCGCGTCGCCGAGCTCCAGCGCCAGGTGTTCCTTGCCGTCGGCCAGGCCGTGGAAGGTGTGCACCCGGGCCGTGGTGGTGTAGCCGTCGGCGAAGCGCAGCGGGATTGTGACCCGGGTCCGGACGCTCGCCTCGGGTAGGACTCGCAGGTGCGCTTGCGGCATCGGCCCCCCATTGTCGATGATCATCAGCCCTCGTACCGGCTCGACAGCGCGTAGCGCAGCAGCACCACGTCCCCGATCTGGCGTACCTCACTCAGATCGGCTCGCCGCTGCGGCCCCCAAGGAAATACGCCGTCGCTGACGAAGCGGGGTGCCGCCGAGTCGCCCACGAAGAACGGCGCCACCACCAGGTGCAGCTCGTCGGCGAGCCCGGCGGTGAGGAACTGGGTGTGCATGGTGCCGCCGCCCTCGACCATCAGCCGCTCGACTCCGCGGGCGGCCAGGTCCGCGGTGACATGCTTCAGGTCCACCGGGTTGCCGCCGTCGATGACGGTGGCCCGCCCGCCGAGCTTGCTCCGGGCCGAGGCCAGCGCGGGGCTCGCGCAGTAGACCAGCTTGTCGGCGTCGCCCAGGGTGAAGAACCGGGCGTCCGGGTCCAGGTCGCAGCCGCTGGTCACGGTCACCTTGACCGGGTCGGGGCACACCCCGCGGGCCAGCCGGGCCTTGCGCCGGGTTTCGTCGCGGATCAGCAGCCGCGGGTTGTCGCGGCGCACCGTGGCCGCGCCGACCAGGATCGCGTCGCAGCCGGCCCGCACGTCGTCGACCCGGTCGAAATCGGCGTCGTTGCTCAGCAGCAGCCGCTGGTCACCCGCGGTGTCGACGTAGCCGTCGAGGGACATGCCGCAGCTGAGCAACACGTACGGGCGATCTTCCACCGACCCAACATAGACCGCGCTCAGCGTTGTGACACCCTCACGCACCGGTGCCGACCAGCTGACGCACCGCGATCGGGGCCGTGGTGGCGGGCCGGGCAGGCACGATGCGCAGCGCCACCGGGGCCGGGGCCGCTGGGACGGACGCCGGCGCGGCCGGCACAACCGCAACCGCCGGGGTGGCGGCGCGGCGGGCGCGGGCCGTGGCCAGGGCGCGCAGGCCGATCACCACGATGCCGGGCAGCGCGGCGACGAACGCGAACAGCCCGTAGATGACCGCGATGGTGAGACCCTGCGCGGCGCTGAGCCCGGCCGCACCGAACGCCCACGCGGTGACCGCCTCGCGGGGACCCCAGCCGCCGATGTTGACCGGCAACGTCATGGCCAGCAGGGCCAGCAGCATCAGCGGGGCAAGCTTGAGCACCGGGGCGTGTGACCCGGCGGCATGCGCGGCGACCACGAAGGTGGCGAGGTGGCCGGCCAGGACCACGGTCGAGGCGAGCATGATGCCGGGCCAGCTACGGCGGCTGAGCAGCCCGGAGCGTACCTCGGCAAGCGCGGTTCTCGTGCCCTGAGCCCACCGCGACGCTCCACTGCGGAGCTTGCCCACCGCCAGGATCGAGGCGAGTGCGGCAACGGCGAGCGCCGCGACGGTGATCCCGGCGGCCGGCAGGTGAGCGCGCAGCTGGGTCAGCACCGGCGAGGGCACCGTCAGCAGCACCGCCAGACCCGCGGTGACCAGCACGACCTGACCGGCGGTGCGCTCCAGCACCACGGCCCGCACGCTCTTGCCGACGTCGCCCTCCTCGCGGCCGTGCTGCACCGCGCGGTCCACGTCACCGAGGATGCCGCCGGGCAGCGCCGCGTTGATGAACAGCGCCTTGTAGTAGTCGGCGATCGCGGCGCGCAGCGGCAACCGCAGACCCAGCCCCCGCGCCACCAGGCACCAGCGCCAGGCACTGAACACCGTGGTGGCCACGCCGATCGCCAACGCGGCCCCCAGCGTCGTGGCGTCGATGAGCCGCAGCCCGTCGAGGAAGGCACCGGTGCCCAGACGCCACAGCAGCACCGCGAGGATCGTCACCCCGCCGAGTACCCGCGCCCACGCCCAGATCGATCGCTTCATCGCCCAGCTCCTCCGCTCAACCGTTCTGCGACGTATACGTCCCAGCGGTGCCGAGCGGTTCAGTCGGTGCAGGCGAGAAGATCTTGATGGCCCACCGTGACGGTCAGTTCGCCCGCCCCGGCAGCCGCCGACCGGGCCGCCAGATAGCCGTCCAGCTCCAGGTCAGGGCGCTGTTCGGCGGCGGCGGCGACCCACCCGCGCAGCCATTGCAGAATCAGCGGTGCCTGCTGCGCTCCGAGATGCCACGGGCTGGGCCGGGTGGTGACGCTGACTCCGGCCTTGGCGAACGCCTCGGCGGTGGCCCCGACGGCTTCGGGCCCGAGCAGCCAGCGCTGCCCCGACTGGCGCCGCTGATGATCGTTGAAAGCGGCGGTGACCTGCTCGTCCAAGGGGTGCGGCGGGTCCAGGGTGACCTCCCCGGCGACGGAGAGCGTGAACAGTGCCGGGGTGCGTGATGCGACGCAGAGGTCGGCCAGCGCGGTCACCTCCTCGGCCGTGAACAGGTCCAGCAGCGCCGAGCACGTGACAAGCGACACACCGGCGAGGTGCTGATCGCCCAGGGCGGTCACGTCCAGCTCCGCGATCTCCGCGCTCACCCCTTCAGGCACATGCTGCTGCGCGTACGACAACAGCGCAGGGTCGCGATCCTGCAAAATCCAGTGCTGGGGGCCGGGCAGCAGCGGGGCGAGCCAGCGCATCATCGAGCCGGTGCCGCAGCCGAGGTCGCGCACCACGATCCGGCCGTCGTAGCGGGCAAGGTCGTCGAGCCCGGCCAGCTCGGTGGCCCGGGCGGCGGCGTCGGCGGGCTCGCGCAGCAGCAGCCAGTCGGTGCTGAATTCTCCGGTCATGGCAATACCTCGCTCAGTCGTCGGGTGGTCTCGTCCCAGCCACGCAGGCTCGGGCGGCGGGCGCGGGCCGCGGTGCGCCATTGCTGCCGCAGGCCAGGGTCGGTGAGCCAGTGCCGCAGGGCCCGGGCCAGCGCGCCGGCGTCGCCCGGGGGGAGCAGGGCGCCGGGCACGGTGCCGTCGGGGGCGGTGCCGAGGGCCTCGGGGACACCCTGGACCTGGGTGCCGAGCACGGGGATGGCTCGGGCGAGGGCTTCGGTGACGACCATGCCGTACGTCTCGGCTCGTGAGGGGAGCAGCAGGAGGTCAGCTCGGGCGTACATTTCGTCGAGCGCTGCCCCGGTACGCGTACCAGCAAATCGGATGTGTCCGTTGATGGTGCTGACGCGCCGGGTGTAGGCGGGATCGCGGTCGACGGCCCCGACGCAGGTGCATCTCCAGTCCAGGCCGGCCAGCTCGGTGAGGGCTGCGGCGAGGACATCCAGCCCCTTGCGCGGCGTAACCGCGGCTACGCACAGCAACCGGTTGCCGCCCGGACTCGGGATGGCTTCGGGCGCGGGGTCGACGCCGGGCGGGGCGACATGGACGCTGCCGGGCCTCAGGTCGTGCAGGCCCTCGATGCGGCGGGCGGCGCCGTCGCTGGTCGCCACGACGGCCGCCGCTGCCCGCAGGGCGCGGCCCTCGCCGGCGCTGAGCTGGTGCGAGGCGCCCACTTCGTCGCCCAGGGGCAGGTGCACGAGGATCACCTGGTGCAGCCGCCGCGCCTGCGCTTCGACCACCTCTGGGGCGGCACACGCGACCAGCCCGTCCAGCAGCACCAGCGATTCATCCGGGATGCCCGTCAGGGCGGCGGCGAGTTTGTCGAGGCCGGCGGCCGAGGGCTGCGGCCAGCCGCCGTCGACGGCGATCTCGTGGACCCGGCGGGTGGCGGCGAGGCCGGTCAGCACCCGCCGGTCGTAGGTGTTGCCGCCGCTGGGGGCCGCCGGGTCGTCGATCCCACCCGGCAGCACCGCCCACAGCGGCCGCGTTGCTGGGGAAGCCGTCACAGCTCCCGCTCGTAGGCGGCCCACGCGATGTGCGACTCGTGCAGCGTCACCGCGATGCCGGTCAGCCCGTTCGCACCGGCGCCCAGCTCACCCGCTGTTGCCTTGGCCGCGAGCCGGTCGGCGATCACCTTGGCCAGGAACTCGGTCGAGGTGTTGATGCCCGCGAAGTCCGGGTCGTCGTCCAGGTTCCGGTAGCTCAGGGCGCCGCAGATGGCGTGCAGCTCCTGGCTGGCCAGGCCGATGTCCACAACGATGTTGTCGTCGTCCAGCTCGGGCCGCCTGAACGTGGCGTCCACGACGAAGGTGGCGCCGTGCAGTTTCTGCGCTGGGCCGAAGACTTCGCCGCGGAAGCTGTGCGCGACCATGATGTGATCACGGACGGTGACGCTGAACATGCACGCTCCTCATCGATAGTTCACTACATGACACAGGGCCGGGATCTCCCCGCTGGTCAGCTTGGGCAGCACCGACGGCAGCTCGGTGAAGTCGCACTCGCCGGTGAGCAGCGCGTCGAACCTCGCATCGGCGAGCAGCTCCAGGGCCACAGCCAGGCGATCCGCGTACGACCGCCGCCCCGGCCGAGCCGGTGCGATGCCCCCGACCTGGCTGCTCTTGACCACCAGTCGCCGGGAATGGAAGAACTCCCCGAGCGGCACTCTGACCGGCCGGTCGCCGTACCAGCTGAGCTCGACGACCGTACCCTCGGTGGCCAGCAGCTCGAGCGAACGGGTCAGCCCGGCCGAGGTGGCGCTGGCGTGCACGACCAGGTCGCAGTCACCGCTCGCCTGCTCGGGCAGCGCGAACTCCACGCCCAGCGCGGCGGCCAGCCCGGCCCGCTGCGGGTTCGCGTCCACCAGCTGAACCCGGGCACCGGGGAACCGCGACAGGATCGCCGCCACGCTCGCCCCGACCATGCCCGCGCCGACCACCGCGATCCGGTCGCCGATCAGCGGGGCAGCATCCCACAACCCGTTCAGCGCGGTCTCGACCGTGCCGGCCAGCACCGCGCGGGCCGCCGGAACGTTCTCCGGCACCGGGGTCACGGCTGAGACCGGGACGACATAGCGCGTCTGGTGCGGGAACAAACAGAAGACCGTACGGCCGGCAAGGTCCTGGGGTCCTTGTTCCACGACCCCGACGTTGAGGTAGCCGTACTTGACCGGGGCCGGGAAGTCGCCCTCCTGGAACGGCGCGCGCATCGCGGCGTGCTGGCTCTGCGGCACGCCACCGCGGAAGACCAGGGTTTCCGTGCCGCGGCTGACCCCCGAGTGCAGGGTGCGGACCAGCACCTCATCGGGGCCCGGGGCGCCCACCTCGACGGCCCGCAGCTCGCCGGCGCCGGGCTGCGCGAGCCAGAACGCGAACTCGCCCATGGTGTTCTCCTTCCCGGTCCTGTTGAACCAACTCCGCGCCCAAGCCGTGTTTGACGGAAGACAGCGGCAACCATACGCGCGACGCGATCTTGCGCTTCCGAAGGCTCGGTGACCATGAGTATCGGCACGATGACGGCCCGCCCGGCCCGGGGACCCCTCGCGGGGCTCGCCGCCCACCTGATCCTCAGCGTGGTGCTGGCGGTCACGGCAGGCGTCACGGCGGCCGGCTGGCTGGCCGGCACCGCGTACGCCCTCATCCTCTATGTGGCCCTGCGCATCGGCCTGGAGCGCGCCGGGATGTCCGCGCTGGGCCCGGCCAACACCGTCACACTCGGCCGCGCGGTCCTGGTCGGCGGGGTCACCGCGCTGGTGGCCACCTCGTTCGAACGGCACGTGCCGCTGGCGGTGCTGGTCACCCTGGTCGGCGTGGCGCTCGCGCTGGACGGCGTCGACGGTCAGGTGGCCCGCCGCACCGGCAGCACCAGCGCGCTCGGGGCCCGCTTCGACATGGAGATCGACGCGTTCCTGATCCTGGTGCTCAGCGTGTACGTGGCAGGCACCTTCGGCTGGTGGACCATCACGATCGGCGCCTTCCGCTACGCCTTCGTCGCCGCGTCCTGGGTCGCACCGTGGCTCACCGCGCCCCTGCCGCCCAGGTTCTCCCGCAAGGTGGTCGCCGCCCAGCAGGGCGTGGTCCTGGTCGTGGTGACCGCCGGGCTGCTGCCGCACACCCTGTCGCTGGTCGCCCTCGCCGTGGCCTTGGCGTCGCTGACCTGGTCGTTCGGCCGCGACATCGGCTGGCTGTGGCAGCGCCAGCAGACCCGCCAGCCGGTCCTCACCCGCCCGGCCCCGGTCCGGGTCTAGGCGACCCGCTGCACCGTGCCGGGCCGGGCGGCCGGGACGGTACCGGGGTGCAGGATCGCCGCGATCGCCTCGACCCCGTCGACCAGGCGCGGGCCCGGGCGCACCACCAGGGCGTCGCCGTCGATGGCCCACACCTGCGCGCCGGGGAAGTGCGGCACCACGCGCTGGGCCTGCTCGACCGCGCCATCGAGGTGGAATCCGCACGGCGTCACGAGCACGACGTCCGGTTCGGTGGCGCTCAGCTCCTCCCACGTTGTCTCGACCGAGCGTTTCCCGGCGCGCGCGCCCACCGCCTCGCCGCCGGCCGCCGTGACCAGGTCGGGGACCCAGTGGCCGCCCGCGAACGGCGGGTCCACCCATTCGACGATGGCGACGCGGGGACGGTGCTGTGCTCGTACCGCTGCTCCGACTGCTTCCAACCGGTTGTGCAGCTCTCGCACCAGCCGGTCGGCGCGTTCCCGCACGCCGGTTCGCGCACCCACCACGAGGATCGTGCCCAGGACCTCATCCAAGGTGTACGGATCGAGCGACACCACGTCGGCCCGGCAGCCCAGGAGCTCCAGCGCGTCCTCGACGTGATCCGAGGGCAGCGCGCACACCCGGCACAGATCCTGGGTCAGCACCAGGTCCGGTTCGAGCCCGGCCAGCGCACCTTCGCGCAGCGTGTACAGATCCTCGCCCGCCGCCAGCCGCCGTTTGACGTAGGCATCGATGTCCGCCGGGCTCATCCCGCGCGTGTCCTTACCCCCGACCACAACGACTTTGCCGGTACGAGCAGAAGCCGGCTCATCACACTCGAACGTCACGCCCACCAACTGATCGCCGAGCCCGAGCGCGTAAACAATCTCGGTGGCCGAGGGCAGCAGAGAAACCAGACGCATGCCCCATTGTCTCGCAGGACCCTAGAGGCTGCGGGCCACCAGGTCGAAGGCGGCCGGGATGCACGTGCTCCAGTAGGCGAAGTTGTGCCTGCCCTCGGAGTACACCCCGGTTGTGGCGGGCAGCTTCGCGTCCAGCTTGCGCACGTTGCCCAGCAGCCCGTCGTCCGTCCCGCACCACAACCCGACCGGGACCTTGTCCAGCTGGGCGGTCTGCGCGAACACGTCGTCGCTGGGGGTGACGGCGGGGGAGAAGGCGGCGACCGCGGACACGAACCCCGGGAACGTCTCGGCCAGCAGCAACGAGCCGTAGCCGCCCATCGACCAGCCCCACGCCGCGAACTTCTTTGTGGTGAAGCCGCGCTCGGCGCACCACTGCGGGATCTCCTCGTGGACCATCCGCTGCGGGTCGTCCGAGCCGCCCGGGCGCCACGCGAGGCGATCCCCGGTGGCTCCGGCGAGCACGAAGGGCGGGTTGCCCCGCCGTACCGAATCGGTCAGGAACTTGCCCAGACCCAACGCGGGACAGTCGGCCGCCGTCTTGGAGGCGCCGTGCAGAACCAGGCACACCGGCAATCCGCGCCCGTCACCGTGGCCGTCCGGAACGGCCGTGTAGAAATCGACGGTACGTCCACGAGCGCTCGATTGCCGCTGCTCCACCCGTTCATCGCCCACCGGCGCATCCGGCACCACCGGCTGCTGCCCGGTGCCGAGCTTGGTCCGCGCATATCCACCAGCGGCGGCCAGCACGCCCACCGCCCCCGCCCCCGTCAGCACCGTCCGTCGCGTGATCATCACCGGTCTCAACGGTCGTGTGGCCCGGGTCGTGACGGTCACCTTCAGCCCGGCGGCAGGATCTCGACGTAGCCGGCGGTTGCGTGCAGGCGGATCCGCTGGCCGTCGCGGATCCGCCGGGTGGCCCCTTGCACGCCGACCACCGCGGGTAGCCCGTATTCGCGGGCGATCACCGAGCCGTGGGTCATCAGCCCGCCCACCTCGGTGACCAGTCCGGCGATCGCCACGAACAGCGGTGACCAGCTCGGATCGGTGTACGCGGTAACCAGGATGTCACCCGGTTCCAGCTCGGCCCGCGCCAGATCGAGCACGATGCGGGCCCGGCCCTCGACAATGCCTGCGGAAACCGCCGTGCCGGCCAGGGCGCCGTCTGGAAGGTCGTCACACCGGTACGAGCCGCTGAGACCTTCGCCCTGCGAGGTGAGCACCCGCGGGGGAGTGAGCGTCTCGAACCACCGGAACTCCTCCTCCCGCCGCTGGATCAGCTGCTCATCCACCCGGCCGGTGCGCGCCACCTCGTGCAGTTCCGGGAACGTGAGCCAGAAGATGTCCTCCCGGGTCCGCAGAACGCCCGCCGCAACAAGCCGGTCGGCCTCGGCCAGCAGGGCTGTCTTGTAGACGAGATACCGGCTGATGATGTCGTACTTCGGGTATTCCCGGTAACCGATGAACGTGCGAACCCGATCGATCATCCGCTTGGTCTGGGCCGCCTTGTCCGTCCCGTCCGGCAGTTCCCGCAACCGGGCGAGCACTTCCCGCTCCTTGTCCTCGGCTTTTTGCTGCCCCTGCTGGAGACGGCGAGCGGCCGCCCCCGGCTCGAAGGCCCGCACATTGTCGAGAATCAACGGCACAATCGTGGACGGTTGCTCGCTCCACCGGGGCCGGGTGATGTCGATTTCCCCGGCGCAGCGCATGCCGTAGCGTTCGAGCCAGCCCTCAATGGCGTCCCGCGCAGCCTTCGGTAACTGGTCGTATTTCCCGTCCCGCAGGGCTGCCACCGCCGCGGGATCCTCGCGGACCACGTCGGCGACGTCGAGCAGGGCCAGCCCCATCTGCGAGGTGACGTTGCCCGGCGCGGACAAGGTCAGCGTGTCGGCCGCGTTCGGTTCGCCCAGCCACTCCAGCAGGTGATCGTTGAGCCACCAGGTGGCCTCCATTCCCGCCATGATCGCCTGCATGCTGAGCGGATTCGTCAGCACCCGCTTGTGCTCGGCGAAAGCTTCGACAAGAAAGTCGAAGAGCGCGGGGCCTTTCTTCGTACGGATGTTGCGTTTCAATGCTTCGATGGATTGCTGGCTGCTCCGGATCAGGTCGGTGACGATGACCGGGTCATCGTCGATCGTTCTGACAACCGGCGGCGCCTGGTGCGGGGGAGAAGCTGTCACCGGCACGAAGTCGTCGCTTTCCAGCACGGTCCGCAGCGCATCCGTCATCAGCGGGTCGGACTTCTCCATCATGGCCAGCAGCGCGGCGCGGGCCGGGGCAGCGGTCAGCCGTGCCGTGGCATCAACGAAAAGCCGCCCGCCCGCCTCGGCGAAAGTGGCCATCGCGGTGTGCCGCCAGACAGACAGTCCGAGCGGCCTCATCGCGTCGGTCATCATCTGCTGATGCCCGGTCGACAGGTAGATCCGAGGTGCATCATCGCTAGCCTGCGGGATGGGGAACAAGGTGGTGATCGGCCGGCTCTGCACAATCGCGAAATCGTCGTCGGCAAGGCACCACTCGATGTCCTGCGGCCGCCCGAAATGCGCTTCGATGATGCGCCCGATCCCGGCCAGGCGCAGCACCTGAGCCGGAGTCAGCTTGTCGGTGCCACCCTCGGCTATGCGGTCGCCGCGCACCTTGACCGCGTCCGGCTGCACCAGCCCGGAAACCAGCGCCTCCCCGAGCCCCTCAACCACCTCGATCGCCGACACCGTCCGGTTACCCGAAACCGGGTCGGCAGTGAACAACACCCCGGCCGCCTGCGGAACCACCATCTCCTGCACGACCACCGCCATCCGCACCCGCCGATGATCGAAGCCGTTGCGTACCCGGTAGGCCACGGCCCGCTCAGTGAACAACGACGCCCAGCACCGGCGTACGTGCTCGATGATCGCGGCCGCGCCCACGACGTTCAGATAGCTGTCCTGCTGCCCGGCAAACGAGGCGGTGGGCAGATCCTCCGCCGTGGCACTGGACCGGACCGCGTACGCGACATCCTCGCCTCGCAGCGCCTGCGTGATCGCTGCCTCTACGTGCTCGGGCACGGCGATGCCCTCGATGGTCTGGCGGACCTGAGCGCTGATCGCGCCCCGGGTGTCCGGACTCGCCAACCGGTCGAGCAGCTCATCCGGCACCTGCGCCATGATCAGCTCGAAAGCGTGGGTGGTCACGCAGAACCCGTCGGGCACGGTGATGCCGTCGAGGTGCATGAGGTCGGCCAGGGCAGCGCCCTTGCCACCGGCCAGCGTCCGGTCAGCCTCGCGAAGCCCCACCACAAATCGATCGCCCATGTGCCCGTCCTCGCCTCGTGCGTGCCGTGGATCCCGCAGGATTATGGCAAGGCGGTTCCGGTTGCAGAGCTGATGCCGGAGCCACGCTTGGCCTGCTCGCCACTGCGGGACCAGGCCGTGGGGACTGGTGCTGACGGCCCAGCCGCGGCCGGCGCAGCGAGTCCGCCTTTCAGCGCCGATCGGCGCCGGCACCGGCCTGGAGGCTAGCAGCCCGGCCCGGCCGCTACGCCCTGCACGATCCGGTACGCCGTGATGTCGCCCTTCACGTACGCCTTCAGCTGCGCCACCCGGGTCGGGGTCGTCTCGTGCTGCGCCACATACGCCACGATCGCGTCGTCGACAGTGCGGCAGGTGACCGCGCTGGCGACCTTCTCCGTGCGGCCGAGCAACGCGTCAGTGTTGAACGCAGCGTAAGAAACACCGGCAATACTGACGGTGACCGCAGCGGCCATGGCGACTTCGGTGAGGTTCACGAATTGCTCCTTGATCGTCCGGCGCGACACTACCCTGAGTGATAGGCCGAACGGAAGACTGAACAATCCCACTCTCCGTTGAAACAGCAGGCTGTGATGCGTCTGGCATTCGTGACCACCGCGGAAGACCGTGGGCGGACGGCTGCCTAACGTGGGGTTCCGTGGCTGTGGCGTCTCTGACCTCCGCACGAGGGGCCGCCCAGCGGTGGCTCCCGCTCGCCCTCGTCTTCCTCGCGGCCGGTTTGTCCACCGCCATGGCATCCCCTTTCCTTGCTCTGTTTCTCAACGACGCTGTGCACGCCGACCCGTTGCACGTCGCGGTCTTCCTCGCCGCCACCCCGGTGTCCGCGGTGATCGTCTCCACGCTGGTCGGCAGGGTGTCCGACCGGCTACCCGCACGCCGGATCGTGCTGCTCGGCACGGCTGCCGCCGGCTGCGTGGCCCTGGGCGCCACCGCCTTCATCCGCGACTACTGGGTGCTGCTCGCGCTCTCCGTCACGCTGACCGCGCTGGCCGGGGCGATGATGCCGCAAGCCTTCGCGTACGCCCGCGAAGCCCTCGAGGGCTCGGACCGGGTGGCCATGACGATGAGCGCGCTGCGGACGCTGTTCTCGGTTGCCTGGGTCGCCGGTCCGCCGCTGGCCGCGGTGTTGCTGGAGGCGGGCGGGTTCAAGCTGGTCTACGGCTGTGCTGCGATCATGTACGCGGCGGCTGCGCTGGTCGTCCTGGTGGCTTTGCCGGCTGCCCATGCCGCCCACGACGAGCCGGCTCCGGCTCAGCGCGCCGGAGCCGAGGCGCCGCGGACGCTGATCTGGCTGACGCTGACGATCTTCGTGATCACGAGGTGCGCCGGCGCTTTGGCCGTACAGGATCTCTCGCTGTTCGTCACGAAAGATCTTGGCGGTCAGGTGGGGGACGCCGGGTTGCTGCTGGGCCTGTGCGCGGGTCTGGAAATTCCGTTGATGCTGGGCTTCGGGATGCTGTCGGCGCGGATGCCGGTCCGGCGGCTGCTGATGATCGGTACGGCGTGCGGGCTGGCGTACATGCTGATGGTCGCCTTCGCCACCGACCTCCGGCAGCTCGCCGCCGGGCAGGTTCTCAACGCCGCCTCGATCTCCGCGCTGGCCGGGCTGGGCATGACGTATGTGCAGGACATGTTGCCGCGGCACCCGGGACGCGCATCGACGCTGTTCAGCAACACCTTCCCGGCCGGAAGCATGCTCGCCGGTCCGGTCCTCGGCGCCGCGCAGCACCTGGGTTATCGCATGCCGTTCGCGGTCGGGGCCGGGCTCAGTGCGGTCGCCCTGGGGCTGCTCTTCCTGGGACGGAAAACTTCGCAAAGCGTCACCTGAGTCCCGTTCGTACCTGTATGACGGTTTCCATGGGTGAACTGACGAAGCGCGACAAGCAGGTCCTGGGCGGCAGCATGGTGGTCCTGCTGGTCGCCGGCGTGGGCGCGATTGCGACAAGCCACAACCCTTCCGGGGGTACGTCCACAACTCAGCGATCAGCCATCGCCGACGCCCAGCTCGGGTTGGCCCGGGGCAACGGCAAGCCGGGCGCCGCAACCGAGCCCATGGCGGTGAGCGTGCTGCCCTTCCCGCGCCCGCCCGCCACGCAGGTGCCCGCGCCGGTGCCCGGAACCGCGGGGGGCGGCACCCCTCAGCAGGTGGCGCTGCGGCCCGCCGCCCCGCAGATGGTGACCACCGGCAACGACATCGTGCTGCCCGGCACCCTGCCGGGAATCCTGCGCCCACCGGCGCCGGGGCCCACCACGCCCGTACCGATGCCGACCCAGCCGGTGATCCCGGCTCTGCCCCCGCCGGCCA
>NZ_LOJP01000001.1:3458549-3462517 GCF_001553785.1 Actinoplanes sp. TFC3
CCCGCCTCTGCGGCGAAGTCCCCCGCATCCACCACGCCGCCGCCGGCCCCGCCCTCGCGATGCCGGCCGGCAGGGCTCCCGAGATGGACGTCTTCTGATGCGCTGGCAGCCCGCAAACGATGATGACGTGGTCGCCGGCGTCCCCGCCCGCTTCGTTGCCGCCCCCACCTGCACCGCCGAGGCCGCCGCCGTCCTTGCCGCAGCCGCCGCCGAGAACCTGGCCGTTGTCGTTCGCGGCGGCGCCACCAAGCTCGACTGGGGCATGCCCCCGCGCCGTCTCGACCTGATCGTCGACACGAACCGGCTCACCGGCGTTGTCGAGCACGCGGCCGGCGACCTCATCACCGTGCTCCGCGCCGGCACACCCGTGGAAGATCTGCGGTTCGGCGCCCAGCAGCTCGCCTTGGACCTGCCGCTGCCCGGCGCAAGCGTCGGCGGGACGGTTGCCGTCAACACCTCGGGGCCTCGCCGGATGCTCTACGGCACCGCCCGTGACCTGCTCATCGGCATCACGGTGGTGCGGCCCGACGGCACCATCGCGCGGGCGGGCGGCAAGGTCGTGAAGAACGTCGCCGGGTACGACCTCGGCAAACTGTTCACCGGCTCCTACGGCACCCTCGGGCTCATCACCGAGTGTGTCTTCCGCCTGCACCCCGTGCCCCGCACGCAGGCCGTGGTGCTGGCCCGAGTGCCGCCCGCCGACCTGCCCGACCGGCTCGCCGCGATCCGGGGTGAGCAGCTTGTCCCGTCCGCCGTGGAGATCAACCGTCCGGCGCAGGGTCTGATCGAGCTGGCGGTGCTCATCGAGGGCACCCCCGAAGGCGTGCACGACCGCGCCGCCCGCCTCGAGAAGCTCCTCGCCGGCGTGGTGTCAGCGGAGCCGCCCGCCTGGTTCGCCCGCTACCCGTTGCCCGGCGACGGCATCGGCGTGAAGGTAACCGTGCCCCTGACCGCGGTGCCCCTGCTGGACGCTGCCGTGCGAGGCTCGGCCGGCACCGGCGTCCTGTACGCCCACGCCCCGGACCGGCTCGCGGTGGACCACCTGCGCACCGTGGCCACCCGCGCCGGCGGTCACGCGGTTGTCCTGACCGCGCCGGCTGCCGTGCGCACATCACTGGACATGTGGGGACCCGTGCCCGGCATCGAACTCATGCGCCGGGTCAAGGGCCAGTTCGATCCGGCGTACCGCTTCGCCCCGGGCCGCTTCGCGGGAGGCATCTGATGACCAGCACCCCCGAAGACCCACAGCCAAGCGCCAGCACCGCGCCAAGCGTCCCGCCAAACGCCGGCTTTCAAGCCGGCGACGGCCGGGCCCCGCGGCCGGACGGCAGCCGCGGCCCCACCCGCGACATCGGCGCTCCCGCGACGGGCGGCCTGATCGACGTGCCGCGGGACGTGCTCGGGCCGGTGGCGGCCTTCGACGGGGAGCGGCCGCCACGCCGGGAGATCATCGACGATTGCGTGCACTGCGGGTTCTGTCTTTCCACGTGCCCCACCTACGTGTTGTGGGGTGAGGAGATGGACTCGCCGCGCGGGCGGATCCATCTGATGAAGCAAGGCCTGGAGGGCGAGCCGATGAGCGCCTCGCTGGTGCAGCACGTGGACCGCTGCCTGGGCTGCATGTCATGTGTCACCGCGTGCCCGTCCGGGGTGCGCTACGACCGGTTGATCGAGGACACCCGGGGCCAGGTCGAACGGCGCTTTGATCGTACGGCCAGAGATCGTGCTCTGCGGTCCTTGATCTTCGCCTTGTTCCCCTATCCGCGGCGGCTGAAGGTGCTGCGCGGGCCGTTGCGGGCCTATCAGCGCAGCGGGCTGCAGCGGCTGGTGGCGCGTTCCGGGCTGCTCGAACGTCTCGCGCCGAGCCTGGCCACGCTTGATGCGCTCGCACCGCGGCTGCGCACGGTGCCCCCGCCGCCCCGGCTGATTCCGGCCCGAGGGACCCGGCGCGCGGTGGTGGGCGTGCTCACCGGCTGCGTGCAGAGCGCGTTCTTTCCCGACGTCAACGCCGCGACGATCCGGGTGCTGGCCGCCGAGGGCTGCGACGTGATCGTGCCGCGGGCACAGGGGTGCTGCGGCGCGCTGAGCGTCCACAACGGACGGCTGGCCGAGGCGCAGGCATTCGCGCGGCGGATCATTGACACCTTCGACCGGGCCGGCGTGGACCATGTGGTTGTCAATGCGGCAGGGTGCGGTTCGTCGATGAAGGAGTACGCCGATCTGCTGCCCGGCGATCAGCGGGCCGCCGCCTTCGCCGCTCGCGTGCGGGACCTGTCGGAGATCCTGGTGGAGCTGGGCCCGGCGGCCGTCCGGCACCCCTTGCCGGTGACGGTGGCCTATCACGACGCGTGTCACCTCGCGCACGCTCAGGGGGTCCGGGAGCAGCCCCGTTCCCTGCTCGCCCAGGTCCCCGAGCTGACGGTCCGGGAGATCGGGGATCCGGAGATCTGCTGCGGCTCGGCCGGCGTGTGGAACGTGCTGGACCCGGAACCCGCGGCGGCGCTGGGCGAACGCAAGGCCCGCACGGTTCTCGACACCGGCGCGGCGCTGCTGGTCACGGCCAACCCGGGGTGCCTCATGCAGATCAGCACGGCGGCCCGGCGGCTCGGGCGCTCGCTGCCGGTGGCGCACACCGCGGCCGTCCTCGACGCCTCACTGCGCGGCTTGCCACCCCAGAGCCTGCTCGGCAAACCCGGGAGGTGAAACCGAGAGCGTTTCCGGAGAACTTCACGCCGTTCTGACAGGGCTGCGACCATGATGACGAACCATGTCGATCTTGCGAGGCCTGGCGGCTACCGTGACCGCGGCGGCACTGCTGGTGACGGCCGGGTGCGGGTCCGGGTCCCGCACGCCCACGCTCGTGCCGCCGTCCTCCACCGGCTCGCCCGCCCCGGGTGCCGCCTCCCCCAGCGGGCCCGCTGCGCCGCCGGCTCGGCCGCACGTCGCGGGTAAGGGCTGGACCTCGGACGACCTCCCGGTTTTCCACCCCGCGCCGGCTCCCGAGCGGGTCATCCCCGCACCCAAGGACGGCAGGGTCGAGTACGTGCTGCGCGTCCCCACGAACCAGAAGGTCGCCTTCCTGACCATCGACGACGGCTTCCTCAAGCATCCTGAGGCTCCGAAGCTCCTCGCCGCCGCGCACGTACCGGTGACGCTGTTCCTGACCACCGACGCCATCCGCGACGATCCCGGATATTTCCGGCCCCTGATCGAGGCCGGGGCGGTGGTCGAGGCGCACACCATCAGCCACCCGCAGATGCGCGGCATGTCGTACGCCGCCCAGAAGCACCAGATCTGCGGCTCCGCCGACGAACTCGGCCACTGGTACACCCGCCGCCCGGTGCTGTTCCGGCCCCCGTTCGGCGAGAAGGACGACACCACGCTGCGCGCCGCCAAGGACTGCGGGATGAGGGCGGCCTTCATGTGGAAGGAAACCGTCGACAAGGGCAAGGTCCGCTATCAGGGCGAGCACCGCGTGCAGCCGGGCGACGTCATCCTGATGCACTTCCGCAAGGCGTTCGTGCAGGACTTCCTGGCCGCGCTGCGCGCCATGCACAAGGCCGGGCTCACCCCGGCGCTGCTGGAGGACTACGTCCGCTGAGTGATCTACCGCGATGGCCGACGACGGGGCCGAGCCCACAGATCCGCTTCGAAGCACCCGGCCCGCGCTGACGGGGGATTCTCGTCACCGGCGTGCGTAGCGGCCCCCGCACTGGGTAAATGCGTGCGCCATGGAACCGCTGCGGCTGCCGTTCGGGCAGCGTACCGACTACGCCGTCCTGCGGCAGCGCGCTCGGCTCGTGCTCGGTCAATGGCAGCCGGCACCACTGGTCGACGACGCCCTGCTGGTGATCACCGAGCTGGTCGAGAACGTCGTGCAGCACACCGGCAACGGCGGTGAGCTCTCGCTGCCCCGCCGCGCCGACGCCGTCCGCATCGAGGTCTCCGACACCAGCCCCGCCCTGCCC
>NZ_LOJP01000001.1:3462617-3475620 GCF_001553785.1 Actinoplanes sp. TFC3
GACCTGTCCCGCCGGCACGGCCCCGACCCCCGGCGCATCGGGGGCCGCGGCCTGCTGCTGGTCGCGGCCATGACCCGCGACTGGGGAACGCAGGCCCGCCCCGGCGGCAAGGTGGTCTGGGCCGATGTCCCCCTCAGCGACGAGGAACCCCGTCCCGCCGCGGTCGCGCAGCAAGCACCGGGCCGGACGGCGCCGCCGGCCCGGCGGCGGTAAATTCTGGGCGGACCGTTGTACGCATCGAGGACCATACGCGTTGAGGACCAGGGGAGAACCAGAGGCGATGGGTGGCCCGGGGGCTGAGGTGTTCGCCGACGGCGGGGATGCCGGCCGGGACTTGGCCGCTGTCGCGTGGGATGCGACGCCGTTGGGGCCTGCCGCGCAGTGGCCGCAGAGCTTGCGGACCGCGGCCGGCATCCTGCTGTCCTCGCGGTTCCCGATGTGGATGGCCTGGGGCCCGGAGCTGACTTTCTTCTGCAACGACGCGTACCGGCGCGACACCCTGGGCCGCAAGTATCCGTGGGCGCTGGGCCGCCCGGCCAATGAGGTGTGGGCCGAGATCTGGCCGGACATCGGCCCGCGCATCGCCACCGTGCTGTCCACCGGCCACGCCACCTGGGACGAGGCGCTGCTGCTGTTCGTCGAGCGGTCGGGCTACCCCGAGGAGAGCTACCACACCTTCTCCTACAGTCCGCTGCGCGACGACGACGGCGCGCTGGTCGGCATGCTCTGCGTGGTCAGTGAGGTCACCGAGGGCGTCATCGGCGAGCGGCGCATGACCACGCTGCGCGACCTCGGCTCGGATCCCAGCGCGATCCGCACCGAGCAGCAGATCCTGGCGTTCGCGGCCGCCCAGCTCGACCGTAACCGGCGTGACCTGCCGTTCACGCTGACATACCTGTTCGACGGCGGCACCGCCCGGCTCGCGGCTGCGACCGGCATCGCGGATGATCACCCGGCGGCCGCCGCCGCGTTGCCCCGCGACGGTGAGCAGGAGCTGCTCTGGCCGACCGCGGCTGCGGTCCGTGGCGAATCCGCGCTCGTCGCGCTGGACACCATCGCGGGCCTGCCCACCGGCGACTGGGATGAGCCGCCTGCGCAGGCCCTTCTGGTTCCACTTCTGCAGCAGGGCGGCACCCCGTATGGCTTCATGGTGGCCGCCCTCAACCGCTTCCGCGCCCTCGACGACTCCTACCGCGGGTTCATCGAACTGACCGCCGGTCATGTCGCCGCCGGGATAGCCAGCGCCCGCAGCTATGAAGCGCAACAGCGCCGCGCCGAGGAGCTCGCCGAGCTGGACCGGGCCAAGACCGCCTTCTTCTCCAACGTCAGCCACGAGTTGCGCACCCCGTTGACGCTGATCACCGGGCCGGTCGAGGATCTGCTGGCCCAGGACGAGAGCCCCGGTGCCCGCGACAACCTGCAGGTCATCCATCGCAACGCGCTGCGGCTGGGCAAGCTGGTGAACACGCTGCTCGATTTCTCGCGCATCGAGGCCGGGCGCATGCAGGCCCGCTTCGAGCCGGTCGACCTGTCCGCCGCCCCCGCCGAGCTGGCCGGCGTCTTCCGCTCCGCGGTGCAGCGGGCCGGGCTGACGTTCGACGTGTCGTGCCCGCCGCTGCCCCAGCCGGTCCACCTGGACCGCGGCATGTGGGAGAAGGTCATGCTCAACCTGCTCAGCAACGCGCTGAAGTTCACCTTCAGCGGCGGCGTGCGGGTGGGCGTGCAGCCCGGGGAAGGCGCGGCGGTGATCACGGTGGCCGACTCGGGCATCGGGGTGGCGCCGCAGGAGATGCCCCGGCTGTTCGAGCGCTTCCACCGCATCGAGAACACCCGGTCGCGTTCCAACGAGGGCAGCGGCATCGGTTTGGCGCTGGTCAAGGAGCTGGTCGAGCTGCACGGCGGCACGATCACCGCGGACAGCGCGGCCGGGCGGGGCACCACGTTCACGATCCGGTTGCCGTTCGGCGCCGCGCATCTGCCGGGCGACGCGCTGGCCGAGCCGGGCAGCGCCGCGGCGGTGTCGGCAACCGCGGAACCCTACGTGCAGGAGGCGCTGCGCTGGCTTCCCACCGGGTCGCAGGGTCCCGAACCGGAACAGGCATCCACCGGCACGAGCGTGCGTCTGCTGGTGGCAGATGACAACGCCGACATGCGTGACTACCTGACCCGGCTGTTGCGCTCGGCGGGCCATGACGTGCAGACGGTCGCCGATGGGCAGGCCGCGCTCGAAGCCGCCCGGGTGCAGAAGCCCGATCTGATCGTCAGCGATGTGATGATGCCGCGCCTGGACGGGTTGCAGCTGGTGGCTGCCGTGCGCGCTGACCCGCGTACCGCCGGCACCCCGGTCTTGTTGCTGTCCGCCCGCGCCGGGCAGGAGGAGTCCATCGAAGGCCTCGAAGCCGGCGCCGACGACTACCTGGTCAAGCCGTTCTCCTCGGCCGAGCTGCTGGCCCGGGTGCGAGCGAACGTGGAACTCGCCCGGCTGCGCAACCACCACGCCCGCTGGCGCACCGCGCTGGTCGACTCGCTGCAGGAGGCGTTCTTCGTCTGCGACGACGACGGCGCGGTCATCGAGATCAATTCCACGTTCACCGACATTCTGGGCTACGGGCCGCAGGAGCTGCCGTACGCGCCGGTGCACCCGTGGTGGCCGGACCCGGCAAGCGATCCGGCCGGTTACCGCGAGGTTGAGCAAGCGTTTGCGCTGCTGGTGGAGCGGTCGCGGGGTTCGTACACGATTCCGGTGACCCATCGTGACGGCCACCGGCTGTGGGTGGCCGCCGCGTTCAACCAGGTCGAGGAGCCGGACACCGGGCGGCGGGTGATCGTGGGGACGTTCCGTGACGTGACGGCCGAGCACTACGCCGTGCAACGCGAGAGTGCGCTGGCCGCGATCAGCGTGCGGCTGTCGGAGGCGGAGAGCTCGGGCGAGGCGTTGCGCGAGGTGCTGCCCACGCTGCGCGAGCTGTGGCAGGCCGATCACGTGTCCGCCACCGTGTTCAGCGACACTGGCGCCCCCGTTCTGACCAGCACCGGCACCCAGTTGCGGTGGTCGGACCTGAGCGAGGACCACCGTCGAACGCTGGCCACGGTACGCGACAAAGCGCTGCTGACGCCGGTAGCCGAGCAGACCGGCGGGGCCGGGATCGCCCTCGAACACCCCGGCGGCACCATGGTGTTGTGGGTGCAGCTCGCCGAGAACCGGCCGTTCACCGGGCAGGACCAGACGCTGCTGGCGCTGCTGGCCGGTCACCTCGGTCAGGGTCTGCACCGCATCCACCAGATCGACCAGCAGCGTGAGACCGCGCTGGCGTTGCAGCGGGCCATCCTCGGCCCGGCGCAACTGCCCGACGGCTTCGCGGTCCGCTACTCCCCGGCCACCCGCCCGCTCCAGGTCGGCGGCGACTGGTATGACACCGTGGCCCTGCCCGACGGGCGCATCGGCATCGTGGTCGGTGACTGTGTGGGCCACGGGCTGCAGGCCGCGACCGTGATGGGGCAACTGCGCAGTGCCTGCCGGGCGTTGCTGCTGCAGAACAACGACCCGGCGCAGACGCTGATGGCATTGGACAACTTCGCCGCCCAGCTACCCGGTGCGATGTGCGCAACGGTGTTCTGCGGGGTGCTGGACCCGGTGACCGGGGACCTGGCGTACTCCAGCGCCGGGCATCCCCCGGCGGTGGTGACCCGCGCCGATGGCACCGCTGACCTGCTGGATCAGGGCCGGTCGCGCCCGCTCGGGGTCCGGGCGCGCGGTGAGCGGCCCGAGGCCCGCTACACCGTGCCGAGCCGGGGATTGCTGCTGCTCTACACCGACGGGCTGGTCGAACGCCGCCGCCAGCCGCTGACCGCGGGCATCGACCGGGTGACCGCCGCGGTGCAGCGCGGGCTGGGCGCCGAGCTGGAGGACCTGGCCACCCAGGTGATGGACGGCATGGCCCCGGCCGGTGGGTACGACGACGATGTGGCCCTGCTGCTCTACCGCCAGCCTGGCCCGCTGGAGCTGGACTTCCCCGCCGAGGCCACCCGGCTCGCCCCGGTGCGCTCGGCGCTGCGCGGCTGGCTGGCCCGCGCCGGCGTGGATCCGATGACCGCGCAGAACGTGCTGGTGGCGGCCGGGGAGGCCTGCGCCAACGCGATCGAGCACGGCCATCGCCACGCCCAGGGTGGCATGGTCCGCCTGCGGGCCGCCGCGACCGCGACCGCCCTGCATCTGACGGTCACCGACAGCGGCCGGTGGAAAACCCCGGAACCGGCCGCCAACCCGCACCGCGGCCGTGGCCTGACCCTGATGCGAGCGTTGATGAGCGAAGTGACTGTCACGACCGGCGCGGCGGGAACCGTGGTCGGCCTGCAAGCGAGGATCCCCCGATGACCGCTGGGCTCACGTTCACCGCCAGCCGCCACCCGGACGGCTCGACAGTGCTGGGCGCCACCGGGGAGATCGACATGAGCAACGCCGGTGCGTTCGCCACCGCGCTGGCCCAGGCCCGCCGGGAGGCGGCGGACCAGGCGGTGGTCGTGGATCTCAGCGGGGTGGAATACCTCGACAGCGCCGGGCTGGCGGTGTTGTTCCCGCACGTCGATCACATCCGTCTGGTCGCCACCGAGCTGCTGGCCCCGCTGCTGACCGTGGCCGGTCTCGACGACCTGACCACTGTGGTGTGAGTTCCAGGCAGTCGTCGGGTGGCGCACCAGGTAGAAGGTTCACCGGTCGCCGCCTTCCTCGCTGCCCCGGTACGTGTACGCCGCCTCGTGCACCGCCTCGTCGCTTTCCAGCCCCGCCCCGAGCGCCCCGCCCACGGTGGCCAGCGAGCTGGTGAACCACGCCACCCGCAGGTAGTCCACGATCCCCACCGGATGGCCCAGCGACTCGGCCAGCAGCCGGGGGGCCACCAGCGCCCCGGCCAGGATCGCAGCCAGCACGAACAGCGCCGCGTACAGGGCGACCACCCCGATCAGCACGGTGATTACCGTCGCGGCGTTGAACAGCATGACCTGCCGGCGCTGGCGGCCGCGTTCCCACAGGTTGCCGCCCACCACCAGGGTCACCACGACGGCTACCACCGCGGCGACGGCGATGGTGCTGAGCCGGACCGCGCCGAACGCGTCGGACAGCCGCCAGATGTCCCCGGTGACCAGGGCGAACACCCCCGCCGCGACGGCCGCGGTCAGCGCCCGGGACAGGCTCACGGCCAGCCGCCACGGCCGGTTGGCGCGCACCATGCCGGTCAGCAGCCGCAGGTTGCCGGTCAGCACCCGCGCCGGGTAGAACAGCGCCGGTCCCTGTTCCTCCTCGTCGTCGGCGAGTTCGCGCAGCCGCTGGGCGGTCTTCGACCGGTTCGCCGGGTCCGGGTCGGTCTCGCCGACCAGCGTGTCGATCAACCCGGTGACGGTGTCCAGCGCGCGGCGGCGTACCCCCACCGCTCCCAGCGCCGGCACGGAGACCACGGCCACCGAGTGCACCGGGCTGGCGTGCGCGACCACCGACCGGCGCCCGACGCGTACCGGCAGGTCGGTAAGGCAGATCACCAGGTCCCAGTCGTGTTCGAGCAGTTGGTCGCGGGCGGCCGCCACCAGCTCGGCATCGCCGGCGGTGGACTGCACCAGGGCGTCCTCGATCACCGGCAGCCGCCAGGCCAGGGTGGGGTGGCGCTGCGGGAGCGCTTGTTGCAGATCGCTCACCAGGTCGCCGGTCAGGCGCTGGCTCGCGCCGGGGGCGGCGATCAGGCCGACCACCACCTCGGCCGTGGGCGCGCGATGCGTTTCAGCTGCTTGCATGGCGAGGCCCATACCCTGCGTGACGCCGAGGCATGCTTGTGATCAGTTGACGGCCAGTTCGCCCGAGCTGGGACCAGTCGGACTGCTCCACGCTCTGGCTGATGATCCTCGGGGTGGCCTGCAGGTGCTGCGGCACGTATCCGTTGGGGTCGTCGAGGCTGCGCGACCAGTCGAACCACAGGCAGCCGGGGTCGGCGCGGGTGGCCCGGGTGAAGTCCCCCGCGATCTCCGGCCATCGCTCGGCGGACTCCGGTTCGACCAGGAACTTCGCAGCCCGCGATGCCTCTTGGCGCAGCCTCACCCGGGAGATCCGCCGTCACCAGGCCCGCGTTCGAACAGCGACACGCCGGACCGGGTCCGCACGACTTCGCTGATCAGTTCGAGGGCCTGCGCTGCCGGCCGGCCGGGCAGCCGCCGCCCGTCGCGCATTCTCAAGGCGACCATCCCGGACTCCTGCTCGCGGGAACCGATGACCGCGACGTACGGAATCTTGCGCCGTGCCGCCTCCCGAACCCGCAGCCCCAGCGACCCTTCGAACGCGACCTCGGCCCGCAGCCCCGCCGCCACCGCGTCGGCCTGGAACCCTTTCGCCGCCGCCTCCTGCGCCTCGCCGACCGGCACGACCAGGATCTGCACCGGCGCGTACCACACCGGGAAAGCACCGCCGTGCACCTCGATCAGCGCCGCAAAAAGCCGTTCCATCGACCCGGCCAAGCTGCGGTGCACCATCACCGGGCGCGCCTTGGCCCCCGACGCGTCGAGGTAGGACAGATCGAACTGCTCGGGCATGTGAAAATCGACTTGAACGGTGGAGATGCTGGCCTCACGCCCGCTCGGATCGGCGACCTGAATGTCAATTTTCGGCCCGTAAAACGCTGCCTCGCCCGGCACCGCCGCATACGGCACACCAAGGTCATCGAGGGCCTGGCGCAGCACCTTCTCCGCCTGCGCCCACGCCGCATCCGACCCGGCGTATTTCTTCCCGTTACCGCATAACGACAACTGGTATGACGACACGCGCAGTCCGAGCGCTTCCTGCGCCCGCTTGATCAGCGCCAGCGCGTCCGCCACCTCGGCGCCCACCTGCTCCGGCGCGCAGAACACGTGCGCGTCGTTGAGCCAGATCGAACGCACCCGGTTCAACCCGCCGAGCACCCCCGAACGCTCGGCGCGGTACATGCCACCCAGTTCCGCCATCCGCACCGGCAATTCCCGGTACGAATGCTGGCGAGCCCGGAACATCAGCGCATGATGCGGGCACAAACTCGGGCGCAGAACAAGCTCGTCCGAGCCCACCCGCATCGGCGGGAACATGTCTTGGGCAAAGTTCGCCCAGTGCCCGGAGCGTTCGTACATCTGCCGTTTGCCGAGCACCGGCGAGTACACGTGCTGATAACCGGCGCGGCGCTCCAGCTCGTACAAAAAGGATTCGATCTCGTGCCGGGCGGCGGCACCGGCCGGCAGCCAGAACGGCAGCCCGGCGCCAATCATCGGATCGGAGTCGAAAAGGTCAAGCTCGCGGCCGAGCCTGCGGTGGTCGATGGACATGCGGTCTCCTCGGGTTTGCCTCCCGGCCGGACACCCGGATCCCGCATACACAACGGCCCCGGGCATCCCGCCCGGGGCCGTTGTCGTCTCTGATCAGCTCAGCTCGACCCAACGCCGGGACTTGCCGGCGCTGTGCTGCTCACGCTGATGTGCATGCCCCGACTGTAGCCACGGCGGCGCCGCACCCGCACCCTGTTTAAGGCGCGGCTCTGTCTCTCACCTGACGGTCGCCGGGCGCCCGCCGGTGGACCAGTTGGCCGAGCACCGGGCCGTGGCCCAGCTGCGCGACGACCTGTCCGGCGGGCGGTGGGCCGAGCGCAACCGCGACCTCGGCGCCCTCGACGCAACCGAACTCGGCCTGCGCCTGCTCACCGCCTGAGCCTGGTCACTCTTGTACCGCTGAGGGGGCGTTCGATGGGGGTACTACGCTGCTCGCATGGACGATCTGGGGCCGCGCCTGGCCGCGCTGACGTTCTCCGATCTCACCCAGGCCCAGGTGACCACCCTGGTCATCGACACCGTCGCCGCGTGGGGCGAGGGGCACGGCTGGCGGGTCTACCGGCGGGCGCCCAGCGTGCTGCGGCTACCGCCGCCGATGGACCAGCAGCACTCGGTGCTCGACGTGGCGCTGGCCCGCCCGGACGGGCCGCCCATCGTGGTCGAGGTCGACCACACCCACCGCCAGCGCACCATCGACAAGCTGCTGGCCGAGGCCGAGGAAGGGCGACTGCCTTTCTGGGTACGGTGGGGGCCCGGCAAGATCATCGAACCGCCGCCCCCGATCATCCTGCTCAGCCTGGCGGTGACCCGGTCGCAGGGCCGCTACTCACGTAGCCTGCTCGCCGCGCCCGAACACTCGGCCACGGCGGCGCTCACCGGCGAGATCACCGAGTTGCCGCTGGCCGCAGCACCCGAGCCGGGGCCGGATCGTTGAGCCCCTGGGAAAACCATTGCGGCTGTGCTGGACGAGCGAACCGGTGCACGCCGGTGATGTACACGGTGGAGGCGGGCATGGCCCTGCGCGCCTACACCTGGCGGCCGCCGTAGATCGCTATCAGCCCGTCGGCGAAGGTGTTGCGCCAGTTCAGGTAGTCGTGGTCGCCGGCATATTCCGCGTACGTCACCGGGTAGCCCTTCGCGCGCAGGGCGTCCCGGAACCGCCGGTTGACCGAGCGCTGATCCGGCGTGCCCTCGGTGAACACGGCGGTCTCCCGGTCCCCGACATCAAGATAGAAGCGCACATCCCGCCGCGGTCCCCGCAGCACCTCCCGAGTCAGCCACTCCGGCTCACTCTCGCCGCTGGCGGGCGCGTCTTCAGCGCGGGCGGGCCACCAGAAGCTGCCGGAGTGGCTGATCACCGCGCCGAACACGTGCGGCGCCCGCAGCGCCAGGCCGGCTGCGGCCAGGCCGCCGAAGGAGCAGCCGGCGATCGCGATGTCGTGGGCGTACGGGCTGATGCCGTGTTTTCTGCGGGCCCACGGCATGAGTTCTCGCTCGATGAACGCGCTCAGCCAACCGGAGGTGGGCGACAGATCGGCCGCGCGGGTGGCGTCGCCGCCGTCCACGAAGATGGCCACCAGCGGCGGGATGCGCCCCGCGGCGATGAGATTGTCGAGCGTGGTGGGCATGCGCATCATCGTGCGGCCCAGGTAGCCGTCGAGGATGACGATCGCAGGCAGACCTGCCGAGCGGTCCCCCGCCGGCCGGTAGACCGCCACCCGGCCGCCATCCAGCGTGGCCGGCTCGGTCGTGCCCTGCGGGACTCCCGGCTGCGGCAGCGACCACGATTCCGGTGCGGCGTGCGGCAAGGTGAGCAGCGACGCCCAGCCGTCGTGGTCGCTCGGATCGCTCGGATTGGCCGGGAAGTACACCTGCTCGGCGTTCAGCGGGTCGAGGTGCGTGTCGCCCTCCGGACCGTTCGTGCGCGGCGGGCGCCACGTGCCAGGAGCAAGATGGGAGAAGTAATAGACGGTACGAACATTGGCCGGCAATCGCACCGTCACGTGCCACACATCGGTGCCCGGCTCGCGCTGCAGCACATGCCGCTCGGCCCATCCCACCTCGGTGAACTCGGCCTCGCCGCGCCACACGAAGGTGACCTCGACCAACCCGCGCACGTCCACCGGCGACACCAGCGGCGCACCTTTGCGCGACGCTTGTTCCCACAGATCCACCACCGTCACGCTGCTCAGGTTCTCACGGATTCACCGCCGCGGATGACCCTTGAGGTGACGTCCGAGCGCCCGCGAGATCTCCCGGTCAGCGTCCCGCTTGGCCAGCGCCTGGCGTTTGTCGTACTCCTTCTTGCCCTTGGCCAGCGCCAGCTCGACCTTGGCCCACCCGTCGTGAAAATAGAGCGACAACGGCACCAGGGCCACGCCACTCTCCCGCAACTTGTCCAAGATCCGGTCGATTTCGATCCGGTGCAACAACAATTTCCGGGTACGGCGGGGAGCATGATTGGTCCACGACCCGAACCCGTACTCGGCGATGTGCAGGTTGTAGAGCAACAATTCGCCCTCATGCTCCCCGGCGAAGGCGTCGACCAGCGAGGCATACCCGGCCCGCAAGGACTTCACCTCGGTCCCGGCCAGCACCAGCCCAGCCTCGTACGTCCGCAGCACCTCGTAGTCGTGCCGGGCCTTCTTGTTGGACGCAATCACCTTGCGCCCGGTCTCCCTGGGCGTGGCCGCCCCCTCACCTAGAAACGTGCGAACCTGATCAGTCAACCCGCAACTCCAAGCCGCAGCCACCGAATTCCCGAAATTCAGAGCCAATGGTCGATGGCCGCTTCAAGGTTGCTGCCGGTGCCGTCCTGCCAGGCCACGTACCCGTCGGGACGCAGCAGCATCGCCACCGGGGCCGCCGGGTTGACGACGGTCTCCACGCGACCGCTTTTGATCGTGTCGTCAGGAGCGATCAGGACAGGTCGGGCGGTTCGGGTGACCTCGGTGAGTCCCGCGAAGTCCGGGGCCGAACGGCCCACCAGCGCCCCGGTCGCCGGTCCCATGTCGTAGCGGACGTCGGAGCCGGCCAGCAGCCCGGCCACCTGCTCACGGACCAGCGGCAGCCACTCGCCGACCAGGGTGCGCAGCGCGGTCACCTCGGCACCCGGGCGGATCAGGGCGGCCTGCGCCTGCGTGTGCATGGTGACGCGTTCAGCAACCGGGCGGCGCTCCGACTCGTACGTGTCGAGCAATCCCTCTCTTGCCTGGCCACGCACCTGCGCCGCCAGCTTCCAGCCCAGGTTGACCGCGTCCTGCAGCCCGAGGTTGAGTCCCGGCCCACCGATCGCCGAATGCACATGCGCTGCGTCCCCGAGCAGCAGGACGCGGCCGTCGCGGTACCGTTCGGCCAGTCGCGTGTTGCCCCCAGCCAGCCGCCGCATCAGGTGCGGACCGTCCCCCGCCGGCGGTCCCATCGGCACGTCGGCGCCGAGCACCCGGTGCACGCTGGCCCGCAGCTCGGCGAGCGATGCTGCACCCTCCGCCGGCTGTCCCCACTCCATCGTGGTGAGCGCGGGCTGTCCGTTCATGATTGCCCAGACGATCAATCCGCGCTCGGTGCGCGTGTGCTGGAACGGCGGCACGGTCCCGTACCCGGGCACCACCAGCCCGCCGTTCGCGTCAACCATCGATGCCGGAATGCTGACCTGCCCGCTACGCGAAACGGTGTCGTCGGTGGTGATTCCCGGAAATTCGATGCCGGCGAGCTTGCGGACCGTACTGCGCCCGCCATCCGCGCCGACAACAAAGGACGCCGCCGTTGCGGGCTGATCCTTGAGTTCGAGGGTGACGGACTTCTCGTCTTGGTGCAGGCCTGTTACTTCGCTGCCGTGAACAATGGTGACACCGAGTTCCTTTGCGCGTCCGGTCAGCATTTTCTGAAGGTCGCGCTGCGGGACCATCAGGGTGTAGAGGTCGTTGTTTTCAAGGCCGCTGAGGTCGAGAGGGAACGCGCCGAAGACGAAGCGCTCGGCCGGTTCGGGGGCAATTGTGGCGCGAGTGAGGCGTTCGTAGAGGCCACGGCGGTGGAGAACTTCGACGACTTGCCCTACTAAACCGTTGGCGCGCTGCTCGGTGGTGGGGGCGGTGAGTCGTTCGAGGACGGTGGGGCGAATGCCGGCCAGGGCCAGTTCGCAGGCGAGCATGAGGCCATTGGGACCGCCACCTACGATCACTACGTCCACCATGGGAATTCCTTTCAGGAAGGTGTGCTGGGAATGTGGGCCGGTTTGGCCCCGTTGATTCGAGCGCTATCAAAGGCGAGCCATGCCAACTGCCGGATTCGACGGAAAGTGGCATTGCTCGATGAAAGTTTTTCGACGAGAAAAATGCTCAACTGAGACGCTTGTACACGCTTCGAAGAGGTTGTCCGCAACGCAACCCCCTCGGCATCCTAGGAACCTAGGCTCTAGGTGAGGGCAGGTGGTCCCGCGGAAAGTCGCGCAGAAAAGAAGGCTGAGGTGCCAGCGGAGGCGGGGTGAAGGGTGCCGGTGGAGAACGGTGCCGCTGAACGGAAGCGGCGTCAGCTTTCCGGAAGGAGCCAGGCGGTTCAGAACCAGCGTGGCGATCAGCCGAATCGGAGCAAGCCCGAAAAAACCCGAGAGCAAACCGGAGCGATCGCGCCCGAAGCAGGCCCAAGCACCACGCCCTGATCAAGACTGAGAACGAGAACGACAACAGCGCGACGTCTAATGCGGTTCCGGCAAGCCCGCGGCGATCCGGGCGAGCGCCTCGGGTAAGAGCTGCTCCATTTCGGATCCCGATTCTGTGCGAAGGTAGTGGGTGGTGGCGGCTCTGGTTGCGGTGAGGACGGTGGCTGCTACCAGGTGGGGGTAGAAGTCATTTTCGATGCTGGTGCCGGTGCGGGCGGCGACGGCGGCGGCTAGGTCTTCCTCGGCGATGACGGTGGTTCTCAGGAGTTCGGCTTGCAGGGCTGGTTCGGCGAGCATCACTCTCAAGCCGGCGGCCCATTGGACCGGGTCGGGAATGGGGTTCGCTACCACTTCGGGGCCCGGCTGGTATTGCGTGAGAGTTGCTTGGGTCAGGGCCGTCCAGAGCGGCTCTTCGGGCGGCCGGCGGCGGAGTTCGTCGGCTATGTGGCGCAGACGGTCGAGCTGGCGGGAGACGATTGCCTCGGCTTTGCTGCCGAAATAGTTGTTGAAGGTACGAGGGGACACGCCCGCCGCGGCTGCGATGTCCTCGACCTTGACGTTGTCCAGTCCGCGTTCGACGGTGAGCTGGATCGCCGCCCAGCTGAGCGCCGTCCGGGTTGCCGCCTTCTTGCTTTCCCGTAGCCCCACACCCACCAGCATAGCCAATTGTGCGCGTCACGCAAAGATGCGGGGCACGCAATTTTCTCGGTATCTCGGTGCGGGTCCGAACCGGGTGGGAGCTGTATCCGTACCCCTGCATGGCATTTGCCCGGAAGCCGACCTGGAGGCACCGCCATGCAGGGATCCCCCGCGCCCGTCCCGGACTGGCCCGAAACCGACGCCCCGCTCCCGGAGGATGAACCCACAGCCGAACTCCCCCTGATCGAAGCCCGCGACAAACCGGACCCCACCTCCTGCAACGGCCCGACCCTTGCCCGCGCAGCCCTCGACCTGGCCCTGTCGAACCACAAGCCACCCCGCTCCCCCGGTACGACCAAAGCCCCGCAACCCTCCGCC
>NZ_LOJP01000001.1:3475720-3479179 GCF_001553785.1 Actinoplanes sp. TFC3
GCCCCGCAACTGCCTCGCCGGCAACTTCCCCGCGTCCCGCCCCCGAAGCAGCAGCCACCGCAGCCGCAACCAACCCCTCCACCAGCGGCGCAGGGCACAACGTCACCCGCGACGGCTCCGCAACCAGCTCCAACGCCAGCGACGCCGACAACACCGCGCTGCCAAGGTCCATCAGCACGACCACACCGTCGCCGCCGTCCGCCGCCTCGATGGCCTCGCTGATCGCCACCGCGTCCGTGCCGGTTGTCGTCTCGTCCAGGCCGGCCGCCACCTCGATCGTCACCGGCCGGTCCGTCACCATTTCACGGGCCAGCGCCACCGCCGCGACGGCCAGCGCGTGGCTGTGGCTGACCACCACCAGGCCGACCATCGGCTCAGTCCGTCAGCGTTGCGGCGGCGGCGACCAGCAGCAGGGTCACCGAGGTTGCGCCCGGGTCCGCATGCCCCGCGCTGCGTTCACCCAGGTAGCTGGCCCGGCCCTTGCGGGCGGCCATCGGCACGGTCGCATCCCGCCCGGCCGTCGCCGCGTCAACCGCGGCCTGCAGCGCCGCGGGGAAGTCCTTCCCCTCGGCGAGCCCGGCGTCCAGGGCGTCCACGGCCGGTGCGAGCGCGTCGTACATGGTCTTGTCCCCGGCCACGCACTTGCCCCGGGCGACCACCCCGTCCAAACCCGCCCGCAGCACCTTGGCGAACCCCGGCCCGTCCACCGAGGTGTCCGCCGCGGCGGACATGCGCAGGAAGGCCGTGCCGTACAGCGGCCCGCTGGCCCCGCCGACCTTGCTGATCAGCGTCATCCCCACCCGCTTGAACAGCGCCGAGGGGGTGTCCGGGGGTTCGTCGTCGAGGGCCTGCACCACGGCCTTCAACCCGCGGTCCATGTTGAAGCCGTGGTCGCCGTCGCCGATGGCCGAATCCAGCTCCGTCAGCTTTGCGGTGTTCTCCGCGATCAGCCGGGCGAACTCGTGCATCCAGGCGTTCAGCGCCGCCGCGTCCATCGGCTCACACTCCCCAGCGCAGCGCCGGGGTGCGCACCGGGGCGTCCCATAGCCGCAGCAGCTCGTCGTCGGCCTTGAGCAGCGTCACCGAGCAGCCGGCCATGTCCAGGCTGGTGATGTACGGCCCGACCAGCGAGCGGGCGATGCCGATGCCCGCTTTGGTGAGGAGCTGTTCGACCTCGTGGTACATCACGTAGAGCTCGATCAGCGGGGTGGCACCCATGCCGTTGACGAAGGCGATCACGCCGTCGCTGCCGGTGAAGTCGAGGTCGGCCAGGATCGGGCTGACCAGCATCTCGGCTATCTCACGGGCCGGGGCGATCGGCGCCCGGCGCCGGCCCGGTTCGCCGTGGATGCCGATGCCGACCTCCATCTGGCCCTCGGGCAGGTCGAACGTGGGCTTGCCGGCCGCCGGGACGGTGCACGAGGTGAGCGCGACGCCCATGCTGCGGCCGTTGGCGTTGACCTTGCGGGCTACGTCGGCGACGTCGGCGAGCTTGCGCCCCTGCTCGGCGGCGGCCCCGGCGATCTTCTCGACCAGCACCGTGACGCCGACACCGCGCCGGCCTGCGGTGTAGAGGCTGTCCTGCACGGCTACGTCATCATCGGTGATCACGGCGGTGACCGGTACGCCGGTTTCCGCCTCGGCCAGCTCGGCTGCCATCTCGAAGTTCAGCACGTCGCCGGTGTAGTTCTTGACGATGTGCAGCACCCCGGCACCGCCGTCGACCGCCGTGGTGGCGGCCACCATCTGATCGGGCACGGGGGAGGTGAAGATTTCGCCGGCGCAGGCCGCGTCGAGCATGCCGGGCCCGACAAATCCGGCGTGCAGCGGTTCGTGGCCCGAGCCGCCCCCGGAGACCAAGCCGACCTTGCCCCGCACCGGGGCGTCGCCGCGGTAGACGATGCGGTTCTCGTGATCGACGCGCAGCTCACGATGAGCGGCGGCGAGGCCGAGCAGGGCGTCGGGGATGACGGTCGCGGGTTCGTTGATGAGCTTGTTCATGGACAGCTCCTGGAGTGCGAACGCAGATCGATCTGCCGACCCTCAACCTACGCCGGGAACGCGATCACGCCAGTAGCACTTCCCGCATGGTCCTACCCGGGTTGAACGAACCGGCGAAGCCGCTGCCCAGCGAGTCGTACACATCGATGGTGTTGTTGCGGCGCATCAGCTCACGCACCGGCGGGGGCAGCGGCGGCGGCTCGTTCATCTCGTCGCTGAGCTCGCGGGCGCTGCGGATCAGTCCGGACACCAGCGAGGCGGCGTCGGTGTCCACCCGCACACGTCCGAACTCCCAGCCCGCAATGCTCAGATCAAGAACTTCGAACAACTGCGCCAGCAGCGGGTACGGATCCAGCACGCGAACCGCCCGGCGCGCCTGACCACCCACCACCGTCACCGCAGCGGCCACCTGGATGTAAGGGTGCAGCCCACCCGGGAGCTGGAACAACGGCCACCGAAGCTGCGCCCCCGCCTCGCGCCACAGCGGCCGGTAGTTGCGCCGGTCCACCCCGAAGCCCTGACCGGTACGCCGGTACAGCTCACCCACCTGAGCGACCAGCTCGGCGTGCGCCGCGCCGGCGAACTCCCGCACGATTGCGGCCGCCACCACCAGCCCGTCGTCGCCGGTCAGTAGCTGCGCCACCGCCTGCGCCTGGTCGGGGAAGCGCCCTTGGACGTGCGCGCCGAACTGTTGCCGGACACTGTCGAGCATCGCGGCCTGCTGGCCGGGATCGTGCTCGACGTGCCGCCTGCTCGCTCCGAGCCGGAACCACCGCATGCGGCCATCGTAAAGGAAGTGATCACTGCCCGGCTCACCCCGCGTGGTCGTCAGCGGTCTTGCCACTGGACAGCGCTCGGGGCGAGGTCGATGACCGCGCGCGCTACGACGCCGAAGCGGTGTCCGGCTACAGCCCCGAGTACCGCCCCGGCCGCTGATCCGTAGGGTCGCCCTTGGCGGGTGGCAACGTGGTGTAGCTGTCGACGGGGCCGCTGCCCGAGCAGCGACCCCCGTCGAGTGGATCAGGTCGTTCAGACCGTAAGGGTCCAGGAGTTGATGTAGCCGGTGTCACCGGAGTAGACATCCTGGACCTTCAGGCGCCAGGTGCCGTTCGCCGCCTCGCTGGACAGGTTCGCGGTGTAGGTCGTGTTCACGTTGTCCGCGCTGTCCGACGAGCTGCTGTTCTTGAGCCGGTACGTGCTGCCGTCCGGCGCCACCAGGTCGACGGTCAGGTCACCGCGGTACGTGTGGACGATGTTGACCGCCACCGTGGAGCTGGTCGACGCGGAGCGGGCGCAGCTGAGCGCGATGTCACTGTACACGGCCACGCCACGGTCCGGGATCGCCACGTCGGTTGCGTTGGTGCCGGTGCAGGAGCCCGAGGGCGGCGGGGTGGTCGGGTCGGTGGGCGGCGGGGTGGTGCCGCCGGTGCAGGTCGGGTCGGCGGTCTGGGCCGGTAC
>NZ_LOJP01000001.1:3479279-3518569 GCF_001553785.1 Actinoplanes sp. TFC3
TCACCGCCCTGCTCGACCAGGTCCTGCCCAAGCCGGGCACCGGCCCCTCCGAGCAGACCCGCCGCGACGGCCACTTCACCACTGACGCCTTCACGACCACGACCACTGGCGCGCACTTCGCCGCCCGCTTCAAGGCCAAGGGAGATCCCGGCTACGCCGCCACCGCGGTCATGCTCGGGCAATCCGGCCTCGCGCTGGCCCTCGACCGCGACGCCCTGCCCGACTCCCCCGGCGGTGTCCTCACCCCGGCCACCGGCATCGGCGACGCGCTCGTCGCCCGGCTACGCGCCGCCGGCGTCGAGATCTCCGCCGGTCCGTGCTGACCCGGCCGGGCGGGACGGTCGGCGAACGGGGTCAGGCGGCGGCACCGCGCAGAACCGCGTCCACCAGCGCCTCCGGGAAGCCTTCGAAGGGCACCGCCGGGTTGTAGGTGAACACGTTCTGCGCGAGGCTGGGCGCGGTCAGCAGCAGCAGGGTCAGCTCGATGTCGAGGTCCGCGCGCAGCTCCCCGGTCTCGATGCCGCGGCGCAGCACCTCGCGCAGCAGGTTGCGCCGTGGTTCTTGGATCTTCTGGAACACCGCGTGCAGGTCGGGGCGCTTCACCATCTCCGGCATCAGGCAGGCGGTGGCCCGGCTGTAGGTCTCGCTGCGCTTGGTGCGGCCGTACGAGACGAGCATGATGATGTCGTCTCGCACGGACTCGCCGGCCGGGACCGGCAGGGGGCCCTTCATGCGGCCCACCGCGTCGATGAGCAGCGCCTCCTTGTTGGGCCAGCGCCGGTAGATCGTCGCCTTGCCCACGCCCGCCTTGGCTGCCACCGACTCGATGGAGACCGCGTCCGCGCTGTGGCCCGAGCTGAGCAGCGCGATCACCGCCTCGAGGATCGCGTCGTCGGCGCGGGCGTCGCGGGGCCGGCCGGGTGTCTTGCGGCCCTGGCCGGTTCCCGCGTCCGCGCTGACAGTCGTCATGTGCTCCATTGTTACCGAGCTTTCACTCTTCGACCATCAGGGGTGGGCGCACCTCGAGCGAACCTCCGCCCGCAACCATGGCGCGCCTTGAGCGAATCTCCGTCAGGCCTCGACCAGCTCGACGCCCTGCTCCTCGGCCAGCCCTTCGGCAGAGGTGGGAGCCGGTGCCTGCGCGGGCCGCTTGCCGGGCAGCCAGAGCAGCGCGACAAGCGCACCGAGCAGCGCAAAGCCGGTCGCTCCGACGGACGCCCAGTGCAGCGCGGTCATGAACGCGTCGTTGGCTCCGGCGATCAGCGTCTGCCCCGCGGGCCCGGCCTGTGCCGCCGCGGTGTAGGCCCCCGAGATGGATTCCTCGGCGACCTCACGCGCGGCACCCGGCAGGTTCTGGGTGACCGAGGTGACGTCGTCGCGGTAGACCGAGGAGAGGATCGCGCCCAGCACGGCCACGCCGAGGGCTCCGCCGACCTGCCGCACGGTGTTGCTGACGGCCGATCCGACGCCGGCCTTCTCGCGGGGCAGCGCGGCCATGATCGACTCCGTGGCCGGGGGCATGACGTTGGCCATGCCCACGCCCATGACGAAGAACAGCGCGCCCACGACTGCGATCGGGGTGGTCTCGGTGATGAACACCCAGCCGAACAGACCCGCCGCGACCAGCAGCAGTCCCACCACGCTGACCGCCTTGGGGCCGAACCGCTTGACCATGGCAGCACTGCGCGGGGCGAAGACAATCTGACCCACGGCGAAGGGTACGAACAAAGCGCCCGAGGCCAGCGGACCGTACCCGCGCACCAGCTGCAGGTAGAACGCGCTGAAGAACATGGCCCCCATGGCTGCGAAGAACACCAGCCCGACCATGCCCGTGGAGGCGGAGAACTGCCGGTTGCTGAACAGTCGCACGTCCAGTGAGGGGAACGCGATGCGGCGCTCGTACACGATGAACGCGGTCAGCACGACGACCGCGCCGGCCAGGCTTGCCCAGGCACGCACGTCACCGAAGCCGTCCTCGCCGCCGGTGATCACACCGTAGGTGAGCAGGCTCAGCCCGAGCACCGACAGCAGCACGCCGGCGATGTCGATGCGCCCGGGCTTGGGGTCGCGCGATTCGGGCACGAGCACCACCAGCAGCACGATGCCGATGACCACGATGGGCACGTTGATCAGGAAGACCGAACCCCACCAGAAGTTCTCCAGCAGCAGCCCGCCCACGATCGGGCCGGCCGCCGCGGCGATGCCGACCGCGCCGGCCCAGACGCCGATCGCACGGCCGCGCTCGTGCGGCTCGAAAACGTTGGCGATGATGGAGAGCGTGGCGGGCATGACCGCCGCGGCGCCGAGGCCCATCAGGGCACGTGCTCCGATGAGCTGGCCGGGCGTCTGGGCGTACGCGGAGAGCAGCGACGCCACGCCGAAGACCACGAGCCCCGCGATGAGGCTGAGGCGCCGGCCGAAGCGGTCGGCCAGGATGCCGGCGGTGAACAGCAGGCCGGCGAAGACCAGGGTGTACGAGTTGATGGCCCATTCAAGCTGACCCTGATCGGCGCCCAGGCCGTGCTGCGGGTCGGCGATGGTGCGCATCGCGACGTTGAGGACGGTGTTGTCCAGAACGACGACAAGCAAGCTGATGACCAGAACACCGAGAATCGCCCACCGCCGTGGGTGCCCCGTCTGCGGTTGTTCCATGAGAATGCTCCTACCGAGCTCGACCACGATACGATACGGAACAGTTCCGTATCTTGGACGAACCCTACCGAGCTCTCATGCGATACGGAACCGTCTCGTATTTAAAGTGAGCCGCGTCACGGCATTGATCAGGGCAGGAGCACAATTTTTGCGGCCACGCTCACCCCGGGCACGCCCTCGCCAACCTCATCCACCACGCCGGCCGCATCGACGCCGGGCACGTGCGGGAATGCCGGCTCCCTCATCGCGCGCAGCCGCCCCGACCGCAGATACCAGCCGGCCGGCGTCACACCGGGCTCCTCAGCCCGTCTTCTGCAGCGCCAGCCCAGGCTGGTTGATCTCAGCCCACACCTCATCCAGGGAAAGCCCCAGCACATCCGCGATCGCCGCAATGGTCGAGAAAGCGGGAGTCGCCACCCGACCGGACTCGATCTTGCGCAGGGTTTCCGGGGATACCCGGGCGTGCAGGGCGATCTCCAGCATCGGGCGGTTTGCCCGCGCGCGGCGTAGCAGGGCGCCGAGGCGCTGCCCGCGCTCGACCTCAGCGGGGGTGAGCGGCAACCTGACCATGGCAGCGATTCTAGACCGGGCTACCATGACCGGGATAGTTATTGGTTCCCCCCGGACCGGTGCGGGTGCGGAATCGAGGCACGACTGAGCAAGCGTGGACCATCGAGCATGAAGAGGGCGATCCATGATCGACATTTTTGATCCCAGCGACCTGCCCCGGGCCCGGGTCACCGGTGCACTGGTTGCCGACATCCTGCAGACCTTGAAGGCGCGCAGCGTGGTTGGCACCAACCTGCTCGACATCGACCGGTGGGCGAAGGCCATGATCCTCGAGGCCGGGGCGCTGTCCTGCTACGTCGACTATGCCCCGTCGTTCGGGCGCGGGCCGTTCGGGCACTACATCTGTACGTCGGTGAACGATGCCGTGCTGCACGGGCTGCCGCACGACTACACCCTGGTCGACGGCGACCTGCTGTCGCTTGACCTGGCGGTTTCCACCGGGGGCATCGTGGCCGATTCGGCCATCAGCTTCGTGGTGGGCCAGACGCCGCGGCCCGGGGACCTTGCGCTGATCACGGCCACCGAGCAGGCCCTGAAGGCCGCCATTGCCACCGCGGCTCCTGGCGTACGCACCGGCGACCTCTCCCACACCATCGGCTCGGTGCTGACCGGGGCGGGCTACACGGTGAACACCGAGTTCGGCGGGCACGGCGTCGGGTCGACGATGCACCAGGATCCGCACGTGTCGAACAACGGCAAGCCCGGCCGCGGCTTCACGTTGCGCCCCGGACTGCTGCTCGCCTTGGAACCGTGGGTGATGGCGGACACCGACAAGCTGGTCACCGACGCGGACGGCTGGACGTTGAAGAGCGCGACCGGCTGCCGCACCGCTCACAGCGAGCACACCATCGCCATCACCGAGGACGGCGCCGAGATCCTCACCCTGCCGTCCCGCGCCTGAAAGAGTCCAGCCCGCAAGAATTCAACTCGGCCAGCAGCCGCAGCGACACCCGAACCGTCTCAGCCATGGCCTCCCGAGCGGGCGCAAGATAGCGGCGTGGATCGGTGACTCCGGCGTGGGCGCCGAGCGTTTCGCGTACCGCCGCGGTGAAGGCTTTGTTCAGGGCCGTGCCGATGTTGACCTTGACCATTCCGGCGTGCACGGCGGCGACCAGTTCGTCGTCCGGCACCCCCGAGGAGCCGTGCAGCACCAGTGGCACGGGCACGGCGTCACGCAGCCGGGCGATCAGGTCATGGTCGAGTTTCGCGGTGCGCGTGGCCATGGCGTGCGACGAGCCGACCGCCACCGCGAGCGCATCCACACCGGTCGCCGCAACGTAGCGAGCAGCTTCGACGGGGTCGGTCCGCACCCCGGGCGCATGGGCGCCGTCCTTCCCGCCGACCTCCCCGAGCTCACTTTCCACCCAAAGCCCCGCGCGGTGCCCGCGAGTCACCGCGGCTGCGGTCAAGGCGACATTTTCCGGGTACGTCCGCAGCGCCGCGTCATACATGACCGACCCGAAACCGCAGCCGGCTGCCTGGTCGAACAGTTCGTCGCTGACAACATGGTCCAGGTGCAGCCCGACGGGCACCCCGGCCAGCGCCGCGATGCTCCGCGCGGCGGCGGCGATCGGAGCCAGCCGGCCATGGTGGAAACGCACCGCGTTCTCGCTGATCTGCAGGATCACCGGCAGCCCAGCCGCCTCGGCCCGGGTGACCACCGCCTCGGCATGCTCGACAGTGATCACGTTGAACGCACCTGTGGCAGTACCCGCAGCCCTGGCCGCGGCGACGATCTCGCCGGTCGGAGTGAACAAAACTGGTCCTCTCAGCGCGCAACGTTGCCAACGACATGGGCGGGCAGCAGACGACGGTAGGTGGGCAAGTCGATGACGCCCGCGGCCGGGGCGGCGACGGCGGCAGCCGACAGAGCCACCACGTCGGTGAGCAAAGCGGGCCACGGCGTGCCGTCCCGCAGGCCCCGGGCGAGGGCAGCCACGCAGGCGTCCCCAGCTCCGGTCGGGTTGCCGGTGAGCTGCTCGGGCGGCTCGGCTCGCCAGGTGCCGGACGCAGTACAGGCCACCAGCCCGGCCGGACCGTGCGAGACGACGACTGCTCCGGGGCCGGGGGCAGGCACGCCGTCGGGAAACACCTCGGCGAGCTCGGCGGCGTTGGGCTTGGCCAGGTCCGGGCCGGCCGCCCAGCCGTACCGTAGAGCCTCGCCGCTGGTGTCGAGCACGGTTCGCGCGCCGGCCGAAGCAGCCAGGCGAACCAGCTCGGCGTACCCCTCGATCGGCACTCCGGGCGGCAGGGAACCGCTGAGGGCGACCACATCGCCCTCGCCCACCAGGCGGCCGAACCGGTCCAGGAAGGCCGCCCACTCCGCCGCGCTGATCTCCGGGCCCGGCTCCCAGAAACCGGTGGCGTCCTCGCCGTCGGCGACCGCCACGGTGCGCCGGGTCTCCCCCGCAATCGGCACGAACGCCGCCGGGATGCCCTCGGTCGTCAGCAGCGCCTCGACGCGGCTGCCGGTGTTGCCGCCCAGCAGGCCGGTGGTCAGGACGGGTTCCCCGAGCGCGTGCAGCACGCCGGCCACATTGATGCCCTTACCGCCCGGACGTTCGTGCACCGCTGTCACCCGATGCGTGCCGTGCGGGATCAGGGCGGCGACCGTGTACGTGAGGTCCAGCGCCGGGTTGAGGGTGACGGTGATGATCATGCGGTGAGGGCGGCGGTCGGCATGGAGGGCTCCTGCGAGCGCTGATCTGCCCCGCCTCGGGTGACGCTCGAAACGCTCGCGGCCCTGGCGATCGGGTGCCGGGCTGGGTACCGGCTGGGCTCGATCTCTGCCGCCGATTCAACTGATCGAATGAACAGGTGTCAATAGCGGTTTGCGCGCGTATGGTGCTCGCGAGCGGTTGATTGGCACGGAAATCGGCAAGTGAGCATTCTGGAATGTTCATATGGACAGGAGATGGTTGTGGACGTGCTGGTGGTCGGCGACGCCAATCCGGACCTGGTGCTGCACGGCGATGCCCGGCCGCGGTTCGGGCAGGCCGAGCAGTTGCTGACCGGCGCGGATCTGGTGCTGGGGGGCTCCGCGGCGATCACGGCGGCGGGCTGCGCGCGGCTGGGATTGGACACAACGCTGCTGACGGCGCTGGGCGAGGACGTGTTCGGGGCGATCACCCGGCAGCACCTGCGGGATCGCGGGGTCACTGTGGAGCTGGCGAGGACTGAGAACGTACCCACCGGTTTGAGCGTGATTCTGAACCCGGACGACAAGGACCGGGCCATTCTGACGTTGCCCGGCACCATTCCGGCGCTGCGGCCGCAAGACGTCACCGACGAACTGCTGAGCACCACCCGGCATCTGCATGTGGCCGCGCTCTATCTGCAACCGGAATTGGCGCAGGGACTGGCGGACGTGTTCGCGCGCGCACGGCAAGCGGGCGTGACCACCTCACTCGACACCAACTGGGATCCGGCCGAGCACTGGGCGTCGATCACCGCCATTCTGGCGTACACCGATGTTTTTCTGCCCAATGCCACCGAACTGCGCGCGGTGACCCGGGAGGACGACGTTGAGGTAGCCGCGGCAAAACTGGTGGCTGCGGGCACCACAGTGGTGATGAAGAACGGGGCTGCTGGGGCGAAGGCGTGGAATTCCGACGGGGAATGGGCCGCTGCTGGACGTACCGTCGATGTGGTGGACACGACGGGGGCCGGGGACAGTTTCAACGCCGGGTTCCTGGCCGCAATGCTCACGGGGTTGCCGGTTTCCGAGGCAATCGGGTGGGCGGCGGTGGCGGGTTCGCTGAGCACCCGGGCGGCAGGCGGAACTGCCGCCCAGGCGACGACAGCGGACCTCAGCCTTTGAGCCCGGTGAAGGTCATGGTCGCGATGAACCGGCGCTGAGCCACCAGGAAAGCGACGATCAGCGGCAGGGTGGCAATGACATTGCCCGCCATCAACTGCGCCCATTCGGTACGGCGGGTGCCCTGGAAACTCGCCAGCCCCACTTGCAGCGTGAACTTCGTGTCGTCGGAGATCGCCACCAGCGGCCACAGCAGGTCGTTCCAGCTGGACAGCAGCGTGAACACCGCCAGGGTGGCCAGCGCCGGGCGGGCTAGCGGCAGCACCACGCTCACAAAGGTGCGCAACGTGCTGCAACCATCCAGGGTGGCCGCTTCCTCCAATTCCACCGGCAGGCCCAGAAAGAACTGGCGCATCAGGAAGATGCCGAACGCCGACGCCAGCCACGGCACGAAGGCAGCCGCGAGCGTGTCCACGAGACCGGCCTGCGCGAACATCAGGTACGTGGGGATCATCAGTAGTTGAATGGGAACCATGACCGTGGCAACGATGGCCAGGAAAGCCAATCCGCGGCCGGCGAACTTGAGCCGGGCGAAACCGTAGCCGGCCAGCGAGCACAGCACCAGGTGCGACACCACGGCGATCGCCGAGACCAGCACGGTGTTGGCGAACCAGCGCAGGATGTGCGATTCCCTGAGCAGTTGCGTGTAGCCGGTCAGGTGCAGGCCGGCCGGGATGACCTTCGGCGGGAACTGGTTGATCTCCGCGGTGGTCATGAACGAGGTGAGGACCATTTGCACCAGCGGCAGCACGAAGATCAGGGCGAGCGGCATCAGCAGCAGATGCCAGGGGCTGAACGGCAGCCGGCTTCTTTTCACAACGCCTCCGATCCGGTGCGCCGGCTGTACCAGAGCACGCCCAGGGTGAGCAGCATGGTGACCGCGAACAACAGGTACGCCAGCGCCGCGCCATATCCGAGCCGCTGGGTCTGGAAGGCCAGTTCGTAGATGTAGTAGACGATCGTCTGGGTGCTGTTCATCGGGCCGCCGCGGGTGGTGGTCCAGATCAGGTCGAACAATTGCATCGCGGTGATGGTCTGCCAGATAGCGGTGAACACGGTGACCGGTCGCAGCTCGGGCAGGGTGATGTGCAGGAACACCCGCAAGCGGCTCGCGCCGTCGACGGTCGCCGCTTCGACGAGTTCCTGCGGGATGTCCTGCAGCGCGGCCAGGTAGACCACCGCGCAGAAGCCGACCTCGCCCCACAGCGCGATGAGGCAGATGACCAGCAGCGCCTGGCCCGGGTTCTCCAGGAACCCCTGGGCGGGCAGGCCGAGCCGGCGCAGGGTTTCGTTCGCCGCGCCGAACTGCGGGTTGAACACGAAGCTGGCCAGGATGCCAGTGGCCGCGGCCGAGGCGACGTACGGCACGAAGATGCACGTGCGGTAGAAGCCGATCAGCCGGATCTTCTGGTTGAGGGCTACCGCGATGAGCATGCCGAGCAGGATCGAGCCGGGCACGAACAGCACGGTCAGCAGCAGGGTGTGCTGGGCCGCCGCGGCCGCATCGGGGTCCTGCACGAGGTTGCCGTAGTTGGCCCAGCCCACGCCGGTCGCCGGGGAGATGCCGTTCCACTTGGTGCGGGAGATGAACAGCGCCCACACCGCGGGGAAGATGGACAACCCGATCACCAGGGCGGTCGCCGGGGCCGCGAACCCCCAGCCGGTCAGGTTGCGGCGCAGGGCCCGGCCGCGGCGTGAGCGGGCGCGTGATCCGAGGTCCTGCGGCTGCGTACGCGGGGTCGCCGCGAACGTGATGCTCATCAGTTGTCCAGCACGGAGGCGGACTTCTTGGCGGCCTCGTCCAGGGCCTGCCGGGGTTGCTTGGCGCCCTGCAACACCTCGGCGATGGCGTCACCGACGTTGCGGCTCATCGTCTCGTAGCCGGCCACTGTCGGGCGGGCCTGCTTGGCGTTGACCAGGTTGTCGAAGAACTTCTGCCCGCCCGGGTACTCGTGGACGTACCTCTGGAACTCGGGTGTGTCCTTCTCAGAGGTCCGCAAGGGCAGGTTGCCGACGGTGAGGTTCCACTTGGCATCGGTCGCGGCGCTGGTCAGCCACTTGATGAAGTCGCGCGCGGCGCCGGCCTGGTTGGCGTTGTCGTGGTTGAACAGCACCCACAGGTCGGGGCCGGAGACGGTCTGGTGGTCGCCGTTGACGCCGGGCAGCCCGGCCACGCCGTACCCGAAGCGCGCCTTCTTGAGGTCCAGCAGGGACCACGGCCCGTTGATGATCATGCCGATGTGGCCGCTGGCGAACAGCGGCACGTATTTCTCGTCGGTCTGATCCAGGTACATCGACTTGTCGTCGACGGCCATCACGCGCAGCGTCTCGAGCGCCTTGACCCCGGCCTCGGAGTTGAACCCGGGCTTCTTGCCGTCGAGGATCTGACCGCCGTTCTGCCAGAGCAGCGGCCAGAGATGCCAGGTGGTGTCCTCGCTGCCGGAGACCGAGTACGCGGTGCCGTACGTGTTCGTCGAGGAATCTGTGAGTTTCTGCGCCGCACTGCGGAAGTCTTCCCAGGTCCATTCGTCGCTCGGGTACTGCACGCCCATGGCGTCGAAGAGTTCCTTGTTGTAGATGACCGCAAGGTTGTCGACCAGCGCGGGAACCCCGATGACCTTGCCGTCGATGGTGGCCGTGGCCCGGGCCGCGGCGGGCATCTCCTGCCAGGCAAACGAGGGATCACCGACGAAGGCGGTGAGATCCTGCGTACGGCCGCTGGCGCCGAGCTCACCGGCCCAGCTGCCGAACGCATAGGAAATGTCGGGATAGCTGCCGCCGGCGAACCCGGCCGACAGCTTGGTGAGCAGGTCGTCGGTGGTGGTGGCCCCGGGCGAGGTCTTGATGGTGACGTTGGGATGCGCGCTGTGGTACTCGGCGGCGAGCTTCTCGGCGACCGTCTCGGCCTCCGTGGTCTGCCCGGTCCACCAGGTGATCGTGACCGCGGCACCCGGGTCGTAGCCCGCCGCCGCGTCTTTGCCGTTGTCGCCGCCGGTGCCGTTCATGCTGCAGGCGCCGAGCAGGCATACCGCGCTTCCGGCGGCCAGCAGCCGCATCAACAAAGTCACCACGAACCTCGCTCCTTGAAGGTCAGGCTCCGTCGGTCAGCACTACCGAACGGGTCAGCAGTCGGGGGGTGTCGGGGTCGAGACCGCGGTGCGCGGCCAGGGCGATCGCGAACCGCTGGGCCAGCACGAGCTGCGCGAGCGGGTCGAGCTCATCGCGGTACGTGGTGGCGCCGGCCGAACGCCCGACGTCGTCGAGACCGGCGGGCACACCGCGGTAGGAGAAGATCAAGCTGCGCTCGGTGGCCACGGCAACCGGGCCGTGCCGGAAATCCATTGCCGGGTACGACTCGGAGTAGGCCTGTGCAGCCTCGCGGACCTTGAGCGCCGCCTCGTGGGCGAGCCCGACGGTCCAGCCGGTGCCCAGGAAGACCAGGTGTTCGATCTTCGCCGGGTCGGCGGGCAGCGGCGCGGCGAGCGCGGCGCGCCCGTCGTCGGCCAGGTGGGTGAGATCCTCGCCGAACGCCGCGCGGGCCAGGGCCAGCACGGTGGTCGGGAAACGGGTCTGCACAACGCTTTTCTCGTCGGCGAGCGCGAGCAGGAGCCGCGAGTCACTCAGCTCGTCGATGGGCATGGCGCCCACAGCGGTGATCGCCACCCGGTGGGTGCCCTCGGGAACCTGGCGCAGCGCGTCGAGCACTTCGGTGGAGGTGCCCGAGCGGCTGACCGCAACGACCCGGTCGTAGCGGCGCCGCGGCCGGTACTCCGAGGCGCACACCGCGTCGGTTTCGCCGAGCCCAGCGCTTTCGCGCAGCTCGGCGATGCTCTGAGCGACGAACCAGCTGGTGCCGCAGCCCAGGACCAGGACCCGCTCGCCCGGGGCAGCGAGCTGCTCGCGGGCCTCGCCAGCGAGCGTGGCCAGGGCCTGCTCCCAGACGGCGGGCTGGCTGGTGATCTCCTCGGACGTGTGTTTCATGGTCGAGAATTATGCTCGTTTGTTTTCGTTTCACAAGATCCGTGCAACAAACGAGCAATCCACATTGCGTGTTATCTAACGCAGCGTGTCGGGGATGAGGTCGCCGTGCGCCGCGGTCAGCTCGTCGCAGAGCTGCCAGATCTGGTCCACGGTCAGCGTTGCAGCCGTGTTCGGGTCGGCCATGGCGGCCTGGCGGACCATCCGCCTGTCGCCGGTCACCGCGGCACGCACCGTCAATTCGCCAACGGAAACGAAACTGCGATTGAGTGCTGCGCATTGCAGCGGCAGATCGCCGACATGCTCCGGGCGGACCCCGAGATGATCAACGACGCAGGGCACCTCCACGGCGTACCCCTGCGGCAGGTTGGTAATGAGACCGTGGTTGGCCACATTGGCGTGAATGGTGCGCAGGGTGCCGGTCACCATGCTGTGAATGACCTGCGGCGCATATTCGGTGGCGTCCCGGCTGACATCCAGAGGTTCGCCGGCCAGCACCGCCTTGCGGGTGGCGTGGTATTCCTCGACATTACCGGCACTGATCTGCAGATAATCGCCCACCGGAATGCGCAGGCGATCAATTTCGGCATCATGGTGCAGATACCACGGCACATATTCGCTGGAATGCTCACTGGTCTCGGTTGGGAAATAGCCGAGCCGCCGGTACATGTCCATGCGCACCCGCCGCCGCAGCTCGCCATCGCCGGCCAACCGCGCGTCCAGCTTCGGATAGAGGCTCTCACCCCGGTGTTCCCACCGCAGCAGCCACGCCTGATGGTTCACCCCGGCCGCGCGATAATCAACTTCCTGCAGGGGTACGCCGACAAGTTCACAAAGATCGTGCACGGTCCAGAACACCGAGTGGCACAACCCGACCGCTTTCACGTCCGGCGCCACGTTCGCCAGGTAACCGATGTTCATTGCCATCGGATTCGTATAGTTGAGAAGCCACGCGTCGGGGCACAGCTCGCGCATGTCTTTCGCAATCGCCTCGAGTACCGGGAAGGTGCGCAGCGCCCGGAAGATGCCGCCGATGCCCAGCGTGTCGGCAATGGTCTGGCGCAGCCCGTATTTCGCCGGAATCTCGAAATCGCGCACGGTGGCGGCGTGCATGCCGACCTGAATGGCGTTGATGACGAAATCGGCGCCGTCCAGTACTGCTCGGCGGTTCAACGACGCGGTGATCGCCGGCTTGGCGCCCAACTGCTCGGCGATGCGGCGGGCGATGGCCCCGGCGGTTTCCAGGCGTTCGGCGTCGATGTCGTGCAGGGCCAGCGTGACACCCTTCAACTCGTCGAAGGACAGGATGTCGGCGAGCAGTTCGCGGGTGAAGACCACACTGCCGGCGCCGAGAAAAGCGATCACAGTCATGGCGGGATCCTGGCCGGATGAGCGGTGAGCGCGCAAGGAATTCTGGTCAATCGCTTGGAAACGAACTACGCTGACTGATCGTTTGATCAACCGTTGAGGACCGCCGATGCCCCAGAGCTCCCTTCGCCGCGCCGACCGCGTGTCGGCCATCCTGGACCGCGTGGCCAGCAACGGCTCGGTCGACGCCGGGAACCTGGCCAACGAGTTCCACGTCTCCCCCGCCACCATCCGCCGCGACCTGCAGGTGCTGGAGGATCAGCGGCTGCTGTCGCGCACCCACGGCGGGGCGGTCGCGGTGGATGTGGCCTACGAGCTGCCGGTGCGCTACCGGGTGGGCCAGCACCGCGAGGAAAAGGCGCTGGTGGCGCGCAAGGTGGCGCAGCTGCTGCCAAAGGGCCCGCTGACGCTGGGGCTGACCGGGGGAACGACAACGCATCTGCTGTCGCGCATCCTGGCCGAACGCGTGGACCTGACGGTGGTGACCAACGCGCTCAACATCGCCGCCGAGCTGGCGCTGCGCCCCCGGCTGAAACTCATCATGACCGGCGGGGTGTCGCGCACCCAGTCGTACGAGCTGGTCGGTCCGATCGCGGACCAGGCGCTGAAAGGCCTGAACATGGAAGTCGCCGTGGTAGGCGTGGACGGAATCAGCGCCCGCGGCGGCCTGACAACCCACGACGAGATCGAAGCCAGCACCAACGCCCAGATGATCCGCCGAGCCGACAAGGTGATCGTGGTGGCCGACGGCTCCAAGGTGGGCCGCGTCTGCCTGGCCGGCATCTGCGCCATCACCGACGTGGCCACCCTGGTCACCGACGGTTCGGCCGACCCGGCCGGAGTAGACGCCATCCGGCGGGCCGGCACCGAGGTTGTGGTCGCGGGTAGCTGAGGGCTTTGGTGGGGCGGCTTTCTCGTTGCCGCTTGGGGCATGCTTTCACCGCCGCTTGAGCGCCCTTGCAGCCGCTGGGGTCAGGCTCTGATTCGCAGGGATGGCCGGCCGCAGCCCGGTCATCGCCTGCGGAACAGAACCTAGGCCGAGTTGCGGAGCATCCAGCCGCTTTCGGGGTCGCTCAACACCGCGGCGTCCCGGGGCGCGCGGTCCACGGGGACCGACTCGACGGTGTCCTCGGGACGTACCCGCTCGGGCAGGTGCCGCCACTTCTCGGTGGGCTGGCGGTCAACGGATCGCTGCTGCTCGGCCATGATGAACCTCCCTGTGCGCAGTGTGTCACCGCTGAGCCAGCACGGACAGGTTCACCTGCGAGAACCCCAGCGCGATCTCGTAGTCGCAGGGCAACCCCGACGTGGCGGTGGCGAACGGCTCCTCGGTGCCCATGTTGCGGGCGTAGCGCGGGAAGGCGCCGCCGCTGACCTGCACGCGCAGCCGGTGGCCCGCCTTGACGCGGTAAGCCGTGGGGAACAGGTTCACGTCTGCCTCGGCGCCGGCGCCGGCGTGGGTGTTGGTGAGCCGGACGATGCCGTCGACGATGTTGCGGGACACTCCGCTCTCGTTGACGTCGCAGAGGCGGACGAACAGGTCGGCGTCCGGGCGGGACGTGGTGACGTGGACGCGGGCGCTGACCGGGCCGACGATGTCGAGGTGGGCGGGTAGCGGTTCGCTGGTGAAGACGAGGACGTCGGCGCGGCTCTCGATCTCGGCGTTGTCGGCTTGTTTACCGGGGGGCTGCAGCAGCGGGCCGCCCACCGTCGGCGTCGGATCGCTGGGGTCGTACGTGAAACCGCTTGAACCGCCGGAACCGGTAACCGGACCCAGCCCACCGCCCGCGAGCAGGTGCCAAGCTTGCGGCTTCGCCTGCGGCGGGGGCCAGTTCTCGAACGTCAGCCACTTCTTGGCTTGCTGCAGATGGACACGCACCGGCGGCCCGGACGGCGCCGGACCCCCGCGCAGGTGGTGGTCGAGCCACGTGGCGTCGGTCTGCGCGATGGTTCGCAGCTCGCCCGGCTCGCCGTGCAGCCACGGACCTACTACCAGGCGTGCGGGCACCCCGGCAGCGCGCAGCGCGGTGTAGTCGGCAAGCTGACCGGCCGCGAACAGGTCCCACCACCCAGTGACCATGGTGACCGGCGGCATGCGGGTGAAGTCCGCCTGGTCGTGGTTGGCCTCGCTCCAGAAGTCGTCGCGCGGCGGGGCGTGCTCGGTGAAGTCCCGCCAGAACGGCACCGGCGCTCCCGCGACGTCCACGTCGGCGGCCTGCAGCGGGAGTTTGCGCAACGCCCGATCAACCTTGGCGCGGCGGCGCACCGCGGGCAACCCGCCACGTTCCTGCGAACCGATGCTCGCCGACCAGCTCAGCGCGGTATGAATCTGCGGAACGCCGTGATTGTAGAACAGCGTGCTGGTCACCTGCGACGACGTGATGTGCGGAGAGACACAGGTCAACGGCGGATCCGCGTACGGGGCCACAGCCCACTGCGTATGCCCGAAATAACTGCCACCGACCATGGCCACCCGGCCGTCACACCACGACTGGTCCCGCAGCCACTTCAAGGTTGCAAGTCCATCGGTACGTTCAGTGGTGAACGGCCGGAACTGCCCGCCCGACCCGAACGTCCCGCGAGTGGCCTGCGTGAACACCTGGAACCCGCGGCGGGCCAGTGGCGCGGCGAACATCTGCCCGTAGGCGCCACCGCGCCCGTAGGGCACCCGGATCAACACCACCGGCAACGGCCCCTCGACTTCGGCGGGCCGATAATGATCAGCCAGCAGGGCAACCCCATCGGGCATGTGCACCGCAACATTGCGCTCAATCGTGTAGGCAACAGACCTGGTCGGCAACCCCAGCGCCGCATCCACCACGAACCCGGACACCCTCGCGAAACGTCCCATGATCTCGAGGTTATGCCCTCACCGGGGCTGCCGGCACGGTGGACTTCTCGGGTCGCGACACGATTGGCAGCCCGCTACGGTGGCCTGACGGTTGCGGCAGTCTTGGAGCCGGCTGAGGTAACGCCAGCCGCCGCCATCGGGATGCTGCCGTAGCCAGCGGCCAAGCCGCTAGGAGCGCTGATCCGCCTCGGCTGGCGCGTCGAGCCACCTGGCTGCCGCAGGCGGCTGGGCCGGGGGCTGGTAGCTCGGACGAGCGAACTAAATGCAGGAGCAGTTCCGGCAACGTGGACACGTGCGACGGTGGACAAGCCGACGGTACGCGCCCGTAATGCTCTGCGCCGAGGAGAAATATGAACGAGCACTCTACGTTCCAACGGTTGACCGCGGAATTGACCGGCACCTTCCTCCTCGTCCTTGCGGGTTGCGGTACCGCCATTCTTTCTGCTGACTTTCCGACCGCCGGCCACCAACAGGTGGGAGTGGGGTTCCTCGGGGTGGCTGCCGCGTTCGGGCTCACCCTGACTGTGCTGGTCTTTACGCTCGGGCCGGTCTCGGGTGGGCATTTCAACCCGGCGGTCACCCTCGGTCTGGCGGTGGCCGGCCGCTTCGCCTGGCGGCAGGTGCCTTCCTACGCCGCTGCCCAGCTCACCGGCGCGGTTGGCGGGGCCGCGTTGCTGTATGTGATCGCCGCCGGACGACCCGGTTTTCACGCTGCCTCTTCCGGGTTCGCCAGCAATGGCTACGCTGCTCGCTCACCCGGCGGCTATTCGCTCGGCGCGGCGTTCCTCACCGAGACGGTGATGACCATGGTCTTTCTCGCCGTGATCCTCGTCGTGACCGGCCGTAACGCTTCGCCTGGCATCGCCGCGGCCGTGATCGGAGGTAGCCTGATGATCATCCATCTGGTCAGCATCCCGGTCACCAACACCTCGGTGAACCCGGCCCGATCCTTGGGTCCGGCATTGTGCGCCGGCGGTGGGGCACTGGCTCAGTTGTGGCTGTTCTTCGCCGCTCCCCTACTCGGCGCGGCTTTGGTCGGCGCCGGCTTCCCCCTGCTGACCAACCGTCGAGCGCCTGGTTCGAGACAACACCGTGACACCCACCGCACGGATACGACAAATGCGACCCCCGTCCCGACCGTTGCCTGAGGAGATCATTACCCGGCAACAACTATGTTGTCCGGCGGCATCAAGCCACCAGCACATGAGGTTGAAGCAGAAGGGCTGCCCGGCACGGGTTCACATGCTTCTGTGACCTCAGGCAGCGGACGCGTCGAGTCCTGGGAAAGATCCGGCTGGGCGAGGGTTGATCGAGATGGCGACGGCCTCGTCGTCGCATCGCTCACCGCTTGCTCTTCCCCACCGGGGTGGCAACCACCAAGAAGAACGACTGCGACGGCTGCAGCGCACCGGGGAGCGAGGTGTCGTAGCGACATGGCAATCCTATCGGTCACTCAGCAGGACGGCTTGAGAGTCCGGAGCGGCCAATCTCCTGCATCCCGGTGTTCGAAAAGCGCGCTTACCCCTGGAGTTGCTTGGGCCGGTGGCCTGGTGCGGCGACACCGGCCCAAGCACCTTCAGGGCAAGGACCAGCCCGATGCGTGCCACGCCACCTCGCAGGTATTACTCGATGCGCTGACGTAGCTCCCAGCAACGGCGTCTGACCAGTCGTCACCGCTGGGCGCTCCTCAGCCCTGGCAGGCGACCGAGCTTCCCAGAACCCAGCCGACCCAGCTTCCCGAGGTCCTGCGGGCGTTCAGATACCAGCGGTTGTTCGTGCCGACGACCAGAACGACCGGCTGATCGCCGCAACCGGTCAAGATGAAATCAGCCGACGAGTAGCTGGCCCGGATCTTTCCCCCCAAGCTGGTCCAGGCGCTGTAAACCCCGTTCTTGCGCCACCGCGTCCAGACCGCGAAGTCCGGCCCGATCACGAAAAACTGATTCGTGCCGTTGTCGAACGTGAACGAGTGACGCCCGTAGGCGCAGAACCAGTCTCCCCCGTACGAGTTGTCGTGACAGATGCTCGTGTCGGCGGCAGCGGCAGCCGATGCGCTGACCGGTGCAGCGGTCAGCGCGGTCGCCGTTGCGACCAAGGCCAGCACCGCCATGGCAAATCTGCGGAGAATTGTCGAAGTCATTTTTCCTCCCGGATCGGTTACGGCGAGGCTAGAACCGGCCCGCATATTCCGCGCATACGCCAACGAAAGGAACCCAGGATTCTTGGCGGTGGATCCTCCGGAGCCGGTGGCATTCCGACTGCAGTGATCGAGGCACTTCACGCCACTCGCTGAGCGTCCGGCAAGACGACTCAACCCCGGCGAGGCTGACGAAACGCCGTTGCCGTTCGCGCAGGCTTCGCCATCGGTCAAGCCCCGGGTGATGACGCTGGCCCTGAAGCAATCGGTGCAGCGTGCCGCCCGCAGGTGAGGCCAGCGCGTCGTCCAGCGTTGACCGGCAAGAACGGTGTCGCGCCGGTCAGCCGCGAGAAGCCGGGGTCGTCATGAGCTGGCCTGTAGGTGCTGCGTGAGGAACAGGGCGGCGCGGTCCAGGGCGAAACCCGCTTCGTCGAGGTGACCGGTGAAGGATTGGAAGACGTGCGGGACGCCGGCGGTGACATCGAGAATGACGTCGACCTCGGCGTCGCGGGCGCGCTGGGCCAGCCGGACCGAGTCGTCGAGCAGCAGCTCGTTGGTGCCGACCTGCAACAAGATCGGCGGGAAGCCAGCCAGGTCGGCGAGCACCGCGGGCGCTGTCTGCGCCTGGTTCGGGTCTTGTCCGCCGAGGTACATCGCTGCGGTGTGGGCCATGCCCTCCTTGGTGAAGAACGGGTCGATGCCCTGCTTGGTCTGCATCGATGCACCCGAGCGCGTGTGGTCCAGGCCGGGCGAGAACGCGACCAGCGCCCCCGGCAGCGGCAACCCGGCGTCGCGGGCCGCGAGGGTGGTGGTGATGGTGAGGCCGCCGCCAGCCGAGTCCCCGGCGAAGGCGATGGATGCCGCATCGGCGCCCCCGTCGAGCAGCGCCCGGTAAGCCGCAACACAATCGTGGATACCGGCTGGGAACGGGTTCTCCGGGGCGAGGCGGTAATCCACGGAAATTGAGCGCATCCCTGTGCGGTTCACCAGATTTGCCGTCAGGCCCATCGCGGTTTGCGGTGACCCGAGGGCGAAGGAGCCGCCGTGGAAATACAAGATTGTGCCGGGTGAGCTGACACCCTTCTCCGGCTCGACGAGGACCGCCGGCCGGCCGGCCAGCGTCAGCTCCGATGTTTGCACCGGCGGCACCGGGAACAGCGCCATGAGGGCGGCAAAGGCGTCCCGCATCTTCTCGACCGGCTCGGGCGCAAAGCCCTGGGGACCCTTACGCAGCACCGCATCCACGTCCGCCCGCTGCTGTCTGCTCATGGTCGCTACCTTCCCGCGGTAAAGTACCTGCCGTGGAAGCTAATATACCTGCCGCGGCATCTTTTGCCCCTGCGGATCGGGTCACACTCGTGGCAGTCTTCGGCCACCTCGTCCGCTGCGAGACACGGCTCTACAATGCCCTCAATGAGACATTGCGCGACGCGCACGGCATCGTCGCGTCGCAGTTCGAATTCCTGGTTCACCTGCGGGACCATCCCGGCTCACGCGTCGCTGACCTGGCGGAACACTTCGTCATCGGGGTCGGCGCCACCAGCAAGGGTGTCGGCCGGCTCGAAGCCCGGGGATGGGTGCGACGCGTGTCGAATCCCGCCGACGGCCGCTCGCTGTTGCTGGAATTGACACCCTCGGGCGCCAAACTTACCGACGCCGCTGAAGCCACCTTCAAGCGCTACCTGGTCGAGCGCATTGAAAAGGCGCTCGAACCTGAGCAGATCAAAGCGGCCGCCGTTGCCCTCGCGCAGCTACGCGCCGCGCTCGAGCGCGACAACATCGGCACTCCCGCCGGCTGACCAGGCCCCATCACTGAGCGCGCAACACCGGTGAACTCCTGCGAGGCTTCGATGCCGCCGGCCACCGACGCCGCCACGTTCGCCGCAGGGATCGCCTCACGAGTTCGCGCGGTACGCCCGCCAGGCCGCGCCACTCCGGCCTGCAGCGCGCCATCGCCCCATCTAACGCGAAGTCTGTTGCATCAGTGGCCTTACCGGGTTAGCGTTAACGCGATTTAGTTCGCATCAACGGTGGAGGGCGCATGTCACGAGTTCTGATAGTCGGAGCAGGTATCGCGGGAGACACGCTTGCGGTGCTCCTCGACCGCCAGGGATGGCACGTCACCGTCGCCGAATTGGCACCCACTCTGCGAGAAGGCGGCCAGACCGTCGACCTGCGCGGCGGTTCACGCGAAGTACTTGCTCGCCTCGGCATCCTGCAGGAAGCGCTCAACAACCTGGTCACGCAGCGCGGCATGGCATGGGTCGACGAGAGCGGGCGGCCGCTGGCGATGATGCCCGTTGACGCCTTCGGTGGCGAAGGATTCGTGTCCAAGGAGGAACTCCTTCGCACCGATCTGGCGCGCGTTCTGCACGCGGCGGCAGGCGCCCGGATCGAGTATCGGTTCGGTGAAACCGTCGATGCCCTGGACGACGGAGAAGCCGGGGTGAAGGTGACATTCCGATCCGGCACCGTCGAAACATTTGATCTAGTCGTCGGGGCGGACGGCATGCACTCGCGAGTTCGAGCCCTCCGATTTGGTCCCGAAGATCGTTTCCTGGTCGGGCTCGGCGTCGCCAACGCCTGGTACACGCTGCGCGAACAAGCGGAAACACCGCCAGTTGACGGCTGGTTCCTCGTGCACAACGCACCCGGCGGCCTGCTCGTTGCGGCACGCCCCGGCCACCCCGGCACTCAAGAGATCAACGTGTCCTTCCGTACGACCGAGCAACTACCCGACCGCCGCGACCGTGCCGCGCAGCTCGCGTTGCTCACGCGAACATTCCGCGACGTCGGGTGGCGAGCCCACGAACTGATCGCGAGGGCAACCGATGCACCGGACTTTGCCCTCGACACACTCGATCAGATACACGTACCGCGGTGGCACAACGGTCGAGTGGTCCTGCTCGGTGACAGTGCATGGTGCGCCAGCCCGCTTTCCGGCCTGGGAACGGCACTCGCCCTGATCGGCGCCGAGACGCTGGCCGATGCGCTCGGCGCCGCAACCACCATGACCGCGAGGAGCCTCTCAGCTGCACTCACCGACTTCGAGCGCCGGATGCGGCCGCGCAGCGACGGCGCCAGCAAGCTTCTGCCAGGCAGGGTCAGCATGTACCTGCCCAGGACCCGATTCGGCATTCACGCCTCCGCCTTTTTGATGCGCGCTGTTCAGTGGCCAATCACGGCGAACATGCTCATGCGCCTCATGGCCGACCGCGGTCACGCGGGCAGCGATCAGCATTCCCGCAGGCTCGGCCTCTCTTGACGCCTCACCCGGGCGCGGGGCCGGCCCACCACAAGCAACCCGTCAACCGCCGCTTGATCCGCGCGCCCCGACAGCCGATGTCCGGAAGGGACAAGGCTCACATCTCGTCAAGCGCACCAGCCGTCGATCCTCGCCCCCAGCAGGTATCCCGCGAGAGCAACCCCCACGGTTGCGACGCACACCAGAATGGCGGTACGAACCTGCTGCCGGCGCAATGCTGTCCGGCCCGCTACGACGACGGCTTGGACCGCGTCTGCGGCCGGCCCGCTGTCTGTCGCCACAGCAGTAAGCCGAGCCGCCGCAGTTCCCTGACAATGGGGGATTCCTCGTCACCTTGACGTCCGGAGACCATCGTGTCCCCATCTTCAGGGCCCACATCAGCCGGATGCATTGCGTCGAGCGCCCCGGGCTTCCACCGCTGCGAACGAAGCCAGGCGAACTTCTTCTGCTTCACACCTGTTTGACGGGGCAGACATACGAAAGGTTGCTCGAGGACGCCCAGGTCAGGATCCGCGCCCGACGAGACGCGACTTTCGTTGCATGCCCGCGGTCAAGGATCAATATTTCGGATGACGCGGCTGAGCAGCAGATTCCCTAGTGTGCCCGTGTGCTATCGCAGAGAAAAACCTGTACACGGTTCGTTGCTGGGATTGTCGTGACACGGTGCCGGCTGTCTTGACGCTTGGAACGCCGCTGGCCCAGTCGTGTCGCAGTTGGCCCGCCCGCACCGCAGTTTGCGGCCTCTCCACCTGACAGAGGCTGATCGGCTGACGCCGGAAGAATGCAATTACCTCTACAAACTATGGTCCAGGACAATTCATGGTGATACACGCAGAAAAAAGAATGACGGAATCGGCGTCCCGTCCACCGATTACCTCCCGCCTGTTCGACCTCGTGCTGGCGTTCGCCACCGTCTTTGCTGCCCTGTCAGCCTTCTATGGCAGTAGCGAAGGCACAGAGATCGGCACGGCCACGGCTTTCTACCTGGTCTCGTCGCTGATCTGGATCACTCTGGGTCTCGTCTATACGGCCATCCGGGCCAGTCGCATCCATAGGGCCCGCAAGGGAGATGCACACTGGGCCACCCGGCTGGCCGGCCGTCGTACCGCCTGGCTCATGATCACCGGAACGGCCGTCATCGTGCTCAGCTCCGGCGCCAACCTGATTTCCGCGAAGGGTGGTGAGGACGACAACAGCATTCTGGTAGAGGGGCTGAGCGTCGTCATGGTGCTGGTGGCCTGGACGATCTTGCAGCTTACCTATGCCGAACGCTATGCCCGGCTGTACCTGTCGGACACCAGCGGAACGCCGCCATTGGAGTTCCCGGCCACGCCACATCCCAGCCTCCTCGAATTCGCCTATTTCTCCTTTACGGTGGGCGTCACCTTCGGCACGTCGGACGTTTCGATTCAATCGACCCGCTGGCGGGGCATCGTGCTCTGCCATGGACTGCTGGTGTTTGTTTACAACACTGCTGTAATCGGCATGGTTCTGAGCTTGATCTCCGGCTGAATCCCCGTTGGAGTCCGCTCTCCGCGCAGCGCGGAGAGCGGACAGACATCAATAGGAAAGTACTGTGGAGTAGTTGGTGTTGCCGTTGAAGACTGCCTGCTGGGGTGAGGCCAGGCTGGGGAAGGCCGACACCGGCACCGTCCAGGAGTACGTGGCGCCGCTGACGACCATGTTCGGGCTCACACCGCTGACCGCTGCCCAGCTCCATCCGGTTGACAGGCTGCGATAGAGAATGTTGTTCTCGATCATGTAATCGGCACCGAGGCGGGTGGCGGACGGTGACGGGAGTTGGTAGCCGGTCGCAGGGTTGTTGTCGGTGTTCAAAAAGACATGATGCAGGCTGACCGTCGTGTTGAAGGTAGCTTTGAACTTCAGGGACACCGCGTCACGGCAGGCTGAGATGCCGGTGATGGGGCCAGAGCCCGCCGACGTGGCACAACCGGTTCCGGTGCCACCGCCCTTGGTGGTGATCACAAGCGGGGAGCTGGCCGGAGAGCTGTTGCGGGCCGCGTCTCGGGCGATGACCGTGAACGTGTAGGCCGTGGCCGGACTCAGGTTACCGACGGTGGTGCTGGTTCCGGTGACCGTGGCCACCGTCGTACCGTTTGCCGTCACCACGTAGTCGGCTACGGCGTTGTTGTCGTTCGACGCGTTCCAGGCCAGACCGACGCTGGTGGTGCCTACCGTGGTGGAGTGCAGACCGCCGGGCGTGCTGGGCGGTGTGGTGTCGCCGCCGTTCGCATTGGTCCGGGCCAGCTCGTCCGCCCAGTAGGCGCCGGTCGGCAGAGTGTCCCAGGGGTTGGGTAGATCGTCGGGGGTCACGTAGATGTAGCCGGCGTTGCGCTGCTTGCTGAGGGCCATCGCGTTGGCCATGTCGGACTGGTTCGGCGTGGCATAGACCAGGTGCCAGAACTTGTCGGGGTTCGTGGAATTGAGTTCCCAGGCGGGCGCGGTCCACCCGGTATAGGTGGCATAGGTGCCCTCGAACATCACGATGGTGTCGGCCGCCGACGCATAACAGCTGTCAGCAGCGGTGCCAGGGTTGTCCACGGTGTAGGCGCCGGGGTGGTGCTGCTTGGCATAGGTGTTGACAGCTTCATACAGGCTGACGTGCGCGCAGTCGGGGAGCCCGTCATCGAAGAAGATCCCCGCTAGGCCATAGCTACCGTACATCGCGTACCAACTGTCGATGTCGGCCTCGGACTGGGTGGTCCACGCGGCTGTGGTGGTCTGGCCGGTACGGGTAGTGCGGCCCGTCGTGCCGAAGTACCCGGTGTCGACGTAGCCGATGACGCGTACACCGGAATTGGCCGCCGCCCGGATGACGTTGGCGTAGCCCTGGTCAAAGGCGGTGCCGGGCCCATTGTTCGGGTTGGCGATGACGACGCCCAAGCCAGGCGAGCTCTGGTTCACCTGACTCCAGTACGGGCTTGCGGAACCGAAATACGCGGGTGCAGCAATGTGCTGGGTTGTTGCCTGCGCTGATGCGGCATCGGGGGCGATGACGAAGGCGGCGGCGACGGCGAGGCTGAGCAGGGCGGTGCGCATTGACAACTCCTTAGGTAGGGAGGTGGACTACTACCCTTTGCTGCCGGTGAAAGCGATTCCTTGTACGAACTGCCGCTGCATCGCCACGAACACTGCGATGACCGGCAGGGACGCCAGCAAGGATCCGGCCATCAGAACCGGGTAATCGGTCATGAACTGGCCCTGCAGAGAGGCCAATCCGGCGGAGAGCGTCATCTTCTTCGGGTCGTTGTTGACCACCAGCGGCCAGAAGAAGTCATTCCAGGACCAGATAGTGGTAAGGATGCCGAGTGCCATCAGTCCCGGCCGGGCCAGCGGCATCATCACCGACCACCAGATGCGCAACGGGTTGGCGCCATCGAGCCGGGCCGCCTCGTCGAGCTCGGCCGGCAAGCCGAGAAAGAATTGCCGCAGCAGAAAAACCCCGAACGCGCTGAACAGCCCCGGGACGATCAGCGCCGGCAAGCTGTTCAACCAGCCCAGCTTCGCGATGATTTCATACTGCGGGATGATGAACAGTTGCGGCGGCACCATGAGGACCGACAGGAACAGACCGAAGAGAAACGTACGGCCGGGAAACCTCAGCCGGGCGAACGCATAGGCCGCCATCGAGCACAGCAGCACCTGGCCGAGGCTACGGGCTGCCGTCATCACCAGCGTGTTGAGGAATTGCGCCTGGAAGGGAAGCAGCCGGAAGATCTGGCCGTAGTTGTCCCACCGCCCATCCGGCACAACCGTTGGTGGCACGCGAGTAGCGCCGGCCAGGGTCTTCAATGAGGTCAGGAACTGCCAGACGTACGGTGCGAGCATGCCGGCCGCCCCGATCGCCAGCAGCGTGTGGGTCATCGTCGAGCGGGGCTTACGCATAGGTCACCCATCGCTTCTGCAGACGAAACTGGACAGCGGTCAGCACCAGGATGATCAAGAGCAGTAACATCGCAATGGCCGCGCCGTAACCCTTGTCGTTGGCTTGGAAGGCTTTGGCATAGAACAAGTAGACGATCGTTTCGGTGTTCGGGAACGCGGGGTTGCTGCGCGTGCTCTGACTGGAGCCGCCCATCATCACGTACACGAGGTCGAACAACTGCAACGAGCCGATCACCGAGATCACCGACACGAAGAACATGCTCGGTGACAGCAGCGGCACGGTGATCCGGAAGAATTGCTGCACCGGTCCAGCGCCGTCCAGCTCGGCCGCCTCGTAGTAGTGCCGTGGGATCGCCTGGATGCCGGCTACGAAGATGACTATGTTGTAGCCGAGCCCCATCCAGATGCCGGTGATCACCATGGCGTAAAGAGCGGTCCTCGGGTCGGCGATCCAGTGCAACCCGTGGATGCCGAGGAGTGAGAGCAGGTAGTTGATGATGCCGAAGTCGCCGTTGTAGAGCCAGCGCCAGATCATCGCGACCGCAACCGGGGTGGTGACCGCTGGCAGGAAGAACAACGCCCGGTAGGCAGTCACCCCGCTCAGTCCCGGCTTTGCGAGCAGGGCGGCGAAGAAGACGGCGATCGGCACGCCGAGAAGACTCAGGATCGTGTAGGCGATGGTATTGCGCAGCGCGCGCCCCAGCTCAGGATCGCTGAGCAGCTCGCGGTAGTTGTCGAACCCGGTCCACTGGGCCGCCCCGCCGAACGGCCCCGAATGGGTGAACGACAGGTAAGCGGTCTGCAGCACCGGCCAGAGATAGAAAACCAGCAGGCCAGCGGCAGTCGGGGCGATCAAGGCGTATCCCCATAGCGCCTCTGTCCACTGAACCTTCCGGCGGCGGTGTGGTATCGCGGGCTGCATGTCCGCGACACTCGCCTCTTTCACCAAAGAGTCGGTTGCCACCGCCCTACTCCTTGGCGAGGGCGTCGTTCATGGCCGTAGCGAGCTTGTTCGCGGCGGACGAGACGCCCTCCCGCTGGTTCCACGCCGGAGTCAGGTAGGTCATTTCCAGTTCGTTCCAGGCTGCGGTGTTACGCGACACGGGGAACGGCACCGCATAGGCGAGCTCGTCCAGTAACGCCTGAAGGTGCAACTCGGGGTGCCTGTCGACCCACGCCTGCTGCGTGCCGTTGAACGCAGGGATGACGCCTGCCTTGCTCTCGATCTCGGCGGCTTGCCTGGATCCGAGGTACTGCACGAACTTCCAGGCCTGCTCCTTGTGCGCCGACTTCGCAGAGATCACGTTGGCCAGACCGTGGATGACGGTTGCCTGCTTGACCCCCTTGGGCAGCACTGCCACATCCACCTTGGACTTGATGGAGGCGTTGGTGGTGAACTCGCCGGCGTTCCAGGATCCTCCGTAGTACATCGCCGTCTTGCCCGACTCGAACAGGTTGATCGAAGCGGTGTCGGTCATGGTCTTGAGGTCTGGTGACTGCCCGGCCGCTATCAGATCGGTCCAGAACTTCAGACCTTGCACAGTGGCTGGATCGGCGTACCCGGAGGTCTTGCCGTCAGCCGAGATCACGCTGCCGCCGGCCTGGTAGATGGTGTTGTACTGGTACTCCTGGGCGGAGGTCAGATTTGCCGCAATAGCGTACTGGCCCTTGGCCTTGTCCGTCAGCTTGGCTGCGGCAGCCTTGAAGGTTTCCCAGGTCCAGGTGTCGTCCGGATAGGTCACGTCGGCCGCATCGAAAAGCGCCTTGTTGTACCAGAGCCCGACGGTGTCGAAGTCCTTGGGAATCCCGTACTGCTTGCCGTCGACCGTGTAGAGGTCGATCAACGCCTTCGGATAGTTGCTCGTGTCGAAGGTGTCCAGCGGCGCCAGCACGTCGTTTGTTGCGTACAGCTGGAAGTTGGGACCGTTCATCCAGAAGACGTCGGGCGCGGTTCCACCGGTGGCCGCCGCCTTCAGCTTCGTCCAGTACGTCTCCCAGGGAGTGAGCTGAACATCAACCACAATATTCCGGTTCTGCTTGGTGAACGCCGATGCGATTTCCTGCATAGCCGGAACCTGGTTCTTGTCCCAGACCGCGTACGAGAGTGTCACCGTCGCGTTCGGATCGGTTCTTCCGGAATCATCATCGCCACACGCCGCGGTAGCCGCTACCAGGGCGACTGCGCCCGCCAGGGCGAGCGCCGCACGTCGAAACCTTGCCATGGACAGTTCCCTTCCACGCCGGCCTCACGAGCCATCAGGTTGGAAACAATTAGTGGTCTCCATGAAAAGTTTGTCAAGCAGCCCCGAACAAGATGTCGTTGGCGTGATCCAGTGCCAGACGGACGGCGCCGAGCGCCACGGCCTCCTCATCGCCCAAGCCGGAGGCCAGCACTTCAGGCGTCCGGATGCACTGCTTGTCAAGCTCACCGCGAAGCCGGTCGATCAGGACGCCGGCGAAACGGGAGAACCCGCCGCCGAGCACCACCATCTGCGGATCGAGGGTCAGGACCAGGGCGGCAGTGCCCACCGACATGTCGCGCACGTAACGCCGGACCGCGCCGAGCGCCTTGCGGTCCCCTGCGGCCGCCGCCGCGAACAGATCCGCCACCTCCCGGCCATCGGCGCGCAGGTGCTCCGGGGCGCGGATCCAGCCGGCCGCCGGTAGCGCCCCGATCTCGCCGGCTGCCCTGCCGAAGCCCCGGTGCAGGTTCCCGCCGATCACCAGGCCGAGACCTGTGCGCAGTCCGGCCAGCAGATACACGAAGTCCTTGGCGTAGCGGGCCACGCCGAGCCATTTCTCGGCCAGAGCCGCGAGCCGGCCGTCATTGTCGACGCGGACCGGGACTCCCAGAAGCACGCCGAAGTGCTCGGCCAGGTTGAGCCCGGTCCACTCCGGGATGTCCACCGACAGCACCACCTTGCCGGTCGCATCCACCAGGCCGCTGCTGGCCACCCCCACCGCAGTGAGCTCTGCAGCGTTCAGTCCACTGGTACGCAGGCAATCGGCAACCGCATCCCAGGCCACCGCCAGCCGCCGGTCACGCCCCGCAGAGACTTGCACGTCCGCCTGAGCGCGCCCCAGCACGGCGCCGTCGAGGTCGGTGATCAGCACCCGGACCCAACTGTCGCCGATGTCCAGGCCGAGCACGTGAGCCGCATCGCTACGAAACCGAAACCGTTTGGCTGGACGACCCATCGCGCCGGCCACGGGCGGCACCTCGACCACCCAGCGCTGGGTGAGCAAGTCGTCCACCACGTCCTCGGTCGACGCCCGGGACAGACCCGTATGCCGCGACAACTCGGTCAGGGTCATCGACGTGGCTGTGCGCAGCACACGCAGAGCCCCCTGGGTGTTCAGCTGCCGCAGCCGGGACAGGTCTCCCCCGACGATTTCCACCATGACTCTCCTTGACCAGACCAGCACCACGCGGCTACTAATGATGGAGAGTGTAGAAAGTGAGATCTTTGTGAGCCAAGTCAGCTTAGTTGTGGTGGGGGCCGGGCTTCGAGGTCAAGCCTATGCCCGCCGGGCGGTCGCCACCGGCTCGGGGCGCCTGGTCGCCGTCGCCGAGCCCGACAACGGACGGCGGGAGCGTTTCGCCACCGAATTCGGGCTCGCCGACGACATGGTGTTCCGCGATTGGCGTGACCTCGCCGCGGCGGGGAGACTCGCCGACGGCGCAATCATCGCTACCCCGGACCGCGAGCACAGCGGTCCAGCAATCGCGCTGGCCGATCTCGGCTACCACCTCATGGTGGAGAAGCCGCTCGCGCCGACGGAGGAGGAGGCCGTCCGCATCACCGAGGCGGTGGAGCGCAACAACGTGATTTTCGCGTTGTGCCACGTCCTGCGCTACACCGAGTACACGCGGGTGTTGAAGGCGATCCTCGATTCCGGGCGAATCGGTACCCTGGTCAGCGTTCAACACCTGGAGCCGGTCGGCTGGTGGCATCAGGCGCATTCATTTGTCCGCGGCGAGTGGAACAACAGCCGTACCAGCTCCCCCATGCTGCTGGCCAAGGCCTGCCACGACATCGATTGGCTGATGTACCTCATTGACCGGCCGGTGGCCCGGCTGAGCTCGTTCGGTCAGGTGTCACACTTCCGGCCGGAGTCGCGCCCAGCGGCCGCTACTGACCGCTGCCTCGACTGCCCGCTCGAACCCACCTGCCCATATTCAGCCCCCCGGCTCTATCTCGGCTGTCTTGGCGATCCGGAGCAGGAGTTCTGGCCGCTGTCCGCCGTCACCGCCGAGCACACCGAGGCCGGAGTGCTGACGGCCCTGCGCGATGGACCGTACGGCCGGTGCGTTTATGCCAGCGACAACGATGCCGTCGACCACCAGGTCGTCACCATGTCCTTTGTCGACGGATTGTCCTGCACCTTCACCATGACCGCCTTCACCCCGTTCGAACTGCGAAAAACCCGGTTCTTTGGTACGCATGGTTACCTGGAGGGCGACGGCACACGTCTACGCCTTGTCGACTTCCGCACCGGAAAGGAGGAGGAGATCAACGCCGGCGGCACCGACTCCCTCGAGGCCGGCCACGCCGACGCCGACGACAACCTGGTTGACACGTTCATAGCAGCGGTAGCGGCCGGCAATCCCGGTCTGCTCAAATCCGATGCCGCAACCAGCCTCGCCAGCCACCAGATCGTCTGGGCCGCCGAGCGGGCCCGGCACACCAGCACAGTGGTCAAGCTAGCCCCTTGATCCGGGTACGTTGCTGCCGGATTCCCGGGCGCCAACGGCTCCGGCGGCTGCACCTGCGGTCGCGACGCGCTCGTCACCTCGCCGCGACCGTAGTCCACAACGGCAGTTGGCTGAGAACAACGACCGTCTTCGGCACGCCCACGCCGACGTCATCGTAGGAACTCCCAGCACCAATTCGCCCGTGGATCAGTCCGCGTCACGTGCCAGCAGATCGTAGGTGAACGATTTCATGGGTTCTGCGCCCGCTGGGGCAGCGGGTACGGAGACTCCACCATATTGGGAAACGGTGATGATCAGCGACGGCTCCGGCTGTGCGTCGGGTGCCTGCGACGCGAGCTTGTCCGGCAAGTCGAGCGTCAGTTTGATGAGACGGCCTTGCTGGTCCACGATGGCTTCGAAGGGCATGTGCCTCGCCTGCGGGCCGTAGTATCCGGCCGGCTCGCTCATGACCAGTCGCGACTTTTCGTCGATTTTGGTGGCATCGAGAGTTCCCGTAATTGTGTTTCCCACGCGTTGAGCCTCCACTACTGCGCTTATCAGGGCGTCCGACCCGGTGATGTCAGGATTCTCGGCAGTGGGAAACGGCGCGATATAGTCCAAGCTGCTCTGCTCCTCGACATCGGCGGCCTCGGTGAGACGCTGCTCATCGACACGCAGCCATTTCGTGCCGTACAACTGCGCGAAGCCCTGACGGTAGACGTCGATTTCCGCCTTCGAGGCCCCCTCCCGCTCCAGCTTCTGGTAATAGTCGTTCGGGTCGTAACCCTGCGGCGGGTGGGGCTTCAAGTACGCCGCTCCATCGGTACGCATGGTGGTCACGTTGTCAACGTTCTCCACGAGGTAGCCGCCGGGCAGAGCAACGTGACCGAGTTTGACGTCACTGAGTTCGTAGGCATTGAGTCGGGTGAAGATGTAGTTCCCAGACCGAAGGCCATTGAGCGAGCTGTCGAGGTCCTGAATCGCATTGCCCGAGCTGAGCACGGTGTTGCCTGAGCCGGCGACAGAATGGTCATGACTGGCCGGGCTCATCGCGGCGACGCCGCCGGCCACCGCCGCAACGGCCAGCCCGGCTCCGGTCACGCCGACGAACCGGCGTCGGGTACGGCGTCGCTTCGCAAACCGCAGGACAGTGCCAGGGTTGAGTGCCTCCGTTGAGCGGGCCACGTCGTTCATGGCATTTCGCAGGTCGTTCTGAGTGAGGGTCACGGCTGCTCCTGTTTTCCGTTGGAGAGATGAGAAGTTGTCGTTTGTTCATCGAGCGCGACGCGCATTTTGCTCAGGCCCTTGTGGCACGTGGACTTCACCGTGCCGACACTGATTCCGAGAATGCCGGCCACGTCGCGTTCGGAGCGATCGTCGAGGTAACGCAGCACCACAACGGCGCGTTCACGCTGCGTGAGAACATCGAGAGCCGCCAGCAGCGCCCGGCGGTCTTCAAAACTGATGTCCGAGCCCGCCGGTACGTCGGGTACGACGTCGACCAGTCGTTCGTGGCGCCGGTAGGCCGTCCGCCACAGATCGGTAACCGCATTCGTCACGGCACGCTGGACATAGCCGTAAGGATCATCGTGCTCGATGCGTGACCATCGCTGATATACGCGGACGAGGACGGTTTGCACGATGTCGCGAGCTTGCTCACGATCACCGCAAAGCAACTCGGCGTACGCTATCAGCCGGTTGGAGCGCGTCGCCACGAAAGCGGTGAACGACTCGTCGGCATCCGGACCTCGTCTGAACTTCATGACCCCCCAGACGTTGCCGGTCGCCGGAAGGTTGGTTGCGGCGCTTACTTTTTCCATTCACTCGCTCGCGAACCGCTATCGACGCGTATCTGGTCACGGTAGAAGCGATTCGACCGCGCCGGGGCTGTGGAAGGACCGCAGGCCCGACACGAGTAATCGCGTTGTTTCACCAGCATGGGCAGGCATTATTCGTCGCACCACGGACTGCTCCTTCATTACGCAGGTGGACTCCGACTTTCGTATGATCGCGGCCGGCAGAAATTGGCCTTTGTGATGACGCGGCTTCAGCGCTGAAGCCGCCACACTCCCGCCATGAAGGTCGTCAGAATCGGTGTTGTCGTCGGTGTCGTGCTCCTTGGCGGTTGCACGGCGCACAAGCAGGCAGGTCAGCCGACAGCGACGAGCGGAACCGGGGTGAAGCAACCGGTCTTCAGCGCGGGCGGGAAAGGCATCGGCGACAGGTATTTCCCGGCGTACGGCAACGGCGGGTACGACGTCGCCGATTACGACCTGTCCTTGCGTTACGACCCCGTCGACGGCGGACTGAGTGGCACCGCCACCATCACGGCGACCACCACACAGAACCTGAGTCGCTTCAACCTCGACTTCAAGGACCTCAAAGCCAGCAGCGTGACGGTCGATGGAGCGGTCTGCGCAACACGCGAGGACGACGACGAGCTGACCGTGACGCCACCGGCCGGAATCGCCGAAGGCAAGAGGTTCACCACTGTCGTCAATTACGTCAGCACACGGACCCGTAAGAACACCAGGAACACCACCGGCGGCTGGCTTCCTGCACAGGTGGGCGGCTTCGCTCTCGGTGAGCCCGCGTCCGCCAGAACCTGGTACCCAGTCAACGACCACCCGTCCGACAAAGCCACCTACAAGCTGAAAATGACCGTGCCAGCCGGGCTGCAGGTGATCAGCAACGGCACGCCCAGCCCGCAAACCACCAGCGACGGCTGGACCACCTGGACGTGGACCGAAGCATCGCCCATGGCAAGCTATTTGAGCACAGTAGCGATCGGCCATTACCGCATCGACCGCTCGACCCATCTGGGCAGACCGATGGTCATCGCAGTGCCCAGCTCACTGCCCGCCGACAGCCCGCCGGCCCAAGCCGTGGCCCGCACCGGTGAGATCGCCGACTTTCTGGCCACCCGGTTCGGGCCGTACCCGTTCGATGCCTACGGCGCTCTCGTGCTCGACGACAGCCGCATCGACTTCGCGTTGGAAACTCAGAGCCGGCCCACCTACGCCAGTACGATTCTGCGCCCCGACAACGGCACCTCCGTCGTGGCACATGAGCTGGCTCACCAATGGTTCGGGGACAGCGTTTCACTCAAGCGTTGGAAAGACATCTGGCTCAATGAGGGCTTCGCCACCTATGCGCAATGGCTGTGGAAGGAGCATGAGGGTGAGCTGAGCGTCCAGGACAGCTTCGACCAGGCGTATTCGAAAACAGAGTGGAAGCTACCGCCAGGCGATCCTGGTGCGGACGCGCTTTTCGCTGCGCCTGTGTACCAACGCGGGGCGATGACGTTGCAGGCCCTGCGTTCCGCTATCGGGGATGCAGCCTTCTTCGCCTTGCTCAAGTCCTGGCCCGCCGAGCACAAGAACGGCAACGCGGCCACCGACGACTTCATCGCCGCCGCCACCAGAGCGGCTGGCGGGAGAGATATGAAGTCTCTCCTCACAACATGGCTGTTCGCTGCGGCAAAGCCACCGAAGCCTTCTTCAAGCGAACGCTGACACCGTCCGCAGAGGGGCTCACCGCCTACAGCTCTGCGCGGCCCGATCAGCCTGCCGAGAAGATTCGACCGCACCCAGCGAAGGAATGTCGAAGTGACCAGCACCGCCGAGGTGTTCGTGGACTGCCTGCATCGACTGCTTTCCAAGGACATCTTCGGCTTCTTGTCGTTGATGCACCCGGACTGCGTGATGGAGTTCCCCTTCGCGCCGCCTGGGCATGTCCGAATCTTGTCAACTCCGGCCGGTCTGCGGGAATACGTCTCGTCTCACACCAGGCTGTTTGACATCCAAGGAGTCAATAATTTGATCGTGCACGAAACCGCTGACCCCAAGACCATCGTCGTGGAGTTCAGCGGCAACGGCACAGCTCTGGCCACCGGACACCCGTTCGTGATCGGCTTCGTCGCGATCTTCACCACCCACGATGGCCTTTGCCTGCGTTATCGCGACTATTCGAACCCGCTGACCACCCTGGCAGTGCATGGCGAGACCGCACCTCGTCAGTGAAGCAGAGCCGGGCGGCCTGCCACATTTGGCGCCGCCTCGAGCAGCTGCGCCGAAGCAGGCAATCCTTCCAGGGCAACGCGCTCGGGCGATTCAGCCGGGCAGAAGTCAAGGCGCGATCTTGCCGGTCATCAGCCGGCCAGGCTCAGCAGCGTGATGAGGCCGTTGTTGATGGCGTGCACGATGATTCCCGGCCACACCGACTTCGTCTTGAGGAAGAGAAAAGCGTTGATGCCGCCAACAATCAGGGCCGGGATCAGAACCAGATTCAGTTTCGGGGTGCCGACCAGATCGAGGTGCACCACGGCGAAGACAAGCGTACTCACGATGCCGCTGACCCAGTGGCCGTAACGCGACAGCGCATTTGTCAGGACGGCACGGAACGCCAGCTCCTCCCCCACCGGGGTCAGCACAGCGATGAAGATCAGTTGCAGGGTCAAAGCGAGCGGTCCGGCACTCGCCGCTGAGCGGTACACGCCTTGCACATCGCCGGCACCTGTGCCGACAAGCTGCACCACGATCAGCGACACCGTCTCGGTAAGGACGATCGCGGCCAGCCCGCACCCGACTGCTATGAACATCCATCGACGAGGCGCTGCTTTCACGCCGAACGCGGACCAGGATCGCAGCCGGACCGCGAAGGCGGCGAAGAAGGCCAGCAGGCCCATCACGCCTGACAGTGCTGCGAGAGCCAAGCCCTGGATGACGCCGGAATCGCCCGCGGCATTCTCCGCGAGCGGGGGCCCGAACCGGTACATCACGGCGTAGGTGATGCCAGCGGCGATGATCTCGGGCCAGCCAGGCCGCAGGTCCTGGTGCAGCGGAGCCAGCTGAGGGGGGGACATGCTGTTCACGTTGCGCTCCTTCGACTCGTTCCAGTACGGCAACCACGATATGTACCGGCACAGTTCTGGTCAACCGTGCCGGTACAGAAGGGCAGATTGTGCCGTACGCTTGTGTGATGTCGTCACGGGAAAAACTCGTCGAAGCGGCCATGGCCCTGGTACGCACGTCAGGCTTCAGCGCCCTGAGTGTGCGAGGCGTTGCGAAAGAGGCGGGAGTCGGTGCCTCAACCCTTCGCCACCACTTCCCGACGCAAGCGCATCTCCACCGGGTCATCGCTACCGAACTCGTCCTCGGCCTGGTGAAAGACCTCACCATCGACGATGACAAGCTGGACCCGGCAGACAGACTGTTCGACTGCCTCCTGCAATTCCTGCCGCCCCCCGCGCAAAACGAACAGGCAGCGGCACTCAACAGCTGGTTCGAGCTGTACAGACTGTCGTTCGGCCCCGATGCCGCACCCGCCTTCCGCGGCGTTCTCACCAGTGCGCACGAGGCATCCACCACAGTCCTGCATCGATGGCTGAAAACCCTTGCCCGGCAAGGACACGTGCAAGAAGACGACATCGACGATCATGCCGCGTACGCCCTCGCAATGATCAACGGCCTGCATCTGTGCATGCTCGTCGAGCCCCGACGCTTCGATCTCAGCCTCGAGCATCGAGTTCTCCGGCACTACGTCAACAGTGTTGTCGAAAGATCTGCAGGGAAGCTCGTCACGCCCGAAGCGCAAGGAGCAGCACCGGTTCTGTGACTACGGTCCCGAGTTGACGGGGCATGACGGTGGTCACGTCTGGGGCACGTTATAGCCATCGACGGCTACCGTCAGCCGCCGAGCCGGGTGGTCAGCGAGGCTCCGAACCCCGATCTCACGGGTTTCGCCAGGCAGCAGCCACAGATAGTTGTCGTCGTAAATCACCGGCAACACCCGCCGGCCGCTACGTTTGTCGCGCGCGGAGAGGCGCACCATGGCCGCAACTGTCGCACCCGTATTGGTCAGCCGGACCACAAGTGCATCGCCGCGCCTACGTTGGCGTACTCGCACATGGGTCGGAGCCACGTCGTTTATCGCACGCAGATCGCTCGCCGTGCGGTAGCGCCAGTAGGTGTTGCGTGACAACGTCCGGCCGGCACGGTCGGTGAAGGTCAACAACAGCAAATGTGCCGCCGGCGCATCTGCGGGCCAATTCACAGAGAATGCGGGGGTCACCGCACCAGCGGCTACGTCCATTGAGCTGCGCTGCGGCTGAGCCAGTCGCCGGCCGTCGAAGCCGAACAGCTCGGCGGTTACTGTGCCGCGCTGGACGGCTCTGGCGGCGTGATTGACTACTACGACATCCCAACGGGGCTGATTCGCTTGAACATGGATCATCTCGTTGGCCGTACGTGCACCGTAGTAGGTGCCGTTGACATCGAGGTCATAGTCGTACACCTGCCAGACGGTGCTGTGCCATGCCGGGTGAGACATCCACAGCAGTACCCCGTTGGCGTCGTGCCACAGCCGGGCATTGAACGCCTCAAACAGCGCCCGCATCGCCTCATAGTTGATGAGCTGGGCTTTCCGACAGAACTCGCCGAGGTCAGCGGACTCTCCGAGACGGGTATCGATAGCTTCCTTGTACGAGAGCGGGTTCTGCGCCCCTTTCGCAGACCAATCGTGCATGTACCACGCGCCGCTGATCGGCCAGCCCTCGTCTGAGTCCTCGCCGATGCCGAGCAGATTGCGCATGCTTTCCTCGACAGGCACAGTCGGGAGGCCGATTTCGCTGTGCAAACCGAAGCGACCGCCGGAAGCTGCGCCTGAGAAGTAGTCCTCCGGCGGGCGCCAGGAATACCCGCCGTCGGCATGGAAGGGCCCGGCGATCGAGTTGCTCACATATAACGTATCGGTCAGCGAGGTGACCGAAGTGCGCAGCGCAGCGTCGATGTCCGGCGACGGGTCGCCCTCGTTCTTGGCGCACCACAGCACCAGGCAGGGATGATGGCGGTAGCGCAGCACCGTGTCATGGGCCTGCGCCAGGTAGACCGCATGGTCGGGTGGATCGAGGAACCACGCCGACGGAAATTCGTTCCACACCATGATGCCGTTGGCGTCGCAGTGGTCGTACAACTCCTCACGGGTGACCGACCCGAGCCAAGCGCGAATCATCGTGAAGCCCAGGTCTTTGTGCAGCCGCACGGCATGCGACAGCCGGTCGGGCAGTGCCCGGCGCAGCAGTTCGTCCCATCCCCAGGCACCGCCACGGATGAACACCGGCACGCCGTTGACCACGAGTCGCAGCGGCGTGGCGCCGTTGCTGACGGCTGCCGCTTCGGCGAAGTCCGCGCCGTCGGCGGACACCAAAATGCGCAGTTCGGAGGCGAACGCGCTTTCCCATTCGATGGTGACCGTGTCGAACGCGACAGCCGTCCCGAGATCGACCTGGATCCACTGGTCATCGCGATAGCTCGATGACCATCGGGTGTTTGCCTGCCCGTCAACGGCCTTGTCCGGCCCGTTGTCCGCGTTGTCCTGCGACGAAGCAGTGGCCGGGCGGTGCAGAGCGAGGTCGACGGCCGGATTGGCGCTGTCCGTGACACTCAGCGCGAACATCGACGACCCCCAAGCAGTGGCCCGTCTGTCGCATTGGATACGCACATAGCGCGCGACGCACCGGTCGAACGTCGTGGATTTCGCCGCTGAGCCGCCGGGTGGCACGGACAGTCCGGGCACGGTCTCGTACCGCACCTTGCGGATACCAAACTTGACGGTACGGTCATCGCTGACCACGCCCTCGACTTCGGCGCTGACCCGCAAGTCGTAACGATGCGGCTCACCATAGCCGTTGGGCCACCACAATTTCGGCTTCGTCACGGTGACCTCGTCGAAAACCGCATCGACCTGTCCGCCCGGTGGCACGGTCATCGATTGCGCGAGGCGGACGCTACCGAAGCTGGCCTTCACCCGGACCGGCCGTTCGGCGGCTGACGGGTTGTGCACCGGCACGGTGATCGTCAGCTTGGCGGTGTCCCGGTCCGGCAGTTCCGAGCGGATACCGGGGTCGCCGACCAGGATCGGGCCGGTCGAGCGCAGGCGCACGTGATTCCAGATGCCGCTCACCCGGTCGCGGACGGCGGGCATCCAATCCCAGCCCGATACCGCCAGGTAGGTGGGAGAGTTCCGGTTCATCATGTCCGAACCGGCGTCGGTGTAGGAGTACCCGTCGGGACCCCTGTCGCCCGGATTACCCGGCACAGGCATGGGATCGATGCGTACAGCAATGGCGTGCTCGCCCTGCGCGCTGCCGAGATGGGCCGTGACATCAAACCGAGCACGCTGAAACGGATGGGTCATCTCACCGAGGTGTACCCCGTCCAGCCAGATCTCGGCGTGATGGTTGATTCCGTCGAACTCCAGCCAGATCCGCCGGCCACTGCCGGTGTGCAGTGCTTCGGGAACGCGGAACTGCCGGCGATACCACCACGAGTGCCGCGACAATGCTTCAGGAATCAACAGGTTGTTCAATCCGCTCACCGGGTCGGGTAGGTGCCCCTGCTCCACCAGCGCGGCCAGCACAGTACCCGGGACGGTGGCCGACAGCCAGGCCGAGGTGTCGATACCGACCCGGGCCAGGGACGCACCGGTGGCCGCCGGCACCTTCGCGTCATAGGTGAGCGTCCAACCCGACTCGAGTGGGACGGTTCCGTCATGCGCGGTCTCCAGCGGCGGAGGCCCTTGACGGTGAACGCCCCAGTCCGTCCAGCCGCTAGCGGCCGGCCTTCCGGTCGCGCAAGTGCCGAAGACCTGGAAGCCGTTGAGACCAAGAGGGTTGCCAGTCGAACGGATGGTGGCCGTGAGCCGGACCCAGCGGGCGGCCACAGGAGCGTCGAGGGTGATCGTGGTGACCGCGCCAGTCCCTCGCTCGTTGCGGTGAGCCGAGGCCCAGGTGCGACCGTCCAGCGACACCGTGATCTCGTACGCGACCGGATAGCTCGAGAGCACTTCATAGCCCGTGGTGCCGGCCCAGCGGTTGACCTCGCTTGCGCCGCCGGACACCCATTCAGGGTCACCCGGTTTGGCTTCGAACGTCAGGGTCAGCGCCTCGACAAGGCACTCGGCTTGCAGGTCAACTTCGATCCACTGGGGGTCCTCGCGGGTACCGGCGCGCCACCCCGATCCCTGAACCCCGCTCTGATACAAGCCATCGACCGCGAAGTGGGGCGGCGTGGCTGCGTATGCCGTGGAGGAAGCTTGCACCGGCCGGAACCGGGCGAGGTCCAGAGGCGACGACGCCTGGGGTTCTGCTTGAGCGACGGCATCCGGCACGGCGGTCAGGCCAACGCTGGCCAGTACGGTGGCGTTCGCGCTGAGAAAAGCACGCCGCGAGACACGACTGTTCGAGATGCTCATTCTGTGCCTCCGGCGGCGTTGTTTCCTTTGACAGCGTTGTCATAGCCAAGTGCGCTGCTGCGGAGGCCAAGCCTTCCAAGCAGGTAGATAATTCCTTGCAGCCCGTCTGGAAAGAGCATCGGTGCGCACGGCCAATATGGTCACAATTAGCCACAACGAAAATTTTGCGAGCGGCTTCCTGGCATTTCAGTGAAATGCCAGGAAGCCACTCCCGGTCTCAGTGACCACAACCCTAGCCTCTGAGACCGAGCCTTCGAACACTGTGCAGTTCTGATGACGGCCTGCAATGAAACGGAGCCAGCCTCATTCTTGCACCACCAGGAGGCAAAACGTTGCCATGGCTGGCGACAGACAACTAATCAGAGGTCTCGATGGTGTAGAGGTCAACGCGGGTCTGGGTGTCGACCTTGACGTTCTTCACCTTCTCGGAGAAGCCGTAGACGTTCTGGCCGAACCGCAGCGGAATGACCGGCATGTCCTGCGCGATAATGTCCTCGGCCGCCTGCCACTTGATATTAGCCTCGTCAAGGGTCTTGGCGGCCGAGCCTTCCTTCAGCAGCGCATCGAATGTGGGATTGTTGTAGCCGTAGTGGTTGGACGAACCTTTCGGATCGCCGCTGAAAAGCGGGCCGAGGTAGTTCTCCATCAGCGGGTAGTCCATGACCCAGCCGAGGCGGATCAGGCCGACCGGCTCTTGCTTGTCGACCTTGGTCAGCAGGTCGGCGAACTTCGGCTCACCGGTGCCGACGCAGTCGGTGCCCGGCAGGCTCTGCTTGATCTGGTTGCACATCGCGTCGA
>NZ_LOJP01000001.1:3518669-3589095 GCF_001553785.1 Actinoplanes sp. TFC3
TCTTGTCGTCGAAGTCGACAAGCGGGTAGAACAGCGCGGCCAGAACCTGCGCACCGCTGGTCTCCGTCGTATTGGTCGGGATCAGGTGCTGCGGCTCGGCGATGCCGACGATAATCGAGTTGCCGGACGAGTCGCTGTCTTCCGACCCACCGCTCGAACATCCAGCGGCCAACAAGGCGATGGCGGTCGCGCCGACCGCCATCTTCCACGCAAATTTCAGAAACACAGGAACTCCTATTGCCAGCAAACTACGAAGAAGAGGCCGACAGCACGTCCACTGAAGTATTCGGCCGTGAGTTACGTCGCTACCGTTACACTCACGATAATTGCTAACGCACCACTAGGAGCAGTGGTCCTGCGTGAGGTGCGTATCGAGGCGTGCCCACTTCGACGCCATAGTCAGCTGAGCGGCTTTGAAGGCCGGGGACGGAACGCCGGCACGAAAGCTCGAGGGCATGGTGCTGCGATGCGCATGCAGTAAAGCTAGTAGCGCTCTACGATGGCCGCGTCATACAAAGTGATGAGTTTGTGAATCAATCAATGCGACTAAAGTATTACTGCTGTCGGCCCGCCATCGAAGCACCACTCAGGCGAGGTCCCTCTCGTACAGGTCGAGGTCGCTGGGCGAATCGAACGACGCTGCAGCGCAGGCTCCGGATCAACGTTCGTTTGCGGCAAGTGACCGCGCCGATCGCAACAGAGCTCACGCTGGCGTCGGCAGGATGCCCTGATGAAACTTGCTGGGAGGACACGGGTCAACCCGCCCGGAGGGCGGCCGGCTGGGTCTTGAGGGTGCCGGAAGGGTGCAGAGATCCGGCTCAGCGGGTGAGCCCCGTCCGATATATCAGGAGTGCTGCTTGCACCCTGTTCTCACAGTCGAGTTTGGTGAGCACTCGACTGACGTGGGTTTTCACGGTGGCTTCACTAATCCATAGTTCGGCACTGATCGCCGCGTTGGTCATGCCTTTCCCGATCAGGATCAGCACCTCGCGTTCACGTTCGCTCAACGTCTCGAGCGCGGCGGTGTTGTCGACAACCGGTTCCGCGTGGCCGGGGAGCCTATCGAGTAACTCACGAGTAACAGCCGGGTTCAGGAAGGCCTTGCCGGCCGCCGCAGCACGGATAGCGGCAGGGAGCTCGTCCGCAGCGGAATCCTTGAGCAGGAACCCGGCCGCCCCGGCTGCGAGGGCTTGATCGACATACGCGGCTTCGCCGAATGTGGTGAGCATCAAAACTGGGGTGGGGGCTGCGGCACGGATCTGACGCAGTGCCGCAAGGCCGTCGAGAACCGGCATCTGAATGTCGAGCAGGACCACCTCGGGACGGTATTTCACCGTCTGGTTCACCGCGGCACGACCGTCGGCACACTCGGCTATCACTTCGATGTCGGTCAGCGTTGCCAGGATGAGCCCTATAGCAGTCCGGACAAGTTGATCGTCATCGGCGATCAGGACACGAATACGGCCACTGGTCATGAACCCTCGATTCGGTGAGCGGGGGCGCTGGGTGTCACCTCGGCGCAGCGATGCAGCCCAAGGCGATGGAGAACAGCAGGACAGCAGCCACCATGATCAATCCTAAGCGAAACGGACGTCTTGACTCCTCGAGTGGTCAAGGCGCTTCTCTGTCAGTGGTGCCCAGCTGAGGACCGTCAAAGGGAAGCACAGCGGCCAACCGGTAGCTGCCCGTCTGCGTCAAACCGTGATGGAGCACTCCTCCGGCCAGTCTGACACGTTCATCCAGACCGATCAGGCCTCGCCCGGTGGAGCCGGCGAGCCGCATCCCGAGCACCGCTCCGTTGCAGACTTCCGCATGTAGCGCATCATTCTCGTAAGGCCTCGTAAGGCAGAGAAACCGATACCGTAGCGCCAGAGGCGCGCTGCGCCGAACCGTGGGGCAACGCCATTTCCTTCGTCGACGGTAGCTGGGCGACGGACGTGCCACCGGTGGGGAGGAGGCCGTTCGACTCGGTCGGCAGACCTTGCGCGAAGATCCACGAGTAGGATCCGCGTGCCGGCGAACTGTGGGGCTTGCCTCGCAGGCAGATAAGAGAAGTGATCAGAAGTGAGGCGGCTAGGTGTCAGCCTTTGTCTGCAAATGCATAGCACCTTGGGTGGCTGTTCTCAGATCGGCGTCTCCAAACCGGATCGCATACGAAGTTCTGCTCGCTCTGGGGTGTGCAGTAGCAACGGTGCTGGCGAACCCAATCCTCTTGCCTCACCCGGTGGCGCTCTCGGCGATTGCTGCCACCGTGACCGCGGCGATCGTCCCGCTCCGTCGACGGCACCCCGTGCAATCACTGATAACAGCCGCCGTGATCGGGATTTTTGTCGGCGGGATGAGTCCTCTCGTGTTGTTTCTGCTCAGCGTTGCGCTGGGAAGTCAGCAGACTCCCTGGCGGCCGGCAAGTCTTGCCTTCGCCGCGACACTCGGAAGTTGGATCGTGGGAACTGCCTTCGCGGCGACCACCTTGAGTACGTCACTGCACTTTGCCTACGCCATGGATCTATTGGCAATCCTGGCCTTTACCGGCGTGCTGCCAGCAGTTGTTGCATGGACATTTGCTCAGCGTCGGTCATTGATCATCGCGATGCGTGAGTCCAACTCCCGGCTGCACCGGGAACGCGATACTGCAGCGTCACAGGCACAGATACGCGAACGTTCGCGCATTGCACGCGATCTGCACGACTCACTGGGGCACAAGCTGACTCTCATCTCACTCTATACAGCGACACTCGACTCCCAGTCCGATGCGAACCGAGCGCGTACCATCGCTTTGTTACGTGACACTTCGGCGTCGGCCATGACTCAGCTACGGCACATTCTCGATGTCCTACCCATCAGCGAACAGGACGACGAGGGTGCTGCACCGTTGCGGATCAGAATTGATGGCCTCATCGAGAGCGTGCGTTCAGCAGGTCCCTCCGTGGTGATCACTCGCAGCAACCAAGAATGGCCACTGCCATCAATTATCGAGCGAGCCGCTTACCGGACAATCCAAGAGGGTATCACCAATGCGCTCAAACATGCACCAGGAGCGACCGTTTACATTTCCGTACAGTACGAACCCGATGCCCTGCATGCTGAGGTCGTCAACAATCTGACCGCCGCAGCCCTGCCCATGAGCTCAAGCCGCCGCGGACTGGCAGGTTTGACCGAGCGCATCAGCTTAGCCGGGGGCATCCTGAACTACGGCATGACAGATACAAACAGTTTTCGTCTGACTGCCTTTCTTCCCTACGATGTACCCGCTATGGAAATTGGCGGCATGGACATGACACGCTACATCGAAGAATCAAATAGACGTTTCCGTTGGGGAACACTTGCCTCTTGCTTGGTATTGATAGCAGCAACAGCTTTATATTGGATGTTTGCCTACTATGCATCCAAGCATTGAGCAGGCTGGCTCCATCCGTAGAAATCGAATCGCAACCGCCGGCTTGATGACCAACGCTCGATCGAGCACTGTGCCAGCGCCGCGGCCGGCCATCGACATCACGGCCGATCGGCGTGCTCAACCGAACGACAGATTCCGGCGCTTTCCGTGACCACGCGCCATGACCCGCATGAAGCAATGCTATCCATGACTGCCTTCTGGCTGCGTCGTCACGATGTCTGATTTCTTGATAGCGCCGTACTACGAAAGTCGTATGTCCTTGTCCAAAAAACGGAGCGCAGTGGGCAGGAGAATCCCCCGAGGAGCTGGCAGTAATCGTGCGGGCGCGGCGACTGGCAGATCGTCTGGGCAGTACGAGACTCCCCTGTCCTTGCCGCGGACTTGACGGCCCAGCCTCATCAGCTGCCTACCCCGCCGTTGGAGGTCAGAACACCTTGCGCAATCGGGCTGGCTTCGCACGCGGCCATCTTCGTCGAGCAGCCGGCTACGCTGGAATTGGATAATCGTCACCGGCGTTCAATCGGCGGCGCCACGGGCATGATCCTCCGTCGCATCACCGGTGCTCACGGCCACATGGCGGTTAAGCGGGGGCACCCTCAGCAGCGGTTTGGGGCGCGTCTGATGCGCTCTGCTTGTGGGACATCCCGTTCGAGGGTCGGAAACTTGCCTCGCCGCGTGGTTCACGCCTGAGCCAGCCCGTGTCAACGTACTGAGTAATTGTCAAGAGTTGTGGGTCGGTTAGGCGCGTCGTTGCGCCGGGGACGCTATCTGAGCATCGAGAACTCCGTGTGACGTCGCCAGCGGTGGCCGTCGCTGACGAAGAGGCTGACGGACGAGATCGTTGTTGTGGCGGGTAGCTGGTCGGCCAGTTCTGCCTGCAGCTCTTCGAAGATGGCGGGCTGCTGGCCGTGGGCGATGGTCAGATGCGGAATGACCTCGGTGAACTGACCTTCGTAGGGCGGTGCCTCCGGCCATCGCTTAGCTATTTCTTCGGTAAGAGCGCGGAACGGCTGGTCCGGCGTCGGGGCGAGGTAGAGCACGTCGGGGAAGCGGCGACATTCCTCGAATCGGACCGTGAAGGGGCTGTGTGCGCCGATCAGGATCTCGAGGTCACCTACGACCGTGTTGGTGATGCGGTCGATGTCGAGGAACGGGAACAGCACCGTGACGTGGGCGGGAACCCCGGCCGATGCAGACGAATCGAAGCGTCGACGCCAGTGCCCAACCAGCGGCTCGAGCTCTTCCACGGTTGCCAGCAAGGCGGTTTGGCCCGCTCGGTAGCGTTCTGGTTCGTCATCATGGGACACCGCTGGATGATCTCGGACGGCGAGGTGGATGCGCTACCGGTTTCATGCCGCCATGGTCACGGGCCGCTCATTCAGGACGCCGTTTTCGAACCGCGCGCCGGCGCGGACGAGTGCGACCAGATGAGCTCCAGTGATCGTCCGCCAGCGGGCTTGGGCAGACTCGACGAGCTTGAAGACCATCGCGAGAGCCGCGGCCGGGCTGCCCGCACCGCGGGTGACCTTGGTGCGGAGCTTGACCGTGGAGAACGTCGACTCGATGGGGTTCGTGGTTCGTAGGTGAATCCAGGGCTCGGCCGGGAAGTCGTAGAACGCCAGCAGATCGTCTCGGTCGTCGGTAATTTTCGCGACGGCCTTCGGCCACTTCGCGCCGTAGGTCCGGGCAAACGACTCGATCGCCCTGTCGGCATGGTCGCGGCCCTCGGCGTTATAGATCTCTTGCATGGCCTTCGTCGCGCCGGGTTGTGCGGACTTCGGCAGAGCGTTCGAGACGTTGCGGGCCTTGTGGACCCAGCACCGTTGATGCCGGGCTGTGGGAAAACCTCGGCTAGAGCTTTCCACAAACCCATGGCGCCGTCGCCCACGACGAGGGCGGGGTCGCGCATGCCGCGGCGACGGCAGTCACGAAGTAGATCGGCCCACGACTCGGTGGACTCGCGCAGGCCCTCGGCGAGCGCGATCAGCTCCTTGGTGCCGTCGACGCGGACGCCGAGCAGGACCAGAACGCACGAGTGGGCCTGGCCGAGTCGGACCTTGGGATGCACGCCATCGGCCCATACGTAGACGAAGTCGCGGCAGGACAGGTCGCGAGCTTGGAATGTGGTGTGGTCGTCGCGCCATTGCTCGGTTAGCCGCGTGACGGTGGCCGGCGAAAGGCCGGCCGTGCCGCCGAGAAACTGTTCCAGCGCGGGGACGAAGTCTCCGGACGATAGTCCGTGCAGGTAGCGCAGCGGCAAGACTTCTGAGATTTTCGGGGACTTACGACACCACGGCGGCAGAATCACCGAGGAGAACCGCTTGCGCTCGCCAGTAGCCGCGTCGACGCGCCGGTCGTTCACGCGCGGTGCAGTGACCTTGACCGGCCCGGCGGCGGTGACCACGGTACGGGCGCGGTGGTGGTCGTTGCGGACGACCAGGCGGTGACCGTTCGCGTCGATCTCGCTCGTCAACTCGGCTATGCACTGGTTGACTTCCGCTCCTAAGGCGGCGGCAAGCATCCGTCGGGCGCTTTCGCGAACGATCTCGTCGAGCAGGGAGCCGGACTGAGTGGAGCCGTTCTCGCTAACGACGCTGAGCAAGAGACGTGCCTTCCCCACCCGCGCTGCAACGCGGGCCTACTCGGTGACCATCAAGGGATCAATCGGGAAGGTACGCCCCTCGCATCCCCCAGATCCGATCCACAGGTTCTGAGCATTGCTCCAACGTAACGCCTCGATGACCTGTGCGAAGTTCAGCTAATCCAGCGCGGCTCAAGCGCGTCGGCGAACCTTACCCGGACGAAAGGGGAAGCGACCCGCGAGGGCCGCAAAGGCTGCCGATAGGGCGCAAGGCTGCGTGCCTTCAGCACCGCCGTGATATCCGCGTCAGGGGTACTTCCGGCGATCGTGCACGTCTTGCCGAGTGCTCTCGATGACAGGGCTCGTCAGCTGCTATCTCGGATGATCATTGAAAACTACGATGCAAGGACACCAACCAATCTCGTCCTGCAAACGTCTAGACGGTGTGAGCTTCCCTCGTTTACGTGCATCCCTTGCCATCGCCTTTAGCTTCTTGATGGCGATCACGGTCGCCATAATTGCAGTTCTGCATGATTCACAGGCTGACGCTGACGTTGGTGCCGGCTGTCCCAAGGGCATGACTGAAGTACGACTGACCCTCCCGAAAGAGGCTGGTCAAGTCAAGCTCAGAATAATTAACGGCACGCGCACCGAAGGTCTGGCTGTCCAAGTCAGCGAAGAATTCAAGAACCGCGGTTTTGCGGTGCAGAAGCCTTTGCAAAGCGCGAATGAACTGCACGCGGACATCGCGGTCATTTATTTCGGTCCCGAGACGGTTGGTGCCGCTCAGTGGATCCAGGCATTCTTTCTGGGCGAGGCCACGTCGCAGTTCAACAGATCGCGCACGGGTGACGTCATTGACGTCACCCTCGGCGACCGGTATCGCGAGTTGGCATCCACTACTGAAGTAAACCAAGCCATGGCTCAGCTTGGGGAGCCGAAACTCCCGCCTGGCACTTGCCGCACTCTACGCTAGAGGTCCGCGCAAAAATCCCGGCCATTGTTCGGGCGTTGTGTCAAGAAATGACGGCGGACGAGCCGCGTTCCCGTGATGGGCCGAGTAACGCAAGAACCAGAATGACACATGTCAAAATTACTGCAGCCACGAACATGTCGCCCGTGAAGTACATGCTGAAAAGCGCGACCCATGGTGGCGCAGACGGCACGTCAAGTAACAAGGCGTTCGACGTCGCGAGGTGCAGACCGAACAGTGCATGAGGAACCATCAGGAACAACACAACGGCCGTCAACGTGGTCACCACCGTCCGCAAAGCCGGCCCGTAACGTTCGGTCCGCCGGCTCACCCAGCCGCTCAGGAGCCAGCCAGCGAAGGCGCCGAGCAGCCCCGCCAGCGCCGTGGTCGTTACCATCCACCACGGCATAGCCCTGCCCACCACCGCATCGGCACTCACTGGTTCGCCGTCGACGGCCTCGTCCCAGGAGCCAACTTCAAGGGTGTAATCGTCACGCGTCAGCCAGATCGAGTGCTCATAAGTAGGGTCGGAAGTGTCACCACGGTATCTCCACCCGTCGGCCTGCAGGCCGGCACGTGCGGTGTCCAGCCACCGTGCAGGGTCGGTCCCCGCCGGTAGTGACTGAGGGGCTATCGTCTGGCCTCCGTACCGATCTTCGTCGTCGACTCCGGTGAAGTAGCCCCTCCAGCCTCCGCCGGGCACAATGATGTAGCTGTCGCGGGACTGCTGCACGGATTGACCAGCAAACACCAGCGGCGCCACCGACTTCAGGTCGGGCACAGCCGGCCCCACCGACCACGCCACAGCCTCAGCGGCACACACCGCCAAAAAACCCGTGACCACACTCACCAGAACAGCCGCACACACCACGCCTCTACTAGCCGGCCGGCCCAGCCGCGCACGCAAACCATGCCACACGAGATTGACCCGCACCGACCACGGCGGCGCCCCCGAAGGACCCCCCGCCAACATCAACATATCGACAATCTCGTCACGCCGAGGCCCAGGCGGATACGCCCACACCCAGCGCTGGTAACCAGAACTCATTCCAGCACCACCCCGCCCGCGCGCGCAGACAACACCAGACGCGCAGTCGCAGCCTTCAGAGCCAAGCGCTCACTCTCCCGTGCCAGAGCCGCCGCCCCACGCTCGGTCAACCGGTAGTAACGGCGAGGACGCCCATCAACAACCTCTTCATGATCGATCTCAAGATCACCCTGCGCCGTAAGACGATCCAGGGCCGCATACAGCGTGCCCGGCTGAAGCTTGACCCCACCGTCTGTCAACTGCACGACGCTTTGAAATATTCCGTATCCGTGGCGCGGCTGCTGCGCCAGAGCGGTGAGGATCCAAAAAGTTGGCTCCTGCATTTACTACCCCCCTCCTCAACCAAGATCAGTCGCCACTTTATAGCAAAATGGTCGTAACATCAATCAGAGACGAGCACTCCTGCCGGGGTTCGCATTTGTCCACGAAACCCCGGCTCGTCTTGGCGAGAGTTCAGTATTTGTTTGCCCATACGCGTCATCGGCATAACCCGGCCGCCGCGCCCGCAATACAACAACTGATACAAATCACGAAATGACAACTGCCGTGAAAGGTGCGACCTCGATGCTCAGCCGTTCCAACCATTGAATTGACCCCCTCATTGTGGTCCGGCGCAACGTGGGCTGACGACAGCCGTGCCCCTTCCTCATATTCTATGAAGCATGTCGAGATTGTCCGGCAGCAGATTGTCCGGCTGCAAGTCGGTACTGCGGTCATCTGTGCTTCCCGGCTGCAGGACACCAAGGATTGTCCGCAACTGAAGCATGGCAGAAGCTGAAGTCGAACGAAGCGCAGCGGCAGTCCGCAGACCAGACATATCGGGCCGCGAGTCGAGTTGCGCGGCATACATCGAGATCAACACAAGGTGATGGCCCAGCGAGTCACGAAGCTCCCGCGCAATACGAGACCGCTCTCGTGAGCAGGCCTCGGCCACCACGAGATCACGTTCACGTTGCAGAAGGCCGTTGCATTTCCGCAGAGAATACAGAAGGCGATGACGCTTTACGGCTGTTCTTGCCATAACCGCCAGGAGAACGCTAGCCACGATAACCCCCACTGACACAGAGGCAGAACGAACCGAAACGTTTCCCAAAACAAAATTGAGCATGAAATGACCCAATGCAACGGCAAGAAATCCAACACATGAACAGGCGATACCACCGGTACGTAACCACGTCACCACGAAGTTACGGCGCGATGCGAAGGGGGCTGTCTGTCACCTTCGGCCGGATCATGGCCAGGGCCACGATGACGGCGGTCAACGCCAGCGACGTCAAAAACATCTGCCAGCCAACCAGTTCGAACAGGGCAGCCCAGGGCGGCGCGGTGGGTCGCGCCAGCAAAAGAAAAATAAACAGTTTCCCACCAAGACCCGCCATTGCATGAGCAACCATCATCACCAAAGCGATCGAAGTCATTGTGGTGATGCTGGTACGCAACAGCCGTCCACAGTTCTCGGTTCGCCGGCTCACCCAGCCGGTGAAGAACCACCCGGCAAAAGCACCGGCGATCCCGGCAAGCGACGTTGTCACCGTCATCCACCAGGGCGAAGTCCGCATCACTACTGCGGAAGCACTTACCGGCTCGTTTTGGAGCGGATCATCGATGTCCACCTCGACGGCGTAGCCGCCGCGGGTTGCCCACAGCGAATGAGGGTATTCGGCACTCCCGGCACCGCGGTACTCCCACCCGGCGGCTTGCAGCCGATCCCGCACCGCACTGAGCCACACCGAGGAATCGCTCACCTCAAACGATGCCCATACCGATTGAACACCGTATCGACCCGGGTCATCGCTGCCGGTGAAGTAGTCCTTCCAGCTCCCCGAGGGCACGATCATAGACCTGTCGCGGGACTGCTGCACGGACTGGCCAGCAAACACCAGCGGCGCCACCGACTTCAGGTCGGGCACAGCCGGCCCCACCGACCACGCCACAGCCTCAGCGGCACACACCGCCAAAAAACCCGTGACCACACTCACCAGAACAGCCGCACACACCACGCCTCTACTAGCCGGCCGGCCCAGCCGCGCACGCAAACCATGCCACACGAGATTGACCCGCACCGACCACGGCGGCGCCCCCGAAGGACCCCCCGCCAACATCAACATATCGACAATCTCGTCACGCCGAGGCCCAGGCGGATACGCCCACACCCAGCGCTGGTAACCAGAACTCATTCCAGCACCACCCCGCCCGCGCGCGCAGACAACACCAGACGCGCACCGATGGAGGCTCGACCACATCGGCCGTCAGCTGCGCGAGGCTTCGGGCAGGCCCGTATCCGTGCCGCATCTGCTGCGCCAGAGCAGCGAAGATCCCCAGAAGGTGGTTCTCGCATCCCCTGCTCCCCTCTACACTACGACGGTCGGACTATATACTAAGATCGTCTTAGCATCTCCCAGAGCTCGGCCCAGGTAGACGCCGCTGAGCTCTCGCGGGTGGTGACTCCGCTGGCTGATGCGCTTCGATGCCGGCACTTGTATGGCTTCTTCCACTCACAAGGCGCGCGTACGCTGGTAGGACAAGTCGCGCAGTCAACGGTGGCCTGGTAGCTCAGACAGTGACTGCCAGGCATGCGGTCCTCAAGCGCTGCGCATCTTGCGCAGACCCAGTGACAAACCGGCCCCACCGTGCCGACCCTGACATCGACCGATTGCTCGGCTTCACCCATCCTGCGGGCTCTCGACGAACCGGCCAGCACCACTCATCTCATGGCGCTGGGCTGAGCCTGGGTTCAGTTGGCGATTGTCTGGCTATTCTGTGTAGTGCCGGCCTCGTCGCCCGCGCCCGCAGGGGCCAGCTCGTTCCTACCTGCGTACCCCTCGGCGCGACGCTCTGCGCCAAGAGCGCAAGACACTTGCATCGCCGTGAAAGCGCAAGGTCGGTAACTATTGTTCGCCTGGTCGATACTCTTGCCAGCAGACCTTGACTCGCAAGCTGTCGCCTGCGGTAAACGCCACCTCGGCGAATGTGAACTTGTACCTCAGCGCGGACAACCGGGTGCCGATGAGGACGACATGAGGCGTGTCCGGACGGCCGTTGTGCCTGTATTGGGTGCAGCAGCTGGGTCAGTGGCCTTTTCCGAGCCAGGTAGCCCGAGCGCTCACATCGCTTACCTCATCGGCTTCTCCGCCCTGGTGGCAGCCGGGTGGGCGGGTTTACGGTCTGTTATCGGACCCAGCCGGTCAGCATTCCGACTCATTATGATCGCGGAAAGCCTTTGGTTTGCCGGTGACATCTTGCTCGATATTCTGCCCATGCCGGCCGCGTCAGATGCCGTTACACCTTCCGACATCTTGTGGCTGTCCGGGTACCCTCTGATGTTCGCCGGAATGATACAGCTGGTGCGTCTGCGCGCTCCTGGGCGCATACGAGACGCCATTCTCGATGCGGCTGCCATGACAATTGTCATGGCGTGGCTGCTATGGCAATTCATGATCTTGCCCGCGGCCGAGCAAGAAACGCTGTCGTTGTCAACGGTCGTTGCCGCGCTCTATCCCATCGGCGATGTGATGTTTTTTGCCGCCATCGCGATTCTGGTTTTTGCACCCGGCTCCACCCGGGGGCCGGCCCGCTACCTTGTCTCGGCCCTGACCCTGATGCTGATCGGCGACATCGGCACCTCCCTGCTCCCGGTGCTGTTCCCGGAGGCGACTTGGGCGAGCCAGACGGATCGCTTCGACGGAGTACTACTGCTCGCGAACTGTCTTATCGCGGCGGCGGTGGCGCACCCGGACGCGGCCAGAGTGATCGAGGCGGACCCGGCGGCGTCGCAGCGCCTGCATCCCGCGCGAGTGGCGTTTCTCGGCGTCGCCTTGATCACCCTGCCCACGGTGAGCGGCCTGAACTCGTTCGGCTCCGTCATCAGCCGGGTTTCGCTGCTGACCTCCATCGGCTTGCTGACCACTTTCGTATTGGCGCGCTTCCTGTTCGTGGTGCGGGAACAGGAACGCATCAAAGCCGCGCTGATGCATCAGACTGAGCACGATCAGCTTACGGGACTGGCCAATCGGGCGGCGCTTCGAGCCCAGGTCGAGCTGGCACTGTACGGGGCCACCGGATATGGACCCGTACTCATTTACCTTGACCTTAACGGATTTAAGCAGATCAATGACAGTTACGGGCATGCCGCTGGCGATGCCATCCTGACCGAATTCGCCAACCGGCTGCGCAGGACCGTGCGCGCCGGCGACACTGCCGCTCGGCTGGGGGGCGACGAATTCGTCGTACTGGCCACGGAGGTCGAGACCGATATCGGGGCGCGGAATTTAGCCGACCGGCTGCGTACACTTGCCGAAGCACCCGTGGTGTGGAATGGCAACACGCTTCACTTCGGTACCAGTGTCGGCGTTGCCGCCTACATCGACGTGGACCAAGCAGGCCCTGACGCACTGCTTGCCGCTGCGGACAAAGCCATGTATGCCGACAAGGCTTCACACAAGCAGACGCAAGTCCTGGCAACAACGCCCTTGGCGTAACCCCGCGGCCTTTTCGGCGGTGAACACGCGACGGTGGCGCCGCCCTTCACCAGTGCAATGGCGGCGGGTAGGGCGGTCCTGCGTCAGCGGTACACCAGCACGTTGATCGCCAGCCGGGCGGCGCCCACGGGCAACGGAGGGCTTCGGCTGATGCCTGTTCGGAGACGGCTGGTCTCACCGCGCCGACTCGGCGGAGCAGTCAAGCATTGTCCCTAAAGCGGACACCTTCGTTGCCGATTCAAGCGTTGTGAACGCTTTGAACCGTATTCGGGTCGGGTCTCGGCTGGCTTGTGCCTTCGCCCTGGTCGTAACGCTTCTCGTAGTTGTGATGGCAGCCGCGCTGACCTCGTCGGGCAAGCTGAAGCAAGCCAACACCAGGGCCGAGCGGGCCCAGCGGGTAGTGGCGCTGGTCAAAGACGCGAAGTTCGGATCAGCAGACTTCAACGGCTGGCAGACGGCGTACGCGTTCGACGCTGTTCGAGGCGAGAAAAATGCTGCGACGGACACCGGTACGTCCCGCAAAGCCTTCCTGACTTCGGTGCAGAATTTCCGGTCGACCACGTCGGCTGCACAGGCCGCCATCTCGGGGCCCGGAAGCGCTGAGGTCGGCCAGATCGGTGCCTTGCTCGACGAGTTCATGACCGTCGACAGCCAGATCGCCGCGCTGTACATCCGCAATGACCCAGCCTCGACGGCAGCGGCGAATCGCCTCGTCATCGGCCGTGAGATCGACCTCTTCCAGCAGATGGCCGCGCTGCTCGACAAGGCGGCCGTTGCTGCGGAAGATGAGGCGGCGAGCGCCCAGCGCGATGCTGATGCTGCCCGGCGCACGGGCACGATCGTGGTGTGGAGCGCGGGCAGTGCCGCGGCGCTGATCGCTCTCCTGCTCGCTTTCGTCGTCACCCGGTCCATTACCACGCCCATCGCGCGCGTCCGTCGACGTGTGGACCTGCTCGCCGACGGAGACTTGGCTACGCCACTGGAAATTGCGGGGCGCGACGAGATTGCCGCGGTAGCTAAGGCCCTCAGCCGCAGCTCGCAGTCATTGAGCGCAATGATGCAGACCATCGACGAGTCGTCGGCCTCCCTGGCGGCCGCCGCGGAGGAGATGTCTGTTACCTCTGCGCAAATCGCGGAGTCCGCGCAGGAGTCCACCGTGCAAGCCCATGCGGTCTCGGTCGCGGCCGGGCAGGTCTCCTCCAACGTACAAACCGTTTCGGCCGGCAGCGAGCAGATGGGTGCTTCCATCCGCGAGATCGCCCACTCGACCAGCGAGGCCGCCGACGTCGCCAGTTCAGCGGTACGGGCCGCGGAGGCCGCCAACGCCACAATCGCCTCGCTCGGCGCGTCGTCACGGGAGATCAGCGATGTCGTCAAGGCCGTTACCGCCATTGCTGAGCAGACCAACCTGCTCGCCCTCAACGCCACCATCGAGGCAGCCAGAGCCGGTGAGGCCGGTAAGGGCTTCGCCGTAGTCGCCAGTGAGGTCAAAGACTTGGCCCAGGAAACGGCGCGCGCGACCGAGGACATCATCCGCCGGGTCGACGCCATCCAGGCCGGAACCAGCAGCGCAGTAGGAGCCATCGAAGAGATCGCCTCGGTCATCGCGAGAGTCAACGATTATCAGACCACCATCGCCTCCGCCGTGGAGGAGCAGACTGCCACCACTGCTGAAATGAACCGCAGCGTCGCCGACACCGCCGTCAGCGCCGACCAGATCGCTGCCAACGCGAGCACTGTCGCTCAGGCCGCACAACGGACAACTCATGGTGTGACGCAGACGCAGCAGGCCACTGCCGAGCTCGCGCGGATGTCCAGCGAATTGCGTACCCTGGTTTCGCAGTTCCGCTACTGAGACCTGATCTGCCGGTGCCATGAAAGGCTTGCCGCTATAGCCGTAGGTTGTCCAGCGGCTCGGTCAGACTTGGCCTCGACCCGCCGGGACGGGCATTGACGCCTGAGTTCTTCTCACTCCCGGTACTCGAAGGATGACGAGAGCAACGAGAGCACCGAGAGCAGTGCCGATGACATTGTTGCGCAGATCATTTATGTCGCCGATACGTCCGATGACTGTCTGCCATACCTCTATAGCGAGGCTGAACGCGGCACCGAATGCGGTTGTCCGGAGAAAACGCCGGCTCAGGAGATAGCCCAGCACTCCAATCGGCAGGAACAGTACGACGTTGGCCCACCGCTCCGAAAAGACCGGCAGCGTCAGCAGTTCCCGGTAGATCTCACTGTGTGTGTAGGTATCCACCACGTAACTGAAGGGAATGCGCGTCGTTTCAATCTCCTGCGACGTGTCCAGCGGCGCGGTGAGAGCGGCGATACAGCCGACCGCCAGGATGAAGAGAACCCCTGTCAGAGTCGGAGCGCCGTATCGTGCGGCCAGTCTACGACCGAACGCTGCCGCGGCTGCAGCAGCGGTCAGCAGAATGGCCCAGACGGCCGGCATGGCGAGATAACGCAACGCCATTTCTTCGTTCAGCATGCCGGAATGATGGCACGGCTGCGCAACTGGCGATACACCCCTTCCAGCTGCTGCATGCCCGTCGCTCCCCTCCGTGATCGACGAGAAAAAACGCTTACAGCGATCAGATTCCGGGAGCTCTCTGGGCTGTTTTCACAGCTCAACACGAACGTTTGCCGAGGAAAGACATCGAAGGCCACAAGGGCCACCACAATCCTTGCACACCCTGCGCTGAGTACCGCCAAGCGGCCTCGCTCACGGCTAACGAGAACCGTCACCCGCTTTTACGGTACTTCGGATGGGGAGATCGATACTCGAGAAGGCGGAATTGATACTTGAGGAGGAGCTGCCTCCATCTCACGACTGATGTGCCCACCATCGCCATCGATGACCCTGTCCGAATGTTCAAAGTGGGGTTTTCAAGAAGACGACGGGCAGTTGGCGCGGGCTTTGCCGCCACTGCCCTGGTTGCGGCGATGGTGCCCGTCCTGACCGCGCCCGCGGATGCGGCGCCTGTGCCGTCCCCCAGCTCACCATTGACTTTCACGCTGATCACCGGCGACCGCATATCTGAGACCCCAAGCGGTGCGATCACGATTGTGCGTGGCCCCGGACGGGCTGCGATGCGATTCATTACGAAATGGACAGATGATGCTCACTACGTGATCCCAGTGGACGCTTTCGGGCTGATCCGCTCCGGCCGGGTAGATATCAGGTTGTTCGATTTGACGACGCTGCACCGCGACGGCTACGACGATCGCAGCACGCCAGCCTTGCCGGTGCTGGTGGAGTCCGCCAACGGCCGGGCGGTCGCCGCCCGCGCCGAGACCGCCGTCGCCCGTGATCTGCCGGCCCTGGGTCTGACCGCGCTGCAGGCGAACAACGCTGCTCGCGCCAAACTGTGGAAAACGACGGTTCCGGCCGGTGGTCAAGCACGCACCCTTGCCGGCGGGGTGTCTCGCATCTGGCTGGACGGCAAGCGGCAGTTGGCCGACGACATCAGCAACGCACAAATTGGTGTACCCGCAGCCTGGCGCAAAGGCCTCACGGGCGCCGGCGTACCGGTCGCGGTGCTCGACAGCGGTATCGACATGACCCACCCGGACTTCGCCGGACGCATCGCCGAAACGGCCAATTTCACCACCGACCCCGACGTCGACGATCATGTCGGCCACGGCACCCACGTAGCATCCACCATCGCCGGCACCGGTGTTGCCTCAGCCGGAAAGTATCGCGGGGTTGCTCCAGGCGTACGACTGAACATCGGCAAAGTCTGCGAGTCCGACGGCTGCACCGACTCGGCGATCATTGCCGGCATGCAGTGGGCTGCGCAGCGCTCCCGCGTCATCAACATGAGCCTCGGCGCCCGCGACACCCCAGCACTGGACCCGGTGGAAAAAGCGGTCGGCGATCTGAGCGCCAAATATGACAGCCTGTTCGTCATCGCTGCCGGCAACGACGGCGCGAGTGCAAACTCCGACGGCACCGTCAGCTCTCCGGGTAGCGCGGACGCGGCGTTGACTGTCGCCGCCGCGGACTCCAGCGATCGCATCGCCGAGTTTTCCAGTCACGGCCCCCGCGTCGGCGACGCCGCGATGAAGCCGGACATCGCCGCACCCGGAGTTGGCATTGTGGCGGCCCGCGCCGTCCATGGCAGCGAAACCGACGAAGGTCCGGCCGAGGGCTACACCATGATGTCCGGGACATCGATGGCGACTCCGCACGTAGCCGCGGCGGCAGCGATTCTGACCGGCCAGCATCCCTCATGGACAGCTGCACGACGCAAGGAAGCGCTCATGGGCTCGACGCGATGGCTGAACCCCTTCGGCGTCCTCGAGCAAGGCGCCGGCCGGCTTGACGTAGCCCGGGCCATCACCCAGAACATCACCGTCGACGGCGGCAACCTGAACTTCGGCAGGCAGGCTTGGCCCCACACCGACGACAAACCTCTCACCAAACGGGTCACCTACCGCAACTCCAGCACCAAGCCGGTCACGCTGAGACTGGCTCTGACCCCGGCTCGCCCCGGTTTCACACTGACCACACGGACCCTCACCGTACGGGCTGGCGGCACAGCGTCGACCTCGTTGAGAGTGGACACCCGGGTACCCAGCAGAACCGGCGTTCAGGACGGCTACTTGGCGGCGACCGGCGCCGGCGGGGTTCAGGTGCACACGCCGTACGCGGTCGACAAGGAAGTGGAAAGCTACACCGTGCGCCTGAACTACCGCAACCGCGACGGCTCTCCTGCAAACGACGTCGGCACTGCGCTGGAAGGCACGGATGTAAGGTCATCGTGGTTCGACGTGGGAGACGAATCCTCGATGACGTTCCGGGTGCCTCGCGGTACGTACGGGCTAGCTGGATACGTCTTCCAGGGTCGCGAGACCGAGACGGCCAAGGACGACCAGTCCACCGTACTCGGACAGCCCGGCTTGATTGTGAACCACTCGATGACGGTGCAGATGGATGCTCGTTTGGGCAAGCCGGTCGCAATTTCGGTTCCGCCGCACGACGCCGCCCAGAACGAGGGCATGATCAATTTCCGCTGGCCGGAGTATCAAAGTGGCGCCTTCGTGCCGTCGTTCCACCAGGTGGCGATCGGCTCGATCGGTTCCCGCCGCGCCGTACCCGGCTTTGCAACGACCCTCACCGGCACCTTCGCTCGCCCCGGCCGCAACAGCCCGTACCTTTACGAGCTTTTTCTCATCAACCGAGGAGCAGTGCCCAACGGGTATCGCCGCGCCGTGCGGGACACCGAACTGGCAACCATCGATGCGACTTATACCTCGGATGCACCCGCCGCGGTCGGCAGCCGCACGTGGGAAGGCACACTCGGCGACGACGACAGCTGGAACGGCTTCTCCGGCCTGGTCGAGTTCGACATGCCGTTCCGTCGCACCGAGCACATCAGCGTGGACCGCGAGCTCGGCTGGGCCACGGAGGTAGATGCTCAATCTACGGCTGGGCTCGCTCGCGTCAGAAGTCCGAGGCGGACCTACCCTGCAGGACAAGTCACCACCGAGACCTGGCGACTACCGATACCGTAGGCGACCGAACTCAACCAGGCACATGCCATATGCCCCGATGAGACACGCGCACGCCGAAGACCATCCCCGCTCCTGATCCGCGAGAGGCGTCAACCGCCGGGGCTGGTTTGCCGAGAGGCGGCGTCAGAGGGCGTCCAGTGCACAACCGGACGCCCTCTTGGCGCTAGCTGTTTTGCAGGCCTTGCCACCGCTTCAACCAGAACCCGCTTGTGGAATGCGCGATCAACGTGATCGAGGGCTGAGGCTTCCCAAGGCCGTCGAGCTAACCTCGATGTGCAGTAAGGACCTACCTCCGCAGGGCCGTCACTAGTTGCCTGGCGACCTCGGCCGCATCCGGGCCGGCGGCAAACACGTAGTGGTCGGGCCGTTCCGCGACAGCAGCGGCACCGAGATGCTCGAGCCAGCGCTTGATGGTGCCGTCAAGGTCGGCGACCACGCCATTTCCCGGTACGTCGCCGATTCCGACCACGGTGACTCCCAAGGTCTGCAGGTTGGCAACATCGATCTCGGTCAGGTGCTCAGCGCGCACCAGAAGCCGGAAGCCACCTCCAACAAGATCGTCGAGCAATCCCGTCCGGGTGCCGTCATGAACACGGCCTTGAGTGCTCAGGCCGCCCCCGCCCGTTCCCAGCATTCCGGGGCCGAGCGGAGGAAGCTGGATGCGCTCGGGTGCAGCGAGGCGATCACGACGAATCCGCAGCATGTCGTCGCGCTGCCGTGCGAGCTCGGGATCGCGGAGGGTGTGCTGACGCCCCAGCGTCATGCTGGTTTTCATGACGCCGCGCACATGAGGTTCCCGCTCACTCTGGTAGGTGTCGAGCAGATCAGCGCTCTGCTCACCGCTGAGAACACGATTGAGCTTGAATGCGAGATTCGCCGCGTCGCGTACCCCCGAGCACATACCTTGGCCCAGAAACGGCGGCATCTGGTGTGCGGCGTCGCCAGCAAGCAGAATATGACCGTCCCGCCAGCGCTGGGCAATCACCGACCGGAACGTGTAGGTGGCCACACGCACAATATCGGCATCCTCAGGCCGTAGGTACCGCCGGACGCGTCGCCACGTTTCATCCTCCGAAGGTGCATGGCCTGCCTGGGTGCCGTCCAGCATGAAGCAGAAACGCTGATGCCCGGCGCCCGTGGTGAAAATGGTCATGGGTTCTGCGGGATCGCCAACTTGAAGCGCGGACGGCAGACCCAATTCTTCAGCTCGACGTCGTAACTTGAAGTCACAGACCAGCCAAGGTTCGGAGAAACCAAGGTCGTCCTGCCCGATACCCAGTGTGCTGCGTACAGAACTGTTTCCGCCGTCGCAACCGACAACGAAGCGTGCGGTGACATTCTTGCGGCCGGCGGTCGCCGACACTACAGCAGCTCCGCTCTCATCCATACTTGTATCGGCTGACTCAAGGACGACGAAGTCCCCGGCTGGAACCACATCGGTTACGGTGGCACCCAGACGGATGTCGATGGAAGGAATCGACGCGCAGAGCGCGTGCAACTCTTTTTCCAGAAGAGGTTGATGGAACATCACCAGGTCGGGCCAGCCGCTGTCACCCACATCCCGGCTCTGCTGATCCAGGAGGATCTCGCCGTCCGCATTGCTCCACTGATACGCACGCTGAACATGGAGGGAGGGCCGGATATTCTCAGCGATACCCAGCTCAGCGAACAGCCGGAAGATCTCACCGTCGAAACTGGCGGCGCGGGGAAGTCCGTAGAGCTGAGGATATCGCTCCAAAACGACAACACGGTGGCCGGACCGGCCCAGAAAAGCGGCTAACGTCAGGCCAACCGGCCCCGCACCGACCACAGCAACGTCGACGTCTACCGACGACGAAGAGACGTCCGATTCATTCATCATCGCTTCCCTTCCCGAGCTGACCACAGGCATGAGTGCAGCGCTTCGTGAACAACCTCGACCTCATCCTTGTTCGCAATGACCAGGAATTGGTGCAGTGCTCGCCTTGGAGCTGGCATTACTTTTTCTTTGACAAGTTATTCGGCTTCTCAAGAGCCACCGCGCCATGAGAATCCGCGCTTGATGCCAGTATCATCTACGCTTCGCCGAATTGACAGTGCGCATTTCTGAACTACTTCTTGCGTCCGACGCACTTGACAGGATGCAACGAAAGAATCGAGACGGGCTCATTCTCTTCGGCGCCAGACGGAGTGCTGGATCACAGGGCCACGCGAAATCGCGGCTCGCCGGCTCACTGTCCGTCCGGCGCTCACCACGATGCACAGGAGCACTACGGGGTCGAATCCGGCCCTGCCTCATAGCGGCTACGCAGGCATCTCGACGTTGCGTCCTGGGTCAGGTAGCGGAGCTGGGAACCACAGCTGACGCCGTCACATGGCTACCGAAGCTGCCGGAGCGATACATATAGCGGGAAGTTCTTGCCACTCGTGCTAATCGTCCTACTCCTGGCGCTTCGACCGGAGTCCCCCGATGTCGACAGCCGCTACTACTTCAGTTTCATTGCTGACCTTGCGAAACAAGCACAACGAATGATGCGGCTGATGCAAGCCTCTGGCTGGGGTAACGGCGTGCAATACGACCTGCGCATGCGACGCCTCACGGCTTCAAGATTCACCACAAAGCGTGCCACCGGGGCCACCGCGATAATCGAGACCAGCTCTTGCATACCGCTGTACACTTGCCTCAATGAGGCCACGTTGGTCCGCTTGTCCAAGACCGGCCGAGAGAACACCTACCGCGAATGGGCAAGTCCACACACCATTCTTACGGACAGAAATCGGAATTGCCTTACACGCCTCCTCTGCCGCCCGGCAATCGTCACCAGGAGCACCCATCAGCCACACCAGCGCGGATTCCTGCTGATCGCGCCATTTCGCGGCGAATCCCCACCTCTCTATTGAGGCCGTCGTGCTTGAACTAGCGGCAGAACCGGCGGCACGGCTGCCCCGGCAGTGATGTCGACAAAACCGGCTTCCGATAGTTCTGTCGTCAGTGCGTCAAGGCGTCGCCTTTCGATGCCCGACAGACCAAGAAGCAGGCGGTCGAGAGCCGGTCCCGCACTAGCGGCGTCGGGTTCAGTAACCCCAGGAGAGTGTGATGTTTGCCGCGGCAAGTGCACGGTCAGCAGCATCCCTCCGGGGCGCAAATTCGTGAATGCAGTGGAGAGTGCGTCAGCGCGACTCGCCTCTGGATAAAAGTTCTGCGGCCAGAAAACGAAGTCAAACGGCTCACTGTCCCGGTAATTCGCCGCATCGGCGGCCAAGAAGGTAACTCTGTCGTCGACTCCGACGGTCTGAGCCCGGGTTCGCGCAACGGTCAACACGTCGTCGGCGATGTCGATGCCAACAGCGCTCAGAGACGGGTAGAAGTACAGGAATGTAATAATTCCGCCGGCCACCCCGCATCCGAGATCGAGGAAACGACCGCCGCGAGTGAAGGCCTCATGCAGGGCCTGGTCGGATCGAACGCTGGCGACGAGGGCTTCTCGGCCGAACTCAGTTCGAGGATCCGCCGTCGCATTGGCGGCCAGCGCTACCCGCGAGGCGCTGTCAATACTCCAGTACGATGAGTGAGCGCTGTCCAACGCGTTACCCAAGATCGACGCTCTGACCGGTGCGGCGGTCAGACGGTCGAGAACGCGCTGATCGAGACCACGGTCGAGAAGCGGCGCATAAACTTCGCTGATTATTACTTGGTCGTCAACGCCGCGGCGCAATACCCCGAGGTACTGCAGTGCAAGGCAGGCGTTGTCCACAATGCCGGTCGGCAGTCCGGTCACCTTTGCCAACTCGTCGACGGTCGTCGGCTTCCGGCAGTACTGAAGAAAGTTTGACCTAATGGCTCCTTGCAACAGCCCTGCCAGCTCGACTTGAGCACTGAGCTCATTCACTGCCTTCAAGGTCAGCTTCCAGTCATTCTCGTTCATCCTCAACCCCCGGGGCTCTGGTGGGTTCTCCGCTGCTCTCGCATCCGGAAGGCGCCTTTGTGACGTAAGTCGAGCAGGCCTGTGATGCGGAAAGAACCGACAGTGTGCTCAAGATCCGGATGGACGTTACAGGCCACGCGCCTGGCAGCCGTCAGCACAAAGAATGATGATGGCGTACAACTTAAGTTGTGAGGGCTTCCGGGTTTCCGGTGTCAATGCCGACGCGGTGAGCGTCCGCCGGCCGGGAAGCAGCCGTCTTGGCCGCGAGCTGGCCATTGCAGTCGTGGGCCTCGAGCGCTCGCACATGGCGGACGACTGGAACATGATCAACAGTGCTTGCTGCTGCGCGGCAGACCTACAGCGCAGAGGTCGTGACGATCCCGTCAATGAGCACGCCAAGCGCCCAGGACAAGCGCTCGGGGCCAGTACCGGAGAAAATCTCTGATCGGGCACGGTCGATGTTTGGATAATCTTCGCTACTGGCTTCTTCCACCAACCACATCAAAGCAAGCTGTTCACCATCGGCCTCGACCGACTCGCCGCGTGTTCCCTGCTCGGCGGCGGTAGCCGTGCCATGTTGCAACAACAGATTCACGCCCCAAGCGGCCTGACGCTGCGGTACCCCACCAGCGTTGAGAAGGCCAAGCAAAGTGTCGATCAGGCGCAAGTAATTCGGCCCGGAGGGGCGCAGCGTCAGCACCGAACGGGCCAAGCTGGGATGCTGGAACAGCAGCACCGTGTAAGCAGTCATGATGTCGATCAAGCCGTCGCGCCAACGGGCGACGGGACCGGTGTGAGGTAGAGCAATATCGGCCAACAGCTCATCCAGCAACGCCGCGTGCAGTTCCGCCATGTTCTGCACATAGACATACAAGGATGCTGGGCCGGTATCGAGTTCAGCCGCCAGCCGGCGCATGGTCAAGCGTTCGAGACCCTCTTCGCGCATGATCCGCAAAGCCGCCGTCACGACTACCTCACGGCTCAAGGGAGACTTTGCGGGTCGGTCACGGCGACTGACAGGAACGCGACGGGGGCTCATATCACGATCGTAGCGAACATGTTCTTCGTGCGCAAAGACCATGACAGGCCGCACAAACGGCATAACCCGCTGCTTCGGCCAAGCCGGTAGCCGGATGGATGCTGAGCATCTCGCAACGCCCTGCACCTGGCAGCGTCAGCCCTGCACGAGCAGGCCGTAAGGCCACAATTATCGCGCCTGACTGGCGTCACGGTGGGGTCGGCGCAACAAGCCGATCACGTTTGACTTCTCGCTGATCCGCCGCCGAGGTTGTCAGCCTCTGCTTTCAAGGCCGTTTCCACCAGGATGGCCAACGCCTCCGCGCTCCGGTCCACTCCCAATGACGGACCGGCCTTGCCAGACGCCGCGACCTGTTCCGGACTGAACGGAACGTGAACAAAGCCACCACGTACGCCTGGAAACTTCGTGGCCAGCACATGCATCAACCCATAGAAGACCTGGTTGCACCCAACCGCGCCGGCGTTGTTGGAAACCGACGCCGGGACACCCGCCGAGCGGATCGCCGCCACGCATTCTTCAACCGGCAACGTCGCGAAATACGCTGCTGGACCGCCGGGAACAACTGGGACGCCCACCGGCTGCGCACCCACGTTATCCGGGATGCCAGCGTCGATGAGATTGATGGCTACGCGCTCCGGCGTCACCTCCGACCGGCTACCGGCCTGACCGACGCACACGACAAGCGATGGCCGGTGCTCCTCGATTGCGCCCCACAGCGCAGGCAGCGACGCCGCGTACTCGCACGGCAACTCGACCGCTACTGCATCGTCTCGCTGCGCGGCCAACAACGATGCTGCCCGCCACGACGGATTCACCGGCCCACCGCCGAACGGCGCGAAACCCGTGACCAATACCGTAGCCATAGATTTTTTCCAGTATTCTTCATTGGTAACAAGGATCAGCGCGGCGGCCCGGGTGAACGCGTGCGAATACAGCGAGTTTTTCCGGCACCTTCCTGCCAAGCGCGAGGTGCTCTTCGACGGGGGAACCATCGGATACGTTCTCGTCGAAGCAATCACCCAGGCGCCCCCGGAGGCCGGGCCGCTGGAGGCGGTAGCGACTGCCCTGGACGCGTTCGGCCGAACCGACTTCGCTGACGAGCGCCGCGAGTTCAGCAGCCGACGCCAAGCTGTACCAGCAGCCAATCCGGATTTCTCAGAACGCGAAGCTATCAAGAGAAACGACCTCACCGCTTCGATGATCGACGCCCTCGACCACCCGCGGTGCGCCGACCTTTACCGCGCTCGTAGCCGCAAGGGTGGGAACTCTCGTCTGGGAGATCGCGTACGACCGGTGGATCGAGGCGAAAAATGACGAAGGGTTTGGCTCGCTGGCTCCGGCAGGTGCTCACTGAAGTACGCGCTGCCTGGAGCTTGTGTCAGAACCTCGTGGCGACGACGTCATTGCCAGCGAGCAAGTAGCCGTCTGCGGCATCGATTCAGCAGACCACGTCAGCGGTTGGAGGGTCACGCGTCGCGGCGGCGAAGTAGCCAAGCGCCGAAAAGCAGCGCCGTCAAGCTCTCGGCGAGCATCCATGAAAAACCCAGCCAGGGGGAAAGCTGGCCCGGCTCGGGTATAACCTCGGTGATGCGCCTTCCTGCATTAACGGTGAAATGACTTGAGACTGCGTGGCCCCAGCCGCCCGGCAGCGCTGTCACCAGTGGCGGCAGCACAAACAGCAGCCCGAAGGCCGCAGTGATCGACCCCGCCGTGTGCCGGATCAGCGTACCCAGCGCGAGCCCGAGCAACCCACCGGCCAGCACAATCAGTCCGGCCCCTGACACCGCCCTCAACACTGCCGGGTTGTCCAGGCTGGTTGCCATGTCACGGGGCCAGAAGGCCATCGCCACGAAGAACGAGACGAACGCCGAGACTGTGCCGGCCACCCAGGCTATGAACCCGAGGACCAGACTCTTGGCGAGCAGCACAAGCAGCCGGTTGGGCACCGCGACGAAGGTCGATCTGACCCCGCCTGTCGAGTACTCGCTGGAGATCGTCAATGCGCCCAGCACCGCCAAAGCGAGCTGCCCGAACAGGACACTTGCCATGGCATGGCTGGTGACATCGAGCGAGGCCCTCTCGCCCGGCGACATATAGGGAAGGCCGCTCGACTCGCTCCCGGCATTGACAGCGGCAAACCCGATCGTCAGGACGAACGAGATGAGCAGCATCCACCAGGTCGAGCGCAGCGATCGAAGCTTGGTCCACTCGGAGCGGACCACCCGCGGCAGCGTCGCACCGCCGGCCTGGCGAGACGGCGCACGAGGGGCGGGGTTGGTTGTCAAGGTAGTCACTGCGTGCTCCCTGCGGTGGCCTCAGTGGATTGGTACTCGACCGACTCTTTGGTCATCTCCATGAACGCCTGTTCGAGGGAGGATCGCTCAATGCAAAGCTCGTGCACGGTCAGCCGGCTGGCGGCGGCTAGGTCGCCCACTGCGTCGGTGCTCGTGCCCAGCACCTCAAGATGCCCGTCGACCTCGGTGGCCTCGAGCCCGGCTGTGCGCAGCGCGCGGATCAGCTCGTCGGCTTGCGGCGAGCGGACCTTGACCCGACCAGCCGAATTGGCCGCGATGAAATCCTTGGTGCTCATGTCGGCCAGCAGCTTGCCCAGCCCGATCACGATCAGATGCTCGGCTGTGTTTTCCATCTCGCTCATCAGATGGCTGGAGACGAAGACGGTGCGGCCCTCGGCGGCCAGACCTTGCATGAACCGGCGGATCCAGAGGATGCCCTCCGGGTCGAGACCGTTCACCGGCTCATCGAAGATGAGAATCTCCGGATCGCCAAGCATCGCCGCCGCGATGCCCAGCCGCTGCGACATGCCCAGCGAGAAACCCTTGATCCGGCGACCGGCCGTCTCGGTCATACCGGTTATCGCCAGCACCTCGGCAACTCGGCGCTCAGGCAGGCCGTTGGACTGCACGAGCGCGGTCAAGTGTGCGCGGGCGGTGCGGCCGCCGTGCACGTCCTTGGCATCGAGCAGGGCGCCGACCAGTTGCATCGGCGCGTGGACAGTCGCGTATGGCTTCCCATTGATCAGCGCCTCGCCCGAGGTCGGGCGGTCCAGGCCCAAAATCATGCGCATCGTTGTCGATTTTCCGGCGCCGTTCGGCCCTAGGAAGCCGGTAACGATTCCGGGACGTACCGTAAAGGATAAATCTTTCACGGCGAACTTCTCACCGTAGCGTTTCGTAAGGTTTCTGGCCTCGATCATGTACAAGACCTCTCGTAGGGATCAAGCGGGTCTTCGGAACTGCCGCCGGCTCTTGTCACATCGTCGCGGCATGCGCAAAATTCGGAAATGATGAAATACCATCATGCGCGGATACCCATCGCGAATTGCTCGCTTCCATAATAGTTTTTCAAGTGCCGTGAAACTGTCGGCTAAAGTATTACTTCTGCGGCATGGCCTTACGACTAAAGTCGAACAAGCCCGCAGGTCCAGTTCTGCCACCCGGACTTTCTGAGCGAGCCTCTTCTCCATCTATGGCGCGCCTTCGATGACAGCTTCGGCAAGAGTGCCGGCTGAAGCCTGCTGGGTGTCCCCGGCTGCCGCCGGCCGGCTGTCGCCGTCCATGCCTTCCCCTTCACCGGCTCGCTCTGCCTCTCAGCGATGGTTGAGCGTGGCTATCGGGCGCCGGACGAGAGGGTTGCCGGAGACGACGCATCCGCGGCAGCACGGCCGCGAAGGGGGACCTCCTTGACACCGAGAGCGGCGGCCAGGCTGACAGCGGCCGTGACTGCGACGGCGGCGAAGATCATCCGGGTGCTGGTAGCGACGCCGGCATCAAGTTGCGCTGCGACCCGCCCTGCGGCGTGGGCGGCATACATGGTGCCGAAGACGGCTACCGCGATGGACCCACCCAGCGTCCGCAGCAGGGTAACGACGCCCGAGGCGGCACCGATGTCGCGTTGCTCGACGCTGTTCTGGGCGATGGTGGTGGTCATCTGCTGGGTCAGGCCCGACCCGATACCCATGAAGCTCATGAAGAGCGCGGTCACGTACGACGGGGTGTTGACCGTCATGGTCGCCAGCAGAACGGCCCCGACAATCGTCGAGATTGCGCCGATGATCGGGAAGACTTTGTAGCGCCCGGTCCGGGTCATCGTCCGACCGGCGATGTGCGACACGAGTACAACCGGAATCATCATCGGCAGCAGGAGCAGACCAGACGCACTCGCGGAGGCGCCTTGCACAGTCTGCTGAAACAGCGGCAGGTAGAGCACACAGGCGAACATCACGGCACCGGAAGTGAAGCCGAGGATTGAAGCCATCGTGAAGCTGCGGGAGGCGAAGACGCCGAGCGGTACCAGCGGTTCGGCGGCGCGGCGCTGCCGCCACACGAACGCAGCGCCCGCCAGCACAGTCAAAGCCGCCAGCGCGAAACTGGCCGCCGAAATCCAAGCGATCTCAGAGCCTCCCCACGTGGTCAGCAGGACCAGCGCCGCGATCGCCACAGCCAGCAAGACGGCGCCCGCCCAATCGACACGAGCACGCCGGTGCACGACGGGAAGATTCAGCAAAAGCCCGACCCACACCAAGGTGACCGCGCCGAGTGGCAAGTTGATCAAAAACGCCCACCGCCAGCCGAGTCCATCGGTGATGAACCCGCCGACCAGCGGTCCTCCGATGGTTCCCGCCGCTACGACGATCGCGGTCAGCCCTTGGTACCTCCCCCGCTCCCGCGGCGGCACGAGATCACCGATGACGGCGAATGCTCCCACCGCCAGGCCGCCCGCTCCGATGCCCTGCACGGCCCGGGCAGCGATCAGCAGGACCATTGTCGGTGCCACAGCGGCCAGCACGCTACCGCCGATGAAGACCGCAACAGCCGATTGGAACATGCGTTTGCGGCCGAACAGATCGCCGAGCTTGCCCCACACCGGCGTTGTCACCGCAGTGGTCAACGCATACGCGGTGACCACCCAGGACAGCAAGCTCGCACCACCCAGGTCGTGAACGATCGTCGGCATCGCGGTGCCAACTATGAAGCCGTCAAGCATCGACAACAACAGACCGAACATCAGACCGAGCACGGCCAGGCGCACATGCTTGGTCTCGCCACCACTCGGAACAACGGCATTACTCATGGCACCCTCTTCTTCTGACGTGACGAACGCGTTCGTCATATCGTACGGTCGTGACGAACATGTTCGCAACGAACGTCGTTGGTGCAGTTGGGTTGCCAATCGACCTCAACGACAGCGCAGTTTGCAGCCGGCGGCGTATGGCATCCAACCGAGCGTCTTGATCTCGCTTGGGCGCAGGGCGCGGGCATTGCTTCGCCGTCGTACCTCGTCATCGACCTCCTCAGCGCTGCGGAGGGAACGCCAGCCCCGCGGGAGGGTTCCGACGGTTCTTGCATCAAGCGAACGTGTTCGCTACGATCGCGTTATGGCAGCTCGTCATGTGCCCGTAAGGCGACGTGACCGTGCAGCGAAGCCGATGCTGAGCCCTGAGGGTTTCGAAGCGGCGGGCTGCGGGACGAGAGACTGGAGCGGGCGACGATGCGCCGCTTTGGTGATCGAACTCGACACCGGTCCCGCATCACTGCACGTCTATGAGACGCAGGAGAACTTCACGCAGCCGTCTCAGCTCGGCGGTAACCGGCGATCGACGCACCTTACATCTGCTCGGTAGGGCGCCAGCCAGGTTGCCGTACGGTTGCCATATCCGAGATGAACGTGTTCGTGGCGAACGCGCTCACTAGCGTGGGCTGGAGCCACACCATCTATGGGAGGACGTCATGACTGATTCAGTCACCATCGTGGGCGCCGGACTGGGCGGGCTGACGCTTGCCCGTGTCCTGCACGTTCGGGGAATCCCCGCCACGATCTACGAACTCGATGCTTCCCCGCAAGCGCGAACACAGGGCGGGATGCTCGACATTCACGACTACAACGGGCAACTGGCAATCAAGGCTGCCGGGCTGAACGAGGAGTTTCGCAGCCTCATCCTGCCTGGCGGCGAAGCAATGCGAATCCTCGACAAGCACGGAACAGCCCTGATGGAAGAGCAGGACGACGGCGACGGCACCCGCCCGGAAGTCGACCGCGGAGATCTGCGCCGTATGTTGCTCAACTCCCTGCCCGGGGACACAATCCGTTGGGGGATGAAGGTGACCAGCGCCCGCTCCATGGGCAATGGGGAGTACGAACTCTGCTTCGCCGATGGTTCCACGCGCACCACGCAGCTACTGGTCGGCGCAGACGGCGCATGGTCGCGCATCAGGCCCCTGGTGTCGAAGGCTTCGCCGCAGTATGCCGGGGTGTCCTTCGTCGAACTCGATCTGTTCGAGGCCGACGACCGCCATCCCCGCAGCGCAGAAGTAGTCGGCGGCGGGATTCTGTTTGCGCTTGACGACAACCGGGGTTTCATTGCGCACCGCGAGACCGACGGCAGCCTGCACGTCTACATCGGTTTGAAGACCGGCCAGCAGTGGGTTTCCACCATCGACCGCAGTGACAACGACAAGGCGAAAGCTACGCTCCTCGCCGAGTTCCCCGGCTGGGCAAGCGAACTGCGCGCTCTGGTGAGCGAGGCTGACAGCCCCCTGGTGCCCCGTCCCATCAACGTGCTGCCCGTCGACCACCGCTGGGAGCGTGTTCCCGGGGTTACATTGCTGGGCGACGCCGCGCATGTCATGTCTCCGTTCGCCGGCGAAGGCGCCAACCTCGCGATGTTTGACGGCGCCGAACTCGGTGAGGCCATCGCCGCGCATCCCGGCGATGTCGAAGCCGCCTTGAGCGCCTACGAGCGGAATCTGTTTCCCCGCAGCGCTGATGCCGCAGCAGAGGCCGCCAAGAATCTGGAGCTGTGCTTCAGCGACAGCGGCTCGCGGCGCCTGGCCGACCAGTTCGCTTCATACGCACAGTGAACAACTCCCAGCCCGCCGAAGGACCAATATGATGACCGGCTCCCCGACCACAACGGTGATGCAGCCGCAGCCCGGCCTGGATGTCACCCTGCGCGAGGCCGGCCACGGTGCCCCCGTGCTTGTTCTGCACGGGGGCGCGGGGCCTGACAGCATCGACTCTGTTGTGACCCACATAGCCGCCAACCACCGGGCGCTAGCTCCCATCCATCCTGGTTTCGGCGACACCAAACGTCCAGAAACCCTCAACAGCGCCGGCGATCTGGCACACACCTACCTCAACCTGCTTGACCACATCAAGGCCTGCGACACGACCGTGATCGGCTCATCCTTCGGCGGATGGGTGGCCACCGAGATGGCGCTCGCAGACGACCATCACCGCATCAAGAAACTCGTACTCATCGACGCCATCGGCCCGCAAATTCCCGGCCATGACATCACCACGCCCAAGCCGAACCCGGCCGGTGCGACGGCACAGCAACAACCACGGCGCGGTCCTTCGCCAGCAGCACTCGCCGCACTTCGCGCCTACACCGGCGACGGCATGCAGGACACCACCCTGCTGCAGCGTGCCACCCGCATCACGATCCCCACCCTGCTGCTCTGGGGTGAGAACGACCCCATCGTTACTCCCGACTTCGGCCGCGCCTATGCCAGGGCCTTTCCTGACGGCCGTTTCACACTCATCCCCGGCGCCGGCCACCTTCCGATGCGTGAAGCGCCGGAACTGACCTACGCTGCGCTCGACGGCTTCCTCAACGACCCGCGGGAAGGTCATGCATGATCACAACCGCCGTCATCTCCGGCGGCACCCGGCCAAGCCGCCGCGGTGAAGCCGTCGCGCACCGGGTACTCGGCCACGCCCGGCAGCGCGCCGACGCCACCTTCGATCTCCTGGATCTGGCCGACTCCTGACACCCTGGCCGGTGTCCCCGCCGATCATTCCTCTGTTCGACCCGTCTGACACGTAGGAAAAACCTATTCATTGTCGCCGCAGGACGGGTGCCGGCCGCGATGGACATACTCCAAGATAATTGGTCTCGAGACGGATCCCTCTCCTCCTCAAGTACCGATCTTCATCCCCCAGGTACTGAGGTGAAGCAGGGACCGCCGTGCTTTGCCGGCAACCTCGCGCCCCAGCGCCTGTCCAGGTCGCGGCATAACCGATGCAGACGGACACAAGGCTGGCTTGAAACCCTTGCTACGTAGCCTTCCTGAGCTGCGCAAAGTTTACTAAAACCGTCAGACAGTGGCGTTCAGCCCCGGGAATTCGTTTCTCGACCCGCAATGCAAGAGTCAGCGCTTGTCCGGCTCCGCGCCGGGCGATCATGGTTGTGTGACCGTGCCATCATCTCGGCATGCTGAACGAAGATATGGTGTTGTCCTACCTGGCCATGACGGCTGTCTGGAAAATTCTGCTGGTCAGTGCCGTGGCCGCGGCGGCACTCGGACGCCGGCTGGCGGCACGTTACAACTCCCCCACGATGATCGCGGTTCTGTTCATTCTTGCCGTCGGCTGCGTCATGGCCCTCACGGCGCCACCTGGTACGAGCCTTCCCGCCAGCGAAGTAATCGACTGGTATACACACGGAGAGGCTTACCGCGACCTTTTGACATCGCACACCATGCCGCAAGACAAGGCAAACATCATAATGTTCTTACCCATCGGATTCTTGGGTTGCCTTTTGACCCGTCGCATCTTCCGCACAATCTTCTTCGGCGCGGGCTTCAGCCTCGCCATTGAGGTGTGGCAGACATTCATGGGCCGCAGCGGCGACATCATGGACCTTCGCAACAACACCATCGGCGCCATCATCGGTAGCATCGCCGCCATCATCATTCTCCAGATGCGCCGTAAACAGAAACTGGACTCGACCGCCTCCACCCGGGATCCCTCAAGCGCTGCGACCAGTCCAGCGAGAAGTACTGCCTGTTCACCGCCGGCGACCCGGTGAGGAACTATGTAGGGACTGCTGAACGCTGCGGCAGGTGACGCCGTCGAGATCGTCGCAGTCTGCGGGCGGCGCTTCGACCTGACCACTGCCCGCCGCAGCATGGGACAACGGCAGCGATGAAGACTTCCGATCGGGCGCCGCTGCACGCCGGAGGCACAGCAAGCGTGGAGACGGGACGGGGCTGCTCGCACAGTCGTGATGGTCGGTGCCGTCGTGGCGCGCCTCTCGGCCGCCGTGGATCACGCTGCCGCGGCTCTGCCCGGCCGGCTCATTCACGCCCTACCTACAACCTTAGTCGCGGCGGGTGGTCTCACAATCAGCAGAAGTGCCGATGAGATCTCATTGACGCGTCATTAGGATTGCCTTATGAGCAGTTGGAAAACGCACATCGCTGGACCGATGGCGGCTTTATTGGCAACAGTGACATCAACCGCCGTCCCTGCGACGTCCGCCATGGCGTTGTCGGGAGGTGAGAAGGTTTCGCAGCGGGATGCTCCGGATTGGTACGCCACAATAGTATTTCCTGATCCAGAAGCGCCACTTCCCATTGTCCTATGTGGCGGAGCCCTGGTGAGCCCTGTGGTGGTCGTCACGGCTGCTCATTGCCTGGACAAACACGACCCGAATCTTCTGCAGGTCAGAGTCGGAACATCATCATTGTCTCGGGACCCTGGCGATATCGTAGAAATTCGCGGGTTCAGCACCCACCCAGGTTATAGCTTGATCCCCTCTCCCGTTGCCCCAGAAGACCCTCAAAGCGCAGCCGCGAAGAACGACGTGGCCATCGTTGAGCTGAAAACTGCGGTGATTGACGTTCGCCCGCTCTCGATCGCGACCGAACCACCGGCGCCCGGCTCTTCGGTCATGACCTACGGCCACGGCGTGACCTCTCCCCCTGCATACACAAGCGATGCATTGCGCAGGGGGAAGCTCGACGTCATTGAGGATCGGACCTGTAGAAGCAGGTTTCGCGGCGCCTTTGACGGTCCCAGTGTCTTATGCGCCGAGTCCCCGACAACCATGATCTGCTCCGGCGACAGCGGGTCTCCTCTTATCAAGAACACAAATCGGGGCCCGAGGCTTGTTGGAGTCACCAGTTTCGCCGGCGAAGTTGTCGGAAGAGACTGCGGCAACGGCTATGCCAACGGCTTCGCCGATGCAGTGCATTTGCGCCGATGGCTTACCTCGCCGGCGCACGTGCTCGCCCCTTGGACAAAGGGCCGGCCGAAGCTGATAGGCGACGCTCGCGTCGGATCTTTCATGACCTGCGCCTTGCCCAAGTGGGACATCAAACCCACGAAGGTTACCTACGGTTGGGCTGGAGATGATGAAATTCTTCATGAGAAAGGACCCAGCGTCAGAGTTACTCCTCGAACGGCAGGACGTTTTTTCAACTGCTACATCGAGGCCTCCAACGGTGGAGGAACGATTCGAGTTCAGCGAGAGTTTGCCGAAGAACAAGCTCAATCTCGCTGACACGTGAGGAGTACACCTTCAAAATGCACACCGTCTACGGCGAACCGGTCAGTGTCGATGCGGTGATTGGCACGGCTATGCCGTGGTGGATGGTAGCGACCACAGTGCTGGCCCGGCCTTCGGCCAGATCCGCCTGATCGCGCCCCTGTTCGAGGACCCGGCCGGTGCTCCTCACCGGCCTCCCAGCCATGGACGATCAACCAGGGTGGCAAAACCGACCGAAGTCTCCTGCCTCGAACAGCCTTCTTCTCGGTGTTGCTGCAAGATATCTCGCGTTAAGATGGGTGGGTGACCCAGGAGACAGGGACGACGCGACCAGGAGGGCGCACCGCGCGTACCCGTGAAGCGGTCCATGCCGCAGTCCGTGAGCTCATCACCGAACGAGGCGCGAGCGCGGTCACGATTCCGCTGGTAGCGGATTGTTCGGGCATACACCAGGCGACGATCTATCGACGGTGGCGTACGCCGGAGGCATTGCTTCTTGATCTTGCGGCTGAGGAGCTTGCCGAGCAGTCCCCCGTCCCCGCAACGGGCGACTTGGCCGCCGACCTGACGACCTATACCTGCCGCCTGGCAACCGAACTCGCCCAGCCAGGCAACCTGGGCTTCTTCCAAACCATCGTGGCGGCGTCAACGGCCGGCGGCACCGGATCAGCGCAGGAATTTACCGCGCCCCGCCTCGCCCAGTTCCAACTCATGCTCGACGCCGCCGGCGTCACCGAACTCAACACCCTGGACGTCTTCGAACTTGTTCTCGCGCCCGTACTGATGTGGGGTCTGCTGTCGGCGCTACCCAAAAACGAGACGGTGCCGATCGATGACCCGGACATCCGGCGAATCGTGGCAAACGTCATGGCGGTACTGCGCGATCGCCGCCGCTGAGGGTGAGCACCCGACGCCGGGTATGCTCGCCGGCGCCTTCCCACTCGTATGGCTGGCGCCTCAGCGATCGCGCCGCCCCTTTCGCATCCACCCAGCCGTCCTCCGTCGCCGCCGACTCCGTGTCTTGCTCTTGACAGGGGTGGCTTTCGAGGTCATCGGCAGGTAGTGGGTGAGACGTGGATGCCGCCTCAGGGCGCAAGGGCCCGCTCGACACTCTCGCGCAACAGGGCCCGGCGACGGTCATGATCGGTGGCCGGGTCGTCGAGGGTGGCGGCGTAGAAACCCGACGCCGGTGACCAGGCGCAGGCCATCGCGAGGACCAGCGCGAACAGTTCGTTCGGGTCGCCGTCGCGGATGTGGCCCGCCGCCTGGGCCCGAGCGATCGCGGTGAACTTCGGCTCGTGTTCGGGGTTGTCGGTCAGGTAACCACCGGGACGCCGTTCGAGGCGCAGCCAGGCGGTCAGCCGGATCAGGTCGGGGCGGTGCAGGTTCTCGTCGTAGACGGCCACGGCGAATCCGGCCAAGTCGGTGGCATCGAAGCCGATCGTGCTGAGCAAGCGGTCGGCGCGGTCGGCCACCACCGCGTCGAACAGTCCGTCCTTGCTGCCGAAATAGCTGTAGAGCTGGGCCTTGTTGGTCTGCGCAGCGGCGATGATGCGGTCGACCCGGGCGCCAGCGATGCCGCGGGCCGCGAACTCCTCGGCAGCCGCTTCGAGGATGCGCCTGCTGGTGGCGGCACCCTTCAGCGATGTGGGCAGGGCTGGCATGCCTCCAACCCTAGCAGACAGACGGGTTGGTTTGTTTTTCCGCCGGGCAGGAGCTACGGTCAAGCGCAGACCGAATAGTCTGTCTCGAAGGGACGGCAATGCACACTACACAGGCATGGCAAAGCAACGGCACCTCGACGGCGTTGGAGAAGACGACCATCGAGCGCCGCGACCCGCGCAACGACGACATCACCATTCGCATCGACTACTGCGGTGTTTGCCACAGTGACCTACACGCCATCCATGGGTCGACCGGCAAGCCCACCGAAGGGCTCGTGCCTGGCCACGAGTTCACCGGCATCGTCACAGCCGTCGGTTCTGCAGTGACCCGCTTCGTGCCCGGCGACCGCGTGGCCGCCGGCACCATCGTCGACTCCTGCGGTGAATGCGCCATGTGCCAGGGCGGCCAGGAGAACTTCTGTTACGAGGTGGCCACCTACACCTACGGCGGCAAGGACCGCGTCGACGGCTCGGTCACCAAAGGTGGGTACAGCAGGGAGTATGTGCTGCGGGACAAGTTCGCATACCACCTGCCCGCCGCCCTCGATCCAGCTGCCGCAGCACCGCTCATGTGTGCCGGCATCACCATGTGGGAGCCGATGCGCACCGCCGGAGTCGGGGCGGGTAGCAAGGTGGCGGTCGCGGGTCTCGGCGGGCTCGGGCACCTGGGCGTGAAGCTAGCCGCTGCGCTGGGGGCCGAGGTCACGGTGTTGAGCCGCACGCCCGGCAAGGCCGACGACGCGGCCCGCCTCGGCGCCACCGATCTGGTGGTCACCACCGATGAGCAGCAGCTCAAGCAGGCGTCCGGCCGCTTCGACCTGATCCTGGACACGATCGCCGCGCCGCACGACCTCACGCAGCTGTTGCGCCTGCTCGCGTTCGAAGGCACTCTCAGCGTGCTTGGCCTGCCGCTGCCGACCGAGGTGCCGCTCATGGAGCTGACCTTCGGACGCAAGAACCTGAGCTCGTCGGGCACCGGCGGCACCCGGCTCACAGCGGAGCTGTTGACATTCTGCGCGGAGCACGACATCACCGCCGACATCGAGCTGCTGCCGTCGACGCAGGTCGAGGAGGCGCTCGGCCGGCTCGAAAAGGGTGATGTGCGCTACCGATTCGTGCTCGACCTGGCCGATCTCGACTAGTTCGGCTCGGTGACGTCGGCCCAGATGGCCTGCAACGCCGCTACCGCCTCGTCAGCGGCAACCTGAAGGCCGATGCCGCGCTCGCCGGCGCCGAGGTTGATCGTGCGGCCCTGCAGGCGCTCGTCGGCGATCACTGGCCAGGCTCGCAGGGAACCGAAGGGGGTGATGGTGCCGCGTTCGTACCCAGTGACGTCCTTGGCGACGGACGCGCTGGGCATGGACAGGCGGTTGGCACCGAGCAGGGTGCGCAGCTTGGGCCAGGAGATCTGCCGGTCGCCGGGAACGAGGACGAACAGGTAGTGGTCGTCGCTGCGACGCACGACCAGGGTCTTGACCAGGTCGCGGACCTCGACGCCCTGGGCCTCGGCGGCTTGCTCGACGCTGGCCACCGCACCGTGCCTGATGACCCGGTGGTCGATGCCGAGCAAGGAGACTGCGGTAAGGGCTGCGGACACAAGATCACAGTAACGCGGCGCAATAATGAGCAGCACAAGAGCGAAGCCGGAGGAGGAACCACAATGACAGAGAAGCCTCGTCTGGAGCCAGGTCCGGACCACCCCATCACCGTGACCCCGACCAACCAACGGGTCGTTGTCACCGTCGCCGGCAAGGTTGTCGCCGACTCGACCGATGCGCTGACGCTGCAGGAGTCGTCATACCCGGCGGTGCAGTACATCCCGATGAGCGACGTCGACACGTCGTTGCTGCAGCGCAGCGACACCGAGTCGTACTGCCCGTACAAGGGTGACGCCAGCTACTACTCGATCACCGCCGGCGCTGATCGCGCGGTGGACGCGATCTGGGTCTATGAGCAGCCCCGCAAAGCGGTAGCCGCGATCAAGGACTACGTAGCGTTCTACCCGGACCGGGTCGACGAGATCAGGGTTGGCGGCTGACCGGAATTTCCCAGGGGTGGCGCGGCACCGGCACCGGCTCGCCGGGCGCCACCCCCACCGGAGCCGACGAGGGCTGCGCGCGTCCTACCGGAGCCGGCGCGCTCTCCTCGCCCCAAGCGGGCGCGGTCGGCGCGGTGGGCGTTACCAGAACGGAGGGCGCGAGCGAGCCAGCAGACGCGTCGGACTCGGCAGACGGGTCAAGTGCGGCATCGGCCCGAACAGGCGCCGGCCTCTCAGCCGAGTGAGGTGAGGCCCAAGCAGGCGCCCCGGCCGCGGGCGAAGCGTTCGACGCCCACCGGTCAGTCGCCCGCGCACCCTGCGCCCTGATCAGATCAGCCAGAGCATCCGGATCCATCGACTGCGGCTCGGCCCACAACGGCTCAACCTGCGGAGGACTCCATGTCAGCTCAGCCACCGGTGTTGCCGGGCCGGCCGTCAGGGCCAGGACGCCAGGTCGAGGGGGTGGGGTCCAGACCGGCGGGGCTCCCCACCAGATGAAGCGGCGGTTGGCGGAGGTGGTGACCTTGGTCCAGACCGGGCGGACCGTGGCCAGGATCTCCTCCTGGATGCGGGCGGTGTCATCGGCGGCCGGGGCGGTGGCGAGGACCACGGCAGCCACCACGGTGACCAGGGCGGCGCCACCGGCAGCGTACTCCCAGCCGGGGCGGACCGTATCGCCCAGCAGGGTCAGGGCTACGGCTGAGGGTGCGGTGACTTCGGCGATCCATAGCACCGCGGTAACCGGGCCGACCTGGCCTTTCTGCAGCGCGTGGGCGTACAGCAGCATGCCGGAGATGCCGAACATCACCAGGGCCCAGGTCAGGGGTTCGGTGAGCACGGCCACGATCATCGAGCCGGCGCCGCCCGAGCTGGGTATCGGCAGCGCTCGGCCCGTCACAGCAGCGCCGCCCAGCGACAGGCCGGCGATTGCTGCGACGATGCCGGGGGTTGCTGTGCGCGCTGCGGTTATGCCGAGCGCTACGAGCAGCACCGCTGCTAAGCAGAAGCCGATGCGCAGGTCAGTGGTTGCCGGCACGTTCTCCTGCGGACCGGCCGACATGGCGAGCACGGTGAGCGCCGCGATGGAGATGCCCACGGCTGCCGCGTCACGGCGGCGCAGGTGGGACTGGAGGAAGATCCGGGCGCCGAGGACCGTGAGCGCCAGCGATCCGGCCAGGACCGATTCGACCAGGTACACCGCCAGCGTGCCCAGGGCGACCATGGAGCCGACCCAGGCCGCGATATCCAGGCCCGCCCCCAACAGGTACAACGGGTGGCCGAGAGTGTGGACCGTGTCGACGGTGCGGCGGGCGCCCACTGCTTGCAGGATCGAGGCGGCGGCGTACGCGAAAGCTCCGAAGATGGTGATGGCCAGGGCGATCGAGGCGGCGGAGTTCATCGGGTCACTCCCCCACCCGCAGCACGGAGACCGTGTTGTCGTCGCCGTTGGACACATACGCCATGGCGCCGTCCGGGGAGACCGCGATCGAGCGGGGGCTGCCTCCGACGCGCACGGTCGCGGTGACGGCGCCGGTCCGGCCGTCCAGGACCGAGACGGTGCCGTCGCCCTCGTTGACCACGTACGCGTGGGCGCCATCCACCGCGAACGTCACGCTCTGCGGCTTGTTTCCGACCTGGAAGGGACCGGTACGGCGAAGTGTGCGCGCATCGATCAGGTCGGCGCTGCCCGCGTCGTAACCGGCGACCAGCACCCGAGCGCCGTCCGGCGACACCGCAACGCTGTGCGGCGCCTTGCTGACCGGCACGGTGCCCACGACCTTGTCGGTCTTCATGTCGATGACGCCGACCTCGTTGGACTCGTGGTTGGGCGTGAAGGCGCGCATGTACGTGGTGGAGAACGCGACCGCGTGCGGGTTGGGCGGCACCATGATCCGGCCGTCCGGGCGCTGGTCGCTGACCGCGTACAGCTCGACCATCTGCTTGCTGTGGATCGGCACCCACACCCGGTTGTCCGGGCCGACCGCCAGCGCGTACGGCTGCACCCCCGTGCTCAGGTAGCGCACGACCTTGCGGCTCGCGGTGTCCACCACTGCCACTCCACTGCCGCTCTTGTCGTTCTCGTACATCGACACGAACGCGGTGTGCCCGTCGCCGGACAGGGCCACGAAGCGCGGCGTGGCACGCAGTTGCACCGGGGTCACCTTGCGGCTGCGCGCGTCCACCACCGACAGCTCGTGGGAGTTCTGGTTGGCGACGTACACCGTGCGGTTGTCCGGGGAGACAGCTACGCCTTCAGGCTCCCTACCCACCTTCACCGTGGCGACTACGGCGGGCTTGGCGACGCTCTTGACGCCCCGGGCCAGGGGCACCCGTTCGATAGCCGGGGGCACGGGAATTGCGGTCTGCGGGATCAGCGGCGCTTGCTCGGCGGCTGGATGCGAATGCTCGGCAACCGGCGCGGCCACCGGGGTCTCGTCGCCGCCCTGGTTCATCGCGTATGCGACCCCGGCCCCACCGAGCAGGACGAACGCGACCAGGCCGGCGGTCAGCGCGGTGACCCGGGCGCGGCGCCGGCGGTTGGGGGGCTTCTTCACCGGTGGCGGTTCCGGGTCGGTGATCACGGCGAGGCGGTCGGCGGGCAGGTTCTCGTACCCCCTGATCGCGGCATCCTCGGTGGACACCGCACCCGTCACCCGCACGTCGGCCCATCCGGCGGGGCCGCGGACCGTGACCGAACCATCCAGCCAGTCCGATTCGGGGTTCCACACCACCCGCAGCCGGCGCCCGACCATCATGGCCCGCAGTCCGGGGCCGGAGACCGTTACCGTCGGGGACACCGCGGCCAGCGCCGGCTCGCCGACCAGCACATCGGCGATCAGCTGCGACGCCCCCGGTGCGACCTGTCCGAAGTCGACCCGATCCGGGGTCAAGCGGATGGCGGTACGTTCCAGCGCGGCCACCGCGGCCGTCGAGACACTGCGGCTGTCGTCCTCGGCCAGGCGCAGCAGGGCCTGGCGCGCAGCGGCCGCCATGGCGAGATCGGCGGCGAGGGCCAGCCGGGCCAGCTCGTCCACCACGGTGAGCCGGGACTCCCGCACCGGACTGCCGATCTCGATAAGCACGTCGTTCGGAAGAAGGTTCTCACTCATAGTGCCCCCCCGATCACTATGGGGTGACGAGGGGGCGCTTGGGAAGTGTCAGCGAAGAATTGACACCTACCGTTGCTTCAAGGCACCCGGACCGGTAACTCCAGGGTGCCGCCACGGGTGATCGGCTTGACACCGGTCAATCCCTGCCGGCTGGCGCGGTTCAGGAACGCCGACAGTGGCGACTTCTGCACCTTGTAGTCGTCGTTGTGGATCGGAATTGTGAGCCCGGGCCGGATCAGGTGCGTCGTTTCCACGCCCTGTTTGTCGTCCATGGTGAGCAGCACACCGAGCAGCCGGGTCCCTCCGAGATGGATCAGCATGGCGTCGATCTCACCGCAGCGCCGGGGGATTTCCGACAGGTACGGCCCATAGAGCGTGTCACCGGTGATGTACAACCGCAGCGCACGGCGGCCGGCGACGATCAGCTCCAGCACTGTGCCCATGACGTCGGGCATCACCTTCTCGATGAGTCCCGGACCATGCCTGCCCGGCACCGAGGTCATGATCAGCCGCTGCTCCCCGCGCGTCCATTCCCGGTTGTCCCAGGTCGCCAGCCCGTCGGCCGCGGAGAACGTGGAGCGCTTGGCCAGGGTGCGCGCGGCGACCGGCGTGGTGATGATCGGCAGATCCTTGGGCAGGTCACGGCGCGCGAAGCGGTCGAAGTGATCGCTGTGCAGGTGCGACAGCACGATGCCGTCCAGCGCGTCGAGGTCGACCACTTCGAGCGCCGGGTCCTTCAGCCGCCGCGTCCAGGCCCCCTTGCCGAGGTACACCCGGCTGCCCGCGGGTCCGAACGCCGGGTCGGTGAGCAGCGTGAACTCGCCCAGATGCAGCACGGTGGTGGCGTTGCCGACGAAGGTGACGCTTGCGTTCACGGTCATGGCCCCGCGCGTACCCCTGCCAGGCCCTTTCATGTCAGCACCGAACCCGGCGAAGCCACGCCGGAGGCACCCCCACGGGTTGCGTCGGTTTCTGCGTCGTTTAGGCTGCGGGACGAGGGGTAGTGAGCATGCGCTTCGTCGAGAGGAATGCGTCATGACTTTGACCAGCACGATCCCGGCCACCCGGGTTCCCGAGAGCGGCTCCGTGCTGCTCCGTACGCTGCACGAGACGCCCGCCGGCCCGCACCGCACAGCCCTGCGCGACGAGGCGATCCGCACCTGGCTGCCGCTGGCCCGCCACCTCGCCCACCGCTACACCGGCCGCGGCGAGCCGGACGACGACCTGCTGCAGATCGCCACCCTCGGTTTGATCAAGTCCATCGACCGCTTCGACCCGACCCGCGGCATCGAGTTCGCCGGCTTCGCGATCCCGACGATCCTGGGCGAAATCCGCCGGCACTTCCGCGACCGCACGTGGTCGGTGCGGGTGCCCCGGCGCCTGCAGGAGCTGCGCATCTCGATCACCGAGGCGAGCAACAAGCTCACCCAGTCACTGGGCCGCTCCCCCACAGTCGCCGACATCGCCGATCATTTGGGTACGACCGAAGAAGAGGTGCTCGAAGGCCTCGAAGGCGCCCGGGCCTACAGCGCCCGCAGCCTGTCCACCCCGGTGACCGAGGACGGGTCGACCACGCTGGCTGACACGCTGGGTGGAGCGGACCACGACCTGGAGCTGGCGGAGATGCGCGTGGCGCTGGGGCCGGCCCTGGCGACGCTGGACGAGCGGGAACGTACGATCCTGTCGCTGCGCTTCTTCGGGAACCTGACCCAGTCGGAGATCGCGGAGAAGATCGGCGTCTCGCAGATGCACATCTCGCGGTTGATCACGCGGTCGCTGGCCAAGCTGCGGGCCCAGCTCGACGCCGGCTGAGCGCTCGGGCCGCGGCGAGAAGGGAGACGGAAGACGCGGCCCAGCCGCGGCGAGAAGAGAAACGGAAGACGCGGCTCAGCTGCGGCGACAGGTGGGACGGCCAGATCGACTCAGCCACGGCGAGAAGGCGACGGCAGTAGAGACTCAGCCGTGGCGAGAGGTGAGACGGCGGGCGCGGGAGGCTATGCCGGCGGCAGTGCGGGTGATTTCGTCGGCGAGGCGGTGCAGGCGGATTCCGGCCCGGGGGTCCTGGCGGCAGTCGGCGCTGGCGTGCAGGCTCTGCTCGGTCTCCTCCAGGGCCATCGCATTGATCTGCATCAGATCCGAGGCCTTCTCGCGCATCCGGTCGTGCTCATGATTCATGGGCGCCTTCGATACCCCGCCGCACCCGGGTCAATCGCGCAGTGAGCCAACCCTTATCTGCACGAAGTGAGCAAACCCGCCGTGATCCGATTCTTCGCGGCGAATGAAGCAGGCTCGCGCTTCTCCGGCTTGGCTCAAACGCCTCACCCACGATGGGCCGGGCTCGGCGCGGATCGGCCGCGCCTCCGGCTCGACCCGTTCACCCGGCACGGCAGCGGGCCGTGAAGCGGGGCTACGGCTTCGCGGGCGGGCTGCTCACCCTCGCGGCCGTGCTGATTGCGCTGCCGTGCCGTGCTGCCTGACCCGTTGACGACGCACTTCGACGCCCTCCTGGCCTTGCCGTCAGGAGAGCACTGGCTCGGCACCGATCAACCGGGGCGCGACGTGGCTGCCCGTGCCGGCTGCGCCGCTCGGCCGGGTCTGCCGTCGGTGGTGCTCGCGGTGTGCCTGGCGGGGTGGACGCCTTTCGCTCGACAGGCGCACGCTTTGGCCGTACGCGAAACAGGGTCGGATCATGTTCTTGCCGCTCGGTCGTTGTGGGCTGGACCGGCGCGCGTGAATGCGCCGCGGCTGCTGATCCTGGGTACCCACCCGTGGGCGCCGACCGCCTGAGAGTCTCAGGGGCGGCGGTAGATGCTGATCGAGTGGCCGACCTCGTCGATGGGGTCGCCACTGGTCGCGAGCAGCGCCTGCAACCGCCCGGTCGCCTTGGCCACCGAACTGTCGGAGACAACAAGCAGACCGTGCACCTGCGACGCGGGGACGCTGAGCGGATACTTCGAGTCGATGCCGTACGCCGAGGGCACCCCGGCACCCTTGTACACCAGCCACACCTGCTCACCGGGATAACGTTCGCGCAGGTGATCGGCCAGGCGCCCGAGGTCCTGCCCCCAGTCGACGTTCGAGTCGTGCAGGCGCAGGTGGGTCTTGGAGGGCCCGCCGAACGCCTCGTTGGAGTACGGCAGATAGAGCGGGAACGTCCGCACCGAGCTGACCGCGACCGTGGCGGCCAGCACCCCGGCTGTCAGCGGCGCCCACCGCCAGCGCACGGTGACCACCGCCGCCGCGGCAACGGCCAGGAAGATCGGCATGAAGATCGCGTAGCGGCTGCCGAAGTCGCGGGCCCCGGTCATCGCGATCGCCAGCAGCAACACGGGCGGCACCAGCAGGTACAGCGCCGCGGCGCGCAGCCGGGGCACGGCCAGCACCGCAGCGGCTCCCGCGATCCACAGCACCATCATGGCCAGCGGCGTCTTCACCAGCAGCGCCGCCGGCAGGTAGTACCAGAGCGACCCCTGATAGAGCCGCCCGAACAGGAACCCGCTGAAAGTGGAGTCCTCGAACCCGAACTGGATCCGCATTCCGTCACGGTATGGCTCGGGCAGCGGCAGCAGATCGACGAACAGGGCCCGTACCCCGTGGATCTGCGGCATGCCGGTCGGCTCATGCCAGCGCAGCCACGGGTCAACGGCGAGATAGCTCAGCCACACGACCGCCACCGCAACCCCGGCCACCCCGACCGCCACCGCAGCCGCCCGCACCCACCGATCGCTACGAGGGGCCGCGCCTTCCGGGGGCGCGGCGGAGCCACCCCGCCGAGCGGCCAGGAACGCCAGCAGCATCACGACCGGCACGGCGGGCAGCACGCTCATCCGCGTCCCGATCGCCGCGCCGAGCGCCACCCCGGCCAGGGCAAGATGCAGGATCGGCCGGGAACTGCGGGCCCGCCAGCACAGCCACACCGTGGTCAGGAGAAACCCGATCGCCGGTACGTCCAAAGTAGCCAACGACCCATGGGTGATCACATCCGGGGAGAACGCGTACAACGCCAGCGCCAGCACTCCCCCGCCGGCCCCGGTCAGCTCCCGGGCGAACGCGAACACCACCAGAGCGAACAGCAAGGTCAGCAGGATGATCGGCAACCGGGCCAGGAACATCAGCCGGTACGGATCGTTGCCGGCCTCGTACAGCACATGCCGGCCGAGTTCGCTCTGGTTGCCCCGGAACCCCGGATCGAGGTGCGGGTGGGCGAACGCCAGCCCGGCCGCCATGATCAGCTTGCCGACCGGCGGGTGCTCCGGGTTGTAGCGCAGGCTGTGCTGCTCCAGGTAGGTGACGGCGGTGCCCACGTACACCGGCTCGTCGATGGTGGGCGTCTGCTGCACCGCGGTGACCACCATCGCCCCCGCCATCTGAGCAAGCAGCACCACCACCAGCAGCGCCACCACCCAGCGGCGGCGCTGGGGCCGCTGCGGGAGGGCCGCCGCGCCGGTCGAGGGTTCCTGCAGCTGCACGGTCACGGCAGCGAACCTACCCGGCGCCCCGCCGATCAGCTATGGCAGCAAGCCGCCGGGCGCTACGCTCACCCGCATGTGCCGGAACATCCGTCAGCTGCACAACTTCGAACCGCCCGCGACGCCCGAGGAGGTGCACGCCGCCGCGCTGCAATATGTGCGCAAGGTCGGCGGTGCCGCCAAGCCGTCGCAGCGCAACCAGGCGGCCTACGACAAGGCGGTGGCCGCGGTGGCCGCTGCGACCTCGGCGCTGCTCGACGAGCTTGTCACCGCGGCGCCGCCCAAGGATCGGGAGGTCGAGGCCGCGAAGGCACGCGAACGATCCCGCGAGCGCTACGCCTCCTAGCCGACCCTCGAGCTCGCGCCGGCGGAAACCGGCACTGCGGGCGGCAGACCAGAAGGCAGCGCGGCAGGCAGCACAGAGGGCGGCTTGGAGTCCAGCGCGCCCTCCATATTCACTTCTGGCTTATATAAGCCGCACCTGATACCTTTGCCCGCATGCACGCGTTTGACGTGCTCGGCGACCCGGTCCGGCGGCGCATCCTGGAGCTGCTGGCCGGCGGCGAGCGGGCCTCCGGATCCGTCACCGAGGTCATCCGGGCCGAGTTCGGGATCTCGCAGCCGGCGGTCTCCCAGCACCTGCGGGTGTTGCGGGACAACGGCTTCGCGACCGTGCGCGCCGACGGGACGCGGCGGCTGTACGCGGTCGACGACACGGCGCTGCGAGAGGCCGACGCCTGGCTGAGCCGGTTTCGCCAGTTCTGGAAGCCCCGGCTGGACGCCCTGGCCACCGAGGTGGCGCGCGGAAAACGTCAGCGCCGACTGGACCGAATCCACGAGGGAGACACCGATGGTCAATGAAGATGAGCAGGTCCGGGCGGTTCGCCGTACGGTCGCAAGCCGCCTGGTGGAAGCCGGGGAGGCACGCGTCGCGACCATCAGTCAGGTCTATGACACCGACCTGGAGGATTTGTGGGATGCGGTGACCACCGCCGAGCGGATCCCGCGCTGGTTCCTGCCGATCTCCGGGGACTTGAAGCAGGGCGGGCACTACCAGTTCGAGGGCAACGCCGGAGGCACGATCACCCGCTGTGACGCGCCGACCAGCTTCGAGGCGACCTGGGAGTACAACAACGAGGTCAGCTGGGTGACCGTGCGGCTGTCGAGCGAGGGGGCGGGGCGCACCCGCTTCGAGCTGGAGCATGTTGCGCACGTCAGCGCCGAACTGTGGGAGCAGTACGGCCCGTCGGCCACCGGGATCGGCTGGGACATGGGGCTGATGGGCCTGGCCAACTACATGAGCAGCGACAAGCGCCCCGAACTCGACCCGGCCGTGGCCGCCGCGTGGACGGTTTCGGAGGACGGCAAGCGGTTCATGCGTCTGTCGGCCGACTCGTGGGCCGAGGCTGCGATCGCGGGCGGGGACGACCCGCAAGCCGCCCGGGCCGGCGCCGATCGCACGTACGGCGCCTACACGGGCGGCTGAGGGTCACACGGCGATGCCGCGGTCGGCCAGGGCGCCCATCAGCTCCTCGCGCGCCCGGGCCACCCGCGAGCGGATCGTGCCGACCGGGCAGGCGCACACCTCGGCGGCCTCGGCGTAGGACAACCCGAGCAGTTGGGTGGCCACGAAGGCTTCCCGCCGCTCGGGGGCCAGCCCGCCGCGCAGATCCCGCAGCGCCATCTCGTCCTCGAAGCGGGGCCGGTGCCCGCTGGCGTCCGCGGCGGCCTGCCAGTCCTCGACAGCGGCCACGCGCGGCCGGCTGATCGCCGAGCGCACCTGGTCGGCGGCCACCCGGCGGGCGATCGTGAACAGCCAGGTGCGGGCCGAGGATCGGGCGGCGAACGCGGGCAGGCTGCGCAGCGCCCGCAGGTAGGTCTCCTGCGCCAGGTCCTCCACCTCACCCGGCGCGGCGAGGTGGTGCAGGAAGCGCCACACCTCGCGCTGGGTGGCCCTGATGAACGCTGCCGCCGCGTCCGTGTCGCCACGGCCGGCGGCGAGCGCCCAGCGGGTCACCTGATCATCTGTCACTTACCGGCGGCAGCGGCCGGGCCGGCCGAGCGGCGGTACGCGAGCAGTCCGAGCACCAGCGCGGCCAGGCCCAGCACGATGCCGATCACGCCGGCCCAGGTGCCGTTGCCGTCGCCCTTGCCGGCATCCGACGAGGTGGCGGTCAGGGCCGGGGCGGCCGACGAGCCGGTCGCCGCGGCGGCGGTGCCGGTGGCGGCGGCCGCGGTCAGCTTGAGCACCGGCGCGGGCTTCTCCGGCTCGGTGCCATCGGTGGTGGGCTCGTCGATCCAGCGCACGATGGTGCCGTCGGAGTAGAACTGCAGCGCCTTGAAGACGACCTGGTCGGCCTCGGGCATGGGGCCCAGCGACACGTCGAACTCCTGGAACTGCCCCGGCTTGATCGCGGCGTCGCCGGCGGCGGTCCAGGTGATCTTGTTGACGGCCTCGGTGATCTGGCTGCCGTGGGCCTCGATGGGCTTGGCCAGCTTCGCCGTGGCGGCCACCGCGGTCCAGCCGTTGAGCGGCTTGAGCGACACCGACGCGAACGGCGTCTCCGCCGGCAGGGTGACCTCGAGCTTGGTGGTGTTCGCGCTGTCCATCTCGTTCGGCACCCGGAACGTGACCTTGGCGTAGCCGCCCTTGGTGGCCGTGCTGGGGTTCACGGTCACGTGCGCGGACGCGGGCACAGCGAGGGCGAGGGTGAAGACGGCAACCAGGCCGCCGACCACTCCCGAACGCTTCAGCAGGGACATCAGGGAACCTTCCGACTCGGGCCGGCCCGGCATCTGCGCCGGGCTCGCCTCATTGGTCGTCACAGCGTCCCGGATAGTTCCCGCGAGTTTCTGGCGGCCGGCAACCGCACCTCGGCCTGCAGCCCGGGCGGCGGGACCGTGCCGGTCAGCGTCACCGTGCCGTGGTGGCGGCGGACCAGTTCGCGCACGATGGCCAGGCCCAGCCCGGAGCCGCCGGCGTCGCGGGCGCGGGCGTCGTCGAGCCGGGTGAACCGGTCGAAGACGCGGTCGCGATCGGCCGCGGGGATACCCGGTCCGTCATCGGTCACGGTGATCTTGCCGTACGCCCCGTCGGGGGAAACGGCCAGGCGCACGCTGGAGCGGGCGTGGCGCACCGCGTTGTCGAGCAGGTTGGCCACCACCCGGGCGAGGGCGTCACGGTCGGCGGTGACCCGCAGCGGCACGGCGGGGCGTTCGTAGTCGACGCTGGGGTAGCGGGCCGACACCTCGGCAAGCAACTGGCCGAGCTCGACCTCTTCACCGGCTGTCCCGCCGGCCGGGGCTGCTGACCGCGGTGCTGCGTCGTCCGCGCGGGCCAGCAGGAGCAGGTCGTTGACCAGCCGGCTCAGCCGTTCCACGTCGGTGAGCAGGTCACCGGCGAGCGCGGGCCAGTCGGTGGTGCCGGGCAGCAACTGCGCTACCTCAAGCTCGGTGCGCATGTTGGTCAGTGGGCTGCGCAACTCGTGCGCCGCGTCGGCGACGAAGGAGCGTTGCCGGGCCCGGGCGGTTTCCAGGCGGTGCAGCATGTCGTTGAGGGTCACGGCCAGGCGGTGGATCTCATCGCGGGAATCCGGTACGGGCAGCCGCCCCGGCTTCGCCCCACCGGTGATGTCCTCGGCGCCGGAGCGCAGCGACTCCACCGGTCGCAGGGCCGCGCCGACCAGCCGCCACGACACCAGCGCCAGCAGCGCCACCAGCGGCAGGAACGTCACGAGCAGCGTGGTCCGCAGCAGGTGCACGCTCTGCGTGAGATCCCCGATCGGCCGGGCGACCAGCACCGTGACGGGCGCGTTGGCCGGCCCGGCCCGCACCAGCACCACCCGGGCCTGACCCTGCAGCCCGATGCGGTCGCCGGGGATGAACGTGCCCTCGTGGTCGGCCAGCCCGGCTCGTTCGCCGGGGTAGAGGATCGGTACGAGGCGGTCCGCCCCGGGCGACGCGGAGATGATGCCGTCGGCGCGATCGAGCACTTGGACCCGTACCGTGGGAGCGGCCGGCACCGGATCCGACAGTGACCCGTCGTTCACCAGCCCGGCGACCGCGTTGGCCGTGTCCAGGGCTTCGTCGGTGGCGGTGCGCTGCAGTGTGAAGTGCATCGTGGCGACCAGCACCACACCGCCTCCGGCCAGCCCGGCGAACAGTGTGACCACCGAGACGAGCAGCAGCCGCGCCCGCAGGCTGAGCCGCCGGAACCAGCGCATCTCAGGCTCCCGCAACGGCCAGCCGGTAGCCGGCCCCCCGCACGGTCTCCAGCCGCTCGCGGCCGATCTTGCGGCGCAGGTAGCCGACGTAGACCTCGACGGCGTTGGCCGCGGTCTCCAGCGCCGCGTCCCACACGTGATCGAGCAGCTCGGTCTTGCTGACCACCTCACCCGGACGCCGGATCAGGTATTCCAGCAGCGCGAACTCGCGGGCGGTGAGCACCACTTCCTCGCCGGCCACCGTCACCTTGCGCAACGCCGGATCGAGTTCGACATCGCCGTGCGAGAGCACTGTGGGTCGCTCGGGAGTGCCGCGGCGCAGCAGCGCGCGCAGACGGGCGAGCAGCACGACGTACGAGAAAGGCTTTGTCAGATAGTCATCGGCCCCGCAGTCGAGCCCGTCGGCCTGGTCGTATTCGCCGTCCTTGGCCGAGAGCATGAGCACCGGCAGCCACTTGTGCTCGGCCCGCAACTGCCGCACGACCCGGTAGCCCGACAGCCGGGGCAGCATCACGTCGAGGATCATCGCGTCGTAGTCGCCGTGGCGGGCCAGTTCCAGCCCGTCCTGCCCGTCGCCGGCGATGTCCACGGCGAACCCCTCGGCCTGCAGACCCCGCCGCAGCGCGATCGCCAGCCGTTCCTCGTCCTCCACCACCAGAACCCGCACTGTTCCACCTTGGCATGCGCGCCCCACTAAGCGAATCCGATCTCAGCATGCCCTCAGCGAGGCCGACGTGAACGAGATTGTCGTCCGCCCGGCCGCTCGGGGTTGAGACCCTTAGGGGAGCTTCTCAGCGCCGTCACAGGCGCTGTCGCGCACGATGGGTTCACAACAACGGGAGGTGGACATCGTGAGTGTCTTCAAGTCGCGGCCCGCGCTGCGCTGGCTGGTGCCGACCGCAGCAGCGGTGGTGGTGATCGGGGGCGGTGCCGCGGCCGGCACGATCGTGGCGAGCGCCGACCCGACGCTGGAGCCGCGCAGCGCCGCTCAGTTGCTGGTGGATCTGCAGAGCGCGAAGGTGGACGGGTTCTCCGGCACGGTCGTGCAGACCGCCGACCTCGGGTTGCCGTCGCTGCCCGGGGTGACCGGGGGCGCGAACGGCGCGGAGCTGATGAACCTGGTGGCGGGCAGCAACACCGCCCGGGTCTGGTACGCCGGTGACGACAAGGTCCGGCTGGCGCTGATGAGCAAGCTCGGCGAGACCGACGTGATCCGCAACGGCTCGGACGTGTGGCTGTGGCGCAGCGCCCAGAACCAGGCGGCGCACTACAGCATCCCGGCCGGTCGGCAGCACGAGCGGCCCGCGACGACGTTGCCGCAGGGCGTGCCGTCGACGCCGCAGGAGGCCGCTGACGCCGCGCTCGCCGCGATCGACCCGACCACGCAGGTCACCACGACCGGTGCGGCCAAGGTGGCCGGGCGTGACGCGTACGAGCTGGTCCTGCAGCCGCGCGACACCGCGTCGCTGATCGGTCAGGTGCGCCTGGCCATCGACGGTGAGAAGCACATCCCGCTGGGCGTGGACGTGTACGCCAAGGACGCCACCAAGCCGGCCGTGCGGATCGCGTTCCAGCAGATCAGCTTTGACACTCCGGACGCCGAGCAGTTCGCGTTCAAGGCCCCGCCCGGCACCGAGGTGACCGAGCAGAACTCCGCCGACGCGGACAAGGGCCCGATCAGCAAGACGCCGATCGGCAAGGGCCCGCTGGGCAAGGGTCCGCTGGGCAAGGCTCCCACCGACAAGGCACCCGAGGGCACCAAGGTGGTCGGCAAGGGCTGGACCTCGGTGCTGGTGGCCAAGCTGCCGCAGGAGAGCGCAAAGGGCAGCGAGAGGGCTCAGCTCGACGCCGTGACCGGCGCGTTGCCCGAGGTCAGCGGCGCGTGGGGTAAGGGCCGGCTGCTGCAGAGCAACCTGTTCAGCGCCCTGCTGACCGATGACGGCCGGGTTCTGGTGGGCGCCGTGGCGCCGGAGAAGTTGTACGAGGCAGCGGGCAAGTGACTGACCTCGCGGTCGCCTCACAGGGGCTGACCAAGCGGTTCGGCAGCCAGGTCGCGGTGGACGCCGTCGACCTGGTTGTCCCCCGCGGGGCGGTCTACGGTTTCCTGGGCCCCAACGGCTCGGGCAAGACCACCACGATCCGGATGCTGCTCGGGCTGATCAGTCCCACGGCCGGCAGGCACGAACTGCTCGGGCGCGGCATGCCGGACCGGGCCGCGGAGGCGCTGCCACGGGTGGGGGCGCTGGTGGAGGGACCGGGGTTCCATCCGTACCTGTCGGGCGCTGACAATCTGCGCAGGATCGACGCTTGTGATCGTACGGCCGAAGCCCGGACCTCAGCCGCCCGCACAGCCGCCGCGTTGGATCGGGTTGGCCTGTCCGCGGCGGCCGGCAAGCGCTACCGCACCTACTCGCTGGGCATGAAGCAGCGCCTGGCCATCGCCGCGGCGCTGCTGGTCCCCCGCGACCTGCTCATCCTCGACGAACCGACGAACGGCCTGGACCCGCAGGGCACCCGCGAGGTCCGCACACTGGTCGGCGCACTGGCCGCCGAGGGCGCAACCGTGCTGCTCAGCACGCACCTGCTGGCCGAGGTCGAACAGGTCTGCACGCATGTCGGGGTGATGCACCGCGGCAAGCTGGTCGCCCAGGAACAGCTTGGCAAGCTGCGCGAGGATGCCACCCCGCAGGCCGTGGTGCTCACCGACCAGCCGCAAGCGGCGGCGGACGTGCTGCGCAAGCTGGGCCTGACCGAGGTGACCGGCAGCGCGGCCGAGGTGACCGGCAAGATCGGCGCGGTGGCTCCGGAGAAGGTGGTAGCAGCGCTGGTGCACGACGGCGTGCCGGTGCGCGGCTTCAGCCTCCAGGCACCCTCTCTCGAAGACGTGTTCGTGCAGCTCACCGGGCAGGGGTTCGATGTCTCAGGTTGACGTGCGCCCGGCTTTCTCGCTGCGCTTCCTGCGCTCGGAGCTGCGGCTGATCGCGGTACGCCGGCGCAACCAGGCCGGTCTGGCGGCGCTGGCCGCGGTCCCGATCGTGCTGGCCATCGCCATGAAGGTGGCCGCCCCCGGCACCGGTGAGCGGCGCGGCGGTGGCCCCGACTTCTTCGCCCAGATCCTCGGCAACGGCTTCTTCGTGGCCCTGGCCGCGCTGGGCGCCGAGCTGACCCTGTTCCTGCCGATCGCGATCGCCATGCTGGCCGGCGACGCGGTGGCCGGCGAGGCGAACCAGGGCACCCTGCGCTACCTGCTCACCGTGCCGGTCGGGCGGGTGCGCCTGCTGGCGGTCAAGTACGCCGGCATCGTGGCCGGCGCGTTCCTCGCTCCGCTGGTCGTGGCCGGCACCGGCATCATCGCCGGGCTGATCCTGTTCGGCGGTGGCGATGTCACCACGCTGTCGGGCACGCAGATCGGCTTCGGCGAGGCGCTGCTGCGGTTGCTGGGGGTGTGCCTATATCTGGGGTTGTGCCTGGCGGCGCTGGGTGCGGTCGGCCTGTTCCTGTCCACGCTCACCGAGCAGCCGATGGGGGCCACAATTGCGCTGGCGATGCTCTCGGTGGCCAGCGCGGTGCTGGGGCAGGTCCCGCAGCTCGACTGGCTGCACCCGTACCTGCTGACCCAGCACTGGACGGACTTCGGCGAGTTCCTGCGAGATCCGGTGTCGCTGGGGGCGCTGCGCCCGGGGGTGCTGGTGGCGCTGAGCTACATGGTGGTTTTCTTGTCCGCGGCGTGGGCTCGCTTCGCCGGCAAGGACATCACGAGCTGAGCCTGCGTTTCCTTCAGGTACGCCTCGGTCAACCGCTCCAGCACCGACGGCGTACCGGCCGAGCGCGTAAGGCCCAGGTGCAGTTCGCGCAGCTCGTCCATGAACTCGTCCCAGAGCTGCGGGCCGCCGCGTTCGAGCAGTTCGGCGCGGATGGCCAGCTCGGGGGTGACCGGTAGGTGCCGGCGCCCCCACGCGCCGAGGTGGGCCAGCACCGGCACGAGCTGAATGGCCGGCTCGGTCAGGCTCAGCAGGATGCGCTGCTTGTGCCGCGGATCCGCCACCGAGGTGATCATGCCCTGCTCGGTGAGGCGCTGCAGCCGGTCGGCCAGAATGTTGGTGGCGATCCCCTCCTCGGAGTTCGTCAGCAACGACCGGAAGTGCCGCCGGTTACCGAACATCATGTCCCGGATGATCAGCAGCGACCACTTGTCGCCCAAGACCTCCAGCGACAGATTGATCGGGCACCCCGACCGATGTTCCTGCGGCACGTCACCCTCCCCCTTGCTGCTTGCATTCTACAATCGGTGCTTTCATGGCTTCCCATGATGATCAGGCCGGGAACCGACGCGGACGTCACCGCCGTCCTGCGGCTGCTCGACATGGCGACCGCGTGGCTGAGCTCGCAGGGCCGCACCGGCCAGTGGGGTACCCAGGCGCAGTCGACCGACCCCCGTCGCATCGCGCAGGTGCAGGGCTATGTGACTCACGATGGCCTGTGGATCGCCGCCGACGCCGACGCGGTGACAGGGGCGCTGGCCGTCGGCGCGGCCGGCTCGGGCATCCCGCCGGTCGAGGAGCCTGAGCTGTTCATCCGGCTCCTGGTCACCGACCGTACCCGCGGGGGCTCGGGAATCGGCACGGCCCTGCTTGATCATGCTCGCCGGCTGGCCCTCTCAGCCGGTGCCGGGTTACTGCGCGTCGACTGCTACGCCGGTGACGACCAGAAGCTGGTGCGTTACTACGAAGGACAGGGGTTCACGCGTACGACCACATTCCGCCGAGGCGACTGGCCCGGTCAGGTACTCGAACAGAGGCTCGCAAGCAGGGCCAGCTTCTCAGCGCTGCCGATGCCCTGACAGGCGTGGTAGACGTCAAGGATCAGGCAGTCCCCGAACGGACGCTCGTCGCACCTGATGGTTCAGCGTGCCGCCGCACCTCCGCAACGCTGAACGCCGGCCAGCCCCGGACTAGGTGGTCAGAACAGCTAGGGCTGGCGCGACCACTGCATCGACATGCCCGCCGCACCGCGTTCGGTGCGGATCTCCATCATGGTGCCCAGGATCGTTGCCCGGTCCACCAGGATCGGGCGGTTGTCCAGGCCGTACGTGACCCGCTCGGACACGAACACCGGGACGCCCACCTCTTGGTGCATCACCGCCGCTATGTGCTCGTCGAGCACACCTGGCCGCAGAACCTCGGTGGCGCGGTGCACCACGATGCCGTGCTCGGCGAACGCGGCGTAAAGCGACGCGTTGCTGAAGTCCTCGTCGGCCAGGGCAAGTCCGGGTGGTTGCGGTGCCCACGACAGCTGGTGCACCGCGGGCCGCCCGGACAGCAGACGCACACGTTCCAGCCGCAGAATCCGCCGGGTAGCCGGAATTGCCAGGGCTGTCGCGGCCCAGACCGGCGGGCGCTGGGTGCTCTGCCCGACGATCAGCGTGGTCACCGTTTGCCCCTGGGCCTTGAGGTCCTCGGCGAGACCCCGCAGCGAGTTGAGGTGGTACGTCGAGCGCGGTGAGGCGATGAACGTGCCACGCCCGGGTTCCTGGGACACAAGGCCCTCGTTCTCCAGTTGTTGCAACGCCTGGCGCAGCGTCACGAGCGTCACGCCGTACCGGGAGCTCAGCACTTTTTGCGGAGGCAGCATCGAACCCGGAGCCAGTTCCCCGGCACGGATCTTGGTGGTCAGGTCATCGGCGATCACCTGATATTTCGGCGTACGGCTGGGCAGCGGACTCTCCTCCGTCAAGTGCGGCGCGCAGGGCCACGACGTCGAGGCGGACGTCGCTGGGATTGGCCCCGTCCAAAACCCTACGCATGAGCGCGGAGGCGACCACAACTCCGTCCCCGGCGCGTCCCCCGGCCGCTGCTTGCTCGGGGGTGGAGACGCCGAAGCCGATGAGGACCGGCAGCCGGGCTTGGAGTTCGTCCTTCAGCCGGCGGGCGAGGGAGAACGCTGCCGGTGCCAGGGTGGTGCGCTCGCCGGTGACGCCCATGACGCTCACGGCGTACACGAATCCTCTGCTCCTGCGGCAGATCTCGGCCAGCCGGTCGTCAGGGGTCGAGGGCGCGGCCAACAGGATGAGGTCGATGCCGGCCGCTTCGGTCTCCGCCTCCAGCGGTGCACTCTCCTCCAAGGGCAGGTCAGGCACGATCAAGCCGGTGACGCCGACCGCGGCGAAACGGGCCACACCGAGTTTCAGGGCAAGGTTGGCGTAGGTCATCACGATGATCGGTACGTGCAGCCGGTCGCGCATCGCGGCGAGGTCGTCGAGGATCGCGCCGGGGGTCGCACCTCGCTGCAGCGCCCGGTCGGAGGCCTGCTGAATCGTCGTGCCGTCCAGCATGGGATCGGAGAACGGCAGGCCAACCTCGATGGCGTCGGCGCCGGCGTCCTGGTAGGCCAGCAGATAGCCGGTCCAGTCGGGGGTGAGGCCGCCGGTGACGTACGGGATGAGCAGGGGCCGATCCGTGGCAAGCCGCAGCGTCATGCCGTCACCCCCGCCCGCAGCTGCATCACGTCTTTGTCCCCACGACCGGACAGGGTGAGCAGCACCGTCGAGCCCCTGGGCAGCTCATCCGTGCCCGCCGCACGCAGCACCCAGGCCACCGCGTGCGCCGATTCCAGGGCGCAGATAATTCCTTCGGTGCGCGCCAGCCTGCGTACCGCCTCGACCACTTCCTCGTCGGTGACCGTCACGTAGGTGGCCCGCCGCGACCGGTTGAGCTGGGCGTGCTCGGGTCCGACGCCGGGATAGTCGAGCCCGGCCGCTACCGAATGCGCCTCGGCGATCTGCCCGTGCTCGTCCTGCAGGACCAGCGAGCGGGAACCGTGCACCACGCCGGGCGTACCGTTCGTCAATGCCGCACCCCCGGCCGCCTCCACGCCGATGAGCCGGGCCGCCGTGTCCGCAAAACCGGCGAACGTGCCCGCCGCGTTGGAGCCACCGCCGACGCAGGCCACCACCACGTCCGGCACGCCGGTGCTCAGTTCCGCCGCGACCTGCCGCCGCGCCTCTTCGCCGATCACCCGCTGGAATTCCCGGACCATCCACGGGTACGGGTGGGGCCCGGCAACCGAGCCGAGGCAGAAGTGTGAGTCGTCGACCGCCGCGACCCATTGGCGCATCGCCTCGTTCGTGGCGTCCTTCAACGTGCGGCTGCCACTGGTCACCGGAACCACTTCGGCGCCGAGCAACTCCATCCGGAAGACGTTGAGCGCTTGCCGCTGCATGTCGCGCTCGCCCATGTACACCGTGGCCTGCAGGCCAAAAAGCGCGGCGGCCGTGGCGGTCGCAACGCCGTGCGACCCGGCGCCCGTCTCGGCGATCAGCCGGGTCTTGCCCATCCGCCGGGCGAGCAGCGCCTGACCGAGCACGTTGTTGATCTTGTGGGAGCCGGTGTGGGCCAGGTCCTCACGCTTGAGCAGCAGCGTCAGGCCCAGCTCGGCGGACAGATTCCAGGCGGGAGTGAGCGCCGTCGGGCGCCCGGCATACACGGTGCGGAACATGTCGAGCTGCTGACGGAAGGCGGGATCGGACCACGCATCACGAAACGCCTCCTCAAGCTCGGCACACGCGGGCACGAGGGACTCGGGGACGAACCGTCCGCCGAACTCACCGAACCTGCCGCCGTCCGCCGGTTCTCGCATTACGCCACTTCGGGGTGCCGCTGACACCGTCATGCCCGCCTCCAATGTTCTAGAACGTTGGGACTATGGTGTCACAATGATTCAACGAGTTCTAGAACGGTTTGAGTGTCCTGGACCACACCGCAGCCATTGCCTGATAGCCCTTGTCATTTGGGTGCAGCTTGTCCGCGAGCTGGTCCTTTCCGCGTACGCCGCTCAAGTCGACAAGGTGAAAGCGCAAGCCGGCGGCGGCCACGATGGCAGGTACCTGAGCGTTGTAGGCGTCCGCCCTGAGCTGGCGTTCACGGCCATCGCCGACAGCCCGGTTACCGATGATCGTGGCGACGAAGACTTCGGCACGAGGGCAGTTGCGCCCGATCTGAGCCAGCACGCGCGTGAGACCTTGCGGCGCCCGGACTGCGTCAGCGCGAGTGCGCAGGTCGTTGGTGCCGCCGTGCAGGAGGATGATGTCGGGACGGGCGGCAACAAGCCAGGCGTCGAGGTGGTGGGCGATCTGGGTGAGCGTCCAGCCGGAGTGACCCTCGTGGTCCGGGTCCGGCCCGGCTCCGGAATGCTGCGAGCCGACGAAGTTGACGCGCCAGCCGGCTGCCGTGAGGCGGCGGTACAGCTCAGCCCGGTAGCCACTGCCGTCGGTGGAGCGTGCGCCCATGGTGATGGAGTCACCAAGCGGCATGATCCGCACAGCCCGAGCGGGCGACCTGCTGCTGGCGGGCTGATTGCTGGGGCGCAGGTTGGCATCCGGGGCGAGCGGCGAACCGTCGACAGCGCTCGGCGTCCAACCCGGCTGAGAGGCGACGCCAGCGGCAGACTGCCTGGGCGTAGGACCGGCGCGCCGCGGGCCGGAATCGGCACCGACCGTGGCGGCAGGCTGACCGGCGACGCTCGAAGCCGCGGGTGCCGGGGCCGGCCCGCAGGACGACATCAGCAGCCCAGCCATCACCAGGGTCACCACAGCACCGTGTCGCATCATCAGCCTCCGTGTGCCTCATCGACCACGGGAGCGAAATGCTGACACTGATTCACGTAGGCCGCATCGGCTGATTCCACCGGGGCCTTCTCCGCGTGGGCCGACTATGGTGTGCGCATGGGTTGCTTCGCTGTCATGGAGATCCGCACCACCGCTCAGCGGCGGTAGCGCGCTTTCCACAGCCGCAGACCCGATGCTCGCCCGATATCAGGGCCAGCCCGGACGTACCGCCGGATCAGGTCCTCTGCCCGGCAGCTCATACACGTGTCTACCCAGCTGATGCCCTGTACAGCTGTGCTGCCGGTTCCCGTCTGCATGATCCGGAGAACCCCATGTCCTTCCCAGCGCCCTACGACCGCATGTCCGGCGTCGTCGTTTCCGAGCGGGTCACACTCGCCCTCCAAGCGCTCGGTGCGCCGGGAGCAGCATGGCTTGCGGACCTTCCCGCGCTGCTAGCCGGCTTGGCAGCCGATTGGGCGGTTACCATCGGCGCCGAGGTGGACGGCGGTAGCGCTTCCTACGTCGCGGAGGTGGTCGATCACGACGGCACCCCAGCCGTGCTCAAGGTGGCGATCCCGGCCCGCGCCGACGATGTCACGCCCTTCGAACGGCAGGTGACTGCGCTGCGACTGGCGGGCGGAGACCCTTACGTCAGGCTGCTGCGCTATGACGTACCGCGTCATGCTCTTCTGCTGGAAAGACTCGGCGAGCCGATGGCGACGCTGGGCTGGCCGATCGGCCGCCAGATGGACGCGTTGGTCCGCATCGCCGCGTGCGGATGGAGGCCGGTGCGGCACGAGGATTCACCGCCGCGCGATTGCTTGCCGCCGCACGACGGTGCGACGCAACTCGATGGCGCGGCACAGCAGGATGGCGCGGCACAGCAGGATGGCGCGACGCAGCTCGATGGCGCGGCACAGCAGGATGGCACGGCACCGGCAGAGGGGCTGGCGGTGGGCGGTGGGGTGTTGCCTGATGGGTGGGAGGCTGCTCGCTGGCATGCGGAGTTCGTTGCGTCTTCGTGGGAGGGGCTTGCCCGGCCGGTACCGGAGGCGGTCGTGGACCTGGCGCTTCGCTGTGCCGCTGGGCGGGAGGCGGGCTTTGATCCGGGTCGGCGGGTGCTGGTGCACGGCGATGTGCATGCGTTCAATGCTTTGCGGGTTCGGTCCGGCGGGGGGCTTCGGATTCCGGCTTGTTGATCCGGGTGGGCTTGCGTCGGAGCCGGCTCATGATCTCGGTGTCATTTTGGCGCGCGGCGTGCAGGGGTGGGTTGACGATCTGGCGGCCGGCGAGCCGGGGCGGGCGGTGGAGATGATGGCGCGCGGTTGCCGGCGTGCTGGGCAGGTGACCGGCGTTGATCCGGAGGCTGTGTGGCAGTGGGCGTTCGTGGAGTTGACGTCCACCGGGCTGCTCATGCTGCGCCTGGGACGCGGGCGGGAGGCGGAGAGGTTCCTTGCGGTGGCGAGCAAGCTCGCTCACAAGGCAGATTGAGCAACCCGAGGCCGGCACCCGCACCTGCACCGGCCGAGTTGGCAACAGCACCGGCAACGCCAGCAGACTCGGGCCAGCAACAGCAGAGCCAGCACCGCCAGCGAAACCAGCACCGCCAGCGAGACCAGCACCGTCAGCAGAGCCGGCGCCGGCTGAGTTCTCAAATGATCAGAGCGACCCGGACCGCGCCACCAGGTAGGCCTGCGGCGTCTTCTCGGTGCCGTCGCCGGCGCGTACCGTCTCGAGTTCCAGCTCGAAGCCGGCCTCGCGCAGCAGGGCGACCACCCCGGCGGGTTGGCGGCGGCGGAAGGTGATGTCGCGGGTTACCAGGTCTTCGTTGCCGACTTGGAAGGCGAGCAGGAGCAGGCCTCCCGGGCGCAGGACCCGGTGGAACTCGGCGAAGACTGCGGGTAGGTGCTCGCCGGGTACATGGATGATCGAGTACCAGGCGACCAGGCCGGCCAGGCTGTGGCCGGGCTGCTGGAGCTCTGTCATCGAGCCGGTGGTGAAGGGCACGCGCGGATGCTTGCGGCGGGCGATCTCCAGCATGTTCTCCGACAGCTCCAGGCCGGTGATGTCCAAGCCCAGGTCCTTGAGGAACGCCGTGACGACGCCGGTCCCGGCCCCTACCTCGATCACCGGGCCAGGTGCGGCGCGTACCGATTCTGCAAAGCCACGCAGGGTGAGGCGTTCCCAGTGGTTGCGGCCCATGATGTCGCCGAACAGCTGCTGGTATTCCGCGGCGAAGGCGTTGTATCCGTCGCGGGTCTCGGTGACAAAAGTCGGCTCCGGCACGGGATTGATCTCACCACACCGGGCTTGCTGCGAAACGCCAGGGGCCGGTTACTTGCAACTGGAAATCGTTTCCAACAATATGGCGGGGTCAGCGATACACCGATCTACCGAAGGGCAATCCGATGTCTTTGTACGTCTCCCCCGATCTGTTGGCCGTTGCCGAGCGCGGTGACGTATCCGATGCCGAGTTCGTTGACTGCGTTCGCACGTCGTTGCCGTACGCGTGGGAAGTGATCAACGAGGTGATGACCGGGCTGCACCGCGACGGCGGGGACTTCGCCGACCACGAGGTGCCGCCGCCCTCGGACGCCGAACGGGGGCAGCTGCTGCGGGCGCTGGCCAGCGACGCCATCCGCGGCGGGCTGGAACGGCACTTCGGTGCCAAGCTCGCGTTCCAGAACTGCCACCGCGTCGCGGCTTTCGCGTTCGATGCGGTCGGCGGTGAGCAATACCAGGCGTTCGTCTCCCCGCGAGGGCAGCTGCTGAACCAGTCCCCGGAGCTGCGCAACTGCTGACGGGTCAGCCCTGGGAACCGCGGACGGCGTGACAGGTGGGAACAGCCACCGCAACCGGGTGACTGGTGAGTTCGGCCGAGGGGCCGCTTCGGACATCGGGGCGGCTTCCCGGCAGAACGGCCGCTGGGAACGTACTTTTCGCTCGGGGACGCTTTGATGCGCGCCGGGACGGCCGATCAAGAAGTTTGCACCCCTCACGATCCCCGCCAGCCCTGGAGAAACGAAGCCGATGCACACGATCGCGGCCCGAGCGATGGCGTTGGCTCGCAACGGGATGGAGTCCATCCTGTCGCTGGCCGCCGTCGTGGCCCTGCACGTGTCCGGCGTTCTGGGCAGCGCACCGCTCTGGACGTACGTGCTCGCCCTGAGCGCCGGCGCGGTCCTGCAGCAGCCGGAGGTGCAGCGGTTCCTCGCCGGCCCCGACGGCTCGCGCACCGGTCTCGCGGTCGGTCTGCAGATGGTGCCTGCCACCGCGGCGGCCTACCTCACCGGGTACGGGCCGGTGCTCGCGGTCACCCACGTCTACATCCTCGTGGTGCACATGCGCCGGGCCGGTTCGCGGGCGTGGCGGCCGACCGCCCTGGCCAGCGTTCTGTCGCTGCTGGCCGGTGAGCTGGCCATCGCCGCCGGTCTGCTGCCCAGCAGCCTGCCCATGAACCAGTCCCACGCGATCGCCGTGCTGGTCGGCATCGGCACGGTGACCACGGCCCGCGCGCTCGGGCAGTTCGTCGCGCAGCGGGAGCAGGCCGAGGTGGCGGCGCGGCTCAGCGAGGACCGGTTCCGGGCGCTGGTGCGCGACGGGTCCGAGGTGATCACGATGAGCGACGCCGACGGCAACGTGTCCTGGGTCAGCCCGGCGGCGCAGCCGGTGATGGGCTACAAGCCCGAGGAGCTGCGCGGCAAGGTCCTCAACGGCCTGTTCCACCCCGAGGACGAAGTTGCCTCGATGGAGTTGTACACCCGCCTGCTGGCCTCCGACAGTACGGTGGAGCACTCCGCCGAGCTGCGGGTGCGCCATGCCAACGGATCGTGGCACTGGCACGAGATCATCGCCCGCAACATGCTGGCCCACCCGGCGGTACACGCGATCGTCAGCCACCAGCGCGACATCACCGAGCGCCGCGCGGTACAGGACCGGATCGCGTACGCCGCCTCGCACGACGGGCTGACCGGGCTGGCCAACGGCCCGACGCTCAAGCGCGACCTCGAGCGCGCCCTCGCCCAGGGCACCCGCTACCAGCACCCGGTCGCGATGCTCTTCTGCGACCTCGACGGCTTCAAGGCAGTGAACGACACGTACGGCCACGACGTCGGCGACCGCCTGCTGCAGACGATCAGCTCGGTCATCCGGCGCACCACCCGCGACACCGACTCGGCCGGCCGGCTCGGTGGTGACGAGTTCGGGGTGGTGCTGACCCGGGTGCGCAACGCCGACGAGGCGCTGAGCGTGGCGCAGCGGCTCATCGACGGGATCACCGGCAACGTCTCGGTGGCCGGGCTCAAGCTCGACGTGGGCTGCAGCGTCGGGGTGGCGCTGGCCTACCCGGGCGGCTCGGACGCCAAGACGCTGATGCGCCATGCCGACGCGGCGATGTACCAGGCGAAGCGCCGGGGCAGCAACAACACGACGGTCTATGTGCAGGACGACGTCACAGCGCCTTGGATGTAGGAACTTTGCTCTCCCGCCCAGGGCACTGAAAAAGCCGCCACGCAGGTGACGGCTTCATCAGTGGGGCGGGTGGCGGTCAGCCCGGGCGGCGGTAGGCCACCGGGGTGCCCGGGTAGTCCACCTTCGCCATCCGGACGTGGTCGCCGGTGTGGGGCGCGTGCACGATGTAGCCGTTGCCGACATAGATCGCTACGTGGTGCACCGGACTGCCGTAGAAGATCAGGTCTCCTACCTGCAGGTCGCCGCGGCTCACGCTGCGGCCCGAGCCGATCTGGTCACCGGTGAAGTGTGCCAGGCTCACCCCGACCGTGCGCCACGCCACCTGGGTCAGACCCGAGCAGTCGTAGCCGGTCGGACCGGCCGAGCCGAAGATGTACGGCTTGCCGATCAGTGAGCAGGCTTTCTGCGCCGCCCGGTTGCCCGCTTCCTGGGTGTAGGTCGCGGGGCAGGGGCCGAGCTTGAGCGGCCCGTCGTCCACACCGCTGGCGCCGTAGGCCTGGACCCGCAGCTTCTGCAGGTCGTCGACCTTCTTCTGGATCTGGTTCTTGCGGGTGCCGAGGTCCTTGTCGCGGGCCGCGACCGCATCGGTCAGGGTTGCCAGATCCTGCTTGTCCTTCGCGTACTTGTCACGCAGCTTCGCCACGTCCGCCACCTGGGCTTCCTGGTGCCGGGCGATCTGGTCGAGGTAGGTCAGCTTCTCGGTGAGACCGGTCGGCGTGCCCGTGACGACCATCGACTGCAACGCGCCGGGGGATCCCCGCATGTACGCGTCGGTTGCCATGCTGCCCACCTGCGACATGGCCAGATCAACCTGCAGCTGCAGCGGGGCCAGCTTCGCGTTGATCTTCTTGAGCTGGCTCCGGTTGGAGATCAGCTCGTTGTGCACCTTGTTGTACTGCTCGATAAGCGGCTCGAGCTTGTTCCACTGCTCGTCGATCTGCTTTTCGATACTCCCGGGCGACGGTGTCGCGTTGGCCGCTGTGGGCACCAGCAACACCCCGACCGCCGCCATGACACAGAGCAGACTGCGCAGAATCGTGGCGCCCGGCGCCGCAATCCGTTTCACGTAGGTGCAGTGTCCTTTCTTCCCTCCGCCGCCGACCGGGTTAGCTGCCGGGTTCGGGCGGGAAGCGCGCCCGGCCGCGATGGTGCTGCGGCTTCACCCCAAGTTCCGTGGTTCCCCGGCTCGTGTACACGATTAGGCGGTGACCCATCGGTTCGCCCGGGATTCGGACGAGGGGGGACCGACGAGCCGGGTGCCACCGTACTCCGGATCTTCCGAGAATTGAACTGCGCGTAGCCGTGGCTGACGCCACGTCACCAAAAATGACCGTGAGTAGTCAGAGCGGCCAGGCGGTGAGCGCTCGGTCGAGCCACGGAACGACCAGAATCACCGTGGGTAGCACCAGAAGACACACCGCCATCGTGGCGGCCACCACTGTCAGCGTCCCGGAGCGGGTGTCCGGGCCGGTGAGGCGGTCCAACCGGCGGCGCCGCTCGGCCGTGGCGGTGGCAGCGTCGAGTTCGGCCGGGGCGTCCGGGCTGACCGCGTCGCCGAGCCGCTCCAGGGCCGAGCGCAACGCCGGAGCCCCGGTGCGCGAGCGGGCCGCGTCGTCGGCCGCCATCTCCAGCAACAGGTGCACGGCGTCGAGCGGGGCCCGGCTGCGCAGCGGGCGCGGCACCGCGCGGTAGAAGGCGGTGAACGACTCCATCACCAGGTCGTGGCGGTACCGCAGGTGCGCCTGCTCGTGCGCGATCACCGCGGCGACCTGCTCGGCGTCGAGGACCTGCAGCACTCCCTCGCTGAGCACCACGCGGGGCCGGCGCCCGGGCAGGCAGTACGCGAACGGCAGCGGCCCATCCAGCACCCGCAGCCCGGCGGGCAGCTCACCGTGGCGTTCGGCGGTGTCGAGCAGGTCCACCAGCAGGCGGTGCCGGGCCCGGCGGGTGCGTGAGCGATGGGTCACCCCGGCCAGCGACACCAGCAGCCGCACGATGATCACCATGGCCACCACCAGCGCGGCGAGCAGGGCGGTGACTCCGTACGGGCGCCCCGGCCCGGATTCGTCGATCAGCTCCTGCGGGGCGGCCAGCACCACGCCGAGCGCGCACAGGATGCCGGCCAGGGTGATGCTCTGCCACAGCACGATGGCGGCCACCGGCGCGCGGCCGGGCCAGCGGGCGGAAGCGAGCACTCCCGGCACGACCAGCGACAGGGTCAGGCCGAGCGCACCGAGCAGCAGGGCGGTCACGATCGGTGGTTGGCGGCCTCGATTGCGGCGGACAGTGCCGATGGGTCGATGCGCCCGACGAAGTGCGCCAGGGCGGCATCGCGGACGTCATCCGGCGCCGCGCTCAACGCGTCGAGCATCAGCGCCGCGGTCATCTCCTCGCGGGTCTGCGCGGGCGCGTACCGGTAGGCCCGGTCGGCCTTCTGCTGGTTGACCACGCCCTTCTTGGCCAGCCGGTCCAGCACCGTCATCACCGTCGTGTACGCCAGGTCGCGTTCGGCGCTGAGCTGCTCGTGCACCTGCCGGACGGTCAGCGGCCCGGCCGCGTCCCACAGCCGGCGCATGATGTCGCGTTCCAGATCGCCCAGTGCCTTGCCCGATGCCATGTGACCCACTCTACTGCACAGCGTCGTACTACGGTGCGTAGTATTTACTACGAAACGTCGTAGAGGGGTTCTCCATGGACGTGCTCGACCTGACCCGGCTGCAGTTCGCCGTGGTCACGATCTATCACTACTTCTTCGTGCCGCTGTCGATCAGCCTGGCCGTCACCGCCGCCGGGCTGCAGCTCACCTGGATGCGCACCGGCACCGCCAAGTACCGTGACCTGACCAAGTTCGTCGGCAAGCTGCTGATCGTCACCTTCGCCGTGGGTGTGGTCACCGGGCTGGTGCAGGAGTTCCAGTTCGGCATGGGCTGGAGCAACTTCGCCACCTTCTACGGCGACGTGTTCGGCCCGACGCTGGCCATCGAGGGCATGCTCGCGTTCTTCCTCGAGGCCACGTTCCTGGCGCTGTGGTACTTCGGCTGGGACCGCCTGCCGCGCAAGGTGCACGCCGCGACCATCGTCATCGTCGCCGCCGGCACGCTCCTCAGCGCGTTCATCATCCTGGCCGCGAACTCGTTCATGCAGCACCCGGTGGGCTACTCGCTGGACCCGCGGACCGGGCGCGCGCACCTCGACGACTTCGGTGCGCTGCTGCTCAACAAGGTCAACCTTGCCGCGTTCCCGCACACCATCGCGGGTGCGCTCATGGTGGGGGGCTCGCTGCTGCTGGCCATCGGCGTGTGGCGGATGAAAGCAACGGCAGAAACAGGATTTCGTACGCTCGCGCGGCTGGGTGCGTGGCTGACCGTCGCCGGCGGCGCCTTCACGGCGATCACCGGCGACCACCTGGGCAAGGTCATGACCGAGGTCCAGCCCATGAAAATGGCGGCGGCCGAGGCTCTTTACAGTACGACCACAGGTGCCCCGTTCTCCGCCTTCGCCCTCGGCAAACTCGATGGGAGCGAGCCCTACTTCACCGTCGACATCCCGCACCTGCTGTCCATCCTGGCCGCCGGTGACCCCGACGCCACCGTCCAGGGCATCAACGACCTGCAGACCCAGTACACCCAGCTGTACGGCCCGGGCAGCTACATCCCGATGATCCCCGTCGCGTTCTGGGCCTTCCGCCTGATGATCGGCATCGGCATGATCGCCATGCTCGTCGCCGCCTACTACCTGTGGTCCACCCGCAAGGGCCGGGAGCCGAAGCGCTGGTACGACCGGCAGCTCATCCGCTTGCTCCCGCTGATCCCGCTGTTGCCCACCGCGGCCAACTCGATCGGCTGGATCTTCACCGAGACCGCCCGCCAGCCCTGGATCGCGTTCGGCATCTCCAAGGTCGCCGACGGGATCTCCCCCGGCCTGACCTCCGGCGAGGTGATCGCCTCGCTGGCCGGCTTCGCCCTGATCTACGGCATCGTCGCGGTCGTCTGGTTCCGGCTGATCCGCCACCTGTCCCGCCAGCCGCTGGCACCGCCCGCCGAGCAACCGGCGACCACGGACAGCGCCGACCGCGACCTCGCACCCACCTACTAGGAGCCCCTCGTGATCACCCTCTGGTTCTGCCTGGTCGTGCTCTGCTGGGTGCTGTTCTTCGTCCTCGAGGGCTTCGACTTCGGCGTCGGCCTGCTCGCCCCCGTCCTCGGGCGCGACGACCACGAACGCGGCGCGATCGTGCGCACGGTCGGCCCGTTCTGGGACGGCAACGAGGTCTGGCTCGTGGCCGCCATCGGCGTCACGTTCGCCGCCTTCCCCCAGTGGTACGCCGCCCTGCTGTCCGCGCTCTACCTGCCCATGGCCGCGATCCTGCTGATGCTCGCCATCCGCGGCGTGGCCCTGGAGTTCCGCGGCAAGGGCGACGGGCTCCGCTGGCGCCGCCGCTGCGACCTCGCCCTCGCCGCCAGCTCCGGCGCCACCGTCATCCTGTGGGGAGCCGTGCTCGGCATTCTCACCCACGGCCTCGCGCTCGGCGCCGGTGGCCAGGTCACCGGCACCGGCCTGGCCCGCAGCCTCGGCCCCCTGGCCACCTGGCCCGCGCTCGCCGGGGCCGCGCTCGCCCTGTTCGCCGCCCTGCTGCTCGGCTCCGCCTTCCTGGCCCTGCGCACCACCGGCCCGGTGCACACCCGTGCCCACCGCTGGACCGTCCGCCTCGCCGCCACCGGCACCCTCGTGCTGGCCGTCGCCGGGTTCGCCAGCGCGTCCCGGCTGCTGCTGGCCGCCGCGGTCCTGCTGCTCGGCGTCACCCTGATCGCCCGGTACGGCCGCGAAACGCTCACCTTCGCCGGCGCGGCGATCGGCGTGGCCGGCGCGGTCGTCGCCGTGTTCACCCGCCACGGCGACGTGGTGCTGCGCAGCACCCTCGACCCGGCCTGGTCGCTGACCATGACCGGGGCCGCGGCCACCGGCTCGGCGCTCAAGCTCATCACCGTCGTCGGTGCGGTCGTGCTGCCCGGCGTGCTGGTCTACCAGGCGTTCTCGTACTGGGTGTTCCGCAAGCGCGTGGCCAGCGAACGAGTGCCGTCATGAGCACCGCGCCGTCCGGAGGATCAACGAAGGCGCCGATCGATCCGCGTTTGCTGCGGCACGCGCGCTCCGGTCGTACCGGAACAGCGGTTTTGTGCTTGATCGGAGCGGGACAGGCGGCAGCCACCGTGCTCCTCGCCGTCGCCCTGGCCCGCATCGTCACCGGGCGCGACGCGATCGGCCTGCTGGCCGCAGCGTTCGTGCTGCGCGCGGCCCTGACCTGGGGTGAGCAGGTCGTGGCCCAGCGCACCGCCGCCCGCGTGACCGGTGAACTGCGCAGGTCCGTGCTGCAAGCAACGTTGCGGCACGGGCCCGCGTGGACCGCGCGGTACGGCAGCGGCCGGCTCATCGCCACCCTCACCGGCGGCCTCGACGCCCTGCGGCCGTGGTTCACCGGCTACCTGCCCTCACTCGTGCTCGGCGTCACGCTGCCCCCGCTCGTGCTGCTGGCCATGTTCCTGGTCGACCCCGCCTCGGCCGTCATCGCCCTGGTCACCCTGCCGCTGCTGCCGATACTCGGCGCCCTGATCGGCTGGGCCACCCAGAAACGCGCCGATGAGGCCTGGACCGCCGACGCGCGGCTGGCCGGGCACTTCCTCGACGTCGTGCGCGGCCTGACCACCCTGCGCGTCTTCGGCCGGGCCGAACGCCAGATCACCGTGGTCCGGCAGATGACCGAGAACCACCGCAGCGCCACCCTGCGTGTGCTGCGCGTCGCTTTTCTGTCCTCCACGGCGCTGGACCTGGTCGGCACGTTGTCCGTCGGGCTCATCGCGGTTGAAGCAGGCCTGCGCGTGGCAGCCGGTGACCTGGGGCTCGGCGCGGCCCTGCTGGTGATCCTGCTGGCCCCCGAGGCGTACCGGCCGCTGCGCGAGATGGCGGCCGGCTTCCATGCAAGCGCGGACGCGTCCGCGGTGATCGGAGACGTGGACGAGGTGCTGACCGACACAGCTTCCTACCTGCCCCTGCCTGCGCTGCCCGGCTCGGTGCCGGGGCTGACGGTGTCGCGGTTGCGGGTGCGCTATCCCGGCGCGGCCGGCGATGCGCTGGTGCTCGACGGGCTGACCGTCCGCGACCACGAGATCGTGGCGCTGCGGGGAAAGTCCGGCGCGGGCAAGACCACGGCTTTGCGGGTGCTGGCCGGGCTGCAACCCGTGGCCGGTGGACGGGTCTCGCTGACCGGGCCGGGCGTGCTGTACCTGCCCCAGCGGCCGGGTCTGCCGCACACGCGCACGGTTGCCGACGTGTTCCCGGGGCTGCCGGAAAAGGAGGTACGAGCGGCGCTGGCGACGGTGGGGCTGGACGGGGAGGTGACGCCGTCGACGGTGCTGGGCGAGCACGGGGCCGGGGTGTCGTCGGGCCAGCGGCAACGGCTGGCGTTGGCGGCGCTGCTGCGAGCGGCGGCCCGCGAGCCGGTGGTGCTGCTGCTCGACGAGCCGACTGCGCACCTGGACGCCGCGGCTGAGGAGGTGGTGGTCGCTCTGCTGCGGGAGGCGGCGGCTCGGGGCTGCGCGGTGCTGGTGGTGGCGCATCGACCGGTGCTGCTAGCTGCTGCGGACCGGGTGGTGGACGTGGATGCTCCCAGCATGCCGGCCACCGCACACCCCGTAGAGCGTCCTAAAATGAATGTCCCCGAGGCTCCGCCGGCAGTTCGGCGCAGCCGGGCCACCATGGGTGCCGCGATCGCTGCGGGAGCCGGCTCCTCACTGGCGGCCATTGTGCTGACGGGGGCGGCCGCGTGGCTTCTGGTCCGGGCGGCCACACTTCCCCCGGTGCTCACCCTGTCCACGGCAGTCGTGCTCGTGCGGGGTTCGGCCGTCACCCGTCCCCTGCTGCGCTACCTCGAACGGCTCATCGCGCACGACGTCGCGTTTGCCAAGCTCGGGCAGTGGCGGTCCAGCGTGTACGCCGCGCTCATCCCCCGCGTGCCCGGCCCGAAGCTGCGCCGCCGCGGTGACCTGCTCACCCGGATCGTCGACGATGTGGACGCGCGCACCGACGGCTTGCTGCGCGGCCGGCTGCCCGCGATCACCGCCGGGGTCACGCTGGTCGGGGCGAGTGCGGTGGTGGCCGGGGTCAGCCCGCTGCTGGCTCTGCCCCTCGGCGTCGGGCTCGTGATCTCGGCCGTGGCTGCTCCGGCGCTGGCTGCGTGGCAGGCCGGGCGGGTACAAGCCGCTACCGGGCGGGCGCGCGCCGAGCTGCGCGATGCCGTGGTGGAGACGGTGGAGGGGATCGAGGAGCTGGCCGGGCGCGGGGATGGGGCTCTGGTCGTACCGGATCGGCGGAGCCTGGAGCTGGAGCGGCTCGAAGCGCGAGCGGCGCGGACGGCGGGACTGGCATCGGCGCTGGGCCTGCTCGGGTGGGGTGTTGCGGTGGCGGGGACGGCTGCGGTGCTGGCGCATGCCGCCGGGATGAGTGCCGAAGGGGCGGCGGTGCTGCTGCTTGCGGTGGTGGCGCTCGGGGAACCGGTGGCGTCGCTGACCGGCGCGGCGGTGGCTCGGCGGCGGGCGGCGGGGGCCGAGCTGCGGCTGGCGGAGTTCGCCGAGCAGCCGCCGACCGCTGCGCGCGGGCCGGAGAACTCCCCGGACGTGCAGGTGCGGGGGCTGGTTGCCGGGTGGCAAGCTCCGGTGCTGCAAGGACTTGACTTGACGGTACGGTCACAGCGCTCGGCCGCCATCACGGGACGCTCCGGTGGTGGGAAGTCGACGTTGGCTGCGGTGCTGAGCGGGTTGCTCGAGGCGCGGGCCGGACAGGTGGCTCGCCCGGCTCGGACGGTGCTGGTCGGGGACGAGGCCGATCATGTGTTCGCCTCGACCGTACGGGAAAATCTGCGTCTTGCTGCTCCTGACGCACCCGATGTGGAGCTGACGGCGGCGGTGACGCGGGTGGGGCTGGGTCCCTGGCTGGCGGAACTGCCCGAGGGTCTGGACACCTGGCTCGGCGCGGGCGGCAGCACGGTTTCCGGGGGGCAGCGGCGACGGATCGCGACCGCGCGGGCGCTGCTGGCCGACCCGGAGTTGCTGATCCTGGACGAGCCGACCGAGGGTCTGGACGAGGCCGGCGCCCATGAGCTGATGGCCGATCTGCTCGGGGCCGCGCGGGGCCGCACCGTGGTGTTGTTCACGCATCGCACCGAGGGCCTCGACCTGGTCGACGACGTTTACGAGCTGCGCGACGGGATAGCGTTGCGGTGTGGAGAACCGGTTCGCGCGTGAGGTGCCCGAGATGGCCGTGGCCTGGCAAGCCGAGCAGGCCCCCCAGCCGTCATTGCTGGTCCTCAACGAGCCCGTGGCCGGCCGGCTCGGCCTGGAACCGGGGTGGCTGCGCAGCCCCGAGGGTGTGCAGTTCCTGATCGGAGCAGGGCAGGAGAACACGGTCGCGCAGGCCTATGCGGGGCACCAGTTCGGTGGGTACAGCCCGCGTCTGGGTGACGGCCGGGCGCTGCTGCTGGGCGAGCTCAACGGCATGGACGTGCACCTCAAGGGCTCGGGGCGCACCCCGTTCGCCCGGGGCGGGGACGGGGGGGCCGGGGGCGG
>NZ_LOJP01000001.1:3589195-3609414 GCF_001553785.1 Actinoplanes sp. TFC3
CCTCAAGGGCTCGGGGCGCACCCCGTTCGCCCGGGGCGGGGCCGGGCGGGCCGTGGTCGGGCCGATGCTGCGCGAATACGTGATCAGCGAGGCGATGCACGCGCTCGGCATCCCCACCACCCGGTCGCTGGCCGTGGTGGCCACCGGGCGCCCGGTGTGGCGCGAAACCGAGCTGCCCGGGGCGATCCTGACCCGGGTCGCGTCGAGCCATCTGCGGGTGGGCAGCTTCCAGTACGCCCGCGCCACCGATGACCTGGACCTGCTGCGGCGCCTGGCCGACCATGCCATCTCGCGGCACTACCCGGAGCTGGCCGGCGACTACGCCGGCTTCTTCGACGCGGTGGTCTCGGCGCAGGCCCGGCTGATCGCCAAGTGGATGCTCGCCGGGTTCGTGCACGGCGTGATGAACACCGACAACATGACGATCTCCGGTGAGACCATCGACTACGGTCCGTGCGCGTTCATCGAGGCGTACGACCCGGCGACCGTGTACAGCTCGATCGATGCGGGCGGACGGTACGCGTACGGCAACCAGCCCTTGATCGCGCAGTGGAACCTGGCCCGGCTCGCCGAGGCGCTGCTGCCGTTGCTCAACGACGACACCGAGGCGGCGGTCGAGTCGCTGAAGAAGTTCGGCCCGCAGTATTCCGCCGCCTGGTCGGCCGGTATGACCGCCAAACTCGGCGTGACCTCGGCCGGCGACCTGGTGGACGACCTGCTGCGCCTGATGCGGGAGAGCCGGGTCGACCACACGTCGTTCTACCGGGCGCTGGCCCGCAGCGTCACCGACGATGATCCGGTACGCCGGCTGTTCCTCGACGATCAGGCCATCGGCCAGTGGCTGACCCGGTGGCGGGCCCTCGACCCCGACCCCGAGGCGATGAACCGGGTCAACCCCGTCTACATCCCCCGCAACCACCTCGTCGAGCAAGCCCTGAGCGCGGCCACCGACGGCGACCTCAAGGCGTTCGAGCAGCTCCTCGAGGCGGTGCAGTCCCCGTACGAGCAACGCCCCGGCCTGGACAGGTACGCGACGCCCGCGCCCCCGGACTTCGGCGCCTATCAGACGTTCTGCGGCACCTGAGCGCGCTTTGCCAGCAGCCCTCCCGCCAGAGCAGCGGCGAGCCCGGCAACCCCCGCCGCGACGAAACCGGCCGCCGGGGTGACCGTGTCGACCGACAACCCGGCGAGCGGGGCACCGAACGCGAACCCCGCACTTTGCGCCGCGGACAGCCAGCCGGTCGCTTCCCCGCGCACAGCGGCCGGCGCCAACCGGCTCACCGCGTCGGCCAAGGTGCTCAGGGTCGGCGCGATGAGCAGCCCGGCACCGGCCAGGGTCACGCACAACCACGGCCAGTTACCGGCCAGCCCCGCGGACGTGGTCACCACGCCGAGCACGCCGAGCAGCAGCCAGGCCGGCAGGGAACGGGACTGGGCGCCGTACACCAGCCCGCCGAGCACCGACGCCGCCCCGGACACCGCCACCACCACGGCCGCCCAGGACAACTGGCCGGCTTGCCGGAGCACGGCGACGATGGCCAGGTCCACGCCGCTGAGCAGGGCCGTGGTGCCGGCTGCCAGCACCAGGACCGCCAGCATCCTGCGGCTCAGCCACCGTCCCGCCCGGGACTCCCCGGCTCGGGGCTCACCGGCTGCGCGCAGCGGCGGATCGAGCAGCGCAAGGCCGATGCCACCGGCCGTGATCGCCGCGCCGATCCCCCACGCGACCACCGCCGGCGAGATTGACGCCGCGCCCAGAACCACGATTGCCGGGCCGGCCAGGTAGGACAGCTCACCCTGCACCGACTCCAGCGCGAAGGCAGCCCGGCGCTGCCCCGGAGAGGTCATCGCGGTGATGGCCTGCCGGGTCAGCGACTGCACCGGCACCATCAGCAGCCCTGCGGGGAAGGCGGCGAGGAGCAGGATGGCGTACGGCAGAACCGGCACGCTCACCCAGAACGCCGCCTGCGCGACGGTCGTCACCAGCACCACGGCCCGCAGACCGCGCGCATCGATCAACCGGCCGAGCAGCGGACCACCCAGTGCCAGCCCCACGGTCAGCACCGCCGCAACCGCACCGGCCGCCGCGTAGCCCCGGTGCAGGCTCAGCGCGACAATCACGGTCAACGCCAGCACATCAGCGGTGATCGCGGTCCGGGCCACCAGCGACACGCCCAGCAGCGTCGTCATGCCCGGTACGGCAAAAACCTGCCGGTATCTGATCACCCAGCGGACGCTAAGCCGTCCGGCGGGCCATTGGAACCCGGCAATTGGTGAGGGCCCACATAATGATTGCTTATGCCCAAGGATCTGGAGATCGGCCTGCTGCGCTCCTTCGTCGCCGCCGTCCGCTCCGGCAGCATCAGCCGTGCCGCTACCGCGCTCGGGCACAGCCAGCCTGCCCTCAGCCAGCAGTTGCGCAAGCTCGAAGGCACCGTCGGGCGGCCGCTGCTGCACCGGTCACCGGCGGGTGTCTCGCTGACGCGCTCCGGTGAGGAGCTGCTGCCGTACGCCGAACGCATTCTTTCGCTCTCGGCCCAGGCCCTCACCGGAGCCGGGCAGGCGCTCACGGGGCGGTGCGGCATCGGTCTGCTGGAGGATCTGGCCGCCTCTCGCCTGCACCAGGCCCTCGCCGACCTCGCCGGTCTGCACCCCGGCGCCACCGTCGAGGTGATCACCTGCCCGGCGGAGCCCATGCGGGAGGCCTACGACGCGGGCCGGATCGACCTGGTGCTCGACGAGGCGGCGCTGGTGCCCGGTCCCCCGCGCTGGACGGTGCGCCGCCCACTGGTCTGGGCGCTCGGCCCGGACGTGGACATCAAGGCCGACCCGCTGCCGGTGGTGCTGTTCTCGAACCCGTGCTTCTGGCGTACCGCCGTGCTGCAGACGCTGGACCGAGCCGATCGGCGTTACCGGGTGGCCTTCGAAAGCAACAGCCTGGCCGGGGTGCTGGCGGCGCTGCGGGCCGGGCTCGGTGTCGCCGCGCTCATGCCGGTCAACCTGGAACCGGAGATGGCCGGGGCGGGAACCGCTACCCTGCCGGCGCTGCCCGACGTCGAGCTTGGCCTGGCCCGGCATCCGCGCAGCGACGGTGATCCGCTGGTCGATGCCGTGGAGACCGCGCTGCGCCGGATGATCTGAGCGCGCCGGGAACGGGTATACCGTCGGTGACGCACACTTCGAGGAGGCGGCCATGCCGGCCCGTGACAACCTGCCCAGCACCATCAAGCGCTCGCCGAAGAAGGCTCAGGACACCTACGCCGAAACCCTCGACAGCGCGACCGAGCAGTACGGCGATGGCGAGCGGGCGCACCGCACGGCGTTGTCGTCGCTCAAGCACTCGTTCGAAAAGGTCGGCGATCACTGGGAGGCCAAGGAGCAGCGCGGTCCCAGCGACGCCCAGGCGGCCGGCGGGGTGGACACCAACCGGCCCACGGCCGGCGGGGTCGACGCCAATGCCAGCAAGAAGCATCTGCTGGAGCTGGCCAAGCGGCTCGACATCCGGGGTCGTACCCGGATGAGCAAGGACGAGCTGGTCAGCGCGATCGAAAAGGCCAACGCGCGGGAGAGCCGCAAGTCGCTGGAGGCCGAGCGGTCATAGGGCTTCGAGGCTTTCCCCGAGGATGCCCCACATTTCCCGGTCGTCGTCGGTGTCACCGTGAGGCCGGCCGAACCAGAACGAGCACTGCGCGATCTCACCCAGGTCCCAGCGCAGCCGGTACAGCGCCAGCAGCTCGGGGCGCAGGACGGTGCCGGTGGCGGCGGTGTACTCGGCGTGCAGAGTGCCGCCGGGTGATTCGATGTCCCACAGGTCGCGTTCCGGCGGGGCGGTCAGCGTGGTGTCCCAGTCGATGAGCCGCCAGCGGCCCCCGGCGAAGAGGGTGTTCTGTGGGAACGGTTCGCCGTGGGTGAGCACGAGGTCGGGCGGGTCGGCTTGCACGGCGGCAACCAGGTGGTCGTACCGGGCAAACGCTTCTGCCGTTTTGTCTGCCGTAGCCGTGAGCAACTCCGCGGCCCGCCGCCCGAAGGGTCCGTCGCCGGGACGGAAGGTGACCACCTCGTCACGCCGCGGGATGACATAGTCCTCGGTCCGGGCGAGGTTCCGAACCTCCGGCGGCGCCGCATGCACGCCGGTGATCAGGTTGACGAAGGCCTGCCGGTACTGCTGCCAGGCGAAAGGCTCGCTGTCCACGAATGGACAGACCGCCACCGCGTAATTGCCGAGCCGCCGGATCGGTTTGCCGTCGCAGGCCGGCAGCGGAGCTACAGCACGGTCCCTGCCTGTCGCCTGCAGCGCGCTCACCGCCGCGTATGCATCGTGCAGCCGACCCCAGGTGTCGTCGGATCGCAATTCGTTGACGGAGATGAAGTACCCGGGGATCTCCCAGTGATGACTGCCGAACCCGACCGCCTGATAGGTCAGCGGCTCGGCCTGCAGCGACCAGCCGCTCTCCAGAGCGTCGCGAAGCGCTTGCTCATCGAAGTCGCGCGGCGGCGTGTGCACCGCGCCAGGCTAAGTCAGCTCCGCCCGCCCGTCGCCTCAATTACTGCGTCGCTTGAACCACCGCGGCCAGGCACTCGGGCATGCCGGTGAAGTGGATCGCGGTCATCCCCACCGCGGCGGCGGCCGCGATGTTGTCCCGCCGGTCATCGACGAACACCACGTCGGACGCCTGCACGCCGAGCACCGCGAGGGCCTTGGTGTAGATCGCCGGGTCCGGCTTGATGAGCTGCAGGTCGGCGCTGAACAACCGGTGGGCGAAGCGTTGCAGGCCGGGATGGCGGTCCAGCTCCCGGGCAAGCTCCCGCGGGGCATTGGACAGCAGTGACACCGGTACGCCCGCAGCGTGCACCTCATCGAGCATGCGCACGCTCGCCGGGTTGAAGTGCAGCCAGCTGGACACGTCACGCTCGACGAGATGGCACAGCAGCTGACCGCCCGGCGGGGCGCCCAGCACGCCGGTCCAGTAGCCCAGCGCGCTCAGGCCACGGTCGTACTCGGGGCGGCAGTCCCAGTAGCGCTCGGTGAACTCGCGGACTCCCAGGCCCGCGGCCGCCGCCATGGACATCAGGTCGGTGCGCGGCTGATCGAGGCTGATCACGTTGCCGAAGTCGATCAGAAGGTGCTTGCCCATGCGTTCTGCCTCCCGCTCATGACCCCGGCCGGCTCCGTAGCCGGGAGCGGCCGGGCGTAAAAATAGCCTGACCGCGGTCGCAGCCACGGCCGCCCCCTTCCGCCGCTCGGCCCTCCCTTGATCGGCGCCCGGGCGGCCCAGCCAAGCTACTTGGCCCGGCAAACTCCCGGTACGGTGCTCGCATGCTCGTGGCCGGCTTGGCCTCCATCGTCCTGGACCGCGCCGGCCCCGCCGAGGTGGCCCAGTTCTGCACCGCCCTGGTCGGCGGCGAGGTGGCCGTCACCCTTCTGCCTGTCGATCCAGATCCCCGGCTGACCAGCCAGCCACGGTCCCGTTAATCAGTGAGCAGGTCGACCACGGCTTCTTCGCTGGGCTCGTCGATTGTTTCGCCCTTTTCGAAGGCTTCCACCACCCTCGGGTCCACGTACGAAGCCCGCGCCACAGCCGGCGTGTTGCCCAGCAGTTCCGCCACTTCCTTCATCGCGTGTGACACCGCCTTCTTGCGCTTGGCCTGGGTTTTCTGCGGCCCCGCGGCGGCCAGCTCCGCGGCGGCCTTGACCGTGCCGTGCCACGTACGGAAAACCTTGGCACTCATCTTCTCGCCGCTGATCTCGCGCAGGTATTCGTTGACCTCGTCGGCGTGCACCTCGCGCCAGCGCCGGGCCGACGCGTCGTAGAAGGCGAACAGCCGTTCCTCGCCCCGGCGCCGGCGTCGCAGGTCGCGCAGCACCTGGCAGACCTCGCCGTCCTCGACCGGGCGGGCGTGTTCCTTGCCGGATTTGCCGACGAACTCCAGGACCACGCACTCACCGCTGGTGCGCACATGCTCGGGCCGCAGGGTGGACAGCCCGAACGAGGGATCCTCCTGGCGCTGGGCGTACTGGTCGCTGCCGACGCGGAACATGCCCATGTCCAGCAGCCGGGCGATGGCGGCGAGGACCCGGTCCCGGCTCAGGCCGCGGCCGCTGAGGTCGTGGCACAGCCGCTGGCGCATCTCGGGTAGCTTCTCGGCGACCTCGAGCGCATGGTCGAACTTCTTCTCGTCGCGTGCGGTGCGCCATTGCGGGTGGTAGACGTACTGCTTGCGCCCGGCGGCGTCGATGCCGGTGGCCTGGATGTGGCCCCGCTCGTCGGGGCTGATCCACACGTCGGTCCAGGCCGGCGGGATGACCAGCGCCTTGATGCGCGCCAGCTCCCCGGCGTCCCCGAGCGGCTTGCCGTCGGTGCCGAGGTAGCTGAAGCCTCTGCCGCTGCGGCGCCGGGTGAGGCCGGGTCTGGTCAGGACGCTACGCCGCAAGCGCATGGCGTTGCGCCTCCTCGGCGGCTTCCAGCACCTCTTCGACGTCCACGGCCAGCAGCGCGGGATGCACGCCGGGGCCGGGCAGGTCGCCGCGCTCAGCCTGGGTGCCATGCCAGAGAGCCCGGTGGTACGCCCGCGAGCGCGGCGGTCCCCACCGGCTCGGGGACATCGGGCCGAACAGCACAACCGAGGGGATCCGGTACGCCGAAGCCAGATGAGCAATGCCGGTGTCGCCACTGACCAGCAGCCGGGCGTGCGCGACCAGCGCCGCCAGCTCGGCCAGGTCGGTGTGCAGCACCCGGTCTTCGCTCAGCCCGGCCAGCGCCGCGACCTGCAGGGCGATCTCGCGCTCCCCCGCCGAGCCGGTGATGACCACGTGCTGCCCGGCGGCGCTCAACGCCTTGGCGACCTGGGCGTACCGCGAGGGTGGCCAGCGCCGCGACGGTGATTTGGCACCGGGGTGCACGATCGTCACCCCGCGCGGCACCGGGGCCTCGGGCACCGCCAGGTCCAGGTCATCGGGGTCAGCGGGAACACCGTAGTGACCCAGCAGGCGGCACCAGCGTTGCACCTCGTGGTCCTCCTCGTCCCAGAGCGGACCGTCGTGATGCCCGGCCTCGGGGCTGGCAAACGCCCACATTTTCGCTGGTTCGAGGATCCGCAGCAGCCGGTGCGACTGCGGGCCGCGCCCGTGCAGGTTGACCGCCACCTCGATGCCGGTCAGCTCGGGCAGCGGCGCATTGATGCTGCTCACCGCGTCGAAAGGCACCACTCGGTCGACGCCGCCGATCAGGTTGATCAGCGGCATCAGGGCGGTGGGTGCGGCCAGAGCGAGGGTCCGGGCCGGGAAAGCAGCCCGGACCGCGCGTATCGCGGGCACGCCGGTGGCGAGGTCACCCACGCCGAGGGCGCGCAGCACGAGGATCACGGGTACGAGGTCTCCTGCTCGGCGGCGATGACCAGCTCGCGGACGGCGCTGCCCGCGGGCTGGCCGAGCGCGAACATGACAGCGTTTGCCACGTTGGCAGGGTCGTTGAGGATCGCATCGGGGCCGGGTTTGTACTGCTCGTCTCGGTCGTCGAAGAACTTGGTCCTCATGCCGCCCGGGATGATCAGCGTGACGTTGACCTGCCCGGCCAGCTCGGCCGACAGCGCCCGGGTGAAGCCGACCACGCCGAACTTGGCAGCGCAGTACGCGGTGGCGTCGCTGACCGCCTTGACGCCCAGCGTGGAGGCGATGGTGACCACGCCGCCATGGCTTTGCTTGAGCGCAGGGATGGCCGCGCGGATCACCGCGGCGGTGGCGAGCAGGTCGATGGTGACAATACGGTCCCAGGTCTCGCCGGGGATGTCGGCGAGCGCGCCGGGCACGTCCATGCCGGCCGCGGTGACCACGCCGTCGATGCTGCCGCCGGCCTGCTCGATGAGCTGGCGGGTGGCCGCCTCGGCGGCCCGGGTGTCGGCCAGGTCGCACTCCACCCAGGCAATGCCGTCCCTGGGGGCCTGGCGGTCGATGACGAACGGGCGCCCGCCGGCCTTGGCGACGGCGTCGACAACCGCGGCGCCCAGGCCGCTGGATCCGCCGGTGACGATGACTGCGTCCATGGGTGTCTACCTCCTGGAGGCGGAGGCCTGGGCCGCCGCGATGGTGTTGGTGGTGGAACGACCGTCGAGATAGGGGACGATCACGGTCTGCCCGCCCCAGCGCTTCATGAGCTCGGCCTCGGGCATCTCGGGGCCGCCGCCGGCGTAGTCGCCGCCCTTGACCCAGACGTCGGGGCGCAGCCAGGTGAGCACCGCCTCGGGCGTGGGCTCGTCGAAGATCACGACCGCGTCGACGCAGTCGAGGGCCTGCAGCAGCCGGGCCCGGTCGTGCTGCCGGGTCAGCGGGCGGTCGGGGCCCTTGAGCGCCGACACGCTGGCGTCGGAGTTGAGGCAGACCACCAGGGCGTCGCCGAGCTTGCGGGCGGCCTGCAGGGTGGCCAGGTGCCCGATGTGCAGCAGGTCGAAGCAGCCGCCGGTGGCCACGACCGTGCCGCCCCTGGCCCGGATCCCGGAGATCACCTTCGCAGCATCGTGCTCAGGCTCGGCAATGTCCGATTCCTCGGTAAGGGCCGCGCTCACTCCACCGGCCGCCACATAGGACGTCGCGGCAGCCACGGCTTGCTGAACAGCCTCGGAGACCAGCGCTCCGCGGGCCAGGGCCAGCGCGGCGGTGGCGGCGAACCGGTCACCGGCCCCGCAGGTGTCGCCGCCGGCCGGGCGCGGCGCCGGCACCACCAGCGGCGTCGGACCGGCGTGGCACAGCACGGCGCCTGCCGAGCCCACGGTGACCGCGACGGCTGAGGCGCGCCAGCGCTGGCGCAGTTCGTGCCCGGCGCGCTGCACGGTGCTGAGCATCGATCCGGTACCGGCGTCGCCGGTCAGCTTGCGCGCCTCGGACTCGTTGGGTGTTACCAGGCGCACGCCTGCCACCGGGGGCGGTCCGTTGGGGTGCGGGTCCCACACGATTGGCGCTCTTGCGGCTTCGAGGGCCTGACGCAACTCCGGGTGGCGCAGCACGCCGCGCCCGTAGTCCGACACCAGGATCGCCGTAGCGTCGCGCAACACGTCCAGCGCGGCTTGCGGGGCGGTCCCGGGCACCGCCGGTGCACCGCCGCGGTCCAGGCGTACGAGCACCTGTCCCCCCGCCCGCAACCGGATCTTCTCCGCGGTCGCCCCGGGCAGCGCCAGCGCGTACACGGCAATGCCCGCCGCCGTCAGCAGCTCGCTGAGCCGGGCCGCAGCCGCGTCGCCGGCCAGCGCGGTGACCAGCGCAACGTCATAGCCGCCGTCCGCCGCGGCCAGCAGCGCGGCGAGCCCGGCTCCTCCGGGCCGGTCGGACACCGACTCCTCGTCGAGCACCGGCGCCGGGGCATCCGGGGCGACCCGGCGTACCGACCCTTGAATGTCGCGGTCGAGCAGCGTGTCGCCGACCACCACCAGCAGGGGCCGGCTCATGGCACCAGCACCGCCTCGCGCCGGTCGGCCTGCGCTTTTCCCAGCACCACCGGCAGCGCCGCGTCGAGGTACTCGCACATCACGTGCACCGAGATCAGGTGCAGCTCCTGCACGACCTGCGAGTCGTCGGCCGGGCAGCACAGCGCCTCGTCGCAGGCCTCGGCGAGCGGGCTCGGGCCGGAGCCGGTCAGCGCCCAGGTCCGTACGCCGATCTCGCGGGCGGCTTCGGCGGCGCGCACCAGGTTGGGGCTGCGGCCGCTGGTCGACATCAGCAGGAGCACGTCGCCGGGGCGCCCGTGCGCGCGGACCTGGCGGGCGAAGACCTCGTCGTAGCCGTAGTCGTTGCTGATCGCGGTGACCGCCGAGGAGTCCGGGGTCAGCGCGATCGCCGACAGCGGCATCCGCTCGTTGCGCAACCGGCCCACCAGTTCGGCGGCCAGGTGCTGGGCCTCGGCCGCGCTGCCACCGTTGCCGGCGACCAGCAGCCGCCCGCCGACGCCGAGGTGACCGGCGAGGTGGGTGCCCCAGCGTTCGAGGCGGCCGGTGGCCACGGCCCGGTAGGGCGCCAGCGCGGCGGCCATGCCTCGCAGGTGGGTGTCCAGCGGGTCCATCAGACGACCGCCTCTCGGGGGGTCTCGGCTTCGGTGAGTGTGCGGCCGGTCACCTGGGCGTAGAGCGCGGCCAGGCGGGCGGCAACACGCCGCCACGAGTAGGAGTGGGCGGCCCGGTCGGCGGCGGCGGCCGCGTACCCGACGCGGCGTACGTCGTCGTTGAGCAGCCGGCGCAGGGCGGCTCCCAGCGCGCGGGGGTCGCGGGGGGTGACGAGGTCGCCGGTGACCCCGTCGACCACGGTGTCGGTGAGCCCGCCGACCGCGGTGGCCACCACGGGTACGCCGCAGGCCATCGCCTCCAGCGGGGTCAGCCCGAACGGCTCGTACCAGGGCGCTGCGGCGAGCACGTCGGCCGAGCGGTACCAGCGCGGCATCTGCGCCGGGGGCACCGCACCGGCCAGCCGCACCCGGTCGGCAACGTTGCAGTGCCGGGCGAGCGCGAGCAGCTTGCGGGCGTACGGGTGGTCCTCGATGGGACCCTCCGGCGGCCCGCCCACGACGACCAGTTCGGCTCCCGGCACCATGGGCAGCGCGCGGATCAGATCCTCGTAGCCCTTGCGCTCGACCAGGCGGCCCACGGTGAGGATGCGACGGCTGGCACCGCGCGGTTCGGCAGGCCCGTCGGGGCGGAACAGCTCGGTGTTGACCCCGGACGGCACCAGGGCCATGCCGGCGCGCGGCAGACCCATCCTGAGCAGCTCGCTGACCTCGTCCTGGCACTGCACCACGATCCGGTCGACGACCCTGCCGAGTTCGCGCTCGTAGGCCACCCGATGCTGGGGGCTGGTGTCGGCGTCACCCTGATGGCGGCGCTTCACCGTGCCCAGCGCATGGTAGGTCTGCAGCACCGGCACATCGCATCGGCGCGCGGCGGTGACCGCGGCGAGCCCGCTCATCCAGAAGTGCGCGTGCGCAACGCCGGGGAGCCAGCTCGTGCGCCAGTCGGCGGCCATCCACTCGGCGAACTCACCCATGAACGGCAGCAGGTCATCCTTGGCCAGCGGCACGGGCGGACCCGCGGGCACATGCACAACCTCAAAACCCTTCATGGGTACGACCACAGCGGCCGTTGCGTCATCACGCCGGGTGTACACGCGCACCTCGTGGCCCTGTGCCGCCAGCGCCGCGGACAACTCGGCGACGTGGGTGTTCTGTCCCCCGGCATCCACACCGCCCAGCGCGGACAGCGGGCTGGCATGCTCGGAGATCATCGCTATGCGCATGTTTCCTCTTCCATCAGTCGGTCCCAGTCCGCGAGGAAGCGGTCGAGTCCGTAGCGGGCCAGGGCGACCTGGCGGGCCCGCGCGCCGAGTTGGCGGGCCGCATCGGGTTCGTCGATCAGCCATTGCGCCGCCTCGACCAGCGTGGCGACGCGGGTGGCCAGCACCCCGGCGTCCGGGGGCACGGCGGCGATCGCCTCGGTGGTGGCCAGGGCGATGACCGGCATGCCGATCTGCATGGCCTCGATCAGGCTCAACCCCAGCGAGGTCCAGCGGCACAGGTGCAGGTATGCCCGGCGCTGTGCGATCTCGGTGTGCATGGCGCGCTGCGGCGGGTCGTCGTGGGTGGTGACCCGGTCCAGGTGCAGGCCGGCGACGCCCATGCCGTACACGTCAAGCGGTGCGACCTGCGCGAAGCGTGGCATCAGATCGGTGCCGGTGACCCGGTTGCGGCGCACGGGTTCGTTGGTGACCACCGCGAGGCGTTCGAGGGTGCCGGTCCAGCGGGCCTGCGGTTCGACCACGCCGTGCTCGATGACGGTGGTGCGGGTGGCGCCGGTGTCCCAGAACAGCTCGTTGAAGTGGGTGACGTGGGCGATGACCAGGTCGTCGCGGTCGGCCATCGGGTGCCGCGAGTTCGGCACGTCGCCCTGGGGAGTGTTGTGCTCGACGTAGATCGTCGGCGCGCTCAGGTGCGCAACCCGGTCACGTTCCTCGGGGCGTTGCAGCACGATGAGGTCCACATCGTCGGGCCGGAGCGCGGCAACGTCGACCTCCTCGACGCTCCCGGGCCACGGAAAGGTCCGCGCCCGGCCGCGTCCCCACTCGTCGCGGGCGGCGTTGACCGGCACGAGGTAGCGGTGCTTGCCCTGGACGAACGAGGTCGCCCAGGAACCGTGCACGTGCCACAGCAGGATGTTCACGCGGCAACCTCCTTCATGACGCTTCGCCTGGTCTCGTTTCGCTGGGGCACAATGCCGAGTCGCTGCACGGCAGTCAGCACGTCGGCGGGGGTGACGCCGGACAGGCAGGGGTGCCCGGCGATGGGGCAGCGGGTGGCCCGGGTGTCGCGGCAGGCGGCGGCTGCGTCACCGAGCCGCACGTACGGCACCCGGTACGGCCCCCACTGCCCGAACGGGACGGTCGGCGCGAACAGGCTGACCACCGGGGTGCCCACCGCCGCGGCCAGATGCGCCGGACCCGTGTTGGCCACGACCAGGCAAGCGGCCCCGGCGAGCAGCTCGGCCAGCCCGATCATGCTCATCGCCTCGGCAACCGTGGCCCCGCCCGCTGCCACGTACGCGGCCAGCTCGCGTTCGCCGGGTCCCCCGGTCACCACCACGTCGTGTCCCTCGGCAACCAGCGCGGCCACGATCGCACGGATGGTGTCCGGCGGGCAGGAGCGGGCTTCGACCGAGGCGCCCGGGTGCACCACGAGGTAGTCGCGCTCCCCACCGGCCGCGGTGATCGTGGTGCGCAGCGTCCCGTCGTCGCCGTCCGGCACCGCGAACCCCGCTGCAGCCGCGACCGAGCGGGCCCGTTCGGCTTCGGGCACGCCCACCGGTACGCCCCGGTGCCGCACGTCGAGCAGGGAACCCGGGTAGTCCTCGCTGATCGCGGTGATCCTCGCGACCCCAGCAGCGCGCAGCAGCAGGGCGAGCGGCAGCGGTGACTGGTGGAAGGAGGTGAAGATGACCGCCTCCTCGGCCCCGGTGGCGGCGAGCCGGGCGGTCAGGTCCTGCACGAGCCCGGTGTCCACAGTCATCGGTTCCGGGTCGATCCAGGGCAGCCGCGCCTCGACGATCTCGTCCACGCCGGGCAGCAACTCGGCCGCTGCCCGGCCCCGCGGCCCGCACAACAGCACGACACGCTCGGCACCGGCCGCAACCGCGCGGATGCCCGGCCCGGTGACCAGCACATCCCCGGCCGAATCGGCACGCACAACCAGCACAGTGCCGGCGTGTTCCCGGCGAGGCGCCGGCGTGACCAACTCCTGCCGTTGCAGAATCAGGTCGACAGCACCGGCCAGGTCGGCGGCCACCGCCGGCGCAGCGGCCACCTCCGCCGTCAGCGTCACCTCGGTAGGCACGATGATCCCGGTGGCCCCCGCGGCGCCGGCGGCTTCCATGTCCCGCCCGATGTCGCCGACCACCACGCAGCGCTGCGGCACCGTACCCAGCTCAGCAGCCGCCTGCCGGACCAGCCCCGGCGCCGGCTTACGACACCGGCACCGGGCGCGGTCGTCGTGCGGGCAGATCTGCCACGTGTCGAACGGCCCCAGCAACTCCTCAACCCGCGCGTTCACAGCCGCCAACTGTTCGGCGGTGAACCGTCCCCGCGCCAGCCCCGACTGGTTGGTCACCACCCCCAGACGCAACCCGGCCGCCCGCAGCCGATCGAGGGCCTCGCGAGCTCCGGGCATGACCTCAACCAGCGCAGCATCCCCGTTGTACGGCACGTCAACGATCAACGTGCCGTCCCGGTCAAGAAGCACGGCATCGTAGAGCGCCCTCACCGACGCGTCTCCCCGGACCCCGTATCCGACTGCTCTACCTCCAAAGGCCCTGCCTCCAAAGGCCCTGCCTCCACGGGCCGGGCACCGCGCCACCGGATCCAGCCGCGCGCCCAGTGCGCGACGGCGACCGGCGGGATGACCGCGCTCGTCAGCACCATCGAGGTGACCTCACGCGGCGTACGCGGCCCCGGCGCAATCCGAACCACCGCAAACTCCGCCGTACCCACCACCCAAACCCCCGACGCCACCGCCGCAGCCACGCCCCAGCCACTGCGACCGGAGCGGGCCGAGCGCACTCCGCCTCCGAACCGGCCCTCAACCCACGCCGCGCCGGCGCAGGCGAGGGCGAGCCCCCCGGCAGCCGCAACCAGGGCGTGGCGCAGGCGCCGTCCAGGTGGGATGCCCAGGCAATCCCGCCAACCCGGTCCGTACAAGCGGCGCAGGAGCGCGTCATCAGCATTGCCGCGCTGTGTTCGTACGCTCACCCAACGGTTTTCCGGACGCACCGGATGCGTGACCGTGCGCGCCCCCTTGACCAGCTCGTAGCCCGCTTCTCGCACGCGGAAGGCGATTTCCGCATCCTCGCGGAACGCGCGCGGCAACCGCTCGTCGAAGCCGCCGGTGGCCTGCAACGCGGTCCGCCGGTACGCCATGTCGGCGGTGATCCAGGCGCCGTCGCTGAGTGCCGCGGTGACCCGTTCCCAATCCGTGGCCCGGCGGTCGGGCGGAAGCGGGACTCGCAGATTGCCCTGCACACCACCGACTTTGGCTCCGGCAACCATGACGTCCGCGGCGAGCCGGGTAAGCCAGTCGCTGTCCGGCAGCACGTCGTCGTCCAGGAACGCGACCCACTCCTGCTCGGCCGCGCGCCAGCCGACGTTGCGAGCCGCGGCGGGACCGGCGGCGTGCCCGGTGAGCACCTTGACCTCGATGCCCGGGGGCAGCGCGAGGAGCGGGGTGGGGTCCGGACGGTCGTCGACCACCAGGAACTCGACCGGGACGGGCGCGGGCTCGGCGGCCGCCAGCGCGGTGAGCAGCGCGGTCAGGCTCGGGCGGCCCACCGTGGGGATGACCACCGAGACGCCGGTCATCGGCCGTCCCCGGTGCCGAACGCCTGCGCGCGGTGCACGGCGAACGGGCCGATGGCCAGCAGGTCCACCGGCGCCGAGCCGAACAGCTCCATCGCCTCGCGCGGCGTATCGGCCATCGGGCGGCCCGCGGTGTTCAGCGACGTGTTCACCACCACCGGGATGCCGCTGAGCCGCTCGAACTCGGCGAGCATCTCGGCCACCAGCGGCTCGCTCTCGCGATGCACGGTCTGCACGCGGGCGGTGCCGTCGACATGGGTGACCGCCGGGATGCGGTCCTTCCACTCCGGTTTCACCGTGTGCACGAAGAGCATGTACGGGCTCGGGTACACGCCTTCGAAGATGTCGTTGAAGCGCTCGGCTCGCACCATCGGCGCAATCGGACGGAACTGCTCGCGGCCCTTGACGTTGTTCATGCGCGTCTGGGTGTCGGCGTCGCCGGGGTGCGCGAGCAGCGAGCGGTGCCCGAGCGCGCGGGGACCGTACTCGCTGCGCCCCTGGAACCAGGCGATAATCCCGTTGCCGGCGAGCACCTTGGCGGCTTCGTGCGCGATCGACTCGGGCCGGGTGTACGGCAACGCGGCGCGCTGCAGCTCGGCCTCCAGCTCGTCGTCACTCCAGCCGCGGCCCAGGTCGGCGCCGGTGAACGCGGTGACCGGGCCGGACTGGCGGGCCACCGCCAGCGCCGCACCCAGAGCGGTGCCCGAGTCACCGGCGGCCGGCTGCACCCAGACGCGCTCGAACGGGCCCTCGGCAGCGATGCGAGCGTTGGCCACGCAGTTCAGCGCCGTACCCCCGGCCATGGTCAGCGTCGTCAATCCGCCGGAGGCCTCGTAGGTCCACCGGGCCAGGTCGAGCAGCACCTCCTCGAGGCGCACCTGCACGCTGGAGGCGAGGTCGGCGTGCGCCTCGGTCATCTCCCCGTCTGCGGTGCGCGCCTTGGCCAGCGCGGCCCAGTCGATGCGTTCCACGGTGAAGCCGCCGTCCTCGTTGGCATGCACCAGCTCACGGAGCAGATCAAGATATTTGGGCTTGCCGTACGAGGCCAGCGCCATCACCTTGTACTCGTCGGAGGAGTGCAGGAACCCCAGGTGGCGGGTCAGGTCCTCGTAGAGCAGGCCCAGCGAGTGCGGCAGTTCCTGGCTGGCCAGTGTGGTCAACTGAGCGTCGCGGTAGGCCCCGGCCAGGTGGCTGGCGACTTCGCCGCGACCGTCGAGCACCAGCACCGCGCTGTCCTCGGGCACCGACAGCCCCGCCGAGGCGGCGTGCGCCACGTGGTGCGGAACGAACGTCACCTGTTCCGGGTCGAGGCCGGGCAGCGCACCGGCGAGGAATTGCGGGGCGCGGCGGGCGTAGTCGACTCGTACGTGGTCCCACGGGTCGTTCAAACCCAGCTCGGCGGCGTCGCGGGTCAGTGCCGGGTCGAACGAGTAGGCGACCGCGTCGAGGTCGCCCGGTTTGAGCCCGGCGGCCTGCAGGCACCAGGCGGCGGACAGCTCCGGCAGTTCCCAGGCGGAGAAAGGCACGGGTCGCTTGCCGTGCTTGCGGCGGCTGAATCGCTCTTCCTCAGCGGCGGCCACCACCCGGCCGTCGACGATCAGCGCGGAGGCCGGATCGTGGAAGATCGCATTGATTCCCAGGACTCGCATGGCGGGGCGGATACCCGAGGTTCGCGGTTGTATTCCACTTCATCAGCTACTTGTTCAGCACTTCTTCAGTTGGTGCCTGACCTGCACTGATGCCGCACTCCAAGAAGTGTTTGTGATCTTTGCTCCAGGGAAAGCGTCGCGCATGAATGACGTGCAGCAACTGATTGGCGCGACCTGGAGCGCGGGCAATTCCGGGCGATCTCTGACCGTTTATGACCCCCATTCGGGTGACCCGGTGACCACCGTCGCGGTGTCGTCCGACAAGGACGTTGCCGCGGCAGTGCGCACCGCCCGCGAGGCGGCTTCCGGCTGGGCCCGGACGGCTCCCGGGGCGCGCGCGGCGGCTCTGCACGCGGCCGCGGCCGCGGTGCAGGAGGCTGCCGATGAGCTGGCCGAGCTGATGACCGCCGAGATGGGCAAGCCGACACCGGACGCCAAGGACTCGATCGGCGCGGGCATCGGCACGCTGCGTCAGTACGCCGAGCTGGGCCCGACGCACCGTGGCCGCGCGCTGGCCGGCAACGACGAGGCCATCGACCTGATGGCGTTCGGCCCACGCGGCGTGGTTGCCGTGATCACCCCGTGGAACGACCCGGTCGCGGTGTCCTGCGGGTTGCTCGGTGCTGCGCTGGTCACCGGTAACACGGTGGTCCACAAGCCCAGCGAGCGTACCCCCGCGGTGGGGTGGCGGCTGGCGCAGATCCTCGCCCCGCACTTCCCCGCGGGCGTGGTCACCCTGGTCAACGGTGACGGCCCGGTCGGTGCGGCGCTGGCCTCGAGTGATGTGGACGTGGTCGCGCACGTGGGGTCCACAGTCACCGGACGTTCGATCGCTGCGGCGTGCGCGGTGTCCGGAGCCAAGGCGCTGCTGGAGAACGGGGGCAGTGACCCGCTGATCGTCGACGCCGATGTCGACCCGGTGTGGGCGGCGCAGCAGGCCGCGGCCGGCAGCTTCGCCAACTCGGGTCAGATCTGCGTGGCCGTCGAACGCATCTACGTCCACCGTGACATCGCACCGGCGTTCCTGTCCGCGCTCGCCGGGTCCGCGCGAGAATGGGCGTCGAGCATCGGCCCGCTGGTCGACACCCGGCTCCGCGAAGGCGTGCACGCCCAGGTCAAGGCGGCGGTGTCGGCCGGCGCCACGGTGCTGACCGGCGGCGAGATCCCCGAGGGCCCCGGCGCCTACTATCCGCCCACCGTGCTGGCCGGCTGCACCGACGACATGGCGGTCATGCGCGACGAGACGTTCGGCCCGGTCGCCCCGGTGGTCACCGTCGACTCGTTCGAGGATGCTTTGAAGAAGGCTGCCGATTCCCCGTACGGCCTGGCCGCCACGGTGCTGACCGGTTCCATGAGCCACGCACAGCGGGCCTGGCGGGAGCTGCCCGCCGGCACGGTCAAGGTCAACGCGGTGTTCGGCGGCGCTCCCGGCGGCGCAGCCCACCCGCGCCGCAGCAGCGGGCAAGGTTTCGGTTATGGGCCGGAGTTGCTCGACGAGATGACCGCCACAAAGGCCGTCCACATCGAAGCGCCCCCTTCCGGCTGGTAATCAGCACCCTGGGCTCCAGCCGGTTACCAGGTCAACACTTGCATCCCACTGGTTCGACGTGGTGACAGACCGCAACAATTGCGGCCGGGCTGGTGGTCAGCTCAACAATTGCAGGTCCCGCTCGAGGTTCTGAGGCAGCGGCCGCCGTTGCCTCAGAACCCGTGGCAGGAGCTTGAAAGCGTCCGCCACTCCCCCGCGATCCTCGCGCCAAGCCTCGGCAACCGTTCTTCGTACAACGTTTCCGGGGCGTCGCAACATAGCCGTCAGCACCCGGTTCCGTACCTCCATCCGGCGTCGCCGCGAATTGTCCCGCCCCGCCGGCAACGGCATGTGCCGCACAGTCAGTTCCGGTACATAGGACAGCCGATGTCCCGCCGCCGCAAGGTCCATGGCCAACAGCGCTTCCTCGCCGTACACGTGCAGCATGGGGTTGAATCCCCCCGCCTGCAAAAAGGCATCCCGCCGGACCATCACCGCACAAGCCAGAAAGCCCAGAATCGAAGGCCCGGGCGCATCATCCGGTACGCCGATGCGAGCCTCGGCCATCGCCCGGCAAATCGGATCCTCCACCAACTGCGGCCCCACAAGAACACGAGCCGAAATCAAAGCCGTTTCCGGGTACGCCCGCAGCACCCCCGCCGCCGCCGCCAACGATCCCGGTTCCCACCAAGAATCATCATCCGCAAAAGCTACAAACGGCGTACGGGCCCGCTCCACTCCCGCATTCCGCGCAGCCGCCCCAATATTGGAGCCAAGCCGCAGGACATCAACCCCGGCATACTCATCCGGCCCCCCATCATCAGAGCCGTTGTCAACAAGAATGACGGAAGCCAAATGCCGGGGAACAGTCTCCCGCAACCGCTCCCGCCGATTCCGGGTAGCCACCACCACAGTCACATCATCGGCCTCAACACCCCCACCGCCGCCGGCCTCAGAGGCCCCACCAGCACACCCACCCACCGCCGCAACATCAATCCGCATCCTCACGGCGCCGCGCGTACCCACATCCGCAACGTTGAAGCAGTAACCCGCCGCAATCCCCAAGAAGAGCTAACCACCCACCGTTTCCCCAGCTGGTCACGATGCGCCAATGTCAGCGGTACGGGTCTATTGCGGCTTAACTCCCACTTAGCGGAAGCCGACGCGCGCCCAGCAGTTCCCTCCCTGCCACAGCCACACGTTCTCGCGCAGCCACCGTTCACCTCAGCCGCCGCTAACCTCCACGCTGTCGCCGCTCACCCGCGCGCCGCTGCTACTCACCCCTCGCCGCGTGCCACTGCCGCTCATCCCGCGCCGCTGCCGCTCACTTGCGTGCCGCTGCCGCTCACTCCCTCGCCGCGTGCCGCTCATCCGCGTGCCGCTGCCGCTCACGCCCTCGCCGTGTGCCGCTCATCCGCGTGCCGCTGCCGCTGCCGCTCACGCCCTCGCCGTGTGCCGCTCATCCGCGTGCCGCTGCCGCTCATCCGCGAGCCGGTGCCAAGCACTCCCTCGGAAGCCGCCGTCAACCCGCGCTATAACCGCTTCACCGCCGCTACCGCTTCACCGCCGCGCGGGCCAAGGCCACTGCGGCGGCATCCTCAGCGATGGCGGCCGGCCAGGACAGCCGATGGCGCGCCGCGAACGACCGCCAAGCCACGCCGCCCACGGTGGCCGCGCCGGCCGCTACCGCCCCCACCAATGCGGGAGCGAGGACCGCATGGCCGGCGCTGCGTGCGTACCATCCGCCAACAAGCGCTCCGACCGCCAAGCGCGACGCGAACGGCAGAGGGGTAAGCCTGCTGGGCGCCTGCGGCAACTTGTCGCCGATCAGCTCTGCCACCGCAGCCGCCGCAGTGATGCCCCGCGCCCACCGACTGCGCCGCCGCTGAGCAAGCGCCGCAATAGGCGTAGCGCTACGAGCCCCACCCGACGCACCGAGCAAAGCCGCCCGGACCATCACGTTGTCACCCATGCCCAGTCCGCTACCCCGTCCCTCCCCCAGCAAACAAGGGTTGACACCTCGCACATTTGGTACGAGCCAACTCGGCCTCCCACCGCCTAACCCGCTCCAGCACCCCAAACCGTCCAAGCCCTAGCGGCCTAGCGGCCCAGCGGCCCAGCGGCCCAGCGGCCCAGCGGCCCAGCGGCCCAGCGGCCCAGCGGCCCAGCGGCC
>NZ_LOJP01000001.1:3609514-3620172 GCF_001553785.1 Actinoplanes sp. TFC3
GTGAAGCGGTCGATGCGATGGGCGCCGGGGTGCGCAGCACCCCGGCGAGCCGGTGCAGCGAGGCGCGGGCGGCCGCGAACCGTTGCGCTGCTGCGGGCAGCCCGGCAGCGGTCTCGAACACCGCCAGCGGGGTCAGCACGACCACGGCCAGCAGCTCCCCCGGCATGGTCCCGGACCGCACGGCCAGGGTTCCGGCGACCAGCCCGGCCAGCACGCATAGTCCGGTCGTCAGGGTGGTCACGGCCGCCGAAATCCCGGCCATCGCGCTGGATCGCTGCTCGGCGTGCCGCAACTGCGCATCCAGCCCGGCGAGGTGGGCCAGCCGGGCGTCGGCCACGCCGTACGCGACCAGGTCGGGCAGTCCGTGCAACAGATCCACCGTGCTGGTGGCCAGAGCCGCGCGCAGCGGAGCCAACCGGCCATCGGCACGCCTGACAGCCCGGCTCTGCAGCACCGGCACGGCAACACCGACCACCAGCAGCCCGGCAGCGAGCGCAATCCCGGCAACCGGCGAGCACATGGCGACCAGCAGCACCGAACCGATCCCCACCAGCGCGGCCACGGCGTACGGCAGCAGCACCCGTGTCAGCATGTCGAGCACGGCATCCACGTCGCCCGACAGGTGCTGGGCCAAGTCGGCGCGGCGATACCCGGTGAGCCCGGCCGGAGCGAGGTGCGTCAGGTGCGTCAGGTGCGCGAACATACGGGCCCGCAGGTGACCCAGCACCCGCAGAGCACCATCGTGGCCGGTCAGGCGTTCGGCGTAGCGCAGCACCCCGCGGCTGAGGCCGAAGGCGCGCACCGCCACGATGGCCACCATCAGGTGCAGCACGGGCGGGTGCAGCGCCGCGCGGGAGATCAGCCAGGCGGACACGGCCATGAGCCCGACCGCCGCACCGGCCGCGCCCGCACCGGACAGGACGGCGAGGCTCAGCCCGGCGGCGGCCGGGGCGGAAGCGTTACGCAGCAAACGAAGCCAGGTCATCGCGCGCCCACCGGCTGGCGCTGCAGGTCGATGACCCGCTCGGCCAGGGCGATCAGCTCGGACCGGTGCGCGGCCAGCAGCACCGTACGGCCGCGGGCGAGCCTCCGGATCGCTGCCATCACCTCTGCGGCGGTTCCGGTGTCCAGGTTGGCGGTGGGCTCGTCGAGCAGCACGATCGGGGCGTCACGCAGGAAGGCACGCGCCAGCGCAATCCGTTGCCGTTGCCCGGCCGCCAGCCCGGCGCCGTCATCACCGAGCACGGTGTCGTAGCCCTCGGGCAGCGCCGCGATGAAGCCGTCAGCCCCGGCCAGCCGCGCCGCGCCGGTCACGTCCACCCCCGGATCGGTCGAGCCGAGGGCGATGTTGTCCCGGATGGAGCCCGCGAACAGGTACGGCCGCTGCGGCACCCAGGCAATCGACTTCCGCCACGCCGCCTGGTCCACCGTTGTCAGGTCAATGCCCCCGGCCAGGATCCGCCCGGAGTCCGGCAGCACCAGTCCGAGGAGCACATTGAAGGCGGTCGACTTGCCGCAGCCACTCGCTCCGGTCAGCGCCACGACCTCGCCGGGGTTGATGGTGGCGGACAGGCGCAGCGCTTCACGGTCGCGGTAGCGCACGACCACGTTGTCGAAGACTATCCGGCCGGGCGGCGCGGCCGGAGTCACCGCAGCCGGGCCCGTCAGTGGAGTTTCGAGGATGGCGAAGGCTTCCTCGGCGGCGGCCAGACCCTCGGCGCTGGCGTGGAACTGCGCACCCACCTGCCGCAGCGGGAGATAGGCCTCCGGAGCCAGCAGCAGCACCAGCAGCGCGGTGGCCAGGTCGAGGTGGCCGGAGACCAGCCGCAGGCCGATGCCGACCGCGACGAGGGCCACCGACAGGGTGGCGAGCAGCTCCAGCACCAGCGAGGACAGAAACGCGACCCGCAGCGTTCGCATGGTGAGCCGGCGCTGCTCGGCGCTGATCCGCCGGATGATGGCGGCTTGCGCCCCGGCCCGGCCGAAGAGCTTGAGCGTGACCAGCCCGGCAACCACGTCGAGGAAGTGGTGCGAAAGCCGGGCCAGCAGCCGGAACTGACGGCGGTTGGCGGCCTCGGTGTGCCAGCCGACGAGCGCCATGAACACCGGGATCAGCGGCAGGGTCAGGGCGATGGTGAGAGTGGCGGTCAGGTCGGCCGGGAACAACCGGGCCAGCACGACCGCCGGGACCAGCGCGGCCAGCACGAGTTGCGGCAGGTACCGGGCGAAGTAGGCGTCGAGGGCGTCCAGGCCGCGGATGCTCAGCGCGGTCACCGCCCCGGTGTCCCGGCCGTGGCCCGGGCCGAGCGCCACCAGGTGGGCCAGGAGCCGACCCCGCAGCTCGCTCTTGACCGCGGCGGACGAACGCGCCGCGGTGGCTTCCTGGGCCCAGGACACCGCGGCCCGTCCGACAACCACCGCGGCCAGCCCGGCCAGCGCCGGGGTCAGCTCGGTCAGCCCGGCCCGGTGCAGGAACACCGCGGTGATGCCGTACGCGAGCAGGGTTGCCTGGGCGACGATGAGAACGGCGAGCACCACCCCGAGAGCCACGGTCCCGGCGAGATAGGTACGAGTGCCGCGCGCGTACCGCAGAAGTCGTGGGTCGAGAGGTTTCATGCGACCGGCTCCGGGATGTGCTCGACGGTCAGGCGCTTGCGGAACACCCAGTACGTCCAGCCCTGGTAGGCCAGCACGATCGGGGTGAAGGCGACAGCCACCCAGGTCATCACCCTCAGCGTGTACGGCGTGGACGACGCGTTGTGCACGGTCAGGCTGTTGGCAGCAGCGAGGCTGGAGGGCATGACGTCGGGGAACAACGTCACGAACAACGCGAACACGGCCAGCACGATGGTGGCGGCGGTGGCGGCGAAGGCCCAGCCCTCGCGGCGTACCCGGATGGCCAGGAACGCACCGGTCAGCGTGAGCGCGGCAGCCAGGCTCAGCACCGCGCCGACCGCATCGTGGTGGGTCAGGCCGGTCCAGAGCAGGAACGCCGCGGCTACGACGATCGCCGCGGGAGCCAGCCGGGCGGCGAGCGCACCGGCCCGCTCACGCATCTCTCCGCCGGTCTTCAGGGCCAGGAAAACCGCGCCGTGCAACAAGAACAACGTCAGCGTGGTGAGCCCGCCCAGCAGCGCGTACGGATTCAGCAGGGCGAAGAACCCACCGACGTATTCGTGGTCGGCGTCCAGGCGCACCCCGCGCACGATGTTGCCGAAGGCCACTCCCCACAGCACGGCCGGGACCAGGCTGCCGCCGATGATGCAGCGGTCCCAGCGCCGCCGCCAGCGCTCGTCGTCGCGTTTGCCGCGGTATTCGAAGGCCACGCCGCGCAGGATGAGCGCCACCAGTATGAGCAGCAGCGGCAGGTAGAAGCCGGAGAACAGGGTGGCATACCACTCGGGGAAAGCGGCGAACGTAGCACCGCCGGCCACCAGCAGCCAAACCTCGTTGCCGTCCCAGACCGGGCCGATCGTGTTGATCAGCAGGCGCCGCTCACGGTTGTCGCGGGCCAGCACGGCGAGCAGCATCCCGACACCGAAGTCGAAGCCATCCAGCAGGAAGTAGCCGGCCCAGAGGATCGCGATGAGGGCGAACCAGACGGTGGTGAGTTCCATTTTCCCTTGTCCTTGATTCTCTGGCTCAGTACGCGAAAGCCAGCGGGCGGTCGGGGTCATCGGTGGGTGCCTTGATCTCCGGGGCGCCCGCGCGGGCGTACCGGACGAACAAGCCGACCTCGACCACCGCGAGCACGCCGTAGAGCGCGGTGAGCACGATCAGCGAGGTGGCGACGGACCCGGCGCCGACCGACGGCGACACGCTCTCGGCGGTCTTGAAGACACCGAACACGCTCCATGGCTGCCGGCCCATCTCGGTGAAGATCCAGCCGAAGGAGTTGGCGGCCAGGGGCAGGCCGATGGCGGCGATCGCGGCCGGCCAGAGCCACCGGTTGCGCGGGGTACGGCCGCGCCGGGTGAACCAGAGGGCGGCCAGCGCCACCAGCATGGCCAGGCCCCCGAAACCGATCATGAGGCGGAAGGACCAGTAAGTGACGGGGATGGAGGGTTTGTAGTCGCCGGGGCCGTACTTCTGCTCGTACTGCTGTTGCAGGTTGTCAATGCCTTCGACCTCCCCGTCCGGGTTGCCGGTGGCCATGAACGACAGCAGGCTGGGCACCCGGACGCTGGCCACCTCCTGGCTGCCGTCGAGCGACCCGATCGTGAAGAGCGAGAAGCTGGCCGGCTGGGAGGTCTGATAGAGCGCCTCGGCCGCGGCCATCTTCATCGGCTGCTGCTCGGTCATGACGCGTGCCTGCAGGTCCCCGGTGATCAGCACACCGACTCCGGAGATCAGCACAACCAGGGCGCCGAGCTTGAGGCTGGGCCGGAACACGTCCGGCTGGTTGCCGCGCTTGAGGTGCCAGGCGCTGACCGCGAGCAGCACCGCACCGGCGGTCAGGAAGCACGCCGTGATGGTGTGCGGAAAGGTGACCAGCGTGGTCGAATTGGTCAGCACGGCGCTGATGCTGTGCAGCTCGGCCCGTCCGGTGTCCGGGTTGACCGCGTAGCCGACCGGGTGCTGCATCCAGGAGTTCGCGGCGAGGATGAAGTACGCCGACAGCAGCGTGCCGACCGAGGCGAGCCAGATCGTCGCCAGGTGCACCTTTTTCGGCAACCGGTCCCACCCGAAGATCCACAGGCCGAGGAACGTCGATTCCAGGAAGAACGCGAGCAGGCCCTCGATCGCCAGCGGCGCGCCGAAGATGTCCCCGACGAAGCGCGAGTAGTCGCTCCAGTTCATGCCGAACTGGAATTCCTGCACGATGCCGGTGACCACCCCCATGGCGAAGTTGATCAAAAACAGCTTGCCCCAGAACTTCGTGGCCCGCAGATATGTCTGCTTGCCCGTGCGCACCCACGCGGTCTGCAGGCCGGCCACCAGAGCCGACATCCCGATGGTGATCGGCACGAACAGGAAGTGGTAGACGGTGATGATCCCGAATTGCCATCGGGCCAGGTCGAGCGCATCCACGAGCGGTTCCTCTCCACAGGTACCCGCCGAGTCTGGCGATCTTCGCCGCGGTTGCTCAGGGCCAAAGGTCCCGACTAGCCAGGGCCTTCCGGCGCGCAGGGCCTTCCGGCAAGCAGGGCCTTCCGGCAAGCAGGGCAGCGAAGGGCGCGGGCAGGGAATGAAAGCGCTGACGGGGGCATGAATCGCCGGTCCTTGCGCGCCATGACGCGAAAACCGGCCGCCGGCTTGACGTGCGGGCGGTACCCGATCACGGTCGGCTGGACAGCGGCCGCCATCCCCTTTCCCCGGCGGGCGCGGTTCCCATCCCCCGAGCACGGAGGCATTCCCGTGACCATGCGAAGACTCGCGATCGCCGCGCTGAGCCTCACCCTGGTGACCATTCCGGCGGCGGCATCCGCCGGTACGACCACAGCAGCCGCGACACCGCCCGCCAACTCCTTCGAACGGCCCGCGGCCGGCAGCCCCTACACCCTGAGCCAATGGGCCGCCGACGGCTGGAGCGCGCCCTGGGAGCTGGGCATGAGCACCCGGACGACGATCAGCACCCAGGCCGCCCACAGCGGCTCGAAGTCGCTGCGGGTGGCCTACCCCAAGGGCCAGATCGGACCGGAGAACTCGGGCGCCCAAGCCCCGTTCCAACTGGCCAGGAACCGCGAGTACTTCCTGTCGCAATGGGTCACCTTCAGCTCGACCTTCAGCTGGGGCACCACGCAGTTCGCCGGCAAGGTCGGCATCGGCCTCGCCGGTGGCGCCTCGTGCTCCGGCGGCCAGGTCTGCGACGGCTACAACGGGTTCAGCTCGCGGTTCATCTGGCGCAGCGGCGGCCGTGCGGCGATCTACTACTACTCCATGGGCCACGCGGGCCAGTACGGCGACTACATCGACCTGAAGGCGGGCGGCACCGACCTCTACTGGCCGCGCGGGTCGTGGGCCAACGTGGTGCAGCGGGTCAAGGTGAACACCGTGAGCAATGGCAACGCCAATGCCGACGGCGAGCTGCAGGTCTGGTTCAACGGCCAGCTCGCCGCCAGCGCCACCGGGCTGCGGTTTGTGCGCAACGGCGACCTGGTCGACAAGGCTTACTTCTCGTCGTTCGCCGGCGGGGCGACAGCCGAGTTCGCGCCCAAGAACGACTCGTTCCTCTACGTCGACGACATCACCGTCTCCACCACCCGGCCGGCCTGGGCGTCCTGAGCCAGGCGCATCATGGACGGTCATGGATGGACAACGCGGCCCGGACCCCGCTGCGGGGTCCCGCAAGTTCCGGTTGCTCGCCGACCGCCTGCGCCGGCGCATCGCCGGCGGTGACTGGCCGCCCGGGGCTCGGCTACCGACCGAGCCCCTGCTCGCCGCGGCGCACGGCGTGGGCATCGGCACGGTCCGGCGCGCGGTGGGGCTGCTCGTGGCCGAGGGCGTCGTCGAGCGGCGGCAGGGCTCGGGGACGTACGTGCTGCGGGTGCCGATGGAGGCCGCCGGCACCCGGCGCGTGATCGGCCTGCTGGTGCCGTCCACGTCGTACTACTACCCGCAGGTCATCGAGGGCATCCGCGGCGAGCTGAGCGCCACCCGCACCGGCTTTCTGGTGGCCAGCTCCGGCTACCGGCCCGACCGCGACCTCGACCAGGTGGCCGACCTGCTCCTGCGGGGCGCGGACGCGCTGGTGCTCGTACCGAATCTGCATCTGGTGGCGGACCCGCAGCGCCATGTCGATGCGCTACGCGCTGTCCCGGTGCCCTGTGTACTGGTGGAGCGGCAGCCGCCGGCCCCGGACGACACGACGCCGTGCGTGGCCACGAATCATGCCGGTGGGGTTTACGCCGCGGTACGCCACCTCGCCGGACTCGGGCACCAGCGGATCGGCTACCTCGGGCGGCTGCGCACCGGCACGTCCGCTCTGATCACCGCGAGCTTCTCCCGGGCCCTCGCCGGGTTCTCGCTGACCCCGGTGCCCGGCGCGACGGTCTGCCGCGAGTCGTGGACGGAGCAGCAGCTCGCCGCGCTAGCCTCGGTGTTCCGCGACCGGCGGGTGACCGCCCTGTTCTGCCACGGCGACCACGACGCCGCGCGGCTCATCCGGCACGCCCGCCGGCTGGGCCTGCGCGTCCCGCACGATCTCGCGGTGGTGGCCTACGACGACGAGGCAACCGGCCCGGACGAGCCGGTGTTGACCTCGGTGTCGCCACCCAAGGCCGAGGTGGGCCGCCTCGCCGCCCGGATGCTGCTGAACCTGCTCGACGGCGGCGCAGCGGCCAGCGCGCAGCGTGTCGCCCTGCAGCCCCGCTTGATCGTGCGGCAGTCCTGCGGCGCGGCGACCAGATGAGCGCCGGGATTGGATCTTCGGCGGCGGGGCATCACGGAGCATGACTCTTCAGCGTCCGCCCGGCTCGGTCAGTCGTCACGCCCGCCGCCTGGTCCGGGTGGACCGGTCCTTGCCGCGCACGCTGGACCAGCCGGTGCGCACGGTCGTGGTCGGCGGCGGGATCGCCGGGATGACGGCGGCGCTGCTGCTGGCCGAGCGCGGAGTGGCGGTGACCGTGCTGGAACGCAATGACCCGCTGGGGGGCCGGCTCGCCGCGTGGCCGAAAAAGCTGGCCGACGGGTCCACTCAGATGGTCGGGCACGGCTTCCATGCGTTCTTCCGGCAGTACTACAACTGGCGTAGCATCCTGCGCCGCATCGACCCGTCGTTGTCGTTCCTGCGCTCGGCGAAGCACTATCCCGTGGTGTCGCGGGACTGGCCGGACGAGGACTTCGGCGGGCTGCCCGGCAAGCCCCCGTGGAGCCTGCTCGCGCTGGTGGCCCGCTCCCCCAGCTTGAGGCTGAGCGAGATGCGCGACGTCGACGGGCCGGCGTCGCTGGCGCTGCTGCGCTATTCGCGGGCGCGGACCTACCGCGAGTTCGACGGCGTCTCGGCGGCGGAGTACCTCGACCGGCTGGCCATGCCCGAGCGGGCACGGGCGCTGCTGTTCGACGTGTTCGCGCACTCGTTCTTCAACCACGCGGCGGAGATGTCGGCCGCCGAGATGATCATGCAGTTTCACTTCTACTTCCTGCGCAACGCCGAAGGGCTGGACTTCGACGCACCGGACGACGACTACCAGTCGACCATCTGGACCCCGCTGTGCGAGCGGCTGCAGGCGCTGGGGGCGGACATCCGTACCGGGGCCGTGGTGGACCGCATCGAACCGGGCTGGACCGTCACCCTGGCCGGCGGCGCCGCCGTCCGGGCCGAGCATGTCGTGCTGGCCACCGACCCGGCATCCGCCCGGGACCTGGTCGCCGCCTCACCTGGGCTGACCGCCCGCGCCCCCCGGCTGGCCGCCGGCATGGCAACGATCCGCACCACGGCGCCGTACGCGGTCAGCCGCATCTGGACCGACCGCGACCTCGCTGCCGGTCGCGCGGTCTTCAGCAGCGTGGCCCGCGAACCGTTGCTGGACTCAGTGAGCTTGTTCCACCGCGCGGAACGAGGCCCGGCCCTGTGGTCCCGGCGCACCGGTGGCGCCGTCGTGGAGCTGCACGCCTACGCCGCCGATCACCGCCTCGACGCGGGCACCGCCAGCCGCGACATGTGGTCGCAGCTCACCGCCATCTGGCCGGAAGCCCAGGGTTTGACCGCGATCGACAGCGACACCCGGATCGGCTACGACGCCCCGGCCTTCGACGTGGGCAGCGACGCCACCCGCCCGGGCGTCGCCACCGATGCCGACGAGCTGTACCTGGCCGGCGACTGGGTACGCATGCCGTTCCCCAGCGCGCTGATGGAACGCTCGGCCGCATCGGCCACGCTGGCGGTGAACGCGATCCTGGGCCGCTACGGTGTGCGCCCGGTGCAGGTGTACTCGGTTCCGCCCCGGGGACTGCTGGCGCCGGGCCTCGCCTCCCGGCAGGGCTGATCGTGGCTCACGCGGACGGCAGGGCGACTCCCATCAGGCGCGGACGACCCAGCTTGCGAAAGTCCCGCCGTACGATCTCAGCTGCCGAAACCACCACCACTTCGCCCTTGGTCGGCTCGTAGAACAGCGCGCCGCGCGCGTCATGGCGCACCAGCAGCACGTAGTGGCGGGGGATCACGTCGCCGATCAGGAACGGCACCGGGTAGCCCTGGCCGGCGGCGGCGAACGCGCGCCGCAGCACCGCGGTGTTGAGCAGCGGGATGTCCCCCACGGTGGGGATCCATCGGTAGTGTGCGCCCAGGCCGGCCGGATCGCGGTTGAGGCGCTCGGTGACGCCCCACGGCGGAGTGCCGGCAAGCTGTGGCCAGAGCAGGCCGGTTTCGTCGTGCACCCGCCGTTCCTCGGTGCGCAGCCGGGTCGAGAAGCGCTGGTCTGACTCCTCGGCGGTGCCGGGCCGGCCGCCGGTGGTCAGCCACAGCGCGTACAGGGGGTCCACCAGCACCCGGGCGACCACGATGGCCGTCGAGCCGCAGGTGGTTGCGTCGTACTGGCTGAGCAGGTTGGCCCGGAACAGCACCGGGCCGCTGGCCGCCGGGTCGACCGGGTTCAGCCGGCTGCTCAGCCAGCGCCGGGACCGCCCGGCGATGACCGCGGCGAAGGCGGTGACCTCGGCCATCGAATGCCCGGCGGCGAAAGCCTCGGCCACGTAGCCCTGCGTGTCCGGCGACGCGGCGGCCAGCACGGCGTCGAGGTGCCAGCGTTCGGCTACCGGAAGCTGGTCGCGGCGGGCCACTGCCCGTACCTTCTGGGCGAGGCTGAGGGCCCCGGTGCGCCGGGTCACCACGCCGAGTTCGCCGGAGCGGCTGAGCATGGCGTCGAGGTGCCCTGCCGATGGCAGGCGGAGGTCGTGCGGCAGCCGGCTGACCGATCCGGCGCCGGTCAGCATGGTCAGCAGCACGAGCAGCCCGAGTCCGCTGTACTTGAGTGAACGCATGGCTGCTCCTCAGGTTTCGCGGGCCCGGGACGGCTACCCGTTACGCCGGTCGATACGCCTGATGGCCGCTGCGGATCCGCAGGACGGTGGGACGTATCAACAGCAGCCAAATGGGTATCCGGCCTCGACAGTCGCGCCGTCAGCGCCAAGGATGAAGAGTAGGTACACGATGAGAATCTGGCCCGGTTCGCCGTATCCCATGGGTGCGGCTTATGACGGCGGCGGGACCAATTTCGCGCTGTTCTCCGAGGCTGCCGAGCGGGTGGAATTGTGCCTGTTCGACGATGACGGCACCGAGACGCGGGTTGACCTGCCCGAGCGTGAGGCCCTGGTCTGGCACGGCTATCTCCCGCGGGTGGTGCCTGGTCAGCGCTACGGCTACCGGGTGCACGGGCCCTACGACCCGGCGCGGGGACTGCGGTGCAACCCCAGCAAATTACTGCTCGACCCCTACGCCAAGGCGATTGACGGGCACAACGACTGGAACGAGTCGCTCTTCTCGTACCGTTTTGGTGATCCTGACGCTTTCAACGACTCGGACTCCGGCCAGTACGCGATGAAGTCGGTGGTGGTGAGCCCTTTCTTCGACTGGGCGAATGACCGGCCGTTGCGCATTCCGTGGCACCAGACCGTCATTTATGAGGCTCATGTCAAGGGTATGACCGCGCGTAACCCACTGGTCCCCGAGGACGTACGCGGCACCTACTCCGGACTCGCCCACCCGAAAATGATCGAAC
>NZ_LOJP01000001.1:3620272-3812571 GCF_001553785.1 Actinoplanes sp. TFC3
CCCCAGCGGAGTATGGCGCGGGACGAACGCAGAATGCCGTTACTCCATCCCAGGCATCGCGGCCCCAGCAGCATGAGCGCCGCCGCGACCGGAAACGATCTCTCCGACGGAATGGCGACACGCGCGATCTACAGTGGGCCGACGTCAAGGAGTGGTTCAACCCGGCCGGGAACGGCAGCACACCCGACCTGCTCATCTGCGGCACCACACTCGACCACTGGCAAGCAATGCTCACGCTGATCCGAACAAGCGGCTGGCCATGCGAGTACGAACACCGCGACGTCCGCAGCGAAGTGCCCCCGGCAGCGGCCGACCTGTTCGCTCGCAACCCGGATGACTGGCTGAGATGCCTGCCGGTCTGGCCCGTGCCCGACATGGAGGTGACCTTCCGCCCCGGTCAACCCGACTACATTCTTGGCGACGTAAACCTGTCCGAACTGCAGGGACAGGACCGGCTGAACGAGTTCTGCGGTTTCCTCCGCCGGCTCGGGCAAGCCCTGAACAAACGAGTGGCAATGCTCGCCGAGGGCGGCGACAACTACCCAATACTCGCGTACGAGGTCGACCAAGATCGCGTCAGCTTCCTCGCCGGCCCGCGGTGAGGTCGACCATGACCGTCACCTTCCTCACCGCCCGCCGTGAGGGCCCTCGGCAGAGCGAGAGCGCCTGAACCGGCTCCTACGGCAGGCGACTGCCACAACACCGTTTCCCGATATGCGCGTGCCGCTACCTGGCAAGAGATGGTCGTCGGGCACAAGCCACGTCCGAGCAGCCTCGACCCGTTTAAGCCGCACCTGCTGCGGCGCATTGCCGAGGGTCGCCTCAAGGCCGCCAGCCTGCACCGCGAGATCACCGCGCAGGGCTTCAGCGGCAAGTACGGCATCGTCCGTGCCTTCGTCGAGCAGCACCGCACCCGCCCAGACCTCAGCAAGATCGCCAAGCCTCCGTCGGTCCGCGAGGTGACCGGATGGATCTGTCGCCATCCTGATCATCTTGTCGAGCGTGACGCCGACCGGCTTCGAGCCATCCTCCAACGGTGCCCGGAACTGGCCACCGCCGCCGACCTGGTGCGCTCGTTCGCCCACATGCTGACAAGCCTGCATGGCGACCGGCTCGGCGAATGGATCGCCGCGGCCCAACAGGCGGGATTGCCCGGCATCACCAGCTTTGCCAGCGGCTTGACCAGCGACTTGGACGCTGTCACCGCTGGCCTCACCCTGCCGCATAGTTCGGGACCGGTGGAAGACAACGTCAACCGGATCAAGATGCTGAAGCGGCAGATGTACGGTCGAGCCGGCTTCGACCTGCTCCGGAAACGAGTGCTGCTGACACCTTGACCGTGACTACCGCCAGAAGGAGTCGCAGGCGATCACTGCCTGCTTGTTAGTCCCCGCTGAAGACCAGTCGCCTATGGTGTGGTCGACGCGGAGCTGGCAGGAGCAGCTCGGCCAAAGTGATCAGCGGCGCGATGCTGTCGCTCAAATGCAAGAAATCCACGGTGGCCGTCAGTCTCTCCAACTCGGCGATCAGCATGGCCGTCTGACGCGGGTTGAACGTCGTATCGTCGTACGCGTCCACCCCGGCCAAGAGCGGGTATTGAGCCGGATTTGATGACGCAGCCTGACAGATGGCCTTCACGTCACACTCGCCAGCAATCTCCGAGACGAGCTTTCCGGAGTACTCAACGACTCGCACGCTGATCCCCATGATCAGCAGTATGCCCTGGCCTAGTCGGCTGTGCGGCACCTCCACACTTGGTGGGACAGAACCCCAAACTCGCGAACAAAACCAACCGCGCGGCACGGATGGGCATCACAGATGCAGCGCCCGGGCGTGCTCAGTCCGCAACCGCCGAAGAAGCCGATCATCCACGGTCCAAGATCAGTGCGCCGGCCGAGGCAGGAGGCCGAGGCAGGAGGCCTGCCGGGACTGCGGCAACCAAGTCAGGTAACAACGATTCCGGGTACGGCGTGGCTGAGCCGGCGCGCAGGTCAGGGATCGGATCAGCAGGTCGGCATCGAGGCGCCGCAAGGTGAAGCGCCACAAAACGCCGCGCGCGAAACGCTGGGCAGCGAGAAGCGGGCCGCGAGAGGCCAAGGCCCTGCTCCGCGAAGCGAGCGAAACGCTGCACCGCGAGACTGGCGAAACCGCCACCGCAAAGCAGGCGAAACCTGTACCGCGACACGGGCGAAACGCTGCACCGCCGAAACTGGCGAGACGCTGCACCATCACACGGGCGAGACGCTGCACCGCCACACGGGCGAGACGCTGCACCGCCACACGGGCGAGACGCTGCACCGCCACACGGGCGAGACGCTGCACGCGCGACTTTCGGGAGCGAGCCAAGACGCTTCGAGACGAGACGCTGCGCTGTATTTGAGAAGCGCTCCGCGTGAGTGGTAGCCCGGCTCGGACCCACAGGTGGGTTGGAGGACACCGCGATCCCGGCCGGTCGCAACGTAGCGGCAAGCACCGGGCGCTGCATCGCGTACCCGGCGATGAAGACGAACTTAGCCGCGGAGCCAAAGAATTGTTGAGCACTGCCCTGGCTTGAAGAAGGCGGGCCAGCGGTTCTTAAGCGCTGGAGCGGAGTCTGTTTCGTTGGGGTTTCTGCTCGGGATCCAGCCAGGGCGGGGCGAAGAAGTCGGGGATTTGGTCCGCTCCCATTCGGACCCGCCAACCCGAGCTCGGGTCGTGGATGACACGGTGGTGAAAGCCGCAGAGCGCGACGAGGTTGAGTGCGTCGGTGGTGCCTCCTCTTGACCAGTGGATGACGTGATGGAGATCTGCCCAGCGCCGCGGGCGGTCACAACCGGGGAAGGCGCATCCGCCGTCGCGTACCAGGACGGCTTGGCGCAAGGGTCCGGATGCTGCGCGCTGGCGGCGGCCGGCGTTGAGAATCTGGCCGGCGCTGCCCAGTACGAGGGGCAGGATGCGGGCGTCGCAGGCCAGCCGGCGTACTGTTTCGGCCGAAATCCGTTCTCCGCTGTCCAGCGTGCCGGCTCGCATCTGCCCGGCCAGGGTGTCGAAGGCTGTGGTGACGGCCAGCTGGGGCGGCTCGCCACCGTGCACCGGCAGGTCACCGGTGCGCATCGCGAGGCGGCACACCTCAACCAGGGCGTCGGCGCGTAGCTGCGCCACCGTGCGGTCGTCGCCCTTGGCGGGACAGCACAGGGGTTGCAGGGCCGTGTTGATGATCATGGCGTCCTCGGCGCTGAGTGCACCACTGAGACGAACCAGGCCGTCGACGGGTGAGGACAGGGTGAAACCGCGCTGGTTGCGGGTGCGGGCTTCGCGCTGCTGAAGTGCGACTTCCTCGGCACGCTCGGCGATCTCGGGGGCGACGTGGTCGAGGATGCGCTGCCCGAGCTGGCGCAGTTGGTACGCCGGGAAGTCGCCGGCCATGCCGATCAGCATCCGTTCGGCCTTGTCCGCGATCTCCCGCGACGACAGGGTGCCGTCGACAGCGGCGATGGTTTCGGGGATCTGCTCGACCGCCGACGCGATCACCGCCGCCTGCCGGATGTCGGCGTGCCCGTCGACGACCGCCTGTGCCACATCCGGCCGGCTGTCGAGCAGCCGGGACTGTTCAGCCAGCTCGCGGGCCGGCGACGGGTCCATCGACAGCACCGTACGCAAATAGGATGTCATTGTCCGGAAACGCTGTTCAGCCGGCAGGCCCCGGATCTCGGCCTGGTGGATCAGCTGCAGCTGCACAGCCAGCAGCGCCTGCCCGGCCCGGTGCAACGCCGTCAACGACTGCACAACCTCGGCATCGGACAGGGGCCAGAGCGCGACGCCGGCGAGTTCCGCCACGTCCTTGCTCAAGCGCTCCACGATCATCACCATGCCGCCCACATTGGCACAGGTGTACGACTGGGCCGGCATTGAGATCGGCCGGATCGCGTCATCTGCGAAAGGGGCATTTCGCCGCTGGAGGGGTGGCGGCTCAGGCTTTTGGCGTGGTAGAGCCGCAGTTCAGGAAGCCACATCGGGATGAGGGTGAGACGGATCGGGGATGTCTTGGGCCTTCAGCCGGCCAACCCCTTGCGGGAAAGGGGTAACCACAGGTCAGCAATGTGGAGCGGCGGGGCACTCGTCAGGCAGCAGAATGAGTACGCACCCCGCGCCCACCAAGAGGAAGCGGTCCGCCCAACGTCGGCCAGTCGGACAGCGGGCAACGGGCATCGCCAATCTCCACCAGAAGGACGCAGCGGCCGCCCCACCTCAGCCAGCGATCAGGGCGACAGCGCCACCTTCACCCCGTAAGACCGAGCCGGCCCCGGCGATCTCAGCCGGCACGCAACACGACGCCCGACAAAGATGCGGTGACCGCGGCAACCAGAACGACACTGCAGAAATCAGAGCGCCCGCAACTTATCCGCAAGATCCTTCTGGAAGAAGTCGATGAAGCCTTCCGGATCCGGTCCCGCATTCTGCAGCACGATGTGGTCGAAGCCCGCTTCCAGGTACGGCTTCACGGCCTCCACGTACGCCTCGGGATCGGGGCCGTGGGCGAACTTCTCGGCAACGTCCTCCTCGCGTACGGTCTGGGAGGCGGCTTCGAAGTTGGCCGGGTTGGGGAGTTCGCTCATGACCTTCCAGCCGGTCAGGGCCCAGCGGGTGGTCTTGTACGCCTCCTTGATGCCCGCTTCGGCCGTCGGCGCCCAGGCCATGGGTACCTCGGCGTAGCGGGGGCCGGTGCCGCCCGCTGCCCGGTAGCTTTCTACCAGGTCGGCTCGGGGCTCCGTGGCGAACAGTCCGTCGGCCAGTTCGGCGGCCATGGCGGCGGCGTTCTTGCCACCGGCGGCTACGGCGATGACGGGGAGCTGGTCCGGCAGGTCGAAGACGCGGGCATCTTCGAGCTGCAGGTGCTTGCCCTCGTACGACTGGTAGCCGCCCTGCCACAGCAGCTTGATGATCTCCAGCGCCTCACGCAGTCGCTCGTGCCGGCCGCGCACGCTGGGGAAGCCTTGGCCGACGACGTGTTCGTTGAGGCGCTCGCCCGCGCCGATGCCCAGGGTGAAGCGGTTGTCAGAGGTGATCGCGAGGGTGGCCGCGGCCTGGGCGATGATCGCCGGGTGGTAGCGCACCGTGGGGCAGGTGACACCGGTGGCCAGGCCAATGGTGCTGGTCTTGGCGGCGATGGCACCCAGGACGGTCCACGCGAACGGAGAGTGGCCCTGCACGTCGAGCCACGGATGATAATGGTCGCTGATCTCGACGAAGTCGAACCCGGCGCGCTCCGCGGCTACCGCCTGCTCGATGAGTTCCTTGGGGCCGAAACCCTCGGCGGCCAGCTTGTATCCGAACTTCAAGGTCATGGCGATGGGGTTCCCCGGCAGGGGTACAGCAAACGCCGGGCCGCTCTGCGGGAGAGCGGGCCCGGCGTTGAGAATGCCGTACGTCAGGAGCGGGCGTTGCTGACCGCCTGCTTGCTCTGCTCCTTGGCGTCCTGTGCCGAGGACTGCGCCTGCTGCTTGGTCTGCTGTGCGGCGTCCTGAGCGGTCTCCTTCAGGTTGCTGGCAGCCTCCTGAACGGTGCCCGACAGGTCATCCTTGACCTCGTTGGCGATTTCCTTGGCCTTCTCGGTCAGGTCGCCGCTGCGTTCCTTGATCTGCTCGCCGGCGCGCTTCTCGGCCTCGGTGACCGGAAGCAGCGTGGCGGTGAGCATGCCGATGCCGAAGGCGATGATGCCCGCCGCGAGCGGATTGCCTTGCGTCTGCTGGGTGACCGCCGCCGGCGCGCCCTTGACGGCCTCAGCCGCGTCGTGCGCCTTCTCCTGGACCGTGCTGCCCAGGTCGGAGGCCTTGTCACCGATCTGCGAACCAAGCTGCGAGGCCTTGTCCTGCACCGTGCCGGCCGCCGAGTGGGCGGTGTCGGACGTGGCGTGCCGGGCCTGCTCCGTGCTGCCCATGACTTTCTCCTTCACCGAACTCCAGCGCCGGCGCGCGACCTGCTTGGGGCTGGTCTTTTCCGCCAGCAGGTCGACGTCACGCGTCAGCGAGGCGCGCGTGTTCTCGATGTCCTGCCTCAGCCGGTCGGGTTCTTCAGCCATTGCGCGTCCTCCTTGAGCGTGTCTACGGTGCGCCGGGGCATGGGGTCCACGGTCTTGAGCTTCTTGCGGCCGTTGGCGTAGAGGACCGCACCGACGATCCCCCAGATCACCGCGACGATGAGCGCGGCCCAGCCCCAGTCCATGACGTTGGCCAGGGCGGCCACGAGCGCGAAGCTGAGCAGAATGACGGTGAGGTAGCCGGCGAACGCCGCACCGCCGAGCATCCCGGCCGCCTTGCCCGCCTTGCCGGCCTCCTGCTTGAGTTCGGCCTTGGCGAGTTCCACCTCCTGGCGGAACAACTGCGACAGGTCGTTGCTGATGTTGCCGATCATCTCACCGACGGAGGTCTGCTCGACCTCTTCGGTGCGGTCCTGACCGGCATAGGGCGCCGTCATCGCAGGCCGCCCGGGTAGTCCTCTTCCACGACGACGGGGGTGCCGGTGCCGGTCGAGGCGTACTCGGTGCCGGTGGCGGTGTAGCCCACTGCCGGGTCCGTGTACACCGGCTCGGTGTAGGCGGTCTGCGTGGTGGTAGTGGTGGCGGTGGTCGTGCCGGTGCCGCTCGTGTACGAGTCGGTCGAGGGCTTGACCGAGGACGACGTGGTGTCGTCAGCCTTCAGCACACCTTTGCCGAGGCGGCCGACCACGAACCCGGCGGCCAGCGCGGTCGCAAGGAAGGCCCCGGGGCGACGGCGGGCGAAGTCCTGGACCTCGCGCAGCACGCCTTCCGGGCCGTTCTGGTCCAGGTAGTCGGCGAGCTGACGCCCACCGTCGGCGACCCGCGAGACGACCGTCGCGGCCGGCGAGCCCTGCCGGTCGCCGCGCATCTCGTCGAGCTGGCCGGCGACCTCGCGGATGCTGCCGGAGAGCCGGTCGCTCTGCGACTTGGCCTCGGTGCTCACCCGGTCGCGCACGTCGGAAACCACGCTGCGGGCCTGCTGCTTCGCCTCGCCGGCGACGCGCTGCACCTGCTCCTTGGCGGTGTCCTTGACCTCGCTGGCGGCCTGGCCGGCAGCGTGGGCACTCTCGCCCGCGGCCTGCTTTGCCTGCTCCTTGGCGCCCTGCGCGGAACTCGAGTCGCCGGTGGTCGTAATGCCCGTGGAATAGGTCTCCACCGGGTAGGCCTCTGTGGTGTAAGTCTGAGCCGGGTAGGTCTCCACGGCGGGTTCGACCGGCACCTCGCCGTAGCCCGGGGTGCCGTCCGGTGCACGTGTGCCCGTGTACGGGTCACTCATGGCTACCTCCATGATCGTTCGTCCGTTGGCGTTGCGCAGGTTCACTACCCCCTCACCGAGCCGCGCATACCTCTTTCCGCGACTGCAAACAGGCCAATTTTCCCTGCATAGATCGCGTGTACCGGGGAATCCAGTGAGGTTGCCCGGTTTTCCCATTCCATTGATGGGTTTACTATGCTTCCAGATCACCGACGGTACACACAGGAGCGAGGGCGATGGACGAATTCGGCTACGACCTGGGCCGCCTGCACGACTGGCTTGCCGGATCGGCCCGCGGCTTCTCGCGCCGTGACCTGCTCAAACTCACCGCCGCGGCGGGTGTCGCGGGCCCCGCCGCGCAAGCAAGCTCCACGCCACCGATCATCAAGCAGGCGGCAGGGCAGGCGAGCGCCCCGCCGGCAAGCCCAGTGCAAGCGGCCGGGCCGATCGTCAAGCCGCTGCCGCCGGAGCTGTTCACCGTGTTCGGCTCCAATGCGGAGATGCGCTGGTCAGCGATGGCCGGGCAGGGCCATCTCGTGCCGGTCGACCGCTTCTTCGTCCGCAATCACACGTCCACCCCGATCATCGACCGCGACACCTGGCGCCTCGAGCTCACCGGCGCCGGGCTACGGCGAGGACCGGTCTTCTACTCGTACGACGAGCTGCGCCGTTTTCCCTCGGTGACCATGACCACCGCGGTGGAGTGCGCGGGCAACGGCCGCAGCTTCTTCACCTCCCAGCAGGGCCAAACCGTGTCGGGCACCGCCTGGCAGCTCGGCGCGATCGGAGTGGCCCGCTGGCGCGGGGTGCGCCTGTCCACCCTGCTGCACCACGCCGGGCTCGGCCGCAACGCCGTCGATCTGATGCCCAGCGGCCTCGACCCGCACTACGTGACCGGCGGGGTGGACCTCGGCCCGGTACGACGCCCGTTGCCGCTGCTCAAGGCGCTGACCGACGTGCTGGTCGCGTACGAGATGAACGGTTCTCCCCTGCCCCCGGACCATGGCGCCCCCGCTCGCCTGATCGTGCCGTACTGGATCGGCATCTCCTCGATCAAGTGGCTGGGCCGCATCGAGGTCGCCGACGAGCCGCTGTTCTCGCCCTGGAACACGCAGTTCTACCGCCTGTTCGGGCCCGGCTACCCCGTCGATGGCCGGCCGTTCAACCGGCAGGTCATCAAAAGCGCGTTCGAGCTGGACCGCAATGCTCAGCTCCCGGCGGGCCGGCGGGTGCGTCTGACGGGCCGGTCCTGGTCGGCGAGCGGGGCCATCAAGCACGTCGAGGTCAGTACGGACGGCGGCACCCGCTGGCGCCGGGCGAGGCCGGTGGGCGCCGGCGAGGGAGCGGCCTGGCAGCGCTGGGAGCTGGATTGGCTGCCGGCGGCGGGTGCGCACGAGCTGCTGGCCCGGGCCACCGACGTGCGTGGCAACACCCAGCCCGACGTGGCGGCCTACAACGAACTCGGCTACCTCTTCGACGCCGTGGTCCGCCACCCGGTGGTCGCCGCCTGAAGCGACGCCGTGGTCCGCCACCCGGTGATTTCTCCGGCATCGAATCGCACTCCCAGCGCGAGGCGGGCCAGGGTGCTGCGCTGCGACAGTCCGGCCGGGATGCGTCTTCTTGTCACGACGAGGCGGCGCGAACACCCTGCCTACCCATGCCATGTCCGCCACAAAGCCGCATAGGCCCCGCCAGCCGCGACCAACTCGTTGTGCGTTCCCAGCTCCACCACCCGCCCGGCCTCCATCACCGCCACCCGGTCGGCGTCGTGCGCGGTTTGCAGCCGGTGCGCGATGGCGATCACCGTGCGGGAGTGCAGCACCGCCGCCAGCGCCTGCTCCGCCGCCCGGGCCTTGGCCGGGTCGAGCAGGGCCGTGGCCTCGTCCAGCACCACGGTGTGCGGGTCGGCCAGCACCACCCGGGCCAGGGCCACCTGCTGGGCCTGCGCACCGTCAAGGCCCCGGTCACCGAGCGGCGTGTCCAGTCCGTGCGGCAGATCCACCGCCCAGGTAGCCCCGACCACAGCCAGCGCCGACCACAGCAGGTCATCGGAAAAGGCGGAACAGGAGGAAGAGGCAGAAGAGGTGGCAAGGGTCAGGTTGATGCGCAGGGTGTCGCGGAAGATGTGATGTTCCTGGGTGACCAGCACAACCTGACGGCGCAGCACATCCGCGGGCAGCGAGGCAACCGGTACTCCCCCAGCGGTCACCGTCCCCGAGCGCGGCCGGTCAACTCCGGCGAGCAGCCGGCCCAGCGTGGATTTGCCCGCGCCGGAGGGGCCCACCAGGGCCAAGCGCTCTCCTGGTCGTACCGTCAGATCAACGCCCCGCAGCACGTCGCGCCCGCCGTCGTAGCTGTAGCGAACGTCGCGCACCTCGATCCGGTCGCCGGCCGGGGCGGGCACGAAGGTGGCGCGGGACGCGGCGGGCAGGGCGGTCAGGCCTTCAAGGCGGGCGAACGAGGCGCCGCTGGCCTGCAGCTGTTCCAGCCAGATGAGAATGGCGTCGAGCGGCACCGCAAGCTGGCGCAGATAAAGCGCGGCCGCCGCTACGTCGCCCAGCGTGATCTGGTTGTGGCTGTGCAGCGCTCCCCCGGCCAGCAGCACGCCGGCCACCGGCACTACATAGGACACGTCGACCGACGGGTAGAACACACTGCGCAGGAACAAGGTCCGCAGGCGGGTGCGCCAGGCGCAGGAGAGCACGTCACGGTCCACGGCCGCGCGGCGTTCCTGCAACCCCAGGGCCTCCACGGTACGAGCACCCGCCACCGCCGCCGTCAGCTGATCGGCGAGCGCGGAACCGGCCGCCCCCTCGTCGAGATAGGCCCGCCGCGCCCGGCGCAGGTACCAGCGGGTGGCCACGGTGATCCCGGACAGCCCGGCCACCCCGATCACACCGAGACGCGGGTCCACCAGAAACACCGCGACCAGCACGAACACGGCCTGGCAGGCGGCGATCAGCACCTCGGGAACCGCATCACGCAGCGTGGTGGCAACCGCATTGACGTCGGCCGTGCCGCGGGCCGCCAGATCACCGGCCGGCACCCGCTCGGCCAGCACGGGCGGTAGCGCCAGCACCCGGTCCAGGAAGCTCTCGCGGACCCGGGCCGCAGTGCGCTCCCCGAAGCGGTAGCCCACCATCAGCGCGGTGCGGGCCAGCACCAGCTGCGCCAGCGTGCACAACCCGAGGGCCAGCGCGAGCCGGTCAACGGTGTGCACCGTGGCCTGCCCGGCCGCCACCGCGTCGACGATGGTCCCGAGCAGCCACGGCCCGGCCAGCCCGGCGATCGCGGCCACCGCGTTGAGCAGCACCATCGCCACCACCGCACCGCGGTCGGCGCGAAGCAGGCCCAGGGCTGCGCGGCGCACCCGGGCTCGCCCGGCTATCGGCAGCGGGGTCACCAGCCGGCCCTGGAAGCCGCATCCTCCTGCGGGGCAGCCGCCGCCGAACCCCGGTGCACCAGGTCGCGGTAGCCGGGTTCGGTGCCGAGCAGCCCGTGGTGGTGCCCGGTGGCCAGCACCCGCCCGCCCACCAGGAAGTGCACGATGTCGGCGCGTTCCAGCAGGGCCGGCGACGTCGTGGTGATCACCGTGGTACGACCGGAGCGCGCCGCCGGCAACCGTTCCGCGATCGCCGCCTCGGTGTGCGCGTCCACCGCAGACGTCGGGTCCACGGCCAGCAGCACGTCCGGGTCGGCGAACACCGCGCGGGCCAGCCGGATCCGCTGGCGTTGCCCGCCGGAGAGGTTGCGGCCCCCGTCGGCGATCGGCGAGGGCAACCCGTCGGCCAGGTCATCGGCGGCGGCCACGTGCAACGCCCGCTGCACCGCCGCCGCGTCGGGGGCGTGCCGGCCGGCCACGACGTCGGCGAGCGTGCCGCCGAACAGGTACGCCTCGGGCTCGGCGACCAGGATGCGCTCGCGCACGGCCAGCGAGTCGACCCGGCTGTCGCCCCAGAGCGCGTCGGTGGGCCCGTACCCGCCGAGCCGGTCGACCACCGCCGCCGCGTCGGCCGTGCTGGCCGCGGCGACCGCGGTGAACGAGCCGGGCACCACGTGCACCCCGGAGGCCGGGTCGTGCAGCGCTTCGTACCCGCAAGGCTCGATGCTGGAAGCAATGTCCACCGGCAGCCGCAGGAACGTGAGGATGCGGCGCCCCGCCACCAGCGCATGCCCGATGTCGAAGCCGCCCTCGATGAGGAACGCGACCGGCACCACCAGCATCGCCGAGTATCCCCAGACCGCGACGAGTTCCCCGGCGGTGATCGTGCCCTGCGCGGCCATCCGGGCAGCCAGCCAGATCACCGCGGCCAGGAACATCGCCGGCAGCCCGGCCCCGAGCGCCTGAATCCAGCTGGTCACCGCCCCGACCCGGTAGCCGTCGCGGGCCACCTGCTGCGACTCGTGGCGGTAGCGCAACGCGAACGTGTCCTTGCCGCCGAGGCCGTTGAGAACCTTCAGCCCGCCGACCACATCGACCAGCCGGTCCGCGAGCGCACCCTGACGTTCGCGGTAGCGCGAACCAGCGTGCTGCAAACTGCGCAGCATCGGCCCCACGGCGAGACCCAGGACGGGCACTCCGGCCAGGACCACAACGGCCAGCAGCGGGGAGATCTCCATGAGGAGAACAGCGACGATGCCGTACGCCAGCAGCGCGCCCAGTCCCGGCCCGGTGACGGTCAGCGCCTGGGCCAGCACCCACACATCGGCTACCCCGATGGTGACTACTTCTCCGGCTCCCAGCCGCCGCGGCATCGCCGATCCGAGCCGGGAGGCGTGGGCGAGTACGGCCCGCAGGGTCCGGAAGGCGCCGTCGAGCCGGATCCGGGTCATTGTGCGGTGCCGCAGGGTGGCCAGCGTCGCGTTGAGACCGCCGGCGACGAAGAGCAGACCCACCCAGACCGCGAGCACGGGAAGGTCGCGGTGCTGCAGGCCACGATCAACCGCTTGCGACAAAAGGTACGGTGACAGCGTGAGCCCGGCCATCCACGCGGACCCGATCACCGCCCCCGCCGCGACCCGCCGCTTCTGGCAGCGCACGAGCCACCAGAGGTAGCGCACCGGGTCCCGTACATCGGCAACTGCGAGTCCCGTCTCCGTCACGCCTTGCACCCTATTGCGCGGCGATCAATGTCGGGAAGCCCCCAATACCGCACCTCAGGGCCCGGGTAGTCTCGCCGCGTGAGCCACTACGAACCGCCGCTGATCGACGCCCACCGGATCATCGGCGGGCGATCGTACGACTTCTCCCGGCGCGTTGCGGTGATGGCGATCGTCAACCGGACCCCCGACTCTTTTCACGATCGGGGCCGCACGTTCGCGTTGGGCAAGGCCACCGAGGCGGTGCAGGCCGCGGCCGCTGCGGGCGCCGATTGGATCGACATCGGCGGGGTGCCGTTCGCCCCGGGCCCGCCGGTGTCGATCGAGGAGGAACTCGACCGCGTGCTGCCGGTGGTGCAGGCGGCGCAGGGCCTCACGGTGGTCTCCGTGGACACCTACCGGCCCGAGGTGGCCCGGGAGGTGATCAAAGCCGGGGCCGGGGTCATCAACGACACGAGCGGTCTGCGCGATGTGGCCATGGCCGACGCGGTGGCCGGCACGGATGCCGCCCTGGTGATCACGCACAGCTTGGCGGCCCCGCGGACCCTGCATCCCAGCCCGCGGTACGGCGACGTCGTGGCCGAGGTGGGTGACTTCCTGCGGGCCCGGGTGCAGGTGGCGCTGGATCATGGGGTACGCCCGGAGCAGCTCATCATCGATCCCGGCCCGGACCTGAACAAGAACACCGGGCACACCCTGGAACTGAGCCGGCGCCTGCCCGACATCGCCGGCCTCGGCTACCCGTTGCTGGCCGCGGTGAGCAACAAGGACTTCATCGGCGAGGTGCTCGACGCCCCGCAACGCGAGCGCCTGAGCGGCACCCTGGCCGCGGTGGTCTTCTGGATCCTGCGCGGCGCGCGGATCGTCCGGGTCCACGACGTGCGCGCCGCGGTGGAGGCCGTGCGCATGACCGAGGCGATGCTGGGTTACCGGGCGCCCGCGTACCTGCAGCACAACATCTAGGCAGGTTTTTCTTCGTCATGGGCCAGCAGCTCACGCATCCAGGGCTCCTGGGCCACGGCGTCGGGTCCGGCAACGCGCATCGCGCCGAGCACGGTCAGCATCATCCCGTACGAGATGAAGGCCCGTGCCTCCTCGACCGGCACCCCGGTGAGCCGCCGGACACTCTGGTAGATCCGGCCGAAGCACTCGCGCACCACCGGCCCGATCGCCGGGTCCGAAGCCGCCGCGAACCCGTGCAACAAGCAGGTGATCAACTCGCGCTCGGCCAGCAGCTCCTGGTAAGCGCGCCCCAGCGACTCCAAAGTGGGAGCTTCCTGAGCGGCGCGCTCGAAGTATTCCTCGATGCGATCCGCCGCGTGCCGCACCGCGGTCAGGAACAGCTCCTGCTTGGTCCCGAACAGCCGGATCACGTACGGCTGGGAAACCCCGGCCAGCCGCGCGACCTGATCGGTGGTGGCACCGGCATACCCGCCCGCGCTGAACACCGTAACCGCCGCCTGAACCAGCTGCTCCTGCCGCTCCTCAGCGGTGAGACGAGTCCTAGCCATCCCCGCAGTTTATCAGTCAATGACATAAAGGCTTGAGGTTGTCGCATCCGGCTTTGCACACCACATGGTCGAGCCGGCCGAACACCCGACCGCGCGGTGCCCTCGGGTCTCCTCAGGTGCTGCGGGTACGCAGGTTGCGGGCCAGGGCAGGGATCATCACCGCCGCCGAGACGAGGTGCAGGCCCACCAACGCCACAATCGTGACCGCGTTTCCGCCGCTGAGCAAGGGCGGGATCAGCGACAGCACGGTCAGCGGCACCGCCGTCCCCACAAAGCGCTGGGCCGGGCGATCGCTCCAGCGCAGCAGGGCGAGAGCGATGGCCGTGCCCGCAAGGCAGCAGAAGCCGGTCACCACGGCGAAGCCGGGCAGCGGGATCGACTCGGCACCGTCGGGGATCCCGAAGCCGGCCCCGGCGGCCTTGGCCAGCGCCGCAGCCCCGGTGGTGGCCACCATCGCCACCAGCGTGGCGATCAAACCGGCGACGGCGAGCCTGCCACAGGGGGGCCGGGCGCGGCCCGATGCCGGTTCGTTGACAACTCCGGTCTCACTCATGGGTACCGGCCGGCAGGCGGGCGGGCAGGTCGAACTGTGCGAACCGCTCGTCGGAGAAGGTGACGATTTCGGTGATCGTTCCGCCGCTGATGCGCAGCACGTCGACGGTGAGCGGCAGGTAGGCGCCCTCCGGCTCATTCCACAGGTAGAAGGCGACGGCGGGCTGCCGGTTCGCCGAGGTGAGCACGGCGCGCATCCGGCTCATGCTCTCGAAGCCGTCCTCGAGCCAGTTGCTCACCACAGCGTCACGGCCCACGGTCAGCCCGGGAGTGGGGGGCATGGCGAAGCGGACGTCGTCGCGCAGCAGCGTGGCCAGGCTGTCGACGTCGGTGGCCACGCTCGCCTCGGTGTAGCGGCGTACCAGCTCACGGGTTGCGGCGTCGCCGTTGTCACCGGCCCACTCCTGGCGTTCGGCGGGCAGATGGTCGCGCATGCCGGCGCGGGCGCGCTGCAAGGCACTGTTCACCGAGTTGACGGAGTCCCCGAGCAGGTCCGCGACGTCCTTGGCGGGCCAGCCGAGCACGTCGCGCAGGATCAGCACGGCCCGCGAGCGCGGTGCCAGGTGCTGCACGGCGACCAGGTACGCCAGCTCGATCGTCTCGCGCGCAACCGCTACAGCTTCCGGCTCGTCCGCGGCACCCGCCGGTACCTCGTCGAGCAGCCGGTCGGGGTAGGGCTGCAGCCACCGCACTTCCCCACCGCTCGCGGGTTCGGGGCGGCGCTTGGCGAGCAGGTCCAGGCAGGTGTTGGTGGCGATCCGGTACAGCCAGGCCCGCATGCTCGATCGGCCCGCGAAGGTCTCCCGGCGCCGCCAGGCCCGCAGGAACGTCTCCTGAACGGCGTCCTCGGCATCCTCGAACGATCCGAGTATCCGGTAGCAGTGCACGTGCAGCTCCCGCCGGTGCCGTTCGGCCAGCCCGGTGAACGCCGGCTCGCCGGACGTACCCCCGTCATCCACGCCCAGCTCCCTCAGCCACAGATCCGTGCTCATCGCTCATCCTTCCGCCTTGGCGATGCCGTCGCAGGTATGACGGCTCCGGCCGCCAAAACTCATCAGGCACCGGTTCGCCACGGATCGGTTGACAAGTTATCAGTCGATAACTACATTCCTGGTTATCAGCGAATAACAACCAACCCGGACCGGAGTTCCCACCATGACCACGCTCGCCACCCCACCAGCCCCGGCGGCGCCGAAGACCCGCACACCCCGCCCCCTCGCCGCGGTCATCGCGGCAGTCGGCATCCCGACTTTCATGGTCACCCTGGACAACCTCGTGGTGACCACGGCGTTGCCGGTCATCAAGTCCGAACTGGGGGCTTCGCTCACCGACCTGCAATGGTTCGTGAACGCGTACACGCTGCCCTTCGCCGCCTTCCTGCTCACCGCCGCCGCCCTGGGTGACCGGCTCGGGCGGCGCCGGCTGTACATCGGGGGGCTCATCGTCTTCACGCTCGCCTCGGCTGCGGCGGCGCTGGCCACCGAGCCGTGGATGCTCACCGCCGCCCGGGCCGTACAAGGTCTCGGTGGTGCAGCCGTTGCGCCCTTGTCCTTGACGCTGCTGGCGCAAGCCGTGCCCGACCGCCTCCGGAGCGCCGCGGTGGGCATCTGGGGTGGCATCAGCGGGCTGGGGGTCGCGGTAGGACCGGTGGTGGGCGGCGCGGTCGTCGAAGGTTTGCACTGGTCGTTCATCTTCTGGCTCAACGTGCCGGTGGGCGTGGTCGCCGTGGTGCTCGCGGTGACGATCCTCAGCGAATCGCGCGGCGGTGCCCGCAAGCTCGACCCGCTCGGCCTGGTGCTGGCCGCCGCGGGCATGCTGCTGCTGGTCTGGGGCATCGTCGACGGACCCGGCCACGGCTGGACCTCGGCACGGGTGCTGGGCATGCTCATCGCCGGCGGCGGCCTGCTCATCGCGTTCCTGGCCTGGCAGCAGCGCAACACCACCCCGATGCTGCCGCTGACGCTGTTCCGCTCGCGGGGCTTCAGCCTGGTCAGCCTGGTCACGCTGACGTTCTCGGCCGGGGCTTTCGGCTCGGTCTTCCTGCTGGCCCAGTTCTTCCAGGTGGTGCAGGGTCTGAGCCCCCTGGAAGCCGGGGTACGAACGCTGCCCTGGACCGCCGCCCCCATGATCATCGCCCCGCTGGCCGGCATCTTCGCCGACCGGATCGGGCTGCGCACCCTGATCGTGGCCGGCCAGGTCTCGCTGGCCGCCGGCGTGCTCTGGATCGGGCTGGCCACCACCGCCACGGCAAGCTACGGCGACCTGGTCGTGGCGTTCGCGCTGGCCGGCATCGGCATGGGTCTGACCTTCGCGCCGATCAGCACCATGGCTTTGGCCAGCGTCAGCGAACAACAACGCGGTGTCGCGTCCGGAGCCAACAACACGATCCGCGAGCTCGGCGTGGCCGTGGGCGTGGCCGCGCTCGCCTCGATCTTCACCTCCAACGGCGGCTACACCAGCCCGCAGTCGTTCGTGGACGGCCTCCGCCCCGCGGTGATCGCCGGCGCGCTGATCATCGCGGCCGGGGCGCTGATCGGGCTCTGGCTGCCCCGGCGCCGTTGAATTGTCATGCCCCGCTGACAGCTTCGGGCCGTGCGCATCCGGCTGGCCGCCGCCCAGATCCTGCTCGACAAGGTGCGCCACCACCGCGCCGAGGCGTTCTCCCACCCCGGTGCGCTGTTCGGGCAGCTGTCATGAGGGCCGGTCGGCGGCCGGCACCGGGAGGTAGCTGACGCCGGTCAGCTCCTCGGCCGCTGCCCAGAGCCGCTGCCCGACAGCCGGGTCGGCGGCTTCCCGGCTGAGTCGTGCCTCAGTCACCCGCCCCCCGGTCTCCCACAGCCCGGCCGGCCCGAAGAACTGACCACCTCGCACCTCAGGGTCGGTCGCGGCGCGCAACTGCGGCAGCGCGCCCTGCTCCACCGGCTGCGTCGCGATCAACCCGATCCGCGCGATCATCCGGCCCAGGCGGGCCCGGTGCTCCCAGGCCCGCGGGGTCAGGTTGGTGCGGGTCAAACCGGGGTGGGCCAGCGTGCTGACGATCGGCGACCCGGCCGCACGCAGCCGGCGGTCGAGTTCGAGGCCGAAGACCGTGGTGGCCAGCTTGGACCGGCCGTACGCGGCAGGCGCCCGATAGCTGCGCTCGGACATCAGATCGCCGAAGTCCAGATGCGCGTTCTTGTGGGTGATCGAACTGAGGTTGACCACCCGCGGTTCGCGCCCGGCCGCGAGCCTGCTGAGCAGCAGGCCGGTCAGCGCGAAATGGCCAAGCAGGTTGGTGGCGAACTGCAGCTCGAAGCCGTCCACGGAGGTGCGGCGCGGGCCGAGCAGCACCACGCCGGCGTTGTTCACCAGCAGGTCGACGCGGGGCAGCCCGGCGGCGAAACGGCGGACGTCGTCGAGCGAGGCCAGATCGAGCCGGCGTACCTCGACGCTGCCCGCGATCCGGCGAGCGGCCTGCTCCCCCGCGGCGACGTTGCGCACCGCGAGCACGACATGCGCGCCGTGGCGGGCCAGCTCGGTGGCGGTGACCAGGCCAAGCCCGGAGTTCGCGCCGGTTACCACGGCGGTCCGCCCGGTTTGGCGGGGAATGCAATCGGTGGTCCATGCAGTCATGCCGAGCACGTTAGGATCGCCGGGCACCGGTTCCGTCGTACCCGGTTGCCTAGGTTTGCCGGACCTACCTTGCCGCTCCCGGCAGGCGGCAGACTAGGAACATGATTCATCCGTACGCCCGCGAGCTCGGCGATTTCCTGCGCGCCCGCCGCAACCGCCTGCGCCCGCAGGACGTGGGTCTCGAGCCCGGCGGCCGGCGCAAGGTCACCGGGCTGCGGCGTGAGGAACTTGCTCTGCTGGCCGGGCTGAGCACCGACTACTACCAGCGGATGGAACAAGGCCGGGAGGTACGCCCGTCCGACGACGTCCTCGATGCCATCGCCGGGGCGCTCGACCTGGACGGCGACGAACGCCGCCACCTGTTCGCCCTGGCCCACGCCGCCCGCCGGCCCCTGCCGCAGCGGCCCGACCGGGGCGCGGAGCAGGTGCCCGCCGGCACGCACCGGCTGCTGCAGGTCCTGGACACCCCGGCGCTGGTGCTCGGCCGGCACCTCGACCTGCTCGCCTGGAACCCGCTGACCGAGGCACTGCTCGGTGACCCGACCGGCTACCCGCCGCAGCGGCTCAACATGCTCCTGCTGCTGTTCGACGACACCCGCACCGCCGAGCGCACCTGCCCCGGCTGGGAGCAGCAGGCCCTGGACTACATCGGCATGCTGCGCGCCGCGGTAGCCACCGACCCCACCCATCCCCGCGCCACCGCGATCGTCGGCGAGCTGAGCATCCGCAGCCCCGAGTTTCGCCGCTTGTGGTCCCGCCACGACGTGCGCACCTCGGTCACCGGCACCAAAACCTTCCGCGTCCCCGAGGTCGGCGACATCAGCCTGGACTGGGACACCTATCCGCTGCCGGGCAACCCGGGTCCGGTCATGCTGGTCTTCACCACCGAACCGGGCAGCCCCGACGCGGACCGCCTGCACCTGCTGGCCGCCCTGCACGCCACCCGATCCGCGCGGCGCTGAACCGGCTCAGGAGACGAACTCCACCTCCCGGAACGCCGCGCTCGGGCCTTCGAGCAACCGCTGCCGCTGCCCGCGCAGGTGCAGGTCGAAGAAGGCGAGCGGATACGCCTGCTGGATCCGTACCGCCCGGGCCGGGTTGAAGTCGCCGATCCAGTCGTGCAGCCAGTCCTCACCCATCCCGGCGATCCGGGCCAGTTGCGGCATCAGCCACTGGGTGTCGCCGTACACGGTGGCCGGCGGCTGCGACAGCATCGGGCCGTCCAGGCTGAGCCCGGCTCGTACCCGCCCTTGGCGGGCTCGGAATCGAGGCCGCACACTAGGAGATGCTCACCCAGGCGTCGTCGAGGCTGCCGTGGAACTGGTCGTTGTTCTCGCTGGTGCCCTTGCCGCCCAGGCTCAGCGGCTGGGTGGTGATCACCGACAGGCCGGCCGGGATGGTGGTGCTGCCCTCGGTCCTGCCGTCGACCAGGATGGTGACCGTGGCACCGGCGCGGCGGCACTCAACCGTGTGCCAGGAGCCGTCGGAGATGGACGCGCCGGCCTTGGCCACGTAGATCTTGGTGGCGTCCTTGTCGCTGAACACGCAGCTCGGCTTGCCGGACACCCCGTCGGCCTGCAGCTTGTACTGCCCGCCGGCGGTGGAGTAGCCCTTCTGCAGGATGTTCTCGCCCGACGACGTCTCGGCCGGGGACAGCAGCACCGACGCACCGAAACGCAGGACCCGGCTGCCCGGGTTGAGCGCGGGGCTGTCCTTGGCCTGCAACACCACGCGCGGGCAGTCGGCGCCTCTGCACTTGGGCGGGAAGGAGACGGCCTGGCCGCGCCCGTGCGGGACCGGCTTGAGCGTGCCGTTGTTGACCCCGGATACCCGCAGCGTGTTGCCGTTGCCCGAGCCGTCGTCGTAGCTGGCGTCGGCGACCGTGGAGTCGAAGTTGTAGGAGGCCACGACCGGTGACGGCGGTGCGGGCGGCAGCGCGCTCTCGGTGACGATGGTACCGAACGCTGCGTAGCGCTTCTGAGTGGTGTCACCGATGGTGGTGAAGTCGCCGCCGACGCTGAGCAGGCCGGAGTCCAGGTTGCCGTCCATGGCCCGCACCCCGGCCACGCCGTTGGCCTGCGGCGCCCAGCCGGTCAGGTTGCCGGTCTGGTCCACGGCGGCGAGTTTGACCCGCGGGACCGAGCCGTCGGTGCACGTACCCTTCGCGCCGTTGTTCGTGGTGGTGCAGGCCTTGTCGAAGTGACCGCCGACGTAGGTGATGCCGTCGATGGTGGCGATCGCCTGGGCGTCACCGTCGAACACCCGGGTCCAACGCGCCTGACCGGCGAACGTGTAGGCCACGGCCCGTCCGCCCTGCCCGCCGAGGGCGGCATGGACCCCGTCGGCGTCCGTCGAGAGCGCGAACACCTGCGACACCGGCTTGGGCAAGAAGTCCCTGTACAGTACGCCCGAAGCACCATCGACCGCCGTCAGCCGCAGCGTCGAGCTGACCCCGTTGGTCTTGTGGAAACCACCACCGAGGTAGACCCGGCTCCCCCGCACGGCGAGCGCGTTGACGGTGTCGTCGGTCGTGGGTGCCCAGTTGTCCAGGGCGCCGGTGCTGGTGCTGAACGCGGCGAGGTTCGCGCGGGGTGCGTTGTCCACCGAGGTGATCCGGCCGCCGACGTAGAGCCGGCCGTTACCCACCGCGAGCGCGTTGGGCCGGCCCAGCACGGCGTGCTTGAGCGGACCGGCCACGCCGGTGGTGGCGTCGATGGCCGCGATCGCGTCGCGCGACAGGTCGGCGACCTTGCCGAAGTCCCCGGCGGCGTAGACCGTGCCGCCGTCGGTGGCCAGCGCGCGCACGGTTGCGTCGGCGCCGGGATTCCAGTCGAGCAGCTTGCCGGTGCGGGCGTCGAACGCCGCCAGCCGCGAGCGCGTCACCGTCTTGCCGCTGATCACCGCGCCGGTGAACGAGCCACCCACGTACACCGTGTCACCGGCGTGGGCGACGGCGAACACCGGGCCGTTGAACGACGGCGCCGGGGCCGGGGTGCCGGACATGACCCCGGCCAGGGCCACTCCCCCGGCGCCGAGCAGGGCGGTCACCACGGAGAGGATGACCGCCCGGCGGACGGGGGACTTCAGGCGAACTCGATCTCTGCGCACACCCGGTTCCAACGGGCCGGCGCTGTTTGGGTCACGGGGTGACTTGGAAGGCTCTGCTCGTACCGGTGAAGGGGGTTATCGATCCGGTCAGGCTCTTCGCATCGCCATGGTGGATGATCCGGTACGTTCCGGGCTCGGCGGTGCGCGGAATGCTCCACGTGACCTGCGCGGTCGACACGCCCAGGTATTCACGCTTCCAGCGGTAGATCGTCTGCCATTCCGAATCCGTGGAAACCGTGCTCCACGTGGTTCCGGTCTGGCGTTGCACCTCGAGGAACGTGCCTTCGTTGCGCAGGTTGTTGTTGGGGTGCCCGGTGACGAAATCGACCTGCACCTCGGCGCCGCGGGAATAGGTGGCGGCGGGCTGGGTGATGACGCTGCCGAACTGCTTGCCCAGCGGCGGGGTGTCCAGGACAACGCCGGGTCGCACGCTGATCCGGTTCTGCGGCAAGGCGGGCGGCTGGGCGGTGCTCGGCGTGGGCTGGCCGTCGCGCAAGGCGGCAGCGAGTTTCGCCAACTCCTGCGCGTACGCCGATTGGGTGTAGCGGCCGAAATGTGTTGCCGCGCCCTCGTAGTGCTGCAGGTCGTATTCCTCGGGGGTGGCGACATAGCCTGCGTACGCGTTGGCGTATCCGGCCAGGATCTGGTGGGTGGCGACGCCGTTCAGTTGCGCGTTCACGGCGTCACGCACGCGTTGCCCGCTGACGATGGTGAACTCGCCCGGGGCGGTCGTCAGCGCCAATTGGCCGATGCGCAGGATCTGCAACGGCATGATCTGCGGGGTCCAGGGCGGGTTCTGGCTGCCGGTGCCGAGGAAGACGTCCTTGGGTGCCTGGCACGCGCGCACCCAGGCGGGGGTCGGGTTCACCACGATGCCCGCGACCAGCAGCAACGGGTTGGTGTTGAGGTCCCCCTCGTCGACGATCGGCGGGCCGGGACCGTCCTCGGCGCCGGCGGTGAAGTTCTGGCCCAGCGCGCCCGGGCAGGTGCGGTGCGGCTGGCCGTCCGGCGTGTACGCGCCGGCCACCTGAACGTTGGAGAAGTCGACGTACCGGCCGCGTGCGTCGATCGGCCCGCTCAGTTCCTCGGTGGCGTTCGCAAACAATTCCTGCGCCTTGCCGGCCTGCAACTGACCGATGATGCGGGTGTTCTCGAACTCGTTGCCGGTCGGTCCCTTGGCACCACCGTCCCGCAGGTTCGGCGACATGTCCCCGGCATTGGTCTGCGCGAAAGCGGCGACGAAGTCACCCCGATCCGCCCACGTGACGTGGTGCACGCCGGATTCGATGGCGTGGCTCGCGTACCCCTTGTTGTCGGCACTGATCAGATGGTTGGACGGGGTCATCGAGGTGCCGTGGGTGGCGAAGAAGTCGAGCATGCCGACCGGGGTGCCGTTCTGCTCGAAACGCAGCACGCTCATCCGGGTGTCCACCGCGTTCGGGAACCTGGCTCTGTCGGCGGCTGGGTTGTTGGTGAACGCCGCGAGCGACCGGTTCACATTGGCACCCGTGAGCGTACCCTCGGCGAATTTGACCTTGCCGGGTTTGAGGTTGGCATCGGCGGCGTCGACCGCGCGCACAATGCCCGACACCATTGCCTCGAAAACCGGCGCCTCGAAACCGAGCGTGGTCAGGTTGTAGAGGGTGTACTCGTCGAATCCGCCGGGCCCGGAATGCGTGTGGGTCGCGGTCAACGTCAGATTCTGATCCGTGTACGCGGTGCCGTGCTTGGCCTTGAGCCGTTTGAGGACCTCCACTTGTACGGCCTGGGTGACGAAGTCGGCCTCGGTGCTGACGAAGGCGACTCGGTGATCGGTGGCATCGGCGACCACGAAGGCTCGCGCCCACTGGCGGGATGCGAGGCCGGATGTGGTCTGAGCAGGATCGGCGTAACCGAGCATGCCGACCTCCGCGGGCTCCCCGGTCATGTCCCCGATCCCGACTCCGACGCGGTAACTGCTCGCTTGCGGGGCGGCTTGCGCTGGGGCGGGCATCAAGGTGAGGGTGGCGGTGGCAAGACAGGCGATGAGGCGGTGGGGGGACAAGAGCACCTCCGGACAATGACGAAGGTCGATGACGTACGGCAGATGCTAATAGGTTTCACGTTTGCCCGCAGAAGCTGTGAAATACTTCCGGCATCAACCTCCGAAAGTTACGACGCCGCCCGAGGAGCAGCCCGTGGCCCGCGTGACCATCGCCGCGATCGCAAGTGAGGCCGGTGTCTCCGTCCCCACCGTCTCCCGCGTGCTCAACGGCCGCGCCGACGTGGCCCCGCAGACCCGCGAACTGGTCGAGAAGCTGCTCAAACAGCACGGATACCGCCGCCGGGCGTCACGCCAGCGGCCCGGCCGGGCCGCCCTGGTCGACCTGGTCTTCAACGACCTGGACAGCCCCTGGGCGGTCGAGCTGATCCGCGGCGTCGAGGACGTCATGCACGCCGCCGGCGTCGGCACCGTCGTCTCCGCCGTGCACCGCCGCTCGGCTGCGACCCGGCAATGGCTGCAGAACCTGTACGCCCGCCAGTCCGACGGCGTCATCTTCGTAACCTCGGACCTGACCACCCCGGTGTACGCCGAACTGCAGCGCCTCAACATCCCGGTCGTGGTGGTCGACCCGGCCGGCGGCGCCCCCCTGGACATCCCCACCATCGGCGCCACCAACTGGGCAGGCGGCCTGTCGGCAACCCAGCACCTGACCTCGCTGGGCCACCGCCGCATCGGCTTCATCGCAGGACCCAAGCAACTGCTGTGCAGCCGCGCCCGCCTCGACGGCTACCGCGCCGGCCTGGAATCATCGGATCCGGCGCTGATCCGCGAGGGCGACTTCATGTACGAATCGGGTTACACCGGCGGCATGTCGCTGCTGGAGCTGGAGACGCCACCCACCGCGGTGTTCGCCTCCAGCGACACGATGGCTCTAGGTGTCTATGAAGCCGCGCGGCACAAGGGGTTGCGGGTACCGGACGACCTGAGCGTGGTCGGCTTCGACGATCTGCCGGAGGCCCGGTGGGCGTCGCCGCCGCTGACCACGGTCCGGCAGCCGCTGGCCGAGATGGGCGGGCTGGCGGCGCGAACGGCGCTGCGGCTGGCCCAGGGAGCGGAGATCGAGGCGCCGCGTGTCGAGCTGTCGACGGAATTAGTGGTACGGGACAGCACCGCGCCCCCGCGTACCTGATCTGCTGTCCGTCAGGTACGGGTGCGGGCCGACACCTGCGGCCCGCTTCGCCGTTCGAAGGGTTCTTCATGACTCGCAAGCTCGCCAGCGTCGTCCTCGCCGGCCTTCTGGCCGGGGGCGGCTTCGGTGTGGTCGCCGGCCCCGCCGAGGCTGCTCCCAAGAAGTTCAAGAACTGCACCGAGCTGAACAAGAAGTACAAGCACGGCGTGGGCCGCAAGGGCGCCAAGGACAAGGTGTCCGGCTCGTCGAAGCCGGTCACGACGTTCAAGGTCGACACGGCGCTCTACAACGCGAACAAGAGCAAGCTGGACCGCGACAAGGACGGCATCGCCTGCGAGAAGCGCTAGCTGCTCAACGGGTACGGCCGGCGTCATCGTCGAGCGACCGCAGCCACTTGGCGCACGAGTAGCCGACGTCGCTCATGGTGTATTCGATGGCGCTGGTCCGTACCTCCTCGACAAGCCCCATGCCGGAAAGCTGCCGCCGGATCATCCCCGCGGCCGCCTCGAGCCTGCGCGACTCCAGCACCGTGACCACGGATAGCCGCCGGCCTCGAACCGCTTGATGTACTCGACCAGGTCGGTGGTCACCAACGGGCGCTGCCGCCGATCAGGCGCTCGGGCTGCCGGGGCATACCTCGCCCCAGCCGAGTGCATCCCTGAAGCCGTCGTGCTCGGCGTTGCTGTGCGAGAGCGTCAGGGTCGACTGCTGTCCCCGCGTGGCCAGGATGCCGTCCCAGCCCTTGTCCGGTTCGTTGCGGATCTGCTGCACGATCATCGGCTCCCGGTCGCGGACGATGACGATGCCCTTGCCGGGCGCACGCGGCCGACCCTAGCTGCCGGGCGCCCCCGGCGCTGCCCGGTCACTTCTGCGTTGCAGCCGGGGAGCAGAAACCCTCAACTGCCGCCGGTGGGCGCCGACAAACTCTGCGACCCCCTGGCCGTACCGAACCACAGGACACGCCGTATGAAACGTACCTTTCGCGTCCCCCGAGCTGTGGCAGTCGGCACGGCAGTCGCCGTGCTCGGCGCCGGCCTGACCGGCTGCAGCAGCCTCACCGAGCTCACCAGCAGCAGCAAACCGCTGCTCGGCGGCACCTCCACCAAGAGTCCCACCCCGAGCCCGAGTGTCAGCGCAAGCGTCAAGCCCCCGGTGCGCCCCAGTGGCCCGCTGGACACCGGCACGGTGACGCACCGGCTCAAGCAGGGCAACTTCACCGTCCAGCTGACGTACTGGACGGGCGACAACGCGAAGCTGTACACCGCCGCGTCGACGAAGACCATCAATGTTGCCGCGCACATCGAGGATGCCGACAACACCCACCGGATGAGCGTGAGCACGTTCCAGGTCACCCAGGATGACGGCACGAAGCGGGCCGTGGCGGCCACCGACAGCGGCAAGTTCGACGTGACGCCGCCGTACCCCTACGACACGGTGGTGACGCTGCCTGCCGCCACGGCGGGGGCCACGAAGCTCACGCTCACGGTGCGGCTGGACCTGCTGGTCGAAACCGAGCCGGACTCGAACAGCTTCTACCGCTCCACCGCGCTCGACACCCTGACCCTGCCGCTGCTCACGAATGGTGCCAGTTGATGACCGATTCCAGCCCCGGACTGCGCCGGGCCACCGACCGCCAGATCCTGGTGCCGCGCAGCGCCAAGGCGGGCCCGCTCGCGCTGCCGCCAGCCGTGCCGCAACTGGCCGAGCTCGAAGCCGTGGAGACGGTGGTCGGCGAGATCGCGGCCGCGGCCACCAACGCCACCCCGCGCAACGCCACCATCAGCTGCATCATCCCCTGCTACAACGAGCAGGAAACGATCGCCGACGTGCTGCGCAGCATCCTGGCGCAGACCCGGCTGCCCGACGTCGTGCACGTCATCATCAACAACACCGACGACGACACCCCCGAGATTGCCCGTACGTTCGAAGGTCGCCACATCCGTACCGTCAAAGGCGAGGACTTTGTCACGACGGTGCACGTACATGACATGGGCGTCAACCCGGACAAGAAGGTCGGCGCACTCAACTACGGCTACTTCCTGTCCCGCGGGTTCGACTACATCCTGGGCGTGGACGGCGACACGACGCTGGCCCGCGACGCCGTGGAGCGCCTCGAGCTGGAGATGACCGACGACCCGCGCATCGGCGGGCTCAGCGCCATCTACAGCATCGACAAGAGCCGCTACAAGGGGTTGATGGCCCGCTTCCTGATCGCCGGGCAGCGCGCGCAGTTCGGCGCGTTCAACATGGACAACCTGCTGCGCGGGCGCAACATGGCGGTGCTCGGCGGGCAGTGCAGCCTGTTCAGCATCCGCGCGCTGGAGATGGTGATGGTCCGCCACCACCAGCAGGCGCCGTGGGTGCGCGACAGCGAGGTCGAGGACAGCAAGCTCTCGCTGCAGATCAAGGACGCCGGTTTCAGCACGAAGATCAGTGCCACGGCCCGCGCGTACGTCGGCCCGATGACCAACCTGCGAGCGTTGCACGGTCAGCAGGTCAAGTGGAACTTCGGCGCCATCGACCTGTTCTGGCCCGGCCAGCGCGGCGACAACAAGGGTCAGCCCCTGCACCCCAACCTGCGGCTGCGCTGGTACGAGAACATCTCCATGGGCTTCAACATCGCCTCGCGGCTGGGCTTCCTGCTGCTGCTGGTGGCCGCGCTGTCGATCCACGCGTTCGTGTTCAACCCGATCTGGCTGATCCCCCCGGCCGTCGCAGCCCTGCTGAACCTGCGCCTGGCCCTGGCAATGAAGGACAAGAGCGCTTCGGACATCCTGTACGCCGCCCTGGCCTTGCCCGCCGAGATCTACATGTGGGTCCGGATGGGGCACTTCGTCTCCGCGTGGGCACAGTTCCTGGCCCAGACCGACAAGGACAACTGGGCCGCGCAGGCCAACGCCGAGAAGGGCAAAGGCTCGGCGTACGTGATGCCCTTGGTCGTCCTGCTGGCCATCACCGGCGGTGCGATCTACGCCTGGAGCCAGCAGAGCCTGGGCGTGCAGTCGGCGATCCTGTCGCTGGGCTGGCCGGTGCTCTACATCGCCACCATCGCCCAGACCGTGTTCATGGCGCGCAAGCTGGTCCGCCGGCACCGCGGTTTCGCCGTCTGAGCAGCGTGCCCGGCCGATCGGGCCTGATCGGCCGGGCAGCTCCAGCAGTGGATCAGTCGACCACGCGCGGGGCGACCCGGTCGGCTTCCTTGAGCGCCGCGGCGGCGCTGGAGTACGGGTTGTAGGAGTACGAGCGCGCCAGCGTGCCCGGCACGGTGAAGTACTCGACCGACAGTTTTGCCGGGTCGGTGGCGATCTCGCCGCGTCCGGGCACGTCGTTGCCGTCGTCCCAGCCCCACGGCGCGTTCGCCGAGTTGGTGCCGCAGGAGTACGTACCCTTGCCGCAGTCACCGCTGGCGTCTCCGGCAAACGTGCCGAGCGAGGCGAACAGGCTGGGGTTGTTGCGCTGCGCCCACAGTCCGCCGTCGGCGAAGATATCGATCAGGGCGTACTGCACGTCGCGGTCGTTGCCGCTGGCCGGCGTCTCCGCGGTGGTCGACGGGTAGTAGATGATGCCGTCGCCGTTGATGGTGTACTGCGGGTAGGCCTTGAGCCCGTGACCCTGCGGCTGCTGCGCGGTCACCGGGTGCTGGAACGAGTCGTGCGGCGAGGACTGCAGCTGCACGGTGCCGTCGATGCTCTCCTTGCCGTTGGTCCAGGTGCTACCCGCCGGGGTGTACGAGTAGAAGTCGGTGTGCGCCACCGTCACCATCGAGCGCAGCTTGCCGTAGTCGGTGCCGTCCTTCTCGACCGCGAGGGTGAGGCCCTCGCCGTCGTTCTCATGCTCGGTCTCGAAGAACGGGTGGTCGACCCAGTCGCGCGGGTGGAAGAAGAAGTACGTGATGAACCAATGGCTGCCGGTCTCCACCACCGAGTAGTACACGTTGGCCGCGAACGACACGTCGCCGGCCGGCGCGCGGTCCCAGTTGTTGCGCCCGTTGAGGTCGCCGTCGTAGTCGACAGCGGTCAGGTAGTCGGACTTGCCGCCCAGCGCGTGGCTGCCCGTGGCGTCGACGTCCTGGTAGTGGATGGGTGCCCAGCGCAGTGCGAGCTGGGCCCGGCTCACCGCCGCGTGCGCCGGTGCCGGCGCGACAACGCCGGCGAAGCCGAGCACTGCGCCGAGGACGGCCGCGATTCTGCCCTTGACGGACATGTGTTCTCCCGCTGTCAAAGAGATGGACCGATCGAAATTTAGAAGATCGTTGACGGCGGGTACGTGTCCACGGGGCGAAGAACTCGTGCATGCCATCCGGCCAAACGGGTGAGCCCCCCGGGCCCATTACCTAGACGATCGTCGATATTGCACCTCGGCTCCGGGAGAAGATCGGAAATTCCGGAGGGCGGGCGGCCCGGCTGCGCATTCCGATCGTCGTGGTGGATCCGGCGGCCAGCGCCGGAGCCGGGGCGCCGGCGGCATGGGGCCTGGCTATCCCGGCCGATGACACGCGGTAGCAGCGCGAGCCTCTGAAAGTTCCAGACGTACCTTCCGAGCCGCCCACCGCAGTTGGGAGCGATTCCACCTGTGCTGCCAGAACGCGGTCGCACCCCTTGACAGCGTGTTCGACGAAATCTACCTTGACGAAACCTCTCGATAACTTACGCATGGGTTCCGAAACTTTCAGCGAAGTCAGCACTCAATGAGTGGAGACACACGTGAATCCCTCCCCCCTGTCCCGCCGCTCGTTCCTCAGCCTTGTCGCGGGCACCAGCGCCGCCGCCACCCTCGCGGCGTGCGGCAGCTCGGGGCCCAGCGGACCCGGCAGCGGCGACGCCGGAGCGGCGGACTACTGGTTCCTCAGTGGACAGCCACAGGAGAACATCCGGGCCGGCGCCGTCGACCGCTTCGGCAAAGCCAACGACAACAAGATCACCTCGGCGGCGTTCCCCAACGACGCCTACAAGGCGAAGATCAAGACCGCGCTCGGTGCCGGGCAGGCACCGACGATCATCTGGGGCTGGGGTGGCGGCGGGCTCAAGAGCTACGTCGAGGCCGGGCAAGTCGAGGACCTGACGTCCTGGTTCACGGAGAACGCCGCGGTCAAGGACCGGCTGTTCCCGGCGTCGTTCGGCCCGGCCACCATCGACAACAAGATCTACGCGATGCCGGCCGAGACCGTGCAGCCCATCGTGCTGTTCTACAACAAGGAAGTCTTCGACAAGGCCGGGGCGCAGCCGCCGCAGTCCTGGGCCGACATCATGAACCTGGTCCAGGTGTTCAACACCAAGAAGATCGCACCGTTCTCGCTGGGCGGGCAGTCGCGCTGGACCAACATGATGTGGCTGGAGTTCCTGTTCGACCGCATCGGCGGCTCCGAGGTGTTCCAGGCGGCGTTCGAGGGCGAGAAGGAAGCCTGGTCGCACCCCGCAGCCAAGGAAGCGCTGACCAAGATGCAGGACCTCATCCGCGCCGACGGCTTCGTCAAGGGCTTCTCGTCGATCGCCGCGGACACCAACGCCGACCAGGCGCTGCTGTTCACCGGCAAGGCCGCGATGATGCTGCACGGGTCGTGGACGTACCAGAGTATGAACACTGACGGCGGGGACTTCGTCTCGGGCGGCAAGCTCGGCTACTTGACCTTCCCGCCGGTCGAGGGGGGCAAGGGCGACCCGAGTGACACCGTCGGCAACGCCGGGCAGTACCTGTCGATCTCCGCCAAGGCCAGCGCCGAGCAGAAGGCCACGGCGAAGAAGTTCTTCCAGAGCGGGGTGCTCGACGACACCGAGATCCAGCAGTGGATCGACTCCGGCGCGGTGCCCATCGTCAAGGGCACCGAAGCCAAGCTGGCCGCCTCCACGGACGCCGCGTTCCTCAAGTTCATCTACGACACGGCCTCCGGGGCCAAGGTGTTCGCGCAGTCCTGGGACCAGGCGCTGACCCCGACCGCCGCGGAGACCCTGCTGGACACGATCGCCAAGTTCTTCCAGCTCTCCATCGGCCCCGACCAGTTCATCCAGACCATGAACGGAACGATCGGCAAGTGAGCACGTTCGCTGCGCCGGCCGTACGGGCCGAGCCGGGCACTTCCGGATCGGGCGGGCGCAGCGGCCCGGTCGCCTGGATGGCGGCGCCCGCGCTGGCGATGTTCGTCGCCTTCGCCGTGGTGCCGCTGCTCGGCGTGCTCGCGCTCAGCTTCACCTCCTGGGACGGCATCCGCGACATCACCCCCTCCGGGCTGAACAGCTGGCGTGCGGTGCTGACCGATCCGCAACTGCCGCACGCCATCGGGGTCACCTTCCTGATCATGGCGTTGTCCTGGCTCGTGCAGACCCCGCTGAGCCTGCTCATCGGCGTGTTCCTGGCCGGCCGGCAGCGCTACCGTGAGCTGCTCGCGGTGCTGTACTTCATCCCGCTGCTGCTCAGCTCGGCCGCGATCGCCATCACGTTCAAGGCGCTGCTCGACCCCAACTTCGGGCTGGGTAACGGCTTGCAGCTCGCCGTGCTGCAGCAGGACTGGCTGGGCAAGGGCCACCTCGCGGTCGGCGTGGTCGTCGCGGTGGTGTCGTGGCAGTACGTTCCGTTCCATGCCCTGATCTATCAGGGCGGAGTGCGGCAGATCCCGGATTCGCTGTACGAGGCCGCGCAGCTCGACGGCGCCGGGCGGATCCGGCAGTTCTTCAGCATCACCCTCCCCCAGCTCAGGTACACGATCATCACCTCGTCGACGCTGATGGTGGTCGGCTCGCTGACCTTCTTCGACCTGATCTTCGTGCTGACCGCCGGCGGCCCGGCCGACGCCACCCGGATGCTGGCCGTGGACATGTACCAGCGCGGCTTCCAGGCCACCCTGATGGGCCCGGCCAGCGTGATCGCGGTGATCCTGGTGCTCATCGGCCTCGGCCTGGCGCTGCTGCTGCGCCGCCTCGGCGGGGGCAAACCCGACGACAGCCAACTCGAAGGAGTATGACGGTGGCCTCCACTCTCACCCGGGGCGGCCACCGCACCCCCGTCGTCACCGCGGATGCCACCACCCCGGCCGGCCGCCGGGTCCGTGGGCGCAACTGGTTCGGCGGCGCAGCGGCGTGGATCTGGCTCGTGCTGATCATGGTGCCGATCTACTGGATCGTCATCACCAGCCTCAAGACGCGCGGCACCTACTTCATCCAGAACCCGCTGGTGCCCCCGAGCGACCCGACCTTCGGCAACTACAAGCTGGTCGTCGAGTCGGGCTTCGTGCGCTACTTCGTCAACAGCGCCATCGTGACGGCCGGGGCGGTGCTGCCGGCCACGCTGATCTCCTTCATGGCGGCGTACGCGATCGTGCGGGCCGGCGGGCGCAGCCGGTTCCTGCGCTGGGCCAACTCGCTGTTCCTGATGGGGCTGGCTGTGCCGCTGCAGGCCACCATCATCCCGGTCTACCTGATCATCATCCGGCTGCGCATGTACGACACCCTGGCCGCGATCATCCTGCCCTCGATCGCCTTCGCCATCCCGTTGTCGGTGCTCGTCCTGTCCAATTTCGTCCGCGACGTACCCCGCGAACTGTTCGAAAGCATGCGCGTGGACGGCGCGACCGAGTGGGGCACGCTGTGGCACCTGGCCTTCCCACTGACCCGCCCGGCGCTGGCCACCGTGATGATCTACAACGGGCTGGGCATCTGGAACGGCTTCCTGCTCCCGCTGATCCTGACCCAGAGCCCGGATCAGCGGACCATCCCGCTGGCCCTGTGGACATTCCAGGGCCAGTTCGGCGTCAACGTGCCGGCGGTGGCCGCCTCCGTCGTGCTGACCACCATCCCGATCGTCATCCTGTACGCCATCGGCCGGCGCCAGTTGCTGAGCGGCCTGACCGCGGGCTTCAGCAAGTAGCGCTCAGGGTTTCGCAGGGATTCCTCTCGTGCAGCGGCGAGGTCGCCAGCACCGAGACGCACACCTACGCCCTCTACACCGTGGGCGGCGGCCCGGTGCGCTCGGCCACGATCACCGTCTCGGCGAAGGTGCTCGACCTCGGCAAGCAGACGTCATGGCGCTCGTCATCGGCTGCGCGGCCGCGGGCCCGGAGTTCTTCGCGGGAACGGGGGCTGTGTCCGTACCGTAGGGGCATGAAAATCGTGGTGCTGGATGACTATCAGCGGGTGGCGCGCACGTTCGGGGCTTTCGACACGATCGCCGGGGCCGAGGTGGTGGTGCTGCACGAGCATCTCGGCGGGCTGAACGAGGTGGCCGCGGCACTGAGCGGCGCCGAGGTCGTGGTGGCGATGCGCGAACGGACGGCGTTCCCGGCCGAGCTGTTCGACCGGCTGCCCGAGCTGCGGCTGCTGGTGACCACCGGCATGCTCAACGCCGCGATCGACCTGGCAGCAGCCACGGCGCACGGGGTCACCGTCTGCGGCACCACGATGGGCGGTTCGGCCAAGAGCTCGAACACCGCCGAGCTGACCTGGGCGTTGATCCTGGCCGTGCGCCGGCACCTGACCACCGAGGATCGGGCGCTGCGCGACGGCCTGTGGCAGACCACCATCGGCTCCGATCTGGCCGGCAGCACGCTGGGCCTGCTCGGGCTGGGCCGGCTCGGCACCCAGGTCGCCCGCATCGGCCAGGCCTTCGACATGCGGGTCATCGCGTGGAGCGAGCACCTCACTCCCGAACGCGCCGCCGAGGTGGACGTGACCCGGGTGCCCAAGGACGAGCTGTTCGCCACCAGCGACGTGCTGAGCATCCACCTGAAGCTCGGCGAGCGGACCACCGGGCTGGTCGGCGCGGACGAACTCGCGGCGATGAAACCCTCGGCGGTGCTGATCAACACCTCGCGCGGGCCCATCGTCGACGAAACCGCCCTGGTCACCGCGCTGACCACGGGCAGGCTCGCGGGCGCCGGGCTGGACGTGTACGACACCGAGCCGCTGCCGCAAGGTGACCCGCTGCGCGGCGCGCCGAACACGGTGCTGCTGCCGCACCTGGGCTACGTGACCGAGGGCGCCTACCGCACCATGTTCGGGCAGGCCGTCGAGGACATCGTGGCCTGGCGCGACGGCACGCCGCTGCGGGTGCTCGACTGATCAGGCCGCCTTGCTGGCCACGGCCTTGCTGCGCGTGCCCAGCGCCTGCGCGCCGGTGATGGCGCGATCGTGCACGATGGTCAGCGACTCGTTGCCGGGCGGCGCGGACACGTCCCATCCGTGCAGGTAGCCCGTCCCGGCCACGGACAACGTACGCAGCTCGGGGGGCCGGCTCAGCCGTTGAACGCGGGCAGCCCGTCGATGCTTTCGCTGTTCTTGGTGCGGCGGTACGTGGCGAGGTCCTGCGGCGACTTGCGTTCGCTCCAGCGCACCAGGGTGTCCCGATCCCCCTCGTACGCCATCAGCGGCACCGAGTAGCCGCACGAGTCGCTGACCCGGTCGACGTCGATGAACACCACGGACCGAGCGCCGTGCACGTCCGGCGGGTCGGGGAACAGGGCCAGCGCCTCGGGCCAGCCGGGGTCGGTCAGCGCCACCATCCGGCCCTTGCCGTGCAGCCGGACGATGTTGGGCGGGCCGGTGAACGCGCAGAACATCACCGTGATGCGGCCGTTGTCGGCCAGGTGTGCGGCGGTTTCGGCACCGCTGCCGTGATAGTCCAGGTAGGCCACCCGGTGCTCGTCGAGCACGCGGAAGGTGCCGTGCATGCCCTTGGGTGAGAGGTTGACGTGCCCCTCGGGGCCGGCCGGGGCGGTGGCCACGAAGAACATCGGCTGCGCTTCGATGAACAAGCGCAGCCGACCGGTGATCGCCTCATGCAGTTTCATGGTGCCAGTCTTCCCGCAGGGCGCAGCTGGAGCCACCCCGTCGCCGAGGGGCCTCGCGACGGGGTGGTGGCTCAGCGGTTACTTGACCGGAGCAGGCTCGGTATCGGCCGCGGCCGGCTCCTCGTGGTGGTGGTCGTCGTCGAGCATGGTGTTCTCCGGGAACGGGTCGTTGCCCGCCAGAACCTGCAGTGCCTTGTCCCGGTCGAACTGCCCGGTCCAGGAGCCAACCAGCACCGTGGCCACCGCGTTGCCGGCGAAGTTGGTCAGCGCGCGGGCCTCGGACATGAACCGGTCGATGCCCACGATCAGCCCGACGCCGTCCAGCAGCTCCGGGCGGTGGCTCTGCAGCCCGCCGGCCAGGGTGGCCAGGCCCGCACCGGTGACCCCGGCGGCCCCCTTCGAGGCGATGATCATGAAGGCCAGCAGCGAGATCTGCTCGCCGATGTTCAGCGGCTGGTCCATGGCCTGGGCGATGAACAGCGAGGCCATGGTCAGGTAGATCGCGGTGCCGTCGAGGTTGAACGAGTAGCCGGTCGGCACGGTGATGCCGACGACCGGCTTGGCCACGCCGAAGTGTTCCATCTTGGCGATGAGCCGGGGCAGGGCCGACTCCGACGACGAAGTCGACAGGATCAGCAGGAACTCGCGGCCCAGGTACTTCAGCATCGCGAACAGGTTGATCCGGGCGAAGAACCAGAGCAGCGCGGCCAGGATGACGAACACGAAGATTGCGCAGGTCAGGTAGAAGCCGAGCATGATCTGGGCCAGGCTCTTGAGCGCGTCGACGCCGGTCTCCCCGACCACCGCCGCGATCGCGCCGAACGCGCCGATCGGGGCCAGCCACATGATCATGGCGAGGATCTTGAACACCAGGCGCTGGAACAGCCCGACCGCCCGCAGGATCGGCTCGCCGCGCGGTCCCATGGTCTGCACGGCAAAGCCGACCAGCAGCGCCACCAGCAGCGCCTGCAGCACCTGACCCTGGGTCAGCGAGGAGACCAGCGTGGTGGGGATGATGCCGAGCAGGAACGCGGCGGTGCCTTCGCCGGCGGTGTCGCCGACCTGCTTCTGCCCGGCCGCTGCGGCCTCAGGGGTCAGGTGCAGCCCCGAGCCGGGGTGGATGAGGTTGCCGACGACCAGGCCGATGGCCAGCGCGACCGTGGACATCAGCAGGAAGTAGCCCAGCGCAAGGCCGCCGACCTTGCCGACCTGGGCCGCCTTGCGCACCGAGCCGACGCCGAGCACGATCGTGCAGAAGATGACCGGGCTGATCATCATCTTGATCAGGTTGACGAAGCCGGTGCCGATCGGCTTCAGCTCCTTGGCGAAATCCGGGAACAGAAAGCCGACGGCGATGCCGAGCAGGACAGCACCGATCACCGCCAGGTACAGCAGGTGCGTGCGGTCCCGCCGAGCCGGGGCGGTGGTCTCCAGTGCCATGCCGCAGACTGTGGTCTGGGTCTCATCGGCAAGCACCATTACGTTCATTCTGTTCACCGCTGCGAAACGCGGTGCTGCCCCGGGCGAAACAGGAGCGGGAGATGACCGGACACTGGAGCATCGCGCGGCAACTGTTCGCTCTGCAGGTGCTGGTCGTGACGCTGCTGGTGGGCGCGGGCACGGCCGGGACGATCCTGCTGGCCCGCCGCGACGCGCGGGCCGCCGCGGTGCAGGAGGTGACAGCGGTCGCCGAGACCATCGCTCGCTCCCCCGCGACCGCCGACGCGCTGCGCAGCGCTGACCCCTCGGCGGTGCTGCAGCCCTACGCCGAGGCCACCCGCAAGGCCACCGCCACCGACTTCATCGTGGTGATGAGCCCGGACCGCACTCGCTACACCCACCCGACGCCCGAGCTGATCGGCCAGAAATTTGCCGGCTCGGTCGACAAGGCGCTGGCCGGCGGCGTGGTGATTCAGCAATTCAAAGGCAGTCTTGGCGATTCGGTACGAACAGTGGTCCCCGTTCGCGCCCAGAACGGCACCATCATCGGGTTGGTCTCGGTCGGCATCACCACCCAGGCCATCAACGCCGGTCTGCTGCGCCAGGTGCCCGCCGTCGCCATCGCCACGATCATCGCGCTGCTGCTGGCCGGCACCGGCGCGTGGCTGCTCAGCCGCCGGCTGCGACGCCAGACCCACGGCCTCGGCCCGGCGGAGATCACCCGGATGTACGAGTACTACGACGCGGTCCTGCACTCGGTGCGCGAGGGCCTGGTCGTTGTCGACCGCGACGGCAAGGTGGCGTTGATGAACGACGAGGGCCGGCGACTTCTGGGCGTACCGGATGATGCTGTTCTGGATGGCCCGGCGGACGGCCTGGACCTGCCCGCGGAGGCCGCGGCGCTGATCGCCTCGCGGCGGCCCACCGTCGATGAGCCCGTGCTGGCCGGGGAGCGGGTGCTGGTGGCCAGTCAGCGCGAGACGCGGTTCGAGGGGCGGGCACTGGGCACGGTGCTGACCCTGCGTGACCATACCGAGCTGCAAGCCCTGACCGGAGAGCTGGATTCGGTGCGCGGCCTGACCGCGGCCCTGCAGGCCCAGGCGCACGAGGCGGCCAACCGGTTGCACACGGTGCTGACCATGGTGGAACTGGGCCGGGCCGAGGAGGCGATCGAGCTGGCCACCGCCGAGTTGGCGCTCGCGCAGCAGCTCACCGACCAGGTGGTGGGCGCGGTCGAGGAGCCGGCCCTGGCGGCGTTGCTGCTGGGTAAATCGGCGCAGGCCAGCGAGCGTGGCGTGGAACTGACGGTGGCGCCGGAGTCGCGCCTGGCCGGGGACCGGGTGCCGAGCCGGGACCTGCTGACGGTGGTCGGCAACGCGGTGGACAACGCGCTGGAGGCGGTGGCCCTGGTGGAGGCGCCGCGGCGGGTGCGGGTGCTGGTGCGTCAGGAGGAGAACGAGGTGCTGGTCGAGGTGAGCGACACCGGTCCCGGTCTGACGCCGGAGCAGGCCGCCGCGGCGTTCCGCCGGGGATGGTCGACCAAGCAGGGTCCCGGGCACGGCGTCGGCTTGTCGCTGGTCCGGCAGGTGGCGCAGAGGTACGGCGGGAGCTACGCGCTCACCTCCGGCTCGGATCAGCGGGGTGCGGTGCTGACCGTCCGCATCCCGGTGCCCGCTGCGATGCCGCTGTGAAGAACATCCGGGTGCTCGTGGTGGACGACGAGCCGTTGATTGCCGAGGCGCACCGGACGTACACGGAAAAGGTCCCGGGCTTCTCGGTTGTCGGGGTTGCGCACACGGCTCGTGATGCGATGGCGGTGCTGCGGACCGGCGAGGTGGATCTGGTGCTGCTCGACCTGAACCTGCCCGATCGCCACGGTCTGGAGGTGGCCCGGGCGTTGCGGGCGGCCGGAAGCGGCACCGATGTCCTGGCGGTCACCTCGGCCCGCGATGTGGGAACCGTGCGCCAGGCGGTGGCGCTGGGAGTGACCCACTACCTGCTGAAGCCGTTCACGTTCGCCGCGTTCCGCGACAAGCTGGACCGCTACGCCCGCTATCGCAGCCAGCTACCGGGAAGCGGGGAGATCGCCGCGCAGCACGAGATCGACCGGGCCTTCGCGACGCTGCGCAGTTCCCCGCACGACAGCCTGCCCAAAGGCCTCGACGAGCACACCCTTGACCTGGTGGTCACGGCGCTGCGCTCGTTGCCGGCCGACAGTGGTCTGTCGGCCGGCGAGCTGGCCGGGCGGATCGGGACGTCGCGGGTGACGGCCCGGCGCTACCTGGAGCACCTGGCCGAGGCGGGGCGGGTGCTGCGGATTTCGCGGTACGGCAGCCCCGGCCGGCCGGAAGTCGAATACCGGCCGGCCTGACTGTCTTGTACCGGACCGGTCACCCTGAGCTTGCATCTGGGCCTTGTTCCCACCGTGTGACAGGTAACGTGGCCATTACCTGTCACATCGCTGGCTCGACGTCCGGAGGCAAGCCGACGTTCACGGGAGAAGGAGAACTGCGATGCGCTACCTGATGACGACCAAGGGCGGGGACGAGCCGGACGAGGCCCTGTACGCCGAGATGGCCAAGTTCATCGAGGAGATGACGGCCTCCGGGGTGCTGCTGGCCACCGGCGGCCTGGCCCCCACGGGGGTGGTGATCCGCTCGGCCGGCGACGAGATCACCGTGACGGACGGGCCGTTCACCGAGGCCAAGGAGGCTGTGGCGGGGTTCGCCCTGGTGGAGGTGCGTTCCCAGGAAGAGGCGATCGAACTGGGCCGCCGCTTCCGCCGGATCGTGGGTGACGGGGAGAGCGTGCTTCAGCAGGTCTTCGGGCCGTGACGTCGTCCGCCGGGTCCGCAAGCGCCGCCGCCTCGGGTGGCGGCGCTTCGGACGCGGCTGGAGCTGTGGGAGCGGTCTGGCGGGGGGAGTCGGCTCGCATCATTGGCGCGTTGATGCGGATGGTGCGTGACGTCGGCCTGGCTGAAGAGCTTGCGCAGGACGCCTTGGTAGCCGCGCTGCAACAGTGGCCTGGCACCGGCGTACCCGACAATCCTGGCGCCTGGCTCATGACTGTGGCCAAGCGGCGCGCCGCCGACCACCTGCGTCGCGCCGCCGTCGAGGAACGCGCACAGGACAGCATCGGCCGGGACCTGTCCACCACCGCGCCCATCGAGGCGCACAGCGACGACGAGCTGCGGCTGATGTTCCTGTCGTGCCACCCGGTACTCGCTTCGCGCGCCCGCGTCGCGTTGACGTTGCAGGTGGTTGGCGGGCTGACCACCGCCGAGATCGCCCGAGCTCTGCTGAGCACCGAGGCCCGGGTTGCCCGGCGGTGCGCGACGGCGAAGCGAACCCTGGCCGAAGCGGGAGTGCCGTTCGAGCTGCCCGGGCGCGAGGAACTGGCCGGTCGGCTCTCGGCCGTCCTCGAGGTCATCTACCTCATCTTCAACGAGGGGTACTCGGCCACGTCCGGCGACGACCTGCTGCGGCCGGCGTTGACGCTTGAGGCGTTACGGCTGGGCCGATTGCTGGCCACGCTCATGCCGCAGGAGCCCGAAGTGCACGGGCTGGTGGCGCTGATGGAGATTCAGGAGTCACGGGCCGCCGCGCGCACCGGGCCGGCGGGAGAGCCGGTGCCGCTGGCCGAGCAGAACCGGGGGCGCTGGGATCCGCTGCTGATCCGCCGGGGGTTCACCGCGATGCTGCGGGCCCGTGAACTCGGCGGGCCACCCGGTCCGTACCTGCTGCAGGCGGCCATTGCGGTCACGCACGCGCAGGCAAGGACCGCCGAAGCGACCGACTGGGTGGGAATCGCCGCGCTTTACGACGCCCTGGTACGACTGCTGCCCACCCCGGTCGTGCAGCTCAACCGCGCGGTCGCCGTCGCCATGGCGCGCGGACCCGAGGAAGGGCTCGCCATCGCCGACACGGTCGCGGACGACCCGCGGCTGATCGACTACCACCTGCTGCCCGCCGTACGGGGCGATCTACTGGCGCGGTGCGGCCGGCCCGCTGAGGCGCGGCGGGAGTTCGAACGGGCGGCGGCGCTGACGGCCAACGCGGCGCAGAGCGCGTTCCTGCTGCAGCGGGCCGGTTCCCTTGAGGACGGTGCCGCCGGCGGGCTGCTGCTGGGGGCTTCGGTGGAGGCGTTTCTGGGACGGGCGGAACTGAGCGGGGGAACGCTGTGGGCGTACCGTCAGACCTGGCATCGCCTGCGCCGCATTCTGGGTGAGCGGGCCGAGGTGCGTGAGCTTACCCCGCAGCAGGTTGCCCGAGCCTTCGCCATCGCGTGGGACGCATGCGCGGCAGCAACGTGGAACAGGCACCTTGCCGCGGTCCGGTCTTTCGCCGAATCGGCGTCCGCCCCGCACCTGGCCGCCGCCCTGAACCGCCGAGCCCCAGCGCCAGACCCGGACCGCCGCGCGCCAGCCCCATTTCCCGCGGCCGCCGCTCAAAGAACCTCACCCCCGCTCGCTGGCAGGAACCGCAAGGCCCGCAGGCGCGGCCGAACCCCGGCGATGGCCCCCGCCGAGGTCTCAGATCTCCTGCAGCAGCCGAACCATCCGCTGCGCGAGCGGACCCTCTGGACCCTGCTGCACGAGTCCGGCGCCGGAGCCGCCGCAGCGCTTGCCCTCGACCTCGACGACCTCGACCTCGACGACCGGCAAGCGCTCTCCGGCATCACCTGGCGCTCCAGGACCGCTCGGCTGCTGCCTGAGCTGATCGGGGAGCGCACCCGCGGGCCGCTGTTTCTGGCCGAGCGACGGCCCGGTCCCGGACGACCCCGGCAGCCGGGCGACGTGTGCCCGGACACCGGGCGCGGGCGGCTCTCCTATGAGCGCGCCGAGTACCTGTTCAAGCAGGCCACCGGGCTCACCTTGCGTCAGCTGGTCTGACCCGGCAGTTCCGGGGTGCCGATGACCCGGGTGGAGAAAGGGCACCCGGATCGAGTCGCCGGACAGCTTGCCACGTCAGCGTACTTCCACCACCACCGCAGTCGTCAGCACCCGGCCCGGCCCGGCCACCCGGCGGTCACCGGTGAGCCGGATCGTGGCACGGCACGGCAGCTCGGTCACCGACGGCCCGGCGAACAACTCGATCTCGCCCGGTTCGACCACGCGCAGCAGGTCACGGCCCACGTACGCGGTCCGGTCGGCGTGCAACGTGAACGTCACCTGCGCTGCGGCCCCGGCGGCCAGCGGCACCCGGGCATACCCGGCGAGCTGGCGCAGCGGCCGGGTCACCTCGGCCTGAACGTCGTGCAGGTACAGCTGGACGACTTCAGCGCCGTCGCGCGGGCCGGTGTTGCGCACGTGAACGGAGATCGTGACCGTACCGTCCGTCGGAATCTCGGTTTTGTCGATCTGCAGGTTCTCATAGGAGTACGTCGTGTAGGACAGCCCGTGCCCGAAGCCGAACATCGGCGTCGGGTCGAGGTTGCTGACGCCCTCGCTGAAAGCCCCGAGCGGCGGCTGCAGATAGGTACCCGGCTGGCCGCCCGGCAGTCGCGGCACCTGCACGGGCAGCTTGCCGCTCGGGTTGATCCGCCCGGACAGCACGCCCGCGATCGCCGCGCCGCCCTCCTCGCCCGGCATGAACGCCTGTACGAGCGCCGCCGCCTGCTCGTAGGTGCCCAGCGCGTACGGCCGTCCCGACACCACGACCAGCACCACCGGCGTGCCCGCGCCGAGCAGTTCGGTGACCAGGTCGCCCTGCACCCCCGGCAGGCTCAGGTCCGGAACATCGCAGCCCTCCCCGGAAGTTCCGCGCCCGAACAACCCGGCCCGGTCCCCCACCACCGCGATGCACACGTCGGCTGCGGCGGCGGCGGCAACCGCGGCGGCAAATCCCGACCGATCCTCGTCGCGGATCGGGCACCCGGTCTCCAGCACGAACTCGTCATCGGGCAGTTCCCGCTGCAGCGCCGACCACAGCGAGTCAGCTTCCACGCCCAGGCCGTACTCCGGGTAGTCACCGAGCACATGGTTCGGGTAGGAGTAGCAGCCCATGAACGCCTGCGCATCGTCCGCGCACGGCCCGATCACCGCAAGGCGCCGCGGCCGGCTCCCCATCGTCAGCGGCAGGACGTCACCCTCGTTGGCCAGCAGGATCACCGAACGCTCGGCCAGCTCACGGGCGATCTCCCGGTTAGCGGGCCGGTCCAGATCGATGCCCTGGCCAGCCGCGACGGAATCCTGCGGCGTCCAGTGCGGATCCAGCAGACCCAGTTCCGCCTTCTGCCGCAACACCCGCCGGACCGCACGATCAACCAATTCCTCCGGTACGTCCCCAGCGCGCACCCGCTCAACAAGCTCATCGCCGTAACAGATGGCATCCGGCAACTCGACATCGATGCCGGCCCGCAACGCAAGCGCCCCCGCCTCCCCCGGGCTGCCCGCCACCCGGTGCATGGTCTGCAGGAACGGGACGGACCAATAGTCGGACACCACCACGCCCTCGAAACCCCACTCGTCACGCAGCACCCCGGTCAGCACCGTGGCATCCGCGCCGACCGGAACACCGTCGATCTCGGCGTACGAGTTCATCACCGACCGCGCCCCACCCACCCGGATCGCCGTTTCGAACGGCGGCAGTATGATCTCGCGCAGCTCGCGGGGTCCCATCGGCACCGGTGCGTGGTTCCTCGCCGCCCGCGACGCCGAGTAGCCCGCGAAATGTTTCAGCGTGGCGACAATGCCGTTCTCCTCCAGACCGCTGACGTATGCCGCGCCGAGCGTCGCCACCAGGTACGGGTCCTCGCCCAGGGTTTCCTCGACGCGCCCCCACCGGTAGTCCCGCACCACGTCGAGCACCGGTGACAGCCCCTGATGCACGCCTACCGCTCGCATGTCCGCCCCGATCGCCGCCGCCATCCGCTCGACCAGGGCGGCGTCGAAGGTGGCCGCCCAGGCCAGCGACGCCGGAAACACCGTCGCCCCGAGCGTCGTGAACCCGGTCAGGCACTCCTCATGCACCATCGCCGGAACTTTCAGCCGTGACCCCGCAACAACCGCTTCCTGCAGCTCGACAACCCGCTGCCGACCCTGCTCCGCCGTGACCGGCCGGGTGCCGAACGGGCGGGTCAGATGCCCGATGCCATTGGCCACCGCAGTGCGGAGCGGGCGATTACCGGCGGCGAACACTTCCTGCATCGGGGCGACGTCGCCGGTGCTCTCCATGCCGAAGCCGGGCCACACGCTGCCCAACTGGGCGATCTTCTCCTTCAGCGTCATGGCCGCCAGCAGAGCCTCGGCGCGCCGATCGGGGGTCAGGGCGTGGTCGGTCCAAGCCGGGTGCAGCGCGGTCATGGGATCCTCCTGCGGGGGTACGCTCCGGGCCCCGCCATCCGACCGGCCCGGCGCCGAAACTTCCGAAGATTTTCCGGATGCAGGGGCAGTCTCTCCCGGTTCTTCGATGGAACGCAAGCCTCGCCCGTCAGCCGCGTGCAGCTTCTGTCCGTAGCCGATCGGCGGTCTTGATGTCCCCGGTAACCAGCTCGATCCGCATCGCATCATTGTCGTACCCTTGTCCCAGCATCACGATCATGGCGATTCCCGAGCGCGTCCCGATCTCGTACGAGCCGGACTACCGCACCAGCTCAATCGGCACCTACGACGGCGGGCAGTTCTTCGGCTCCGTCACTGCCACCCTTGAGGACGGTGCCGGCGCATCCGACGACTGGTACAGACATAAACGCTGGTACGCCGTGCTGCACCGTTTCAACCCGGACGGCGCCCACACCGGCTCCCAGATCTGGTGTGCCGGCACGAGCGAGAACGAGCAGGGCTCGACCGCCCTCGCCCAGGCACGCCTCGACGAGTGGGTCAAGGCGCTGCCCGGGCCCATCTTCGGCGACATCGCCATCAAGCTGTTTCACGTCGAGTTCGAGGGCCACACCTTCGGACTGGTCGACCAGTCGCAGGAATACGACGGCGAGGATCACGCGGAGTTGGTGCCCGACGACTTGGGCTTCGACCCGCCGTGGGACGGCTGCTACGACACCTGATTCTCGTGCGGTTGAAGGCGCGCGGGTTGCGCGGCTCGCGCGGCTACGACCTTAGGGGCCATCTCGCAGTAGCTGTCGATGATCAGGCGTCCCCGTCAGTCCGGTCGACAAGAAGGGCGCCCGCGACGTTGCTACCCCAGTCAGCGCAAAGACGGCGGGCCGCCCCCGATCAGACCATCAGGGTCGATGCTGCGGTACGCCGGGCCGCTGCCACTGAGCGACCCACCGAGCAAGCGCACCCCGGTTCCGCGCCCACCGAAGCGTCGACGCCACCAGCAGCCAAGCGACGAGCAGCACCACCTCGTTGACCCCAGCCCGCCGCGCAGCCAGGCACACCAAAGCCGCGACGATGAGCGTGGTGTGCTCGAGGAGCTCGGCAACCTGTGGGCAGGCGACCGCCATCAGTGCTGGACGTTCGTTCAGACGCTGACCGCAGCGCTCGGCCAGGACGATCCCCCGGTCGTGCTGAAGACCGGGGACGGCTGGGCCCGCTGCTCGGATCGGCTGTCGCCGGTGCTTGTCGAGATGGTCACGTCGGAGGCAATGTTCTCCGTTGACGAGCACCTCGCCGACAACCGCCCGCTGGACGGCACAGCGCGCAGCCAGCAGATCAACGACCTACTCGCCGGGTTTCTTGAACTCCTCGACCGCCCGGCCTTCCATGTAGTCAGCCACGGTCTTCCACACAACCGGGTTCACGATCCCGTGATCCATCTTGTCGTAGTGGTTGGACCAGTCGGGGTTCACGAGATACCCGGCCACAACGGTGTCGCGGGTGCCGACCACGAGCGCTGCGGTCTTGTCGGCGTCGGTGGTGCCGGTCTTGCCGAACACCGGGTGCCCGACAGCGTTGTGGACCTGCGGCGCCGTGGAACCGTTGCAGCTACCGAGCTGGGCTTGGTCACCGACCGGGCACCGGGCCGCGTCGAGGGCCTGGCGGGCGACGTCCTTGGTGGTCACGCGCTTGCAGGAGGGCTGACCAGCGTCGATCTTGCTGCCGTCGGCCGCGGTGATGCGCTGGATCGGGGTGGGGGTGCAGTACATGCCGTCGCCGGCCAGGGTGGCGTAGGCGTTGGCGATGTCCAGCGGCGTCGAGGAGGTGACGCCGAGGGTGAAGGCGCCGAAGGTGCTGGCGGTGGCGTCGTCGGCTACCAGCCTGGCGTCGGAGGCAGCGCGAAACTGGATCCCGAAGCGCTTGGCCACGTCGACGACCTTGTCCGCGCCGACCTGCTCTTCCAGGGGTACGAAGTAGGTGTTCACGGACTTGCCGAACCCGGTCCACATGTTGAAGGTGCCCTGCTCGCTGGCCGAGGCGTTCTTGGGGCACCAGAAGTGGGTGCCGGCGCAGGCCGAGGGTGAGCTGGGGTCGATCACGTACTGCGACTTGTAGGTCGCCGGGGAGTTGATCGAGTGGTCGAGGCCGAAGCCGTTCTCCAGCGCGGCGACCATGGTGAACATCTTGAACACCGAGCCGGCCTGGTAGCCGGTGATGTCGCCGCCGCCGGTCATCAGCGGGTTCGTGGTGTTCGGGTAGGTGCCCTTGACGCCGTTCTCGGCGAGGTCGGGGTTGGAGTTGGGCTTGTTCTTGGTCAGGTCCAGGCTGTACTTGCGGTTGGCGGCCAGCGCCTGCACCCGGCCGGTGCCGGGCTGCACCGCGGCCAGCAGCAACGCGTTGCGGCTGTTGTCACTGGTGGCGTCGGTGATCTCCTTGCGAGCCGAGGCCTGGGCCTTGATGTCCAGCGACGTCACGATGCGGTAGCCGCCGGACTTGAGCTGGCGCTCCCGTTCGTAGGAGTTGGCGCCGAAGGTGTCCTGGCTGAGCCACCACCGGTAGACGTAGTCGCAGAAGAAGCCCCAGTTGTTCTTGGCCACCTGGGTGCAGCCGTTGCCGGGGTGGTTGGCGGTGCGGCCCAGCTTGACCTTCTTGGCGGTCGCGGCCTGCTCGGCGGTGATCTTGCCGAGGCTGAGCATGTTGTCGATGATGTAGTTGCGCCGGTCCAGGGCCTGCGGGTAGCCGCTGGCGGTGGTCGGGTCGAACGCGGTGGGCGCCTTGACCATGCCGGCCAGCAGCGCCGCCTCGGCGACGGTCAGGTCCTTGGGCTTCTTCTTGAAGTAGACCTGGGCACCGGCGTACACGCCGTAGGCGCTGTTGCCGAACGGGGCCATGTTCAGGTAGCGCTCCAGGATCTGCTGCTTGCTCAGCTCCTTCTCCACCTGCATGGCGTACTTCATCTCGGTGAGCTTGCGTTCCGGGGTGTCCTTGGTCGCCGCGATCGCCTCGCTGGGCGTCTTGGCGGTGTAGGCCAGCGTCATGCGGACGTACTGCATGGTCAGCGTGGAGGCACCCTGCTGCGCCCCGCCCTGCTTGTTGTTCACGAACGCCCGCGCGACGCCTTTGAGGTCGACGCCGTTGTGCTCGTAGAACTGGTGGTCCTCGGCCGCCACGATCGCGTCCTGCATGTTCTTGGAGATCTCGGTCAGCGGCACATCGCTGCGGAACTCGTCGTACATGACCGCGATCTGGGTCTTGCCGTCCGAGGCGAAGATCCGTGACACCTGCGGCGCCGACTGCTGCTCCAGCTCGCTGGGCAGCTCCGCGAAACTCTCCGAGCCGGCCTTGGCCGCCAGCCCCGACATCGCAACCGCCGGGAACGACGCGGCCGCCACCACCACACCGGCGAGCAACCCGCAGATCACCAGGGATCCGGAGTTGGCAAACAGGGAGCGGTCGCGTTTTCGGGTCCAGAAAGTCACCCGGTCAACGTTAGCCACGGAGATCCAGCACCACCTTTCGAGGGTCACCCCATTTGCCTACATGTCGGGCGGGATTACAGCGATTTCTCAGCCAACCTCCCGCACGCAGGGTGAGCAGGCACGCAGAAGATCCGGGCCGGGTCGCTTATGCCCCGGGCGGCGCGTTCCTACTCCTGTCCCTCCGCCTCGGGGGGCGGCACCGGCCGGGGCGGGCGTGCGGCACATCTCACACCGGTACGCCCTCACAGTTGACTCTCCAGAGTAGCTACGTCACCCACAGCAGCCGCCGCGGCCATGCGCGCCTTCGCGTCAGAGTCGCCGTAGAGGACGTACCGCAGGAACTCCGTGGTGGTTCGGGTGGTGGCCTCGAAGTCCGTGCTTTCGGTGACGTGCCCGCCGTCGGTGATCGACAGCATGGCCCGCGACCAGGGCACCGCTGCGTAGACCGCATGCCCGGCCCGGTAGGTGACAGTGGTGTCCTTGCGCCCGTGCACGAACAGCATCGCGGCGGCGGGGCCGGTGAACGGTACGCCTTGGAAGTCGGTGCCGGCGAACACCAGGCCGGCCTTGAGCCGCTCGTCGCGGTGGGCGCTGAACAGCCCGGTGGTGGTGATGCCGCCCGCCGAGTGCCCGGCGGCAGCGATCCGGTTGGGGTCGATGGCCGTGGTCACCGTGCCCGCCGAGCTGAGCAGCAGGTCGATCACGCGCGAGCCATCCTGGGGCTGGTTGACGATGTCGTTGGCGTCGAAGTTCTCGGCGCCGTACCAGGTGTTGGGATAGGTCGGCCCGGCCACGACGAACCCGGCCTGGGCCCACCGGGTCAGCATCGCCTCGTAATCGCCGGGCTGCGACGTCAAGCCGTGGCTGAACAGCACCAGAGGAAAACGGCCCGCCGCGGCCGGGTACCAGACTGTGGTGGGCAGCGTCCGGTCGCCGCGGCTGAACGAGAACACCTTCTTGTCCACCGCGTACGTCTGGGCCGGGGCGGTTCCCGGCGGCGGCGTGTACGCGGCCGTGATCGTTTGTGGCGCCAGCGACGAAGAACTCGTCGAGGCGAGGATCGGGGTGGCCGACGCCGAGGCGGTGCTGCCGCCGGTCATCCCGATGTCGGTCTCCGCCGTGCAGGCGGCCAGGGTCCCGCCGCCCGCCAAGCTCGCGATCGCGAGCACCAGAGTCCGTCTGCGCATGTTCCCAGTGTTTGCCACGAACCTGTGACGATCTTGAGAATCCGCAGGTCAGCAACGTCACATCGGGACAAGCGCGGGCTAGACAAACACGTCAAGCAGCATCACACAGGCGAAACCGACCACGCTGATGATGGTCTCCATGACCGACCAGGTCTTGATGGTCTGGCCCACCGTCATCCCGAAGTACTCCTTGACCAGCCAGAAACCGGCGTCGTTGACGTGCGAGAAGAACAGCGAGCCACAGCCGATGGCCAGCGCGAGCAGCGCCACCTCAGGCTTTTCCAGGGTGCCGGCGAGCGGGGCCACGATGCCGGCCGCGGTGATCGTCGCGACGGTGGCCGACCCGGTGGCCACCCGGATGCCGACCGCCACAAGGAAGCCGAGCAGCAGGGCCGAGATGTTGGCGTCCTTGGCCGCGTCGGCGACGACCGTGCCCACCCCCGCGTCGACCAGCACCTGCTTGAAGCCACCGCCGGCGGCCACGATGAGCAGAATGCCGGCGATCGGGGGCAGCGACCCGCCGATCACCGAGGAGGTCTGCGCCCGGTCGAAGCCGGCCCGCTTGCCCAGCGTCCACATCGCCAGCAGCAGCCCGAACAGCAACGCCACGACCGGCTCGCCGAGCACCTCGAACACCGTGCGCACGCGGGTGCCCTCATCCATGGTGAGTTCGGCGATCGCCCGCAGAAGCATCAGGACAATAGGCACCAGTACGGTCAGAACTGCCGCCCAGAAGCTCGGAATCCGCCGCGCATCCCGTCCCCCGGCGTCCCGCTCAGCATCCGGGTTGTCCGGTTCGGCGGCGGCACTCGTCGCGACGCGTGCAGGCGCTGGAACGTCGACCCGCTTGGCGATGAACGTGCCGAACACCGGCCCGGCGATGATCACCGTCGGGATCGCGCAGATGAGGCCGAACGCCAGGGTCAGCCCCAGGTCGGCGTTGAGGCTGGAGACCGCCACCAGCGGGCCGGGATGCGGCGGGACCAGCCCGTGCAGCACCGAGAGCCCGGCCAGCGCCGGGATGCCGATCTTCAGCAGCGAGCCCCGGGTGCGCTGGGCCACCAGCAGCACGATCGGCACCAGCAGCACGACGCCCACCTCGAAGAACAGCGGCAGGCCGATCAGCGCGGCCACCCCGGCCATCGCCCACGGCAGGGCGTTGCCGGTGAACTTGCGCACGATGGTGTTCACGATGCCGTCGGCGCCGCCGGACTCGGCGAGCAGCGCCCCGATCATCGAGCCGAGCGCGATGAGCAGGCCGACGTTGCCGACGGTGGTGCCGACGCCGGCGGTGAACGAGTCGATGGTGTCGCCGGGTGCGGCTCCGGCGATGATCCCGAGCGCCCCCGCGCCGATGATCAGAGCGAGGAAGGGATGCCACTTGGCCCAGGCGATGAGCAGAACAACGATGGCGATGCCCAGCACCGCGGCGAGAACGAGCTGACTGGTTCCGGCGTCGGTGATCGCGTCCGCGGCCAGAACAGGTGCGGCTAGCGCTGTCATGGGCGGGCCGTACCCCGTTCGGGGGAACCTCAATCCCGGCCGGGTCATCGCAGCCGGGTTCTCGCGGCCGGTGGTAAGACGATCTCGTGCGTGCCGTGCAGAGCGCGGGTTCCAGCCGTGGCCCGGTCCGGTCGGCCCGCAAAAGCGCGTGTCAGCAGGTGAGACGTGCTCGCGTGTGCCACGATCACAGGGCCACGCACGACCGGAGGCGGGAGAGGGGGGTGGATCATGAAGAAGGCTGTGGGCTGGATCGCGCTGTTCCTGGTCATCTTCTACATCGGCACGAGCCCGGGCCCCGCGGCGGACACCGCGCAGGGCATCGGCGACGGGATCGCGCAGGTGTTCCGCAACATCGGCGTGTTCTTCTCCAACCTGGCCGACTGACAAGGTGCGCCTCGTCTGCGCCGGGCTGGCCACGCTGGACCTGATCCAGCGGGTGGACCGGGTACCCGGCGTCGACGAGAAGGCCGAGGCGCTGTCCACCGAGGTGGCGGCGGGCGGCCCGGCCACCAACGCCGCCATCACCGCGGCGGTGCTGGGAGCAGAGGTCACGCTGCTCACCGCGATCGGCGCCCACCCGCTCGGCGACCTGATCCGCGCGGACGTGAGCGCCTACGGCGTTCACATCATCGACGCAGCGGCGCAGCGCATCGAGCCGCCACCTGTCTCGGCGGTTACCGTGCTGGAGTCCACGGGCCAGCGCACGATCGTCAGCCGTAACGCTGCCGGGGCTGCTGTGGACGTACCGGATGGACTGGATTTTTCGCAGGTCGACGCCGTGCTGGCCGACGGGCATCATCCCGCGCTGGCCTTGGCCGCGGCCCGCAGCGGGAAGCCTCTGGTGCTGGACGCGGGAAGCTGGCGGCCGGTTTTCGAGCAGTTGCTGACGATGGCGAGTGTGGCGGCGTGTTCGTCGGCCTTCCGGGCCCCCCGCGATCTGCGGGCCATGGGGGTCCATCGTGGAGCTGTCACGCACGGACCGGATCCGGTGCGATGGTGGTCGGGGGCCGAGACCGGAACCATACCCGTGCCCGAGGTGCCGGCCGCCGACACAGCAGGCGCCGGCGATGCGTTCCATGGCGCGCTGGTCGTCGCGGTCGCGCAAGGCAAACCCCTGCAGGAAGCCTTACGGTACGCCGTGAGCGTCGCAGCCGTGCGCGTCCAGCACCGCGGCCCCCGCACCTGGCTGCAGCACCTACCCACCCGCCGCGAATAGCTCCCCCACGGCGGGCCGGGGCCGGAGGTAGCCGGCACCGGCCCCTTGAAGGAAACCGGTCTGCAAGGCCCGCACAGCGCCGGTGCCGCTGGTGCACGGCGGTGAGCCCGCCCCGGTCTGTTCCTCCTCGGCTATGACGTCACGCTGGGCGGCATGCTGCACCAAGCGGCCACCGAGCCGCGGGCCGTGGCGCGCTCTGCCCACCGGCCTCTTACCCGATAACTGCTCATCCTGCTGGGGCCTCGCCGGTCAGGCGGTCACGGCGGCGGGTCAGGACGGCGGTCTGGGCGGTGTTGCCGGTCAGCGCGATGGCCTGGTCGTAGGCCGCGCGGGACTGCTCGGTGCGACCCAGCCGGCGCAGCAGGTCGGCGCGTGTGGCGTGGAAGGCGTGGTAGCCGGCCAGCGGGGTCGCGAGCCGCTCGACGGCGGCCAGGGCCACCTCGGGGCCGTCCAGCTCGGCGATTGCGATGGCCCGGTTGAGCGCGACCACCGGTGAGGCGTCCAGGCGGACCAGCCGGTCGTAGAGGGCGACGATCTGCGACCAGTCGGTGGCGTCGATGTGGTGGGCGCTGGTGTGCACGGCGTTGATGGCGGCGAGCACCTGATAGCGGCCCGGGGGTTCGCCGGTGGCCAGCCGTTCGCGGATCAGAGCGTGCCCCTCGGCGATCAGCGTGGCGTCCCAGCGGCCGCGGTCCTGCTCGTCGAGGGTGATCAGCTCGCCGCCGGCGGAGATCCGGGCGGCGTGGCGGGCCTCGGTGAGCAGCATCAACGCCAGCAACCCGGCCACCTCCCCGTCGTACGGGAGCAGGGCCCGCAGCAGGCGGGTGAGCCGGATCGCCTCGGCGGTCAGCTCGTGGCGATCCGGGCCGCTGTGCGAGCCGGTCGGCAGATAGCCCTCGTTGAAGATCAGGAACAGCACGGCCAGCACCCCGGACACCCGCGCCGGCAGGTCCTGCGCCCGGGGCACCCGGTACGGGATGCGCGCTGCCTTGATCTTGGCCTTGGCCCGGGTGATGCGCTGGCCCATGGCGCTTTCCTGGACCAGGAAGGCGCGCGCGATCTCCGGCATGCTCAACCCGCCGACCAGGCGCAACGTGAGTGCTACCCGGCTCTCGGGGGCCAGCGCCGGATGGCAGCAGGTGAAGATCAGCCGCAGCCGGTCGTCGTCGATGACACCCTGGTCACCGGGCGGCTCGTCGCCGAGCACCATCTGCGCCTCCCGGTGCTTGTCGTCGCGTTTGGTCTCCCGGCGCAGCCGGTCGATCGCCTTGCGGGTGGCCGCGGTGGTCAGCCAGGCACCGGGGTTGGGCGGCACCCCCTGCTCCGGCCAGCGTTCGACGGCGGTGGCGAACGCCTCGGCCGCCGCCTCCTCAGCCACGTCGAGATCGCCGAAGCGCTTGGCCAGGGCGGCGACCACGCGCGCCCACTCGTCGCGGTGGGCACGCGTGAGCGCGCCGGGCACGTCCACGCTCACAGGAACGGCCGCACCTCGATCTTGCGGTTGCAGGCCCGCGAGGCCTCGGTGCCCAGCCGCAGCGCCACGTCGAGATCCGGCGCCTGCAGCACCCAGAAGCCGGCCATGAACTCCTTCGACTCCACGAAGGGCCCGTCGGTGACCAGCGCGGCACCGTCGCGGTTGTCGATCACGGTGGCGTTGCTGGGGCCCGCGAGACCCCCGGCGAAGACCCAGTGACCCTCGGCCTGCAGCCGGTCGTTGAACACGTCGATGGCGGCCATCTCCTCGGCGCTGCCGGCGTGGTTGGCCTCTTCTGCGATGACGGTGACCAGATATTGCATCTCGGACATCTCCCGCGGTTTCGCCGGCGCCCCCTTGGCGCCGCTCACCCTGGCAACGAACGCCGCCCCTCCGATCCGACAGGACCGGCAGAATTTTGTCGAGCAACCACGCTTCCCGTTGCGCACAAGTCTTGCCGTTGAGGGCGCTGCGGAAGCGCTCCCACACGGTCCGTTATGAAAGATCTTGCGGCGTCAGCAACGTCACCGCATCGATCACAACCGTTGAGAAGTGTGGTCCGACCAGGACTTACCCCGCAGAACGGGGTCGCTGGCGCAGGTGAAGCGGGCTTCCGGTGCCGAATCGTTACTTGGTTGATCATTCGGAAACATTGCGAAACACGTCGCCTCACTCTTGACTGACTCCCGGGGAAACCGGAGACAGTGACGGCGTAGTCACGCCCCGGCGTGATGTGACATAGGGAGAGGCATGTTCGGTCTTGCGAAGAGCCGTCGCCTGCGCGGCGCGCTCGCGGGCACCGTGGGAGTCGGGCTCGTGCTGAGCGTGGCGGCCTGCGGCGGCAGCAGCGACTCGGATGACGACTCGGACACCGCGACGCAGTCCATCGACTGCTCGCAATTCAGCTCGTACGGCGACCTCAAGGGCAAGACGGTATCGGTCTACACCGGCATCGTGACGCCTGAGGACAAGGCCTACAAGGATTCGTACAAGCCCTTCGAGGACTGCACCGGCGTCAAGATCAGTTACGAGGGCGACAAGTCCTTCGAGACGCAGATCCTGGTGCGCGCGAAGGCCGGCAACCCGCCGGACCTCGCCATCGTCCCGCAGCCCGGCCTGCTCAAGCAGCTGGTCGCCACGGGCAAGGCGGTCGAGGCCCCGGCCGAGGTGTCCGCGAACGTGGACAAGTTCTGGAGCAAGGACTGGAAGGCGTACGGCACGGTCGACGGCAAGTTCTACGCCGCGCCGTCGGGTGCGAGCGTGAAGTCGCTGGTCTGGTACTCGCCGAGCGAGTTCAAGGACGCCGGCTACCAGGTGCCGACCACGCTGGCCGACCTCAAGACGCTGACCGACAAGATGGTCGCGGACAAGAAGAAGCCGTGGTGCGTGGGCATCAGCAGCGGTGAGGCGACCGGCTGGCCGCTCACCGACTGGATGGAGGACTTCATGCTCCGGATGTCCGGTCCGGAGACCTACGACAAGTGGGTCAAGCACGAGATCCCCTTCAACGGCCCCGAGTCCACCGCCGCGCTCGACGCGGTCGGCGGGTACGTGAAGAACCCGGCGTACGTCAACGGCGGTCTCGGTGACGTCAAGAGCATCGCCACCACCACGTTCCAGGACGCCGGCCTGCCGATCCTCGACGGCACCTGCTCGCTGCACCGCATGGCGAGCTTCTACGCGGCGAACTTCCCGAAGGACACCAAGGTGGCCGAGGACGGCGACGTCTTCGCGTTCTACCTGCCCGGTCAGGACGCCACCACCAAGCCGGTGCTCGGTGGCGGCGAGTTCAACCTGGCGTTCGCCGACCGTCCCGAGGTCAAGGCGTTCCAGACCTACCTGTCCACCGACACCTGGGCGAACATCAAGGCCGGGGCCTCGCAGGGCTGGATCTCGGCCAACAAGGGCCTGGACATCAACAAGGTGAGCAACCCGATCGACAAGCTGTCGGCCGAGCTGCTGCAGAACCCGAGCACGGTGTTCCGCTTCGACGGCTCGGACCAGATGCCGGCCGCGATCGGCTCGAACGTGATCTTCAAGCAGCTGACCAGCTGGGTGACCGGCCAGGACACCAAGACCACTGTCGACAACGTCGAGAACGCGTGGCCCAAGTGAGCTAGGACCATCCCGGGGCCGGCCGCCGCAGGTGGCCGGCCCCCTTTCTCCCCCAAGGAGGTACGGGTCGCGTGTTAACCGCAGAAAGCAACGCCGGCAAGATCGGGCTGATGATCGCCGCGATCCTGCTCTTCGCCGCGGTCGTGGGGCTGATGCTGTTCATCGCCACGCTGGTCCGGGGGCGCCGGACCGACCGCTGGACGGCCTACATCTATCTGCTCCCGACGCTGCTGCTGCTCGCGGTCGGGCTGGTCTACCCCGGGCTGCGCACGATCTGGGAGTCGTTCTTCAACGCCGCCGGCGACGCGTTCATCGGGCTCGACAACTACAAGACCATCTTCACCGACGGCGACCAGCTGACGGTGCTGCGCAACACGGTGTTCTGGGTGCTCGTCACCCCGTTCGTGGCCACCGGCGTGGGCCTGCTCTACGCCATCCTGGTCGACAAGTCGCGCTTCGAATCGGCCGCCAAGGCGCTGATCTTCCTGCCCATGGCCATCTCGTTCGTGGGCGCGTCGATCATCTGGAAGTTCGTCTACGAGTACCGCCCCGACCAGGGCAACGTGAAACAGATCGGCCTGCTCAACCAGGTGCTGGTCTGGCTCGGCGGCAGCCCCCAGCAGTGGCTGGTCACCTCGCCGCTGAACACGTTCCTGCTGATCGTCATCATGATCTGGATCCAGGCCGGCTTCGCGATGACGGTGCTCTCGGCGGCCATCAAGGCGATCCCGGACGACATCGTCGAGGCCGCCCGCCTCGACGGCGTGACCCCGTGGGGCATGTTCCGCTTCGTCACGCTGCCGGCGATCCGCCCGGCCGTGGTGGTCGTGCTGACGACCATCGCAATCGGCACGCTCAAGGTCTTCGACATTGTTCGTACGGCCACCGGCGGGCAGTTCAACACCAGCGTCATCGCCAACGAGTTCTACAGCCAGAGCTTCCGCAGCGACAACCAGGGCCTCGGCGCGGCCCTGGCCACCCTGCTGTTCATCCTGGTCATCCCGATCGTCGTCTACAACATCCGGCAGCTCCGCAACTCGGAGGCGCTATGACCACCTCAGCTCCGCCGGCCACCCCGCTGCCGGTACCCGTCGGCGAATCCACGGCGTCGTTCGCCAAGCGCAAGCTCACCTCGCCGTGGGCCTCGCTCGCGGCGGTCGTCATCGCCATCCTGTGGACGCTGCCGACGTTCGGCCTGCTCGTCTCGTCGTTCCGCCCGGAGCGCGCGATCAAGACGACGGGCTGGTGGACGTTCTTCAGCAACCCGACGCTGACGATGGACAACTACAAGGCGGTGCTCGACGCCGACGAGGGCGCCGGGCTGGGGGCGTATTTCGTCAACTCCCTGGTCATCACGATCCCGTCGGTGCTGATCCCGCTCACGCTGGCCACCATCGCGGCGTACGCGTTCGCCTGGATCAAGTTCCCGGGCCGCAACATCCTGTTCCTGGTGATCTTCGCCCTTCAGATCGTCCCGTTGCAGGTGACCCTGATCCCGCTGCTCACCCTGTACGTGGACGCGGGCCTGGCCAACACGTTCTGGACCATCTGGCTGTCGCACTCCATCTTCGGTCTGCCGCTGGCCATCTACCTGCTGCACAACTTCATGCGCGAAATCCCGTCGTCACTGCTGGAAGCGGCCCGGGTCGACGGCGCCGGGCACGTGGCGATCTTCTTCCGCGTGCTGCTGCCGCTGCTGCGCCCGGCCCTGGCCGCGTTCGGCATCTTCCAGTTCCTCTGGGTGTGGAACGACCTGCTGGTGGCGCTGACCTTCGCCGGCGGCGGGGACAAGGTAGCGCCGATCACGGTGGCCCTGGCCAACCTGAGCGGCACCCGCGGCACGGCCTGGCACCTGCTGTCGGCGGGGGCGTTCGTGTCCATCCTGGTCCCGGTGACCATCTTCCTGCTGCTGCAGCGCTACTTCGTCCGCGGCCTGCTCGCGGGTGGCGTCAAGGGCTGACCGGCCGGAGCTACCAAGGCGACCCGCTGTCCCTCGGGACGGCGGGTCGTTTGTCTGCCAGTCCTCGCACGGTTCCCATGGCATGGGTTGGCCTCGGGGACGTATCTGGAAGTTGTCGGCTCGGAGGCGAGGACCGGTCGGTCACGGCCCTTGAAGTCGACAAGAAGGCCCCTGTCGGACCGCCAGCCGCAGCGGCAACCTCAACAAGCTGACAGGTATGCCTCCAGGTGCCGACCATCCCCTTTCCCTCGCACGTCCACCGTCGCTCGATGCGCCCGGCCATCACGGTGGGGTTCGTCGAGCTGGAGCGGTTCGCGGCCCGGGGAGGTCCAGTGGTGGCCGGCCCGCGCGAAAACCGTTGGACACGGTGGTGATCCTTGACGGGTGAGAGTCAGGGTCGCGCCGCGGGCATCGGAGTGGGTTTTCGCCTCCGGGCCGCGAGTGGCGGGCGCCCCGGTGGCTGTCGGACCGGCCGGCGCCGCCGAGCGGGAACAGGTAGCCGCGCTGGCCGCGCTCGCTCGTCTGGTCGCCGGCGGTGGGGTGGTTGCCGCGGGCGCGGGGGCGGACCTGGGTGGTGGGTTCCAGTCGGGGCGCATCGACGGAGGTACGGGCGACCGCCGCGACGCGGTGCTCGCTGCGCTGGCGGTGCCCGAGTTCGCGGGAAAGCTGGGGCCGCCCGCGGCGTTGCTGGTGGCGTTGTTCGGTCCTGATGCGACCAAGCCGCTCGGGGCTGCCACGCTGGACGCGATCGAGGCTGGCCGGTGGCCGGAGCTGCGGTTTGCGGTGGCGGCCAGTGATCTGCTGGGACCCGAGCAACTGGTGGAACTGCTTCGTGTTCGTACCCCCGCAGGCGTTGATCCTTTTCCGGAGGGCTTCGCCTCGATCGTGGGTGACCATCTCGCGCGGGTGCTGCGGCCGTTGCCCCCGCGGCGGCGGTTGAGCCTGCTGAAAGATCTGTGGCAGGACGTGTGCGAGGCGTTGCAGCGACGGCAGCGGGTCAAGCGGCTGCACCGGTCGCAGGGCCCGGAGGAGTTCGCGGAGCAGCTACAGGATCGCCGCGAGCGGTACGAGGATCTGCTGGCCCAACGCGCGCTCGGCAAGGACGCGACGGTCGGGCAGGCAGCGCTCTGGGCTCCCCCGCGGCTGTTCTGGGAGGGCCGGGTCCTGCGCGCGCTGTACGACGCGCAGGCCGCAACCGTGCTCGCCCGTGTGGCAGTCAGCGCGATCGATCTGGGGGCCGTGGCGGCGGTGGAGAAGCACCGGCACGAGCTGGAGGCGGCCGCCGCGTTGATGAGCAAGCGGGAGTACGGCGACTCGGCCCGGCTGACCGAGGGTCTTCATCCGGCCCGGCCCGGCAACTATGTGCGCGAACTCGTGGAGAAGCCGCGCAAAGAGCTGTTCATCGGCAATCGCCTGCGTGCGGCCCTGATCTATGCGGTCGTCGCGTTCGACCATGCCGCCAACGTGCTGGACGGCTGGCAGTACCGCGGCTTCGTCGACGCCGTCGAGGTGCTGCAGGCGATGCGCGCGCAGAATCTCAAGCAGTGGCGCGAGAAGGTCGGCTACTTCGAGCCGCAGCGGGCACTGACCTGGCCGCGCGAGGACCTTGCCCGGCGCGTTGAGGGACACGAACCGGCGGACGTCGAGAGAATGGGCGATCTGCTGTGGCTGGCCGAACTGGCCGACGCCACCGCGCAGCTGCGGGGGCGCGACCAGGCGGACATCGAGCACCACCCGGACACGATCGCCGGGCAGACCGAGCTGCAAGCGAGAGTGCCGGAATCGGTGGCGCTGCTGGCCGCGCGGGCCGCCCAGCTGGCGGAGATCGGCGGCACGGTGCCGGGTAAGCCGCGGACCTGGGCCGGCCTGGTCGGCGGGCTGCAGGCCGGTGCCGCCGCGGCCGAGGCGCAGATCGAGGCGTTCACGGTGGCCGAGGTGCTGCAGCGCGCGGACGAGACGGTGCTGCCGGGCTCGGACGCGCGCATCGAGGTGGCCCGGAAGGCGACCGATCTGGCGGCGTGGGCCGGATACATGGGCAACTGCATCAGCGGTGAGTACTACGTCAAGCGGGCCATGCGCGGGGACATCGGTCTGCTCGCGTTGCGCGGTGCCGACGACGCGATCCTGGCGAACGCTTGTCTGCGGGCTACCGGGAAGGGCTGGCGGCTGGAGGAGCTGAAGGCGCGGTTCAACGCCGATGCCGACCCGGCGCTGGCGCAGGCGGTCCGGGACTGGGTGCGAGCTTTGGACGTACCGGAAAAGGAGCTGGACGAGGACAGCACGCCGCAACCGCCGCAGTCGCGCCGGCGCAAACCTCAGCTTGCGGTCGAGTGGGGTGAGATCGACGTGCGGGTGGATCCGGCGTTGAGCGCCCTGATCGAGGCGCCGGCGACCGCTGCGGCTCTGGTGGCGTTGCGCCGGGCGGCTCCCGCCACGATCGAGCGCGGCGTGCGGGCGGCTTTGCGCGATCCGCGGACGGCCCAGCGGTTGTGGGTGGCGACGGCGCATCGGCCCCTTGCGGCCGCGATTGCGGACAAGCCTGATCCGGTACGTCCCAAGCTCGCCCCGCTGCTGCACGACGAACCCCTGCCCGCCGCCCTGCGCAAACTCGCCCGCCTGCCCGAGGTGGGCGCGGCCCGCACCGCCCACCTGGTGGCTCTCCGGGTCCGCGCGGCCCTCGGCACCCTGCTGCGAGCCGACGACCCCGCCCTGGCCGCCGCCCACCCGCACGGCCCGTTGCTGCGCGCCGCCGCCCTGGCCGTGACCTCGTGGGGCGGGCTGCCCGGCGGCGCACCCGTCACCGCCATCGCGGCCCGCCGCCGGGTCCGGCTGCCCGGTTATCCCGTCTCGTCGCTGCGGGACGAGATGTGGCAGGGGGCGTGGCCGGACGCGATTGAGCTGGGCGGAGTACCCGATGGCTTCTGGGACCGGATCGCCGCGCACGGGCTGATCCTGCCGTCGTCATGGCTGCCCACCACCGATGGATGGCCCGCGCTGTGGGCCCGTTCGGCGCGTCAGACCTTCCAGATCTCGCGGCGGTAGTCGGCGATGGTGCGGTCGGCGGAGAAGAAACCGCTGCGGGCGGTGTTGAGGATCGACCTGCGGGTCCACCGGTCGCGGTCCTGCCAGGCCCGCGCCACCTCGTCCTGGCAGTCCACGTAGGCGCGGTAGTCGGCCAGTGTCAGGTATTCGTCGCGGTTGAGCAGGTCGTCGGCGATCTCGGACAGCTCGCCGGCGGCCACGAAGTCGACGGCCTCGCGCAGTTCGTCGTCGCGTTCGTAGTAGTCGCGGGGCCGGTAGCCCGCCGCGCGCACCACGGCGACCTGGTCGACGTCCAGGCCGAACAGGAAGAAGTTGTCAGCGCCGACACGCTCGCGGATCTCCACGTTCGCACCGTCCAGGGTGCCGATGGTCACCGCGCCGTTGAGCGCGAGCTTCATGTTGCTGGTGCCCGAGGCTTCCTTGCCGGCCAGCGAGATCTGCTCGGACAGGTCGGCCGCCGGGATGATCAGCTCGGCGTTGCTGACGTTGTAGTTGGGCAGGAACACCACTTTGACGTACGAACTGATCGCGGCGTCCCGGTTGACCAGGTCGGCGACCGTGTTGGCCAGGTGCATGATGCGCTTGGCCGCGTGGTAGGCCGGGGCTGCCTTGCCGCCGAAGACAACCGAGCGTGGCACCAGCGCGCCCGTGTCGCCGCGCCGGACCCGGTTGGCGATCGTGATGACGTGCAGCACGCGCAGGAGCTGGCGCTTGTACTCGTGGAACCGTTTGATCATCACGTCGGCCATGGCGTCGGGGTCCAGCAGCACGCCGGTGCACGCGCGGGCGTACCGGGCGAGGTCTTTCTTGTTGGCCCGCTTGGCCTCGCGCCAGCTCTCGCAGAAGCTTGCGTCGTCGGCGGCCGGTTCCAGCTCGCTGAGCTGGTCGAGGCGGGTCAGCCAGGAATCGCTCCTGACCCGTCTGGTGATCAGAGCGCCGAGCCTCGGGTTGGCGAGCAGCAGGAAGCGGCGCGGCGACACCCCGTTGGTGACGTTGTGGAAGCGGTCGGGCCACAGCTCGGCCAGCGGTCGCAGGGTTGTCCCGGCGAGCAGCTTCGAGTGCAGCTCGGCGACCCCGTTCACCGCGCGGCTGCCCACGACCGCGAGGTGCGCCATCCGGACCCGGCGTTCGGGTTCCTCCTGGATGATCGAGAGCTCGCGCAGCTTGCCGGCGTCACCGGGGTAACGCTCGGCCACCTCCTGCAGAAAATGGTGGTTGATCAGGTAGATGATCTCAAGGTGCCGGGGCAGCAGCCGTTCGAACAGCGTGACGGGCCACGTCTCCAGGGCTTCGGGCAGAAGCGTGTGACACGTGTACGCGAAGGTGGCGCGCACGGTCTCCCACGCACGCTCCCAGCCGAGTTGTTCCTCGTCCACCAGCATGCGCATCAGCTCGGCGATCGCCAGCACCGGGTGGGTGTCGTTGAGCTGGATGGTCACCTTGTCGGCGAAGGCGTCCCAGCCGGTGTTGCGCAGCCGATAGCGGCGCACGATGTCGCGCAGCGAGCAGGCCACCAGGAAATACTGCTGTTTGAGGCGCAGCTCGCGGCCCCGCTCGGTGCTGTCGTCGGGGTACAGCACCTTGCTGATGTTCTCCGACTCGACAATGCCCGCCACCGCCTCGGCGTACTGGCCGGCGCCGAAGCGGGACAGGTCGAACGAGGCGCGGCTGGACCGGGCGCGCCAGAGCCGGATCAGGTTGACGGTGCCGGTGCCGTAGCCGGGCACGAGCATGTGGCTGGGCTCGCCGAGCACCAGCTCCCCCGGCGCCCACAGGCCGTCCTCCACGTGGCCGTAAAAGCCGACCGGCACCTGGTCGTCCGGGTTCGGGAACTCCCACGGGTTGCCGTAGAACGCCCAGTCGTCCGGCCCCTCGACCTGTGCACCGTCCGCGAAGGTCTGCTTGAAGATGCCGAAGTCGTAGCGGATGCCGTAGCCGACCGCGGGCACGTCGGCGGCGGCCATGGCGTCGAGCAGGCAGGCCGCCAGCCGGCCCAGCCCGCCGTTGCCCAGCCCCGGCTCCACGTCCAGGTTCTCCAGCGTTTCCGCGTCGGCTCCGAGCTTCTCCAGCGCCGCCCGGGCGTCGTCGAGCAGCCCCGCGTACACCAGGTTCTGCGGGAGCTGGCGGCCCAGCATGTACTCGGCCGACAGGTAGTAGACGAACCGCGGGTTGGCCTCGTAGTGCCGGGCAGCCGTGCTCATGAACCGGTCCACCAGCCGGTCCCGCACGGTGAACGCGAGGGCCTGGTAGATGTCCTGCGCACTGGCCGACTCGCGGGTGGTGCCCCGCTGATGGGCGAGGTTGCGCAGCAGGTCCCGTTCGAACCGCTCAGCCGTGTCCGTCACGCCGCCAGTAAACACCCGAAGTCCGCAACGCGCGGGATCCTTCCCGATGAACGCATCGTTTCAGTCGTCGCTGGGCTCGGAGCTGTGCTCGGTCTCCGGCTCGTCTGAGTGCTCGGGCTCGACGGACGGCGACGGCTCGACGGACGGCGACGGCTTGACCGATGGGGTCGGCTTGACGCTCGGGGTGGGCTTGACCTTCACCTTGCCGGAGGCGGCAACCCGCGAGGCGATCCAGCCATCGGCGGTGCTGCGGCCGGTCAAGTCGATCTTGTACCCGGCAGCGATGTCGGCCACGGTGCCCCGGCGCCCGTTGACCCGCACGGACGCGTCATCCGCAACCGACACGGTGATGGTCTGCTTGCGCACGTTCTTGGTGCCGCTGCGGACGTACAGGGTGACGCTCGTGGCATCCACCGCCGTGACCTGCCCGGAAGCCGTGAACTTCGCCGCCTTGTTCTTGGTGCCGTGCGAGCTGTGCTGCGACGCGACGGCGGCCGGGGGAGCCGAGGCGAACGCGGCGGTGGTCAGGGCGGGCACGGCGATCGCAGCCGCGGTGAGCGCGGCGACAACGGTCCGGCGCATGGGCGTAACTCCTCGGTTCGGGGAGTGCCTACGCTGCGCCCCGCTGAGTGCAAGACGGGTGCGATCCCGGGTGCACGACGGTTGCGGGGGAAGCTGGCTCAGGCGGTTACCGGGACGGCGATGAGCGGCAGCATCACCGTGAACGTGCTGCCCTGGTCGAGCTGGGATTGCGCGGTGACCGTGCCGCCGTGCTCCGTCATGATGGTGCGCACGATCGCCAGGCCCAGCCCGGGGCCCTGCACCGCCTGGTCCATCGCGTTGCCGGCCCGGTGGAACGGGGTGAACAGCCCGGACAGATCGCCGGGCGGGATGCCGATGCCGGTGTCGGTGACCGTGAGCACCGCCTTGCCGGCGTCCACGGCCACGCGGTAGGTGGCGTGCCCGCCCGCGCCGGTGAACTTCATCGCGTTGTCGAACAGGTTGCGCAGGGCTCGTTCCAGGCGGCGGGGGTCGCCGAGCACCCAGGCCGGTGCGGTGCTGCCGGTCAGGGTTATGTCGCGGCCCTCGGCCACCGGCACGAACTCGGTGTGCAGGGCGGTCACCACGGCGGCCAGGTCCACCGGCACCGGCTCGGCCAGCGGGCTCCGGCCGATGGTGCCGCTGGCCTTGTCCAGCAGCAGCAGGTCGGCAACCGTGGCTTGCAGGCGGTGGGCGTTGCGCAGGATCGCCGATACGCCGCGCTGCTGCATCGCGCTCAGTTCGCCGCCGTCGCCGTCGCTGAGCATCTCGGTGTAGCCCAGGATGCTGGTCAGCGGGGTGCGCAGCTCGTGCGTCACGGTCGACACGAACACGTCCTTGCGCTCGTCGAGGGCACGCAGCTCGCCGATCAGCCGGGTCTGGCGGTCGTGCAGGCGGCGCTGGCGCACGGCGTGGTCGATCTCGCGGGCCAGCGTGACCAGCAGGCGGCGGTCGTCGTCGCTCCACGGCCGGTCGTCGTGGCGGGCCACGTACAGCAGCCCCGGCGGGCATTCGCTATCACCGGGCAGGGGCACTGCGACCGCGCCCTGCACGTGCGGCACGATCTGGAAGGTGCCGGGTTCGCCGGCAAGAACATCGTGGACGGTACGCTCGGACAGCGACGGCACCGTCTGTGGCCAGCGCGCACTCAGGCTGCGCGTGGCGTCCAGGCTGACCCGCCCGTGCACCGCGCCGGCCCCGAGCGCCTCACCGATCATGGCCGCCACCCGCCGCCCCGTCGCACCCGGGTCACCCGCGTCGCGCAGCGCGACGGCCACGGCCTGGCGCAGGTCGGTGCGCAGCAGCCGGGCCCGGTCGGCGGTGTGCAGGCGCTCGGTCTCGGCGGCCAGGTGGTTGAGGGTGCCGATCACCGAGCGAAGTTCGGCTGGCCCGGCGGGCACCGCGCGCGCCGACAACTCGCCCGCGGCGAGGCGCTGCAGGGTGCGCCGGATGTGGTCCAGCGGCGCCAGCAGCATCCGGCGGCTCCACAGGGCCAGCAGCATGGTCGCGACGAGCAGGAGGACGCCCAGTGATTCGAACATCACCTCGGACAGGCGCTGCTCGCGGCGGCCGGCGGCGGCGGTGCGCGTCTGCAGGGCCTGGATGGCGTTGTCGACGGCGGCGTTGTCGGCGCGGATGCGGTCGAACAGGTCCTTGCCGCGGCGGGTCAGCGGGTACTCCGGGTCGGCCACCCCGGCGTTGACGATCGGGGTGGCGTAGGAGTACAGCCATTGCGACGCCGCCGTGCGTTCCTGCTTGAGCAGCCGCAGCACCTCGGGATCGGAGCTCTGGGTGGCCACCCGGTCGAAGGCGGTGAACGCGCCGACGCGGCCTTTGTCGTACGGCTCCAGGAAGTCCTTGTGCCCGGTCAGCTGGAACCCCCGCACCCCGGTCTCTGCGTCGGTCATGTGCTGCAGCGCCGCGACGTTGGCGTCGTGCGCTTCCTCCAGGCGCTGCGCCCGCGCGGTCCGGCGTTCCTGCATGCGGTCGCCGGCCACCACCTGGGTGACGACGTAGCCGAGGAACAGCAGGATCAGGACGACGAAACCGGCGTGCAGCCGGCGCCCAACCGAGCCCACCTCATGCCTCCGACACCGGGGCGTCGGGGACGGTGAAGGCGACGGTGGTACCGCCGCCGGGCGCCTCGGTGGCCCAGATCCGGCCGCCGTGGCGTTCCACGATGCGCTGGCAGGTCGACAGTCCGACGCCGTAGCCGGGCTGGTCGCCGTCGATCTGGGTGAACATGTCGAACACCCGCTGACGCTCCGGCTTGGGGATGCCGATGCCGTTGTCGGTGACCGTGACCAGCCAGCCGCCGGTGGTCGCCTCGGCCGCCACGCTGATGCGGCACGGGCGGCCGGGATGGCGGTACTTGACCGCGTTGCCGATGAGGTTCTGCAGTAGCTGGCGGATCAGCGTCGGGTCCACCGCGAGAACCGGCAGCCCGGACGCGACGCTGACCTCGGCCCCGGCGTCGCGCACGGTGTCCCGCAGGTCCATCAGCGCCTGGTCGGCCACCTCACCGAGGTCGGCCTTGGCCCGGCGGCACGGCGTGGAACCGGCCCGCGCGTAGTCCAGCAGCGCCTCGATCAGGCCCTGCACCCGGCCCACCGCACGCCCGGCCGAGGAGATCCACTTGAGCGCCTGATCGTCCAGGTCGTCGCGGTAGTTGTCGGCAAGCAGCTCCAGGTATCCGCTGATCACGGCCAGCGGGGCGGCGAGGTCGTGGCTGACCACGCCGGCGAACTGCTCGAGTTCCTGGTTCGAGCGGCGCAGCTCGATCAGGGCCCGCTCCAGGGCCTCGCGGCGCTGGCGGTCCGCACTCACGTCGGTCATCGCGACCACCGCGCCCAGCGCCTGCCCGTCCGCCCCGGTCAGCGCGCGCCCGTCGGCCACCACGTGCACCGGGCGGCGCCCCTGCGGCTGAATGATCATCTCGGCGTTGCGTACGGTGCCGCCCCGCAGCGCGCGCAGCAGCGGAATCTCGTCCTCCGGCAGCGGCGTGGTCCCGTCGGTGCGAAACAGCCGGTAGCGGCTGGAGAAGTCGCCCGGATCGATCGAGGGGTCGGCGTCGAGGCCGTGCCAGTCGCGGCTGGCCCGGTTGAACAGGGTGAGGTGCCCGGAGGGGTCGGCGGCGGCCACAGCCACGTCGATGGTCTCCAGCACCGCGTCGGTGAACTGCTGGCGCGCGTCGGCCTCGAGGAAGAGCCGGGCGTTGATCCGCGACTGCCGGCGGCGCTCGAACAACGCGAGGATCACCTGCGCCAGATCTTTGAGCCGCTCGATCTGCCCGTCGCTGAGCTCACGCGGCTGCGAGTCGAACACGCACAGCGTGCCCAGCGCGTGGCCCTTGGGTGTGATCAGCGGCGCGGAGGCGTAGAAGCGCACGTCGGCGAGCAGCCCGGTCACCCACGGGTTGGCCTGGTACGTGGGGTCCTGGCTCGCATCGCGGGTGTAGGCCACCTTGCCGCTCTCGAACCGGATCGCGCACATGGAATCCGAGCGCGCCGAGATGCCGCCGTCGAACCCGGTGGTCGTCAACTGGCACTGGCGCTTCTCGTCGATCAGGTTCAGCGTCGCGGTGGGCACCCCGGCCACCATCGCGGCGACCCGCACCACGGCCGCGAGTTCGTCGTCGGCAGGCGCGTCGAGCAGGTGGTACTCATGCAGCGCCGCGAGTCGCTCTGCCTCCCGCTCATCCACATGACCTATTTCGGCACGGTGCGCCCCAATCTGAACCTGTGAGCTCCCTGAAGGTCGTTATCCATTCGTTACCTTCGACCGACGACCACTTGTGGTGATCGTCACACGGTGGCTTGCCAGGCGAAATCCGCACTATGCCAGAATTGCCAAGCGCCGATGTAACGCTGGGTAGTTCGATCTTGTTTCGGGAACGTTACCGGCCGGTAGCGCAGGCCCTTGTTCCTACTGGCGGGTAGGAGCAACATTTCCCGCACATCGCCGCCGCTGTCGCGCGCCGGCGCAGAGCCGGGAGGAAAATCGGTGGAGCAAGAGCAAGGCGATCCGGCGTACGGTCGCACGAACTGGCGCCGCTTCGCGGTAGCCACGGCGGTACCCGGGGCGGTGATCGCCGGCCTGGTCATCGGGATGGCCAACGGGGCGTTCGCGGCCTCGTTCGCGGTGTCCGGCAAGTCGTTCAAGATCTCCGCCGACCAGCTCGACGGCACCGGCTTCTCGCAGTACGGCGGCACCGTGGAGACCGTCGACGGCAAGCAGATCCCGGTCGCCATCTCCGGCATCAAGAGCGGGGACCTGACCAACCTGTGCCAATCGGTACGCGTACCCGGTGCCCCGGTGTCGCTGACCATCCGGGCCGGGCGCGAGGCCGGCAAGCCCGCCAGCGCCACCGACCTGCTGATCGGCGTCAGCGAGCTCAGCGGTGATGCCACGTTCACCAACATCAACATCGGTCAGGACGCCTCCACGCTGGGCAAGGGTGGCAAGGCGGCGCACGGCGAGGCCGGCATGTTCGGTCAGGAAGCCGACCACGTCGTCATCGACGGCCTGCGCCAGACGGCGGTGTCCACGACCGCCGGCACGTTCACCCTCAACGGGCTCAACCTCAAGATCAACCTGCCGGGCTCGAACGGCCAGCCCGCGGAGTGCTTCTGATGCACGCGTGCGGCCCGCAGCCCGGCAAGGTTGCGGGCCGCTGCGCGTGCGGTCCACGGAAAGGACGTACGTGAAGATCACCTGGGCGGGCTTCCGCCGGTGGCGGCGCACCCGGCCGTTCTGGGGCGGGCTCCTGCTGCTGCTCGCGGGTCTGGAGCTGTTCGCCAGCGCCAACCAGACGATCGGCGACCTCGAAGTGCACTTCGGGCCCGAGGGCTTCCTGTCGTACCTGCTGCCGGTGCTGCTGGTGCTCAGTGGGGTGCTGACCTGGGTGACGCCCGCGCAACGGCTGTTCTACGGCATCCTCGGCCTGCTGACCGCTGTGTACTCGCTGATCGGGCTCAACTTCGGCGGCTTCGTGCTCGGCATGCTGCTCGGCATCCTCGGCGGTGCGCTGGTGCTGGCCTGGGCGCCACGCCGCACTCCCCCGCCCACGGCCCCGGCCGCCGCCGCTGACGCCAGTCACGACAGCGACAAGCCGGTCGCCTCGCACCTGCCCTACGGCGCTCCCCAGCAGTCGTCCCCGGAGATCGTTCCCGGTCTGCAGCCGGGCGTCGGCGACACGCAGGAGATCAAGACCGCAAAACCGGTGCACCGTAAGGCCTTCGTGCTGGTGTTCGTGCCGCTCGCGGTGACCGCTGCGGTGCTGCTGGCCGGCGCCCGGGTTCCGGCCAGCGCCGACGAGAAGTGCCCGGAGGGGCTGCCGTCGCGCTCGGCCGGCGCCGCGCCGCCCCGGGCCAGGAAACTGGCCTCCCCCAAGGTCACCCACAAGACCCCGGCGGCCAAGAACCCGAACGCGGCGCCGCGCACCACCTCGCCCACCCCTTCCCCGCCGGACTCGTCCGATGACGCCGAGGAGGGCGACGCAAGCCCCGGCACCTCCGCAGGATCCCTGGCCGATGGCCTGCACGACCTCGTTGACGGCGTCACCGGCATCATCGAGGGCCCCGGCCCGTCATCCCCGGCCTCCGCCGGCCCGTCCCCCTCCGTCTCCGCCGCGCCGGTTCCGTCCGAGCCTTCGGCACCGCCGTCGACCGCGCCGTCGACCGCGCCGTCCGCCGGGCAGCCGTCGTCCTCGGTCCAGCCGCCGTCGTCACCGCCGTCCGCCCAGCCGTCCCCCTCGGCCGGCACCGATGGCATCCCCTGCCTCGGCCCGCGGGTGTTCAAGCAGGCCGGCGCCGACGACGTACCGATGGTCGCGGTCAAACCCGCAGTCCTCGAAACCGACAAGCTCACCCTGTACGACTCCACCTACGACGGGGTGGTCGACCTGCGGACGGCAACCGGCACCATGGCGGCGTTGAAGTTCAGCATGAACAAGGCGGTGAACGAGCCGTTCAAGCTCAGCGTTGCCGAGGCCGGGGCGCACACCACGCTGATCACCAGCAAGAAGCTGGTCACCGACGGCACCGTGCGCTTCTACACCCCGAAGATGCAGGGCAAGTTGTTCGGCGTGATCCCGGTGACGTTCACCCCGCAGCAGCCGCCGCCGCTGACCTTGCCGGTGCTGTGGTTCACCGATGTGCGCATCGACCTGGCATTCATCCGCTGCGACGCGCTGAACGCGGACCCGCTGGACCTCTCCGAAAAGGCATGACCCGGGTGGGCACTACAGTGCGGGCGTGAACTCACTGCGGTTGCTGGAGCAGCACGTACGACCGGACTTCCGCAAGGCCGTGGCCTTCGGCCTGCTCGCCCTCGCCGCGTTGATCACCGGCACTCAGGTCGGTGGGGTCACCTCCCCGTCACTGCGCTCACGGCTGATCGCCTACGGCTGCGCGCTGGTCATCGCCGTCGCCGGGTTCATCGCCAGCCGCACCGCCGCCCGCGAGGTGCACCGGGTCTCGCTGGCCCGCGCGGGCACCTCGGCGGCCAGCCCGCTGCGGCTGATGACGCTGCTCGGCGGTTACCTGCTCACCCTGTTCACCGTGCTGGACATGGTGGGCGTCGGGCTCGAACGTTTCCTGGTCGGCGGCGCGGTCACCGGCGTCATCCTGGGCCTGGCCGCGCAGCCGGTGCTGGGCAACCTGTTCGCAGGCCTGGTGCTGATGTTCGCCCGCCCGTACGTGCCGGGTCAGCAGATCCGGGTCATGTCGGGGGCGATCAACGGCCTGCTGACCGGGGTGATCGTCTCCGCCGGGCTGCTCTACACCGTGCTGGACACCGAGGACGGCCCGCTCAACATCCCCAACTCGGTGCTCATGGGTTCGGCCGTCGGACCCGCGCCGGTCGAGTCCGACCCGGAACCCGAGCAGGAGCCGGCCGCACCGGACTCCCCGCCGCCGGCCGGGGCCGCTGCAGCAGCCGTCGCTTAGGAGCGCCGGCGGCGTTCCCGCCAGCCGCGTACCACCTTGTCGGCGTCGAGCGGGGGCAGGAGCACCGGCGGGCCGTCGAGCAGCCCGGCGCGAGCCTTGCGCAGTTGCTCGTTCAAGGCTGCGACGTAGGAGCGTACCTCTTGCTCGGTGTGCCGTTTGTCGATGGTTTCCTGCAGGTCCTCGGCCTCGCGGCGCACGGCCAGGGTGGGTGGCAGCGCCCCGGCGCTCGCCCCCTCACGGCGCAGCCAGTCCTGAACCCACCAGTCCTCGGTGTACTCCTGGCCGTGGTCGCTCAGCGGCTTGCCGGTGCCGGGCAGATCGTCGAACTGCCCCTGCTCCTGGGCCTCCCGGATCTTGCGGTCGATGTGCGATTCGTACCAGTACGCCATGACTCAGTCTCCATCGGGCGCCAGCCCGTTGATCTGGTGGTAACCGGGCAGCCCACCGGGCGCCGGCTCGCCGCGCACCACCGCTCGGGCGAGGGTGACCGCCGCGTCCAGCGCCGCCCGGAACAGTAGCGAGCCGGTGCTCACCCGGGCCACCCCCAGATCGGCCAGCCGCGGCACGGTCATCCCCGGCAGCAGCAGGACGTTGAGCGGCGCCTCGATCTCGCGGGCCACCGTGCGGATCCGGTCGGCGCCGTTGAGCCCCGGGACGAACACCCCGTCCGCGCCCGCCGCCACATAGGTCTCCAGCCGTGACAGGGTCACGTGCAGCGGCGGCGGTTCCCCGTCGGCGAGCCAGTGGGTGTCCGTGCGCGCGTTCACGAACAGCCCCGGCACCTGCGCTTTCACCGCGCTGATCAGCTCGGCGTGCGCAGCCACCGGGACCATCGAGCCGTCGGCGCGCCCGTCCTCGATGTTGACCCCGGCCGCGCCCGCCTCGGCGAGTTCGGCGCACAGATCCGCCACGTCGTCCGGGTCGCCACCGAAGCCGCCCTCGATGTCCACGGTGAGCAGCACGGGCAGCGGCGCGAGCCGGCGGACCAGCGCGATCGTCTCGGCCCGCCCGAGGCCCTGAGCGTCGGGCAGCCCGTGCGCGGCGGCCACACCCAGGCTGGTGGTGCCGACCGCCGCGAAGCCGGCCGAGACCAGAATTGCCGCGGAGGCGACGTCCCAGGCGTTGGGCAGCACGAGCGGGTCGCCGGCGCGGTGCAAGGCAAAAAAATCGGCCATACCGTCACCGTAGGCAGATCAGGCTTCGGTCCTCAACGAAGAGTTCCGCTCCTACCACCCCCGGATGCGCGGCCAATACCCCTCGATCACCGCAGAACCGGTCGAAGCGCGCACGTGGTATCCGTCATGCTGGGCCGTCGTGGCGCAAGCGTGGTTGGGCAGGATCCGCACGCGGGCGCCGACCGGCAGGCCGGGCAAGGGCTCTGTGCTGCCGTCCCGCAGGGCGAGAGTGCCATGCTCCTGCGAGGCGTCGCGCATGAGCAGATCCGGGTACGGTGTGCCGTCCAGCGCCGTCACGAGCCCGTAGCCCTGGTCCATGGGCTGGCGGGATGTGCCGCGGTCGCGCGAGGTGGCCATCCAGCCGCCGTCGGTCATGATCCAGCCGCGCTCCGGCCGGTGGCCGATGACGGTGACGACCACCCTCTTCCGCAATGTCTCGGCGGCGCCCACAGCCACCGCGCGCTCCTTCTCCGCGGCCGCTTCCAGTGCTTGCGGGGTGCAGGCAAAATAGGATTCCCCCGCGTGCACGAGAATGCCGGCAGGGTCCCTGAGCGCCGCGGCGACGTTGAGCAGTCGGGGTCATCCGGCAGCAATCCGCCCCGGTGGCCGTCACAGTCAATTTCAACAAGCGCCCGCATTCCCACCGCGGCCACCGCTTCGGCTTGTTCGACGCTGTCCACCAGAAGCGTGAGCCGGTCCTTGAGCTTGCCTGCGGCGTGGACACCGTAATCGGACCGGGCTGCTCCGGATGAAGAAGACGCGCGATGTCGAGCGATTTCGTTGTCTTCACGTGCGGCCGCAATGGACCGTCGAGCCGGCCGCGCAGCCGGGCGATATTGGCCTCGGCGGTGGTGTCTGGTCATCTCCATCGACGACGGGGTGCAACTCCCGCTGGTGCAGGTCATGCACCCCTGCACCAGCTCAAAGAGCCCTCACCGAGCCACAGACCGCCGCTCAGCCCGCCTCCTGCGCGCCTCCACCGGATCCGCCACCGGCACCGCGGCCAGCAGCTCTTTCGTATAAGCGTGCTGCGGCTGCTCCCACACCTGGGCCACGTCGCCCAGCTCCACCACCCGTCCCGAGTGCAGCACCGCCACCCGGTCCGCGATCTGCCGCAGCACCGCCAGGTCGTGGGTCACGAACACCATGGTCAGCCCGCGTTCGCGGCGGATGTCCTCCAGCAGGGCCAGCACCTGGGCCTGCGTGGTCACATCCAGTGATGACACCGGCTCGTCGCACACGATCAGCCGGGGGTCCGGGGCCAGGGCCCGGGCGATGCCGACGCGCTGACGCATGCCGCCGGACAGCTGGTGGGGGTAGCGGGAGTACAGCGACCGGCTCAGCCCCACCCGTACGAGCAGCTCCTCGACCTTGATCCTCGGGGCTGTCATCCCTTGCAGCCGCAGCGGATCGGCGATGCTCTCCCCGATGGTGCGCCGGGGGTTGAGCGAGGACAGCGGGTCCTGGAAGACCATCTGCACCGAGCGGCCACGGCGCCGGGTGATCGGAACGCCGTCGAAGGTGATCGAGCCGGATGTGGGTGGGATCAGGCCGACCATCATGCGGGCCAGGGTGGTCTTGCCGGTACCGCTCTCCCCCACGATGCCCAGGGTTTCGCCGGCGCGGACGTCCAGGGTGATGCCGTCGACCGCCTTGACCGGCTCCAAGCGGCGCAAGCCTCGGCGGCGGGTCTGCGGGAAGTGCTTGCGGACCTCGGCAACCCGCAGCAACGGCGGGGAGGAGATCGGGCGGGCGGCAGACGGCTGGGGGCTGGCGGCCAGCAATTCGCGGGTGTACGGCTCCCGCGGCGTCACCAGCACCTGATCGGTGGGCCCGGACTCGACGGCCACGCCTGCGCGCATGACGATCACATCGTCGGTGGCGCCGGCTACGACACCCAGGTCGTGGCTGATCAGCAGCAGGGCCGTGCCGGTGGTGGTGCGGACCTCGTCGAGCAGGTCCAGGATCTGCGCCTGCACCGTCACGTCCAGCGCGGTGGTGGGTTCGTCGGCGACGATCAGCCGGGGGCGGCAGGACAGGGCCATCGCGATCAAGGCGCGCTGGCGCATGCCGCCGGAGAACTGATGGGGGTACGCATCAGCGCGGCGCTCGGGATCGGGAATGTGGACCTGAGCGAGGACCTCGATCGCGCGGGCCCTCGCTTCCTTCTTGGATGCGCCGGTGTGCAGGCGGTACACCTCGGCGATCTGGTCGCCTACGCGGTGGAACGGGCTCAGGGCGGTGAGCGGCTCCTGGAACACCATGGCAATGCCGGCGCCGCGGATCGCTCGGAGCCGGTCATCGGTTGCCTTGGTGATGTCCAGGCCGTCGAATGCGATCGTGCCGTCGATGGTGGCCCGGGTGTGCAGACCGAGCAGGGCCAGCGCGGTGGCGCTCTTGCCCGAGCCGGATTCCCCCACGATGCCCAGGGCGCCCCCCGGCTCGAGGTCGAAGGACAGCCCGTCGACCGCGGGGGTGTCGCCGAAGGTGATGCACAGGTCTCGTACCGACAGCAGGGTCATCTGATCTGGACTCTCGGGTCGATGGCCGCATAGAGCAGGTCGGCGATGGCGTTGGCCACCACGACCAGGAAACCGGTCAGCAGGGTGACGCCGACGACCACCGGGAGGTCGATCTGGTTGACCGCCCCGACCAGTAGCTGACCGACACCGGGCAGACCGAACATGGTCTCGGTGAGCACCGCGCTGGCCATGATGGCGGCCAGGTCGATAGCGGTCAGCGTGACCAGGGGAACCAGCGCTCCCCGCAGGGCGCGGCTGCGGATGATGCGTCGTTCGGGCAGGCCGTACGCCCGGGCGGTGCGCACGTAGTCCTCGGCGAGCGTCTGCTGCACCCCGGCCCGGGTGAGGCGCGCGTACCCGGCGGATTGGATCACGGCCAGGGCTGTCCAGGGCAGCAGCAGGTTCTGGGCCCAGGCCAGTGGATCGGTGGTCAGCGGCACGTACTGCGGGAACGGCAGCCATTGCAGGCGGACGCAGAACAGCAGCAAGAGGAACAGCCCGATCAGGAAGACCGGCACCGCGTAACCGGCCAGGATCAGGCCGTTGACCACGCGGTCGAGGAAGCGGAAGCGGCGCAGGCCCGAGAGCAGCCCGGCGCCGATGCCGATGGCCAGCGACAGGATTTCGGCGCCGATGGCCAGCGAGGCCGACACGGGCAGCCGATCGGCGAGCAGCTTGGTCACCGGCTGGTCGGTTTCGAAGGAGTAGCCCAGACACGGCGCCGGGCAGTGCCGCACGTCGGGGCCGGCCGGGAAGTCACGCCCGGCGACCAGGCCCTGCAGGAAGTGGCCGTACTGGGCGACCGGGGACTCGTCGAGGCCCATGGCGGCGTGCACCTGGGCCAGGCGTTCCGGGGTGCAGCCCTTGCCGCAGGTGAGCACGGCCGGGTCGCGCGGGGCGAGGTAGAACAGCGCGTACACGATGACGGACAGGCCGAAGAGCACGAGCAGGGCACCGGCGACGCGGCGCAGGACGTAGCCGATCATCGCAGGACCTCACTCTGCCGGGGGTCGATCACGCGGCGCACGCCGTTGGCGACGAGCATGAACGCCAGCAGGGTGAGAAACAGCAGCCCGCCGGGCAGGAACACGTACATGGGGTCGGCGCGGAACCAGGTGGTCGCACTGGACAGCATCTGACCCCAGGACGGGGTGGGTGGGCGCACGCCGACGCCGAGGAAGGACAGGCCGGCTTCGGTGATCATGTTGCTGGGCAGCACCAGCGCGGCGTAGGTGAGCACGGGCGCGGCCAGGCCGGGCAGGATCTCGCGGCGGGCCACCCGCCACGGGCCGGCCCCGGAGACCTGGGCGGCGGCCACGTAGTCGCGGGTCTTGAGCGACAGGGTCTCGCCGCGGGTGATGCGCGCGGTGCCACCCCATTGCAGCAGCGCGATGACCACGGCCAGCAGCAGCGGGCGCGGCCAGTTCTGCGGGACGATGGCCAGCAGCGCGATCGCCAGCACCAGGCTGGGGAACGCCAGGGTCAGGTCGGTGAGGCGGCTGAGCGCGGCGTCGGCGTACCGGCCGCCGAGCCCCGCCGCGACGCCGACACCCACGCCGATGAGCAGTTGCAGTGCCAGCGCTGACAAGGCGACGCCGAGCGAGACCCGAGCGCCATAGACCACACGGGCGAACAGGTCGCGGCCGGTGCCCGGTTCGACGCCGAGCCAGTGCTCACCGCTGATGCCGCCGAACCGGCCGATCGGCACGCCGCCGCGGGCGGAGTCGAGCAGCTCGTTGTGGAACGTCGTGGGGTCCTGCCCGGCGAGCTTGGTGAGCAGCGGCGCGAAGACTGCGATGAGGATCATGATGCCCGCGATGACCGCGCCGGTGGCGAAGGCGCGGTCATCGAACAGACGGCGCAGCAGGGTCACTTGACGGAGACCCTCGACAGGTCGTACTGCCCGCGCCAGCCGTCCGGCACGGCGTTCTTGACGTTCCTGCCGAACAGGTTGACGTCCTTCTCGTGGGTCAGCGGGATGACCAGCGCGAGCTTGCCGAGCTTGGCGTCCAGCGCCCCCCAGCGGGCCTGCGCGGCGGCCGGGTCCGTGAGCGCGTTGATGGCGTCGATCTCGCTGTTGACCGCCGGGTCGTTGTACTGCGCGAGGTTGAAGTTGCCACCCGCGGTGATGATCTGCCGGCCGTCGAAGATCGGGATGAGGAACGGGCCGCCGGAGGGCCAGTCGGCACCCCACGTGCTCAGCGCCAGGGCGGGCTGGGTGGCGGGCTTGCCGATCACGTCGCGGTAGGTGGCGGTCTCGATGGCGTTGAGCGTGACGGTGACGCCGGCCTGCTTGAAGGCATCCTGCACGGCGGCGGCGACCTTGGGACCGATGCCCTCGGAGTCGTCGTTCCCGTGCGACAACTCGATGCTCAGGTTGCTCTGCCCGGCCGCGGCGAGCAGTTCCTTGGCCTTGGCCGCGTTGCCCGCGTCGCCGGCCGGGAAGTAGTCGTAGGGCGTGTAGCCCAGCGCCTTCTGCGGGGGCAGGAACGTGGTCGACGGTCCGGCCACCGCGCTGCCACCCAGGGCATTGACAACCGAGGTGCGATTGATGGCGTACGACAAAGCCTGCCGTACCCGCTCGTCATCGAACGGTTTCTTGCTCGTGTTGAAAGCCAGGTACGTGGTCGACGGGAACTCACCCCGTGCCACCTGCTTGTCCAGCGGCCCGCCGTTGCCGAGCTGGGCGAGCTGTTCGGGGCCTACGTTGGCGTCGGTGGTGGTCGCGTTCGCGTCGGCTCCGGCACCGGCCTGCAACCGCTGGTTGATCACGGCCGAGTCGAGCCCCGCGGTGACCTCGATGCGGTCCGGGCACGCGTAGCGCAGGGTGTCCGAGGTGCGGCTCCAGTGCGGGTTGCGTACCAGATTCAGGGTCTTCTTGGGCTCGTAGCTCTCGACCATGTACGGCCCGGAGGAGACCGGGTGCTTCTCGTAGTCCGCGCCCTTGTCCTTGGCCTTGGGCACCGGCGCGAACTGCGTCGCCGTGGCCAGGTACGGGAAGTCACCCTCGGGCTTGCTCAGCTTGAAGATGATCGTCTTGTCGTCGGGCGTCTCGATGCTCGTGATGCCCTCGGGCTGCTTGTACGGCCCCTGGTAGTCCGCCGCACCGGTCAGCCAGTCGCGCAGGTACGGCGCGCCGCCGGGCAGCTCGGGGGCGAACGAGCGCTCGATGCCGTACTTCACGTCGCCCGCGGTGATCGGCGAGCCGTCCTCGAAGAAGATGTCGCTGCGCAGCTTGTACGTCCACGTCTTCGCGCCGTCCGAGGGCGTGCCCAGGTCGGTGGCCAGGTCGGGTGCGGGCTTGGCGCCGGCTTCCCCGGCCTGGCGGTTGCGGGTGGTCAGCGTGCGGAACAGCAGCGACGGGATGTTGCCCCCGCCGGAGGTGTACAGCCGCGCCGGGTCGAGGTGGGTGATGCCGCTCTGGTTGAGCACCGGCAGCGTGCCGCCCTGGCAGGTGGCCGGGTCGAAGGCCGCGGTCGAGGTCTCGTTGCCGCCGCCTTGGCACGCCGCGAGCGCACCGGCCAGCAGGGTGAGGGCGAACGTTATCGGCAGGGTTCTGCGCATGACTGTCCTCGGGTCGTATCGGTGATGACCGATGCTCACCCTACTCAGCGGATCGACCATGATCCAGCATCCCCCCATGGCCTATTGGTTTGGTAGGGTTTACCATCCGGCCGCATCGACGCGAGGAAAACCCATGCTCACGCTGACCGAGAACAAGGCCCGTACGCTGCTCGAAGACGCCGCGTTCGCCCCCGCACGGCCCGGTTTCGTGGGCGTCGAGGTGGACCTGCTGCTGGCCAGCCCGGGGTTGCCCGCCCCGCTGGTGTCCACGCTGACCGAGGGTGTCTCACCGTTGCGCCATGGTTACCTGGCGGCGCACTCGGCGCGCGTGGCCGTGGTCAGCGGGCCGCCATCGCCGGGTCTGGACGTGGCGCTCATCCGGATGGGTGAAGATCTGCCGCTGCCCTTGCCGCTGCTCGCCGGTCACGACCTGGCAGTGCTGTCGGAGGCCGCCGACGAATCCCCCGCACTGGCCGGGACCGCCGGGGTGCGGGTCAGCCTGGAGACCGGGCTCGACGAGGACGGCCTGCTGGGGCTGCGGCGCCGGTGGACGCTGGCTCACGCGCTGGCCCCGGTGCTGGCGGCGGCGTTCGCGAACTCGCCGCTGCGGCGCGGGCGGCCGACCGGCTGGCGGTCGACGCGCCAGGCGCTGCGCGCGCTGAACCCGGTGCTGGGCGATCCGCGCTCGGACTGGGCGGACACCGTGCTCGACGCCCCGGTGGCCGGCACCGCGATCACCTTCCGCGCCTGGACCCGCGCCGCCGACCGGCCCACCTGCGAGGACCTGATGCGCCACACGGCCACGGTCCGCCCGCCGATCGCCGCGCGCGGGCATCTGGAGATCGACGTCGCCGACCGTCAGCCGGGGGCGGGCTGGCGGGTGCCGGCCGCGGTGATCACGGCGTTGCTCGACGAACCCCGGGCGGCGGTGCAGGCGCTCAACGCCACGGCGGCGCTGGCCGGTCAGCATCGGCTGTGGGAGCGGGCGGCGCGCGAGGGGCTCAGCGACCCGGTGCTCGCTCGGGCGGCGCGGCTGTGTTTCGTGGCGGCGTACGAGGGCCTGACCCGGCAAGGGATCTCGCGTGAGGTGCGCGACGCGGTCGCGGCGTTCACCGACCGCTACGTGATGCGCGGGCGCTGCCCGGCCGACGACGTGCTGGACCGCGCGGCCGCCCCGCATTGAAGGGTTGAGGGCGGCGAGGGCCGGGATGGCGCACGGACTACTTCTTCGGCCGGAAGCTGGCGAAGATCAGCTTGAGGTCGCTCTGGCCGTCGGCCCAGTCGCTCTCGCGGGTCGACCAGTAGATGCCGTAGGCCTGCTTGTTCGAGGTGATCACCCCGCGGTTGTTGACGTGGCGCCGGGTGCCGCCGGAGACAAAGGAGTATTCCCAGTCGGCCGCCTTGACGAAGTACTTGACCTCGGCGATCTTGATTTTCCGGTACGCCGGGAAGTCGCCGCTGCCGACCCGCGCGTCGGACTTGCCCTCCCAATCGGCCACCGGGTCCCACTGCGGCTTGGTTGTCTGGTCGATGCCGAGCACGTGGCCCTTGCCGTCGCGGAAGTAGATCATGCCCTTGGCGGTGGTGCCCTCCTCCTTGGTCCGCGTCCAGCCCTCGGGCACGTACAGGGCGAACCCGGTCGGATCCCGGTAGTCCCGCCAGCCCGACGGCAGCTTGGGCAGACTGCTGCTCGCCTCGGGCTTCGCGGTTGTCGGCTTGACCGTTGGCTGGGTCGTCGGCGGCGGCGTGGAGGAGGAGGAGGAGGAGGAGGGAGCCGGCGCCGGCGTCGTGGTGGTGGCAGTAGCTACGGGCGGTGGCACCGCCTTGTTCTGCGGTCTGCCGTCAGGCGACAGCGTGACGAAGGCAACCGCTCCCCCGGCGGCCAGCACCGCCGCGGTGGCTCCGGCCGCAATCAAGGGGGTAAGCCGGGAGCGCGCCGGTGCGGGCGGGGTCACCACGGCCCGCAGCCGGCGCCGGGTCTCCGCCGCGTCGATCCGCTGGGCCGGGTCCTTGCGCAGCAACCCGTCCAGCACCGGCCTGAGCGCCCCGGCCTGCTGCGGCGGGGCCGGTTCGTCGGCGGCCAGCGCGGTCAGCGTGCCGATCGCCGTGCCCTTCTGGTACGGCGGCCGGCCCTCCACCGCCGCGTACAGGGTGGCGCCCAGCGACCACAGGTCGGAAGCCGGTTCGGCGGTGCCGTCGCGGGCCCGCTCGGGTGACATGTACTGCGGGGAGCCCAGCACCAGCTCCGAGCTGGTGGTGACCACGCTGTCACCCTCGATCGAGGCGATGCCGAAGTCGGTGAGCACGATGCGCCCGTCGGTGCCCAGCAGCACGTTCGCGGGCTTGACGTCGCGGTGACGCACCCCGGCGCGGTGCGCGGCCTCCAGCGCGTCGAGCACCTCCAGACCCAGCAGCGCAGCCCAGCGCGGTTCGAGGGGGCCGTCCTCGCTGATCACTTCCTGCAGCGAGCGCGACTCTACGTACTCCATGACGATCCACGCGTGGTCGTCGTTCTCCACCACGTCGAAGACCTGGACCACGTTGCGGTGGCTGAGCCGGGCCGCCGCCCGCGCCTCCTGCACCATGCGCCGGTGCACGGCGTCGCGCTCGGCGGCAACCAAGTCGTGGGGCAGCACGATCTCCTTGACCGCCACATCGCGTTGCAGCAGCTCGTCGCGCGCCTTCCAGACCCGGCCCATCCCGCCGGCGCCCAGCTCGTCCCCGAGCCGGTAACGCCCGGCTACCTCGATCGGCCCGGCACTCATGCCCGCCGATATACCCCAGCCACGCCGGTATGGAACTTGTCCCGGGAATTGGCGCAGCGCCGGCCCTGCGACCCGCGGTTATGCTTCTGCGCGTGGATGATCTGGACTACGCCCGCAAGCGCGTGGCCGAGTTCGGCCCGGCGTTCACCCTGACCTGGGTGAAGGGGGTCGACGAGCAGGCGGCGCTGCGGCGCATGGGCGCCTACCCGGACACCCTCGAAGTGCGCGAGCCGGGCACGCACGCCGCTGCCTTGCCGCTGGGAGCCTGGACGCTGGTCATCGAGCCCGGTGGCCGTGCGGGCGGCGATCATGTCCTGCTGGAGGCGGTCTCGCGCGAGACCGAGGCGATATCGCTGCTGCGAGACGACAAGGCAACCCCACGATTTACCTACGCCCGCAGCGGTCGCACCGAGGTCGCCTTCGACCCGGCGTACCCGTCACCCGAGCTGACCTGGGGTGCCGAGCCGAACCTGCTGGACCACCTGATGCACGCGCTGAACCTGCGGGAGCCGGACAGCGAGGACGACGATTCGTGGCGCGACGCCGAGGCCAAGGCGCTGGTGCTGGCTCAGCGGCTGACCAATGTGCGAGTGCCGGCGGGGGCTTTGGACGTACCGCGGATGTCTGCTGTTCTTGAGCCTTGGTTTGTTGGCGGGGTTCGGCCCGGGGATCTGCTTCGCCTGCGCACGCCGGTGGACGCCTCCCCCGCCGACAAGCGCCAGACCGCGGTCTCGCTTCTCCACCGCCTCGCCATCGAAATGGATATTTCCGATCTGGACCTGGATTCCGATGCAGGTGGATCGGAGCCAGGTGAGGCGGGCTCTGTCTTTGGGCCGGTGAATCCGGAGTCGGCGTTGGGGCGGCGGGCCCGGGAGTGGCTGGCGGACCCGCTGACCTACGGCGATTTCACCACGGCGTTGCGCGGCGTGCTCGATCCGGACCCCGATGTGGCGCTGCGGGCGGCGTTGCGCCCGTTGAATCCGGACGAGCGCGCCGCCGTACTGGCAAAGCTCACCGCATGATCGCGCACTGAGCCGGCTGCCACACCAGCACGTCCTGCACCTGGGTGGGCAGCCCGTACAACTGATCGGCCAGCCCGCGCAGCGCCGTTGATTTCAGATCAGCGCGCATCACCACGGCCGACACGTCCCACCGGCGCACATCGGCACACGCGGCGCGGCGCTGCTCAGCGGTCACGGCCGGGACCTGCTGGGTACGTATCGCCTCGACGGCCATCGTGGTGGTGGCCGACACGGTCGCCGGGCCCATCTGACCGGCACCGCCGGGTCCGGGACCCAGGAAGTAGCCCTCGGGCACGGCGAACTCGTGCTGCGCCCAGGCACTCCAGCTCAGCGTGTCGCGGCCCACCCAGTTGCTCGGCAGCGGCAACGGCAGCATGGCCCGGCCCGGCGGCACATAGCTGTGCCACGCCCCGGACGTGATGAACGTGGGCGGCCGTTGCTCGGGCATCGCCGGCACCGGGGTGGGAATGAGCGGGATCAGCGCTGCCGCGATCAGGATCCGGCGCACCGGGCGGTCGCGGCCCCGCCGGTCCCAGCCGATCGCGAGCAGCACAGCGAACGCGCCGGCCACCGCGTACGTCAGCCGGCTCGGCATCATCATGTCGAGCACCGGCACCGCTTCCTCGAGGAACGCCAGCGGGCCCGGCACCCCGGTGAGCTGGCCGGCGAAGCGGATCTCCTGGCCCAGCGACAGCACGGCGAACACGAGGGTCACCACGAGAGCGATCCGGGTCACCATCTGCCGCCAGGTCAGCACGCCCAGCAGGATCACGGCCAGCACGAGCGGCCACCCGAACCAGCTGTTCTGCTCGGTCCGCCCGACAACCGCCTCGCTCGCCGCATCCCCGGCCAGGCTGTCGCGCGGGAACGTCAGCCACGCCAGCGGGTCCTCACCCCAGGTGTTGAACATCGGCACACCCCGGAAAGAGCCAGGACCGGCGAACTGAAACCACAAGGGGTACGCACACAGCACCCCCGCCACCCCAGCCGTAACCGCCAACGCCCGCAGGAAATCCGCTCGCCGCTTCGGCAGGCGCACCAGCACGATCACCGCACAAGCCAGGGCAGTGACCAGCAACATCTCCTCGTTGATGAACAACTGCCAGGTCACCAGCAGCCCCAGAACCAGCCCGTCACGCATCCAGCGACCGGCACACCCGAGCCGGGCAGCGCCGGCCACGATCAGCGGGAGCAGGAAGTTCGACACGAAGTTGGGCTGACCGTTCGCGTGGTGCACCACCCCGGGCGCGAACCCGGCGAACGCTCCCGCCACCGCGGCGGCCATTGGCGAGCGAACCACATAGCGGCGCAGCACCCAGTAGGTTGTCGCCGCCGTCGCTGCCATCGCCCCGGCCAGCCACACCAGGTACATCACCCGCGGCCCGGCCAGCATGGTCAACGGCGCCAGCGGGATCGTGACGCCCAGCACCGAGGTGTTGGCCATCATGTTCACGCCGTCGGGCACGTTCTGCTGCGCCGAGAACAGCGGGTTGCCGAGGTGCCGCACGGTGTACGCGCCGTGCGAGAGCAGCCACTCGAACCAGGTGTGATCGGTGGGCAGGTGGCTGGAGACGCGGCCGTTGGGATCCCCGAGGTAGCGGCCGATCACCACGAGCGCCAGGGTGACATAGCCGGCCAGCACCGCCAGGTCGGTACGTACCAGACGCCACCGCAGCATCCGGCCGCCCGCGAGCACTGCCGCCTGCACCTTCTCCTCGATCACGCCGACCGGTAAGGGCGGCGTCGCAGCCACGTACGCCCGCAATTCGCCCACCAGAGGGCTGTGCTTGTTGATCACACCCCCATAACGCGAGCCGGGCTCGAAAAGGTTGCTTCGTGAGCAGGATCAACAGTGCGCCGGTTGCCACACGTCAACGTCGCCGACCCGGGTGGGCGGGCCGTACAACTGCTCGGCGAGCTTCGAGAGGGCAGGCGAGCCGAGGTCGGCGCGCATCACCACGACGGAGGTGTGCCAGCGGCTCAGGTCGGCGCAGACGGCCTGCTCATCGGCCGGGCTCACGACCGGCACCTTGCCGTCGCTGAGCGCCGCGACGGTCAACCGGCTGGTCACTGACACCGTCGCCGGGCCCATCTGCCCCTCACCCTGCGGACCTGGACCCAGGAAGTACCCCTCGGGCACCGCGAACTCGTGGCGTTCTGACGCACTCCACGACAGCGTGTCCCGGCCGAGCCAGTTGCTGGGCACGGGCAGCGGCAGCATGGTGCCACCCGGCGGCACGTAGCTGCGCCAGGCTCCCGAGGTGATGAACACCGGGGGCTGGCGCTGCGCCTTGGCCGGCACGGGGGTGGGGATGAGCGGGATCAGCGCCGCCGCGATCACCGTGCGGCGCAGCGTGCGGCGGCGTCCGTACCGGTCCCAGCCGACGGCCAGCAGCACGGTGAACGCGCCCGCGACCGCTGTGGTCAGCCGGCTCGGCATCATCATGTCGAGCACCGGCACCGCCTCCTCCAGGAAGGCCAGCGGGCCGGGCACGCCGGTGAGGTGACCGGCGAAGCGCAGGCGGGGACCCAGGGCCAGCAGGCCGAAGACGAGGGCCACGGTCACGGCCACCCGGGTCACGGCCAGCCGCCAGGTCAGCACCGCGAGCAGCACCGCGACCAGCGTGAGGGGCCAGCCGAACCAGCTGTTCTGCTCGATGAGCCCCACCACCGTCTCGCTGGAGGCGTCCCCGGCCAGGCTGTCGCGCGGGAACGTCAGATAGGTCAGCGGATCCTCACCCCAGGTGTTGAACATCGGCACACCCCGGAAAGAGCCAGGACCGGCGAACTGAAACCACAAGGGGTACGCACACAGCACCGCGGCCCCCGCAGCCGTCACTGCCAGCCCTCGCAGGAAGTCCGCTCGCCGCTTGGGCAGGCGCACCAGCACGATCACCGCACACGCCAAGGCCGTGACCAGCAACATCTCCTCGTTGAGGAACAACTGCCAGGTCACCAGCAACGCGAGAAGAATTCCGTCACGAGCCCATCTGCCGTCGCGTCCCAGCCGGACCGCACGCGCCACGATCAGCGGGAGCAGGAAGTTCGACACGAAGTTGGGCTGACCGTTCGCGTGGTGCACCACCCCGGGCGCGAACCCGGCGAACGCCCCGGCCACCGCCGCCGCCGTCCGCGAGCGAACCACATAGCGGCGCAGCACCCAGCACGTGGTCGCCGACGTCGCCACCATCGCCCCGGCCAGCCAGATCAAGTAGGTGATCCTCGGCCCGGCCAGCATGGTCAACGGCGCCAGCGGGATCGTGACGCCCAGCACCGAGGTGTTGGCCATCATGTTCACGCCGTCGGGCACGTTCTGCCGGGCCGAGAACAGCGGGTTGCCGAGGTGCCGCACGGTGTACGCGCCGTGCGAGAGCAGCCACTCGAACCAGGTGTGATCGGCGGGCACCTGGGTGGTGATCCGGCCCTGTGGGTCGGCGAGGAACCGGCCCACCACGATCACGGCCAGGCTCACGTACGCGGCCGCCACCGCCAGCTCGGCGCGTCCCGGCCGCCACCGGCGCCGAGCGGGCCCGGCCTCCCCGTCCGCCAGGGGCCCACTCTCTGCTGCCGGGCCGGGCGCATCGTTCTCCGCCCGGCCGGCAGCGTCCCGTTCCGCCGGGCCCAGCGCGTCCTGTTCCGCTCGGACGGGCGCGGCGCCGGTCCGGCTGCCGGGGGCAGAGCCGGCTCTGGCGCCGGTCGCCGGCTCGGACTCGACGCCTCTGACCGCCACGCTGCGGTATTCCCGCATTTCACCCACGGACGGGTTATACAGGTGTAAACCCGCGAAATACCATCCTTACCGGGTGTACGGGTGGGTGGTTCACGCTTTACGGTGGTTAACCGCGCTGGGCCGCTCCTCGGCACGCCGCTCTCGTTCTTCCCTGCGGTACTCGCGGATCGAGTAGGCGATGGCGCCCGCCCAGGCCAGATAGATCACCGCGTAGACGCCGTAACGCACGCCGCCGGACGCGTCGATCCAGTCGCTCCTGAGCAGCGTGCGGACGTTGGTCAGGATGATCACGCCGCCCACCGCCGAGCCGAGCACCCGCGGCGGGATGTGGCGCACCAGCCACGCCGCGACCGGGGCCGCGATCACCCCACCGGCCAGCAGGGCGAGCACCCAGGTGACGTCGATGTCCTCGCCCCCGAGGCCCACGAAGAAACCGATGCTGGCCGCGACGGCGACGATGAACTCGCTGGTGTCGATGGATCCGATCGTCTTGCGCGGTTCGAGGCGCCCGCTGGCCAGGATGGCCGGGGTGCCGACCGGTCCCCAGCCACCGCCGCCGGTGGCGTCGACGAACCCGGCCACCAGCCCGAGTGGGGCCAGGAACCGTTTGCGCAGCGGCTTGTCCAGGGCGGCCTGCGGCAGACCCTGCCAGGTGAAGCGGATGAAGACGTACAGGCCCAGGATCAGCAGGATCACCGACATCAGCGGGGCTGCGGTCCCGGTGTCCAGCCCGGACAAGAAGGTGGCACCGGCGAACGCGCCCACCGCGCCGGGCAGGCCGATCTTGAGCACCACCCGCCAGTCCACGTTGCCGAACCGCCAGTGCGACAAACCTGACATGAGCGTGGTGCCGATCTCCGCCAGGTGCACAGTGGCCGACGCCGCGGCCGGGTTGGTGCCGATCGCCAGCAGCAGAGTCGTGGAGGTGACGCCGTACGCCATCCCCAGACTGCCGTCGACGAGTTGGGCGCCCAACCCGACCAGGGCGAGGAGCAGCAACCTACGCATCAGCCGGACCCGCGGGGAGGTCCCCGCGCAGGGTGATCCGGTGCATCACCCGCCGGTCGGTCCCGTAGTCACGGTTGGCGTAGTGCAGGGTGCTGCGGTTGTCCCACATGGCCACGTCACCGAGGCGCCAGCGGTGCCGCACGATGTGCTCGGGCTTGGTGAGGTGGGCGTAGAGCAGGTCCAGGATCGAGCGGCTCTCGAACTCCGAGACGCCGACGATGTGCGAGGTGAAGCCCGGGTTGACGAAGATGCCCTTGCGCCCGGTCTCGGGGTGCACGCGCACCACCGGGTGCTCGATCGGGTCGAGCTTGGTGACGATCTCGCCGTCCCACTCGTTGCCCTGCCCGCCGCGGCGCTGCGCCAGGTAGTAGCCGAACTCGCGGGTACCGTCGTGCACCGCGGTCAGGCCGTCGATGAGCTTCTGAACGCGCGGGTGCAGCGACTCGTACGCCAGCTGAGCGTCGGCCCAGTTGGTGTCGCCGCCGGTGGGCGGCAGGACCACCGGGCGCAGGATCGAGCCCAGTGGGGGGCGGCGCATGAAGGTGACGTCGGTGTGCCACACGTCGGCGAAGCCATTGTCGGTGCTGTCCAGCGCGTACACCTCGGGGTGGGCCGCGTCGACGCCGCCGACCACCGGGTGCGAGGCGGTCAGCTCGCCGATGCGCCGGCCGAGGCCGACGTGGTCGTCGTCGGTCAGCGGCTGGTCGCGGAAGAACAACACCTTGCGCTCGACGAGGGCAGCGCGCACGGCGGCGACCTCCTCGTCGCTCGCGGTGGCCAGGTCGATGCCGTGCACGATCGACCCGAAGTGGGGGCCGAGCGGCTCGAGCTTGAGGTCGACGAGAGCTGCGGTCACGAGGTGACTCCTTCCGGAACATATGGCGCCGATGGTGCTGATGCCGCCGCACGGACGGCGTGACCGATCTGCGAGCGCAGAGCGGCGTACTCCGGCAGGCCGCGCAGTTCGTCCGGGGCGAGCCCGGTGCGCGGCAGGCCGACCTTGAGGTCGAGGGCGATCCGGCCCGGCCGGGCGGTCAGCACGACCACCCGGCTGCCGAGGAAGACCGCCTCGTCAACGCTGTGGGTGACGAACACGCAGGTACGGCCGGACTCCGCGCTCACCCGGCGCAGGTCCTCCTGCAGCCGCTCGCGGGTCAGCGCGTCGAGCGCGGCGAACGGCTCGTCCAGCAGCAGCAACGGGTTCTCCACGGCCAGGGCCCGCGCGATGGCCACGCGCTGCTGCTGACCGCCGGAGATCTGCCAGGTACGCCGGTGCGCGACGTCGTGCAGGCCGACTCCGGCCAGCAGCTCGTCGACCCGGTCGGTGGGCAGCCCCGCGTACTTGAGCGCCAGCTCGACGTTGCCGCCCACGGTCTTCCACGGGAACAGCCGCGGCTGCTGGAACACCAGCCCGGCGCCCCGGCCCGGCACGGGTGCCTTGCCGACGGTGAGCACCGAGCCCTCGGTGGGGCTCTCGAACCCGGCAATCAGGCGCAGCAGCGTGCTCTTGCCACAGCCGGACGCGCCGACCAGCACCAGGAACTCCCCGGTGGGCACGCTCAGGTCGACCGGGCCGACCGCGGTGACGTCGCCGTACGAGTGCCGGACGCCCTCGAGGGTGATCGCCGCGTCAGCCGAGGACACCGGGCAGGCCCTTCACATAGACGCCCTTCTGCACGGTTGCGAGGTCCGGGACGGCGTCGATCTTCTGCTGGTCCTTGAGGAACTGGGCGGCGCTGAGCAGGTTGTCGGCGATCTTGCCGACCTTGGTCTCGGTGCCCAGCCACTCGTCGGTGGACAGGTCGGAGGGCTTGAGGAACACGCCCTGGTCGAGCTGGTGCTGAGCCTCCTCGGGGCTCAGGTTGAGTTCCTGGCCCACGGCCTTGGCCGCGCTGGGCTTGTCGTTCGCGATGACGTCGAGGGCCTGCGCCTCGACCTTGCGCCAGGCGTCGACCGCGTCGGGGTGGGCCTCGGCGAACGGGGTGGACACCACACCGAGGTCCAGCGTCGGCTTGCCCGCCGTGGCCAGCTCGCGGCTGCTGATCAGGACCTTGCCGTCCTTCTTGATGGTGTCGAGCACCGGCAGCCAGGTGTAGGCGGCGTCGAGGTCACCGCGCGCCCACGCGGCCTGGATGTCCTGTGGTTCCAGGTCGACGATGGTCAGGTCCTTCTCGGCCAGCCCGGCCTGCTTGAGCGCGGCCAGCAGGCTGTAGTGCGACGTCGACGCGAACGAGGTGGCGACCTTCTTGCCCTTGAGGCCGGCCACGTCGGTGACCCCGGAGCCGTTGCGGGCCACCAGCGCCTCGTTGTCGCCGGCCACGTCGAGCACGAACGCCACCTGGTAGGGGATGTTCAGCGGCGCGGACAGCCCGCGGGCGACCGGGCTGGAGCCGATGGCCGCGAAGTCGACGCTCTTGGCTACGAACGCGGTGTTGATACTCGCGCCGGAGTCGAACTTGGTCCAGGTGATCTGGTAGTCGGGTAGCGCCTTCTCGAGCAGTCCCTGGTTCTTGACGATCAGGTCACCGCTCGGGAACGCCTGGTACGCGATCCGGATCGTCTTCTTGTCCGGGTTGGCGCCGCCGCCGGCGGCACCGTTGCCGCACGCGCCAACCGCGAGCAGGAGCGCGGCGCCAAGGACGGACAGGGTTCTCTTCATGTGCGGTTTCCCTTTTAACTACGGCCGCGCCACGGGATCAGCCGAGTTTCGGCCGTCCGCAGCAGGGCGTCGATGAGCAGGCCGGAGAGGCCGATGGCGAACAGTCCGAGCACGACCACGTCGGTCTGGGAGTAGCGCTGGGCGTCGCGGATGAGCCCGCCGATGCCGGGTACGCCGTTGATGGTCTCGGCGGCGACCACCGAGGAGTAGGCGACGCCGACCGCGAGGCGGATGCCGGTAAAGATCTCCGGCAGCGCGTTGGGCAGCACCACGTCGCGGATGGCCTGCCCGCGGCTGGCGCCCAGCGCCCGCGCCGCTTCGACCAGGCCGGTGGGGGCGGAGTAGACGGCCGCGGCGGTGGCCACGTCGACCGGGGGCAGCGCAGCGATCGACAGCAGCCACAGCTTGGGCGTCTCGTCGATGCCGAACCAGATGATGAACAGGCTGAAGTAGGCCAGCGGAGGCAGTGCCCGCACGAAGGTCACCACCGGCTCGGCCACCACCCGGATCCAGCTGACCGAGCCCATGACCACACCGATCAGCAGGCCGGCGGCGATGCCGACGACCGAGCCGATGAGGATGCGGCGCAGGCTGACCCCGAGGTGCTCGATGAGCAGGTGGCCGCTGTAGCCGCGCACGCCGTCGTGGGTGGTCGAGGTGACGATCAGCTGGTGCCACACCGCGCCGGGCGCAGGGATGAAGGCGGGGTTCTGCATGATCCGCGCGGTGATCTCCCACAGCACGTACAGCACGACCAGCGCGACGACCCGCAGCAGCACACGCCGCCGCCGGTTGCCGGAGTTTCCCCGGGTGACGCGCGGGCCACCGACGACGGGTTCCGCCGCGGGTCGCGCGGGCGCGGAAATGCTCACAGATCACCTCAGGGTCGAAGTCGGGGGCATCGATGCGATGCCGCCCCCATTTCCTACCCTGCCGATCGACTTTTCGGCAATCCCCCGTGATCCTCGTCCCGCCTGGTGGACGCGATTTTAATCCTACCGAGTCCATCGGTTAAAAAGTATTACAGCGGCCCGCCCCCGGACCGGGGAGCGGGCCTGGCCGGCGAGGATCAGAAAGCGGCGAGCACCGAGCCCTGATACTTGTCCTCGATGAACTTCTTCACCTCGGGCGAGTGCAGCAGCGTCTCCAGCTTGGTGATCCGCGGGTCGTTCTCCTCGCCGGTGCGCACCACCACGAGGTTGGCGTACGGGTTGTCCTTGCCGTCCTCGAGCGCCAGCGCGTCCTTGGCCGGGCTGAGCCCGGTCTGGATGGCGTAGTTGCCGTTGACGATCGACGCGGCGGTGTCCTCCAGGCTGCGCGGTAGCTGGGCGGCCTCGAGCGCGGAGAACTTCAGGTTCTTCGGGTTGCCGGTGATGTCCTTCTCGGTGGCCTTGACCCCGACGCCGTCCTTGAGCGTGATGAGCCCGTTCTTGGCCAGCAGCGCCAGCGCCCGGCCCGAGTTCGACGGGTCGTTGGGGATGCCGATGGTGCCGCCGGCCGGGATCTCGGCGATCGACTTGACCGTCTTGGAGTACAACCCGAGCGGCTCGATGTGCACCGGCTTGAGCGGGGTGAACTTGTAGCCCTTGGCCGCTACCTCCTCGTCGAGGTACGGGATGTGCTGGAAGTAGTTGGCGTCGAGCTGCTTCTCCTGAAGGGCCACATTGGGCTGCACGTAGTCGTTGAACTCGACGATGTCCAGCTTGAGCCCTTCCTTGGCGGCGAGGTTGTCCTTGACGTACGTCAGGATCTCACCATGCGGGACGGGGCTGACACCGACCTTGAGGGTGCCGGAGGCCGACGAGGACTCGTCGCTGGAGCCACACCCGGCGGCGGTGAGGCCGAGGACCAGCACGGCGGCGAGCAGTGAGCGGCGGAGCATGGCAAATGCCTTTCTATCGGTGGGACAGGCGCCGGACGACCACGTCGCCCAGCATCTGGATGAGTTGCACGAACACCACGAGCACCACCACGGTGGCGATCATGACCTCGGTTTCGAAGCGCTGGTAGCCGTAGCGGATGGCCAGATCACCGAGCCCGCCGCCGCCGACCACGCCGGCCATCGCCGAGTAGCCGACCAGCGCGATCACCGTGATGGTGAGCCCGGCGACCAGCGCGGGGCGGGCCTCACGCAGCAGCACCTTGCCGACGATCTGCCGGCGCGAGGACCCCATGGCGATCGCGGCGCTGACCACGTCGGCGGGTACCTCGCGCAGCGCGGTCTCGACGATGCGGGCGTAGAACGGGATCGCGCCGATGGTCAGCGGCACGATTGCGGCGGTGGTGCCGATGGTGGTGCCGACCACGGCCCGGGTGAACGGGATGACCGCGACCAGCAGAATGATGAACGGCAGCGAGCGGCCGACGTTGACCACCAGGCCGAGCAGGGCGTTGAGCGGGGGCGCGGCCAGCAGCCCGCCACGCGCGGTGAGCACGAGCAGCACCCCGAGCAGCAGCCCGCCGACCGCGGTCAGCACGGCGGACAATCCGACCATCCACGCGGTTTCCTGGAAGCCTTCCCAGAGCAGGTCGCTGATGTCGGACCAGGTCATCGGGTCACCTCCGTGACGAGTGCGCCGCGCCGGCGCAGGAATCCGGCAGCGTCCTCGCCGCGCCCGGCGACGGCCAGCCGCAGCCGCCCGGCCCGGGTGGCCGCCAGGGTTTCCACCCCGCCGCCGAGCAGCCGGATGTCGACGCCCAGCTCGCGGACCAGCTCGGACAGCAGTGGCTCGTCGGCCGCCGGCCCGCTCACGGTCACGTCGAACGCCGTCTCGCCCTGCCGGGTCTGCACGGCGGGCAGCGGGAACAGTCCGGCGGCGAGCTCGGAGCCCTCGGTGAGCAGCAGCTCGCTGACCGGGCCGGACTCGGTGAACCGGCCCTCGCGCATCACGGCGGCCGCGTGGCAGACCCGTTTCACCACGTCCATCTCGTGGGTGATCAGCAGGATGGTCAGCCCGAGCCGGCGGTTGAGGTCGAGCAGCAGGTCCAGGATGGAGCGGGTGGTGTCCGGGTCGAGCGCCGAGGTGGCCTCGTCGGACAGCAGCACGGTCGGTTCGGCGGCCAGCGCCCGGGCAATGCCGACGCGCTGCTTCTGCCCGCCGGACAGCTGCGCCGGGTAGGCCCCGGCGCGGTCGGACAACCCGACAAGCTCGAGCAGCTCGGCGACGCGCGCGGACCGCTGGGTCCGCGGCACCCCGGCCACTTCCAGCGGGAACGCGACGTTGCCGGCCACCGTGCGCGAGGACAGCAGGGCGAAATGCTGGTGGATCATGCCGACCCGGCGCCGGGCGGCCCGCAGCTTGCGGTCGCTGAGCGCGGTCAGCTCCACCCCATCGACCAGCACCGTGCCCGCGTCGGGGCGTTCCAGCAGGTTGACGCAGCGCAGCAGGGTGCTCTTGCCGGCGCCGCTGCGCCCGAGCACACCGAAGATCTCCCCAGGGCGCACCTCGAGGTCCACGTCGTTGACGGCGACGACCTCGCGCCGGCGGGCATGGTAGGTCTTACGCAGACCGCTGACCGTGATCACAACGCCCAATCTCCTACTCAACCTATAGGTTTTGGATATGTGACCCTAGCGCGACGACGCCGGGCAGCGCGCGCCGGTGTAACGACCATCACCGATCAGCACGCCTGACCATGGGCGCCGGAAGGGGATTGCATGAACCCCGAGGACGAGGTTGCGACGCTCGCCAGCGAGCTGATTGCGATCGACACGACAAACCCCGGCACGTACGGCGGACCGGGACCCGAGCGGGCCGGCGCCGAGTACGTGGCCGCCAAGCTCGCCGAGGCCGGATACGCCCCCCACTACGTGGAATCCGGTGCACCCGGACGCGGCAACGTGGTGGTGCGGGTGGCCGGGGCCGACCCGGCGCGCGGGGCGCTGCTGGTGCACGGCCACCTTGACGTCGTACCGGCGGATCCGGCCGATTGGTCGGTGCACCCGTTCTCGGGCGAGATCCGTGACGGTTACGTGTGGGGACGCGGGGCCGTGGACATGAAGGGCATGCTGGCGATGATGCTGGCCGTGGCCCGGCACTTCCGGCGCACCGGTGTGGTGCCGCCTCGCGACCTGGTGTTCGCGTTCCTGGCCGACGAGGAAGCCGGCGGCGTGGCGGGCGCGCAGTGGCTGGTCGAGCACCGCCGGGACCTGTTCGACGGCGTTACCGAGGCGGTCAGCGAGGTCGGCGGGTTCTCGGTGCAGCTCGGTGACGGGCCGCGCGCCTACCTGGTGGAGACGGCCGAGAAGGGCTCGATGTGGGTGCGCCTGGCCGCACGGGGCACCGCCGGGCACGGCTCACTGCTGCACACCGACAACCCGATCGCCACCCTGGCGGCGGCGCTGACCCGGCTCGGCGAACATCGCTTCCCGCTGATCCTCACCCAGCCGGTGCGCGAGTTCCTCGAAGGTTCGGGGCTGCCGTTCGACCCCGCCGATCCCGAGGCCACGGTGGGCAAACTCGGTCATCTGTCCCGGCTGATCGAGGCCACGCTGCGCGACACCGCAACGGTCACCATTGTCAACGCCGGCTACAAGTCCAATGTGGTGCCCTCGATCGCGCGGGCCGAGGTGGACGCACGCACGCTACCCGGGCGCGACGAGGCGTTCCGCACCGAACTCGCCCGCGTGCTGGGGCCGGACATCGAGATCGAATGGAGCAGCCTGCCCGCCGTGCAGACAACGTTCGACGGCGACCTGGTCGCAGCCATGGGTGCGGCCATCGCGGCCGAGGATCCAAGGGCACGCTTGATTCCCTACATGCTTCCCGCCGGTACGGACGCAAAGTCGTTCGCCCGTCTCGGCATCCGCCACCTCGGCTTCGCACCCCTGCGACTACCCCCGGAACTGGACTTCACCGCGCTGTTCCACGGCGTCGACGAGCGCGTACCGGTGGACGCGCTGCGCTTCGGCACCCGCGTTCTCGACCGGTTGCTGCGCTCGTGCTGATCCTCTGCTACCGTCGGCAGCGGTCATGAGTGCCAGCGTGTAGCCCCGGCTTGCTGGCCGGCAACCCTTGCGTCCGCGATGGGGTGCCCCGGGTGAGGACCGGGCCCTGCGTCAACAGGCGAGGGCAAGCGCGAGACTCCGCGGAGGATCCTGATGACCCTGGCCCTGTGTACCGACCTGTCCGTGGTCGGCGACGACCTGACCACCACGCTCCCCGGCGGCGAGCGGGTACGGTTCGCGCACTTCGACTACGCGGCTTCGGCCCCGGCGGTGCGGGCGGCCTACGAGGCGGCGACCGCGATCCTGCCCTACGCCGGCAGCGTGCACCGCGGCACCGGCCTGCGCGCCGAGACCTCGACGCTGGAGTACGAGCGCGCCCGCGACCTGGTGGGCGAGTTCGTGGGGGTGCGCCCGGGCGACCAGGTCGTGTTCACCCGCAACACCACGGACGCCTTGAACCTGCTGGCCCGCTGTCTGCCCGAGGGCACCACGACAATCGTGTTCGAGGGCGAGCACCACGCGAACCTGCTCCCGTGGCCCCGCCAGATCCGCCTGCCCCTGCCGGGCTCGGCGGACGAGGCAGTGGCGGCGGTGGAGCGCTGTGTCCGTACCGTCGAAGGCCCTGTGCTTGTGGCTGTCACCGGCGCCAGCAACGTGACCGGGGAAGTGTGGCCGGTGCGCCGCATCGCCGACGTGGCCCACGCGCACGGCGCCCGCGTGCTCGTCGACGCCGCCCAGTTGGCCCCGCACGCCGCCGTGGATCTCACCGGCCTCGGCGCCGATTACCTCGCCTTCTCCGGGCACAAGCTGTACGCCCCGTTCGGCGCCGGAGTGCTGGCCGGGCGCAGCGACTGGCTCGACGCCGCCCCGCCCTACCTGGCCGGCGGCGGGGCCAGCGCGAGCGTCGGCGGGCAGCCGGGCGACGTGGTGTGGAAAACCGGCCCGGCGCGCCACGAGGGCGGCACCCCCAACCTGCTCGGCGCGGTGACCATCGGCGCGGTGTGCGCGGCGCTGCTCAGGACCGACCGCGACGCGCTGCACGAGCGCGAGCAGGACCTGCTGGAACGCCTGCGCTCAGGGCTGCCGGGCGAGGTCAGCATCTTCGGCCCCGATCACCCGCGCGTCGGCATCGTCTCGCTCGCCCTGCCCGGCCACGACCCGGTTACGCTGGCGGCGACACTGGCGCAACAGCACGGCATCGGGGTACGCGCCGGGCAGTTCTGCGCGCACCCGCTGGTCCGGCGCCTCACCGGCTCAGCCGCCGTCGAGCAATGCGCGACCGCGCCGGACAGCCTGCTGCGGATCAGTTTCGGACTGGGCACCACCGACCAGGACGTGGACCGCTTGATCGGTGCCCTCAGCCGACTTTGATGGTGCTGGAGACGGCGATCTTCTGACCGTCGGCTCCCGTACCGCGCACGGTGAGGGTTCCCGACTTGGCCGGCTGCACCGGCGTCACCATCCGCGTAGCGGTGCCGGCGCGGCTCACCCGGGCGGTGCCCAGCGCCACGGTCTTGCTGATGAACACGCTCTTCCTGGCGTAGCGGTACGTCTCGGTGACGGTGAGCGTGGTGCCCGGTTCGAACGCCGCGACGTTCACGGTGATGCGGGCGCGCTTGGCGACCTTCAGAGCCGACAGGGTCACCGTGGGCGTCGCGCCGGTCAGCATCGCGTACGGGTTGACCGCGCCGTTCGGCCCGGCCGTCGAGGTCAGCGCCTGCGTCACCTGCACCGTGGTCGCCGTGTCGTGCTTGGTCTTGTACAACGCCACGGACGCGGCGACCAGCGGGGACGCCATCGACGTACCGCTCTTGTGGACGTAGCCGCCGGAGCCCGCATCCAAACCGTCGATGTCGCTGCCGGGTGCCGTGACATCGGCGGTGCCGCTGGCGTTGGAGTACGAAGCCACCGCCCCGTCCTGCTGCAGCGCCCCAACCCCGATTGCACCGGGTGACGCGGCCGGCCACATCGTCTGGTCACCGTCGTCGCCGTTGTTGCCCACGGCCACGACCACCGGCACGTCGCGCTGGCTCGCGTAGGCCACCGCGGTGTCGTACACCGCCGAGTAGTCGCCCGCCGCCGACACGTTGATCACCGTGGCGCCGTGGTCGACCGCGTAGACGATGCCGTCGGCGATGGCCGTCGACGTGCCCGCACCGTTCGCGCCCAGGGCTCGTACCGGAAGAATCTGCACGCCCGACGCGATGCTGGCCACGCCCTTGGCGTTGTTGCTCACCGCGCCCGCGATGCCCGCCACGTGCGTGCCGTGCCCCTGCGGGTCGGCGCAGCCGTTCTGCGCCGGGTCGAGCGCGTCGCCGACCAGGTCGGTGCCCAGGTCGCAGCGCACCTGACCGGCGGCGAAGTCCTCGTGCCCCGCGTCGACACCGGTGTCCACCACCGCGATCAACTGGTTGCTCAGGTCCACTGCGGGCAGGTCGTTGCCGCGCAGCAGGTCGAGCGACCACTGCTGGGGCCGTTCCGGGTCGTCCGGGGCCGCCGCGATGCGCACCGGCGCCTCGCTCGCATAGCCGACGCTGCCCGGCAGACTCGCCGCGCGGCGGCGCTCCTCGGCCACCGTGCGCGCCTCGACCTCGACAAAGCTCGGCCGCCCGCTCGCGTCGATCACCCGCGCCACCGTGGTGATCTGCGCCCCGTCGCCCGGCGCGGCCAGCACCGGGGTGCCGGCAGCCAGCCCGGCCACGGCCAGAACCGGCACGAAAACCCACGAACGGGTACGGACCCTCACGCTACCTCCCCCAATGAGCACGCCTGGTTATCGGCAGCGGCGCGGGCCCACCTGAGGGTTTGATCTCAGGGCCGGGTCAGGGCTCTTCCCGATGGTTGCCGGGCGGTTGCGAAGCCACCATTGATGACATGAACACGTTCTCCGGGTCCATGACCCGTCAAGGCCTGGTCCGCCCCCGCGAGGGTCGCGTGCTCGGCGGTGTGTGCGCGGGTCTGGCCCGCCGCTTCGGTCTCGACCCGTGGGTCGCCCGCCTGCTGTTCATGCTGATCCTGTTCATCATCCCCGGCAGTCAGCTACTGGTGTATCCGCTGCTGTGGATCCTCATGCCGAGCGCTTGATCGTCACCGGTAAGGTCCCACTCGAACTTTCGTCGAGGTTTGAGGTGAGGACCGATGAGCCGGCCGCTGCGCCCCGGCGACCCGCGCCGGCTCGGCGGCTACGAGGTGCTGGGTCGCCTCGGTGAGGGCGGCATGGGCACGGTGTTCCTGGGCCAGGACGCCCAGGGGCACCAGGTGGCCATCAAGGTCGTCCGGGCCGAGTTCGCCACCGAGGACGAATACCGCAGGCGCTTTCGCAGCGAGGTGAACCGGGCCAAGCAGGTCCCGCCGTTCTCCACCGCGGAGGTGCTCGGCGCGGACCCGGACCACGACCCGCCGTACCTGGTGGTCGAGTACGTCGACGGTCCCAGCCTGGCCACCGTGGTCCGAGACAAGGGCCCGATGACCGGGGCGGCGCTGCAGAGCGTGGCGGTCGGCATCGCCACCGCGCTGACCGCCATCCACGGCGCCGGGGTCATTCACCGCGATCTCAAGCCCGGCAATGTGCTGTTCGCCCTGGGCGGTGTCAAGGTCATCGACTTCGGCATCGCCCAGCCGCTCGAGCTGACCAGCCAGCACACCGCCACCAACCACATGGTCGGCACGGTGGCCTACATGGCTCCCGAGCGCTTCGAGCCCGACGCCCGCACGATCGTGGGCTTCCCGGCCGACATCTTCGCCTGGGGCGCGGTCGTGATGTATGCGGCGACCGGACGTACCCCCTTCGCCGGGGAGTCGGCGCCCGCGACGGCCATGCGCATCCTCACCCAGCCGCCCGACCTCACGGGGCTGGACGGACCGCTGCGTGATCTCGTCGCCCGCGCGCTGGCCAAACGCGCCGCCGACCGGCCCACCGCGCGGGAACTGCTCGACGCCCTGCTCGCCGTGCAGACCCCGCCGGCGCCGACCGGCACGCAGACCCCGCCGGCGCCGACCGGCACGCCGCCGGCCGCCGGCCAGCCGTCGCGCCCGGCCCGCAACCGCCGCCGGGTGCTCATCTCGGTCACCGCCGTGCTGGCCGCGCTGGGCATCGGCGCCGCGATCATCCTGGCCACAGCCCACCGCGGCGACTCCCCCACCGCCAGCTCCTCGGCCTCCCCTGCGCCGGTGGCGATGCCGTCGAAGGGCACGATCCTGGCCGGCACGCGGCACACGCTGTTGCACATGTCCGAAATTGATCGCGACCTCGAGCTGCCCCTGGACGGCGAGGCGGTGGCGTCGGACGGCACCGGGCAGGAGGCGTTCTTCACGCTCGTGCCCAGCGGCGTCGACTACCTCATCAAGTCGGTGCTGCCCGGCCCGGACAACGCCGAACGCTGTCTGGGCGTACGGCTGGATCCCGACGGCCCCGGGGAACTGGTCGCAACGACCTGCGCGGTGTCGAAGGCCACGCTGTTCCAGATCGACAAGGCCGGCGGCAAGGACGACAAGGGCCGGGCGACCTATTTCATCGCCAGTGGCTCCTACGGCGTCGTGCAATGGGACGAGACCGAGCGCAAGGTGTACGTCGAGGAGCTCGGCGACGGCGAACCGGGCCTCAGCTTCAGCTTCGTCGACCGCGGCCCGGTCTGATCCTCGGGCGATGGCGCCGGTCTGCTCAGCCGGCGATCGCGTTCAGCTCGGCCAGCGCCTCGGCGGGCAGCTTCAGCGCGGCCCCGGCGATGTTCTCCCGCAGATGCTCGACGGACGAGGTGCCGGGGATCAGCAAAATGTTGGGTGAGCGCTGCAGCAGCCAGGCCAGCGCGACGGACATCGGCGTCGTCTCCAGCCGCTTGGCCACCGAGTGCAGGGTGTCCGACTGCACCGGGGAGAAGCCGCCGAGCGGGAAGTACGGCACGTACGCGATGCCCTGCTCGGCCGTGCTGCCGACCAAGTCGTCGTCGCGCCGGTTGGCGATGTTGTAGAAGTTCTGCACGCACACCACCGGTGCGATCCGCTGGGCCTCGGCGAGCTGGCCGGCGTTCACCGTGCTAAGGCCCAAGTGCCGGATCAGCCCGCGCTCGCGCAGCTCGGCGAGCGCCCCGAACTGTTCGGCGATCGAGCCCGGCTCGGGCGCGTCGAAGCCGCCGACGCGCAAATTGACCACGTCGAGGGTGTCGAGGCCCAGGCGTTGCAGGTTGTCGTGCACCTGCTGCACCAGCTCGGCCGGGGTGCGCGCGTGCGGCCAGCCACCCTGTTCGTCGCGGCGGGCACCGACCTTGGTGACGATGTGCAACCCGGCCGGGTACGGCGCGAGCGCCTCGCGGATGATCTCGTTGGTGACGTGCGGGCCGTAGAAGTCGGCGGTATCGATGTGGGTTATCCCCAGCTCGACCGCGGCACGTAACACGGCCACGGCAGCCGCGCGGTCGCGCGGCGGGCCGAACACGCCCGGGCCGGCCAGCTGCATGGCGCCGTAGCCGAAGCGGGTGACCGTGAGGCCGGCGAGCCGGTACGTCCCGCCCGGAAGGTTCTCTGTCATGACCACCACGATGCCGCCGGACCCGGCAGGCGGCCAGGGCCCTGCCCACCCTGGGTGTGACAGGACCAGGATGCGCGGCACCCGGTTCTCCTAAGATTGCCGGGTGACCAGGCCGAACCCGCTCGGGGAATACCTGCGCGCCCGGCGCGCGCTGGTCGACCCGTCGGATGCGGGCCTGCCGGTACGTGGTGTACGCCGCACCCCGGGGCTGCGCCGCGAGGAGGTCGCCACCCTCGCCGGGATCAGCGCCGACTACTACCTGCGCCTCGAACAGGGCCGCGACCGCAACCCGTCCCCGCAGGTCCTCGAGGCCCTCGCCCGGGTGTTCCGGCTCGACGCGGTGGCCACCCAGTACCTGCTCAGCCTCTCCGCCGCGCAGCCCTCGACGCCGCGTCGGCCCCGGCGCGAGGTGGTGCCGGCCGGCATCCGCCAGCTACTCGACACGATCAACCTGCCGGCGTTCGTGGAGAGCCGCCGCTTCGACGTGCTCGCCGCCAACCGGCTGGCCATCGCGGTGTCGCCGAACAACAAACCCGGCAGCAACCGGCTGCGCGCGATCTTCCTCGACCCCGACGAGCAGGACCTGTTCGTCGACTGGGAGCAGGCGGTCGGCGGCATGGTAGCCGGGTTCCGCGCCGCGCTGGGCAACGATGCGGCCGACCCGCGCACGGTCCAGCTCGTCGGCGAGCTGTCGCTGGCCAGCGAGCTGTTCCGGAGGCTGTGGGCGCGCCACGACGTGACCGCGCTGGCCGGGGGCAGGTTCCGGTTGCGCCACCCGCTGGTCGGCGAGCTCGACCTGCGGCGCGAAAAGCTGCCCCTGAGCGCCAGCGGCGGCCAGATCCTGGCGATCTATCACGCCGAGCCGGGCTCGGAGTCGGCCCGCTCGCTGGAGCTGCTGGCCTCGCTGGCCGCCGTCTGAGCCGGGCGGGGCGGCGGGCAGCGTCGAGACGGCCGTGCGGGTGCTCGACCGGCTCGCCGTCGAGGCCGGGCAGACCGTGCCGGCGCAGGGCGCGGCGGGTGGCACGGGCGCGGTCGCGGTGCAGGCCGCGGCCGCACGCCCGTGGCAGAATCGTCCTGGTGCACTAGCGTTGCACAATGGACACCGCTGGCCGGCACCCGGTTGCGGGTGACCCATTCCGGGTTCTACGACGAGGCCATGGCCCGCGGCCACGAGCAGGCGTGGCAGCAGCACGTCCTCCCCCATCTCGACGAGGTTCTGCCTGCCCAGCCGCCCGCGGTGTGATGACGTCAGCACCAGGTGCACCCGGTGAGCCGCTCTCGCCGGCGGCCTCCTGCTGACCGTCCCGCAGCCTGTCTGCGTAGCCTTGGCCTTCATCGGCGTCGTCTGCCTCATCAGTTAACCCGTTCGGGGCCGCCCAGTGAGCCGATCTTGATAGCCGCGGCTATCCTCGGGCAGATGTCAGGGAACACGTTGGTCGATTACGAGGCGGTCACCACCGACGGGCTGCTGGTCGCATCGCTCGCGGGCGAGCTCGACCTGGACAGCGCCGACGAGGTGCGCGACAGCCTCGCCGCCGCGGCCGAGGGCACCGGCTGCCGCTACCTGCACGTCGACGTCAGCCAGCTCGGCTTCATCGACTCGTACGCCCTGGGCGCGCTGGTCAGCGCACGCAACAGCGCCGCCGCCCTCGGTGTCACGCTGACGCTGGTCAACCCGTCGGGCCCGGTTCGCAAGGCCATCAACGTGACAGGCCTAGCCGACGTTTTCGGCCTACCGGCCGGCAGCGAGTAGCGCGTTCTGCTCGATGGCGTCCACGATCACCGGCCACAGTTCCTACGGCAGATCGTGGCCCATGCCGGCGATGGTCAGCAGCTTCGCTCCCGGGATCGCCGCCGCCGTGGCCCGCCCGCCGTCGACCCCGATCAGCGGATCGTCCTCGCCGTGGATCACCAGCGCCGGCACGGTGATCCCGCCCAGCTCGGTCGTGCGGTCCGGGGACGCCAGGATCGCCGCGTACTGCCGCATTGTGCCCTGCGGGCGGTAGGAACGGTCGTACTTGGCCGCGGCCCGGCGCAGCAGCTCCTGCTCGGCGGCCGGGAAGCCCGGTGAGCCGATCACCCGGGAGACAGCGACCGCGCCGGCGATGGCCCGCTCGCGGTCCGTGGCGGCCGGGCGGCCCAGCATCGCCGCGGCCTGCGGGGTCGCTCGGCCCACGGTGCGGTCGCCGGTCATGGACATGATCGAGCACAGGCTCGCCACGCGCTGCGGGTGATCGATGGTCAGTTGCTGCGCGATCATGCCGCCCAGCGAGGCCCCCACCACGTGCACCCGGTCCACCCCGAGGGCGTCGAGCAGGCCGGCCGTGTCCGCCGCGAAATCGCCCATCACATAGGGCGCGGAGCTTCGGTCACCGCGCAGCAAGGCGGGGATATCGGGTACGCCCCAATCATCGAGGGCCGTGGAAAGTCCCGAATCCCGGTTGTCGAAGCGGATCACCTGGAAGCCGCGCTCGGCGAGCAGCTCCACGAAGGGCAGGGGCCAGTCGACCAGCTGCGCTCCCAGCCCCATGATCAGGAGCAGGGGCCGGCCGGACGGGTCGCCCGTGGTCTCGTACGCCATCTCGATGCCGTTGGTTCTCGCAGTGGGCACGCAGGAAGTCTGCCAGATCTTGACCGGCGGCATCGACAGGAGTTGGGTGTGGAATACAGCTTTTCATTCACCCAGGGAGACATCTGAATGTTGATCCCCTCAACCCTGAGGTACCGGATCACGGCCGTCGTCGCCGTGGGCGCGGCCGCCGCTTCGGTCCTCGGCGCGTCACCGGCTCAGGCGGCGCGACCCGGGCGGCACACGCTGAGCGGCACCAAGCCGCAGTGGCTGGCGCGGGCCAAGGATGCCGGCGCCCCGGCGTCGGCCGGCACCATCCAGTTCGGCCTGCTGCTCGCCATGCGCGACAAGGCCGGAGCAGAGTCGAAGCTCGCCGCCCTGAGCGACCCGGCCAGCGCGAGCTACGGCAAGTACCTGAGCAGCAGCCAGTTCACCGCCAGCTACGCCCCGGCCGCGGCCGACGTGAAGTCGGTGACCTCCTGGCTCGCCGGTCAGGGCCTGACGGTGCGCGACACCCTCGCCGGCGGCCTGTACGTCGAGGCGTCCGGCACCACCGCCCAGATCAACAAGACGTTCGGCACCACCGTGCGCGACTACACCTACGAGGGCAAGACGGTCCACGCGAACAGCACCGACCTGTCGCTGCCCGAGAACGCGCCCGCCGTGGTGACCGGGCTGGTGCACGGCGTGGTCGGCATCGACCAGGGCGCGCTGCTCAAGGAGCCCGGCGAAACACTGCCCCCGCCCGGGGACGGCTTCCGGGCGGGCACGCCGTGCTCGTCGTACTACGGTGAGAAGATCGCCACCACCCTGCCCGAGGCCCCGGACGGCAAGAGGGCGCCGTACGTGGTCTGCGGTTACACGCCCAAGCAGTACCAGAAGGCGTACGGCGCCACCGGCCAGATCAAGAAGGGTCTGGACGGCAGGGGCGTCACCGTGGCGGTGACCGATGCCTACGCGTCGCCGACGATCGTGCAGGACCTGCAGAAGTACAACAAGAGGTACGGTCTGCCGGCCTTCAAGCGCGGTCAGTTCTCCCAGATCACCCCGCCTGCCGACGGCTACGGCTACACCGAGGACTGCGACGCCACCGGCTGGTACGGCGAGGAGACCCTGGACATCGAGGCCGTGCACAGCATGGCCCCCGGCGCCAAGATCGTGTACGTGGGCGGCAGCGACTGCGTCACCGGGCTCGACGAGGCATGGGCCGAAACCATCGACAACCACGTCGCCGACATCATCACCAACTCGTGGGGCAACAGCACCGACGACATCAACCTGCTCGGCGAGGAAACGGTCGAGTTCTACAGCCTGTTCTCGCTGGAGGCGGCGCTGACCGGCATCACCGTCGACTTCTCCAGCGGCGACGCCGGCGACGAGACCGCCGGTGGCACCAACCTGCCGGCCAAGACCGTGGACTTCCCGTCCGACCTGCCATTCGTCACGGCGGTCGGCGGCACGAGCGTCGGCATCGACAAGCGCGGCGAGCGGGCCTGGGAGCACGGCTGGCAGAACGCGTACCAGAACCTGACCGATGGCGCGTGGGGCCCGTCGGCGTACAGCTCCGGCGGTGGCGGCGGCACCAGCGTGCTGTTCGCGCAGCCGTTCTATCAGAGGGGAAAGGTGCCGGCGTCGATTTCCAAGTACTTCGGCTCAACCCCGGCGCGCACCACCCCCGACATCGCCATGCCGGGCGACCCCAACACCGGCTTCCGGGTCGGGCAGACCCAGAAGTTCCCGGACGGCACCTACTACGACGAGTACCGCATCGGTGGCACCAGCTTGGCGTCCCCGCTGCTGGCCGGCATCCAGGCGATCGCGAACCAGAAGGCCCACCACGCTTTGGGCTTCGTGAACCCGCTGTACTACGCCGAACTCGGCACACCGGCCCTCAACGACATCAAGGCCCCGAAGAAGCAGGTGTACGAAGCCCGCGCCAACTTCGTGAACTCGGTCGACGCTACCGAGGGCCGCACGTACCTGCTCCGCCAGGTCGACGTGCAGACCAGCACCATCCACAGCACCCCGGGCTACGACGCCGAAACTGGCGTGGGCGTACCGGGTGAGAAGTTCTTCGCGGCCGTTCCCGGTCGCTGGTAACGGGCGGTTCCAGGACCGCGGGTACGTCGATGATCCCCGGTGGCGCCGGCCACCGAGGGTCACGCAGCCGGCCCGCACGCAAGCCCCTCACTGAAATGTCCAGTCTCAGGACGCGATACGAGACCGCCGCAGCGCGGCCTCCATCCGCTCGGCCACCGCCGCCAGGAACGGGCCACGCAAGTGATCGACCTGCGCGTTGACCGACTCCGGGCCGTGGCGCAGCAGCATTTCCTCGTGCCGCTCCGTCGCTGTCACCCGGCCGCCGTCCGGGCCGACGGTCTGGTCGGCATAGGTCAAGGCGTCGGAGAGCACGTTCTCCTCATAGGGGTACGAAGCCAGCAGCCGTTCCCGCAAACCTCGCGCCGCCGCGACGTACCGCGCCCCTGAATGATGCGCCACGCGCGCCGCCACCGACAACGGCCACCCGTGCGCCGTCAAATGATCCGCACCGTCGAGGGGGTGGAAGCCGGTGACCTTGAGCGGCGCGGCGTACCCGATGTCGTGCAGCCACGCCGCCGCGACCAGCGTGTCGTGGTCCAGGCCCAGCGCATCCGCGAGTTCACCGGCTCGTTCCGCGACGCCTTGCGTGTGCCGCCACCGGTTGCCCATCGCGCCGAGGTAGTCGGAGGCGAGCTGCTGGGCCGCGGTGAGGAATGCCCGGGTTTGGACGCTCATCAGCGGATGGTGAGCCGCTCAGATTAACAACGCGTGAACCCCGGCTGGCGTCCGCTTGAATCAGCGGCAAGCCGGGTGTGCGGCTCCGTTCCTGGCGGTGGCCGAACGGCGTTGGGTATCGGCCGATTGGCGCGTAACCGGCAGCCGATCTTTCCTTTGCGCGCACCCGTGTGCATCTGCACGTGCAGGAGAGCTTGCACAGCGGTTACCCAGAGCGAGATGCTGAACGACAAGCGATGCGCCGTACCGCGGCGCAGTCATACACAGCAGGAGTACGAATGGACCGTAATCGTGGCCCGGTGAGCTGTTTCGCCGAGTCGGACTACCGCTTCGGCGCCGGTCCGCTGTGGATGCGCGTCGAGCGCGTGGACTGGACCAGCCCGGTGCGCTACGACGAGGACAACTGGTACGAAGTGGATGGAGTCGAGACCACCTCGGACGGCCGCGACATCGGGCGCCGCCAGGCCCTGGTCCGGGCCCGCAGCCTGGGGGCCCTGCGCCGCAACCGGCGCACTTGAGGCGGGTAGGTTCGTCCCATGACCAAGTTCGGAGTTTTCGTCCCGCAGGGCTGGCAGACCGACCTAGCCGAGATCGCCGACCCGATCGAGCAGTACGAGGCGATGACGGCGGTGGCCAAGCTGGCCGACGCTGGGCCGTGGGACTCGGTGTGGGTGTACGACCACTTCCACACCGTCCCCGAGCCGACAATCAACTCAACGTTCGAGTGCTGGACGGTGACCTCCACCCTCGCCCGCGACACCACCCGGGTCAACATCGGCCAGATGGTCGGCTGCAACGGCTACCGCCAGCCCTCCCTGTACGCCAAAATCGCCTCCACCGTTGACGTGGCCAGTCACGGCCGGCTGTACGCGGGCCTGGGCGCCGGCTGGTACGAGCACGAGTGGAAGGCCTACGGCTACGAGTGGCGAGACGTACCGCAGCGCATGAGCGAATTCCGCGAAGCGGTGCAAATCGTGCACAAGATGTGGACCGAGGAACGCCCCGTTTTTCAGGGAAAGCACTACTCCATCGACGGCCCGATCAACGAGCCCAAGGGCGTCCGCAAGCCCCACCCTTCCTTCTGGCTGGGCGGCGGTGGCGAGAAGGTGACGCTCAAGCTGGTCGCCCAGTACGCGGACGCCTGCAACGTCGGCGGCAGTGACCCCGAGGTGATCCGCCACAAACTGGCAGTGCTCAAGGGCCACTGCGAAGCCCTCGACCGCGACTACGACCGCATCATCAAGTCCACGTCCATGAACCTCGACCCGGCCGCGTCATCGGCCGAAAACGCCGGGCGCGTGGAAGCGGCGCTCGAAGCCGGGGCCGACTACTTCATCCTGTACATCCCGCGGGTGGCTTACGACCATGAGCCCCTGCAGCGCTTCGCCGCCGAGGTCATTCCTCAGTTCAGCTGAGCGTCCCCCGGGTAATGCCGCGGCCCGCGTATCAACGCGGGCCGCTCTGCCGCGCGGGCCGCGGCGGCCGGTCAGGCCGTCAGCTACCGACCCGGCTGAGGGCGTGCCGCGGAGCCGGAACCTGTCGCACCGGCCAGGGCCGCAGCCGAGGCGACCGCCGTGCCGCCAGGTCCTCCACCCACCCGAACGCCAGCACAGCCCCAGCCAGCAGAGCCAGCGCCATCGCGGTGAAGGTCACGTACGTCAGCAACCCGCGGTGCCACAAGCCGAGGCGGTCGCCGGCGAGGATGGCCGCTGTGATCATCACGTTGTGCCAGAGGTAGATGGTGACGGCTCGGTTGTTGAGCGCGGCGACCATGCGTTGGATCAGGGGCAGGCGGGCCAGCCAGCCCATGGGCGGGGTGAGGCGCAGCAGGGCCAGGACGAAGCCCATGGAGTACAGGGCGTGGGCGAGGGGGAACGGCACCAGGTCGAGGCCGCCGGGGCCGGGGTGGTCGACAACCCAGGCGATGCTTGGCACGGTGCAGGTCACGGCCAGGGCTGCCACAAGCGCGGGGTGCAGGGCTTTCAGGTCACCGTCGCGGTGGGCGAAGCCGAGGAGCCAGCAGGGCAGGAACGTGAGGACGTACCCGAAAATCTGCTCGGCGTTGTTGCCGGTGGCCAGCGGTGCGTTGTGCAGGATCGCGAGGGCGAGCAGGGGCAGCCCGACGGTCAGCAGCCGCCGGCGGCGGTAGAGGCGCAGGAGCAGAGGCGAGAGCAGGACAAGCCAGAGGTACGTCGCCAGGTACCAGAGCACGCCCGCGCCCTCGGCACCCACGTCGCCGAAGCCGTGCCCGGCCGGTGGGGTGGCCAGCGGCACGACCCAGAGCAGCAGGCCGGGCCACGGCGGCCGGTGTCCCCAGCCGGCGATGAGCATCAGCGGGACCAGGACCAGACCCATCAGCCAGAGCGCGGGCAGCAACCGGCGTAAGCGGCTGCGCACCACCTCGGGGCCGGGTTTGCGGTCGAGCGAGCTGGCCATCAGCGAGCCGCCGAGCGCGAACATCACGCCCATGGACGGAAAGACCAGGGCGAGAACGGCATAGTGAAACGCGTGGTACGCCACCACGCGCACAATCGCGACAGCGCGCAGCGTGTCGAAGTAGCCGTCCCGTGCACTAGCCACCCGATTACTCCCCGCATGGTAACGACATTGCAACCGGCCGACCGTAACGGATCTTGTGCGCGTAGCGACCAACCGTTCGGCTAGATCGCGGCCTCCAACGGGCTTTCCACCCGTTGGACCAGCTCAGCGGGGCTGAACGGCTTGGTCAGGTAGTCGTCAGCACCGATAGCGAATCGCAGGTCGATGTCGTACGGCCGGGCCCTGGCGCTCAGTATCAGCACCGGAATGTCCCAGGTGGCGGCAGAGCGGTGGATAGCATGACAGACGGTGAGCCCGTCCAGCCCCGGCATCGACACGTCCCCGTCCCGGATCGGCGTGGGTGAGGCCATGGTGGAACTCCTTGCGATGCTCGGTTGATCGGCACGGTGAACACGTATCCGAGCCCTCCGGAGGTTGCTTCACGGGAGCGGTTGAACCACGACAAATCCGGGACTCGCGGTGCGCTCGGCCAGATCGAGCGCCGCTGCCGGATCCGCGAAGCCGGCGACCACCGCGTCGAGGCGTCCGAGATCGATCAGCCCGGCCCGGATCAGCTGCCAGACGCCGAGGACGGTCTCACCCCGAGCCATCCAGGAGCCACGGATCGTGAGACGACGACGCATGATTTCCCCGTACGGTAGAAGCAGGTCGTGCCGCACCCCGCCGATCAACGTCATCGTGCCGCCGGGGCGCAGGCTGTCGAACCCGGCCAGCGTGAAGCTCGTGTCCGGGGTGGCACCGAGCGCATCCAGCACCAGATCCGGCTCCCCCGCATGCCGCAGCGCCGCCGCGTCAGTGCCCCTGTCCCCGGTCATGGCGACCGGCACCACCCGCGAGTCCCACCCGGCCAGCCGTTGCAGGGCCGCCCGGTTGCGCCCCGCAACGATCACCCGCGCAGCGCCCCTGGCCAACGCGACCAGAACGGCGGCCGTGCCCAGCTGACCGGTAGCGCCCAGGATCAGCACTGTGCCGCCGGGCTGTTGCAGTCCCTCGGCGGCGATGCTCAGCCACGGCAGGAACGCCACCTGCTCGAGACGGCCATGGGTTTCCGCGCCGGGCAGGCGTACCAAGGTCTCCTTGGCGCACAACGCACGCTGCGCAAGCGTCCCGTGCCGCCAGAGCTTCCGCATGGCCGTGATCTGCGCGGTGTTCTCCCCGCGCCCACCGATGCCCGTCCACCCGACCAGGCATTCCTGCGGATCGCTGAGGTCTCCCGTGCGCAGCAACCCGTGATCGACCACGATGTCGCCGGAGCGCACGTTGAAGACATCCTCCGCCACCTCGCGCACCCGAGCGATGGCGACCGGACCGAGCACCGCGGGCACCGGAATGTCACCGCGAACCCCCGTCGTCAGAGTTTTCGTGTACGCCGGTACGTGCACCGCCAGCACATCGACGATCGCGCTACCGCCTCGCAGCACCGGTTCGGGAACGTCGGTGGCGTGCAGCCCGCCACCCGTCTCGTGCAGCATCCAAGCTCTCATGATCACCAGCCTGCCCGCAGTTCAGCCTGGTATCCAGAGCCGCTTTATTCTGGTATTGAAGGTGCCATGAAAACCGAACTAGCGGCGTTTCTCCGGAGCCGGCGCGAACGGCTGACCCCGGCCGACGCCGGCCTGCCGATGACCGGGCGCCGCCGCACTCCCGGGCTGCGCCGCGAGGAAGTCGCCATGCTCGCCGGGGTGAGCGCCACCTGGTACACCTACCTGGAACAGGGCCGCGACGTGCGCCCGTCGGAGCAGGTGCTCAACGCCATCGCCGGCACGCTGCAACTGAGCGGCCCGGAACGCGACCACCTGCAGCAGTTGGCCGGCACCACCACGCCGCCACCGATGCAGGAGACCGCCGACCCGGGCGTCGCGGCGCTGCCCTCGCTGCTCGGCGAAAATCCGGCGTACGTGACCGGGGCGACGTTCGACCTGCTGGCCTGCAACGACGCCGTGACCGAGCTCCTCGCCGGCCTGCACACCGGCGCGAACCTGGCCCGCTGGATGTTCACCCACCCCGGAGCCAAGCAGGTGCTGGTCGACTGGGAACCGGTCGCGCAGAGCCTGCTGGCCCGCCTGCGCGCCACAGCGGTACGCGACAAGGGCGTCTTCAGCCGGCTCATCGAGGACCTGCACGCCGCCAGCCCGGAAGTCCGCCAGTGGTGGCCCCGCTACGACATCGCCACGGCCCGATCCGGCACCAAACGCCTCCGCCACCCCCGGCGCGGAGTGATCACCTTCCAGTACACGTCACTGCTCGTCGCCGACCACCCCGACGAAACCGTCGTCATCTACACGCCAGCAGCCTGAACAAAACCGGCCACGCCCCGAGCCGCCGCCGTCACCGCATGGCGACCCGGTACACCGCCCCCGCCAGGTCGTCGCTGACGTACAGCGCCTTGTCCGGTCCTTGCACCGCCATGACCGGCCGGCCCCACCGCGACCCGTTGTCCAGTTGGAAGCCGGTCAGCAACGTCTGCTGCGGCCCGAGGGTCCCGTCGCGCCAGGCGAAGAACGACACCTCCGGCGCGCGCGGTGGGTTGCGGTTCCAAGAGCCGTGGATGCCGACCAGTGCTCCCGGCCCGTACTGTCCCGCCAGCCCAGGTGAGGTGGCGAAGCTGAGTCCGAGCGGGGCCGAGTGCGCGCCCATGCCTTGTTCGATCGGGGGCAGCGTGGCGCAGTTCAGCTTGCTGCCGTCGGCGTTGGTCTGCACGTCGCGCAGGAACGGGCGCTGGGTGTAGGCGCGGTCGCCGGCGTTGAGGTCGGGGTCGGGGTTGCAGTACGGCCAGCCGAGGTCGCGGCCCTGGGTGAGCTTGGCCAGGGGTTCGAGGGGGTGGTCGTTGACGTACGACTGCACCACCTTGCCGTGGTCGTCGCCCTCATGCGGGTAGCCGATGTTGTCGCGGTTGTTGACCGCCGTCCACACCGCGCCGGACGGGTCCACGGCGAGGCCGGTGCCGTTGCGAACTCCGCGCGCGAACACCGAGGCCTCGCCGCCGCCCGGGGGCACCCGCAGGATGGCAGCGCGCTGCGGGCCGGCTTCGCGATCCTCGGCGGAGATGTTGCCGGTGGAACCGATCGACACGTACAACGCGCCGTCCGGGCCGGCGGTCACGCTCTTGAGGGCGTGGGCGTAGGCGCCGTGCAGTTCCGGGCTTTTGGCGTCGGGCAACCCGTCGACCACCACTTGCTTGTCCGACACGGCTCCGGCCTGGTAGGTGAACGAATCGACCTGATCGCTCTCGGCCACGAACAGCTTGACGGCGCCGGGCTCGGTGGCGCCGGGCTCGAAGGCGAGCCCGTGCGGCTGGTTGAGCCCGGACACCAGGGTGTGCTGAGCCGGGGCGGCGTCGCCCTGGCCGGGGACCAGTTCGACCACGTCACCGGACTTGGGCCGTGACACGAGCAGGCGGCCGTCGGGGGTCCACGCGAGGAGCCGGGCACCGGGAACCCGAGCCCAGACGGTTACTGTCCAGCCTGGTGGGGCTTGCAGGTGACGGTCCTGGTCGAAGGGAGCTGTGTTGGTGCCCGGAAGGGTCTTCACGGTTGTGGCAGTCAAGGAGGACGACGCAGGGGCGGGGGCGGCAGCCGGCGAAGGTGGGGACGAGGAGCACGCCACGACAGCGAGCGCCGAACTGACGGCGGCCATTGCACGGGCGATCGTCCTCATGAGGGCATCTCCGCGAGGCGCTTGAAGGTGAGCAGTTGCCGGCGCGCCATCACCAGGTCGCCCACGGACAGCGCGGCGCCCAGCCAGCGGTTGGTCCGCATGACCACTTTGAGCAGCAGACGCGTCGAGGCCGCGGCCTCGGGCACCAGCACGTACGACATGAAAGCTCCCATGATCGCGCCCGTCAGCTGTTTTCCCGGATCGACCGAAACTATCTCGCCCACCCGCCGCCCGCCCACGGCAGTGAACGGTTCCCCGGTTCGTGGTTCCGGCAGATCCACGAGCCGCCGAGGTGAGCGGCGCCCGAGATTGTCGATCAGGTCATAGGAGTACGGGGCCAGCCGCACCTGTGTGACCCAGCGCCACACCACCGTGGCCGGTGCCTGCACGCTCACGCCCCGCCAGGCCTGCACCGCCGGCCGGACGACCAGTTCATCGCACGGATAGACCCGCGACACCTCAGCATCCGTGACTCCCCACCGGTCCCCGATCACAAGCCCGCTCCTACTGCTGCCAGAGAAATGCAGCGTTGTCGCAGGTCTCGCAGCGGAACCCGTAGCCGCACCCACCCCCGAAGTTCGCCGACGTCCGATGGTTGTGGCCCTCTTCCAACTGGACGACGAACGTCATCGGCGTGGCACATTTCTCGCACGCAGGCGTCTCGTCGTCCTGCAACCACGCCGGCTGCCCGCCCAACTGTCCGAGCACCACACGCCCCGGCCCGCCCGCCGCCTCGGTCCACTTGGTCCGGGCACTCCAGTAGTCCGAGCCGTCAACCTCGCGGACGTCGACAGCGGACACCTCACCCAGCGACGTGTCGCCCTCCCCCGGCACCTGCGCGGCGCGCACGGGCCCGGCCGGGAACACGAACGCCTTGTTGCCGCCGAGCTTGGCGTCCCACTCCTCGCACAGGCCGGGATCGTTCTGGCACATGAAGATGGACAGCAGGGCAGGCTCGGGACGCACGTGCTCGACCTGGGCCAGGAACTGCATCGGCCCGTCACAGGTCGCGCAGCACGGCCACTCGAAGTTCGCAGGCACCAGCGGAACGCCACCGGTGCGGGTGCCGGGCGCGTCCGGCGCCGCAGCGCCGGCATAGACCATGAGTTCAACCACGGCGGCGAGAGTACGGGAAATCGAGGCGACCCGAGGGCGACCGTGGGCCCGTCACCCTCGACTGCTACGGCGTGGAAGTCCTCGACGCTGGTTTTCTTGCTGGGTTCGCCGACGCGCAGGTCGCCTTTCCAACGGGTACGAACAAACGCCGCCTCCTGCGATGTCCCGTGCTCAGCCCAGGTGCGGGCCGAGCAGCGTCAGATCGGCCGGGGACAGCCGGTCGCCGGCCGTGCGGGCCTGATGCCAGTACGGGTACAGCAGGGCCGGCGCGCTCACCTCGTCGAGGCGCTGGCGTTCCTCGTCGCTGAGCTTGAGCTCGGCCGCCGCGAGGTTGTCGGTCAACTGCTCGGCAGTGCGGGCGCCGATCACCAGCGTGGTCACGGCCGGACGGCCCAGCAGGTATGCCAGGGCGACCTGAGCCGCGGAAACGCCCCGGTCCTGGCCGATGGAGACGAGCACTTCGACGGTGTCGTAGAGCTTGTCCTGGTCGTACACCGGCGGCTCGTTCCACTCCGAGAGCTGACGGGAGCCGGCCGGGGGCTGCTGGTTGCGCCGGTATTTGCCGGACAGCAGGCCACCGGCGAGCGGGCTCCAGACCAGCACACCGAGGCCCTGATCGACGGCGGCGGGGATGAGTTCGTACTCAGCGTCGCGGGCCTGCAGCGAGTAGTAGATCTGCTGGCTGACGAAGCGGGGTGCGCCGGTGCGGTCGGCCGTGCCCAGAGCCTTGAGCAGTTGCCAGCCGGCGTAGTTCGAAGCGCCGACATAGCGGACCTTGCCCTGCTTGACCAGCGTGTCGAGCGCGTCCAGGGTCTCGTCCAGCGGGGTCTGACCGTCCCACTCGTGCACCTGGTAGAGGTCGATGTGGTCGGTGCGCAAGCGGCGCAGGCTGGCCTCGCAGCCGGCGATGATGTGGTGACGCGACAGCCCGGCGTCGTTGGGGCCCGGCCCCATCGTCATGCGTACCTTGGTGGCCACGAGCACGTCGTCGCGGCGGCCTTCGAGCACCTCGCCGACGATCTCCTCGGAGAGCCCCTCGGAGTAGACGTCGGCGGTGTCGATGAGGTTGATGCCCGCGTTCAGGCACTGGTCCACCTGCCGGCGCGCCTCGGCTACGTCGGTGGAGCCGACCATGGCGAAATTACCCTTGCCGCCGAAGGTCATGGTGCCCATGGTGAGAACGGAAACTCTGAGGCCGGACCGGCCAAGCTGGCGATATTCCATGCCCCCAACCTAACCCCGTCAGCGGCGCTGCCCGCTGCTTCAGCTTCCCCCGCCCGCTGGCCGCCGTCCCTCCCCGCTGCCCGTTTCCCGGCCGGTCCAGCCTCTTTCGCCGCGGATTCAGCTTCTTTCGCCGGTGATGTAGCCGGACAGCGCTGTGGCCTCGACCTCGAGCTCGGTGATCCGTTTCTTCACCACGTCACCGATGCTGACGATGCCGGTCAGCCGGTTGCCGAGCACCACTGGCACATGCCGGAAGCGCCTCTCGGTCATCAGCCGCTCGACCTCGGCGATGTCCGCGTCCGGGGGCACAGTGTGCACCCGGGTGGTGGCGATGGCGGACACCGGCTCGGTCAGCACGCCGGCACCGCGGGCGGCCAAGGCCCGCACGATGTCCCGCTCGCTGACGATGCCGTCCACCGAGTTCGCGCCGGTGGAGACTACCGCGGCCCCGATGCCGTGCTCGGCCAGCGTGGTGAGCAGATCCTGCACGATCATGGCGGGCGGAACGGTGACGACCTCGCCGCCCTTGTCCTTCAGGACATCACTGATGCGCATCTCGAACTCTCCCTCGAACGCCTCGTTGCGTGCCGGAAGTGGTTCCCCTTGCTGCAGTATTCACCGATGTCACCGTATGACGCGTCGGCCCCGGCGCACCCCTTCGGGTCAGATCACGAACATTCCGGCTGCATCCGGGGAGTTCTGCAGTACTCTGCGCCGCCTGGGGAGCCCTAGAGTGTCTCCCGGATGAGCGACCGCCCGAAGGAGGCCGGATGAGCGCGCGCAGCGGGCCAAGAACAGTGACGACGCGCTATGTCTGGCTGCCTCATGGCCGCACCGGCGGTTGGCTGCTCGTGCACCGCAGCATCAGCCGCAGCGCCAAGGACGTCACCCACGACTTCTGGATCACCGGCGAGATCGCCCCCGAGGACGCCAGCGACGTGCTCAAGGACTCAACCGCGGACTGGGCGCCGCTGGTGCTGGGAGAACAGATCAACTTCTTGCTCTGGCCGTACGTCCTCACTGCTGTCACGGGAAAGCAACTACGCCGGGTCCGGGAGCAGTTGCTGCTCGCCCCGGTCCGCCCGCTCGCCGACATCACCGTCTCGGTGGCTGACGGCCCGGACGGCCCCCGGGCCACCGAACCGTCCATCATGCTGGCCGACGACCCCTACGCCCCCGAGCACGAGGACCTCGACCTGGCCGGGCACTGGTCAACCGGGGCCCTGGACGCGTCGACCCGCCGCGCTGAACTGCTGACCGCGGTGTCATCCCGCACCGGCTCCCCCGAGCCGCTGCGACGCATGGTGCAGGTCAACCGCTTCGTCACCCAGGACGTCCTGGCCGGCACGGCGCTCGGTGACGTCCTGGCTCGCCGAGCGGTGCGCACCGCAACAGCGGCCCTGCTGGCCGACCCGGCCGCCGAGGAGGCCCGGGAACGGCTGGTCGACGAGCTGCGCGGGCACGGCTGGCGCTTCGACAGCGTACCGATCACCCTGCAGGACACGCCGAAGCCCGGGTTCCTGGAGCGACTCGTGTTCTTCCTGGCCGACCAGGGCCCGGAGCACCAGGCGACGTACCGCATCGCCACGCTGCCCACCTGCGCCGATCTGCTGGACACACCCGGCCTGGCGCAGGCCCTCGCCGACCATCTCGGCCCGCTGGACCCCTCCCTGCGCTCCGACCCGGCCAAGTTCCGCGCCGCCCTGACCGAACTCCCCCCGGAATGGGACCCGCCCCGCGAACGAGGCGTACACCTCGCCCCACCGGACACCGACGAAATCACCACCGTCGCAGGCCCAAGCCCGGTCAGCATCGGTGCACCACCCACTGGAGACCCCCGCTTCCCCCACATCGCCGAGATCCACCACATCGAACTGTTCGACAGCCGAGGAGTGGCCCAGGGCACCTACAACCTGTCCCGCCCGGTCTGATCGGATTTCGCTCTCGCCGGTGCGCCCGTTCCGCTCGCTGTGGCCGCCAGCTTCCCCGATATCACGCCGGCTTGCGGACACGCCAGCGGCGGGCTTCACAGTGGCGATATCCCCCTGGCTGACGGCCGCAGCGCGCGGTAACCAGACCGGCTCATCGCAGTGCGGGCAACACCTTGGCGCCGAACGTCTCGATGAACCCAGTGAGGTCCTGACCGACATGGTGCAAGTAGATGCGATCGAAGCCGAGCGCCGCATAGCCGCGCAGCCATTCGATGTGCTGGTCGGGATCGGCCGAGATGTTGACGACTTCCCGGACCCTCTCCAGGGGCACGTCCTGCCCGACGACGTCGAAGTGCTCGGCGAGTTCGAGGTCCCAGCACACCGGCGGCGGGAAGACGTTGGTGCGCCATTGGTCGTACGCGATGCGCTCGGCCTCCTCGATGGTGGGCGCCCAGCTCAGGTGGACCTGCAGGCAGACCGGTCCGCGGCCGCCGTTGTCACGGTAGGCGGCGATCATGTCGCGCAGCTTCTGCTCCGGGGCGTTCACCGTGACGAGCCCGTCGGCCCAGGAGGCGCACCACTTCGCCGTCTTCTCGCTGACCGCGGCACCGATCAGCGGCGGGGGCTCGTCCGGGCGGGTCCAGAGCCGGGCGCGGTCCACGGTGACCAGGCCGTCGCGCGTCACCTCCTTGCCGGCCAGCAGATCACGGATCACCTCGACGCTTTCCAGCAGGCGGGCGTTGCGCATCTCTTTGCGCGGCCACGGCTTACCGGTGATGTGCTCGTTGCTGTACTCACCGCTGCCCAGCGCCGCCCAGAACCGGCCCGGGTACATGCTGGCAAGCGTGCCGATGGCCTGGGCGATGATCGCCGGGTGGTAGCGCTGGCCGGGGGCGTTGACCACGCCGAAGCTCAGATTCGTGGCCTGCAGCGCGGCACCCAGCCACGACCAGGCAAAAGCGGACTGTCCCTGCCGTTCGCTCCACGGCGAGAAGTGATCGGAGCACATCGCGGCATCGAACCCGGCGCGCTCGGCGGCGATCACGGCATTCAGGAGCTCGGCGGGCCGGATCTGCTCATGGGAACAATGGATTCCGTAGTCCGTCATGCGCTGCGTACCTACCCGCTGACTGGTCACCGCAATCGGGTTGCCCCGTCCACTAGGTTGGACGGATGATCCGGTGGGCTTACGCGTTCATCGACCAGGTTTGCCTGGACATACCGGCCGCAGAGTACGACGCCGAAGTGAGCTTCTGGGCGCGGCTGACCGGGTGGGAGTTGCAGCCTTCACCACCGGAGTTCCACCGGCTCAAGCACCCGACCGGCATCCCCGTGCAGATCCTGCTGCAACGCCTTGACGACGACGGCGAGGGCGGCAGCAGCGCTCATCTCGACCTGGACTGCGTGGACGCCGATGAGGAGCGTCGCCGGCATGAAGCGCTCGGTGTCACCTTCATCGCCGACTTCCCCGAGTGGATCGTGATGCGAGACCCGGCCGCCGGCACCTACTGTCTGACCAGGAGAGAGCCCCGTGGCTGACGCCCTCTACCTCGACTGCGACACCGGCGTGGACGACGCCATGGCCATCGCGCTGCTGCTGCACAGTCCGGCCGTGGAACTGCTCGGCGTCGGCACGGTCAGCGGCAACACCGGCGCCGCGCAGGCGGCACGTAACACCCTCGACGTGCTCGCGCTCGGCGGGCTGTCCGCCGTACCGGTGGCGGTTGGCGCACTGCACCCACTGCGGGGCACGTTCGCCGGTGGAGCCAGCCGGGTGCACGGCGGGAACGGCATCGGCGGGGCTGTGCTGCCGCGTTCCAAGACCGACCCGGTGCCGGTCAGCGCGGCGGACCTGCTGATCACGCTGGCGCGGGCGCGGCCCGGCACGTTGCGAATTCTGGCGACCGGGCCGCTGACCAATCTGGCGCTGGCGCTGCGCCGCGAGCCGAAGCTGCCGTCGCTGGTGCGGGACGTCACGATCATGGGTGGCGCGGTGCGGGTGCCGGGCAACATCACCGGGCACGCCGAGGCCAACATCGCCAACGATCCGGACGCGGCCGCCGAGGTGCTGGCGGCGGCGTGGCCGGTGACCCTGGTGCCGCTCGACGTGACGCTGCAGCACCGGCTCACCGTCGCCGACCATGAAGCGCTGCGCACGCACGGCAGCCCGCTGACCATTGCGCTGGCCGACATGCTGGGTGGCTACTTCGACTTCTACGAGCCGTCGCTGGGTGTGCGAGAGGTGCCGCAGCATGACGCCCTCGCCGCGGGGGTGCTGACCGGGGCCTTGGAACCGGCCGATGCGCCGGAGGTGGGTCTGCGGGTGGATCTCGACGAGCACCGCGGCAAGCTGATCGAGGACGAGACGGTGACTCCCAAGACCCGCGTGGTGCTCACGCTTACGGCCGGCGCAGGACCGATCATTCGTACGCTCGCCGCAGGCAACGGACCTGAGACACCGCCGGGTTGAGGCATCCCCCGGAGCAGCCCGCGATTGGCGGGCGTTGCATCCGTGCAGCCCCGAGCCGCACCAGGAACGCAGGTCTTCTCTGGTGGTGACGGCGCTCGTCGCCGGCGGATCGTGTCGACGTCGGCTCTGCCGATTCGGTCCTGCCGTATCGACCGGGCTGACCCGCCTCTGCGGTGCGGTCGACCGCCCAGCCCGGCCTCCCCGCAGATATGCCGGGGTCAGGAGAGCAAACGGGTCGCGAGCACCGCCGCCTGCGTCCTGCGTTCCAGGCCCAGCTTGGCCAGCAGGCTCGACACGTAGTTCTTGACGGTCTTCTCGGCCAGGAACATCTTCCCGGCGATCTCGCGGTTGGTCAGGCCCTCGGCCACGTACTCCAGGATGCGGCGTTCCTGGTCGGTCAGCGCGGCCAGCTCGCGGGGCTGCTCGACGCCGTTACGGATGCGTTCGAGCACGCGCTGCGTCACGGCCGGGTCGAGCAGCGACTGGCCGGCGGCGATCCGGCGGACCGCGTCCACCAGGTCGGTGCCGCGGATCTGCTTGAGGACGTAGCCTGACGCGCCGGCCATGATCGCCGCGAACAGGGCCTCGTCGTCCTCGTACGAGGTCAGGATCAGGCCCTTGATCGTGGAGTCGACGGCTCGCACGTCGCGGCACACGTCGATGCCGTTGCCATCGGGCAGCCGCGCGTCGAGCACGGCCACGTCGGGGCGCAGCGCGGGGATGCGGCGCGCGGCTTCCTGGGCCGAACCGGACTCGCCGATCACCTCGATGTCGCCGGCGGCGTGCAGCAGCTCGGCCAGGCCGCGGCGGACCACCTCATGGTCGTCGAGCAAGTAGACGCGGATCATGTGTCCTTCCTACCCGCAACGAGCCCGGAGTCAACGAAGCTCACCTCGGCCACCGGGCGGCGCGCTGCAGGCCGACCCGGCTGGCCGTAACCCAAGCGCAGAGCGATCTGAGGCACGCCCACCCGCAGCGAACGTTGCAGCCGCTCACGCGCCGCGGGTACCTCAACAGGCTGAGAGATCATCGAGCTGGCCAGCCCCTCGGCAGTCGCGGTGAGCAGCACCCGCTGCAGCGCCTGCCCGGCCACAACCTGGTCGACCGGCAGGTCACCAGGGGTACCCAGAATCGCCACGAGCGGCTCAGGGTCCCAGTCGCGGTCGATGTAGTGGCGCTGCGGCAGCAAAGCGCCGGCGGGGATCGGCACGCCCACCTGCGCCCACGTAGCCATCTCGGCCTGGTAACCGGGATTACGCCGCAACACCCGATCGGCGCTGCCCGCGATCTCACCGAAAGCGGCCAGCGCCGCCGTACCGATGATCAATTCCAGCCTTGCCGACTCCGTCCGGGCCGCCTCGATCAGCCGCACGCGGGACTGCGAAGGCACCGGATCGCTGAAGAACGGCTTGCGGTTGCTGAACCTCCGCGCGATCGCCGAGGCCAATTCCTCTTCGGCACAGGTGGGCCGGCGCGGCGCCGCGGGAGTCAGTCTGGCGATTGTTTCCCGGTACGGCCGCAGCTCGGCCACCGCCGGCACGCCAGCCGCCGCCAACGCCATCCGCGCGTTGAACGTCGCCGCACCGCACGCCATCCGCACCGCCCAGCCGGCGGTGTCCGCGATCGCCAATTGACGCGACCGGTCGGCCAGCACCTCGATCGCTCCCCCGGCCAGCCGGAAACGCCACGGCTGCGAGTTGTGCAGCGAGGGCGCCCGGACCGCAGCAGCCACCGCGAGGCGCAGGTCGTCGACCGTGTAGCCGGCCATGATCAGCTGTCCGTCCGGATGCTGATGGCGTCGGCGCGGCGCGGAACCGGCGGCAGGTCCGCGCTGTCCAGCGGGTAGCCCACCCGCACCGCCACGTACGGCTCGCCGATGTCCGACAGCAGCCCGCGCAGCAGGTGCCGGGGCCACGCCACCTCGACGCTGTCGCTGATCGGCTCGGTGGCCAGCCCGTCGGCGGTTGCCGCGAGCAGCAGCGCGGACAACGCCTCACCGCCGCGCAGGAAGTCGGCCGGGCGGTCGGTCAGGCCGAACAGGATCACGTACTCGGCGCCGGCGTCGTAGCCCGCACCGGCCTGCAGCCCGGCGACGCCGTCCTGGGCGTAGTCGCGCACCGGCACCCGGCGCAGCACCGGCTCAACCGCAGTGTTCAAAGGCACCCCGTCACCGGCTTCGGCGGGCCGGTGCGTCCAGTGCTCCAGCTCCTCGCGGTAGCGCGGGTCACGCTGCTCGGCGGCACCGGCGAGCTCGGTCGAGATGGCCAGCATCGGCACCTGGTCGCGGCTCACCGTGTGCAGGTACGCACCCTCGGCCTCGACGACCCGGCGCAGCGCGGTCAGCTGGGCCTCGGTGACCGGCCGGTCCCCGTACGAACGCCGGTCGGTCCGGCGCAGCCCCACCGCAGCAGCCACCCGCTCGGCCTGCGCGTCAGCCGGACGCGCGCCGGTGAACGTCAGGCGCGCCAGCAGCTCCGGGTCGGCCGGGTCGGGCAGCCGCTCCACCATCGCGTGCCACCCGGCGGCGGCCAGCGCCACCCGCGCGTGGTGCAGCGCGGCACCGCAGCTGAGCAGCAACAACCGCCCGTCGGGGTCGGTGGCGGGCAGCGCCCGGTCGCGCTCGGCGCGCAGCGTCATCGTGTCGCCGTCGATGTGCCAGCGCCACGGCTGGGTGTTGAACACCGACGGGGCTTTCAGCGCGGTCCGCGCCGCGTCAGCCAGCGCGCCGGACGGAGTGGTCATCGGGGAAACCTCCAGGTCGTTCACCTGACCACCGTCTCCCGTCCCGCCCGGCACAGTCAGGGCCGAAAGTCCCGACTTGCCAGGACCTGGTCACCGGACAAGCCGCTCAGCCCAGCGGGACGCGCCAGGTCAGCACGGTGCCGCCGCCCGCAGCCGGGGTGATCCGGCACGAGCCCCCCAGGTCGCGGGCCCGCTCCCCCATGTTCACCAGACCGCCCCGGGCCGCTGCAGGATCGGTGCCGATGCCGTTGTCCTCGACCCGGATCAGCACCGACCCGTCGGCCGCGCGCACTGTCACCCGTACCGCTGAAGCTTGGGCATGCCGTGCCGCATTGGACAGGGCTTCGCGCAGAACGGCAAGCAACTCCGGGACCACATCCTCGGGCACCGCGCTGTCCACCGGCCCGGAGACGTCGAGCGTGGGCCGGAAACCGAGGATGGCGGCGGCCTTGTCAACCGCAGTGCCCAGCTCCGTGCGCAACTGCGCGCCCACCGGCGCCCGCAGCTCGAAGATCGACCGGCGGATGTCGCGGATTGTGGCGTCCAGGTCATCCACCGCCGCGTTGATCCGCTGGGCCGCCTCGGGCCGCACCGCGTGCGGCGCCACGGCCTGTAGCTGCATCCCGGTGGCGAACAACCGCTGGATCACCACGTCGTGCAGGTCACGGGCGATACGTTCGCGATCCTCGAGCACGGCGAGCAGCTCACGCTCCTCCTGCGCCCGGGCACGTTGCAGGGCCAGCGCGGCCTGGCCGGCGAAACTCGACAGCATCGTGGCGTCGTCGGTGCCACCCGCGGCCGCCCCGGCCACGATGACCAGGCCCTGCGGCGGGTCGGTGCCCGTCAGTGGGGCCGCCATCACCGGCCCGGCAGGAACCGGACCGGGCCAGTCACCCACCCGGTCCAGCCCGGCCTCGCCGCCGAGCAGCGCGTCCACGTCGATGGCGATCTCGCGGCCGGCCAGGGCGGGCGAGCCGTCGGCGACCTCGATGCGGTAGCGCCCGGCCTCGTCACCAGCGGCCAGCAGCACGAGCACCAGTTCCGCCTCGGTGATCTCCCGGGCGCGGCGCGCAATGAGCTGCAACGCCTCCTGACGGCGGACCGTACCGAGCAGCACCGAGGTGATCTCAGCGGCCGCGGCCAGCCAGCGTTCGCGGCGCTGGGCGAGCGCGAACAGCCGGGCGTTCTCGATGGCTACGCCGGCCGCCGCCGCGAGCGCCACCACGATCTCCTCGTCATCGTCGGTGAACTCGTCGGCGCCCTGCTTCTCGGCCAGGTACAGGTTGCCGAAGATCAGGTCCCGGGTGCGCACCGGAACGCCGAGGAAGCTGTGCATCGGTGGATGGCCCGGTGGGAAGCCGTACGAGTCGGGGTGCTGGGTGATGTCCGGCAGGCGCACCGGCTCCGGATGGGTGATCAGCAGCCCCAGCACACCCCGGCCGTGAGGCAGATCGCCGATGCGGGCGTGCGCCGCCGGATCGATACCGTGGGTGATGAAGTCGGACAGCTCGACGCGGTCCGGGCCGAGCACCCCAAGTGCGCCGTACCGGGCCCCGGCCAGCGCGCAGGCGGCCTCGACGATGCGCTGCAGCGTGCTGCGCAGGTCAAGGTCGGAACCGATGCCGACGACCGCGTCCAGCAGCGCCCGCAGCCGTTCCCGGCTGGCCACCACGTCACCGACCCGGTCGAGCATCTCCTGCAGCAACTCGTCCAGCCGTACCCGTGACAACGGGCTCAGTCCCAGCGAGGGAGGCTCGTTCATGGAGCGATCGTAGCGATCAGGGAACTCAACCCCGTCCGGGCCGGCGGCCGGAACCGCTCCGACGCCTGGGGTCGGCGCATGCCGGCGTCACCGCCACGACGCTGACCATCAAGCTGGAGCCGACAGCCCGCGACCGCTGGACCTTGGCCGGGACGGTGGAGGCGTCCCGGCCAAGGTCTGGGCCGGTTACTGCCCGCCGGCCCGGCGCCGCCGGGTGGCGCTGAGGACCAGCAGCCCGGCCAGAATCAGCACGGCGCCACCCAGGGTGACTGCCATGACGTTCGCACCGGTCAGAGCAAGCTTGTTCTCCGGTACGGGCGTAGCTGCCACATCCTTGACAGTTGCCTGAGTAGCGTCCGGCGCACCGGTGTCCTCATCGTCGTCCGAGGTAGCCGCAGCAGCGGTGGTCTTGCTCGGCTTCGGCGACGCCTTCTTCCCCGTGACGTTCTGGGCCTTGGCGTCCTCGTCCTCGGCAGCCGGCTCATCGCTCTTGCCCGCGTCGCTCTTGCCCGCGTCGTCCTTGCCCGCGTCGTCCTTGTCTGCGTCGCCCTTGTCTGCGTCGCCCTTGTCTGCGTCGCCCTTGTTCTCAGAGGCCGACTCGGCGTCCCCGGTCTTCGCGGGCTTGGGGGCGGCGGTCGTCTTCACCGGCTCCGGGGCCTGACCGGTGGCCTGATCGCCGGGCTTCCCGGCCGGCGGAAGGCTCACGGTCGGCGCCTTGGGCGGCGTGGTGCCGGTCTCGGTCTGCGGCGCGTCGCTGCTGGCCCCGGGCTCGGGTTGAGCAGTCCCGCCATCCCCGTTGTCACCGCCACCGTTGCCGTTCTCGTTATCGCCGTTGTTGCCACCGCCGTTGTTGCCGCCGCCGTTGTTGCCGCCGCCGTTGTTGCCGCCGGCGCCGTTGTCGTCACCGTTGCCGTCGTTGTTGTCGCCTCCGGCTGCGGCGCCGACCTTTACCCGTACCGCATCGATGGCAGGTGTTTCGTTGGCGCGCTGCATCATCGGCACCCGGTGGGATCCGTCACCGGCCCACGACGCACATTGGGCGATGCCCTCCTGGGGCAGGCCCGGCACCTGGATCGTCACGGTGTCCGGCACCGCGTTGCCCTTGCCGTCCTCGGTCGCCACGAAGAACGCCGGCACCGGCGAGGGGTCGACGGCCTCGGAGGTGCTGGCCAGCATCCGGCATGCGGTGTGGAAGTGGCCGCGGGTCAGGCCCTCCGCGGTGAGCACCGAGCTCTCCACGTAGTAGCCGCCCTGCCCGGCCGCCAGGAACCGGTCGCGGACCAGGTTGCGCGTGCTCACCTTGAGGGTGAAGGGCTGCCCGACGCTGACCTGTTCGGGGAACTCGGTGATCAGCAGCGACGGGTTCTTCGCAGCCACGCTGACCTCGCCGAATTCGGTGGACACACAGCGGTCGCCGTTCTGGAAGCCGTCGTGCGGCTGGAACTGGCTGCCCTCGCAGGTGTCGGTAAGGATCTCGAGCCCGTTGACGGTCTTCTTGACCGTGGCGCCGTCCTTGCACTCGCCGGCCGGCTCGGGCTCGGGCGCCTGCTCCCCCTTGGCGAGCTGGCCGTCGCCCTTGTGCTGCACGTCGCCGTCCTTGTCGGTGTACGTGCCGACCTTGGGATCGCTAGCCGACTTGGCTCCGGCTGTCCTGCCGGGCGCGGGCGAGGAGCAGGCCGCCATCGTGGTTTCGCCGGCGTTGGAGATCTGGGTGATGCCGACGACTCCACCGAACGCCACGAGCACCGCAGCGGCGGCGATGACACGACGGTCGGGACCGCGACGGGTAGCGGCCCGGCGGGAAGACCTTCGCATGGGTGATACCTCTTCTGTAGTCTCGCGCTCATCGTCAGCAACCTTTTCGGCCGCCGGGCGAGCTGGCTCCCAGACGGTAAGAGAGCGAAAGAGGAAAAGCCATTTCCGGCCGGATTCTTAGGCCATTCTTAGGCCCGAATTAAAGAAGAAATATGTGATCTCCGGCGAACCGCGGGGATCCCCCGAACGGATGATGCCGGAGGTTCAGAGCCGCGCCACATTTTTCCGCGCGATCTGCAGCCAGCATCGGTCATCATCGCGTCCGGGGCAAGACCCCGGCGGGCCGTCAACCCAACCCGCCGACCGTGAAGGCCGCGCCGTCAGCCCAATCGGCCGGCCACGAACGACGTTGCAGCGGCAGCGCACCGGGCGAACGTCAGCGGAGCTACCGCCAGGCAGGCCGCACCCACCACGCCCACCGCGGCCATCATCAAGACCTTCCGGATCCTCATTGCCGTCATCCCTTCGCCGACCGGCAACTTCATGCACCCGGCGCGCACAAAACCCGTCACCACGATGGGCACTGACTAATTTTTCACGGCCACTGCAAATTGATCGTATCTTCGCTGCTCACCAGAGGCAGAACTCGTTGCCGTCCGGATCGGCCAGCTCAACGGCACCGCCCGCATCGGCGTTCAGGCAGGTGGCACCCAGCCTGACCAGCCAATCGATCTGGTCCTGCCGATCACCGGTGGCCGCGAGGTCGAAGTGCTGCCGGTTGCGCCCGCGCTTGGGTTCCAGCGGTGGGCCTCCCCACGCGATCTTCGTACCTCCTTGCGGGGATTGGATCGCGGTTTCCTCGTCCTGATCCCAGACCAAGGGCCAGCCCAGCACCTCGGCCCAGAACAGACCAACCGCGCGCGTACCATCGCAGGCAACCTCGCCGAGCAGCCCGCAGCCGGCGAGGAAGTTGTTGTGCGGTTCGATCACGCAGAACTCGTTGCCGCCGGGATCGGCCAGCACGATGTGACCCTCCTCGGGACGCTGCCCCACATCGAGATGGCTGGCGCCGAGCTTCAGGGCCGCGGCCACCTTCTGCTGCTGGTCGGCGAGGCTGTCGCTGGTCACATGCAGATGCAGGCGGTTCGGCCCGGCCTTGGGCGCGGCATTCGAAAAAAATCGAAGACCAACCTGACCTTCCTCACCGGGTACGACCACACTGCGCGCATCCTCGGCAACATCTCGCCCGAGCAGTTCGCCCCAGAACCGCGCCACATCACGGGGATCCTGCGCCGCGAAGGTGACACTCAACAATTGCGCAACCATGACCGCACGCTAGGCAGAGACACGTCTGCCCACAAGGCAATAATCAGCGCCGGGCGTCCGTGTTGTCACGACGGGTCATCAGGACGGGTAGTCTCCCACCATGCCCCGGTGGGAACACGGCAGTGAAGAGCGGATGCGAAAAGCCGCAATGGAACTGTTCGACGAGCAAGGCTTCGAGCAAACCAGCGCCGTCCAGATCGCCGACCGCGCCCGCGTGACGACAAGGACTTTCTTCCGCTACTTCCCCGACAAGGAAGAAGTCCTCTTCGCCGACGCAGACGCGCTCAACGAGGCCCTGATCCAGGAACTCCGCCGAACCGCTGACATAGCGCAGCCGTTGCGGGCGGTGACGCGGACGTTGGCCGGTTACGACTGGGAGCAACTCGGATCCCGCGAATCGCTGCGCCGGCGAGATCAGCTGATCGCCTCGAACCCCAGGCTGCTCGAACGGGACTTGATCAAACAACGGCAGATGGCCGACGGTTTCCGCGACGCCCTCCTGGACCGCGGAGTCGACCCGGACATCGCCGAAATCGCAGCCACCACCGGGAGCCATATCTTTCGTACCGCCTATCGGCAGTGGCTGGAAAGCACCGGCGACCTCGGCCTACCCGCCCGAACCGAAGCCGTGATGTCGCTGCTCGCCACGATTGTCTCCGCGGCTCCTGCGTCCGCGGTTCGCAGGGCCCGGAAGAAGCCTGCTTAGGGCTGGAACTCGGCAGAGATCTCGGTGGCGTACCGCTGCCAGAGCGGCGTCATGGTTTCCGGCGTTACCGCTTGTCCCGACTCGACCATTTCCTTGAGGTCGCGGAAATACTGCACGTACAGGTCGGGCGTGAACGTGGACAGCATGACCGCCGGCTCGTCCCCGGAATTGGCGAAAGTGTGCGGTGCCCCCGGCGGAACGATGACCCAGGTGCCCGTCCCGGCGTCGTAGTTGTCCTGGCCGATCGTGAATCGCACCTCGCCCGAAAGCACGTAGAAGCCTTCGTCGTGCTGGGCGTGGCGGTGCTGAAACGGGCCGGGAGTGTGCGGCTGAAGGGTGATTTCGCCGATTCCCAGCCGGTGACCGGTGTTGCTGCCATCTTCCAGGATGCGGATCTGCGACGGCCCATTGCTGGCGATGAGCTCGCCCTCGCCGGGTCGGACGATCGACACTGCAGCCATGAAAAGCCTCCTTGCAGGGGGTTCGACGGGCGCCCACCAATATGTCGCGCCGAGACATGACGCTACCACCGATGTCGCTACGAGACATCAAACTACCGGGCGTTGACGTCCCACCGCGACATCGCTAGCATGATGTCGCAGCGGGACATCACAACACTCCCCCCTGCTCAACCGTCATCGAAAGGCAAAGCCATGCCGAACCCCACCGCCACGTTCATGGTGTTCGCCACTCTCCGCGCCGGCACAAACGTCGAGGAGTTCAACGCCCTGCGAGAGGACGAGCAGAAGCAGCTCGAGGTTCTCCGCTCCGAGGGAAAAGTGGGCGCGCACTACATCTCGCCGGCCCGCGGAGCAACGTTCGTCGAGGTCATCGCCGCAGACGAAAGGGAGGCAGCGGCGACCTTGGCCACCCTGCCGTTCGCCCGATTCTTCGAGGCTGAGGTCTACCCGACGACGCCCCCGGACGCGGCAGAACTCGCCCACCGCGCCCGCTTGTAAGCCGCCCCCACCCGCTGGCTTGCAAGTCGTCCCCCCGCGCCGGCCGGTAAGCCGTTCCACGTCCGGCCCGTAAGCCGTCCTGCGCGCGGCTTGCTCAGACGTCGAAGTCCGCGATGACCTTCACCGTCTCGGGGATCGCTTGACAGGTCAGCACATAACCCTGCGCCACCTCGCCCGCTTCCAGAGCGAAGTTGCGCCGCATCCGTACCTCACCCTCGGTCACCTTCGCCCGGCACGTTCCACACACGCCGCCCTTGCAAGCGAACGGCAGATCCGGCCGGGAGCGCTGCGCTCCTTCCAGGATGGTCTGCCCGGCGGCCACCGCGATCGTGGTCGCCCGCCCGTCGAGCACCACCGTCACCTCGGTCGGCGTTCCGTCGCTCTGCCGCTCGTCGCGGATCAATTCCGGGGGTGCTTCATCGACCCAGAAGAGTTCCCGGTGAATGCGATCATCGCTTGTTCCGTACGATCCCAGCACCGCCACGGCATCGCTGACCATCCCGTACGGCCCGCACAGCCACCAGTGATCGACCCCGTCGACATCGATGAGCAACGGTAGCAACGTGCGCAGCTTCTCCGCGTCGAGTCGCCCGCTCAGCAGTTCGGTTTCCCGAGCCTCCCGCGACAATACGTGCACCAGTTCCAGCCGATCCGAGTAGGCGTCCTTGAGGTCGGCCAGGTCCTCGGCGAACATGACGGTTTCGGCGCGCCGGTTGCCGTACAGAATGGAGACTTGGCTTGTCGGATGGCGCAACAATGATGCCGCGATGGACAGCACGGGGGTTATCCCGGAGCCGGCGGCGATCAGCACGTGCCGCCCACCCCGCTCGAGGTCAGGCGTGAACGAGCCGCTCGGCGGGGCCACCTCGACCACGTCGCCCGGCCGCACCTGATGCACAAGCCATGACGACACCAGGCCGCCCGGCACCTCCCGTACCCCAATTCTCGGCAAGGATCCGAAAGGCGCGCTGATGGAGTAGGTCCGCCGCTCGTCATTGCGCCGCACGGTCAACGATTGTCCGGGCCGGAACGCGAACTGTCCGGCAAGCTCCGGCGGCACCGCGAACGTCACGGCAACGGCATCGGCGCACAACCGTTCGACCGCCGCCACCCGCAGCCCGTGATAGGCAACCACTCAGATCTCCTTGACATGCTCGAACGGCTCAAGGCACACCGTGCAGCGGTGCAACGACCGGCAAGCGGTGGCACTGAACGGGGTGATCGTCTCGGTTTCCGGGCTACCACAACGGGGGCAGGAAATGGCCGACGCCCGGGGAACCAAGGTGAGCGGAACGGGCCCCGCGGCACGCCGGGGAGCCGGACCGGGCGGGGAGATCCCCGCGGCGGCCAGCTTGTCGTGGCCGTCGGCGGTGATCCAGTCGGTGGTCCAGGCGGGAGTGAGAACGGTACGCACCTCGACCTCGCGGTAACCGGCCGCACGTAGAGCAACGGTCAGGTCGTCACGGATCGTCTGCATGGCCGGGCATCCCGAGTATGTGGGGGTGATGGTGACAATCACCCGGCCAGGCTCCTCGTCCACGCCGCGAAGAATCCCCAGATCGCCCAGCGTCAGCATCGGCATCTCGGGATCCGCCACCCCGGCGGCCACGGTCGCGGCGGTGGAGGCGGCGGCGCTCGTCACCACGTGCCCCCGGGCGTCTGCCGGGCGACGCTCTGCAGCTCATCCAGGATCTCGCCCAGCTCAGCGCCATGCACGCCGTCACGCCCAGCCGGCGCGGGGAAAGGCCGAGCCCGCACGGGCGAAGGCCCCGCCGGCGCAGTCGTGCCCACCCCCGCCGGGGGGGGGGGGCGGGGGGCCCGGGGGGGGCCGGCCCCCCGCCGGCGCAGTCGTGCCCACCCCCTCAGCAAGGGTCGCCGCCCGCATCACCTGCCCCCAAACCGACAGCACTTCCTCCTTCACACCCCCCGGGGATACCGCAACCCCCGCCAGCCGTTCCTCAACCTCATGCACCGCAAACAACTCATCGACCAGCGACCCGCCCAGTAGATCCCCCACCGCAGCCCGCATCCGCCCGCGCGAAATCTCAGTCCCGTCCCCCAGCCGCAAGACCCACTGAGCCGCATAATCGCGGTGGTACGTCAATTCCTTCACGCCTTTGGCCGCAATCGCCGACAGCACCGGATCAGCCGCCCCCGTCAACCGGTCGAACAGCGCCAGCCGCCACGACGAGAACATCAGCAACCGGGCCACCAGGTGGGCGAAATCAGCATCCGCTCGGGCGGCCAGGTTGACGTTGCGGAACTGCGAAGCCGGGCGCAGGTAGGCCAGGGAGTCCTCGTCGCCCGAACCGGATACGAAGGCTGCGCGGCTGAGCAGCAACCGGGCCTGGCCCAGCAGGTCGAGGGCGATGTTGGCGATGGCCAGTTCGTCCTCTGTCTCAGGCGCGCGGGTTACCCATTGCTGGAGGCGGTGCGACATGATCAGCGCGTCGTCGCCCAGCATCAGGCAATAGGCAGCCAGATCCTCGTGGTCGATGCCGGATGGCACGGTGGTGTCGACGCCGGCCAGCGGATCGGAGAAGCCGGTGCCGTACGCCCACCGCGCATCGTCCTCGTGGTCGGTTAGCGATTCGTATGCGTCAGCCATGCCGTCCGTCTCAGATATGCGGCACGGAGCCGGGAATGGTGTAGTAGGTCGGGTGCCGGTAGACCTTGTCCCCGCTCGGCTCGAAAAAGGCTTGCTTGTCCTCGGCGCTCGACGAGGCCACCTGGTCGGATCGCACCACCCAGATGCTCACGCCCTCGTTGCGCCGCGTGTACAGATCACGGGCATGGTGCAGAGCCATCTCGTGGTCGGCCGCGCGCAGGGAGCCGACGTGCACGTGGTTGAGCCCGCGCTTGGCCCGCACGAAAACTTCGAACAACGGCCACTCGTGGTTGATCATGGTGCCGGCACCCTTTTCGCAGCAAAGGCCTGGGCGGCTTCGCGCACCCAGGCACCATCGTCGTCAGCCTGCCGCCGCCGGGCGATCCGCTCGGCATTGCAGGGTCCGTCGCCGGAGATGACGCGTTTGAGCTCATCCCAGTCCGGGGTGCCGAAGTCGTAGTGCTCGCGGCCGGCATTCCAGGCCAGCTCGGGATCGGGCAGCGTGACACCCAAAGCCTCGGCTTGCGGCACGCTCATGTCCACAAATCGTTGCCGCAATTCGTCGTTGCTGTGGCGCTTGATCTTCCACGCCATGGATTGCGCCGAGTTGGGCGAGGCGTCGTCGGGCGGGCCGAACATCATCAGCGACGGCCACCACCAGCGGTTGACCGCGTCCTGCACCATGTCTCGCTGCGCCGGGGTGCCGCCCATCATGGTCATCAGCAGTTCATAGCCCTGTCGCTGATGAAACGATTCCTCCTTGCAGATACGGATCATGGCTCGCGCGTACGGCCCGAACGAACTGCGGCACAACGGCACCTGATTGCAGATTGCCGCGCCGTCCACGAGCCAGCCGATCACGCCCACGTCGGCGAACGACAGGGTCGGGTAGTTGAAGATCGATGAGTATTTCTGCCGCCCCTCGATCAGCCGGCGGGTCAGATCGCCGCGGTCCGCGCCGAGCGTCTCGGCCGCCGAATACAGATAGAGCCCGTGCCCGGCTTCGTCCTGCACCTTGGCCAGCAGAATGGCTTTGCGCCGCAGCGAGGGTGCCCGGGTGATCCATTCGCCCTCGGGTTGCATGCCGATGATTTCCGAATGCGCGTGCTGGGCGATCTGCCGGATCATGGTTTTGCGGTACGCCTCGGGCATCTCGTCGCCCGGTTCCACCCGCTGATCGCGCGCGATCGTCTCCTCGAAAGTGCTCATGAGGTGTGCCTGCGCGATTGCAGCGTGAAGAACCGGCCGGTCACGAACGCGGCGTCGGACAGCGAGGCGGTAGCCGCCGGGTTGGCTCCCGTGCCGTGCAGATCGCTGAAAGCCGCCGTCTGGTTGACGAAGACGCCGCCGGTGAGGTTCTCCGACAGATGCACACCGGCATCCAGCGCGGCTTCTCGCGCGTCGGCGAGCACCTCAGGTGATGTCGAATGCACCAAAGCGGTCAGGGCGCCGTGCTGGCGGACGGTGTCGCGGAACAGTTCCAGGCTGTGCGCGGTGGACGTGGTGGTGATCAGGAACGAGATGGGACCGAACCATTCCCGGGTGAACGTCTTCTCGTCGCTGGGTGCAGCGCGGATCACCATGGGCAGAGCCGAGCGCAGCACGCCGGGTAGGTCACCCGCTTCGGCGATGCGGGCGCGGACCCCGTCGTTGACAATTTCGCCCAGGGTACCGGCCGCGCGTTGCGGATCACCGAGCAGTTTGTCGAGCGCGGCGCCGAGGTCGGCACCGAATTCGGCGGGGCTTTTCGGGCCGAGATCGGTGGCTATGCCCGTACCGGGAAGGAAGATGTTCTGGGGGGTGGTGCACATCTGGCCGCTGTAGAGCGACAACGAGAAAGCCAGGTTGCGCAGCAGGCCCTTGTAGTCGTCGGTGGAATCGACGATGACCGTGTTGAGGCCGGCCTTCTCGGTGTAGACGACGGCTTGGCGCGCATTGGCTTCGAGCCATGAACCGAATTCGCTGGACCCGGTGAAATCGATGATGCGCACCTCCGGATGGGTGGCCAGGGTGGCCGCGATGCCCTCGCCGCGTTGTTCGACCGCGAGGGTGACCAGGTTCGGATCGAGCCCGGCCTCGGTGAGCACGTCGCGGGCGATCTGCACGGTGATGGCGAGCGGCAGCACGGCGCCGGGATGCGGTTTGACGATGACCGGATTGCCGGTGACCAGGCTGGCGAAGAGGCCCGGATAGCTGTTCCAGGTGGGGAACGTGTTGCAGCCGATGACCAGCGCGACTCCGCGGCCCACGGCGGTGCTGGTCTTTTCCAGCCGCAACGGATCGCCGCCGCGCTGCGGTTTCGACCCGCTCGCCGTCGCCGGAATCCGGGTGGTTTCGGCAAGCGCAACGGCCACGGCTTCCAGCCCGCGATCCTGCGCGTGTGCGCCACCGGCTTGGAAAGCCATGACAAAGGCTTGCCCGCAGGTGTGCTGAACGGCGTGCGCGAGCTCGTAGATACGCGCATTCAACCGCTGCAGAATCTCGGCGGCGACTCCGGCGCGCTCCTGCGGCTCGAGGGCCCGCCATTGCGGTGTCGCGGCGCGGGCGGCGGCGATCAAGGCGGCCGGGTCGCCCTGCGGGTAACGGACGTCAAGCTCGATTCCGTACGGCGAAAGCTCGCTCGAAACCGTCGTCCGCGCGCCCGGCACCTCAATCGGGAACTCTCTGCCGAGCAGCGCTTGGAAGGCCTGTTTGCCCGCCGGTGCGGCCTGCTCGCCGTAGACGGATCTGCTCGGCGATTCCGGGTACGCCGACCAGTAGTCGCGCGCGGCGGCCGCATCGATCGCCCGGTCGAGCAGCTCGCGGTGCCTGTCGTAGAACTCGGCGGGGGTTGTCACCAGCGCTCCTTTGCGATTGGCTGTCACCACTGTCTACCGTCCGTTCGGTCGGTTAATCAAGAGCTGGACACCATGACGCACACTTCGGCACACGAGATGTTCGAGCGCGACACGGCCTCCCAGGCCCTCGGCATTGAGCTTGTTTCCGCTGGTGACGGCGCTGCTGAGGTGCGCATGAGGGTCACCGCGGCGATGGTCAACGGCCATGGCATGACCCACGGCGGGTACGTGTACCTGCTCGCCGACACCGCGTTCGCCTGCGCCTGCAACAGCCACGGCCCGGTTACCGTGGCGGCCGGTGCCGACGTCACGTTTCTGCGGCCCAGCGGCGAAGGTGACGAGCTGTGGGCGTACGCGAAGGAACGATCTGTCAATGGTCGCAGCGGGATCTACGACGTGACGGTGACCCACGACGGCGCGGTCATTGCCGAATTCCGGGGCCGCAGCCGCACGATCAGCCCGGGGCGGCCCTCGTGACCACCCGCCGGGGCCGGCCGGGCCATGATCAGGAAGCGGTGCTGGCGGCGGCCGTGCGGCTGTTCAACGAGCGCGGCTACGACGCCACCAGCATGGATGACCTGGCCCGCAGCCTCGGCATCACCAAGTCGAGCGTCTACCACCACGTCCGCAGCAAGCAGGAGTTGCTGCGGAGGGCGGTCGGTCACGCGCTCGACGGTCTCGATGAGGCGCTGACCCAGGTGCGTGAGCTGAGCGGTGTGAGCGCGCTGGAGCGGCTGGAGACGCTGATCCGGCTCAGCGTGCTGGTGCTCGCGTCGCGGCTACCGTCGGTGACCCTGCTGCTGAGGGTGCGCGGCAACAGCGAAATCGAGCAGGAGGCCCTGCACCGCCGCCGCGCGTTCGACCACGAGGTGACTGTGCTGGTCAAGGCGGCGCAAGCCGAGGGCGCAATCCGCCCGGACGTGGATCCGGCAACGGCCGCGCGCCTGCTCTTCGGGATGGTGAACTCGCTGGTCGAGTGGTACAGCCCCGGACGCGGCAACGCGGGCGAGATGGCAACGACGGTGGTGGCACTGGCTTTCGAAGGACTCTCTGTCAGGAGCTGAGCATGCAGGACCGGACCCCTTCGCCGCAGGACCTGGACCCGATCGAGCGGGCCTCGATCCCGGAGCTGCGAGAGCTGCAGCTGTCCCGCCTGCGATGGTCCGTCTCGCACGCCTACACGCACGTGCCGGCGTACCGCGCGCTGTTCGACGAGCACGGCGCCCACCCCGGTGACCTGCGATCGCTGGACGATCTGGCCAAGTTCCCGTTCACCGACAAGGCGGTGCTCAGAGCCCATTACCCGTTCGGCATGTTCGCCGAGCCGCGCCACCGGATCGCCCGGCTGCACGCGTCGTCCGGGACCACCGGACAGCCCACGGTGGTCGGCTACACCAAGGGTGACCTGCGCACCTGGGCGCGGCTGATGGCCCGGTCACTGCGGGCCGCGGGTGGACGCCGCGGCGATCGGGTGCATGTGGCGTACGGCTACGGGCTGTTCACCGGCGGGCTGGGGGCGCATTACGGCGCCGAGGAGCTGGGCTGCACGGTGATCCCGGTGTCGGGTGGCATGACCGAGCGTCAGGTCCGGTTGATCACCGACTTCGAACCCGACGTCATCATGGTCACGCCCAGCTACATGCTGGCCATCCTCGACGAGATGCGCCGCCAGGGCGTGGACCCGCGATCGACGACGCTGCAGGTGGGTGTGTTCGGGGCCGAGCCGTGGACGGAGGATCTTCGTACCGAGATCGAAGGGCAGTTGGATCTGCACGCCATTGACATCTACGGCCTGTCGGAAGTGATGGGACCCGGAGTGGCGTGTGAATGCGTGGAGACCAAGGACGGATTGCACGTCTGGGAGGACCATTTCTACCCCGAGATCATCGACCCGCTGACCGGTTCTCCGGTTGCCGGCGGCACGCTCGGGGAATTGGTGCTCACCTCGCTGACCAAGGAGGCGATGCCGGTCATTCGCTATCGCACGCGCGATCTGACCCGGTTGCTGCCCGGCACTGCCCGTCCCATGCGCCGCATCGAGAAGATAGCCGGCCGCACCGACGACATGCTTATCGTTCGTGGCGTCAACCTCTTCCCCACCCACATCGAAGAACTTGTTTTGCGTACGCCCGCACTGGCCCCGCATTTCCAATGTGTGCTGACCCGCCCGTCGCGCCTGGACGAACTGACCGTCCGGGTGGAACGCCGGTCCGGGGTGTCGCCGTCGGCGGCCGAAGCCGCCGGCGCAGCGCTGGCCGGGCTGATCAAGGAGACGATCGGGGTGAGCGTGAGCGTGCAGGTCATCGAGCCCGACGGGGTGGAACGCTCGCTGGGCAAGATGCGCCGCATCGTCGACAATCGCTGAGCGCGGGGTTCAGGCGAAGCGCTGCGCGATGGCGGTGATCGTGGCGCGGACCAGCTCGCGGTCCAGCGGTTCGTGCTCCCAGGCCTGGTGCATCGGCCAGCCCTCGATGAGCGCGTCGATGGCCCGCGCCGCCCGGTCCGGGAAATGCTGCGACAGGCTCGCCCGGCTGCGCCCGAGCCACTGGGCACAGGTCTCGGCGACCGCCTTGCTGTGGTTGGCGTAGGCATACATCTCGTGCAGCAGCGTGAGTTCGCGGGCCGAGGCGTACTGGTCGCCGCAGATCAGGTCGGTGACCGCCAGGCAGGCCTCGGCCACGTCGCCGGCCTGCGTCAACGCCGTGCGGTAGTGCTCGGACATCGAGTCGGCAAGCTGCTGGAAGGCCTGTTCGAAGATCGCGTCGAGGCTGTCGAAGTAGTACGTCAGCGAGCCGAGCGGGACCCCGGCCTCGGCGGCGATGCCCCGGTGCGAGGTGCCGTGCACCCCACGCTCGGCGATGACGGCCAGGGCCGCGTCGAGGATGCGCTGCCTGCGCAGCGGGTCATTGGCGACGCGCCGGGTGCCACCCACGTGAGCTACCTCCCTCTGCGGCTGGACCCATGGTAACGACGCCACCAAGTGTGTACGGTCGTACGCACTTGAGGAGGAGACATGGACCGGATCGTCAGCCGCCGCAGAGCCGCGCTGTTCGCACTGTTCTTCCTGCCCGGCCTGGGTATCTCGTCGTGGGTGACCCGCACGCCGGACATCCGCGACCAGCTCGGCGCGTCCACTGCCGAGATGGGCCTGGTGCTGTTCGGGCTGTCGGCCGGCTCGATGCTCGGCATCCTGGGCTCCGGGGCGCTGGTGGCCCGCTTCGGCACCCGCCCGATCGTCACCGCCGGGATCCTCATCACCGCGCTCAGCACCCCGGTCATCGGACTCGGCACCGCCCTGTCACAGAGCCTGCTCGTGGCGGCCGGGCTGTTCCTGTTCGGCCTGGGCATGGGCAGCGGCGAGGTCGCCATGAACGTCGAGGGCGCCGACGTCGAACGCCTCATCGCCCGCCCGGTGCTGCCGGCCATGCACGGGTTCTTCAGCCTCGGCACGGTCGCCGGGGCCGCCGCCGGGATGACGCTGACCGCCGTGGCGTTCCCCGCCTCCTGGCACCTGCTGGTCGTGGGGTTGATCAGCATTCCGGTGGCGCTGCTGGCCGTACGACGCCTGCCCGCCGGTCTGGGCCGGGTCACCTCGGCCGAGCGCTCCACCGGGCCCGCCCGGCGGGTCTGGCGCGACCCGCTGCTGCTGGTCATCGGGCTGATCGTGCTGGCCATGGCGCTCGCCGAGGGCGCTGCGAACGACTGGCTGCCGCTGATCATGGTCGACGGGCACGGGTTCGACGCCGCCTGGGGCTCGGCGGTCTACGTCGTGTTCGCCGCCGCCATGACGCTCGGGCGCTTCACCGGCGACCGCTTCCTCGACCGTTACGGCCGAGCCCGGGTGCTGGCCGCCAGCGCGGTCATCGGCGGCATCGGCGTCGCCCTGGTCGTGGTGGTCGACAGCCAGGTCGTCGCGGCCGCCGCCGTGCTGCTCTGGGGTCTTGGCGCCGCCCTCGGCTTCCCGGTCGCGCTGTCGGCCGCGGGTGACTCCGGCGAGGACCCGGCCGCCCGGGTGTCGCTGGTGGCCACAGCCGGCTACGTCGCCTTCCTGGTCGGGCCGCCCGCGCTGGGCTTCCTCGGCGACCACTACGGCCTGCGCAACGCCATGATCGCCGTGCTTGCCCTGCTCGCGATCGCCGCGGTGCTGGCGTCCAAGCTGCACCGCATGCCGGCCCCGGCCGCACAGCAACAGCCGCTCGAGGCGACGACCAGCTCGAAGTAGCCCCACGTGGCCGGGACTTCTAGGATGTGCCGATGGATCTCCCGCCGTCGATCGACACCACCGTCGCCCACCCGGCCCGCCGCTACGACTACTGGCTGGGCGGCAAGGACAACTTCGCCGCCGACCGCGCGTCCGGCGACGTGATCGCGGCCAAGTTCCCGGCCATCCGCACGGCGGTGGTGGAGAACCGGCGCTTCCTCAAGCGGGCGGTGAGCTACCTGTCGGCCACCGCGGGCGTGCGGCAGTTCCTCGACATCGGCACCGGGCTGCCCACCGCGGACAACACCCACGAGGTGGCCCAGCGCCTCGATCCCACCTCGCGCATCGTCTATGTCGACAATGATCCGCTGGTGCTGGTGCACGCCCGCGCCCTGCTGACCAGCTCCCCAGCCGGCGCCACCACCTACGTGGACGCCGACCTGCGCGACACCGCCACGATCCTGGACAGCGCAGACCTCGACTTCACCGAGCCGGTGGCGGTGCTGCTGCTGGCCATCCTGCACTTCATCCCCGAGGACGACGACCTGTACGCGATCGTGCGCCGGCTGACCGGTGCCTTACCGCCGGGCAGCTACGTGGTGATCTCGCACGCCACCAGCGACTACCTGTCGCCAGAGGCGGCCGAGGAGATCAACTCGGGGAAGCACGGTGCGGGCCGGCTGCGAACCCGTGACGAGATCATCGCGCTGTTCGACGGTCTCGAGCTGGTCGAGCCGGGCGTCGTACCGCTGGGGGAATGGCGCTGCGAGGACACTCCCCCGCCCGCCGACCAGGTGGCCATGTACGCGGCAGTCGCGCGCGTGCGCTGACCGCCGTTGCCCGCAGCCACTACGATGACAGTCGATATGACTCTCAGCGTTTAGTCGGTGACTATGCGAAACAGGTACGTCCTGGCCGCGGGCGCCCTGCTCGCCGGCCTTGTGCTGATCGCGGCGCTGCTCGGGCTCGGCACGGTGGCCGTCGCGATCATGGCGCCGGTGCAGGACTCGGCCGGCTGGCGGCGCTGGGCCGATGTCGGGCAGTCGTTCGGGGTGCTCAGCACGGTCGTGTCCGGCCTGGCGTTCGTGGCGCTGATCATCACGCTCTGGATCCAGATGAAGGAGCTGTCGTTCCAGCGCGACGAGCTGCGCATGCAACGCGGCGTCGCCGAGCGCTCCCGTGACGAGCTGCGGCGCAGCGCGGACGCGGGCATGCGGATGCTGCACGTCGAGCTGCTCAAGATGAGCCTGGACGACCCGTCGCTGGCCCAGGTGTGGCCCGAGTTCCGCAACGGCAGCGACCCGCACCGCCAGCGCCAGATGGCGTACGCCAACCTGGTCTTCCAGCACTCGACGCTGTCCATGGTGATGGCCGGCTACACCGACGACCAGATCCGTGATTCGCTGCGCTACCTGTTCGCCAGCGACCTCATGCGCGCCTATTGGCGGGAGGGGGCCGCGGTGCGCCGGCAGACCCAGAAGCCCGGCACCGAGCACTGGCGGATCGCGCAGATCGGCGACGAGGTGTGCCAGGAGTTCGACCACCCCGCCGCCGGGTCCGCTTAGCGGCGAGGGATGTCCGCGCGGGCGCTGAGCAGCACTGCCCGGGGAATGACGACGATGCTCTCGTCCTCCCCGCAACCGGCGTCCGCCGGCAGCAGGGCCTGGAGCTCCTCGCTGCGGTCGGCTCCGATGACGGCGAACTGCCCGTCGCTGAGCTCGAAGATGTCCGGGCAGTTCCATTCCATTGAGCACCCTCGGGTGCGCGGCGACGCACCGAGGCGCCGCACGACCGTTACTGTGTTGTCCAGCATCAGGTTCCATCCTCGATTGATGCGGCCGCCGCCGGCCGATGACCCGGACGGCGGCCGGGCCGCGGCAGCAGCGATGATCTGTTCGACCGGCTGATAGGCGCGATCGCGGCCCACCGGCCCCGCGCCGGCGATCAGAAGTGATTCAGTGCACTTGCGGGCGTACCGGCGGGGGGTTTTGCTCCGGACCCCGCCTATGGCTTGCATGACGCGACAGCGTCCCTCGCGTGCCCCGGCCCCCACAAGGCGCCAGGCCCGCCCGCGGCACCGACCGCGTGCGATTTCGATCTTCTTTTCAGGCGCCCTGAACAGCTTCGTTCGTGTCGCTGTCTTCCAGACCACCGAAGGTTTTTGACCCATGGAAAGATCAGAATCAGCGTGGCCCCCGGACTCGATACGGGCCGGCGCAACCGCGCACGTGAGGCGAACCACGACCATTTCCCGCACCCCTGCGGGGAAGGACCTGCGGCGCGGAGCCGCCCGGTGAGCCGGCCGCCGAACATTCCGCTACCGGATGTACCGGGCATCATTCGTGATCGCAATGCCGGGGAGGAGGAACTCTGGAAAACGCTTGTGGAATCAAAATTCACCGGATTACACGCCGATATCGTACGGACCGAGCTGGCCCGCATCGGCCTGACAACGGTGTCCAGCTTCATCCGTACCGGGTGGATCCACGCCCGCAGCGCCAGGGCCGGACGCCCGCTCGCCCGCGATTTTCTGCGCTCCGACACCGCCATCGGCGGCCTGGCGGACCTGATCGTCGCGCATGCCCTGCGGTTGTTCGAGCAACGCGCGCTTGCCGGGAAGGGCTGGAACCCGGCCGGCGGCGGCAGCATGGCCGACTATTTCGTCGGCACCTGCGTGCTGGTCACCAGCAAAGCGCGCCGGGAATGGCGTCCCGACTATGACCCGCGCCAGCCGTCCGTCGCCCTGAGCGACGAGCCCGAGGACAATGCCGTATCGCTGAGCGAGGACCAGATAAAGCGACTGATCTGGGAATGGACAAATTGCAGCGACGAGGAGATCTGCGACATTCTCCGGATGCGCGTGCAGCGCTTCACCTATGCCGAGATCGCTGCGGCACTCGGCCAGACGCCCCGGGCCGTCGAGGGCAAACTGACACGATTTCTGAGCAAACTCCGAGATCGGAATCATGAATGACGAACGAGGATGACATGAAGAAGCGCCAGCCGCCTGACAGCGTCGGCACCCGGGACCTCATCAACAGCTCCATTGCGCGTTCCCGCGGGTGGAACCGCCTCCGGCGGCTTGCTCCAGCGGCCTCGGCCGCCCGCGCGGTTGCCATGGCCGCACATCGCGCCGACGACGTCAACTACGTCGCCTATCTGACCGCGCTGAGCGAGATGACCAGCTCCTCGGCGCACGAGCAGAAGGCCGGTATCCGCCGCATGGCCGTGGTGGCCACCGACCCCGAGCACCGCGAGCAGGCCCTGCACGCGCTGCGCGAATTGGTCCGCACCGGCGCGGCCCCCGAGCGGCTCACGCCCGAGGCGCTCGGGCTCGCCCGCCGCACGCTGGCCGTGCTGCACCAGAACACCGTCGGCAAGCCCCACGGCGAGGGCCTTGCCGGTGGCCGTGACCCGGATGCGTACGCCGCCCGGCCCCTGCGCGTGGGGCCGGGCGGCGCTCCCGCGCTGACCGAGAGCGGGCGGGTGCTGGCCGAAGCGGTGCGACGCGAACCGGGGGTCTTCACGATCGCCACCGCCGCGGCTGTGGCGTACCGGCTGATCCCGGTTCTGGTCGTGCTGCTGATCCCGGCCATCGTGGACCGGCTCTGGCTCCCGGCGATGCGCACCGGGCAGGTGGACACCCGGATGGCCGGGCTGCTGGCCGCCGCGTTCTTCTTCCTGTTCGCCGTGCGCGCGGGCGGGGTGTTCGCGACCCGCCTGGGTGCCATGATGCTGCGCCGGCGGTTGCAGGACGCCCAGCAGCGCCGGGTGGTCGACAAGTACGTCGAAGCGCCGGTGGCCTGGCACGCCGACCACCAGCCGCAGGATCTGATCGCCACTGCGGAACGCTCGGCCGAGAAGGTCTGGCGACCGCTGGCCCCCCTGCCGCATGCCCTCGGCAGCACCGTGAAGATCGTCGCGGTGCTGGTCGCGCTGGCCCATCTCGGCTGGTGGCTCGCGGCGATCGGAACGGTGACGGTGGTCGTGCTGGCCGCGCTCGGCAACGCCTACCTGCGCTCGGTCGGACCTCATGCCGAACGGGCGCGCGCGCTGCGCAAGGAAGTGTTCGGCCTGACCGAACGCGCGAGCACACCGGGACGCGACACGCCGGGCGCCGATCAAGTCGCGATCTTCGCTGGCGTCTCCGACGAGCTGTGCGCGGTGATGATCAAGCTGCGCCGGCGACGTACCGCGTTCATCTCGCTGTTCTGTGCCCTGCCCGTGGCCAGCATGCTGCTCGCGATCACGCTCGCCGGAAGTCGTCCCCTGGCCGGCGGCATTGCCTGTCTGGTCAGTGCAGTCGTTCTCCTCGGCCTGCTGCCGGCCCCGGTCGTTGCGATCGGCGCGGTCATCGCGGAACTGCCCACCGGCCTGCTCGGGCTGAGCCGGATCGAAAGACTGTGCGACGGGGCCGCCGGGGAGCAAGCCGAACCGGCCCGTCCGGAGCTGGTTCACGCCACCGCTGCAGCATTCTCCGCGGTCCCCGCCTGCGGCAAATTGGACCGCCTGGCCGACAGCTCGGCCTACCTGGAGACGCGCCGCACCTCCCGCCGGGGCGCCCATCGCACCAACATTTCGCTGACCGAGACGGGAACCGCATGATGAGTCGCTTTCGTGTCTTCCGGCAGGGTCCCTTGTGGCAGAGCGGCACGGCGGCCCTGGCGCTGGTGGCGGCGGCCGGCACCGCAGTCATGCCGATCACGCTGCAGCAAGTGGTCGATCACAGCGTCGGCGGGGAGCCCCGAGCCGGTCTCGTGCTCGTGGCCGCCGGCATCGGCACAGCAGGGCTGCTGACCGCGACGTGGTGCGCCTATCTGCTGGAGTCCCGGCTCGTGCGCCGGACCGAAAAACTGCTTCACACGGTACGTACGCAAGCGTTCACCGCCATGCTTGAGCACCCCGCCACGCCGCCGCAACCGAGGCGCACCGCCCGGATCCGGCGAGCGGTCGCGGACATCGACCGGGTGAGCCACTACGTGCGCTTCAGCGGTCCCGGGCTGGTGCTCAACAGCGGCCGCCTGCTCGTGGCCGCCGGGGTGACAGCGGTGTACTCGTGGGAGGTCGCCCTGCTGACCGTGGTGAGCATGGGCACGATCATCTTCGTGCAGAGCCTGCAGTGGCGGCGCACCCGGGGGGCGGTGCAAGCTGTGCGCCGCCGCGAGCGCGAACTCAAGGACGCGATTGTGCGGCTGGTGCTGCGGGCGCGGGAATTCCGGGCGTACGAGGACCGACGGCGGGCTCAGGAACGGGCGGAAACAGCGGCCAGTGATCGTACCCGTCAGGAGGTGCGCCTGATCCGGCGTGAGGCGGGCAGCGACGGACTGCAGGAACTCGGCATCGGCGCGGTGACCGCGGCGCTGATCATGACGGGCGCGTTCCTCGGCGCCCACCGCGCGGTGACCGTGGGTGAGCTGGTCGCGGTGCTGCTGGCGCTCACGCTGGCGGTGGCGCCGATGCAGGCGGTGATCGTCGGGCTGCGCGACAGCTCGGGCATGCCGTCGCGGTGGCGGCGGGTCCGGCAGGTGTGCTCACGCGACTTGCGGGCCTCGGGTCCACTCCGCGAGCAGGTGTGACATCGGGGGGACACGCCCGGATGCCTGGGAGCATCCGGGCGTGCCGGTCACGACTGACAGGCGCTCAGGCCTTGGAGAACCCCGTCGCGGTAGGAGGCGATGCGCTGGAAGGCACCAGCCCCGGAGTTGTCACCGGCCCGGCCGAAGGCCAGCAGCGCCGCCACAGCCTCGTCGAGGTCGCCCGGCGACAGCGTCAGGCCCTGCCCGGGTTCACGGGTGAGCAGCTCGTTGGTCCAGGAGCCGCTCAGGCAGTCAACCGCGAGCTGGCCCTGCTGCCCGCTCGTGCCGGCCCCACGCCGATCCTGCGCGGCGCGGGCGAACAGCCCACCCAGCAGCATGCCAACCGCGTTGTCGCCGATGGCCTGGTACAGCGCCGGGCCGAGCCGCCGGTTGTCGAACGCCACGAAGTCACCGTCGCGGCAGTAGAACGCCGAGCCGCCGGCTGTGGCGTCCGGGGTGTCGCACTGCGGGGCCGAGCCGTTGAACGGCTCGACCGGCAAGGTCGTCCACGGCTGCTCCGCGAGCTGCGGGTACGTGCGCGACCAGTAGCTCTGCGCGTCGGCGGCGAGGTCGTTGACGGCTTGGCCGTACGGCAGGTCACCGCCGCTGGCCGCGTCCTGCGGGTCGGAGAACTGCACCTCGGTGACCGGAATGGTGTCCGCACGGTAGGCGGCGCAGGTGGTGGCGCCCTTCTCGACGCCGTCCTGCAGCGCCCGGATCCGGTCGAAGGCGTTGCCGTGGGCCTGCGGGTTCTCCGCCGAGGTGCCCGGCTGATCGCGTAGCTGCAGCAGACCAGCAACCGTGCTGTCGAGCTGCTCGGGCGTGACGTCCTTGAACGCATCCGAGCGCCCGGCCAGCACGTCGGCCGTCCAGGCACCGGCGAAACAGTCGGCCTGCTGCTCCAGCACGACGGTCGGCTGGTCACCGAGACCGAGGCGCGTTTGAACGGCGTGGCCGTACTCGTGGGCGACCACGACCCCGGCCAGCAACGACCCGAAATTCTCCTGCAGCTGCGGGATCAGCACCTCGGCATCCCAGGCGATGAAGTCGCCGTCCGGGCAGTAGAAGGCGTTTGGCTGATACTCCCCGGGCTGGTCCCCGCACGCCGGCGGTGGATCACTTCGGGTGTACGGGTGGTAGCCGCCCCGCACCGCCTGGAATGCCTTACCGCCGCTGAGCTGCGGGTATGCCGAGGTCCAGAAGCGCTCGACATCCTTGAGCGCGGGCGTGATGACCTCACCCTGCGAGGCGGTGGCGGCGCGGCCCCCGCCGGTTCCCGGCTCGCCCGAACCGGACTCGCTGGAACCGGATATCACTGTGCAGCCTGACAGGGCGAAGAGCAGGGCCCCCGCCAGGCATCCTCGGATCACTCTCGTCACGGGCCGGTGCCTACCCCGGGACCTGGGAGATATGCGTACGCCGATGCCCAGTGATCCGCCGCGTCACGTGCTCGCGCAGCGGCTCGGGGACCTCCCGGTCGGCCATGGCCTGCAGGAGCAGGGCGTCGTCCAGCCCGGTGCCGATGAGGTGGTCGAGCAGCGGTTCGTAGCGGTCGGGGCGCTCGCGCAGCAGCTCGGAGACCAGGCGTAATTCGAGGCGAACCGCTCGTACCTCATGATCGCCGACGGTGACCGGAACCCAGTGCTGCCAGGGACCGCTGCCCGCGCACTCGACCGTGGCGAAGGGGGTCGGCCACTCGACAGTGCTGAAGCCCACCCGTTCGCCGGACACCACGAACTCGGCGTAGTACTGCTGCGCCCCGGCCAGCCAGTGCGGCGGGTGCAAGCAGGCGAAATCGGCCAGCGCAGCGGCGCACCGATCGACGTCGCAGCGCTGCGCCACCAGGATGTCCAGATCCCCCACCGGCAGCGACACGCCCTGCAGAAGCGCAGCTCCGGTGCCCACCAGCCGGTTATCCACAGGCGACGCCGCGGCGATTTGCACTCGATCCAGGACTGTCCGGAGAATCTGCTGTGCTCGCATCCGATCCATGCGGTGATCCTGCCGCCCGGGTATGACAGTTCTGGAGGTTCGATGAGGCGCCTGATCACTGTGGCTGTGGCCGTCGCCCTCCTGGCCGGCTGCTCCGACGACAAGCCGAACCCCCCGCGTGCACAGGCCAGCTCGGCTGCCGCTGCTCCGGCCACCCCCGCAGCCTCTGCGCCGGTGCAGACGCGGCAGGTGGACGCGGCGGGCGACCTGCTGACCATGAACGTCGGGCCGCTCATCCGCACGGGTGACACGGTCGTGTTCACCGCCGGCACCCGGCTCGACAGTGCCGGGCCGGTGCAGATCAGCCGGCCCTTCTCGGCGTCTGGCACCACCACGTTCGACGGTGTGCGGCTGGTGGACACCGAGCATCGCCGGGTCTACCTGGCGGCCGAGGACGGCACGAGCTGCGCCTGCTCCAGCCGGGTGCGCGCCAATCAGGGCGAGACCAAGGCGCTGCGGGCGGCGTTCACGGGGGTGCCGGCCGAGGTGGACAAGCTGTCGGTGATGCTGCCGTACGCCGGGGTGTTCGCCGACGTGCCGGTCATGGCCGGTCCCGCACCGGACGACCTGGGCCTCGGGTCGGCTGCTTCGCTGGTGGCGGACCTGGACGCGTACACCGAACGCCTCGATGTCGGTTTGCGCACCCGGCAGGGCCGCGACGGGGTGGATCTCGACCTCGACACCGACGTGCTGTTCAAGCTGGACAGCGCGCAGTTGACCGGGCAGGCCAGCAAGACGATCGCCGCCGCGGTCGCCGACATCAAGGCGGCCGGATCGGGCCCGCTCACGGTCACCGGGCACACCGACGACTCCGGCACCACCGAGCACAACCAGACCCTGTCGCAGCAGCGAGCCGAAGCCGTGGCGAAGGCGCTGAAGCTACCGAAAGTCCAATGGCCGACGACAGTGGCGGCCAGGGGCGAGACCCAGCCCGTCGTCCCGAACACCGACGCGGCCAGCCGCGCCCGCAACCGCCGGGTCACCATCGCGTTCAAGGGCACCCCGAAGCGGCAGACCAAGGACGTGCCGCTGCCCAGGACCAAGGGGGTGCAGGGCAAGTCCCCGCTGTCGGTGAAGCTGCCGCTGAACCGGGGCACGGTCGGCTTCAGCGTCGGCACAGCCATCCAGCGCGGCGCATTCCTGCAGGTGGACCTGATCGCCACCGCGATGGGCGGCGACGCGACAATCCTCGACTTCCTCGGCCAGAGCGTCTTCACCGCCAGAAACGAGTTCGACCCGTACGCCAAGTACGGCGCTGCCGGTGTCCGCCTGCTCGCCGGTGACACGGCGGTGCTGCCGCTGGACTACGAACGCGAGCCGGGCGATCACCGCTGCCTGTGCGACCGGCTGCTCAACCAGGCAATCCCGGAGGGCAGCAGCCAGAAGCTGTCCCTGTGGTTCCCGGCACCCCCGGCGGAGGTCAGCACCGTGGCGATCGACGTCCCCGACCGATTACGGCTCACCGACGTGCCGGTGAGCTGACCGTACAGCCGATCCAGCACTGTCAATGCGGCCATTGTGGAACGCCCGGCGGTGATCGAGGCTGTCGGGTGGTGCCAGGGCACGCTCCAAGGCACCGGCCCTTGCTGCCTCTTGCTTCACCGCCTCCGGGCGCGCGGAATGGACGTTGGATGACCTTGCTCAGGCGTGTTTCGATCTCCACCCTGGCTGCTGTGCTCGCGGGCTCAGTGGTGTCCGGGCCGGCTCAAGCTGCCCTGGACCCGGCTGCTGTGGCTGCTGTTGTGGCTTCCGCGGCGGATGCTGCGGCCTCCTCGGCTCCCGTTTCCACCGGCGGGGGTGTTGTTGAACGGGCCGCCGCTGTGGCTGCGGGGAACGCGGGGTCGCCGGCGGTTCTGCGGGCTCGGGCTGCGGTGGCTGAGGACTATTGGACGGCTGCTCGCAAGGCTTCGGCTACGCCTGCTGACCTGCCCTCGGCTTCTTCAGCCTTTTCGGCTTCGCCCTCGTCGCCGGCTTCGCGCGGGGGCTCGGCGGTTGCCGGGGCGCGGCCGCGTGCCGGGACGTCCGGGAGCTTCGCCGGGGTGGGGCCGTCGGGGATCCGGACGCTCGATGCGACCACGGACAGCATGACCGGGCGGATCTTCTTCGTCGACGACAAGGGCGAGAACCGGTCCTGTTCGGGCAGCACCATCAACAGCAACGGCAAGCGCATCGTGTTCACCGCCGGCCACTGCGTGCACGGCGGCGGATCGGGGCGGACCTGGTTCGACGTCAGCCGCTGGATCTTCGAACCGGCCTACCACAACGGTTCGCCGTACGGAACGTGGACGGCCCAGTCGCTGTGGACCAAGACCGGCTGGATCAACGACGCGAACCGCTCGTACGATGTGGCCGCCGCGGTGATGCAGGACAAGGATGGCAAGCACATCGTTGACGTGGTCGGTGGGCAGGGCATCCGCTGGGGCTCCGGCTACAACCGCGCGGAGACCATGCTGGGTTACCCGTCGGCTGCACCGTACAACGGCACCAAGCTGATCACCTGCCCCGGCGCCACCGCGGATGACGGTGGCTTCCCGATGCTGGAGTGCACCATGACCGGCGGCGCCAGCGGCGGCCCCTGGCTGGACGAGTATGGCGTCCGCAACTGGGCGTACGTGAACGGCGTCAGCAGCTGGCAGTTCTGGCGCGACGGCGACCAGAGCAAGGTGTACAAATGGCAGTCGCCGTACTTCAGCGACGACACCGCCGGCAGCCTGTTCAACCTGGTCAAGGACAAGTAGGGGCCGGGGGCGCTGCATGCGAGGGCGGTGGTTGCCCGTGGTGGCGGCGGTCGTGGTGGTGATCGCCGTGGGCGTGCCGGTGGCGCTGCGGCTGGCGGGGGGCTCGTGCTCCGGCGGGGACCCTGACGGCAATGCGGGCGGGCCGGTGAACACCTCGACCGTCCCGGCGTCGGCGTCGGCGTCGGCGTCGGCGTCGGCGGAGGAGTATTGGACGCCGGAGCGCAAGGCGTCGGCTCGGCCTGTGCAGCAGCCTGACTCCAACGAGGTCTGCTGGGGCGTCCCGCGTGGGAGAACAGGTGTTGAATCACCGGCGGCGGGGGAAAGGGTGCAGTTATGGCAGAGTCGGATGAACAGTCGATCAGCCGGCACCATGAGCGCCAGGCTCAGCAGTCTCATGAGCGGGCCGATCGGGCCGGGCGGCGAGCCCGGGAGGCGGCTGAGCGGCTTGCGGAGCTTCGCCGGGCTCAGGACCTTGCTGACCAGCCGGACACCAGGATGACAGGGTCGACCAGTCAGCAGGCGTTGCATGCCGAGGACCTTGCCCGCGAGTCCGGGGAGTCGGCCAGAAGCTCGGCCGAGCACGCGGCAAAGGCCCTGCGGGTCAGCGCTGACGTGCACGACTCGGCCGCTGCGCTGCACGACGACGCTGTGGAAGCCGGGATGGGTGACCCGGAGGTCCACCGCCGGCGGGCCAGCTTACATCGCGAGCGCGCCCAAGCCGATCGGGACGAGCCCCACCGCGACGACCGCCAAGCCCACCCCACCGGCAATGCTTGAGCGCCCAGCAGTCAGTCAAGCCACCGCACCAGGCGACCAGGCGCATGCTGGATCAGCGGCGGGCAAGGGGCGCCGCCCGCCCGCCGCCCGTCACAACAGCCACCCGCGACCTCAGCTGTACAACCCCGGCCGATCCATCAGAGAAACCTCAACCCGCTCCCCCGTCCGCAACGCAGCCACCGCAGCGTCCGACACCACAGCCGCCGCGTACCCATCCCAAGCGCTCGGCCCTTCAGCCACCCCACCGGCCACCGAGTCGAGCCACTCCTGCAGCTCGATGTCGTAGGCCCGGGCGAATCGTTCGCGCCAGTCAAGGGGTACCGGGGTGCTGGTTCGCCCGTCGGCTCGCACGGTTACCGGCACCGGGGAGCTCAGCGTCGCCGTTCCGTTCTCGCCCACCACTTCGCCGCGGATGTCGTAGCCGTAGCGGATGTTCACCGACAGCTCGATGTCGATCAGGGCGCCATCGGCGGTTTCCAGCAGGAGGAGCAGGGGGTCCTGCAGGTCACCGCCGTTGCGGTTGCGGCGGGGCTTGAAGACCTGCGCCGCTACGATCTCCGAGCCGAACAGCCAGCGGACCATGTCGATCTCGTGGACCGCGGTGTCGGTGATGATGCTTTCCTTGTCGTAGAAGCCGGGCACCCCCGCGTTGCGGTGCGCGCAGTGCATCATCAGCGGGGTTCCGATCTGCCCGCTGTCGACTGCGGCTTGCAACGACTGGTAGGCGGGGTCGTACCGGCGCATGTAGCCGACCTGGACCAGCCGCGAACCGTGAGCAGCTTCCGCCTCGACGATGCGGCGGCAGGCTTCCTGCGTGGTGGCCAGCGGCTTCTCGCAGAACACCGGCTTGCCTGCGGCGATGCACGCCAGCACGTACTGCTCGTGGGTGGGTCCCCAGGAGCAAACGACCACGGCGTCCACCTGCGGGTGGGCGATCAGCTCCTCGCCGGTCACATGCACCGTCGCGCCGGGCAGCCCCTCGGCCACCCGCTCGGCCAGGTCCACGTCCACGTCGCTGACCGCGGTGACGCTCGCGCCGGCCAGCACGCGGGTGAGCCGGCGCAAGTGGTCCTGGCCGATCATGCCGGTGCCGATCAACCCCACCCGTACGACCACGTCAGCGCCCCAGCTCGTGCGACAGCTCGGCCAGTTCCTCGCCGCCGGCCATCTGGGTGGTCAGCTCGTCGAGGGTGACCTCGGCGCGGGGCTTGTCGAGCACGGCGGCTCCCAGTTTGAGGATGATGAAGTGGTCACCGACCAGGTACGCGTGGTGCGGGTTGTGGGTGATGAAGACGACCCCGAGACCGGCGTCGCGCGCGGCCGCCACGTATTTGAGGACCACTCCCGACTGCTTGACACCCAGCGCGGCGGTTGGCTCGTCGAGGATCAGGACGCGGGCACCGAAATAGACCGCGCGGGCGATGGCCACGCATTGGCGCTGGCCACCTGAGAGCGTACCGATGGGCTGGTTGATGTCGTTGACGATGATCCCCATCTTGCGCAACTCTTCGTCGGCGATCCGTTTCATGTCCTTGATCTTCATGCCGGAGAGAAACCCGGACAGCGGGAACGTGCCCGCGGTCAGCTCGGCGCCGAGGAAGAAGTTGCGCCAGACCTCCATGAGCGGCACCACGGCCAGGTCCTGGTAGACCGTTGCGATGCCGCGATCCAGGGCCTCGCGCGGGGAGGCAAAGGTGGCCGGCGAGCCGTCCACGGTCATGACCCCGCAGCTGTGCGGGTGCAGGCCGGACATGATTTTGATCAGGGTGGACTTGCCGGCGCCGTTGTCGCCCAGCACGCAGGTCACCTCGCCGGCGTGGACGCTGAGGCTGACGTCGTGCAACGCGCTCACGGCACCGTAGCTCTTGCCCACGCCGGACATCTCGATGAGCGTCATGCCGTCCTCCGGGCCGTGGCCATCTTCTTGATGTACAGGTTGACCAGCACCGCGAGCAGCAGCATCACGCCCAGGAAGGCCTTGAACCAGTTGGGGTCCCAGCCGGCGTACACGATGCCCAGGTTGGTCATGCCGAAGATGAACGCGCCGATCGCCACGCCCGCGGCGTTGCCGAAGCCGCCGGTCAGCAGCGTGCCGCCGACCACCGCGGCGATGATGTAGAGGAACTCGTTGCCCACGCCGTTGCCCGCCTGCAGCGTGTTGAAGCGGAACAGCGTGTGCATGCCGACGAACCACCCCAGAAACGACACTGCCATGAACAGCCCGATTTTGGTACGAACAACCGGTACGCCCACAGCCCGCGCGCTGTCCGGCGCCCCGCCCACTGCGTACACCCAGTTACCCACCCGCGCCCGGGTCAGGATCCACGTGGCCACAGCGACGAACAACACCCACCAGATGACCGTGATCCACACCGTCACCGGCCCGGCCTTGAAGCTGGAGCTGAAGATCGCGCCCAGCGAGTCGTAGCCGTCGATCCCGCTGATGTCCGGGCTGGTGACCGAGCCGGTGACCAGCTTCGTCACGCCCAGGTTGGCGCCCTGCAGCACGAAGAACGTGCCCAGCGTGATCAGGAAGCTGGGGATGCCGGTGCGCATCACCAGCCAGCCGTTCACGAAGCCGACGAACAGGCAGAAGATCAGCGACAGCAGCGCGCCGATCCACAGGTTGACGCCGAACCACCAGCAGAACATCGAGGAGACCAGCCCCGCCGACGTGGTGATCACGCCGGCCGACAGGTCGAACTCACCGCCGATCATCAGCAGGCCCACGCCCACGGCCACGATGCCGATCGTCGACGCCTGGTAGAGCACCGTGAAGAACGACTCCGCCGAGCGGAACGCCGGCGCCGCGGCCAGGAAGAACACGAAGATGACCAGGGCCGCTACCAGCGCACCCACCTCGGGGCGCACCAGCAGGCGGTTGCCGATGCTGCTGCGCGGGCGCACCGGTTGCTCGGGCGACGCCGGGACGGGCGGCGCCGCCCGCACGCTGTGGCTCATGTCAGGCTCCTGATCAGCGCGTGTTGTTCTTGGTGAACGGCAGGATCGTGGCGATGTTGGCCTTGTCGACGAACGACGGGCCGGTCAGAACCGGGCGACCGCCGCCGATGTCGTTGCCGTTCTTGAGGTACAGGTAGAGCGAGCTGACCGCGAGGTAACCCTGCGCGTACGGCTGCTGGTCCACCGAGAACTCGATCTTGCCATCCTGCACGTTCTGCGCCACCTGCTGGTCCAGGTCGAACGTGGCGACCTTGGCCGACGTACCGGCCTGCTCCTGGGCCTTGATGGTGTCCAGGGCCACCTGCGAGTTGAGCGTCAGCACGTAGTCGATCGACTTGTCCTGGGCCAGCTTGGCTTGCAGCGTCGAGGTCACCGCGGCGTCATCAGCCCCGTTGACCTGCAAGTTCTCGGTGCCGGGGACCTTGCTTCTGAGACCCGCGCAGCGCGCTTCGAGCGACACCGAACCCTGCTGGTGGATCACGCACAGCGGGTGCTTGGCCCCGCCCGCGGCGATCTTCTCGCCCGCCGACTCACCGGCTAGGGTCTCGTCGGAGCCGAAGTACATCAGCGCGCCGAGCTGCTTGTACTGCTCGATGCCGGCGTTCAGCCCGACCACCGGGATCTTGGCCTCGGTGGCCGTCTTGACCGCCCCGGCCAGCGCGTTCGGGGTCACCAGGGTGGTCGCGATGCCGTTGACCTTGGAGTCCACGGCGTTCTGGATCAGTACTGCTTGCTTGGCCGCGTCCGGGTCGTTGGAGTACTTGAGCGTGACGCCCTCGTCCTTCGCGGCCTGCTCGGCCCCGGCGCGCACCTTGTCCCAGAACGCGTCACCGGGGGTCTCGTGCGTCACGAAGGCGATCGTGTAGCCGGAGCTGCCCGGGGCGTTGCCGCCACCGCCGCCGTCGCTGTCGTCGGACTTGTCCCGGCCACCGCTGCTGCACGCGGTCGCGGACAGGGCCACCACGGCCGCCAGCGCGACGAACCGGCCAGCTCGGATGAAAGTCATGCATGCCTCCAGTGATCAACTTGCCGTCGGGAAGTGTAAGGAAGCATCGGGGGCGGCTGCGACCTGCGGCCAGCGAGAGGTGACAACCTTGCCTCGGGTATAGAAGGAGATCCCCTCGGGCCCGTGGATGTGCCGGTCGCCGAAGAGCGAGTCCTTCCAGCCACCGAAGGAGTAGTACGCCATCGGCACCGGAATGGGCACGTTGATGCCGATCATGCCAACTTTGACGCCGCGCTGGAAGGTCCGGGCCGCCTCGCCGCTGCTGGTGAAGATGGCGGTGCCGTTGCCGTACGGGTTGGCGTTGATCAGCTCGATCGCTGCTTCGACGGTGCCGGCGCGCACCACCGACAGCACCGGGCCGAAGATCTCCTCGGTGTAGACGTCCATGGCCGGGGCGACCTGGTCGAGCACTGTCGGGCCGACGAAGAAGCCGTCCTCGTACCCGGCAACGCGCAGCCCCCGGCCGTCGAGCAGGACTTTGGCTCCTTGCGCTTCGCCCGTACCGATCAAACTCTCGATCCGCTCGCGGGCCGCCGCCGTGACCACCGGGCCCATCTCGCTGCGCGGATCGCGGCCCGGACCGACCACCACCTCACCCGCCTTGCGCGTGACCAGCTCCATCAGCGGGTCACCGGCGCCACCCACCGCAACCGCCGCCGAGATCGCCATGCAGCGCTCCCCGGCCGAGCCGAATGCCGCGGCCGAGAGGTGGTTCGCGGCGAAGTCGAGGTCGGCATCGGGCAGCACGATGGCGTGGTTCTTGGCCCCGCCGAGCGCCTGCACCCGCTTGCCCGCCGCCGACGCCTGCTGGTGGATGTAGCGGGCGATCGGCGTGGACCCTACGAACGAGACGGCCGCCACATCCGGGTGCTGCAGCAGCGCGTCGACGGCCACCCGATCGCCGTGCACCACGTTGAAGACGCCGTCCGGCAGCCCCGCCTTGCGCCACAGCTCGGCGATGAAGTTCGAGGCCGACGGGTCGCGCTCGCTGGGCTTGAGCACGAAGGTGTTACCGCACGCAATGGCGACCGGGTACATCCACATGGGCACCATGACGGGGAAGTTGAACGGGGTGATGCCCGCGCACACCCCGAGCGGCTCGCGGAAGCTGAACACGTCCACGCCGGTGGAGGCCTGGTCGGAATACTCGCCCTTGAGCAGCTGCGGAAGCCCGCACGCGAACTCGATGACCTCCAGGCCGCGCTGCACCTCCCCGGCCGCGTCGCTGAGCACCTTGCCGTGCTCGTCCGAGACGATCTCGGCCAGCCGGTCGACGTTCGCGTTCACCAGCTCACGGAAGGCGAACAACACCTTGGTCCGCGCACTGAGCGACGATTGACTCCACGAGACGAACGCTTCCCTGGCCGCCGCCACCGCCGCTTCGACATCGCCCGGATCGGCCAGCGCCACCTCGTGCTGACGCTGCCCGGTTGCCGGATTGAACACATCCCCGCTGCGCGTCGCACCGCCCGCGGTCAGCCGCCCGGCGATCCAGTGCTCGATGAAAGACATGAGCCAACCCTTTCAGAGGTACGTCCGCTGCTGGCGTTTCTGCGCCTCATACTGCGAGCGTGCCGCCCGGCCTCACGCTCGTCTCCGCTCCCGCGCCGAGGTCATCGGCAGCCGGGAGTCCATCTCCTGGTGCGCCCACGAGTCGCGGATCCACGCGTGCGCCGGGTCGTCGGAGAACAGCCAGCGGCGTTCCCCGGGCCCGGCCATGACATTGAGGTAGTACAGGTCGTAGCCCGGCGCGGCCATCGAGGGCCCGTGCCACCCGTACGGGATGAGCACCACGTCGCCGGCCCGCACCGGCGTGCACACGTCGATCTCGCGGCCCGGGTAGCCGTACACCCGCTGGTAGCCCGCCCCTGCCACACCCGAGGGTGACCCGGCCACCTCGAAGTAGTAGACCTCCTCCAGCGCCGTCTCCCCGGCCTGCGGATCGTCGTGCTTGTGCGGCGGGTACGACGACCAGTTGCCGCCCGGCGTGAGCACCTCGACCGCGATCAGCCGGTGCGCCTCGAACGATTCCGGGGTGCAGAAGTTGTTCACCTGCCGGCTGGCCTGCCCCGACCCGCGCAGCTCCACCGGCACCGACTCGGCCGGGCCGTAGCGGAACGGCAGCTTGCGCTCGGCGCGGGCGGCGGGCAGTGCGAACCGGCCGCCGTTACCCGCGCGCAGGGTTACCGAGGACTGCACCGGCAGGTAGGCGAAATCGGTCACCCGGCTGAACACCGAACGCCGCCCGGTCAGCGTGAGCCGCTCGTCGTCGCAGGTCACGTCGCAGCCACCGGACAGCGGCAGCACCAGCGTCTCGGAATCCCCGGTGTGGAAACTGACCCGCTCACCGATGCCCATGTCAAGGACCCGAAGCCCGCTGTACGTCCACCCGGCGCTTTCCGGGGTCACCACCACATCGAACGGGCCGGACCCACTTGCCCCGCGCTTGAGATGCAAGCTCACAGCCGCTGCCGCGATGGCGTACGGCCGGTCGGCGCGCGTTTCGATCAACTCACGAACATCCATCACGGAGCACCGCCCTACGGCGCCGGAGATTTGTTTCGATGTAATAACGCCGCTGCTCTCAGGTCAAGCACGGGGCCCGGCGTACCGCTGTGTCGATATCGGTGATAGTCGTTTTCACAGGGATTGCACAGCCAAGGCGTCACGATCCTGGCCATGCAACGACGAAGAAGATGGGCCTGGGGTCTGGGGATCGCCACGGCCAGTGCCCTCACCGCTTTCGGGGTGGCGTCCTGGCAGGCCAACGCGGCCCCGAACCCGGCGCCGAGCACGGCCGCGGCGGCCGACGCGCCGCGGGTGTCCGACCCGCAGCCCGGCCCGGAAGCCGCGGCGGGCACCGGTGCCGACCCGCTGACCACCGATGAGGTCGGCAAGGCGCGGGCCGCGGCGCTGACCCCGGAGCTGGCGCGCAAGTCGACGGACGTGACCGGCGCGGCCGGGCCGGAATACCTGTCAATCGAGCTGGCCGAGGAGGGCGACGCCCGCACCGCGGATGTCTACTTCTACGACTACAAGACCGACAAGCTGGTCAAGCAGGTGGTGGATCTGCGCACGGGCAAGGTCGCCGGGTCCTACTCCGCCGCCGGGATGCAGCTGCCCGCCTCGGACCGCGAGGTGCAGACCGCCCTCGATCTGCTGATGGCCGACCCGCTGGCCGCCGAGCTCAAGTCGGCGTACCAGCAGGCCACCGGCAAGACGCTGGCCGGCAAGGACGGCCTCACCGTCACCGCGCACGTGTTCAAGGCACGCCCGGCCGACGCCGCCACCAAGCAGTGCGGCAAGCACCGCTGCTTGCAGCTGGTCGTGCAGAGCAAGGACGGCACCTTCATCGACGCCAACGACCTCGTGATCGATCTGTCCGGGCGTACGGTCGCCCGCCTCAAGTAGACGGGACCGCACCGCCATGAACTACCGCAAGATTGCCGCCGGGGGCGCTGTTCTCGCGCTCGCCGGCCTGATGCTCACCGGGACACCGGCCCACGCCAAGGCCCCCGCGGCCGCCTGCGCCGGGTCCAACCAGGTCAAGGAAACGCTGCCCAACGGCACGACCTGGCAACTGTGCTGGCGCATGCAGCCGCAGGCCGGGCTGGTGCTGGAGAAGGTAGCGGTGTCGTACAAGCGCTACCCGCAGCAGTTGCTGGTGCTTGACTCGATCCGGCTGGCCCAGCTCAACGTGCCCTACGACTCCGGTGAGACCGAGTACAACGACATCACCGACTACGGCTTCGGCGGTGGGTTCCTCGAGACGCTCACCGGCGACGACTGCAAGGGCGGCTCGGCGCGCACCGGCTCCGACGGCGCCGCCACGCCGCGCCGGCGCAAGATCCTGTGCGTCAGCGCCGAGCCGAGTGGCCTGGCGTACCGCTCGCACGACTGGGACGCCCAGGGCCGCGAGAAGGTCTACAACAAGCTCGGGCACGACCTGGTGCTGCGTTCGATCAGCAAGGTCGGCTGGTACGAGTACGTGACCGAGTACCGCCTGCATGACGACGGGCAGATCTCGGCCCGTCTCGGCGCCACCGGTGACCTCTCACCGGGCGACTACGTCAACTCCAGCCGGGGCTGGCCGATCGGCAAGAACGCCCGCGACTACGCGTCGATGCACTACCACAGCGCCTTCTGGCGGGTCGACTTCAACATCGACGGCAAGAACAAGGACAAGGTCGAGCAGTACGACACCAAGCCCGACGGTCGCGGCCCGGCCACCGCGAAACTGAAGACCACGAAGACCGACATCGCCAAGGAGGGCTCGTTCAACCGGGCCAACCGGCGCTGGTGGCGCGTGGTCAGCGACACCAGCAAGAACACCGACGGGCACAAGCGGTCGTACGAGCTGTCGGTGGGCGCCGACGACAAGTACGAGGGGCACCCGGAGACCACGCCGGACGTCACCTTCACGCAGAGCCACGCGTGCGAGAAGTACGCCAGCGGCAACGCCGACCCGCAGTGCGCCACCAAGAAGACGATCATCGACTTCGCCAAGGACAAGGAAACCCTCAAGGACCCGGTCATGTGGGTCCGGGTGGGCTTCCACCACGTCCCGCGCGACGAGGACCAGAGCCCGATGCCGCTGCACTGGCAGGGTTTCGACCTGACCCCGCGCGACGCGACGAACATGAACCCGCTCACCCCGGACGGGCGCACCAGCCAGAACGGCCAGCCTCGCTGAGCCAGCATCGCAGCGCCGGCCCGGTGGACCCGTTCCGCCGGGCCGGAACGCCGGGAAGGACACCATGCAGTTACGCCGAGCCGCCGTCGCCCTCGTGCTGGCGGTCACCGCTGCCGCCGTCACCCTCGCCGCCGGCCACGACAAGGGCGAGCCGCAGCCGGCCCCGGTCGCGGCCACCACCACGGACGCACCGACCGCCTTGGACGTCACGTTCGCGCAGATGATGATCGTGCACCACGCGCAGGCCGTGTCGATGAGCAAGGCGTTGCTGGCCAAGCCGGGCGCCCCCGAGCGGATCGCCAACATCGCCGATTTCGTGGCCCACGACCAGCAACGCGAGATCGACGAGATGAACGCGTGGCTGCAGGCGTGGGGCTACCCGGCGGTCGACCCGGGCGACCCCGCCGTCCAGAAGCTGCACGGCGGGGCGGGACACGGCATGATGTCCGCCGGCCAACTGCACCGGCTGGATCGGGCCGCGTTCCCCGAAGCGGGAAAGCTCTACCTGACTCAGATGATCGAGCACCACAACGGCGCCATCACCATGGCCACCTCGTTGCTGCGAAACGAGGGCAACGAGTTCACCCATGGCGTCGCCAAGCATGTGGTCAACGAGCAGACCGCCGAAAACGACGCCATGAGAGCCCTGCTGTGACGCGTGCCGATCAGGCGTCGCGCCACATGCGGTAGAACGGGGTGCCGCCGGGCAGAGCAACCTTGAACGGCGTCAGGTGGTGGTAGCCGAGGCGGCGGTACAGGCGGATGTTGTCCGCGTTCGTCGCCTCCAGATACGCCGGCAGGGTGAGCCGGGCATGCCTGTGCTGCAGCAGTGCGGTGCCCAGTCCGGCACGGCGGTGGTGCGGGTGGACCGCCAGGAACGCGAGATGCCAGTGCGGCTCCAGCGGGTGGTGCCTGCCGAGGATGCGGTGCAGATCCTGGAAGGCCGCAAGGTAAGGACCGGCCAGGGCGGCGAGGCTTCGATCGTACGAGGAATCGGCTGTTTCCGGGGTGGTCCGGTCGAACCACACAGCGGCCGCAGCCGGCTCCCCCAGCGGCCCCGGGATGATGTCGATAGTGGCGGCGGCCGAGGCCAGGTCGAAGAAGTTGGTCATCACCGGCAGCCGGTCCTTCTCGTCGGGCACCAGCGCGTGATTTTGTTCGAGGTCGTCGAAGGCGATCCCGATGAGTTCGGCGACCGCCCGGCGCTCGCCAGCGTGGGCCAGACGGATCACCACTGGTCACCGCCGTCGAGCCGGAACCGGCGGCTACGCGCACCCCAGCCGATGCCCTCGTAGACGCTGGGCCGGGTCCGGCGCAGCGTCAGCGCCCAGATGGCCCCGGCCGCGGCGAAGATGGCATACGCCAGCGGCACGACCCACGTCGGCCGGGACCCGGGCAGCACCCCGAACAGCGTGGCGATGTTGGTGATGGCCAGCGTGGTGACCACGATCAGCAGGGCCGTGGCGGTGAACGGTGCCACCACGCGCCGCCACAGGTTCTCCCCGGCCGGCTCATTGGCGAAGTACCCGAGCACCGCCGCCGAGGTCACCGTGAGCAGCAGCAACACGCCGAGCCCGCCCGTGGAGCCACCCCAGAAGAACAGCTGCACCACCGGATCCCAGCCCAGCAGCGCGTACGCCAGGATCACCAGCAGCCCGAACGCGGACTGGGCGAGCGAGCCGTTCTTGGGCGCACCGGTGCCCGGCACGGTACGCCCGAACGCGCGCGGCAGCACACCCTCGCGCCCGAGCGAGAACGTGTAGCGGGCGATGATGTTGTGGAACGAGATCATCGCGGCGATCAGGGAGGTCAGGAACAGCGCGTGTCCGAGATGGACGGCGGTGCTGCCCAGGCGGTCGGCGGCGAGCAGGAAGAACAGCTCGGGTCCGGTCACCGCGGCGCGCTCGGTCACGTCGGGTCCGGCGGCCGAGATCATCGCCCAGGCCGAGAAGGCGTAGAGGACGGCGATCAGGGTGATGGCGATGTAGGTGGCACGCGGGACCGTACGCCGGGGGTCGCGCGATTCCTCGCTGAACACCACCGACTGCTCGAAGCCGACGAACCCGGTCACGGCCATGACCAGCAGGGCCCCGGCGCCGGTGCCGGTGAGCCCGGCCGGGTTGAGCGGCGCCGCCGAGGCGTGGAAGCCGCCGGTGAACAGGTCGGCGACGCTGAACACCACGACCAGCACGATCTCGGCGACCAGCAGCGTGGCCAGGACCTTGCCGTTGACCGCGACGTCGCGTACGCCGAGCACGGCGACCAGCAGCCAGGCGGCGAGCGCGATGAGCCACCAGGGCAGGTCGATGCCGAACCAGCCGGTCAGCAGCGGCGCCGCGATCGCGCCGAACCCGCCGTACGAGGCGACCTGGAAGCTGTTGTAGGCCGCCAGCGCGACCCAGGCCGCGCCGACGCCGAACGGGCGGCCGAGCCCGCGCGAGATGTAGGCGTAGAACGCCCCCGCGTTGGCGATGTGGCGGGCCATGGCGACGTAGCCGACCGAGAACAGGGCCAGCACCAGCGCGACGGTCAGGAACGCGATGGCCACGGCGGTGAGCCCGGTGACGGCCAGGCCGGTCGGGATTACCCCGGCAACCACGGTCAGCGGTGCGGCGGCGGACATCACGAAGAACACGACAGCGGGTACGCCGAGGCGGTCGCGGGCCAGGGCGGTGCAGAGCCGGGCGCTGCCGGCCGAGGTGGTGTAGGGCATGAGGGGTGCTCCTTGCTGTCGGAGGAGGGGTGATCAGGCCCGGCGGGCCATGACAGCGTCGCCCACTGCCGCTTCGGCGTGGCCGACGAGCAGGTGCAGCGGCTCCGGCAGGCGCCGGCGCAGCTGGTCGAAGAGGTGGTCGCGCCCGCGGGGGTCGAGCGCGACCAGGACGTGCTGGTCCAGGCCGGTGGCGAAGACCAGCCCGGCCAGCACGAGATCGGGGACGCCGAGCAGTTCGCGGCGCTCGGCGGCGACCCGGATGCGGCTGCCGGGGCGGCCGGTGACGACCGTGTCGGCGGGCACGTAGCGCAGCCGGGTGCCGAACAGGCCGCGGGTGGCGATGCGCTGCACCAGCCCGGCCCGGGTGAGTCGGCGCGAGATCAGATCGGCCGCGACGCCGGTGGACAGGTAGGCGATCCAGTCGCGCACCCCGCGGCGCTGCTCGCGGACGAGCTGGCCGAGCACGGCGGTGGTGGCCAGGTCGGGCGGCGGGCGGTCGTCGAGCACGACCAGCCGCTCGTCGCGCAGGTCGAGGCGGCGCAACAGGATGAGTTCGGCGAGCACGGCCGAGGACAGGCCGAGCCCGAGCGTGGCGGGCGTCAGCACACAACGGCCGCGCACGGTGTCGTGGGCGGCCAGGTAGAGGTCGTCGGCGAGCGGTACCTGTGCGATGAGCACGAGGACCCTCCAAACAAGCGGTCGAAAACGGATGCGGACAGCACGGGGCCACCTTCCGTACGGACGGCAGCGCCCGTAGGGACACCGCGTAGTGTGGCAGTCCCGTGACTACTAGCGCAACGCCTAGTAGTCAGAGGCTAAGGAAAGGTTTAGTTGACGCATCAAGTAGATGGGCGTACGGTGGAGCCCAGTTAGTTGAAGGCTCAACGGAGGCATCATGAGCGCGCTGCCCGCCCTGTTCCTCAGCCACGGCGCCCCGCCGCTGGTCGACAACCCTGCGTGGGTGGCCCAGTTGCAGCAGCTCGCCGCGGATCTGCCCCGGCCCAGGGCGATCCTGATGGCCTCGGCGCACTGGGAGTCCGCGCCGCTGATGCTCGGCGCCACCGAGACCGTGCCGCTGGTCTACGACTTCGGCGGCTTCGCCCAGCGCTACTACGAGGTGCAGTACCGCGCCCCCGGCGCCCCCGAACTGGCCGCCCGGGTCGAGAAGCTGATGCCCGGCACCGAGCACGTCGTGCGCACCAACCGCGGCCTCGACCACGGCGCGTACGTCCCGCTGTCGGTGATGTATCCCGATGCCGGCATCCCGGTGCTGCAGATGTCGCTGCCCACCCTGGAGCCCGATCGCCTGCTCGACCTCGGGCGCCGGCTGGCCCCACTGCGCGACGAGGGCATCCTGATCGTCGGCTCCGGCTTCACCACGCACGGGCTGCCGTTCCTGCGCGACTGGAGCGAGGACGCCAAGGCCCCCGGCTGGTCGCGGGAGTTCGACCACTGGGCCGCCGAGGCACTGTCGCGTGGCGCCGTCGACGAGCTGGCCGACTTCCGCCGCCTCGCCCCCGGGATGCCGTACGCCCACCCGACCATCGAGCATTTCGCGCCGATGTTTCTGACGCTGGGGGCCTCCAGCAACCCCGGACAGCCCGCCGACCAGCCGATCGAGGGCTTCTGGATGGGTTTGTCGAAACGCTCGTTCGTGGCCGCCTGAGCCGGGACAAAACACCGCTCATCCGGGGCTTTTCAGGATTCTCCCAGTCTGACCAGCGATTCTAGGGGTACCCAAGAGCTCCCCAAGCCTGTTCTGACGACGCCGGAGGTTCTCCCCTGATGCTTGAGGTCACCGCGCTCGGCTGGACGCTGACCATTGGGGTCATCGTCGCCCTGCTCGCCCTCGACCTGACCCTCGGCGTGCTGCGCCCGCACGCCGTCGGGTTCCGTGAGGCCACCGCCTGGTCGGTCTTCTACATCGCCGTCGCCGTCCTCTTCGGCGTGGTGTTCGCCCAGGTCGCCGGCTGGGACTACGGCACCGAGTACTTCGCCGGCTACATCGTCGAGAAGAGCCTGTCGGTCGACAATCTCTTCGTCTTCGTGATCATCATGAGCACGTTCGCGGTGCCCGAGAAGTACCAGCAGGAGGTGCTCACCTTCGGCATCATCATCGCGCTGGTGCTGCGGGTCATCTTCATCGCGCTCGGGGCGACGCTGCTGTCGCTGTTCTCGTTCATGTTCCTGATCTTCGGCCTGCTGCTGATCTACACCGCGGTGCAGCTTTTCCGCCACCGCGAGGAAGATCCCAGCGTCGACGACAACGCACTGGTCAAGGCCAGCAAGCGGCTGTTCCCGGTGACCGACGAGTACGTCGGCGGCAAGCTGTTCGCCCGCATCGACGGCAAGCGGATGGCCACCCCGCTGTTCATCACGCTGATCGCGATCGGCAGCTCCGACCTGCTGTTCGCGCTCGACTCGATCCCCGCGGTGTTCGGGGTGACCGAGCAGGCGTACATCGTCTTCGTCGCCAACGCCTTTGCCCTGCTCGGCCTTCGGGCGTTGTTCTTCCTGGTCAAGGGTCTGCTGGACCGGCTGGTGTACCTGTCCACCGGGTTGTCGCTGATCCTGGCGTTCATCGGCGCGAAGCTGGTGCTGCACTGGCTGCACGAGGACATCTGGCACGCCGCGCCGCAGATCAGCACCCCGGTCTCGCTCGGCGTCATCGTGGTGGTGCTGGCCATCACCACCGTCGCCAGCCTGATGAAGACGCGCAACGACCCGAAGGCCAAGGCGCATGCCGGCAGCCTGCGCGCGGCGCCGTCCCGCGAGGAAACCGAGCAACGCTAGACCCGCGAGGAGATCCCGCACGCAACGCGGCCCCGGCAAGGCGCCGGGGCCGCGTTGTTCTGGTCCGCTGAGGTTCTGGTCCGCTGAGGCCTGAGGTCAGCCCGGATAATTGGCCGGCCAGGTGCGCTGGCGCTCATAGTCCTGGGCGTTGAGGATGTCGCGGATCTGCCGGGTGTCCTGCGAGGAGTGCCGGCTGAGGATCAGGTCGAGCTCGGCGCGTTCGGCGGGCGTCTGAAACGCCGCGAGTTCCACGCACAACTGACGGTGGGCGCGGCGCTCGGTGCGGCGGTGGGCCAGGGTCACTTGAACGTCCTTGATGAGGGTCTTGAGCGGCATGGTGCTCTCCTGACGCTGAGTAGTCGTCGAGGGCGTGATCGCCTTCGACCTCAAGACTTCCCGCGCCACGTACCGCCGCCAAATCGCGCAGGTTAAACCCTTGTAGCGCCGATCACGATCAACGGCATTTGCGCTGCTCAGGGCCCTTGGTGTTTGACGCCACAGCGGAGCTTAATCGAGGGATCGTTCAGGTAGCCGCTGCAGCAACTGGGTCCGCGAACGCACCCCCATCTTGCGGTAAACCCTGGTCAGCGTGGCCTCCACGGTCTTCACGCTGAGGAACATCCGGGCCGCGATCTCCCGGTTGCTCGCGCCATCGCGCACGAGCCCCGCGATGCGGGCCTCGGTGCCGGTCAGGCCCAGGTCCGCCGGGGGCGCGCTGGTTCCCTCCGTACGAGCCAGCGCGCGCTCGGTCTGCTCCATCCACGGCTTCGCGTCCGCCGCGAGGAAAATTGCCAGAGCCGCCCCGATCGCCATGCGAGCCGCCGCATACCGCCGCCGCCGACGCTCGGCTCCACCTTGGACGAGCAGCGCGTGCGCCTGTTCGAGCGGCTGGTGCAGGACCTCGAAGCGATGCGCGGCCGACTCCGACAGCCGCACTGCCGAATCGGGTTCGCCGCTCTCGGACAGCACCATCGCGGCGGCCCGGTCCAGATAGCCGTCCAGCGCAGGACCGGCCCCCAGCCGCTCGGCCGTGCGGCGCGCCTCGGCCAGCGTGGCGACCGCCTCGGCATGCTCACCCAGCGTGGCCAGCCCGGCAGCCAGATCCCCCTGCCAGCGCACGATCATCGGGTCGCCGGCCCCGCCCAGCACCTGCAACCGGCGCAGCGCAGCCACCCCGGCCCGCGCATCCCCGGCGCGCAGCTCGGCCTGGCCGAGCGCGTGCAGGTTGCGGCTCAGGTAGAGCCCGTCGCCCTCCTGCTCCGAGGCGCGCACCCCGCGGCGGGCGTACCCGGCAGCGGCGGCGAGGCTGCCTCCGGCCAGCTCGGCAACCGCGGCGGTGTACCAGGTCGGGCCCGGGCTCAGGCCGGCTCGGGCGGCGGCGGCCACGGCGCGGTGGGCGTACCCGAGGGCGTCGTGGCAGCGCCCGGCGCGGGTGGCCACTTCGGACAGACTGCGCAGCACCTCGACCAGCGCCTCGCCGGTGCGGTCCTGCTCGGCGACCGCCAGCAGCACGAGCAGCTCCGCGCGGGCCTCGTCGAGCCGATCGTCCATCATGGCGAACCGGGCGGCCGCATAGCGTGGGCTCAGGTGCAGCCAGCCCGGAATCAGAGGGGCGGGCAGGGCCAGCGCGCGGCTCAACGTACGGGCCCACACCGGTTCCCCTCGTAACCGCTGCACCTGCGCCAGCGCGCTGAGCGCCATGGCCTCGGTCGCCGTGTCCCCGGCCGTGCGTGCCGCGCCCGCCGAGGCAGCAGCCCGCGACGCCGCCGTGTCCGCGGCCCCGGTCAGAAACGCGGCCCACGTGTGGCGCAGCAACACCGGCGCCAGCAACGCCGGATCCTTCGATGCCTCATGCAGCGCCGCCGCGAAGGTCTCCCCCATGTCGGCCAGCGCCTGCCCGGCCAGGTCCAGCAGCACCACCCGCGCCCGGACCCGGTAGTCCGCCGGCGCGTCCACCGCAGCGATCACGGCCTCGGCGGCCCGCCCGGCGATATCCGGCGCCCCCGCGGTCGCCCCCGTCCCGGCCGCGGCGATCAGCCATGCGAAGCGGTCGGCGGCCAGGCTGCGCGGGCACCGGTCGGCCGCCAGCAGGTACAGCTCGGCGGCGGTGCGCCCGGCACTGCGCCCCAGCGCCCGCTCGGCCGCGGCGACCAGATCACGCGCCACGTCGGCGTCGGGACGGCCACTGCGCAGAGCCCGATGCCGTACGGCCACAGTCTCGTCAAGCGCCGCGTCGGCCAGAGCATCGTGCACCCCGGCCCGCCGCGCCGCGCCGGCGTCCTCGGCCAGCACGGCGGCCAGCGCTGGCGGGGTGAACCGGATCGCGTCGCCGTCCAGCTCCACCACCCCGGCAGTGGCGGCCGCGCGCAGATCGCGGGCGGCGTCCTCGTATCCGGCGCGCACCAGGGTCGTGACCAGCGGCTCGGTGGCCAGCGCGGCGACCAGCAGGGTTGCGGTGACCGAGGGTGGCAGGGCGGCCAGGCGGCGACGCAGCAGGGCTCGTACCGGCTCGGGCAGCGGTGACGGGCGCCAGGGCGGGCCGGGAGCGACCGCGCTGCCCAGGGTGAGCGCGAGGAACGGGTTGCCGCCGCTCGCCTCGTGCAACCGGGTGGCCGTGCGGCACGGCAGACCCCGGGCTTCCAGCATGGCGGTGAGGTCGTCGGCGTCCAGCGGCGCCACCAGCAGGTCGGTGACCGGGGCCGGGCACAGCCGGGCCGCCCGGTGCGGACCGGTGTCGCCGGGGTAGCGCTGCGCGGCGACCACCCGCACCCGCTGGCCCGGGCGGCGGCGCATGGCGAACGCGATCAGGTTGGCCGACTCGGTGTCGAGCCACTGGGTGTCATCGAGGATCAGCAGCACGGGCGCGGTGCGGGTGCAGAAAGCGAGCAGGCCGGGGAGCACGAGCCGGCGGGCCAGGGCGGGGGCTCCGGCGCGCGGGGTGCTGCCGCGGCGCAGACCGGTCAGGGCCGCGCGGTGGGCGGGGGGCAGGGCTGCGACGGCGGCGTCGGGGAGCTGGGCCACAAGATCGGCGATTCCGGCGTACGGCAGCAGCTTCTCGCTCTCGACCGGCCGCAACCGCACGACCAATTCGCCCCGCGCGCACGCCGCGTCGGCAACCGCATCGAGCAGCGCGCTCTTGCCGATGCCCTCGGATCCACGCAACGCGACCCCGCCGCCGGAGCACAGCCGCGCCTCGATCGCGGACCGCAGCGACGCCCTTCCGAACAGCGTCACAACTGGACTCCCCAAGTGAACATGGATGGAACACTATGAAGCGTAGAAAAAGCCGGGCCCATCCATCAACGACTTCGCATACGAGAATGCCCATACGTGCCCCGGTATGGATCGTGGCTACGCTCGGCTGGTGACGAGTTACTTCCGGCGCACCGGCCCGCACACGTTCCAGCCCACCGAGCTGACCGGGGGTGCCTGGGCCCTCGACGAGCAGCACATCGCCCCGATGACCGGGCTGATCGTGCACGAGGTGGACCGGCTGGTGGCCGCGCGCGGCGGTGACGAGCTGGTGACCGGGCGGATCAGCATGGACATCCTCGGCGTGCTCAAGGTGGCCGACGAGTTCGAGCTGACCGTGCAGGTCATCCGGCCGGGCCGCACGATCGAGCTGCTGGAGGCCGTGGTGGTGACCCGGGGACGCGCCGCGGTCCGGGCCCGGGTGTGGCGGATGGGTCGCACTGACACCGCCGCGGTGGCCGGGGGCGCTCCCGAGCCGCTGCCGGACCCGGAGCAGCTGGGCACGTATTCGCTTGGCGATGTCTGGGGTGGCGGCTACATCGCCTCCATCGCCCTGCGGCCGGTCGTCGCGTCTGTCCCCGGGCGCGGCACGGTGTGGATCGGCACGGACACCAGCCTGGTGGCCGGCGAGCAGGCCGGCGAGCTTGCCGAGTGGGTCAAGCTGATCGACACGGCAAACGGCATCGCGGTGCGCGAGTCACCCATGGAGTGGATGTTCCCCAACCTCGACCTCACGATCCACCTGCACCGCCAGCCGCGCGGACGCTGGACCGGCCTGGACACCGAGGTGATCTTCGGCGCGGACGGTCAGGGGCTGACCAGCTCCACCCTGCACGACGTGCACGGCCCGGTCGGGCGCGCCGAGCAGATCCTCACCGTCCGGCAGCTTCAGGCATTTCATCGGTCTCCCGTGCGGACGGGCTGACCAGCCGATGGGCGGCAGGCGCCCTAATTCTTGCTCTTGGTCACTGCCGATGCGGTGACGGTGCCGTCGGTGCCCGCCGAGCCTTGCACGCTGACCGAGTCGCCGGCCTTGAGATCCTTGAGCTTGCCCTTGGTGGCGGTCTCCACGGCGGTGCTGCCGCTGGTCTTGACGGTCACGACGGTGCCGTCGGAGGTCTCGACGTACACCGTGCTGCCGTCGACCAGCTTGACCTTGCCCGTGGTGGAACCGGCGGCGGCGGAGGCACCGGGGGCCGCCGCTCCAGGCATCGCGCCGCCGCCGGGGTTCTGGCCGCCCGCGTTCTGGCCGCCCGCGTTCTGGCCGCCCGCGTTCTGGCCGCCGTAGTAGCCGCCGCCGAAATTGCCACGGCCCGTGCCGCCGGTGCCGCCACCGGGACGCGCGGCCGTGCTCTGGCTGGTGCCGTAGTGCTTCTGCACCTGCAGGCCGCCGACGAAGCCGCCGCACAGCAGCACCGCCGCGCCCAGGCCGATGGTCGTCTTGCTCCACCACTTGCGGGGTGCCGCCTTGGCCAGCTCGGCCGCGAGATCGTCCTGCGGGGCGTCGCCGACCGGGGGCAGGACCGCGGTGTCGTCGTTCATGGGGGTCCTCACTCGTAGCGCAGCGCGTCGATGGGGCGCAGCCGGGCCGCGCGGCTGGCGGGCAGGCCGCCGAAGAACAGTCCGATGGCGATGGACACGCCCAGGGCGAGCCCGACCGAGCTGGGCACGATCACCGGTTTCACCCCGACGATCTCGAAGCTGCTGCCGATCAGCGCGGCGGCCACCCCGAGCGCCCCGCCGAGCACGCTGAGCAGCGTGGCCTCGATGAGGAACTGGGTGAGGATGACCCGCCGGGGCGCTCCGAGGGCCTTGCGGATGCCGATCTCGCGGGTCCGTTCGGTGACCGTTACCAGCATAATGTTGGTGATGCCGATGCCGCCGACCAGCAGGCTGATCGCCGCGACGGCGCCGAGCAGGGTGGTGAAGGTGCCGGCCGTCTCGGTCTGCGTGGCCAGCAACTGCGAGGCGTTCTGGATCCGGTACGGCGTGGAGGTGCTCGCGGCGCCGGTGGCGCTGACCTCGAGGCGCTGGTCGAGGATGGTGGACACCTCGGACTGCACGGCGTCGACCTTGCCGGGGTCGGTGGCCTCGACCAGAATCGAGTTCAGCGATCCGTAGCCGGTGAGCACCTGGCGTACCGCGGACATCGGGGCAACGGCGGTGTCGTTGCTGTCCTGAAAGCCGGTGGAGCTCTTTTGCTGCAGCACCCCGACCACGGTGAACAACGCGCCGCCCACGGTGACCTGCTTGTCGAGTGGGTCGACGCCGGGGAACAGTTCCTCGGCCACGGTCTGCCCGAGGACCACCACCCGGCGGCCCTGTGCCTCGTCGTCGGCGGTGAACGCCGCGCCGGTGCCCACGGGGGTGTTCGAGGCGGCGAACCAGCCCGGCGTCGTGCCGACGAAGCTGCTCACGTCGTGGTCGGTGCCCTCGTACGTCAGCGTGGCCGACGAGCTGACCACCGGCGACACCGAGGCCACGTCGGGGGCCAGCACCGGATCGGCCAGGGCGTCCGCGATCTCCGGGGTGAGCGCGGTGCTGGTCGAGCCACCCCGGCCGCTGCTCAGCACGGTGATGGTGTTGGTGCCCAGGGCCTCGATCCGGTCGCTGATCGCCTTGGCCGAGCCGTTGCCCACCGCGACCAGCAGGATCACCGCCGCCACGCCGATGAGGATGCCGAGCATGGTCAGCGCGGAGCGCAGCTTGTTGGCCGACAACCCGCGCAGCGCGAAACGCACCACTTCGTAGAAGCTCATGCCTGGTGCCGTCCCGTGGCGAGGACCGGCGCCTGGCGCTGGTCGGTGACGATGCTGCCGTCGACAAGCCGGATCAGCCGCTTGGCCCGATCGCCCACCTCGGGTTCGTGGGTGATCAGCACGATGGTTCTCCCGGCCGCGCTGAGCTGGTCGAACACTGTGAGCACGTCGTCGGTGGAGCGGGTGTCGAGGTTGCCGGTGGGTTCGTCGGCCAGCAGCAGGGCCGGCTCGGTGACCAGGGCGCGGGCCACGGCCACGCGCTGCTGCTGGCCGCCGGAGAGCTGGTTGGGTTCGTGCTTGGCGCGATCGGCCAGCCCGACGACCTCCAGGGCGGCCATGGCCCTGCGGCGGCGCTCACGCGGTTTGACCCCGGCGTAGGCGAGCGGAAGTTCGACGTTGGCAACTGCGGTCGTACGGGGGATGAGGTTGAAGGCTTGAAAGATGAAGCCGATGAGCCTGTTGCGGGCCAGGGCGAGCTGGCGATCGGCCAGGCGGCTCACGTCGACGCCGTCGAGCAGGTATTGACCCGAGGTGGGCACGTCGAGGGCGCCGAGGATGTTCATCAGCGTGGACTTGCCCGAGCCGGACGAGCCCATGATGGCCACGTAGTCGCCGCGTTCGACGACGAGGTTGACGCCGCGCAGGGCGTGCACGGTGGCTTCGCCCGTACCGTAGATCTTCTTGAGCTCGCGCACGTCCAGAACCGGTGCCGTCATCGTCCGCCCCGGGTTCCGCCGCCACCCTGGACGCCACCGCCGGGCGCTCCTGCGCCACCGTTCAGGCCGCCGAAACCGCCGCCGCCCAGGCCCGCGCCGCCGTTCTGCGTGCCCGTCGTCGTGCTGGTGGCCTTGAGCAGCACCTGTTCGCCGGCGGTCACCCCGGAGGTGATCTGGGTGGCGGTGTCGCCCTCCAGTCCGATTTCGACCTGGCGGGTCTCCGGCACACCATCGGTGACGACGGTGACCGAATGCCGGTTACCGACCGTGGTCAGCGCCGCCGAGTTGACGTACACCGCGCCGGCAACCTCGCCGGTGGTCACCGAGACCGACACGGTCTGGCCGGGCTTGGCGCCGGTGGGCACCTTGTCGAGGCTGAGCGTGACGCCGTAGGTGACCACGTTGTTGCTGGTGGTGGCCTGCGGGTCGACGGCGACGACCTTGGCGGTGGCCTCGGTGTTGTTGAGCGCGTTCCAGGTGACCGTGGCCGCCTGCTTCTCCTTGAGCCTGGTCGCGTCGGCCTCCGCGAAGCCCGCCGTGACCTGCAATTTCGTCAGGTCCGCGAGGTCGATGAAGCCCTCGCTGGCCGTCGTCGTCTGAGCGTTTTGTCCCGTTTGCGCCCCGGCGTTGCCGCTGGTGCCGGATCCGGACGACGACCCCCCCGAGGAACTGCCGATCGTGCCGTTGACGGCGACCACCGTGCCCGCCATCGGGGCCTTGAGCGTCGTCCCGGACACCCCTGCCTCGGCCTCGTCGACAGCGAGCTGGGCCTGGGTGACCTCATTCTCCGCGGTGCTGGTGTCCGAGCCGGCGTCCTGCGCGCGGGTCAGCGAGTCGCGCGCGGCGTCCAGGTCGGCTCCGGCGGCAGCCAGGGTGCGGTTCGCGGCGGCCGGATCCACCTTGGCAAGCACCTGGCCCTTCTTCACCTTGTCGCCGACCTGCACCGAGATGCTGGTGACGGTGCCGCCGGTGACGAAGCTGGCGCTGGCCGAGCTGGCGCTCTCCAGCGAGCCGTCGGCAGAGACGGAGGCGGTCACGGTGCCCTGCTGCACGGCGACCGATCGGGTAGTGGGTGCGGCGGGCGTCGCGGAGTCCGGGCCGGACAGCGTCTCGTACGCCCAGAACGCGCCACCGGCGAGCAGGAGACCGAGGACGGCGTTGACCGCCACGGAGGGGCGGCGCAGGGATCCCAGGCGAGGGGCAGGCATGACGGACACTGTGACCAGGTCCCCTCAAGGAAGGTTCGGCGTAACCTGGGAGCCACCTCGGAACCTCACAGCCGGTCACCCGAGGCGGGCAGCAGCACCCGGAACGTCGCCCCTGACCCGCGCGCCGGATCCAGTTCGACCCACCCGCCGTGACCGTCAACGATCGCCGCCACGATGGACAGCCCGAGCCCCGACCCGCCACCCTTGCCGCGCGTACGCGACGAATCCGCCCGATAGAGCCGTTCAAAGACGCGCGGGGCGTGCTCAGCGGGAACGCCCGGGCCGTCGTCGCACACTTCCAGGACCGCCAGGGGTACGTCCACAGCCCCCCGCCCCGAGCTGACCACCTCGGCGCGCGGCACGTAACGGTCCACCCGGCCCACGCGGACCGTAACGGTGGCCGGCTTGATGGTGTGCTGCAACGCGTTGGCCACCAGGTTCGTGGCGACCTGGCGCAGCCCGTGCTCGTCGCCCAGCACGGTGGGCGGTTCGAAGGTGTCGCTGTCGTCATCGAGGGCGGCCAGTCGTACCGGGCGGTCCGGGACCCGGGCGTGCGCGTCGCGGATCGTGTCGGCGGCGATCTCCAGCAGGTCCACCGGGCGCAGCACCGGCGGGCGTTTCTGGTCCAGGCGCGCCAGCATCAGCATGTCCTCGACCAGCACACTCATCCGGGCGGCCTCGCCCTCGATGCGGCTCATCGTCTCGTCGAGCTGCGGCCCGGGTGGTGCCCCGCCGCGCCGGTACAGTTCGGCGAACCCGCGGATCGAGGTCAGCGGGGTGCGCAACTCGTGCGAGGCGTCCGCGACGAACTGGCGCAGCCGCTGCTCGGAGTCCGTGCGGGCGGACACCTCGGCTTCGATGCGCGAGAGCATCAGGTTGAGCGCGTTGCCCAGCCGGCCGGGTTCGGTGTGCGCGTCGGTGTCGGCGACGCGGCCGGACAGGTTGCCCGCCGAGATGGCGGTGGCCAGCTGTTCCATCCCGGTCAGCGGGCGCAGCCCCAGCCGTACGACAAAAGCGGCCCCGGCCGCGAGCAACGCCAGCACCAGCAGGGTGACGCCGACGTCGATGACGGCCAGCCGCTCGACGGTTTGTTCCACCTCGACCAGCGACGAGCCGATGACCACCACGCTGCCCGAGGCGGTGTCGGTGACCGCGAGCAGCCGCCAGTTCGCGCTGCCGTCGACGGCATCAACGGTGTACGGCTCGCCGGTGAGCGCGTGCGCCTGCACCTCGGCAACCGGTTGCACGGGTGGGCGGGTGGCGTCGGCGGTGGAGCTGCGCGGCGGGTCAAGGGTGCCGGCGGCGGTGTAGACGTACATGACCTGGTCGGCGCCGAGCCGGAACCGGGCGCGGGGGAACTGGCTGGCCTCCGGCGGGCGGTTCGCGTTGACGCTGGTGAACGGCCGGACCATGCCGGTGAGCTGCTCGTCGATGCGGTCACCGAGATAGCCACGGATCAGCAGCAGCCCCGCCACGTTGGCGATCATCAGCGCCACCGCTGCCAGCGCGGCGACCACCAGGACGAGCCGGGAGCGCAGCGTCCAGTGGCCCCAGCGCCGGACTGCTCTCATTCGTCGCCGCGAGGCAGCCGCAACGCGTATCCCACGCCGCGCACGGTGTGGATCAGCGGCTGCCCGGTCGTGTCGATCTTGCGCCGCAGGTAGTAGACGTAGGACTCGACGATGCGCCCGTCGCCGCCGAAGTCGTACTTCCAGACCCGGTCCAGGATCTGCGCCTTGCTGACCACCCGGCCGGAGTTGATCATCAGGTACTTGAGCAGGTTGAACTCGGTCGGCGACAGGTCGATCAACCGGCCCGCGCGGCGTACCTCGTGGGCGTCCTCGTCCAGCTCCAGGTCGGCGTAGCGCAGCGTGGCGGCCACCGCCGGCGCGTCCAGCTCGGGCTGGCTGCGGCGCAGGATCGCCCGGATCCGCAGTACCACTTCCTCGAGGCTGAACGGCTTGGCCACATAGTCGTCGGCCCCGGCGGTCAGCCCGGCAACCCGGTCCTCGACGGTGTCGCGCGCGGTGAGGAACAGCACCGGCGTGCTGCACCCGGCGGCCCGCAGGCGCCGGGCTACCTCGAAGCCGTCCAGGTCGGGCAGCATCACGTCGAGCACCACCAGGTCCGGCTCGAAATCCTCAACCACGACGAGCGCGCCATGGCCCGACTCGGCGACCCGGACGTCAAAGGCGACCAGGCGCAACGTGGCCGAGAGCAGCGCGGAGATGTTGGGCTCGTCGTCGACCACCAGGACCCGGGCCGGCCGGGACGACGGCGGCTCGGACAGGGCGACGGAACCTCGCGAATCGGAATGCACCCGGAAGAACTATCAACGCTACCTTTGAATTGCCTTTGAATGTGGTGTGCGCCCGCTGGGCTCACCACGACCGGGCCACCACGTCCCCCTGCACCAGCCCGGCGGCGATGCCGGTGTACTGGTCGCCGCGCAGACCGATGGTGACCGTGAGCTGGGCGCCGTCCTTGAGCACGGTGCCGCTGGTGCCGGCCACGTCGTGCACGGCGGTGCTGGGCACGCGCAGCACATCCTGGGCGGAGCCGGTGGTCACCCGCACCGCGGCGCTCTGCCCGACGAGCAGGTCGGTGGGCGGGTCGTCGAAGGAGAGCAGGACGCCGTAGCGGACCATGGTGCCGTCGCTGGTGCCGACCGGGTCGACCTGCACGACGGTGGCGCCGAGATCGTCGCCGGTGCGGTTGGCCAGGGCGATGGTGGCTTTCTGGCGTGCGGCCAGGGCCCCCGCGTCGGCTTCGGGGAAGTCGGCGCTGACCTGCATGTCGTACACGTCGGCGAGGCTGATGAAGGTGGACCCGGCGCCGACCTGGCTGCCGACCTGGCCGGCCACCGACAGCACACGCCCGCGGATCGGGGCGGTGATGGTGGCGCCATCGAGGTTGTCCTCAGCGTTCTCAAGGGCCACCTGCGCCTGGTTGACGCGCTGCTGGGCGCTGAGCACAGCATCCCCGCCGCCGCTTCGGGCCCCGCCACTGCCATCGGCGCCATTGCCAGCGCCGCTGCTCTGCGAGCACGTGCCACCCGCACTGTCGCCGCTTTGTCCGCTCTGCCCCTGACCACCGCCGTTCTGCGCGCCATTTTGCCCACCCTGGCTGCCGTTCTGCCCGCCGCCTGAAGAGCCGGTCTGGCTGCCACCCGGGGTGCCGTTCTGGCCGCCGGTCGAAGTCCGCGTGGGAGTCGGCGAGGGCGCTGTGGTCCGCGACGGCTCAGGGGCGGCCGTGGCGCTCGTCTTCGTCGGCACCGGCGTCACGGTCCGCGTCGGCCGCGGGCTGCCGGTAGCCGAAGCGGCAGGAGCTGGATCGGCGTACGCAGCGGGCGCAACGCAACCGGTTGCCGGTGTGGCCGCCGCATCCTGCGCCGAGGTCAGCGCGTCCTCCGCCTCGGTAAGCGCATCGCGGGCCGAGCCGACCGCCGCCCGCGCGTCCGTGTCGTCCACCGTGGCGAGGGTGTCCCCCGCTCCCACCGTGGAGCCCGCGCGGACTTTCACGCTTTCCACCGTTCCGGCGACTGCGAACGAGAGGGTGCGGGTCTGGGCCGGTTGCAGCGTTCCGGTGGTGGCCACCTCGGTCGTGACCGCGCCCTTGTCGACCGCCACGCTTACGGGCTGCGCCTGGGGTTTGTCGCCCGCGCCCGCGGTGAGGGCACGCGCCACCCCGGCGGCCAGCGCCAGGATCACGACGATGCCGGCGGCCACCCATGCCCAGCGCCGGTTCATCCCGGTCGAGCCGATACCCATGGGCGCACAGTGTTGTGCCTTGTCCTCGCCGTGGGCTCGGTCCTGGCTCGAAGTTGGCTCGGAGCGCTCATAGCCAATTCCGAGGATGGCCGGAGGTTGCAGCGAGGTGCGCGGACTTGTCTGGATCGTCGTATCCGCGTAAGCAAGGAGAGAAACCGTGCCGCTGAACCAGAGATCGACCCCGCGCCGCATTGCCGGCCTGCTCGTCGCGGCCGCGGCGCTGGTGTTCACCGTCGCTGCGTGCGGCGGATCCGATGACTCCAGTTCGGCTTCCGGCACCCCGGGTGGTGGCGGGCCGGGCGGCGCGAACGGTTTCGCGGCGTACACCGAGTGCCTGAGTCAGAACGGCGTGACCATCACGATGCCCTCGGGCATGGCCCGCAACCGCCCGTCGGCCGATGCGTCGGGGTACCCGCGCGGTAACTGGCCGTCCGGAGGTGCCCGGCCCAGCGGTGCCCCCGACGGCACGCGGCCCAGCGGTGGACCGGGCCGGGGCGGGTTCGGCAGTGGGTTCCAGAAGCCCGGCAACGTCGATGACGCAACGTGGCAGAAGGCTCAGTCGGCGTGCGCGTCGCTGCGGCCCAGCATGGGTGCGGGCCGGGGCAACCAGGGTGGCAACGGGCTCGACGCGGCGTACACGAACTGCCTGAAGGACCACGGCGTCACCGATCTCAGCACGCTGACCTCCACCGACGCCACGGTCACCGAGGCCAAGAAGGCGTGCCAGGCTCTCGCGCCGGCGGCGAGCCCGTCCCCGACGTCGTGAGCAGGCTCAGCCGATCGACGCCTCGAGGTCGACCCAGCGGTCGGTGAGCTGGCGGCGGCGGCAGGCGACGAGGTGGCCGGCCAGGATCGCGGGCTGGCCGCCTCGCACGCACACGTCGGCGCCGGCGGTCAGCACCGCGGCGACCAGGTGGGCCGGGGCGTCGTCGTCGAGCAGCGCCACCACCCGGGTACGGGAGCTGAGCATCGCCCGCGCGTCGACCACGTCGGCCTCGCTGGCGCCGCTGATCAGCACGATGTCGCCGGCGTGCACGTCGTCCAGAGCGGTGGCGTAGCGCACCGACCATCCGCCGGGCAGGTGCATGGCCAGACCGGCGACGCGGCCGTGGTAGCCGAGCACCGCGACCACCGGTTCGGCGCGGCGCGGCGCGGCGTTCGGCGCGAACATCTGGTTCACCCCGGTACGGTTCAGCTGCTCAAGCATGTCGGGCTCCCTGCGACGTGGTCGTTTGCTGCACCCCTACCTTTCGCTATCAGCCTGAGCCCCGCGTGTGCGAACCCTGTACGTCAGGTGGCAATACTCACGTGCGGTCGCGGCAGGTTCCCCGCGGCGCAGCCGTCGCGCACGCCGCCGAGGCGGGGCTCGGCGAGGATGCGCACGCGGGGATCACCCGCTGCGTGCATGGCCTCGAACTCAGGATCGGTGAAGCTGGTGAACGCGAGCACGGCGGCCGGGGTGAGGGCCTTCCAGACCTCGCTGATCGGCCGCCGACGGCGCGTACCCCAGGCTCGCCGCCACACCGGGCACCCGCGACCGGGTCGCCGCCGAGATCGTCTGATGCGGCGTGTCGTTGAGCACGTAGCTCACCGTGGCCCGCGAGACGCCGGCCACCCGGGCCACGTCCGCGCTGGTCACCCGGCGCGTGGAGCGCGGCAACCCGGTCATCGTCGGCGCGCCTCCCGGTGCTTGCTGCGGTGCGGGGTGGACCCATAGGTTGACGACGCGAGGAGTTACACGTGTCGGTAGACCCCGAAGGACTCATGATCCCCAGCCCCGCCGAGCGCATCAAGGCCCTCGCGCTGTCCGCCAAGGTGGCGCTGCTGACCGGGGCGTCGGCGTTCACGCTGGCCGCCTCGCAGCCGATCGGCCTGGCCACGATCCGGGTGTCGGACGGCCCGGCCGGGGTGCGCGGTGCCGTGTTCAGCGGCGGTCCCGTGGCCGTGCTGCTGCCCAACCCGACGCTGCTGGGCGCCTCCTGGAGCGAGGACGTGCTGGCCGAGGCCGGGCGGGTGCTCGCCGGGGAAGCGCGGGCGCGCGACGTACAGCTGATTCTCGGTCCTAATGTGAACCTTCCCCGGTCGCCGTTGGGTGGGCGGTTGTTCGAGGCCTACTCGGAGGATCCGCTGCTCACCGGCAAGCTGGCCGCTGCCCTCGTGAAGGCCGTGCAGGAGCTGGGGGTCGGGGCCGCACCGAAGCATCTGGTCGCCAACGACAGCGAGACCGGACGCAACACGGTCGACTGTGTGCTCGACGAGGCCACGTTGCGCGAGGTGGCGCTGCTGCCGTTCGAGATCCTGGTCGCCGAGGCTGACCCGTGGGCGATCATGGCCTCCTACAACGCGGTGAACGGGATCGCGATGAGCGAGCACGCGGCGATCACCACCGGCATCGTCAAGCAGGAGTGGGGCTTCCCGGGCCTGATCATGTCGGACTGGTTCGCCGCCAAGCATGCCGGGCCGACCGCGAACAGCGGCGTCGACCTGGTCATGCCGGGTCCGCGTGGCCCCTGGGGTGACGCGCTGGTGGCCGCGGTCGAAGCCGGCGAGATCGACGAGCACGTCATCGACGAGCACGTGGCCCGGCTGCTGCACCTCGCCGATCGGGTCACCGGGGATCATCCCCCGGCGCCGGCGCCGCCGTCCCGCGAGCAGCTCACCCGGCTGGCCGCCCGGGGCATGACCGTGCTGACCAACGGCGATCAGACGCTGCCGCTGAACCGATCGCAGCACGTTGCGCTGATCGGGCGGCATGCGCTGGAGACCATCGGCATGGGCGGCGGATCGGCCCAGGTCACACCGCCGTACCAGGTCAGCGTCGCGCAAGGTCTGCGTGAGCGGCTGGGTGAGCAGGTCACGGTCGTGGACGGGGTGGAGGTACGAACCCGGCCCGTTGCGGCGCGGGGAGGCTTTCTGGTGGACCCGCAGGTGGGGGCTGCGGGCGTACAGGTGCGATTGCTGGCCGGGGACGGCACGGAGCTGGAGCGGCGGCACGCACCGGACGCCACCACCACGGCCGGCCTGGACGAACCCTACGACCAAGCCGTCGCCACCGTCGTGCTGTCCGCCGTCATCACCCGCGACGGCACCGCTGAGCTGGGCGTGCTCGGCTCGGGCGCCTGGTGCGTGCGGATCGGTGACATCAAGAAGAGCTTCTCGCTGGCCACCTCGGGCCGCAACTTCGGCGTCGAGCTGGTCGCGCCACCGCTGTCCACCGAGGTGTACGACGTGAGCGCCGGCACCCTGTTCGAAGCCACCGCCCGGCTCGGCTCCGGCTTCGACGCGTTCAGCGCCGCGGGGCTGTTCGGCCTGATCGGACGTCCGGCGCGCCGCGAGACAGTGGACGTCATCGACGACGCGGTGCGGGCCGCCGCCGACGCCGACGTTGCCGTGGTGGTCGTGGGCTTCACCGACGAACAGGAGACCGAAGGCGTCGACAAGAGCACGCTGCACCTGCCGGGCGCCCAGAACGCGCTGGTCGAGGCGGTGGCCGGAGCTGCCCGGCGCACCGTGGTCGTGCTCAACGCGGCCAGCCCGGTGATCATGCCGTGGCGCGACCGGGTGGATGCGGTGCTGTGGGCCGGGCTGCCCGGTCAGGAAGCGGGGCATGCGATCGCAGCGGTGCTGCTGGGCGAGCTTGAACCGGCCGGGCGGCTGGTGACCACGTTCCCGGCCGAGGACGGCGGGTCGCCCGCGTGGTCGGTGACGCCGGTGGACGGTGTGCTGGCGTACGAGGAGGGCCGCTTCCCGGGTTATCGCGGGCACGATGCCGGGCTGGCCCCGCCGCCGGCGTTCTGGTTCGGACACGGATTGGGCTACACGACCTGGGACTATGCCGACGCGCTGGTGGATGGTCGCAGCGTCGAGGTCACGGTTGCCAACACCGGTTTGCGCGAGGGCCGGGAGGTTGTGCAGGTCTACTTCCGGCCCGCCTCCCCGGCTCCCTTTCCGGGCGGCGGACCGGCCGGGCCGGCTGGTGATCCGGTGCGGCTGGCCGGGTGGGGGGAGGTCATGGTGGCGCCGGGGGCGTCGGCCCGGGTCCGCGTGGCCATCGACCCCCTCACCTGGCGAAAGTGGGATAAAAAGGTCGGCCGCTGGGGTAACGTCGGCCCTGGCGGCGCCCTGATCGTGGCCCGCGGGCTGGGCGACGTGCGCGCTGTGCTGCCACTTCCCTGAATACAACGCGCAGAGGTGGGGATACCGCCGCCGTGCTCACGACTGAGACTCCCACCGCGGCCCTGCAGGCCCTTGGCACCGAGCTGAAGAGCCTGGGGTACGCGTTCACCACCGTCACACCGGCCACCCACGAGCGGGTCAACCGCCGCCCGGAGAACGCTGTCGCCACGAACCTGCGCGACGTGCTCGGCTGGAGCCGCCCGTTCGAGCCCGGCCTGCTGCCCCCGCGCGTCGAGGCCCTGCTCAGTGCTTCCGGCGCCCTTGCCGAGGAAGGCGAACTGCGGCGGAGCACGGTGCGCTTCTCCTCGTACGACGGGGAGCTGTTCGTGCATTCAGCCTTCCCGACGACCGCCGAGGATGCGGTGTTCTTCGGCCCGGACACCTACCGGATGGCCGACGCCGTGATCGCGTGCCTCGCCCAGCGCCCCCGGCCGGTCAAGCGGGCGGTGGACATCGGCACGGGCACCGGCGCGGGCGCGATCACCGTGGCCAAGCGGATCCCGGACGCTGAGGTTCTCGCCGTCGACATCAACACCGCGGCGCTGCGCCTGGCCACGGTCAACGCCGCGCTGGCCGGTACGCCCAACGTGCAGCCCCGGCTGAGCAACCTGCTCGACGACGTCAGCGGCCGGTTCGACCTGATCATCTCCAACCCGCCCTTCATGATCGACCCAGCCGGCCGGCGGTACCGCGACGGCGGCGGCGACGGCGGCCACGATTTGTCGCTGCGCATCATCGAGGCGGCGCGGACCCGGCTGGCCCCCGGCGGTTCGCTGGTGCTGTTCAGTGGCGTCGGTATCGTCGACGGCGAGGACCGCCTGCGGGCGTCCATCGCGTCGCTGCTGACCGGCACCGATCTGCAGTGGAACTACCGGGAGATGGACCCCGACGTGTACGACGAGGAACTCGACGGCGACGCCTATGCACACGCCGAACGGATCGCGGTCGTGGTGCTGACCGCTACGCGCTCGTGAACGCGGCGCCCACCCTGGGGGTCGAGGAGGAGTATCTGCTCATCGATCCGGAGACCGGGCAGAATGCGCCGGTGGTGCAGAAGGCGCTCGGGGCGCTGCCGGATGCGATGCGCCTGCAGAGCCGCCTGGAGTTCCGCCACAGCATGCTGGAGATGGTCACGCCGGTATGCTCGGGGCTGGCCGAGCTGCGGCGGGAACTCGACCTGATGCGCTCGGCCGCTGCGGACGCGGCGGCGGAGGCGGGGGTCCTGCTGGTTGCGGTGGGTGCCACGCCGCTGGCTGAGCCGGTACGCGAGCCGGCCGACGATCCCCGGTTCCGCGCCATCACCCGGCATTACGGGCCGATCGCCTATGACGCGGCGGTCTGCGGCTGCCACGTGCATGTCGGGGTGCCCGATCCGGAAACGGCGATCCTGGTCAGCACCCGGCTGCGCCCCTGGCTGCCGTTGATCCAAGCGATCGCCGCGAACTCGCCGCTGTACCAGGGCGTCGACACCGGCCACGCCAGTTGGCGCTCGCTGCAGCTCAAGCGGTGGCCGGCACTCGGACCCACCCCGGCGTTCGAGTCCTTTGCGGACTACGAGCAGACCATCCGTACGCTCGTGGCGGCCTCGGCCATGCTCGACGACTCGATGATCCTCTGGTACGCCCGCCCGTCGGCCGCCTACCCGACGATCGAGATCCGGGTGGCCGACGTGTGTGCGACGCCCGCCGACACCGTGCTCATCGCCGGGCTGATCCGAGCACTGGTGACGGTGCTGCAGTCCACACCCGGTCCGCTGGGCCCGGCTTCCGATACCGTGCTGGAGGCGGCGCACTGGAACGCCGCGCACGCCGGGCTCGAAGGAACCCTGCTGGACGTACGCACCGGGCAGCCGCGACCCGCGTGGGAGCTGGTGGACGAGCTTGTCGAGTTCGTGACGCCGACGCTGACCGCCTTCGGCGACCTCGAAGTCATTACGGCCGAGCTGGACCGGGTACGCGCGGAGGGTACCGGGGCGGCCCGTCAGCGGCGCCTGCTCGACCCGCCGGAAACCTTGTCCGCAGCCGGTGTAGCGGCGTTCTTGAGAGAACTGGCTGTATCGCCGTAGCAGCCGCACGGTTTACATTGCCCTCCAGGAATCATCGAGGAACCTGGATGGCACACCATGTCCGACCAGTTCACGATCGTGACCGATCCCATCGCCGATTCCGTCGGCCTGTCCGCCCTGTGCGCGGTTCTGCCTCTGCTCACGCTGTTCCTGTTGCTGGGTGCGCTGCGCATGCGGGCATGGCTGGCCGGGCTCGTCTCGCTGGCCGTGGCCCTCGTCGTTGCCATCGCCGTCTACACCATGCCGGTGGGCCAGGCGCTGCTGTCGGCCACCGAAGGCGCGGCGTTCGGCTTCTTTCCCATTCTGTGGATCGTCATCAACGCCATCTGGGTCTACAACCTCACCGTGTCAAGTGGACACTTTGACGTGCTCAGGCGTTCGATGGAGCGGGTCAGCCCGGACATGCGGATCCAGGCCATCATCGTGGCGTTCTGCTTCGGCGCGCTGCTGGAGGCGCTGGCCGGCTTCGGGACCCCGGTAGCCGTCACCGTTGTCATGTTGATGGCGCTGGGCTTTCTACCCGTACGCGCAGCCTCGGTGGCTTTGATCGCCAACACTGCCCCGGTGGCTTTCGGTGCCCTGGCCACGCCCATCACCACGCTGGGTACGGTCACGTCCGGAGTCAGCGACGACACCCGCCTGACCACCGAGACCCTGGGCGCTATGGTGGGCCGCCAGACGCCGCTGCTGGCCGTGGTGGCCCCCCTGGCCCTGGTAGCCGTGATCGACGGCCGCCGCGGTGTACGCCAGACCTGGCCGGCCGCCGTCGTGGCCGGCTTGGTGTTCGGTTTGAGCCAGTTCGCGGCGTCGAACTACATCTCGGTGCCCCTGACCGACATCATCGCCGCGCTGCTGTCGGCCGCCGCGGTGGTCCTGCTCCTGCGCTTCTGGCGCCCCGTCGAGTCTCCCGCGCTGAGCGAGCCGGCTCCCGGCTCGGACACTTCCTCCGCCTCTGCTGCCGGGGCCAGTATGGTGCCGCGCCGCGGGGACTCACCCGCGGCGGACAGCGCACCCGGTCAGGTCCTCACAGCCGAGCAGCGCGACACCCCGGCCGAGGTAGCGCGCGCCTATGCGCCGTACCTGATCATCATTGCGATCTTCTCGATCGTGAACATCGGCGCGGTCAAGGCGGCGCTGGCCGAGGAGCCGTGGACCGTTGCGTTCGGCTGGCCGGGCCTGCACGTGCTCGGTGGCAACGGCAAACCCTTGTCCTCCACCACGTTTACGCTGGGCTGGCTGCCCGCCGCCGGTACGCTGATGATCCTGGCCGGCATTCTGACGGCGCTGGTACTGCGAGTCGGTCCTGCGCGGGCGGTGAAGGCTTACCTCAGAACGTACGTTGAACTGCGCCATGCCCTTGTGACCGTGATGGCCGTGCTCGCTTTGGCGTACGTGATGAACCAAAGCGGCCAAACCGCAACCCTGGGCGAATCCCTGGCCGCAGCCGGCGGCGCCTTCGTCTTCCTGTCCTCGATCCTGGGGTGGATCGGCGTGGCCGTGACCGGCTCCGACACCTCAGCAAACGCCCTGTTCGGCGCGCTGCAGGTGCAAACCGCGGCCAAAGCCGGCCTGGACCCGCTCCTGCTGGCAGCCGCCAACTCCTCCGGCGGCGTCCTCGGCAAAATGATCAGCCCCCAGAACCTGGCAATCGCCGCCTCAGCAGTAGGCATGGCCGGGCGCGAAGGCGACATCTTCCGCAAGGTCGTGGGCTGGAGCCTCGCCCTGCTCCTGGTGATGTGCATCCTGGTCACCCTGCAAGCCACCCCGGTGCTCAGCTGGATGGTCCCCTGAACCCTCGCGCCTTCCCGCTCGCTCCCGCTCTGGCACGGTCACGACGTCCGCCACGAGTTCGAAGTGGGCCTCGAGACCGCCGGCCCCACGGCTCCACTCACAGCCTTGCTGCAGCCGTGGGCGTTTCCGCCGGCTACGCCGTCACTGCAGGACGGGAACCGGTTCGGCCTCCTTCGTTTTCCGTTCGGTGGCGAAGCTGACCGCGGCCAGCACCAACCCGAGAACGCCCAGCACCACCCCGATCCAAGCCGGACTGAGGTAGCCCAGGCCCCACGCGATGCCCAGGCCCCCCAGCGCAGCGCCCAGGCTGTTGGCAACGTTCATCGCGGACTGGCTGAGCGCCGCGCCCATCAGTTGCGCACCGGGGGCCACCTCGATCAGGCGGGCCTGCAGGGTCGGGCCGAGGAACAGGCTTGAGGCGCCGATCAGGAACGCCCCGGCGAATAGGCCGATGATGCTGCCGGCCGTGGCGGCGAAGATGATTGTCGACGCGATGACGGCCGTGAAGCCGATCAGCATGGCGCGGTGCAGGTTGCGGTCGGCGAACGTGCCGCCCAGAGCGTTACCGATCGTCATGCCGAGCCCGACCGCGACCAGGACCCAGGGCACGACGCCGGACGAGAGGTGCGTGACATCGGTGGTGACCGGGGCGATGTAGCTGTCGACCGCGAAGAAGCCGGCGAAGCCGATCGCTCCGGTGGCCGCGACGAGCCAGACCCGGGGCCGGCGCAGCGCTTGCAGCTCGGCTCGCGGGGAGCCGCCCTCGGCCGCCTTCACCTCGGGCACGATCAGCGCGACCGCCAGCAGTGTCAGCACAAAGACACCGCCGATGATCAGGTACGCCGCCCGCCAGCCCGCCGCCTGCCCGAGCCGGGTGATCAGTGGCACACCGGCCAGATTTGCCACAGTGAGTCCGCTGAGCACGGCCGCGAAGCCGCGCGCCTGCTTGCCGGGACCCATCAGGGTGGCCGCGAGCATGCCGGCCGCACCGAAATAGGCGCCGTGCGGCAGGGCAGCCACGAACCGCGCGACCAGCACCAGGCCGAACGTCGGGGCGACCGCCGAGCCGATGGTGCCGACGACGAACAGAACGAGGAGACCGAGGACGAGCTTCTTCCTCGGCACGCGTGCGGTTAGCGCTGCGATCGTTGGTGCTCCGACCACGACGCCCAGCGCGTAGGCCGTGATCATCCAGCCGGCTTTGGCGACGGCGCCGGACGACGAGGCGGCGTATTCGCTGGGCAGCAGGCCTCGCGCGATCTCGGGCAGCAGACCCATCGCGACGAACTCGGTAAGGCCGATCGCCACCCCGCCCAAGGCGAGGGCGAGCAGCGCGGTCCAACGGTGACGGGGGCTCAGGTGTTCCACCCGACCGACTTTAGCAACGCTGTTTCCTTAGGCATAAGGTGGTGTCATGCATCGCACAGCGGCGGATCTGACATTCCTGCGGGGATACAACGAAGCCCTGGTCATGGCCTTGGCTCGCACGTGGCGCACGTTCGAGCGCGGCGACGTGTCCGAGGCCACCGGGCTCACCCCGCAGGCCGTTTCCAAGGTCCTCGCCCGCCTGGTCGAGGAGGGCGTCATAGCGCCCGCCGGGGTCCGCCGACCGGCGATCGGCAAGCCCGCGGGGGTCTATGAGCTGGTGCCCGGGAGCCGCTATGCGATCGGCGCGCACGTCTCCCGTCGTACCGTCCGCTTGGTCCTGACCGATCTCGCCGGTCGGGTCATCCAGTCGGCCGTGAGTCCGCTGCCGCCCGATTTCAACCCGGCGCAACTGCTCGACCGGATGGCCGAGATGATCACCGATGTCCACACCAGGCACGACCTCGCAGGCAAGCTGACAGGGATCGGCATCGGGATGATCGGGCCACTGGATCATGCCGCCGGAACGGTTCGCGGCGCGCACCGCATGCGGCACTGGCACGACGTTCCGCTCGCGGAGTTCGCCGAAGAGGTGCTGGGCCTTCCGGTGCTTGTCGACAAGGACGTCACCGCGGGCGTGACGGCGGAGGCCTGGCGGCGCGGGCCGGCGTTGCGCGACGCGGCGCTGATCATGGTCGAGTCGGGTGTCGGCGCGGGGTTGTGGCTGGGCGGCGCCACCCATCGCGGATCGCACACCAACGCGGGCGAGTTCGGTCACACCGTCGTAGCGCTGGACGGCCCGCAATGCGCCTGCGGACGTCATGGCTGTCTTGAAGCAGTGCATGACGGTGCGGCCGAAGCCGGCGACATCCACCGAGCCGCCGAAGTGCTCGGGGTGGGCGTGGTCAACCTGCTGCAGACGCTGGACCTGGCGCACGTGGTGCTGGCCGGCGCCGACCTGTTACGCCACGGCAAGGTCTACCTGGATGCGGTCACCGAGGCAATCCGCACCCAGGTCCCCCGCGCCGACTGGCTCACGGTCGAGGTCACCCTCACCAGCCTCGGCGAAGACGTCATCGCAGCCGGTGCGGCGATGCAGGTCCTCGACGCCCGCTACGGCATCCCCGGCCTGGCACCGCTGTGACCCGCCTGATCGCCGCCGCGCGCCTGCGCACTGCGGCCAAGTGCCTGCTCACCGCCGCCGCGCACCTGCTTCGCCGTGAATCGGGGCGGCTACGAGCAGGCAGCGTTCCAGGTGTCGATGGCGGGTTCGCCGTGCTCGAAGCCAAGCGTCGACAGCGTGGCCGTGTCCAGCTTGAGCAGCGCTCCCCCGCTGGCCGGCAGCCCGATCCAGCGGGCCCCCGCCACGCGCAGGCTGTGCCCGTGCGCCACCAGCGCCACGTCACCGCCGTCGAGCAGCGTCCGGGCATGGGCGAGCACCCGGTCCAGCCGCTCGGCGACCTGCTCCGGCGACTCACCCCCGGGGGCGCCGTCGCTCCACAGCTTCCAGCTCGGCACCGTTTCGTGGATGGTGGCCGTGGTGATGCCCTCGTACTCGCCATAGTTCCACTCGGCGAGATCCTCGGTGGTTTCCGTGACGCTCAGCCCGGCGAGTTCGGCGGTGCGCAGGGCACGCCTGCGCGGGCTGGAGATGACGGCTGCGAACGTGCGTCCCTGCAGCCTTTTGCCGGCTTCGCGCGCCTGCTGCTCGCCGATCTCCGTCAGATCCAGCTCGGTGTACGAGGTGTGCCGCCCGTTCGCACTCCACTCGGTCTGCCCGTGCCGGATGAGCACGATCTCGCCCATGATGCCCCCTTCGCGCTTGTTCCTGATTTCTTACCCGGCCAGCAGGTCCTCGAACGAGGTGTTCAGCGCAAACGGGTCCCCCACCTGCACCGGCCCGCGGCGCGCGATCTCCCGCGACAGCTCCTCGGCTCCTCGCGAGATCCGGTCCTGCAGCGCCGACGAGCCACCCCAGTCCTCGGAAGCGGCGAACACCGCCGTCGGCATCGTCACGGCCCGAAGATAGGCGAACATCGGCCGCAACGCGTGTTCGAGCACCAGCGAGTGCCGGGCCGTGCCGGCCGTGGCCGCGAGCAGCACCGGCTTGCCGACCAGCGCATCCTTGTCCAGCACGTCGAAGAACGACTTGAACAGCCCGCTGCAGGAAGCCGTGAACACCGGCGTGACCGCGATCAGAGCATCGGCAGCCTCCACCGCATCAAGGGCCTCCTTGAGCGCGGCCGGCGGGAAACCCGTCAGCATGTGGTTCATGATGTCGTGGGCCAGGTCGCGCAACTCGACGACGCGCACGTCGACCCCGCGGACATCGACCCCGCGGACATCGACCTCGGCCAGGGCGGAGGCGGTGACCGCGGCGGCCAGCCGGTCGGCGAGCAGGCGGGTGGACGACGGCTGGCTCAGGCCCGCCGTGATCACCACGAGGGAACGCTGACTCATGCGACAGGGGTCCTTTCCAGCGAGGCGGCGAGCAGGGAGGCGTGGGTCGGGGCGTCCGGCACATGCGCCGGCTTGAGGGCGGCAAATTCCTTACGCAGCACCGGTACGACCTCAGCGCCCAGCAGATCCAGCTGTTCGAGCACGGTCTTGAGCGGGAGGCCCGCATGATCGAGCAGGAACAGCTGCCGTTGGTAGTCACCGACGTACTCGCGGAAGCCCAGGGTGCGATCGCTGACCTGCTGCGGGCTGCCGACGGTCAGCGGCGTCTCGCGGGTGAAGTCCTCCAGCGACGGGCCGTGGCCGTACACCGGGGCGTTGTCGAAGTAGGGCCGGAACTCGTTCACCGCGTCCTGGCTGTTCTTGCGCATGAACACCTGCCCGCCGAGGCCGACGATCGCTTGGTCGGGATCGCCGTGACCGTAATGGGCGAAGCGCTCGCGGTACAAGGCAATCATCCGCTGGGTGTGCGAGGCGGGCCAGAAGATGTGGTTCGCGAAGAAGCCATCTGCGTAATAGGCAGCCTGCTCGGCGATCTCGGGGCTGCGGATCGACCCGTGCCAGACGAACGGCGGGATGCCGTCGAGCGGGCGCGGGGTCGAGGTGAACGACTGCAACGGGGTGCGGAACTTGCCCTGCCAGTCGACCACGTGCTCGCGCCAGAGGCGGTGCAGCAGCGCGTAGTTCTCGATGGCCAGCGGGATGCCGGCGCGGATGTCCTTGCCGAACCAGGGGTACACCGGTCCGGTGTTGCCCCGGCCCATCATCAGGTCGACCCGCCCGTCCGCGAGGTGCTGCAGCATCGCATAGTCCTCGGCGATCTTGACGGGGTCGTTCGTCGTGATCAGGGTCGTGGACGTACTCAGCAGAAGCTTTTCGGTCTGCGCCGCGATGTAGGCCAGCGTCGTGGTGGGCGAGGACGAGAAGAACGGCTCGTTGTGGTGCTCACCCAGCGCGAAGACGTCCAGCCCGACATCCTCGGCGTGCTTGGCGATCGTGACAACGTTCTTGATCCGCTCGGCCTCGCTGGGCGCCTGTCCGGTCGTCGGATCGGTGGTGATGTCGCTGACGGTGAAGATGCCGAACTGCATGACCGCTCCTGAGCTCCCGGTCGGGACCACCGGCCCCGGACTGCCCCGCACAACCTCTTTGACTACGCAATTATTTCACAGTCAAAGACTTGGCGCGAGGCAGCCTGGGTCACACCCCGAACCGCTCAGGTCCGGCCAGCTCAAGCCCGGCCCGCTCAAGCGGCAGCAATCGGCGCCCCCAGCGCCGACGCCTGGGTGCACCGATCGCCTGCGTTGGGGATGGAGGAGGGACTTCGCCCGTTCCACCGTTCGCCGAGGCGCAACGAGTCGCGGCCGGCGTTCCAGATGCTGTCTGCCTGCGTACGGGCCTGCCTCCGGCAGCCGCCCGTCAGCGACCCTGCAGCGCCTTGACGTTGTCGCCGAAGGTCCAGCCCTTCGAGCCGTCCCAGTTGGCCGACCACGTCATCAGCCCCTTGAGGCTGCCGTTCAAACTGTTCCACGACTGCGACACCAGCGACGGCGTCATGTACCCGCCACCGGCTCCGGGTTGCGCCGGCAGACCGGGGACCTGCTTGTCGTACGGCACCCTCACGGTCACGCCCTGAATCGTCAGGCCGTTGTTGAGGCACTGGGTCTGGGCCACGAACCCCTGCACCGTGCCCGCCGCGTACGAGTCACCCGAGCACCCGTACATGCTCCCGTTGTAGTACTGCATGTTGAGCCACCACAGCCGCCCGTTGTCGGCGTACTTCTTGATGATCGGCAGGTACGACCCCCAGATCGACCCGTACGTCACGCTGCCACCGGTCACGTAGGCCGTCTCGGGGGCCATGGTCAGCCCGAAATTGGACGGCATCTGCGCCAGCACGCCGTCGATGATGCGGACCAGATTGGCCTGCGAGGTGGACAGCGTACCGATGCTGCCGCTGCCGGTCAGCCCGGTTTCGATGTCGATGTCGATGCCGTCGAAGTTGTACTGCTTGAGGATCGGCACGATGGTGGCGACGAAGCGGTCCGCCACCGCCGCCGAGCTGAGGTCGATGCCCGCCGCCGCGCCGCCGATCGACATCAGCAGCGTGGCTCCACCGGCCTTGGCCTGGCACATCTGCGCCGGGGTGGCGACCTTGACCCCGGCGTCCATGCCGTCCTGCCACAGCACCGTGCCATCGGAGCGGATCACCGGGAACGCGGCGTTGATGACGTTGTAGCCGTGCTGCGCCAGGCGGCTGTCGGTGATCGGGATCCAGCCCAGCCCGGGGTGCACGCCGTTGCTGGCGCCGTCCCAGTTCTCCCAGTAGCCGACCAGCACCTTGCCGGCGGGCTTGGACTTCACCGCACAGGTGCTGCCCCCGGGCGGAGGTGTCGTCGGCGGGGGGTTCGTCGGCGGTGGGCTGGTCGGCGGTGGGCTGCTCGGTGGTGGCACGGTCGGGCCTCCGCCGGTGCAGGCACCGAGGTCCTTCCACAGCGTGGGGGTAGCGGCCGGGTTCCAGCCGGTGCCCGGGTACGCCGTGTGAGTGACAAGTGCTGAGTAGAGATGCCCGGAATAGGTGACCTGGGTGCCGGCCGGGTATGTCGGACCTTCCGCCCAGGCCGGCGCGGAACAGGCGACGGCCGCCGCTGCGACGGGGGTCGTGGACGCGGAAGCCTGGACCCCGGGCACAAGGACCGCAGCGGTGACAACCGCGACAGCCGCGCCGGAGAGGACGGCAAATATGGCACGCCTGTTACTCATGACGACTCCTACGCATCGATGACCAGCCATGCTGTGTTCATCCTGGCGTTCACATCGATGAATGGCAATGGTTCTTAACAGAAAGCGGACGGCGAGCGGGGGCTCTGTCCACAAGCGCCGGACCGGCGGACTTGACGAATGACTAGAGTTGAGTACTGTCCTCCACCAGCAAGCGCGTGAGGCTGACCGTGCGGCTTACCCCCATCGGGTGGTCACCGCTCGGCGATCCAGACAACCGAACATGTGCCACACCGGACGTCCGGCGTGATTGCCGTGCGTCATGTGAAAATCGCACCCGCCACCTGCGCCGGGGCCCTACGCTCGAAGAAGAGCGCCGATCAGGGACTTCGTCGTTGACCGACCTGATCCTCGGAGGAAAATCCGTGAGTAAGCCAACCGCACCCGATACCGACAGTGCGGTATGGACGCGGATCAGTAACGACGGCGTCGACTGGGACCAGTTCGACTCGGCCGCCTACTTCGATCACAACTATGGCAGCCTGCGCGACGACGACCGGCACATCATCGAGATCGTCAGCGACTTCTTCCAGGAGCAGAAGCGGCGCTATCCCGATCAGTGGCGGCACAAGGCGATCGACGTGGGCGCCGGGGCGAACCTCTACCCCGCCCTGACCATGCTGCCGTTCGCCGCCGAGATCACGCTGTACGAGCGTGCGGCCACCAACTGCGACTGGCTGCAGCGCCAGAAGGCCGAGCCGAACGAGTCGTGGTGGCAGTTCTGGTCGGAGATGACCAACGGGCGCGACGACTACCGCGCCATCAAGGACCCGCTCAACTTGCTGAGCCGGCGTGCCCAGGTGAAGAAGGGCAACATCTTCAACCTGCCCGAGGACGAGTACGACATGGGCACGATGTTCTTCGTCGCCGAGTCGATCACCAACCGCGACGACGAGTTCAAGCGAGCGCTGCGCACGTTCATCGGCTCGCTGAGAAACCACGCCCCGTTCGCCGCGGCCTTCATGAAGGACTCCTCCGGCTACCGGGTCGGCAACATCACCTTCCCGGCGTTCTCGGTGGGTGAGCAGGACATCGAGCGTCAGCTTTCGGAGCTTGCGCGGGATGTGTCAATCAGGCCCATCGAGAGCAACGGTCTGCGCGACGGCTACGGCGGCATGATCGTGGCTACGGGACGCCGGAAGAAATAGCGGACCCCTGGACGAGTAGGTGACGACAGTCCGATGCAGATCCAGCCGCGTCAACGCATTCTCGACATCTGGCGCGCCACCATCCGGATGTCCTACCCGGATGGTGACTGGCAGTTCGGTGGCCGCGACGGCGCCAACTCGATCAGCGACGCCGAGCAACTGCTGTGCATCATCGCGCCGGCAACCGAGATCCCGCTGTTCCGCCTCGACAATCCCGACGCCGCCAATCGCGACGTGCTGGACGCCTTGAGCGGGCTCGGCGACGACATCCAGGTGCCACAGCGACTGATCAAGGCGATCAACACCTACCTCGACACCTACACCGACAAGGACGGCACCCCGAGGTTCTCCGGTGGCTCCTACTTCCGCGCGGGTGGCGTCGACAACGGCATCTCCGACGAGCAGCGCCGGCTGGACGTGGTGGACTCGTTCTCCATCAGCGTCACGCTGATGCTCGCGGTGGTCGGCTTCACCCGCGTGTTCCGCCAGATCGTCTCCCGGCCGGCCCTGCTCGGCGAGGTCGACCGGCTGGAGGCGGCGGCCAGCAAGCGCCTCAGCGCGGCCATGGTGGGGCTGCTGCGCAGCTTCACCGTCAACGTGTTCTCCGCCGACGACGACTTCGGGCGCGAGCTGGTCCGCCTGGTCAATCAGGAACGCCGGCCCACCCGCATGGTCGTCGACGAGTTGCGCGAGGCGCTGCGCGAGATCAACGCCCGGCTGCGCGACGATGTCACCATTGGTTCCGGTGCGGCCGAGGGCAGCGAGCTCGACCTGCCCAACCGGCTGTTCGAGTGCGGCTGGTCGTGGGGCATCGTGCGGGAGGCGCCGCAGATCGAGACCTCCGACGTCGGCACGCAGGGTCCCGGTGCGGCGCAGAACGCGCCCTATCTCTACTTCACGACTGTGGCTTGCGACGCGATCCAGGCCCTGTCGTCCGAACGCACCCGGCTGCTGGGCCTGCTCGACGAGGCTCAGCTCAAGCTCGCGCAGGCTTTGCAACTGCGGTTCGAGCTGACCCGTTCCTACTGGGCGGTCATCGCGACGTTCGGCGGCGGGCGCTGGCCGTTGGAGGACCTGCCGTGGCGCACCACCGACGGCATCGAGTTCGACTACTTCACCCTGCTGGTCGGCGGCATGGTCATGCAGAACATGATCGCCACCCGGGCCTCGGACGCCGATCTGCGGCGGGTCGGTAGCGTCCTGGAGGAGCTGGCGAACCGCAGCCGGATCACCCGCCGTTCCTCCGAGCGCGAGTCCGCGCTCGACGTGCACCACCCGGGGCTGCGCTTCCCGCTGGAGGGCAGCGACTCGGCCGGTGGCCCGCGGCTGTCCTGGACGGTCGCCGACTTGTCTCCGCTGTTGCTCAAGCGGACGCTGACCGTGGCCGGGCTGCTCAACGACGGCACGGTACGCAGCCGGCTGCTGGATCTGTCCGACGACATGTGGAAGCACCTGGAAGGCCGGATCATCGGCGACGGGCTGCCCGAGGGGCTGTGGGATCAGCCCGGGCGCACCTATCCGCAGCTCGACGTCAAGTTCACCGATGCCTCCTGGTATTTCACCAAGCGGGTGGTCGACTGCCTGGTGACGGCGGCCCGCATCATCAACGAGGATCCGCTGAGCAGCGACCTGCTCGCCGACATCGCGGCGGACCTGCTCAACGAGGCGGAGCACCTGTACGACCGGGAGCGGCTGAACAACTCCACCTACAGCGGCCAGTCGCTGGGAGAGCAGCTCAACCAGATCGGCGTCGACCTCGAACGGGCCCGCACGGTGCGCCGCGAGCGGCCCGGGGTGGCCGTGGCGGTGACCGAGGAAGTGCTGCGCAAGCTCGACCGGTTGTCGGCCGCCCGGCGCGCCCACTCCGGGGCGTACTGACATGCTGATCTTCGCCACGTCCGACAAGGGAGGCACCGGGCGCTCGGTGACCAGCAGCAATGTGGCGTACCGGGCGGCGCTCGACGGTTCGGACTGCGTCTACCTGGACTTCGACTTCGGCAGCCCGACCTCCGGCGCGATCTTCGACCTGCCGGGCGTGACCGCCGGCGTCGACTCGGGCGACGGCTTGCACACCTACTTCCTGGGTGAGGTCGACGAGCCGGGCCGCATCGATGTGTGGAGCGAATCCGAGCGTGACGTGCTACGCAGCCGTCCGGCCGGTGCGGGGCGGCTGGTGCTGATGCCCGGCGACCGGGGCGGCGGTGAGTTCCAGGCGACGCCGGAGATGGTGCAGCGGTGCGTGTCGCTGTTGCTGCGCGTGGCCGACGAGTTCGACCTGGCCATCGTCGACCTCAGCGCCGGACGCTCGTACGCCACCGACATCGTGCTGGCCGCGACGGCCCGCCCCGAGCTGACCGGTCTCAACGCCCGCTGGCTGGTCTTCCATCGGTGGACCCGGCAGCACATCCTCGCCGCCTCGGGCCTGGTGCGCGGGCAGCACGGGCTGCTCGACGCCGGGCGTAAACGCGGACACGACCAGGATGCGCTGCGGCGCTCGATCCGGTTCATCCGCACCGCGGTGCTCAACCCGGCCGCGCAAGGTCAGGCCGGTTTGCGCCCGGAGCAGCTGGCCTGGCTCGACCGGTGTGACAGCCGGCTGCACGAGCTGGCCGGGAGCATGGGGGTGGGCCGGTCGGTGCTGCTCGGCGAGATCCCGCTCGACCCGGTGCTGCAGTGGCAGGAGCAGTTGCTGTCCAACGAGGACGTCTTGCTGCACGGCACGGCCAACCAGGAGACGGTCACCGCGTTCGAGCTGCTGGCCAAGAAGCTGTCCGACGACGACGCGTGGATCGGGCTGTGATGGCGCCGGACTACGACGTGTTCGCCGAGGAGACCGCGACGCCGGTCCTGCGCTCGGTGGCGTTGTCGCACCTGTCGATCGAGCTGGGCCACCTGTACATGGACGACTTCGAGGCCGGTCCGGCGCACCTGCTGACCCAGTTCCGGCGGGTCGCGCCCTGGGCCGAGGCCGCCCGCGCGGCTGCCGCGGACGAGGTGGCCGGGCGTACGCCGCGGATCAGCACGTGTTTCCTGATCGATGACTACTTCACCCGGTTCAGCAGCCCGGACAAGGTCATCGACATGCTCGCCGGCGCTGCAGCGGAGGCGGGCCTGCGCATCGACTACATCGCCCGGGAATCCGGCTGCGCCACCGCGGACGGCATCGACTTGGCCGCGGTGGTGCAAGGCCACCTGGTCAGCGAGCCGCCCGAAGGTGCCGACGGATCACGCCCGCCCGCCTCGCAGACCGGCTGGCTGACCAACGGTGAGCGCTCCCCCGTGACCCAGGGCAGCGCGGCCATGGCAGCACCGCGGCAGTGGCAACCGCCTCGGCAGAGTGCGGCGCGCAACCATTCGATCTTCCTGGACATCGAGTTGTGGCGCGACGGGCGCGACGGCCGGTTGTGGTCGTGCCCGTTCCTGGCCGCGGTGTGGCAACTGCAGCGGCTCGGTTTGCTGCGGCACCTGGGCGAGCCGGTGGCGCAGCCGCAGCCCATGTCACTGCCGGACGTCCCGGCGACGTGGGAGGAGTTGCCGCCGGTCATTCAGTTGCAGGCGGACGCTGCGCCGTTGCGTGCCTACCGGACGTTCTCCGTGCTGGCGGCGCGGTTCCTGCCGATCGAGGTGGCGGTCCGCACGATTCTGGGTCAGGTGGCGGTGCCGGCTGCGGTTGACACGCTGATCCGGACCCGCGCGGCGGGCGAACGCGTTGAGCTGCCCGCGGAGTTCGTCGACCGGATCCGCTATGTGTTCATGTAGTGCGGCTCGCTGGAGGCGGCCCACAGGTCACTGAACAGCCGGGTGCACTCGTCCACCCGGTCGGGGGTCAGCACGAGGCGGGTCTCGGAGACCTGCGCGTTCCGCGGATCGCTGTCCGGGGTGGGTGTGGTCTCGTACGCCAGGATGTCGTCGAACAGGATCAGATCGCGCACCTGGACCTTGAGGTGCGGCGGGACATCGGGCCGGGCGAGCAGGCGCACCTGGATCTCCATGCGGCGCTGCTCGGCGCACACCTTGAGCAGCTCGGGATCCTCGGCGATGCCGTGCGAGTCGAGGACGAAGATGCGTCGCACCTGGCGGCCCGCCGCGGCGGCTCGGCGCTGGGCGTCCAGGTAGCGCTGGCCGATCTCACTCTGCCAGAGGTTGTGATCGACCGCGGCTATGCTGATCGCGTCGATGCCCTCGGTGGCGGTCTGGGTGAGCCCGAGCAGCCACTCCCGGTCCTCGCCGTAGTACGTGATCGTGCCACCCTCCACGATCTGCTTGAGCAGCCGCGACGTCTCCTTGATCTTGGTTTGGACGAACTCGCGGACGATGCCCGGCGATTCCCGCGAGACCCGGGTGGAGTTCAGCACCAGCTCGGTGATCACGGCGGGCTCCAGCGCCGAGTCGCCGATCTTGCGGTAGAGGTCGGTGGCCGCGCTGATCTGGGGGAACGTCTCGTCGATGAGGCGGCGCATCTCCACGATGCTCTCGCCTTCGATGCGTTCCAGGGAGCTGAGCCGCTTCTCGAAGTCGCTCAGGAACCGGATCAGCAGCGCGATCCCGCCGATCAGCACGGACAGCGTGATGCTGGTGGCCGGCGTCTGCTTCAAAGCGTTGGTGATCACAAACGTGGCGCCGCCGGTGACGACCGTGACCAGCACCTTGCGGGTGACACTGGAGCTGTCCGCCGCGACGCGGATGGCGGTCATCATTGCCGGCCGGCCAGCGTCGCCACCGCGCCCGCCGACAACTGATCGCGGATGCGGTGCACCAGGGTGTCCCATTGGCGGGGGGAGGCGGGGCGGGGCTCCCGCGCCCCCCCCCCCCCGGTCGGCCG
>NZ_LOJP01000001.1:3812671-3830828 GCF_001553785.1 Actinoplanes sp. TFC3
GTGGATGCCCCGCGCCCGCCACACCTGGTCGGCCAGCTCACCGCCGCGGGCGCCGGGCATCCACAGGTGCAGCAGGTAGTCGATCACCGGGTCGAGCCGGCGCAGCGCCTCGTCGCGCGCCAGAACTCCCGGCGCGGCCTTGCGGATGGCTTCGATCAGCGTGGTGAGCAGCCAGTCGTGCAGGGCCACGTCTTCACACAGCGCGGCGAGCTCACCGGGCGAGCGGCCCGCGGCGGCCAGCCGCAGCGCCCGCTGATCACCGCGGCCGAGCCGGAACACCACAGCGGTGTCCGGCTCGCTGACCGCCAGCCAGCGCAGCCGGGTGCGGGAGCTGCGCAGCCGTGACGTGCCGGGGCGCCCGCTGGTGCGCTGCACCAGCTCCACGGTGCGGGCGGCGATGGCACCGAGATCCAGCGCCGGTGTGTCCGAGGCGAGCGATTCGCTGAGCTCGGGCCAGCGCAGCCGTCCGATCGCCTCGACGACCCCGGGCCGGGCCAGATAGTACGACCAGGGCTGCCGGTCCGTTGCGGACGCCGGCTCGATCGTCGCGTACACCGAGCCCTGCACGGCGTGCCCTCCGGTGAGCGCGGCCCGGGTCAGCACGGTGCCGACGCCGCGCACCTGCCGGGCTGAGCCCGCGCCGACCAGCGAGCAGTCCACGCCGACGGGATTCAGGGCGGAGCGGACGTACGAGATGGGTCGTTGTGAGATCAGCACCCGCTCGCCGGCCACCAGGTCCACGAAGCGGGCGGCCTCTTGCGGGGTGGCTGGATCGCGCCCGCGCAGCAGTCCGGTGTGCACCTCGCCAATGATGAGCATCGGTCCCCCATGTCCGCCTCGGCCCGCAGGGAGACGCCGCATGCGGCTGCAGGACACCGGCGAACGGAGTCTGCGCGAGCGCGGCGCGGCGTGGGCCGCGCGATCGTTCGATTGGACCGCATCCGATCCCGGAATGCAACGACGAGTGGTGGGCCCGCCGCGGTCCGTTCAACTGGCTAGCACCGAGCGTGGTTATGGACAACCCGCGCACGTCCGTGTCCGCAGCCGAAGTACATTCGCGTCTGTCGTCGTGACAGGACGGCAGACGTGGTTGAGCGTCGAACGGTGACCTCTTCCCGCCGCGATGTCCTGATTGTCGGCGCCGGTGTATCAGGCATGACCACCGCGGTACGCCTGGCCGAGGATCCGAGCCGCCCCCGCGTGCACGTGCTGGCGCAGCATCGCCCGGAGCGCAGCACGTCGGCAGCGGCGGGTGCCATCTGGGACCCGATCTACGCCAACCATGATGACGTTCCACGATGGAGTGCGCAAACCTACGAGGTGCTGTGCGCGTTGCATCGGGCCGGGCGCCCCGAGGTGCGACTGGTGGACGGGGTGGAGGCTTCGCGGCACCCGATCACATCGCCGGTCTGGGCCACGGCGCTGCCCGGGTTCCGGGAGTGCGCACCGGCCGAGCTGCCACCCGGCTTTTGCAGTGGATGGTGTTACCGGGCGCCGATCGTCGACATGCCGTCGTACCTGCGGTATCTGGAACGGCGGTTGATGGCAGCCGGCACGGTGGTCAGCCCGACGCGGCTGGAGTCGCTGGACGAAGCGCTGGATGCGGCGCGGGTGGTGGTCAACTGCAGCGGCATCGGCGCGCGGGACCTGGTGCCCGATCCCGAGGTGGTGCCGGTCCGCGGGCAACTTGTGGCCGTACGCAATCCCGGGGTGTCGCAGTTCTTCGCCGAGCACACCGACGAGCTGGACGAGATGACCTACCTGTTGCCGCAGGGTGAGGTTCTACTGCTGGGTGGCAGCGCCGACAAGGACATCGATGACCCGGTGCCGGATCCGGCGGTGGCGCGCGGCATCATCGAGCGGTGCGCGGGCGTGGTGCCGGCGGTCGCGCACGCGCAGGTGCTGGGGCATCGCGTCGGTATCCGCCCGCAGCGCGAGCGGGTCCGCGTCGAGCGCATCGACGCTGGTGACGGCCACGTGCTGGTGCACAACTACGGTCACAGCGGCGCCGGGGTCAGCTTGTCGTGGGGTTGCGCAGAGACGGTCGCCCACCTGCTGTCCGGTGTCCTGTGAAGTCGGTCAACTTCCGTAGCTCCCGGGCCGGACGGCGCGGCAACATGTGCAGGGCCACCTGCAGCACGTCGAGCGCGTCCTGCTGATAGAAATTCCCGCACGTCGGGTACGGGCAGCCCACCTCGTCCGGCGGCTGCTTCCAGCGGCGCAGGGCATCGGCGACAGCACCCGGCCAGTAGCGTTCGTTCTCGACCAGCCTCACGGCCGCGGCCAGCGCACTCGTGGCGTGTGGCAGCCCGGGACGGCGGGTGGATGACTTGCGGCTGCGGGGGCGCAGCTGCGACGGCCGCTTACGCGGCACAGTCCTCTCGGATCAGCATCAGCGCACGCTACCTCAGGACCAGGTGATCTTCAAAGGCAATTCGACGAAGCACGCGTACGGTTCCAGCGCCGCCTCCGCCCGTTTGCGCGCCACCGGCTTGAGGGGCACGAGGGGGAAGATCTCCACCGCCACCGCCTTCTTGGTCAGGGTTCGTTTCCAGGTCGCCACCACCCGCCCCTTCTCCACCAGGGTGGATTGGAAGATGCCGTTGCCGCCGGGCACCACCGCCGCCAGGTGACCCTCGTCGAGCATCATGGCGCGGTCCTTGTAGCCCAGCATGTACTCGTCGAAGCCGGGCAGCGCCGCCCAGTCGTCGAGCGCCTTGGGGCCGGGTTCGAGCACCTCGGGGTCCACGTACATCTCGGCGCCCTCGACGCTCACGGTGGTGAGCTTGTCACCGGCCAGCGCGATGGCTTTCTTGCAGTCGGTCAGGGTCAGCCCGGTCCAGCGGGCCAGGTCCTGGCGGGTAGCCGGGCCGTGGCTGCGGAAGTAGCGGTGGGCGATGAGGGCGAGCGCCTCGTCGCGGCTGGGCCGGTTGGGCTCGGGCACCCATTCGTCGAGCAGCACAAAGGTCTGCTCCTTGCCGAGGTGCGGGGCGATGCAGGTGACGCCCTGCTGACTGGCGTACCAGAGCAGGTGGTAACCCAGTTGCCCGCTCACCTCGACGCCGCCGTCGATCAGCGCGGCCAGGCACTCGGCTCGCGTCATGCGTTTGCCGCCCTGCAGGGCGGCGCCGAGCACCTCGACCGCCTTGTCCGCGACCTGCTCGCTGAGCCCGAGCAACTCACGGCGTTTGGCGGCACCGGCCAGCGCCCGCACCCCCATCAGCTCCAGCATCCAGTGGGCGTCGGCGCCGGGAATCAGGTGCACCGTGCCGCGCATGGGCCACGTGCGGATGGCTTCGCGGCGCTCCAGGGCGGCGTCGATGTCGCCGCGCGTCGAGCCGGGCAGCCGCACCCCCAGCGACCACAGCCCGCTGGCCATGTCCTGGGCCTGCAGGGCGCCGAACCAGTCGACGATCTCCGCCACGCTGCCCAGGCGTTTGCCGGGGGTGAGCAGCAGGCTGCGCATGCGAACGGCTAGGGCGTGTTCCGCGGTGAACTCCACGAAACAGCACCCTAGCCGCCGGGTACGACAAAAACCGTGATCAGCGGCCGCGCTGCTGGCGGTATCGTCCGATCAGCGTGCCGGTCGAGGAGTCGGTGCTGCCGGCCTCGGGGGCCGACGGGCCGGTCAGCAGCGGCGCGAGCTGGTTGGCCATGACCTTGCCGAGCTCCACGCCCCACTGGTCGAAGGAGTTGATCTGCCAGATGGTGCCCTGGGTGAAGGTGATGTGCTCGTAGAGCGCGATCAGCTGGCCCAGCACCGACGGGGTCAGCTTCTCGGCCAGGATCGTGGTGGTGGGGTGGTTACCCGGCATCACCTTGTGGGCCACGATGTCCGCGGCCACGCCCTCCGCCTCGATCTGCTCGGCGGTGCGCCCGAACGCCAGCGCCCCGGTCTGGGCGAAGAAGTTGGACATGAACAGGTCGTGCATCTCACCGGTGTCGTGGTTGGGCACGCTGAAACCGATGAAGTCGGCCGGGATCAGCTTGGTGCCCTGGTGGATGAGCTGGTAGAACGCGTGCTGGCCGTTGGTGCCGGGCTCGCCCCAGAACACCTCGCCGGTCTGGAACTCCACCGCCGAGCCGTCCAGGCGTACGTGCTTGCCGTTGCTCTCCATGGTCAGCTGCTGCAGGTAGGCCGCGAAGCGGTGCAGATACTGCGAGTACGGCAGCACCGCGTGCGACTGGGCGCCCAGGAACGTGTCGTACCAGACGTTGAGCAGGCCCAGCAGCGCCGGCACGTTCTGCTCCAGCGGCGTGGTGAGGAAGTGCTGGTCCACGGCGTGGTAGCCGGCCAGCATGTCGCCGAACTGCTCCTTGCCGATCGCGATCATGACCGACAGGCCGACCGCGCTGGGCAACGAGTAGCGCCCGCCCACCCAGTCCCAGAAGCCGAACATGTTTGCGGTGTCGATGCCGAAATCCGACACCCGCTGCGCGTTGGTGCTGACCGCGACGAAGTGCTTGGCCACCGCGGACTGATCGCCACCGAGCCCGGCGAGCAGCCAGTTGCGCGCCTCGGTGGCGTTGGTCAGCGTCTCCTGCGTGCCGAAGGTCTTGCTCACGATGACGAACAGGGTGCTGGCCGGGTCGAGGTCGTGGGTCTTGGCGTACAGGTCGGTCGGGTCGATGTTGGACACGAACCGGCATTCCAGGCCAGGCTGGGCGTAGACCTTCAAAGCCTCGTAGGCCATCACGGGCCCCAGGTCGGAGCCGCCGATGCCGATGTTGACGACGGTCTTGATCCGCTCGCCGGTGGCGCCCTTCCACTCCCCCGAGCGCACCTTGTCGCTGAACGCGCCCATCCGGTCGAGTACCTCGTGCACCTCGGCCACGACATCCTGGCCGTCCACGTTCAGCGAGGCGTCACGCGGCAGCCGCAGCGCGGTGTGCAGCACGGCCCGGTCCTCGGTGACGTTGATGTGCTCGCCGGCGAACATGGCCGCCGTGCGCTCGCGCAGTTGCGCCTTCTCGGCCAGCGCCAGCAGCGCGCTGATCACCTCGTCGGTGACCAGGTTCTTGCTGTAGTCCACGTAGAGGTCCGCGACCTGGGCGGTGAGCCGCTCACCGCGCCGTGGGTCGCTGTCGAACAGCTCGCGCAGGTGCACGCTGGAAAATTTCTCCGCGTGGCCCTGCACGGCCTGCCATTCGGCGCTGTCGGAAACGTGTTCGCTCATTGCCTTGACTCCCGCCTGAACCGACTATCGGTGTCATCGTGGCACGGATCCGGCGTTGCTGCCGCTGATCCTTCAGGGCGAGACCGGTCACAACCGCCCAGAGCGAGCAGAAGTTCTAGAAGGAGTACGGTCCGAAGCGCCCCCACGCCACGAACGCGGCCAGCACGAGGAAAACGATGCTCGGCGCGGCCGTGTTCAGCTCGTGGCGGCGGGCGTGCACGATCACCGCACCGATCATCATCAGGACCACGCCCACGGCCGCCAGCGGAACGAAGATCGGGGCGATGTCGAGCAGCGCGGGCAGGATGAGCCCGATCGCCGCGAGCACCTCCAGCGCGCCGATGGCCTTGACCATGCCCGGCGAGAAGTCGCTGGCCCAGCCCATGCCGGAGGCCGCAAGCTGCTCCCGGCTGCGCAGCACCTTCATCACTCCGGCGCCGAGCATGGCCACGGCGAGCAGTCCGGCAACGATCCACAGGGCGACGTTCATGATGATCCGATCTCGTATCGAGGAGTTGAGCGTTCAACTCGGACGATAGCCCAACGGAGTTGAACGTTCAAGATACAATCGGCCGGTGGACGACGACGTGAAGTGGCTCGACGAGGACCAGCTGAACGCGTGGATGGGGTTCGCCGGGCTGCTGACAGCGCTACCCGCCGAGCTGGACAGCCAGATGCAGCGCCAGGCCGGGATCACCCAGTTCGAATACCTGGTGATGGCCGCGCTGTCCGAGGCCACCGACCGCACGCTGCGGATGAGCGTCATCTCCCGCTTCGCCCACGGCTCGCTGTCGCGGCTGTCCCACCTGATCAAGCGGCTGGAGAAACGCGGCTGGGTGCACCGCGAACTTGACCCCGCCGACGGGCGCTACACCAACGCCATCCTCACCGACGCCGGCTACGCCAAGGTCGTGGCGACCGCACCGGGGCACGTGCGACTCGTCCGCCGCCTGGTCATCGACGCCCTGACCCCGGCGCAGCTGCACCGCCTGGGCGACACGAGCCGGCGCATCCTGGATACGATCAACCCCGGCGAACAATGCCCCGGTGCCCGACGATGAGGCCATGCGCGCTTTCGTCATCACCGGCCCGGGAACCGCCTCCGTGCAGCACGTCGAGCCACCTGCGGCCGGGCCGGGCGAGGTGGTCGTGGCGGTCGAGCGGGCCGGGGTGTGCGGCACCGACGCGGAGTTCTTCTCCGGGCACATGACCTACCTGCACACCGGTCAGGCCCACTATCCGGTTCGCATCGGGCACGAGTGGTGCGGCACGGTCACCGAGGCCGGGCCGGGCGTGGATCCCGCCTGGATCGGCAAGCGGGTCACCGGGGACACCATGCTGGGCTGCGGGCACTGCGAACGGTGCCGGGGTGGCCGTCAGCACCTGTGTGCCGATCGCTACGAGATCGGCATCCGCAACGGGTGGCCGGGGGCGCTTGCGGAACTTGTGAGCGTACCGGTGAAGGCACTTTTTGATCTGCCTGATGCGGTTGACGAAACGCTCGGGGCGCTGGTGGAACCCGGGGCCAATGCCCTGCGGGCAGTGCGGGCGGCGGCGCTCCGGGCCGGGCAGCGGGTGCTGGTGGCAGGACCCGGCACGATCGGGCGGCTGACGGCCATGATCGCGGCTGCGCACGGTGCGCAGGTGCACCTGCTGGGAGAAACCGCCGAGGCGGGGGTCTGGGATGCCGCCACGCTGCCGGACCTGCGATGGGACGCGGTGGTGGACGCTTCCAACGGTACGGGCATACCGGCGCGGGCGATCGATCTCGTGGAGCCAGGCGGACGCGTGGTGTTCATCGGGCTGGCCGCGCATCCCAGCCTGCTCGACAGCCGCGCGCTGGTGCTCAAGGACATCACCGCGACGGGAGTGCTCAGCGGTTCCGGAGGCCTGGCCGGCGTGATCGAGCTGTACGCATCCGGCGCCGTCGACCCTCGCCCGCTGGTGGGTGCAACCGTGCCTCTGACCGAAACCGCCGCCGTGCTGGCCGGCGACTACCGGGGTTCCGGACCGAAGATCCACATCGACCCGCGGCTCACAGAAACCCCATAGACAGGGCACAGACCCCCGCCAGGCCCGCGACCGACGGTGGTGCCATGACCACGTTGATGGACCGCCCGGCCACCGCACCGCAGGCCATGGCCCCGCCGCCGCGGCGGACTCCCGGCTGGGAACCGATCGCGCTCGCTGCGCTGCTCCTCGGCACCGCCGCGCTCTACCTGTGGAACCTGTCCGCCTCCGGCTGGGGCAACAGCTTCTACGCGGCGGCCGCCCAAGCCGGTGCGCAGAGCTGGAAGGCGTGGCTGTTCGGCTCCCTGGACGCCGGCAACGCCATCACTGTCGACAAACCCCCAGCCGCTCTGTGGGTGATGGGCCTGTCGGCGCGCCTGTTCGGCGTCAACAGCTGGGCGATCCTGGCCCCGCAAGCGATGATGGGCGTGGCCTCGGTGTACCTGGTCCACGCCTCGGTGAAACGCTGGTTCGGGCCGGTTGCGGGCCTGCTCGGGGGGCTGGGTCTGGCGCTCACCCCGGTCGCGGTGCTGATGTTTCGCTACGACAACCCGGACGCGCTGCTGGTGCTGCTGATGACCGCCGGGGCCTACACCACCATCCGCGCTGTCGAGAAGGCGTCATGCAAGTGGCTCGCGTTGACCGGGGTGCTGCTCGGCTTCGGGTTCCTGACCAAGATGATGCAGGCGTTCCTGGTACTGCCGGCGTTCGCGCTGGTCTACCTGGTTGCTGCGCCGACGGGGGTGGGCAAGCGCGTTCGGGACCTGCTGATCGCTGGCGTGGCGCTGGTGGTTTCGGCTGGGTGGTACGTGGCGTTGGTGTCGCTGTGGCCGGCCTCGTCTCGGCCGTTCATCGCCGGGTCGACGAACAATACGTTGTGGGAGTTGGCTGTTGGGTACAACGGTCTGGGGCGCATCTTGGGGCAGGGCTTTTCCCTCGGCGGCGGCTCTTCTGTTGGCGGCGGCGCTGGGGGCGGCGGTGCTGGGAGCCAGAACGCTTCGTTCGGCGGGGCCAGCGGGATCGGCCGGCTCTTCGGTTCGGCGATGGGCCTGGAGATCAGCTGGCTGCTGCCCGGCGCGCTGCTGGCGCTGGTCGCCATCCTGGGCCTGACGTGGCGCGCACCGCGCACTGACCGTACCCGTGCGGCGGCTGTTCTCTGGGGCGGCTGGGTGCTGGTCACCGGCGTCACGTTTTCCTACATGAGCGGCACCATCCATCCGTACTACACCGTGGCGCTGGCCCCGGCGATCGCCGCATTGGTCGCCGTGGGCGCCCGGATGCTGTGGCTGCGGCGGACCGCACTGGTCGCCCGGATCACCCTGGCCACGATGATGCTGGGGACCGCTGGGTGGGGCTGGGTGCTGCTCGGGCGTACCGATTGGCTGCCGGCACTGCGCTGGGTTGCGCTTACTGGCGGGGCCGTTGCGGCGGTGGCCATTGTGCTGGCGGGGCGTTCTTCGTCCGGGCTGGGTCTGCGCCTGCGCCGGGTCGCGGTGATCGCGGTGCTGGCGGGTGTGCTGTCGGCGGGGGCGGGCAGCGCTGCCTGGGCGACCGCGACGGCTGGGGAGGCGCACACCGGCAGCATCCCGAGTTCCGGCCCGGCAGGCGTTACGCAAAGTGGCATGACCGGCGGCTTCGGCGGCCAACGCCCCGGTTCCGGTACGTCCCCAGCCAATGCCCCTACCAACGTCCCCGGCACCAGCTCCGCGCAGGGCGGTGCTTCCACGAACTCCGGATCCACAACCTCCGGCTCGTCGCAGGCCGGCTCCTCGCAGGCCGGCTCCTCGCAGGCCGGCTCCTCGCCTAGCGGCGGGCGGGGGGGGGGGGGCACGGGGGGGCAGGGCAGCAACAGTGAACTCGCCGCGGCCCTGAAAGCAACCTCCACCACCTGGTCCGCAGCCGTCAGCGGCGCCACCTCGGCCGCCGACCTCGAGCTGGCCAGCGGTACAGCGGTGATCGCGCTCGGCGGCTGGAACGGCAGCGACCCCTCCCCCACCCTCGAACAGTTCCAGGCATACGTAGCAGCCGGCAAAATCACCTACTACATCTCTGGCGGAGCGATGGGCGGCGGGGCCCAAGGCAGCGCAACCCAAAGCGGCGCAAGCAGCGGCACGAGCCAAAGCTCCAGCAGCCAAAGCTCCAGCAGCCAAAGCGCCGGATCCACCGAGGCCTCCCAGATCGCCGCCTGGGTCGCCGCGAACTACACCGCCACCACCATCGGCGGCACCACCGTCTACCAGCTCGACTGACCACCCACCTGAGCCCCGCACCCCCAAGCCACGGGTGCGGGGCTCACCCTCGCGCCCGAAGCCAGAACGTCACCCATGACCGCAGCGGCCGCCACCCCTCGCTGATCCTCCGATACTCCACCTCCCCCACCGTTGACGGCAGTTCATACGCCTCCCGCACAGCAGCCAACGTGCGCGGCTCGTCCATCGTGAACACGTCCGGGGCGCCCGCGCCCCGGACGAGGATCAGCGCAGCCGAGAACGGTCCGACGCCCGGCAACTCCCGCAGCGTCGCCACGGCTTGCGACGGTGGCACCGCGCGCAGGGTCTCCGTGGTCAACGGGCCATCCAGTGCCGCCTTCGCCAGCTCCTGCAGCCGCTCGGCTTTCACCGGCGGCACTGCGGGCAGGCTGGCGCCGCTGAGCACCACCTCCGGCGAGGGGAACGCGATCAGTGGGAGCCCGTCCACCTCGACGGTCGTGCCGAGCTGCTCACCGATCCGGCGCTTGATGCCGGCGGCCGCGCGCATGGACGTGCGTTGCGACAGCACCGCCCAGCACGCGGCTTCCCAGGGCGTCCAGAAGCACACCGGTCGCAGGCCCGGCGCCGACTCGACGAGCGAGGCCACCACCGGGTCGCGGGCGGCGATGGCTGCGATCGGCGTCGCGTCCACGTCGATCGACAGGATGCGGGCCACCTCGTCGGACACGTCGGTGCCCGAGCACGAGATGTGCACGGCTGGGCCGTTCTGGGACACGCGGACGCCGACCGGCTTCCAGTCGTGTTCGCTGCAGTAGGCGAACCTCAGCACCGGATCACCGGTCGGCACCGACCCCGCCGCCCACTGCTCCAGGAAGCCGATCGACCGGCCGAGCTCGAACGGTCCCCTCGGCTCGAACACACGCTCCGTCATACCCCCACCCCAGCATGGGGGTACGACAAAAAATCAGCTCACCGCAGCCGCCGCTGCTCGCCCGGCGACCCGGCCCGAGAAAATGCAGCCGCCCAGGAACGTACCCTCCAACGAGTTGTAGCCGTGCATCCCGCCGCCGCCGAAACCGGCCACCTCGCCCGCCGCGTAAACACCCGGCAGGGGCGAGCCGTCCGCGCGCAGAACCCGGGCGCTCAAGTCGGTCTGCAGGCCACCCAACGTCTTGCGGGTCAGGATATTGAGCCGGACGGCGATCAGCGGCCCGGCCGCCGGGTCCAGCAGGCGATGCGGGGTGGCCACGCGCACCAGGCGGTCACCCCGGTAGCGGCGAGCGCCGTGGATCGCGGTGACCTGGGCGTCCTTGCTGAACGGGTTGGCGATCTCGCGGTCGCGCGCCTCCACGATGCCGCGCACCGAGGCGAGGTCGAGGCCCGGGCCACCGTACGCCGCCGCGAGCTTGTTCATGCCCTCGACAAGGTCCGGCAGATTGGCGGCGAGAACGAAGTCCTCACCTTTCTGCTTGAAAGCCTCGACCGGCGGGGTGGCCCCTGGACGTACCCGGCCAAGGGTTTGCCTGATGCTTTTGCCGGTGAGGTCGGGGTTCTGTTCCGATCCGGAGAGGGCGAACTCCTTCTCGATGACTTTCTGGGTGAGGATGAACCAGCTGTAGTCGTACCCGGTGGAAAGAATGTGGTGCAGTGTGCCGAGCGTGTCGAAGCCCGGGAAGAAGGGGGCCGGCAGGCGTTTACCGGTGGCGTCGAGCCAAAGCGACGACGGGCCGGGCAGAATGCGAATGCCGTGGCCCGGCCAGATCGGATCCCAGTTGCGCAGCCCCTCGGTGTAATGCCACATGCGGTCCGGGTTGATGATGCGTCCCCCGGCCGCCTGGGTGATCCCCAGCATCCGGCCGTCGACGTGTTCCGGCACGCCCGAAACCATCCGCGCCGGCGGGGTACCGAGACGAGCGGGCCACGCTTTGCGCACCAGGTCGTGATTGCCGCCGATTCCGCCTGCGGTCACCACAACCGCTTGTCCCTCGTACGAGAAATCGTCGACTTCCACCCGCGAGCTCGACTGCCCCCGCAGAATGCTGCTCGGCTCCAGAACCTTGCCCCGAACCCCGGTGACGACGCCGCCCGCGGTCACCAGATCATCGACGCGATGCCGGAAAGCGAACGTCACCAGACCCCGTTCTGCCGCCGCCCGCACCCGCCGCTCGAAAGGCGCAACGACGCCCGGCCCGGTACCCCAGGTGATGTGAAATCGCGGCACCGAATTGCCATGTCCATCGGCCGCCGCCCCGCCGCGTTCGGGCCATCCCACAATCGGGAACCATCGCATGCCCATCGCGCGCAACCAGGAACGTTTCTCCCCCGCCGCGAACTCCACATAAGCCTTGGCCCACCGGCGCGGCCATTCGTCCTCGGGCCGGTCAAAGGCGGCACTGCCCTGCCAATCCTGCCAAGCAAGATCGAAATTATCCCGTACGCCCAACCGCCGCTGTTCCGGCGTGCCGACCAGAAACAGCCCCCCGAACGACCAGAAAGCCTGCCCGCCCAGGCTCTGCTCGGGCTCCTGGTCTAGCAGGAGCACCCGCTTGCCCGCATCGGCCAGCTCAGCAGTGGCCACAAGCCCGGCCAGCCCAGCCCCAACGACGATCACATCCGCGTCCATCGCACCACCCTACGAACGCGAATCGGAATCACATAGTCCCCCCAGGTGGCAATTCCCCGACCGCTTATGAGGTATCAACCCGAGCCGCCGCACTTCAGACGGGTCCTTGACACACCGCCTTGAGCATCCTAGGAATCTAGGTTGCAGGTTCAAGCCAGCCGGTCGGCTGTCCGCTAAGCGAGCACCTCACCCCCCACCGCCTGAACCCCTCGCTCCAGCAGTACCTCAGCCTCCCCTGCCGGCACTGGCCGCGACAGGAGGTAACCCTGCGCCAGATCGCACTGCAGTTCCCGCAACGCCGCCAACTGCGCAGGGTGCTCGATTCCCTCCGCCACCGTCACCATGCCGAGGCTTCGGCCGAGTTGCACGATGGTCCGGACCAGGGCTTCGTCTTCGCGATCGCCGCCGAGGCGGTCCACGAAGGAACGGTCGATTTTGAGGATGTCCATGGGGTAGCGGCGCAGATAGGCCAGCGACGAGAACCCCGTGCCGAAGTCGTCCATGGCCAGGCTGACGCCCAGAGCCTTGAGCCGGTGCAGTTGGGTGAGGTTTTCGTCGGTGTCCGTCAACAGGACGCTTTCGGTCATTTCCAGGCAGAGCTGCTCGGCCGGCATTCCAGTTCCGGCCAGGACCTCGGCCACCATTTCCGACAGATCGCCGAATTCGAACTGGCGCACCGACACGTTCACCGCCATTTTGAGGTGCCGGGTGGTTCCGGCGCCCCACGCCACGGCTTGCCGGCAGGCTTCGGTGAGCACCCACCGGCCCAGCGGCACAATCAACCCCGTTGCCTCGGCGATGCCGATGAAGTCCAACGGCGAAACAAGTCCCCGGGCCGGGTGGTGCCAGCGAACCAAGGCTTCAAAACCGACGATATCCCCGGTACGCAGATCCACCGTCGGCTGGTAATGCAAAGCCAACTCGTCCCGGGTCAGAGCGGCCCGCAGATCCTCTTCCAACGCCAGCCGCTCGACCAGCCCGGCCAGCATGGTCTCGTCATAGGCGGCCAGCCCGTCGCCGCCGGCGTTCTTGGCGCGGTACATCGCCAGATCGGCATTGCGAATCAGCTGCCCGGCGTCGTCGGCGTCGCCCGCGCAGGCCAAACCGATGCTGGCCGAGGTTCGCAGTTCACGCTCGCCGACCTGGAATGGTTCCTGCAGGGCGGTACCAATGCGCCCCGCCACGGCTTCGGCGTCGCAACGGGCGGTCGCGGACTGCACTATCACCGCGAATTCGTCGCCGCCGAAGCGGGCCACGACGTCCTCGCTGCGTACCGCCTCGCGCAAACGCTCGGCCACCCGGACCAGCATCTGGTCGCCGATCGCGTGCCCCAAACTGTCGTTGATCTCTTTGAAACCATCAAGGTCCAGGACCAGAATGGCGACATCGGTACGATCGGAGCCCCCGAGCGCCGACGCCAGCAGATCGCCGAACAAGGCCCGGCTCGCCAATCCGGTCAGCGAATCGTGGTAGGCCTCGTACATCAATTGCTCTTGCAGTTCCTTGGCATCGTGCACGTCGCGGGTGTTGAGCACGAAACCCTGGATCGCCGGGTCGTCCAGCAGGTTAGTGACAGTCATCTCGGCCAGGCGCAGACGGCCGTCGTTATGCCGTACCGGCAATTCGAAGATCTGGGCGGCACCCGGCTCGCGCAGAGCGGCCGTCATGGCCTCGACCAGCCGCGGCCGGCCCTCCTCATCGAGGATCTCCACCAGCCGGCGCCCGACCAGCCAGGAGGCCCGCAGGCCGAAGATCCGCTCGACCGAGTCGCTCTGGTAGCGGATCGTGGTGTCGGCGGCCATGATCGCGACCGAGTCCGAGCTCTGCTGCACCAGCGCACGGAACCGCAACTCGCTGGTGCGCAGCTCGTCGGTGCGAGACCCCACGCGGGCCTCGAGGTCGGTGGTCAGGCGCCGGTTCTCCAGCAGCGTGAGCAACTGCCGGACCACGATCAGCAAGATCAGCGCGGACCGGCATCCGGCATAGAACTGGTCGCTGTGCCCCGACAGCGCGTACGAGACCACGCTGCACGCCAGCGCACCGAGCACGGCCGCGTAGGGCACCATGACAGCGAAAGGGCGGTCGACTCGGTCATCGCCGTCGATCTGCGCGCCAACCGGCATGCCGGGGTGCCGCGCGGCGAGCAGGATCAGCGCGAAACACAGGAACCAGACCACGTCGAGCAGCCCGCCGGACGGGTGCTCGCCGTGCAGCGTCAGGTACGTGAACGCGCAGTCGGCGACCGCGATGACGACCATGGCCACGCCGATGAGCATGAGCGGGGCGGCGTCCTGGCGGGCGCGGCGCAACCGGGCCAGCATGTACAGCACGACGGTGGTCAGCACGACGTCGCCGATCGGGCAGGCCACCAGCACGGCCAGGTGCAGGCTGCTGCCCGCGCCGGCCTCGACCAGCGGGCGCAGCACCAGGATCCAGCTGACCAGCAGCAACGAGCAGGCGATCATCAGCCCGTCGACGATGCTGCGCAGCCGGTGGATGCGCGCCTGGCGGCCGAGCGGGAACAGCAGCAGAGCGGTCACGATCAGCAGGAGCATGCCGAGGTAGCCGACCTCGGCGAGGCCGGGTGAGGGGACCTCGCGGCCCTCGACCGACTCGATCCACGCCCCCACCACGCTGCCCAGGCCCCAGGACAGGCAACCGGCGCCCACCCCGGCCCAGCCCCAGCCGGACCGGCCACGCCGGCGACGCCCCCGGATGAGACAGGCCACGCCCGCCGTAGAAGTCATCAGGATGCCGGTGACGTTGGTGATCGCCCGCGAGAGGCCGACGCCGGAGCCGGAGGCGATCAGCGCCGCATACGCGACCACGCTGAGCAGGATGGCCACGGGTACGGCAGTGCGGCGCAGCATGCCAGACATCGCACGCCCCCCCACGCCGCTCCTGAGTGCCCCGGACACTTCTTGAACACCGAGATCGGGTGAGCGGCCGTGCACTTGAGGACTTCGCCGGGCCGGTCAGGTGCTGAGCAGCACCCACGTCGGCGACCGCCGTCTTGCACGATGGCCAGGATGGTGGCCGTCAGGCCGGTGGCGGTGTCCAGGGCCAGCGGGAGCCAGACATCCAAACGCCACGACAGCCGCCCGGCAAGATGCACCGGGCGGCTGTCGTGTCAGGTTGAGTCAGTTGGCGATCTTCACGTCGAACATCTTGTCCGCGGCGAGCGCCCGGAATGCGGCGAGGTTGGCGCGCGTGCTGTCGATGCTGATGTCGCGGTCACCCTGGTCGTCGTGCTTGGTGTCGAAGTAGACAACGGCCTTGATGTTCGGGCGCCTCTTGAGCGTCGGCAGCACGCTTCGGAAACCGGCGGTCTTGTCGGCGACCTTGCCGACACGGTGGTAGACGCCCCACTCGGCGACCATCATCGGCTTGGTGGCGTGCTTGGTGGCTGCCCAGTCGTAGAAGCCCTGGCCGTTCGGCGCGGCGCGGTCAAGCAGGTCGTTGAACACACCGGCGTGGTAGTAGCCGCGCTCAGCGCTGACGTAGGAGTCCAGGCCGATCCAGTCGACAACGCCGTCGCCCGGGTACAGGTCCTTCCACCAGGACTGCGCCATCCACTTCTCGTTACCCATGTACGTGAGCACGTTGATCGCGTTGCTGACACCCTGGGCCCGCAGGCGCTGGATGGTGTGCCGGTACATGGCGGCGAAGTCCTTGGCCTCCCAGCCCGAGCCGGTGCGGGCCACAACGTCGTTCTCCGGCTCGTGGTTGAGCACGAGGAAGAACTTCTCCGGGAACGTCGACTTCACGCGTGCGGCGAAGCGGTCGATGCGGGCGTCCTGCTCACCCTTGGCAACCTTGGCCCACGAGGAACCGTAGGCGATCTTCCAGTTCAGCAGCAGCACGCGCGGGCGGGCGGCGTCACGCGCCATGGCCATCTCCGACGCGGTCGGGAACGGCTCGTCACCCTTGTGGTAGGTGTGGAAGATGCTCGCGGTGCGGCCGCTGAGCTTCTCCCAGTTCGTCAGCGCAGCGTCACGCGGCGCGTCGGTGAAGCCGCCGGCGGCAGCGCCCCACAGCACGCCACACGACGGGACAAGCAGTTTGCCGGTCACACAACCACCAGCCGGGGCCGACGGCGGGGGCGGCGGCATGTCCTCGTCCTCGACCGCCGGCGGGATGTCCTCGGCGGGCATTTCGGGCACATAGTCCGAGGGCGTCTCACCCTCGCCAGGCTGCTCCTCGGCCACCGGCGGTGCGGTCCCGGCCTGCGTGCTGACAACCAGCTCCGGGCCATTGCTGGACTCCGAGCTGCGGAAGCGGGTCACGGCGCTGGTGGCCGAGGACTGCAAGGCGAAGGTGTACGTTCCCGGCCCGGTGATCGCACCACTGACGTCGAACGTCACGTCGGCAGCGTCACCCTTCGGGGTCAGCGAGTCGACGACGGCACCCAGCGCGGGGGCGCTCTGGGCGGTCAGCGACTTCTCGGACCACTCGGTGACGGCAACGCGGTTCAGCGTGAACTTGCCGGAGACGGCGCCCACGGTCGCCAGCTTCAGCCGGGCACCGGTGGCCTTCGTGCCCGCCGGCACCACGAACCGCAGGAACCCCACCTTGGTGTCCCGCTCCAGCCGGCCAACCGACAGCTTCTCCTCGGCGCCGAAAGAGGCATCCTTACGCCCCGACGACACGTAGGTGTCATCGGCCGCGGCGAGCTTCAGCTCCGGCCCGGCGGCGGCACTGGCGGCGCTGCCGGCCGCCCCGAGGGCCACCGTGGCTCCGGCACCGGCGGCCAGGGCGGCCAGGGCGGTAACGGACTTCTTCAGCTTCGAGCGACGCATTTGTGTATCTCCCCCGCTTGCTCTGCTCTGGCTTCTTTGGCGGTGCGCTTTGGTGCTGCGCTTTCGCGCTGTTGAGGGAAACTTTGCGGCCCGTTGGGAGCGAGATCCGGTCCCGCTCGGTTGCCTACCGGTTGCGAACCAACCTTTCGGCGGGACTTGAGGATTCTCCAGCCGAAGATTTCGGTCATCCGGGCGGAACGGGCCCTATGCTTCGCACTGGATCGTCGATCGTTCCTGTCCCGCTCCCCCGCCGTTTCCTGCTCCTCTCCCCCGCCGTTCCCGTTCTCCCGCCGTTTCCTGCTCCTCTCCCCCGCCGTTCCCGTTCTCCCGCCGTTCCCGTTCTCCAGCCGTTCCCGTTCTCCAGCTCGGAGGTAGTTCGTGACCGCCCTGCCGCCCGCTGTCCAGGCCGCCCTGGCCGCCATGCCGGTGATCGACGGCCACAACGACTTGCCGATGGCCCTGCGCGCCCGCGCCGGCTACCGGGTGGCCGGGCTGGCCGCGGAACGCCCGGAATTCCACACCGACATCGCCCGGCTGCGCGCCGGCGGGGTCGGCGGCCAGTTCTGGTCCGTGTACGTACCCTCGGACCTGCCTGAACCTGAGGCCGTGGCGGCAACCATGGAGCAGGTCGACGCGGTGTACCGCCTGGTCGCGGCGTACCCGTCAGAGCTTGCCATCGCCCGCACCGCCGCCGACGTCACCGCCGCCATCGCGTCAGGCCGCATCGCGTCGCTCATCGGCATCGAAGGCGGCCACAGCATCGCGTCGTCGCTGGGGGTACTGCGATCGTTCGCCCGCCTGGGGGTGCGCTACATGACCCTCACGCACAACAACAACACCACATGGGCCGACTCAGCCGTCAATGTCCCCGGCGCTGCCGTTCTCGCCGCAGGCACTTCCGCCGCAAGCGCTTCCCCCCGGGGCGTTTCAGCCGGGGGTGTTTCCGCCGTGGGGGCCTCCGCCGGGGGTGTTTCCGCCGGGGGTGTTTCCGCCGTGGGGGCCTCCGGCGTGGGCGGGCTAAACGACGAAGGCCGAGCGGTTGTGGCCGAGATGCAGCGCATCGGCATGCTCGTCGACCTCTCCCACGTAGCCACCGCCACCATGCACGCGGCCCTGGACATAGCCACCGCCCCGGTCATCTTCAGCCACTCCTCGGCCCGAGCCATCTGCGATCACCGCCGCAACGCCCCCGACGAGGTACTGGTCCGGTTGAAGGAAAACGAAGGAATCTGCATGGCAACCTTCGTCCCGTCGTTCGTATCCCCCGAAGTAGCAGCCTGGTCCGACGCGGCAGACGCCGAATGGTCCCGCCTGGGCCTGCCCACCGACCCCTGGCCC
>NZ_LOJP01000001.1:3830928-3903207 GCF_001553785.1 Actinoplanes sp. TFC3
TCTGGAGCGACAACCCCCCGCCCTCCTTCGCCGGCTGGCTGCAGGCGAACCCCCGCCCCGAAGCGACCATCGCCCAAGTGGCCGACCACATCGACCACATCCGCAAGGTAGCAGGTGTTGACTGTGTCGGCCTCGGCGGCGACTACGACGGCTGCGAGCGGCTGCCTGTCGGGCTTGAGGACGTGTCGGGGTACCCGCGCCTGTTGGCGGAATTGGCAACGCGTGGCTGGTCGGTCGAGGAATTGGCCAAGTTGACGGGTCGTAACGTGCTACGGGTTTTGCGGGCTGCCGAGGAGCATGCGGGGGAAGCGTTCTAGGCAGTTCGCTTCAGCGCCTGCGCCCTCAGTTCTTCTACCGCGCGTCTCTACTCGCACCGCCGCCTTGAGCGCCCCGCGCCCGCGATTCCTCTCCCGCGCATCTTTCGCTTGGTGAAGCAGGTTCAGCTCCTTCCGCTACCTTCCCCGCGTTGCAGGCCGGGTGCGCGGCTCAGGCGAGGCCCGCGTCGTGAACGAGGAGGGCGATCTGGACGCGGTTGTTTAGGTCGAGTTTCACCAGCAGGCGGGAGACGTGGGCCTTGACCGTGGCCACGCTCATGTAGAGGTCGGCGGATACCTCTGCGTTGGACTTGCCTTGGGCGACTGCCAGGGCCACGTCGCGTTCTCGCTCGCTGAGCACGCCCAGCCGGGCGAGGGCTTCCCGCCTGCCGGGGGTGCGATCGGCGGCGGGCGCGTTCGGGCCGACGGGTGCAGCCACGTGGGCGATGAGCCGGCGTGTCACCGTCGGCGAGAGAATTGCTTCCCCGGCCGCCACCTTGCGTACGGCATGCAGGATCTCCCTTGGCGGGGTGTCCTTGAGCAGGAACCCGCTCGCCCCGGCCCGCAGGGCCCGCAGCACGAACTCGTCGGCGTCGAACGTGGTCAGCACGATGATCTCGGGAGCATGAGCCCGGCTCCGCAGCGCTTCCGTCGCCGCCAAACCGTCGACGCGCGGCATCCGGATGTCCATGAGCACGACGTCCGGCCCGTGAGCCGCCACCGCCGCAGGCACCCCGGAACCATCCGCGGCCTCACCGACCACCGCGATGTCGTCGGCTCCCGACAGAATCATGGCAAGCCCGGCCCGCACCAGCGCATCGTCATCCACAATCAGCACCTTGATCGTCCCGCTCAACGCGCCGTCTCCGGCTCCCCGGCCACCCATCTCGGCGGACTCGTCCCCCACACCTCCGACAACCACGTGCTCACCGCCGTCCTCGTCCCATCCTGTGCGCACTCATCCGACGCCCTTGACCGCTTACCCCCACCACCTATTTCACCGCTGACCTCGCCGCTAACCCCGCCGCGAGGATCCGCCAGCGGAGGTGAACGTGGCAGCCCGGCCGCCCGTTGAGGTAGGAATAGCCGGCCTTTACGCGGGCCGTGGCAGTCAGGCCACCCGTTCAGGCAAGAGCAGCCGAGCGGCTACTCGGGCCATGGCAGCCAGGCTGCGAGGACGAAATTTCCGTGGGGGTCGCGGCCATGCCTGAGGCGGCCGCCCGCGAGGGTGGCGCGTTCGGCGAGACCGATGAGCCCGGTTCCCGTACCCGGAATGGTGATGCCTGGACCTCCGATCGGAGCAGGATTGCGTACGGTGATGGTCAGGCCGTCGCCCGCTGCTCCGCCCACGGCGACCTTCACCGTAGTGCCGGGCGCGTGTTTGCGAGCGTTGGTCAGACCTTCCTGGACGATGCGGTAGGCCGTGCGGCCGGTGCCTTCCGGCATCGCCTCGTCGTCGTTCACCTCAAGGTCGAGGCGGACCTTCACGCCGGCCGCCTGGGACTCCGCCGCCAGTGAGGGCAGTTCCCGCAGCGTGGGCTGGGGTCTCTCGGGTGCGCCGTCGCCGGTCGGCTCCCGCAGTACGCTGATCACCTCCCGTAGATCCTGCAGCGCCAGGTGGGCGCTTGCCCTGATCACTGCTGCGGCACTGGCCACGTCGCTGGGAGGCGCATTCGGTTTGATCTCCAGCGCGCCGGCGTGCAGGCTCAGCAGGGAGATGCGGTGAGCGAGCACGTCGTGCATCTCGCGGGCGATGCGGTTACGTTCGACGGTTCGCGCCTGTGCCACGCGGAGCTGCTGCTCGGATTCGGCACGCTCGGCGCGATCGCGCAGGGACAGGACCAGCTCGCGCCGGGAGCGGACCGTCATGCCCCCCAGCTGCACCATGATCGCTATGCCCATGCTCAAGGACCACGACTCGAAGTAGCCCGATTCGGTTTCCGGTCGCAAGAGGCCGAACACCGCTGTGGACACCGCGTTGCCGGCCATCACCCACATGACCGTCGCGAACCGGCGGTGCACGGCAACCGTGAACAGGATGATCAGCGCTGCGGCCGAGCTGGCGAGGGATCCGATGCCCACAACCATGGCCGCGATCGCAAGATGTACCGGCCATCGCCGGCGCCACCACAGCGCGATGCACAGCAGCGTACCGGCGGCGACATCGGCCCACGACAGCCACCGCGGTATATCGGCGAACTGACTGACGATGGTGGGCTGTGCACGCAGTAGATCGTCGGTGAAGGCCACAACCCAGCCGATGCCCACCATGAAGCAGAGCACGTCGATCATCCAGTCGCGCAGGGTGCGCGGCCGGCCGAGGTTGTCCGATTCCTCCTGCAGCACGGCAGGGAGAAGGAAGCTGTATCTGGACAGCTCCGCCGAATCTTGTGCTGTTTCCCCCATGGCGGCCATGGTAGGTCGGTGCGGCGCCGAGCCGGTAGAAACCAAAGTCGATGGTTTTCATAGACCAAGGTTCAGCCGGGAAAGACTTCTGGCCGTCGCGGCGGGCGTCTCGGCCCGGCCAGGCTGTGACGCATGATTTCCGTTGACCACCTGAGCAAACGGTACGGAGCCCATCCGGCCGTCAACGATGTCTCCTTCACCTGCGAGCCCGGCACGGTGACCGGCTTCCTGGGTCCCAACGGCGCCGGTAAGAGCACCACGATGCGCATGATCTGCGGGCTGACTGCGCCCACGTCGGGCACCGCCACCGTTGACGGGCGGCCTTACCGGCGGATGGGGAACCCGGGACGACGAATCGGGGTGCTGCTCGACGCGTCCGCTCAGCACTCGGGACGTACAGGAAAAGAGGTCCTGACGGTTGCCGCCATGACGCTGGGCATCGACCGGCGCAAGGTCGACGAGAGCCTCGAGCGCGTGGGGTTGAACAGGACCGCAGCCAAACGGCGGGTCAAGGCGTATTCGCTCGGCATGCGTCAACGGCTCGGGCTGGCCTACGCGCTGCTCGGCGATCCGGGCATCCTCATCCTCGACGAGCCGGCGAACGGCCTGGATCCCGAGGGCATCTTCTGGATGCGCGGGCTGCTGCGCGACTTCGCGGACGCGGGCGGGACCGTTCTGCTCTCCTCCCACCTGCTGCGCGAGGTGGAGGCGGTGGCGGACCGGCTGGTCGTCATCGGTGGCGGCCGCATCGTGGCGCAGGGCGCCAAGGCCGAGCTGCTTGCGGCCTCGGGCACGGTTGTCCGCGCGTTGGACATGCCGGCGCTGCACACGGTGCTCTCACGCATCGGCCTGACCGCGACGAAGACGACCGACGGGGGCGTCGTCGTTCAGGCCGATGCCGAGGCCATCGGGCGAGCCGCCGCCGATGCCGGCCTTGTTCTGCTGGAGCTGCGCCCGGCCGGCAGCGGCGGGCTGGAACAGATGTTCTTGACGTTGACCGCCGGCGACTCGGTGAAGGAGTCCGTTCGATGACCACGGTGCAGAACCCGCCTGTCAGCCGTCCCGGTATCGCACCGAGCGGCCCGGCCGTGCCCATGGGCAGGACCTCGATGATCACGTTGACGCGGGTGGAGCTGCGCAAGCTCGCCGACACCCGTTCGGGCCTGTGGTTGCTGCTGGTGATCGGGGTGGCCGCCGCCGGCACTGCCGCGATCCTGCTCAGCGCCGCGCCGGCGCAGGAGCAGAACTTCCGCGAGCTCTTCTCGTTCGGCATGCTGCCCGCCAGCGTGCTACTACCCGTGCTGGGCATTTTGTCGATGACCAGCGAGTGGTCCCAACGCACGGCGCTGACGACGTTCACGCTCGTGCCGGAGCGCGGTCGGGTGATCGCGGCGAAGCTGCTGGCGTGCGTGCTCATCGCCGTGGCGGCAACGGTGGCTGCCGCTGCGCTGTCCGCCGTCGCGAACCTGATCGCCATGGGCATCGGGGGCGACGGAAGCTGGCACATCACCGCGGATCAGGTCGGCCGGATGCTGGTCAACGAGGTGGTCTACGTGCTGATGGGCGCCGGCTTCGGTGCTCTGCTGATGAATTCGCCGCTGGCGATCGTGCTGTTCTTCGCCATCCCGACGGCGTGGTCGGTGCTCGGTGAGATGGTGAAGCCGCTGCGCACGGCAGCCGGGTGGATCGACATCAACATGACGTCGACGCCGCTGAGCGAGGCGACGATGAGCGGCGGCGAGTGGGCCCGGTTAGCGGCTTCGGTCGCACTCTGGGTCGTGGTACCGCTGGTGCTGGGGACGGTCCGGGTGCTGCGCCGGGAGGTGTCCTGATCTGACGGGTGCGCGGTCGGACGCCGCCCAGGCGGTACAGCGGGGTGCTCACCGGCCAGGCAGTCGCACCACGGCAGCCGGAGTGCTTGCCGAGACGACCGGGCGGCGACGGCGATCGCGGTCGCTGCGATCGCCTCGCTGGGGCTACGCTGACGGTATGCCGATCGGAGCCCAGCCGTCCGGCCGCCGGGGAACGGTCGGTGAGCCGTACAGCCCCTTGAACCTCCGCCTTGTCCTTGCCCTGTTCGGGTTTGTCATCTGCACGGTGTTGTCCGTGGTGCTGTTCCGGATGGGTTGGACGGTGCCGGGCTGGCTGCTCGCGGCGTGGGCGGCGGTGGCTGTCATCGACATTGCGGTGATCCAGATGCGGCGGCGGGCACGCCGGCGCGACGAACACGGCGGCGATCACTCACTGTTCGAATAGCGGCTGTGCAAGCAGGGCCGCACAGGCAGGCTGGACACGGGGGCGCCACAGCAGGTCGCCACACGGGGACAAGTAGCGGCGTCCTGACCCTTTTGACCGGTATATCCCTGTAGCGTCTCGTGCTGTGCGCGCCTACGTCCGCCCCAGCCTCGCCGCCGCGTTTTTGCTGCTGGCGCCCCTGACCCAGCCCGTCACCGCCGCCGCGGCGAGCCCCGCTGCCAAGCCACCGCAGACCGCCGGCGCTGATCCTTCCCGGTCCGCTGACACTGATCCTTCCCGGTCCGCTGACGCGAAGCCACCACGGGCCGCAAGCGCCGGTTCGTCACGAGCTAACGACGCAAGGCTTTTACAGACTGCCGCCGCCAAGTCGTCGCGGGCCGTCGTAAACGACACCCGTGAGCCGTCGCGCCGGACGTACTCGACGAAGAGCCTTGGCCGTCGCCAGCCTGCCCTCGGGCGCCGGACCATGGACCCCTCCCCGACGCCGCCTACCGGCACGGTCCGGCAATGGCTCGGGCTCGACGACGCGGCGGGCAGCCTCTACCGCAAGGACTACACGCTGCGCGCCGTCGGCGAACACATCGAGGTGTGGGTGGCCAACGATCTCGCGTTCCCGGCCGGCGACTGCCGCCCGGCCAACTCCGTGACCGTCACCGACGCCCAGGTCGGCAGCCTGGTGCAGGAATTCGACACCACCATCTGGCCGCGCGAGACTGCCGCGTTCAGCACGCCGAAGGACCGCAACGGCACCGACCCACTGCTGTCCGGCGACTACACCGGCGACGGCGGCAAGACCGTCACGCTGGTCGACAACGTGCGCGACGACAACTTCTACACCTTTCCGCAGGCGGCCACGTACATCGCGGGCTTCTTCTCCGCGCAGCTCAACGAGCTGGTCGATCGCAATGTCATGACCATCGACGCGTACGACTGGCAGCATCGCACCGGCGCCAACCCGCCCGACGAGCCCACCACCGACGTGTGCACCAGCCGCGCCGCCCGGCCCCGCATGTACGAGGGCACCTTCGCGCACGAGTGGCAGCATCTCCTGCAGTACTACACCGACCCCGGCGAGGATCTCTGGGTCAACGAGGGACTGTCGGACTACGCGCAGACCCTTGTCGGTTATGTCGACGGCAGCACCACGGTGTTCCATCCCGGAGCCGACACGCACCTGGCGTGTTTCCAGGGCTTCGCGGTGGTGAAGACAGGCTTCAACAGCAACCCGCGCGACTGCGGCGGTGCGCAGAACTCGCTGAACCTGTGGAACGAGGGCGCGCCGGTCGAGGTGCTTGCCGACTACGGCAACGCGTACCAGTTCATGCTCTATCTGCGTGATCGCTTCGGTGCGGCAGCGCTGTCACGTCTGCACCGCGACGGGGCGCATCAAGGTCTAGCAGGAGTGCAGGCGGCTCTGGGCGACGGCGAGCGGCTGTACGGAGTGCTGCACGATTACCAGACCATGAACCTGGTCGACAAGCTTGTCGGCGACGACCCGGCCGGCCCCATGGCCGGCGTGCCCAAGGCGCGGGTGACCGCCTCGAACCTGCGAGCGACCGTCAACCTGGCCAACCCCGCGTCGTACGACTATCCGGGGGCCGCACCGAACGGCGCTGACTATGTGCGGCTGCGGGGCGCGGACGGGCAGTCACTGACCGGAGCGCAAGTGAAATCCGTACGGTTCCAGGGCGCCCGTACGCTACCGCCGCTGCCAATGACGTGGACGGTGCGTGACGGGGCACTGTGGTCCGGCGACGGCAACTCGGTGGACGCCGCTGCGGTGCTGTCCGTCCAGGTGCCGAAGAAGAACCCCACCCTGGCGTTCCGCGCCCAGTACGGTGCCGAGGAAGGCTACGACTACGGGTACGTAACGGTGTCGGCCGACGGCGGGAAGACGTACACCGCGGTGGCCGGTGACCGTACGGTGCCGGGGCCGCTCGGACCGGGTGTCACGGGGCGTACGGCGGGCTTTGAAGCGCACAGTTACGACCTCTCGGCGTACGCGGGCAAGCGTGTTCTTCTGGGGTTGCGCTACGTCAGCGATGCCGTGGTGCACGAGGGCGGCTGGTTGATCGACGACGTGACGCTGGGCGGGCGGACGATCAGCGACGGCTCGACGGTGAAGGGGTTCAAGTCGCCGTCGCAGATCGTCCCGGTGGCCGTGCACGCGTGGAACGTGTGGCTGATCGGGCTCGATGACGCCGGGCGACGTGCTCGTCAGGTTCCGTTGACGCAGGTCAGCGCGCTGCGGTCGTACGGGAAAATCGTTGCTGTCGTTGCCTATGACGAGCCAACCGGCAAGCTGGAGCAGTACGCGCCTTATGTTCTGACGGTGAACGGGGTTGTTCAGCCGGGCGGCAGCAAGGCGTAGATCAGTGCCGGGGATCCGGAGCCCGCGCGGTTGAGCTGACCGCCGCACAGCACGTGGGCTCCGGTTTCGGGCAGCGCGGCGAGGTTCGCGAGCACTTCCAAACTGATCCGGCGCTCGCGGTAGACCAGCTTCGAGACCTCATATGTGGTGTCGATGCCGCGGTCGGGGCCGAAGGTGTCCGTGCCGGTGCCGCCGCGCCGGCCCAGCCGACCGGTATCGATCAGCCACCGCACCGCGCTCACGGCGAAGCCGGGCTGATGCATGACGCCGCGCTCGTCGTAGGCGTAGAACTGCCCGGTGCCCCACTTGGCGTCCCAGCCGGTCCAGAGGATGACGAACGACTCGTCCGGGATGCGGCCGTGGCGGCTCTCCCACTCCTGCAGGTCAGCGGCGGACACGGCATGATCCGGATCCGCCGCGCACCGGTCGCGGACGTCGATCTTGACCGCCGGGCGGCACAGATCATCGACATCGAGGTCGTCAGCGAGCGCGGCGCCCGGCGTGAAGTGCCCGGGCGCGCCCCAATGCGTGCCGGTGTGCTCGCCGCCGCTGACCTCGCGCAGGTAGAAGCCGTCGTCCTCGATCGTGGCCACCGTGCGTAACCGCGGCGCCGGGTCGCCCGGGTAAACGCAGACGGTGGCCGGATCGTTGACGTGCGACAGCGCGGCCAGGCGCGGCCTCACTTACGCGAAGACCTCGTCGAGGAAGCCGGTCAGACGCTGCCAGCTGCGGGCATCGGCCTTGGGCCGGTACGCGTCGACCTCGGGCAGCGTGAACGCGTGCGGGGCACCCGAGTAGCTGACGACCTCGAAGTCGACGTCCGCGGCCCGCAGCTCGTTCTCGTACGCCACGACGGCCTCGTCAGGGACCACCGGGTCCGCCGCACCCGTCAGGATGAGCAGCGGTGCCTTGATCTGATCGGCGTCGCTGGGCTCGTGCACCGTGAGCGCGCCATGGAAGGACACGGCTCCGCGCAGGGGCGCACCCGTGCGGGCGAATTCGAGCGCCGCCGAACCACCGAAGCAGTAACCGATGATCACGACGCGGTCGGGGTCGACTCGCGGGTCCGCGATCAGCTGCTCGTAACCGGCCTGCACACGCGCGCGGAACAGCTTGGTGTCGCCGTAGAACTTGTTTGCCTCAGCGGAGGCAGCCTCGAAACCCTCGGGGCGGATGCCGGCGCCGTAGACGTCGATGGCAAAGGCCGCATAGCCCAGCCGGGCCAGCATCTGAGCGCGCACCTTGGGATAGTCGCGCAGACCGGTCCAGTCGTGCACCACCAGCACCGCTGGGCGGCGTTCGGTGATGGCGGTGTCGTGCGCGAAGTAGCCCTCCAGGGCGGTGCCTTCATGCGTGTACCCGACGGTCTCGCCCTCTATCCGCGCCCCCGCACCGGCGGGAACGGAGTCGAGGAGAGCCTGATGCGCTGCGGAAAAAGTCACGACGAAAGGCTAGCGCGGAAGTCATGCCCGCTATCCGGACGTGCTGCGGAATTCACCTGTTGACACTGTCACGGTGACAGTGTCAGGATGGTCGGCGTGTGGACGATGGACGAGCTTGTGGATCGGGTACGCCAAGCGCTGGCGGCCGAGTACTCCGGCGCGCCCAACGGCCGGGTCCGTGACGTACCCGACCGGCGAGCGATCCGCTGGTACACCTCGACCGGGCTGGTGGATCGGCCTTTGGGCATGCAAGGGCGCACCGCGATCTACGGGCCGCGGCACCTGCTGCAGATCGTGGCCGTCAAGCGGCGTCAGGCTCAGGGACACGCGCTGGCGGCCATTCAAGCCGAGCTGACCGGCGTGTCCGATGAAGACCTCGCGACGGTCGCGCGGCTGCCCGCCGACCTGCTCGCCGGCGGCAACCGACAGCTTGATGCCGGGCCTGCACGCCCGCACTTCTGGACCCAGTCACCGGCGCGCGCTGCCAATACCGCGGCTGGACCGCCGGCGGCTGAACCGTCCCCCACGGCCGCTCCGTCTCCTGCGGCCGCTCGATCGCCCTCGGATGTGCTGTCGAGCCTCACGGAGATCGGCGGCGTCGCTCTGGGCGGCGGTGCCTTCCTGGTGCTCCCGGTGCGCCCGACCATGATGGACATTGTCGAGCTCAGCTCCGCAGCGCGGCCGCTTCTCACCGTCCTGGTCGAGCGCGGCCTGCTGCACCACTCCCCCGCCGAGCCGCATCCGGCCGCCCAGCCGTCTTCCCCAGGCGCACCGCACGACGCAGACCTGCTGACAACCGATGATCGGAGCGCGTCATGACCCTGTCCGTCACGCCGATGGAGCCGGCGGAAATCGGCCGGATCCGGATCCTGCCCGACGCCGGGCTTGGGGCGTTGCACACCGAGCGTGGCAACTTGCCCCTCGATCGCCTCGACGTGCAGGCGCACATCAGCGGCCTGGTCGCCCGGACGCAGGTCACGACCGAGTTCGTCAACGCCTACGACACCGCGCTGGAAGCGACCTATATCTTTCCGTTGCCCGACCGTGCCGCGGTGACGGGCATGACGATGACCGCCGACGGCCGCACGGTGCAGGCCGAGCTGCAGGAGCGCGCCGCCGCCCGGGAGGCGTACGACCAGGCCATCCAGGCCGGTAAGCGGGCGTCCATCGCCGAGGAGGAACGGCCCGACGTGTTCACCATGCGCGTCGGCAACATCCAACCCGGCGAGCGCGTGGTGGTTGAGCTGTCGCTGGTCGGTCCGCTGCCCTGGGAGGACGACGCGGCGACGTTCCGCTTCCCGCTCGTGGTGGCACCGCGCTACGTGCCCGGCACGCCGCTGCCTGGCGAGCCGGTCGGCGATGGCCAGCTACGCGACACCGACGCGGTGCCCGACGCGTCGCGGATCACACCGCCGGTTCTGCTTCCAGGGTTCCCGAATCCGCTGCGCCTGTCCGTGGGGGTCGACATCGACCCCGCCGGGCTGCCGCTGGGCGAGATCCGGTCCAGCCTGCACACCGTGACGACCTCCGGCACCCGCGTGGAGATCGCGCCGGGCGAGCGCGCGGACCGCGACTTCATCCTGCGTTTGCCGTATGCCGCTGACGGCTCCAGTGCTGTGGTCGTACCGGACGCCGGCACCGCCGAGGGCACGGTGCAGCTCGTGGTGCTGCCACCGGCATCTCCGTCAACCGCGCCCCGGCCCAAGGACGTTGTGCTGCTGCTCGACCGCTCGGGCAGCATGGGCGGCTGGAAGATGGTCGCTGCGCGCCGAGCCGCCGCGCGCGTCGTCGACACGCTGACCAACGGCGACCGGTTCGCCGTGCTCACCTTCGACCACCAGGTGGGCCACCCCGACGACCTGGGTTCCGGGCTGTCCGACGCGACGGACCGGCACCGTTTCCGGGCTGTCGAGCACCTCGCCCGAGCCGAGGCCCGCGGGGGGACCGAACTTCTCACACCGTTGCGCGACGGTCTGGCGCTGCTCTCCGACGTCAAGGATCGTGACCGGGTGCTGGTGCTCGTGACCGATGGGCAGGTGGGCAACGAGGACCAGATCCTGGCCGAGGTCAGCACGCTGGTCGGCAGCACCCGCATCCACACCGTTGGCATCGACCGCGCGGTCAACGCCGGCTTCCTCGGACGTCTGGCTGCCATCGGAGCCGGGCGCTGCGAACTCGTGGAGAGCGAGGACCGGCTGGACGAGGCGATGGAGCAGATCCACCGCCGGATCGGCGCACCACTGGTCACCGACGTAACGGTGTCCGGTGTGGACACCGGCCGGGCGCAGTCTCTGTTCCCCGGCGTCCCGCTCGTCCTGTTCGGCCGCCACCAAGGAGAACCACCGGCCACGGTGACTGTTCGGGGACGCACCCGCGAGGATGAGGACTTCACGTCCGAGATTGCGCTGGAACGCCGCGACGAGCCCGCCGTCACCGCACAGTGGGCGCGCAGCCATCTGCGCGACATGGAGGACCGCTACGCGGCCGGCGACCACAGCATCGAGCAGGAAATCGTCGCCACCTCCCTGCGCTTCGGTGTGCTGTGCCGCTTCACCGCCTTCGTGGCCGTCGACAGCCAGGTCGTCAACGAGGGCGGTGACAATCGTCGCGTCACCCAACCGGTCGAGTCGCCGTCCGGCTGGCAGCCTTACGAATCAGCGAACACGTCGTTCCTCATCGCCGGGGACCCTGCCCCCGCACCGTCTCCGATCGCCTCGGCTGCCCCCGCTCCGACCCCGCCGCCGTTCGGCAGCCCGAGCACACCCGGCTTCGCCCCTGTGCGTGCTCGCTCCGCCCGCGGTGCCACCGGTGCCCCCGGTCCCACCGGAGCACCCGGCACCCCCGGCGGACCCCAGCCGTTTGCGGCCGTCCCCGCCTCCATCGCGGCGGCGGGCCGGGCATCAGGATCCGGGCGCCAGGCCAAGCTCGCCTCGATGGGCAACACAGCCCTGTCCCTGAAGGACTTGACCGCCCTCGTCGAGGTCGAAGCCAAGCGCCTGCACGATGCCGACGGCCGCCCCGCCTACGAACGCCGCGACCTGCTCGACGACCTGGCAAGCCGGCTGGCCGCACTGCTCGAAGGAAGAACCGACCCCGAGGTGGCGCCGCTGCAAGCCCTGATCACCTACCTCACGGTCGACACCGGCCTGGCGTCGAAGTGGGCGGAGGCGACGAAGGTGCTCGAGAGCTTCCGGCCAGAGGGCTCGTCCGGACGAAAGGCCTTCTGGAGGCGCTGACACCATTCCGGCGGCGGTGCGGTCTGAGAGTGGGTGCTTAGCACGTAGACGGTCCAGGGCAGGCCCCGCTCCACCAGGACGCGCGGCGGAACGGGGCCTGCCCTGGACCGAGGCTGGCCGGATCCAGTCGTTCGGGGCCGCAGGAGTCGGTCTATCAGCCGTTTTCTGCCGGGACCGGCCTACCCCCTCGGCGGGCCGGTCCCGACTGGTTCCACAAGCCGCCGCTTCCGGCACCTCTTTCAACGAGCCGCGTCCGTCCCGCCAAGCAGCACCCCAAGCCACAGTCGGCCCCGGCTCTACTCGCTGCGGGCCGATCCACGAAACGCTTCCCGCCATCGGACGAAACCTCGGATGCCGCCCGGCGGTTGGGGTGCGTTGACGCTTGGTCAGGGAGCGGTCAGCGGTGCGGTGAGACCGTCGGGCGAGGTGCGGGGGGTGAGGCGGCTGGACGGGGGAACCGGGGCGGGGAAGCCCAGCGTGGCTAGGCGGCCCTTCACCTGGTTCTGGGCTTGGCAGTCCTCGGTGCAGGTGGTCGGCGGGTTCGCTACCTCGGTGGCATCCTCACCGGTGACCATGCCCATGCGGCCTCCGCTGGCTACGTCCCAGATGCTGGTGGCGCCGCAGTGGTCCTTGGTTTCGGACAGTCCGAGCGTGTTGGTGAAGTCCGGGCCGCACGACGCCTGGGGGATGCGGGTCGCCACCTGGGCGCTGTCGCGGAGGACCAGGGCCGGGGCGGTGCCGCTGGCGATGTTGACGCGGGGGCTCACGCGGACGCAGAACTGGCCAGCCGGGCCGGTTTGCACGTCGGTGCAGCCGGAGCCGAGCCAGTTGCCGAGTTGGGCGCGGAAACGGGGGTTGTCGTAGTAGAAGGCCGAGCCGGCGAGGGTGTGGACGATGCGGGTACGGGTGCCGTCGCCGCGGGAGGGTTCCATTTGGAAAACGCCGCCCTGGGCGCAGTCCTTGGCTTGGATTTTCACGCTGAGGCCGCTGGCGCCGGTGCGGGTGATTGTCAGGCTGTCGTCACGCAGTTCCAGGCTGATGGCACTGGTGAGGCTCAGACCCCGGTGGTCGGGGACCTTGCCGGCGTACACCGGGGTGAACCGGCCGCCGGTCATGTCGCCGGGGTTGGGGGCACCGGTGAAGGCGTAGTCGTAGATGGCGAACGTGGCCGGGTCGATGGTGAACTGGGTGTAGCGGCCCTGGACCACGAAGCGGCCGGCGGGGGCTGGGACCGTACCCCGGAAACGGTCCTTTGTGCCGGTTTTGCCCAGGACAGTGTAGCTGCCGCCGTCGCAGAACTTGGAGCTGGCCGCCTGAGCCGGTTCGGCGGCGAAGGCAGCGGCCAGGGCCGCAAGGCTCTTCGTGCGGAGAGTCGACATGGCGGTCACTCTCGCGGGCCTGGCGCTAACAGCGAGTTAGTCAACGGTTAAAGCAACGATAAGGCGGTGCTGATCTTGGCCGATCGGCCGCTGCGCGGAAACGGGCGCGAGCCGATAACGTCCGGAGTAGCCGGCGGCGCGCTGAGGGAAAGACCGACGCGCGACAAGGCAGGGCAGGATGAACCGAAGGACAGCCGGGCAAGGAACGAGGCAAGCGCGGCGCGGGTAAGCGACAAACGGGCAAGGTAAAACGGGCACGGCAAAGCGGGCAAGGCGCAGGCACGGCAAGACAGGGCAGGGCGGGAATGGCACAACAGCGCGACGGTGATGGGGATCCTCTGCTGGTCAGGCCATATGTTCGGCGGGACAGCGAGGCTCCTGGGCTCGCCGCTACCTGGCCGGCCCAGCCTGTTTCGCCGGCTCCCAAGGACAGCGCTGATCCGACAGTGGTGTTGCCGGCGGTCACCGACGCTCCGCCACGGAGGTCGCGACGACTCCTTCTGACCGTTGCCGGAGCAGGGGCGCTCGTGGTCGCGCTCGGCGGTGTTGGGTTGGCCAATGTCCTGCGCTCTGACCCGGGTCGTACGCCGCAAGCCATCACCGATGTCAGCTTGCCGCCCTGGTCGACCGCGGCGTCCGAAGCTCCCGCGCTGCCCTCGACGTCACCGACCGCCACGCTCGCACCGGTCGCGCCGGCTCCGACCACGCAGAACCAGACCCCGGCGAAGACGAAGGCGTCCTCGGCACCAGCAACAGCGACGGCACCGCCGACTACCACGGTGAGCGCCGCACCGTCCACGTCGACGGCACCGGCGGAGAAGATCAAGCCGACATCCACGCTCTCGCAGGCCCCGTCGGCGGCCCGGACCGGTTTGATCACCGGGGGTAGTGGGCTGTGCCTGGATCTCAACGGCGGCGTGGCTGTGGATACCAATCACATTCAGGTGTTCGACTGCAATGGGACGTCCGCGCAGGTGTGGACGCTGGAGACCGACGGCACGCTGCGGGTGAGCGGCAAGTGCGCGCGGGCCGGGCAGGACACCGCGGTGCAGATCATCACATGCGGCGGCCAGGCCGATGCGCAGTGGCGGGCGGGGCAGAGCCGCACGCTGGTCAACGTTGCGACGAACGAATGCCTGACCGACCCTTCGGGCGGAAGGCAAATCGGTTCCGGGGTACGAACACAGCAATGCACCGGCGCCCGCGACCAACGGTGGCGGCTGCCCTAGCGGGCTGGCGGGGCTCAGTCATGCTTGCTGAGTGCGCTTCCTTCTCAACGTCCTCTGGTTCATCTTCGGCAGCGGTTTCCTGCTCGGCATCGGGTACGGACTGGCTGCCCTGATCTGCTTCGCCCTCATCATCACGATTCCGTTCGGGATCGCGGCCATGCGGCTGGCGGTGTACTCGTTGTGGCCCTTCGGACGCACGGTGGTCAGCCGGCCCGACGCCGGGGTGGCGTCCGGGCTGGCCAACATCATCTGGGTGGTCGTGGCGGGCTGGTGGCTGGCACTGACCCACATCGTGGCCGGGGTCGCCTTGTGCGTCACCATCATCGGCATTCCGTTCGGCGTGGCCAACTTCAAGCTGGTGCCCGTCGCCTTCTGGCCCCTCGGCCGCGAGATCGCCGAAATCTAGCGAGCTGAGACCCACGGCGGCCCCCAAGAAAAGCCGGCGGGAAAGGCGGCGGGAAAGCGCCAAGGGGCAGCCGGCGGGAAAGCGCCAAGGGGCAGCCGGCGGGAAAGCGCCAAGGGGCAGCCGGCGGGAAAGCGCTAAGGGGCAGCCGGCGGGAAAGCGCTAAGGGGCGGCCGGCGGCAACGCCAAGTACGCGGGCCTGAGCAACTCCGCCAGCGGCGTGCCGTCGTAGCGCAGAGGCGGCGCGTCCAACTGGTCCAGCAGCAGGTCCGGGCGGGATGTCGCGGGGTGCGGGGCGGGTGCTGTGGTCGTACCGGATGACCAGAAGTTTGCCGGGTCTCCCAGGGTTTGGGTTGCGGCCTTCGGTGCTGGGGGTGCTTCGGCGGTGCCGCTTAGCTGGGTGAGGTGACCCAGCAGTTCGTCGCGGGTGCGGCCACGCCAGGTGAAGGCGCCGAAGGGGTCGGTTTCGAACGAGTCGGCCAGCGCGTAGCAGGTGGCAGCGAGGTGCACGCACGGCATGGGCCAGCGTTCGCAGCTGCAGTCCATGGCCACCTCGTTCAGCGACAACGGCAGCAGGGTCAGCCCGGCGCGGTGGAAAACCTCCTCGACGTTGCCGGGCATGCGACCGGCCAGCAGGTCCGCCACGTAGCGCGCCTGGCTGGCCAGCGTGTCCTGCAGGCCGGCCCATTCCGCGGCGCCGAACGCCCGAACGGCGATGCGGGACCGGAAGGCGCGAGGGTCATCGGGGCCGCGGACCTGGGCGATGACCAGGCTGCTGGAGATGCTCAGGCTGCGAACGTGCCCGGCTCGGGCGTCGCGGCGGCCGCGGGCGAAGGTCGGGGCCATGCGCAGCGCCTCGAACATGGCGACGAACGGGCCTGAGAAGCGGGTGGGGTCAGTCACCGACGGCCTCCGGGTCCAGGCGCGTCAGGTCGCGCAGCTCGTCGGTGGACAGGGTGGTCAGCCAGCCCTCGCCGGTGCCGACCACCCGCTCGGCCAGCACACCTTTCTCCGCGATGAGCCGGTCGATGCGTTCCTCCAGGGTGCCCAGGCAGACCAAGGTGTGCACCCGCACGTCGCGGTGCTGGCCGATGCGGTACGCCCGGTCGGTGGCCTGCGCCTCGGTGGCGGGGTTCCACCAGCGGTCCACGTGCACCACATGGTTGGCCGCGGTCAGGTTGAGCCCGGTGCCGCCGGCCTTGAGCGACAGCACGAAGATGCCGGGGCGGCGGTCGGCTTGGAACTCGGCGACCATGGCGTCGCGGGCCCCGCGCGGCGTCCCACCGTGCAGATAACGCACCGGTACGCCGAAGCGGGCGCTCAGATGCGGCACCAGCAGGGATCCGAAGCGGGTGAACTGGGTGAAGCAGAGCACGCTTTCGTTCTCGGCCAGCGCGGCGTCGAGGATCTCCTCCAGCCGTTCGAGTTTGCCCGAGCGCCCGGCCAGCGCCGAGCCGTCGCCGAGGAAGTGGGCGGGATGGTTGCACACCTGTTTGAGCTTGGTCATCGCGGCCAGCACGACACCCTTGCGCCGGGTTTCGTTCGCCTTTTTCAACTGCTGGGTCATGTCGTCGAGCACCGCGCGGTACAGGGTGGCCTGCTCGGTGGTCAGGCCGCACAGATGCCGTACCTGGCGTTTGCCGGGCAGGTCGTCGATGACGGCCGGGTCCGACTTGACGCGGCGCAGCAGGAACGGGCGGGTGGCTTGGCGCAGACGGGCCGCCGCGTCCTCGTCGCCGTAGCGTTCGATGGGCACCGCGTACCTGTTGCGAAAGGTGTGGGCGCTGCCGAGCAACCCGGGGTTCAGGAAGTCCAGAATGGACCACAGTTCGGCGAGGCGGTTCTCCACCGGCGTACCGGTCAGGGCAATCCTGGATCGGGCCGGGAAGCGACGGACGGCCTTGGCGGCGCCGCTGGAACTGTTCTTGATGTGCTGCGCCTCGTCCAGCACCACGCGATCCCAGGCGACAGCGGTCAGCGCCTCAGCGTCCAGCGTCGCGGTCGCGTAGGTGGTCAGCACCACATCCGCCCCCTCGGCCAGCGTCGCCGGGTCGGGCCGATCGGCTCCGTGCAACACCCGCACCCGCAACGACGGGGCAAACCGCGCCGCTTCCCGCTGCCAGTTGCCGAGCACCGACAGCGGGCACAGCAGCAGCGTCGGCCCCGGACCCTTGGCCAGCAGCAACGCCAGCACCTGCACGGTCTTGCCCAGCCCCATGTCATCCGCGAGCAGCGCCCCCAGCCCCAGACCGTCCAGGAACGACAACCAGGAAAAACCCCTCATCTGGTACGTCCGCAGCACCCCGGCCAGTTCCGTTGGAGGAGCCAGGAGTTCGAGGCTCTCCCCCAGCCGCCCGGACAGCAGATCAGCCACCCAGCCCCGGCCCCGCACCTCGGTCACCGGCACCGGCAGCTCTTCCGGCGGCATCAGCCGGATCAGCCGCACCGCATCCCCGGCGGTCATCGAGCCGCCGCCGCGCTTGAGGAACTCCAACCCGGCCCGCAGCCGGTCGGCGTCGAGATAGACCCAGCGGCCCCGCAGCCGGACCAGGGGAACCTTGACCCGGGCCAGCTCGGCCAGCTCGTCGTCGGTGAGTGTCCTGCCGCCCAGGGCCAGCCCCCAGTCGTACGAGACCATGCCCTTGAGGTTGACGGCCTCGTCACGCAGCACCGGCGCGGCGGCCTCCCGGCTGCGCACCTCGATCGTAAGTCCCAGCCGCAGCGGCTCGCGCCACCAGGCCGGCAGCAGCACCCCGTAGCCGGCCTGTTCCAGCAGCCCGGCATGCCCGAGGAACCGGTATGCCCCCTCGGTGTCGAGCACCAGCTCAGCCGGGCAAGCCTCCCGCAGCGCCGCGTCCAGGCCGGGGAACAACTTCGCCGCCCGCCCGAGCCCGGCGATCAGCCGCTCCCCCGGCCGCTGGGTCCAGCGCCGCAGCGGCGCGATCGCATCCCGCCACACCTCGGCAGCCGGTACGAGCAGACTGGGCTCGTCAATCGGCTGCACCAAGAACTCCAGCAGCCACGATTCCTCGCTGTCCTCCTCCTCCGGCAGGTGACTCAGCCGGAACACCACCCGCACGGCGGTGCCCCTGCTGGCCTCGGCGTGCCACTCATCCAGCACGTCGGCCAGGGTGCCGAGTTCTCCCCCACCGTTGAAGGTGCCGTCGTCGCTGCTCAACGCGGTGAGCCAGGGCGCACCGGCCAGCGTCACACCGGCCTCGGCCAGCCGGGTACGAACCAGCCCGTCGACCAGCCGGTGCAACGCGACGTGCAGCGCGTCGGCAGCGGGCAGGGCGTCGACCTCACCGGGTCGTACGCGCTCAGCCCGGCAGGCGGGCGGCATCTGCATGACCAGGTCGTCGTACCGGGCGGCGTCGGGCCCGGTCAGCACCGGGCGCCACGATGCGCTCGGAGCGTCGGGGCGGACGGTGGGCAGCACCCGGCCCCGGGCCACCAGGTCGGCGGCGAACGCGCAGACCTCGGCCAGGTAGGTGAGCGAGGGAGCGGGCCGGGCTTCGTACTCGTCGGCGAGGTCCGCGGTGATGAAGGGGTGCACGACGGCCGGGAGCGTCCAGGGCTTGAGCTGGGGTGTCCCGCGGCGCGGCGCAAGCCCGAGAGCCGGGGACGGCAGCGGGCCGGCCGTGGTCGAGGGCAGCAGCAGGATGGCCGGGCGGACCGGGCCGGCACCGGGGGCGACGGCCGAGGGATGATGCCCGCGCCCGGCCGCGGTGCCGTGTTCACTTTCCAGCCAGAGGGCCAGCTCGCCGTCGCGCGCGATGAACCCGTGCAGAACCGTCATGGCTCCAGGCCCCACGCGATGTCCGGCGGCCGCACCCGGGCACAGCGCGGCCCCCCGTCCGGGTCCGTCAGCCCGAGCTCGGCGGTCAGGCTCCCGGAGCCCTCGTGGGCCGCCCGCAGCATGGCCGTCGGGATGTCGCCGAACAACAGCTTCGCCCGCCGGAACATGGTGAACGTGTCCGCGTCGAGGGTGCCCCAGCTCAGGTACAGGAAGCGAGCCCCGGGCCGCCCATGCACGAACGGCCCGCCCACGTCGAGCAGCTCATCGACCTCCCGGCTGGTGACGTCGAACTCCCAGAGGGCGCGGTCACCGGAGGCGGGGAAGCGTTCGATGACCTCGGCCTTGCGCTGCACGCCGACATGCACGTTGCCGCGGCGCAGGGCATCAGCCTCCACGCCACCCCGCCGCCCTGGCAGGTCATTGCCCACGATCCGGATCCGCACGCAGTGAACTGTAGGCCGTGGGTCTGACAAGATCGCAGCTACGGGCCCTCGGCCTTCCCGGCGTGGCGGGGGCAGTCCTTCCACCATTCCTCGTCGCTGGCCAGGATGACCCTGCCGAGCGCCTTGTCCAGCACGCTCAGCCAGCGTTGCTCCGGTCCGGCACCGAGGATCTTGAGGGCACCCTCCAGCGAGAGGGCCGGTTCACGTCGCACGCGTCATATCTAACCCCGTTCGGCCAGCCAGGCGTCGATCAGCCCGCCGAAGTGGCCGAGGAACTTTTCGTGCTCGTGGGGCGGGTACATGGTTCGCACGGTTTCGGTGAGCAGGCTGCGGAACTCCGGGGAGCTGACCCAGTCGTGGACCATCTCGTCGACGTGAGCCAGGTGCTTCTCGCAGAACTCCTGGTAGCGCTCGGTTTCGAAGTAGCCGTCGGCGAGCTTGCGGTAGGCGGCGAGCTTCTCCTCGTACGACAGCTCGGGGTTGTCCGCGACCTTGAAGTAGGCCGAGGTGTCCATGTCGAGGCGGGGGCGGCGGTTGGTCACCACGCAGAACACCGTCCAGCGCAGCAGCGCCGTCATCGCCCACGGGAAGTAGTAGTGCAGCGAGGTCACGGCCACGTCGGGGCAGGCGTTGGCGTAGTCGATGGGGTGGACCTCGGTGCCCTTGATCAGCGACTCGCAGGAGTTGAACTCCCAGCGGAAGAACGCGTTGACCAGCCGGGAGATCGTCACCACCTCGTCGCCGACGGCCGGGGCGAGGAAGTCGTGGCTGACCGCGTACCGCTCGTGCATGGGCAGCTCGGGGCGGAACTTCATCACCATGGTCTCGGGCCCGATGGTCAGCGAGCGGGCGAACACGTCGTAGTCCTCGACCGCGGCCTGCAGGTGCATCAGCCGCTCACCCGAGGCGTCGTAGGCGGCGTGCAGCTCATCGCTGTTGCGGATCTTGGACACGCCGACCCAGGCGCCGCCGTCGTAGGGCTTCATGTACATCGGATAACCCACCGACTCGGCGAGCGCATCGAGGTCGAACGGCTGGTTGTAGCGGGCCGAGGTGTAGGCCCAGCGCGAGTTGTCCAGCGGGTTCTTGAACGGCACCAGCACCGTCTCGGGCACCTTGAGACCCAGGCGCAGCATGGCGCAGTAGGCCGCGTGTTTCTCCATCGACTGGAACGTGAACGGGCTGTTGAGCAGGTACACGTCGTCCATCAGCGCGGCCTTCTTCAGCCATTCCCGCGGGTGGTAGTACCAGTACGCCAGCCGGTCGATGACCAGGTCGTGCTGCGGCTTGTCGCGGAGGTTGAACGGCTCGATGCTCACCCGCACGGAGCGGATCCGATGGGTACGACCGGACGGCTCGGTGATCGCCCCCACCCGCCGCAGCAACGCCTCGTAGGCCCGTGGCCAGTCCTCTTCGGTCCCCAGCAGCAGTCCGATGGTGTGCTCGACGTCAGCCATCGCGCGCCCTCTTTCCCAGGAACTAGCGGAACACCTTCTTCAGCAGGTCAGTGAAGTGCGGGTCGAACGCAGCCCGCCAGGATTCCCAGTCGTGGCCGCCCCGAACTTCGGCGAACTCCACCGCGTAACCCTGACCGGCCAGCACGGCGGCCATGTCCCGGTTGTTGGCGAGGTTCTCCTCCACCGTGCCGCATGTGAGCGCGATTGGCACGCCGGGGCCACCGGTTGACCTGATCACGCGGCCGGTGAAGCGCACAATGCGCAGCCAGCGGGCGAACCCGGACTCCTGACGGTCGAAGCGGGGCTGGAAGAAGCTGCCGGACTGCAGCAGCAGACCGGCGAAGCGGGCGGGATGGCGGCGCTGAGCGTGCAGCATGGCCAGCGCGCCGAGGCTGGCCCCCACCCCGAGCACCGGCTTGTCGGTGCCGAGCCGCTCGAACAGCTCGGGCAGGAACTTCTCGGCCAGGGCGCGGGCGTAGACCGGATTGGCCGAGTAGTCCTCGAGGCGATCGTCGCTGGAGATCAGGGCCAGATGGTACGGCCGCACGTGCCCGGCCTTGATGACCTGCTCGGAGAACGCGACGATCGCGCCGTACCGCTGATAGTCGGGCCCGTCATGGACCACGACGATGCGGTCCGCGGGCACCGGGGGTGACCAGAGCGTGGCCGTGATCTCCAAGGTCTTACGGGGTGTAGCTCTGCGGCCCGGTGGGATGCGCGGGCAGGCCGAACATCTCGGTCAGACCGGTGACGCGCAACTGGTGGTGCACGAACTCGCTGGGGTTGCGCAGCACGAAGCGGGTGCCGGTCTCGCGGGCGGCGTTGTAGCCGGCCACCAGCGCACCCACCCCCATCGAATCCATGAACGTCACGAACGTGAGGTCGACGATCATCGTCATCGGTCGTTGCGCGTGCAGCGTGGTGAGCAGCGCGGTGCGCAAGGCATCCACCGTTGCCGCGTCGAGCATGCCGCGCACGTCGACCACGATGGTCCCGTCGGCCTGACGCCGGGTGGTCATCACGGCCTCGCCCATGAACTCTCTCGCCCCACTTCCCGCCTGCGTAGAAGCTCACCGTACAACGGGCCTCTGCTTCATCGCAGGCTGCCGCACCATTGCGTGGTCACGGCGGACCGGGAGTCCGGCGCAGCGTCACGTGAGCGTGACCCACCGCAGGCGCGAGAGGGCAAGCCATCGGGGCAAGTTTCTCGTATCTTGCAGATCATCTTGCGGGCGGCGCAGGTGAACGACATGTTGACACCGGAGGTCATCGATACCTCCGGGGAGAGGGTGGGTCATGACAACCAGCTCCGGTCAACGGCCGGGAATTTTCGCCATTCGCGACGTCCGTTCCTTGCTCACCGAGACGGCCGAGGAGGGACACGGGCTCAAGAAGGCCGTCGGCGCGACACAACTGACCGCCATGGGCGTCGGCGCGATCATCGGCACCGGCATCTTCGTGGTCATCGGCGAGGGCGCCGGGGTGGCCGGTCCCGCGGTGATCCTGTCGTTCGTGCTTGCCGCGGTGGCCTGTGCGTTCTCCGCGCTGTCCTACGCCGAGCTGGCCTCCTCCATCCCGGTGTCCGGCAGCGCCTACACCTACACCTACGCCACGCTGGGCGAGATCGTGGCGTGGATCATCGGGTGGGACCTGATCCTGGAGTACGGGGTGAGCGTGGCCGCCATCGCGGTCGGCTGGGGTGGCAACCTCAACGCCTTCCTCGACGCCGCGTTCGGCTGGACCCTGCCCGACGCGATAGCCAAGTCGCCCGAGGACGGCGGCATCTTCAACCTGCCGGCCGTGTTCATCGTCCTGGCGATCACGCTGCTGCTGGTGCGCGGCGTCACCGAGAGCGCCCGGGTGAACCTGGTGATGGTGGCGATCAAGCTGGTCGTGCTGACCTTCTTCATCGTGGTGGCGCTGTTCAACTTCGGCACCGGCAACTTCCACAACTTCGCCCCCTCCGGCGTCGACGGGGTGACCTCGGCCGCGGCGATCATCTTCTTCGCCTACATCGGCTTCGACGCGGTGTCCACCGGCAGCGAGGAGGCCAAGAACCCGGCGCGTGACCTGCCGCTGGCCATCATCGGCTCGCTGATCATCTGCACGATCTTCTACGTGCTCACCGCGGTCGGCGCGATCGGCATCGCCACCCCGGCCGAGCTGGAATCGAGCGACGCACCGCTGGCGGCAGCCCTGGACAAGGGCGCGGGCATCAGCTGGGCGGCGGGACTGCTCGCACTGGGTGCGGTGGTCGCGATCACCAGCGTCGTGCTGGTCATCATGTACGGCCAGACCCGCATCTTCTTCGCCATGTGCCGCGACGGCCTGCTCCCCCAGCGGCTGGCCACCGTCAACCAGCGCTACGGCACCCCGGCCCGGCTGACCATCGGCCTCGGTGTGCTGATCGCGATCCTCGCCGCGCTCGTGCCGCTTTCCGAGATCGTCAAGCTGGTCAACATCGGCACTCTGTTCGCGTTCGTGCTGGTCAACATCGGTGTGATCATCCTGCGCCGGACCCGCCCGGACATGCCCCGGCCGTACCGGGTGCCATGGTCGCCGGTGCTGCCGGTCATCGGCGTGGCCTTCGCCATCTACCTGATGAGCGACCTGCCGCTGTCCACCTGGATCCGGTTCGTGGTGTGGCTGGTCATCGGGCTGGCGATCTACTTCCTGTACGGCTACCGCAACTCCCGGCTGCGCCGCGAGCACGCCTCGGGCACCCCGGGCTGGGCCCAGAAGGACGGTGAGCAGCCGTGACCGCCCCCGTGGTGGTCGGCGTGGACGGCGGGGAATCCGGGCGCGACGCCGTCGTGCTGGGAGCCTGGGCGGCCTCCGCGCTGGAGGCCCCCCTGGTGGTGGCCGTCGTGCACCCGGCCCCGGCCGCGCTGGGCTCGGGCCGGGTCGACGCCGAGTGGGTCGCCGAGCGGCACCGCGCCGCGCAGTCCGTGCTCGACGGGGCCCGGGCGGTGGCCGCCGAACTCGACGCTGCGGCCGAGTACCGGATGGTCGCTTCGACCTCGGCCGCGCACGGGCTCAACGACCTGGCCGAGGAACTCGGGGCCGAGACGATCGTGGTGGGCTCGGGCCGCGCCGGCCCCCGGCACCGGCTGTTCGCCGGCAGCACCGCCGACCGGCTGCTGGCCGGCAGCGTCTGCCCGGTGGCGGTGGCCCCGTCCGGCCTGGAACGGGCGCCCGGCTCGGTGGGGCGCATCGGGGTGGCCTACGTGGACACGATGGACGGGCGCGCGGCACTTGAGCGGGCCGCCCGGCTGGCGGCGCTCACCAAGACCCCGATCCGGCTGTACACGGTGGTGGCAGATGCTGACGCGACGCTGCCGTGGCTGGTCGGGCAGGACGCCGAGCACGCTTTTCTGGACACCGCGCGCGAAACCTACGAGCTGGCGTTGAGCCGGGCCGCCGAGTCGGTCAGCGGAACCCCTGTGGACTGGGAGATCCGCACCGGCGACGTGGTCGACCAGCTCGCCGAGCTGGACGAGGTGGACGTGCTGATCACCGGCTCACGCGGGTACGGACCCGCCCGGCGGGTGCTGCTCGGCGGGGTGTCGACCCGGCTGGTGCGCCGCGCCCGGCGCCCGGTCGTCGTGGTGCCGCGCAGCGGCTGAGCGGGTGCTCAGGCCCGGTGGCGGCCGGGCCTTTCATCCTCGGTGTCGATGTCGTCCTCGAAGGGCGGCATCGCCACGTCGGTCGGGGCCTCGGCCGCCCGCTCGTCCCACGGTGACACGGCCGAGGGGCGCGGCGTGCGCTCACCGAAATCGACAAGTGGCACGTACACGCGGGCGTCCACGGCCTCGGCCAGCAGCAGCGCGGCGACCAGCGCGGTAGGGCGTTCCGCGGGGTCCTTGTCGAGGCAGCGCGAGCACAGGTCGAGCACCTCGGTGGCCAGGCCCTCGATCGGCGGCAGCGGGTCGGGGTGGCGATAGCGCTGGGCGTACACCAGCGCGGTGCCGGATTCGACCTGCCACGGCAGGCGCCCGGACAGGCAGTGGTAGAGCAGCACGCCGAGGGCGTACATGTCCGACGCCGGGCTGGCGGGCAGGCCCTGGAAGCGCTCGGGGGCCACATACGCCGGGGTGCCCATCACCGGCCCGTCGGGATCGGGGTCCTGGCTGCCCGCGGCGGCGGCGATGCCGAAGTCGAGCACCTTGGCGCCCGAGGGCGTGAGCATGATGTTCGACGGCTTGATGTCGCGGTGCACCACGTCCTGGGCGTGCGCGGCGGCCAGCGCGGCGGCCACCTCGGCGCAGATGCGCACGGCGATGCGCCAGTCCAGCCCGCCCGCGGCGAGGTGCTCGCTGAGCGTCTGGCCGTCGATGAGTTCCATCACGATGTAGGGCACGTCGCGGTCGTGCGCCGGTGAGGTGCCGAAATCGTGCACGCCGGCCACGTTGGGATGGGCCAGCCGGGCTGCCGAGCGGGCCTCGGTGCGGACCAGGTCGACGCTGTCCACATCGCCCAGCGTGCCCTCCACCGCCGGGGCCATGATCTTGACGGCCACCGGGCGGTCGAGGACCTGGTCGTGGCCGCGCCACACCTCGGCCATGCCGCCGATGCCGATCCGCTGCTCGAGCTGATACCTCCCGCCCAGCGTGCGCATCCTCGGAACCCCCTGTCGCGGCTGACCCGGGCCTTGCCGCCCCCCGGCCCGGTTCGAGATCGGTACCCGCGGCCCAGCGGGCACAAACGTCACGCCCGGGTGGTGTCCACGATGAGGTGGTCCAGGTCGCGCCCGGTGCCCACGCGCAGCGACGCGGTGGCGGCCAGCCGGGCGCTCACCCATCGGCGCCAGCCGCCGGGGCGCAGCAGCGCCAGCGAGGGGCGCGCGGCGGCGCGCAGCTCACGGGCGTGCGCCGTGACCGCGGGGGCGATCGCCGGGAAGTCCATGTAGACCGCCCGGTTCTCGGCCGAGCCGAGATATTCGAACGGCCCGGACCCGGCCAGCGGCTGCAGGGGCGTGCCGAGCAGGGCGATGCCCCGGTACGCCCGGCGGTCGAGCATCGAGACGGCGTGGCGTACGCCGCGGCGCGCCCCCATCACCAGGAACGTGCGGTACAGCAGCGAGCTGACCAGCAGCCCGGTGCGCCGCCCGCGATACTCCGGCTGCACCGCGAGGGTGGCGCAGTCCCAGATCAGGCCGCCATCCATGCCGTGGCGGGCCAGGATCTCCTGCAGCGGCACGCCGATGTGCGCGGGGGCGTCGTCGATGGTCTTGTTGCCCGCGCCGGTGCTCTCGATCATCCGGGCCACCCCGGCCGGTACGCCGCGGCGGCGGTCCAGCACCACGAAGAAAAGGCTGTTCAGCTCGTACGGGCTGTACTCGGCCTGCATGACCTGCTCGTCGTTGCCGAACGTGCTGTCGAAGATGCGCCGTTCCAGCTCACGCCCGGCGTCAGCCAGCTCGGAAGCGGGACCGGTGACCACGCAGACGAAGCGGGCCATGGTCAGAAGTCCTTGCCCACGATCTCGGTGGCCTGGAAATAGTCGCGGGTGAAATCGATGACCGCGCCCGGGTCGAACGCCTTGCACGTGTAGACGTCGACGCTGAAGAACGCGATCGGCCGTTCCCAGGAGTAGAAGTGCGCTCCCGAGGTCTCCCAGTGGATCCAGCCGGCCCAGCCGTAGCGGTCGCTGACGTGGGTGACCGGATCGATCAGCGTGACCATGCCGGTAACCTCGGACAGGCGGCTCAGATAGTCGCGGATGTGGGCGTCGGTGATCGGATAAGCCGGATATCCCTCGACGACCAGCCGCTGACGCGTGATGGCCGGGGCGAGATCCTTGAAGTCCAGCATCGGCTCAACCTTTTCCTGCACCTTGCACAGTGAACAATCGACGCCGGGCAGCTTGTCATCCCGCGGCGCCGGCTTCAAACAGGCTCCGGCGCGACCCAGTCACGCACGGTGAACCTGCACAAAGCAAACATGGCGAAGCTCGTCCTTGTGGAACGGGCTCCGCCATGGTGGCTGTACCGTCAAATCCGCCTTTTATGGTGGCGGGAGCCGGACAGCCGATTCACTTCTGACGATCAAGCTAGGCGTCAGCGGTCACGGACCGTCATCCGGGGGGCCCGCACGTGACCCGGCTAACATCGCCGGTCATCTCAGTAGGTGATCTCCGTGCGCAGGTCGTGGGCGCCGTCCTCGCGGGTCGCCTCGTAATAGATGCGGTTGCGACCGTCCGGCAACGCGACCACGCTGACGTAGCGCAGGCCGTTCGGGGCATGCGGGCTGCCCAGCGGTTCGCCGTCCTCGGCGGTCAGCGGGCCGAAGCTTCCGTCGCTGCGGCGCTCGCCGCGGGCCACACCGGTGCGCTCCTCCCAGTTCTCCCCCGCGGTGGCGCGCCCGTCGTAGGCGGCCAGCACGGTGCCGCCGTCGACAGTGACCGAGGAGACGCGCACGCCCCGGGCGTCCCACTGGCCGGGCCGGCCGGCGAGCGCGGTGCCACGCCAGGTCCAGCTGATCCCGTCCGGGCTGGTCGCATACTCGGTGGTCATGCGGTCGGCGTTGTCCCAGGACTCCAGCGGGTGCACCGAGGCCCAGAGGTGCCAGCCGTGCTCGTCGTGGTGCAGCACGGGGTCCTTCACGCCGATGGTCTCATCCCCGGCGAGCACCGTGCGCGCCGGCGCGGTGGCCAGGCCCTCGGGCGTCTCGGCCTCGATGAGGTCCACCCGCCAGTGCTTGGTGCCCGGGGTGGCGACGCTGACGTAGAGCCGCCAGCGGCCCTGCGGGGTGCGCACCAACGCCGGGCGCTCCAGCGACTCGGCCCCGAACTGGTCCTTGTCGACCTGGGCGACGATCTCGAAGGACTCCCCGTCGGTGGAGCGGGCCACCACGTTGGAGATGCCCCGGCCCTCGCCGATCGGCAGCCGGAGACGGTACGCAAGGTAGATGTAACCGTCAGCGACGATCGCCGAGGGAGCCCCGGCCCACGCACCCGGTTCATCACCCGGAGGCTCGACCACAACTACCGAGTCTTCCCAGGCAGGCAGCGACATTGTCGGGGTTCCGATGGACAAGGCGGCTCCGTTTCGTGGCAGCGGTGACACAGCGAGCAGTAGCGCCATCAGTGTGCAACATCTATCGGCCTGATAGGGATTAGGACGTCTTGGCGTGTCGATCCACCGACAGCCAGTCGTCGTAACGCTCCCCCGTCACGTCCTGCAGCAACGCGATGTCGTCCACGAACAGCGGGAGCAGCGCCTCCCGCTCGGCCGGCGTGGTCACCGGCCGGTTGCCCCGCTTGCGGTGCAGCAGGGTCAGCAGCGGCCCGCGGGCGGCCAGCCGCAGCGGCACCGGGAAGTGGTGACCGTAGGTCCCACCGGTGCGCAGCAGCGCGCGGAGCACCGTGTTGAGGTTGTTGTCCTCGACCAGGTGCCGGTTCACGTTCTCCCGGGGGATCTCGCGGACCAGGCCTGTCTCCACCCCGAGGAACGAGCAGACCCGGTCCAGGGTCGCGGCCGGGGCGTCCTTGAGTTCGCGGTAGCGCAGCAGCAGCACCTGCTCACGCGGGAACACCTTGAACAGGTGCTGCACCTGCCGGCCGTACAGCCCCAGGCTCACGTAGTGCCAGAAGTCGGCCCAGCCCGCGGCTTTGCGCCGATCCTCGGCGCGGCAGGCGGTCAGGAAGTCGGCCTCGGGTTCCAGGCCGGCGTTCCACAGGTGCGTCCAGTTGGAGTGGGCCCGGTCGACGGGGTCGCGCAGGAGCACCACCAGTTTGGCGCCGGGGATCAGCGCCCGGATGCGCTCGTGCGAGCCGTGGTCGTACAGGTAGAAGGGGGTTGCCTCGCCTTTGAGGGTGTGCGGCGGCGCGGGGGCGAACAGCGCCTCGTAGTCCGCGCGGCGCCAGACGTGCTCCTGGTAGGTCTGCACGTCGCCGGGGCCGCCGGTGGCCGGAGGCCTGCCGTCGGACAGGAAGAACTTGGGCTCCTTGACCGTCGGCAGGAACAGCCCGGGATGGCGGACCAGCGCGGCGTGCAACGCGGTGGTTCCGGCCTTCGGCACACCTGCGATCAGAAAATCAGGAAGCGGCATTGAGGTTCTCCCTCCAGGTGCGCAGCGCGGCGGTGCCCGAGGTCCGGCACCCCGCGCAAGGAAGCCATAGCCTACCCAACCAATAGGCGTGCTGCCCGGCGACGGCTGGGCCCCGCCCGCCCCTTGGTCATGCTGCCGGGCAGTTGCCGGGGCCCGCCCGCTCAGCGGCGACGCCACCAGGTGCGCCGGCGGTAGCGGGGGCAGCGCTCGGGGCCACAGCGGGCGCACTCGCTGCCGCGGCGGTAGTGGACATGGGCGCTGCGCTCGTGGCCGCAGACACAGAGCGCTTCTTCACCGGTCATCTCATCACCCACCGTGCCGACGACCTCGGGTGAGGGCGCGCCCGGCACCGCGCCGGCGACTCGTCTCGGCTGCCAAGAGTAGGCATCGATGCGCCGCCGTGGTGCTCCCACGCCGAAACAACCGTCCTGCAACCATTGCTTATACGCAGCGTCATATGACGGTCGGTGACCAAACTTTCGGCGACATGTCGGACAAAAATTTTTCCTGCCCGGGTGCGAACACCGAAGGTCGCTATCCGATTTGTCACGAGCCGCCATTCTGTGCCCTTCTCTCCCTCGCTGTCCATTACCGACTGTAACGGGTGGGTCGAACGGTGATCTTGTGACGTAAGAGTATTGCCGCAGGTCAACCGACTGGTTAGATCTCGCCGCACGGGTGTCGAGTCCATGGACTTTTGGTTATTTGACGCTACGTAGCGTGCAGCTACATTTGTCGACAGAAGCCGGCGACCCGGATTTCCGCTCCCGGAATTTGCCGATCCACCTCGCTTCTGCAGCCTGCGAAGGGAACGACATGCAGCTCCCACCGTCCTCCGACACCACGGCGGGTAACCGTTCACCGTCACCGACCGTAAGCGTCGTCATTCCGACCCTCAACGAGGAGCGGAACCTGCCGCACGTGTTCGCCGCGCTGCCCGAGGGCATCGACGAGGTGATCCTGGTGGACGGGGGCTCGATCGACCGCACCGTCGAGGTGGCCCGCGAGCTGCGCCCGGACGTCGTGGTGGTGCAGCAGTCGCGCACCGGCAAGGGCAACGCGCTGGCCTGCGGGTTCGCCGCCTGCACGAGCGACATCATCGTGATGATCGACGCCGACGGCTCAACCGACCCGGCGGAGATCCCGCTGTTCGTGGCCGAACTGGTCGACGGCGCCGACTTCGTCAAGGGCTCGCGGTTCGCCAAGGGCGGGCACAGCCACGACATCACCCGGCTGCGCAAGCTGGGCAACGACGGGCTCAACATCGTGGTGAACGTGCTGTTCGGCACCCGCTTCACCGACCTGTGCTACGGCTACAACGCCTTCTGGGCGCGCGTGGTGCCCACGCTCGACCTGCCCGACCCGGCCCTGCCGCGGCCCATCGACGGCGCCAAGCTGTGGGGCGACGGCTTCGAGATCGAGACAATGATCAACATTCGGGCGGCCGCCGACGGCATGCGGGTCGGCGAGGTGGGCAGCATCGAGCATGCCCGCATCCACGGCCAGAGCAACCTGAACACCTTCCGCGACGGCTTCCGGGTGCTGCGGACCATCTTCAGCGAGTACGGCCGGATGCGCCGAACCCGCCGCACCGGCGCGAACACCGGCGGCGTGATCGTGCACCAGCACCCGTCGGCGGCCCGCAACACCCCGCCGGCCCACACCCTCAGCAAGGTCGTCAACCGCCCACCGGCCGCCGCCTCGGAGCCGCGCCAGCACGTGGCCAGCCTCAACCGGGCCACGCGTCCCGAGTCGTCGCTGCGCCGCGACGAGAACCGGCCCGCTCGCTGAACCCCCTGCCGTCCTAGGAGCTCCTGCCGTGGATTCCACGACCCCCCGTCCCGCCGTCAGCATCGTCATCCCGACCCACACCGAGAAGCGCTGGTCGTCGATCGTCCGCACGGTCGCGGCGGCGAAGTCACAGACCTGCACCCCGGCCGAAATCGTGCTGGTGGTCGATCACAACCCGGCCCTGTACCTGCGGGCCCGGCGTGACCTCAGCGGCGTGACGGTGCTGGAGAACCTGTACGCCCAGGGCGTCTCCGGCAACCGCAACACCGGGGCGTTCCACACCTCCACGTCGCTGATCGCCTTCGTCGACGACGACGTCACCATGGGCCCGGACTGGCTGGCCAGCCTGGTCACGCCGTTCACCGACCCGCGGGTGGTGGGCGCGGGCGGCGGCATCAGCCCGGCCTGGGCCAAGCGGGCGCCGCGCTGGATGCCCGAGGAGTTCCTGTGGGCGGTCGGCGGCTCGTACGCGGGGATGCCCACCACGGTGTCGCGCATCCGCAACGTGTGGTCGGCCGGCATGGTCGTGCGCCGCGACGCGTTCCTGGCTGTCGGCGGCTTCCGGGTCGGCTTCGGCAAACTCGGCAGCATGAACCGCCCCGAGGACACCGAGCTGTGCCTGCGGATGAGCGCCGTCGAAGGCGGGCACTGGATGTACGTTCCCGACGCGGTGATCCGCCATGACGTACCCGCCACCCACTCGACGTTCGGCTTCTTCCTGCGCCGCTGCTACGCCGAGGGCCGGGGCAAGGTGGCGATGGCCGGGCTGCTCGACGGCTCGCAAAGCCTGGGCTCGGAACGCAGCTACCTCAAGTCGCTGCCGCTCGCGGTGGTGCGCAACCTTGGTGCGGCGGCCCGGGGACGCGGTGTCGATCACGTCCTCAAGGCCGGTGGCGTGCTCGCCGGGGTGGCCGCCGCCGGCTGGGGCGGGGTGGTGGAGACGGTCGCCGCACGGCGCACGGCTCAGCCGGCGCTGGAGGTGGCCCGATGAGCGCCCCGACGATCGGTTCGGGGGTGCAGGACCTGCCTGCCGTGGTGCTCGACGTCGACCTGGCCCGGCCGCTGCCCGCGGTGCCGGCCACCGGTCCGGGTGGGCGCCGGGTGCGCAATGCCTGGGTATTGGTGCGGTTGTTCGATGAGGCGCTGGGAACGGTGCTTGTGGCCGTACCCGATGATGGTTTGAGCCCTGCTGATCTGGCTGCCGCCGTTGACGCCGAGCTGGCTTCGCAGCTACAGGTTCGTGGTTTGGCGGCGGCGCCGGTGGACGGCTTTGAGCCCGCGCACGAACCGGCGTTCCTGGCTCGCCGTCGTGAGGTGCTGGCCGATGCGCCAGCGATCACTGTGGTCGTCTGCACGCGGGAGCGGCCCGGAGCGCTCGCCCGCTGCCTCGACAGCTTGATCGCGCAGAACTACCCCGACTTCAAGATCCTCGTCGTCGACAACGCCCCGACGACCCAGGCCACCTTCGAGGTGGTCAACTCGGCCGCCCGCCGCGGCCCGGTCAGCTACCTGCGCGAGGACAAGGCGGGCCTGTCGTTCGCCCGCAACGCCGCCCAGCGGGCCGCCGCCGGCGAGATCATCGCCTGGATGGACGACGACGAGTACGCCGACCCGCACTGGCTCGCCGAGATCGCCCGCGCCCTGGCCGACCACCCGGAAGCCGACGTGGTGTCCGGCGTGATCGTCCCCGCCGAAATCGACACCCAGGCCCAGCTCTGGTTCGAGCAGTTCGGCGGCCACAGCAAGGGCCGCGGCTTCAAGCCGGACAAGTTCAACGCCGCGCACCCGCAGAGCCCGTTGTACCCGCTGCCCCCGTTCGGCACGGGCGCCAACATGACCTTCCGCCCCGGCGTGATGGAAGAAGTCGGAGGGTGGGACACCGCGCTGGGCGCCGGCACCCCCGCCATGGGCTCGGAGGACACCCTCGCGTTCACCCAGGTCCTGCTGTCCGGCGGCACCATCGTCTACCAGCCGACCGCGATCACCCACCACTACCACCGGCCGGACTTCGAGGGCCTGCAGAAGCAGATGATCGGGTACGGAACCGGCTTGACGGCCGCGTACACGAGCCTGCTCCTGCGCCGCCCCGGCCTGCTCTGGTCCCTGCTCAAGCTGGCTCCGACGGCATTGCGCGACCTGACCAGCAAGGACAGCCTGCGCGTCTCCACCCTGCAAGACGACTTCCCCCGCGAACTGCTCGGAGCCAACCGCCGCGGCATGCTCGCCGGTCCCCGCGCCTACCTCAAGGGCCGCCGCGCCGCCCGCGCCGTGGCCCGGGGCAGCCGCTGATCGTGCGGTTCACCGGACAACCACCCGAGAAAGACGGCATTCTCGGTGCAGATGACGCAAACAACCGGCCCAGGAGTGGCCGCTCCAAGGATGTGGGGAGCGGGCGGCGGATGCTGAGCACTTCTGGGCCGGGGGATTCGTCCTCTCCCTCTCCGGACGGCGGACGCGAGGTGCAGGAGCCAGCGCGTAATGGTGGGCCGCTCGTTCGGCGGGCCACCCCCATGACTTCCATCCAGCAGGCCGAGGCGCCTGTTGATGTCGTGATCTGCGAGGTACACCCGAGTCCGTCCGGCGTGCCGGCAAACGGTGCCAAACCCGGGGCGGACGAGGGCGGCAAGACCATGGTCCTGCCGTCACCGGCCGACGCGGACGCCACGCAGGTCATCCGGACACCGGCACCGGGCGTTTCCGGCTCGGGGCCATCCAGTTCCGGCGCCGGACAGGAAGGCGGCGCTACCACCGGCAGCGCCGCGAGCGCGGAGGCATCGGAGGCGGACCGTCAGGCTGAGGCGGCTGACAGCGAAGGATCCGATCAGACGCCGGACGCCGCCGAGCATGCAGACGCCGGCGCAGGCTCAAGCCATGCGGACACGCAAAGCGACGCCGCCGGCCCCGTAAACGCTGAACCCGATCAAGCCGACGCCGAGGACCCTGACCCGCAAGGCGCCCCCGCTCAGAGCGCCGGCCCGGCCCCCGGCACGGCAAAAGCAAACGCAGACACGGACGCCACCCAGGTGATCCGCCTGCGACCAGACAGCGACGCCACCCAGATCATCACCGTCAACGCCCCGCACGCGAAGGATCCCGGCGAGACGCAGATCATCAAGGACGCGGACGCCACCCAGGTCATCAGCACCGCCGAACCGGACGCCACGCAAGTCATCAAGTTCGACGCCGACGCGACCACCGTCCTTGCGCAGCTGAATCCCGGCGATGCCACCACGGTCATTCCGAAAACAGGCAAGGGCACAGACGGCTCAGCCACGACGCTGATTCCCGTCGTTGCGGGGCGCAAGGATGGGCTTCGCACGCGTATCGCCCCGCCCCGGGATCCTGGTCGTGCGCCGCGCCCCGCCCGGCCCCGGCGGGAGCCCATGGATCTCGGGCATGCGCCTGCGGTGCTGACCATCTCTGCGCTTGGCGTGCTGATGGTGGCCCTCGGTTATGCCGGGGGGCGGATCGGCACGGGCAATGCCCAGTTCGCGTACTGGGTGGGTCAGGTCGTGGTTTTCACGCCGGTGGTTGTCCGGCTGCTGAGCCGGCGGATGGCCGGGGTTGCCGAGTCTTTTGTGCTTGTCATGGGGCTGGCGCTCCATCAGTATCTGCTGAAATGGATGTACAGCCCGGATCAGTTCCGCTTTCCCGACGAATTGCAGCACTGGCTCGGCACCACGATCATTGTGCAATCCGGGGAGCTTTTCCAACCGAATCCGGCGCTGCCGCCGGCCGTGCATTTTCCGGGGCTGGCCGAGATGGGCGCCGCGCTGACGTCCATGACGGGGTTGCCGGTCACCGCTTCGGGTGTCATCGTTGCCGGGATCGCGCACCTCATCTTCGTAGCGATGATTTTCGCGGCCGTGCTGCGGGCCAGCAATTCACCGGCCGTGGCGGGTGTGGCCTGCGCGACCTATGCCACCGCACTGCACTATCTCTTCTTCAATTCCATGTTCCTTTATCAGACCGCGGCCCTGCCCTTCTTCATGCTCACGGTCTGGGCGGTACGACGGTGGCGCGCCGAGGGCAACTGGCGCTTCGTTGCGCTGGCCGTCGCCGGGATGGGCGTCACCACGGTCAGTCACCACGTCACGGCGTTTGCCATGGTGCTCACCCTGACCCTGCTCGCCGTGGTCGAGCTTGTGGTGCAGAAACCGCGCCGCTGGAGCGCCCTGATCATGCCGGGTGCGGCGCTGCTGATGGTGGCGTCGTGGGTGGCGACTGTGGCGCGCGACGTCGTCAACTACCTCGAGGCGCCTGCCGACCAGGTCGTTCACACCATTGAGAACCTGATCAGCGGTACGTCCGAAGCATCCTCGACCACGGCAGCAGTCAGCATCGGGCAGCTCATCGTCCAGGGCGCCGGCCTGCTCGCCCTGTTCGTCCTCTATCTCGCGTTGCTGCGCGACATGGTGCAGCGCCGGGATCGCGATGCCTGGCGCTGGGCCGCTGTCGCCGGGGGCACCATTTTTTTCGCCGGTAACGCGGTGCGATTCCTCGGGCAGAACGGGCCGGAAATCGCCGCCCGGTTGTCCACGTTCACCTACGTTCCCATTTCTATTCTCGCGGCCATCGCGCTGGTCCGGGGCGTGCAGATCATCCCGGCCAAGGATGGCGAGGGGCACCGCTGGCGGGCGTCTCCCCCGGCCATCGACGTCATCGCGCCGGGCGGCTGGAACCTGTACAGCCGGACCGCGGCGGGTTCGTTGATGATCACGGTGCTGATGATCGGGGCGCGAGCCGGTGGCTGGCCGCCGATCGGGTCGATTCTTCCCGGGCCGTATCTGGCCGGTGGCTTCGAGCGCTCGGTCGATGCGTCCGGCATTGCCGCGGCCGATTGGCAACGGGACACGCTCGGGCACGACAACCGGGTGGGTGGCGATGTGACGTCGGTGTCGCTCGCTTCGACGTACGGCCGGCAGGATCCTGTCCGTGAAGTCGGTTCCCTTTACTACGCAGACGAATGGGGATTGGAGCAGCAGCAGCTCGTCGACGGGCTGGCCATTCAGTATCTCGTCGTGGACAAGCGGCTCAGCGAGCAACTCCCCGAGGGCGAGGCGTATTTCGAGAATGACCCGCACGCGGGTTCGATCACGTCGCCGTTGACCTCCACCCAGATCGGCAAGTTTGATGCGCTGACCGGTGTCGACCGGCTGTACGACAACGGCACGGTTCGCGTCTACCGGATGGGGAATCTGTGAACGCGCTGCTTTCCCGTCTGGTGTGGGCGGGCACGACATTGTCGGCGCTGGCCGTCGCGCTGGGCCCCTTGCCGTTGACCGTTGCGGGTGGGCTGCTGCTCGGATTGGTTCTCCCGGGAATTGCGCTGACCGGGGCTTTGCTGCGCGGTCGTGACCTGGCGGTGGTCGAGCGGATCACGTTGGCGCCGGCGTTGAGTTTGGCCACGCTGGTGATCTCGGGGCTGGTTCTGTACGTGTGCGGCGCGCCCTTGAACCGGGTTTCGTGGACGGCTGCGACGGCGGGGGTGACGATTCTGGCGTTGATTGCCGCACTTTTCCCCGTACCCCGAAGCATTACTGTTGCCGAACCTGCCGAGGTAACCGAACCCGTTGCTGTTGCCGCTGCTCCGGCGATGACCGAGGCGCACACCATTGTGATGTCGGTGGTGCCGCCAACTCCGGAGGAACAGCTGGCCGCGGAGTACCGCACGAAACGCAACCGGCTGATCAGACAGTCATTGCCGTTGCTGCTGGTCATTGCGGTTCTGGGCGGTGCGAGCTGGATTTCCTACCACACGTCGCGGGAAACGTTCCAGACGACGGTTACTGCCTTGTCAGCCGCTCCCGCCGGGCCGGTGGGAAACGACGGGAACCGCACGGTTGTCGTTTCGGCGTCCGGCTTACTGCCCGAGGACGGCCCTTATACGGTACGCGTGAGCGCGGTTGCCGGTAAAACGCCCGCCAGCCGCAGCGTCGCCGTTTCCGATAGCGGCGCCTGGTCGGAGACTCTTACCGTTCCGGGGGATGAGCGCGTCACCATTGCGCTGTATCGCAGCGGCGACACCTCGGCTTATCGCACAATCTCGGTCAGCGCTACCGAGTGACGCGATTCGCTGGCCCGGCCGGGCACACGGCATACTGGGCGGCGACACGCGACTGGCGGCATCGAGGATGGGATCACCATCGGGGAGCTCGTCGTGGGGGCCGTCCGCCTGGGTGCCCACGCTGGGAGGGACGCCCGCATGCCCGAATCCTCTGAGGCCCGCCTGCTGCCCGGCAAGCCGGTGGCCGACGCCGTCCTGGCCGATGTGGCGCAGCGCGTCGCCAAGCTCAAGGAGAGCGGTGTCCAGCCGTCACTTGCCACGATCCTGGTGGGCGACGACGACGCCAGCGCCGGCTACATCCGCATCAAGCAGCGCCAGGCGGCCGAGCTGGGCTTCGTCTCCCCGCACGAGCACCTCGGCGCCGACGCCACGCAGGACGACCTGCTGCGCGTGATCGACCGGTTGAACGCCGACAAGAACGTGCACGCGCTGCTCATCCAGTACCCACCGCCCGCGCACATCGACTATGACGCCGCGCTGATGACCGTCGACCCGGACAAGGACGTCGACGGCATGCACCCGCTCAACCTGGGCCGGCTGTCGGTGGGCCTGCCCGGTCCCCGCCCGTGCACCCCGGCCGGCATCGAAGCCCTGCTGGCGCACTACGAGGTCCCGGTGTCCGGCCACGAGGTGGTCATCCTCGGCCGCGGCGCCACCATCGGCCGCCCGCTGGCCATGATGCTGTCGCAGAAGCGCCCGACGGCCAACGCTGCGGTCACCGTCGTGCACACCGGGGTGCCGGACTGGCAGCGCTACACCCAGCGTGCCGATGTGCTCGTGGCAGCTGCGGGCGTACCCGGAATCATCCAGCCGGAGCACGTCAAGCCCGGAGCGACAGTCATCGGCGCGGGCGTGCGCTATGCGGGCCGGCGCCTGCTGCCGGACGTCGCGGAAGAGGTCGCCACGGTCGCCGGCGCGGTGACGCCGCGAGTGGGCGGCGTGGGACCGACGACGGTGGCCATGCTGTTCCGCAATGCCATCGAGGCGGCGGAGAAAGCCTCCCGCTGAGCTGTCCCATCGGGATCCTTCCTGCGGGCGGCATGCTGGCTGCAGGAAGGCCGCGCCATCCGCTGAAGCAGGGGCTGCGGGCGGCATGCCACCTGCAGGAAGGACGCGCTATCCGCTGAAGCGGGCGCTGCGGGCCATGGCTACGTAGGCGGCGAGGGACTGCTGGTTGGTGTCGATGCGCCAGCGCTCGTCGTAGCCGGGGTGGGTGTCGGTGTCGAACCAGACCACGCCGCCGATTGCAGGATGGGCCTCGACCCATTGTGCGAACAGGGAGATCCAGTCGGCCTTGGTGCGGCCGCCATAATCGACGGCTCCCACCTCGGTGATCATGATGGGCTTGCGGGTGCCATAAGCCTGATAGATGGGGCCGAACAGGGTGTCAGGGGTTTCGTGGTGCAGGTTGTAGCCCGAAACTCCCACCCAGTCGACGTAGCTGTCGCCCGGATACAAGGCGGCGTAGGTGTTCCAGTCCGCGACCGGGGAACTGTTCCAGTTCGGGCTCCACACCCAGGACACATTGTCGGCGCCCTCGGCGGCGAAAATGGCATGCAGGTGCTTCCAGGAGGTGATGTAGCCGGCCGGGTCGTTGCTGTTCTTGGCGGCGCCCCAGGCGTACCAGTCGCCGTTCATCTCCCAGCCCCAGCGCAGCAGCACCGGCCGCTTCATCGCTTTCAGGCGCCGGGCAGCCCGCGCAATGAGGTCATCATTGTCGCCCTTGATGATGCTGTCGTATGTCGCGCCACGCCACGAGACCATGGGAATGCCGTCATCGGGCAAGCCGGCAATTGTTGTGGGCAACGTGTCGCCCCAGCCGAAAAACACATGCACAATTCTTTCGGACCGGCCGAGCTGGGTGCGCCGCAAGGCCTGCGACTGGGTTGCGGTTTTCCCGGACAGATCCAGGTACGCCCCCAGCATCGCCTTTCCCCTGCTGAACCCCACAGTGCCGCCGCCCTTGGCCACCGCGGCCGGCAACGCGGCAGCCGACGCCGACGCCGAACTCGGTGCGGTGGCACCCCGACCGGGCGACGTGGTCGCCTCGGCAGCACCGTCGCGGCTGCGCACCTGCTGCACCCCGGCCACGGCCGCGGGTACAGCAGCGAGCGCGCCGAGCCCGAGCACCACTCGGCGGCTGAGCGCTTGTCCCGGCGCCCGGTGACTACCGCGGCTCACCGCACCCCACCTCGACCCCCGCGGACAGCGATGACCGTAGCCGCCTCATGTCAGGTTCCGGCCGGCGGCTCGGGCAGCGCGGCGGGCCAGGCGCCAGCCCGGCTGGGCCAGTTGCTTGAGTTTGGGGATCAGGGGCGAGCCGCCTCCGGCCACCAGCTCCACCAGCTCGGCGCCGGTCACATCAGGGGTCGGCTGCAGCCGGGGAATGGCGAAGCGCCGCTCGCCGGGGGTGTGCAGGCGGCGGCCCACCTCGGTGGCGTTGTCGTGACCCGCGGCCAGCACTGCGGCACGGACCTTGGCGCCGTTGTAGCCGTGAGGGTAGGCGAAGCCGCGCACCCGCCGGCTCAGGCGTTGCTCCAGTTCGTCCTTGCTCAGCACGGTTTCCGCACGTAGTTGCGCGGCCGGGATGACATCCAACGGGTGGTGGATCAGGCTGTGGTTGGCGATCTCGACGCCGGCGCCGGCCACCTCGGCGAGTTCGTCCCAGGTGAGCAGTTTGCCGAAGTCGGGGGCCCAGCGACCGAGCCAGTCCGCGTGTTCGCCCAGGTGGCCGACCGAGGCGTACAGGGTGGCGGTGGCACCGGCGTCGGCCAGCACGGGCACGCCCGCGGTCAGGAAGTTGCGGTAGCCGTCGTCGAACGTGACGGCCACCAGTTTGCCGGTGCAGCCCTCGTCGAGCAGGTCCAGGGCTTCGGTGAGCCCGACCAGGCGGTACCCGGCGGCCGTAAGGGCCGACAAGTGCTCCTTGAGGCGGGCCGGGGGGACCGCCAAGTCGCGCATCGGGCCGGCCACGGCAGACACGGAGTGATACATCAGGGCCGGCAGGGTTTCCCACGCCGACGGTCCCGCGACGGTCACCGCACTCCTCCCCCACTGCTCACGGACATGACCACTATCGGCCAGAATCCCGGTGAGCTTCGTGGTTCGGCGCACTGGTTACCGGGTTCGTCGCGCGGCACGTTTGCGCCGCTCAAAGCCACGGTACGACGCGGTTCGGGCAGCGTCCAGCGCCCATCAGGCCGGTATCGTTGGCGGTCAATGGCGAGTTGCCAGCGACAAACCGGACATCGGCCGAAAGTCATAGGGCGGCCTCCGGCCGGGGAGGGAAGCCAACCCACCCTGCGTGACGGCAGGGTGAGGACCATGACTGCAGACCGAGCGCGCCGGCTGGCCGAGGCCGGCGCTGAGGCCGGGACAGCGCTGGGCGCCGCGGCGTTCCCCGTCGCCTGGCGCGCCCTGGATGCCCACCTGGTGGTGGTGCTCGCCGTGATGTTCGCCGGGCTCACCGCCGCTACCTACGCGTTACACGCCGTCACCTTCGACTGCTTGCGGCTGACCGGTGACCGGGGGCGGGGCAAATTTTCGTTTACCCAGCGTAAGGAGTGAACCGAGCGGTTCTCCGGACCGTACCCCGGGATGCACCTGTTCTTCATCACCCCCGGGAGTGACCAGGATGTTCCGGCTCATCCAGCTCCACGCTCAGCACGGCGTCCCCCGCATCGGCGTCGATCCCGACGGCTACGGCAGCGAACACGCGGCCCTGGCCCGCTACCGCGAAACCCCCGCCACCTACTTCGGCATCGGCCGCTTCGACGAATCCGGGCGGCTGGCCGAGATCATCATGGACAGCGAGTGCGGCGACTGCGCCGGGCCGGCTGTGGTCGTACACGCGGAGACTTTTCAGCCGTTGTGTGACACCTGCTCGTTCGGCCTGGAGGTGCTGACCGTTCCTGATCTGTCGGTGCGGCTGGGCGTTGCGGTGCGGCTCGCACCGGTGCTGGCTCCTTCCGGGCGTCATGCGGCCCCCGACGAAAGTTGCGCGGTGACCAACCGGATCGCCCGGGAGCTGATGCAGCACATCGAGGACCCGGTGTGGCGCATGGAGTTGTGCAGCGAACTGGCCCGCACGCCGGGCGCGGTGAACGGGCTGCTGATCGGGGTCGGCGCGCTGAGCCACCGCGACGTGCTGGACCTGTACCCGGCGTTGTGCGCGCTCGGCACCCAACTGCCGGGGACCATCCACGCCGACCTGGTCCGGGCCACCGCGCGGCCGCTGTCCCCGGCGGGGGTCGCGGCGCTGCGGCTGGGTTTGTAGGCCCGAAGCGGCGGGGCCCGGAGACCGAGGCCCCGCCCGAGCAAAGCCAGAGGCGGATCCTGACCAGGTTCGGCTCGTTCTTCCACGCCCTGCCCGACATCGGGTACACAGGACCGGTGACCTTCGAATCATTGTCGTCAGCGGTGGTGGCCGCCGGGCTCACCCGTGACCCCGCCATCTGGCGCACCCTGTGGACCGGCGGCGAAGCCCAGGCCCGCCACGCCCGCGAGTTCCTGGCCAACCAGCTCACGGCCCGGTCCTGAATGCACTTCGAAGACTTGGTACGGCGAGCCCGCGCGCTTGTCGTGAACGGTCAGCGGGCGGTCCTGGGCATCGCCGGACCACCCGCGGCGGGCAAGACCACCCTGGCCGAGGAACTCGCGGCCGCCATCGCCAAGGAGAGCCCGCCGCTCTGGGTGGCACACGTGCCGATGGACGGCTTCCACCTCGCCGACGCCGAGCTGGAACGCCTCGGCAACCGCGACCGCAAGGGCGCCCCGGACACCTTCGACGCCCTCGGCTACGCCGCCCTGCTGCGCCGGCTGCACGAGGACACCGACGAGATGATCTACGCGCCGGGCTTCGAGCGGGTCATCGAGCAGCCGATCGCGGGGGCCATCCCGGTTCCCCGCGCGGCTCGCCTGATCATCTCCGAGGGCAATTACCTGCTGGTCGAGGACGAGCGCTGGACGCAGGTACGACCGCTGCTCAGCGAGATCTGGTACGCCGAGCTGGACCAGCAGTCGCGCCTGGACCGCCTGATCGCCCGGCACATCCGCTTCGGCAAGGACGAGCAGTCGGCGATCGCCTGGGCAACCGGCACCGACGAACGCAACGCAGCCGTGATCGCAGCCACCCGCGGACGCGCCGACCTGATCGTGCCACCCGCGCTGATCCACGGCATCGGCACGCCCCCGGCGCCGGCCCCCTGACCGGGCGCCACAGGCAGACGCAAGCGCGTGGCAGACTTGCGGCGTGTCAGTGGGTCAGGGTGTCGAGACGCAGCCGCAGCGGCGCAGGGGGCGGGCTGCGCGGTTCGCGGTCATCGTTGTCGCGGTGCTGGTTCTGCTGTTCGGGGTGCCGTGGTGGACGCTGATCTGGTCCGGTAACCGGTGGCCCACCGCGGTGTTCATCATCGGCACGGCCGTGTTCGCGCTGGCCGCCGCCTGCTTCCCGGCGCTGATGGCCACCGGGCACGGCGGTCAGCACCGCGACGGCCCGGCCCGCATCGCCGACACCCTGCTGGGCATCGTCTGGGTGCTGTTCGTGCAGGCCATCATCGGCAACGTGCTGCGCGCCGTGCTGGCCCTGGCCGGAGTCGCCGACCCGGCCCGCTCGCGGATCGTGACCGCTGTGGTCGCGGTGGTCGCCCTGATCCTGCTGGCGTGGGGGCACTGGGAGGCAATGCGAGTTTCCCGCGTACGAACAATCGACGTTGATCTTCCTCGGTTGGGCGCCTCGCTCGACGGGTTGAAGGTTGTGCTGCTCACCGACACCCACTACGGCCCCATCAACCGGACCCGCTGGTCGCGCGGCGTCATCGACGTGGTCAACTCCCTGGAGGCCGACGTGGTGGCGCACACCGGCGACATCGCGGACGGCGAGGTGAGCCAGCGCCGCGAGCAGGCTGCCCCGCTGGGAGACGTCCGCGCCAAACTCGCCCGCGTGTACGTCACCGGCAACCACGAATACTTCTCCGGCGCCCAGCGCTGGGTGGAACACATGGCCTCACTGGGCTGGGAGGCGCTGCACAACCGCCACGTCGTGGTGACCCGCGGCGACAGCAGCCTGATCATTGCCGGCGTGGACGACCGCACGGCCGCCGGTTCCGGGGTACCCGGGCACCACATGGACCACGAGACCGCCCTCGCGGGCACCGACCCCGGCCTGCCGGTGCTGCTGCTGGCCCACCAGCCACAGCAGATCACCGGGGCGGTGGAGCACGGGGTGGACCTGCAGCTGTCCGGGCACACCCACGGCGGGCAGATCTGGCCCTTCCACTACCTGGTCCGGCTCGATCAGCCGGTGCTGCAGGGCCTGAGCCGCCACAGCGACCGCACGCAGCTGTACACCTCGCGGGGCACCGGGTTCTGGGGGCCGCCGTTCCGGGTGTTCGCCCCCAGCGAGATCACGCTGCTGACCTTGCACGCCCGCTAGGGCTGGAGCGGGCCCTAGCGGGCGAACAGCAGGGCGGCGCTGATCAGCACCACGATCGCGGTTGCGAAGTGGATGCCGAACGCGGTGGCCTTGGAGCCCCCGTGGCGCAGGACGATGAGGGTGTCGCCCAGCGGGATGATCGCGCAGGCGAGCATGTACCAGCCCACTGCGTGGGCGGTGGAGAAGGCGAGCAGGGCCGCGCCGACCAGGCCGAGGGCCAGATCGCGTTCGCCCTTGACGAGCAGGTACGCCCGGTCGCCGTCGACTTTGGCCGGCACGCCATAGCCGGCTGCTGCGGTCTGAGGCGCCAGCAGGAACCGGAAGCCCAGCCAGACGACAAAGCCGACAACGACGATGGCAAGCCCGTAGGCCACGGGAGTGAGCATGAGACATCTCCTTTTCTAGCACCGCTAGGAATACGAACGACGCTAGCAGATCATCGAAAGAATCGCTAGCGATGCTAGGATGATTGCCATGACCACCCAGGCACGACGCCGGCGCGAACAGGCCGACCGGGAAAAGCTGATCATCAAGGCGGCCCGCGACCTGGCCGAGGCCGAAGGCTGGGACGCGGTCACCACCCGCCGCCTGGCGGCCGAGATCGAGTACAGCCAGCCGGTGCTCTACAGCCACTTCAAGGGCAAGGACGCCATCATGGCCGCCGTCGCCACCGAAGGCTTCACCGACCTGGCGGCCGAGCTGCACACCGCTCGCACGTCAGCGCCCGAGGCCCGCTTGGCCCTGACCGCTGTCGGTGCGGCCTACGCAGCCTTCGCCGACCGCCGTCCCGCGGTGTACGACGCGATGTTCACCCACGCGGTCGACCTGACCTTCGCCTCCCCCGAGACCCCGGCGATTCTGCAGGCGGGGTTCACCGAGCTACTGGAAACGGTGCGCCCGCTCGCGGGGGACGATGACGTGGCGGCGCTGGCGGAGACGTTCTGGAGTGGGCTGCACGGGCTGGTGACGCTGATGAGAAACGGCCGCCTGCGCCGCGAGGACCACGACAAACGCCTGGCCATCCTGTTCGGCCGGTTCGCGGCGTGAGGTTTCGCTTCTCTGGCCGGATCGCGGCGTGAGCTGCCGTCTCCTCGGTCAGCTCGCGGCTTGAGCCGCGCGGCAGGCGGCAGGCTTCAGCCGAAGGTGAGCGGGAAGTCCACCAGGGTCAGCGAGCCCACCGACGCCAGCCCCCTTCGTGCCGACCAGCGCGGGAGCCCCGAATTCGTTGATCGGTAAGGCAACCGTGTCACCGCCGGCCCTGCTGAAGCGGCTGCTGCGCTGAAATGCCCCGTCACGCGGTGGTCCTTGTCGGTCACCATGTGACTATGGGTCGACTGGGGAGACCAGGGTTGCTGCTCGGCGCGGGGGCCGGGCTGCTTGTGGTGGCCGCGGTGCTGGATCTGCGGCCGTGGCGCTATGTGCCCTGGCCGGTCCTCGGGTCGGTGCTGGCCGGGCATGTCGTGCTGCTGGTGCTGGGGATTCCCGCGCTGGCCGTGCTGATCACGGGGGCCGGGCTGCGACGGCGGCGGCCGCGGGACGGGACATGGCCGTGGCTGCTGTCGTACCCGGGGGTGCTGAGCGTGGCGGGCGCGGTGACGGTGCACGGCGTCGCAGCGCTGATCGTCATGCTGCACCTGGCCGCCCGGTCACCAGCCGCCGAGCGTCCCGCGCTGCAGATCGATGCGATCAAGTACGGGCTGGGCATCGTGGCGGCGGCCGGTGCGGCGGCGGCGCTCCTCTTGGGGGTACGACGCCAGCAGCACACCGAGCAGGCGCAGGCGTACACCGAGTTGGACGCGGCCGAGCGGCGCGTCACCGACCTGTACACCAAGGCGGTCGAGCAGCTCGGGCACGCCGACGCCGCGGTCCGGCTCGGGGGCCTGTACGCGCTGGAGCGGGTGGCGCAGAGCTCGGAGCAACAGCGCCAGACGATCGTCAACGTGCTGTGTGCGTACCTGCGGATGCCCTTGAGCCGTGAGCCCGGCCCGGAATCCCAGGTCCGGCTGACCGCCCAGCGCATCCTCACCACGCACCTGGCCCCCGGCGGCGGACCGGCGTTCTGGCCGGGCCTGAGCCTCGACCTCACCGGCGCCACCCTGACCGATTTCGATCTGCACAGCGCCCAGGTCGCCACGGTCCGGTTCAGCGCCGCCACCTTCACCGGCGACACCCGCTTCGATCGCACCTCGTTCACCGGCACGGCCCGCTTCGACGGCGCCACCTTCACCGGCGTGACCCGCCTCGACAACGCCCACTTCGCCAACGCCGCCATTTTCCGCGCGGCGAGCTTCGGCGAGGCGGCCTGGTTCGGCGGCACCACGTTCACCCGGGACGCCAGCTTCGACAACGCCCGGTTCGGCAAGGATTCCTGGTGGTACGGCGTGACGTTTCGCGGGGCCGCCTGGTTCGGCAACGCCGCCTTCACCGGCGAGACCAGCTTCGAGGACGCGCACTTCGCCGACGCCGCCTGGTTCCGCGGCGCCGCGTTCACCCACTCGGCCCGGTTCCGGCGCGCCCTGTTCTACGGCAACGCGCAGTTCGACAACGCCGAGTTCGGTGGGCGCGCGCAGTTCGAGGAGACGACGTACCTGGGTGACGCGACCTTCGACGCGGCGTCGTTCACGCAGTTCCCGGGGTTCGGGCAGTGCCGGATCGTACCGCGCGCCGACCGGGCCGACGTGTGGCCGCAGGGGTGGCTGGTCGCCCCGGAGACCGATGACGTGGGGACGCTGCTCCGCTCGGGTCCGTAAGCTCGCCGGACGGGGCAGGAGCCGGCCGACTCTCCCGCGCCGGGAGGGTCAGCAGGAGTCCGGCATGGCGCCCGGCTTGGTGAACAGCAAAGGCATCTCCAGGGCGCCGGCCAGGGTGTTCAGCAGGCGCTCGAAGGTGGCGCGGTCGGCAGCGGGCAGACCCGCCAGAACCTCCGGCACGCAGTCGTCGATGGCGGCGTAGAGCGACTCGACGCTCTTCTGCCCCAGCGGGGTCGTGCTGACGGTGACGGCCCGGCGGTCGAGGCCGTGGGTGTCGCGCTGGACCAAGCCCAGCTTCTCGGCGCGAATGACCAGGCCGGTGAGCCCGGGGCGCTCCAGACCCATGCCCTGGGCCAGTTCCTTCATGCCGCGCGGGCGTTCCTTGAGCATGCACAGCAGCAGGGCCTGCGCGGGCGTGAGGTCGTGCTCGGCGCAGATCTGGGCATGACGGCGCTGGATCAGCACCGAGAGGCCGAGCATCGTGGTGCCCAAGCCGGCCATCGTCGCACTCCTCACATCTCCCGGTTCACCACGATCGTACCCTTGCGAAACTTCGCGGCGCGAAATAGTTTGTTTCGCGGCACGAAGTTTCGCGGCGCGAAAAGATCCGAGGAGACGACGGACATGAGCAGAGCATTCGAGTCGTACGACCTGGCCGGCACCAAGCTGGCCAACCGCATCGCGATGGCGCCGATGACCCGCAGCCGGGCGCACGGGCCGGGCTTGAGTCCCACCGAGCTGACGGCCCAGTACTACGCCCAGCGGGCCAGCGCCGGGCTGATCATCACCGAGGGCACCCAGCCGTCGGTGATCGGGCAGGGCTACACCAGCACTCCGGGGCTGCACTCGCCGGAGCAGATCGCCGCGTGGCGAACGGTGACCGGCGCCGTGCACGCCAAGGGCGGCGTGATCTTCGCGCAGCTCATGCACGCCGGGCGCATCGGGCACCCGAGCCTGCTGCCCGGCGACCTGACCCCGGTGGCGCCCTCGGCGGTGCGAGCGGCCGGGCAGGTGTTCACCGACACCGGCCTGCAGGACATGGAAACGCCGAAAGAACTCACCGAGGCCGAGATCGAGCAGACCATCGCCGACTTCGCGCAGGCCGGCCGCAACGCGATCGAAGCCGGGTTCGACGGCGTGGAGATCCACGGCGCGAACGGCTACCTCGTGCACCAGTTCCTGTCGTCGAATGCGAACCTGCGCACCGACGGCTGGGGCGCCTCGATCGAGGGCCGGGTCCGCTTCGGCGTCGCGGTGGCCACGGCGCTCGCCCAGGCCATCGGCGGCAACCGCGTCGGCTACCGGATCTCCCCCGGGGGCACCCCGCTCAACGACCTGGCCGAGGAGCACACCGAGCAGCTGTACGACGCCCTGCTCGCCGGTCTCGCCCCGCTCGGCCTGGCGTACCTGCACGTGCTGGAAAGCCCCGACCGGGAGCTGACCCGGCGGCTGCGCGCACAGTGGCCGGGAACGTTTGTCCTCAACCCGTTCACCCACCCCGAACCGACCGGCCCGCAATCGCTGACGCTGCTCGAGGACGGGACGGCCGACCTGATCGCCTTCGGCGCGCTGTTCCTGGCCAACCCGGATCTGCCGGCCCGGCTCGCCGCCGGTGGCCCGTTCAACGCCGCGGACCCCAGCTCGTTCTTCGGCGGCGACCACCGCGGCTACACCGACTACCCCGCGCTGGCCGGGAACTAGGGTTCCACGCTGAAAACCGCGGGTGCGCCGGTGCCGGCGATGGTGAGGCCGTCGCCGGCGCCGACGCGCACCGGGTCGGCGCCCTGCGTGAGCCCGTTCCCGGCCTGGGTGGCGGTCAGGGTGAACTGCTGGGCCTCGTCCTTGGCGTTGCAGATGCGGATGTGCAGCACCTGGTCGTCCTCGACGGCCGCGCACACCTCTCCTGCGGGACGCTTGGTCACCTGGACGAGCTGGTGGCTGTCCCCGGCGGCCGGGCGCAGCAGCCAGCGGTTACGCAGCGCGGCATCCTTGCCCTCGGTGGCCTCGGCGATGACCCGGTCGTCGTCGTCATAGCCGGCCACGATCGCCGCTCCGGTGGACAGCAAACGCAGCGTCACCTTCTCCCGTCCGGCCAGCACGGCGGACGGCAGTGGTCCGGGGCTGGCGCTGGGCTGCGCCGCCGGGGGGATGCCGGGGGCAACGGTGCGCGGGTGGTCGCCCGCTACCAGGAAGGCGCCGCCGGCGATCCCGAGGACGGCGGCCGCCAACCCGGCGGTTCCGGCGAGGCGCTGATTGCGGCGGCGCCGGCGGCCGCGGTCGATGACGGCGGTGACCGGGCGGGGCTTGAGGACCCGGGTGCCGTGGGCGGCGAGGGCCTGCAGGTCGTCGTGCAGCTCAAGCTCGGGCATGGGACATACTTCCTTCGTCGGTGCCGGCGTCGGTCAGCAGGGCGGCGAGGGCCTTGCGGCCGCGGGCGAGGCGGGCCTTGACCGTGCCGGTGGGCGCGCCCGTCTCGGCGGCGATCTCGGCAACGGACAGACCGACGAGGTGGTGCAGCACGATGTCGCGGCGCTGAGCGGCCGGGATGCCGCGCAGCGCGGTCATCAGGGCGACATGGTCGGGGCTGAGCCCGTCCAGGGCCTGGTCGGCGGTGGCGCGATGGTGGGCCTTGAGCCGGTTCACCGTCTTGCGCCAGCCGCTCACCGCGATCCGGGCGGCGACGCTGCGCACCCAGGCCTCGGGGCTGTCGGCCAGCGACACCGTGGACCACCGCTGCCAGGCCCGGGCGTAGGCCTCGGCGGCGGCGTCCTCCGCCTCCGCGCGGTTGCCGGTCATCACGAACAACTGACCGAGCACCCGCGCGGAGGTGGCGCTGTAGAACTCCTCGAAATCCCGCAATGTCCTGCGTCCTTCTTCCCGCTGGCTTCAGGGAAAGACGCCTGACCTCCCAACCCGGTTACGCCCAGTGACGCAGGTCACATGAGGAGGATTGGCGCAGGTCAGCCTGCCAGCGCGGTCCGGGACCCGTCGTCCACACCGTTTCTGTCGATGCCCAGCGCCCGCGTCAGGAGCAGCTGAACTCCCGGCGGTAGTCGCCGGGGGGCTCGCCGTCCGCCAGCCGGTCAGCTTTTTCCCAGAACACCTGCGGGAAGTCGCCCGCGCTGGCCATCCTGGTCAGCGCGGGCCACTGGCGGCTCCCGCCCAGCACACTCACGACCCGGGCCGCGGCCGGTGCGTCGCCCAGCTTCTTGGCCTGGGTCCACTCGTCGAGCCAGCCGCAGCCCACCCGGCCGATCACATTCGCGGCGAAGTGGTAAGAGTCGTTGATGCCGCCAATGTCGAGCGTGGACGCGGAGACGCCGGGTGGCAGCGGCACGCCGGTGAGCACGCCGGACGCGGCCTCGGCCACGGTGTCCGGGGTGACCACCTCGGGCGGCATCGCGGCCACGAACTTGCTGGGCGTCACCCGGCTCAGGCCGGCGAGCACGGCGTCGAACTCGGCGCGCTGCCAGGGACCGGAGGTGCGCAGCATGGCGAAGACGTCGCCGCGGGGGCGCAGCATGAGTTCCCAGTCGCTGTCGCTGTAGGTGAACACGTCCCCGGCCCAGCCGTCGACCTTGCCCGGCGCGGGGGGACTGACCTCGAGGCGGTCGTCGTAGAAGCTGGGGTAGTACTCGGCGGCGTTCCAGCTGATGTCGAGCGACAGGTCGCCCTTGGCGAACTCGATGGTGCCGTCGAGCCCGGTGAAACCGTAGACGCTGGTGACCTTCCAGCCCGAGGCGCGCAGCAGGAGCAGGACTGTGGTCGTACCCGTGTCGAGAAGTTTGGTCTTGGACTTCAGGTCGAAAGCGGGGGAAGCGACGGCTTGGACGGGGGTGTCACTGCGGTGGGTCGTCAGAACCGCGGGCACGGCGAGCACGGCGGTGATGGCGGCGGCTGCCGAAAGAATCGCCGCGGTACGACCGAAGCGCACCCGCCGCACCCGCACGATCTCCTCCAGCAGGTCCTGCTCCGCACCCTCCAGACGCGTGAGCACCCCGGGCCGGTAGGGGTCGGCGGCGCGCACGAGCCGGTCAAGTTCGTCGTCGGTCATCGCTTCTCCTCGGGCCGGGCGCTGGTCAGCATGTCAAGCACATGTCCGGGCGGCCCGCAATCGTCACCGACCAGCTCGCGCAACCGGGCGCGGGCGCGGGACAACCGGGTACGCACAGCCGCCGGGCTCAACGCGAGAACCTGCGCCACCTCCCGCGGTTGCAGTTCCTCCCACACGGTCAGCGTCAGCACCTCCCGGTCCAGCTCCCCCAACCGGTTAAGGGCGGCATGCACCGCCAGGCGCTCCGGCACCTCGGTCCCCGGGTCCGCCGGCACCGCCGAGGTCAGCCGCTGACGCAGCCGGTCCCCCAGCCGCTCGCGCCGCCGATCACCGCGCTGCTGGTTGGCCAGCACCCGCCGGGCGACCCCGTACAGCCAGAGCCGCGTCTCGTCGCCGGCCGGCATCTCCCGGGCCCGCCGCCACGCCACCAGGAACGTCTCGGCGACCACGTCCGCCGCGTCCTCGGGGTCGCCGACCCGGCGCAGGGCGTAGGCCAGCAGCGGCTCGAAGCAACTGGCGTACGCGCTACGGAAGTGGTTCTCACGCTCGTTTCCCGGGCTCACGACTACCCCATGTCCGCTCCGGGCCGCAACGTTACGCCGTGGAAAGCTTTCCTTCGACCGGGTCAGGTTTGCGGTGCAACCTTTTGCCGCCCCCCACCCGACAGGTGGGTGAGGACGGCCGGGGAGAGGAGCGGGATGCGGCCCGATCAAGAACGGGATTACATCGAGTACGTGACGGGACGGCTGGCCCGGCTGCACCGCACGGCGTACATGCTCTGCGGCGACGCACACCGGGCTGACGACATCGTGCAGACCACGCTGACCGCGCTGTACACCCATTGGAAGCGGGTGGCCACGGCCGACAACATCGACGGGTACGTGCACAGCATTCTCGTACGCCGCTACCTCGACGAACGCCGGCTGCGGTGGTCCCGGGTGCGCCTGGGTGAGGTGCCGGTGCACGCGGCGGTGGCCGGCGCCGCCGATCACGACATCGTCGAACGCGACGCGCTGATGACCGCGCTGCGCGCCCTGCCCAAGGGCCAGCGGGCCGTGGTGGTGCTGCGCTACTTCGACGATCTGAGCGTCGAAGCCACCGCCGAGGCGCTCAAGTGCTCGGTCGGCAACGTGAAGAGCCAATGTGCGCGGGGACTGGCGACCCTGCGAGCCGTACTCGGCCCGGACCGCCAGGTCAGCACCGCGCTAGGAATGAGGGACGCATCATGATCGGCGAGCAGGACGTACGCGAACAGATGCAGTCAGTTCAGGTCCCGGCGAGCAGCCTGCGGGTGGAGGCGCTGGTGGCCGGCGGGCGCAAGCGGGTGCTGCGGCGCCGGATGGTGCGGGCCGGCTGCGGGGTGGCGCTGGCCGCCGGCCTGCTGGCCGGGGTGCCCTCGCTGGTGCTCGACGGCGGCGGCAGCTCGCTGGCCGATCAGGCCGCGGCGGCGCCGAGCGCCTCGGGCGGGCCGCAGCAGGGCGCGACGAACCCCGCATCGCCGTTGGTGCGGTGCCCCGGCACGAGCCTGCCGATCCCGGACGGGATGGGCGCGGTGCAGCCCGCGGGCGTGGACCCGAGCGGCAGGTACGTGCTCGGCAACAACGCGAGCAACAGCATGAAGTCGACCCCGGAGGGAAAGGTCTCGGGCGTCGCGGCGTCCCAGGTGATCCTCTGGACCGATGGTCAGCCGCAGGTGCTGCCCATGGTCCGCGACTGGGTGCTTTCCAGCGCGGTGAACGCCGACGGCGTGGTCGCGGCGGTGGCCGGGCCCAAGGACAAGGGGGCCGACACCGTGGTCCGCTACACCAACGGAATGCCCGAGATGTTCCCGTCCCCGGCCGGCAAGTGGGAATTCCGGCTGGCCTCGATCAACGCGGCCGGAGACGTGCTGGTCAACGCCTACCGCCCCGGCGGCGGGCTGGGCGCCGACGCGGTGCTGCTGTGGAAGGCCGGCTCGGCGGCGCAGAAGCTGCCGCTGCCGGCCAAGGCCGAGGGGATGAGCCTGCTCGACGACGGGTCGATCGTGGGCCGGATCATCTCCAACAAGGGTGGCAAGGTCACCTCGTACGTGTGGGATCAGCAGGGCACCGGGCAGGCCCTGCAGACCCCGGCCGGGCAGGACGGCTCGGTGTTCAGCGCCCGCGGCGACTGGGCCGCCGGTAACGTGTCACCCTCCGGGGTGGCGCGCTGGAACCTCAAGACCGGCGACCTGCGGGAGTTGAAGATCGGCGCGCCCGCCAACGGCATCAACGCCTCGGGCTGGATCGCCGCGAACGGCACGGTGCTGCGCGACGACGCCAACGTCGAACTCGGCCTGGCCGACGGCAAGCGGGGCGACCCGATGTACGTCGCCGACAACGGCCTCGTGGTGGGCTTGCCGTTCGACGGCAGCTCCGGCGCGATCACCTGGCGCTGCTGAGCCGATGCTCAAGAAGGTGCCCGGTCCCGGGTGGGGCCGGGCACCCCTGGCGTCAGATCCTGCCGGTTCCGGCGCCGGCCGTGACGGTGGCGCTGGACCTCGGGGTGCCGGGTAAAAATCGACATCCCTCAAGGCGCCGTCCGGTGAGCGGTCTCACGCTCACCAGCACACCGGCAGGGCGGCCGGGCCTCGTACCACTGTGTTGTCCTTGAACGGGATCTCGCTGAGCGGGACCGCAAGACGCAGCGTGGGCACCCGGGTGGCCAGCTCGCGCAGCACCGTCGACAACTCCATCCGGGCGATCTGCTGACCCACGCAGGCGTGCGCGCCGTGCCCGAAACCCAGGTGCGGCGGGGTTTTGCGGGTCACGTCGAGCTGATCGGCGTGCGGGCAGACACCGGGGTCGCGGTTCGCCGACTGGATCTCCACGATGATGTAGTCGCCGGCCTTGATGGGCTGACCGTTGACGGTGGTGTCCTGGGTGGCCTCGCGCATCAGGCCGACGCCGACGCCCAGGTAGCGCACCAGTTCCTCGGCGGCGGCGGGCGCCAGCGACGGATCGGCGCACAGGTGCTCCCACTGCCCGGGTGAGGCGAGCAGGGCGACCAGTCCGTGCGAGAGCAGCGAGGCGGTGGTGTCGAAGCCGGCCACCAGCAGCGCGCCGTTCATCATCACCAGCTCGTCGTCGGTGAGCGGGCGTTCGTCGTCGGCGCTGTGGCGGATCATGCGGCTCAGGACGTCGTCGCCGGGGGCGGCCCGGCGGGTGGCGACCAGGCCGTACAGGTAGGCGAACAGCGGTTGCAGGGCCTTCGGCAGTTCGTCGACGGTCGTGCTCGCATCGAACAGGGCTGCGGCTGCCTGGTGCAGCAGGTGACGATTCTCCATCGGTACGCCGATGAGTTCGGCGATCACCGCGGTGGTGATCCGGCGGGAGAACTCGGCGTGCAGCTCGACGGGCTGCGGCAGGGTGAGCAGGTGGTCGATGGCCTCGCCGGTGATCTGCTCGACCATCGGGCGCAGCTCGGCCAGGCGCCGCAGGTGGCTGACCTGAGGAGCGAAGTTGCGGCGGATGCGGACGTGGCCGGGGCCGTCCATGCGGGAGAACTGGCCGTTCACGGGCTGGTCGGGGTCGAACGCGGCGAGCACGTGCGCGGCCTGCCCGGGGCGGGCGCTGAAGCGGTGGCCGTCGCCCAGCACCTCGCGCACCCCGGCGTAGTCGCTGACCACCCACGCGTCGAAACCGGTCGGGCAGGCCACCCGCACGACGGCCCGGTCCTGGCGCCAGCCGGCGAGTTCGGGCGGTGGGTCGAAGGGGAACTGGGCTTCCTGGGGCAGCGGCAGCGCGGGCAGCGACATGGTGCACCTCCGGGGGATCAGGAACTCAGGCGGGTGAACACGGCGGCAGGCTCGGCGAAGCGGCGGTTTCGGGCCAGGTCGGCACCCCGGGTGCCGAGGCGCTGCTCGTACCCGGCTCGCCGGTGCGTGCGGTGAGCTTCGGCCCACGCGCGGACAGCGGCGGTCCGGCCGGCGTGCCGGTGACCGCCAGGTCGACAGCCCGGTCGAGCGAGAGCGCCCGGCCTTCGACGGTGGCGGTGGACAGGGGTGCCAGGGTTGGTACGACAGTCATCTCGGGCGGCTCCTTCGCGGCCGGATCCAGCCTCGGTCCGCGGGCACCGCAGGGTCAAGATGACTGTCGGCTACCCGCCGACCTGCCTCACCCCGCGCCTCCCCCGCAGCGGCGGCGCAATCTCTGTGGCGTTCACGAGGTTCGCATCACCACGGGTGACGCCTGGCCCGGCAGCACCAACACCGATACGGCGACGCGCGACGTAGTCGTGCCGGACGACCTGCTCCACGCCGAGCCGAAGGCATTGTCCTGATCGAGTTCCTCACGGGTGGCCGGGGTTTCCCGGCCACCCGTCACGCTGCCTGCTCGAAGCGCTCCAGTTCCTGCACCTCGCGGGCGTAACGGGCCAGCAGGTGCACCGTGCGCGGGCCGGCCACCCCGTCGGCGTCGAGCCCGACGTAGGCCTGGAACTCGCGCACCGCGGCGGTCAGCTCGGCTTCGCCGGGACCGAGCGGCGAGCCCAGCTCGGCGAACAGCCGGCGCAGGGCTGCCGGGTCGGCGGCCGGGGCCGCGTCGCTCCAGCCGATGAGGCCACCGACGGCCGTACCCACCACGCTGAGCATTCCACGTGCCGACATCGTGAACCTCCTTCAGATCTGGACCGTTGCCTCAAGGATCCGCAAAAGCCCTGTGCCCGGCCTCTGCCTGCGAGCCGCTTTCGCTGTGAATCCGATACGACTTTCGGCCAATAGCCGGCTGGGCCGGGCTTACAGCGATTCCACAGACTGCTCACCGGTACGCCACAAGCACGCGGGCCACAGTCATGACATCACCGCTGAACGAAGGCAGGCGCGTCATGACTGAGCTACTGGACCGGCCCACGTACACCTACGACGTACCGCCGTCGCTGCCGCCGAACGTGGTCAGCCACCGGCGCAGCCGCTGGCCGCGCCGGGTGGCCGGAGGTGCCGCGCTGCTCGCCCTGATAGGCGGGGGCGGGGCCAGCGGGGCGATCATCGCCGAGCACTACGCCACGGCCACCCCCGCCGCCGCGACGAGCACGGTGACCACGGCCACCGCCACGCCGGCCAGCACAGAGACCGCGAACCTGGCCGCGGTGGCCGCCAAGGTCTCCCCCAGCATCGTCACCGTGCTGATCGACGGGCGCAACGAGTCGGCCCTGGGCTCGGGTGTGGTGCTCAGCGCCGACGGGCTGGTGCTGACCAACAACCACGTCATCTCCTCCGGTGGCACGGCGAGCGTGCGGCTCTCGGATGGTCGTACCGTTCCGGCCGAGGTGGTTGCCACCGACACCACCCACGACTTGGCGCTGGTGCAGGCCACCGGGCTGAGCGGGCTGACCCCTGCGACGTTCGGCACCGATGACTCGGTGGCGGTCGGCGACACGGTGCTGGCCTTCGGTGCCCCGCTGGGCCTGGAGGGCACGGTGACCTCGGGCATCGTGTCGGCGCTGGACCGCGAGGTGAACACCGGCTCGGAGAAGCTGACCGGCCTGCTGCAGACCGACGCCGCGATCAACGAGGGCAACTCCGGCGGCGCCCTGGTCGACACGTCCGGCAAGGTGATCGGCATCAACGTGGCCATCGCGACGGCCGACACCCAGAGCACCGGCAGCGTGGGGCTGGGTTTCGCCATCCCGGCCGACACCGCCACCCAGGTCATCCAGACCCTGCAGAGCCAGATCAGTTGAGCCCGGACCAGTGACGTTCCTGGCGGCACGGGAGCCGGTCAGCCGGCCAGATGGCCGTAGCGGTCGGCCAGCTCGGCGCAACTGCCCTGCGCGACCGCGCGCCCGCCGATCAGCACCACGACCCGGTCGGCGCGGGTCAGCGCCGCCCGCTTGGACGTCGAGCCGACCACGGTCACGCCGTGCTCGCGCAGCGCCCGCCACAGCTCCAGCTCGGTGGTCACGTCGAGCGCCGAGGACACGTCGTCGGCCACCAGCAGCTCGGTGCGCGGGGCCAGCGCCCGGGCCAGCGCCAGACGCTGCAGCTGACCACCGGACAGCCGCGTGCCCTTGTGCCCGATCAGGAGCTGCAGCCCGCCCCCGCCGGTGGCCAGGTCGTGTTCGAGCTGCGCGGTGGTGACCGCGTCGGCGGCGTCCACCTGGTGACCCAGCGCGATGTTGTCGGCCACCGTGCCGGACAGCACCCGGGGTAGCTGGGCCACGTAGCCGACCTGGTTGGGCCGCAGGAACGTCTCCGGCTCGTCGACCGGTTCGCCGTTCCAGGCCAGCGTGCCGGTGTGGTGCACGATGCCGGCCAGCGCGCGCAGCAGCGAGGACTTGCCCGAGCCGACCGGGCCGACGACCAGGACCAACTCGCCGCGGTTGACGGTCAGGTCGATGTCCTGCGCTCCGACCGTACCGTTCTCGTGAACGGCACTGAAACCGGCCAGCTTGAGCGTTCGCAGCGGGTTGCGGGGCGCCGCAGGCGGTGCTTCGGCCGTGCCCGCGTCGATGTCCACCCCCGGCACGGACGCCGAGTAGGCACCCACGCCGGCCATGGCCACCGTGCGCCTGGTCCACACCCGCGCCGACGGGAAATGCGACACCAGTGACGCCGTGGTCCATGCGAACCAGCGCGCCGCCCCCAGCACCGCCACCGCGATCAGCGTGGCCGCGGCGGACAGGTTGCCGTGCAGGTACATGGCCCAGGCCGCGATCGGCAGCAGCCCGCTGAGCACCGAGGGCGTCGAACGCGCCCACACCTGAATGGCGATCTCGCTGCGCTGGCGTTCGCTGCGCTTCTCATCGAGCCCGGCCAGGTGGTTGAGCACCGGCACGGTCGCCCCGGCCAGCTTCACCGTGCGCGCCGCCGACAGCGACGAGACCAGCGCGGTGGCGAACGACGCCCGGGCCGCCACGGTACGGCGGGCCGCGCGTTCCAGCCGCGGACCGAACAGCGTGGCCGCCAGCCCCGACACCAGCATCGTGCCGACGAAGAACAACGCCGGGACGTACGAGTGCGACGCCCAGGTCATCGCCACGATCATCACGATCGCCATGGCGTTGTCGATCATGTTGTCGGCCAGCATGACGACCCGCTCGGTGTCACCGCCCTGGGCCACCACCTCGGCCGGGGTGTACGAGCTGATCCGCCGCGGCCCGATCTGGCCGTGCACGAGCCGCTGGCTGATCCGCAGCATCTGGCGCACCCACCACTCGGGGAACCAGGCGCCGGTCCAGAACAGCGTCGGGATCGCCACGATCAGCGCCGCAGCGATGCCGATGGCCGGCCCCATCGGGTCGCCGACGCCGTCGACCACGTCGGCCCACAGCAGCGGCAGGATCGCCCCGTCCAGCCCCAGCAGCACCAGCACCCCGAACAGCACCACCGCGGCCACGCCGTAGCGAGCGTCGTTGGTGGTCAGCCGGGCGATCTCCCGCAGCGTGCGGGCCCTCGGCGGCTCCGGCAGCGGCGGTGGGTCGGCCATCGGCAGCGTGTTGCCCAGCTCCGAGGCCGGCGGTTCGGGCTCGCGTTCCAGCACGGCCACCCCGCCACCGGTGCGCGCCGGGGCCACCACGTTGCTGCTGGCCAGCAGCTCGGCGAAGCGCCGGGACTCGGCCATCGGACCGGCTTCGAGCACCTCGCCGTCGGAGAGCACCACGACCTCGTCGCAGCGTTGCACCGAGGAGAGCCGGTGCGCCACGATCACGCCGATGCGCCCGAGCAGCAACCGGTCGGTGGCCCGCTGCACCCACGCCTCGGTCACCGGGTCCATCCGCGCGGTTGCCTCGTCGAGGATGACCACCTTGGGGTCGCGCACCAGGATCCGCGCGAACGCCACGAGCTGTTCCTGCCCGGCCGACAGCACGTAGCCGCCCTCGCCGAGCCGGGTGTTGATGCCCTCGGGCAGGGTGGCCGCCCAGCTCGTCAGCCCAAGCTCGGCCAGGGCCTCATCGGCGCGTGGCAGCAACTGCGGGTCGAACAGCGCGATGTTCTCCGCGAGCGTGCCGGCCAGGATCTCGGTGCGCTGCGGCACGATCGCCGTCCACCGCCGCAACCCCTCGACGTCAAGATCCATCAGGTCGGTGCCGGCCAGATACACCGATTCCCGGGGTACGTCCACAGCTCGCGTGAGCACCTTGGCCAGCGTCGACTTGCCGGACCCGGTGCGCCCGATCAGCGCGTACGACCGGCCCCGGCGGAACACCAGGTTGACGTTCTGCAGAGCGGCCGGGCGGCCCGAGTCGGCTTCGCCGTACCGGAAAGTCAGGTTCTTGACCGTGAGGTCGCCGTCGCCGGGCTGCTCGCCGCCGCTGGGCTCCTGCGGCACGTCGCGCAGCAACTGCACCCGGCCCCAGGCGCCCAGCGCGTTCTGCAGCTCCGGCACCATGCGGGTGACGTGTTCCAGCGTGCCGCCGAAGCCGAGCGCGAGCAGCCACACCGCGGTCAGCCGGGCGCTGTCCACGTGCCCGGCCACCAGCGCCCACGCCCCGGCGACCACGAGCACGGCGATCAGCGTGCGGGTGATGGCCCCGGCGCCCATGGTGATCTTCGAGGACTCACGCCAGACCCGGCGGCCTCGGCGCAGCACCTCACGGGCGCGCCCGGCGTACAGGCCGCGCACGTAGGGGGCGGCGAGGCTGGTGCGCACGTCGTCCTGGCCGTGGATGGCCTCCTCCATCACCGCGGCCAGGTCGGACCAGGCTTCCTCCTCGCTGATGCGCAGCGGGGAGATGCGCTGGATCGGCTTGTTCATGACCAGCACGAGAATGATCGACACGATGACCATGCCGACCGCCGCGGGCCACCAGGCGAAGAACGCGGTGACGATGGACAGCGCGGCGACCGCGAGCGACTGGGCCAGCCGCACGCCGCTGCCGCGCAGCTCCGAGCCGACCTGGTAGACGTCGCTGTCGATGCGGTCGAGCAGCTCGCCGACCGGGGTGTTCTCCAGCGTCGGCACGTCCTGGCCGAACGCCACCCGGCACAGCCCGCGGCGCACGGCGGCGGTCCAGTCGGCGGTCAGCCGGGCCGCGGCCAGTCCCACCACCACGTCGGTCAGCACGGAGACCACCAGGGCGGCCGCGAGCACCCCGAACAGCGGCATCGACCGGTTCACCAGCACCGCACCGGCCAGCCCCAGCGCACCGGCGGTCCCGGCCGCCCCGAGCACGATCAGCACGGCGATGAAGGCGGTGCGTCGGGGGGAGGTGACCCAGAGGTCGCGGAGCAGGCGCATGCCTCCATCCTGCGATCCGGCGCGCCCGGGCTCAACGCAATTACGTGGTCCGCAACCGTCGGCTGTGTCACTATCGCGCTCGTGTCCGATCCTTACATCCCCGCCCCGGTACGAGCCAAAGCGGCCGGCTCTTGGCTGGCCGGGCTGCCGGCGCGGTTGACCCGGCTGGCCGCGCAGTGGGGGTTCACCGCGGGCCGGGCGCACGAGGACGCCACCGAGGCCCATACCGCGGCGGCGATCTGGGAGTGGGGCGTGGCCGACCGCGTGGCGACCGGGCTCACCCTGACCGGAATCGGACTCGAACCGGTCGCCGGTCAGACGCTCAGGGCCGCGGACGCGCTGTCCGGGTAGCCCGCTCGGCGGTGGCCAGCACCAGAAACCTCAGGTCCGGCGGCTCGGTCTCCGCAAGGCCGGCGGCCGGCTCAGGCGGAGGCGTTGTCGTACGCGACCCGGTTGGTGAAGACATCGTCCATGTGCGTCTGCGCCCACAGTTTCAGCCCGCGCATCATGGTGAACAGCGACAGCCCCAGCTCGGTCAGCTCGTAGGAGACCGTCACCGGCACGGTCGCCACCACCGTGCGGGTGATCAGCCCGTCGCGTTCGAGGCTGCGCAGGGTCTGGGTGAGCATCTTCTGGCTGACCCCGGCCAGCAACCTCGACAGCTCGGAGTAGCGCATCGCCCGAGGCTGCCCGGCGCAGTCCGGCCCGCTGCCCAGCGCCGACAGGATCAGCGCGACCCACTTGCCGGAGATCCGTTCGAGCAGCTTGTGGCTGGGACATGCGGACAGGAACGCGTTGTACTCGGCCTTGTCCATCGTCGCTCCCCCTCGTAGGTAGGTTACGCACTCAAAGGTGCCTACTTCCCGATAGGAAGTTACCCGCTCATAGTAGAGCGCATGACTGATCTTTCCCTCCCCGGCGGCACCTGGACCCTGGGCGACCTTAGCGTCACCCGCTTCGGCTACGGCGCCATGCAGCTCGCCGGGCCGCGGGTCATGGGCCCGCCCGCCGACCACGACGGCGCCCTGGCCGTGCTGCGCGAGGCCGTCGAGCTCGGCATCACCCACATCGACACCGCCGACGCGTACGGCCCGCACGTCACCAACGAGCTGATCCGCGAGGCTCTGCACCCCTACCCCGGCTCGCTGCACATCGCCACCAAGGTCGGCGCCACCCGCGACGAGCAGGGCGGCTGGCCCCCGGCACGCGACCCGCAGAGCCTGCGCCGGGCCGTGCACGACAACCTGCAGCGTCTCGGGCTCGACACCCTCGGCCTGGTCAACCTGCGGCTGGGCAACGCCGAGGGCCCGGTGCCCGGCTCGCTCGCCGAAGCCTTCGAAACCCTCGCCGAGCTGCAGCAGCAGGGCCTGATCCGGCATTTGGGGGTGAGCAACGCGACCGCCGAGCAGGTGAGCGAGGCGCAGGGCATCGCGCCGATCGTGAGCGTGCAGAACATGTACAACCTGGCCTTCCGGCACGACGACGCTCTGATCGACACGCTGGCCGCCCAGCACATCGCGTACGTGCCGTTCTTCCCGCTCGGCGGCTTCAACCCGCTGCAGTCCGCGGCACTGTCGGCGGTGGCCACCCGGCTGGGCACGACACCGATGGCAGTGGCGCTGGCCTGGCTGCTGCACCGCTCGCCGAACATCCTGCTGATCCCCGGCACCAAGTCCACCAAGCATCTGCGGGAGAACATCGCCGGCGCCGGGATCCCGCTGTCCGAGCACGACCGGGCCGAGCTGGACCGCATCGGCTCCCCCACCGGGTGAGCGCGGGCGGGCTTACACTCAGCCGATGATGCTCGGACGGACCGCCGAACGCGCATCCATCGACGCCTTGCTGCAGGGGGCGCGAGCCGGGCACAGCGACGTCCTCGTGCTCACCGGTGAGCCGGGCATCGGCAAGACCACGCTGATGAAGTACGCCATCGAGCGGGCCGGCGGGCTGCGGGTGCTCAAGGCCCGCGGCTACGAGGCCGAGTCCGAGATCCCGTTCGCCGGGCTGGCCGATCTGGTCCGCCCGGTGCTGTCCGGATTGGACGACCTGCCCGCCCCGCAGGCCGCGGCGTTGCGCAGCGCCCTGGCGCTGGGCCCGCCGGTGGCCGGGGACCGGTTCTCGATCTGCGCCGCCACCGTGGGCATCCTGGCCGCGGCCGCCGAGCAGACGCCACTGCTGGTGGTCGTGGACGATCTGCAGTGGCTGGACGCGTCGTCGCGGGAGGCGGTGTTCTTCGCGGGGCGGCGGTTGCAGGCCGACGGGATCGCCCTGCTGCTGGCCACCCGCAACCCCGAGGACGCCCGGGAGTTGCACACCCGCCACCTCGAGGTGGGCGGGCTGAGCCTGCCCGAGGTGGAGACGCTGGCCCGCGCCTCGCTGCCGGCGCCGCCCGACGGGGTGGCGGCCCGGCTGCACGAGGCCACCGCGGGCAACCCGCTCGGCGTGATCGAGCTGTGCCGGGCGTGGACCGGGCCGGCCGACGACCTGGCCGGGGCGCCACTGATGCCCACCGGCTCGCGCATCGAGCGGGCCCTGGCCGCCCGGCTGACCCCGCTGCCGCCGGCCACCCGCACGGCGCTGGTGCTGGCGGCGGCCTCGGCCGGCGGGGACATCAGCACGCTGCTGGCCGCGGCCCGCAAGTCCGATCTGCAGCTACGTGACTTCGCCCCGGCCGAGCAGGCCGGGCTGGTCGACATCGACGAGCGGCGGGTCGACTTCCGGCACCCGCTGCTGCGCTCGGTGGTCTATCACGGCGCCACCATGGACGAACGGTGCATCGCCCATTCGGCGCTGGCCGCCGCGCTCGCCGACGTGCCGGGCGATGCGGCCGCCGATGCCCGCGCCTGGCATCTCGCGGCGGCCACCCTCGAACCCGACCTCGCGGTGGCCGACGAGCTGGAACAGGCGGCCAAGCGGGCCAACCAGCGCGCCGGTTACGTGGCGGCGGCGCGGGCATTCGGTCACGCGGCGCGGCTGAGCCGGGGCCCGGACCGGCCACGCCGGTTGCTGCGCGCGGCCCGCAACTGGCAACTGGCCGGGCGCGTCGACCAGGCCATCCCGCTGCTGGACGAGGCGCTGCCGCTGACCACGAACCCGAGCCGGCGGGCGCTGATCCAGCAGATGAGCGCGTACGTGCGGATGTGGCGCGGGCGCCCCGACGAGGTGCTGGCCACGCTGACCGCCGACGCGCAGGCGGTGGAGCAGGCCGATCCGGGCCGGGCGGCGCTGATGTACGCCGATACCTGCGTGCCCTCGTTCATGGTGGGGCGCATCGACGAGGTGCAGGCGGCCGCCCGGCGCGGGCACGAGCTGGGCTCAGGTGCCGGTGGGGTGGCCCGGCTCGCCGCGACCGTCGCGTACGCCGCGGGGCGGGTGCTGGCCGGGGAACGCGCCCAGGCGATGAACCTGCTAGCCGACTGTCACGAGCAGTTGATGGCCGCCGACCCGGTGGCGCGCGCGCAGGAGCTGTGCCATGCGGCGCTGACCTGGGTCTGGCTGGAGGACTACGAGCGCGCCGGGCAGCTCATCGACCGGGTGGTCGGGGCAGCCCGGACAACCGGCGCGCTGGGGTTGCTGCCCCAGGCTCTCGGGGTGGAGTCGGAGCTGCACTTCCGGGTCGGGCGCTGGCACGACGCGCGGGCCAACGCCGCGGAAACGTTGCGGCTGGCCAGTGAGACCCGCGCCGCCAACCTGTACGGCCGGTTCTTCGCCGGGCGCCTCGACGCTGTGCAGGGCCGGACGGAGGCATGCCGGGAGCACGCGGCGCGCACCGATGAGGTGTCCGAGCGGCTCGGCATCAACCTGATGTTCCTCTACACCGGCCATCAGCGGGCGCTGCTGGCGCTCAGCGAAGGTGACTACGCGGAGGTGATCACCCGGCTCGAGGCGGTGCGCGGGTTGCCCGTGGTCGCCCACATCCACGAACCGGCTGTGGTGCCGTGGGTGTTCGACCTGGTCGAGGCGTACGTGCGCTCCGGTCGTACCGGTGAAGCCGTGGCCTTGATGCAAGCTCCCGAGGCCCAGGGCACCAGCCCGTGGACGCTCGCCGCGGCCGCTCGCTGCCGGGCCCTGCTCGCCGGACCCGACGACGCCCGGGAGGCCTTCGAAGCGGCCCTGGCCACCGCCCCGGCGCCGTTCGAACGCGCCCGCACCCAGCTTGCCTACGGCGAGCGGCTGCGCCGGCACCGGCAGCGCGCCCAGGCCCGCCGTCACCTGCGCGACGCCCTGGACACCTTCGACCGCCTCGGCGCGGAACCCTGGGCCGAAAAAGCCCGCCTCGAGCTGCGTGCCACCGGCAGCACGGTCAGCACCGGGGCAACGACCGCGCTGCCCGGCCTCACCCCGCAGGAGCTGCAGGTGGCCCTCGTGGTCGGCCGCGGCGCCACGAACCACGAAGCCGCGGCCACGCTGTTCCTCAGCCAGAAAACCATCGAGTACCACCTGAGCAACATCTACCGCAAAACCAACATCCGCAGCCGCACCGAGCTCGCCGGGTTCGCCGCCGCCCAAGCTGCCTGAGCATCAGTGCCACACGCGGGGGCCCAGGCCGCTGCCTTCCAGGCTGGTACGCAGCTTGCGCAGCGAGCGCATGCGGGTCGGCCCGATGCTGCCGACGGGCATGTCCGTGGCCCGAGCGAACTCGGCGTACCCGGGGGCGGTGCTGCTGCTCAGCACGGTCAGCAGGGTGCGCGCCGGCGGCGGCAACTCGTTGACGTGCTGCCAGAGCAGGTCGTTCATGGTGCGTTCGACGGCGGTGCGCTCGGGCTGCGGCGACTTCTCGTCGGGCCGGTCCGCCTCGACCGGCAACCCGATGACCTCCCGCTTGCCGCTGCGCAGCATCTGCAGGCACTCGCGGCGCGCGATCGTGGTGAGCCACGCACCGGTGCGCTGCGGGTCGCGGATCTCGCTCAGGTGCTCGTACATGCGAAGCCAGGTATTCTGCACAGCGTCCTCGGCATCTGCCTCGGACAAGCGGAACGTGCGCACCGTCCACCACACCAGCGACTCGTACGACTTGATCAGCCGCTCGAACGCCCGCTCGTCGCCCTCCTGAGCCTCCCGGATGATCTGCCCCAGGTCCTCTGGCATCGTCCTCAGCCTCCCCCACGCGCTGCTCCCAGAACCCCGCTGACGCTAGGATCTGGACAGCCCGTGCGGATCCGAGATGGACCCTAGGGTTGGCTGAACGCGCACCCTAGTACCGTGCACGCATGCGCATCGGGATCAATCTTCCGCACTACGGTGCGCTGACCGGGCCTGACGACATCGTCGAGGTGAGCCGGGCGGTCGAGGCGATGGGCTACGACAGCCTGTGGACCGGTGACCGGCTGCTGTCGCCGCTCAACCCCCGGGACCGCTATCCCGGCGGAGACGGCACGATGCCCGAGGAGATGACCGTCTACCTCGACCCGTTGAGCGCGTTGACTTTCGCCGCCGCGCACACCACCCGGGTGCGGCTGGGCACGAGCACGCTGAACGCCACGCTGTATCCGCCGGTGGCGATGGCCCGCACGCTGACCACCCTGGACGTGCTCAGCCGGGGGCGACTCGACGTGGGCCTGGGGCTGGGCTGGTCCAGCGACGAGTACACGGCCTCGGGGGTGCCCTGGCAGCAGCGCGGGGCCCGGCTCGACGAGATCCTCGACGTGTGGGAGAAGATCTGGACCGAGGACGTGGTCGCGCACGAGGGTGCCCGTTACCGCGTACCGCCGAGCACTGTTTCCCCCAAGCCCGTGCAACGCCCACGCCCGCCGATCCTGCTGGCCGGCCTGACGCCGCAGGCCATGACCCGGGTGGCGCGCCGGGCCGACGGGTGGCTCGCGGTGGGCCTGCCGCTGCCCTATCTGGGGTCGCTGTGGGAGCAGGTGAAGACCCAAGCCGAAACCTACGGCCGCGACCCCGGGTCCATCCGCGTGGTGCAGCGCCTCAACCCCAGGGTCACCCCCGAACCGGTAGAGCCCACCCACGTCCCGGCAAGAGGAACCATCGAGCAGATCTCCCGGTACGCCCACAGCGCCGCCGCCGACGAAGTGTTCCTCGACCTCTCGCTGACCGTGCGCTCCCGCGCTCACATGCTCGACCTCGCCGGGCGCTTCTTGGAACTCATGCGGGCCGGGTGAACTCCTGCTTCATCGGCGGCGCAGGCGCCCGATCAGGGCGGCACCGCCGGCGGCCGCGATCACCACGAGCGCTCCCGCGATGATCGCGTGCCCGAGCTGGGTCCGGTCGTCGCCGCCGGCGTCGGCGGCGACCGGGTCCAGCCGCGGGACCGGCGCCGCGCTCGTCCTCGCCGGCGCGGAAACCTTCGGGCTCGTCTTCTCCGGCGCGGGGCTCGCCGGGCTCGTCTTCTGCACCGCCGGGCTCGTCTTCTGCACCGCCGGGCTGGGAGCGGCTTTCTTGACGGTGGCCGCGGCCGGCTGCTTCGCAGGGGCGGCAACAGCTTTGATGTCCAGGTCGGAGCACGAGTAGTAGGTGTCCGGCGTGCTGGAGGTCTCCCACACCACGTACAGCACATGCCGCCCCGACCGGTCCTTGGGGATCTTCACGCTCATCCGGTATGCCCCGCCGGTGAACTGCGGGTCCTTGAACGTGGCCACCGGTGCGCTGGTCAGGTCACTCCACGCCAGCTTCGACGACGGATCGTACCCCTGCTCGGTCAGGTACAGCCGGAAGCTGCCCTGGTGCGGGATCGTCCCCGCATACCTCACGCTCAGGGTCTTACCCGCCGTCACCGCCGTCGACGGCCAGTCGTCGCGCGCCAGATCCAGCCCCCGGTACGCCTCCAGCCCACCGCTGCACAGTTGCCCGTCCGGCACGACCTTCTTGTCGTTGCCGTTCACGTTCGCGATGCGCAGGTTGTCGAACGAGCCGAGCTGACCGCCGGTGGCCTTGCGGGCCGCCTTGCACGCCGCCGCCGAGGTTTCTTCGCCTCCCCCGGCGCACGCCGCGGTCCGGCTGATCGGGGTGGTCGGCGCGCCGTGGGCGAGGGCGGGCACGGCAGGCAGTGCAGCCGCCGCGCTCAGCCCACCGGCGACAAGCGCGGCAGCAGTGCGGAGGGACCTCATGGCAGGGAGTACGAAGATCGCACCCGGATCGTTCAGTACCTTGGTATGTGCTTGCATGGCAGTGCAACACGGCAGGCAAACGACACAGGAGGACACATGGAAAAGCCCGACGTCGGCCCCATCACCGGTGAGCCGCCGGCCGAGCTGGTCGTGGAGGACCTCGTTGCCGGCACCGGCGAGGAGGCGAAGCCCGGACACACCGTGTCCGTCCACTACGTGGGTGTGGCGTTCTCCTCCGGCAAGGAGTTCGACGCTTCCTACAACCGCGGGGAGGCCTTCGAGTTCGGTCTCGGCGCCGGTCAGGTCATCAGCGGCTGGGACCAGGGGGTCGCCGGCATGAAGGTCGGCGGCCGCCGCAAGCTGACCATCCCCCCGCACCTGGGCTACGGCTCGCAGGGCGCGGCCGGTGTGATCAAGCCCGGTGAGACGCTCATCTTCGTGGTGGACCTGCTCGGCGTGAGCTGAGCCCGGGACGGCACCGTGGACGAGCCGGGACGGGCACTGCTGCCGGTCCCGGCTCGTCCCTTTTGCCCTCCGCGGGCCCGTCCTCGCCTCCGGAGCAGTCCTCGCCGAACGGCGTCACCGGTTCGCCTTGAGGTCGGCGCAGGAGCTCTCATCGGGCAGAAGCGGCCGCATCCGCAGGGTGAAAGCACCGCTCCCGGACATCCACGGCGTCGCCGCGTTGGCCTTGGCCGCGGCCGCGCGCACCTTCTCCAACTGGTCACCGCTGAACACCACACAGGTCAGCTGGGCGCCGAGGGCTTCGCCGGGCAGCGCCGGACCGGGCCATTGCACCGTGTCGGGCTTCTGGATCGAGGTGTCACCCGGGTCGTGGTAGACGCTGGCGATCGCGGCCATCGCCTCCGGCTCGTAGGGCACCGGCTGACCCGACGTGAGCTTGTCCAGCCCGTCGAGGAACGCCTTGAGCTTGCTGCGGGCCTGCTTCTGCGCGTCGCTGAGCTGCGGGTCGTCGGCCCGCGACTCATTGAGCGCCATCGCCTCCACGCTCTGCGCCCCGGCCGCGGTCACCGCGGTGACCCGGGTGGAGGGGGCGTCGGCGACGCCGGGCTGGCCGAAGTCGGTGTCCCGGCTGACCCCGGCGGCGACGGCCTGAGCGGCCAGCGTGGCGGCCTGCTCCGGCGTGATCGCCAAGACCTGAACGTTGGGCAGCGCCGGGCCGGGGTAGATCGCGGTCACCGGGCCTTCGAAGATGACGCGCCCGTCGGCGTACACGCTGATCGCCGGCAGCCGCCCGGCGACCGCGTCCGGGGACACGAAACCGCCCGCCTGCTGCACCCGGAGCACCAGGGCGTCCGGGGCAGCGGCAGGCGACGAGGGCGAGGACGACGAGGCTGAACCGGCCGCCGAGTCGCCGGTATTCTGCGCGCACGCACCGATCAGGAACACCGTGGCGGCCGCTGCGGCCGCCGACAAGCAGCGATTTGTCGTCATACCGGCTCCGACGCACCACCGGGCGGGCCGGTTCCCGGTGCGCCGGAGAAAAGCTTATTTCACCGACCCCAGCGACAGGCCCTGGACCAGCTTGTCCTGCGCGGCGAACCCGGCGATGAGCACCGGCAGGGACACCACGAACGCGGCCGCGCACAGCTGCGCCAGGAACAGCCCCTGACTGGTGACGAAGCTGGTCAGGAACACCGGCGCGGTCTCGGCCACGGTGGCGGTGAGCACGCGGGCGAACAGCAGCTCGTTCCAGCTGAAGATGAAGCAGATCAGCGCGGTGGCGGCGATGCCGGGCATGACGACCGGCGCGATCACCGAGCGCAGCGTCTTGGCCAGCCCGGCGCCATCCATGGAGGCGGCTTCGAGCATCTCGACGGGCACCTCGGACAGGAACGAGCGCATCATCCACACCGCGATCGGCAGGTTCATCGCGGTGTAGAACACGATCAGCAGCCAGATGTTGTCGAGCAGGCCGGTGTTCTGGGCGAACAGGTACAGCGGCAGCAGCCCGGCCACGACCGGCAGCATCTTGGTGGACAGGAAGAAGAACAGCACGTCGGTCCACTTGCGCACCGGCTTGATGCTCAGCGCGTACGCGGCCGGGAAGGACAGCAGCAGCACGATCGCGGTGGACACGATGCTGGCGGTCAGCGAGTTGAGCAGCGGCGGCCACGGGCTGGCCCCGCCGGAGAAGAACTCGCGGTAGCCGTCGAGGGTCAGCGGGGCAACCACGGCCGGCGGGTTCTGCGCGGCGTCGGCCTCGCTGTGCAACGACGTGAGGACCAGCCACACCACGGGCAGCACGAACAGGATGCCGACCACCCAGGCGAGCAGGGTGAGCCAGGCACCGCCGCGTTCCTTCTTCTTCGGTACGGCCTGAGGTGCGCTCCGCGGTGCGGTGGCGGTCTGCGTGGTCATCGCCCCTCCTCCTGCTTGAACAGCGACGACACCGTGCGCAGCGCGAACGTGGCGATGATGATGGTGCCGATCACCACGACCACCGCAGCCGCCGAGGCCCGCCCGTAGTCGTGGGCCTGGTAGAAGATCTGATAGATCGTGTACGGCAGGTTCGCCGTGCCCAGGCCACCGGACGTGATGGTGAAGACGGCGTCGAAGTTCTGCACGATGTAGATCGAGCCGAGCAGCGCACCGAGTTCGAGGTACTGGCGCAGGTGCGGCAGCGTCATGCTGGTGAAGATCTGCCAGCCGCTCGCGCCGTCGATGCGGGCCGCCTCGATCACATCCAGCGGGCGTCCCTGCAGCCCGGCCAGCAGGATCAGCATCATGAACGGCGTCCACTGCCAGACCAGCGCGAAGATCACCGACCAGAGCGGCATGTTGCTGATCCAGTCCGGCTGCGGCGGGTTGTCCGAGCCGAACAGCTTCCACACCCAGGTCAGCGCGCCGTTGAACAGCCCGTACTCGGGGTTGTAGAGGGCGTGCTTCCACAGCAGCGCCGCGGCCACCGGCACCACCAGGAACGGCGCGATCATCATCGTGCGCACCGCACCGCGGCCCCGGAACTTGCGGTCCAGCAGCAGCGCGATGCCCAGCCCGAGCACCAGGCTGATCAGCACCACGCCGACGGTCAGCAGGATCGTGGTCCACACCGCGTCGCGCATGTTGACGTCGGTGAACACCCGCCGGAAGTTGTCCACCCCGGCGAAGCCGATCTCGTCGGGGTAGTACGCGTTCCAGTCCATGAACGAGATCACCAGCGTGGCCACGAACGGCAGCTGGGTCACCACGATCATGAAGATCAGCGCGGGCAGCAGCGGCGCCCGGCGGATCCAGGCGGTGGCACGGCTCAGGGCCCCGGGTGACTGCGCGGGGCTCGCACCGGCGCGGCCCTTGGTCTTCTCCGCCACGGATGTCATGAGCTCACCCCTCCCGGGATCGGTACCGCTCGGCGACGTCGTCGGCCAGGCGCTGGCCCCGGTCCAGGGCCTCCCCGACGCTCATCTGCCCGGCGATGGCCGAGCTGACGTACTGCGAGACCTGCGTGCCGAGGTCGGTGAACTCGGGGATGTCCACGAACTGGATGCCGATGGCCGGGCGCGGCTGCACCCCCGGGTTGCGCGGGTCGGCGCTCTCGATGGCCTGCCGGGTGGGCTCGGCGAAGGCGCCGGCTTCCTGCAGGTATTCCTGGTTCTGGTACGTCGAAGCGCGCTTACCCGCGGGTACCCGGGACCAGCCGAGCTGGCTGCCCACCAGCTCCTCGTACTGCTTGCTGGAGGCCCAGGAGATGAACTTCCAGGCGTTGTCCTTGCGCTGGCTGGCCTGCTGAATGCTCCACGACCAGGCGTAGAGCCAGCCCGAGCTGGGCGTCTTGACCACCGGGGCGGCGGCGTAGCCCATCTTGCCCTTGACCGGTGAGTCAGCGGCTTCCAGCGAGCCGGCCGCGCTGGTGGCGTCGTACCACATCGCGACGTTGCCCTGGACCAGGTTGTTGAGGCACTCGGTGAAGCCGGCCTGCGGGGCACCGGTCTCGCCGTGCGAGCGTACGAGATCGACGTAGAAGTTTGTCGCCTGCGCGAACTCGGGAGAATCGACGCGGGCGTTCCACTGCTGATCGAACCAGGTGCCGCCGAACGTGTTCACCACGGTGGTCAGCGGCGCGAAGATCTGCCCCCAGCCGGGCTGGCCGCGCAGGCAGATGCCGGCCATCCCGGGCTGCTTGCCGTCGACCTGCGCGGCGATGTCGGCGACCTGCTGCCAGGTGGGCTTGGCCGGCATCGTGATGCCCTGGGAGTCCAGCACATCCTTGCGGTACATCAAGAACGACGACTCACCGTAGAACGGCTCGCCGTACAGCTTGCCGTCCTCGGCGGTCAGCGAGGTGGTCATCGGCTTGAGGATGTCGGCCTGGTTGAACACGGTGTCGGCCTGCACATAGGAGTCCAGCGGCGCGATCCACTTGCTTTTGGCGTAGATCGGGATCTCGAAGTTGCTCAGCGAGGCGACGTCGTACTGACCGGCCTGGCTGGAGAACTCCTGGCTGATCTTGTCGCGGACGTCGTTCTCGGGCAGCACCGTGAAGTTGACCGAGATGCCGGTCTGCTTGGTGAAATTGGCGGCGGTCAGCCGCTGCAAGTCGATCATCTGCGGGTTGTTGACCATCAGCACGTTGATGCTGTTGGCACCCCCGTCGTCGGTGCCGCCACCCCACCCGGCGCATCCCGACACCAAGGCCGTCACGAGAACGGCGGCAAGCAATCTGGTCCTGCGTGGTCGAGAGCTGCGTGCTCGAGTCATAGGGCCTCCCCGGCGAGGCGGACATATCGATGACCGCCTCAGTAGATGCCCGAGATCGACTGCCTGTCAACCACCGGTCACGCTCAGTCCTCCACCTAGGCAACAACCTTTGCGGTACGGCCCTGCACGGCCACCACGTCGCCCGGGAACAGCTGCCGGCCGCGGCGCATGTCCACCTCGCCGTTCACCGCCACATCGCCCACCGCGATCAGCACCTTGGCCTCACCGCCGGTGTCGATGAGGTCGGCCAGCTTGAGGAACTGGCCCAGCCGGATCATGTCGCTGCCAATAGCTACTTCACGCATGCCGGCCATTGTCCGCCAAGAAATTTTTGCCGCGCGTTGAACCATTGGCGGGTGTGAGCCGAACTACCCCACGTGACTCGACTGGAGAAGCCGCGCCGGGCTGCGATTCTGGCCGCCACCGTCGCCGCGGGAGTGCTGGGGCTTGCGGCTCCGGCCGTCGCCGGCGTGACGGTCAACCCGCCCAGCGCACCGCAGGGCAGCGGCCAGGACCTCGCGTTCCGGGTGACGAACACCGCGAGCACGCCGATCACCAAGGTCAAGCTGGTGCTGCCGGTCGACCAGCCGCTCGCCGAGATCTACCCGCTGTCGGTCGACGACTGGGCCCCCGTCATCGAGACCAAGCAGCTCAGCACGCCGGTGACCGCCACCGACGGCACCAAGCTGACCCAGACCACGGCGTCGATCACCTGGGTGGCCGCGCCCGGCAAGTCCCTCGCTCCGGGCGGGTCGGCCGAGCTGACCGCCGCGATGGGCCCGATGCCGAGCACCTCGGACATGGCGTTCACCGTGCAGGCGACGTACGCGGACCCGGCCAAGGGTGTGCCGCTGGCGCCGGTGAAGATCGCGCTCACCCCCGCGCAGGCGGGTCAGGAGTACGGCGGTCACGCGGCCCACAGCGGCACCTCGGGCGGCACGGCTGATTCCAGTGACGTCGACGATGCCACGTTCGCCGCGCTGGCTGCCTCGGCCAACAGCGGCCCCAGCGTGTGGTCGATCGCCGGCTGGGTGGTCGGCGGCCTGGCCGTGGCCTTCGCCGTGGCGGTGCTCATCCGCAGCGGCCGGCGGCTGCCGGAGCCGGACGCCGGCGAGGCGCGCTTCGGCGGCGAGGAACCGGCCGAGGAGCCCGCGGGGGCGGACAAGGAACTAGCGACCGCCGGGGGCAAGCCGAAGACCTCGGGGTGGCGCTACCAGGAGTGACAAGTCGTCCCGCGCAGGTGGGCGCGGGCGTGTCGTGAAGAAGCGCGTGGGGCGCGGAACACGACCTGCGGGTGGGGTCCAGGGCAAGACCCACGACCTGCGTCACGGCGGGGGGGGGGGGGGGGGGGGGCCCCCCCCCCCCCCCCCCCCCCCCCCCCCCCCCCCCCCCCCCCCCCCCCCCCCCCCCCCCCCCCCCCCCCT